>CAVZBY010000001.1:0-538883 GCA_963773685.1 Candidatus Aminicenantota bacterium
CAAGAGCTTTCCAAAAGCAGTATCAATGTCAATATTCTTTTCTTCAATATTGGGGCCATTATTTTTTATCATGCACATCCTCCTTTTGATAGACGCACTTTCCATCTTGATCTTTCTCATGGAGCCAAGCTATACCTAGATGTTGGTCAGGAGCATTTACGGTACCTGGACGATTCCACTTTGTTTTTGTATGCTGTACCGTATGATCTGGACCCGGGATACGGCACTTCGATTCAGGACATCCCTCAGTTTCCAGGGAAATAATGGATGCGGTTTGTCCTCTGGATATCGCGTCCGTCCAATCTTCGCTGTTCGGATCAAGCCCGGTATATTTCCACGGAAACAATTAATAAAGCCCGCATACTTATCAATCCCACAACAGCATTGCGTGTCACTTAGATGATTAAGTCCATAATCTCCGGCCCCATAGGTCATGCCGCATAAGCGAATTTGATTGCGAATGGGTTCTATATTAGTCCATTTAAACAGGGCTGGTAACTGCCATTCGCGACCTACACAAATAGCTCCCAAGCGTTTATAGTCCTTGTAGGCGTCCCAAGAGAGGTTTCTTAGCATTCCATTAAACTCGCCCCCGAACGTGTACTTTTCTACCGGCAACTTGAGATGTTCTACAATAACATGCTTGCAGCCAGCATGCAGAAGCTCCGGGATGATTTCTTTCGCTGAATATAGAGTACTAAACGACAGAAGAGGCTGTAAGCGACACTGGCATAATAAGCCATCTTTGGTCAACTTTTTTATGGCACTTATCCGCGCTTCTAGGAGAGGAGCACCTGGCTCACATATAAGCGTTTGTGCTGGATCCATTCCTGGAATGCTTATCTGTATAACAATCTTATTAATATTCGAAAGAATGCTGATGATATCTGAGTCTAGAAGGCGGATTGGATTCTTTGTGCTAATGACGGCAGGGATAATCATATTTGCTTAGGACGCTCAAGATACTAAGCGAAACCTTACTAGTCTCTTCATCTGCAAATGGATCGCTCATTCCACCGAAATGGAGAGGCATACGGCGATTGAGCATTTGGTCAAGGACGTTATTTATTTGAGGTTTTGTAAGTGCATTAACGATTTTCCTTTCTATTGAAACAGCAGAGGCAAATCCACCATAGGATGATCTGCGCCCTCCTCTTTGCATGGCGTAACAGTACAGGCAATTAATTGAGCACTTAGGCGTAGAGTCTAATCGAAAGAGAGGGATACCACAAAAGTAAAACTGGCTGGTCGGCCAAAGCGCATATCGATAATTTGATGTTTTTGTTTTATTAATGCTCCGCCTCACAGAGGAAAGGCCTATTTCCCCTCTTTCCCAGTTCTTTTAGAAGTCGTGCTCTCGCATAACTCTGCTGCACCCGTTCTTACCCATTCCTCAATCGCCCGGGAGTTATATTCGCTGCATCTATGGATCTGACCTTTCACGAGATTCGGCCCTAAGTTGGGTGATGAAGAGGCTTCCCGCCAAAGGAAAAGCCGATCATCCTGGGGATTCCACGCATCTATCGAAATCGTCTTGGAATCGCGATTCCAAATTATAAAATGCGCCCATTCTAATATTTCAAGAACTGCCTGAAGAGTATGAAAGGTTTGTCCCTAATTTTCGGCAAAGCCCTCGCTGAGATAATTTTGATGATTTGCATAATTGCGCTTTAACTCTTTTGATTAATCGGTTTTCCCTTTTAAGGGATGCAATCTCTTCGTCGGTTTCCTTTGCAGACATTATGTATTGTAATGGTAGATTCGGTAATGAAGGAACCTGCAGATCGAATTCTTCCGCTTTAAGGCTTTGTTGCAGGACTTCTGGCATCGATAAAAGCCTAGAAAGTTCCCTTCTTTGCTTAAGAAAAGAACTAAAGGCATGATTACCGTTTTCTCCAAGACGATCTTCGGCTTCCCTAAAACAATTCTCCCAGCTTTTATGTTCTGAGATCCTAGGCCCTCTATAGTTCTCGATAAAGATCTTATGAGTCAGCCAATGTACCAAAAAGGCCCTTTTTTCTCGTGGACCCTCCCGCGAGCCTTGGCGCTTTCCATTATTGGAAAAGCGGCTTAATCCTCGCCGTAACCGAAAAAGATAATCAGGATTTGTCAAACTATTTTCGTTCTTATCGGTCATAGGCCCAACCCCCGACAGATATTACAATCCCTTCAGATGCAAATCAACATTGATTATCACGGAGTGAACTAATGACGAACATGCCTTCTGCAATGCGAATTAAACGCTTCTATTCTGGACTCTCTCTGGATGCTTTAGCCGCTCTAACGAAAATCGATCAAGGACGATTGAGCCGTATTGAACGAGGTTGGAAGAGACCTTCAAGTATTGAGCGCATGAAAATCGCTGAAGCACTGGGGGGCCAAGAGACAGATATATTCCCGGCATGCAGAGAAATCGAGAAATAGTGTGATCTTTCACAGAGTTCTTAGCCTGGCGGTTATTTCAAACCCTTGTGCCCTTCGAGGTTTGAGCTTCCGTTATCAGACTATTCAGAGGACCGACAATGTCTAAGCATAAAGAACGGAAGGGACACGAAGAGTGTAATGCATATGTTCGACTAGACTGGAAGCTTATCGATAGCGCCGCTTTTAAAACTCTGAGCGTTGCAGCCGTGTGGGTGTATATCATGCTGCTTAGACAATTCCATTCCAGCAAGGGTGGATATGATCACTTGGTATTACCGTTTGCAGATGTGCGCTGGAAGATGACGTTTCCAGCATTTAAGAGGGCCCTAGGAGAATTGGAGGTCGGTGGATTTATTAAGCTAGTACACAAGGGCGGACTTAAAGGGCTCTTAGGCCATTTTGGAGGGCCTTCGATATATTCGGCCGGAAAGGATACTAAACTTAGCGAGAAATGGCGAGACCGAAGTTCCGCTTTATTCAATGATCCTGCAGCTGGGAGGATGATTCGGAGCCAATGGTATCCTAAAAAACTGCCTAGCGAGTCCCAAAAGAACGCGGCAAAAGCGAGAGAGGCCAGACAAAGAGCCCGAATGGATGGGAATGGACCTGCTGAAGTTTCTAGCCGCCGCGATACCAGTGTTCCCACAACTCCCAGCATCCAGGAAACAACAAGGGTTGAGAATGAGAACACCCTGGATAGCTGATAACAGGATTCTTTATGCAGAGAACGGCAAAGGGCTCCGTCCAGTTCTTCGTACAGATAACAATCTCGCTAATTATCGTTCTTTGTTCGGAGAACGATTTGTTTTCTGCGCAGAGAGTGCCAAAGGACTTTTCCGTCCAAAAGGAGGTTTTAAATGTTAACAAATGTCAACACCAGGAAGCAGCCCAGCCCAACGAACCATGATACTCACCGCAGCAATACTGCGGTTGCTGGGGGCCGCGGGCGACCATCCCGTAAGGGCGAGGACCCGCGAAGGCATAAACTCGGGAGGGTGAGTCTTAGCAGGTCCTCATTTTTTGCCAAGTTCAGCGAAGCCCTGGTTGGCGAGGCGGCAGATCCGGCAGAACTAGCACGTATTCTCTGGAAATATGCCCGAGTCGGGAGGCCGTTGGCCGTCACTGAGATATTGAACCGGATCTGTGGAAAGCCGATGCCACCGCAGGAGAATTCCGAATCACAGCCTTGCAGGCTATCCCTTGCGGAATACAAAAAGTCGATGCGTAGATTAAAAGACAAGGACAGATGAGGAATATCATGACAAAATCCAAAGCAATAAAACAATTTTGCATTGAATGCTCTGGGGATAGTCTATTGACGGCAACGCTGTGTTGTTCATTTGACTGCCCCCTTTGGACTTGGAGGCTAGGCGTAGCCATAAAAACTAAGGAATATCGTCTCCGTTTGGAAAGCGCCATTCATAATCACCCCGAATATCTTAAAGACTTATCAGAGATCGGAGCGGATATTAATCGCTTCAGCTTGAAACAGCCCATTCCTTCACACAGGAAGGAAGAACGAGCCTCCGCATGTCAAACCACGGGGGCTCAAGAATAAGCCCTAAATCGGGGCTAAACTTGGCTGATTCCAATGAAGACGGCGCGTTTACTAACTGTCGGCGAGCTGGCCAACGCGCTTCACCTTCATCCAAACACCATCTATTCTTGGAAAGGGACGGGGCGCCTCCCCTTCTTAGCTCTTAATGGCCGAATCCGTTTCGATCCGACGGCCGTTGACAGATTCCTAGCAAAAGCCAAAATGGAGCCCCCTCCTTTGCCCAGTTATTCAAGACTTGGCTTTCCTCTCCCTCTGTATGATAATCTCATACTGAAAGGAGAAGCCGCTTTGAGTAAGGGTAGCTCGAAGCGGGTAAAATATTCTTTTGGAGCGATCTATTCGAGGAGGACAAAACAGGGCAAAGACAGATGGTATCTCGATTATCGGGATGCCAGGGGAAAAAGGATCCAGAAGGTTATCCGGCATGCAACATCCCGTCAAGAAGCCGCAATCGCGCTTCACGGCGCAGTCCAGGGCGTCTTTAATGTGGAACACAATATCAAGCCCGCAACCAACCCCCTATGCTTTCCGGAATATGCAATTCAGTATCTTGAACGCTATGCCAAGATCAACAAAAGAAGCTGGAAGACAGACAGAAGCTATATCAAGAGTATGGAAGAGCACTTCGGGAATGTGTATCTGGCCGAGATTTCATCTTTTCAAATTGAAGGGTATAAGGCCGAAAGACTTAAAAACGGTATTAAGCCTTCAACCATTAACCGTTGCTTGGCAATTCTGAGGAAAATGCTAAATCTCGCCGTTGAATGGGGTTATCTCCCGGAAAATCAAAAGCCGAAATTTAGGCTCTTCTCAGAGAAGGACAACCGGAAAGAGCGCATTTTGACTTGGGACGAAGAGACGCGGCTATTTCAGGCCAGCGCCCCTCACCTAAGAACGATCCTTGCCGTGGCGCTTCATGCCGGGATGCGGCTGGGGGAGATTCTAGGGCTCACCTGGACGCAGGTTGATTTCAAAAAGGGCCTTATCCACGTAGAGAGGACTAAAAGCGGGCTCAGCAGGCTTGTCCCCATTAATTCGTCGCTCTACGGCGTTCTGGCGGCCGCTAGGGGCCAAAACGATAGTCCCCTAGTGTTCCTGAACGTTAAGACCCAAAGACCGCTAGGGTCAGTTAAGACGGCCTTTTTAGCGGCTTGCCGGAGAGCTGGAATCACCGGGCTTAGGTTTCATGATCTGAGGCATACCTTTGCCAGCCGCCTAATTGAAAGCGGAGCCGACATTATCACGGTTAAAGAGCTTCTAGGGCATAGTTCAGTAAAGATCACAGAACGCTATACCCACTCCCAGAGCGAACAGAAGCGATCCGCCGTGGCTTTGCTTGCTACGAAGACGGCCAACAAGGGCGATTTTGAGGGAGATCCGTTACATATTTGTGACATGGCCAAGGCAAAGAAGCCTGAGAAGACGGGATTCTCTTTGTTTTCTGTGAATTAAAAGATGAGCCGGATACTAGAGCATCGGACTGTGGATCCGAATGTTGGGGGTTCAAATCCCCTCACTCACCCCATCTTATTCCTCGATAATATCAAGCTTTTGTCCTGTTCTTTCCTGGCGAGGCCGACTGGCCGGAAGAGGGAATCGTCCAGGCGTAAGAAAATGCAGATCCTTGCCCCAAAGGAGATACCATGGCAGTAAAGTCCCGGGCATTCATTTCCCCGTTCGTTCTTTTGTTCATCTTCATAAGCACCGGCAGGACGACGAGTTATCATGGTGATCTTGAAAACGCCGGCGTTTGCCCCATCCAATGGATCGCGAAGGCGAATCTGCCCTTGCCCCATCGCAATGGAAAGGCGGTCTCGTCCGGCGAAAAGATCTATTTTATGGGCGGATATTGTCCGGCGACAGAAGAGGAATATGAATCTTCGAATTATGAATACGATCCGCAAAAAGACAGTTGGACCGCCAAAGCCAAAATTCCGGTCGGCCGGTCAAATTTTGCTCTGGCCTCCGTGGGACATAAATTATTTGTTATCGGGGGCGATCCGGTTCTGCCAAATAATGATCTTTATCTGACGGACGAAAACAGATGGGAAGGGTTGGCTCCGTTGTCCATACCGCGTCAGCATATAAATTGCGGCATAATCGGGGATAAAGTCTATGTCGTAGGGGGAAGGGGGGTGATAAGAGACCCTAGCGCGCCGGAAGATTCGGAACAACGAGTCCCCATAATGATCACTCCGACTGTCGAGATTTTTGACATCGCTGAGAATAGCTGGGCCTTGGGCCATCCTTTGCCGGAAGCTCGCGATGGAGTCCAGGTGGCCGTTGTCGAGGGGAAATTATACGCGATCGGCGGTGCCCATGACCAACGTAAAGGCGGGACGATCTCTTCGGCGTTTGAAAGATACGATCCTGAAGCGAACACCTGGGAATCTTTGCCCGACCTGCCTTTTCCCATCCTTGAGCCTGGGATAGCCGTCGTCGGAGAGAATGTTTTTGTCCTCGGAGGAAGCACTTTAGAAAACGGATCTCAGACGGCCAGTGAAAAGGTTTGTTTTTATGATGTCCGCAGGAAACAATGGGGGATAGCCAGTTCTCTGCCGAAACGAATTCAGTTTGCGGCGGTCGCGGTCATTGATGACAGAATTTATGTGATCGGCGGCTGCGATAAAGAATTCAGGGCCTACGACAGCGTCTATGAGGGAATACTCGTTCTCCCGCATTGATGAGCAGGATCATGCCTTCCCGCTCGTTCCTGACGTCTCCTGCTGCGGATCCGAATGTTGGAGGTTCAAATCCCCTTGCCGGGACGAAAGGCTAGGGTTCCAGATTCATCTTGCGCACGAGGGCCTGAAAGCGTGGATCCGAGCGCAAGGGATCGAGGCAGGAGTAGGTCTTGATGGGGATGATCATTGGGTCCCGGTCGTCGATCGCCCTCTCGATCCAAACAAGGGCTTCGTCGAATTCCCCCAGGCCGACGTTGATCCAGGCGAAAGCCGTGGGCGGCACATACGCCTTGGCGGCGATCGCCTCGAGGCGTTGGAGAAGCGTGTGCGCCTCGGCCGTGTTCCCGCCCCGGGCCAAGCTCAACCCCAGCCAGCCCAACATCTGTGGCGCCCCGCCGGAGAGCTCGACAGCCCGGCGCTGGTAGACGATCCCTTCCTCAAATCTCCCGCTGTCCCTGTAGGCGTTCGCTATGAAGAATTTGGACATGTAGTTGTCCGGATTGAGAGCCTCGGCAAGCCGGCCTTCCTGCAGGGCCCGGCCATAATCACGGGCCAGCCATAGAAATACCGAAAGCCACCCCCGCAGCTCCCAGGAGAGCGGATCGAATTCGAGGCCGACCTCGAGCTGGGCGATAGCCTCCTCGAGCTGGCCGTGGGGCAGCAGGTCGCTGACCGCATACCGCATCCTGACCAAGGGAGATGACGGAGCCAGATCCAGGGCGAGTGTCATCTCGCGCCGGACTTCGGGCCAGCTATAATCGATCTTCTGGCGGAATTGCCCAAGCAAGGCATAGGTCTCGCCCAACGTAGGGTCGATCTCGAGCGCTCGGAGCACGTTCCCGAGCCCTATGAAACTGGCTTGCTTGGCGGGGAGGGCGCCGTAGAAAGCCATCCACCAATAAACTTCGCCGAGGGCATCAAAAGCGAGCGCGAACCGCGGATCGCGGGCAATAGCTTCTTCAAAACATCGCTTGGCTTTGGCCGTGCCGTCCGGAGTCAGCTTGTACATATAGGAGCGGCCTTGAAGCAGGAGTTGGCAGGCCAGCACGTCCTCGCTGGGTTTCTTCCTGAACGGGCCTCCCTCGCGAAGCCCGGGGCCGGAAGGAATGTGCGTCACGATATCTTCAGCGATGCGGGTTTGAAGGCCGAACAGATCGTGTATCTTCCCCTCGTACTTGCCGGCGAAGATGTGGGTTTGGTCGGCGGCCTCGATCAGCTGTACGTTCATCGCGACCTCATCATGGCTGCGGCGGACGCCGCCTTCGACCGCATAATCCACCCCGAGCTCACGCCCGATGTGGGCCACGTCCTTGTTGCTTTCTTTGTAATGCATGGCTGTCGTCCGTGCGATCACGGCCAGGCGGTCAGGCGCGACTTGGCAAAGAGCCGTGATGATCTCGTCCGTCATCGCCTCGCTGAGGTAATCCTCGGTCGGGTCGCCACCCAAATTCGAGAACGGCAACACGATGAGTCTGGTCCTTCGGGGCCGGGCGGTTGGGGATGGGGAGTGTTCGGAAACCGTTGCCAGGAAGCGGTAACCCCGCTTGGGCAAGGTTTCGATGTAGCGAGGGTACTCGGCGGAGTCACCCAGCACCTCCCGAAGCCTGGCGATCAGCGTGTTGAGATTGAACTCGAAATCAACAAAGACATCCCTGGGCCAGAGTCGCTTTTGAAGCTCCTCTCTGGTGACGACCTCTCCGGCATGCTCCAATAACGTGGAAAGGACTAAGAGAAGCTGCCGGGGCAGCCTGACCTTCAGGCCCTGCTTAAAAAGGCAGCCCTCCTGCAGATCGACCTCGAAATCCCCGAAGCGAACGAGCTTCTGCGAAAGGACTCTATCCGGCATTTAAGTGGCCTCGTTCCCTTATCTGCCCATAAGAGCGCGTGCCGACTGCTGCGTCAGCCAGGCCATGCCTCTTTTGCTCCCTCAACGATATAAGAAAAACAATACAAAATCAATGCGAAATCCATGGACACAGCGCTATCGGCCTCCTACGAATATAAGGTGAAGGCAAAGGCAAGGGGCGGGATAGGTTCCCTTCGCCAGGGAGCGGACTTATCAGGCGAGGAACGTGCGAGGATGGTCAATGACAAATAAGGAGGGGATCATGGTCACCATGAAAAGAAAGGTCATCGGGCGGGTGTTGGCGGCCCTGACCGCGGCCGTTCTGACCGCGCCAACAGGCGCGGGGAGCATGGCCGCTCAGGAAGGTCAGCCGATTACCCAGGTCGTCGTTCTGGGAGACAGCTTCTCCGACAATGGGAATCTCTACGCCAGGACCGGGTTTCCGCTCCCGCCCTATTGGCAGGGGAGAATATCCAATGGCCCGGTGGCAGTGGAATATCTCGCGCAGAAGCTGGAAGTCCCTCTCAGCGATTTCGCTTGGGCCGGGGCCACGACCGGCGTTGGCAATGCCGTTGACGGCGGCACGGTTGATGCATTAGGCGCGCTAGAATTCCCGGGCATAACAACGCAGTTCCAAGACCAGTATCCGGCCGGTCCGGTCGATCCGGAGGCCCTCTATATCCTCTGGGGAGGGGGGATCGACCTCCAGTCCGTCACGAGCCCAGAAGAATTCCCCGTGGTCATTGGAAAGGCCGTAGCTAATCTCGCGACCATGGCGGCGACGCTGCAGTATTTGGGGGCAACCCGGATCCTCGTGTTCAACATGTTCGATTTCGGCAAAACCCCGGCTTTTCTGCACGAGGATCCGGTGGTTCTCTATTTCCTGACCCAGGGGACGTTGGCGTGGAACCAGGCCCTGAAGGCCAATCTGCCCTCCGGCGTGCACTATTTCGACATCTTCTCCCGTTTCACGGACTTCATTGCCGATCCCGAGGATTATGGGCTTTCGAATGTCACGGACCAGCTCATCTTAGCGCCGGGCGCGGACCCGAACGAATATTTCTTTTGGGACGGTGTACATCCTACTACGGCCGCACATGCGATCATCGCGAACGCGCTGTACCAGAGCGCTGCTCCGACAGTGATCATCGGCGAATGTGACTCCGGCGTCCCGAACCTGCTCCTGAGCAGCGGATCCACCATCTCGGACCTGATAGCGTTGGCCGAGATCGACGCCAAGAACCATGGCCAGTTCGTAAGCTCCGTTGCCGCTATCACCAACGAACTCATGAAGGATGGGACCATTTCTGAGAGTCAGAAGGAGGCCCTCCAGGGTTGCGCCGCCCGGGCCATGGTCCCGTAGCCCGTCATGGCCCAAGCGGTGGATGACTTTATCATTCCTCCCGCGTCCGGCGGTATCGCTCGCGCAACCGCTTGATCGTCGCGAGGGTGACGAAATCGTGGTGCCGGAATCCCCCGCCGAAGTTCCGGGGGATATGCAGCAGCTCATGGATGATCACTTCTTCCTTCGCCTCGTCGCCGAGCTTGTCGAACCGCTCGGCGACGAACTCCAGGGCATAAAGCGCTTTCATCTTCAATGCGATCTGGAGCACCTTGCTCATCCCATGGCATCTGGCCACGACCCTCCGCGCCGACGAGCCGTGACTCCTCAGGCATACGACCCGTTCCAGATCGACATGCCCGAGATCCAGGGTCCGGACAATGTCGGCGAAACGAGCTTGGATGTCGGGCGCGATCTCGTAGCGGATGGTCCCTGTTCTTTTTCCGGACATTGGACTTTGCGCTCCTTGGGCGCTATCATGACGAGTTCCTTTATCGTTTGTCAAACCCGGGTCGTTGACAGCGAAACAGAGCTGACTATATACTCGCCATGCCTGGCCAAGAACGCAACCTGTGTATTACGAGAGACTGGTCGAATACGAGCGGTCCGGACGGCGGATCCGCGTTGCCCTGGTCGGCTCCGGTGCGATGGGCGTCGGGATCGCCTGGCAGATCGGGCGGACGCCCGGCATGGAACTGGTCTCGATCACGGATATCCGTCTCGAGGCCGCCGCTAAAGCCGCCAAGGCTTATGGCAAGGCCTACGCCGCCGTCTCAGCGTCCGATCCCATGCCGAAGAACGGGGAAGTCCTTATCACCCGCGATCCCTTCTTTCTGCTGGACAAGGGCCGCGGGCTCGGCGTGGACGTCGTCGTCGAGGCCACAAACACGGTCGGCTTCGCCGGGAAGCTCTGCCTGGAGGCCCTGGATAAGGGGCTCCACGTCGTCCTGATGAACGCCGAGGTCAATCTGGCCCTGGGCCCTATTCTCCATGATACGGCGGTCCGCAACGAAGTCGTCGTGACGAGCGACGCCGGCGACCAGCACGGCGTCCTCGCGCGGATGATCGACGAGATCCGGCTTTGGTCCTTCCGCATCGTCATGGCCGGCAACATCAAGGGGTTCCTGAATCGGTACGCGACCGCAGCTTCCCTCGAGCACGAAGCGCGGATCCGGAACCTGGACCCCATCCAATGCTGCGCCTATACGGACGGAACGAAGCTCAACGTGGAGATGGGCCTTATCGCCAACGGCGCGGGGCTCGTCCCCTGGGTTCCCGGCATGGAGGGGCCGAAGGCGAAGGACGTGAAGGACGTTTTCAAGCTTTTCGACTTCCGCAAGTACGGGAATAGGGGTGTCGTGGACTATATCCTCGGCGCGGAGCCGGGGGGCGGGGTCTTCGTCATCGGCTATTGTGACGACCCCGTTCAGGCGTCCTACCTCAAGTACTACAAGATGGGCGAGGGCCCCTTCTATCTTTTCTATCGGCCGCGCCATCTCTGTCATCTGGAAACCCCATGGGCGATCGCCCGCGCGGTCCTGGACCGCCGTCCCCTTCTCTGGCCGCGCCACGGCCGCGTGACGGATGTGTACGCCTATGCGAAGAGCGACGTGAAGGCGGGAGAAGCCATTCCCCACGGCATCGGCGGCGATTCCTTCTACGGGCTCTTGGAGCTTTCCGCGCCGGCCGACCGGAAGGGATTGGTGCCGATATCGCTCCTGGAAGGCGAGGACGGCAGGCTCCCCCGGCTGAAACGAAACGTGGCAAAGGACAAGCCGCTCCTTCATGACGACGTGGATCTCCCCGAAACGTTCCTGGCGAGAGCGTTCGCGCGCCAGGAACGAGTCCTGGCGGCCGCCGAAGAACGGCCCAACGCGGAGGACGCGGAGAAGGCCTGAGGGCCTTTGCGGGCGTCTCCCGGGATGCCCGGACGCCGGGGCCTGCGCTTGAAAACCCGGCGTCGGAGGGGTACATTGGGCAAGGACTGATGACGTGATCGGACTCGCCTTCCCTCGCCGCCTGAACATCTTCTGGAGGATCATGGCCGGATATCTTCTGGTCATTCTCATCCTGATGATCATCGTCGCCTACTCCCTGGTCAATCTGAACCGGATGACCGGGATCATCAACGTCCTGATCTATTCCGACCAGCAGGCCGTCGACCTGGAGAAACAGATGGCCGATTCGTTCCTCTCCCGGGTCCGGAACTTCCAGAAATACCGGGTGACGGGCGACGAAGCCTTTCTGGACCTCAGCCAGGCGGGCCAGGCCGAATTTCTGGATGGTTATGGGCGGCTCGCCATAAATTTGCGCTCCGCCGAAGAAAGAGAGCTGGCCGGCAAGGTATTGGCCTCATTCCAGGACTTCGAGGGGAAGCTGACCTCGGCGGATGCCGGCGCCGAAGAAGGCGCGACGGAAGGAGTGACCGGAGCCCTCGAGAGCCTCATCGACCTTCAGCAGAAAAGGATCGGCGAACAGATCCAGGGATTGAAGGCCCTGGGCACCCGCGCCGTCCGGATCGTGCAGGTTCTCCTGGTATTCAGCCTGTTTTCAGCCGTGGTCATCGCCCTGATGGTCACGAAAGGGATCCATGATCCGCTCCGGACCATCAAGAAGATGACCACCGTCGTGGCCGCCGGCGATTTCGACAGGCACGTCGAGCTCGATTCCCCCCCCGAATTGGCGGAATTGGCCCGGTCGTTCAACCAAATGTCGGATCGGCTGAAACAGCTGGATGAAATGAAATCCGGGTTCATCTCCCATGTGTCCCATGAGCTGAGGACTCCCCTGGCTTCCATCAAAGAGGCCGATAACCTGCTTCTCGAAGAAACCGGCGGGCCGACCACCCCTCAGCAGAGACGGTTCCTGACCATCATCGCGCAGGGCACGAATAAATTGATGAAGATGATCGACGACCTCCTCGACCTGTCGAAGATGGAGGCCGGCATGATGAAATACGACCTCATACCGGCGGACATCCGTCCGATCCTGGCTCATGCCCTGGCCGAAGTCGAGCTCCTGGCCGATAAAAAGGGCCTGCGCTTGAGCTCCCAAGCCGGGGACTCACTGCCGCATGCCCCGATGGACATCAATAAGATCCAGCAGGTCGTGGTCAATCTCCTGAGCAATGCCATCAAGTTCACTCCCGAGAGCGGGAGGATCGAGGTGAAGGCCGATGTCTGGCGAAGCGATCATCTGCGGGTGAGCATCGCGGATTCCGGCATCGGCATCCCCCCGGAGTTCCAGGCCCGGATCTTCGATAAATTCCTGGATATCATCCCGGAAGGGATCCCGGGAACAAAGGGCACCGGCCTGGGATTATCGATCGCCCGGCACATCGTCCAGGCCCACGGGGGCCGGATCTGGGTCGAAAGCGCGCCCGGAAAGGGCAGCACCTTCGTGTTCGTTCTTCCTCTGGAAAAAGGGCTTGAGGATACGACGGCGCCCCGTTAAGATGAATATGCGGCCCAATGAAATGATACGAGTCCTGACGATATCCATAGCTCTTCTTCTGATCTCCGCGGGCTGTTCCACGATGTTGCGGTCACCCCAAAGCGCCAGGGTCAGGAACCAGATCGCTCAAGCCGAGTATCTCGCCGGCACGGGGAACTATGGAGGCGCCATAGCCTTGTTGGAGCGAACGACCCGGGAATCCCCGGAAGATCCCCGGCAGGACGAAGTGCTTTTCGACCTCGGCCGGCTTTATGCCTCGGAAGAGAACCCGGATAAGGACTTCGCTCGATCCCTTTTTTACCTGCAAAGACTGAACAAGGAGTTCCCGAAGAGCCGGTTCCAGGCTGAAGCCCGGGCCTGGGTCGGGCTTCTGGAGAAGCTCTATGCCCTCGAGGTCGAGCTGAAGGCGAAAGCCGAAACCCAATCCTCGCTGGAACGGGAGATCGCGGGATTGAAGGCCGAAAACCGGGAGCTCGAATCCCTCCGCAGGAAGCTCGGCGAGCTGGAGGCCCTGATCCAGGCCCAGAAGACCGCGATCGAGACCCTGCAGATGCAGCTGAAGAAGATGAAGGAGATCGACATCCAATCCGAAAAGAAGCCCAAGGGGATCAAGTAGCATGGACCGGGAAAGGATCCTCGTCGTCGACGACGACCCCAATATCCTGGAGGTCGTTCGGGCACGGCTCGAAGCGGAAGGCTATGCCGTCACCGCCGCGATGACGGCGGAAGAAGCCAAGGCCAAGGCGATAGAAGAGCCGTTCAACCTGGTCATCACGGATCTCAAGCTCTCCTCGTCGGACGGCCTGGAGCTGATGGAGGACCTCCTTCTCCTTTATCCCGACCTGCCCGTGATCATCCTGACGGCTTACGGCACCATCGAGGGCGCGGTGACGGCCACCAAGAAGGGCGCCTACAGCTATCTGACGAAGCCCTTCGACCCGAAAGAGCTCCTGCTCAAGGCCAAGAACGCCCTGGAAAAGCAGAGGCTGGCCTTTCAGGTCAAGAGCCTCAAGTCCCTCGTCGAGGAGAAATACGGCTTCGCGAACATCGTCGGCCGCAGCGAGAAGATGATCCGGGTCTTCGAACAGATCGCCCAGGTCGCCCGGACCGACTTCGCCGTCCGCATCTTCGGCGAGAGCGGAACGGGAAAAGAGCTGGTGGCCAAGGCGATCCATTGCCACAGCCTCCGCCAGAACGCGCCGTTCATCGCCGTGAGCTGCGCGGCCCTCCCCGAGACCCTGCTCGAAAGCGAGCTGTTCGGACACGAAAAGGGCGCCTTCACGGACGCCCGCCAATCCCGGAGGGGACTCTTCGCCCTGGCGGACAAGGGAACGATCTTTCTCGACGAGATCTGTGAGACGCCGCCCTCGGTCCAGGTCAAGCTTCTGAGGGTTCTTCAGGAAAAGGAATTCAAGCCCGTCGGCGGCGAGCGGACCCAAAAGGTCGACGTCCGCGTCATCGCGGCGACGAACAAGGACCTCAAGAAGGAGGTCGACGAAGGACGATTTCGCGAGGACCTGTATTACCGGATCCAGGTCATTCCTCTGGATCTGCCTCCGCTTCGCGAGCGCAAGGAGGACATTCCCCTCCTCGTCGAGCATTTCCTGAAAAAATGCTGTCTGAAGCTGGGCAAGGAGATCGCGGGCATAAGCCCCGAGGCCCTCCAGAGAATGATGCTCTATGACTGGCCGGGAAACGTGCGCGAGCTGGAGAATAAGATCGAATATGCCGTCGCCATGACCCGGGGAAGCCAGATCGCCCCCGAGGATATTCTTTTCCCGGGAATGACCCCGGAGCCTCGAGATCAAGGGGTTCGGCGAAGCCAAGGACGCGTTCGAGAAAGAGTATCTCAGGAAGCTCTTGAACACGACTAAGGGGAATTTCAAGAAGGCGGCCGGATTGGCCAAGAGCCAGCGTTCCCATCTTTATTACCTTATGAAGAAATATGGGTTGAAACCCTCGGATTTCCGATGATCCCGGAGGCTCAGGAAGTCTAATAACGGGTTTCTGCTGTCTAATATTCGGGACATTCAACAGACTCAAGTCCCCCCATATAAAACAAAGGATGAGCTGATAACGTCGGATCTATGTTCTAATTTTTAGACACTATTCTCATCTCGCCGAAGCTCGCCTTGTCGTCAGGGGGATCGCAGGATCGCGTAACTAGCAGTATTCATGAATCTTAGCGATGCCCGCGCCTTTCAATGATCCCGCCCTTCCGGCTGGCCCGCATCTTGCTTTAAAGGAGGCAGGACATGAACTATGGATGCTCAAAGGAGGCAATCATGAAAAAGCGCAGTGTCGCTGTCCTATTGGTCCCAGGCATAGCTTTCCTTATGCTTTTCAGCTCAGGGTGCGCCACCAAGAAGTTCGTCAATCAGGAGGTGGCGGGCCTCGACCAGAAGATCGAAGGCGTCAGCGTCGAAGTCGAGGCCAATCAGAAGCGGATCCGTGAGCACGACGAGAGATTGGCCACGATCGGAGAGCTCGTCGGCAAGCAGGATTCGGAGCTCAAAGCCGTGGATACGAAGATCGAGGAGGTCAAGGGCCTCGTTCGCGGCACTCTGATCGCCAAAGAGACCCTGCACTCGAACGACGCCAAATTCGGGTTCGGCAGCTCGGAGCTGACCCCCGAAGCCAAGGCCGTCACCGACGCCTTCGTCCAGAAGCTCATCGAGGAGAACAAGGGCGTCTATCTCGAGATCCAGGGGCACACGGACAGCACCGGGCCGGAAGAGTTCAACATGGCCTTGGGCGAGAAGCGGGCCGCCGCCGTGAAGGATTATCTCTACCGGCAGCACCATATCCCTCTTCACCGGATGGAGGTCATCAGCTACGGAAGCTCCAAGCCCCTGGCCGATAATTCCAGCCGTGAGGGCCGGGCCCAGAACCGGCGCATCGAGATCCTGGTTTACGAATAAGGATCCCTATCAATTAACGAAGGAGGAGCGCATGAAAAAGGCGATCGTATTTTCTCTGGCTTTACTCATGGTGTTCACGGCCGTCCTTTCGGCCAAGGTCAGGGTCGTCCCGGGCGTCTATTCGACGGAAGAGGGCGATTTCTACACCAAGTTCTGGAAGGAGATCTTCAAGGGCGGAGGCCCCGGACAGCCGGGCAACACGCTCCAGGCCCTGGGCGAGGGCTATATCTTCAACCAGGCCAAGCTGGCCACCGTCGAGGTCGGCGCGTTCACGGTGGGGACCGATCCCTTCGTCTATGGCTATAAGTCCACCTATACGCGCGGCAAGCTGACCCTCAATCCGAGCGGCCCGTGGTGCGACGCCGGGACCCTCAAGGTCAAGAACGTCACGGCCGTCAATTATTCGTCCCAGGACCCCCCTCTGACCGGCATCCTGAAGTTCCACCTGGTGATCGAGGGAGACTTTACCAACGCCCCCGGCTATCACTTCGTCATCGACGCGACGTACGAAGGCCAGCCCGAGGTCAAGTATGACGTGGAGACGGGCCTTCCGGTATTCCAGCGGGGCGCCGACTACGACGTGATCATCACGATCACCGCCAACATTTGAATCCTCGGACATAACGAGGGGGGACGGTCATAAGGGCTTGCGCCCAGCGGATCCTCGAGCAAGGTTTCACCTTCAGGATCCTCCCCCTGCCCGAGCCTCCGCATGAGGCTTGAAACGAAGCCCGACCGTCCCCTCATTTCTCCCTTCCGCGAATCCGGGAGGAGGGATCACGACTTCAAATTTGAGAAGACGCATGCGTCTCAGCTGGAGATTGGCCCTGTCCCTTGTTGCCGCGGCCGTGATAGGGGCGTTCGTCTTCGCTCTCATCCAAGGGAATCCGGAGGGGGGCCGGACGTTTTCCGGGACCTGGCTCCTGTCCTTCGGGCGTCTCGCCCTGCAGATGCTCCTCATCTCCCTCGTAACCCTGCTCGTCGTGCGCTGGAACGTCATCAGGCCGCTGGCCGGGTTTGCGGAGTGGATCAAGCAACTGAGGCTGGGGGTTCCGGGGGGATCGGGAGCCGCCCCGGAAAGCGACCTCTTCGAGCCCATCGTCCGGGAAGTCACGACCCTGGCCAAAAGCCTATCGGCGGCGAGGACGGCCGCGGAACGGGAAGCGCGTCTGCGGGAGGCCGCCGAGTCCCTCTGGACCCCCGAACGGCTCCGAGAGCACGTCAGGGGAAAGCTGAAGGGAAGGCCGCTGTTCGTGATCTCCAACCGCGAACCCTACGCCCACATGCGCCGGGACAGGAAGATCGAGGTCATCGTTCCCGCCGGAGGCCTCGTGACCGCCCTCGAGCCCGTCCTCCGGGCCTCGGGCGGCGTCTGGATCGCCCACGGCTCCGGCGACGCCGATTTCGACGTCGTCGACGACAATAACAGGATCCGGGTCCCGCCGGAGGAGCCCCTCTATACCCTCAAGCGGGTGTCCCTTTCCGATGAAGAAGAGGCCGGATACTACAACGGCTTCGCCAACGAAGGGATCTGGCCCCTCTGCCATATCGCCCATACGCGGCCGATCTTTCGCGCCGCCGACTGGGACCAGTACGTCAAGGTCAACCGGAAGTTCGCAGAGATCGCCGCGGGCGAGATGAAGGATGTATCGGAACCCTGTATCCTGATCCAGGATTATCATTTCGCCCTGCTCCCCAAGATGATCAAAGACATGCGCCCCGACGCCCGGATCGCTCTGTTCTGGCATATCCCCTGGCCCAACCCCGAAGCCTTCGGTATCTGCCCATGGCAGAGAGAGATCCTCACCGGCATGCTGGGCGCGGATCTGGTCGGTTTCCAAACGCAGTTCTTCTGCAACAACTTCCTCGATACCGTCGACAGGACCCTGGAAACGCGGATCGAGTGGGAGCGCTTTGCCGTGCTCCGGGACGGGATCACGACGATGGTCAAACCGTTCCCCATCAGCGTGGCCTTTCCCTCGGCCTTCCAGGACGTCTTTGGCGGCGGGGGCCCGGGGCCGGACAAAGCCGCGTTGCTCAGGAGCTTGGGCATCAAGGCCCGCTATTTGGGCGTCGGGGTCGAGCGCCTGGATTACACGAAGGGCGTCCTGGAGCGCCTGCGGTCCATCGAGCGGTTCCTCGAAAAGTACGAGCGCTACCGGGAGGAATTCGTCTTCGTCCAGCTGGGGGCTCCGAGTCGGACGCTCATCAGGCGCTACCAGGACTTTCTGGGTGAGACCGAGAGGGAGGTCGAACGGATCAACGCGAAGTTCAGGGTCCGGGATTGGAGACCGATCGTCTATCTGATGCGACATCACAGTCACCGGGACATCCTGCCGTTCTACAGGAACGCCGACCTCTGCATGGTGACCTCCCTTCACGACGGCATGAATCTTGTGGCCAAGGAGTTCGTCGCCGTCCGGGACGACGGCGCCGGCGTCCTGATCCTGAGCCGTTTCGCCGGGGCCTCCCGGGAGCTTCGGGACGCTCTGATCGTCAATCCTTATGACGTCGAACAGATGGCCGAAGCCATCCGGACCGGGCTCGAAATGAATCCGGAAGAGGTATCCGCCAGGATGGGGCGGATGCGCGATGTCGTGAGAGAACACAATGTCTATCGCTGGGCGGGCACCCTGATCGAGGAGTTGATCAGGATCCCCGGGGGTGGGAGGACGCCCCTTGGCGGTTAGACCGCGTGCCCGTTCGGGCGGACGGAGAGGCCCGGGCGGGGAATGGCTGTTCGGCGACCGGACGTCAGATGTCGAAATCCGGCCCGTCCGTATCGAAGCGGACGGCCTTCGAGAACTCGAGCCCATGCTTCTTGATCTTCGCGTACAGGGTCGTGTACTTGATCCCCAGCAGGGCGGCCGCCTTGCGTATATTGGCGCGGGCCGTGGTCATGGCCTGGGAAATGATGTCCCTCTCGAGGTCCTTCATGACCCGCATGAGCGGGGCCGGCCTTCCTTCGTTGATCAATTCCAGGCAACCGTAAAGGTTATCGAGAGAGAAGGCCAGCGCGGGGATGGTCCCCCGGTCGTCCTTTTTCAGGGAACGAGACCCGTTGCCGTTCCCGGGCCTTTCTGTCGGCCTCATCGTCACGAGCACGCTCTCTTCTTTCATATAAAGCCTCCGGGCGAACGTTCCAATCCCTCAGCTTCAAGATAGGCAGAGCGTCGAACCCGGGGAACCGTTTTGCCGTGAAACGGACGAACGGAGACATGGGCGGGCCCGAAGGGTTCATGAGCGGGATGCCTCCCGGGGCGATGTCACGATCCGGGGGAGGCTGGGACCGGCCGCTGCCTCAGGAGAGGCCTTCGATGGCCTTGCGGAAATGCTCGATGTAATTCCGGCTGACGCGGACGCGGCCGCCGTTCTTGAGGATGATGACGGACTCGCCGTGGAAGTGGCGCTGGATCTCCTGGATGGCGTCCACGTTGACGATGAAGGATCTGTGGGTGCGGACGAACAGGCGGGGGTCCAGCTTCTCCTCGAGGTCGCCCAGGGCCTCGCGGACCAAATGCTCCCCGGTCTCCGTATGGAGGGCGACGTAGCTCCCCGCGGCTTCCAGGTACTGGACGTCCTCCACGTTCAGGAAGCGCACCCCGCGCTTGGACTGGATGAGGAGCCTCTTGAGATGGGGGCTGCCGGTCCTCATGTCTTCGATGAGGCCTCTGAGCCTGGACCGGAAATCCTCCCGGTCCTTCTCCATCCCTATGATGCTGCGGGCGCGCTTCAGGGATTCCCGGAAACGGTCGCGGTCGAACGGCTTGAGGAGATAGTCCAAGGCGTGGATCTCGAAAGCCCGGAGGGCATATTGATCATAAGCGGTGGCGAAAACGACGTGGGGAAGATTCCCGACACCCAGGGCCTCGACCACGCCGAAGCCGTCCGGCGCCGGCATCTGGATGTCCAGGAATACGAGGTCGGGCTTGGTTTCGCGAATGATCCGGATCGCCTCCGAGCCGTTGCCCGCCTCGCCGACGACAGCGACGTCCTTCTCCGAACGGAGGAATTCCCGGATCTTCTTGCGGGCGTACGCCTCGTCGTCGACAATAACCGCCCGAATCGTCGTTCTCTCTTCCATGGGTATCGTCATCGCCTCAATCGGCCCCCGTCCGGTAAGGAATGTCAAACGCGATCCGGGCTCCGCCCCCGGCCCTGTCCCCGAGACTCAGGATCCCCTCGGTCCTGTAGAGGCCAGAAAGCCGGCCTTTGATATTCTTCAGCCCGGTCCCCCTGCCCAGGAGCGCCTCGGGCTTGTCACGGAATCCCAGTCCGTCGTCCGAAACTGCGACGACGAGCCGCCCGTCGTTCCGGCTCGCGGCGATCGTGATGGCCCCGCCCCTGTTGCGGGGCATGATCCCGTGCTTGATCGCGTTCTCGACGAGCGGCTGAAGGCTGAAGCTCGGGACGAGGGCGGACAGCGTGTCCGGCGCGATATCGTAGCGGACGGCCAGCCTGTCGCCGAAGCGGGCTTTCATGATATCGAGGTACAGGGACAGCACGTCCAACTCGGTCTTGAGGGGGACGGTCGGCGTGTCCGGGCGTTCGAGGGCGGCGCGCAGGAGATCGCTCAGGCGGCTGATCATCCCGTCCGCCTTGCCGGGGTCCTCGTAGACCATCGCCGAGATCATGTGCAGTGTATTGAACAGGAAATGGGGGTGAACCTGGCTCTTCAGGACCTGAAGGTTGGCCCGCGCCAGCTCGGCCTCGAGGCGGCCGGCGGCACGCTCCCTCTCGCGATACAGGCGGAAATAATCGTGGCTCCAGACCACGACCGGGATGGCGAGGGACGTCATGAAGTTGAGGTTGAAATGGGTCAGGATCGTCAGCTCCAGGTTCCTCATATAGAACAGCGGGGCATCGGCGAGACCGATGACCGATTCGAAGAAAAGATTATACAGGCCAAAGGTGATGGCGGATTCCAGGGTGGATACGGCGAGCCCGCCGGCGACGATGACGGCCAGGCGGCCGGTCCATTGGCCTTCCCTGACCGGGAACCGGCGGGCGAGTCCGATCAGGGCCGGGGCGCAGACGGCCCAGGGGAGCCACTGGATGAGGTAGAGGAGAAGATCCTGTCCGAGGCTGACCCGGCTGTAATCCTTGGTCAGGCGGCCGTAATAGAAATGGGTGTTCAGGAAGAACAGGGCCGTGAGGAAGAACAGCCCGGCCAGGAACAGGAACCTCCGGAATCGCGATCGCCAAGGGGTCGTCATCACCTGATCATTCTTCCGTCACGCTGTCGGCCATGCCGCGCCCATATTATGACGACCTCGGCGAAATATCAAGGCTCCCGCCCGTCGCTCAACCAGCCTGAGTCCGAAAAGGGATCTCGAAGGCGATCCGGGCTCCGCCGTCCGCCGTGTTCCCTAAACGGAGGACACCGTCGGCGCCATAGAGGCCGAAGAGGCGGCTCTGGATGTTCCTCAGCCCGACCCCTTTGTCCAGAAGCTCCCCGGGATCGTCCTTGAGGCCCGGCCCGTCGTCCGAGACCCCGACGACGAGCCGCCCGTCCTCCCGGCCCGCCGAGATCGTGATGGATCCGCCCGTGTCGCGGGGCATGATCCCGTGCTTGATCGCGTTCTCGACCAGCGGCTGAAGGCTGAAGCTCGGGACAAGGGCGGACAGCGTGTCCGGCGCGATATCGTAGGCGACGGCCAGCCTGTCGCCGAAGCGCGCTCTCATGATATCGAGATAAAGGGACAGCACATCCAGCTCGGTCTTGAGCGGGACGGTCGGCGCATCCGAAGAGTCGAGCGTGGCCCGAAGGAAGTCGCTCAGGCGGCTGATCATCACATCGGCCCGGGCCGGGTCCTCATAGACCATCGCCGAGATCATATGCAGGGTGTTGAACAGGAAGTGGGGATGGACCTGGGACTTCAGGGCCTGAAGGTTGGCCCGGGCCAGCTCGGCCTCCAGCCGGCCGGCGACGAGCTCCTTCTCCCGGTAGAGGCGGAGATGATCGAGGCCCCAGACGATGATCAGGATGACAAAGTACGTGACGACATTGTTGTGGATCTGGTTCAGGAACGTCAGCCAGTAATCGCTGAGGTAGGGCCCGACGCCTTCGGGAAGCCCGACCCACCCTTCGAACGGATGCCTGTACAGGGCGACGGAGAGGCTCGATTGCGCCCCCGCCACGACAAGGCTTCCGGCCAGATGGATGGCGAGATGCGCGGGCCAGCGGCGGCGCCGAAGGGGGAACCGCCGCGCGAGCCTTATCACCGCCGGAGCGAAGAGGACCCAAGGCAGCCAGCGGACCGCATAGAGGAGAAAATCCTGCCAGAGGGTGAGCGGATACTCGTTCGGCTTCCTCAACAGGTAATAAAAGAGATTCGAGGTCGTGAAGAAGAGCGTGACGAGGAAGAAGACCCCCGTCAGGATGAGGAGCGTCCGTATCCGCGGCCGCAGGGTCGAAGGCATTGCGGGTTCATATTAAGGCGACCGCGCGGAAATATCAACTCCTGCGGCTCTCCCGTCCAAAGCCCGTCTGCTCCGGTTTCAATATCTTGAAGAAACGGCAACGGTCGTTACTTCGCGTAAAAACCGCCTCGCCGCACGGCGCCCACCGACCTTCTCGCGGGCCGCGGATCCAAGGGAAGGAAGCCGGCCTCCCCGGGACCGGCCGCTGGCATGGTAATTGCATTGGGGAACGACGAGCCCTTTAAATTTATTAGGAGGATGGTACATGAGCAAACGATTCTTGACCCTGGTGCTGGGCCTGGCCCTGGCCGCCGTGATGACCTACGGCCAGGTGACCAACGCCCGCATCGTCGGCACCATCGCCGACACCGACGGCAACGTCCTGCCGGGCGTGTCCGTCGAGGCCACGAGCCCGCGGCTCGTCGGGAAGGCGACGACCGTCTCGGACGCGAACGGCGTCTTTCGCCTTCTCAACCTGATGCCGGGCGTCTATAAGATCACCTACACGCTGGACGGCTTCCAGACCATGGTCCGGGACAACATCAGCGTGGCCCTGGAGCAAACGCTTACCCTGAACGTGACCATGGAGATCGGCAAGCTCGCCGAGGCGATCACGGTCACGGGACAGGCGCCTCTCATCGACATCAAGTCCACGTCCAAGGATCTGACCCTGACCAAGGGAACGTTCAACGCCCTGCCCAAGGGCCGCGACTTCGCCTCGCTCGTGACGGTCCTCCCCGGCGTCGATACGGAAGCCTTTTCCGGCGGCGTCGACCGGGAGGGGGCGTCGATGCGGTCGGGAGGCCTCTCGGTCGACGGCGCGTCGGCCTCGGAGAACGTCTATTTCGTCGACGGGATGAACACCACGCATCTCGAGGACGGCACGATGTCGCAGAAGGTCAACTTCGACTTCATCGACGAGGTCCAGGTCAAGGCCAGCGGCTACCAGGCCGAGTTCGGCGGCTCCCTGGGCGGCGTCGTCAACGTCGTGACGCGTTCCGGAGGCAACGAGATCCACGGGGACGTCATCGCTTACTACAGCGGCAGCGCCCTGAGCGGAAAACAGCGCGACATTCTGCGCATCAATCCCCTGGACAACACGATCGCCGAGTACGCCAACTACCAGGACCTGAACGGCAAGACGAAGGAATCGATCCTCGAGGGCGGTTTCAACCTGGGGGGATACATCTTCAAGGACAAGCTGTGGTTCTTCGGGACCGTCATGCCCGCCCAGCGCGACCGAACCCGTCCGATCACCTGGATCGGCGACGGCTCGAAGGGCGAATACAACCGCAAGGACCTCGAGATCAACTATTCCGCGAAGCTGACGGCCCAGCCGTTCGCCAATCTCCGCGTTTCGGCGAGCTTCCTCAACAACTTCTGGAAATATACGGGGGCCCTGCCCTCCTCGGACGGAGCCGGCGACCAGACGGCGCCCTGGGGCGATTTCGGATTCGATTTCCCGAACTGGAGCGCCAGCGCCTCGGCGGACTATACCGTGGGGAACAACCTGATGATCAGCGCCCGCGGAGGCTTCTTTTTCTCCAACAACAACAACCAAAAGGTAAAGCCGGCCGATCCCCTTTGGCTTTTCCGCCAAACCAATGCCGCCTATCCCGAGATCCCGGCGGACCTCGTCCGGCCCCGCCTCTGGATGAACTATGCTTCGGTGCTCGACGGCAATGTTACGAAGAAATACATCAGCGACCGCGCCTCGGTCAACCTGGACTTCAACTATTTCCCCAATTTCGCCGGGGAGCACTCCCTGAAGGCCGGGGTCCAGTGGGTGCGCCTGCATGAGGACATCGATAACTCGTTCGCCTATCCCTATGTCCGTCTGAACTGGGGCCAGGCTTACACCGACCCCAACGATCCCACGAAGACCTATCGCGGCCAGTACGGATACTACGAAGTCCGCGGCGGCGTCTCCTCGCCGTACGGCACCCTGGCCGAGGCCCACAGCACGAGCATCGCCCTGTACGCACAGGATTCCTGGACCATCGCCAAGAGGCTCACCCTCAACTTCGGCATCCGGGCGGAGAGCGAGTACGTGCCCAGCTTCAGCGACATGCCCGAGTACAAGGGCAGAAAGGCCGTCGATTTCAAGTTCGGCGACAAGCTGGCGCCCCGCCTGGGATTCGTCTTCGACGTGCTCGGCGATTCCAGCCTCAAGGTGTTCGGTTCCTATGGCGTGTTCTACGACGTGTTCAAGCTCGGGATGGCCGTCGGATCCTACGGCGGCTTCAAGTGGATATCCGATTACTACACCCTCGACACGTACGACTGGCGGCAGATCGGCGTCAACGGCAACTACCCGGGCACGTTCATCCGCGCCAAGAACGAGCGCGAGCCGTCCTTTGACGATACGGATCCCTCGCTGAAGCCCGTGGCCCAGAGCGAGCTGTCGTTCGGGATCGAAAAGAGACTCCGGGACGACCTGTCCACCTCGGTGCGGTTCGTTTACAAGCACCTCATCCGTACGATCGAGGACATCGGCTTCGAAACCCCGACCGGCACCAAGTACTACACGGCCAATCCAGGGTTCGGGTGGACGCTCTATCAGAAGGACGGCGGCCGCTTCCCGGACAATCTCTGGGCCTGCCCCAAGGCCAAGCGCGAATATTATGCCGTCAACTTCTCCCTGGACAAGCGTTTCAGCGACAACTGGATGGGCGGCGTCTCCTTCACCTGGAGCAGCCTGCGCGGCAACTACTCCGGCCTCGCCAGCTCCGATGAAGTGGACGTCAACGGCTACGGCCGCACCGACCCGAACGTCGCCCGCTTCTGGGACGGATGGTTCCTCCCTTACACCCAGGACGGTAAGGCCATCGACGGGCCTCTCGGAACCGACCGGCCCCTCTATTTCAAGGCCTACGGTTCCTACACGTTCCCCTTCGGCCTGACCCTCGGCACGACAGCCAGCGCCTACTCGGGCGTGCCGACCTCCATCGAATTCAACTTCGGCGGCATGCAGGGCTTCTACCCGCTCGGGAGGGGGACGGAAAAGCGCTCCCCGTTCATCTTCGTTGCGAACCTTTACGCCGAATACCCCGTCAAGCTGGGCCGCACCAGGCTGACCTTCAGCCTGAACGTCGACAACCTGACCAACAACAAGTCCGCCCAGCGCATCTACGGCATCTACAACCAGGATGACCCGGCCCTGACCGAGGCCGAGATCCTGGCCCATTTCGATTATCGCAACGTCGCTCAAGATCTCGATCCGCGCTTCCTCAAACCCTACTTCTTCATGGACCCCATCACCGCGCGCATCGGGATCAAGTTCGGATTCTGACCTTCAACACCGGCCCCTGACGAACCTCGGTTCGCGGGGGCCGGTGCTCTCCTCCTTAACCCTTCCTAACCCTAATCCGAGCGGGGGCCCCGGGCCCCCGCTTTCAATCCCGATCCGAAGCGGCGTCCCCGGGACAGGGAGCATCCTCCACGATAGAGATCAGGGGCAGAACAGTCCCCCGGTCCTGAGGGATCTTGACGGGAGCGGCCCTTAGCGGCCCTTGGCCGGCGCCGCCAGGAGCATCTTCTGGTAGCCCGTCGCGGCCTGAACGAAATATTTAGCGGCGTTCTCGATGTCTTTGCTCGACTGGAGTCCCGTGGCCTGCTTCTCGGCTTCCTTGGCCGCATCCAGGGCCTTGTTGCCGACGGGCTTCGGCTTGAGGTCGTTGACTTCCTCTCTCAAGCCCTCGACGTATTTCCTGAAGACCTTGAGACGGTCATCGTCCTTCGGCCTTTCCTGACAGGTCCTGAAGAGCCTCTCGGAGATCATGCACTGACTCCGGGCGTCGACGTAACGCTTTTGAGTGAACGCCTTCTGGGCATCGGCCAGGAGGCCGTCGGACAGCCTGACGAAAAGAGATTTCTCGTCGATGCCCGCCTTCAGGGCCACGGTCCTGGCCGCCGAGGCCCGGGCCCGGGCCAGACTCGCCGATGCGGCCTCGGGGTCCTGGGGAGCGGGGACCGCCGGGACGGACTGTGTCTTGGGATCGGAGGCCTTGGGATCGGCCTTGACGGAGGCGGGCGGAGGCCCGGCTTCCGGTTCCGGCTCCTTCTTTGCCCCGACATTCGGGATAGCCGGCTTTTCCGAAGGCTCTTCCTTCGGGACCATGGACTTGGCTCCCGAGTCCGTCGGCGTATCGGACGGAACCGTCTTGGCGGCCGCCGTCTGTTGGGGTTGAACCGGAGAGGAAGAGGGCGCCCCCCCCTTTCCGGGGAGGAGCTTGAAGACGACGAAAGCGATCACGGCCAGGGCGGCCAGCCCGGCGACGGCGGGAACGGCGAGCTTCTTCACCTTGAAATTGGCCGTGATCTCCTTCGTGTTCCCGACGTTCTTCCCCACGACGACCCGCTCTCCCGTCGAAAGCTCCCTTTCCACTCGGTCGAGCTCGGCGATGAGCTCCTCGGCGCTCTGGAAACGATTCGCCGGCGACTTCTCCATGCACCGGGCGATGATCTTCGCGAGGCCGGGCGGGACCTGGGGGTTGATCTCCCGCACGTCCCGGGGTTTCTCGGTCTTGTGCTTCATCGCGACGCTCAGGGGCGTTTCCCCCTCGAACGGGACCTTGCCCGACGTCATCTCGTACAGGACGACGCCCAGGGAATAGATGTCCGCCCGGGCATCGACCTCCTTGAGCTCGGCCTGCTCGGGAGACATGTACTCGGGGGTTCCGATCATGACCCCGGAGCCGGTCATCCCTTCGGCGTCGGCGAACCGGGCGATGCCGAAGTCCATGATCCGGGCGTTCCCGTCCTGGTCGATCATGATGTTCTGCGGCTTGAGGTCCCGGTGGACGACGCCCAGCCGATGCGCCTCGGCCAGCCCCTCGACGACCTGCCGGGCGATATGGATGGCCTTGCCCGCGGAGAGCGTACCCGCCCTGCGGATGAAACGCTTCAGGTCCTCGCCCGCGACGTATTCCATCGTGATGTACCGGAAGAACCCTTCCTCGCCGATGTCATGCATCCGGCAGACGTTCCGGTGGCTGATCTTGCGGGCGAACTTGAGCTCGTTCTTGAAGCGCTCGATGGCCTTGTCGTTGACGCTGATCTCCGGCCGGATGAGCTTGAGGGCCACGACCTCGCCGACCTTGCGGTCGTAAGCCTTGAAGACCTTGCCCATCCCGCCCTGGCCGAGGGGCTCGATGATCTCGTAGCGCTCGGCGAACAGGTCGCCGCGCACGATCTCGAACGTCGCCGCCTTGACGGTCCGGCCCGATTCTTCCTTCAGGGAAGCGGCGCAATTCGTGCAGAACCGGCTGTCGGCGGGATTCTCCGTCCGGCATTCCGGGCAGACGGTCAGGCCCTTCCCCCGGACGCGGGACGCTCCTGTCGGCCTCCCGGTTTCGCTGGTGCGCTTCTTGGCTGGCGTCTTGTCCTCCGATGAAGGTTCTTTATATTCCAGGGGCGGGCCGAATGTCAAGGCTGGGGGACGGGGCCCTTCCAGCCCCGGATCCGGTAGGCCTTCAGCTTCCCTTCGTGCTTTGTCTCGATCTCCCGGGGCGGGTACTCCGCGTCCACGCTCTGATGGAGGCGGGCGTAGGCGGCCGGGCTGATGAGGACCTCCCCCGCCCCCGCCGCGGCGCAATAGCGCGAGGCGGTATTGATCGTGCTCCCGATGACCGTGTATTCCATGCGCTCGGGCGCGCCGACGAAACCGTGGATGACCGGCCCCGTGTGGATACCGACGCCGATCCGGAACGGGACGGCGGCCTTCCAGCGCCCCGCCGCCAGGCGGTCCAGGGCCTCCTGCATCTCCAAGCCCGCGAGCACGGCGTGTTCCCACTGCCGCTCGTCGGGATCGGGACTTCCGAAGACGGCGAGGATGGCATCTCCCATGTACTTGTCGACGGTCCCTCCCCGCTTCAGGACGATCGGGGTCAGGTCATGGAACATGTCGTTGAGCATCTGGACGACGGTCTCGGGCTCCATCCCGGCGGTCATCCTGGTGAATCCGCGGACGTCCGCGAACAGGATCGTGACGACCTCGACCCGCTCGCTGACGACGGCCATCCGGGCCGGGCTGCGGGCCAGCCTCTCGGCGATGGGCCGGGGGAACTGGGCCAGGAGCCTGGCTTTGACGACGGCCTCCCGCTGGAGAACCTGTTGGAGGGAGAGGTTCTTGACGAACATCGCCGCCTGGGTCGCCATGACCTGCATCAGGCGGAGGTCGTCGATGCCGAAGGCCGCGTCCCGCGACGACGCGTCGAGGTACAGCACCCCGAGGACCTCGCCCTTCCAGATGAGCGGAACGTACATGGCTGACTGGACGCCGAGGTCCATGAGGCTGGCCGAGGGCTCGACGGGGCCGGGCGCGTCCACGTCCCACAGACAGCCCTTCTTCTGGTCCCGGACGTGGCGGGCCAGGGTCAGACTGCACGTCGGAGGCCGGTCGTCCGGCCGGAAGGTCTTGAGGATAAGGTCCGGACCGACGAGCAGTCCACCGTGGCCGCTCCGGGCGGCTGCGGGGAACGCTTTGAAGACGCGGTCGACCAGGGACGAAGCCAGGGATTCGAGGCCGTCGATCTCACCGAGGGCGGAGCATAGCTCATAGACGGACTCGAGACGGAGCCGGGCCGCTTCGAGCGAGGCCCCGGCGAGGAACATATCCGGCAGGGGTTGACGGGCGTCGACGACCTCGCGCGGAGGCCCCTCGGGGACGGCCGCGGCATCGCAGGCGGGCGCCGCCACGGGGCCACGGGCTGATCGAAGACGCCTTCGACCTGGAGCATCGTCTCGCCGGCACGGACTTCCGCGCCGGGCTCGAGCCGGACCTTGCCCTTGATCCTCTTCCGGCCGATCCAGGTCCCGTTGGTGCTGCCGAGGTCCTCGACGTAATACGCGCCGTCCTCGAAAGTGATCCGGGCATGGCGGCCTGAGACCTTGACGTCTTTCAGGTCGAGGTGGCCGGGCGCCGGCGCGAGTTGGCGGCCGACGAGGACGGAATCCAGGTCCGTCGACCACAGCTCCGTTTTGCCCGAGGGGGATTTGGTTCGAATGCGCATATCGTGCCGTTTCCCGGTTTTACATCATGGGCATGAGCGGTGTCAACGGTCCAGCCGCTCCTCTACTTCTTGACCGAAACGTCCTCCTTCATCTTCAGCGTCTTGTAGAGGTCGCGCCGGCCGGCCTTGTCGCCGTCCATGATCTTCCGGGCGTAGGCGGCCACGGCCGCGGCCTTGGCCCTCGGAACGACCACGACGCCGTCGCCGTCGGCGACGACGACGTCCCCCGGCATGACGAGCACGCCGCCGCAGACGACGGGCCGGTTGACCGATTCAAGCTCGTTGCGTCCGGGACGGATCCCGCGCCCGATCTTCCTCATGTACAGAGGGACCTTCTCGGTGATGATCTCGTCGGTATCCCGGGCCGTGGCGCTCGTGACGACACCGACGCATCCCTTGCCGTACCATTCCAGGATGTTGTAGGAGCCGATCGAGCCGACGTCGGCCCTCGGAGCGTCCTCGATGACGAGGGCGGTGCCCTTGCGGACGATGCCGAGGTAGGCCTCCGTGGACCGCTTCTCGTACCAGTCGCCCGCCCATTTGTCGTAATCCTCGACGGACATCTTTCCCGCCGGCGCGTCCTGGGTGGGGACATAGCGGGCCGTGACCGCGACGCCGACGAACCGGTGTTTGAAGGTCACGGTATCGCGCCAGAGGGTCGCGATCTCGGGGTCCATGAGGCCGATGTTCTGGAGCCCGACGGCGTCCATGCCGTCGGTCACGTCGGCGACCCGGAGCCCCTTGAAGAGGTCCAGGACCTTCAGGTCCTCGGCTTCCGAATAGACCTTCGTGGGGATGAGGTTCATCCCGGCGCGCAGAGAGGCCGCTTCATCGGCCATCGGACCCGCGACAAGCCCTCCGCAAAGGGCGCTCAACGTCACAAGGGCGACCACGATATTCCTGTACATGGAAACCTCCTTGACGGACGATATCGGCCGGACGCCTGCCTTCAAAGGGCAATCTAACACCGGAGGCCGGGACGATGTCAAGCGCGGTTGACTAAGTTCCGCTCCCTAGCTTATATTCGGTTCTTCTCCGGATTCCGGGGATCGTCGGCGCTGATGGATGCTGGCCTGAAGCCCCCCGTAGCGGAGGGGGACCCGCCGTCAAGGCCGGCAAGCCTTGACGACGGGGGAACCGACGGGACTGGTTCCCGGGGGTCGGGGGGAGAGGGTCAGCTCCATCAGCGCGCCCGCGCAACGAAACCCGGAATCCGGAGAAGACCTTATATTTCCGGACACACCAGGCAAAGGAGGCCGCCCTTGAGAACAAAGCTCGTATGCGCCTTCGCCGTCGCCGCTCTGGTCCTGGGAGCGGCGGGATGCTCGAAGAAGGAGACGTCCGCGGAGGAATCTGAAGCCCTGGCCGGCGAGGCCGCGGCTCTGGCCGAAGCCGAGTCCGAAGAGAGCGCCGCCCAGGGATGGCTTGAGGTCCGGGGCGCCGGCCTGGAGGGACAGGAGGTCCGGAAGGCCGGGACTCCAGAGAAGGTCGGGACCGTCAGCGCGACCCGGTCCGTCATTCCCCTGCCGCCCGGGACGTATGACGTCGTGTTCGGGAAAAGCCTCTGGAAGGGAGTCGTGGTCGCCGAAGATAAGACCACGACCCTCGTACCGGGGTGGCTCTCCGTCTCCGGGGCGTCCCTGGAAGGCCACGAGATCGTGGAAGAGGCCGCGGGGACCGTTCAAGGCGTTGTGAGCGCGTCGCAGGATTCCATCGGCCTTATCCCCGGCCGTTACGTCGTCATGTTCGGAAGACTCCCTTGGCCGGTCGAGGTCCGGGCCGGAGAAACGCTGGTCCTCAGGCCGGGGACCGTCGAGGTCCCCTATGCGGACATCTCCGGGCACCGGATCTACGACCGTTCCGGCGCCGTCGTCGGAGAGGTCAGCGCTACCCGAAGCTCCGTCCCGCTCCCGCCGGGGGAATACGAGATCGAGCTCGGAGGGGCGAGAGTCCCCTTCTCGCTCAGGGAGGGAGAGACCCGAAGGTTCGAAAGGGAATAGCCCATGTCCGTCCGACCCGGAGACGCTCTGAAGCCAGCCCTTATCCTCTTCAGCCTGGCCGTCGGCATTTATGCCGCCGTCGCCGGACTCAAGCCCCCGCCGGCACTGCCCGAATCCGCTCCGCCCGGCGAATTTTCCGCGGCCCGGGCCATGAGATACGTGGAGACGCTGGCGGCGAAGCCCCACGCCTGCGGGACGGCGGCCCACGATGAAGCCCTCGTAGAGGTCGTGGGCTTGTGGAAGTCCCTCGGATTCGAACCGGAGGTCCAAACCGCGGTCCTCGTCGATGAGAAGAGGGCCACGGCCGTCAACGTCTCGAACGTCCTGGCCCGGCTGAAAGGGACCGAAGCCGGCAAGGCCGTCATGTTCGTCGCTCACTATGACAGCGTCCCCTCTTCTCCAGGCGCCGCGGACGACGCCGCGGGGGTGGCCACGCTCCTCGAGACCGCGCGCGCCCTGAGGGCCGGCCCGGCCCCGAAACACGACGTCGTATTCCTGGTCACCGACGCGGAGGAAACGGGCCTCTTCGGAGCGCGGGCTTTCGTCGAACAGCATCCCTGGGCCGCCGACGTCGGTCTGGCCGTCAACTTCGAGGCCCGGGGCTCCAGGGGCCCGTCCATCGTGTTCGAAACGAGCGCCGGGAACGCCCCGCTCGTCGGGGCATTCGCCGCTTCGGCCCCCCACCCCCAGGCGACCTCATTCGCCGTCACGATATACCGGCGCATGCCCAACGGCACGGACCTGTCCGTTTTCCTGGACGCCGGGATGCAGGGATTGAATTTCGCGTTCATCGGGGAGCCCCGGGATTATCACACGCCCGGGGATACGCTCGCCCATCTCGATCCGAAAAGCCTCCAGCATCACGGGTCGTCCGCCCTGGCCCTCGCCCGGCGTTTCGGCGAGGCGGGCATCCCGCAAAAAGGGACTTCGGACGCTGTCTACTTCAACGCCCCCGGCGCGGGGCTCGTCGTCTATTCGTCGCAGGCGGCTCTCATCGCGGCGGCCCTCGCCATCCTTCTCCTCGCGGCCGCCGGGCTCGCGGGCTTCCGGAGAGGCTTCCTCGCGCCGCGAAAGGTCCTCCGGTCCGGGATCTTCCTCCTTCTCGTCCTCGTCCTCTGCCCCGTTGTCGGCGTCTTCTTCTCGAAGATCGTCGTCCGCGCCCACGGCGCATGGCTGCCCGCCGGCGAGCCGGGAGCGAGCCCTTTCTATTTCGCCGCTCTCCTGTTCCTTGCCGGGGTCCTCTTCTTCGTCCTTTACGGGCTGTTTCGCCGGAAAGCCGGTTGGCAGAGCCTGGCATTCTCGGCGACCTCGTTCGGCGCCATCCTGACGGTGGCCCTGGGCGTCACCATCCCGGGAGCGAGCTATATCACGGGCTGGCCATCCCTGCTGGGCGCGGCGATCCTTCTCGGCCTCTTTCTCTTCGGGACGGATAGGCTCGACTCCGCGGGGGGAACGGCCGCCGTCGCCCTTTGTTCCTTCGTGACCGGCGTCATCTTCGCCGGGCTCCTGCCCTTCATTTTCGTTGCCTTGGGCTTCGCTCCTATGGGCACTGGGGGACTTACGGCTTTCATGGCCCTGGCATTTCTAGGCATCATACCGGCAGTCGAGGTCCTCGCCCGAAAAGGCGCCGCGGCTTGGACCCTGCTCATGCTCCTCGCGTTCGCGGCCTCAACGGTCATCGGCGCCGCGACCACCCGGTACTCCGCCAGGCACCCGAAGCCTTCGGAAATGGGCTATCTTCTCGACCTGGATAAGGAGCGGGCCGATTGGTTCATCGAGCCGGACGCCCGGGATGCCTGGACCGACCTTTTCATCCCCTCTCCGACTTCCGGGTTCAAGACGGGAGAAGCGTGGCTTGACCGCACGCCGCTCTCCAGCGGAGAGGCCCCCGCCATCGCCCTGGCGCCGCCGCTCGTGGAAAAGCTCGAGGAGACGGAGGCGGGCGAAGGCCGCGTCCTGCGGGTCCGGGTCCGGTCTCCGCGCCGGACCGCCGAGCTCACGGTCGCGACCGAAAACGATGGCGTAGCGGACGCCGAGCTGAACGGGATCCCCGTCGCCGCGAACAGGCCCGGCCGCAAAGGCCTCTGGATACGTTTCTCTTGTCTCGGGCCGAACGGCGCCGAGCTGCGATTCAGGCTCAAGGGCCGAGAGCCCCTGCCCGTCACCGTCACGGAGTGGATCATCGGTCTCCCCGAGGTCCCCGGGCAGATATGGCCGGAGTCCCCGCCGCGGATCATGCCCGTCGATCTGTGGACCCTCGTCCGAAAGACCTGGGTCCTCTAGGGAGGCGGCGGCTCCGGTCAGTCGAAGAACGGAAAGAGCTTCCCGATCTCCTCTTTATCCGGACGGCGGCCATATTCGCAGATCTCGAAGGCCTCGGCATACTTGAAGGCGTCTCCCCTGGCTTTGCCATACCATGCCTCGAGGCTCAGGCGGGCCTGCTCGGCGACGCCGCCGCTCCGTTCGGCAAACTCCTTGCGGAGGGAGGCCCAGCGGGCCTTCTGACCCTCGGCATCCGCCGGGACCAGTCCCTCGTATCCGCCGACCCCGCCTTCGTAGAACTGCGAGACCATGCCCACGAGGACGTCCACCTTCTTGTCGATGACGGCGTCGATGCCGACGGCGATATCGGCCTGGAACGGGTAGGGCTTCATGAACCGGTCGGATCCGTAGAGGAATACGGGATTTTTCTTAAGCGCGGGAACATCGGGGAGATATTTGGGGACAGTGACCATGTAGGCCGAATCCTGGACCAGGATGCTGGTGTAGCGATGATCCGGGTGATAATCGTTCGGGCGGTGGGTGATGACGACGTCGGCCCTCCATTCCCGGATGAGCCGGGTGATCCTGGCCCGATTCTCGAGGGTCGGCAGGAGGGCACCGTCATGATTGTCCAGGATCTCGAAATCGTAGCCGATGAGCTTCGCCCCGCTTTCGACCTCGGCCTTCCGGCGGGCCGCCAGGGCCGGGCCGGATTCCTTCCAATGACCGATGTCCCCGTTCGTCGCGCAGACGAACTTGACGTGATATCCTTTGGCGATCCAAAGGGCGGCCGTCCCGGCCGCGTCCGATTCGGCGTCGTCCGGGTGGGCCCCGATGACGAGGATCCTCGGCTTCCCGTCGTCGGGAGGCGCGGCCGCGAGGACCGGCAGGATCCCGGCACCAAGGAAGAAGAGCGCTATCGACAATATACGGGCACAGCTTCTTTGCATTTTAAAGCCTCTCCTCAGTCGCCCAGGGCAACGGCATAGAGGAACCAGGCGGCGTGAGGAAGCCATTGCTCCGCCCAACGCCAGTCGTCGTCCTTTCCCGTCACGGAGAAGTGCAGGTTGAGGTCGATATCCGCCTCGTCCTTGTACCCTCCCGTGATCCCGTTGACGACGCCGCCCGGGGCGTTCGTGTACTCGTAGGACTCGAAGAAGATGTACTGGGGATTGTTCCTCCCGCGGCCCTGGAGCATGCAGGCGTCGAACGGGTTGAGGCCCAGGATCCAGTTCAGCTGATCACCGCCGAAGGCCCGGTACTTGTCCGCCAGGGCCTTGTCGTCGGAGACCAGCCGGGCGGCCCGCCTTCCCGCGGCCGCCATCGAACCGAGACGGGCGTTCTCACCCTGCCACCAGGGGGCCGTCTCGGTGTCATGGGGGAAGAAGAAGCTCGTCCTCCGGGCGCCATCCTTGCTTTGGACGAACTGGCGACTGTAACCGAAGGGATTCGGGCCCTCCCCTGTCACGGCAAGCTCGAAAGCCATGGACCTCTTCACGGCGTCGACGACCTTGGCCTTGGTCGCCGCATCGGCGATCTCGTGATAATCCGCCAGGGCGACGACGGGCCAGCCCGCGTCGGCCGGGTGGAAGAACGGGCGGTCCTTGTCGTCGGCCCGCCAATAGTCCGCAGGCTTGGCGTCCGGCATGAGCCGGGCCATGAGGCTCGCGGCGCGCTTATCGGCCGCAGCCCTGTAAACAGGCTTCTTCGTCGCCCTGTAAAGCTCCGTCGCCGCCGTCAGGGCGCTGTAATCGTCGAGGATGTTCTCCTTGCCGTCGTTGGCATAGGAGAGGTTGTTCGCTTCGAGGAACACGAACGTGTCTTCAGCGGCCTCGAGGTAATCGGCGGCCGTGAAGTCGCCGGAGACCGGGTAGGTCGAGGCCATCGCCAGGGCGGCGATGGAGACGCCGGCGCCTTCCCGATAGCCCGCCTCGAAGGCGGCGTCGCCCTTGATCTTCTCCCGCCCGTAGTCGCGGACCTTGTTCTTGGTCTCCGGGGTCAGGATGATGTGGCGCTCGGCCTTGGCCGAGACGATGCGGTCCTCGGGCTTCTTCTCGGGGCCGCGGCCGGAGACGGTGATGTAGAAGGAGCCGTTCGGGTTCCGGAACCGCGTGAGATAGTCGGCACCGAACATGGCCTCGTCGAGGAGTCGCTTCTTGTATTGCTTGAAGGCGGGATTTCCGCTTCGGTCGAGCTCCTCATAGGCCTTGAACAGGCTCCAGGCCGACTGCGAGACCTGCTGGGGATTGAAGTACGTGGAGAACGAGAGGTGGGACATGTGCTTGCCGTAGTCCCCCGTCGCATCGAACCAGCCGCCGTGGGCGTCGATCTCCCCGTCCTTGCCGTCGAACTTCAGCTTCCGGTCGGCCTTGTCCCAGAGCCCGGAGCTGCGCTGGCCCTTGAAATAATAGATGACGTCGGAAAGCGCGTTCCGCTCGAGGACGTTCTTCTGGACGAGGAAGGGGCAGGACCGGACCGCGCCTTTCGGCGAGGACGCCTCGAGGACGTAGGTCCCCTCCCGCGTGAGCCCGCTGAAATCGACGGTCCAGAAGTCCCAATCCTTCCATTTCTGTACGGGCCCGACGCGGACCGGAGCGCCTGTCAGGACGACCGCGCCGGTCTCGGCGTCGAGGACCTTGAACGCGTCGAACGCGTCGCCGGCCGTTCCTTCGATGACGGCCCGCTTGGCCGCGTCGGGGGCGTAGCCGATATGATTGATCAGGACCTTGGCCGGCCCGGCCAGGGCGGACGCCGCCGCGGCGAGGCCAAAAAGGACGACCAGGAAGGCACGATGTTTTCTCATGGGGGCGAGACTCCTCGAGGATGGAATGAAAGGCACGGGATAATTTTACGTTCGCGTCATCCGCAATGCAAGCCTTTCGCGTCCCGCCGCCGCGCCGGCCCCATGCCTCTACAGGGCCTTCCCCGCCGCGTTCCTCTTCTTCCAGAAAAGGTAGGCCGGGATGCCGAGGAGGATGATCCCGAGCCCGGCGAGCGATTCCTTGGTCTGATGGATGAGGGTGTTCGTCGAGATGAAGAGGGAGGCCAGGATGAACAGGACGGGGGTCACCGGGTAACCCCAGGCCCGGTAGGGCCGGACGAGCTCCGGGCGCTTCTTCCGGAGGATGATGACGCCGGCGATGGTCATCCCCATGAATATCCACAGGCCGAAGATGACATAGGTATAGAGCTGTTCGAACGTCCCGGTCAGGCTGAGCACCGAGCTCCAAACCCCCAAGGCGACGATGGAGACATGCGGCGTCAGGTATTTCGGGTGGATATCGCCGAGCTTCCGGAAGAACAGGCCGTCCCGGGCCATGGCGAAATAGACGCGCGGGCTCGTCAGGGTATGGCCGTTGGCGGCGCCGGCGATCGAGAAGAGGATGATGAACGCGATGATCGAGGCGCCGACCGGCCCGATGGCGACGTTCATGGCGTCGGCCGCGATCCGGCCGGACTTCGCGATGGCCGACGCCGGGAACGCATAAAGATAGGCCAGGTTGGCCAGGAGGTAAAGGGTGATGACGAGGGATGTGCCTATAAAGATGCCCAGGGGGAGGTCCCGTGTCGGGTTCCTGAGCTCTCCCGAGCTGAACGAGGAGCACTCCCAGCCCTTGTAGGCCCACAGGGCGGCGACCAGGGCCACGCCGAACTTCCCGACCTGGTCCCAGGAGAACCGGCCCGGGGCGGGAGCAAGGAAGTTCGCCGTGTTCCCTTTGGCGAACAGGAACACAATGACGCACAGCCCGGCCAGGGCGACGAACTTGATCGAGGTCAGGGTGTTCTGGAGAAGCGCGCCGCGCCGGACGCCGAAATAGTTGACGGCGCAGAGGAGCGCGATGAGACCGATGGCGACCGCTTTGGAGCCGAGCGGCGTCATCCGGACGAAGTACGGCAGGTACTTCGTGGAGAACCCCACGGCCAGGGTGGCGATCGTCCCGGAATCGATGACCAGGAACAGCGCCCAGCCGAAGAGAAAGCCGACAAGGGAGCCGTACGTCTCCTTGAGATAGACGTACATCCCGCCGGCCCGGGGGAATGCCGCCCCGAGCTCGGACAGGGACAGGGCGCCGAAGAACGTCAAGAGGCCCCCCGTGACCCAGACCGCGAGCATCAGGACGGGAGAGCCCAGCCCGGCGGCGATCGCGGCCGGGACGATGAAGATCCCCGACCCGATCATGGTCCCCATGACGATCCCGATGACGGTCGGGACGCCGAGGACGCGGGGCAGGTCGGCTTTCGCGGAAATGTTGTCGGCCATCGCTGGTCCTTTCCCGGATTCTCTCCCCCGGCTTGTCCCGCGGGACGCGGCTGTGGAAGTCGGGCCGATTCTAGGACTCGCGCGCCGTCAAGTCAACCCCTTAATGGGCCAGGCCGAATTCCTTTCCTACCTTGTGGAAAGCCTCGAGGATCCTGTCGATGTGGGACTGGTCATAGGTCGCGATGAGGCTGAGCCGGATGAGCTGCATGCCCTGGGGGACCGCCGGCGAGATGACGGCGTTGACGAAGACGCCTTCGTTGACGAGACGGCGCCAGAACATGAAGGTCTTCATGTCGTCGCCGATGATGACCGGCAGGATGGGCGTGCCGCCCGCGAGGAGCTTGAAGCCCTGGGCTTCGAGGCCGGCGCGGACCTGCCGGGCGATCACGCGGAGTCGTTCGACCCGCTCCGGCTCCCGGCGGATGATGCGCAGGGAGGCCCGGCAGGCGGCCGCGCTCGCCGGGGACATGCTGGCGCTGAAGATGAAGGCCTGGGAGCCGTACTTGATGAAATCGACGACCCGGCGGTCGCCGCCGATGAATCCGCCGAGGGAGGCGAACGACTTGCTGAAGGTTCCCATGGTCAGGTCGACGTCGGCCCCGTTCTTCAGGCCGAAATGGCTGGGGGTGCCGCGGCCGTCCGCGCCCAGGACGCCGATGGCGTGGGCCTCGTCGATCATCACCCGGGCCCCGTAGGCCTTGGCGAGCCGGACGACCTCGGGCAGATTCACGATACGGCCCGACATGCTGAAGACGCCGTCGGTGACGATGAGCTTCGCCGCGTCCTTCGGGACCTTCTGCAGGGTCTCCTCGAGAGCGCCGATGTCGTTGGTGGCGTAACGGAGGACATGGGCGCCCCGGGCCTTGGCGATCCAGGCCCCGGCGACGATGCTGGCGTGGTTCTCCTTGTCCGAGATGAGGTAATCGTCCTTCTGGACGACGGTCGGGATGACGCCCTGATTCGTCAGATAACCGGTCGTGAAGGCCAGGCAGGCCTCGACGCCGATGAAGTCGGCCAGCTCCTCCTCGAGGGACGTGTGCAGGATGGAGGTCCCGTTGAGGTAGCGCGAGCCCGAACAGCTCGACCCGTATTCCTTGACGGCCTTGACCGACGCCTCGATGACCTCGGGATGCTGGGACAGGCCGAGATAGTCGTTGCTGCCGGCCATGACGACCTCTTTCCCCTCCATCTTGACCACCGGTCCATGGTTCTCCTGGATGATCTGGAAATACGGGAAGACGCCAGCCTTGATGACCGCTTCCACCCGCTTGAACTGGTCGCACTTGTCGAATAGGTCCATGTTCATGCCTCCATTGTCAATTTCGGCCCGGACTTGAGCCCCGCCAGGAAGACGTCGAACGCGACGGCGATGAGACCGTCGAGCTCGTCCTCCCGGACCTGGCGCGATTCGGCCAGATGAATGATCCCGTTGATGGCCCCCCACATGACGAGGCTGATCCGGGCGGCCGTCCGGCCGCTCCCGATCTCCCCCGTCCGCACGCCTTCCTTGACCGCGTTCTGCAGTTCGAGGAGGCAGGCGATCTTCCGGAGCCGGATCTCCTTGAGCAGGGCGTCGGGGATCCGGACGTGGTCGCTGACCATGTCGATGAAGAACAGGAGCTTGAAATGCTCCCGGTGCTCGCGATAGAAGCGGACGTAAGCCTTCATGGAGTTCCAGACCCGCTCGGCCATGTCCTTGCCCGTCCCCGTGGCTTCCTTGAGTCCGGCCAGCAGGACGTCCAGGTGCTCGAGGAGGATCGTGGCGTAGATCTCCTCCTTGCTCCCGAAATGGTTGTAGATGGTCCCCTTGCTGAACTCGATGCCGGAGGCGATATCGTCGAGGGTCACGCCCGAGAAGCCGTTACGGACGAAGAGGTCCTTGGCCGTGGCGAGGATGAGCCTCCGCCGCGACTCGAAATCTCTTTCCTTGCGCTCTCGGGTGCCCATGATTGACTGTTGTTAAATAATTGACTACCGGTCACAGAACAAGATATCCCAGGGCCCGGGCCTTGTCAAGCCTTCTGATCGGGGATCTGATCGGGGACATGATACCCAAATCCCCTTAACTGAATTCCCAGCCACAAAACACGATCATAAATTAATTGAGAAACGCGTATCCTGTTCCCATATCGTCCATGCGGCCGTATTTCTCCCTGGAAAAAGGCCAAATTGGGAAATGGGTATGGTGTCCCCTATTCGGAGCGCTTGTCGAGGGTCAGTCCGTGACCCGCCGGATAGAGCCCGGGCATGGAAACCGGGAGCTTTCCCCTGATGTCCATCTCGCCGAAGAGGGCCCGGGCGGCGATCTCCTGGGTCTGGGGGGTATTGCGATACAGGCAGAGATAAGCGGCGACATCCGGGAAGTGCCTCAGGAAATAGGGGCTTCCGAAGGAGATGACAATGACCGGGGCCCCTCCGGCCGCGACCCTTCTCACGAGCTCGACGTGTTTCGGGTCGAGGTCCACGGTCCCCTTCCAGGACCTCAGGGTCGAGAAAAGGGCGAAGACGACGATATCGGCCTTCGCCGCCTTGGCTTCCGCTTCTTCCAGGGCCTCCCTGCCGGTGTCGCCGTCGGCGAAGAACGCCTCGCATCCAGGGCTCCTCTTCATTATCGAGCTGACGAAAGACTGTCCGGCCCGATAATCTCCGAGGTCGCTGCTGAGCGAGAACACGACGATCCTTTTTCCGGAGCCCGCGAGGGGGAGGATCCCGCCCTCGTTCCGGACCAGGGTCGCCGCACCCTCGAAGACCTTCATCGCCTGGGCGATGTTCTCCTTCGTGCCGAGCCTGAGGGGCAGGGCGTCGACATCGACCGTGCGGACCTTATGGAGGCCGAGCCTGGCCTTGGCCTCGAGGATGCGCCTGACCGATTCGTCCACCCGCGACATCGGCACGCGCCCGGAGCGGACCGCGTCGGCTATATAGGCGATGACCTTGACCGGCGTCGGGGGCATGAGGATGACGTCCGCCCCGGCCATGAGGGCCCTCAGCGAGGAGTCCTCCGGGGTGAACGCGTTGGTGACCCCGCCCATATCGAGCGCGTCGGTGACGATGAGCCCCTTGAACCCCATCTCCCCGCGCAGGAGCCCCGCCGTGATGGCCGGCGAGAGCGTCGCGGGCAGGTCAGGGGTCGATTCGAGGGCGGGAACGGCAAGATGGGCGGTCATGACGCTCTGGACGCCGGCATCGATGACCCTCCGGAACGGGAGGAGCTCGACCCTATCGAGCCGGGCCCGGTCGGCCGTTATGGTCGGGAGCTGGCGGTGGGAGTCCAGCGCCGTGTCGCCGTGGCCCGGGAAGTGCTTGGCCGTCGCCATCATCCCGTTCTCCTGGGCGCCTTTGACGAAGGCCGCGGCCATCCGGCCGACGTATTCCGGGTCCTCGCCGACCGAACGGGTGTTGATGATGGGGTTGTCCGGATTGACGTTGACGTCGACGACCGGAGCGTAATCCTGATGGATGCCGACGGCCCGGGCCTCGAGCGCCGTGATGCGCCCCATCGCGTAGGCCAGCGATTCCGAGCCGGCCGCGCCCAGCGACATCAGCGGAGGAAAGAGCGTCGCCCCGCCGATCTTGCTCCCCGTGCCGCTTTCGAGGTCCGCCGAGATGAGGAGGGGGACCTTGGCCAGCCGCTGGAGCCGGTTCAGGAGGATGGCGGCCTCGTAGGGCTCGCCCGCGGAGAGGATGATCCCGCCTATCCCGTGGTCGCGGACGAGCGCCTCATATTCCTCGAGGGCGTCGCTGTCGGCGCTGAGGAACGCCGCCGGGAACCGGGGCGTGACGAGCTGGCCCACCTTCTCCTCGAGGGTCATCTTCTTCAGGGTCTTGGCAACCCAACCGGGATCCCCGGCCGAAAGGGCCGGCGCCATTGCGGGAGCGGGCGTGCGCGCACAGCTCACGCCCAGTACGACGATCGCTACCGCAACGATGAAGAACAGGTTCCTTTTCATGGCCGCTTACTCCTTCCCGCGAATAACCTTGGGGTTCCCGGCCCGCTCGCCTCGCCTTCAAGACGCAGGCGTAAGCCACCGGCTGTAAGTCCCGTCTCGCCTCTTAAATATATTCTTTGTCGATCCTCTCGTCTCGCCTTTCTCGCTGTCCCCGCTCGTCTCGCTATTCTATGATGTACCTCACGATGAACAGCGCCGCGAACACATAGACCAGCCAATGGACGCACCTCCCCTTCCCCGTGACCAGCTTGAGCAGGGCGTAGGCGATGAACCCGAACGAGATGCCTTCCGTGATGCTCAGGGTCAGGGGCATGATGACGATGCTCAGAAAGGCCGGGATGGCTTCGGTCAGGTCCTCCCAGTCGATCCGGGTCACGCACCGCATCATCATATAGCCGACAAGGATGAGCGGCGGCGCGATGACCGGATGGAGCGTCGCGCCGTTGAAGACGTAATCGCCGCTGATCATCCGGGCCAGCGGGCTGAAGAAGAGGGCGACGAGGAAGAGGGCCGCGGTCATGACGTTGGCCAGCCCCGTCCGCGCGCCCTGGGCGATGCCGGTGACGCTCTCGATGTAGCTCGAGACCGTGGACGTCCCGAGGAGGACGCCGCCGACCGTCCCGACCGCGTCCGCCATCATGGCCTTGTCGGCCCGGGGCAGTTTCCCCTGCCTGAGAAAGCCCCCGGAGCTGCCGACCCCGATGAGGGTCCCCACGGCGTCGAACACATCCAGGAAGAAGAAGATGAAGACGACCGATAGCAGGCCGGAACGGAACGCCCCGGCGATATCGAGCTTGAGGAAGGTGGGGGCGAGGCTCGGGACCGGAGCGACGAGGCCGTGATACGTGACCACGCCGAGCGGGAGGCCGGCCAGGGCCGTGCCCAGGATGCCGATCAGGATGGCCCCCGGGACCTTTCGCGCCATCAGGACGGCCGTCAGGGCCAGGCCGAAGAGGACGAGGAGGGCGGGCTTGCTTCCGAGGTCGCCCAGGCCCACGAGAACTCCGGGCGTGTCGACGACGATCCCGCCGTACTGGAGCCCGATGAGGGCGATGAGGAGGCCGATGCCGACGGCGATCCCGAACTTGAGGGCCATGGGCACGGCTTCGACCACGGTTCCCCAGACGCCGAAAAGGGCCAGGACGATGAAGACGCACCCGGAGATGAAGTTGGCGCCGAGGGCGGCCTGCCAGGTGAAGCCCATCGTCCCGCAGACGATGACCGCGAAGAAGATGTTGTGCCCCATGGCCGGGGCCTGGGCGATGGGATACCGGGCCAGGAGGCCCGTGAGGAGGGTGGCGAGGGCGGCGGCCAGGCAGGTGGCGACCATGACCGCGCCCCTGTCCATCCCCGCAAGCGACAGCACGGCCGGCTGGACGAAGATGATATAGGACATGGTCATGAAGGTGGTGGCGCCGCCCAGGAGCTCGTTCCGGACCGTGGTCCCGTTCTCGGCGAGCCGGAAACGGCGCTCGAGCCAATCCTTCATGCGTCCTCCGGAAGCCCGTTCAGTAACGGACGAGGCTCATGACCTCGACCTCGGGGTGGGCCTTCCTGATGTTCGCCTCCCCGTGGAGGAACGACAGCTCGACGACCGCAGCGAACCCGGCGACCGTTCCCCCGAGCTGCTGGACGAGATCGATCGAGCTGATGGAGGAGGAGCCCGTCGCGATAAGGTCGTCGATGATGAGGACCCTCTGCTTCGGCGCGACGGCGTCGGTGTGCATCTCGAAATGCTCGACCGCGTACTCGTTGGGGGCCAGGACGCAGACGGCCTTGCGCGGCAGCTTTCCCTTCTTCCGGATGACGGTCACGCCCAGACGGAGCTCCCGGGCGACGGCGGCCGCGAACAGGAAGCCGCGCGATTCGATGCCGGCGATGACGTCGGGCCTCCGGGCCATGGCCCAGGCGGCCAGCTCGTCGACGGCCTGGTTGAAGGCCTCGGCATCCTGGATGAGGGGCGTCAGGTCCTTGAAGACGATCCCCGGCTTGGGGAAGTCCGGGACGTCGCAGATCCTTGTCTTGAGGTCGATGGCCATGCGGTCTGTCCTTTCAGAGGAAAATCGCCCTCATTTAAAGGCAAACGGAAGCCAAAGTCAAATACGCGGTCCGCCGCCGATGATGCCTTCGACTTCCCCCCTTTTCCAAAGGGGGGGTATTCTGGGCTGCGGCTACAGGCGTACTTCGCTGCGGCGAGAACTCGCTTGGCACGTCCTCCCCGCGGCCCTATAATGGGTCCGATGAGCGCGAAAAGACCTTCGGGGATCGACCTGTCCCTCTATCTCGTCGCGGATGTCGACTTCGCGGCGGGCCGGGACCTCGTCGTTCTTGTCCGCGAGGCCGTCCGGGGAGGCGTGACGGCCGTCCAACTCCGGGCCAAAGGACTGGGAACACGCGAGTTCTTGAAACTGGCGATCCGGATGGCCGACGTCCTCAAAGGTCGTTCCATACCTTTCATCATCAATGACCGGGTCGATATCGCGCTAGCTTGCAGAGCGGACGGCGTTCACCTTGGACAGGACGATATGCCCGCGGACAAGGCCAGGGAATTGCTCGGACGATCGAAGATCATCGGCATTTCGGTGAACACCATGAAAGAGGCCAGGGCCGCCGGGCGCCTCGGGGCCGATTACCTCGGACTGGGGCCCGTGTACGAGACGTCCACCAAGGACACCGGGCTTCCGGCCGTCGGGCCCGCGGGAGTCGTGCGGATGCAGGAGCGGATCGGCATCCCGATCATCGCCATCGGCGGGATCAATATGGGCAACGCCGCCGGCATCATGAGATCCGGAGCGGCCGGGATCGCCGTCGTCTCGGCCATCCTCGGCGCCCCGGATGCGCGCCAAGCGGCGGCGGACCTCAAGAAAGTCCTATCCATCTAGATCAAACGCCCGCCTTCCGGCGGCGCGGAAGGATGTCCCCGAGTCCTTCGAAGGCGATCCTCTAAAGCACGCTTGGACTAGGAATCGGGTGACAAGGGCCAGCGGATGGTGATCGTCCGCGTCTCATCGGGGCCGGATTCGATGGCGACGCGGATGCCGTCGACGGGGAACGGAAGCCTTTCGGCCCATTCGACGATGACGACCCCCTCGCCCAGATATTCCTCCCAGCCCAGGTCCCGGATCTCGGAGTCCTTTTCCAGCCGGTACAGGTCGATATGAAAGACCGGGACCCGGCCCCTGTAGATGTTGACGAGCGTATAGGACGGACTGCATACCTTGCCGGCATCCTCGACGCCGAGCCCGGCGGCCAAGCCTTTGGCGAACACGGTCTTGCCGGCGCCAAGCTCCCCGGAAAGAAGCACGACCTCCGTGCCCTTGAACCCCGAAGCCAGCTCCTCGGCGACCCGGAGGGTTTGCGCCTCGGACCGGGTGACCACGCGGCCGAAGGGTCCCCCCTCGCGGTTCTTCTGTTTCGGGGACGCCGTCATCTCTCCCCCAGCTCCTTCAGGGCCTTCGGCAGGAACCGGATGATATCCCCGGCTGTCAGCGCCTTTTCGCCGAGCGCATCGGCTCCCATGTCTCCCGCCAGCCCATGAGCGTATACGGCCGATATCGTCGCGGCCGCAATATCCCGCTCCTGGGCGAGCTCCGAGGCGATCATTCCGCCAAGGACGTCCCCCGATCCTCCGGTGGCCATTCCGGGATTCCCCGTCGAATTGACATGGATGCCGCCATCAGGGCAGGCCACGATCGTCCGGTGGCCCTTGAGGACAAGATGGACCTTATGGCTCGCCGCGAAGGAGGCCGAGGTCCCGATCCTGTCGTCGAGGATCGCTTCCGTCGCCAGCCCCGTGAGCCTCGCGAATTCGCCCGGATGCGGCGTCAGGATCGCCGGGGCCCTCAGGGAGACCAGGACGTCGGGCTTCGACGCGACGATGTTCAGGGCGTCGGCATCGATGACCATCGGAACCCGGACGCGGGGCAGGAGGGCGAGCACGAACCGGGAGGTCTCGGGATCCGTCGAGATCCCCGGGCCCAGCAGGAGAGCGTCCTTCCCTTTGAGAAGCTCGAGGACTCGCGATACGGCTCCGAACCCGATCGTCCCCCTCGAGGTTTCGGCGAGGGGCTCGGTCATCAGCTCATCCATCGAGCGGGCGATCATCGGCAGACAGCTCGCCGGCGTCGCCACCGTGACCAGCCCGGCTCCCATCTTCAGGGCGGCTTTCGCGGCCAGGGACGCGGCGCCCGTTTTTCCCCGGGACCCGGCGACGACGAGCACGTGGCCGTACGTGCCCTTATGGGTGTCCGAAAGCCGCGCCGCGAACAGGGGGAGGACGTCCGGCCGTTCGATCAGCTCGACCTTGAGGCCGGGATCGTCGAACAGGGCGGGCGGGATGCCGATCGGCGCCACGAAGAGCCGGCCGACGAGGCCTTCGGCGGGCGGAAGGACGTGGGCGATCTTGGGCGCGGCCAGTGTGACGGTCAGGTCCGCCCGCACGGCCGGGCCGATGATGTTCGCGGTATCGGACGAGAGGCCGGAAGGGATGTCCACGGCTGCCTTGAAGCCCGGCGCCGCGTTGATGTCCTCTATGACCCGGGCCTGAAGCCCCTCGGCGGGCTTCGTCAGGCCGGTCCCGAAGACCGCATCGACGATGAGGTCGGCCGACGCGAGGGCTTTCCGGAACCGTTTCCATACCTCCGTCGAGACGATCTCGGCGATGGGGATCCCCATCTTCGAGGCGATGTCCAGGTTGACGGCGGCGTCGCCTTTGACCTCGTCCTTTGCCGCCAGAAGGAGGACGGAAGGACGGAGCCCCATGTTGTGGAGATGTCTCGCGACGACGAAACCATCCCCGCCGTTGTTCCCCTTTCCGGCGACGATGACGACGTCCGCTTCCGCGTCGAGCCCCTCGACGGCGCTCACAAGGACCTCGACGACCCGGATCCCGGCGTTCTCCATCAGGACCGTGCCGGGAATGCCGAGCCCCGCGATGGCCTTGCGATCGATCTCCTTCATCTGGGCCGAGGTCAGGATCTTCATGGGCTCCCCTCCTCCGGCATTGTAAACCAAAGCGGCCCGCTCCTCAACGGCGGCATATTGCGGGAACCCGGCCGGCATGATATTTTGGACGGAAGCAGGACAACCGCTTGAAGAGCCCCGCCCGTCCCCTCGCCACCCGCACCATCCTTCGCTATTGGCTTCCGCTCGAGGCGACGTGGCTGATGATGGCGGCCGAGGGCCCTTTCCTGGCGGCCCTCATCGCCCGTCTGGCCGACCCGAAGGCCAACCTCGCCGCCTATGGCGTCATCACCTCGCTCGCCTGGATCATCGAGTCCCCCATCATGATGCTCCTGTCGGCTTCGAACTCTCTCGTCAGGGACGGCATCGCCTACAGGAAGTTCCGGCGGTTCGCCATGGCCATGAATGCCGCGGTCACGGGCGTCATGCTCGTCCTCCTGGCGCCGCCGGTCTTTTCCTTCGTGGCCCGCGGCGTCATCGGCCTCCCTGCCGATGTGGCCGGTGTCTCGGCCCGGGCGATGATCTTCCTCATCCTCTGGCCGGGATCGATCGGATACCGCCGGTTCTATCAGGGAATCCTGATCCGGCGGGGACGGCCGCGCGCCGTCACGGCCGGGACTATCATCCGGCTCTCAACGATGGCCGCCGTCGGCGCCGCCTTCGGCCTCGCCGGCCGGATGGAGGGAGCGAGCGTCGGGGCCGCGGCTCTCGGGGCGGGAGTCCTCGCCGAGGCGGCCGCCAGCCGGTTCATGGCCCGGCGCTCGGTCCGGGAACTCAAGGCCATGCCGGAGGCCGATTGCGGATTCGGCCGCGACCTGAGCCGGTCCGAGATCGGCAGGTTCTGCTTCCCCCTCAGCCTGACCTCCTTCCTGGCCCTGGCCATCAACCCCATGACCACGTTCTTCCTCGGTCGGAGCCGGTTCCCGCTCGAATCGCTGGCCGTGCTTCCCGTCATCTCCTCCCTGGCCTTTCTCTTCAGGACGGCCGGCATAGCCTGCCAGGAGGTCTCGATCGCCCTGCTCGGCGACCGCGGAGAAGAATACCGGGCCCTCCGGGCGTTCGTCGAAAAGGTCGGCCTGCTGGCCTCGGCGGGCATGGCCCTCGTCCTGTTCACTCCGCTCGCAGGCGCCTACCTCGAGGGCCTTTCGGGACTCTCCGCGGATATGGCCCGTTTCGCCCTGTGGCCGGCCCGCATCATGGTCGCGCTTCCGTTCCTCGAGGCCCTGACCGCGTTCCAGCGGGGCTTCCTCGTCCGCGCCCGCAAGACCTGGCCGGTGGTCAAGAGCGTGGCCGTTCAGATCCTGATCGTTCTGACGATCCTCTGGGCTACCGTATTCCCGTTCCGGCTCATCGGCGCCCTGGCCGCGGGCGTCGCCCTCGTCGCGGGCGCGGCCGCCACCGCGGCCGTCCTGGCCCTTCACTCCCGCCGCGTCCGCGCATCCCGTCCTGACGCCTGAAACCCGGGAAGGGGTTGACTGCCGTCCGAGACCGGGATTATCATCTCTGCATATTAACCCGATACGAGGAGCGTCTTCATGGACCTGAGAAGCCTGTCGTTTCCGGAAGCCCCGCTTATCCGCGTCGAACCCCCCGGCCCCCGGTCCCGGGAGTTCCTGGAATTCCAGAAGGCCCATGAGAGCAGTGCCGTATCCTACACGCGCGGGATGCCGATGGCCCTCCGCCGCGGCCGCGGGGCCACGGTCGAGGACGTGGACGGCAACATCTACATCGATTTCTTCGGGGGCGCCGGGGTCATGAACTTCGGTCATGCCAACCCCGAGGTCATCGCCGCCGCGAAAGCCCAGATCGATGACCTCACCCACACTCTCGACATTCCGAGCCCGCCGCGCCGGGCGCTGTTGGAAAGACTCCTCCGGAGGCTTCCTCCGGAACTGACCCGCTGCCTCTTCGGAGGCCCGACCGGCTCGGACGCCGTCGAGTCGGCCATGAAGCTGGCGAAGCTCAACACCGGCAGGCCCGGTATGGTGGCTTTCGAAGGCTCTTACCATGGGATGACCGCCGGCGCGCTCTCGCTGACGAGCGGAAGCGGGTTCCGGCAGGGATTCCTCCCCCTGCTCGGCGAGATCCATTTCCTCCCCTATGCCTACTGCTACCGCTGCGCCTTCGGCCGGAAGGCGGGGGCATGCGACCTCGAATGCGCCGCTTTCGTCGAGCACGTCCTCGAGGACCCTCACTCCGGAGTGGGCCGGCCGGCGGCGATCATCGTCGAGGCCGTCCAGGGGGAAGGGGGGACCATCGTCCCGCCCCGGGAGTTCCTGCCGCGTCTGCGCGAAACCTGCACCCGGCATGAGGTTCTTCTCATCGTCGACGAGGTCCAGGCGGGATTCGGCCGCACGGGCCGGATGTTCGCCTTCGAGCATACCGGCACCGTCCCCGATATCTGCGTCATGAGCAAGGCGCTCGGCGGCGCCGGGTTCCCCATCTCGGGCATCGCCTACAAGGAAAAGCTGGACACGTTCCCGCCCGGAAAGCATATCGGCACCTTCCGCGGCAACGTCACCGCCTACGCGGCCGGCGCCGCTGCCCTGGATTTCATGGAAAGGACGGACCTGGCCGGCCACGCGGCCGGGCTCGGGGAATGGATGCTGGGCCGGCTCAAGGAATTGGAGAAGGATTCGCCCGTCGTCGGCGAGGCCCGGGGCCTCGGCCTCATGCTCGGGGTCGAGTTCGTCAAGGACAAGGCGACGAAGGCCCCGGCGTCCGACCTGGCCAAGGCCGTCCGGGCGTTCTGCCACAAGCACGGCCTCCTCATCGAGGTCGGCGGCCATTATGACAACGTCGCCCGATTCCTGCCGCCCCTGGTCGTTACCCGGGACCTGGCCGAGAAGGGCCTGGAGGTCTTTGCGGAAGCCGTCCGGCACGTGACGCCTTAAGGCCCCCCCTATAGGAGTCCTCCGAACGCGGTCCTCCGTCCGCCCCGGGGCCTCCGGGCTCCCTTGAAACCGGCCCCAAAGTGTGTTACTTTGAATAGACTTTTCCGATCAGCCAACACATCCCAAGGAGGCTAATCATGGGCATCAAGATCGGCATCAACGGATTCGGCCGCATCGGCCGCAACTTTCTCCGGGCCTCGGCCGGCGATCCGGCCATCGAGGTCGTCGCGACGAACGACATCACCGACGCCAAGACGCTGGCCCACCTCCTGAAATACGACACGATCCTGGGCCGCTTCAAGGGCGAAGTCCTTGTCGACGGCGACGCCATCGTCGTCAACGGGAAGAGGATCAAGGTCCTGGCGGAAAAGGAGGTCGGCAAGCTCCCCTGGAAGGAGTTGGGCGCCGAGATCATCCTCGAATCGACCGGCAAGTACACCAAGAGGCCCGACGCCATCCAGCATATCGAGAAGGGAGGAGCGAAGAAGGTCGTCATCTCCGCTCCCGCGACGGACCCCGACGCCACCATCGTCATGGGGGTCAATGAGAAGAATTACGACCCGGCCAAGCACGCCATCATTTCGAACGCTTCCTGCACGACGAACTGCCTGGCCCCGGTGGCCAAGGTCCTCCACGAGGGTTGGGGCATCGAAAAGGGCTTCATGACGACCATCCACTCCTACACCAACGACCAGAAGATCCTGGACGCCCCCCACAAGGACCTGCGCCGGGCCCGCGCCGCCGCCGTGGCCCAGATCCCGACGACGACAGGCGCGGCCAAGGCCGTCGGCCTGGTCCTGCCCGAGCTCAAGGGCAGGATCGACGGGATCTCGATTCGCGTCCCGACCCCCAACGTGTCGCTCGTGGACCTCGTCGCCCTCCTGAAGAACAAGGCGACGGCCGAAGAGGTCAACGCGGCCTTCAAGAAGGCTTCGGAGGGCGCCCTCAAGGGCATCCTCGCCTACACCGAGGAACCCCTCGTCTCGGTCGATTTCATGAGCGATCCCCACTCCGGGATCATCGATGCGCTGTCCACCAAGGTCATCGGCGACAACCTCATCAAGATCCTGGCCTGGTACGACAACGAGTGGGGCTATTCCTGCCGGCTCGTCGACCTCATCAAGTACATCGCCAGGTAAGCCGGCCGTGAGATCCGTCGAAGATCTGGACGTCAAGGGCAAGCGTGTCTTCCTCAGGGTGGACTTCAACGTTCCCCTGACCGAACAGGGAGAGATCCGGGACGACACCCGCATCCGGGCCTCCCTCCCGACGATCACATACTTGCTGGGCCACGGGGCGAAGCTCATCATCGCCTCCCACCTCGGCAGGCCCAAGGGCAAGGCGGACCCCAAGATGAGCCTCAGGCCCGCCTCGGCCCGCCTCGCCGAGCTCGTCCCCAACAAGGTGACCCAGGCCCCGGAGGTCGTCGGGCCGGAGGTCGCTCGCCTCAAGAAGGAGCTCGGGGAGGGAGAGGCGCTCGTCCTCGAGAACGTGCGCTTCACCAAGGCCGAGACGGACAACGATGACGCCTTCGCCAGGCAGTTGGCCGAGGATATCGACGTCTTCGTCAACGACGCCTTCGGTTCCTGCCACCGCGCCCACGCCTCGGTCGAGGCCATCGCCAAGTTCATCCCGGTCAAAGCGGCCGGATTCCTCCTCGAAAAGGAAGTGGCCTACCTCCGCAAGGCCGTCCATTCCCCGGCCAAGCCCTATGTGGCCATTCTCGGCGGGGCCAAGGTCGAGGACAAGATCCCGGTCATCGAGAACCTCCTCAACAAGGCCGACGACATCCTCATCGGGGGAGCGATGGCCTACACGTTCCTCAAGGCCAAAGGAGAGGACGTGGGCCGATCGCTCGTCGAGGACGACAAGAAGGAAATCGCCCTGAAGATCCTGGCCAAAGCGGCCGAAAAGAAGGTCCGCTTCCTCCTGCCTCTCGACCACGTCCTGGCGACGGCCGTGGACGCCGGCGCCGAGACCAGGATCGTGGATGGGACGCCGTTCCCCGCGGACATGATGGGGGTCGATATCGGGCCCAAGACCATCGCCGCCTACGCGAAGATCATCGCCGGAGCGAAGACCATCGTCTGGAACGGGCCCCTCGGCGTGTTCGAGATCGACAAGTTCGCCGCCGGCACGATGAAGATCGCCGAGGCCGTCGCGGCCTCCGGCGCCGTATCCATCATCGGCGGGGGGGATTCCATCGCCGCCGTCAAGAAGGCCGGTGTGACGGACAAGATCACCCACATCTCGACGGGCGGCGGCGCCTCGCTCGAGTTCCTGGCCTACGAGACCCTGCCGGGCATCGAAGCCTTGGAGAAGTAGTCCGCCGTGTCGAAGAAAGCTCCCCTCGTCGCCGGCAATTGGAAGATGCACGCTACCCTGGCGGAGGCGCGCGCTCTGATCTCCTCCCTCGTCGCGGCGGCCCCGAGCCTCGGGGACGCCGGGTTGGTCGTCATCCCCCCTTTCACGGCCCTATCCGAGGCCGCGAAGCTCACCGCAGGAACATCGGTCGGGTTGGGCGGCCAGAATCTCCACTGGGAGGACAAGGGCGCCTTCACCGGCGAGATCTCGGGCCCGATGCTCAGGGACACGGGCTGCGCTTACGTTGTCATCGGCCACTCCGAACGGCGGCAGTTGTTCGGCGAGACCGACGCCTCCGTCAACAAAAAGGTCCGGGCGGCCCTCCGTTATGGGCTCGCCCCTATCCTCTGCGTCGGGGAATCCCTCGAGGAGAGGGAGGCCGGGAAGATCATCGACCGGATCGGGTCCCAGCTCGACGAAGGGCTCCGGGAGATCGGGGCGGAGGAGGCGAAAAGGATCGTCTTCGCCTACGAGCCCGTCTGGGCCATCGGGACGGGGCGGACGGCCACCCCCGCCCAGGCCGAAGAGATCCATGCCTTCATCAGGGGGCGGCTCGAAGAAAAGTATGGAAAAACGGCGGCCGCCTGTGCTATAATCCTCTACGGCGGCTCGGTAAAGCCGGCCAACGCGTACACCCTGTACCTGGAAAAGGATGTCGACGGATTCCTGGTCGGAGGCGCGTCCCTCGAGGCCGGATCGTTCGTCCGGATCGCGGAGGAGGCTCTCCGGGCCGGCAAGGAAGAGTAAAAGACATGGGCACGTTAATCCTCATCATTCACATCATCGTCTGTTTCATCCTGATCTTCGCCGTCCTTCTCCAGTCCGGAAAGTCGGCGGACCTGGCCGGCGCGTTCGGCGGGGCGGGCAGCGCGACGGCCTTCGGGCCCCGCGGGTCAGCGAGCCTGATGTCGAAGATCACGACGGCATCGGCCGTCCTCTTCATGTTCACCTCGATGGGCCTCTGGATCATGTCGACCCGGGGGGCCAAGTCCGTCGTCCGCGGAGAGACCTCGCCGGCGGCCCAGACCGCCCCGGTCACGGCCCCGGCCCCGAAGAAGGAAGAGCCGAAAGCTCCGGCGACGGAGACCCCGGCCCAGACGCAGGAGAAGGCTCCCGCGACCGAGCCCGAAAAGTAGCACCCTCTCCGGGCCGGGTTCCGGCTCCGGATGCATATCCGCTCTCCGAGCGTGGCGAAGTGGTGGAATTGGCAGACACGCTAGCTTGAGGGGTTAGTGAGCTTAAACGCTCGTAGGGGTTCGAGTCCCCTCTTCGCCACTCCTTCCTTTCGACCCATAAGCTGAGGCCCGCTGGGCCAGGCCGCGGCCGACGGAAGGCGCGCCCCGAGCCGAGAATTCCATAACACGCGAAAAGAAAGATGGGGCGGTCGCGGGGGTCAGCGCCTTTCCAGCCGCTCGAGCTCGGCCTTCGCCTTTCGGACGTTGGCCCCGCTCTCGCCCCCGGAATTATCAAGATAGAGCCTGAAGCTCCTCACCGCTCCCCCGACGTCCCCGCTCTTTTCGTAGGCAATAGCCAGGTTGAAATATCCGGACGGCGTCGGCTGGATCGCCACAGCCCTTTCGAGCCAGGAAACGGCCTGGGCGAATTCACCCAGGTAGGAATAGGCGATGCCGATGTACTGGAGAAAGCCCTGCTCTTGGGGGTAGTCATCGACCAGTTTCTCGTAAACCTCGATGGCTTCCCTCAATCGGCCCCCGGAGGCCAGGCTCCCCGCGTAGCTCATTCTCAGGAACCGGCTTTCCGGTTCGACGGCCAGGGCCCGGCCATAATAAGCCCGGGCATCGTCCTTCCGGCCCTGAGCATCCAGGATCCCGGCGCAGACGGTCAGCGCGTCGACGTTCCGGGGGTTCAGCTCCAGGACCTTGTTCATGGCCGCCAGGGCTTCTTCGGACCTTCCGGTGACCAGATAGGTGTGCCCCAGGCGGACCATGAGGATCTCCGAGTTCGGGATTCGGGCCATGCCGTTGTTCAAGGTCTCCAGCGCCTGGTCGAACTTCTTCTGCCTCGCCTGGGCGAGAGCCAGGCTGACATAACCCGCAGGAGCGTCCGGGACCTCCTCCAGAACCCTGGCATAGATCTTCTCCGCCGCGGCATAGTTCTCCTCGAACTCGCGGACCTGAGCTTCCTGGATCAGCCTCAGCAAAGGGATCTTCGACTTTGGGTCCGGCAGGGACTGACCGCTTCCGGAGGGAGCGAAGTTCACGTAACCTAAGGACCGGAGCCGTTCCCGGGCCTCTGAACTCACACCGGCCTGCTCGCCGGCCGCCCTCGGACCGAGGAGCTCCTGTTCCAGCCGCTTCTTCATTTCGCCGGCTTTGCCGTCCGAGGACGCGATCCTGTCATTCGCCTCCCCCGGGTCGCTCTTCAGGTCATAGAGCTCGGGCTGCGGGGCCTGGATGTATTTCCAGTCCCCGGAGATCAATCCGACCAGCTCGGACCAGCCGAAGTTCTCCCGGGGATAGACGGTCTCCACCAGAGTGTCAAGGTCCTTCCGGTCCCTTCCCCCGGTCCAGGCGACCAGGCTTTGTCCCTTCATTCCCCCGGCCTCGTCCTTCAGGCCGAGGGCCTCCAGGATGGTCGGAGCGACGTCGATCAGCCGGACCCGGCTCTCGACGACCCGGGAGCGGGCGAAGATCGAGCGATTATGGAAGATGAGCGGGACCCGGAGGGTCTCGTCATACAGAAAGAGCCCGTGACCGAGCTCCACTTTGTCGCCCAGCCCTTCCCCATGGTCGCCGGCGACGACGACGAGGGTCTTCTCCAGGACCCCCAGCTCCCTGAGCCGGTTCAGGACGGCGCCGACATAGCGGTCCATGTAGGCGATCTCGCCGTCGTAGGGAGCACCGGCGAATTCCTCCTTATAGGGCGACGGCGGATCGTAGGGCAGATGGGGATCATAGTAATGGACCCAGCCGAAGAACTTGTTCGATCCGCGGGCTTCCAGCCAGCGGGAGAATCCGGCAAAGGTCTCTTCGGCGCGGCGTTCCGCGTTCTGGGTCTTGAAGGGGAATCCGCCAGGAACGTGTCGTCATAAACGTCGAAGCCCCGGTCGATGCCGAACCGGGAATCCACCGAAAAGGCCGAGACGAACGCCCCGGTGGCATAGCCTCGTCCCTTCAGGATCTCGGCGAGGGTCCTGATCCCGGCGGGAACCTCGTGCCCGTTATTGCGGACCCCGTGGGCCGCCGGATAAAGCCCGGTCATGATGGAAACGTGAGACGGCAGGGTCAGGGGGGCCGGGCAATAGGCCCGGGCGAAAACGATCCCCTCCCGGGCAAGGCCGTCAAGATTGGGGGTCCTGGCCGCGCTATTCCCATAGCATCCGAGGTGGTCGGCCCGGGTCGTGTCCAGGGTTATCAGGAGGACGTTGTAAGAAGGAACGCCCTCGGGAACGGACTTGCGGGACCGGGGGGCTATGACAAGGAAATAGGCCAGGATCCCCACGGCCGCGGCGGCCACCGCCCCTCCCCGGAGGATCCTCGACCGGCCGCGGGGCGCCGACTTCCCGGACTTTCGCTTCGCTTTCTTCTTTTTGCTCATCGTTCCCGAACCATCTTATCATAATCCGCGCCGAAGGAAGCGGACTTCAGCCGGCTTTCCCTTCCGGATCCCCCACCCAGCATCAGCCGCACGTCCGGCGTGTAACGAACGATAAAAAAAGGGCCCGCCCCCCCTGAGGGGAGGCGGGCCTGTGAAGATCAGGTGCTGTGCGCTTCGCTCAGAACGAGAACTTGAAGCCCAGCCGCGCGGACCAGGGAGAGAACCGGGTCTCCCACTTGCCGTAGGCGCTGTTCACGTCGCCGGCGTCGATGATCATCTGCTGATAATCGCGGGCCAGAGTCCCGTCGAGGATCTCGTCGTCGGAGGCGTAGATGCCGTCCAGGTTGGGGTGAGTAGATCTTGCTCTGGATCGTCTTGGTATTGGTAACGTTGTTGATCTGGAGGTTGATCGAGGCGCGGTAACTGTCGCCGATCCTGAAGGTATAGTCGAGATAGAGATCGGCCCAGAAGGTGAAGGGCAGGCGGCCGAGGTCGCCGCGGTTCTCGACGAGCATCCACCGGTTGTTCATGTGGAGCTTGGTCGTCAGGGGCAATCCGCTCCGGCCGTAGCCGACGACGCCGACGGTCAGGCCGAACGGGAAGGCATAGGTTCCGTAGGCCTTGAAGGAATGGGTCCGGTCCTGAGGCAGGGGCCCGTCGAGATTCTTCCCCTGGCCGTCGTACATAAGGAACCAGTCGTCGTAGTACAACTGGACGTTCGTGCCCAGGCGGGCCACTCCGGCATCGTCATACCCGACCTCGTCGGTGCTGGCCAGGCCGGAATAGTTTCCGGCGATCCGGCTCAAGGTGTAGTTGACGCCGCCCTGCCAGTTGTCGCTGAACCTCTTTTCCAGGGAGATGTTCACGCCGTAATAATCCCGGGTCGCCTTCGGGGTCGGCCAGCGGCCGTCGAGGAACTTCCCTCCCTGGGATACCGGCAGGGACCAGCCGTAGCCGGGATTGACGATCCAGAAATTCTCCGTGACGCTCGTTTCGCCCGTCACGGGATCGGTCTCGATGGCAAGGGCCCCGACGTCCTCGATCGTCCGGAGGAGCTTCTTGTTGACGAGACGGACGGACAGGGAAAGGTTGTCCGACAGCTTCTTCTCCGCGCCGAAGGAAATTTCCCTCTGGGCGGTCGGCTTCAGGCCCGGATCGGTCCGGCCGAACGACGGCGGCAGGTAATCGAGGCTTCCGGCGTAGGTATCGCCGGCTTCCTGGCTGGCCTCGTCGAGTGAACTCGCCGTTCGCCGCGATCTGGGTCCAATCGGGATTCGTGCAGCGCGTAGAAATCCCGTCAGGTGCTTGTAGCCGCCGTAGGTCAGCTCGGCTATGTACATCTTCATGACGTCGTAATAGATGCCGAAGCTTCCGAAGACCTTCAGGCTGGAATCCCCGAACACGTCATAGACCACGCCCAGCCGGGGGGCCAGCGCGTCGGTCAGGTCGAACTTGACGGGCTTGTCGGTGTAACCCGCGTACGACGTGACGTCCGTCATGGCGGGGATGTACTGGCTCTCGGCCCGGACGCCGAAATTGATGGTCAGCCGGTTCTTGATGGTCCAGGAATCCTGGATGTAGGCCGAGTAGTTGTTGGCGTGGATGTTCCAGTCGCCGCCGTAGATGGGCTGGTTCAAGTTGCCCCGGACGTAATAGTACCCGTACTTGCCGTAGAACGGGCTGCTCGGGTCGGCGCCGGGGCCGATGGGGAAGCCCAAGCGAGTAGTTGGTCTTGCCGAAGTACAGGAAGACTCTGGGGGTGAATAGCAGCTGATATAGACGTCCTCATGCAGCCAGGCATAGCCGATGCCGGCCTTGAGGGCGTGCTCACCCATGAAGTTGAGGTAGTAGGAGACAGTCCAGGTTGTTGCCGATCTTCTCTTGGAGGTACTTCTGCCGCTCCTGGAAGGTTGCGGAAGACGTCCAGTCCTCGGAATGGATCAGCTCCGGATTGGCGACGTAGAAGGGATCGGACGCGAAGGGCTGTTCGAGTAGTTGAAGTTATAGGTGGTACCGTCCGGGGGCTTGATCCGCTGGTTGTTCTGGTTCTGCAGGTGCCAGCCTCCCCGGTAGCTGATGAGGAGGTTGTTGCCGACGGAATAGTCGGCGGTCAGGGCGGCCGTCCAGTTGGGATAGTCGTAGCCCCATTGCCCATAGGCATAATCCGAGTTGTCGGAGCCCTGGATGCTCGGGAGCGTTCCCCGGTCCCGGCCGAAGTTGCTGATGTAGCTGCGCGGCCACGCGCAGTCCCGCGAACGGGGCGGCCGACAGCTTGATGGACCCGTTGTAGTAGGTCGCTCTTGGACTTGAAGGTCGAGAACGGGCCCTCGCGGCCGTTGAAGTCTCTCAGGGCCGTGGTCTGGCTCGTAGATCGGGTTGAGCGAGCCGAAGAACCAGAGCTTGTCCTTCAGGATGTAGCCGCCCAGGCTGATGACGCCCTCATAGCGGTTGTACTTGTCGCGATCCTTGCCGCCGTTGAAATAGAGGGCTGTCGTTGTTCACGTACTCCCAGAGGGTGTAGTCGTTCGGGTCCTGCCGGATGTAGTCCCGGGCGTGGCCCTGCATCAGCTTCGAATTGTTCTCATAGAACATCATCAGGTCGCCGTGGAACTCGTTCCCGCCGGACCGGGTGATGACGTTGATGACGCCGCCCATCGAGCCGCCGAACTCGGCGTTGTAGCCCGATGCCGTGACTTTGACCTCGTCGACGAGCTCGAGGACCATGTTCTGGCCCCTGACGCCCAGGTGGAAGTCCGTCGTGTCGGCGCCGTCGGCATAATAAACGTTCTCGGCGCCCGTGGCCCCGTCAACGGAGACGCCGGCCGTGAACTTGTCGTTCGAGACACCCGGGATGGTGCTGACGAGGGAGTCGAACGCCCTGCCGCGGGGCAGGGACAGGAAGGTCTCCTTGGTCATGACCGAGCCCTTGGTCGTGCTCTTGACATCGATCATGGGGGCCTGGCCGACGACCGTGACCTGCTCACTGATGGCCGCCTGCTCCAGAGCCACGTTCAGGGCCAGGGTCTGGGAAAAGTCCAGAAGGATATCCTTCCTGATCAGCGTATTGAACCCGGCCAGTGTGAATGTAATATCATAAGTCCCGGACGGAAGGGCCATTATACGATAGATTCCGTTGCCATCGGTGACCGCAGACGCCTTGCCGATCAGTTTGGGGCTGGTGGCTTCGACCGTCACTCCGGGAAGAGGACTCCCCTGGTTGTCAACAACCTTACCGGTAATCCTTCCTTCCGGTGTGACCTGGGCGAAAGCCGTTCCAGCGATCGAGACGCATGCGATCAGGAAAAGTAAGAACAGCTTCTTTTTCATTCGATTGATCCGCCTTTTCATGCTTTCCTAACCTCTCTCTCCCGAGGTGAATCCGAACAAGGCTCCACCTCAACCCTTGGTGCCTCATACCCCCCTAGATTACCGTCATTCGCACTCCTCGTCATTTTCAGTGCCCCGACAAGGTCCATGAAGGTCCCCCTTTCGACCGGGATTCGCTTCAAGGCGCCGTCAAGATCCTGAATGAATTGATGAATGGATACCGGGCGAGGAAGGATCGCGGCATCAAGATCGTTCTCCGCGAGGCTCTCCCCGCCGATACCATTCCCCTATCCGGCCGACGAGACTGTCGTCCCATGGCTGTCATATTAAGTCCGGTCGTAAATCAATGTCAAGGGCGCCGTGAAAACCGGCGTTATAAAAAACAGGAACTCCGTTTCATTCCTGGGGAGCGGGAACGGAGCTTAGAGATCGAACAGGAAGCTCGCCTTGAGCATGATGGTCCGGTCCTCGACCGGGACGCCGCCGCCGAGGTTTCGCGTCTCGTTGTAGATGAAGTAGATGTTGGCCCCGGGCCTGTAGATCCACCGGACGAGGATGTTGCTCTTGAAGAGGTCCTCCGCGTCGTTCCACTGGAGGAACGCCTTGGCATAGAGATTCGGGCGTGAAGGAATAGATGAACCGCCCGCCGGCGATCGTCGTCGCGAACTTGCCCCCCGGGACGGGCAGGTCGAAGCGGTTGCGGCTTATCTGAAGTTCCATGTTGAAGTTCCGCGAGATCTTGAGGAAGCTCTCCGCTCCGACCGAGGCCAGGCGCCCGTTGTAGAACTCCCCGAAACGGATGTCGCCGCCCAAGGCCACGTCCCGGCTCCGGTCCGAGTTGTACATGGCCGAAAAGGAATTGTATACGAATATCCTCCGACCGGGATGACGACGCCGTCCCGGATCTCAAAATCCTCCTCGAGACGCTCGAAGCTCCTGGCAAAGCCCAGGAACAGGTTGCTTCCGTCCTGAAACGTGTTCCAGACCCCCGAGAAGAGGTCCCGGCCCAGGAGCCGGCCCGCGTGGTCCTCGATATAGGTCAGGTTGTTCATGATGAAGCTCTGGCGCAGGCCGAGGAAGCTCGGCCGCGGCCCGACCCCGGTGTTGAGCTTGACTTTCCGGATGTCCGTCCGGGGCACGAATCCCAGCTCGGAGTTGAAGTTTGTCCCGATGTCCGTGTACGAGAGGCCGAAGTCCCAGAAATCGTCGGCGTAGCTCGAATTGACCGCCCCTGCCCAATCGTCGTTCTTCAGGCCGGGAGTGAACGTCCTGGCCAGGAATCCGTCGGTCTTGAAGCCCGGGCCGAAGGCCAGATTGAAGTCGAGGCCCGCGGCCCGGTTGCGGGCGCCCGAGTCGAGCGGGTCCCGGCTCAAGCCGATGATCCCGATCGAGGATTTTTCGAAGATATCCCTCTTGATCCGGAAGACGGAGGCGTTGGCCCTCCCGATATCCACGGACTCGCCGTCGTCGTTGACGTAGGACGTCCTCCCGCTCAGGATGTCCAGGACGCCGATGTCGGTGCGCCCCGCCTTGCCCGTGACGCGGGCGCCGCCCAGCACGGGGACCTCCTTCCCATCCTCCGACAGGCCGATAGCCCGGCTGAAGAAAAGGAGCGTCGTGGGCATGCCGTGCTCCTGGGCCCGTTCGCCGAACCGGAAGATATCGGCCCCCTCGAGAAAGAACTCCCGCTTTTCCGGGAAGAAGAGGCTGTAGGGCGTCAGGTTGAACTGCTCCTGGTCGGACTCGACCTGGGCGAAATCGGTGTTGACCGTCAGGTCGGCGGTCATGTTCGACGTCAGCCGGTACTTCAGGTCGACGCCGGCATCGGCCGTTCCCCGGAACGGGGCCGCGGCCTCCTCCTTGTTGCCCCCCCCGATGACATAGGGCATGACCTGGAGCTTCTCCCCCTGCGCGAGGCCCGACAGCCCGGTCAGGTGGCCGAAATAAGAGATCTTCAGCCGGCCCATATATCCATAGCTCCGGAGGATGGGGGTCCAGAAGCTCTCCTCCCGCTTCCGGGCGACCGACCTTCCGAAATTGATCCCCCAGGTCTGGTCCTCGAGATTGCTGAAGCGCAGGGTGCGGAAGGGGATGGCGATCTCGGCCGTCCATCCCTCCCCTGTCCGCTGAGTGCGGACCTCCCAGATCCCGTCCCACTCGCGGTTGATATTGGCCCCTTCGTCGCGGATGAGCTGGTCCCGTTGGGCGCCCAGGGGATTGACGGAGAACGCGAACGCGTTGCGATGGTCGTTATAGGTGTCGATGAAGATCTCGAAGTAATCGTTGTTCCTGAGCTCGGCGTCCCGCCGCATCTCGTTGGCCACGATCCGGTCCGGGCGCGTGTCGTGGCAGACGACGCCGAAATAGACGGCCCTTTCGTCGTAAAGGACGCGGACGTCCGTGGCCTCGGTCGCCGGCCGGCCTTCGTCCGGTTCGGTCTGGATGAAACGGTCGACAGGCTGGGCCCTTCGCCAATCGGGTTCGTCCAACCGGCCGTCGACGCTCACCTTTCCCCGGGCCCGCTGGGCGCTCACCTGGTACAGGTCGGACGGAGCGCCCCGGCCGGACGCGACCAGGAGGAAGACCCCCGCGGCGAGGACAGGTCCGATGCGGCGCGCGTTCAGCTTTTCGATCATTCTTTTCTTTTTCACCGCGGAGGCATGTCCGGCCGGGACCGGAATAGGAACGTCCATTATTCGGGAACGGGGGGCCCGCGTCAAGAGACCGCGGCGAAGTCCTCCCGGGCGCCCGGCCCTCAGGTCCGGCTGGCCACCCAGAGGGAGAAGTTCTCCTCCGACAGGGCGCCGGAGGTCCGGGCCCTCTCCTGTCCTTTCATGACGAGGATGAAGGTGGGGACGGCCTGGATCCCGAACCCGTGCGAGAGCTCGGGATACTGATCGACGTTGACCTTGACGACCATGATCTCGCCGGCGCGGCGGCGCGCGAGACGGTCGAGCACCGGGTGCATCACATGGCAGGGACCGCACGTCGGCGAGTAGAAATCCACGAGGACGGGAAGTCCGGACCTTTGGAAGAGGTTGTAGGCCTGGCCCGGGGCTGGCTCGAGAACCGTTCCCGGCAGGGGCAGAGGGGCCTTGCACTTCCCGCAGACGACCTTCCGGCCCGCCGCGTCCGCCGGGTAATAATTGGTCGTGCCGCAGGACGAACAGCTGACCTTGATCCTGCCGTCATCCGTCATCGGGGGCTCCCTTCCTTTCCTGCGCGGTTCCTATATACAGGAATCCGCCCCCGATTTCAAGGAGGGCCTATTCCTTCGGATAAGCCGGCACCGGCGGGATCTCGCGGCCGGCGGCCTTCAGCTCCTCGAGGATGACCTCGATGGCCTTGTTGAGCTGGTCGTCGATCCCCGCGAACTCCCGGGCGGGGTCGTTGTCGACCACGATGTCGGGATCGACGCCGTGCCCCTCGATGATCCAGCCCTTTCCGTCCGCGGCGTAGGGAGCGAACTCCGGCTTGTTGAGGGCCCCTCCGTCGAGCAGGGGCAGGGACCCGCGGATGCCGACGACGCCGCCCCAGGTCCGCTTGCCGATGAGCTTGCCCATCTTGAGGGTCTTGAACCGGTACGGGAAGATGTCTCCATCGGAGGCTGAGAACTCATCGCAGAGACAGACCTTGGGGCCCAGGACCGCGGCCCCCGGATCCGGCCCGGGCGCGCCGTTCCGCCCGACCTCGACCATGACCATCTCCCGCATCAGCCGCTCGGCGATCTGGGGCGAGACGTTCCCGCCGCCGTTGCCGCGGACGTCGATGATGAGGGCCTTCTTCCGGAGCTGGGGATAGAAATATTTCACGAACTCGTTGAGCCCCTCCGTCCCCATGTCCGGAATATGGATGTAGCCGACCTTGCCGCCGGTGGCCTTGGCGACCTGGGCCAGGTTATCCTCGACCCAGGTGTGATAGGTGAGCTGATTCTCGGTCTCGACCGGGACGACGACGACCTCGCGGCTCCCCTTCTCCTCGGGAAGGGCGCTCACCTTGAGCGTCACCTGCCGCCCGACCTTATTGTAGAGAGCTTCGCCGATATCGGGGAGCCCGCTCGTTTCGCGCCCGTCGACGGCGATGATGTACTCGCCTTCCTTCACGTTCACGCCGACCTCGGTCAGCGGGTTCTTCAGGGTCCTGTCCCAGTTCTGGCCCTTGAGGATACGGGCGATCCGGAGATAGCCGGACTTCAGGTCCCGCTCGTACCGGGCCCCGAGCATCCCGACCTTGACCTTCGGCGGCGCGGGCATATCGCCCCCGCCGACATAGGTATGTCCGGTCGAAAGCTCGCCGATCATCTCTCCGATGATGTAGGTCAGGTCGGCCCTGTGGCCGACGGCCGACGCCAACGGACGGTACCGGGCCTTCATGGCCGGCCAGTCGACGCCGTGCATGCCGGGATCGTAGAAGAAGTCCTTCATCTGGCGCCAGCATTCGTCGAAGATCTGGCCCCATTCCGCCCGAAGGTCGAGCGTGACCTCGAGGCCCGAGAGGTCGAGCTTCGGGTCGAGCTTGATCGCGTCCTTGGGCAGGTCGATGATGGCGTACTCGCCGTCCCGGCCGACGAGCATCTTCTTCAGGTCGGCCGAGACTTCGTAGCCGCGGGCGGCGCCGAGGTCCTTCTCCTTCTTCTCGGCCAGGTCAAAGAGCATGAGGGAGGCGCCGCGGCCCAGCGCCGGAAATTTCTGGTAATAGACGGAATCGCCGACGGCCATGATGTTCCCGTAGTTGGCCGTTTCGATGGGCAGGGAGAGGATGCGCTCCTTGAGGCCCTCGGGATCGACCTTGACCGCGACAAGCACCGGGGCGTCCGGGGGCTTCTCGTCCTTCTTCGCCGCCTTGGGGTCCGGCTTGGCGGGCTTGTCCTCGACCGCACGGACCGCCACCTCGTCGCTCTTCGGCTCGAACGGCGACTTCGTGTCCCGGGCCAGGGTGACGAAGAAGACGCGGGACATGGCGAGGTAGGCGTGGTTCCATTCGGTGGCGCTGTAAACGGGGTCGAAGTCCCGGTCGGAAACGAAGAAGAGATACTTTCCGTCGGTGCTGAACGAAGGCCCGCCGGAGTTATACCAGCCGTCGGTGACGTCGATGGTCTTTTTCGAATCGACCGAGTAGAGGTAGACCTTGTTCAGCTGGTCCACTTCGGGCTTGTCGTAGGCGATCCACTTGCCGTCGGGAGACCAAGCGGCTCCGCCGACCTCCCACTGCACGGCCTGGACGACCATGACGACCTCGCCGGTGGCGACGTCGACGTAGCTCAGCCGCTGTTTCTTGTCGTCCCAGCCGATCCTCTTCGAATCCGGCGACCAGGCGAGCCTGTACTTGTAGGTGTCGCCGTTCTTCGTCAGCTGGCGGGGCGTGCCCGTCCCGTCCTGGTTCATGACCCAGATCTCGTCCGTCCCGCTCGCGTCGGAGATGTAGGCGATCGTCCTCCCGTCGGGCGACCACTTGGCGGCGCGCTCGTGGACCCCGGGCGTCCGTGTCAGGTTCCTGGTGTTGCCGTCCTTGGCGGGCACCGTGAAGACATCTCCCCGGGCGCCGAAGAGGGCTCTCTTCCCGTCGGGGGCGATCTCCCACTGGTTCACCCGGCCGGCGACCTTGGCGACCTTCGTCCGGCTGGCCGCCATGTCCTCGGCGATGAAGACGGGGACCTTCGCGGTCTTCTCGGAAGCCAGGTCGAACCGATGAATGAAGCCGCCGTTCTCGAAGACGATGGCGTCGGGCCCGAGGGACGGGAACTTGATGTCGTACTCGACGAAGTCGGTGAGCTTCCGGGTCGCCTTCGTCCCGAGGTCGTAGACGTAGAGGTTCATCTTCTTGTTCGCGTCCCGGTCGGAGACGAAATAGATCCGGTTCCCGCTCCACATCGGGATGATGTCGAGGGCGGGGTTGTCGGTGATGTTCGCGACGGCCTTCGTCTCGAAGTCGAAGATCCAGATGTCGTCGGCCATGCCGCCCCGGTAGCGCTTCCAGGTCCGGAACTCGCGGAAGATGCGGTTGTAGGCGAGCTTCTTGTCGTCCGGGCGAGAAGGAGCCGAAGCCTCCACGCGGCAGGGGCAGCTGCTCGGGCGCCGCGCCCGAACGTCGAGGCCGTATAGAGCTGGCCGTTGAAATCGTTCCATTCGCGCATCCGGGACCGGAAGAGGACGCGGCCGCCGTCGTGGGCCCAGCCCATGACGAGGTTGTTCGGACCCATGCGGTCGGAGATGTCGTCGCGTCCGAGCGAAGGCGTGTAGGTCAGGCGTTTCGGGACGCCGCCCCCGGCCGGCATCAGGTAGACCTCGCGGTTGCCGTCGTATTCGCCGGTGAAGGCGATCCATTTCCCGTCGGGCGAGAAGCGGGGAAAGGCCTCGTATCCCTCGTGCGAGGTCAGCCGTCGGGCCGTTCCGCCCGCGACGGGGACCGTGAACAGGTCGCCCGCGTAAGAAAAGACCACGGAGTCCCCCGAGATCGTCGGAAAGCGCAGGACCCGGGCTTCTTCCGCCGCGAAAGAGGCCGTCACCAAAAGCATGATCGCGAGAACGCCAATGACGCCGGACTTGATCTTCACCGCTCCTCCTTGGACCGAATGATGGAATAGAATTTATATCATAGAAATCGAGACAACGTCCATCGACCCGCGCCGCCGCATCCTTATATACGACGCGTGAGAGCCAGAAGATGCGCCATATTCGCGTCCCGGAGAAATAAAGAATATTTCGTTAATAAAGAAGAAAATGCTTGACATACTGTATGACGCACATTATTATATTATACGCATGATACATAAAGCGCACAGTATCCGGCGCTCATGCTGAAAAGAGGTGCCCAAGCCATGGATCCCGATATCGGAAGCTTCGAAACCGAGATGAACCGGGGGTTCCTCCAGATCCTGGTTCTGACCCTTCTCGAGACGGAGGCTTACGGCTATGCGATGGTCCGGGCCATCCGGGACCAGGGGTACGAGGTCGAGGAGAACACCCTCTATCCCCTGCTCCGCCGCCTGGAGAAGAACGGTTGGATCCGGAGCCAATGGGAGGTCCGCGAGGAGCGGCCGCGGAAATTCTATTCCATCACCGCGGAGGGACGCGCCCTTCGGGCCGACCTCCTTTCCATCTGGAGAAAGCAGGACCGCGTCCTGAGCCATTTCACAAGGGAGAATCGAAAGATGTTTGAACGACTCGAATCCTATCTCGAAGAGATCGGGCATTTCCTCTCGGGCCGTGAGGAACGGGAGGAGATCCTTTCGGAGATCCGCAGCCACATCCTGGAGAAGGCGGAGCGCGAATACGGCCGTGTCACGGAGGCGTCCCTCGCCCAGGTCATCGCCGGCTTCGGGGCCCCCCGCCGGGTCGCCGGCCGGTACGTCGCCGAAAGCCCCATCATCGCCCCCGTCTATCGGCGATTCCTGTTCCGCTACACGGCGCTCGTTTTCGGCATCCACACCCTGTTCACCCTCGCCGCCGTCATCTTCCGCGAGAGCTTCATCATGTTCCCGATCCTTTTCGTCCCGAGGATGGGCCCGTTCGAAGCCCTGCTCTATCTGCCGACGGCCTTTCTCTTCGACCTCGGCGCCGTGACCCTGGTCCTCACCTTCATCACGAGGAGCGGCAAGGAGATCGCCCTCCCCTGGCCTAAGTTCTCCGTGGACCTCGACGAGGTGAAGACGCCCCGGCGCCGGGTCTGGAACATCATCGGCGCGGCTTTCATGACGGCCATGACGGGGTTCGCAGTCTATGTTTTCGTCACCTGCCGCACGATATTCGTGCTCAACCTGGACTTCAGCTCGCCCAGGCCCCTGTTCAATCCGGCGGTGGGGTATCGGGTTTCCCTGATCGTCCTCGCGATGATCGCCGCGGGCGCGCTCGCCGCCATCATCAGGATCTTCACGGCTTCCCGCTGGGTGGACCTCGCCTCGAACGCGGTCGCCCTCGCCCTGATCGGATTGCTCCTGCGCCAGCCCTTTGACGCCCCCTTTGCCGTCGCCTCGCTCGCACACCTGGCCGGCCCCATCAGGACGGCGGCGAAATTCTCCCTGCTCTTCATCGCCCTTATGGTCGCTATCGAGATGGTCAAGATCCTAGTCATGATCGGACGCGAGTGGATGGCGAAGTCGAAGCCCAACGCGCCCGCCTCGGCGCCCCGGCCCTGAAGGGGTCAGGTCTTGACGTCTCTCATTCGGCCCGGCGTCGAACCGGTCTGTTTACGAAATATCCGTTAAGACCTGGACCCCTCTCGTCTCGAGAAGGAGCTTCGCCCGTTTCTTCGGCTCGAAGCGCTCGATGGCGTAGCGGAGGGTCGTCCGCGGGATGGCCGGCCCGTTCTCGAGGAGGAAGCGCTCGAGCCGCGCCATATCCTTCTTCCCGACCTCGCGGAGGAGCCAGCCCGCGGCCTTCTGGATGAGGTCGTCCTCGGTCCCGAAGTGCGCTCGGACAACCCCGTAGATCGTTTCGCGATAGGCCTCGTCCTTCGCCAGCTTGAGGAAGGATACGATCGACGCCCGCCGCACCCAGCGGTTCGGATGGCCCGCCCAGGTCTTGATGCGCTCCACGAGCTCCGGAAAGCGGACAAGGAGCGAGCCCACGGCCTCCGGACAGAAAACGTCCACCGACGCCCAGTTGTTCAGGAGGTCCGCGGCCAGCCATGCCTTGATGCGCAGGAACAGGGACTTCGGCAGGACCTTCTTGTACCGGATCATGACGAGGGCCCCGAGGCCCTTGGCTTCGAGCTCGGGCTCGCGGAACATGATCTCGCAGTACCTGATGGCGTCATCCGCCGTCCATTCCTTCCGGATCGTCGCGTACAGGTCGGCGGCGATGCTCCGGATCTCGGGGCTGGCGACGCCATAGAATTCCACGGTCTCCTTGAAGTATTTCCTGGCCCCCGCCGCCCTTTTCGGGTTCGCCATGGCCCTCAACCGGGCCTTGCCCTGCCGGGCAAGCTCATCGGGAGTGAATGTTCTCGTCATCTGCGGTCTCCTTCGCCGGAGCGAGCGTTCTTGCAGGGCCCATTGTAATGAATCGCCCGGGGAATTCCAATCCGCCGCCGACCATGAACCCGCCGCTCAGACGAACCGCGAGAAGACGGCGTTCGAGACAAGGAACTTGTCTTCCGGAATACGGAGGGTGCCGCCCTCGAGGATCAGCATGCCTTCCTCCCTCAGCTCATCGATCTGCGTGCTGAACAGCTTCGTGATATCGATCCCGAACCGCTCCTCCAGGTCCCGCGTCCGGACGCCGCAAGAGAGGCGGAGGCCGGAGATCAGGGCCTCTTTCAGGCTCTCGCTCGCCGCCAGCTCCCGGACCTCGCCGCGAGGGTCGCCGCCCGGGGCGAGCCCCGCCGCCCAGTCTTTGATGGCCGGCTTGTTGCACCAGCGGACGGCGCCGATATGAGAACAGGCCGAAGGGCCGAGGCCGAGGAATGGCTCGTAGCGCCAGTATTTCAGGTTATGGGCGCACTCCGCGCCTTCCCTGGCGAAGTTCGCGATCTCGTATCTCCGGATGCCCGCGGCCTCCAGGCCCTCTTTCATGAACTCGTAGGCGTCAGCGGCCGCGTCGTCATCAACCGGATGTTCGCGGGCGAACGTTTCGAACGGGAGGCCTTCGAGGCTCTCCATGATGTAGAGCGAAACATGATCCGGCCCGAGTCCGGCGGTCGTGTCCAACGTTCTCCGGAGGGCATCCGGAGTCTCGGTCGGGACGCCGACCATCAGGTCGATCCCCACAACCGGGAATCCCGCGCGGCGCGCGCTCAGGACGAACGCCTCGGCCTGGCGGCCCGTATAAGGACGCCCCAGGATCCCGAGCATGCGGTCGTCGAAGGATTGGACGCCGATGCTCATCCGGGTCACGCCGGCCTCTCGCCAGCCGCCGAGGGACGACGCGTCCTCGAAGTCGGGATTCGCCTCGAGTGTGAATTCCTCGGATTCCAGGCGAATTCCCGCGCCGATAGACCCGGTCAGTCGGGCGAGATCCCCGGGCCCGAGAAGGGAAGGCGTTCCTCCCCCCACATAGAGCGTATCGGCGCGAAAGCCCGCGGACGCATGGCGGGCCGCTTCCTTTTCGATCCCCTCGAACCAGACATCCAGAAGATCGCGCCGGAAGGGGACGCTCGCAAAATGACAATAAGGACACTTCGCCCGGCAGAACGGGAAGTGGATGTACAATCCGATCTTATCCGTCATCGCGGTTCCGAGGACGGATTATAAAGCCGATCGCGGAGGCGCGCCAGGGGCAAGCCCGGACATCGTCGGAAATCGCGGGATTCAGGTCCAAAGAGCCGCCGCCGCCGGGACGGACGACCGGGCGGACAGGGAGATGGCGTCCTTGGCGCAGGCCGAGCGGCATATGCCGCAGCCATAACAGCGCCCGGGATCGATGGAGACCCGGCGCCGGGCCGGGCTGTAGACCATCGCCCCGAACGGGCACAGACGGAGGCATTCCCGGCAACCGCTGCAGAGGTCGTGGTCGATGCCGGCCACGTATTCGGCCCGGAAAAACGTCGGAAACCGGGACCGGAGCTGGAACTTCATCGCCAGGCAGTCCGTACCGTCGCAATTGCAGAGGCCCCCGATGAACGGCGCCTCGAAGGTCCAGACCGTATGGCACATCCCCTGTTTTTCATGCTCCCGAAATGCCGCCAGCGCTTCGGCCCGGGACAGAGATTCCAAGCCCTTCGTCTCCGGTCCGATGAGGTAATCGGCGTTAATACCCTTGAGTATCCTGATCAGCTCCAGCTCTCCGGGATTCAGGCTGATGCCGTAACAGAATCTTTGCTCGGTGCCGACGGTGACCTTCCGGCACATGCAGGCCAGGCGGACCACCGAGTTGGCGAAACCCAGGATCTTCTCGATCTCCTCGATAGGGACGACCTGGCCGAAATGGTGGGCCTTCTGCTTCCGGAGAAGGCCCCGGCGGACGGCCTTCTGAACGAAGGCGGGCGCCCTTTCGAGCTTCTCGACTCCCCGGACCATGCCCGGATAGCGGGCGGGAAGCGTCTCGAAGAAATCCCCGATGAACTTCCTACGGCCGAGGTCCGCAAGGAGGTCGTCGGAATAGTTTTCAGCCCTGAGGTACCAGGTCTTTCCCTCTCCGTGTTTATGGCAGAACTCGCACATGGTCCCCCTCCCTTCGGTCATCCCCCCGGGCGCGTCGTCGCCCTCCCGGCCCCGCGGATCGCTAGTCCTTGTTCTCGTAGCCGCAGGCGGCGTAATAGATGGCCCGGTCGAAGAACGTGACGACACGATTGTTCAGCTCCATCGCCTGGTAAAGGTCGAGAGCGGTGTCGAGAAGCCCGTCGGATTGGACCTTCAGCCAGAGATGCCGCCTGAGGAGGCTCAGCGTCAGGATGATCTCGGGAAGAGGGAATCCCTCTTCGCGGCGCTTCCGGCCCAGCTCCTTCCAGTAGCTCTTGATCTCCTCCTTGGAGGTTTCCTGGGAGATCCACTTGCCGAGCTGGCTGTAAACCGTGTGGGCGCGCCGGAACAGCTCCTTCTCGTCGAAAACCTTGTAGGTCGGCAGGCTGAGGTTCCTTTTGACGTCCTCGAGATACCGCCTGGTCAGCTCCTCGGCGCTGCGCTCGATGAGGTCCACGAGCCTCTGGGATACCGGGGTCTGATACAGGGACGCGGTGCGGATCGTATCCTTCACGCTTCTCCCTCTCTTCCCTTATCAATCTAACATCGGGAGGGAGGCCTGTCAATCGGCGGGGTTTTTTCGAGGCGGAGTGAGAATAAAACGGGCTTGAGCCGGTCTATTCAATAGAGCGACCTGGCAGGGTCGTTCGCGTATCTCCTTCCTTATTGTAAGGCCGGGCGGCCCGCCGCCCGGCCGCTTTTCCCTCGCTTGCGCGGCACCATATGGTACCCGCTTGTCAGGTACCATATGGGGTGCTATCTTAGTCCTCCATGGCCTCCCGCCTCCTGACCGACGACTCCGGCGAAGGGACTCCTTTCGACGGTATCATCGTCAGGCGCGCCTTCGAGAACAACCTCCGCGGGATCGACGTCGACATCCCGCGCGGCCGGCTGACGGTCGTTACAGGGATATCCGGCTCGGGAAAATCTTCCCTGGCGTTCGATGTCGTCTTCCGGGAGGCCCAGCGGCGCTATATGGAGTCCTTTCCGGCTTATGCCCGCCGTTTCCTGGGCAAGCTCAGGCGACCCGACGTCGCCCACCTGACGGGCCTCTCCGCCGCCATCGCCGTCTCCCAGCGCGCGGTCACGGGGAATCCCCGTTCGACGGTCGGCACCCTGACGGAGCTCTACGATATCCTGAGGCTGCTTTACGCCCGGCTCGGGGATGCGCCCGAGGGGATCAGGCCCGAGCGCTCGCTCTTCTCCTTCAACTCCCCGCGCGGCGCCTGCCCCTCCTGCAGGGGCCTCGGCGTCGAGGACCGCATCGACCCGGATCTTCTTGTGGCGGACCCGTCGAAGAGCCTGCGCGAGGGAGCGCTCGTCATCACGACCCCGAGTGGCTACGTCATCTATTCCCAGGTGACGATGGACGTCCTCGACCGGGTTTGCCGCGCCCACGGATTCAGCGTCGACGTGCCCTGGAGGGACCTGACGGACGAACAGAGAGATGTCGTGCTCAACGGCAGCGATCGCATCCTCATCCCGTTCGGCAAGCATCCCCTCGCTTCGCGCATGAGATGGAAGGGCATCACCGCCCGGCCCCGGGAAGAGGGACGATACAAGGGCATCCTGCCCGTTATGGAGACCATCCTCGGTCAGAAAAGGAACCGCAACATCCTCCGCTTCGCCCGGACCATGCCCTGCCGGGCCTGCGCGGGCCGGCGCCTGAGGCCGGAAGCCCTTGCCGTCGTTTTTCGCGGCCGGAACATCGCCGAAACGAGCCGGCTTGCCGTCAAGGACATCGACGGCTTCTTCCGGACGCTCGAATTCGCGGGCCGGGAACGGGCCGCAGGCCCGCCCCTCCGCGACGTCGTTTTGAAACGTACGGACCTCCTCCTTCGCCTGGGACTCGGTTACCTGACGCTCGACCGAGAATCCACGACCCTTTCCGGCGGCGAAGCCCAACGGATCCGGCTGGCCGCCCAGGCCGGGAGCGGCCTCCGTGGCGTCCTCTACGTCCTCGACGAGCCCACGGTCGGCCTGCATGCGGAGGAGACGGCGCGGCTCCTCGAGGTCCTGAAAGAGCTGAGGGACAACGGCAATACCGTCCTCGTCGTGGAGCACGACGAAGCCGTCATCTCCGCCGCCGATCACGTCATCGACCTCGGTCCCGGCGCCGGGATCGAGGGCGGACGGGTGCTCTTCGCCGGCTCCCCGGAACGCCTGACCGCCCTGCCTCCGGGGGTCTCCCTGACCCGGGATTACCTGACCCGGGACCTGCGGGTCCCGGAGCCGTCGGAAAGGCGGGCCGGCGCGGGAGCTGTAATTGTCACCGGAGCCCGGAAACACAATCTCAAGGGGATCGACGCCTCCTTCAGGCTCGGCGCCTTCAATGTCGTGACCGGCCTGTCCGGGGCGGGCAAATCCACGCTGGTCAGGCATATCCTGGCCTCCCGGATCCGGGAAGGACGCTTCGGTCCCGGGGCCGACGCCGATGGTTTGAGGATCGACGGCCGCGTCGGCAAGGTCGTCGCCATCGACCAATCCCCCATCGGCCGGACGCCGCGCTCCAATCCCGCAACCTATACGGGGATGTTCGATCGGATCCGGGACCTCTTCGCCGCCCGGCCCGAGGCGGCGGCCCGAGGATGGGACAAGGGCCGCTTCTCGTTCAACGTCAAGGGAGGGCGATGCGAGGCCTGCCAGGGCGCGGGACTCATCCAGATCGGGATGCATTTCCTGGGCGACGTCGAGGTCGTCTGCCCGGAATGCGAGGGGAGGCGATTCAACGACGAAACCCTGAATGTCCTGTACGGGGGGAAGGACATCCACGAGGTCCTCGATATGAGCTTCGCGGAGGCGGCAGGCTTCTTCCGTGACCAGCCCGCCATCCGCCGGTTCCTCGACGTCGGCGTCCGGCTCGGCCTCGGCTACCTCAAGCTCGGGCAGAGCTCCACCACCCTCTCCGGGGGCGAGGCCCAGCGGATCCGCTTGGCCTCCGAGCTCGGCCGGCCCCAGACGGGAAACACGTTCTACGTCCTGGACGAGCCGACTATGGGTCTCCATCCGCACGACGTCGGCCATCTGCTCGCCTCGCTTCTCGGGCTCGTGGAAAAGGGCAATACCATCGTCGCCGTCGAGCACGATCCCGCGTTCATCCGGGCGGCCGACCGCGTCATCGACCTTGGCCCGGGGAGCGGCGACGACGGCGGCCGCGTCGTCGTCGCCGGAACTCCGGAAGAAGTGGCGGCAGAGCCCGCTTCCCTCACGGGCAAGGCCCTCCGGGAGGCCCGTGACCGTTCTTTCGGTCCGCTTCCGGGACGGTCCGCGTTCCCCCCGTCCGACGGGCCCATTCGCTTGACCGGCGTGGTGACGCACAACCTCAAGGGGCTGGACGCCGTCATCCCCCTCAACAAGCTTACGGTCGTCAGCGGCCCGTCCGGGAGCGGCAAGTCGTCGCTCGCCTTCGATACCCTGTACGCGGAATCCCTCCAGCGCTATATCGAGAGCTTCTCCCCGTTCGTCAGGAGTCTCATCGACAAGGGCGGGCGCCCCGATGTCGCGTCCGCATGGGGGCTCACGCCGCCCATCGCGATCGGCCCCGGCTCGGCCGCCCGGAACCCGCGATCGACCGTCGGCACGATGACGGAGATCTACGACTACTACCGTCTCCTCTTCTCCCGCGCCGGAACGGCGCCGCCCGAGATCGCGGGAAAGCCTCTCGCGGCGAGCGGCTTCTCCTTTAACCAGGAGCAGGGCGCCTGCCCGCGCTGTCGGGGGCTCGGCCGGCTCACCGTATGCGATCCGGAAAGGCTCGTGACGGACCCGGACAAGCCGCTCGACGGCGGCGCCCTCGACGGCACGAAGACCGGCCGGTTCTATGGAGAGCCGCACGGGCAGTATGTCGCCGCGCTCAGGACGGCCGGCAGGACCCTGGGCATCGATTATTCCGTTCCGTTCGGGACGCTGAGCGACGAGGCGCGACGCATCGCCATGTCCGGGACGGACGACCGGACCTACGAGGTGGTCTGGGCCTACAAACGGAAGAGCCGCGCCGGGGAATTCCGGTTCAACGGGCCGTGGAAGGGCTTCGCGAACCTCGTGACCGAGGAGTACGAGCGCAAACACGCCGATGACCGCGGCGACGCGATGCTCCCTCTCATGAAAGACATCCCCTGCCCGGCCTGCGGCGGCGCGCGACTGAAGCCCTCCTCGCTCGCCGTGAGATGGTCGGGTCTGAACATCGCCGAGCTTTCCGCTCTGACCGTCCGTGAGGCCTCCAGGCTTTTTGAAGACCGGGGCCGCCTCGGGGTGCCCGAGGGGAAGGCCGCGGCCGTGACGAAAGCCCTCCGGACGGAGATCCTCCGCCGGCTCTCGCTCCTGAGGGACGCCGGCTTGGAATACCTGGCTATGGACAGGCGATCGGCGTCGCTTTCGGGAGGAGAATCCGGCCGCCTCAGGCTTGCCGCCCAGCTCGGGGCCCGTCTCTCCGGGATCACCTACGTCCTCGACGAACCCACCATCGGCCTCCACCCCCGCGATACGGACCGCCTGGTCGCCATGCTCAAGGATCTGACCGGCCGAAAGAATACGGTCGTGGTGGTCGAGCACGATATCGACGTCATCCGGGCGGCGGACCGGCTTATCGACATGGGCCCCGGCGCGGGAGCGGCCGGCGGCCGGATCGTGGCCGAAGGGAGCCCGGAAGAGGTCGCGGCGTGCCCCGGGTCCCCGACCGGCCGGTATCTTGCGGGAAGCCCGCCCTCCCCCACTCCCCTCGCCGGAGAGCCCCGCCCGGGGATAAGGATCTTCGGCGCCGCGGCGAACAATCTGCGCTCCATCGACGTCGATATCCCGGCCGGCGTCCTGACCGCGGTGACGGGCGTATCGGGCAGCGGCAAGTCGAGCCTTGTGTTCGACGTCCTGGCCGCGTCGGCCGGGACGGGACGTCCTGTCGGATGCGCGTCCATCCGCGGCCTCGAACGATTCGAGCGTGTGGTCCACGTCGATCAGGAGCCTCCGGACGGAGGGCCCCGCAGCATCCCCGCGACTTATACGGGGCTATTCGACCGGATCCGGAGTCTGTTCGCGGCGACGGCCGAGGCAAAGGCTCGCGGGTTCGGAAAAGCCCATTTCTCTTTCCTGACCAGGGAAGGCCGCTGCGAGACCTGCGGGGGCGCGGGGAAAACGACGGTCGGCATGGATTTCCTGGCCGACGTCGAAACCGAATGTGACGATTGCGGCGGAAAAAGATACAAGCCCGAGGTCCTCCATATCGGACTCGACGGAAGGTCCGTGGCCGAGGTCTTGGACATGACGATGAGCGAGGCGGGGGCGTTCTTCGCCGGAAGGCCCGGTTTGGAGGGGACCCTCGCCCTCTTCGATGAGATCGGATTGGGCTACGTCCGGCTGGGCCAGCCGCTGAACACGCTCTCCGGAGGCGAGGCCCAGCGGCTGAAGCTCGCGGCGGGCCTGGCGCATCCCGTCAAAGGCGAGAGCCTCTACATCTTCGACGAGCCGACGACGGGCCTGCACTTTACGGATATCGAGAAGCTGGTCAAGGTCATCGCGCGCCTTCTCGGAGCCGGCCATACCGTCATCGTCGTCGAGCACAACATGGACGTCGTCGCCCGGGCGCATCATGTGATCGATCTCGGCCCCGAAGGGGGCGACGCGGGCGGCCGCGTCGTGGCCGCCGGCACGCCGGCCGAGATCGCCGCCTGCCCGGGTTCCTATACCGGCGCCGCGTTGCGGGCTCGCAACAGCGCCGGCTAAAGCCCGCGGCCACGCGGACAAGGCGTCCTGCGCCACAGGATTCCTTCCTGTCAGAGGCAATCGACACCGTTCCTCCTAGCCATATTCCTCCCTTCTTAAGGAAGTTTCCCCGAGAAACCGGGGGACGCCAGGGCCGGATAGGCTTGGCATATATCTTGCTCAAAAGGGCGACAATGCGTCGTACATATCTAAAGTCCATATTCGTGCCGCCCCAGTCCAGGCTCCGATCCAATGCGGGCCAGACCGGCGGCCGCAAGGAGGTCAAAGGGAGAAACTTGAGCTCATCGGTCAAGGGGGAAGGGGAGAAGCGGCCGGCCACGAAGCCGGGCGGCTTCATGAACGGAATTCGAATCAAAGGAGCAGAATAGAATGAAAAAGAAGATCACCATATTTGTGAGCCTTCTGCTTGCACTGTTCATCCTCGATTGGGGGATCGGACAGGGCCTGGCCCAATCCAGCGGGACCAAGACCAGGGTCGCCGCGAAGCCCTCTGCGCAGAAGATCAAGCCCGCCGAGAGAAGGGCCGCTGCGGCGCGCCTGAAGCAGGCCCGCTCGGCCTTCCTCTATGGAAAGAGGTCCGTGGATAAGGCCGTAATGGACCCCGGGGGAATCCCGCACTACTTCGGCCCCTATCCGAACTACGCCAACAGCCCGATGCCGAAGGGGCCGATCGCGGCCCTGACCCTCAACGCGGGCGGCAGCGGATACACCGCGCCGACGGTGCTCATCGCGGACGCCTACGGGACCGGCACGGGGGCCACGGCAACGGCCACGGTCACCGCGGGAGCCGTGACCGCCGTCACCCTGACGAATCCGGGAACGGGATACACAGCGCCACAGGTCTTCATCACGGACCTGACCGGTGTCGACGCCGATGCCACTGCGGCCATCGGGCCCCCGTTCACGGGCGGGTTGAGGAAGTTCGTTGACCGCCTCCCGGGCCTGGATTCCGCCGGCGCCAACCTCCTCGGCCAGTACATCCCGGTCGCGATCCCGAACAAGATCGGCCTATCCGGGGTCGGACTATTACGAGATCGAGGTCGGACAGTATACCGAGCAGCTTCATTCGGACCTCCTCCCGACGACACTCCGCGGCTACCGGCAGACCAATACGGCCGACGCGACGGTCAACAAGTTCCATTACCTGGGACCCCTGATCATCGCGACGCGGAACACGCCCGTCCGCATCAAGTTCACCAACTCCCTCCCCACCGGGATGGGGGGCGACCTCTTCATCCCCGTGGACACGACCCTCATGGGGGCGGGCATGGGCCCCGTCATGGGCGAGATGTTCCCCCAGAACCGCGCCACCATCCATCTGCACGGCGGGTTCGTCCCCTGGATCAGCGACGGAACGCCTCACCAGTGGGTCACCCCCGCGACGGAGACGACGTCTTATCCCAAGGGCGTCAGCGTGGTCAACGTTCCGGACATGACCGACCCCGGCCCCGGCTCGATGACCTTCTACTACAACAACCAGCAGAGCGCCCGCCTCATGTTCTTCCACGACCATTCCTTCGGGATCACGAGGCTCAACGTTTATGCGGGCGAAGCCGCGGGTTACCTGATCACCGACCAGGTCGAACAGGACCTCATCAACGGGACGAACGTCTCGGGGATCGCCCCCGGAGCCGCCCTGCTTCCCGGGTATGGAACGCCCCTCATCATCCAGGACAAGTCCTTCGTGGATGCCGCGACCATCGCTTCCCAGGACCCGACCTGGAACTCCGGGACGATGCCTCCCACGCCGAACACCGGCGATCTGTGGATGCCGCACGTCTACATGCCGAACCAGAACCCCTACGATCTCTCCGGCATCAACGCCTTCGGGCGCTGGCACTATGGGCCCTGGTTCTGGCCGCCGACGATCGAACATCGCTCAAGGCCCTATCGCCAATCCTTACGCCGGAACCGCCCCCTGGGAAGGCGCGAAGGTTCCCGGCACGCCCAATCCTTCGATGGCGATGGAAGCCTTCATGGACACCCAGCTCGTCAACGGCACAGCCTACCCGTACATGGACGTCGAACCCAAGTCCTATCGCTTCCGCATCCTGAACGCCAGCAACGACCGGTTCGTCAATCTGCAGATGTACGTCGCCGATCCCGCCGTCACCACGGCGGACGGCCGGACCGGCACCGAGGTCAAGATGGTTCCCGCGACCGCCACGGCCGGGTTCCCGGCGAACTGGCCCAAGGACGGACGCGAGGGCGGCGTGCCGGATCCCGCCACGGAGGGCCCCGACTGGATCCAGATCGGGACGGAAGGCGGCTTTCTGCCCGCCCCGGTCGTCATCCCCAACCAGCCCATCGCCTGGAACCTGAACGCGACGAACTTCAATTTCGGAAACGTCAACCAGCACTCGCTGCTCATCGGGACCGCCGAGAGGGCCGACGTCATCGTCGATTTCTCGGCCTACCCCGGTCAGACGATCATCCTCTACAACGACGCCCCGGCGGCGTTCCCCGCCCTGGACCCGCGCTACGATTACTACACGGGGAACCTGGACCAGGTCGGTTCCGGCGGGACGCCCACGACACAGCCCGGTTTCGGGCCCAACACGCGCACCATCATGCAGTTCCGGGTCGCCGGGACCGCGGCCGGGGCCTATCCCCTGGCCGCCCTGAGAGCCGCCTTCGCCAAGACCCTCACGAAGCGGGGCGTCTTCGAGGTCTCGCAGGACCCGATCATCGTTCCACAGGCGTCCTACAATTCCGCCTACAACGGCTCCTTCCCGGCGGACCCGTACGTGAGGATCGCCGATGGTTCCAAGACCTTCCAGACCCTGGACGGCGCGACCGTGACCATTCCCTTCGAGCCCAAAGCCATCCAGGACGAGATGGGCGAAGCCTTCGACACGGAATACGGCCGCATGAGCGGTTTTCTGGGTGTCGAGCTGCCCGTCGGAAGCGGGGTCCAGAGATTCACCCTCTTCCCGTTCATCTCCCCTCCCCTCGAGATCGCCAAGGATTCCATGACGCCGATGTCTCCGGTCGCCGGCGACGGAACGCAGATCTGGAAGATCACGCATAACGGCGTCGACACGCACACGATCCACTTCCACCTGTTCAACGTCCAGCTCATCAACCACGTCGCCTGGGACAACGCCGTCAGGCCGCCCGACGCGAACGAGCTCGGGTGGAAAGAAACGGTTCGGGTCGATCCCCTGGAGGATACGATCGTCGCCCTGAGACCGATCGCGCCGACCCAGCCGTTCAAGGTCCCCAACAGCGTCCGCCCCATCGACGTCCTGTCGCCGATCGGAGCGGTCCTGCCCGGCGGCCCGGGCGGATTCAAGAACCCGGCGGGAGATCCGGTCACCGTCATCAATCACGAGGTCAACTACGGCTGGGAATACGTTTGGCATTGCCACATTCTCGGCCACGAAGAAATGGACATGATGCACGCTCTGTCCCTCGCGGCCGTTCCCGAGGCGCCCACGAGCCTCACGGCCGTAGCCGTCGCCGGGCCTCCCCTGGCGGCAAATCTCGCCTGGACCGACAACTCCCTCGACGAAACGGCCTTTACGATCCAGCGGGCGACCGACGCCGGCTTCACGGCCGGGCTGACCGCCTTCTCGGCCCCCAAGGACGCCGTCTCCTACACGGATTCGACCATCCTTGACAACCAGGCGTATTACTACAGGGTGTTCGCCACCAATGTCGTCGGGGACGTCGATACGCTCGGGTTCCCGACAAAGGTCGCCGATTCCGCATTCTCCAATACGGCCACTCTGGGTCAGGCCGCGCCCGCTCCCAATCCTCCGACCAATCTGGTCGCCCAAGCGATCAGCGGGACGCAGGTCAACCTGACATGGACGGCCCCCCTCCTGGCGGCCCTAAAGACAGCCGCGATACGCACGCAGGCCGCCGCGATCACGGGATTCCGCGTCGAGCGGAGCACGGACGGCGGAGCCACTTGGCCCTTCACCTTCTCGATCCCCGACGCCGCAGCGGTCTCCTACAGCGACCTCACGGCCCAGCCTCTGACCTCCTATGCCTATAGGGTCTTCGCGACCAGCGCCTCCGGCGACTCGGCGCCCTCCAATATCGCGACCGTGACCACGCCCCAGGCCCCCCCCGCCGCACCCTCCAATCTAACTGCCAGGCTCAGCCTCAACAAGGCCAGAGTCATCCTGAACTGGGTCGACAATTCAAACAATGAGAGCGGGTTCTACGTCCAGCGGAGGACGACAGGCGGAGCGTACGCGACCATCGCCACCGTCGGCGCCGGCGTCCGCACCTACGACGATGCCGGTGTCGTGGGCGGGACCACCTATTTCTACCAGGTCCTCGCCTTCCGGACCAACGGAGGCGTCTCCGCGCCCTCGAATGAGGTCACGATCACGCCGCCCGTTCTCGTGCCTGCCGCTCCGGCCAATCTAACTGTTGGGAGGATATACCGGAGATCCGTCACCCTGCGTTGGCAGGACCTCGCCACGAACGACCGGGGGGTTTACATCGAGCGGAGCACGAACGGCGTGACCTTCACGCGCGTCAAGACCATAACCGACCCAAACATCACCAGGGCTGATGTTACCGGCTTGACCGCCAATACCCTCTACTACTTCCGCGTCCAGTACTACAACAGATTCGGAGTCTCTGCCTATTCGAACGTCGTCAGCGCGACGACCCTGCCCTAAGCGCGTATTCTTGACCGGGAGGGGGCCTTCCCCCTCCCGGTATTTTTCGGGGATCCGTCCAAGGAGGGGAAAGTGAAAAGAAACGAGTTCCTGAGGGTCGGTCTCCTCGGCATCGGTTTAGCGGCTCTCCAGGCGATGACGTCCCGCTGCGGCAGCAGCCCTTCGTCCCCCAGCAACCCGGGCGATGAGAACACGTTCACCTCCTCGTCGGACCAGAGCCATACCCACACGATCACGATATCGAAATCGGAGGTCCAGAGCCCGGCGTCCGGAGGGATCTCCCGCTCGACCTCCTCGTCGGCCGGGCACACGCACGCGTTCGTCATGACCCAGGCCCAGCTCATGGACTGCAACAACGGCACCACCATTGCCATCACGACCTCGGTCAACAGCGGGCATTCGCATACCTTCCAGATCGCGAAGTGGTTCTAGGGGCGCGCCCGGCCGCCGCCCGGCAGTGACCATCGCCGGGCGGGATGATACAATGGCCGAAGAGGACCATGATCGACCGGCCGGACGACCCAGCCGCCGCCTTCCGGGATAGGATCATCGCGGAGATCTTCTATAGCCTTGGGCTCTCCCGGGATGGGGCTTCACGCCGTCTCTTCGGTATGCTTATCCGGCGCCCCGCGAGCCGTCTCGGCCGGATCGCGGCCCTGGCGGACGCAACCGCCGCGACCTCCGGGATCAGCGGAGCCGCCCGTCGCATTCTTCCCGACCTTTCCCTGCAGGTCTCGGCGCGGGGCACGGAGGCCATCCCGCCGGAAGGCCCTCTGCTCGTCACCGCCAACCACCCTGGCGGGCTGGATTCGGTCGCGATCCTGGCGAGCATCCCCCGAAGCGACATCAACGTGGTGATCTCCGACGTCCCCTTCACCCGCGCTTTCGAAGCGGCCGGCCGGTTCTTCGTCTACGCGCCGCGCGGTTCCTCCGGGCGCGCGGCGGCCCTGCGGTCCGCGATCGAGCGCCTCAGGTCGGGACAGGCCCTCCTGGTATTCCCCCGCGGCGATGTGGAGCCCGATCCCGAGCTCTCTCCAGCGGGAAGTCCCGGCGTGATCGGCGAATGGTCCCGGAGCATCGAGATCATGCTCCGCGAAGCCCCGGGAACGAAGCTCCTTGTGGCCGTCGCCAGCGGGGCTTTGTCGCCGCGCTTCGCCCGCAGTCCCCTGGTCAGGGTCCGGAGAACCGAGGCAAGGAGACAGAAGCTCGCCGAAGCCCTTCAGTTCATCCGTCTGGTGATGCGGCCGGGGGGCGCCCCTCTCGATATCCACCTGTCCTTCGCGGAACCCGTCGCCGGCGAGGAACTCGTCGCCAAAGGGGCCATGCCGGAAGTAGCCGCGATCGCGCGCCGCCTCCTCGAGAGTCACATGGAGGCCCTGAAGTCCTGGCGGACCGACGGCTGAGAACGTCAGTCCGCAATACGGCGGTACAGGGCTTCGATGTCCCGGACAAGCCGGGGGTCCTTTTTTGCCAGCAAGCGGATCAGGAGCTCCCCGCCCGCGTAAAAGGATACCCTCGTCAAGGGCGCCTCCAAGCCCCCCCAATTCGCCGGAAGCTCGAGCCGGGCCTTGATCTCGTTTTCCAGATAGCGGGCGGTCCCTTCCTTCCATTCCTGCCAGGTCATGTATTCCCAAGCCTCCGGGGACAGCCGATCCCTGATGGCTTCCCGGAGGGAGGCCGCGCGTTTCTCATCTTCCGTCACGAGCGCTTCCAGCATGGCTCCGTAGTCGGCGGCGATCCCTTCGTCCCCATAAGGGAAGGGATATTGGAGCTCCCACATGAAATCCTTCCGTTCCATGGCGGTCTTGTAGATCCGGAGCGAAGTCTTGAGGCGGAGCTCGCAGGTCTCCCATTGGTAGCAGTGGACGAACTCGTGGAATATGACGGCATATCCCCCTGCTTCGACGAAGATCTCGGGCGTGATCACGCAGGCCATCCGGTTCTCCCAGAAAGGCAGGGGCATGGCCGCCCGCACGCCGATGGGGATCTGGAATTCTTCGGCCGCTTCCTTGTCGAGATCGTAGGTCCGTCTGCCGGGATCCGGCACATAGACAAAGAATCGGCCCTGTTCGATGACCGCGACCGGGTAAAGCGTCTCGAACGCCGGATGGATGTCGCGGATCTTGTCCTGCAGGTCGTAGAGACGGTCGAGCGACGCCACGTGCGAATCCGGGGATGCCGCATCCCCGGCCCGAACCGTCGACGGCCCCAAAGCGCCGAAGACGACGGAGAGAACCAGGGCGAGACCTGCTCGCGTACTATTTGCCATCGCTGCCTCCCTGCGGCCCAAAGTCAGGTTATGCGACTCTTCTCGCCGATGATCCCGCAGCCGCCTCTTAGTGATCAGTGATGCCCGAGCTTTTCAGCCTCTTCCGCTTCCGCCTTGGTCTTGTGGACGGTCCCGTCCGGATGGTTGGGCGGCGAATAGACGGTGTACAGCTTCAACGGCTCGGTCTTGGAGACGTTGACCACGTTGTGGAACGTCCCGGCGGGGACGATCGCGGCCCCGTTCGCGGCGACCAGGTGCTTTTCCTTGCCGTTCAGGATGAACCGGGCTTTTCCCTGCTCGACGCGGAAGAACTGGTCGACATGGTCATGGACCTCGTTGCCGATCTCCTCGCCCGGCTGGAGGCACATCACCACGAGCTGGGCGTGCTTGCCGGTGAAGAGGACCTGGCGGAAATACTTGTTCTTGAGGGTTTGAGTCTCGATGGGTCCGAAATAGCCGATCATGATTCCCTCCTTTCCGACCCCATTATACAACAACCGCCTATTCGAGGATCCTGATGAAGGCTGTGTTCCCGGCGACCCGGAGCTCATACCGGGCTCCCGTCAGGGAAAACTCCTCGACATCGACGACGCTCCCTTTCAGGGCCTCCAGATCCGAGGCCTTCGTCTTGACGATGAACTTCATCTGCCGGGCGGCTTTGTCGATCAGGACCGGGATGACCTTGGCGAAACGGAACTCCGCGCCGTTCTTGAAGCGGCCCGCGAGCGGGACCATGTCATAAAGGACCAAGCCCTCGGCCAGCTTGGTCACGCCGAAGGGGGTGAAGGCCATTCCCGCGATCCCTCCGGATCCGGAATAGTCGAGGACGACCAGGGTCTCGCGCGTATCGAGGATGCTCTTCAGCTTGTCGCTCAGCACCCGTCGGCCTTCCTCCTCGAACCGTTGCTTTCCCCGGTATATACCTTCATATCCGTATTCGCTCTTGGCCCGGGAGACGAGCCCGGCGCTCTCGGCGGCGGTCAGCGGAAACGCCTTTTTCAGCTTATCGAACAGATACACCCCCTCCTCGAAGATGTCGGCTTTCCATCCGGGAGCGGACTCGTCCAGCAGAAGGGCCAAAGCGGCGCCGCTCGAATAGAGCCTGAATCTCAGGGGGCCGACCCCGAACTTATTCCCGGTCATGTCGACGTTCGCCGCCACGATATCCTTCAGACGCATGACGGACTCGTGCCTGATCTCGTCGAGCCTGGGGCCGAAGCCGGAGAACCCATGGACGAAAAAGAGCCTCGGATCGGGCTCCAGACCTCGGGCTTCCTCCAGGAAGCGGAATTCGACGTATTTCGCCAGTCCCTCGAGGTACTCGGTCCGGTCCTCGTAGGCGACAGCCTCCCCGGCAAGGCCGGCCCGGCGCTCCGTACGCACGGCGACGAGCTCCCTGATCTTGGCCGCGCGCGCGTCCGGCGATCCGCTGAGCAGGGCGTCCGTCATGAGGGCGGCCTCGAGCGCCCAGAGGGAGTTGTTCGGGGCGTCGAGGAGCGGATAGTCGATGGCGGCCATCTCGTCGGGGCCCTTGTCCGGGTCCCGGGCGGCCTGGAACGCATGGAAGCCTTCGTGGAGGATCATGGCCATCTGGTCGTAAGGATCGTCGGGCAGAAAGTTCCAGTCCTCGAGCCATTTTCGAGCGAAGTCCTGATCGCGCCCGAGGAGCACTCCGTTGAGCTGGTTCCTCTGATTGGAGAAGGTGTCGGCGACGACCAGGGTCCTGATCCCGTCGATATCCGTCACCGTGTTCTGGCCGTCGTCCTCGATAAAGGTCGTTCCGTCCCGATAGTAGACCGTCTCTCCGCCGAGAGGATTGAAGCCCGTCAGCTCCTGGAATCCCTCCGGCTTATGCGGATAGCCGATCAGGACGTCCTGGACGCGAGGCCGATAGAAGAGGACGGGAGTCCCGGTCGGGTCCCAGCCCTTCCAGACGGCATCCCCGACCGAGCGCATGACCTCCCGGCATTGGCTCAGATAAATGAAGAGAGCGGGATCGATCTTGATCCGGCTTTGGGTCCGGCCAAATACAGGGGCCGCCAGCGAAAGGATGACCACCGCTGCCATCAGGGCCCGTATCTTCGTCATATCCGGCCTCCTCGACCCGTTTCGATCCCGACATTATTCTAACGAACTCCGCGCCCGGGTCAAAGGTTACGACAAGCTGAAGGATGCGGCCTTCGAGACGGCCTGGATGCTCAAGCAGGCGGGGATCACGAAGTAAGCGCCCTGATCATCCGGGAAGGTCTTTCTTTCGCTCGGGCTTCCTTCCCGAGACGAGGGCTTCCTTTGCGCGCCGGCTCAGGGACTTGACGGCGCATTCCCGGGCCAATGATGAGGCCCGGCTGCCGCACTCCTCCCGGTACGCCAGGACGACGGGGCGGCGGGTACGGGTATAACGGGAGGCCTTGCCCTTCTCGTGCTCCCGAAGCCGGCGGTCGATGTCGGTGCTCACCCCGGTGTAGAAGGAGCCGTCGGAGCATTCCAGGATATAGAGCGACCAGACGGCTTCAGGGGCTTCCGTCGGCGACGGCTGTTCCTCCTGCACCCGCATCCCCCGGAGCATTCGGCGGTATCTAGGCTTCATTGGACCGTGACTAGGATATCGGATATTCCGGATCTTTTCCAAGCCCATTTGACATCGCGGCTCGACCCGAGTAGTCTCCGGGCGTCATGAGAAGCCGGGTCTTTTCGCGCGCGGGCAGGCCTTCCCCGAAGGAGTTTTTGCCCCCCGAACCGCCCGATCCCAGGCAACGGGCGCGGGAGGGACAAAAGGTCGTCAACCTGGGGCTGATCTGGAACGCTTTCCTCGCCGTGGGGAAGACCGCCATGGGCATCCTCGGGCACAGCGCCGCCCTTCTCTCCGACGGCATCAACTCGACCTCCGATGTCGCCTATTATGTCGTCGTGAAATTCTTCATGAAGCTCGCCGGTCGCCCGGCGGATCATGAGCATCCCTACGGTCACCAGCAAATGGAGAGCATCGCCGCCTTGACGGTGGGCTCCTTCGTCATCACTTCGGCTATTGCCATCTTTTGGACTTCCGTCAACAACGTCTTCGACCTGCTGAGGATCGGCGGCGATGTCAAACGCGCCTCCATGGGGACCCTGTGGGTCGCCCTGTTCACCGTCGTCATCAAGATCCTCCTGACCGTTTACACGCGAGCCGTCGGGGAAAGGACCGGCAGCCTGGCCATTCGTGCCCTGGCCTTCGACCATCGGAACGACGTCCTTTCGGCCCTGGCCGCAAGCGTCGGGATCTTCCTGGCGCGCCACGGTCATCCCTGGGTCGATCCCCTGGCCGGCGCCCTGGTCGCCCTGCTCATCCTGCGCACGGGCATCGAGATCCTGCGCCGGTCCAGCGACGACCTCATGGACTCGGTACCGAGCCCTTTGCTGGACCGCCAGATCCGGTCGATCCTGGAAAGCGTTCCCGAGATCCGCAGCGTCGAAGAGATCCATGCCCACCGCTTTGGCCCCTATTTCGTGATCAACCTGACCATCGGGATCGACGGCGCCCTGGATGTCCATAGCGGCGACGCCATCGCGACCAGGGTGGAGCAGTTGCTGGCTCAGCGCGTCGATATGGTGCGGCGGGTCTACGTCCACTACCACCCGACAGGGACCTAGCGCCTGCGCCGGGAGGCTCAGTCGGGAGCCGAAGAATGGCATTCCGTGCAGGCCGATTCTTTCCAGGCGTCCCCGATATCGGACGGATGCTGGAACTCGAGGGCCGTTCCTCCGCCGGCATAGGTCATCTTCCCGTGGGGCCCCTGGGCGAGGATCGAATGACAGAGGCCGCAGTCCCCGCTGATGACCTTGCCCGAAGTGCTGACGTGGCGGCCGTCATGACAACGGAAACAGCCAGGGAAGTCGAGGTGCCCGATATTATCCGGGTAGGCTTCCCGGCGGACGCGCATCCGCGGAAAGACGTTCTGGGAATAAGCCTGAATGACCCCGTTGGCCGCCCCCTCGATCCGCTGAGCCTGGCCTTTGGCGAGTTCCGGATATTTTCGTCCGTAGAAGTCGCGGATCTTCCCGGCGATGCCTGACCGCGCCGCATCCATCGTGGGATATTCCTCGAGGCAGGCGGAGACGGCGGTATCCTTGATATAGGGAAGCCCGGGGTCGATCCGGCCGGCCGCCAGGGCCGCGTTGATGAAGGCCTGGGGACTGCGATAGATGTGGCTCGGCCGGTTGTGGCAATCGATGCAGTCCATCGTCCGGACGGGGAAGGCGGCGAGAGCGGCCTCATCGGCCTTCTTCTCCGTCGCGTCGTAAACGGTCCGCTCGTTCGTCTTCAAGTTCGTCAGGATGACGCGGGGGATCTCCTGGCGCTTTTGGTCGGAATGGACGTATTCGACCCGGACGTCGGCGTTCGTATGCCAATGGATCCCGGTTTCGAACCCGAGGGCCTGGTTCCCCGCCCCCGTGTTCAGCAGGAGCTCGATGTCCCAGCGCGGATTGTCTTCGTCGCTGAGATAGTGGATCTCGAGGCGCTGCTGCTTGCCGTAGACCTTGCTCGGCCAGTGGCACTGCTCGCACGTCTCCCGGGCGGGGCGCAGGTTCTTCACGGGGGTCGGTATGGGCCTGGGATAGACGTTGGCGATCGTGGCATAGACCTGGTAGAGCCCGCTCAGCTTCGACTTCACGTACCAGCTGGCCCCGGGGCCGATGTGGCATTGCGTGCAGGCGACGCGGGCGTGGGGAGAGTTCAGGTACGTCGTGTGCTCGGGCTCCATGACATTGTGGCAAAGGGTCCCGCAGAACAGCACCGAATCCGTGTAGTGATAGGCCTTGTAGCTCCCGAAAGCGGACAGGAGAAGAAAGATCAGCGTCCCGGCCCCGAAGACGACGGTGGCCCGCCGGATCTCAGGTTTGTTCAGGTCGATGATCCGGCCTGAAGGCGACGCCGCCGCGGCGCGCCGGCGCCGCCTGGCCGCGAGGACCATCCCCAGAATGATAAGCAGGATCCCGAGGATCAGGAAGGCGGGGACGATCAGGAACAGGAGCATGCCTTCGTAGGCCTGCATGCCCCCGGAAACGGACGCGACGACATAGAGGAACGCGAACAGGAACAGGGCGGTCGCGGCGACGATCGTTCCGATTATGGAAAGCGCATTGTAGTAGGTTTCGGGAAGCCGGCGCTTCATGATTCCCCCCTTACCTCGGGTTGCCTCCATTATATGACGTGAGCGGCGCCGATTTAAAGAGGCAAGGATGTTGTATAATGAGGGAACGTTTTTGGCTTCCATAGGAGGTCCGTCATGATCATCCGTCGAACGCGCCGGCTCGCCATAGCCCTTTCTCTTCTGAGCATCGCCGCTTTTTCCCACGGACAAGCACCCGCGGCAAAACCCGCCGGGATATCCCCTAAGACGGCGGCCGCGGTCCGGGCGTTCACCGCGTCCGACGATGAAGCAATGGCATATCGCGGGGGCGGCCGTGGGGATCGTCAAGGACGGCCGGATCGCATTCCTCGAAGGCTTCGGCGTTCGCGACGTGGCCCGCAGCCTTCCGGTGACGCCCAGGACCAGGTTCATTCTCGGATCGACGACCAAAGCGTTCACCACGGCGGCGCTGGGATTGCTGGTTTCGGACAAAAAGCTCGATTGGGACAAGTCCGCGGCTTCTTACCTTCCCGAGTTCGGCCTCCAGGACGAATACGCCTCGGCCCATGCGACCGTCCGCGACCTGGCCGCTCATCGAACCGGCCTCCCCCGGCACGATCTCGTCTGGGTCAATTCGCCGATGGACCTCTCGGAAATGGTCCGAGCCCTGCGCTTCCTCGAGCCGAGCCGGGAGCTCCGGGCCGAGTTTCAGTACAACAACCTCATGTATATAACCCTGGGCCTCCTCGTTGAAAAGGTCTCCGGGATGCCCTGGGATGCGTTCGTCCGCGACCGCATCTTCAAGCCTCTCGGGATGACCCGGAGCGGCTGTACGATCCCCGAATACGTGGCGGCGGAGGAATACGCCTTTTCCTACCGGTGGGAGAAGGACGCCTGGGTCGTCCGGCCCCTTCCCGTTCCGACGGACAAATTGATGTACGGGGCCCGGGCCTCGGGCTCGGTCAACACTACGGCCGAGGATATGTGCGCCTGGGCGATCGACCATCTTCAGGCCGATCAGGCCGAGCCGAGATCCATCCTTCCGGCCGACGCCCTCCGCCAGACTCACACGCCCCAGGTCCCGACGCCCTGGAATCCGAATAAGAATGCCGAGGTTCTGACGCCCTCTTATGGCATGGGCTGGATGATCGACGTTTATCGGAACAATTGGCGCGTCCACCACGGGGGTTCAACCCTCGACTTCAACTCCTCCGTGATGCTCTTCCCCGGGGCCCGGACGGGAGTCGTCCTTCTCATCAACGCGAGCTCCCCGGCCAACGCCATCCTCGCCAACGGGCTCTCCGATCTGGCCTTGGGCCTCTCCCCCATCGACTGGAACAAGCGCACTGTCGAGCAGATGGAAGCCCGGCGGGCCTCCGAACCGGCCGAAAAGCGCGTCGAAGGCACCCGCCCCGCCCATGGCCTCGGAGATTACGCGGGCGAGTATGTTCATCCCGCCTACGGACTCATTTCCGTCACCTCGAAGGACGGCGGATTGGAATTGAGCTACAAGGGATTCGTCTCGCCGCTCGAGCACTGGCATTATGAGACCTTCCGGCTGTCGGCGAGCGACCTGGAGGGCGAAAAGTTGACCTTTCGGACCGACGCCGACGGCAAGGTGACGGGCGTCTCCGGAGCCCTCGAGCCTGCGGTCAAGGACATCGTTTTCGAGCGCCGTCCGGAGCCCCGCGAACCCGATCTCCCTTGAGGCCCAAGCGGGACCCATTCGGGAGCGGGCAGGTCCGCAGCCGTTCCGCGCGTTCCGGTTTTGCGTTACGGCCCGGATTTCTTTATGATACGCCCTGGTGTCGATCCTAACCGCTGAGTTCCTGTTCTTTTTCGCGCTCACGGCCGCTCTGCATTGGATCCTCCCCTCCCGGTTCCGCAGCCTTTGGCTCCTCCTGGCCGGATACTTCTTTTATTACACGAACCAGCCAGCCGGTTTATTATTGCTCGTCCTATCCACTCTCATCGACTTCTTCCTGGCCCAGGGTATCGCCACTCAGCGCGACCCGAGGGCACGGAAGGGTCTTTTGGTCGCGGGATTGGCGCTGAACCTGGGGATACTGGCCTTTTTCAAGTACGCCAATTTCATCGGCGACCTTTTCCGCCCCCTTTTCGGCTGGCTGCAGGTTTCCTACCAGCGGCCTCTGCTGCGCCTTGCCGTGCCTTTAGGCCTTTCCTTCTATGTGTTCAAGAAGATCAGCTACCTTGTCGACGTGTATCGGAGAAAGGTGTCGGCGGAACGAAGCTTCCCCCGGCTGGCCCTCTACGTCTCCTTTTTCCCGGCGCTCCAGGCCGGTCCCATCGACCGTGCCGGAGAGCTCATGGCCCAGTTCCCAGCCCAAAGACGCGCGGACCCCGGCCGGCTGGTCGAGGGCTCCCAGCTCATCCTCTTGGGGCTGTTCAAGAAGCTGGTCATCGCCGACCGACTCGGCATCCTGGTGGACACGGTCTTCCGTCAACCGGGGAGCTTCGCGGGTCCCGTGGTCGCGTTGGCGGCAGTATGCTACGCCTGGCAGATCTATTGCGATTTCTCCGCCTATACCGACCTGGCCCGGGGCCTGGGCCGCATCCTCGGCTTCCGGCTGACGGAAAATTTCCGCCAGCCCTATTTGGCTGAATCCATCGGCGACTTCTGGAGGCGATGGCATATCAGCCTGTCCACGTGGCTGCGCGATTACCTGTTCCTGCCCGTCTCCTACTCGCTCCTGCGGCGGTTCTCCCGGCGGCCCAAGCTGGCGCCCCGGTCCGACCGTCTCGCCTATGTGGCCGCCATAGTCATCACCATGTTCCTATGCGGCCTATGGCACGGCGCCGGCTGGAACTTTATCGTTTGGGGATTACTGCAGGGCGCTTTCCTCGTCCTTTCGTTTATCACGAAGAAGACGCGCCGGAAGGCTGTGAAGGCCTTTGGGCTGAACCATCGGCCTCTCTTGCTCAAACCGGTGCGTATCGTCGCCTGCTTTTCGATGATCTCCTTCTCCTGGATATTTTTCCGTGCTGCGGGCATCAAGGAGGCCCTGGCGCTCGTCGGTAATCTTTTTGCCCGCCCTACCCCTCTTTCCAGCATATGGATAGGGGGGCTGTTCGCCGGACTGTCGAAGTTGGACCTGATCATCGCGGGCATAGCGGTCGCTGGTTTGATAGCGGCCGAGCTGTTCCTTGAGAAAAGGAGCCTCCATGAACTGCTGGCGGCCCAGCCGGTGTGGAGGCGCTGGCTTATCTATTATGTACTCATCTTCGCCGTCCTCTTGTTCGGCGTCTACAAACAACCGGAGTTCATCTATGGCCGTTTCTGATACGACCGGCGGACGGAGGGCTCTGAAGGCCCTCCTTTTCGCGCTGATCTTCGGACTGCTCAACTGGGGTCTGGGCCGAGTTTACGTCCACAAGGAAGTGTCGCGCACGCGGGCCGGCCTGACGGAACGGGAATTCAGCCGATCCCGGGGGCAGATCACGACCCTGGCCGTGGGGGACTCCCACATGGCCACGGGCTTCGACCCGCGTTCGTTCGACGCCTCCTTCAACTTTGCCCTGCACGGGGAAACCTACATCTACAATTACTACAAGCTGAAGCACATCTTGGAGAACAACCCCCGGATCCGGACTGTACTCCTGCCCTTCGATCTCCATTCCTTCTCGGCTTGGCGGGCCGACAGAGAGCTCCGCGACTTCTACTGGGTCCGCTATGTCGACTACCTGGAGCTCGGTCGGATCAGCGGCAGGCCGCTGGAATACCTGAGCAAATATATCCGCGGCCGCTTTTTCCCTTATCTGGGCGAATACGCGGAGCTTCTGGGCGATCCCGGCCTCGACTCCGCGACCCGTCGAGGTCCGGGACCGGAATTGGTCCAGGGCTTCGTCCTCAAGACCGGGACGTTCGATAAGAACAGGGAACGACAGACCGTACGCAGAGTCAGGCTCCACTTTTCCGGCCATGAAGCCTTCGACGAAACGGCGGCCCGATATTTCCGCAAGATCCTGGAGCTGTGCTCCGCCAGGGGCAAGAGCTTGGTGCTCATCAAATTTCCCGTTTCGGAGCCCTACTATCGACTGGCGATGAAGCGGGTGGCGTTGTCGGAGATCTATGGCCGGGCGGACGAAATGATCAAGCCCTACCGCAATGTCAGGGTCCTCGATTTCCAGAAGTCCTTCTTCGACCGCGACAGCGAGTTGTTCGACGACCCCGACCATCTCAACACGGCCGGAGCGGAGATCTTGACTCTGGAGATCAAGCGTTTGCTGACTGACCTAACGGCTGGAGACTAGTAATATTCCATTGGCGGGGGAAGCGCGCCCCGTCCGATCCGAACGGACGACCTGCGGATTCGGAGAACCAGGATCGGGATCTATTATCTATTTAGCCTGCGGTCTTGTACCTGCTACGGATCTTCGTGCCGGATAGCGGGCCGCCTAGCGCGGCGCTGAAGAAGCAGATGTCAAACGCTCCGGCGCTCATGGCGAGAGCACCCCACACCATGGATAAAACGCCTAGCGCGTGGCCCCTATAAAAGTAGCCTAACGCGATGAATCCTGCGCCGGCGACCAAACGAAAGACACGGCCCGCCGGACTGTTAAGAAATTTCGAGAGACCCGATTGATTGAATGCTTCGTGCCACCTCATAAGAACCCTCCTTTAAAACCAGAGTATTCCGGCCCGAGACAGGTGTCAAGAGAGCATAGCCCAAGCGCTTGGACGGGAGGAAGGCTTCATAACCGTCAAGATTCGTGACGTGTTGGAGCGCGCCCGGGGAGATTCGAACTCCCGACCTGCGGATTCGAAGTCCGACGCTCTATCCAGCTGAGCTACGGGCGCGCGGGGACTCGGTCAGGCTAATGTTATACCGGAAACCCCTGGGCCCGGCAAGGCGGACAGGACGGGGCCCCTTTATAGGGATTCGAGCCCCGGGCGGAGGGTGAAGATCCCGTTCCCTGCGAAGCTGCTGACGCCAAGATATGGAGCCGGAAGAAAGACCGTTTCAGAGCAGGGAATCGTCCAGGACTTTTCGGGGGATCCTCGTCAGCAGATGGTGGCAGAAATGGCATTCGTTCGACGTCGCTTTCGGAAAGACGACGCCGCGCTTCGCCAAACGCTTCCGGATGCCGGTCAGCCCGTCACGATAGACCGCGCGCACGAACGGGTTCCGGGAGGCGATCTTCAATATCTCCGCGGCCGTATGCTTGTGGATATTGCCGATGGTCAATCGATCCGAGTCCGTGGCATAGCCGCAACAGGGCTTGACGTCGCCGTTCGGAAGGACGTAGAAAACTTGGCCCGGGCCCTGACAGTAATCCTCTTTGAACCAGCGCTTTCCCCACGGATCAAGAAGAGGTTCGGCTTTGCCGACCGGGGAGAGATCGATCGCCGTAATGGGCACGAACAGAGAATCGCTCTTGATTGCCCGATGCCCGCCGATGCGAACGAGCTTCGCCCTCAAGGCAATAGCCAGAGCACGGAGGATTGCTTCCGTTTCATTATCCCGGACTCCTCTCACGGAGATCACACGCGCGACGTCGGGCCGATTCCAGAGCTCGAGCGCCGTCTCGATGAAAAGTGCGGGCTTCGCTATGCTCTTGCCGTGAAAAGCGTCTACGCTTACGCCGAATGAGCCGTCGTAGCCGCGCTCCCGCAATTCCTCCAGCGTGCCCCGCAACTGCGCGGCGGTCTTGAACCACCGCGCGTTTGTCGTAATGAGCCCGAACAGGAAGCCGAGCGCGACGGCCTGTTCGGTGACGGCGAAGAGGAACGGCCTTTCCAGGAACGGCTCGCCTCCGGTGAATCCGACCCTCTCGACGCTGGCCTTCCGGCAGGACCGCAGGAATTTCAGCGCCGCCGGAATCGGAAGCCGGGCCTCTCCCCTTTCGACAGCGCAATGGGCACAGTTCAGGTTGCATTCCGTCGTGGAAGCGAACAGGACCTCGCGCGGCGCGAAGGCTTTCGCGCGGGGATGTCTCGATCTTTCGGGCACGTTATCGTTCCGGGGCCGGGCGGCCGGCCCGTTACTTGACCGTTCCGCCGACGGCCTTGATGTACTCGGCGACCGTGGCCTTGAGGCCCGGGTCCTTTATCGCGGGGTAAACCTTCTCGAAGATCTCCTTGGCCCGCGCGTTCTCCCCCCGGTTCATCAGGGCGATGCCCAGGTTGACGCTCGCGTTGACGTCGTTCGGAGCGAGGGTGACCGCGGTCTCCAGGCTTCTGACCGCCTCTTCGTAGCGCTCCAGCTGATTGAGAATGACCCCCCGGAGGTTGTGGACGCCCGACTCCCGGGGGGACTTCGCGGCCGCCTTGTCGATCGCGTCCAGCGCTTCCGGGAGCTTTTTCTGCCCGAGGTAGATCCGGGCAAGGCTGAAGGCGGCGAAGGCATTGGAATCGACCGCGTAGGACCTCAGGAAGGCCTCTTCCGCCCGGGCACTGTCGTTCATCGCCTGGCGGGTCGAGCCCAGCGTATTGAGGGCGTCGACGAGATCGGGCTTGATCGCGAGACATTTCTCGAGAGCATCGGCCGCCCCGGCATAGTCTTTGGCCTGGAACCGGATGGTCCCGAGAAGGTTCAAGGACTCGTAGTGGGCGGGGTCCAGGGCGAGGGCGGCGTCGATGAACTCGACGGCCCGCTCCGGGAGCCCGTACCGGAAGGCGACGACCGCTTTATCATATTGATATTGCGGGTTTTTCTCATTCTCCCGCTCCTGTTGCGCCTGAGTCGGGCCGCAGGACGCCAAGCCGAGAGCAAGGAGCAGGGCGAGTGCCGTCCGCAGATTCTTCATCCCGGGGCCATTCTACCCCACCCTCAGGGGTCGGGCAAGGCCCGTCGAGGGAGGGAACCTTCTCGGCGCGTCCTTCGTCAGATAAAATGACGGGTGTGAACCCGCGCGAACGTCCCGAATGGAGGAGCCCATGAACACGAAAACCCCGATGCTTCGGATAGCGGTCCTCATGACGGCCGCCCTGGCCTTCGCCGCCGTCGCTTACGCAGGCGAAGAAGACGTCATCACCAAGTCTTTCCAGGTGGCGCCGGGCGGAAGACTGGTTCTCGACACCGACATCGGCGCCGTCGAGGTCCGCGGAGCTGACACCGGCACGGTCGACATCGCAGTTTACCGCGAGGTCAGGCACGGAGACAGGGACAAGGTCCTCAAGGAGTTCCGGCTGGGGTTCGAACAGCGCGGGAATGACGTCTACGTGACAGGGGATCGCGACCGGCACGGCCTGCATGGGCTCTGGGACGAAATTTGGAGAAGACTGAAGGTCCGGTTCGTCATCACACTTCCCCGGTCCTTCGACGTCGACGTTCACACGAGCGGCGGCGATGTCGACATCGCCGATCTCACGGGAAAGGTCATGGCGGGGACTTCGGGCGGCGATATCTCCTGCGACCGGATCGGAGGGGACGTCGAGGCGAAAACCTCCGGCGGGGACGTCGGGATCGGCGTCGTCGGGGGCCGCGTCGATGCCCGGACGAGCGGCGGCGACATCCGGATCGATGAGGCGAAAGGGAACGTCCTCGCCCGGACCTCGGGCGGCGATATCCGGATCGAGCGGGCCCTCGCCGAGGTCGATGCCCACACTTCGGGCGGGGACATCACGGCCGGGAACGTCGGCGGCGCCCTGAAGGCGAAGACCTCGGGGGGCTCGGTAACGGCGGCCATCTCCGCCCAGCCGGGGTCGCGATGCGAGCTGTCGACCTCGGGGGGCAGTATCACCGTCCAGCTCGCGGCGAGCGTGGCCGTGGACATCGACGCCCATTCGAGCGGCGGGCACGTCGAAACCGACATCCCCGTGACCGTCCAGGGCGAGCTCGGCCGGAGCACGCTGAAGGCCAAGATCAACGGCGGAGGACCCGAGCTCTACCTCCGGACCTCCGGCGGCAGTATTCATATCAAGAAGGGGGAATAACGGGCGGTATCGTCACCTTTTGTAAAGGTAGACGACGTGTTCCTTGTCGAGGCCGTCCCAGACCTTGGCTGAGCCGGCCTCCCGGGCCTCCCAGCCCGGGATGACGTAGTTGTGGGAGACGACGCGCGTTCCCGGCGCCAGCTCTCGTTCGAGCTTCGGCCTGAGCAGCGCGTTCGACTCCGGGAGCAGGTATAGGGTCACCACCGTCGCCTTCGAGATGTCCGCCTTGGTGGCGTCCCCGCAGATGAACGAGACGAGGTGCCCGACCATCGCCTTCTCCGCGTTCTCCCGGGACTCCCGGATGCGCTCGGGGTCGATATCGATGCCGATGCCTCTGGCGCCGAACCGCTGGGCGGCGGTGATGACGATCCTCCCGTCCCCGCAGCCGATGTCGTAGACAAAATCCTCGCCTCCCACTCCGGCCATCTCGAGCATCCTGTCCAGCACCGGGCGCGGCGTCGCCACATAAGGGGCGAGGTCTTCGGCGTCCTCGCGCCCGTGGGAGCCTAGCCAGATCTCGAGGAGGTCGACCTCGTCGTAGCGGAACGTGTAGGGCCGACCGGGCGACAGCGAGCGGGTCAGGGTCCGGCCCTTCCGTTCGAACCCGATGACCATGAGGCCCTTGGCCCTGAAGCGATGAACCGCACCCGGGAGGAGCGTCGCGCGGTTCGCCCGCTCGAACGAGCCGTGGGGAACGATCGTATAGTCCACGGGCACGTCTATGGCATTGCGCACCGTGATCTCATCGGGCTCGAGGACCATCTCCCGCTCGGGAGAGGGCACGGCAAGACTCTCGGCAGGGCGTCGGGGCGTGTCCGTCCGCAGGAGCAGGATGGCCGCGGCCGCTGCGACGACGAAAAGCGCCGCCGCCAGGAGGCGCGCGGCCCGGGTCATCGTCATCGGGGCCTCAGGGCAGTTTCCTCTTGAAACTCAGCGAGATGCCGCTCCCGCTCGAGCGCTCGATGGTCGTTTCGATCTCGGGCAGGCTCCGGGCATAGTCGAGGAATTCCTTGACCCCGTGCATGAATTCCAGGTTGAGGACGTTGTGGGCCGCGAAACAGCCGCCGGGAACGAGCTTGGGCAGGAGCATCTTGAAGTAGTTCTGATACCAATCCTTGTCGGCGTCCACGAAAACGAAGTCGAACGGCCCCTCGAGGAGGGGCACGAGCTCGTGGGCGTCGCCGAGACGCGCATCGACGAACTCCTCGAGCCCCGCCGCCTTGAAGTTCTCCAGGGCCTTCCCGTGCCGGACCTCGTCGATCTCGATGGTGATGAGCTTCCCCCCGGTCTTGCTCATGGCCCAGGCCATCCATATCCCGGAGTGGCCCGTCGAGGTCCCGATCTCGAGCGCCCGGGTGTATTTATGCCGGATGATGAAGTCCCGGAGGAACTCCCCGTCGGCCGCCGTGACGTTCTCGTCCCGCCATTGGTCCCGGTGCTTCTCCAGGAAGCCCCGGACCCGCGCGTCGCGGTCCGAGACGTCGACGCGGGGCGCGGGGACCGCCGACGCGAGCAGGGCCCCTGCCAGGAGCGCGGCCGGGAGGGCGAAGCGGCGGAACGTGATCTCAGGGCTCATTCTTTGACCCGACTTTACCCCTTTTCCGGAAAAAATAAAAGGCCGGGATCCCGGCCGCCATGGTCAGCAGGGCCACTCCCGACGGCCCGGGGCTCTGGAGAAAGCCGAGGATGAGAATGGCCGCTCCGGCGAGGAGATAGATCGCCGGCGCGACCGGGTAGCCCGGCATCCGGGTGACGCACATCCCTCTCTTGCGGAGCTTGAACACCCCCAGGACGGCGAAGAGGGGGAACAGGCCGAGGGAGAATCCCATATAGGTCAGGATCTGATCGAACGAACCCGAGAGGACGATGACCATTGCGATGAGTCCCTGGAGCGCGACCGCCCGGGAGGGAGCGCCCAGGACGGGATGGACCTTGGCCAGCGACTTGAAAAAATATCCGTCCCTGGCCATCGAGTAATAGACGCGCGGCCCGAGGATGATGAACGCGCTCAGGGAGGAGAACAGGGCGAACGAGATGAGGAGGGACAGGACCGCTTCGAAGGAAGGGCCGAAGAGCTTTCCCGCGGCCAGGCCGCCTACCGAGATGACCCCGCTCATTTCGGCCGGAGAGAGGGCGTACAGGAAGAAGACGTTGAGCCCCGCGTAGAGGAGGATGACGATCCCCGTCCCCAGGATCAGGGACCGGGGCAGGGTCTTGGCCGGCTGACGGACCTCCGATCCGATATAGGCCGAGGCGTTCCAGCCGCTGTAAGCGAACATGATCCACATCAGGGCCAGGCCCGCGCTCTTCAGGCCCGCGAAATCGAGCCGGAAGCCGCCCCCCTGCGCGAAGTGGGACCAGTGGCCGTTCCCCGAGGCGAGCCCGGCCGCGATGAGCCCCCCGATCAGGACGACCTTGGCGACCGTCAGGACGTTCTGGACCCGCGCTCCGAGCTCGATCCCCCGGGCGTGGATCGACGTGAACAGGAGGATGACGAGGCAGGCCAGGCCCTTCCGGACGAAGGCGGAATCGGGAAGCCCGGGGACGGCCCTCATGAAATATGCGGAGAAGCCGATGGCCGAGGCGGCGATGGGCGCGGAGAAGCCGACGAAGAAGGAGGCCCATCCGGAGAGGAACCCGAGCAGAGGATGATACAGCTCCGAGAGGAAGGCGTACTCCCCGCCCGCCCTGGGGATGGCCGCGCCAAGCTCCCCGTAGGCGAGCGCGCCGCAGAGGGCGATGAGGCCGCCGACGGCCCAGAGCCCGAGCATGACGCGCGGGTCGCCGAGGTCGCGCATCAGGAGCCCGGACGTCGTGAAGATCCCGGCCCCGATCATGTTGGCGACGACGATGTTCGTCAGCGGGAAGAGACCGATCTTCGGCGCCAGCCCGTCCCGGCCGCCCGCGTTCGCGCGCATCATGGCCGTCAATCCACCACGAAGACCTTTGCCCCGGGCACGGAACGCACGAGGTGGGGGTTCTCTTCATCGTTTCCAGTCGCGAAGCTCATCCCGGGACGGAGGGCGAACTCGCGCCCGTCGCGCAGGGTCACGGCGAGCTCGCCTTCGAGGACGAGCAGGACGTGGCCCCGGGCGCACCAGTGGTCGGACCGGAACCCGGGCGAGTAATCGATCGTCCGCATGCGGAGTCCGCCCCGCTCCACCGTCCGCCAGAACGATGTCCCCGACTCCCCCTTGTGTTCCTCCGCGGGGAGCGCCGCCCAATTCGTGACGCCGAACGGAACGCTCTTTTCTATCATGGTCTTTTATTATACGAAGAAAGTCTCCAAAAGAGATAGTCTCGCCTTCTTCCGCGTTTCTTCGTATACTTATGATCGTTATGCCGCGCGCCGCCCGCGATTTTTACGAGGTCCAGAGCCGCCAGCGCCGACGGAGCCTCCTCGTTTTCGCCGCGCTCATCCTTGTCTACTTCGCGGCCGTCGGGCTCATCACCCTGGCCGTTCTATTGAGCTTCGGGCTATTCGCCTACGGCGGCGGTCTCTTCTCCGGTCCGTTCCTCGCGAGGCTCCTCCTCTTCGACTTCCTGGTCTCGAGCCTCTTCGCCTGGTTCCATTACCAGGATGCCCGGAAATTCGGCGCCCGGTACATCCTCGATCGCCTCGAGGCCGCGCCTCCGGACCCGGCGGACCGGTATCACTCCCGGTTCCTCAACACGCTCGAGGAGATCCGCATAGCGGCCGGAGCGCCCCGAGTCGCCGCGTACGTCCTTCCGACCTCGGCCGTCAACTCGATGGGCCTCGTCGAATCGGACGGCACGCCCGCCGTCGCCGTCACCGAAGGCCTGCTGGCCGAGTGCACGCGGGACGAGCTTCAGGCGGTCGCCGCCCACGAGCTCGCCCATATCGTCCGGGGCGACGCCCTTTATGTGACCCTCGTCTGCTCCCTGGCCAACGTCTTCGAGAAGATGCGCGATGCCCTCGAGCCCGAAGCTCCGGAGCATCAGCCCGGCCTCGCCGGGGCGGGGAGTCGAGGCGGCGGAGCCGGGAGTGCGGCGCTCATTTTCGTCGTCGTGACGCTATCCTCGATCGTCATGAGGCTTCTTGGCACCCTCATCAGCCGGGAGCGGGAGCTCCTGGCCGATGCCGCCGCCGTCGAGTTCGGGCGCGAACCGATGGCCCTGGCCCGGGCCATCTACAAGGCCCATATCCGGAATTCCTTCGTCGGCGATTTCACGGCCGCCTACGCGCCTCTCTTCATCGTTTCGCCCGATTCCCGGGACGCCCGGGAGGGGTTCTTCGGCCGGCTCTTCGATACGCACCCTCCCCTCATGAAGCGGATCCGGATCCTGGCCGATATGGCCGCCAAGAGACCCGAAGAGGTCGTCAGGCAGGTGTGGGAAGGACGCCGGGACAGGGAACAAGCCCGCGAGACGCTGTCATCCTTCGAGGAGGCGGCGAAGGGGCGGCAGGCCACCGGCAGCGGCCAGGCGGAGGGGCTGCCCCCGGAAGCGCCCCGGACCGGGCCCGAAGCCTCGCGAATCTGGCAGGTCCGGGGGCCGGACGGCGCCTGGGCGGGCCCCATGACCGTCCGCGAGATCGTCTGCCTGCCTCGGTTCACAAGCTTGCTCATGGTGAGAAACGCGCAGGAGGGCGTCGAGGCAAGAGCCCGGGAATTCCTGCAGGTCCGCGAAGCCCTGCGCGGCCGCGGCTTACGGAAGCCTCTCGATCCCGCGCGCGGGAACAGGTGCCCGCGTTGCCTCGTCCCTCTGACGGAAACGTTCTATGAGGGCGTCGAGATCAAGGCCTGCCCACGGTGTCGCGGACGGCTTGTGGCGATGGGACTGATGGACCGCATCATCGCCAGGAAAGAAGTGTCTTTCTCGGAAGCGCTGGTCCGCAAGGCCCTGGAGTTCAAAGCCCGTTTCCTCTCGGAGCCGGTCCGGATGAAGAGGCTCTCGGAGGCCCAGCCGGAAAGGCCCCCGGCCTGCCCGGATTGCGGCTATCCCCTCAGGGCCCGGCCTTACAGCTACGCGTACTTCATTCCGGTGGATAAGTGCCTGTCCTGTCACAAGATATGGTTCGACGCCGACGAGCTGGAGATCCTGCAGGTCCTCGTCGAGGACCGTTAGTCGAACACCTTTTCCAGAGCGACGTACGCTTCGTGAAGGGAGAGGACCGCTTTCTCCACGAGGGAATCGTCCTTGCCCCCCGACACGGAGACGAGCCTCGCCGCGGCCGCGGCGAGATCGGCGGCGGCCGCCCGAAAGCGATCGGTCCGGGCTTCGAGCCTCTTGGAAAGCGTGGCTGAGGCCACGGCCCGGGCCTTGGCTTCGAGGTCCACGCTCGCGGCCCTTATCTCGTCGAACTTCCCCTCGGGGAGGGCCTTATGATAGACGACATAAAGGACCTTGTGAAACTCGTCCATCTCCCTGAGGACGGGACGGATCGTTCGGACCAACATCTCGTAGCGGGCATGCAAGGCCTCCGCGGCGTCGAGAAGGGCCTGATCGTCGGTTCCCTGCGCGGCCGCGGCATAGGCCTCGATCGACTTCCGGAATTCCGCCAGCCCGGCCTGCCACTTCGGTTCCTTATCCCTAAGGATGCCGGGCAGGGCGGCCCCGTAGATCCCCCCCGCCAGCCTCTCGATCTCGGGGACGAATCCCTTCAGCGCGGCGATATCCTTCTCGGGATAAGCCGTATGCCAGATGGGATAGATGATCTCATGGAATTCCTCGAGCTCGGGAACGGCGCTTTCCGTTTCCTGGGGAAAGGCCGGGGGGACCGCCAGGGCGAGCCAGAGGGCGACGAGGGCGAGAACGGTACGGCGCATCAGGGCCTCCTTATCCGTGGAGGGCCTCATTATATATCACCGGCGAGGGGATTTCATCCCGGGATTCACCCCTAAGGGTGATTGACGCCGGTCGCCCCGGATGAAATAACGATGGCGTAATATAAAAGGGCGCGCTTCGCGCCGGCATCGGGCCGGGGGGGCGCGGGAAGAGGATCCGGCAGAATGGGCAAGAAGAAGATTCTCATCGTCGACTTCGACCAGGAGTTCCTGAAGTTCCTGGCCCGATTCCTGCGCGATGAAGGCTTCACGGTGGTCACGGCTGTCGACGGCTCCGCCGGCCTGGAAATGAACAAGAGCGAGGCTCCCGACCTGGTCATCACCGAAGCCATGCTCCCCAAGCTCCACGGCTTCGAGCTCTGTTCGAGGCTCAGCCACAGCGCCTCCCGCAAGGTCCCGGTCATCATCGTCACCGGAGTCTACCGGGATACCGTCTACAAGACCGAAGCCATTCATACGTTCGGGGCCGCCGCCTATTTCGAGAAACCCCTGGACCCCGAGGATCTCCTCGTCTCCCTGAAGAAGATCCTCGGCCTCCCCGAGCCGAAAGAGAAGCCGGAAGACCTCATCGACGCCGCGATCATGGAATCCCTCGTCGCGGAGACCACGGCTTTGCCGGTACCCCCGAAGCCGGCTGCGAAGGCCGCCTTCCGCGACGAGATCGACACCATGCTTCAAAATACCCTGGCGGAGTTCGACCTCAAGCCGGGGAAGAAGAAGGCCCATGACGAGGCCTCCGCTCCAAAGCCCCAAGCCCTCGGAACCGCGCCCGACCCGACCGCCAAGCCCCCGGCGACTCCGGCAGAAGGGCCCATGCCCGCGCCCGCAACGATAGTCGCCCAGCCCGGCCGCTCGGCGAAGGGACCGCGGAAGCCCTTGACTCCGCCCCTTCCCAAGGCTTCGCCTGCACCGCCCGAGAGACGACTTTCCGAGACCCCGCCATCTCCTCCGACTCCGGAGCCCGTTGAGGCGGTCAAGCCCCGAACGCCGGTCGCGACACCGGCCGCCCCGCCCTCATGGGCGCCTCATGCCGTCGTGGCCCCCCAGAGCGCCGCGAAGCCGGTGCCGATTGATTTCACATCTTCGTTCGGCGGCTACTCGGAACACAAGAAAAAGAACGTCCCTCCTCGCATCTTCGGCGCCATCGCCGGCGTCCTCGTGTTGACGAGCGCGACTCTCTTTGTCCTCAAGCCGGGGAAAAAACAATCCCCGGTCGAAAACGCCTTCCCCCCCGTCATTACTGACGTTGTTCCGGGCGAAGGCCAAGAGCCCGCGGCCACCGACCTGACGGCCGCGGCCATCCCGGAAGCCCCGAAAAAGAAAAGCCCCGAGTCCGCTCCGGTCAGGAAGGATCCGAAACCCGAGCCCGCCACGGTCGCGAGCAAGCCGCTCCCCGACCCCGAGAGTATCAAGTCCCTGAACTCTGAGGCGATGCCGAGCCTCGAGGTCCTGGCTCAGGAAACGGCGGCCTCCCCGGCCGGCGACGCGCCCGCTCCCGCCGACGGCGGAATCGCGGCCGGGGCAACGGATCCTCCCGTCGAGATCCCTGCCGTCAAGGTCAAAGCCGGAGACGTCATTCCCCTCGACGACGCCGACGTCCCGCCGCGGCAGGTCCGGACGGCCAACCCGGTCTATCCCACGGCGGCCCGGAGCCTGGGCCGGGAGGGTTCGATCATGATCAACCTCCTGATCTCCGAGACCGGCGACGTCATCCAGACGGCCGTCATCGGGGGGGCCAAGGGTTCGCTGGGTTTCGACAAGGCGGCCGAGAACGCCGTCCGGAAATGGAAATTCGCCCCCGCCTCGAAGGACGGGGTCCCCGTCCGGGTCTGGAAGCCCGTGACGATCGCTTTCAAGCTGCAAAAATAGCGGGGATATCCCGTAAGGAGTCCGACGATGGCTTTGAATAAAGAACAAGAAGACCTTTACAGGAAAACGATGGACGAAGTGAAGCGGCAGCTGGACGGGCTCGACGCCCAGGTCGAGCAGGAGCTCCAGAAAGTCCGGGAGCGCCTGGCCCAGCTCCAGGAGTCCAAGAGGTCCCTCAAGATGGTCTATGAGGGGACGGCCAAGCTCCTCGGCGTCGAGGTCGATCTCGACGAAGAGGCCGGGGCCGACTCCGCCGCCGTCGCCAAGATGTAACGGGAGCCGGGACCGGGGGGTTGCCGGCGCCTCCACGCTTCGCGGGAACCATCCGTCTTTTCTTTCCGTATTCCGAATTGACACCCCGTTCGGCGTGGTGTACTTTAGGGCTCGTCGATCGTCGTACCATGTTCATTCTATTCGGCCTTCTGATCGGTTTCGCGGCGGCCATCCCGCTCGGGCCGGTCAACGTCTTCATCGTTTCCCAGACCCTCAAGCATGACTACGTCCACGGGCTCATGGCCGGCCTGACGACGGCCGCCATGGACACCCTCTACTGCCTGATCGCCCTGGTCGGGTTCTTCCACTTCCGGTTCGACCTGGCGCCGTACGCCGGCTGGATGAAGGGCGCCGCCACGATCCTCCTCGTCCTCCTCGGCATCCGCCTCATCCGGCAGTCGGCGGAGGCGGGCCGGCCGGTCATCCGGGAAAAGCGGCCGATCAAGCCTTCCCGGCCGATCCTCGGGGTCATCCTTCTCTATCTCTCGAACCCCACTATCTACGCGTTCTGGATCGCCGTGGCCGGGACGGCGACGGCCCATCACATTGTCGCTGGGAGAGGGTGGGCCCCGGTCGCCTTCGCCGTCGCCTGCGGCCTCGGCGCCGTGCTCTGGTACCTGATCCTCTTGCGCTATGTCGCCAAGAATCAGGACAGGATCAAGCCATCCACCTTCCGGAAGCTGCTGCTGTTCATGGGGATCGCCCTCATCGGCTTCGGCCTTTACACCTTCGCCACGATCTTCGTCTGATCCGGCCGCCGGCTTATTCGAAGGCCGTCTTCAATTCCCCGATCCCCCTGGCGAGCCGCGATGAACCTTCTTTCCCCTCCTTTCGTATTCATCAGAGAATGGAGAAAGACCGATGAAATTCCTGCTTTGGCTCATCCTGCTGGTGCTCTGCTGGCCCATCGCGCTCCTGGCCCTCCTCCTCTATCCTCTGGTCTGGCTCCTCCTCCTCCCCTTCAGGCTGCTGGGCATCACCGTCAACGCCGTTCTGGACCTGTTCAAGACCCTCATCATGCTCCCGGCCAGGGTTCTGAAGGGCTAATCCCTCCCCGGCTCGTTTCGCTTCTTTAGCGGCCCCGGCTAGACGCCCGCGCCGGATTGTGGGATTATGGGCTCCGGAACCAGGGGGGTCCTATGCAGGTCAAGATCAAGAAGATCGTGTATCCCGGAAAAAGCCTCGCCGAGCTCGAGGGCAAGGTCGTCTTCACGGACGCGGGGCTTCCGGGCGAGGTCGTCGAGGTCGAGCCCGTCCGGGAAAAAGCAAGCTTCATCGAGGCCCGGACCGTGGCCGTCGTCGAGCCCTCGCCCCGGCGCGTCGAGCCCCGCTGCGGGCATTATAAGGCCTGCTCCCCCTGGCAGGATATGGAGTATGCCCTCCAGCTCGAGGTCAAGGGCGGCCAGGTCCGCGAGATCTTCGCCCGCGAGCTCAGGATCGAGCTCGGCGTTCCGGAGGTCGTCCCCTCGTCGAAGGTCTGGGGCTACAGGAACCGGGCCCGGTTCCACATCCTGAGAGCGGACGGAGAGGCGCGCGCCGCCTACCATGAGCCCGGCGAGGAGCACGCGTTCGTGCCGACCGGGCCCTGCTTTCTCCTCCCCGATGAGATGAACGCGCTTTGTACCGACGTCCTGGACACGATGAACGCGTTCGAGATCGGCTCGATCACGGACATCGAAGTCCGGCGGAGCGCGGCGGACGGGCGGATGCTGGCCGCTTTCGAATTCGGCCCCGGCACGGACGTTCCCGAGATCCGGAAGGCGTTCGCGGGCCTCGGGGACAGGTTCCCCGTCGCGGGGATCGTCGGCCTCGTCAGGGACAAGGGGCGGCTCCGGGAGCTGCCCCTGTCGGGGAAGCCGTTCCTTTACGAATCCGTGGGCGATGCGAGCTTCCGCCTCGGCCCCCGCTCGTTCTTCCAGGTCAACGGCGACATGCTCCGTGCGGCCGTCGACGAGATGCGCCGCCTCGCCGAGTCCCTCGTCGAGCCGCGCATAGCCGATCTCTATTGCGGCGTCGGGACCTTCGGGATCCTCCTGGCCCACGGGGCGAAGGAGGTCTTCGGCGTCGAACCGGACCCGGAGAACCTCCGGTTCCTCAGGAAGAATCTCTTCCACAACGGCGTCGGGAACTACGCCGTCTGCGAGGGGACGACCGAAGAATGGATCGGGGAGATCCTCGGGCGGGAGGTCGATCTCGTCATCGTCGACCCGCCGCGCCGCGGCCTGGAGCCGCCGGTCGTCCGCGCTCTAGCCGAGCGGCCGGTCCCCGCGATCGTCTATCTGTCCTGCAATCCCGCCACCCTCGCCCGCGACCTCAAAGGCCTGGGACAGGCCTACGCCCCCGAGGTCGTCAAGGTCCTGGATTTCTTCCCGCACACGCCGCATATCGAAACCCTCGTCGTTTTGAGGCGGGTCGAGCCGTGACCCGGATGACCGCGGACCTCATCGGCCCCTGCGGAATGAATTGCGCCTTATGCGCGAGCTATCTGGCCTCTGCCTTGGGCCTACCGAAGAAGGTGGGCTACGTCTCCCATTGCGCCGGCTGTCGGCCCCGCGACAAACAGTGCGCGTTCATCAAGAAGCGCTGCGCCCGGCTCGGACCGGACGGGCTCACGTTCTGTTACGAATGCCCCGATATGCCGTGCCCGGACCTTCTCCGGATCGACAGACTCTACCGGACGAAATACGGCATGAGCATGATCGCGAACCTGGAATTCCTGAAGGCGAAAGGCATGGCCGCGTTCCTGAAACGCCAGAAGACGGAGCACGCATGTCCCGCCTGCGGGGACATCGTCTGCGTCCATAACGGAAAGTGTTATGCCTGCGGCGCGGCCGCAGGGCTTCGAACGCCCTTGAAGCCCCTTCCGCTCCCGACACCCCCGGCCTCACGGGCGCGCTGAAGGCTCTTCAATCCCTTCTTCCTCTCCGGGATTCTCCCGGCTTCCGGCTCCGGTCGCTCCTGCCTGTTCCTCGAGGGTCGCGCCCACCCCCTTGCCCGACGGAACCGACCGGCCTTCGTCCGTCTCCCCCGGTCCGCGCGGAAGCGCTACCCGGGGTCGTGGACCTTTCCCCCTTTTGGTTAAGCAGGGCTGAGGAGCCGAGTTCCCCCCTCTGTAAAAGGGGGGTTAGGGGGGATTTCTTGCCCCCTGTCCCGCGCGTTCCGCCGGCTTCGCTCTTTGTGCGCCCGGCAAGCTGGCCGCAGGCCGCCGCGATATCCGCGCCCTTGGACCGGCGCTCGGTCACGTGGACCTTCCGCTCCTCGAGCCAGCGGACGAATTCCTTCAGGACGCCCGCTTCGGGAGGGGCGAACGCAAGGCCGGGGACCGGGCTGAAGGCGATGACGTTGACCTTGGCCCGGAGCCTGCGGGCGATCGCCGCCAGCCCTTCGGCGTCGTTCCGGGTATCGTTGACATCCCGGATGAGGATATACTCCAGGGTCATCATCCGGCCGCCCGATTCGAGATAGGCCTCGCATGCCCGGACGATCTCTTCCAGCGGGTACTTCCTATTGACGGGCATCAGGCGGTCCCTCAGCCGGTCGGTCACGGCGTGGAGGGACAGAGACAGGTTCACCTGGAGGTCCAGCTTCGCCAGCCGCTCGATACCGGGAACGATGCCGCACGTCGAGATCGTGATCCGGCGGGCCGCGATCCCCATGCCCTCGGCCGCATTCATGATGCGAATGGCCTTGGCGACGCTCTCGAAATTGTCGAGGGGCTCTCCCATGCCCATGAAGACGAGGTTGGTCGGCTCTTTGCCCAGGACGTCCTTGACAAAGAGGACCTGGCCCGTGATCTCGGACGGCGTCAGGTTCCGATGGAACCCGCCGAGGCCGGAGGCGCAAAAGGCGCACCGATACCTGCAGCCGGCCTGCGCGGACAGGCAAACGGTCATCCGCGGCCCCGAGGGGATGAGCACCGTCTCGATATGATTCCCGTCGGCGAGGCGGAAGAGGAACTTCTGGACCCCGTCCGAGGACCGCAGGCGCTCGACGGCCTCGAGCCGTCCGATGACGTACTGTTCTTCGAGCTTATCCCTGAGCCCCCGGGAGATATCGGAGAACTCTCCGAACGTGGCTTTCCCCCGCCGATAGAGCCAGGCGAAGATCTGCTTCGCCCGGAACGCGGGCTCGCCGAGACCTACGAGCTCCGCGGAAAGCTCGTCGAGCGCGAAGTCCTTGATGTCCTTTTTCGTGGTCATGATCCGAGTTCCCCGCGGCCATTATACCCGGGGCGAGTCCCGAATGCGAACGTGGCCCGGCGCGGTTTGACGGACGGCCCTCTCTCCTATAAAATTGTTGACTGGCGATCTGGGAGGGCACGGGCCTTCCGGGGTTGATCGATCCCCGCAGAAACGGAAAGGAGACCCATGAACGGCGTTATGCCCGCGGCCGGGAGCATCCCGCACCTCGGGGAGTACCTCGCCCTGGCTTCGGCCGTCGTCTGGGCGATCGCCGTCATCCTGTTCCGGATCTCCGGGAAGACCGTCTCGCCGTTCGCCCTCAATCTTTTCAAGAACGCCGTCGCCCTCGTGCTCTTCCTGCCGCTTCTCCTTCTCCTCGGGAAGCCCCTCCTGCCGGCCGCGCCGGCGGAGGATTACGCCCTGCTCCTCGGCAGCGGTCTCCTGGGGATCGCCATCTCCGACACGCTTTTTTTCATGGCCCTCAACCTGCTCGGAGCGAGCCTCATCGCCATCGTCGATTGCGTTTACAGCCCGTTCATCATCGTCCTTTCATATTTCTTCCTCGGCGAGCGCCTGAACCCCTGGCAGTTCTCGGGCGTCCTGCTCATCGCGGCGGCGATCGCCGTCATGGCCTGGAAAGGGGCCCGGGAGAACGGGCATCTCCCCCGGCGCGACCTCTTCCGGGGCATCGTCCTGGGCGTCCTGGCCATGCTCACGGTCGCCGTCGGCATCGTCATGATCAAGCCGATGCTTGCCCATACCGACGTTATCTGGGCCACGGCCATGAGGCTGGCCGGCGGGATCGGCGGCCTCATGATCTTCCTTCCGTTCCTCCGGAACCGCCGAAAGGTCCTGGCGCCGCTCTTCGATTTCAAGAAATGGAAGGTCCTGATCCCGGCCTCGCTGTTGGGCTCCTTCTTCTCGCTCCTCTTCTGGGTCGCCGGGATGAAGTTCACTCTGGCCTCGATCGCCGCCGTCCTCAATCAGATGAATGTCATCTTCGTCTTCATCCTGGCCGCCGTCTTCCTCGGCGAAAAGGCCACCCCCTGGAAGATCGGTGCCGTCGCCCTCGCCTTCATCGGCGCCTTCCTCGCCTCGTTCCCCTTCTAGTCCGCGGTTGCGCCCGAAGCGTTCCATGGGATACATTGAGCGGGTGAACTCGCGCAGGGAGGGGAAAACATGAAGAGAACGATGATCGTCATGGTTATGGCCTTGATGCTGGCCGGGCCGGTCGCCGCTGAAAAGGTCCCGGTCAAGGACGATCCGGGCGTCGCGTCGAGCCTCCGGCTCCTCGAGCAATGGGTGGCGTCCCAGATCGCGTACCGGGGCCAGCCCGGAGTTTCGATGGGGATCGTCCACGGCGGGAAGCTCATCTGGGCCAAAGGTTTCGGGGTGAGCGACCTGGCGGCGGCGACTCCGGCCACGCCTAAGACCGTTTATCGCATCGCCTCCATCACCAAGCTCTTCACGAGCACGGCGCTCCTCCAGCTGCGCGACGCCGGGAAGCTCGGGCTCGACGACCCGGTCGTGAAGTTCCTCCCCGGTTTCAAGGTCGGGAATCCCTTCCCCGACGATCCGCCGATCACGGTCCGGAACCTCCTGACGCACACCTCGGGGCTCCCGGGCGAAGCGGCGTTCCCCTACTGGACCGACCACGAATTCCCGAGTATCGAAGCCGTCCTCGCGGCCCTTCCCACCCAGGTGAAACCGTTCGCCACGGAGACGAAGTACCGGTACTCGAACCTGGGCCTGACCATCGCCGGCCAGGTCGTGGAAGCGGCCTCGGGCGAGCCGTTCGAGGCCTACATCATGAAACATATCCTCGAGCCCCTAGGGATGGCGGACACCTCCGTCCTCAGCCTGCCCGAGGGGCGACGCGGGGGGCTCGCCGTAGGCTATGGGCGGCGCCTTCCGGACGGGACGCGCCGCGTCCTCCCCTTCACGGATTCCAAAGGGCTGACCGCGGCGGCCAATATGTCGTCGACCGTCGAGGATCTGGCCCGCTTCGTGGCGTTCCATCTCGGCGACGGAGCGGACGACCGAAGCGGGGTCCTCAAGCTGAGCACGCGCCGGGAGATGCAGAGGGTCCATTGGCTCTTCCCGAGCTGGAAGGGGGGCCGAGGCCTCGGCTTCTGGGTGCGTCAGTTCGACGGCAAGGCGCTCGTCGGCCACGGCGGATGGGTCGGAGGCTACCAGACCCAGATCTCATTCATCGTCGAGGACGGGATCGGCGTGATCGCCCTGACCAACGCCGACGACGGGGTACCGAGCATGTATCTCGAACAGGCGTTCCGGGTCGTCGGCCCGGCGATCCTCAAAGCCGCGGCGCCGGAGCCGAAGCCGGCCGTGCCTGATCCCTCATGGAATGCCTATCTCGGCTCCTATACCGATCCGGCCGACTGGGACGTTGAAGTGATGATCCTCGACGGGAAGCTTTACCTTTACAATCACGATTATCCGCCGGAGGAGAGCGCCCGGGGCGCGCTGGCCGAGCTCTCTCCCGTCGGTCCGGGGACCTTTCGGATGACCGGCGAGGACGCCTCCGGCGATATCGTCGTCTTCGAAACCGGAACCGACGGACGGGTGGCGAGGGTCAAGGTCGGAGAGAACTATATCTACCCGAAAGGGCGATTGCCGGAAAGACAAAAACGATAAGGCTCGTACCCGGATCCCGGGGTTCGTCGGCGGTGATGGGTTCCGGCCCGAGGCTCAAGACAGAAGCCTGGCGACCTCGTCGGCCGCTCCGGCCGCGTCGGCGGCGTAACCCTGGGCGCCGATCCGGTCCGCGAATTCCTTCGTCACCGGGGCCCCCCCGATGATCACAGGGATCCTCAGCCCGGCCGCCCGGACGGCGTCGACGAGGTTCTTCATCTGAGCCATGGTCGTCGTCAGGAGAGCCGAGCAGGCGATGATCCCCGCCCCCTCGGCCCGGGCCGCTTCGACGTATCGTTCCGGGGCGACGTCGATCCCCAGGTCCACGATGCGGTACCCGGCCCCCTTGAGCATCATGGCCACGAGGTTCTTGCCGATGTCGTGAAGGTCGCCCTTGGCCGTCCCGATGACGACGACCCCCTTCGGCTGGACCTTGTCCCGGACGAGAACGGGCTCGAGCCGAGTCAATCCGGCGTTCATCGCCCGCGCGGCGACGAGGACCTCCGGGATGAAGATCTCGCTGTTACGGAACAGGACGCCGACCGTTTCCATGCCCGGGATCAGCCCCTCGTTGAGAATTCGCTCCGCCGGGACGCCCTCGGACAGGGCTTTGTCCACGAGCGTTTCGACTGAGGCTTTCTCGCCCTTCAACAGCGCGTCCTGAAGATCCTGGAACATGCTCCGCTCCTCCACGTTTCCCGGTTTTCCCGTATCTCATATCAACGACGCGCCGTTGTCAAGGAAGAAGGCGAGACCCGCGAAACGACCGAGAATAGCGAGACGGGAGAAAGGCAGAGACGCGCTTAAGACGCAGGCTAAAGCCTGCGACGACAAGCCTCGCATGTATCGCTCGCCCTGAACTTCCGAAAGAGAAGTCTTATCGAGCCCTTGTCTCGCCCGTCTCGCTTGTCTCGCCCATTTTTGATATCATGGTCCCAGGCAAGGCGGGCGGACATGAAAGCGTTCAGGATCGGCATCGACGAGCGCGCTCTCGGGCCCTTGGGGCTCTCGCCGTTCGAGACCCTCGATTGGGCCATCATGAACGAGGCTGACGGCGTCCAGTTCTCCGCAGGCGCGGGCCCGGCGCCCGACCGCTCCTTCCTCCGCGAATTGGCCCAATACGCCGAAGAGAACCGCCTCTACCTCGAATGGGGCGGCGGGGAATACGACCCCATCGATCCCGCAACCGGGCGGCCCGGCGACTTCGTCGCGATCAACCGGGCGGCCGCCGAGCAGGCCCGTGCCCTGGGCGTGGACACGGTCAGGGCGGCGGCTTCCGGCCCGAAGCGCTGGGAGAAGAGCCCCGTTGCGGCCGAGGAGCGGCTCCGCCTCGCCGCTCGCGGCCTCCGCGAGCTCGGATCGACGCTCCGGGACCTCGGCGTCAAGCTCGCCCTGGAAACGCAGTCCGTCTTCACGACTTACGATCTCCTCCGTCTCTTCGAAATGTGCGACGTCCGCCCGGGCGAATACTTGGGCGTTTGTCTGGACACGATGAACGTCCTGACGATGCTCGAAGATCCCGCAGAGGCCGCCGGGCGCGTCCTCCCTTGGGTCGTGACGACCCATATCAAGGACGGCGCCGTCCTCCTCGCGGAGGACGGCTTCATCGCGTTCGCGGCCGAGGCGGGAACAGGAGTCGTCGACCTGGAATCGATCGTCGGGAAGCTCGGGACGCTCGACCGCAGGATCAACCTTTCCCTCGAAGATCACGCCGGCGGCGTCCCTGTCCCCGCCTTCGCGACCGGTTTCCCGGACGCGTTCCCCGACCTCGCCGCGGCGGAGCTTCTGGCGCTCCTCAAGCTATCAATGAAAAGCCAGAGGCTCCTCGACGAGGGAGGGCTCTCGGTCCTCGATCCCGACCGCTGGCCCGAACAATGCGAGCGCCGCGTCAAACGGGGCCTTCGCGCTCTCCGGCGTCTCGCCGGAGGGGCCCGGCCTTAGGCCCCCGCCGCCGCCGGGGCTCCCCTGCCCGCCTACTTTCAGAAGACCGTGTTTCATGCGATAATGGGCGCCATGCTGAGAACGGGAGAACAGCCATGGCTGAGCCGGCCGGAAGACTTGCGGTCCTGAAGGCGCTGGCCTCGCATCCGGGGGTCCTCAAGGCCCGCCCCGGGACGATCGGATTCCTCTGTCGCTACATGAGAGCGTTCCGCGTCCAGAAGGCCGGCCGCAATCTCATCATCCATTCCCACCTGCCTCCTCTCAACAGCCGGGCCTACGGCCGGTTCGTCGACGAGCACCTGGTCGCCCGGTCGGAGGGGCCGTCGCATGCCCAGGTCGGTTTGACGGACCGCTGTCCCCAGAACTGCTCCTATTGCTACAACCGCGGCAGGAAAGGCGCGTCCATGGACACGCCGACCATCCTCCGCGTCATCCGGGAGCTTCGGGAGCTCGGCGTTTTCTGGCTGGGATTCACGGGCGGAGAGCCCCTATTGAACAAGGATATCGTGGAGATCACGAAGGCCGCGTCCCAGGATTGCGCCGTCAAGCTCTTCACGACCGGATGCGGCCTGACGTCCGGCCTCGCGGCCGGATTGAGGGACGCGGGCCTTTTCTCCGTGTCCGTGAGCCTCGACCACTGGGAAGAGAAGGAACACGACAAGTCCCGGGGATACCCCGGGGCGTTCCGGGAGGCGATGCGCGCCATCGAGGTCTTTCGGAAGGCCGGCGGCATCCAGGTCGGCGTTTCGGCCGTCCTTTCGAAGGACATGCTCCGGCGCGACCGGGCCGAGGCCTTCCTCCTCTTCCTCGAGGGCCTGGGCATCGACGAGGCCTGGCTGAGCGAGGTCAAGCCGTCGGGCCCCGCTCTCTGGTCCGAAAAGCTTCTGGCCACGGACGAGGAGCGGCGCGGGCTCGCGGCGCTCCAGGACGAACGCAATCGTCGGAAAGGAATGACGGTGAATTACCTGGGTCATTTCGAGGCCCCGGTCCGGTTCGGATGCAACGCCGGCCGGAAGATGATCTATGTCGACGCCTTCGGCGAGGTCAGCCCCTGCGTGTTCGCGCCGATGAGCTTCGGGAACGTGAGGACCGCGCCGCTGCGGGAGATCTGCGGCGATATGGCCGGTCATTTCCGGCCGGCGAGATCGTGCTTTATGTGCGAGAACTACCCGCTCTTCCGGGAGGCCGCGGGAGACGGGCTCCCGCTGACCCGGGAGAGGTCCATCGCACTTCTGAGATCCGCGCGATTCGGGCAGCCGCCGGATTTCGAGCGCCTGCTCAGGGATTGAAGGAGCGAACCCATGGACGGGAAAGGGAGCGTAAGGACGAAGCGGGCCGTTGCCTATGGAATGGCTGTTGTCTTCGCCGCGGTCGGGACCGTCTTCCTGGTCGCGCCGGGAGGCGTCATCGCGTTCTTCAACGGGCTCTCGGGGCCGCTGGGATTCCGTCCCGCTCCGGTCTCCGGGGCTTCGCTGTACTCGGCCCTCGCCGCCGCCTATATGTACGTAGTGACCGTTCTCGCCTGGAACATGGCCCGGCGGCCGGAGGAGGAGGTTTTCTCCCGCCTGCTCGTTCATGGGAAGCTCGCCAGCGCGCTTGTTTCTTTCTGGCTATTTGCCGTTTGCCGGCCGTACCTCGTTCTCCTGGCCAACGGGATCATAGACGGATTCATCGGGGCCTCCGTCCTCATCTGGTTCCGCCGAAGAGGGAGCGCGGCGCGGACGGGCCCCGGGGAGACGTGAAGGATGAGCCTGAGGCTGAGAGCGGCCCGGGTCTTCCTGCCCCCGTTCCTGAAAAGGAAGCATTTCCGAAGGCTTTTCTTCATTACGGCGGAGGCCTTCGATGTCCCCATGCCGGCGCCCGACAAGCGATCACACGAGGCCGGGCTTCGGCTGTTCTCGCTGTTCACCCGCGAGAACGCCCTGAAGGCCATTGCCGCCGGGGATGCCGGGGCCATCGGCGAGCGGCTCTTCCGAAATGCCCGCGAATTCGGCGGGGAGCTCCGAAGGTCGTTGGGCGTAAAGACCTCGGCCGACGCCATGGCCGCGGCACGCGTTCTTTACCGGGCGATCGGCATCGATCTCCGGGGCGCTCCGGATGGGGCCATCGTCGTCAGGTCGTGCCGCTTCGCCCAGGATTACACGCCGGCTGTTTGTGAGCTCATCTCCTCGCTCGACAAGGGGATCATGACGGGCCTCGCGGGAGGGGGGAACTCCGGTTTTCCCGAAGGCTGACCGAGGGACACGATTCGTGCCGGGCCGTTCTCGGCCGGGAAAGCGGACGCGGATGAAACGCGCCGTCGTCGTCGGGAGCGGGGCCGGAGGCGCCGCCGCCGCCTCGGGGTTGGCGGGCCGGTTCGCCGTTACGGTCCTGGAGGCCGGCCGGGAGTTCCGGCCGTTCGGAGTCGGATTCGGCATCCTCGATACGGCCAAACGGGCCGGCCTCCTCTTCGACGTTCGGGAGATCGGCCTCATGTTCCCGGCCATGAAAGCGTTCAAGGCCGATGAGGGCATGGTCCTCGTGAAGGGACGGGGGACGGGAGGCACGACGACCATCGCCACGGGCAACGGGCTTCGGCTTGATCAGGATCTCAAGGAGATCGGCGTCGACCTCGACGAGGAATTCGCCCGGCTGGAACGCGAGGTCCCCATAACGACGGCCCATCGATCTCGCTGGAGCCGGATGACGCGCGCTCTTTTCGACGCCTGCGGGCGGATGGGATTGGAGCCCACGGCCATGCCCAAGATGGGCCGGTACGAGGGCTGCGCGATGTGCGGCCGCTGCATCCTCGGATGCCCCCGCGGAGTCAAGTGGGACAGCCGGGAGATCCTCGCCCCGGCCCTCGAAAGCGGCGTGACGCTCCGTACGGGCGTCACGGCGGAGAGGGTCGTCATCAAGGGCGGGGAAGCCGTCGGCCTCGATGTCAGGGCCGGCCTCCGTCGCGAATTCGTCCCGGCCGACCTCGTCGTCCTCGCGGCCGGGGGATTCGGAACGCCCCCGCTCCTCGAGCGCTCGGGGATCCCGTGCGTCCCGCGGCTTTTCGTCGATCCCGTTCTGTGCGTCGCGGCGAGGTGGAAGGGCGCACGCCAGGACCGCGACCTTCTCATGCCCTTCTATGTCCGGGGGGAGGGATACATCCTGGCCCCCTATTTCGACCCCCTGAGCTATTTCTTCAATAAGGAATGGCGGCCGCCCGCGGGCGACATCCTGAGTCTGATGATCAAGCTCGCGGACGAGCCGGAGGGAAGGGTCGCGGACCGCCGCGTCTCAAAGCCGCTGACAGGCGCGGACACGACGCGCCTGGCGGAGGCCTCGGACCTGTGCCGGAAGGTCTTCGACCGCCTCGGTGTCCGGGAGGAGGACCTCTTCTTCGGAACGCTCAACGCCGGCCACCCGGGAGGCTCTCTCCCTCTCGGGACGGAAACGGCGTCCTCGCTTCATGACGCCCGGCTGCCCGGGAACCTCTACGTCGCTGACGCGACGCTCTTGCCCCGCGCGCTCGGCGCTCCTCCGATCCTGACGATCATGGCGCTGGCCAGGAAAGTGGCCCGGCTCTGCGTGTAACGGCGAGGCGAGGCCCTTCCCTTCGTTCGGGGGCTAGACTATAATCGACAGGATAGAGGAGGCGCATCATGGCCGTCAACAAGGGGAACAAGGGCATCATCGGCATCCTGACGGGAGGCGGGGACGTCCCGGGGCTCAATCCGGCCATCCGCGCGGTGACCATCCGGGCCCTCCACGAAGGATACCGGGTCATCGGCATCCGGAGGGGATGGGCAGGCCTCGTCGAGATGAGGCGGGACAAGGACGCCGATAACCATGAACATTACCTGGAGCTCACCGAGGAGGTCGTGAACAGGGCCGGCCGGACCGGCGGGACGTTCCTCCATACGTCGCGCACCCGCCCGAGCGCGGTCCCCGACGTCAACGTCCCCGCGCATCTCCGCGACAGGTTCTCGGCCAAGACGAACGACCTCACCGAAGAGGTCCTCAAGAACCTGGGGTTCCTCGGGATCGATACGCTCGTCCCCATCGGAGGCGACGACACCCTGAGCTATGGCGTCCACCTCCATCATAAAGGCGTCCGGGTCATCGGCATCCCCAAGACGATGGACAACGACGTTCCGGGGACCGATTACTGCATCGGCTTCTCGACCTGCGTCACCCGGACGATCGAAATGACGCACGCCCTGCGGACGACGGCCGGGTCCCACGAGCGCTTCCTGGTCATCGAGGTCTTCGGACGCTATGCGGGGTTCACCGCCCTCATGCCGACGATGGCCGGGGCCGCCAACCGCTGCCTCATCCCCGAGGCTCCGTTCAACGTCGAGACGCTCTGCGAGCTGATGACCGCGGACCGCTCGACCAACCCGAGCAATTATTCGGTCGCCCTGATCTCCGAGGGGGCCATGTACGAGGGCGGCGGCATGGTTTACGAGAGCGAAGAGAAGGACATGTTCGGCCATAAAAAGCTCGGCGGCATCGGGGACCGGGTCTCCCACGACCTCAAACAGTGCTCGCCCCGGTTCAACGACGGCCGCCGGATCAACGTCATCAATCAGCGGCTGAGCTACCTCGTCCGCTGCGGAGATCCCGACGCCATCGATTCCATTGTCCCGATGGCCTTCGGGACCCTGGCCCTGGACCTCATCCTGGAGGGCCGGACCGGCCGCATGGTCTGCCTCCGCAACGGCGTCTACGATAATGTGCCCATCGAGGTCGTGACCAGCACGAAGAAGGCCGTTGACGTGGATAAGTATTACGACCGGGCGCGGCTCCGGCCGATCTTCAAGAGCTTCGACAAGAAGCCGTTCCTCGTCGTGACGAGCGATTATTGAGGGACCGCGGGTTGGACGGACGCTGTAAATCCTGTTAATATAATGTTTTGCGCGTCCTTGGGCCGCGCAGAAATCTTGGAGGACCGATCTTGGACTGGCAATATTCGCCCTTCGTCGTCGCCCAGATCATCACGGCGGCCATCTCTTTCATGCTCTTCCTCTACTGTTGGGGACACCGGTCCGACCGCTCCGCGACCTACTTCGCCCTCCTGATGTTCGCCGCGGCCGAATGGGCCTTCTTCTCCGGCTTGGAGAGGGCGGCGACGGAGGTGGGGACCAAGGTCCTCTTTTCCAAGCTCCAATATGCCGGCGTCGTCAGCATCGCGCCCCTTTGGCTGCTCTTCGCCTTGAGCTTCGGCCGCAGGGAGAGCGGCCTGTCCCGCCTGCAGCGAGCCCTGCTTTGGGTCTTTCCGGCCATCATCCTCGTGCTCGTGGCCACGAACGAGCTTCACGGCCTCGTCTGGCCGAAGGTCGCGACCGCTTCCGACCTGCCGGGGGCGCCGCTCATATACTATCCCGGCCCCGCCGAATGGTCCCAGGCGGTTTACGCGTATACGCTGATAGCGCTCGGGACCGTTTTCATCGTCCGGACCGCGTTCCGGGCGCCGCGGCTTTATCGGCGGCAGGTCGCGGCTCTTATCTTCGGCGCGCTCGCCCCTCTGGCGTTCAGCATCCTCTATCTGAGCGGCGTGGCGCCGTTCCGCGGACAGGACCTCACGCCGACGGCTTTCGCTTTCTCGGGGATCCTCGTCACCTGGAGCGTTTTCCGTTTCGGGTTCCTCAGTCTGGTCCCCGTAGCCTACGAAACCCTGTTCGCCGGAATGACCGACGGGGTCATCGCCCTGGATGCCGCGGATCGGATCGTCGCCGTCAACGCTTCGGCCCGTAAGATCGTCGGCCTCCCGAGAGACGTCGTCGGCCGGGGCGTCAACGAGGCCTTCGCCGCCTGGCCCCATTACCTGGAGAGCTTCCGCGGGATCTCCAAACTCCAGACGGAGATCCCCGTCGGAAGCCCCGAGGACCCCGGCTGGGCGGACCTGAGGATCACCCCTCTCTACGGCGAACAGGGCCGGCTCCGCGGCCGCCTCATTACGCTCAGAGACATCACGGAACAGAAGTTGGCCGAAGAGGCGCGCTTGAGGAGCGAGGGGCGGTTCCGCCTCCTCGTCGAGAACGCCCCCGACGCCATCTTCGTCCAGACCGAAGGTAAGTTCGCCTTCGTCAATCCCGCTGCCTGCCATCTCTTCGGGGCCGACTCGGCCGAAGCGCTCTTGGGGAAACCGGTCATGGACCGCTTCCATCCCGATTTTCGGGCCATCGTCGCCGAGAGGGTCCAGACGCTCAACCTCGACAGGAAGGAGGTGCCCGGGATCGAGGAGGTCTATCTCAAGCTCGACGGGACGCCGGTGGACGTCGAGGTCGCAGCCGTGCCCTTGGTCTACGGGGACAAGGACGGGGCCCTGGTCTTCGTCCGCGACGTCACAGAGAGAAAGCGGACCGAGGCGGCCCTCTTCGAGCAGGGGCGCCGTTTCAAGGGGATCTACAATAACACCGAAGACGCCATATTCCTGATCAGGGTCGAGCCCGGCGGGCGCCTGGTCTATGAGGGCACAAATCCAACCCACCAGCGCAGGACAGGCCTCAGTCCCGAAGATCTCTGGGAAAAGACTCCCGAGGAGGCCCTGCCCCCGGATATCGCCGCTCATGTCAGGGCCCGGTATGAGGAGTGCCTGCGACGGAACGAACCCATCATCTACGAGGAGGACCTGGCCCTGCCGATCGGCGGGACGACATGGCTGACCCAGCTCGCTCCCATTCCCGGGCCCGACGGCCGGGTGAACCTTATCGCCGGCGTCTCCAGGGACATCACCGAGCAGAAGAAGAGCGAGGCGGCGATCCGCGCCGCCGACGAGGAGAAGGGTGTCCTGCTGAAGGAGATCCACCACCGGGTCAAGAACAACATGCAGGTCATCTCGAGCATGCTCAACCTCCAATCCCAGGAGACCAAGGACCCGAAGATCCTCGAGATGTTCCGGGACACGCAGACCCGAATCCGCTCCATGGCCCTGGTCCACGAAAAGCTCTACCAGTCCAGGGACCTGGCTCGGGTCGACTTCGCTTCCTACCTCCAGAGCCTGATCGTCCATCTCTTCCACGCCTACAAGATCGACCCCGACCGGATCCACCATGAGCTGAAGATGGGAGAAACCTCTCTGGACATCAATGCGGCCATCCCCCTCGGCCTGATCGTCAGCGAGCTCGTCTCCAACGCCCTGAAGTACGCGTTTCCCGAAGGGCGGAACGGGAATATCAGGATCAGTCTGGAACCAGCGCCCGGTGACCGGTTGATCCTCGGGGTCGCCGACGACGGCGTCGGCCTCCCGGCGGGCCTCGATGTCCGGAAAGCGGAATCCCTCGGCCTTCAGATCGTCAACATGCTCGTCGACCAGCTCGGAGGACGTCTCGAGGTAGATCGGAAGGCGGGCACGGAATTCCGGATCGTCTTCCAGGAGCCCAAGCCCCAACGCCCGTCCTGAGGCTCGAGGCGGGCTTGAGGCCCCTCCCCGGATTGTGTTATCTTAGCGGGGGTCCGGGACCACGGACCTCGAAGGAGGGAATCATGTCCGCGAAAAGAACCGATCAGGGACGGATCTTCTGGGGGTTGATCCTGATCATCCTCGGCGTCCTGTTCCTTTTCGACCAGCTCGGCGAGATCGATTTCGGCGAGATCGTCTCAACCTACTGGCCCGTCATCTTCATCGTCCTGGGCCTGTCCATCCTCGCCGGCAGCGGGTTTCGGAGCGCCGGCCCGGGGCTGTTCTTCATCCTCTTCGGGGCCTTCTTCCTGCTCATGCGCCTCGAGATCCTTCACCGTTCCCTCTGGCATTACTGGCCCGTGTTCGTCATCGCCGCGGGGTTGTGGATCCTTCTCCGGCCGGTCTTCAACAGGGACGGCGGACCGGAGGAAAAAAAAAGCCTTGATGCGGCCCTCGCGGCCGACGAGATCGGGGTCTCTGCCGTTTTTTCCGGACTGAAGCGCCGGATCGAGTCTCCTGCCTTCAAGGGCGGCAAGGCCGAGGTCGTCCTGGGCTCGCTCGACCTCGATCTGACGGGCGCCGGGCTCGCCGGGGACCAGGCGGTCCTTTACCTGAGCGTCGTCCTCGGCTCCATCGTGGTCAGGGTCCCCCGCGAATGGCAGGTCGTGATCGAAGGGTCGCCCGTTCTGGGAGACATCGAAGACAAGAGGAGGCCGGCCGCGCCTCCGGACAGGAAGGTCACTCTCCGCGTCAAGGGTTCCGCGGTCCTGGGGTCGATCGAATTCAAGGACTGAGCGGGCCCATGAAAAAGGGGCTTTCCTGGACCTTGGCCGTCGTCCTCACTCTGGCCACGGCCGTCTACCAGCGAAGGACCGGCCCCTCCTACCCCATGCGGGGGAAGGTCTCCCTGGGCCGGTCGGAGATCGGGTACCGCCTCCCCCGGAGCGCCGACAACGACAGGGATTGCGAGGTCTCGGTCGGCGTCGCCGACCCGGCAGTCACGGGGGCCCTCCTGTACCGTCGATTCAAGACAGATGACGCGTGGATCCGGACGGGCCTCGAGCGGCGCGGCGATCGCCTCGTCGCCTTCCTGCCCCGCCAGCCGGCCGCGGGCAAGCTCGCCTATCGGATCATCCTCGAATCCGGCGGGCTGGAGACCCCGATCGCCGGAGAAGCTCCCGTCGTCATCCGGTTCAAAGGCCCCGTCCCGATCGCCGTCCTCCTCATCCATATCCTCGTCATGTTCGCGTCGATGCTGTTCGCCGCGATGGCCGGGATCACCGCCCTGGACCGGAAGAAGAACCCCAGGGCCTTCGTCCTGTCCGCCGCCGTGCTCTTCTTCGCCGGCGGACTCATCCTCGGGCCCGTCGTCCAGAAATACGCCTTCGGCGTCTTCTGGTCGGGGTTCCCTTTCGGGACGGACCTCACGGACAACAAAACGCTCTTCGCGATGGCCCTCTGGATCGCCGCCCTCGTGGCGGGCCGCAAGGGCCGTCCCGCCCGCGCCTGGGCCCTCGCCGCCGCCGGCGTCACCCTCTTCATCAACCTGATCCCGCACAGCCTCTTCGGCTCGGAGCTCAAGCCCTAGACCGGACGAAGGGATCGGAACGCGGCCCGGCGTTGCCCCGCTCCCGTTCCGCCCCCCGGCCCTGTTTGCCTCGAGCCTATTGTTCCGATATAATTTCTGTCGACCGGGGGGACAGCGAACTCTCCCCGACAGGAGGGAGCCATGAGGATAGTGAGGAAATCGCTTTCGGGCATCGGGGTCGCGGCGCTCGTCGCCGGGATGACGGTCTCCGCCGCGGGCGGGCAATCGACGATCGCCATGCCGGACGAGGTCAAGGCCGTGATCCTGAAGAACTGTGCGGTCTGTCACAAGGGGAAGTATCCGCCCCAGAAGCTCAACCTGGAATCCGCGAGCCTGCCGGCCTCGATCGTGAACATGCCGAGCGCTGAGCAGCCCGGGCTCAAGCTCATCGATTCCGAGTCCCCGGGATCGAGCTATCTCCTGAAGAAGATCCGGGGCGCCGAGGGCATCTCCGGCAAGAGAATGCCCCCCCCTGTCAAGCCGGCTCTCACCTCGGAAGAGCTTGCCCTGCTCGAGAACTGGATCCTGGGGCTCCCCGAAACCGGATATTCGTCGGAAGCCGGCGGCCGTATCCGGGGTCCCCGGGTGAACTCCGAACCCGTCCCGGCCTCCGCCGGGGGCCAGGCGGCTCCTGCCGGGAGGCCGCAGGCGCGGGCCGAGGGTCCGACCTTCTGGGGAACACGGCTCGTGAGCCTGCCCACGGGGCAGACGATGGAAAAGGGCGATTTCCTTTTGCGCATATCCCACCGCTTCGTCCCATCGGTGCGTTCCGGCTACGATACGTTCTGGGGGTTTGACGGCTCGGCCACGGTCCTCCTGAGCTTCGGTTACGGGATCACCGATCGCCTGGGGATCACGCTCGGCCGCACTAACCTCGCCCAGGAGCTGGAGCTCTCGGCGACATGGGTCGCGATGGAACAGGACGGGACCGGGGGCCTCCCCTTCTCCCTGGCGGTCAACGGAGGGGTCGGCGTGGCGGCCCAAAAACGAAACGACCGGAGCGCCTTTGATTCCCGCCACTTCAAGATCGCCGCCCAGGTCATCCTCTCCCGCCGCTTCAACAGGAGGCTGTCGGTGCTCGTCGTTCCCGCCTACGCTTCGAACACCGACCATTGGGAGGAGGACCCGGAGGGGACCTTCGCCGTCGGCCTGGGAGGGCGGTTCATGCTCCTCGAGGGCCTCTCGATCATCGCCGAATGGACCCCGGTTCGTGCCGGCTACAAGGAGATCGCCAACGGCTGGGGTTTCGGACTCGAGAAGAAGATCGGGCTCCACGTCTTCCAGGCCTTCGTCACGAATTCGATCGGGCTCACCTCGAGCCAATTCGTCACGGGAGGGGACCTGCACCTGGGTGAGGGCGATTTCAGATTCGGGTTCAATATCTTCCGGACGTTCTGACCGCGCGCGGCGCTCGAGCGGGGTTTTCGGGGGGGAGGAAGACTGGCTGGCGAGGCGCCAAGGTTTTCAAAGGAAAAGGAAGCGGGGCTAAGGAGGATCCCTCTCCAGCCAGCGCTTCGATTATAGAGGAGCTTTTTCCCCGTTGTCAATATAAAAAGAGCTTGCCTTTTCGCCGGCTTGAATGTATATTATTCCTATAGGAATTAACGGATGGAAGGAGGGCACCATGCCCCAGAGGGTCAAGGCGGCGATCCTGGCGTTTGCGATCCTCGTCTCCTACGCCGGGTGGAAGGGGCTCGGGGCCATTCTCGGGCCCGGCCCGGGGGGGCTTGGGGCCCGGGGGAGGATTCCCATGGAAAGAACGGTCACGAAATCGGATGAGGAATGGAAGGAAGCTCTCTCCCCGGAACAATACCGGGTGATGAGGCAGTGCGGGACGGAACCGCCCTTCAGCGGGAAATATAACGACTATTTTGCCCGGGGGACGTATGTCTGTGCGGCCTGCCGGGCCCCCCTCTTCCGCTGGGAAACGAAATACGACCACGGCACGGGGTGGCCGAGCTTCACCGCCCCGGCGAGCGACGACGCTCTGGAGTACGGGGAGGACCTGTCCTTCGGCATGAGGAGGACCGAGGTCCGGTGCGCGTCCTGCGGGGCCCATTTGGGGCACCTGTTCGACGACGGCCCGGCGCCCTCCCTCGATCATTTTTGCATCAACTCCGCGGCCCTGGATTTTGCCCCCGAGGGCGACGGGGCCGGAAAGAGCCGCAGGGAAGGCCCGGCTTCAGGGCCGGCGGCCCCCGCGGGCCCTGCGCGGAAGGCCGCGCCGGCCCGGGGCACGGCCACGTTCGCCGCGGGTTGTTTCTGGGGCGTCGAATACAAGTTCCGGCAGGTCAAGGGGGTAACGGACGCCGTGAGCGGCTATACGGGCGGCACGACCAAGGACCCGACCTACGCCCAGGTCTGCACCGACCGGACCGGCCACGCCGAGGCTGTCCGGGTGACGTTCGACCCGGAGATCGTGAGCTATGACGACCTCGTCCGGTTCTTCTTCACGATCCACGATCCCACGCAGGTCGACCGCCAGGGCCTGGACGTCGGCGCCCAATACCGCTCCGCCATCTTCTACCGGGACGAGTCCCAGAAGGAGGCGGCCCAACGGGTCATGGCGGAGATCGCGGCCTCAGGGCGCTTCGGCGAGCCCCTGGCCACGGCGCTGGTCCCGGAGTCCGAATTCAACCGGGCGGAAGAATACCATCAGCGCTTCTACGAGAAGAACGAGAAGAAGGCCTGCGCCTTCTGAGGACCGGGGGGATCTCAGGCGTCTGCCCGGCCGATAAAGGCCCGGACGGGCGAAAGGACGGTGCCCATGGCGAACGGCTTCTCGGGGAACTCATCGGATCCGCTCACCCGGGCCTCGAAGCGCCCGGCGGCCCCCCTGCTCCAGGGGGGATCCAGGGGGGAGAAATATTTTAAAAAAACTGAAAAAAAGACTTGCTTTTTACAGCAAAGGGGCTTAGATTGATACTTCTTACATTGGATAGATATAAGATATATTCTATAATTTCGGACATCGCGACACGGGGTGAGATCAAGGATTCGGTAGGCCCGGTAAGACAGGCATAGGCCTAAAGGGTCAAAAACCCGGAAGTTCGATGCAACGGGACGCTTATGAGCGACGTTATCATAGAGATTAGATAGAATTAATAAGGATAAAAGGGAGATTCAGATGGCGAACGGATACAAATACGAAGAGGAAGCCCTCCTCCAACTCCTCCCCCTGCGGAGGACGGAGTCCCCTTATACCGACGACGGGGAGATCTTCGCGGCCGCGGCCTCGGCGGCCGACCGCGCGGGGACCTCCGGGCCGTCCCTCAAGCCGCGAAACGGCAAGCCCCACGCCCCGGGGGCCGCCTCCCACGGGGATAGCGACCAAACGGCCGACCTGGTGCGGATCTACCTCAAGGACATGGGCAGTTACCTGCTCCTGTCCCGCGAGGAAGAGATCTCTCTAGCGCGGCGCATCGAGCTCGGCGAGAAGGCGATCAACAAGGCCCTCGCCCGGACGGCCTTCGTCCTGGACGAGCTCATCGCCCTCGAGATGCAGGTCCGGAAGTCCCCCGAGCTGGTCAACAGGCACTTCAGCCTGGGAGAGGAAGAGCTCACTCCGGAATCGATCGAACAGAAGAAGGCGTCCATCCTGGACGCCATGAAAAGGATCAAGGCGCTGAACACCCGCTTGGCAAAGGTCCGTCCGCTCGTTTCGAACCGGACCGCCCGGGCGCGCCTGGTCGTCCGGATGCTCAAGCTGGCCCAGGGCATGGACATCCGGCCGGACTCCCGGGACAAGGCCATCGAAAAGATCAGGGAGCGGCTCGGCCGGCTCGCCCGGAAGGGCAAGACCCGCCAGAGGGCAGAGGCCAGGAACGTCCTCAGGGCCATCGATCGGGGCTTCAAGACCCGGGATAAGGCCAAGAAAGAGCTCGTTTCGGCCAACCTGCGGCTCGTCGTCTCCATCGCCAAGAAATACCAGAACCGGGGCCTCCAGCTCCTTGACCTCATCCAGGAAGGCAATATCGGCCTGATGCGCGCCGCCGACAAGTTCGATTACCGGCGCGGCCACAAGTTCTCGACCTACGCCACCTGGTGGATCCGCCAGTCCATCACCCGGGCCATCGCCGACCAGGGCCGGACCATCCGCATCCCCGTCCACCTGACCGAGACCATGCACAAGCTCAACAAGGTCTCCCAGAGCATCATCCAGCAGAGGGGCAAGGAAGCGACCCCCGAGGAGGTCGCCCGGAAGGTCGGCCTTCCGGTGACCAAAGTCATCGATATGCTGTCCACCGCCCAGGAGCCTGTCTCGCTGGAAACCCCCCTCGGGGAGAACGGAGAAACGTCTCTCGGGGACCTAGTCGAAGACAAGAGCATCCTCTCCCCCCCCGACACCGTCATCCACATCAGCCTCCGGGAGCAGATCGAGGACGCTCTGCGCGGCCTCCCCGAGAGGGAGACGACCGTCCTCCGGATGCGCTACGGCCTGGGCGACGGCCGCGAATACACCCTCGAAGAGGTTGGCCAGCATTTCAACCTGACCCGGGAACGTATCCGGCAGATCGAGCTCAAAGCCCTCAAGCGGCTCCAGCAGAGCGCTTCCGGCCAGAAGCTCCGGTCGTTCTGACGGCGGACTTCGGGAGATCCCGGCAACTCGCGTCCGGCCCCTCGATAAGGGTCCGGACCGAGCGCTAATAGTGTCCTGTATCTTTACACTTTTCCCGACCTTTCCGGCGCTTCACAAAGGCCCAAGATAGATATAAATAATTCATTATATGTCATTTATGACCATCCCGGGGCGGCCGAAGGCTCGCCCGGGCCTTGATGGGCCGCCGGTTTTCTGCTAGTCTAGTTCTTTCCGGAAGCGAACAGCTCAAAATTATGAACGGCTCCACGGTCCCCAAGGTCTGCTTCATAGCCCCCTCCACCTGCCTGCCCAGGAGTCAGAAGAGGTTCCTCGATAGGGCCATTCGGCTCCTCAAGAAGGAGATGGGGGTCGAGTCCGTCTATCTGAGCCCCTTCGTCTATTCCTCCGATGAGAGGATCGACCATGTCACGGCGTCGGCAGAGGCCCGCTCGGAACACTTCAAGAAGGTCATCAGGGAACAAGACCTCATTCTCTCCGTGGCCGGGGGGACCGGAGCGGAGGACCTCGCTCCGAAGATCGACGCCAAGGATTACAGGGTCATCCGGAAAAGGAGGCCCGTCTTCGTCGGGTTCTCGGACTTCACGTTCCTCATCAACGAGATCTATCTGCACACCCGGGTGCCGGCCGTCTATTTCCCCTCCCTCCGGATGGGCAAAGGGAATTTCCGGAAGGTCCTCCCCCTGATCAAGGGCGAGGAGATCCAGTACCAGGGCGCCGCCTGGCTGACGCCGCCCCCCGTCAGGAAGTTCTCGGGAATCCCCATCGGCGGGAACCTCACGACGTTCGTCAACTTCCTCAACCGCAAGGAGCCACCGAAATTCAACTGGAAGCGGCACATCCTTTTCGTCGAGGACCTCCAGATCGACGTCGAGGACCTCCACCGGCTCCTGGCCGCGCTCCGCCGCCAACGGGTCTTCAAGGATATCCGGGCGATCGTGGTCGGCTCCCTGACCGGTCACGCGAGGAACCACAACGCCCGGAAAGAGCAGAAAGAGGCCTTGAAGTTCTTCCGAACCTATCTCGACGACGTCATCCGTCAGAGGCGGAAATCCGGCCGGCCCTTGCCCATTCTGGCCGTCTCCAATTTCGGCCACAACATCGAGCGCAACCTGATGGCGGTGCCGGTCGGGGGATACGTTTCCATCTCCAAGAGCCGGAAGATCGTCGTCAATATGCACAAGCCGCGGCGGTCGTCGGCTGTTTGACGGTCCGCCGCCTGACGGGGCCCTTCCCCTATTTGTTTCTGAGATAACCCAGGGCTTGGAGGGCAGCGACACATCCCTCCCCTACCGCCGAGGCTATCTGGAGCCCGCCGCAGGTCACGTCCCCGGCGGCGAAGACTCCCGGCATGTTCGTCTTCTGGGTCCGATCGACGGCCAGGCACTGCTTGTGGTCGAGGACGAGGCCTGCCCGGCTGAAGAACGGGGCCGTCGGGATCTCCCGGAAGATGAAGACGCCCGCCACCGCGAGCTCCTGCCGTTCGCCCCCGTTGCCGAGGACCGCCTTCTCGACGCGCTTTTCGCCCGCGATCTCCAGGATCTCGACGCCGGGATGGACGTGGATCCCCTTGCGGACGAACTCTTCGGCGGCGGCGCGGGCCACCTCCGCGCCCTTGACGCCGGGGACCCAGTGCACCCGGCAGCCGAGCTGTTCCAGGGCCCGGACGTCCTCGACGGCTTCGGCCGAATGCCCGTAGGCGACGACATCGGCGCCCCGGTAAAGAGGCCCGTCGCAGGTGGCGCAATAGCTGACGCCCAGTCCGGTCAACCGGTCTTCGCCGGGGATCATTCGATCCCGGGAGAACGGCTTCCCGGTGGCCAGGATGACGGCCGAGGCTTCGATGAAGGAGTCCTTGGTCGTGACGTACTTCGGGTCCGAGTCCAGTCCCAGGGCGATGGCGTCCCCCTTGATGATCTCGGCCCCGAAGCGGCGGGCGTGCTCAATGAACTTTCCCAGGAGCTCGACAGAATTGACGGGGGGAAAGCCCGGATAGTTCTCGATCTCGTAGCCGAGCGCCATGCGGGAGGCCGCCCGGCCTTCGAGGACGACGGCCCTCTTTCCCGCCCGCGCCGCGTACAGCGCCGCCGTGAGCCCCGCGGGCCCGGCGCCGATGATCAGGATATCGGCTTTGATATTGTTCAGCATGGATGTGACCTCTGGGCGTATTCTACCAATATCGGCCGGCCCGAGCCAATTCCTCAGTCGTCGGCGACGCCCCGGGGGTGGCAGGCATAACAGTTGGCGCTGTTGTAGACGTAGCCGCCGACCTCATTATGACGCCCGTCCGTCTCGGATCTCGTATGGCAGCCCGTGCAGGAGAATTCCCTGAAATTGGACGTCAGATGACAGTCCCCGCAGGAAAAGCCGGAATGCCTTCCGGACGTGATCGGGAAATCATGCTGGAAAACCGCCTGAGACCAGGAGACGTGGCTCGGGTAATGGCAGTTGTCGCAGGTCGTCGGGAAGCCTGAAGCCCGGTGATTGGGGTCCGTCGTCCCGTTATAATCCGCTTCATGACACCCGTAACAGTTCGTCGGCAGATCATATCCGGAGGCGTGGCAGGCACTGCAGTCCAGGGTCGTATGCGCCCCCTGCAGACGGAAGAATTGGTTATGGTCGAATGAAGCGCCGGACCAGCTGACCGCCCCGGTGCCGTGGCACGATACGCAGTCCGTTGGAAAACCCGCCTCCCGGTGGTTGGGATCGGTGGTCGCATTGTAGTCGGCCGCGTGACATCCGTAGCAGTCCGTCGGCAGGTCGTATCCGCCGGCATGGCAGGCGGAGCAGTCCAAGGTCGCATGGGTGCCCCTGAGGGCAAAGAACGAGGCGTGATCGAAAGCCGCCCCCTCCCAACTGACGGCCCCGGTGCCGTGGCAGGTCGCGCAGTCGGTCGGAAAGCCCGCCGCCCTATGGTTGGGATCATTGGTCGCGTTGTAGTCCTCGAGGTGGCAGGCGACGCAATCGGTCGACGTCCCCTGGTAGCGGCCGCCGGGATGGCAGGCCGCGCATTCGAGCGTCCGATGGCGCCCCTGGAGCGGGAAGGCGACGTGGGGCAGGACCGCGCCCTCCCAACTGTTCTGTCCCGGGTGACAAACCGCGCAGTCAGTGGGAAAGCCGCCGGCGACGTGGTTGGGGTCCTCGACGCCCCTGTAATCCTCGGCGTGGCAGGAGAAGCAGTCGGGGCTGGCCTTCCCGAGGCCCTCGCCGTGGCAATCGGCGCAATCCAGGGTCTTATGGATCCCTTCGCGCCGGAACCCGGTCATGATCTCATGGTCCCAGGCGGCCGGCCGGACGTTCTTCCAGGACGAAGGGGTGTGGCAATCCCCGCATTGGACCCCCAAGCGCAGCCGGTAACGGTCATCCTGGCGCCTGTCCCAGTGGCAGGCCTCGCATGAGGTCGGGGTTCCCTCGAATACCCCCTTGACGTGGCATTCAGCGCAGGCGACCGTCCGATGCCGGCCGACAAGGGGGAAGTTCGTCCCGCCGTGCCTCTCGACGGTCCATTTTTGCGCGTCCACGGCGGCTTTGGCCGGCTTCTCCTGGCCCGTCCCCCACCGGCCCAAGGCCGCCGCCAGGAAGAGCGCCGCCGCGAAAACGGCCCAGCCCGCCGCCGGTCCGATGCGTTTCGGTCCGTCCATATCTCGCCTCATTTCCGGAGGATCAGCCTCAGGAAGAATTGATGCTCTCCGGCATCGCGTTGGATGTAATAGCTGTATTCCGCGGAGACGGAGACGCGCCGGCCGACGGGGACGAAAACGCTCGCCCCGAAGGTTTTGTATCCGTTGAGATGGATGATCTCCGGCGCTCCCCCGGTCGAAGAGAAACGGAGGCCGTTGTAGGTATTGGCGAAGGAGAGGGTGCCGGAGAACCTGCCGAAGTCCCTGTCGAGCGAGAGATAATAGGAATCGGATTCCGCGCGGCTTCCCCTGTTCGCGGAGTAATCCCCGTAAGCCGTAACGCCGCTTCCCAGGACGTCCGTCGCCGAGGCCCCGAACCGCCAGGTATGGTTCCGGATGTCACGGTCCTTCTGCCGGCTCTCCATACGCGAGACGTGCAGGCGGATGCTCTTTACCGGCTTGAACGAGAGGCGGCCGCCGTATTGTTCGCTGTAGAAGAAGCGCTCGAGCCCCCGGTCCGGGAGGCCTGGGTCCTGCGAGCGCTCGAGAATGTATCCGTGGAAATCGAGTCCCCGGCCGGAGCTGTAGAAGCCCGTGATATCGGCCCGGCGGCCGATCTCGGCCCTCGCATTGAGGAAGAGCCGGGACAGGCGGTCGGCCGGTTTGACCTTCCCGCCCAGCTCGATCTCCGCGTTCGCGAAGAGATAAAAGGTCCGCTTGACGGGGACGAAGCCTTGGGCATAGACGTACCGGCGCTCGGAGCGGCCCGAATACCGGAGCTCGTTGAAGCTCAGGGCGAACGAGAGCGCCTTCGGCCCGGTGAACCGGGCGAACGCGCCATACTTCAGGTATTTGGCGTCCAGCCTCCGCGCATAGACCTGTTGTTCGAGCCCGGCATAGCCGCCGAGGAGCAGGTCGGGCCGCGGCTTCCACCCGACGATGGAGCCGAGGAGCTGGCCGATCCCGGCCGTGTCATAGAGGTTCATCTGGCCGGCCGAAAAATAGAACGGTCCGGAGGGAGGATCGTAGGTCACGCGCGCGTTATAGAGCAGAACCTGGTTCGAGCTTCTCTCGGCGAGGTTCCGCCGGCCGCGGACGTCGAGGAGCAGGGTCCAGCTCCGGGAGGGAGACTTGGCGAGCTCGAACTTGAGCCTCGTCCCCACCTGGTTCAGGCTCTCGCCCTCCTGGGCAAAGGCGACGCCGAACCAGTCGAAAGTGACGGTGGCCCGATACGTGTAGGCCGGGGCCGCGGGCGAAGCGGACTGGGCGCCGGCCCGGGGGACGAAGCACGCCAGGATCGCGGCTCCGATCAGGGGTCCGCGCATCCTTTTCATGGCGAGCGCCAGCCTTCCATCGAATGACAGGCCAGGCATTCTTCCTGGCGGCCGGGATGGGGCGAAACGTGGCAAGCGGAGCAATGGGCGTCCGTGAGGAGATAGGATCTGCCCATCGACCTCCGGAAAGCGGCGCCGCTATCATGGCATGGCCCGCAATCCTTGACCCGGGCATGCCCGCCCTCGAGGACGAAGCCGGTCTCCGCGTGGTCGAAATCGCCGGGGTCGAGGGGCACGAGGTTCGCGTCCGGACCCTGGTGCTCGGCGTGGCAGGTCCCGCAGCCCTCCGCTTTGTCCCTGTGGAAGCCGCGGCCTTCCTCGATGCGCGTCGCGATCTCTTCATGGCAGGCCAGGCAATTCGCCGGCGCGATCTCCCCGGGCGAAACGTGACAGGCCTCGCAATCGTCGATCCCGGGGCGTTCGGCGTGGTAGGCGCTGAGAGGCCCGGGAGGGGCAGGCCTCAGCTTTCCAGCTTTTGCCGTCTCGATGCGGAGGTTCTCGGAGGCCTGGGAGGAAAAGTCGAAAAGTTGAGACCTGACCCCTCCCAAGGCCGCGAACAAGATAAGAACCCCGGCTGTCTTCGAGACGCTCATCTCCCTTCCTTTAATTCCTATTATATAGATAGAATATCTAATTTCAAGCCCCTTGTGCCGCCCCCCGCTTCAGTGGTAGAAAGAACGGATAGGAGAACCGATGAACAAGCCATTCGCGCGCCGGGCCGTCGCCGCGGCCCTCTTCCTCGCCGTTTTCGCCGCCCCCAGCCTCCCCTTGCGGGAAGCCGTCGACCGGGACATGGTCAACCGCATCTGGCTGGAGGCGACGAACCATTCCCGGGTCATGAGCTATCTCAGCTATATGACCGACGTCCTGGGCCCCAGGATCCCCGGCTCTCCGGCCTACGACAAAGCCTGCGCCTGGGCCGTCAAGACGCTCACCGAGCTCGGCTGCGTCAACGCCGCGAAAGAGCCTGCCGGAGAATTCGGCCCCGGCTGGTCCAGCGAATACATCTCCGCCCATATGACCGCGCCTTCCTACATGCCCATCCTGGCCATCCCGAAGCCGTGGACGGGGAGCACCCGCGGCAAGGTCGTCGGGAGCCCGGTCACGGTCATCCTCGAGACACGGGCCGACCTGGAGAAGCACCGCGGTAAGCTCAAAGGGGCCATCGTGTTCACGAAGCCGGCCCGGCCGACCCATCCGTCCTTCAAGCCCGCCGCCACCCGCTATACCGACGCCGATCTCAAGGAGCTCGAAGCGACGCCCATCCCCGTGAAACCGAAGGAATTCGGCGAGCCCAAGGGCTCCGGCCCGACGTGGGAGGAGACCCAGGCGTTCTTCCAGGCGGAGGAGGTCGGCGTGGTCGTCGAGCCTTCGAGCGAAAGCCGCGCCGATTACGGCACCATCAAGGCCGACGCCTATGACGGCAACGGCAAGAACATCACGACGCGAAGCCAAAGCCCCCGCATCATCATGGCGGTCGAACAGTACAACCGCATCTGCCGTATCATGGACCTGGGCATCCCGGTGACGCTGGAGATCGAGGTCCGCAACGCGACCTACGAGAACGACCTCCAGGGCTACAACGTCGTCGCCGAGATCCCGGGGACCGACAAGCGCGGCGAGCTGGTGATGCTCGGCGGCCACCTCGATTCCTGGGCGGGAGGCACGGGCGCCGTGGACGACGCCTCAGGCTGTGCGGTCGTCATGGAGGCCATGCGCATCCTCAAGACCCTCGGGGTCAGGCCCAAACGGACCATCCGCGCCGCCCTTTGGACCGGCGAGGAGGAGGGGTTCTACGGCTCGCGGGGCTACGTCGTGCGCCATTTCGGCGACTCCGACAAGGGCGCCCTCGCCAAGCCCGATTTCGACGAGACCGAGAAGGGCTGGCGGAATCCGCTCGGCGAAGCCACGAAGGTCCTGGCCAAGCCCGAGTACGCGAAGATCTCGGGGTATTTCAACTACGATAACGGCTCGGGCCGCATCCGGGGCGTCTATATCCAGGAGAACTTCCAGGTTCGCCCCATTTTCGAGGCCTGGATGGAGCCGCTCAAGGACCTCGGCGTGACGACCATCGCCCTCCAGAACACCGACGGGACGGACCATCTCCCCTTCGACGCCATCGGCATCCCGGGCTTCCAGTTCATTCAGGACCCGCTCGATTACTTCCCGAACCTCCACCATACGAGCCAGGACGTCTATGATCACTGCGTTCCCGAGGACCTCATCCAATCCGCCGTCGTGATGGCGAGCTTCGTCTATCACGCCGCCATGCGGGATGAGATGCTTCCGCGGAAGGTCCTCCCCGTCCCGATCGAGATCAAATAGGGGTCCGTCAGTCCCCGGACTCCGGGGCTCATGGCGGGAGCGCGGTGACGGAGCCGGCCCGGGACCCTGGGAATATATAAAAAAGGGCTTGACAATCCCAGCTCTTTATCGTATATATACGATATACGTTTTAGAGAGGACACGATGGCTCAAGCCAAGAGCGGACTTTTCGGGAGCGACCTGGCCCGGCTGGCAAAGACGGCCCGGGCCCTGGCCCATCCCGTCCGGATCAGGATCCTCCGGATACTGGCCGAGCGCGATGTCTGCATCTGCGGCGAGATCGTCGACCGCCTCCCCCTCTCCCAATCGACGGTGTCCCAGCACCTCAAGGCGTTGAAGGGCGCCGGACTGATCAAGGGGGAGGTCGAGGGGCCAAAGACCTGTTACTGCCTTGACCGGAGGGCCTTGGGGAAGGCCCTGGACGAGTTTTGCGGGCTGTTCACGTCCCTCTGCGCGTGCGGTAAAAAGAAAGGAGACTCAAAGTGAAGAACGAAAAAGAGATCCGGAAGGTGGTGCGGGAAAAGTACGGGGAGATCGCCCGCCGGGCCGACGAAGCCCCGGCATGCGGCTGCGGCAGCTCCTGTTGCGGGGACGGGGAAGCCTGGACGGTCGACCTCAACTATCGCGGGACCGAAGGCTATGTCCCCGACGCCGACCTCAAGCTGGGCTGCGGCCTGCCCGTCAAACATGCCGGGATCCGCCCCGGCGACACCGTCGTCGACCTGGGCTCCGGGGCCGGGAACGACGTCTTCGTGGCCCGCCGCATCGTCGGCGACGCCGGCCGGGTCATCGGGATCGACATGACCCCGGAGATGATCGACAAGGCGCGCCGCAACAACGAGAAGCTCGGCTACGCCAACGTCGAGTTCCGGGCCGGCGACATCGAGACCTTGCCCCTGGATGACGCCTCGGCCGACGTCGTCGTCTCGAACTGCGTCCTGAACCTCGTCCCGGACAAGAGGAAGGCCTTCGCCGAGATCCGGCGCGTCCTCCGGCCGGGCGGGCACTTCTGTATCTCCGACATCGTCCTCAGGGGCGAGCTCCCGGAGAAGCTGAGGGGCGTCGCCGAGATGTACGCCGGATGCGTTTCGGGCGCCCTTCAGGAGGACGAATATCTCGGCATCATCCGGGAGACCGGTTTCGCCGATCTCGATGTCCGGGAATCCCGGCAGATCTTCCTCCCCGACAACATCCTCAGGGGTTATCTCGACGATGAGGAGATCGCGCTCATCCGCCGGAGCGGGTTCCAGGTCCTGAGCATCACCGTTACGGCCGTAAGACCCTGAGGGTCAGGTTTCAACTTTTCAACTTCTTTCCGCCAAGGCCGCCGGAAGTCCGTACCCCTTCCCGGCTTGCCTTCTCCCGTCCGGAAATGTTAAAAGGTTAGGAACCGGACCCCAGGAGGCATTATGAACGATCGCGCTCGTCGGATGGCCCTATTCCTTATCGTGCTCGTGGCCGGCATTCCGGCCCTGCCCCTTCCCGCCGGACAGGCGGTCCCGGGAAAGAAGCCCCTGGCTTACGACGCGTACGATTCCTGGCGCTCCATCCGCGGGACCGCCCTTTCGCGGAACGGCGCGTGGCTCGTCTATGTCCTGGATCCGCAGGACGGTGACGGTGAGCTCGTCGTCCGGAACCTGCGCTCGGGCGTCGAACACCGCGCTCCCCGGGGCAAAGACCCCGTGATCACGGCCGACGGGAAGTCCGTGGCCTTCACGGTCGCGCCCCTCAAGGCGGACGTCGATAAGGCGAAAAAGGCCAAGAAGAAGCCCGAGGAAATGCCCAAGTCCGGCCTCGGGATCATGGACCTGGCCACCGGCGCCGTGAAGACCTTCGACAGGGTCAAGAGCTTCAAGGTCGCCGAGGACGGAGGGGCGTTCGTCGCCTGGCTCGCGGAGCCCGCCGAAAAGAAGCCGGACGAGAAGAAGAACGCCGCGAAGCCCGAGGAAAAGGCCGAAGAAGAGAAGAAAGAAGAGGGAAAGAAGAAGGAAAAGAAGAAAGAGCCGGGGACCGATCTTGTCGTCAGGGAGCTCGCGACGGGGAAGGAGATCATCCTTCCCGAAGTCGCCGATTACGCCTGGAATAAGCCCGGGACCTGGCTGGCCTACGGCGTCTCTTCGAAGGTCCCCGGGAACGACGGCGCGTTCGCCCTCCGCCCGGCCGACGGGACGACCCGGACGCTTCTCAAGGGCAACGGCAACTACAAGGGATTTGCTTTCGAAGAGAAGGGCGCCAAGCTCGCTTTCGTCTCGGACCGGGACGACATCAAAGCCGACGCCCCCGTCTTCAGGCTCTATCTCTGGGAGGAGGCCGCCGCGGCCGCCGTCGAAGTCGTTCCCGCGGGCTTCAAGAACATGCCCGCCGGCATGGCCGTCAGCGAACACGGCGTCCTTTCATTTTCCAAGGACGGCGCGCGTCTATTCCTCGGCCTCGCCCCCGCCCCGGCCTTCGAGCCCGATGACGCCCCCGAACCGGTCAAGGTCGATATCTGGCACTGGAAGGACCCCTACCTCCAGCCGATGCAGAAGGCCCGGGCCGATAGTGACAAGAAACGGGCCTACGCGGCCGTCCTCCATCTTCCCGCCAAAGGGAAGAAGGACGCCGCGAGGTTCGTCCCGCTCGGCGCGCCGGACCTCCCCGAGATCGTCCTCAGCGACGACGCCGGCTCCGCACTCGGTTCATCCAATGTCCCCTACCGGCCTCTGATCTCCTGGGACAACGAATACGCCGACCATTACCTCGTCAGCCTGAAGGACGGGGCCCGGAGGAAGGTCCTCGAGAAGTCGCCGTACGAGCCATCGTTCTCTCCCGGGGCCCGATATCTCCAGTACTTCAACGAAGCCGACAAGCAGTACTATTCCTATCGCGTCGCCGACGGGCGGAGGGTCGACCTGACCTCGCCGTTCGGCGTCCCCCTGACCGACGAAGTCTGGGACGAGCCGGGCGATCCTCGCCCCTACGGCGTCGCCGGCTGGACCGAAGGCGACCGGTCCATCCTCATCTACGACCGCTACGACATCTGGGAGGTCCGCCCCGACGGAACGGGCGCCCGCATGGTAACGATGGGAGAGGGCCGACGCAACAAGATCACATTCCGGTATGAGAAGCTCGATCCCGAGGAAAAGGCCGTCCCGCTCGGCAGGCCCCTGCTCCTGACGGCGACCGACGAAGTCTCCAGGGCCACGGGCGTCTATCGGATCGCCCTACCGGCCGACCCGAAGCCGGGCGCCTCCGCCCCGGGGGGCCCGGAGAGGCTCGTCATGATGGACAAGATGTTCGGCGACCCGCTCAAGGCCAGGGACGCCGAGACCTTCGCCTTCACCCTCCAGCGCTTCGACGAATTCCCCGACCTTTGGGTGAGCGGGCCGGGCCTCGCGGACATGAAGCGGGTAAGCGACGCCAATCCCCAGCAGGCCCTGTACAATTGGGGCCGGTCCGAGCTCATCGATTACGTCAACGCGGACGGCCGGACGCTCCGGGCGGTGCTCATCAAGCCCGAGGATTTCGACCCGGCGAAGACGTATCCCCTGATGGTCTACATCTACGAGACCATGATCGAAGGCGTGCACCGCTACGCGCCGCCTTCCCCGGGGACCAACATCTGCGTCTCCCGCTACGTTTCGAACGGCTATGTCGTCCTCAAACCCGATATCGTCTACGAGACCGGTTATCCGGGCGAGGGCGCCTTGAAGTGCGTCGTCCCGGCCGTTCAGGAGGTGCTCCGCCGCGGTTCCATCGATCCGAAGCGCATCGGCATCCAGGGCCACAGCTGGGGCGGATATGAGATCTCCTATCTCATCACCCGTACCGATATCTTCGCCGCCGTCGAGGCGGGCGCCTCGGTCGTCAACATGACCAGCGCCTACGGCGGGATCCGCTGGGGCACGGGCATGTCCCGGGCCTGGCAATACGAGAAGGCCCAGAGCCGCATCGGCGGCGCGCCCTGGACCCGGCCCCTCCAGTTCATCGAGAACTCGCCCCTCTTCTGGGTGGAGAAGGTCCGCACGCCCTACCTGACCCTTCATGACGACGAGGACGACGCGGTGCCGTGGTATCAGGGCATCGAGTTCTTCACGGCCCTGCGGCGGCTCGGGAAAGAGGCCTACATGTTCAACTTCGTCGGGGAGAAGCACGGCCTGCGCGAGCGGGAGAACCAGAAGTACTGGACGGTGCATCTCGACGAATTCTTCGACCACTTCCTCAAGGGCGCGCCGAAGCCGGAGTGGATGGAAAAGGGAGTTCCCTACCTCGAGCGCGGGAAGCGCGATATCGACGCCCTGTTCTAGGAGGCCCTCAGAGGCCGGCCGACTTCAGGACCGCCGCGATCTCGTTCTCGCGGAGGGGCTTGCTGATGTAAAAGACCCGGGGGATCGAGGCCGCCCGGCTTCGGGTCTCCGGGTCGGTCATGGCCGACATGAACACGACGGGCATGTCGTGGCGGGCCCGGATGCGGAACGCGGCTTCGATCCCGTCCATATCCCGCTTGAGCTTGATGTCCATGAAGATGAGGTCCGGGGGGGCCTCGTCGACCTTCCGCAGGGCCTCTTCGCCGGAGCTGGCCAAGTCGGTATTCCCGTACCCGAGCCCCTTCAGCATGCCCTGGAAGTCGCGCGCCACGATGCGCTCGTCCTCGACGATCAGGACCTTCGTCTCCGTCGCTCCCGTCACCGTTCCCCTCCTCCGCTCTCCCGCGCTTCGGGCGCCGGGAACGTGATCGAATAGACAGTCCCTCCCCGGTTCTCGACGCGGATGCTGCCGTCGATCTGGGCGACGAGGTCCCGGACGATCTGCAGGCCGAGGGATTCGCTCGTCTCCAGGCCGAAGGAGGCCGGCAGGCCCACCCCGTTATCGCGGATGGTCAGCTCGTACGGCCCGTCGCCGGCCCGGCGGAAGGCGATGGCGATCTCTCCGCGGACGCCCATTCCGGACGGGAAAGCGTACTTGAGGGCGTTCGACACGAGCTCGTTCGCGATAAGCGCGCACGGGATCCCCGTATTGATATCCAGGAAGACGTCCTTGACGTCGAGCTTCAGGTCCACCGTCCCCGGATCGACCCGGTAGGAATTGAACAGGTGGACGATGAGCTTCCGGAGATATTGTTCGAAATCGATCCGGGCCAGGTCCCGGGACTGGTAGAGCTTCTCGTGGATGAGGGCCATCGAGTGGACCCGGTCCCGGCTCTTCTTGATGATGTCCAATACGGACCGGTCCGTGATCGAGGCTGATTGGAGGTTGAGGAGCGAGGAGACGACCTGCATGTTGTTCTTGACCCGATGGTGGATCTCCTTGATCAGGATGTCCTTTTCCTTGACGGACGCCTCCATGCGGGCGTTGGAGGTCCTGAGCTCCGAAGTCCGCTCCTCGACCGTCCGTTCGAGCTTCCGAGCCCTGTCGGTGGCGGCGCGCGTCCGATGGCGGATGAGCGCAGCGAGGATGCCCAGCCCGACGACCGTCGACAGCGCGTGGAACCACCAGCGCAGCCAGAACGGGCGGCGGATAACGATGCGGAGGGCGACGCCCTCCTCGTTCCAGACCCCGTCGCCGTTCCCGGCCTTGACCCGGAACGTGTACGTGCCGGGACGAAGGGCTGAATAGGTCGCGAACCGCCTGTTGCCGACCCTGTTCCAGTCCTTCTCCAGGCCATCGAGCCTGTAGGCGTATTCGTTCCGGGCGGGGGAAACGAAATGCAGGGCCGCATATTCGAAGGACAGGCTGTTGGCCCGGTGATCGAGCTCGACGACGGACGTCTCGAGGATGGAGCGCTCGAGGGCGAACTCCCCGCGCCGCGCCTTCCCGATCGCGACGGACCTGTTGAACAGCTGGAAATCCCTGATGACGACCTGGGGGGGGACCCGATTGGGCCGGACCTTCTCGGGCCTGAAGACATTGAAGCCCTGATACCCCCCGAAGAACATCTCCCCCGCGCGGTTCATGAACGAAGCTCCGCGGTGGAACTCGTTGCTCTGGAGCCCGTCCTCCCGGCCGTAGTTCCGGAACGTATCGCGTTCGGGGTCGAAGCAGGAAAGCCCGGCGTCGGTGCTGAGCCAGAGGCGGCCCTCCCCGTCCTCCTGAACGCGGAAAACGACGTTGCTCGGCAGGCCGTTCTTGACCCCGTAGCGGACGAACCGCGCGGGCGCCTTTGTCCCGTCGCCAGAGATCAGCCGGTTCAATCCTCCGCCGTCCGTCCCGATCCAGAGCTTCCCTTTCCGGTCGAAGAAAAGGGCCCGGATATTGTTGCCGCCGAGCGAACCCGGGTCGTTCAGGTCGGCGAGGAAGCGGGTGACCTTCCCTGTCCGCGGGTCCATGCGGTTCAGCCCATCCGCGGTGCCTATCCAGAGGTCCCCCGAGGGGTCTTCGAGGATGGCGAAGATGCTGTTGTCGCTCAATCCCTCCGCGCTGTCCGTGTCCCCCAGGAAGCGCCGGAACGTCCCCGATCCCGTATCGAACCTGTTCAAGCCGCCGTCGATCGTCCCCACCCAGAGCGTCCCCGAAGTGTCTTCCAGGATGCTCATCACGAAATTGTTGGACAGGCTGGAAGGATTTCGCGGCTCGTGCGCGAAGCGGGCGAACGCCCGCGGCCTCTTTCCGTTCGATGCCGGCCCGAGCCGGTTCAAGCCCCCCGTATAGGTCCCGACCCAGAGATTCCCGCGGGGGTCCTCGTAGAGCGCCGTGACGACGTCGTCGTCGAGGGATCCCGGATCTTTCGGGTCATGCCGGAAATGGACGAATGCGACCGCATCCGCCTTGGAGGCCGGGGGGTCGGCCATGTTCAGGCCCCCGCCGTCGGTCCCGACCCAAAGCGCTCCCCGGCGATCTTCAAGTATCGCGTTGACCGGGCCGCTGCTCAGCCCGTTGGGGTCCGAGGGCCGGGAATAGTAGTGGATGAACGGCCGCTTTTCCCTGTCTTCGCCCCCTTCGGCGTTCAGGATGAGCTTGCCGAGCCCCCCATAATACAGGCCGACCCAGAGCACGCCGGAGCGGTCCTCGCAGACGGATTCCACGGCGTCGCCCGGCAGGCTGAAGGGATCCGCCTCCTCGTGGCGGAACTTGAGGAAGACCGGATCGGCGCCGGGCCGCCGGCCCGGAACGATCTGGTTGAGGCCCCCGCCGTCGGTCCCGATCCACAGGGTCCCCGCAAGGTCGCGCCGCAGGCATCGGATATAGTCATGGCTCGGGCGCTTCGGGTCGCGGGCGTCGGGGCCGAAGCGCCGGAAGGACCCCGAGACCCGGTCGAAAAGATAGAGGCCGTCGGCGGCGCCCACCCAGAGCTCGCCGATGTCGTCCTCGCAGATCGAGGTTACCTGACCCGGAGCGGGACGTCCGGGCGCGCCCGGATAGCGCACGAATCTCACAGGCCCGCCGGGGGCCCCGTTCCTGACGAGCCTGTTCAAGCCGCCGTCGTCGAGGCCGATCCAGACGTCGCCGAAACGGTCCTCAAAGAGGGCGTTGACGTAAAGGCCGCCGAGGCTCGCCGGGTCGTCGGGATCGGGGGCGAAACGGTCGAACGCGAAGGGGACGGCGCCGTCCGCCGCGCGGGCCATCCGGTCGAGGCCGTTGCCGGCGGTCCCGACCCAGAGGACGCCGTTGCGGTCCTCGAGGAGCGAGCTGACCCCGTTGGAGCTGAGACTCCGGGGATCGCCCGGGTCCGGGCGGGCCCGGATGAACGTCTCCCGGTCGCGGTCGAAAAGATTGAGCCCCCCGTAACTCGTCCCGACCCAGAGGCGCCCCCGGCTGTCCTCGAGGAGCGTGACGATCTTGCTGTCGCCGATCGAGTCCGGGTCGGAAGGGTCGTTGCGGAAGATCCGGAAGTCATAACCGTCGTATCGATTCAGGCCATTGTCGGTCCCGAACCAGAGGAAGCCTTTCCGGTCCTGCAGGATGGCGACCACGGAGCTCTGGGAAAGCCCCTGTTCGATCGATATCGCCTCGAACCGGACAGGGGCCCGATAGGCCGTCCAGGCGACGACCGGGGGGGGCCCCTCCCCGCCGCGGGCAGGGAACGCCGCCAGCGCGGAGGCCGCGACGGAAAGCGCCCAAAGGGTCCACTTAAGACTAGGCATTGTAATCAGGGCCATTATATTATGTTCCCCCCGGAAAACGCATAGCCTTTTGCGGTGATATTCAGGATGATATTCCCCGAGGGAGCCGGGGAGGGCGACGATATCGGAGCCGGCCGGGAGCGGGGGCTTCAGGAGATCTTGTAGATCTCCAGGTTCTCGATCCCGTTGGCTTCGATCTCTTTCTCGTATTTCTTGACGTACGGGGCGCGCTTCTCCTCGAGCTCCGCGTCGGTCATCTGATCGACCGTAGCCTGGCCATACTCCCTGACGAGGTCGCGCTCGGCCAGCTTCAGGATGAGGAGGTCCCAGAAAGCCCAATCTTCGTAGTCCTCGACGATGTCCTCGAGGGCTTCCTCGAGCTTCGCCGATGGATAGGTCCGCCCCTCCGCCTCGTCGAAATCTATCAGGTCCTTGAACCCGAAGGCGGGCGCCTGGGAATAGACGTGCTCGGCCTCGCGGTTATATTCCTCGATGAAATCGTTGGTCCGGTAGGCGTTGACCATCCAGTCGCCCAGATAGGCCAGGTGGAGCAATTTTTCGTACTGGTCCTTCGTGAACTTGATATCCATGGTATGCCTATTATAGGGGTCAGGTCTCAACTTTTCAACTTAGGGGGGTCAGGTCTCGATCCCTCCACCAGATCGGCCATATCCAAGCCGGAGACCCATTCGCGCGGGATGGCCCCTTTTCCGAGCCTGGCTCCGAGTATGTTCCCCGTGATGGCCCCGGTCGTATCGCTGTCGCCTCCATGATTCACCGCGGCGAGGACGCCCGCCCGGAGGTCGTCGGGAAAGCGCAGAGCGCAAAACAGCGAAATGGCCAGGGCTTTCTCGCCCGTCCATCCGCCGCCTGGGCCGGAGGCGTCCTCCTTCCCGGCAAGCGCATCGATCGCTTCGGGAAAGGCGAGTTTCGGAGCCTCGCCCAGGGGGCTTCCGGCGGCCGCCGCCGCGGCCCGTTCGACCTCGGTCAGGGTCTCAGCATGACCTTTCCACCCCCTGAGGAGAGCCGCCGCCAACTCGAGGGCGGGCAGGATCTCCTCCCCTCGTGACAGGCTCGAGACGAGCGCGGCCAGGAAGCCCGCAGGAAGATAGCCGCTGGGGTGCCCGTGGGTGATGGCCGCGACCTCGCATCCCGTCCGGAAGGCCGCCTCCTGATCGGCGTACCGGAGGCCGACCGGGGCGACACGCATGACGCCGCCGCATCCTTTGCTGACGTTGATGGGGTCAGAGGTCGAGCCGCGGCGGCCGCTCTGCAGGGCGGCAAGGCAGGTCATGCCCGGAGAGCGGCGAGCCCACAGTCCCTTCTCGCGAATAAGCCGGCCCTCCGCCTTGAGGGCCTCCGGGGTTGCCCGCGCCCGTCCCCAGTTCGCGTCCTCCCCCTGGGTCAGAAGCCAGCGGAGGTAGGCGCGGTGGACGCTCTCGATGACGGCAGAGAGGGCCCGGGGGCCGCTTCCCCGCCCCTTTTCCCCCGCCAAAACAAGCCCTTCGGCCGTGAACAGCGTCATCTGGGTGTCGTCGGTGAAGGCCCCCTGGCCGCTCCAGAACTCGACATAGCCAGTGATGCCCGCCTCTCCGTAGCGGCGGCGGATCTCGTCCATCGACATGAACTCGACCGGCGCGCCCAGCGCATCGCCGGCGGCCCCACCGAGGAGACAACCCACGGAGCGATCGACAGAGGGCCTTTCCATTCTATATCCGGACAAAGGTCAGCGCGTAGGTGAAGAAGACGACCACGTCGGCCAGGAAGTGGATGAACCAGGGCCAGAGGAGTCCCTTGGTCTCGAGCATGCTCTTGCCCAGGAGCCAGCCGAGGAACGCCGTCATCAGGAAGCCGACGACGCCGGGAGGTGAGCCGTAGAGATAATGGCCCATCCCGAAGAATACGGAAGCGATCATGAGGGCGTGCCCGCGGCCGACGATGTCCACCAGGGTGGATAGGAAGGACGCCCGGTAATAGATCTCCTCATTAAAAGCGTTAATGGCCGCGAACGCCAGGACCGCCGGAAGGAGCCCGGCGGCGCGACCGAACGCGCCCGGAGCAAGGTGCGCGGAGAGGAGTGTCGGGACCGCGACGGCCAGGGCGGCGATGACGGCGAAGATCCAGCCGAAGATCCGCCAGGACTCTCCCTGCCGGATGCCCAGCCAGCGAACGGGCTCGATCGGGGCCTTGAGATCTCCCTTGACGAGAAAGAACGCACTCCTCCGGCCCTTGACGGCCCACAGGACCGCGATGACGGCAAGGGCCACCCCGCAATCCAGGACATAGATCCCCGCGTAGCCGAGCGTGAATGAGACGCCCGCCCCTCCGAAACGGCCGCTCCACCAGGCTGTTCTGCCGGCGAGGCCCGTCAGGACCAAAGCCAGAAAAAAGATGAAGAACACGGAAAAGAACGGCCGCAGGGCGCGGAGCCGCTTCCATAGCGAACAGGCGACCAAGCCGGCCGCCAGCAGGCCGACTTTGGCCCAGGCCAGGCGCCCGGGGACGTGGCCGGCGAGGGCCTTGAAGAGGGCGTCGGGCAGGTCCGAAATGAGGAGGGCCGTCCCCCAGGCGAACGCGATGGTCAGGCGCCTATCGTTGGTCAAGATCTTCTCGTTCCCCGTCCTCGCTGTGGGAAAGATATGCCCCGCCGGATGCGATGTCAACCGGAAAACGGGCTGAGCCGGGATCCCGACCCCGTCACAGGGCCTCCGAGAGAAGGAGGACGTTGCGGGCGAAAGCTTCGATCTCTTCGGTAAGATGGAGTCGGTCGAACTTCTCCGTGACCGCGGCCCAAAGGGCCGGCGCCGCGTCGGGCGGGGGTGTGCCGCCCTCTTTTCCCTTTCCGGCGTTCTCGAGACGTCCCAATTCGAGCAGGGCCCGGGTCTCGGGGTCCGTAAAAATGATGTCCAGCCTCTCATACAGGAGCTTGCCTTTGTTCTCCGGGCAGGCCTCGAGGCAAGCCAGGCACCCGACGAGGCAGGCCGGCCTCGCCTGCCGGATGCCTTCCGGCTTCGCTCCTCTTGATTCGGTGAACCGTACGTTGCACTTCTCGGCGGACAATAGGAACCGGTCCTCACGAATGGCGCCCATCGGGCAGGCATTCATGCAGGCCCGGCACGCCGCGCACCGCTCGAGCGAGGTCTCGACGGCCTGTCCCGGGCGCGCCAAGGCCTCTCTCAACCGCCGGCCGGGTTCGCCTCCCACGAGATAGCCGCAGAGCTGATGGTGACTCCCAAAACCCGGGACGTAGGTCACATTGTTCCGGCCGTAGACCGCCAGGCCCATGTGAACGGAAAGAGACTTGAGCGGGGCCTTGAGGAGGCCGACAGCAGCGCCTTCGCCGAGGACCTTCTTCAATTCGGCCAGCACGTCCGTGAAGATAGCGTTGTACCTGTAATAGGTGGGCGGGAGGAGGCCTTCGAACCTGCGTCCGTCGAGCTCGAACGAAACGACATGGGCCGGAGACCGCACGGATAAGAGAAGAACGGCTTCCGGCTTCGCGACCCCGGAGCCTTCGCCGAAGCCGAATCCGCTCAGGTTTTCGCGGAAGAACGCTCCATCGATCTGGCCCGTGTCGCGCCGGCCCTCGAGCATATTCCTGACCGTATCCAGGACCTCGACCCCCGCGACAGCGAACGGACGGCCGCCGGCCTCGGACCATCGTCTCAAAACATCTTCGATCATGGCGTCTCCCCCGACAGGCATTGTAACTCTCTATGTAATGTTTACTAGTTACACTTGATATTTACGCCGCTTTAATGTAATTGTCAATAGGGAAATAGATAATTACAATGTCCGAAGACGTCTGGGCCGATCTGCTGAACAGCGACTGGCACGACCATCTGGGGTCCGGCCGCCGCGAAGACCGCCTCGAGGATCCGGCCTGGCTCGGGCGATTCCTCGCGAATCACCATCTCGACACGTCCGGAATCCCGGCCGGCCGCCTAGTCCCCGCCCTCCGCGCGCTCCGCGTCCTCATGCGCCGGATGGCCGACGCTTACGCCGCGCGCCGGGCGCCCGCCCCCGGGGATTGGAAGGCCCTGAACGCCTATCTCGACCGGGCTCCCCTCTCCCGCCGCTTGACTCCGCCCGCCCGCGGCCTCCGGCCAGCTCTCTCGTTCGTTTCCCGCGCGGGCCGTCTCGATGCGCTCCTCGGGGATATCGCGCACGCCTTTGGCGAGGCGCTGGCCGATGGCGAACCCTCTCGGGTCAAGATCTGCGGGAACGCGGACTGTCTCTGGGTCTTCTACGACCGAAGCCGGAATAGATCCCGGAAATGGTGCGAAGCCACCTGCGGGAACCTGATGAAGGTCCGGCGCTTCCGGTCGCGGAAGAGCGCCTGAATCGCGGCCCGCGCCGGCCCGGTCATCCCTTCCCTGCGGATCGCGCCTTCTCCAAATGCAGGCCGTGGAGCAAACGGTGACCGATGGGCGCCATGATGATGCCCACGATGACCAAGAAGACGACGCCGGAGAACAACGCATAGAAGGACGCGAAGATCTTCCCGGCCGGGGTCCGGATCATGTTCACCGGCCCCATGCCTCCGAGGATCATGGACGCGTTGAGAAGGGCGTCGAGCCAGGAGAGGTCCTCCAGGAAATGGTATCCGGCGACGCCGATGCCGAGCGACCCTAAGATGAGGGCCATGCCGATGAGAAGATGCGCGAGGAGGCGGCGGGCAAATCCCCTCAACGGAAGGAGAGGCTCGCTCTTGTGTTCGTACATTCTAGGGCAGGCGCCGACCTTCCTTTTTATATCGCGGCGCGCGGGCGTTGTCAAACGCGGAGCGTCCGGCCCCGCCTATCGAGGGGCCGAAACCGGCCAGAATTGACTTCCTTCGGGGATTGCCAATATAGTAAGCCCAAAGGAGGGGTCCCATGAAGAAGTCCGTTCCATTCTTATTCGCTATCATCTTTCTCGCGGGCCTGGCCCAGGCCCAAAGCATCACCGTGACGAGCCCGGCGGCCGGGGATTCCTGGTCGATCGGCAGTACCCACGACATCGTCTGGACCATCCGCGGCGCGATGGACGACCAGGTCAAGATCCGGCTGTTCCAGGGCGGGACATCGGTCTTCGATATCGCTGACCGCGTCCCCAATTCCGGACGTTACTCCTGGACCATTCCGGGCACGGTCGTTCCGGGAAGGTACAAGGTCCGCGTGCGCACCATCGACAACGCCGTAGTCGATAACAGCGACGAATTCGCCATCACGGTCGCCGCCGCCCAGCCGGAGCCATCGTCGCCTTCCCCGGCGCCGCTCATCCTCGTCTCCCCGAACGGCAAGGAAGAGATCCCGATCGGCGCCACCTTCCGTATCACCTGGAGGGCCATCTCCGGCGGGGCTGCGGACAGGACCGTGGACCTGTTCCTTTCCAAGGATGGCCGCTCCGCGGGCGTCATCGCCGAGAACGTCCTGCTCAGCCAAAGGACTTTCGAGTGGGCGGCCGGCAAGCTCCTCGGCCGGACGGCCGAGCCCGGGCGCGGCTACGCGGTCCGGATCCGGGTGGACGGGACAACGATCCAGGACGAAAGCGACAGGCCCTTCATCCTCGTCTCCAGAGGCGGGGCGGGCGGGGCCTGTGATTTCGCGATCGAGGACGTGACGCTTGCGGACGGCATGCCCCTCGAGCATGGCGTCGCCGTTTCATCTCCTTCCGATCCTCGAGATATCAACAGCGCGTTCCTCGTCAAGGTCCGATGGAACAAGACTCCGCCCGCGGTCCCGGGCGGTCAGCATTTCATCCAGACGCGGGCTATCCTGACGGATACCGCGCTCGGCAGCGCCCCCGCGACGCCGCCCCGCTTTTCGGAAGCGAACGCCGACGGTTCCGGCCTGATCACGATCCGCTATCCCTTCCGCATCGTCTGGGCGGACATCCTGCGGATGACGCGAGACCGCCACATCCCCATCGAGTTCCGCATCGCCTTCTCCCGGGGCGATTTCGATTCCGTCCCCGGGAACAACACGCGGACCCTCGACCTGCGGCTCGTTGGCGTCCAGCCGCTCCCGGATTTCGTCGCCGAGATCGTCCCCGGGACCGTCTGGGGCGAGGCGGTCAACGCCCTCGACAGCAACGAACACGACCTCCTGGACTTCAGGGCGCAGGTCCGTTTCAAGAACCTCGCCCGGAACGAGGTCGGGGGACCCTCCGCGCCCTTCCCGGGCGTCAATTATCTCGCCCACGTCTTCTACAAGGACAACGACGGGACATGGCGCGAGGCGTACTGGGATTGGCAGCACATCACGGTCCCGTCGGACGACTGGGTCGTCGTCAACATCGAGAAGATCCATACGAACCATTTCTCGGGCGAAAGCATCATCCCTGTCAACCAATGGAAGCCCATGAAGTTCGAGATCACCATCAACGACGCGCACGAGGATGTCATACCGGAGGTCTCCAGGGAGAACAACAAAGCCGTAGTGGAGTTCGAGCTGGACTGACCTTGGGCTATTTCTTGAGATATTTGGCGTACCAGGCCAGGTAGCGCACATACCTGTCGCGGACGTAGCCCGGCAGGGAGATGCCGTGGAACTGGTCCGGGTAAACGACGAGCTGGGTGTCCACGCCCAGGCTTTTCAGGGCCTGGTACATCTGCTCCCCGCCGATGATGGGGACGTTGAAGTCCTGGTCTCCGCCCATGAAAAGCGTCGGCGTCCTGATGCGGTCGGCCTTGAAGAACGGATACGAGATCCGGATCCACTTGTCCTGGGCCTTCCACGGCACGCCGATCTCGGTCTCGTACTGGCGGATATACTGGTCGCTCCCGTACATCGATAGCTGCAGGGCGCTCCCCGCGCCGCTGATCGCCGCCTTGAATCGGGCGTCCGTGGCGATGGTGTAATCGGTCAGGATGCCGCCATAGCTCCAGCCGCCGATCCCGAGCCTGTCAGGATCGGCAACACCCATGGCAATAGCCCGGTCGACGGCCCCGAGAAGATCCATCACTTCCTTGCGGCCCCAATCCCCGTAGATGGCCTTCTGGAAGGCCGAGCCGCGGCCGGCGCTTCCGCGGTAATTGACGGCCAGCACCACATAGCCGTTCGCGGCGAACAGCTCGCGATCGAAGCTGAAGCCGTGCTCCTCCTGCATGTTCGGGCCGCCGTGGATGCGGAGGAGCAGAGGGTAGCGCTTCCCGGCTTCGTAAGCGGCCGGTTTGACCATCAAACCGTTGACGACGGTGCCGTCCTTGCTCTTCGACACAAAATCCTCTGTCGTCGCGAGGCTGAGCTCAGCCAGCAGGGCATCGTTCTGATGCGAGAGCCGTCTCAGCTTTCCGTCCGGCTCGAGGGCGCAGACCTCGTCAACCTCCGTCGCCGTCCCCGCGAGCAGGGTTAGCGCGCCGTCCGGTCCGAGTGTAACATTATCGACCGTACGCCGTCCGGTCGTCAGGGCTTCGACGGGTCCGCCCTCGGCCGGCATACGGCCGATGTAGGACGCCCGGTCGTCGGTAACGATGAACAGGAGGCTCTTTCCGTCCGGGGCCCAGGCGAGAGGGCCGGATACGCCGCGATCGAGCGCCCCGGTCAGGATGGAAACAGGACCGCCGTCGGCCGGGGCGACCGCCAGCTTGTTGAGATTGTAGGCCATGTACCGCGGTTCATCGCCCCTGAGAAAGGCGATCCGCCGCCCGTCCGGGCTCCAGGCCGGCCTTCCGTCATCCGGTCCCGGGAAGTCCGTGAGGCGGCGCGGCTCGGCGCCCGCTTTCGCCTCGATGACGTAGAGATCGGAGTTCGGCCAACGATCCGACTCCGGCCCGCGATCGCCGACGAAAGCGATCCTGAGGCCGTCAGGCGACCAGGCCGGTGCGCCGTCGTCGTACGGGCCCTTGGTCAGCTGTTCGGCCTTTCCCGTCTCCGCGTCGCAGAGCCAGAGGTGCGTGGCCGGGGCCTTGAGATAGCCGGCGCGGTCCCGCTTGAAGCGATAGAGGTCGACGACGACGGGAGGCTTTGCCTTGCGCTTCCAGCCCTCCATCTTCTCCGGCTCATCGGCCGGGTCCGGATCGCTCCCGACGAGGACAAGCCTCTTCCCGTCCGGGGCCCAGGCATAATCGTCGATGCCGCCCTTGATGTCGGTGAGCTTCCGGGCCTCTCCGCCCCTCCGGTCGAGCAGCCAGACCTGGGCGCCCGCCTTCTTCTCCTCCTCCGTGCCGCGCGACGCGAGGAACGCAAGATAGCGGCCGTCCGGGCTCCAGCGCGGCGAGCTCTCTCCGTCCGGGCTCGAGGTCAGCCGGACCTCCTCTTTCCCGTCCCAGCTCGCCATCCAGAGGTCCGAGTCGCGCTTGTCCTTCTCCAGGTCGATGGTCGATACGGTGTAAGCGACCCATTTCCCGTCGGGCGACCGTTGGGGATCGCCGACGCCGCGGAACCTGGCGAAATCGTCCGGCGCGATCGCGCGCTTCGCCGTCTGGGCGGAGGCCATGGGCGCCCCGCCGCAGAGGACCGCGATGGCCATCGTGAGAAAACCGACAAGAACCCGGTATCGTGAATCAGAATTCGTGTTCCGCATAAGGGGACTTATACTGCCCGCTCCGACGACCTGTCAAGAGAGCGGATCAGCGGGCGATGCGCTTTCGGGCTTTGACGAGGAGGGTCAGGCCTCCCCGGGAGGGATCATGGCCGTTTCGCGACACGAATGCGGCGGCCTTTCGGGCTGTCCCGAGCGCCCCGTAGCCCGGGATCCTGAGGAAACGGAGCATCCCGGGGAGCCTATCCAGCTTCCAGGAGAGCCTGATGAAAACGAGGTCCCCGGGTGTCGAGAGAATGTATCGCGTCTCGATGGTCTCGAATCCGGCCCGCGCGAGCTTGTCCCTGACGAGATCGTCCGTATAGAACGTGTTCACGGCGTATTTCCGCCGGTGCCGCGCCCGCTCTTCGGGCGTGATCCCGGGCGTCGAGAGGCTGTCCGCTGAGAAAACAAAGAGCCCGCCGGGCTTCAGGGCCCGAGCCACGTTCCGCATCACGAGCTCGTCATCCTCCAGGTGTTCGACGACGCAGAGGCTCAGGGCCTTGTCGAAAGAGGCCTCCGTGAAATCCAGGCGCGACGCGTCCATGAAATGATACCCGGTCCGGCCGTTCCGATGGAATCTCCGGGCCGCCGCGAGTCTTCGTTCGTGGATGTCGATCCCCTGGACCCTAGCCCCCGTCCGCGAGATCCTTCTATCATAGTATCCGTCGCCGCAGCCGATATCGAGAATGTGCTCGCCGGGCCGGGCGTCCAGCCAGCGGAGGATCGTCGCGCACTCTTCCATGCGGCGGAAGTTCAGCCGGCTGAACGCCCCGGGAATGCGCCCGGGAGAGAATCGCTTGCGGCTCCGTTCGTTCATGCTTTAAATCTCGTGGATGTCGGTCGTTTATTAACTCGGAGAGCATAATCCGCGATCTCCCCAAAGGCAAGCGGAATCTCTCCCCGGGAGCCCGAACAAGGGCCTCGAGGCCGCGCCGGTCCTACGCCAGCCCGCGCCCCATCTTTCGGAGCCCTTCGAGACAACCCTTGACGCTCTCGAGCGGACGCGCGCCGGTCTCGTGCTCGACGATGTACCAGGCCGTGCCGCCCGCGCCCTCGCAGGCGTCGAAGACTTCGTCCCAGCGGACCCGGCCCTCGCCGATGACGGTCTCGCCCGTCCCGCCGAAATCCTTGAGGTGGACGGTCGTCGAGCGGCCGGGGTATTTCTTCAGCATCGCCACGGGATCGCCGCCGCCCTGCATGCAGTTCCCGGTGTCGATCTGCATGATGACGTCGCGGCCGGTGTTGTCGAAGAAGATCTCCCAGGGGGTGGTATCCCCCAATTTCCTGAAGTCCCACTGGTGGGCGTGATATCCGACGCGCGCCCCGAGGGCCCCCGCCTTCGCGGCGATCTCGTTGAACGTCACGGCCATGGCCTTCCAAGCCTCGGCGCCCTCGACGGTCAGGCTGGGGACGATGAGATACGGATTCCCGAGGATTCGATTGAGCTCGGCCGTCGCCTTCAGGGCGTCCCCCGTCACGGTTTCCAGCGGCGTATGCGTTCCGCAGCACTTCAAGCCGTTGTCGTCGAGAAGCTTCCGGAGCTCGGCGGGCTTCTTCTCCCACCCGTAATACCCCGCGAACTCGACGCCCTTGAAGCCGATCTTCGCGAGCGCTTGGAGCACGGCGGGCAGGTCCTTGGCGGCCGCTTCCCTCACGGAGTAGAGCTGGACGCCCACCGGGACGGCTTTCCCGGCCGGTCCGGCGAGCTTCGCCGCCGCTGCCAGCCGGTCGAAGCCGATCAATCCGACCCCCGCCCCCGCGGCCGCCGCCTTGAGGAAATTCCTTCGATCCATGATTGCCTCCTTGGTGTCCGGTCCCGGACCCTAGTCCGTCGTGAGCATCTCGGTGTACGTGGCGTTCTGGCGGATCTGGTCGATGGCCTCCCGGGCGTAGATCCCGACACAGACGCCGTCCTTCCGCTTTATGTGAGCGAACGCGTATTCGAATCCCTCGCTCGCCGGGAGACGCCCGGCCCCGAGGATCTTGTAGGCCACGACGGGCTTCCTCAGCCTTTCGATGGCCGCCACGGCCTTCTCGCGCTCGGCGGGGCCGTATGTCTCGCCCTTCGAGACGTTATAGAAGCACTGGTAATAGAAATCCAGCGGGAACTCGCGCTTTTCGAGCTCGAGGTGGATCTCCGGCCAATGGGCCGCCGCGCCCGCCGGAAGGCCGGCCCCTTTGATGCGCTCGACCCAGGACCGGAGCGTATCGAACCGGCCGCGGCCGAACTGCTCCTCGACCCGGAGGCCCTGGATGAAGATCGCCCGGGCCCCGGCTTTGACGGAGCGGTCGATCTCATCCGGCATCTGCCCGGGCTCGCCATGGCACTGGGAGATCCATGTCTCGAGGCGGCCCCCCTCTCCCTTGTAGCGGGCCCAGAGCTTGACCCACCGCTCGTCGGGCGGGCTGGCCAGGGCCGTCAGCCCGCAATCGGCCGCTTCGTCGAGGATCTGGATGATGCGCTCGTCCGTGTGATGACGTCGCATCTCCTCGTCGAGCTGGGCGGACTTATGGGAATACCCCCAGAACGGGTTGGAGCCGAGGATGAGCCGGGAAACCTCGAGGTCCCCGATACGGATCTTGGGAAGCGCGCCGACGGCGGCCGCGCCTGGAACGGCTCCGGGAGAAGCGCTCGCACCCGCGGCCGGCCTCATGGGGCCCGCAAGGCCCGCGGCCGCGATGGCGGCTCCCGTCATCAGGAAATCGCGCCTCTTCATGAACGGCCTCCTGGGGTCATCATAAGGGGTCGGGTCTCAGTATTCAAGCGGTTCGCAGAGACGCCGGGCCGCCGGGTCCCCGTCGTCCGCGAATTTCCGAGCCCCCTTGAATATCGAGACCTGACCCCTTATCATTGCTATACGTGAAGAAGGGGCTCAAGAGGATCCTCCGCGTCGGCGCCATCGCCGCCGGCGGACTTGTTCTCATCCTCGCCGCTGCGGCTCTCCTTGTCCGCTTCAACAAGCCGCTCATCCGGAACCTCGTCCGCGACGAGATCGCGAAGAGGACGGGAATGACGGTCCGGATCGGCAAGCTCGATATGAGCTCTTCCCCTTCCATGTCACGCTCGTCGATCTCGAGCTCGGGCAGGAGAACGCCGACCAGCGGATGGCCGTCTCCGTGAAACGCCTCGAAGCCCGGGGCGATCTCCGGAAGCTCATTCGGGGACGGAAGCCCGCCCTCGAAACGATCGAGGCGGACGGCCTCATCGCCCGGTTCGAGCAAAGGGCGGTATCCCCGAAGCCGTTGGATGTGGACGCTCTCGCGGGACAAGCGGCGGACGCGCTGGCCTGGACCCGCCGCCTATCTATGACGAACGCGCGCATTTCCGTTTCGCTCATCTCCCGGGAAGCGACCTTCGAGGGACTCCATATAACCCTCACGCCGCGAGGCGTGGACGGTGCCGTCGACTATCACATCGAGCCCTTCGCCATGGACGTCCGCGACAACGCCCGGGCGCTCGGCTTGACGTGTCGTTTGAGCTCATCGGGCACCCTGAGGCCGGTCTCTTCCCCGACCATCGAAGGTTCCTTTTCCATCGAGTCCCCCCGCTTCCAGGCCCCGGGCATCGATGAAGCGTTCGACGGCGCTACGGCGGCAATGACGGGCCGTCTGGACAGGACCTCGAGGCAGTTCACGATGACAGGCCTCAGAATAACCGTCCCCGGCCTCATCGACGCCGACGCGACAGGCAACGGCAGCTTCGCGTCCGGCGTCAGTGCGGAAGCCGAGGTCCACGCCCGTGTCGAGAAGTTGGAGAGCCTGGCCGCCCGTTTCGGATCAAGGCTCCCCGCGGAGCTCCGGAGCGCCGCTCGGCGGGGCCGGGCCGAGCTTTCCGCCAACACCCGCTTCGACAGTTCGGAAGGAGGATCGAACATCGATCTGTCCGGAACCCTGTCATTCGAAGGTGTCGAAGCGGAATTCCGCGGGGTTCGTCTTCGCGGCGGCGCCAAGCTCACAGGCCGCTATGAGCTTGCCCGCTCAAATGAAACGCCCTTGAGTAGGAAATCCCCCCCAACCCCCCTTTTGAAAAGGGGGGTATCAGGGACGTCCGAGATCTTCCCCCCTTCAGAAAAGAAAGAGAGAGGGACGCCTGAAGTTTCCCCCCCATTGGCAGGTAGAACGGGGAATGCCGTGATCTCCCCCCCTTTTGAAAACGCGGGGTCGGGGGCGCCTAAGGCTTTCCCCCCTTTGGGAAGGGCGGGTACGGGGACGGCTGAGGGTTTCCCCCATTTGGAAAAGGCGGGTTCAAGGACGACTGAGGCTTTCCCCCTTTTGGAAAAGGCGGGTTCGGGGACGACTGAGGCTTTCCCCCCTTTGGAAAAGGGGGGTTGGGGGGATTTCTTTGAAGGCACCCTTGACCTCGACGGCGTGACGCTTGAAGGGTCTTCCTCCGGCACTCCCCTCCATCTTGGGATATCCGGTCATCTGAAGGCAACGGGCACGTCTAATGACCCGCGCGTTTCCGCCGACCTCCGTGCGATCGCGCCGAGGAGTGCCCTGGGCGGCTTCGCCTTCGCCGGGGCAGAGATCAGGATCGTCGGGTCGTCGACGAAGAACACGGCCGATGTCTCCCTTTTCAGCGCGATCCTATCGGGAGTCGACCTCGATGCGGCCCCCGGCAAAAGGATATCGTTCGACAAGCTGGCCCTCTCCGGAAAGGCCCGCCTGGACCTCGCCCGGAAAACCGCCGATATGGATGGCCTCGTCTCCGGCATTCCGGGAATCGCGCCGCTCGCCCTGAAGGGGCGGATCGGGTCGGGAAATCCCCCCGCGGCGGAGCTCCATTTCGAAGGTAAGGGACTCGACGTCCCGGCCCTGCGGGCGCTCGCGGCGCCGTTCATCCCGGAAGGCTTCGCCTCCTGGGACGTCGGCGGAACGGCAGGCCTCTCGCTCGAAGCTCGCCGCCCCGCCTCGGACCCCGACGGCTGGAAATTCTCGGGCGCCCTTGCCCTGGCTCAGGCCCGGTTCAACGACCCTTCCTTCACGATCGCCGGCGAAGGAATCGACCCGGTCCTGAAGCTCGAGGGATCATGGACGGTAAAAAGCGGGGTCGCGTTCTCCGGAGGACTCGACATCGGCTCCGGCGAATCCCTGTGGAAGTCCGTCTATGTTTCCTGGAGCAAGCATCCCCTCAAGGCTGCGTTCGCGGGCCGGTACGATCCCCGATCGGGCGGCGTCGAGGAACTCGCGGCCCGATTCCTGTTCCCGACGATCGGGCAGGTCGATGTCTCCGGCTCGTTTCGTGCGGCCCCGTCCCCTGCCTTCGCCCTCAAGATCGAGTCGCGGCTCGACCTCGCGCCGCTTTATTCGCTCACGGCCCAGGCCGGATCGTCGCAGGCGAAACGGATGAGCCTCGAGGGGACTCTCGGAGCCTCCGTCTTGGCCCGGAGGGCGGGCGAAACGCTTTCCGTCGCGGGCCGAGTGACCATCTCCGATTCCACCGTCGGGCTTCCCGTTTCCGGGACCGATCTCATCGGACTGACGGCCGACATCCCGATCCTCTACTCGTCGGCGATCGCCGAGACCTCTCCACGGGAAGGCCCGCTCCCCGAAGAGGGCTTCATCCGCATCGCCGAGCTTCGGAATCCCATCCTGACCTTGAAGCCCGTAGCCCTTTCCCTGCGCGTCGGGACCAATGCCTTCGCCGTCGAGCCCGTCTCGGTCGAGCTCTTCGGCGGCAAGCTCGAGCTCGGCCGGACGGAATTCCGCGTGGATCCCCGGACCGGCGCGCTCCAGGGCGCCGGCTCGCTCGTCCTGCGCGAGCTCGATATCTCCAAGTTTCCCATTCCCCCCCAGTTCAAGCTGACGGGCAGGGTCCGGGCCGATTTCCCGAAGCTCGAGATCGGCTCCCGGGATATCGCCGTATCGGGCCGGGGCGAGGCCGACGTCTTCGGCGGCAAGGTGGTCCTGCGGGACCTGGCCGTCGCCGAGCCGTTCTCTCCGGGACGATCGATCTCCATGAACGTGGACCTCCTCGACCTCGACATGAAGAAGCTCACCGACGAGGTTCCGTTCGGCGAGGTGACCGGGATCGTCCGGGGCGAGATCCGCGGCCTCGTCCTCTCGTACGGACAGCCGGCCCGCTTCGACTTCCGCATCGAGTCCGTGCGCCGCAAGGGCGTCTCGCAGACCTTCAGCCTCAAGGCCGTGGACAACCTGACCGTCCTGAGCTCGGGCCAGACGGCTTCGGCGGGCACGGGCCCCTTCTGGATGCGCTTCGTCCGCGGATTTCGCTACGCCAGGCTCGGCATCGTCAGCACGCTCCGCAACGACACGTTCACCCTCAACGGGACCATCCACGAGGGGGGCGTCGAATACCTGGTGAAGAAGCCCGCGCTTTTTGGTATAAATGTAGTCAACCGCATGCCCGACAAGAAGATCAGCTTCAAGGAGATGACCGGCCGCCTCAAGCGGGTCGGCCAGTCCGAGAAGCCGGAGGGCGTCTCGACGAGGAGGGAACCATGAAAAAGCGATACGCATTGGGAAGCCTGGCGGCCGTGGGCCTGACCTTCGTCCTGGCCTGCATCACGGTCAACATCTACTTCCCGGAGGCCACGGTCAAGAAGACGGCCGAGGAGATCGTCGACGAGATCCGCCAGCAGGAACAGCAGAAAAAGGAGGCGGGGTCGCGATCCGAGATCCGGGTCCTTCCCGGGGCTTCGTCGTTCACGCTCGTTCCCGCCGCCTTCGCCCAGGAAGCGACGACGGTCTCGACGCCGGCCGTCCGCGCCCTGAAAGAGGCCATGAAGAAGCGCTTCGCCGATCTCAAGCCCTACTACGGCGGCGGCAATATCGGGGAGTCGAACAAGGGCTTCGTCGAGATCCGCGACGAGGCGGGCCTCAACCTCCAGGCCAAGGCGGCCCTGCGGAAGCTGGTCAAGGACGAGAACGGCGACCGGACGGACCTCTACGCGGAGGTCGCCAAGGCCCTCAACATCGAGGCCTCCCAGATCGCCCGCGTCCAGAAGATCTTCGCCGAGAGCTGGATCACGAACGCCGCCGCCGGCTGGTGGATCCAGCAGGACGACGGAAAGTGGGTCAAGAAGCCCGCTTCCTGATTTGACAGCGGCCGGCGACCGCGGTTATCATTGGGTCAAAGGGGTGATCGATCCGATATCCGGGGATCATTGTCCCTGAATTTCCATGAATAGGGAGGAGGAGCCATGATGAAGAGAACGACGCACCGGAGCGTGGCGGGCAAGAAGCTGTACGCCGTCAGGGACGCGAAGGGCCGCTTCGTGGACATCCAGACCTACGAGCGGGCGCACCGCGCCGACCTCAAGAAGAAGAGCAAGGCCGAGAAAGCCAAATAACAAAGGAAGGCCGCGTTCGTCGAACAGGAGGAAAGAGAATGGGACTCTTCGGAAAATCGTTCGGACAGAAGGTCCAGGACGCGGTCGCTACGATCAACCGCTCCGGGCTCGGCATCCGCGACCTGAAGGCCGTCGTTGACGGGAAGGTCGTGACGCTCGAGGGGCAGGCCGACAGCATGGACGTCAAGGGCCGGGTCATGGCCGAGTTCAACAGGCTGGTCGTTACCGAGAACACGCTGAACCGCATCCGGGTCGAGCAGGCGGCCGCCGCTCCGCCGGCCGCGCCGCCCGCCGGTTCCCAGAAGCCCGCCGAAGAATCGATCTACGAGGTCAAGCCCGGCGATACGCTCGGAGCCATCGCCCAGCGATTTTACGGGAAAGCCAGCCTTTACCCGAAGATCTTCGAGGCCAACAGGGATATCCTGAGCAACCCCGATCTCATCAAGGTCGGACAGAAGCTGAAGATCCCGAAACTTTCATAAAGGGAACGGCGCTCCCCGAGATGCTGGGTTTGTTCGCGGCGTTCGGCCTGGCCGCGGCAACGGGCCTCAACGCCTATCTGCCCCTGCTCATCGTCGGCTTGCTCGCCCGGCACACGAGCCTCATCGCCCTCGATGCGCCCTGGAGCGCGCTCACCCACCCTGTGGTGCTCGTCCTGCTGGGCGTGTTCCTGGCGATCGAGTTCACGGTGGACAAGATCCCCGCGGTCGATACCGTCAACGACATCATCCAGACTCTCTTCCGGCCGGCCGCCGGGGCCATCCTCTTCGCCGCCAGCGGGAACGTCATCAGCGAATTGAGCCCCGTTCTGGCCATGGCCTGCGGCCTGATCATCGCCGGGAGCGTCCATACGGCCAAAGCGGTCGCGCGGCCGGCCGTCACGGCCGGGACCTTGGGCGCGGGCAACCCCGCCGTCAGCCTGGCCGAGGACGCCGTTTCGGGCACGACGACCGTCATCGCCGTCGTCGCGCCCGCCCTGCTGGCCGCGCTGGTCCTGCTCTTTCTCCTCTGGCTCTTTCGGCGCCGGCAAAGATGGACGAAGCGGCGTTAACCGCCGGCGGGGCGTGTCCGGAGGTCAAGATGCGGATATTCATGACAGGGGGGGCGGGATTCATCGGAAACCGTCTTGTCGACCGCCTGACGCGCGACGGGCATGATATCGTCGTCCTGACCAGGGCCCTTCGATCCGGCGCGGCCACGCCCCGAGGCGCTACGTTCATCCAGGGTGACCCGATGAGGCCGGGACCATGGCAGGACGAAGTGCAAGCCTGCGAGGCCGCTATCAATCTCGCCGGCGCGTCGCTTTCCCGCCGCTGGACGAAACGATGGAAGGAGTCCATCCTCGAGAGCCGGATCGCGACGACCCGCAATCTCGCGAACGCCGTTCTCTACCCGGGCGTCCGTACGGGCATCCTCATAAGCGCATCGGCCGTCGGGTACTACGGGCCCAGGGGGGATGAGGATCTCGACGAGGACGCCCCTCCCGGCCGGGATTTCCTGGCGGGGGTCACCTCCGCGTGGGAAGCCGAGGCCGCGCGCGCGAAGAAAGCGGGCGTCCGCGTCGTCATTACGCGCTTCGGCGTCGTCCTCGGAAGGGGCGGAGGGGCGCTCGGAAGATGGTTCCCCCTATTCAAGGCGGGCCTGGGCGGTCCCGTCGGGAACGGCCGCCAATGGTTCTCATGGATCCACATCGACGACCTCGTCGAGGCCGTGGCCGCCCTTCTCGGCGATCCCGCGGCGAACGGACCGTTCAACGTCTGCGCCCCGAATCCCGTCCGCAATCGTGAGCTGGCCAGCGCCCTCGGCAAGACCCTCCATCGCCCGTCCTTCTTCGCCGTCCCGGGCTTCGCCGCCAGACTGGTCCTGGGCGAGTTCGCCGAGAGCCTCCTCACGGGTCAGCGCGTGGTCCCGGCAAAGCTCCTTGCCCGCGGCTTCGCGTTCCGCCATCCGGAGATCGGAGAGGCATTGCGCGACCTCGCGGGCAAGGTCTCCAAGCCTTGACATCGGGTCCTATCGGTTTCCGGGAGCCGGGGCAAGCTCCCGCATCATGATATAATCGGAGCGGCATCCGGGGAAGGAGGGCCCATGAGACGAGTTGTCACCTTATTGTTCGCCGGTTCGCTATTGCTCCTCTTGGCCCCGGGGACCTCGACCGCCGTGCCTCAGGCCCAAAGCCAGGAGGATATCTGGGCCCCCTTTCGCTTCTTCGTCGGGTCGTGGGGAGGCCACGGCGACGGCGGCCCCGGGTCCGGCCTGGGGGAGCAGACGTTCGAATTCATACTCCGCGGGAAGTACCTCCAGGTCCGGAACAAGGCCGTCTTCGCTCCCCAAGAAAAGAACCCGTCGGGAGAGGTCCACGAGGACATGGGGCTCTTCAGCTACGACAAGGCCAGGAAGATCTTCATCCTCCGCCAATTCCACGTCGAAGGGTTCGTCAATCAATACGCCCTACAAACCCAGCCCGACGACGGCAGGACGTTCGTCTTCGTGACCGAGGCCATCGAGAACATCCCTCCCGGATTCAGGGCGCGCCTGACATATCGGATCGTCGATGCCGACACATTCGAGCAGACCTTCGATCTCGCCGCCCCCGGCAAGGAGTTCGAATGTTACAGCACCGGCGTCATGAAGAGGAAGAAATAGGCCCTACCGGAACGCCTCCGAGATAGGCTGGTCGCACGGCCCCCGGAGCGTGAGCGATTTCAGCGTATAGTCGCTCCATCCCCGTTGCCCCATGTTGATCCAGAGCCTGATGTTATGGGCGATCCCGCCCTGACCGGCCGAGGGCGCCATGAGCAGACTGCACCCCTTTTCGGGGCTCGAGCTCGAAATGGACTCGCCGGTCACGAAGTCATGGTATGCGTACTCCCACTCCGACGAGACGAAGGTCCATCCCTCCTTGAGGAACCTCCCCGCGAATATCAGATATTCGGCCGTGTACCCCAGCGGGACCTCGGCAAGCTGGACCTTGGACAGCTCGCAGACGATAAGGCCTTGCCCGCTCAAAAGCTTGGCACAGGCCTTCTCGACGACGTCGATGCAGTCCCGTCTGCGGATCTCGAAGATCCAATCGGAGCCGCAGGCGTCCCGGGCGTCGGACGCGCTGACCTTGACGTCCCGATAGATGAAATAATTGATCGTGTCCTCGACGACGCCCGATTCGCCGTCATCGTTCTTGACCTGGAAACGGACCGTATGGCCGCCGCAGGCCTGCGGGATCTCGGCCCGCGGCGCCGTGCCGACGTACGGGGACCAAGGCGACCAATCCGGCATCCCCTCGTTCCTCCACCGGTAGTGGGTCGGCGTCCCTCGGACCGCGTGGTTCATCGTCACGGTCCCGACGTCGGTCCGCTCGGCCCCGCTATTAAGCTTGAAATCGAGGACGCTGAGCGCCATGAATATGGGGGTAACGACCCTCGGCGTGCGCGTCTCCCTCCTGATCGAGAATTCCCGGTCGCTTTCGTCACCGAAGGTCCGATCCGTGTTCTCGACGCGGACCCGGTAATCATCGCCTTCCGCGACCCCGCATACGAGATTTGACAGCTCCCGGTGCCGGGGACCGTGATGCTCCGGACCGGATTGCCCCCCTTCTTGAGGATGACGTTGACAGTTGCCGCCGAGATGCGAGAACGTCCAGTTCACGGAGGCGGAATTCGTCCCCACGGCCCTCAGGAGCCATGTCTCTCCGCCGTTGGGATTCGTGACGGTGATCGAGGAGGGTGTCCGGGCGGCGTCGGGGGCGTGGCCGGCAAATCCACCGTTTCCGGCGGACCGATGGTGAAGGTCCCGTCGCTCGGTATCCATGACGTCGGTCTGCATCTTCCGGATCCGGATCCGGTAATTGCTGTCCGGAGCGGCGGTTCCGCCCTGGAAATTACCGACGGTCCAGCTATCGACCCCCGGGTGACCGGCACGTCGTCCTTGACGATGCCGACGTTGGTTCCTCCTTTGATCAGGAGGATCCGGACGTTTCCCGTCACGCCCTCCGACCTCCAGGCGATGGTCTTCTGACTGCCCTGGGGCCAGTTCTCCCTTCCGTTCGGCGAAGTCACCGTGATCGTCTGGGCGATGGCCGCCCCCCCCGTCAAAGACAGAAGGACAAATACAAAAGCGAGCTTTTTCACGATCCCCTCCCTCCGGGCCTAATTACGGATTCCCCTATAGGTCGATTATGTTGCCGCCCCCGGCCGAAGTCAAGGACGTCGATCCCGGCCTCGGGGGCGATGCCGCCCCGTCGCATTCCCATGCTATAATGGCATCAGGATTGTATTCCGAGGAGAACCCATGAAACGGATGGCCTTCCTTTTGCTCGCCGCGGCGGCCGCCCTGTCGGGGTGTTCCCCCCACATCCACCTCGACTTCCTGGGCGGGGAGAAACTCGAGGAGGTCGTGCTCGTTCCCGGCCCGGCCAAGGAAAAGGTCCTGATGATCGACATCGAGGGGCTGATCTCGTCGATCGGCGACGCGGGCCCTCTTTCCCGCGAGAAGAACCCGGTTTCCCGCGTCTTCGAGCGGCTCGAAAGAGCGGCGGCGGATCCGCTCGTCAGGGCGGTCATCCTCCGGCTGGAGACCCCCGGCGGAGAGGTCACGGCGAGCGATATCATCTATCACGAGGTCCTCCGGTTCAAGGAACGGACGGGCAAGCCCGTCGTCGGGCTGATGATGGGGGTCGCGGCCTCGGGCGGATATTACATCGCATCCGCCTGCGACGTCATCATGGCCCATCCGACGACCTTGACCGGAAGCATCGGCGTCATCTCCGTCTACCCCAACGTCGAATCGCTGATGTCCAAGATCGGAGTCAAGGTCAACGTCATCAAATCCGGCGCGTCCAAGGACGCCGGCGCGCCGTTTCGGGACATGACGGAGGAAGAACGGCGTATATTCCAGGGGATCAACGACGAGTACTACGAGGACTTTCTCCGGGCGGTGGCCCGGAACAGGAAGGAACGGATCGCGGCCGCCGACCTGCGCGTGATCGCCGACGGGCGGGTCTATACCGCTCCGCAAGCCCTCGAGCTGAAGCTTATCGATGAGATCGGGTATTTCGACGACGCCTTCAGGAAGGTTCTATCCCTCGCCTCTTTGAGAACGGCCCGGCTCGTCGCCTATACCTATTATCCGAAGTCCAAGACCAACATCTATGCCGCCCGGCTCGGCGACTACGCGCCCCCCGAAGCGAAGATGCTGGAATCCTATCTCGGGGCCCTGCGGACGGGGTTCTATTACCTCTGGCTGCCCCAGACCAGATGAACCCGCGGCGTCGTCAGGCCCTGCGCTTGATCAGGCTGTAGACGAACAAGGATCACCAGGGCGCCGACGATGGAGCCGATGAATCCCGCCGTCTGGCCCGGTTCATAGATCTTCAGCCACTGGCCCAGGTACGAGGCGACGAAAGACCCGGCGATGCCCAGCAGGGCGGTCACGATGAAACCCATGTTCTGCCTGCCGGGAAAGATCATCTTGGCGATTATGCCCGCCAACAATCCCAGAAGAATCATCCAGACGATATGCATTGGTCCCTCCTAACTGTCCGTGAGCCGATGATATTATAAGCCGGGAGGGCGCGTCAACGCCGCGCCGGGCGCAGGAACGCATAAAGCTGATAAAGGTTCGTCGCCGAGCACACGCTGAACAGCACGTAGGTTCCGAGGTCGATCCTGTTCGCCACGCCGAAGGCAAAGATAAGGAAGATGAGCAAGCCACGGCTCTCCGCGCTTCGGCTCCTGATCCCCCGGCCTGCGTAGGTTTCCGTCAGATAGAAGATGGCGACCTGGAGGAAATACAACCCTAGCGTTAAGAACCCGAGGATGAGCATCCGGACGGAGCCGGAATAGGCGAAATAGCCCAGAACGGCGCCCGCGATGAGGAAGAACTCGTTGACGCGGTCCAGGATGAGGTCCAGGTAGGCGCCGAAATCGCTCATCTGCCCCCTGGCCCGGGCCAGCATCCCGTCGGCGCAATCGACGACGGAGGACAGCTGGGCCAGGGCGGCTCCGAGCACGACGAGCCCGGGCGTTCCCCTGGAAAAGGCGAACGCCCCGCCCAGGCCGATGAAGAACGCGGCGAAGGTCACCTGATTGGGCGTGATCGCGGTCGGGACGAGGGCGCTGACTAGCAGGGACGCGAGGGGGCGGTTGATGAACCGGTTGACCTGGAGAAAGACAGGCGCGAACCAATACCCGGCCGGGACGGCGGCGCTTCCCGGCCGGCCTTCAGCGGCCGAGCCTGGGAGCGATCTCTCTGACGGCGTATTCATAATCCTCGAGCGTATCGATCTCGACCCAGGGCCGCCGGCCGGTCAGGACCACGCCGAACGCGTGTCCCCCGGCCCCTTCCCTCCCGCAGATCTCATCGAACCCCTTTTCGAAATAATGGCCGAGCTCTCCCCTTCCCTCCAGTCGGTCATAGACAGCGGCGAGCTCGGGGACGAGTGTCCAGGCCGATCTTGTTCAGCCCGATGGCCTCCCCCAGGCTCAGGGCGGGATCGGCGTCCTTGCCGACCTTCTCCACACGGCCGTCCCGGACGACGACCTTGACCTCCTCTCCGCCAAGCGAAATATCAGGATCGACGGCGAGGCAATTACGGCTCGGATGGCAAAGCAGGTCTTCGAGGATGCCCCGGTCGAACAGGACGTCCCCGTTGACGAGCACGAAATCCGAGTCCATCCCCTTGAGGGCAAGGTTCAGGGAGACGGCCGTGTTGGTGCTTGCGAATTCTTCGTTCCGGACAAAGGTCACGCGCGCCCGGCTTCTTTCGAGGGCGTGCCGTTCCACGAGCTCGCTCATGTAGCCGGTCACGAGAACGACATCGACGATGCCCGCCGCTTCCAGGTTCGCGAGGCATGATTCCAGGATGGTCCTGCCGCCGACCTCGATGAGGCACTTTGGCCTTTCCTCGGTTAGAGGCCGGAGTCGACGTCCCACTCCGGCGCAAAGGACGACGGCTTTCATGCGGCGAACTATATCCAAGCCCGCCTTCTCATGTCAATGCAGAAATTTCCGGGCGAGGCGCTTGTTCCAGGCGGAGATGGGGTCGCGCCGCGTCGAGGCCGCCCCGCGCGGGCAGGCCGCGACACAGCCGAAGCAGAGCAGGCAGGCCTCCCGGTCGCGCCGAATTCTTGATCCGCGCCGGGACAGAGCACGCCCCGGGCATGCGTCCAGACAAAGCCTGCACCCTTCGCACGCGCCGGGCGGGAACGCGGGTTCGGTCCGGATCGAGGCGGCGAAGAACTTCAGTGCCGGAACGGGCAGGCCGAACTGGACGAACGAGTGGAACGGTCCCGGCCGCTTAGCCGCGACCCTCGCACCGCGCCAATCCGGCGGGCCTGCGACCTCGATCCTGTCGATTTCGCATTCCCCGAGCCCCCGCCCGTCCGCCAGAGAAGTCGTCAGCACGTCCCCCGGCTCCATGCCGAGCAGGTACTGGGCCACCGCGTCGAGAGCGACCCCGTCGGCGGCGGCGAGCACGACGCCCACGTCGAGCGGACTCCCCGAGCACGGGCCGTTCCCTTCCTGGACGCGGACCATATCCGCGATCGTCAGGGCCGGACGGACGCGCCCGAAGACGTCGACGAGCCCCTCGCAGAACTTCCGGTAGTCCCCCAGCTTGTGGATCCGCTCCCGAGTTCCGTAGGCGACACAGCCGAAGGCATTCTTGACGGCGCCGGAATAGCGGGTGAGGCGGTGCGTTTTTGGCGTCGGCAGGGAAATGACGACGTCCGCGTCCGCGACCTCGCGGGTCAGGTCGATGTGGGGGAAAACGCGGAACTCCCCGCTCGTCGTCCGCGCGTGTGTTCCCTCGAACGGGACGATCCGGGCGGTCCCGCCCTCCAGGGCCGCCGCCAGCCCGGATTCCGCGGCGCACCGCCGCCCCTCCCCCAAGAAATTGTAGCCGGGCATGTCTCCGACGTGGATCCGCGCGGGGCGCCGCTCGGCGATCATGTCGCATACCGCGCGGACGAAGATCGGATGGGTACAGATGCCCGAATCGGGCGAGGCGGGGGCCACAAGGTTGGGCTTGACCAGGACCCGGTCGCCCTCGCGGACGAATGCGGCGATCCCGCCTAGGGGCTTCAGGGCCTCCCGGATGACGCTCCGAAGCAGGGCCGCATCGTAATGGACTCCCCCCACGAATCCGACGATCGGCATGCCAGCACTATATCGACGGCGACCGGGACTTTCAAGCCCGGAAATCCTCATCCCGAAGGCGATCATCCGGGCTTGCCATTTCAGGAGGGATTGTTGTAGATTTGGGACGAGGGTTGGTTATCTATCCAAAGGGGAGGGGAAAGAAATGAGTTGCAGCTCCGCAACGGCATTTCCATCGGTGCGCCCTTTTTCGGGGTTTCTCTCGGCGGGGGCCATTGTAGCCCTGGGAATTCTCATCATCGTCCGACCGGCGGGCGCCGCCTATCCCGGAGCCAACGGGAAGATCATCTTCGGCAGTGACTGGGACCGCGGCGACAACTATGGCGCCCAGCTGAGAACGTCCCGGGGGGCGCAGGAGGCGCTTGCCCCGAATCTCAGGGGGGAGGGGAATCGCAGATGAGAGCTTTCACCAAAGAGGATCTCGCGAAGAACAGCGGGGAGAAGGGGGCGCCCGTTTACATCGCCTATCGAGGGATCGTGTACGACGTGACGAACAGCCCCCTCTGGGGGGGCGGCGCGCACCAGGGCATGCATGAGGCCGGCAAGGACCTGACCGACGATCTCGAATCCATGGCGCCCCACGGAACGGAGGTGCTGGGACGATACCCCAGGATCGGGACTCTAAAGGAAGACTAAAGGGGACGGCTTGGTGTAAAATAGTATCAAAGGAGGGCCTATGAGATCAAAGATCATCGTTCTCATCCTGTTGGCGGCAGTGCTTGTCTCCTGCTCGCCGGTCCGCGTCCATATGTATCGCGGGGCCCCCCATTTCCGGCCGACCTCGCCCCAGTCGGTCGATCTCCTGCGGCGCGAGCCGCCCCGGCCGCACATCGCCTTCGCCGAGCTCGTTTACAAGCCCTCGCCGCGCGCCAGCCGCCACGAGGTGGATTGGGTCCTGAGGGAGCGGGCGGCGCGCATCGGCGCCGATGCCGTCATCATCGAAGTGGACAATATCTACCGCGAGAGCGTCTGGCTCAGCCCCTACAGGCGCGGACGTCGTTATCCCAGTTACGACCGCGTCATCGTCGGCATCGCCATCCGCTACCGGTAGGAGAAAAAGGAAGCCTCTGCCCTCGAGGAGAGATACGGCGGTGCCCTATAGGTCTCCGTACTTCTTCACCCGCTCGTCGTACTCGGCCTTCCGTTCGGCGAGGATGGCCCGGAAGCGCGGGTCGCCGCGGAGAGGATCGAGATGCGCGTCATGGACGAGATTGAGGTACTCATAACGCGGGCCGGTATAATCCCTGCGATCGACGCGCCGCAGGGCTTCGATGGCTTCGTCCTTCATCCCCAACAGGGCATAGACGTCCGGCGAGCGATCCAAGGCCAAGGCCTCGTCCTTGCGCCCCCGGGCCGCCGCCAGTAAGCCGCGATACTTATTGAGCGCGGTTCTATAGACCCCAAGATTAATGGCCCCCGCCCTGTTCAGGGCCGCCTCGGCCTCGTCGAGCTTCCCCTTCCGGATGAGTAGGTCCGCTTGGTCGCAGATATAGTTCGGGTGGTCCGGGAAGACCGCCATGACCTTCCGGAAGTAAGCCTCGGCGCATTCAAGGTCCCCGAGGACCAGGCAGTTGGACCCCAGGTTCCCCATGGCAAAGAGGTACCCCGGCGATAGGTCGAGGGCCTTCCGGTAGAACTTTATGGCTTGATGGTTGAGCCCCGTGCGGTTATATGCGATGCCGATGACGTGGAGGATCTCCATCATGTTGGGGCTCAGAGCCAACGCGCGCCGGAGGTGCTTGAAAGCCCCGTCAGGATCGCCCATCATGAGGAGATAATAGCCTTCCCCGGCCTGGCCTTCCGGGAGATCCGGGTCCAGATCGAAGGCCTTCTTCACATATTCCATGACGAGGGCCGCATGCTCCGGCTCTCCCGAGAACATGTAGAGGTGGTTGTAGGCCCAGGCGAGCCCGGCATAGGCCCGCGCGTAGGTCGGATCCAACTCGATGGCCTTCCGAAACATCCCCAACGCCCGGTCGAAATCCTCGCGGTGGCTCGTCAGCGCATAGTCCGAGATGGTGATGGACTCCCCCCTGAGGAAATAGTCATAGGCCTCGAGGCTCCGGGGACGGGCCTCCCTCATGGCGTCGGCGGCGCCCGGGGCCAGCTCGAGCTCGAGGGAACTCACGATGGCGAGCGATATCTCCTCCTGGACGTCGAACACGTTCTCCACGGTCCTGTCGTAGAGGTCGGCCCAAATGTGGGCCCCGCTCGCGGCGTTGATGAGCTGGGCGTTGACCCGGATGCGGTCACCTTCCTTCTGGACGCTGCCCTCCAGGATCGTCGCGACATCGAGCTCGCGGGCGACGTCGGCGACAGGCTTGCGGGCTTCCTTGTAAGGGAGCATGGCGTACCGGGCGATGACCTTGAGTCGCGGGCCCAGGCGGGTCAGTTTGGTCCGGATGTCCTCGGCCATGCCCTCGCAGAAATAGGCCTGGTCCGCGGCCCGGCTGAGGTCCGCGAACGGCATGACGGCTATCGAATTGAGCCAGGCGGACGATAGGGGCGCGGCCGGTTCGGGGCCGCCCTTTCTCGAGAAAAGCCGGACGTCCATGACGGCTGTCGCGACCACGAACAGGGGAATAAGGACAACCTCAGCCTTGAACTTCCGGGGTCCCCGCGCCCCGCCACGGAACCAACGCCAGGCCAACGTCGAAAGGAGGGCCCCGAGGAGCGTCACGAACACAACGTCCAGAAGCGATTCGGGAAGGTGATAATGATCGATGAGGATCCAGTGGACGAACTCGAGAAGAAGCCAACCGCCGCCGATGAACGCCGCCAGCGTCTCGATGATTCTCCGCCGGCGGACTTCAAGGAGGAGCCGGCCGAGGCGTGTCGGCGGCGCCTTGCCGGCCGGGGGCACCCGGGCATCCCCCTTCCCCTTCGATCCGCTCATATCCCCTCTTTCGACAGGTCATATATAACACACGTTAACATTTCCGGGCAACACGGGATATACTTCAATGGATGACGGAAAAGGAGCTGGTGGCGATGATCCTGAGGGGCAACGTCGAGGCCTTCGAGCCTCTGGTCGCCCCTTACCGCCGGCCCCTGCTCAGCCTCGCCCTGCGCATCGTCCCGGATATGGAAGACGCCCGGGAAGCGGCCCAGGAAACACTTATGAATGCCTTCCGGTACCTCAGGAATTTCGACCCGGAGCGAAGCTTCAGGAATTGGCTTTTCGCCATCCTGGTCAACGAGGCGCGAAAGGTCCGAAGGGCACGGTCCGCGGCCCCTCTTCCCTTTTCCCGGCCTGAGTCGTCCGAGCCCGGCCACGACGGGGCACCTGAGCCGGTCTCGAACGATCCCGCCCCGGACGAGCGCTATGCCCGGAAGGAGGCCCGCTCCCAACTCGCTGAATGCCTCGAAGCCCTGAGCCCGCGCGAACGGGAGGTCTTCCTTCTCAGGGACATCGAGGAGCTCTCGGTCAGGGACGCCGCCGGCGTCCTGGGGGCCACGTCCGTTTCGATCCGGGTCAATCTCTCCCGGGCGCGACGCAAGATGAGGAGGGCCATCCTCGAACGCTATCCCCATCTCGGCGAGGAGGGGCGATGAAATTCCGGGCGCGCAGGACGGCGGCCGCTCTGGACAAGGCGCGGGAGCTTTCCCGGAAAGAGCCCTCCGTGGACTGGTCGGAGGCGGAATGGAAGAAGCTCATGGCCGCGGCCGTCGCGCAGAAGATCGAAGAGGAGGCCGAGCACAAGGAGCCGAATCGCAAAGCCCTCTACTTGAAGCCCGCCCTGGCGTATGGAGGTGCGGCGCTCATCATGATGGCCATCATCGGATATACGCTCAGGAATTCTTTCTTCCGGCCTGCCGCAGCTCCCGAACCTTATGCCCAAGCCGTCGAGCGGAAAGATGTCTCCCCTGCCACGCCTGCCCTTGAAACCATGCCGCCCGGATACGCCGGCGGCATCGCCAAGCCTTCCGAAGGCGACGCCGCGAAGGCGCGCTCCGAAACGTCAGCGCTCGACGCCCGCGCCAAGGCAAGCGACGCTGTGAAATCCCTCCCCGCCGTCGTTGCCAAGGCTCAGGAGGCCGCCGCCCCGATGCCCGGTGCGCCCGCCATCCAACCCCGGAAGCCCGTCCCTGCCGGCGAGCGCGCCAAGAAGCTCGAAGCGGCCGGCACAGCCTCCGCTCAGGACGTCGTCACTGTCAAGCTTGTCTCGCCGGAGACGGGCCTCCAGATCGTCTGGGTCCTGAACAGGAATTTCGAATGGAAAGGAGAAAACCAATGAAAAAAACAATGACGATCGCCCTCGCGGCCATCCTCATGATCGGAGCGCTCGCCGCGGCCGTGCCCGCCCAGGAAAAGTCCGCGCCTCCGCAGCTCAAGACGGAAATGGTCCGCCTGAAGTATGTCACCCCCGAAGAGGTCCAGAACCTCGCCCGCGCCTATCAGAGCCCCTTTGGCCGCTTCACCTGGGCCCCGGCCAACGAGAAGCTGCTCGTCGTCAGCGATACGCCCGAGAACCTCGCCCGCCTGCTCGCGGTCATCAAGGAGATCGACGTCAAGCCCGTCGATATCATGTTCACTGTCCAGCTCGTGCTCGGCTCGGAGGCCGCCGGGAGCCCGACCGACGAGGCCCTCAAGGACGACAAGGTCATCGCCGAGCTGAGGTCGCTCCTCCGCTACAAGACGTTCACGCTCCTCGACCAGAACTTCGTCCGGACGCTCGACCAGAAGGGCGCGGAGATCCTCATGGGCAAGGGCCAGGAATTCGTCATCACCTTCAGGAAACCCAAGTCCATCAAGGACGGCGCCGACGATATCATCCAGGCCGAGATCCGTCTCGCCCGCATCGACATCGGACCCGGGCACGCGACGAGCTCGGGCACGCCGATCCCGTCCTCCTCGACGTCCCTCGTCCAGACGTCCCTGACCATGAAATCCGGCGAAAAGACCGTGGTCGGCGTCTCCAAGATGAACGGCGGGGACAAAGGCCTCATCCTCATCATCTCGGGGAAGATCATCAACTAACCTAAGTAACCTTCTTCAGGAACGCGCGCACGGCCGCGTCGAATTCCGCGGGTTTCTCGAGGCTGACCAGGTGGGCGACTCCCGGGATCACCACCTTCTCGAAATTCGGCACGTTCTTCTCGAGCCGATCCACGATCTCCAGAATGCCGGGCATGTCGAGGTCGCCGACGATGGCCAACGTCGGGGCCTTGATCTCGCTGAGACGTCCGGAGGCAAGCGGGATCGGTCGATACTCCACGGCCTCGTCGTTACGCGTTTCCATGGACTGCCTGATCATGCCTCTGACCTTGTCGCGAAGCGCCTGAGGCAGGTCCTCGGCTTTCCGTTTCGGCCCGTACACCCAGGCCTCCATGAACGCCTCGGCGATCTTGTCCTTGTCGCCAGACAGCGGCCGCGGCATTATATCTCTCGATGAAAGCCTCAAACTCCGGGCCGTGGAAATCGTATCCCGAAAGGCCCGGGGCGACCAGGATGAGCCCGCTGACCTTGTCCGGATGCCGAAGGACGAAATCCGTGGCAATATAGCCGCCCATGGAAAGTCCCATGATGACGGCCTTTTCTATATGAAGGGCGTCCATCAGAGCGTCCAGGTCCTTGAAATGGAAAAAATCCCCCTTCTCGCTTCGGGATCGGCCATGATTTCTGGCGTCGTAGCGGACGGCCCGGTGGCTCTTGGCAAGCTCCTGGAACGGTCCGTCCCACATTTCTTTTGTCAAGAGGCCGCCATGGATCATGACGACAGCGTCCCCCTGCCCGGATTCGTCATAGGCGAGCTTGGCCGTCCCGACGTCCACGACACCGGACTTCGCGACGGGGGCCTGCTCGGAGGCCGGGACGGAGGGCGGAAGGGCGACGATGACGATCCCTAATACAACGCAGATAATGATCTTTCTTTTGCTTCCCATGGGAAGGACTATAGCCCGGGACAAACATCATGTCAAAGGCCCCATTTCCCGGCCCGGAAGGAAGAGTTGACAGGCTGCGAACGAGATTTTTGCGGCGTTCCGCACGTCTATCCTATGCACTTACATAGGCTATTGAAATAGGATGGGTAAGTGTGTATATATGTATATGTGGAACATAAAGCCATGAAACGGGTCAACGTCATTCTCGAGGCCGATCTCTACGATAGGGCCCGCGTCGTGGCATTCGTGAAGCGCAGAAGCTTTTCGTCTATCGTCCGCGGCGCCCTCAGCGAATGGTTGGCAAAGAATAGCGACACCGGAACCGAGCTTCTCCTCGCCGAAAAGGACGAAAGGCGCCTGCTCAAGATCCTAAGGTCCGACGAAATCGTCCCTGCTGAAAAAGCTAAGAAATCCCTCGGCGTATGACGATCTCTTACAGCAGAACCAGCCTCAAGTATCTCTCCAAGCTTGAAGTTAAGATCCGAAAGAACATCGTCTCAGTAATAGAAAAGCTCCCTGAGGCCGGAGACATTAAGAAGTTTCATGGCACATCGATAGAAGATCTCTATCGGCTCAGGGTCGGGAGATTCAGGGTCCTTTATATATGGCGTGCCTCCGATATCAAGATCCTCGATATCGACACCCGGGGAGATATTTATAGCCTCTCGAAGTAACATTCCAAGCACGGTTTGACAGTCATCGATTCGGGGGAATATAGTTACGGCGGCACCAATGGTCTCCGCGGAATCCGATTATTATCCCCGCATCGAATGGGTCGGCGACCGCTCCCTTCTGATCAGGGTCGGGGAAGGCATATCGCGGGAATGCCATGCCGAGGTGCTCCGGCTTTTTCACCTGCTGACGTCCTATAAGCTGGACCATATCCGGTCGATTCATCCGGCTTACGACTCCCTCCTACTGACATTCGACCCCCTGGTCGTCGGCCCGGAGCCGACGGCCGAGTTGGTCCGTTGTCTTATCAAGCGCAAAGATGCCGTAGCCCTCCCCGAGCCTCCCGTGGTCAAGGTCCCTGTTTGCTACGAGGGGGAGATGGCCCCGGACCTCGAGGACGTGGCCGCGCATAGCGGACTGACCGTCGACGATGTCATCCGGCTCCATTCGGGCACGAAATACCTCGTCTATTTCCTCGGCTTCTCCCCGGGATTCCCGTACCTTGGCGACCTGCCGGCGGAGCTCGCCACGCCGAGGCTGAAGACGCCTCGCCTGAGGGTCCCCGCGGGAAGCGTCGCCATCGGAGGGAGCCAGACCGGTATCTATCCCGTCGATTCTCCGGGCGGATGGCGCCTCATCGGCAGGACCCCGCTTCCGCTGTTCACGCCGGAAAAGAATCCGCCAACCCTCCTCCAGATGGGGGATCGGGTCCATTTCGTCCCTATCACGATGAAAGAATTCAACACATGGCGGGCACCGGGGATCCTATGCCGATGATGCGAGTCCTGAAGCCCGGATTCCTGAGCACGGTCCAGGATCTTGGACGGTTCGGTTACTCTCACCTCGGGATCTCGGCATCGGGAGCGGCCGACCCCGTTTCGCTCCGCGTCGGGAACCGGCTACTCGACAACGATCCGTCCGCGCCCGCTCTCGAAATGACCCTTGTGGGCGGCGAGTTCCTGTTCGAAGACGCGGCCCTCGTCGCCGTGACCGGCTCCGACTTCGGCCCCACTCTCGACGGGGCGACCGTTCCGCAGTGGACCTCGGTCCCGGTCCGCGCCGGCCAGGTCCTGCGCTTCGGGGCCGCTGCCGACGGGGCCCGCTGTTATCTCTGTGTCCGCGGCGGATTCAAGGTCGAGAAGGTCCTCGGGAGTGCCTCGACCCACCTCATAACGGGCATCGGGGGATTCCAAGGGCGGCCTCTTCGAAAGAGTGATGCCCTCCCCCTGGACGCTTGGACCGGGACGCCCGCCCCCGGCCGCAGTTTCCCCGCCGACATCGCGGCCGAGCTCATGAAAAAGCGCTATCTGCGGGTCACGGAAGGGCCCCAGACGCACCATTTCTCCGAAGAGGCGCTCCGGATCTTCTCCTCTTGCCCCTATCAAGTCAGCGAAGAGGCCAACCGCATGGGATTGCGCCTGAAGGGCCCTCCCCTGCCGCGCCTCGGGGCCGGCGATATGATCACCGAAGGCGTCCCCCTGGGCGCTATCCAGGTCTCGCCGGACGGCATGCCCATCATCCTGTTCGTCGAGCATCAAACAACCGGCGGATACCCGAAGATCGCGAACGTCATCGCCGCCGACCTCCATCGCGTCGGCCAGCTTCGCCCGCGCGATACGGTCCGCTTCGTGTTCGTCTCCGTCAACGACGCCCACAAGTTCGGCATGGCCCAGGAGAACCTCATTCGATGAAATGGTACGCGACCGTCGGAAAACGGCAGTGGAGGGCGCTCTTCGCCGCCCAGTTCGGCTGGATGCTCGACGCGATGGACATCATGTTCTACGCGTTCGCGCTCGTCGCCATCCAGAGAGAATTCAAATTGACGTCGGCCCAGGCGGGCGCCGTGGCCTCGCTGACGCTCCTGGCCTCAGCGTTCGGAGGCATCTTTTTCGGGGCCTTGGCCGACCGCGTCGGGCGCGTCCGGACGCTCGTCCTGGCCATCCTCGCCTATTCCGTGTTCACGGCGCTGACGGCCACGGCACAGACCCTCGCCGCGCTTCTCCTCTGGCGCTGTCTCGTCGGCTTCGGCATGGGGGGTGAATGGTCCGCCGGGTCCGTCCTGGTCTCGGAGACCTGGCCGGCGGAGCACCGCGGCAAGGCTATCGGCATCATGCAATCCGGCTGGGCCATCGGGTACATCCTCGCCGCCCTCATCTCCGCTGTCGTTCTCCCCAAATTCGGCTGGAGGGCCTTGTTCCTCATCGGCATCCTGCCCGCGTTCCTCGTGGCCTGGATCCAGCGCCATGTCCCGGAGCCCGAGATCTGGCTTAAGAGCAAGGGCGCGCGCCCCGACGGCCCGCGCGGCTCGATCGGCATCATCTTCAGGCCGCCGCTCCTCAAGAAGACCCTGACGGCCTCGCTCCTGACGACCTGCGTGCTCTTCGCCTACTGGGGACTGTTCACCTGGATGCCGACTTTCCTTTCGAGGCCCGTCATGGAGGGAGGCGCCGGGCTGAGCATCGTCAAGAGCTCGGCCTGGATCGTCCCGATGCAGATCGGGGCCTTCTTCGGCTATCTTCTCTTCGGATTCCTCGCCGACCGATTCGGAAGGCGCCCAACGTTCATCGCTTTCCTCGTCGCCGCCGCACTTCTCGTCCCCCTGTACGGCCAGCTGGCCCGCCAGGAGCTCTGGCTGTTCATCCTGGGGCCGCTCATCGGGTTCTTTGGCCACGGCTATTTCAGCGTCTTCGGCGCCATGCTGGCGGAGCTCTTCCCGACGCGTGTCCGCGCGACCGCCCAGGGTCTGACCTACAATGTCGGCAGGGCTTTCAGCGCCGTGGCCCCCTTCCTAATCGGAGCGCTTTCCGATATTTACGGGATCGGCAGTGCCCTGGGGCTGACGGCCTTCTTTTTCCTGCTCGGGGCCGTCGTGATGTTCCTGATGCCCGAAACCAAGGGGAGAGAATTGACTTGAAAGACTCAGCCTCCTTCTCTGGACGAGCAAGTACCTCGTCGGAGCACCCCCATAAGATCGCTCCTTGCGGGTATTCCGGGAGTGCCTTAAACACAAGGATACGATGATCCGTACTATCGACCTCAATTCCGACGTCGGCGAGTCTTCTGTTGATGTTGCCGCGGGGGTTGGCCTTAATGTAGCCGCAGGCTTTAGCCTGTGTTTAGAGGATTCATTAATTCCTCTGATCACCTCGGCCAACATCGCCTGCGGCGGGCACGCCGGCGACGACGAATCCATGGTCCGCGTGATAAAGCTCTGCGCCCGCTACGGCGTCGGCATCGGCGCGCATCCCTCCTATCCGGACCGCGAGAACTTCGGTCGGAAGGACATGGACATGACCTCCGAACAGATCGCGGAAGCGGTCTATCGACAGGTCGACCGGCTCATCGCGCTGGCCGCTGGGCTGGGGCTCGAGGTCAGGCACATCAAAGCGCATGGTGCTCTCTACAATAAGGCCGCTAAGGACGAGATAACGGCCCTGGCCATCGCCCGCGGCGTCGCCCGGATCGGAAAAAAGCTCGCGCTCTTCGGGCTGGCGAACTCCCTGGCCTTGGACGTCTGGAGGAAGGAGGGCTTTATCGCGATCGGCGAGGCCTTCGCCGACCGGCGCTACGAGCCCGACGGCTCCATGCGCTCACGACGGTTCCAGGATGCCCTGATAACGGACCCCGCGCTCGCCGCCGAACAAGCCCTCGGGATCGCCAGGGACGGCAAGGTCATTTCCGTAACCGGGACCGCGGTTCTACTGGATGCCCGGACCATCTGCATCCACGGCGACACCCCAGGCGCCCCCGCCATCGCCGAGCGAATCCGCCGGGTTCTTGGAGAAAACGGTTTCGCCATCGCCCCTTTCTTAATGGCCGATCAGGACCTCCTCGAACGCCTCAAAACCGGGCATCTCCAGGCAAAAAAGGGCCGGAGGCGCTTCGTTGAGTGATTACCGGATCGTCTTTATGACCGCCGCCGATACGCGGCAGAAGAGTACCTGATTCCCGATCGCTCCCCCTTCGGCCCTTTTCAAGGACGCGTTTTCCGGCTCTTGAGTGCTTTGCGACGAATTTGTTTTAGCGGCGGCAACGATTTGACCGGCGAATAGAAGCCGCGCTCGACCATCTTTTTCAAGTAATTATTCGCGCTCGGGCGATCGCAGAGGCCGCGCTCTATGGCCTTCTGGAGAATGCCGATAGTTCCGGTCACAGGGACGCCAAAAGCGCGCGCTTCTCGGCGCGCGGCCATGTCATCCGATGCGAACCGCCAGCCGCGCCGATGAGCGATAGCAAGGCTGGAGGCCTCGCCCAAGCCCAAGGAGGTCGAGAGCGACTCAAAGAGGCGCTTCTCCTCGCCCGAGCCGAAACTGACCTCCCTCAGCCAGCCTGCTTGCACTGCCGCCCGGATGGCCGAGAGCTCCGCGTACCCAGCCTGGAGGCCGCGCCGAACCTCCGCGGCGACGAAATCCGTGATCATCGCCTTCCCCGGGTATAGCCGCTCGAGGATGTCGAGCGCCCCCGCCAGGGCGAAATTGGAAATGACACAGCAATCGAAGAGAATCTCAGGCATGAGCCGCGTCGCCATCCAGGTCCCCGCGATCCTGGACACCGAGCGGGACGCCCCGCTCCTTCAAGTAAAGGCGGGCGCTCACGGGATCGAGGCCCAGGACCTCAGCCAGCTTGCCCAGGCTTATCAGCCCCTCCCGATAAGCGTTCAAAGCCGTCTCTCTCCGGACTTCGAGGGGATCCTTCTTCCTATAGGCGACGTCCAACGCTTCCCGAACCATGCGCCCCAGCGTTTTCCCCTCTTTCCGAGCATAGGCCTTGACGGCCCGGTGCTGCTCGGCTGATAGCATTATGTTCGTCCGCTTCATGGCGACACCCCCTGAATATGTGTATCAATATGTGTATATATGATAAGCCGGAAAAAGGAGCTTGTCAATTGGACAGCCATTTCAGTAAAATCATAATATATGAATGGAGTTATATAGCCACGAACAAAAAGCTTTTGCTCTCCTTCCGGAACATCCGGGCCAAAGCCACCCTTCTCATCTTCTTCCTCCTCACGGCCACGACGCTCCTCTCCTATCTCATCACCGTCCGCGTCATGAACGCCCACGTCACCGACAAGATCATCCGGACCGCGGAATCCCTCGGCCGGAGTATCGCCCCGCCGGCGGGCTTCCTCATGGGAGCGCAGGACCTCCTCGGCCTCGATCACATGGTCTTCCAGATCCGGAAAGCGAACCCCGACATCAGGTCCATCGGCATCCTCGGCCCGGAGCGGGACATCATCGTCCACAGCGACATCAAGGAGCGCGGCCGCAGGCTCGAGCCGGCACAGGGCGAGGTCCTCGAGCAGGGCCCGGACGGGACCGTCGTCCGCAAGGTCTCCGGCGCCCCGGGCACTCTCATCGAGATCGAGAGCCCCATCGTCTTCATGGACAAGCCCCTAGGGACCGTCGTCATCGGCCTCGATTGGTCGGTCCTATCGATGGCCCGAAGCCAGGCCAGCCGCCGCGTCCTCCTTCTCTTCGCCATGGTCCTGGCCCTGGGCACGGTCAGCAGTGTCCTCCTGTCCTCCAGCCTGACCCGTCCCATCCAGGAGCTCTCGACCGGCGTCGAGGAGCTCAAGCGCGGCCGGACCGGCCGGCCTCTTCGCATCTTCTCTGGCGACGAGCTTGGCCGACTGACGGCGAGCTTCAACGAAATGTCGGGGCTCATCACCCACCAGCGGGACCGGCTGGCCCAGAACGCGGAGGAGCTCGAGGAGGCCTACGTCTCGACCGTCCGGGTGGTGGCCGCGGCCATCGACGCCCGCGATTCCTACACGCTCGGCCATTCGACGAGGGTCTCGGAGCTGGCCGTCGCCATGGCCGAACGGCTCGGCTGGAGGGAAAGTGAGCGGGAGGACGTCGAGATCGCCTGCCTTTTCCATGACGTTGGCAAGATAAAGATCCCGGACGCCATCCTCCACAAGGCCGGCAAGCTCGACGACTCCGAGCTGGCGGAAATGAAGAAGCACCCGGAGTACGGCGCCGAGATCCTGGACAAGGCTCCCTCGCTCCGCCGGTTCATCCCCGGCGTCCGGTCGCATCACGAGTGGTACGACGGGAGCGGCTACCCGGATGGACTGAGCCGCGAGAGCATCCCCGCGGCCGCCGCCATCATCTCCCTCGCCGACGCCTACGACGCCATGACCTCGGATAGGCCGTACCGGAAGGCGATGACTCCAGAGAAGGCCCTCCAAACGATCGGCGAGTCCGCAGGAAAGCAGTTCAGCCCCGAGCTGACCCAGCTCTTCCTGCAGACCATGAAGAAATCGGAATGACACGATGACCAAACCATCACTGACGCAAGCATTGATCTGTATCATTCTCCCCTGCCTCGCGCTCGCGGCCTGCGCCACGGCCGACAGGAACATGGCGAAGAAGACCTCTGCGGAATCAGAGGCGGCCCTCGAGGCCGGAGACTCCACGAAAGCCCTGGACAGCTATGCGCAAGCCTTCGCGAAGGATCCGCGCAACAAGGCACTGGCCGCAGATTACGTCCGCGCGATCGAGGAGATCAAGCGGGCCGCCGACCAGGCCCTCGGCCGGAAGGAATACGCCCGGGCGGGCGACACTTACAGCCATCTTCTCGATCACTACGAGGGCCTTGGTCCTCTATCGGAAGGCCTTACTTTCGACAAGGCCGCCCTCGAGAAGGCGCTGAGGGCTTGCCGGGCGCTTCTCGCCGACGTCCAAGTTCAGAGGCACCTGAGGGACGGCGCCTTCGCCAAGGCCCTCAAGCTCCGTTCTGACGCCCTCAAGGGCAATCCGCGGGACGCGAGCCTGTCAGCCAAGTATCGGGAAACCGTCATCGCCATCAAGGCCCACGGCGACAAGGCGCTCGCCGCCAAGGATTTCGCCCGGACCGGAGCGGCGAACGCCTTATTGCTCAGAAACGCCGCGACGTTCGAAGCCATGCGTCCGCCCGTGGGCTTCACTCGGGACGTCCTGAAAAACACCGTCTCCGTCTGCCGGGAAAACCTGACGAAGGCGGGCCTCGAGGAATACCGAAAAGGCAACCTGGCCAAGGCCATCACGATCTGGGAGGGCCTCCTCTCCTTCGACCCCGACAACGCCGAGATCAAGAAGGCGGCCACGACCGCCAAGACCCAGCTCGACGCGCTCAACAAGAAGAAATAGCGCCGCGCTGATCGAAGAGCGTCCTGAGCTTGCCGAGAGTATCGGTCAGACGATATCGGCCCGGCTTAGCACATTGCCAGCCGTCCTTAAAACGGCTCGTCGTCTTGACTCGAAAGCGCCCTGATCTATGGGCGTCTCAAGTCCGCCCTGGAGCGAAAGGGCCGGCCACGTTTCGAGCCGGATCTTCAGATCGCCGCCATCGCCCCCAGGCAGCGCCTGACCGTCGTCACGGGAAATATGCGCCACTTCGCCGGGATTCCCGGCCTCAAGGTCGAGAACTGGCTCGCGCCCTAGCGGCAAGCTTAGAATCTTCGCCTCAACCACGACAACGCTGAGATCAAGAAGGCGGTCACAAGCCAAAACCCAGTTCGATGCCATCGAGGAGAAGGACAAGCGCCGTAATCATGGCACTCATCCTGCTGTTGCTTCATCGCCGCTGGCGGGAAAAGAAGGACACAAGCTTCTTTTAGGCCAACGCTTATTAGTACTATTGAATAATTCCAAGCCGCTCCAGAACTATACTAATCGGTATGCAAAAGCCCATGCCCGATACCTCTTGATTTGCTGGTGCGCTATACTTCTTGGTCACGATCCCCAGTACTTCCCCTTTCATATTGATTATCGGGCCGCCGCTATTCCCCGGATTAATGCTGACATCAGTCTGAATGTACTCTCTCCCGAGAGCATCCTTTAGTCTACCAGTTCCGCTGATGATTCCTTTCGATACGGATTGAGAGAAGCCTAATTCTAGGGGGGTACCGATAGCGAATACCTCCTCTCCGACGCCAATCGACGAGGCTTCTCCAGTCGGCAAAGCCTTAAAGCCCGACCCGCTTACTCTCAAGAGCGCAACGTCGTATTCTTGATCGATTCTGAGGACATCGGCTTTCAGAATAATACCGCTCGATAATATGACATCTATAATATTGCTTTCCCCGATCACATGATAATTAGATATTAAGTATCCTTCTTGCGAAATAATGACGCCGCTTCCATGTCCTCTTTCGGTTCTTATCGTGACGACGGATTCTTTCGCTCTGAGGACTAATTCCGTTTCAGTCTTAAAAACAGGGAGGACTGTCCTTTCGATCTTATTCACAGTAGGTGCCTGTCTTTGATCATCGCCCGGCTTAAGAATGGCGAGTTTACTAATAAACTCGTTCGTGGCCAGCAATCTCTTCGTGGCTCCTCTAAATGCTTCGATTAAACATGCGGTTCCTATATTATCTTTGCTTTGAATAGCGCCCTCCGTCCGCGCCGTATAGACGACCTTTCGATCGGCTACATCAAACAATTCCCATTGAACCGTAATTGAAGCTTCAATCCTCTTCCGAAAGTATGAATACAAATCGTAATGAATATCCGTGATCCTTGCACCGAGCATATATTTCGCTTTCCAGCTATCATCATTTTCGAATAGCAGCTTTGTACTTCCGATGACATTGTGATTTGCGTTGTTTAGTTCTTCTATCACAACTTCATTGAATATCTGGGCTGCTATCGATATTGAAGTCTGCCATAGTAGGTCCGGCTCGGCAGGCTGGGTATAATCATTCCCTATTTTTGTGCCCGCGGGAATCTGAATAACGGCTTGTTTGAAGGAAATCGGCGCCATTTGCGTCGGATCGACATCAATGGGTTCGACTGCGGGTGTTAGGGGTCCTTCTATCAGGCAGGAGTTACATAAACCCAAAGATGCCAAAGCTAATAAAGTAATCTTGAGGTTCTTTGCTATCGATGGTTCCTTTTTCATTCTTTCCTCCCACTAACACCGCGTAAATTATTCCTTATGGACAACAATTATTAAGTATAAAAGCTTCATTGAAGCATTTTCCATTAGCCGTTCCTTCAGCGCATCATATAAGGCCGCCGATCCTAATAATGGCTAATATAGTTATCTCAAGATATTTTCTTTAATGTTCTCCGCGAGGTCCTCCTCGAAATGCAAGAGTTTCATCTTAGATTCCCCCCAATCATTTCGAGGAGCCGCTTAGGGGGATGCGTTGTTCTGAGATTCCTAATATTATCCACTCCATATTCTTTAACCGCCAAACGAAAAGCGGATCTGAATTCCTTGTCTATTGTAAAGGGTGGTGGAGTATATTTGATCGATGGCCAAACCTGAATTGCCTGATAAGGATACGCAGAATCAAACGCTCGCCTATCGTTACGCCCTACTTTAACGATATAATCGATATACATCCATTGGGCAGCAGCCCCTCCCTTATTTTTTAACCGAAATGTCAGAACCCAATCAGACTTCTTATAATCTCTTTTTCCACAGGCAAGAAAGTCCGCTGGGCCACGGACATTATGATTAATTTGTGTAACTTCTTTTGCGCTCTTTGCGACAGCGCCGTATTTTTCATACCACCCAAGCTTCCATCTAGCCGGCTCCGGTAGCGTAAGCCATTCTGAGAACTCCATACGATCAACATTTTTCTCGTTAGCTCGCAACTGAGGCGGGATACTACGATGCTCCATCTCTAATCTTTCGATATCCATCTTATTAAAGCGTCTGGGTTTCATAAATGCTATCAATTCATCAATATCAATTGCCTTATCTGGTATGAGAACCCCAAACTCCTTAAGATTTCCAGAGCCAAGCGCATTAGTGCTAAGATTAGCTGATGTAATTAGGGCGCCTTGGCCCTTTGCCAGATATAACTTCATATGGAGCGAATCTACAAAGCTAATCTCGGCGCCCATCTGCTTGAGTCTGCGTAATTCGTTGGGATTTGTTCCCCCTGCTTTCGGCCAACATATGATCTCAACGCCCTTCGGCTTGGGTATATAGGCACGCGCACCGCTTCCGACAAACGCAGTTATTGCTATTCTGCGTTGGCTCCCTGAGCTCATTAGCTTTATAATCTCTTTTCTGATGCTCTCCGATGTTTTTAACACCTTATAGCCGCTGTTCATGCCTTCTCCTTTCTCTCTTCTTAATCCGATCTACTTTGTCAGGGACTATGCGTTCAATCATGTTGGTCAATTGGGTGCTTCGTGAAAGGCCTCGAATAGGTTCATATAGCCCCTCGCTGCATCTAATCTGTATCCTCGCAGGCTCCGCAACTCCTTGAATATTGTCCCGAAGTATACAGGTTTCACTCCTTTTTTTGTTAGGGCCTCTTCAAACATATCCTTTTCGGCAACTGTCAATGCGAGTTTTCCGTAAACTAACCATTTTTCATAGTCCTTGCCAAATAGCTTCCTGACTTTTTGTTTCTTATCTTTCCTACGAAAATCCGTAGCATAATAATCTACCGTGCTTCCGAACCTGATTTCTTTTCTATAATTGCATCGGGGATTCGTTGATACCGAGACTTCTATCCAAATATTCATTTTCCGGTTGGTGGCGAGGATATCGATTTCTGCACCCATCCCGCCTCCCTTTTTGGGGACCTTGATGTTGTTCATTGTAAAATAGCCGCGGCACTCTTGAAGCCAGGCTGTAACGATTTCCTCGGCCGGGTTCTTCATCTTCTTTGCTCCTTTGCTTTAAAGCCGGCATATAGTGCTTATCCCTATTCATCCACTCATTCCTCCGCTCCAACATGTCGGCAAACGCTCGCGCATGCACGACATTCTTTCTCCCCAGGGGACCTTGTCCTAAGCTTTGAAAATGCTTTCATTATGCCAATTTAATAATTCAATGCTGGGCCGATCTTCGGAGAGCAAAGGAAGATGGCCTAAGGGCTTGCCGTGGAAGGGATAGTAAGTCCGACCGTTTTCGAACTCTTCCTTCAGGCGGCGGCTAACCTCGATGCGATATTCGGGCGTCACAGTGATATAGCCCCGATCGAACAGACGATGAAAATCGCTGCGCAGGAGTAAGCCGTTGTCTACGGAATGCGGCCCTTCTTCATTGAACGGTTTAATATGAGCTGCCTCTAAAGCCGGGAGAGAATGCTCCTCTGTGATGGCGCAAGACCTGCCATAGGCTTCTGTGACAAGGACCCGGAACGCGCCTTGGCCGAGCCTGGGCGTGATTATAGTCTCCTTGCCGTATCGGGTGCGTTCGCTCTCGAGGCGCTTGGCTTCGTTATCCAAATTGAATGTCCGATGGCGTTCCCATGCTCGATGAAGATTATCCCAGATGAACTTGCCGGCTTCTCTCTCGAGCTCATATCCTTTGGCCTTACCGCGGACGATTGACGGGCTCCATTCCGGAGCGGGAAACCACATTGATTCGTCGAAAAAGAACGGTTGGGTCAAGATGATGCAACCAACATGGAAATCTTCTTTTGAATTATCAGGAATTCTTCGATAATGGACGAGCCGCTCGCGCATCTCGGAATATGAAATGGCACCATTTCCCCTTTCGAATGCCTCCCAGGCTAGGCTAATGGGGAGGATCGAGAAGGAAGCGAAGACTCCTCCTCCGGCGATAAGATCTCGATTAAGTGTCCGCTTGCTTCGATGGAGCTTGAAGAGGAAAAGGTCCCCTTTATCAAGAGCGCGAAACTCAGCGTTCGGTGACGGCTGCCAGAAATTGACCTCGTCCACGCCCGGAAGCGTGCGTAGGGAATCGAACCATTCTTGATCTGTGACGCCAGCGTATATATTCATTTTATGAAATGCTTATTTAATATAATTGCGGAATTCATAATGTCCCCTATTGTTCGTCTCAACATCCTCCTTACCCTAATATTTGTCTTCCGTCCGCTGTCGGTTCTCAGCGCACTATTAATCGCGACAGCGCACTCAAGTTCACTTCCCCAGAGTCCCGCTATCCCCCACCCGCCATTGGCCTTTGACGCTCACGTACAGGATGGTCCTTCCGATCTCCTGCTGTCGCTCATTCTTATACCTGACATCGACCAGGGTCCAGTCGTCGAGGCCCGGGAAGGCAAGGTCCAAGCTCGAGGCGGCTGAGCGGGCGAAATTCTTGCCGATGAAGCGCTTCAGGACGTCAGCATTCCTGCCGTAATTACGGATCTCGACGGGGAAGATGCCCTTGGCCATGGCATCGTCCTTGATGAACTGCTCGACATAATCCGCGGGCTGGTAGCTCTCGTCCATGGTCTTCCATTCATAGGCTTCCATGGGCGCCGTGCCGGGCTTCATGGCCGATTTGATGCCGAAGTACGCCCCGAGGACGATGAGGTCGAAGACGAGGAAGTAGACGATGATCTTGACGGTCTTGTTCATTATTCGGGTTCCTCCGTAAGAAGCGGCGTTTGGTCTTCGGCCTCTTCGGCGGCCTGGGCCTCGCCGCGCTTGCGCGCTTCGATGATGGCCGCGGCCTCGCGGGCGAGGAGCTTGTAGCGGTCCGAAGGAATGGCCTTGCCCCGGGAGCGGGCGGGCCCGCCGGCGACCCCGGCCGCCTCTTCGCCCGTGAACAGGGGCTCGTCCCCGTCCTTGGAGACTCTTTTCGCGCCTGCCCCACCGGCCGGAGCCGCGGGCCGCGCCTTCTTCAAATCCTCCGCCCCCGCGACGTTGCCGAAGAGCTCGCGCTCGACGGGTTCGGGGTCGAGCTTGAAGTACTCCTCGAAGAGCTCGCGGCGGATGAGGAATTCGTTCCGGAGCGTCCGGAGCATGGCCTGGGTGCTGACGCCGAAATAGCGCTTGAGGTAGAGGACGTCCTCGTAGTGGACGCGGCGGGGCCGGATCTCGCGCTCGACGATGTCCCGGACGCGCGCCGGCGGCATGAGGAAGCGGGCGGCGAACGCCTGGGCGAACTGCTCGCGCGGCGGGTAGAGGGAGACGTACTCATCCACGAAGACGTCGGGATGGTCGATGACCGGGCTGTCGTTCCGGTCCTTGAGGTAATGGCAGTATTCGTGGGCCGCGGTGAAGGCCTGGCGGCCGGGCGAGTCGGCGGAGTTGACGAGGGCGAAAGCGGCCCCCTTGTCCTCGAGGTAGATGAGGGCGCCCGAGATGCGGGAGTCCTCGGGGAACGGAAGGCGGAGAACGCGCAGGCCGTTGTGCTCGAGGATGGCGAAGATGTCCCGAATGGGACCGGTGCCGAGGCCGAGGCGGCGGCGCTCGTCGTCGGCCAGGCGCTCGGGCGAGGAGTGGGTGTAGAGCGGAGCGAGCTCCAGGCGGCGGCCCGTGATGTCCTCGAGCTCGAGGTAACGCTCGCAGTAGCGGCGGAAGCGGCCGAGCTCGGCGCGGTCGCCGTCGGTCAGGGCCTCACCGCGCATGAGCATCGTGAAGGGGGGCTCGCGGTGCTCGAAAAAGAAGGAGACGTCCTTCTTGAGGAAGGCCGAGATCTTCTCGAGGGTGCTGAAGGACGGTGTGCGCTTGCCCGCCTCGAGCAGGGAGATGTACTCGGACGAGAGGCCGATGGCCCGGGCAAAGGCGCCCTGGTTCATGCCCGTCTCTTCGCGGGCTTTTCGGAGGCGTGAGCCGATGAGTGTCCGCATCGTTGCGCACCCCCTTGGCGCTTCGAACGGAAGATTAACGCGATGTTATAGGAGTGTCAAGAGGGGAAATATGGATTGCAGGGGGTCAGGCCCTGACGGAACTCCCCCGCGGGCGGTGGGCCGCGATGACGACGAGCCCGACGCCGGCCCAGAACAGAGCAAGAACGCGCCGGACGAGGGCGAGCGACAGGCTGAGCCCGGCGCTCCATCCCAGCCCGATAAAAACCGCCAAGTTGGCCGCTTCATAGGTCCCGAGCGACGCGGGGGTCGTCGGTAAGAGAAGACCCACGGCGCCCAGTGTGACGACGAGGAAGCTTTTGCCGACGGTCAGGCCGGGAGCGCCGAGGGCGCGGAGGGTCAGATGGATCTCCAAGACCCAGAAAGCGTGGAGCAGGAGATCCAGGAGGAAGAGACTCACGACCGCCCGACGGCCCCGGGCGTAGAAGGCGGAGATATGCGCGTCCACCTCTCGGAGCTTGTCGCGGTTCCGCTCGATGAACGCCGGCCGGATTCCCAGGCGGCCTAATAGGTCGACGAGCCAAGTAAATAGCCCCCGGCGCTGGCGGCCGACGAGAAGGATCAGGCCGAGGACCGAGGCGACCATCGCGGCCGTTAGTCCGAGCCGGGCCGGAACGGGGATCATCGAGCCTGCGACGATTACCGCGATCCCCGCGGCGGCGAACAGCACCAGCGCAAGGATCTCGAAAGTCGTGTCGACGACGACGGACGCGAGGACTTTCTTTCGGTTGACGCCCTCGACGAGGAGCGTCCGCGTGGCCTCTCCCCCCAGGTAGGCCGACGGCGTGAGATAGCTAACCGCGTGGCCGGCGATGCGGGCGCCGAACAGGCGGCCAAGGGAGGGAGCCTGGACGGCCGGGTCCCCGGCCAGGATGGTTCTCCAGATAAGCGTCCGGAAGATCCAGTAGCCTGTACGCAGGATGAACAAAAGCACGAGGCTCGGGAGCGCCAGCCCTTTCAGGTTGTCCCAGATGCGCCCCGGACCGATCTTCGCCACCAGGAAGACAAATATGAAGATTCCCAGGATCGAGGTAACCCTCAGGATCGTCTTTCGGCCCGGGCGGAATCTGAGGCCCATATCAATCGGCCGGTCCGGCCGGGAGCTCCGCGGCGCCGGGCCGGAGGAGGAAGGCCTTGATGCGGTCCATATCCGCGCGCGAGACCCGGGACCGGAAATACTCCGCGGTGGGCTCCACGGGATAGTGGTCCAAGTCGGTGCGCATGACGCACAGATCCCTCACCCGCTCTTCGAAAACGCGTTCGCAGTAGTCGGCGCTGATCGTGGTGTCGGCCGGATTCAGGATGAGGACATGGGGCCGGTCATGGAACATCGCGCCGTCGCCGCTGTTCAGGATGAGCTGGGCCGTGGCGAAGAACGTCCGACCGTCCATATGGTCCAGGATGAGCCGAACCCTTTCGGGCGGGTAGGAACTCCACCAGAAGGCGAAGCTCTCGAGGAGCCGGCTGTTCCAGAGCGGCCCGCCGAGGCCCGACACGCCGATGACGTTGACGACCGCCCGGTAGAAGAGCTTCTTTCGCCGCCGGAGGGCGAGGGATCGCGAGCCGAGGAACGGGAAGACCGCCAGGACGCCGCGGCACTCGGGCGGCAGGGGAACGCGGGAGACGACGGTATAGCCGAAGGAGATGCCGCCAATGATGAAGTCGTCGAGGCCGAGCGCCCGGATCCGGTCCGCGACGTGGCCGGAGAAGCGTTCGAGGCTGATCTCCGGGAGCGGCGGCTCTTCGGCGTGGAACCCGGGAAGGTCGATAAAGTGGACGCGGAAGTCTTCGCTCAGGAATTCGCCGAGCCCGCGGAGGATGAAGCTGTTGGCATAAAAGGAATGGACGAGAACGAGGTTTTCTTTCCCGCGAGGATCGCCGGCAACGTTTTCGGTTCCGTTCGATCCGGCCATGGCGGGACTATATATTCGGCCGGGCGGCTATGTCAATAACCGCGAAAGCCGTGCCCATGGATCGTTCAAATCCCCCCAAAGCCCCCCTTTACCAAGGGGAGAGTAAAATAGCGCAGGCTAAAGCCTGCGGCTACAAAGAAGCGCCAGATTCAACACGAAAGCCTAATCATCGTCCTGGTCGTGGTCGTCATCCTCGTCATCATCGTCGATGTCGTGGCGGATGACGCGGCCCTTGACGTTGTCGATGCGGACATCGCCGGAACCCGAGTCCTCGATCAGGACGTCGCCGCCGACGCCGTCGATCGTGATGTCGCCGGAACCGTCGTCGACCTTGACCGTGCCGCCGGCCTTGAGGATGTCAATGTCCCCCGAGTTGTCGTCGATGGCCACGTCGCCCGCAACTTCGCGGATGTCGATATCCCCCGAGCTGTCGTCGATATCCAGACGGCCGCCGAGGCGCGCGACACGGATGTCGCCCGAGCTGTCGTCGATCACGACGTCGCCGGCCACATCCTCGACCACCATCGCTCCGGAGCTGTCGTCGATCTCGAGGGCCAGGCTCTTCGGGACGCGGACCGTGAGGTCGATCCAGGGGCTTTCATTGAAGAAGATGCCCCAGCGCCCTTCGATGCGGGCCACGAGGACGGCGCGGTCTCCCCTCTTCTCGAGGAGGAGCCTGACGTGGTCCTTGATGAACGCGTCCATCTTGGACTCGCCCGTCCCCGGCCCGTTGACCTCGGCCCGGACCTCGATGTGGTCGAGCCCGTCGGCGCCGGCCACTTCGAGCCGGCCCGCTCCGCAGTCGATGCGGAGGGCCTTCAGCCCCTCGGTCGGGAGGCTAAAGGTCCTTTCGGTCTCGAACGCGAATCCCGCCGAGACCAGAAGGAGAAAGATCAGGACCAGGGTCACCAAAAAGATATAGATCTTCTTCATGGGCGCCTCCTCATATGTTCAGACGCAGGCCGGAGGCAAAAGGTTCCCTGGGGGTAGAGTTGAAAAGTTGTGACCAGCCCCCTTTCTATGCTATAACTCCCCCAAGCAACGCTGGGGGCAACAGCCGAAGGATTGATGGGGACCCACTATGAGCGCTGAAAAGCAGATCTCCGAGGTCTTCGAGGGCGCCACCAAGGCCTTTTTCAACATCCTCCTCAACCAGGTCCAGGACGGCGTTTACTGCCTCGACAAGGACCGCCGGATCGTCTTCTGGGGGAAAGCCGCCGAACAGGCGACCGGGTTCGAACGGGCCGAAGTCCTGGGCAGGCAATGCCCGGAGGACTTCGCCCTCCTCGTCGACCATGAGGGCAGTGCCGTCGCCGCGGAGAAGTGCCCCATCATCGCCACGCTCGCGGACGGGACCATCCGCTCGGCCGAGCTTTTCCTCCGGCACAAGGAAGGCTACCGTCTGCCCGTCTCCCTCCGGGTCATCCCCGTCATCCGGGAGGACGGCGAGATCATCGGCGCGGCCGCGGTCTTCACGGACATGTCGCCCAAGGTGACCATTCCGATGAACATCACCGACCTCGAGCGCCGTGGCCTCCTCGACGTCGAGACGGGCATCCCCGGCCGCAAGTTCCTCGATATGCACCTGGCCGCACGCCTTGACGAATACCAGAGATATGCGCTCCCCTTCGGCCTCATTTACGCGGACGTGGACAACTACGCCAAGATCCTCGAGCGGTACGGCCGCTTCGACGCGATCAAGATCCTCCGGATGATCTCCCGGACCCTCCACAAGAACATCCGCTATTTCGATATGGTCGGCCGGTGGGATGTCGAGGAGTTCCTCGTCATCCTCCTCAACATCGACGAGAGCCGGCTCGATATCGTCGCCAACAAGCTCCGCCTCCTCGTCGCCGATTCCTACATCACGGTAGAGACGGGGACGCTCGGCGCGACCGTCTCGATGGGGGCCTGCCTCGTTCAGCGCTACGACTCCATCGAGGGCCTCACGAAGCGGGCCGAACAGCTCATGCTGCATTCCAAGTGGCGCGGTAAGAACAAGGTCAGCATGAGCTTCGTGACCAACGAAGGGCGGTAAGAAATCCCCCCCAGCCCCCCTTTTGCTAAGGGGGGAGGTAATGACGCGCGCCTCGGCGGTAAGAAATCCCCCCAGCCCCCCTTTTCCAAAGGGGGGTATCAAGATCTCCCCTGACCGCCTTATGAAAGGGGGAAGCAAGACGCCGCCTCCGCCGGTGAATTGCTTTAAGAGCGCCTCTTGGAGTACCCCCCTTTGGAAAAGGGGGGTAAGGGGGGATTTGCCGACGAGAGCTCACCGCTCCTTTTCGGTTAGTGAGGTGGAAATAAAGCTCCCCCTGTCCCCGTGGGCGAGGACAGGGGGAGACTATGAGAGGAGGGGGTTAGTAAGAAGCCTCGTTTGCTTCGTGGCCGCTGAATTCGGCCCCGAAGGCGATCTGGTTGCCGCCGCCGACGAGCTTCATGCGGACGTCGGTCCCTTCGGTATCCCAATGGGCCCGGAACTCGAGCTGGCCCTGGCTCAGGGCCCGGCCCCAGAGCCGGTCGTCGTTCTTGAGGGACGAGTCCTGCCAGACGACCTGGTCGTCGACCGGCGAGCCGATCTTGGAAACGGCGAAGTCTTTGAGCTTGAGGTAATCCTCGATGTACCGGTTCTTGTCGGCGAAGTTGTCGAGCAGGCTGAGGCGGGTGGCGGCGAGATGCTCATTATCAAAGACGTACTCGAGCAGGCACCTCCGGCCCATGACCCGCCGCTTGTAGGTGACGATCTCCACGCCCTCGATCGTCTCCTGGCCGACGGGCCGGCCCTCGGCCTCGAGGACGGCGCCCTTATCCATGCCCCATTCCATGATGGGCCTGTAGGCGTCGTCGAAATCCAGGGCCTCGGGCTGTGCGATCTCGTCCTCGGCGCTGATATCGACAATTTTGAGGTCCGGATAGAGCTTCCGGACCATTCCCTCGTTGATGTAGCCTGACCGCGTCTTGCCGGTCCGGGACGAGGTGAAGTAGACGTAGTACCAGCTCATGCGCGATTTGATGGCGCTTGCGAGCGTCATGGTCGCCCCGCGGGCCAGGTTCTCGATGACCGGGCTCGACGCGTTCGGATCGAGGTGGACGGCCGCCTGGTCCGAGACGACCTGGAGCTTCTTGGCCTGGACGGCCTGCGGCAGGGCGAGCACCAGGCAGGCCGCCGCTACGGCGATGACGATCCGTATTTCCCCCACGTGAAGATGCTTCATTTTGGTTCCCTCGCTCTCACGCGTCCACTATGACGCCTGGAGCCGAGGCTGACAATGCCCTTTAGGGGTGATTTTCAGGGGGAAAAGGGTCACCCCGAGGGGTCAGGGCGTCTCTTTGGCCCATATCTTCTGAACGATCCGGGCGGCGACTTCCGCGCATTGGCGGACCTTCTCGATGGCGACCGTTTCTGGCGTGTCCGCTTGTGTGTGGCCCCGTCCGCTGAAGGCGCTGACCCCGGTCGTAGCGATCCCCGCCTGGGCGAAGGACAATTGATCGGAGCCTTGTATACCGATGAATTGGACCGGGAAATCGAGCCCCCGGACGGCATCATCGATGCCCTTCGTCAGCCGATCCGGGTGATGGCCGGTCCCCAACATCGCCTGGAGCGCCGGCGGGGGCAGGATCTTCCAGGGATAGCGGACCCCTTCCCATGCTTTCCCCTGATAGGCTGGGGGAATGACGCCGACGCCGGGATTCAGAGGCGCGTCCTTCGAACCGCCGTCCCTTTCGACCTGCACGGGCCCTGCTCCTCCCAAGTCGTCGAGCACAAGCGCGAAAAGACATTGCTTCAGCTCATCGGTGTGCTGTTCGACAAATTGCCGGGAACCGACGATGCCCGCTTCCTCGGACCCGAAAGCGACGAACGTCAGGCCGACGCCTTCGGGGATCTCGATGCCTTTCATATATCGGGCGATCTCGAGAAGAGCGGCGATGCCGGAGGCATTGTCGCTTGCGCCCGGGTTGTCGCGATACGCGTCCAGGTGGGCCCCGACGATGATCTGCGGTGCGGGCAGGCCGGAGCCGATGTGGGCGACGACATTGCGGGAAGTCTCCTTGACGAGGTCTCCTTTTATGGACAACGAGAACTTGCGGTACTTCATGCCGAGGACGCGGTCGAGGTCCCTCGGAGTCAGGTCGATGATGTAAGCGGGCTGGAAAGCCGCGATGCGGAAATGGAGCGAAGGGTCGCCCGCTTCCGACGTCACCACCGCTTTTCCCTCGATATCCGCCGGCGAGGGCCAGGCGGACGGAGCCTTCGGGTCCAGAATAAGCCAGGCGCCCGTATAAAGGAGGCCGGGCGCATAAGGGTCCATCCCGAGCCCAGCGGGCGTGAGGACCACGCCGCCGATCTTGAGGTCGATACGCGACGGCACGAAGGATTCGAACATGAATGGCTCGATGACCGCGGGAACCCCCATGGCCTCGAACTGCCCGGCGACGTACTCGGCCGCCCGGAGCTCGTTCGGGCTCCCGGCCGGACGGGGCGCGATCTCGGCCAGGGCCTTGATGTGCCCCATGGCCCTGGCACCGAAGTCGGCAGGCAATCGCCCTTCGTCGGGCCCGCTCCAGCCGCTGAGCGCGAGGATGCCGACGGCGACTATGAAGGCGACGGTCGATCGCGCCATCAGGGAATTGGTATTTCGTGCCACGGATCAACCTCCCTTTTCGATCTCGTCTCCAACCCACCCTGGAATCCATAGTGTAACCGACCGCCGAAAATTAGCAAGCCCATAAACGGCCAGCGGCTTGACTAAACCCCCTGAATGGCCGATATTGTAATGTAACACCCCCGGAAATTCCCTTAGGAGACCGTCATGATGAGCGCCATTGTCGTCACCCGCCAGGACTACGACAGGCTGAAAGTCCTTCTCACCGCGGGGTTGGACTCGGCTACGAGGCCGCGCCAGCCGATCCTCGATCTGCGCCGCGAGCTGGAGCGGGCCGTCATCGTCAACCCCGAGGACGTGCCACAGGGAGTGGTCACGATGCGGTCGGTCGTCCGCCTGGTCGATCTCGATACGAAGCAGGAAGTGGAATACCGCCTGGTCTATCCCCATGAGGCTGACATCCGGGAGGGAAAGATCTCCATTCTCGCCCCTGTCGGGACGGCCATCATCGGCGCGCGGGAGGGAGAGACCGTTGAATGGAACGTTCCGAACGGGGTGCGCCGGCTGAAGATCCTGAAGGTCACCTACCAGCCCGAGGCTGCCGGAGACTTCTCCCTCTGAGCCCAGCGCCCGAGATGCCCATCGAGGTCGTGATCCCCGGCGCCCTGAGGGGGCACCTGCGCCTGGGGACGAGCTCCTGGAAGTACGATTCCTGGAAGGGGCTCGTCTATGAGCCTGACAAGAGATACCGGCCGGACGACTATCTTCGCGACTATGCCAGGGTCCTGGATTCTGTCGAGGTCGACCAATGGTTCTACAGCTTATTCCCGGCCCGACCCCGCCTGCCCGATCCGAGGATCGTCGGCCTGTACGAAAAAAGCGTTCCCGAGGCGTTCCTCTTTACGGTCAAAGCGCCGAACGCCCTGACCTTGACCCACTTCCACAAGAACCAGCCGGCGGGCTACGCGGCTTTCGCCGACCGGCCGAATCCCTATTTCCTGGACGAGGCCCTGCTCGGCCGGTTCCTCGAGCGGGTCTCCCCTCTCGGCCCGAAGCTCGGGCCCCTCATATTCCAATTCGAATATCTGAACAAAAAGAAGATGCCTTCAGCCGAGGAGTTTACCGATCGTTTCGGGGCCTTCATCCGCAAGGCTCCCGTAGGATTTCGGTACGCCCTGGAGATCCGCAACGCGAATTACTATTCTCCGGACTTCTTCAAGTTCCTGAAGGAAAACGGCCTCGGATTCGCCTATATAGACGGATACCACCTGCCACCGATCGGGAAGGTCTTCGAGGATTTCGCGCCGGAAACCGCGGATTTCCAGATCATCCGCCTGCACGGCGGCGATAGGCCCGAGCTCGAAGGAGAGGCGGGCCAGCTCTGGAACGAGATCCTGGCGCCGAAACCCGAGGGCCTCGCCGCCGCCGCGAAGATCGTCCGGGCCAACGCCGGGAAGAATATCCTGACCTACGTCAGTATCAGCAACCACTACGAGGGGAGCGCGCCTCTGTCGATAGGCCGCTTTCTGAACATGCTGGAGACGGAATCGGGGGCCTCCGGCGGAAGCCCCCGGTAACCGTCCCCGTCTCTTTCCTTGCCGGCGGTCGTCCCGGCCCCCCGGATCAGGAAAGGCTTACTTCGGGGGATGGGCTTCGGCGCCGAGGATCCGGTGTTCGTGGGCGTGGGAAGTGGTCAGGACAAGGAAGCCGTCCTTGCCGGGAAACCACACTTCCGATAGCAGGTACTCGTTATTGATCTTGTCGAACACGATCTTGAACTCTGAATCGTTGACCATCAGGGCCAGCCTGGTGATAGGGATCAGGGTCACCCTGCCCCCGGGGCCGACGATCGAGATGGTGTTGGGATTCACGAGCTCGAAGGTGTACGTGCCCGGCTCGAGAGCCTTCTCCTTGGCCTCGAACGGGAAGTCGATCCCGATGGGAACCGACTGCGCGAAGGCAAGGAAACAGCTCGCGAAGAAAAACGCTCCGAACGCAACGGTCATCCGACGTTTCATTTTGACCTCCCTTTTCGGTGATCAGGCGGATGTCCAATACGCCTCTGCACCCTGGAAGACCAAGAAACGTGCCAAGACGCCCGGGATACGCCCCCCTGAGCTTCCCCCGGCGGCCGGGCAGGCCCCGAGAGACTTTTCCTCCCGGACGGGATAATTTCCGTTCGGCAGGATTAGGCGTCCACGAGGCCTGAAGTCCTCAATCGTTGAGGACGAAAGTGACCTTCAAGTGTACCCGGTACTCGGTGATGTTCCCCTTGTCGTCCACCATGACTTCCTGGTTCTGGATCCAGGCCCCCTTCACCAGCTTGAGCGTCTTGTGGGCCCGGGCGATCCCCGTCCGCATGGCGTCGTCGAAGCTCTTGGTGGAAGACGACTTGATCTCCGTAATGCGTGCGACCGACATGGCTGACCTCCCTTTGAAGGGCGCGGTGAACGCCCGGCACTTCCTATCGCTGATGATATTCCCGGCCGCGATTTCTTGTCAAGGCAGGAGCATGATCCCTATTTCCGTTCCGGCTCGCAGGAGAAGCCCTCGAAAAGGGCCAGGATCTGCCGAACGAACTCCGGGGGGGTGCCCGGCCGGAAATACTTCAGAGCCGCAGCCGTGTGCGCCGCGACCGCGTCATGGGAGTACTCGAGGAAAGCGCCGGTCATGTCGCCTTCATGACCTGAGTGGGCATCCAGCATGGCCGTCGGCTTGTTGCAGGAAAAATCGATCTTCCCGAGGTCGATGGACCGGACCTTGGGATTCTTGTACGACTTGAGGTAGAAGACCCGGCTCTCCGTATCGCAGACGAAGCTCCAGCGCGTGATCGGGGCCGATACGCCGGCCAGGAGGCCGAAGGCATGATCGACGGCCTCCGCCGCGCTTCCGCCTTCGAATCGCGCCATGCCGTCGGACAGCCGTTCGAACCGGTTTACGGAAGCATACGGCTCCGCGGGCCCGGGCGCCTTCTTCGTCCAGTGGTCGAGGCACTTCTCGTAAGGGTCGTTGGCCAGGGCCCGGACGGGAAGGTCCTCTCCGGTCCGGATGACCAGTTGTCCGTCCAGGCATTCGAGGACCGCTACGGCCCCGTTCCGGTCGCAGGCGAGATAATGGTCTATGGTGTCGGCGATGCGGACGCCCTTCGACGCCTTCCGAACCTCGTCGATCGTGGCGCAGGTGTCGAGCATGTATTGCCACCAGAATGCGCCGGGGAGCGGCGGCCGCTCGTCGGGAGCGGGCGGCTTCGTCTCCCGGAGGGCCATCGTGCTGAAGACGAGGCCCGCTTCGTTCATCCCGCCCCAGGCCAGCTGGTAGCCGGCGCACGCGATCGTGACACTTCCGTAACGGGAGGTCCAGGACGCCGTCCTTCCCGATGTCCCGGCCTCCCAGCCTGTCTTGTGGACACCCCGTTTGTTGATGAACAGCTGTCCCGGCGCAAAGAAATTGTCGTAGTTCGTTCCGAAAACCGGAAAGCCGCGGTTGAGGAATACGAAGGAAGAGCATGGCGCCGCGGGCCGGGATACCGCTAAAAAGATCAAGATCAAAAGGGCGGCCGTTCGGTGAGCGCGCTTCATCGAAGGCTATTTTAAGCCCGATCCCCGCTCAAGGACAAGGCCGCGGGATCTCTCGAGGTTCGTCACCGCTTGCGTCTCCGTGCGATCGAATCGAAGAGACGGCCTGCCGCCTTCTTCATCGCGCCCAGGCGAACGGGATAGAAGTAGTCCGAGTGGAGCCAGCCCTTGTCCTTGTAGTACGCGTAGTCGCGAGGGCAGTCAGCGGATTCCCGCAGGATGGTCGTCCGGCTCATCCGGAAGACCATGAGAAAGAACAAGGACGGCGCCGGATAAGCGGGCTTCATGAGCCTGTCGTAGAATCGCCGGCTATGCCCCGCAAGAGTTCCGTCCAGCTTCCGTCGCTCTTTATCCTTCATCGGCTCGAGGGCCGTGAAATAGCTTCCTTTGACGGTGTTGAAGCCGAGGCCTTTTCCGGCGAAATCAAGGTACCTCTCCAGCTTTTGGCCGCCGTAGATGCCCTGGGCAACGATACTGGTGAAGGTCTTCCCGAAGAAGCGCGGGCGGTGAAAAACAAAGCCCAGCCTGTCGAGGAATATCTTCATGAATGCGGAGACCTGGAACGAGTAGTTCGGGGACGCGAAGACGACGCCGTCGGACGCCATCATCTTCTCGATGAGCACGTCCCGGTCGTCCTTCAGCGGGCAGAATTCCTCGCCCCTGATGAAGCACACTTTACAGCCTCTGCAGGTCCCGAGCCGATGGTCGCTCAGGAAGACGATCTCGGATTCGATATCACCGAGCGACTGCAGGTTGTCCAGGAATTGGCGGACGGCGTCATATGTGAACTTCTTACGGGCGCTTCCGACGAACGCGGTGACCTTCTTCATGGGCTGACCTCCCTTTGACGGGCGCGGAGACGGAGATTAAGGGAAGAGCTTCTTCGTCAAGTCGGCCAGGTTCCTGGCGTGGGATTCGCAACAGTCGAAGGACCTCTTGTCGGGCCGGCCGATCGAGACCGGGCCGTAGTGGTCGAACCGGGGGTCCCCCCGGACGACCATGCCGTGAATGAGGAGTGCCTTGAGGATATCGAGGACCGTCGTCTCGTTGCCGCCTCCGATATTGGCCGAGGAGGTGAAGGCCCCGCCGACCTTCCCCCTAAGCTTTCCGTGGAACTTGACGCTCTCGTCGAGGAGCTTCTTCAGCTCCCAGGCCATGCCGCCGTAGTAGGTCGGGGACCCGAGGACGATGCAGTCGTAGCCGAGGAGGTCGGCCGGAGCCGTGTCCTTGACCGTCTTCAGGTCCACCTCGAGGCCTTGCGCCTCGAGGACCTCGGCGATCCGGGCCGCCATCTTCTTGGTATTTCCCGTCCGGGAATAATAGGAAACCAGGGCTTTGGGCATCGGATTCCTCCTGCGATGCTGCCGATTATGGCTTAGGGAGGCCGTCAAGTCAAACCTCCCCTGAGATCCTCACCGGATCCGGGCGACGCCGTTGCCAGGCAATGGAAACCGCTCGAAGATAGCGGGGTCGTGCCCGGGCACGATAAGGCGGGGGCTCGAAGCGAGACCTAGCATACGCTCCTGGACGCGAAGGTCGGCGGCCTGGTCCAAAGTTAGTCCAAGCGGCAGATGCTTCTCGAGGTTCTCGTACAGGTAGATGTTGTCCGAGGCAAGCACGACGATCCCCGCCGACGTCCGGACAGCAACGTACTGCGACGCGTAAGTATGCTTCCCGCCGGTGTAGACGGTCACGCCGGGAATGATCTCCTTCGCGTCCCCGCCGACAAGCCTCAACCGTCCTCCCCTCTTTGCCTCCGCCAGCATCGCGGCATCGCCGGCCTCTATGGCTTCATCCCTGGGCTTTCCCGCCTCGTCGATGTAGTGGGCGAACTCATCGCGCTGGATCCAGACGCGAGCCGCCGGAAACAGATCCACGCCGCCCACATGGTCCCAGTGGATGTGCGTGATGATGATATCTGTGATATCGCCCGGCGCCAACCCGATCTTACCGATCGCTACAGAAGGCTTCACGAAGTCGATGAGATCCCAGCTCTTAAAGACCGGTCCCTTATAGGAGCCGGCATCGACAAGCACATTTCGTCCATTACGGCCCTTGAGCACCCAAATCATGAACGGGATATCGATCTTACGTGTCGCATTGGCACCGGCGACGAGCGAGGAAACCGCATAGCCCGGGGACGTCGCGTATCGGACCGCGTAGACCTCGAACACCGTCGGTCCCGGCACCGACGTGCCGGCACGTTCGGTCTGCCCGGTTGCGGCAAGGCCACATCCGACGCCCATCACAAACAAAGCTGCGACATGAACAAGGGCGGTTAGCGAACGAAGTCTATGCTTCACAAACTCATGATATTCCCGGCCGCAACGAGGTGTCAACGATTCGAAAGGCCCCGGCTGAGATCCTCCGGCCCCTCTGGATCCGGAGTCCCGTAACCCGCCCCCTTGGACACATGGGGGAATTCGGAAAAACGTTTGATAAAAGCATCCATTTGTCATAATAATCATTGTTCACCCAAGGAGGGATGCGCGAATGAAAGCCGTTGTTTATCGTGAATATGGCTCCCCCGAGGTTCTTAAGCTGGAAGAGATCCCCAAGCCGGTCCCGAACGGCGACGAGGTCCTGGTGAAAGTTCATGCGGCGTCCTTGAATGCCTACGACTGGCATCTCCTGAGGGCCGATCCGTTCCTGGTTCGCCTGATGGGAGGAGGCCTGCTCAAGCCGAAGAACAAGATTCTCGGAGCCGACATCGCGGGGCGGGTCGAAGCGATCGGCGGTGACGTCAGGCAATTCAAACCCGGGGATGCGGTGTTCGGGGACACCGCCGCGGCGGGCAATGGCGGTTTTGCCGAGTATGCGTCCGTCCCCGAACGCTTTCTGGCGCCGAAACCGGTCAATCTATCGTTCGAGGAAGCAGCGGCGGTCCCCATGGCGGCCGTCACGGCCCTGCAGGGCTTACGCGACAAAGGGAGGATCAAGCCGGGGCATAAGGTCTTGATCAATGGGGCATCGGGCGGGGTGGGGTCGTTCGCGGTCCAGCTCGCCAAGGGGTTCGGGGCCGAAGTCACGGCCGTTTGCAGTACGGGCAAGATGGACCTGGCACGCTCGCTCGGGGCCGATCACGTCATCGATTACACCAGAGACGACTTCACCCGGAACAGGCAGCGTTATGATCTGATCCTTGCCGCGAACGGATATCATCCGATCACGGCCTATAAGCGCGCCCTGGCTCCCGGGGGCGTATATGTCATGGCCGGCGGTTCCACGGCTCAAATGTTCCAGGCCATGCTCTTGGGCCCATGGATGTCGTTGATCGGCGGCAAGACAATGGGGATCATGGTGGCAAAATCAAGCCAAAAGGACCTCATGATCCTCAAAGAGCTTTTAGAAGCGGGTAAAGTCATCCCGGTCATTGACAGGCAATACCCATTGATCGAGGTTCCCGAAGCTTTCCGTTATCTTGAAGAAGGACACGCCCGAGGGAAAGTGGTCATCGCCGTCAGTCGGGGAAATTAATGGAGCCAGCGAGAGGGATCGAACCTCCGACCTGCTGATTACGAATCAGCCGCTCTACCGACTGAGCTACGCTGGCCCGAAGTGGAGAGATTATAGCCGAGACGCGGCCCGATGTCTAGCCGAGGGGTCAGCCCTTGTTGAGCTTCTTTTCCTGCCACTGGGCGTAGCAGGAATCGAGGATCTCGGACCGGGCTTCCGGGGCCATGTCCACGATCTTCAGGCCGAGGGCCCAGGTCCCGCCCTCGTTCTTGCTCCAGATGACCTCGGCCTTGGCGGGGGCCGCATCAGGCTTGTCAGGGAGGGAGCATAGAAGCTCGATCTTCGAGCCGGGGACGAAATTGAAGTCCAGGTTGAGGACAAGCTTCAGCCCGCCCCTCGAGAAATCGTCGATCCGGGCCTTTTCGGCGAGGCCGTTCTGCTCTTCGACCTTGATGACTTCGGCCGGAAGCATGCACTCGAAGCGGAGGAACTTACGCTGTTCGTTGTCCATCGCGCGAATTATACGGACTCAAAGGCCCGTTTTCAAGAAAAAAAGGGCCTTGAAACCCGATTATTTCAAAAATTTGAAATGTTCGGCTCATAAAAATCCCCCCTGCCTCCCTTTTACAAAGGGGGTCGACGCCTCTTCCAAAAAAGGGCCGAATTAACTATGATGGAGCCTCGAGAATCGGCCCGGGAACAGACGGGAAACCCCGGGAAGCCGCAGCGAAATCCCCCGTCCAAGCGAGAACATACGATATGATCATCAAGAAGCTCGAACTGCAGGGATTCAAGTCCTTCGTCGACCGGACCAAGGTCGTCTTCCACCCCGGTATCACGGCCATCGTCGGCCCGAACGGCACGGGCAAGAGCAATCTCGTCGACGCCCTCCTCTGGGTGCTCGGCGGCCGCCGCCAGAAGACCGTCCGCGGCGACCGGACCGACGACATCATCTTCAACGGCAACGCCAAGCGCCCGCCCGTCAGCATGGCCGACGTCGTCCTCTCGCTCGGCGGCGAGGACGGCGAGATGGCCATCTCCCACCGCGCTTTCCGCTCCGGCGAGAGCGAATACCGGCTCGACGGCAAGGGCGTCCGCCTCCGGGACATCCAGGAGGAGCTCTGGAAACACTCCATCGGCGAGGCCGAGTACTTCGTCATCGAGCAGGGAGCCATCGGCACGTTCGTCACCTCCAAGCCGCTCGAGAAGCGGGCCCTCCTCGAGGAGGCCGCCGGCACGGCCTATTACAAGGACAAGAAGCGCCAGGCGCAGAACAAGCTCGAGACGAGCGAGCAGAACATGACCCGCCTCGAGGACATCATCTCCGAGGTCGAGAAGGCCAAGAACTCCCTCCAGCGCCAGGCCTCGGCCGCCAACCGCTACCGCCGCCTCCGCGAGCGCATCCGTGAGCTGACCTCGTTCCACTACGTCCGGAAGGACATCCATCTCGTCGCGGCCCAGGCCGAGGCCGCCACGGCCTACGACGCCTGCCTGGAGAAGGAGCGGGAGGTCATGACCCGGATCAAGGCCGAGGAGCACGAGCTGGCGGGCGTGCGCAAGACCCTCTGGGACCTCGAGAAAGCGCTCAAGGATAGCCAGGAGCGCGTTTATGCCGTCAGGTCTCAGGCGACCCGGCTCGAAGGCGAGATCGAGCGCGAGACGAAGCGCGCCGAGTTCCTGGAAGGATCCCGGCGCAAAGCCGAGGCCGCCCGCGAGGAGCTTCGGGCCGAGATGCTCGCTCTCGAGCTCGAATCCGTCCAGGCCCGCTCCGGCCTCGAAGGGATGACCGTCGACCTCGAAGGGCGCCGCGCCGATGTCGATGCCTCCGCCGTCCTCGTCCGCGAAGCCAAGGAACGGACGGCCGCCCGCGCCGCCGACATCCAGGCCCTCCGCGACGAGCACCTCCGGAAATACCAGGAGCTCACCGAGAAGCGGAACGACGCCGTCCGGATCGAGAAGGAGCTCGAGCTCGTCCTCCGCCAGGAGGAGAAGCTCCGGTCCCAGGCCTCGGGCCAGGCCGCCCTTCTCGCCGCGACCGAAGCCGCCCTCGCCCGCTTCGAATCCGAGATCGCCGCCCGCGAAGGGGCCCGCGCCGGGAAGGAGCTATCGATCGCCACGCTCCATTCCGACCTCGCCGCCGCCCGCGCCGATGCCGATGAGCTCCGGGCACGCATCGCCTCCCTCAAGGAGCGCCGTGACTCCGCCGTCTATCAGCTCCAGGCCCTCCGCACCGTGGACGCCAAGGAGCGCGCCGGCGTGGCCGCCGAGGATGTCCCCGGCTCGTTCGGCCTGCTGGCCGACCTCGTCCGGACGAGCACCGAGGATGCCCCACTCTTCGACGTCTTCTGGAAGGACGAGGCCAAGGCCCGCGTCATCCTGCCCGAGGAATTCCTTGAGGCCCTCCGGCCCGGGCTAAAGGGCAGTTACCTCCTGGTGCCCGGCCGCGTCCGGTCCGCCGTCCCGCCCGAGGTCCTCGCTGACCCCGAGGTCGTCGGCCTTCTCAAGGACCGCGTCAGGACCGACGACCGGTTCCGCGACCACCTGGACCGGCTCGATGAGGCCGTCATCGTCCGCGAGGCCGCCGCGGCCGTCCGGCTCTGGCTCCGGTTCCCCGGCCTGAACTTCATCACGCCCACGGGCGATCTCCTGTTGGCCTCCGGCCTCCTCAGGCTCGGAGCGAAGGGCGACGGCATGATCGCCCTGACCCAGGAGATCCACGGGCTCGAGGAGCGCGCCGCCGGCCTCGAAGAAGAGATCGTCGCCCCCGCCGCCGCCCTTGAAGCCCGGGAGAACGAATGCCGCTCCCTCGAGGCCGCCCTCGAACGGGAGCGCGCGAGCCTCCTCGAAGAGGATCAGGCCCTTCAGGACCGGGTTCGCGAGAGGAAGTTCGGACGTGTCGAAATGGAAAAGGCCTCGACCTCGGCCGAGATCATCGCCCGCGAGCTCCATCTGTTGGACGGCGAGAAGGTGTCTCTGACGCGGGACTTGGAGGGCTTACGGGCCGCCGCAGCCGCCGCCGAAGAGGACGCCCGCTCTATCGATGAGCGCGTCGAAGCCGCCCGCCGGGAGATCGCGGCCGTCCGGGAGAAGGACGGCGAGGACGAGCGCCGGCATTTCGGGCTCAAGGCCGAATGCGAGCTCCTGGCCGAGAAGATGAACGGCCTCACCGTCCAGATCCAGGGTCTCGCCCGGCGGAAGGGGGCCACCGAGACCAAGATCGCCTCCCTCGAGCAGGAGATCCGGGAGGATGAGTCGGGCAGGGAGAAGATCAGTGAATACGTCCGGGAGCTCTCGGTCAAAACCAAGACGCTCGAGGACGAGAGCGGCGCCGGCGAGAAGGCGCTCGAGGAGACCGAATCGTCGCTTGGCGAGGTCCGCAGGAGCCAGGACGAGCTCGAGGCAAGGCTCCAAGCCGCCCGCGAGGACGAAGAAGCCGCCAAGGACGCCCGGGTCAAGGCCGAGATCCGCAAGGCCGAGATCGACCGGGACCTCGTCAACCTCGAAGAGACCTGTTGGCAGGATCTGAAGAAGACGCTGGCCGAGCTCCGGTCCGAGACCGCGGCCGCGGCCGCGGCGCGGGGCGCCGAGGAAGCCCCCGAGCTCGAAGAAGAGATCCTTCCCGAGGATGAGGAAGGCGTCGCCGAGGAAACCGCGGTCGCCCCTGGCGTGGAAGCCTCCGAAGGCGGGGCCGCCCCGGCCCCCGAAGGCGAGCCCGCGCCCGCGGCCGAGACCGCGAAGCCCCGCCGCGCGCCGCGGAAGCTCCGGCCGATCGCCGAGCTCTCCGACGAGGAGGTCGAGAAGGAGCTCGAGGAGTCCCGCGACCACCTCCTCCGCTTCAAGGCCGTCAATCTCATGGCCGAGGAGGAGTATCTCGAGCAGAAGAAGCGCTTCGACTTCCTCGTCCAGCAGAGGAAGGACCTCCGCGATTCCATCGACGCGACGGGCGAGGCCATCCGCAAGATCGACGAGGAGAGCAAGACCCAGTTCCTCAAGGCCCTCGAAGAGGTCAACACGAACTTCCGCGATATATTCGCCCTGGTCTTCAAGGGCGGCCATGCCGAGGTCAAGCTCATCGAGCCGGACAATGCCCTCGAGAGCGGCGTCGAGATCGTCGCCCAGCCGCCCGGCAAGCGCGTCCAGAACCTGGCCCTGCTTTCCGGCGGCGAGAAGTCGCTGACCTCGATGGCTTTCATGTTCGCCCTTTTCCGCTACAGGCCCTCGCCGTTCTGCTTCCTCGACGAAGTGGACGCGGCCCTCGACGAGGTCAACCTCGGCCGGTTCCTCGACCTGATGAAGGCCATCAAGCATGAGACCCAGTTCATCATCATCACCCATAACTACAAGACCATGGAGGTCGCCGACTACATCTACGGCACGACCATGGAGGAGCCGAACATCACGAAGCTCTACTCCGTGAAGCTCGAGCGGAAGGAAGACCTCAAGGCCGACGCATGAAGATCCTCCTCTTCGTCGCGCCCGGCGGCTATTTCGCCGAGCGCTGGTCCCAGGGCTCGACGATGCCGACCCTGGGCCTCCTCTATATCGGGGCCGTCCTCGAGAAGGAGGGGATCGACGTCCGCATCGTCCCGGCCGACGTCCTGGGGCTTGACTGGCGCGGCATCCGCGACCTCATCCGCGCCGAGCGGCCCGACGCCGTCGGCGTCACATCGACGACCGAGAACCGGTTCCAGAGCTTCAAGCTCGTCCGAGTCGCGCGAAGGACCCTTCCCGGCGTCCTGACCGTGATGGGCGGTCCGCACGCGTCGATGGCCTCCGCGGACACGCTCGCCCACATCCTCGAGCTCGACGTCGTCGTCCGGGGCGAGGGCGAGGTGACGACGCTCGAGCTCTGCCGAGCCGTGGAAAAGACGGGCGGGGACCGGCAGGCCCTTTGGGCACGGCTCCCCGCGATCGACGGCATCTCCTACAGGGATACGGATGGGAACGTCGTCGCGACGCGGCCCCGCGCCCCCATCGCCGACCTCGACAGCCTCCCCTTCCCCGCTTTCCACCTCATCCCGTTCGACAAGTACAATTTCAAGATCGACGTCCCCGGGCACGGCCCGCTCCAGGCCGTCAACATCATGGCCAGCCGCGGCTGCCCCTTCGACTGCAATTTCTGCGCGACGCCCATCAATTGGGGCCGCCACGTCCGGATGCGGAGCCCCGAGAACGTCGTGGACGAGATCGAAAAGCACGTCCGCGAGCGCGGCGTCCGGGTCGTCTTCTTCTACGACGACACGTTCAACGCCAGCCCGAAGCGCGTCGAGCGCATCTGCGATCTCATCCTCGAGCGCAAGCTCGACATCTTCTGGCGGGCCGAGGTCCGGTTGGACCTCATCACCCGGCCCCTCCTCGAAAAGATGAAGAAGGCCGGTCTCTTTCATGTCTCGTTCGGCATCGAGGCGGGCTCGGAGCGCGTCCGGCGCGAGGTCATCCACAAGCTCATCGAGATCGGGGATTTCCACAACCTCGTCCGGTGGTGCCTCGAGCTCGGCGTCATCCCCAACGTCTTCTTCATCTTCAGCCACCCGACCGAGACATGGGAGGAGGCACGGGAGACCGTGGGCATCATCGAGAAGTACCGGAAGGAAGTCGAGGCCTCGGTCGCCGTCCTCCACGTCTATCCGGGAACGCCGCTCGAGGCCACGGCGAAAGAGATAGGGCTGCTGCCTGAAGACTTCACCTGGACGAAACGGTACGGCTCGCGCGTCATAACCCTGCCCTCGGCCCAGGGCGACGTCCCGCTCTTCCTGGACAAGCTGACCTGGAGCCAGGTGAGCGAGCTCCTCTTCCGCTGGGCGATGAGCGGGGGGAACGTCTCGATCGTCCGGAAGACCCTCCGGGCTCTTCGCCATATCCGGTCCTTCGGCGACCTGAAGCGGTATGCCGTCATGGCCTGGGTCCTGGCCAAGCTGAAGGCGGGTAGGCTTTTCAGCCGCGACAAAGGCTGAAATCCCCCCGACCCCCCTTTTCAAAGGGGGGGTCGGCCAAGGACGCTCTGGGCAGCCCCGGAGTTTTGGCCTGCCCTACTTTGTAGCCTCAGACTTCAGTCTGAGCTCTTCAAACCCCAGGATTCGGCTCGTTGCCCTCCAAGGGTTTTCCCTGAACGAAGGCTAAAGCCTGCGGCTACAACAAGAAGCCATCGGCCTGCGGCTCTTTGTAGCCTCTGGCCTTAGCCTGAGTTTTTCTTCTCACAGGACAATAAAACGTGAATTCTGTTAGAATCCTTATGCGAGGAGACCTGCGATGAGAAAACGAACAGCAACCGCCCTGATGTTGGCCCTGGCCTTGGCCATTCCCATGTCGGGCCAGACCCGATCCGGAGGGAGGCCTTGGGCGCCCGACATATGGCCGGGGTACTGGTATGGGAACGAGGAATTCGTCCATCACACCCTCCCTGTCGGGGGATGGAATACGATCGGGTCCTTTTCCTTCAGGGGACTCGCCATGGGAGAGACGTTCCTGTCCGCGTCCGATGGGACCGCCGGTTATTTGAACCCCGCTCTGTTGACCGCCTTGGACCGCCCCGTGATCGCCGTCGATTACCGTTGGTCCGAGAACGCCTACCGGACGTCCTCCTGGCCCGAGGTCATCCCGATGATGGGACCGTGGGCGGGGAATGGAGATGTCCGCTCGTTCAAGAGGAGCATGGACGATATCGCCGCGATGAGCCTTGCCCTCCCCTTCGGAGATTGGGCCCTGTCGGCGAGCTATTTTCGCTTCCAGGATTTCGGGACTCCCCGGATCGACGGCTTCTTCGAGACAGGACTGGAATCCGTCGAGCAGTCCGGCGGACTGCGGGGCGTCAACCTGGCGATCGCCGCGTGCCTGACCTCGTCGTTTTCCCTGGGCGTCTCCGCCTCTTATCTGTTCGGCGACATCCGCCGCACCGAGATCCTCGCCCCTGTCTATTGGATACTCGAGGGCTCTGTTTCCCCTTCGGACCCGGGCGGGAGCGTCGCCCCGATCTGGTCCTGGCCCTCGACGTCGGAGAGATACGACCTGGACATGAAGGGCTTTTCATACGCCTTCGGCGCCGCCTTCGAGCCGAATGAAAAATGGATGGTCGGACTGACGATCAGACCGCCGTTCGCCATCGACATCGAGGCCGGGTTGGAGAGCCTTTATTTGGACGGCATCTCCGTCCCCGTCAAGACCTGGGGGAGCTTTTTTGAAAAGCAGCCTTTTACGGCCGTCGGCAGCGTCCGCTTCAGGCCGGCAAGACGGTTCGAGCTCACGGCCGATGTGTCGTTCTGGGGCTGGAGCGGGGCGACCTCGGACTACGGCTCGTCCTGGGCTTATGCCCGGGACTTCAAGGGCGTCGTCAAGCTGAATATCGGGGCGGAATACAAGGTCGCTCTTCCCTTCCGCGCCCTCAGGGACCTCAGCCTGAGGGCCGGATATATTCACGATCCTCAGCCCTATCGCTACGCGGAGAGCTATGCCCGGGATCATTTCTGCGCCGGATTCGGCTTGTCCCTGGGGGCTGTCGAGGTGGGGTTCTCCGCCAAGCTCGGGCTGGCCGCCCGCGAGCTCAGGCGCTTTCATGCGAACGTATTCCAGGCCGGGGCCGCCTATAAATTCTGACTCGAGGTCCTGGGTCAACTTCCTCCCCGGGAGAGCGGGGGTTGAGCTCGAGGGGCAAGCCATAGCCTATAGCCGACGTACACAATTAATGTCATTCGTCCCATACCGAGGACACTTAAATCCCCCCCGACCCCCCTTTTCCAAAGGGGGGAAGTCCAAGGAATCCCCTATTTTCAAAGGGAGGAAGCCTAAGGTCCTCCTAACCCCTTAATAAAACTGATTTTGGGGGAGGATATCTCACCCTTTACAAAAGGGGTTGAGGGGAGGATACCCCCCGTTGGAAAAGGGAGGGTGAGGGGATTTCTTGGCACGGAAATTGCTTCCCTTATGGATGCGATGAGGATGAGTCGGGTGCGTGATATGAGATTGGCGCGAGAGATGCGGAGACTGAGAGAGAACCTCATCGCCCACTACAGGCGAAGAGCCAGATATTTGAGAGAGCCGCGTTGGATTCGAGGAGAATGACCATGAGCAAGAAACTCGCGATGATCCTGGCCGCCGGACTGATCCTGGCCGTCACACTCATCGGCCAGGGGCAAACGCCCCCCCAGGAACAGGTTCCTCCCCAGGAAACGCAGGAGATGGCGGTTCCCGAGGGCGAGTTGGCGCCCGAAGAGCCGGGCGAAACCGTGTACACGAATGATTCCGTGGCCCGGCTGAGCCATCTCACCGGAAGCGTCTTCCTCCAACGGGCTTCGGATATCGGCTTCGAGGAATGCGTCGTCAACACGCCCGTCACCGAGGGCGACCGGCTCGGGACGACCGAGGGCCGGGCCGAGGTCCGTTTCGGACGCGGCAATTATGTCCGTCTCGACAATGAGACCAAGCTCGACTTCCTGAACCTCCCCAAGAAGGGCGACGACACGGCCCGGATCCGGGTCTGGTCCGGCAGTGTCTACCTCGAGGTGTCCAATCTTCTCCGAGAAAAAGGCATCGAGATCCATACGGCCGATACGTCCTTCTACGTGCTGGACGAGGGCCTATACCGCATCGACGTCAAGGAGAACACGGACACCGAGGTTCTCGTGTTCCGGGGCCTGGTCGAGGCCGCCGGCGAGGAGGGCTCGGTCCTGGTCAAGGGCGGCCAGCGCGTCGAGGCGGCCGAGGGGCGGTTCCCCACGCGGCCGTCCCAGTTCGTGGCAGCCGCGACCGACGGCTTCGACCGCTGGAACGACTCCAGGAACGTCGAAGTCTCCAAGAGGCTCCCCAAGCGCTACCTGCCGAACGATCTCGAGGACTTCGAGTATGAGCTCGGCCAATACGGCGACTGGATGTATCTCCCGCCTTACGGAAACGTCTGGGTCCCTCGGGGGATCGACGAGGGATGGCGCCCCTATTCGAACGGGCGCTGGACCTGGCTGCCGCTCTCCGGTTGGACCTGGCTGCCCTACGAGCCCTGGGGTTGGTCGACCTTCCATTACGGCCGATGGCACTGGGGCCTCGGCCTCGGCTGGTACTGGATCCCCACGTCCGTTTGGGGCCCCGGCTGGGTCAATTGGTGGTGGGATGATTCCTACTTCGGCTGGGCCCCGATCAGCTATTGGGGCTACCCCGTGGTCATCGTCGACGGCTATTTCAACGGCCGCTGGCACGGCGACTATTACCCCTGGAATTCGCGCGCGCTGACGGTCATCCACAGGGACCAGCTCAAAGCGAAGAACATCGCGCCCTTAGCTCTCCGGGGCGACTCGCTCCGTGGGCTGAACAGGATCACTCTCTCCGGCAAGGAATTGGCCCTGAGGCCCGTCGGCGGGAGCCGGACCCTGGTCCAGCCCCTCGAGGGCCGCAAGGTCCTCCTCCGCAAGGGCGAGGGGCCTGTCTCCCTCAAGGGAAGCGAATCCGGAACGAGGTCGAGCGGCGCATCGCGCAAAGCGATCAAGTCCGGGTCGGCGACCTCCTCCAAAGGCGCCGGGAAGAGCACGCCCAAGGCGACGAGCGCGCCCGCGAAGAAGCCTTCGTCGGGCAAGGTCATCAAGAAGGAAAAGGATTCATCGAGCTTCAGCCTCGTCTCGTCCAGGGGCATCGCCGGCTACCCTTCGTCCATCAAGATCAGCGGGAGCCGGTATGCCAGGAACGGCGACAATCCCTGGCGTTCCTCCATCGGCCGGATCTTCAGGCAGTTCTCCGGAGAGGGCTACACCTCCCGGAAGGGCTCGACGTCTTCGTCGTCATCCGGAACGAAGGCGTCCTCGGGCTCGAAATCTTCGACGCGGTCCGGGTCCGCCTCCCGCGGTTCTTCATCGAAAGGCTCATCCAGAGGCTCATCGCCTTCCCGGGGCTCCCACTCGGGAAGCGTCCCCAAGAAGCATTAACCTCCTCTGTTTTAGTACCCTTCGGTCCCCCTCCCCCCTCCTCCCCGGGGGGAGGGGGGCCAACCTCAGTGCTCTTCGCGGGCGGTTTCCTGCGAATAATAGTCCAGGATCCTGAGGTGATCCTGGTTCGTGCAGAAGCGCGAAGGCTCCGTGCCCGGGAAGAAGACCTCCCGGAGGGGGAAACGGCAGATGGGCGTCGCCAACAGGCCGGTCTTGCGGTCGATCTCGACGAAGCTCAGATTGGGCGGGACTTCGAAGTCCTCGGGGACGAGCTCGACCCTCCGGGCCTCGGCATCCTTCTTTCGCGATTCGATGACTCTCGCGAAGAAGGCTTTCCATATGGGCAAGGCGGCCACGGCCCCGGATTGACGCGCGCCCAGGGTGATCTTGGTGTCGTAGCCGACCCAAACCCCCGCGCAGAGGTTGGGGGAGAACCCGATGAACCAGGCGTCGGTGTATTCGTCCGTCGTTCCCGTCTTTCCGGCCAGCGGCCAGCCGAGGTCGGCGAGCGCCGTGGCCGTCCCTTCACGGACCACGCCCTGGAGGAGGTACGTCATCATATAGGCCGTCTGGGGCGGGATGACCTCCTCGGATTCGACCTTGTTTTCCTCGAGGACGTTGCCGTCCTTGTCCTCGATGCGGGTGATGAAGTAGGGCTTGACCCGAACGCCCTTGTTGGGGAATGCGGTGAAGCCCGAGACGAGCTCGACGAGCGTGACCTCGAAGGTCCCGAGCGCGAGCGAAAGGTAGGGATAAATGGCCGAGGTCAGGCCGAAGCGGCGGCAGTAATCGACGCCGACCTGGGGTGAGATGTAATCCAGGATGCGGGCCGTGACGATGTTCCGCGACTCCTCGAGCCCCTTGCGCAGGGTCACCGAGCCCTTGTAGATGCGGTCGTAGTTCCGGGGCGTCCAGGGCTCGCCCGTCCACTTGTCGGTGAAGGTCACGGGCTCGTCCTGGATGATGGTCGCGGGAGTGAAGCCGTTCTCGACGGCGGCCGTGTAGAGGAAGGGCTTGATGACCGATCCCGTCTGGCGGAGGGCCTGGGTCGCCCGGTTGAACTGGCTCCGGCGGTAGGCGTATCCGCCGGTCATTGCCCTGATCTGCCCGGTCAGGGGGTCGATAGCCAGGAAGGCCCCCTCGACCTGGGGCTCCTGTTCCAGGCTGACGGCAAGCTCGCCGTCGCCGGGAGGGACCGTCTTCACCAGGACCTGGATGACGTCGCCGGCCCGGATCAGCGAATCGAGGTTCCGGGCTTGGGCCCACTCGATGCCCTTGTTCGTCATCCGGCCGACGCGGTCCTTGAGACGGACGAGCGCCTCGGCCTTCGAGGCGCTCAGGACGACGGCGTCGGCGACTTCTCCGGCCTCGACGGCGTGGCTCGACCAGCTTTCCAGCCAGACGGAGCGGAGGTCGGCCTTCCCCTCGGCAAGGAGGTTCTTCTTGTCCCGCCGCCAGCCCCGTTTCTTGTCCTGGGCCCGGAGCCCAGCCCGCAGGGAGTCCTCGGCGAATTTCTGGAGGTCGGGATCGAAGGTCGTATGGACCTTGAGCCCGGCGTTGTAGAGGGCGTCGGCGCCGTAGTTTTTCTCGAGATAGCGGCGGACTTCCTCGAAGAAATAGGCCCCGAACTCAGAGCTCGTCCGGCGGAGCGGCAGGACGGCGAGGGGCTTGGCCTTGGAGGCTTCCGCCTGCGCCCGGGTGATATAGCCCTCCTCGGCCATCCGGTTGAGGACGTGGTTACGGCGCTGGAGGGTCCTCTCTGTATTCGTATAGGGTGAATAGACCGACGGCCCGCGGAAGATCCCCGCGATGAGCGCCGCTTCCTCGAGGCCGAGGTCCGTCACGCTCTTGCCGAAATAGAGGTTCGCGGCCGATTCGACGCCGTAGGCGCCGTGGCCGAGGTAGAACTGGTTGCAGTAGAGCTCGAGGATCCGCTCCTTGGAATATTTCTCCTCGATGCGGCGGGCGACGAACATCTCCTTGAGCTTCCGCCGGATGGTCTGCTGGGAATAGAGGAACAGCTGGCGGGCCAACTGCTGGGTGATGGTGCTCCCGCCCTGGGGGCGGCGGAGGGTGCCGCGCCCCATCCGGACGACGTCCTCTTTGAGCGCCCGAACGATGCCCACGTAATCGACGCCCTTGTGCGAATAGAACCGGGGGTCCTCCGTGGCGATGATGGCCTTCTTCAGGGAATCCGGAATGCTCGCGTAGGGGACTTCGATCCGCCGCTCCTCGGCGAACTCCTTGACGACGTCCCCCTTGACGGACAGGATCGACGTGATGATCTTGGGCCGAAGGTTCTCGAGCTCATCGACCGACGGGAGGTTGTTCCGGATGGCCATGTAGGCGCCGAACATGGCGCCCAGGGCGCAGGTCGCGCCGACGGCCAGCACGATGAGCAGGACGCGGAGCCACCCCGACTTCCCCAGCTTGCGGATCCTGACCTTCAGGTTCGGGATGTTCAGCTTGAGATTCGGGATCCTTATTTTGAGGGCAGGGCTCTTCATGGGCGTACCCGGCAAATATAGCATACGAGGGGTCAGGTCTCAACTTTTCAACTTTTAGGCGGGCAAACCGCCCGCGGGAGCTGCCGGCGCTGAGTCCCCCCTTAGGAAAGGGGGGTGAGGGGGATTTGATCTTCCCCCCTTAGTAAAGGGGGGTAGGGGGGATTTCAGGAAAGGACCTTCAAAACCCGGCCGAGGATGGCGTCGCTGATCTCCCTGACCTCCCCCGCGCCGTCGATGTGGATGATCTTGCGGCCCTTGAAGCCGTTGAATATCGCGCGGACGCGGTCAAGATAATCCTCGTGCTCGAAGAGCTCATCCCTCCGGCCCCGGCCCCCGATCCTGGCCAGCCCGCCCGCCGCGTCGATATCGACGATGAAAACGAGGTCCGGCCGGACGGCAAAGCGCTCGTTCAGCCGCCGGATACGCCCGGGATCGATGCCTTTGGCTCCCTGGTAGGCGACGGTCGAGAAATAATAGCGGTCGAGGACAACGGTCTTTCCTGCCGTCAGGGCGGGCGCGAGGTTCCGGGCGACGTTCTCGCGGCGGTCCTTGACGAAGAGATCGAGCTCCTCCTCCGGGGTCAAGGAACCCGCCCGCCGGGCCTTCTCCCGGATGAGCCTCCCCCATTTTCCCCGGGTAGGCTCACGGAACAGGGCCGTCCGGAACCCCCGGGCCGCGAGCCTGCGGACGAGCAGCCTGGCCTGGGTGGACTTCCCCGAGCCGTCGATCCCCTCGAGGACGATGAGCAAACCCCGCTTGGCGGCGGGGCGTTTCGCAGTCGCTATCTTTCTTGCCTTCACGCGGTCCCCTGTCGTAGCCGCGATACTTAGATCGCGTCTTCGGCGCAGGCTGAAGCCTGCGGCTACATCCGATCCAAACCCTTCGGCGGTATCCCCGGAAGCCTCGATCCTCCGGCCAACAGGTCATCCGGACGCCCCCAATCGTAGCCCGACGGCCCCGCTCCCGGCGAGCCCCCTCTTGTAGCCGCGATCCTTAGATCGCGTCTTCGGCGCAGGCTGAAGCCTGCCGCTACATCCGATCCAAGCCCTTCCGCGGTATCCCCGGAAGCCTCGATCATCCGGCCTACATGTCATCCGGACGCCCCCATCGTAGCCCGACAGCAGGGAGAATGCAACGATTGGCTCGCCAGCGGTGTAAAAGAGGTCGGAGCGTTGAATTTTCGCCATGAATGTGCTAATTTTGGACTTTCTTCAGTGGAGGGACGCATGAAAAAGCCGTTATGGGTCGCTCTCGCCGGATTCACCTTGGGACTCGTCGTCGCCGGGTACATTTTCGTCTATCTGCCCGAGCGGCACACCGCATCCCCGGCGGCGGCCGTCTCCGCCTCGACTCCGCCCCTTTCGACGAATCTTTTCGCCTCCGCCGCCCCCGAGCTCCGGACGGACCTCGACTTCGTCGGGATCTCGGAGAAGGTCGGGCCGGCCGTCGTCAAGATCGTCAGCGAGCATAAGGTCAAGGGCCGGGATTCGGAAGGTTACGAGGACCAGTTTCCGTTCGACGATTTCTGGGAGCGGTTCTTCGGGCGCCCCGCCCCCCGCCAGCCCCAGGAAGACCGGAGGGTCGTCCAGGGGACCGGATTCTTCATCACGGCCGACGGCTATATCCTGACCAATAACCACATCGCCGAGGATTCGATCAAGAACACGATCACCACCCTCCAGGGGAAGGACTACGAAGCCAAGGTCGTCGGGCTCGATCCCAGGACCGATCTGGCCCTCCTCAAGATCGAGGCCAAGGACCTGCCTTTCGCGACCCTGGGCGATTCCGCCCTGGTCAAGGTCGGCGAGTGGGTCCTCGCCATCGGCAATCCGCTCGGCCAGGAGCACACCGTGACGGCGGGCATCGTTTCCGCCAAGGGGCGCCAGCTCTACAACGGCTCATCGGACTTCCCGACGTACCAGGACTTCATCCAGACCGACGCGGCCATCAACCGGGGGAACTCCGGCGGCCCGCTGATCAATATGAGAGGCGAGGTCATCGGGATCAACAGCAACATCCTGACGCCGTCCGGCGGGAACATCGGCATCGGGTTCGCCATCCCCTCCGACATGGCCAAGAAGGTCGTCGCCCAGCTCAGGCAGAAAGGCAAGGTCGTCCGCGGCCGCCTGGGCGTCGTCATGCAGAACGTCACCGAGGGCATGCGCAAACAGCTCGGCATCAAGTCCGAGAACGGCGCCATCATCACGACCGTCGAGCCCGACGGCCCCGCCGAAAAGGCGGGGTTCAAGCAATACGACGTCATCGTCGAGCTCAACGGCCAGCCCGTCAAGGACTCGAACGACCTCAAGTTCAAGATCGCCGATATCGAGCCCGGGAAGAAGGTCGACATCACGGTCATCCGCGACGGCAAGGAGGTCACGCTCACGCCGACCGTCGAGGAGCTTGACCCCGAGGAGGAAAAGGGCGAGGTGGCGAGCTCCGAGAAGGACGTAGGCCTGTCCCTGACGCCCATGACCCCGGCCCTGGCCCGCCGCTACGGCTACCGGACGATCGAAGGGCTCCTCGTCACCGAGGTTCGGGACTACAGCGAAGCCGCCCTGGCGGGTCTCGCGACCGGGGATATCATCCTCGAGGTCAACCGGAAGAAGGTGGCCACCGTCCGCGAATTCGAGAACGTCCTGAAGAAGACTCCCTCCGGCGACGAGGTCATGCTCCTCGTCCGCAGGGAGGGCGACGGCCAGTCCCGGGACTCCATTATCCCTCTGAAGGTATCCTGAATGAAGATCGCCAAGACCCATTCCCTCGGCAACGATTTTCTGGTCATCCGCCGGAACGCGGCCCCCGACGAGGGGACCGCCGACCTGGTCCGCAAGCTGTGCGACCGCCACACCGGCGCCGGATCCGACGGCGTCCTCTTCATCTCCCTCGAGGACGCGGCCGCCGGCCGGATCGGCTTCCGCATCTTCAACTCCGACGGCACCGAAGCCGAGATCTCGGGGAACGGCCTCCGCTGCGCGGCCGCCACCCTCTATAACGATGGGACCATCACGGCCCCCCGCATCCTGTTCCAGACGACCGCCGGGGAGCGCCCCTGCGAGCTCCTGACCCAGGACGGCAACGTCTTCACGTTCGTCGCGGACATGGGCGTCCCGCGCTTCTCCTCGGAGGAGATCCCCTTCGACGACGGGTCGCACCACGATCGTATCGTCGATTATCCCCTGACCATCCAGCAGAAGGCCTATAACGTCACCTGCGTCAACGTCGGGAACCCCCAATGCTGCGTCTTCGTCGAGCGCTTCTTCCCCCCGCGGGTCCTCTGGACCCAGATCGGCAACGAGATCGAATGCCACCCCTTCTTTCCCAAGAAGACGAACGTCGAGTTCATCCGGGTCATCAACAGGCAGGAGATCGAGGTCCTGTTCTGGGAACGGGGCGTCGGCGAAACCCTGTCCTCCGGGACCGGCTCCTGCGCCGCCGCCGTCGCCGCGATGGTCAAGGGCTTGACCTCGAATGACATCAAGGTTTGGACGAGCCTCGGCCAGCTCACGGTACGTTGGGAGAACGGCCACATCTTCCAGGGCGGCCCGGCCGAGGTCATCTTCCTCGGCGAATACCTCGGCTAAAAAAGAGCGAGACGTATCTTTTTGTAGCCTCGGATTGAGGCCTCGCTGAATCCCTCCCATGGAAAGGGGGACGGCAAATCCCCCCAAAACCCCCCTTTAGGAAAGGGGGGGTCGTTTGGAGCGAAACGTATCTTATTGTAGCCTCAGGCTTTAGCCTGAGTCTTATCATCTTCGTCTATACAAACCCTCATTCAAACGCAGGCTGAAGCCTGCGGCTACATTCAGGAACCCCTCACACACGGGTCGATGCGCCTTATTGTAGCCTCAGGCTTTAGCCTGAGTCTTATTGGCCTTGATGCCTCAAACTGAGGTCTACAGGTATACCCCCCTTTGGAAAAGGGGGGCGACGGGGGGATTTGCCTACCTGAAGTGCTCGTAGCCCTTGATCTCGAGGACTTTGCGGCGACCGCGGGCATCTACCGTCCAGATCCCCTTCTCGGCGACCACGCGGCCGATATCCGTCAGCCGGAACCTCTTCCGCAGGGGGTCGAGCCGCGGCAGGGCCGACGGCCGAACCGTAAAGATGAGCTGAAAATCCTCGCCGCCGTGCAGGGCCAGGGAAAGGGGGTCCTTCCGAAAGGCTTTCAGGGCCCGTGAGAGCGGGATCCGGAGGGGGTCGAGCTCGGCCCCGACGCCGCTCGCCTGGCAGATGTTGTTGAGGTCGACCGACAGCCCGTCCGAGCAGTCGATCATCGCCGAAGCCGCCTGCCGCCGCGCGAGCTCGAGGCCGAGGGCAGCCTGCGGTTTGGGGTCCAGGAACGCCCGCAGGAACGTGTCGGTCACCGCGCTCTCGCCCAAGGCGTGCCCTTTTTTATAGAGCAGGAGGCCCTGCTTGGAATCCCCGAGGGAACCGGACACGAAGATATGATCTCCGGGCCGCGCTCCGCTCCGGAGAACGACCCGCTTCGCCCGGCCGATCACCGTCACCGAGACGAAGACGCGGCCGGCCTGGGACAGGTCTCCCCCGACGAGGACGACGCCGGCCGCCCGGCCGGCCGCCTTGAAGCCGGCGAAAAACTCGACGACCCAGTCGAGCGAGATCTCGCTCGGAAGGCCCAGGCCCAGGATCGCATAAAGCGGGCATCCGCCCATCGCGGCGATGTCGCTGATGTTGACATTGAGACTCTTGCGGCCGAGAAGCCGGGGATCATGAAGCGCCAGGATGAAGTCGTAGCCTTCGACGAGGAGGTCCTTGGTCACGAGGAGGCGTCCTGGGCCCGGCCTGAGGATGGCCGTGTCGTCGCCGATCCCGAGGACGACATCCCTCCTCGGAACGTCGAAATGCCGGCGGATGACCGCCAACAGCTCCCTCTCTCCGAGCTTTCGTAGTCTCATGGGTTGCGTTCTCCAAGACGCAGGCTGAAGCCTGCAGCTACAAAGAACTCCGTCCCCGGCTGGCCTTCGTCTTCTTGGGCCCCGTTCCCGGTCCGGATCTCGCCTCTTTCGGCCTCTTCGCCCGCCCTTCCTTCGCTTTCGTCACCGGCTCTTTCGGCCCCCGGCCGGCCTTCCCGACGAGGGCGTGGGCGAGGACCTCTTTGACGTCCTCGACGTAGATGAACTCCATCGTCTTGAGGACCTTCTTGGGGATGTCGATGAGGTCCTTCTTGTTCGGCAGGGGCATGATCATCCGTTTGATCCCCATTCGCTGGGCGGCCAGGACCTTCTCCTTGACGCCGCCGACGGGCAGGACGTTCCCCCGGAGCGTGATCTCTCCGGTCATGGCCACATCCCATCGGACCTTGACGTTGGTGCACAGGGAAATGAAGGCCGTGGCGATGGTGACTCCCGCCGACGGGCCGTCCTTAGGGATGGCCCCCTCCGGGATGTGGATGTGGAAATCGTTCTGCTGGAAGAGGCGGTTGTCGATCCCGAGCTCCCGGGCGTGGGCCCGGGTATAGCTCAGGGCGGCCTGGGCGGACTCCTTCATGACGTCGCCCAGGGAGCCGGTCAGGGAGAGGTTCCCCTTCCCCTGCATCTTTGTCGACTCGACGAAGAGGATCTCGCCGCCGGCCTCTGTCCAGGCGACGCCCGTGGCGACGCCGACCTGGTCCTTGCGGAGGAGCTGGTCCTTGAAGATCTTGGGCGGGCCGAGGAGCGACTCGACGTTCTGGGAGGTGATCCGGGTCAGGGTCTTCCGGCCCTCGGCGACCTTGCGGGCGACCTTCCGGCAGACGGAGGCGATCTCGCGCTCCAGGTTCCGGACGCCCGCCTCGCGGGTGTAGAGGGAGATGATCTTCCGGACCGCCCCGTCGGTGATGTCGATGAGCTTCGCGCTGAGGGCGTTCTCGGCGACCTGTTTCGGGATGAGGTGCTTCTTGGCGATCTCGAGCTTCTCCTCCTCCGTATAGCCGGGGAGGGCCAGGACCTCCATCCGGTCGCGGAAGGCGGGCTGGATAGGGTCGAGGAGGTTGGCCGTGGTGATGAACATGACCTTGGACAGGTCGAAGGGAATCCCCAGGTAGTGGTCGCGGAAGGAGTTGTTCTGCTCGGGGTCGAGGACCTCGAGGAGGGCCGAGGACGGATCGCCCCGGAAGTCGGCCCCGATCTTGTCCACCTCGTCCATCATGAAGACGGGGTTGTTCGAGCCCGCCCGCCGGACGCTCTGGATGATGCGGCCGGGCATGGCCCCGACGTAGGTCCGCCGGTGGCCGCGGATCTCGGCCTCGTCATGGACGCCGCCGAGCGACATCCGGACGAAATTCCGGCCGAGGGCCCGGGCGATGGACTTGCCGAGCGAGGTCTTGCCGACGCCGGGAGGCCCGACGAAGCAAAGGATGGGGCCCTTGATCTTCTTGGAGAGCTTGCGGACCCCGAGGTATTCGAGGATGCGCTCCTTGACCTTGCTCAAGCCATAGTGGTCCTCGTCGAGGATCTGGCGGGCCTTGACGAGGTCGAGGTTGTCGACGGTCGTCTTGTTCCAGGGCAGGGAAAACATCCAGTCGAGGTAGTTGCGGACGACCGAGGTCTCGGCCGATTCGGGGTGCATCTGGGCCAGACGGGCGATCTGCTTTTCGAGCTCCTCGCGGACCTCGTCGGGGACCTTGAGCCCCTTCAGCCGGTCCTGGTAGCCCTTGATCTCCTCCTGGATCTCCGTTCCCTCGCCGAGCTCCTTCTGGATGGCCTTCATCTGCTGGCGGAGGAAGTACTGCTTCTGGAGCTTGTCCATCTCGCCCTTGGCCTCGGTCGAGATCTTGGTCTGGACATCGAGGAGCTCGAGCTCGCGGGCCAGGTGCTCGTAGACCTTCTTGAGACGCTGGAGGGGATCGACGATCTCCAGGACCTCCTGGCCCTCCTCGACCTTGAGCTCGAGGTTCGAGGCCGTCAGGTCGGCCAGCCGGCCCGGTTCGTCGACGTTGGCGGCGATGATGAGGACCTCGGGCGGGATGCTCTTGCCGAGCGACGTGGCCTTCTCGAGCCCCGAGCGGACGTTGCGGATGAGGGCCTCGCCCTCGATCGACTTCTCGGCGTTGTCGGGCTCGTGGACGACGGCGATGCCAGCCGTGACATAGGGCCCGTCCTCCTCGTAGCTCTCGACCCGCGCCCGGATGAGGCCCTGGGCCAGGATGCGGACGCGGCCGTCGGGGAGCTTCAGCATGCGCATGACCAGGGCCACGGTGCCGACGTCGTAGACGTCCTCGCGCTTGGGTTCCTCGATGCTCAGGTCCTTCTGGGTCAGGAGGAGGACCATGCGGTTCCCGGCCAGGCTCTGGTCGATAGCGGCCTTGGATTTCTCGCGCCCGACGAAGAGCGGGGCGATCATATAGGGGAAAATGACGACGTCCCGGAGCAGGAGCACGGGCAGCTTGCCCGGAATGTGGAGCTTCTGGTTCTGTTCCTCGATCAGCCCTTCGAGCGGGTCCTCGGTTTTTTCATCTATGTTCGCCATGGCGTCGATCCTCCAGTTTCATTTCCCGGGTTCCGCGCCCCGGACCTCGACCTTCCGGGTCCGGCGGGGGGGCTTCCGCAGGACGATGGTCAGGATGCCGTTCTCGAGCGTCGCCGAGGCCCGCTCGGCGAGGACGGAGGCCGGGATATAGACCACCCGCCGGAACGTTCCGTACTCGCGCTCCAGGCGGTGGTAGCGGGCCCCGGAGCCGGGCGACGGGAGATCCTTTTTCAGGCCCTTGAGCTCGAGCCTTCCGCCGCGGAGCACGATGACGACGTCCTCCTTGAGGACACCCGGAAGCTCCACCTCGACGACGACCTCCCGCTCGTTCTCGTAGACGTCCACCGACGGGGTCCAGACCCCGTCGAGGCCGGGGAGCTCGGACTCGCGGCCGAAGCCCGCGCCGCCCGAGCTCCGGACCTCCGTCTCGATCCTGAGGATACGGGAGACGGGCCTGATCCGGCGAAGCATGGCGGGCGGGGCCTACTTTTCCTTGAGCAGGTGCTCGAGGACGTGCTTGAATTCGACGACGTCCTTGAAATCCCTATAGACCGAGGCGAAGCGGACATAGGCCACTTTGTCCAGGGCCTTCAGACGGTCCATGACGATCTGTCCGATCTCGGAGGCGTCGATCTCCTTGTCCGGCCGCTCCTGGAGCATCGTCTCGATCTCCTCGACGATCTCCTCGAGCTGGCTGATCTGGATGGGCCGCTTCTCGCACGACTTCATCATGCCGCGCAGGAGCTTCTGGCTGTCGAAGGGCTGGCGGCTGCCGTCCTTCTTCACGACCATGTAAGGGATCTCCTCGATCTTCTCGTAGGTCGTGAAGCGGCGCTTGCAGGAGAGGCATTCCCGGCGCCGGCGGATCGAGAGTCCCTTCTTGCTCTCCCGGGAGTCGATGACCTTGCTCTCGAGGAAACCGCAGAACGGGCATCTCATGGGTTCTCGGCCTTTCCCATCCTTTTCAACTGGACCAGGGACAACCCCTCTTTCCACAATATAGCATAGCCGATGAGGCAAGTCACCCCCACCTGGACGGCGTGCATGACGAGCGTCATGCCCGTGGCCAGGTCGCGATCGAGCCCGTAGAGGGACATCATTCCAAGCTGGCTGAAGAAGTCGAACCCCCCGATCATTCCGGGGGTGGGGATGGACGCGCCGACCATGGTCAGGAAGACGTAGGGGATGAGGACGAAAAAGGGTTGGGGCTGGCGGTAGGCGAAGAACAGGACCCAGTAATAGAGGACGATGGCCAGCCAGACGACGAAGGACAGGGCCGTATAGAGGAAAAAGTCCCCGACGCTCCGGAAGAACGTCAAGCCCTCGATGAACTCGCGGGCGAGCCCCAGGGCCCGGTCGGAGAAGCGCTTCGGGAGCGGCCTGAGGAGCGCCGCCAGGACGCGCATGGTCGCCTCCTTGAAGAAGTAAAGGCAGAGGCAGACGACGAGGACGGCCAGGGCAAAGAGGACCCCGATCTTTCCCCAGAAGACCAGCCGGCCCAGCGTCTCGGGGCTCAGGCTGAAGGCCGAAGCGTAGAGCGGCTTGGCAATGAGAAAAATGCCCAGGAGGGCGCACATGACGAAGATATCGAAGATGCGCTCGACGACCACGGTCCCCAGGCAGAATCCCGCCCCCATGCCTTCCTTGCGGGCCAGGTACAGAGGCTTGACGATCTCTCCGATCCGGCCGGGGAAGACGTTCGAGACGGTGAATCCGACGGCGTTGGCCGAGAAGGTGTTGGCGAACCGGACGCCCTTCTTCTGGTATTTGAGGAGGACGTGCCAGCGGAGGGCCCGCGTGGCCAGGTGGAGTGGGGCCATGAGGATGATGAGCGAGAAGTAGAAGGGGTTGGCGCTCGTCGTGTAGCGGAGGAATTCGCCCCAGTTGATCTTCCGGAAGAACAGGAAGAGGAACACCAGGCTGATGATCGTGACAACGGCCAGCTTGAACCCGTGTTTTTTCATCGAGAGGCGGATATTACCATAAACCCCGGGAGTATTGAAATCCGCTGTGCTTTTGTTTATGATAGCGGGGTCCTTGCTGGGAAGTCGTCCAACGGCAGGACTCTTGACTCTGGATCAAGCAATCAAGGTTCGAATCCTTGCTTCCCAGCCAATCCCCTCCCCTCCCCTTTCCCGACCTGCAAAGCGGACTTGACACGTATCCCCCCTCGGCCGATATTGAAGACAAGGGGTGAGTTATCCGGCCGCTTCCCGGGGAGGGGCACGGGCGGCGAAACGCCGGTTTGAAGCGGCATTTCCCGGCCGCCGGAAACCATCCGGGGAGGGAAATATGCGCTATAGAAAACGGGGGGTGCTGTGGGCATCCGTCGCCCTGGTATTCCTTGCCGTCCCTTACGGAAGGGCGGAGACGACCCGGATAGCGCTCTTCCGGGGAACCGAGATCCCTTTCGATCTCAAGAGCGGGGACGACGTCATCAAACGGGGAAAGTACGACCTCGAGGTCCACTTCTCCAAGGTGGACACGAATGTCCTGTACGTCCTCAGGGTCATGCAAAAGGGCAAGTCCCTCAACGAGGTCTCGGGACAGGGGATCGCGTACCAAGCCCAGACCATTCAGGCGCTCATGAAGGACCCCAAGATCCCGGAAAAGCCGACCCTCCGGTTCCGGAAGATCCCCGAGACCGACATCGTCGATCTCATCTTCGAAGCCGGGAAATCGGGGAACTTCAAGTTCATGAAAGCGCTCTTCAGAATGAAGTTGATCCAGGAATGAGCCCGCCGCCGGGCGCGCTTCCCACGCTTTAAAAATAGACCGACAGCCCGGCCCGATGAAAAAGCAGGGGGCGCTCCGGAGAGCGCCCCCTTCGATGCCTCTTTCCGCCGAACGAGCCGAGGCCCGCTTTCGCCCTTATCGCAAAGCGACGTCGATGACCCTTCCCGCGGCGACGTAGCGGACGGTTCCAAGCGATTTCATCAGGCCGCGAACGACGCTATATTCGAACAATCCGGTCGGGATAACGGTCAGGGTCCCGGGCGGGAGCATGCCCACGAGAGTGCCGCAGACCTGTTCGTTCATGGCGAGGAAATAGATCCCCGCCGGGTTGATGGGATTGCCGTTGACGCGGACCGAGAACGGATCGACGCGGCTCAGCGAGCCGAAGGGCGCGGGAGGCTTGCGCGAATCGTAGGCGAACGCGAGCCCGGACGGCTGGAGGCAGAGGTCCGAGGTCGCTTCGATCATGGATACCGAGTATTCCAGCAGTCCGAGGAGGAGCTCCCCCGTGACGGGAACGACGACGATCTTGAACCCGAGCCCCGACGCCGGGTCGTAGCCGTAGGGCACCGCCCGCATGATGTCGTTGCCGACGACCTTACCGGCGTAAATTTTGGACGCGGTATAGCCCATGACCTCGATGGCGATGTCCGCTGGGAACCCCGCCTCGAGGACGCCGGCTTTCATGGCGTCGGCGACCAGATCGCCGAAGCCGACATCCCTGTATTCGGGGTGGCGGCTCCGTACCGGCCACGTTTCTTCGATATCCCGGGCGGCCAGGGCGACCCGCTTGCCATAGACATCTCCGAACCGCGGGTCGGAAATGATCCCCTGCTTCAAGGCGTCGAGCCGGGGCTTGAGGGCCGGGTTCTGGCGCTTCCACGTCAGGTCATGAAGCCGGTAGCCGGCCAGGCTGACGACCCCCCCGCTCAAGGAGATCCTGAGCTCCCCAAGATACTTATTGAATTCGCCCGCCTGGACGACGATCGTGCTCCCGACCAGGGTCGGCCGCGCCATGGCGTCATGGCTGTGCCCGCCGACAATGATGTCGATGCCCGGGACAAGGGCCAGTCCCTGGACGTCCCAGGCCGTCCCCAGATGGGACACGCAGATGACGACCGCGCAGCCCTCGGCCTTCAATTCGGAGACCTGGGCGACGGCCGCCGCCAACGGATCGGAAAGCAGCGCGTAGGTCGCCGGGGAATAGTTCAGGGCATCATAATTCACCAGGCCGAAGATGCCGATCTTGACCCCGGAGAACTCGCGGATGATATGGGGCACGACCCGGGACTCGAGGAACGAGCCTCCCGGAAACGCGACGTTGGCGCACAGGACGGGTTGCGTCACCGGGCCGAGGTCGCAGCCGAGCTCGGGATCTCCGGCCAGGACGCCGGTGAGGACGCCCAGGCCGAGGTCGAACTCGTGGTTCCCGAGCGCCGTCGCGTCGTAGATACCGTCCATGAGCTTGAATTCCGGGTAGCCCAGGTACTTGTTGAACTCGAACGAGCCGACGAAGACATCGCCGGCGTTCAGCGCCAGAACGTTCCCCCCTCTGGCGCGCAAAAGCTTGACCAGAGCGGAGACGCGGGCGATCCCGCCATACTCCTTGTTCGGCCCGAACGGCAGGAGCGCCGAATGCGAGTCGTTCGCGTGCAGGATGGTCAGGGTGACGGGCGTATCCTGGGCGCACGCGAAGACGGCCATGCCTGCCGACAAGACCGCGGCACAGACGATTCCGACGAGCTTTTTGGTCATGACAACCCTCCTTTTGACCTATTCATGGTCAAATGATAGGGTCTGCGCCGGGGCGAGATGTCAAGAAGTTGTCAATAATCCGTGAAGAAAGGGCGGGACCGCGGGCCCCGCCGCGGATCAGCCCGAGATGATGTGCGTTCCGTCCGCGATGGCGACGACGTGGATGTTGGGGACCTTGCCGGTCGCCGTTTCATAGGCGCGGCCGACGCGCTCCCGGAAGGCCGGGACGGCGCCCTCTTCGACGAGAGCCACGGCACAACCGCCGAAACCGGCGCCCATCATCCGCGCCCCGAGGACGCCCTCCACGAGGGCGGCCGCTTCGACCATGATGTCGAGCTCGGGCGAGCTGACCTCGTAGCCGTCGCGGAGCCCGGCATGGGAGGCGGACATGAGCTCTCCGAACTTCCGAAAATCCCCGTCGAGAAGGTTCCGGCACGCCTGCTCGACCCGGATGTTCTCGCGGATGACGTATTCACAACGCCTGTAAACAACGGGGTCAAGCTCGGAACGGTGCTCTTCGAGAAGGCAGAGGCCGACGTCCCTGAGGCTCCGGACGGACGGGGCGAAACGCCTCAGGACCGCGACGCCCTCCTCGCACTGCTTCCGCCGGACGTTGTACTCGGAGGAGGCCAACTCCCTCCGGACCATGGTATCGGCGACGACGATGCGGAGGTCGGACCGCTCGAAGGGAAAGTATTCGAACTCGAGCGAACGGCAGTCAAGCTTGAGGACCCTATTCTCCCGGCCGTAGAGATTGACGAACTGGTCCATGATGCCGCACTCGACGCCGACGAATTCGTTCTCGGCCCTCCGCGCCAGCCGGGCCAGCTCGACGGTGTCTATCCGGAGCCCGAAGAGGACGTTGAGGGCGAACGCCAGGCCCCCCTCGACCGCCGCCGAGGAGGACATCCCGGCCCCGATAGGGATGTCCCCGCCGAAGACGCATTGGAACCCCCGGACCGGGTACCCTCCCCTCGCCAGCTGGTCGACGACCCCCGCCAGGTAGTCGGGCCAGCGTAGGGGCGAGCGCGCCAGGTCCTGGATATCGAACCGGACCTCCTGGCCGAAATCGAGGGAGATGATGCGACAGCTCGTGTCGACGCGCGGGGAGATGGCGAAGACCACGGACCTGTCCGTGGCGGCCGGGAGGACGAACCCCTCGTTGTAGTCGGTGTGCTCTCCGATCAGGTTGACCCGGCCCGGCGAGCGGACGAGGAGGGGTCCGGCCCCGAACCGGGTCTTGAAGGTATCCGCGACCTCTCCGGCAGTCCTTCCCAAAACATCACCGGTTCTTGAAAAAGAATATGGCCCCGGCGGCGACCATGACGGCGCCCCACCAGACGTCGGGGTGAAGGCGGGCAAGGACGGTCGCGTGCGCGGCCCCGGTCGCAAGCCTGTAGAGCCCCGTCAGGAGGATGACGACCCCCATCGACATAAGGACCAGGCCCACGAAATACCATATAGGCTTCATCTTCTTTGGTTCGTTGGGTTCGTTCATGTTTCCGCCTCCCTGCCTCACCAGAACCAGATGTTGAGCGCGACGAGGATCGCGAGCGAGAGAATGGCCCAGAAGCCGGGCTTCCTGAACAGAGGCACAGGCGCTCCGGCGACCTTAGGCGTCAGGCCCTTGACCAGGCCGGCCAGCTCCGCCTCGGGCTTCTTCTTCGTGAACAGGCTGATGACGATGGTCACGACGAAGCAGATGAGCCAGGCCCACCAGGCCCGCCAGAAGTTGGCGGCCATGTCGCTCTGGACGCTCGACATAGTGATGAGGCGCGGGTCGATCCAGCTGAATTTCACGGCCAGGAACATGGTGAAGGACGAGCCCATGCCGCAGATGAGGCCCCAGAAGGCCCCGTTGGGAGTGATCCACTTGACGAACATGCCCAGGAGCATCGTGGCGAACAGCGGGGCGTTGACCCAGGAAAAGATGGCCTGCATGTAGTCCATGATGCTCGGGAAGCTCTTGGCCCAGTACGCCGTGCCGACGCTGAGGAGGATGCCGACGAGGGTCGCGGCCCGCCCCATCCAGAGCAGATGCTTGGAGGATGCCTTTCTGTTGAAGAGCGACTGGTAGATGTCGTAGGTCCAGACGGTGTTGAAGGCGCTGATGTTCCCGGCCTGCCCGGCCATGAAGCCGGCAAGGAGGGCCGTTATGCCGAGCCCGATGAGGCCCGGCGGGTAATAGCGCGCGATGAGCATCGGCAGGGCCGAATCGTAGTTGATCTTCCCGCCGTCCTGGAGGAGGGCGAAGCCGCTCGAGGGGTCGCGGGCCAGGGCCAGGGCGATGAGGCCGCCCATGATGACGAGGAAGGGCACCGCCATCTTGAAGAAGGAGGCCAGGATGGGCGTCATGCGGGCCGAGCGCAGGTCCTTGGCCGAAAGGGCCCTCTGGACGACCAGGAAATCGGTGGTCCAGTAGCCGAAGGACAGGACGAAGCCCAGGCCGAGGACGATGCCTCCCCAGGTGACCAGCATCCCGTTCTGGGTCGGGTCGCCGGAGGTGGACCAGAGCTTGGCGAAGGCCTCCGGGATGCGGGCGAAGACCTCGCCGGGGCCGCCGATCTCGAGGATGCCCAGCACGGAGACGAGGAAAAGGCCGAACCAGATGAGGAAGAACTGGATGATCTCGGTGAAGATGGCCGACATCAGGCCGCTCAGCGTGACATAGAGGGCGACGGTCACGGCCGACGCCCACATGCTGACGTCCCAGTTCCAGCCGAGGAACGTGTGCAGGACGAGGGCCATGGCATAGAGGTTGATGCCGGAAACGAGCAGGGTCATGACGCCGAACGAGATGCCGTTGAGGACGCGGGTCTTCTCGTCGAACCGGAGCTTGAGGTAGCCCGGGATGGACTTGATGCGCGAGCTGTAATAGAACGGCATCATGTAGAGGCCCAGGAAAAGCATGGCCGGAATGGCGCCGATCCAGTAGAAGTGGGCCACGTAGACGCCGTACTTATAGGTGTTGCCCGTCATCCCCAGGAGCTCGAGGGCTCCCAGGTTCGCCGAAAGGAAGGCCAGGCCCGCCACCCAGGCGCTGTTCTTGCGCCCGGCCAGGAAAAAGTCCTCCTCCGTTTTGGTATATCGGCGGAGATAGAACCCGATGCCCAGGACGAAGCCGAAATAGATGGCGATGACCAGCCAGTCGGCGAACGTCAGTCCAATGGCTTGCATGTTGCCGCTCCTTTCACAGGGGCTTCCGATAGCCGAACGCCAGGGCGTCCTCGGCGGGCTTCCCGTGGGGCGTATAGCCCGTATCGTCCGGGCCGCCTTCGTCCGGATCGGGCATCCACTGCCACCAGTAGAGGCCCGCGAGCCAGGTCCGCCCCGCCACCATCCGCAGGGCGGCCTGGTAGCATTTCCTCTGGGTGATCAGGTCGGCGGGGCCTTGTCTCTGCCAGTCCCAGGGGTTCTGGGCGCCGCCTTCGACGCTGCGATAGCCGAGCTCCGTGATGACGAGGGGCTTGCTCCAGCGCTCCGAGAGGACGCGCAGCCTCTCGAGGTAGCCTTCCCATCCGCGACAGAGGCTCGAAACGGACGGATGCTGCCGGGAGGAGAGGGTCGGATAAGCGTCCATGCCGATAAAGTCGAGCGCGTCCCACCAGGTCACCGCCCCCGGGTCGCTCTCCGCCTGGTCGTCCGCATAAATGAGCGGTCCGGGATAGGCCTCCCGGACGGCGGCGATCACGGAGCGCCATTCGGGAACGCGCCGGACGGTGGCGTCGAGCTCGCAGCCGACCGAGAAGAGCTCGACGCCGGCATCCCGGGCCAGCGCGGCGTAATGGAGGATGAATGACCGGTAGGAGTCGAACCATGCCGCCCACCCGGCCTCGTCGAAGTCCGGGCCGATCTCCCCCCTCCAGCGGTTCCCCTCGAGGACATCGACGTGCGGCTTGAGCATGACCTTGAGCCCGAGCTCATGGGCATAGCCGATGATGTCGACGACCGAGGCGTCGGTCGGCGTCCCTTCGCCGAAGAGGTCGATCTTCGTGGACGCCACCGTATCCTGGTAGGCGGTGACGAGGAGGCTGATCCATTCGGCGTTCACGGCGGCAATGTCCCGGAGGGCATGCCGGGGCCCCTCCCCGGCGTAGGAATACCGGGAATACCCGGTGAGCGCCACGCCCTTCTGGAACGCGCGCCGGCCGGAGACGACGTCCCGCTCCCGAAGGCGATTGACGGTCTTGTCGGGCGCAGCGATGATCAGGCAGGAGGTCAGGAAGACGGCTGAGAGCGAAAGGACCGCCGGAAGGGTTCGGACGCGGTGCGGCGTGAGCATAAATCGACTCATCGGGGCAATTCATAACAAAAGAAGCGGGGAAAGTCAACGCGGGCCCGGCTCGGGGGCCTGCCCGGATCCGGGAGTCAGCAGAGGGATATCGGCATCGCTCCGGGATCGTCTCCGGCCCTGTTGGCCATGAAGCGGCTCTGCGGGCATTCGCTGCAAAGCCAATTGAATTCGGCGGCCCTCCGCCGGGGCCACCGGATGCCTCCGGAGCCCACGACCTCACGGATCTCGCCGCAGCACCGGCCGGGATCGACGACGGCGGTGGCGCAGATCTCGAAGAGCCGGGGGACCTCCCTGCCGGTGCCCTCCCAATACCATTTCTCGCAATCGCGGCATTCCATGAGCTGACGGGTGCCGCCGGCCCCGGACTGCCGTTGCGGGGCGCCCACCCGGCTCACGTTAATATCCCAGCAGAACGGACATCTTCCTTCCATGTCTCCCCCTTTCCCTGACGTCACTAGTCTTCCGCCGGCGCCGTGGAATATCTATCCGAAAGATGCTTTCGGCCGACAAAATAGCCCAGGACGAGATAGGCAACGAAAAACAACGGTAGCCGCAGGTTCTTCATATCCTCTCCTTTGCGACGCAAGTAGTCCAAGAAACGTGCCAAGTCCCGGGCACCCGTCAGGCCCCTTCCAAGAGCTACCGCCCCTGGAAAGGAGCCACAAAAGGGCCGTTAGGTGGGAATCTGTGTTGAAAAAGTGGACGGATGTCCCGCCGGGATGACGGAGAGAGCGGACTAAGCCTTGCGGGCCAGGACGCGCCGGATGGCCACGGCGATATCCCGGGCCGAGAACGGCTTCAGCATGAATGCCCGGACGCCCATCGCCAGGGCTTGCTCTTCGTCGATCGTTTCGGAATATCCCGTGCACAGGATGATGGGCATGTCCGGCCGAAGGGCCAGGGTTTCCCGGGCCAGTTCGGCCCCGGAAAGGTTCGGCATGGTCTGATCCAGGATGGCCAGATCGAAGCCCGCCGGATCCCGGCGAACGGTCTCGAGCGCCGCCCGGCTGTCGGTCATCCCGGTGACGCGATATCCCAGGTGCTCCAGGAGCCGGCTCATGGCGCGAACCTGAATGTCTTCGTCGTCGACGAAGAGGATACGCTCGGACCCCTTCGGGTAAGGAGCCGGAGCCTCTTCCTTTCCCGCTTCCGGGGTCCCGAGCGCGCGGGGGAGCAGGACCGTGAATGTCGTCCCTTTCCCCGGCTCGCTCTGGACCGAGATGGCCCCGCCGTGGCTCTTGACGATGCCGTGAGCGACGGCCAATCCCATTCCGGTCCCCTCGCCCGTTTTCTTCGTCGTGAAGAACGGCTCGAAGATCCGGTCCGAGATATCCGGCGTCATCCCGTGGCCGGTGTCCTTCACCGTCAGGCGGAGGTACTCTCCCGGCGCGAGGTCGATGAACTGGGCGGCGGAGGCCTCGTCGAGCCGCGTTACGGCCAGCCCGACCTCGAGGACCCCGCCCTTCTCCCGCATGGCGTGGGCGGCGTTGCTGCCGAGGTTCACGACGATCTGGTGGATCTGGGTCGGGTCGGCATAAGCCCGGGCGGACGCGGCTTCGTACCTTTCGGAGATCCGGATATTCTTCGGAAGGGAGACCCGGAGGAACTCCAGGGATTCCCGGATGATAGGCAGGATCTCGATCGGCCTCCGCTCCTGCTCGCGGCGCTGAGAAAAGGCGATGATCTGCTTGACCATATCCTGGCCGCGCCGGGCCGCTTCGAGGACCTGGCCCAGCCGGTGGGCGGTCGGGGCGTCCGCTTTGCCTTCATCCAGGGTGAGCTCCGTATTGATCATGATGGGCAGGAGGAGATTGTTGAGGTCGTGGGCGATCCCGCCGGCCAGGGTGCCCAGGGCCTCCATCTTCTGCCATTGGCGGATGCGTTCCTGGAAGATGACCTCCTGGGTCACATCCCGTTCGACGGCGATGAGATTGACCAGGCGGCCCGAGAAATCATGGATGGGAGACACCGAAAGGTCGAGCTCGCGTCCCCCGCTTGGCGCCGTGTCCCTGGAAAAGTGCCCGGTCCAGGACCTTCCTTTGCCCATGGTCCCGCGGATCTCATCGAGGATCCCCAGCTCCCTGGGGTCCATGGACAGAACCTCGTGCAGGGGGCGTCCGATGATCTCCATCGGGCGAAAGCCGTGGTGGCCCGCGAAGGCGGGATTCGCCGAGAGCACCCGGCCCTCGAGGTCGAGGATCGAGACGCCGTCCTTGATCTGCTCGATGGCCATGGCCAGGCGCAGGCGCTCCTGCTCGGCCGCCCTGAGCGCGGTGACGTCCCGGGCGGCGGCGAAGACGCCTACCGGCGCGCCGACCTCGTCCTTGAAGACCACGGCGTTATAGAGAACCTCGGTCACTCGTCCCGAAACGTGCCGGATGGCCAAGGGGTAGTCCCTGACCGAGCCCTCCGAGAAGACCTTTTCATATCCCGCCCGTGCTTTGGCGGGCTCGGTGAAATAATCGGAGAAATCGCTCCCGATCAGCTCGGTCCGGGGAAGGCCCGTCGCCAGCTCGGTCGTCCGGTTCACATCGGTGATCTTCCCGGCCTGGCTGATGGCCACGAGGGGATCGAGGCTGGCTTCGATGAGGCCCCGGGTATAGAAGGAGGAACGCCGGAGGGCGTCCTCGACGCTCTTGCGCGCGGTGATGTCCCGGTTGATCTCGAGGATGCTGGCGGGCTTCCCTCCCCTATCGCCGAGCCTCGCCCACCGGCTCTCGACGACGAGCTTCCGGCCGTCCTTCGTCGTGTGGACGAGCTCCCCCTCCCAATAGCCCTCCCCCTTGACGCGATCGAGGAGCCGGGCCGAGGGTTGCGGGAACTTCGTCTTCAGAAAGGCGTTGATACTCCGGCCGACGGCCTCCTCTCTCGTCCATCCGTAAACAACTTCGGCTCCGCGGTTCCAGTAGGTGATCTGATTGTTCGCATCGCGGACGATGATGGCGTCCGTGGCCAGCTCCAGAAGGGCGGCCTGCTCCCGGGCCTTCCTCTCTTCCTCCAGCCTCTCCGTGATCTCCTCGTTGAGGATGACCGCGCCGCTGATGGCCCCTGAGGAGCCCCGAATAGGGAAGGCCGAGTTGAGGACGGATTTCCGCTTTCCGTCATAGCCCTCGATCTCCATCTCTTCGCGAAGGACCGCCTCCCCCCGGGTGATCGCCCGGGCGGCCGGCCACTCTCCGGCGAGGACGGCCTTCCCCGTTCCCGGCCACCAGGCCTTGACCTCTCCGTAGCGATCGAGGGTTAAGTCCTTTGCCCCCCCCCAGATCTTCATTCCGGCAGGATTTCGGACCAGGGCACGACCGTCCTTGTCCGTGATCCAGACGCCGATCGGCACCGTATCGAGGACCGTTCGAAGGAGGGCTTCGCTCCGGCGAATCTCTTCAAAGGCCCGGGTCTCTTGCGTCACGTCGTTCAGGGCGAACACCAGGTATTCCACGCGTCCCCGGTCGTCCAGGACCGGGTCCAGGTTCCAGTCCCAATAGGTGACGCCCCATTCGGGATGATCGGGATAGGCGAAAGCCTTGGCCCTGACCTGGTACGGCTTCCGGAGCCTGACGACCCTGCGGAAAATGGCCTCGTTCTCGCTGTCCGGGAAGAATTCGAAGTGATTGTGCCCGGGGAAATCTTCGACCTTTCGCCCGCAGGCCTTCGCGTACGCCTCGTTGACCCGGATGAAGTTGAAGTTCCGGTCGAGGATGACGAAGGGGCTGAGCCCCGAGGTGAAACGCGCGTCGAGGATCCTGTTGGTCAGCCGGAGGGAACGCTCCGTCAATCGGCGCTCGCCGATCTCGCCGCGGAGCTCGCCCACGGCCCGGGCGAGGTCGGCGGTCCGGTCGCGGACCTTTATTTCCATCCCGTTCAGAGCCTCGCGAAGCGACAGTTCGGCGCTCTTCTGTTTCGAGATGTCGAGGATAAAGCTTTCCCACCGCAGGGGCGAACGCTCGAGGATCGCGGCGCCGACAAGAAGGGGTACGCGGCTCCCATCCTTCCGGATATATTCCTTTTCGAAAGGCCGCGCGGTGCCCCGTGTCTTCAGCCATTTTAGGGCTTCCTCGTCCCGGCGCCGAAACTCGGGCGGCGTCATGGAACGCCAGCGGATCCGGCCCGCCGCGAGGTCTTTCCGGCCGTAGCCGGTCATCCGCAGGAACGCGTCGTTGGCGTCCAGGACGCGATCCCGGCCGACCGTAGCGACCCCGATGATGTCCGAATCGAACAGGGTCTTCAGGCGCCGTTGACTTTCGCCGAGCTCGGCTTCGGCCCGCTTCCGCGAGCTGAGGTCCTGCAGTTGGACGAGATAGCCGGAGCGGTCCTTCGTCTGCCCTCCTACGGGCGTGATCTGGACGTCGAGGTCGATGACCCCCGAGCGGCGGGTCCGATAGAGCGTCCGCCGGCGGACCTTGCCGAAATCGAAGGGGAACTCGAAGCGGACGGGGCGCCCTCGTTTCAGCCGGTCCCGCGCCTCGGGAGACAAGTTCGGATCGTCGAACAGACGGAACCCCCGCACCTCCGAGGGGTCGGCGATCCCGAAGATGTCCAGGGCGGCCTGGTTGATCTCGACGAGCCGGCCCTCGGTGTCGTAGAGTTCGACCCCGATCGGGGATTCCTCGAAGATCTCCCGGAAGCGCTCCTCGCTCCTCCGAAGGTCGGATTCGATGGTCCTCCGGACTTGACTCTCGACGAGCGTCCATTTTCCGCCCTTGCGGATGAGGGTCTGCTTGTGGTTGTTGAGGACGTCGATGATCTCCTGGGGGCCGCAACGGTCCAGGGAATAGGTGCAGAGGGCGATCATCCGGGAGAAGCGGACCGCGGCGTCGACCTCGGCCTCGTAATCCGTGAACCGCCTCCAGTCCTTCTTCTCGAGCCAGAACGTATTGCCGGAGAGGCGGAGCCCATCGAAGCCCCTGGCCAGGGCAATATCCAGCTTGTCGGCCCATGCTTTGAGGACGCGCTTGGCCCCAAACCTGCCCCGGCGGAGGTACCAGGCGTCATGCGCCACGATCTCGATCTGCCCTTTCCGTATCCGGGCCGGAAGGTCGGGGACGACCTTGCCGAGGGTGGACATGGCATCATCGACGCAGTACGGCCACGAACAGACCCAGATGCAGGCCTCGTTGGCCTCGAGGCCGGCCTTGAAGTAGGGCACGAGGATGTCCAGGAGGTCCCGGCGCGTCCGGTAGAATTGGCAGAAATGCGTCCCCCAAGGGACCTGGCCGAGCGCTTTTATCCCTGTGTTTCTCAGCGCGACGTTCAAGTAGGCCTCTGATCGGTCAAGGTCGCGGACTTTCCGGCTCCGATTTTACCACAGAAGCCGGCGACTCCGCTCGCTCTTTTGTCAGCTGTTTCAAAATGCATACGATCCCCGCCAGGCCGTTGTCGACGTAGCCGATATAGGTCGGAAAGAGCTTGTGGGACAGCGCGATGGTCTCTTCACCCTGGTCGGGAAGGGCAAGGAGGACCCTTGTCCATTTGAGACAGTCCCGGAGGGAAGCAAGGCCGTTGAGATCTTCGTGCGTCGGGCCATAGACGAGGACCACAGACCCCGGGTCCTTGGGCCGCCTGACCCGCGCGGCGAAGCTTGGAAGGTCCGCGAAGACTTCCAGGCTTCCGTGAGCGACCAGAGACTCGAGATCGGCAAGGAGCCGTTCCGCTCTTTTCTCGGGCCTGGGCAGGAAAACGAATATGTTCATCATGATACTCGATCCAGGGGAATCCAAGAATCGTGCCAAGACCCTCTCCCCTAAGCCCAGGCGAGGAGCCTGGGACGGGCGTCCCGGGGGATGGGAAAAATGTCCGCCGGGAAGGACGGAGAGGCGGAAAACGGTACTCGGGGAGGAAGCGGCGGTCAGCCTGAGGGAGAAATACTGTATTTCTTAAGAAGGGTATAGAGACGGGACCGGGAAAGCCCGGAGATCCGGCAGGTTTCACCGATATCCCCGCAAGTCTTCCGGATCAGGAAGGCCAGGTAATCCCTCTCGGCCCGGGCCAGTTCGGCGTCCCTGTGTTCCTTCAGGCTCACGGGCCCAACCGGTCCGGAAACGGCCTCTGCGGGACGGGTTTCGGGGGAGCTCTTGGGACGGACGGCCTCTCGGGCCAGGCGGATCCGGACGTGCTCCGGAAGGTGTTTGGGGAACAGCACCGGCTCGTCCCCGGCCCCAACGACGGCTTTCTCCAGGGCCTGGATGAGCTCGCGGACGTTCCCGGGCCAGCCGTAGGCCGTCAGGGCGGCCAGGAACTCGGGGGAGAAGCTCTTCATCGCGACGCCGTACTGGTCGCAGAGCTTGACCAGGTAATGCAGGACGAGGTCCCGGATGTCCTCCTTCGACTCCCGGAGAGGGGGCAATCCCAGGACGAGGGTTCGGATCCGGAACAACAGATCTTCACGGAAGCTCCCCGACGCGACCATGGCCTCGAGGTTGCGGTTCGTCGCGGCGATGAGCCGGAAATCGCTCGAAACCTCCTGGCCGCCGCCGACGGGGCGGAACCGCCGCTCCTGGAGGACGCGCAGGAACGCCTTTTGGATGTTGATCGAAAGCTCTCCGATCTCGTCCAGGAAGAGCGTCCCTCCGTCGGCCTGCTTGACGAGGCCGTCCCTGGGCTTGTCGGCCCCGGTGAACGCCCCGCGGAGGTGTCCGAAGAGGGTGCTTTCCACGAGCGTCTCGGGAAGGGCGGCGCAATCCACGACGACAAAGTTCCGTTCGGCCCGGGCGCTGTTCCGGTGGATGGCCCAGGCGAATAGTTCCTTGCCGGTCCCGGTCTCTCCGGTGATGAGGACATTGGCATCGGAGGAGGCCGCGCGGGCCAGGGTATCCATGCAGGAAGAGAACTTGGAGCCCGAGCCGATGATCCCTTCCGTTTTCAGGGCGACCGTCTTCGCCGACGACTGCCGCTTCTCCCGGTACTGGAGGGCCCTTTCCACGGACAGCATCACGTCCCGGACGGACAGGGGCTTTTCGACGTAATCCCAGGCGCCTTTCCGGATGGCCAGCTCGGCCCCGTCGGGATCGCCATAGCCGGTGATGATGATGACCTCGGGCGCGGGATCCGCCGCCCGGATCTTCGGAAGGATGTCCAGGCCCGACCCGTCGGGCATGCGGACGTCGCAGAAGACGAGGTCAAAGTTCCCGCTCGGGAAAAGCTCGAGCGCTTCGGCGACGCTCGCCGTGACGGTGGCCGTATGGTCCATCTTTTCGATGACCTGGCGAAGGGAATCCCTCACCAGGCGGTCGTCGTCGATGATGAGTATGTTGGCCATCGCGTCTGCGTTCTGAATTCTGAATGGGGATTATATCGGAGGGCCTCCCCATAAGTCAAACCACGGCCGGGCCATCCCCCCGGAAAGCCGGGCGAGAGTTGACAAACGGCGGTCGGGACCCTAGATTCATATCGCTCGAGGAAAGGGGACTCCCGGAGGGGTCTCCATTATCGGGGGGTTCGATCGACTAAACCGTTGCCAAGCCCGTTGGGGCATCCTTAAGGAGGGAAATATGAAAAGAACTCTTGCCGCGGTGATCGCGGTCGCCCTGGGAACAGCCGTATTCGTGACTCCGGCCCTTTCCTGGGAGAAAGGCACCCACCTTTACATCGCCGACAAGCTCAAGAAACAGGGAGGAATGAATCCCTCGAACCTGGACGAGATGTACGGGGCCATGGCTCCCGACATCTTCAACTATGTGTTCGACCTCCCGGCCGAGGTTTACGCCTGGCTTTACGACCAGACCCACCACCAGTACATCAATATGTGGAAAGCCGTGAAATGGGGCTACGAGAAGCCTCTGGCCTTCGGTTTCGTCTCCCACAACGACACATGGGGGGCCGACAGGACGGCCCATCACCTGGCCCTGACGACGGGGCTCGTCGAAGGCTACATCATCACGAAGGCCAACCTGCTCGTCGCCGCGATAGATTGGGGGTCTCTCGAAGCCGTGGTCGGCCCCATCGCCGCCGACGTCCGGCTCGAGCGTCTGCCACAACATCGTCGAGGCGGCCGGAGACGTCGTCCTCAAGCGGTACTATCCCCGGCTCGGCCAGAACCTCGTCGCGGCCGGGTCGCGGTCCGACAAGAGGTTCCGGGCCTTGTTCCTCAAGGCCTGGCTCCCCGGCCTCACGGCGCTCCTGGGGAGCGAGAGCGCGGCCCAGGATGTCCTCCTGAACGGCGAATCGGCCTTCCGGACGTATCAGGTCGTCATGTACGGCTGGCTCCTCCAACAGAGCGAGGACGTCGTCGTTGACGGCATCGCCGCCCAGTTCAACAGCCTCGTCGGCGGCTATCTCGCCTCCAAGGGGATCGTCGTTCCGCCCGGGACCGACCTGACCCTCTTCATCCATGACACCCTGGTCGGGGCCATCGGCCTGATCGAGAGCGACTACATGCTCGAGGTCGATGCCACGGTCAATTATGTCCGGGCCCAGATGAAGGCACGGAAGTTCTGGGGGGCCTCCAAGAAGGGCACCGTCTGAGGGCGGGCGCGGCTTTTATTTTCTCCGGGCGGGGAGTAGAATACCCCCCTTGCGCCGTCCGTCCGAGCGGCGGCCGGGCCCGGAGAATCGATGAAAAGAACTGACGGGAAATTCGGACTGTCCGGCTACACGCTGGACATCTTCTTCGACAAGGTCGTCCGGAGCTACGCCGACAGGCCGGCCCTGGCCATGGCCGGCGAGCTTCCCTTCACGTACGCCGAGTTCGGCGAGCGCGTCCGGAACCTGAGGCAGGGACTCGCCGCCCGGGGGATCCGCCCGGGCGACAAGGTCGCCCTTCTCGGGCCGGGGACGCCCAACTGGGGCATCGCGTTCCTGGCCGTGACGACCATGGGCGCCGTCGCCGTCCCCATCATGGAGGATTTCCCGGAATCCGACATCGACCATATCCTCTCCCATTCGGACTCGGTCGCCCTCTTCATCTCCTCGGCCCTCCATCAATCGCTCAACCTGAACAACCTCAGGAAGCTCGCCCACGTCATCCGGCTCGACGACTTCGCCTCCCTGCCGGAAAAGGACGGGGACGACGGGCTCTGGGCACAGATCCAAAAGCTTCCGAAGAAGATCATGCGCTCCATCGCCAAGCCCGCGCCCGCCGAGGCGCCCGGCCCGGGCGAGGACGACCTGGCCGAGATCCTGTACACGTCCGGAACGACGGGACAGTCCAAAGGCGTCATGCTGACCCACGGGAACCTCGTGAGCAACCTCTTCGAGGGCCCCGATCTCCTGGGCGTCATCGACCGAAACAGCGTCGCCCTCGCCTTCCTCCCGATGGCCCACGCCTTCGGCTCGACCTCGGCCTTCCTCTCCCTCATCTACCGCGGGTGCGCCATCCATTACCTCGGCAAGAAGCCCTCGCCCAAGGTCCTCATGGCCGCGATGCGCGAGGTCCGGCCCCACATCATCGGGGCCGTCCCCCTCGTCTTCGAGAAGATCTACCACAAGCAGGTCCTCCCCGCCCTCCACGAGAAAAGGCTCCTGCGCTGGCTGGCCCGGAGCCGGGCGGGACGCCGCACCGTCCACCGGCTCGTCGGCCGGAAGATCATGCGGGGGTTCGGCGGCCGGCTGAAGTGCGCCATCATCGGCGGCTCCGGCCTCAATCCCGAGGTCGAATCGTTCCTGCGCGAGGCCCGTATTCCCTTCGTCGTGGGATACGGATTGAGCGAGTGCTCTCCCCTGGTCACGTTCTCCTCCATCCCGGGCTCCCGGATGGGCTCTGCCGGGCAGGCCGTCACCGGAGTTTCCGTCCGCATCGCCGACCCTGACCCGGCGACCGGCATCGGAGACATCCTGGTCAAGGGCCCGAACGTCATGAAAGGCTATTACAAGAACGAGGCGGAGACCCGGAAGGCGTTCACAGCCGACGGCTGGCTGACGACGGGCGACCGAGGGTCTCTCGACGAGGATGGGTACCTCTTCATCAAGGGCCGGTCGAAGAACGTCATCGTCGGGCCCTCCGGAGAGAACATCTATCCCGAGGTCGTCGAGGACAGGCTCAAGGAATCGCCGTTCGTCGAGGAAGCCCTGGTCTATTGGAGCCGGAACGAGCTCGTCGCCCGGGTTTACCCCGACTACGGCTATATCCAATGCCTGAAAGAGGGGAAGGACGAGCCCTCGACCGCCTCGAACATCGCCCAGGTCCTGGAATCGGTCCGGGCCGAGGTCAACAGGAAGCTCCCCCCGTCCTCCCGCGTCCGGAAGATCGTCGAGCAGACCGAGCCCTTCCTCAAGACCCCGACGAACAAGATCAAGAGGGCCGAATACGTTCCGAGTCCCTAGCCCGGACCCCACCCCGGTGATATAATGGGGACATGACCAGGGTCCTTAAGAACCAGCGCGATCTGGCCGACTTCTTGAGAAAGACCGAGGGGGCCTTCGTCCTCTTCTACGCCTCCTGGTGCCCGTATTCCCTGAGCTTCCTTCCCGCCTATGAAAAGCACGCCGCGGGCCGCGAGGACCGGTTCTGCCGGATCACGCTCGACGGCAACGAGGACCTGTTCGATGAATACGGCGTCGAGGTCTACCCGACGGTGCTCTTCTTCAAGGCCGGGAAGGTCGACAAGCGGCTCGACGGAAAACATCTGGCCGGACTGAAGGAGCAACAGCTCACCGATCTCATAGAGTCCTGCGGCGTCGGCCGGGGTTGAGGCATGAATTCTCCCAAGAAAGCCCCGCGCATCAAAGTGACGAAGGACGGTCCCTATATCGTCACGGGGGGGGTGCCGCTCGTCCAGGAGAACATCATCACCGGCGAGGACGGCGAACCCGAGAAATGGGAGAAGGGGCCCGTCTTCCCGCGTCGCGACACTTATTCCCTGTGCCGTTGCGGCGTTTCGAAGGCCAAGCCGTTCTGCGACGGGAGCCATGTCGAGGCCGGGTTCGACGGGACCGAGACGGCGAATCAGGAAGGCTATCTCGAGCGGGCGGAGCGGACGATCGGCCCCGGCGTCGATCTGACCTGGTCGGCCGAACTCTGCGCGGCGGCGCGCTTCTGCCACCGGGGCGAGGAGGCGTGGGGATACGCCGAGCGGTCGGACGATCCCGCGGCCCGGGCGGCGGCCGTCGAAGAGGCCTGCAACTGCCCCTCGGGCAGCCTCACCGCATGGGAGAAGGGGTCCGGAAAGGCCATCGAGCCCGCCTGCGAGCCGTCGATCGGCTTGACCGAGGGATGCAAGGACGGGACGAGCGGGCCCATCTGGGTCAAGGGCGGCATCCCCATCGAATCCGCCGAGGGCGTCGTCTACGAAACGAGGAACCGCGTGACGCTCTGCCGCTGCGGCAAGTCGGGTAACAAGCCCTTCTGCGACGGGACGCACGTCCTGACCGGCTTCAAGTCCGGCGTTTGACAACGCGGCCCGCTTCCCCTATAAAGGAATCTCATGATATCCACGAACGGTAGGGGTGTATCCATGAAATTCCGGAAGGCGATCTCCCTTGTATTCCTCGCTATGGCCGGGCTCGTCCTGGCCGGCGCCGTCTCCTTCGGCGGCGACGATCCGGGCGCCTGCCCGACCTGCGGCCCCGACAGGCTCGAGGGCTGTACGGTCATCATGGTCGGCAAAGCGGCCTCGACCGACGGCTCGGTCATGACGACGCACACCTGCGACTGCGGCGAATGCGACTGGACCTGGCGCCGGGTGCCGGCCGCGGACCATCCGGCCGGTGCCGTCCGGAAGATCTTCCACGTCAACCAGTTCGAGAACTGGGCCCCGGACCAGGGGCTCAAGTGGGAGGCGGTCAAGCGCGAGAACCTCGTCGTCCTGGAGATCCCCGAGGTCCCGCACACCTACGGCTACGTCCACGGGGATTTCGGCTACATGAACGACAGGCAGGTGGCCATCGGCGAATCGACCGTCGGCTGCCAGCGGAAGATGGAGAACCCGACCCCGTCGGCCAAGCTCGACATCACGATGCTGACGCTCCTGGCGATGGAGCGCGGCGGCACGGCCCGCGAGGCCATCAAGGTCATGGGCGAGCTCGCCGAAAAGCACGGCTACGGGAACACCGACACCGGCGAGATGCTGGCCGTGGCCGACCCGAACGAGGTCTGGGTGTTCGAGGTCATGCCGGTCGGCCCGCTGTGGACGCCCCAGAGCGGAAAGCCCGGGGCGGTCTGGTGCGCCCAGCGCGTTCCGGACGACCACGTCTCGGTTTGCCCGAACGAGTCGCGCATCGGCGAGATCGACCTCAAGAACCCGGATTCCTTCATGGCCTCCCCCAACGTCGTCTCCCTGGCCGTGAGCATGGGCTTCTACGATCCCAAGAGCGGCCAGCCGTTCAGCTGGAAGAAAGCCTACAATCCCGAGCCGGCGAGCGCCGTCAACACGGCCGGGGCCCGGGTCCGGATGTGGCGGTTCTTCGATCTCGTCGCCCCGTCGAAGAAGTTCAGCCCCGAAACTCTCAACGCGGATTTCCCCTTCTCCGTCAAGCCCGAGCGGAAGCTCTCCGCCTACGACGTCATGCAGATGACCCGGGACAATACCGAGGGGACGCCCTGGTGGCCGGCCCGCGGCATCCAGGGAGGTCCGTTCCAGAACCCCAACCTCCTCCCCTACGGCTTCGAGCTCGAGGGAAAGAAGTACAACACGCCGCGCGTCATCGCCGTCAACCGGGCCGAATACGTGACCGTGACGCAGAGCCGGGGGAGCCTTCCCGACCCGATCGGCGGCCTCGTTTGGCTGGCCTGGGGTTTCCAGGACACCTCCTGCTTCATGCCCCTTTACGCCGGCATCACGGAGATCCCCCGCTCGTTCGAGATCGGGGACCACTTCCAGTTCGACCGGGCGTCGGCCCGCTGGGCTTTCGACTACGTCGATTTCCACACCCAGGTCGTTTATTCCAAAGCCATCGAGGACGTCCGGGCCGCACAGGCCCTCTGGGAGAAGCCCGTCGTCGACCGGACACCGCTCATCGACGCCTTCGCCCTGGACCTTCACAGGAAGGACCCCGCCGCGGCCCGCCTGTTCCTGACGGATTACTGCCTCGGGAATGCCCAGAGGGTCATCGACGCCTGGTGGAAGCTCGGCGACGACCTGCTGGTCAAGTACAATCATTTCTGGGTCTACGACGCGAAGACGCGGAAGCGCGGCCCGATGATCTTCCCCGACTGGTGGCTCAAGCTGCTGGTCGAGCACAACCAGCTCAAGCCGAGAGAGGAAAAGTAGGCTCGATCCTCCCGGCAAGGAGGGCCCATGAAGGCCACGATCTCCGTTCTGTTGTTGCTTCTTTTCGTCGCGACGGCCGTCCCGCAGACGCTCTCCCTGGGCCAGGGCGTCTTCTATAGCGGTGAAGGCGCCATCCTCATCGCGGTCGACGCCGCTGTCGCCATCCGCAAGATCAAGAGCCCCTATGTCATGTTCCGGGCTTACATGGTGGCCGCCGGCGGCGAGAGCATCGTCGTGGACAGGGCGGACGTGGTCATGATCTACGGGGACGTCGAATACCGGATGCCCGCCTATAAAGAGTTCCAGAAGGCCTATTCGGCCCGGCGGGGCGATCTGGACCTCTACCGGAACCTGGGAAAGGAATCCCTGGCCCTCTCGCCCATGAGGAACTTCCGGTTCCTCGAGGAGTCCGATTTCTTCCCCGTTTTCGGGCAGAGGACCGCCCTGACGAACGAGGGGTCGATGGCCGGGAACACCGGGTTCAAGACGACGCTCTATTTCAAGAATCCCGGCTTCAAGAAGGGCGATACGATCGTCATCCGGGTCAATGACAAAAAGAGGCCCGAGCTCATGGGGACGGTCGCCGTCGTCCTCGAGTGATCAGGATACGATGCTCACGATAGGAGCTATGATCGGTTCATGCCTGGCCGTCATCCGGGCGGCCGCCGTGATCCTCCTGGCGGCGTCGACGCCGCCCTCTCCCATCTCGCCTTCCCTCTCGCAGGCCGCCCTGCTCGCCCTCGACGAGAATGATTTCAGGGCGATCGTCGAGACCGACCCCGCTTCCCTCGGGACCCTTTCCATCGGCTCCGCGTCGAGCGGCATCCTCCTCAACGGGATCGTCATGCCGGACGGCCCGGACTGGGAGGTCGTCCTTCCGGCCGAGGCCCTGGGAACGGCGGAGACCATCGCCTTCATCCGGACCGCGATCGAAAAGGTCAACGAGATCTACCCGGGCTCTCCGCCCGTCTCGATCGGGGACATCAGCGATGCCGAAGGCGGCCGGCTGAACCGGCATGTCTCCCATCAAGCCGGGCGGGACGTCGATATCGGGTTTTACTACAAGAACGGGCGGGGCCGCTGGCACGAGTCGGGAACGGCGGCCAACCTCGACCTCCCGCGCAATTGGGCGCTCGTCCGGGCCCTTCTGCTTTGCACCGACGTGGAGACGATCTTCCTCGATAGCCGCATCCAGCGGCTCCTCTACGCCCATGCCCTGTCGCTCGGCGAAGACAAGGCCTGGCTGGACCGGGTCTTTCGAAATATCAAGGGCGCCCGGGACGCCCGGATCTGCCATGCGACCGGCCACCGGACCCATTACCACGTCCGCTTCTATAACCCCTTGGCCCAGGAGCTCGGCCGCCGGGCCTATCCGCATCTTCTCCGCCTGGGAAAGGTCAAGCCGCCCGTGTTCACCGTCCGCCACACCGTGCGGACGGGCGAGACGTTGGGGCATATCGCGCGCCGCTACGGGGTGTCCGTCCGGGCCATCCAGCAGTACAACGGCCTGCCTTCGACGTTGATCCGGGCGGGGCGATCCTATCGTATCCCCCTCAAGGGCGTGGCCGCGCCGCCCTCCGGTCCGCCGGCCGTACCGGCCCGGCTGATCCCGACCCGGACGCCGTCGGCGCTGGCGGCTTTCAATTGGCCGACTCCGGTTTCGTTATACGGCGAAGCTTTGCTCCGGCTGGCGCGCACCCCGCTCTTCGCGTGCGGGGCAGCGCGTCCTTGAGGACGCCGAAAGGCGGTCCCCGTTCCGGACAACGGATCTTGAATGTGGCCGACACGACGAGGATTCGTGACATCCAAAGCCCGGGTTCACGGGGAAGACTCGACGTTCATCTTGTGCTAACATTACGCTAAAGGGGACGCATCCATGGACAAAGACCAATTGAACGAATCCCTGGTCAGGCTTCGCGATGAATTGCGCTCGCTTTCAGAGCTGGATGAGGCTTCGCGAAAGGCCCTGCAGCGCCTGGACGGCGATATCCATCGGATCCTGAACAGCTCCGGAGATGTTCCGTCCACCCGTCACGCCAGCTTGCGGGAAAGCCTGGAGGATTCCGTTCAATACCTCGAGGCCTCGCACCCCACGATCACGGCTTTGATGAACCGGCTGATCAAGGCCTTGAGCGATATGGGAATTTGATCCGGAAACCCCGGCCTAAAGCCTGGCCATAAGCCTGGCCGCCCTGGGCCGCAAAGGGTTTGTCAGGCAACTCGCAGCGCCGATTCCGCCTACTTCTTAGCCAGCCTGTCCTCCAAGTCCTTCTTGAAGGCGGCATTGACCTTGACTCCGTTGGCCTCCGCCCGAAGGAGAAAGTCCAAGGCTTCTTGGTACCGCCCGATCCCGAAATAGAGGCCGGCCACGTTGTTATAGGCGAACTCGTGTCTGGGGTCGAGACGGATCGTCTCCAGGTACTGATCGGCGGCCTCCCGAAACCGCTTCAGCTTGAACATGATGTTGCCGTGGATGTAATGGTAGCCCGCCGGGACGGGCAAGTTCTCGGGGATGGGATCCCGAAGCTTCTGGTCGATCCTGCCCAACACGCTCCTCTCCTGTTGGACCTGGCTCTCGAGGCTGGAGATCTCCGTCGCGTCTGAACCCTTCCTGCTCTTGAGCTCGGAGAGGACGCTTTCGCGGTTCGCGATGCTTTCCTCGATCTTTCCCCTTTGGTCCCGGAGCTCGACCATCATCTCCTGATGATAGAACATGTAAAGCTGCTTGGTCTCGGTAAAAGAGGCCTCGGCGCTCTCGATCGAGGATAGGGCGGCGTCGGCGTCGCCGCGGACGAGATGGATCTGGGCCATGAGGTAAAGCGCGCCGGGATTCTTGGGAAATACCCCCAGGCACTCCTGGAGCTTCTTCTCGGCCGGATCGTACTTCTTCTTGAGGAAGAGCTCCCGTCCCTCCTTAAGCTTGGCGTCGGACGCCTTATATTTCTGGACGAGCAGGCGCTCGTCCTGCTCGAAGCCGACCTGGCCGAACGCCGTTGATGACAGGAGGCCCAGCCCCGCCGCGAAAATGAGCAACGCCCGCAAGCGGCTTTTCATGTTCCCATCTCCTTATGATCCGCGCTCATCCTGGGAATCTATCTCACATTGGGGACGATATCAAGCGGGACGGAGCTCTCCCGATGTCAACCCAAGGTCGGCGGCTTGGTCAGACCGATTGAACGGGAGTCCGGCTTGCCTTAAACTAGGGAACACAAGGAGGCGTGTCATGTTCCGAATCCATCGGCTTCATGCCCTGTGTGCGCTCTGGTTGGCCGCATGCCTCGGCGCCGCCCTATCGGGCGTGGCGTTCGGCCAGAGGACCGGTTATTCCCGGGACGAGTTCGTGCACCGGCGGGATATCCTGATGACCCAGGTCAAGGAAGGGGTGATCATCCTTTTCGGCGAAGTCGCGGCGATCCCCGGAGGGCATTTTCTCCAGGACAACGATTTCTTTTATTTCACCGGGGTCGATGACGCCGGCGCGATCTGTCTGATGATCCCGGCGTCGCGAAGGGCCGTCCTCTTCCTTCCGCAAAAAACGGACCGGGAGAAGACGGTCGAAGGCCCCAACCTGCTCGACGACCCGGCCTCGGCGGCGAAGACGGGTTTCGCGGACATTCTTCCTGTGAACGCCTTCGATGAATACGTCGCCCGAAAGTTTCTCGGGAAGGAGTCAAGCTTCCACCTGCGCCTATCCCCCCGGGATTCCCTGGACGAGGCCCGGACGGAAACCGCGATCTATTTCGCCCGCCGGATCCGATCGCCCTATAACGACCAGACATCCCTGGACGGCTTCCGGATCGCCAAGCTCAGGGAGAGATATCCCGCCTTCGCCATGAGCGATATCACGCCGATCGTGGACCGAATGAGGATGATCAAATCGGCGGAAGAGATCGCCGTCCTCCGCCGCAACGGCAGGATCTCGGCCGAGGGTGTGAAGGCGGCGATGAGGGCGACGGCGGCCGGCGTCTATGAATACCGGATCGAGGCCGCGGCCATGGGGGTCATCCTCGAGAACGGGGCCACGGGAGCCGCCTATGCTCCCATCGTGGGGTCGGGCCCCAACAGCTGTATCTGGCATTATGACCAGAATTCCAGGCGGGTGGAGGCCGGGGACCTCGTGCTCATGGATTTCGGCGCCCGCCTGGACCACCTGACGATGGATATCACGAGGACCTGGCCCGCTTCGGGGACCTTTTCGGAGGAACAGAAGCGGATCTATCGGACCGTCCTCGAGGTCGAGAAAGCCTGCATCGAGGCCTACCGGCCGGGGGCGACGGAGGAGGATGTGCGGAAGCATGTGGCCGCCGTCCTGAAAGAGAAAGGGATCGATCCCATGGGACTCGAGGGCGGCCTCGGCCATTTTGTCGGCCTGAGCGTTCACGATGTCGGGGAATGGGACCGGCCTCTCGAAGAGGGCATGGTTTTTGCGATAGAGCCCGCGCTCTATTTCCCGGAAAAGAATATCGGCATCCGGATCGAGGACACCGTTCTCATCACCCGGGAGGGATGCGAGGTCCTGACCCGGGACGTTCCCAAGGAGGTCGAGGAGATCGAAAAGCTCCTGGCCCGCGCCGATTGATACAAGGAGGTTCGACGATGAACACAAGAAAAGGACGACTCTGTTTTTTGGCGCCCGTCATTTGCCTGGTCCTGGCGGCGCCGGCCTTCGCCCAGGGAAAGGTCAAGGACCTGAACGTTCCACAACATGCAGGACTACGCCTGGATGCGCTTGGCGCAAATTGTCCCTTCGGTCACCGACCGCGTCATCCTGCCCATCGGAACGGTCGAATCGCACGGTGTTTGCGCCATCGGCACGGATAATGTCATCCCCCTCAACCTGGCCGAGCTCATCTGGGACAAGTGCGACGCGCTCATCGCCCCCGCGGTCAACCACGGCGTGACGGGCGCCAGCATCTCCCGGTTCCCCGGCTCGATCACCATCCGGCCCGAGGTCTACGAGGAGTACATCTACGATATTCTCAAGGATCTTGTCCGGACGGGGTTCCGCAACATCCTCATCATCAACGGCCACGGCGGCAACACCGACTCGGTCAAGAACGCGATAACCCGTCTCCATCAGGAGACGGAAGCCCATTTCATGATCGTCGACTGGTGGACCGTGGCCTTCAACGTCGTCAACGAGGTCTACGGGACTAAGGCCCAGCAGTCCGGCCACGGCGATATGGAGGAAGCGGCCCTGGTCATGGGCTTCGACCCCGGGCTCGTCGACAAGGACATGTACGAGAAGCTCGGCAAGGACAACATCTCGCGGGCGGGCACCGACCCCGGCGTCGTCCTGATGCCGGCCTGGGCCACATCGCGCCTCCCTGAGGCCGGGGTGGGCTATCTCGATTTCGATCTGGGCAAAGCCAAAGCCTACACCCAAAAGAAGGCCGATTTCATCGCCGACACGTTCCTCGAGGCCGTCCGGCGGTGGGAGATGATGGAGTCCTGGAAGAAGGGGGAATGACCGGTGATCGATATGTGGAGGATCCTGGGGCCTCAAGGCATTCCTCCCGGGCTGGAAACGGCCTGCTGGATCATCTTGACGATCTGTCCCGGGCATCGCCCTCTTCGGGATGAAACGCCTGGGAACGCGAAAAGTCCTGAACTTGTCGGTGCGCGAGATCAGAGGAAAGGGTTTTGGCAGGGCCACGGGGATTCGAACCCCGGTCTGATGGCTGAGAACCATCTGTCCTGGTCCCCTAGACGATGGCCCCGCACGCAGAGAAAATACCAGAACGGTCCCATCCTGTCAACGGTTTGACAGGCATCCGGAAGCCGGGATACCATGGCGGGGCGGCGGCCCGATCTCCGGATAACAAAGGACGCGCAACCCATGAAAGAACTCAAGAAAGCGGACGTGAAGAAGCCAACGGTTTGTTGGGGCGAGGTCGACGACCTGTTGGCCGCTTATCATGACCGGGAATGGGGCGTCCCGCTTCACGACGACCGGAAGCTCTTCGAATTCCTTGTCCTCGAGGGCTTCCAGGCCGGGTTGAGCTGGAATACCATCCTCCGCAAACGGGAGAACTTCCGGAAGGCGTTCCACGGGTTCGATGTGAAGAAGGTCGCGCGATACGGGGAAAAGGACATCGCCCGGCTCCTCGCGGACGCGGGCATCATCCGGAACCGTCTGAAGGTCCGTGCGGCCGTAGAGAACGCCCGCCGGTTCCTCGAGGTCCAAAAGGAATTCGGGAGCTTCGACCGATACATCTGGGGCTTCGTCGACGGGAAGCCTATCCGGAACAGGTTCCGTTCGCTTGCCGAGCTCCCGGCGAGGACTCCCCTGTCCGACCGCATCAGCGCCGACCTCAAGGCCCGGGGGTTCCGGTTCGTCGGCTCGACCATCGTCTACGCTCACATGCAGGCCACAGGCATGGTCAACGATCACATCACGAGTTGTTACAGATACAAGGAATTGGCCGGAATGTAGTCTCAGACTTTAGCCTGAGCAATAAAGAGAGGGAATTCAAAGGCGCAGGCTAAAGCCTGCGGCTACATTCCCCGGAGAAAGCGGCGCCGCACTCGAAGCCGATAATCAGAACCGGCGGCCGGCCAGCATGAGCTTGGCCGTGGTCTCGCCGCCGTTGGTCCGGTAGAGCATCGGGGCGGGCCGGTCCAGGCCCGCGACGTATTCGGGGGCGTTCTCCCACCGGCCGTTCAGGACGCAGGCATAGTCCGAGAAATGCTGCCAGCGGCGGCGCGGCAATCCCGTCACCATGTGAATGTGGTTGGCGGGCACGCCCATCTTGATGAGGGCGGCGGGCACGTGCTCGAAGGTCAGGAACGTGTGCGGCCACGTGTAGTCCGAAGCGTGGCAGACCTTTTCGAGGAGCGGCGCCGGAAGCTCGACGCTCTCGGCTTCGTCCTGGACCATGGTGAACATCCCGGAGACGTCGGAAAAGGCCAGACGGCCGGCGACCCCCTTGAGTCCCCCCGGCGAGACGAAGCCCACGGAGAACCCGGCTCCGGGGAAATAGTGCTCGACGGCCCGGAAGAGGAAGGCCTTGCCGGCATAATCCAGGGAAGCCGAGCCGGAGTTATTCCCGTCCACGAACCCCTTCTCGAGCCATTTTGCGCCGGCGTGCGGCCGGAGGTCGAGCCCTAGGGCCTTCGCGTTGGCGGCGATCTCCCAAGGCTCGTAGACCTTCCGAAAGTCCATGAAAAGGGTGGGCTTGCCGCCGGAAAGGACGTTGTGCAGGATCATGGTCAGCAGCCCCTGGACGTCGTTCTCAGTGGCGAAGGGAACGGCCGGCTTCCGGCCCGTGTGGTCCTCGGTAGAGTTGAACAACGATTCGGCGATGTCCGCCGTGGACATCGGCAGGCCGCGGCGGTCCGAGCCCCAGGCGAGCTGGTTCGTCCAGCCGCCTCCGACGGCGCGGATGCCCTTCATGAAATCGCGGAGGATGAGATAGAGGGCCAACCCCTCGTCGAGCTTCGTCCTGTCGACGGCCGACAGCTTCGGCGGCTTGGCCGGCTTCCCGGTGTAGAGGGGGGTCCCGGCCTCGAGGACCTGCTCCGTATTGGGGAAGATGCGGTCCTTGAAACGGACATTGACGACCCAGTCGCGGAGCGCGGCGAGCTCCTCGTGATCGTAGCCGCCCTTCTTCCGGACCATGTCGGCGAAGAGCTTCATGGATTCGCGGGCGGATTCGAGCCCGAAGAAGCGCCGGGCCGCATGGACGTGATTGAGGGCCGTCTCCATCTGCATCGAGTCCGTATCCACCGAGAGAAAGCGCCGGCCCCGCAGGGCGACGCTCGCCAGCACGGCATAGGCCAGGTCGACAACCTCCGCTTGCGTGGCCGCGTCGAACTCCGGCTCCGGGCCGGTCTCGGGCATCGTCCCGATGACCATCGGGCAGAGTCTCCCGGTCTGGGCGTAGGCGCCGACGAGGGCGTCAATGCCGACGACGCCGGGTTTGGGGGCGTTGTTCCCCCCGACGCAGGCCAGCGGCGTGGACGGCGGAAAATGAGCCGTCAGGGCCATGGCGGTCTTCCCCGGGAAGAACCAGGTGTCCGGGGTCATGATGAGGCCTTCCGCGCCGGCGTCCTTGAGCTCCCGGGCCCCGAGATCGGCCGCGGCCTCGGAATCGACGAGGCGCGAGACATGAAAGACGTTGGGCGCGGTCCCGTCGGGGAGGACGAGCGCCCTTGCCAGGAGTCGGGCCGTCATCCGGCCGATATTGAAGGCGCGGGCGCGCGATCCTTCGTCGATACGCGGGTCGCAGGGCACGAACACGCCCAGCGTCGGCGCCCCGGGCTTTTTCTTGGATACGTAGGGCATGTTGCCTCCCGTCTTGGGCTCACGCACGGCCCCAAGCCTATACTTGAGCCTGGAGTGGTTCTTATCGTTCTTATCTGATGCGCTCGGCCCTCAAATATGCCCTCAAGCTTTAACTTGAGCTTCAAAAGACGCAGGCTAAAGCCTGCGGCTACAATTCTTGCTCGTCTCGTTCTTTTAGGGACGCCTTGAACGTCCCTCCTGTCTCGCCTATCTCGCGCGTCTCGCTTTTCAAATTAGATCACGAGTCCCGCTTGTCTCGCCTGTCTCGCATCTCAAATTAGATCACGCGTCTCGCCTGTCTCGCTCTTCTATTATATATATTCGATGGTCGCCGGCGGCTTGGGCGTCAGCTCGTAGGCCACCCGCGTGACCTCGGGGATCTCCGTGACGATGCGTTTCGCCATCTTCGTCAGGACTTTCCACGGGACCTCGGTCGGCTCGGCCGTCATGGCATCCCGGCTCTCGACGGACCGGATGATGATGATGTGGCCGAACTTGCGCCGCCCGGCCTCGATGCCGGTGCCCATGTCGTTCATCAGGACGGCGAACGCCTGGAACGGCTTGAGGGCGGCGATCTCCTCCTCGACGATGGCGGTCGCCGAGCGGACGAGGGCGACGCGCTCCGGCGTCACTTCGCCGATGACCCGCGTCGCGAGGGCCGGCCCCGGGAACGGCATGCGCCTGAAGATCTTTTCGGGGAGTCCCAGGGCCTCGGCGACCTCGCGGACGTCGTGCTTGAACAGCTCCTTCAGCGGCTCGACGACCTTGAAGCCGAAGCCTTTCTCGGGGTCGATGCCGATCTGCTCCAGGATGTTGTGCTGGGTCTTGACCCCGCCCTTGGTCTCGATGATGTCGGCGGCGATGGTCCCCTGGATGAGGAACTTGGCCTTGCTCTTGAGGACCTCCCGGCCGAAGGCCTTGTAGAAGGTGTAGCGGAAAGCCTTCCGCTTCTCCTCGGGATCGACCTTCCCCGCAAGGGCGGCGAAGAACTCGTCCGCAAGGTCCACGATAGCCACGTCGATGTCGAGCTTGGCGAAGATCTTCCTGACGTCCTGGGGCTCGTCCCGCCGCATCAGGCCATCGTCGATGAAGATGACTTTGAGCTGGCTCCCGAGCGCCCGGTGGGCCAGAACGGTGCAGGCGGAGCTGTCCACCCCTCCCGAGAGGGCGGATATGGCGCGTCCCCCGCCGACGGCCTTGCTGATCTCCTCGACCTGTTTCTCGATGAACGTCTTGGTGTTCACGTCCTCCCTCCTCGGTGGTTTGCGCCCATATTACATCAACTCGAGCGGCTGTGTCCATGTCGTGAAAAGCGAGACGGGCGAGACGAGAGGATAGATCAGGGCGTCGACTCTGAATGGGACGATCCAGCCGGGCGAGACGAGCGAGAATTGTAGCCGCAGGCTTTAGCCTGCGTCTTGGCATGACGGGGGGGGGGGGGTGAGCCGGGGGCGATATGGGCCTCCCCTTTCGGGGTGAGGAGGGGCGGGAGAATTTCACCCCTGGGACCACCCGGCCCGACGATTGACCGGTCCGGGAGGGGGTGCGAGGATGGAACCAATGATCAAGGAGGGCCGCATCCAAGGCTTTTGCGAAGACAACAGGGAGCGGGGCTAAGATCCCTCTCCCGGCCCTCCTTTCCCTCTCCTTCCTCGAGGCCGCTTCGGCGGCCCCGCTTGTCTCGGGGCTCTCTTTTCAATAAGATAGGCATTAGTCGTCTCGAGGAGGTCGCCGTATGTCCAAGAGATCCGTCCTGAGCGTGGCGATGGCCGTCGGCCTGGTCCTCGCGGTCCCCTGGACCGCGACGGCAGCGAAGCCCATGGACGCGAAGTTCAAGGCCGCGGCGGCCGGGATCGCCCCCGAGCTTATCGCCGTCCGGCGCGATATTCACGCCCACCCCGAGCTCGGCTTTCAGGAAAAGCGGACGGCAGGTATCGTCGCGGCCTGGTTCGAAAGGCTCGGCCTCGAGGTCCGGACGGGAATCGGCGGGACGGGCGTCCTCGGCGTCCTTCGCGGCGGCAAGCCCGGCCCCGTCGTCATGATGAGGGGCGATATGGATGCCCTGCCCATCACGGAAGAGACCCCTGTCCCCTTCGCCTCGAAGGAGAAGGCCGTCGTCGACGGCCGGGAATGCGGTTTGATGCACGCCTGCGGGCACGACATCCACACGACCCTCCTCCTGGGGACGGCCTCGGTCCTGGCCGGGTTCCGAAAGGACCTCCCGGGCACCGTCCTCTTCGTCGCCCAGCCGGCCGAGGAGATCACGGACAGCGGCGCGGCGGCCATGATCGCCGACGGCGTCTTCCGGGACATCAAGCCCGAAGCGGCCTTCGCCTATCATGTCGACGATACCGTCAAAACCGGGTTCATCCACTATACCCGGGGCTGGGCCTCCGCCAACTGCGACGAGTTCACCCTGGACATCAAGTCCGAGGGCTGTCACGGCGCCGATCCCGACGCCTGCGTCGACCCGATCGTCGTCGGCGCCCGGATCGTCACGGACCTCCAGGTCATGATCGCCCGCCAGCTCGATGTCCGCAACGACACGGTCATCACGGTCGGGGCGTTCCACGCGGGCTCGGCCAGCAACATCATCCCCCGGGAGGCGCGGCTCAAGGCGACCGTCCGGACCTACGGAGAGGACCATCGCGCCCTGGTCAAGGCGAAGATCGAGCGGCTCATCAAGAACACCTGCGCCGCCTCGGGGGCGGACTATGGACTCGACTACCGGTACGGGACGCCCGCGCGCTACGATGATCCGGCCCTCGTCGACGAGATACTGCCCACGGCGGAAAGGGTGCTGGGCGGCAAGGACCGCCTCCTCGAGGCCACGCCGGAGATGGGCGGCGAGGACTTCAGCTACTTCGCCAGGCTCATGCCCGCCGCCATGCTCAACCTGGGCGTGGTCCCCGAGGACGTCGCCGGCACCTCGGTCCACTCCCCCACCTTCATCGCCGACGAGGACGCCATCCCGCTCGGGGTCGCCCTGATGTCGGCCGTCATCTGGGACCATCAGCACAGGAAGCCGAGGGGGCAGGAATAACGGAACGCGCGCGCCCGGCCGGGCGTTCAATAGCATATAGAGAGTGATTCGGCTAAAATATCGGCAGGAGCTAACCATGAGAATGCACCCATCCTTCCGTGCCTCGATCGCTTCGATCGTTGCCGTCGTCCTGGCCGCCGCTTCCGTAGGGACCGCGTTCGCCCAGAGACCGCCCCGCCGGGGCCCGATGGGGCCCATGGGCGAGGGCGACTTCGCCCAGACGCTGACCAACTGGTTCATCCAGGAGTCGGCCAAGGTCGGCGAGGGCGGAGAGAAGGTCTCCGCGCCCGGCCTCGTCATGAACCGCTGGTACCCGGCCACGGTCCCCGCGACCGTCATGGGGACGCTCGTCCAGAACAACGTCTATCCGGATATTTTCGTCGGGGACAACCTGAAGAAGATATCCTCCGAACCGTTCCAGGGCTCCTGGTGGTACAGGACCGAGTTCCCGCTCACGGCCGATCCCTCGAAGACGACGTTCAAGCTGGAGTTCGACGGGATCAACTACCGGGCCAATATCTGGCTCAACGGCAAGAAGGTCGCCGACGCCGGCGAGGCCTACGGCGCTTACCGCCGTCTCGAGTTCGACGTGACCGCGGCGGCCGTGAAGGGCGGACAGAACGTCCTGGCCGTCGAGATCTTCCCGCCCCGGGGGGGCGAGCCGACCGTGGGCTTCGTGGACTGGAATCCCGGGTCTCCTGACAAGAACATGGGGATCTGGAGGGAAGTGCGCATCAAGGCCACCGGCGACGTGTCCATCGACGCCCCGTTCGTCATGACCAAGCTCGACCTCGAGGGCTTCAAAGAAGCCTCGCTCACGGTCTGGGCAGAGCTGAAGAACAACTCCGCCAACAAGGTCTCCGGAACCCTGGAAGGCCGGCTGGAATCGGCGACATTTTCGAGGGAAGTGACCTTGGAGCCGAAGGAGACGAAAAAGATCGTCTTCGCGCCCGAGTCGACTCCCGAGCTCGTCCTGAAGAACCCGAGGGTCTGGTGGACCCACGACCTCGGGACCCCGGAGCTCTACGTCCTCGGACTGGCCTTCAAGCCGAAGGAGGGGCCCAAAGTCCCCATCGCCGCCGAGAAGCCGAAGGAGCCCCTGAACAAGCCCGACGCCGAGGATAAAGATAAGGAAAAGGTCAAGGATACGCCCTGGGCCGACGCCAAGAAACGGCCCGGCCTGCGCGTTCTCTATTCGGACATCAAGCTCGTCCGGTTCGGCGTCCGTGAGGTTGCCGACTATATCAACGAACAGGGCTGGCGCGGCTTCAAGCTCAACGGGAAGAAGATCCTCGTCCGCGGAGGCGGTTGGACCGATGACATGTTCCTCGACAACAGGCCGAAGAAGGTGGCCGCCGAGGTCGCCTACGCCCGGCACATGAACCTCAATGCCCTCCGGGTCGAGGGTTTCTTCGGCTCGAGTCCACAGCTCTACGACCTCTGCGACCAGAACGGCCTCCTCATGATGGCGGGCTGGAGCTGCCAATGGGAGTGGGAGAACTACTTCGGCAAGCCCGTCACCGAGAAATACGGCGGGATCGTCTCCCCCGAGGACATCAAGCTCGTGGCCGCTTACTGGAGGGACCAGGTCCGCTGGCTCCGGAACCACCCCAGCATCTTCGTCTGGATGGAGGGGAGCGACCTCCTGCCCGCCCCCGCTCTCGAAAAGGAATACATCGCCATCCTGAAGGAGGACGACCCGACCCGGCCGGCCCTCATATCGGCCAAGGAGATGACGAGCGAGCTGACCGGGAAGTCGGCGGTCAAGATGCGCGGACCCTACGATTGGGTCCCGCCGACCTATTGGTACGTGGACCAGAAGCACGGCGGCGCCTTCGGCTTCAACACCGAAACCGGCCCGGGCCCCCAGGTCCCGCCGATCGAGAGCCTGAGAAAGATGATCCCCGAGGACAAGCTCTGGCCCATCAACGACATCTGGTATTACCATTGCAGCCGCGGCGAGTTCAACACCCTCGACACCTATAACGAGGCCATGACGAAGCGGCTGGGCGCCCCCAAGGACCTCGACGACTATCTCGTCAAGGCCCAGTTCCTCAATTACGAGGCCATGCGGGGCATGCTCGAGGCTTTTATTGCCCACAAGCCCGCCGCGACCGGCGTCATCCAGTGGATGTACAATTCGGCCTGGCCCAAGCTCTGGTGGCAGTTCTTCGACTATTATCTGATGCCCACCGGCGCCTTCTACGGGGCCCGCAAGGCCGGAACGCCCCTCCACCTCATCTACGATTACGGGACCGGCTCGGTCCTGGCGGTCAACAACACCCAGAAGCCGGCCGAAGGGCTCAAAGCCGTCGTCCGGGTCTTCGACATCAGCCTCAAGGAGAAATTCTCCCGCGAGGTTCCGTTGGCGCTGGCCGCCGACGAGGTCAAGAAGCTCGACATCGCCCTCCCCCGCGAGGGGCTCGACAAGGCCTGGTTCCTGGACCTCCGCCTCTATGCCAAGAACAAGGACGTCGAGACCGTGAACTTCTACGCCCTGTCGCCCAAGCCCGAGACCATGGACGACGCCCGCGCCCTCTGGTACCTGACCCCCGTCAAGGAATTTGCCGACCTGACCGCCCTTCAAGGGCTTCCCGCCGTCGAGATCAGTCAAAAGCACTCCTTCAAGAAGGACGGGCCGGGCCAGGTCATCACGGTCGAGCTCGAGAACCCGACGCCGAACCTGGCCTTCCAGGTGGAGCTCAACGTCTACCGGGGCGACTCGGGCGAGGTCGTCCTGCCCATTTTCTGGGAGGACAACTACGTTTCGCTCCTGCCGGGCGAGAAGCGGAAGGTCCGCGGGTTCTTTTCCATGGAGGACCTGGGCGGCGCCGAGCCCGAGCTGAAGATCAGGGGCTGGAACATCAAGTAGGGATGACCAAGCCGCGATCGGGGACGGCGGTCCGTCTATCCTTATTGTTATCCATCGCTTATCTCGCAGCCCCGGGGCCCGTCGGCCTCGGGGCCATCCTCCCCCCGGCCCCGGACGGGCGGGCATCCGCGAGCGCGACGTTCCGGGATCCCAGGTTCCTCTACGACGAGGACGGTATCATCCGTGGGGACGCTTCGAAGAAGGAGCTCGCGCTCATCTTCACCGGCGGGGACTTCGCCGACGGAGGCCCCCACATCAGGGCCGTCCTTTCTGAAAAGGGCGTCAAGGCCGGCTTCTTCTTCACGGGAGACTTCTACAGGTCCGCCGGGAAGCGTGATCTCATTCGGGGCCTCGCCGCGGACGGCCATTATCTGGGCCCCCACTCCGACCGGCATCTTCTCTATTGCGACTGGGAGGACCGGTCGAAGACCCTCGTCTCGAAGGATGTCTTCGAGAGCGATCTCCTCGCGAACTACGCCGTCATGGCGGAATTCGGGATCCGGAAACAGGACGCGCCGTATTTCATCCCCCCCTACGAATGGTACAACGAGGAGATCGTCGCCTGGACGGAAGGGCTCGGCCTGACCCTTTTCAACTTCACGCCGGGCACGTCCTCGAACGCCGACTATACGACGCCCGACATGTCGAATTACCTCTCCTCGGACGTGATCTACGACCGGATCCTGTCGTACGAAAAGAAGGACCCGAACGGCCTCAACGGGTTCATCCTGCTCATCCACGTCGGAACGGACCCCAAGCGCACCGACAAGCTGTATGCGCGCCTCAGCGAGCTCATCGACACGCTCCGCGCCCGCGGCTACGCCTTCGTGCGCATCGATGAATTGCTATCGGCCCGCCCGCCCGCGTGATCTCCCGCGAGAAGCCGGGAAATCCCCCCTCCCCCCCTTTAGGAAAGGGGGGAATTCCGGGACCGCGACTGGAAACGGATCCGCCCCGCCCGAACCCGCGGACAGCCCATGAAGGCCCCGTGATGCGGCCGCAAGATCTTGCCCTCGCCGGTTCGTAATGTAACCCCAAGCTTCAGCCCACATGATTACCCCTTTTTGGAAAAGGAGGGAATTCCCTGAGCCTGGCCGGAAGGCCTTCTTGGCTCACGGTTATGTCCAGAACCCTGCCTTCCCCATCGGACCCGGCCCGCATGAATACCCCCCTTTGGAAAAGGGGGGCTGGGGGGATTTACTTCTTGAGATCCTCGACGAGCTTGCGGATCTGAGGCTGGTCGGGATTGACCTCCAGGGATCTCTCCCAGGCCTTCAGGGCCTCCTCCCGGTTCCCCATCTTGAAGTGGCAGGTCCCGAGGAGGTTCATGATCTCGACGTTCGCCCCGAAGCGCTCGAGATATTCCCGGTAGAGGGCGGCGGCCTCGGCGAACTCTCCGAGCGCGTGGCGCGACCGCCCGAAGGCCGCCAGAAGCTCGGCGCTCCCCTGCCCCCCGGAGGCCAGGGGCCCAAGGACCTCTTTGGCCTTCACGAAGTCTTCGGCCGCCATCAGGGAGAGCCCGTAGGCACCCGCGATGTTCGGATTGCCCGGCTTCAGCGCGTAGGCTTCGGCCAGCCTGGACAAGGCCCCCTTGAGGTCTCCGGCATTCATCAGCTCGAGGCCCGTCGCATATAGGTAGTCCTCCCGCCCATAGGTCGCGGCCACGGCGGAGACGACCATCGGTCGAAGAATGGACGGACGCAGGGAGAGCTCGAAATCCGCGGCTTTCGTGTCGAGCCGGGCGCCCTTCCCGTCGAGGAGCTCGGTCCGGACCCGGTAGTACCCGGGAACCAGCGCCGAGAGCGGCTGGTCGAGCACGGCGAGGTCGCCGTCCGTGAGGTCCTTCAGGGCCATTTCGAGGGCCGAGGTCTCCACGTCCTCCTTGAAGAACGTGAACTTCAGCCGGCCCTCCGCACGGAGCGCCGTCGTCAGGCCGAGGGCCTGGACCGCCACGGACAAGGTCTCCGCCTGGGAGAAGACCTTCTGCGCGGCCGACAGGACCTGGGTCCCGCCGATGGCGAACGGGGCCCGCTCCCCCGATCCCGGCTTCCGGGCCGCTCCGTACCCGAGGAGGATCGGGCCCAGGGCGGGCGCCCCATCCTCCTGGGGGACCTCGAGCTTCGCCGTGACGCTCGTGAACTCCCTCGAAGCGATGTTCTTGAGGAGGATATCCAGGGTATAACGGCCGGCGATGAGGGGGAACGCGTCCTGGATGGAGACGTTCATGGAGACGCGCCGCCCCTCCTCCTTATCGATGCCGAACGCGAACGGCTTGTCGAACTGGAAGATCGTCCGGCCCGCGGGATCCGTGACCCTGCCGTTGAGCTGGAACCGCGCGTCGAAGCGGTCCCCGGCGTCCTCGACCGAGATCTTCTTCGGCTCGACGGCATAATGGACCTCGAAGAAGCCCGAAGGGGCGCGGATGACCCAGACCTGGCCCTCGCTCTCGAAGTAGTTGGCCGTGTATTCGACCTCGACGAAATCCTTGTACTTCAGGATGGCGTCGGCGTAGGAGTCCTTGACCGTCTTCCGGGGCAGGGCGTAGATGTTCGCGATGAGGGTGTTTGAGGCCAGCGACATCGAGCCGGGCGTGCTTCGCTCGCCGGGAATGAGGGAAAGGGTTTGGTAAGCCAGGTTCGGGGCGAGCTTCTTCAGCGCCTCATAAGCGGTCCTCTCGTCGCGGAAATTGCCGCCCGTCTCGGCATTCTGGGCGACCAGGGCCCCGGGGCCGTGCTGGGTGGGCGAAAAGAGGACGTAGTCCCCGGTCCCGTGCTCCTTGAAAAAGATGACGTTGAAGGCCGTCGGCAGGCCCAGGGCGGGATCGCCGAGGTACGACCAGATCTCGGTCGGGTAGACGTTCGATGTCGTGTCGAACTGCTCTATGCTCTTCGGCTCGCCGAGCAGGATATAGATCCTCCCGCGGTCGGTCTTCCAGCCTGGGGTGGGGGTCCCCCGCCCCAGCATCCTGTTGGCATATCCGATCCGGCGGTAATGTTCCTCCCGGAACTCGTTTTTCGGGGTGCCGGGCGTGGGGTCGCGCTGTTTCCAGAAGGCGTCGATGAAGATGTCGCGTTCCTTGTCGGAGGCGAGCTTGAGGAAGACGTCCCGTTCCTTGGGCGTGATGATATAGACGACCTCCTCCTCGAGCCATGTCCGGGCGGCGCCGGGGAGGCCGACGAGCTTCTTTCCCTGGCCGGCGAGGGGCGCGCATAGGGAAAGGGCCAGGAGTCCCGCGGATAGCGTCTTCATCCTCATATCACACCTCAGCATCTACTTTAGTCCAAACGGAGGGGGACTTCAATCGGAGGGGGCCCGGGATCATCCGTGTTTATGGTAAAAAAAGCCCCATCCCGCCCACGGGGCGGGATGGGGCAGAGCGCGTACTGTACCTGCTTAGAACTGGAACATGAAGCTCAGGCGGACGCGGCGGGCATCCGTGATGCCCGTGATCCGGCCCCATTGGCCGGACCAGTCGACGTTGGTCACATCCGCCGAGTTGAAGATGTTGAACGCATCGATGACGAAGATGAGCGACCCGATACTCCGGATCGGGATCGATTTTTCGAGCCTGAGGTCGGTGACGCTGACCGCAGGCATCCAATCGGGTTTCGAGCTCGAAACGATGTTGTTGAGGCCGCCCGGGGTGATGATCGAGCCCGGAATGCCGCCGCCCGCCGTGCGGGTGGGGTAGGATTCGACCTTCCAGATCGGCCGCCCCGAGTGCCAGCGGAAGCGGATGCCCAGGTCCAGCTCGATGACCGGGATCCTATAGGACCCGGACGCCTTCAGCTCGAACTTGGGGACGAACGGGAGGGCGCCGCTCATGTTGTTGATGGTGTAGTTCACGTTGCCCATCCACGTGTCGTCCGTGAGCATCGGGCCCATCATGTTGTCGCTTTGCCTCATGGTCCGCTGGGCCGTACCGTTGGACCAGGAATAGACCAATGAAGCCATCCCCTGCCACCGGTTGGAGAGCCTCTTGTTGAGCACGAATTGCAGGCCCTGGTAGGTCCGCTGGGGCTTCTTGCCGCCGTACGACCGCATATTCTCGACGCGGACGTCGTTGTTATCACCGATCCATGTGATATCCTGGCCGTCCACGGCTCCGTCCCCGTTATAATCCCTCCAGGCGATGCTGTACAATTGGACGGTCTCTCCGGTTTGTGTCACGAAGGGGACGTTCTCGTATTCCCATTCCAGGCCCGTGACGCTGTTGATGGGAACGTTGACGAACAGGTTGGCCGAGTGCTTGTAGATGTAGGTGGCGCTGAGGGAGAAATCCTTCACGAGCTCGCGCTCGATGCTCACCGAGAACTGGTCGGTGGACATGTCCTTGACGTTGTCGGCGACGTTGAGCTGGTAAGCCCGGTTGGCCGAGGTCGTCGATTCGGAGATCGGGGTCAGGCCCGGGAGCTTCCGGACATTGTACTGCAATTCATTGAGGCCGTTGACCCCGAAGATGTCGATGTACCCGTCATGATTAGGATCGGCCTCGTCCCAGGGGATCATGAAGATCTGGCGGGTCTCCAGCATGTTCGGCGTATCGGGGCCGAATCTCCGGAGGAACTCGACGGCCAGCGGCATGTAGAAACGACCGTAGCTCGCCCGCAGGACCGTCTTCCCGTCGTTGGTCAGCTGATAGGTCAAGCCGAGCCGCGGCGAGAGGGTCTTGAAATCGAAGATGTTCTCGGACCCGTTCCCGGTGGCCAGGACCTTGAGGTCGCCCTTGATATCGGTGGGCTTCGACAGGAAGTCGTAGGTTATGCCCTTTCCGTACTTGGTCGTCATCCTGTCGTAACGGAGCCCGAGGTTGAAGGTCAGGCGCCGGCTCGGCGACCACTGGTCGTCGAAGAAGAAGCCCAGCGAATCCGCCGTCCGAACGGTCTCGAACGGATTGAGCTGGTCCCTGTTGTTGTAGAACATCAGGCCGTCGTTCATGGTAATACCGCCGTAGTTATACCATGTATGGGCCTTGAGGTCGGCGATGGCATATCCCTTGCCGGCTACGTACCCCCACCAGCCGCCCAGCGGATAGGCGAAGTTCGCGTAGCCCTGGAAATAGCCGCCCAGCCAGTTGCCCCGGCCCATGCTGTACTGAACGCCGAACTTGATGTCGTGCTCGCCGAGGAAATCCTCGGCATAGTACGACATGTCCGCCTGAATGGTCTGGCGGGTGGATTTCTGGGCTTCGATGTAGGGGAAGGCCCCCTCGATCCCGTACTGCGTGTTCCACTTCCACCAGTTGATATAGCCTGGGTGGCTGGCGGCGTCCTCCGGGAGGACCGGCAGGTCGTTGGTCCAGAAGCCGAGGTACTTCCCCGTGAAGATGATGCTGCTCGTGGGCAGCCACTGCCACTGGGCCGATATCGTGTTGTTGGCGGTATCCGAGCCGTAGTTCATGGCCGTATCCCACTCCGGCTCCGAGCCCCAGCTCCAGCCCCGCCCTTCGTTCGACTCGAAATGATAGGACATCCACGCCCTATGGTTCATGAAGGGTTCGGCGGAAATCTTGATGTCCGCGTAGCGGCCCTTGTACGTGTTGAGCAGGCTCCAATTCACCGGCAGGGTCTCTGACTTGACGTAATCGAAGGCCCCGTAGAACCAGACCTTGTCCTTGATGATGGGCCCGCCCAGGGTGAAGTCCAATTCCCAGCTGGACTTGACGTCCTCGGTGAGGACGTCCCCCCGCTGGATATAGAGCCAATCGCTGCCCTTGAGGTCTCCCGAGGGCGGCTGGTTCGCCTTGAAGAATTTCCCGCCGAGCTGGGTGTAATACGCCGCGTTCCCGTGGAACGCGTTGCTGCCGGACCGGGTCAGGACGTCGATCGCGGCGCCCGAGAAGCTCCCGTACTCCGCCTTGGAGCCGAGGGCGATGATCCGGACCTCTTCGACGGCGTTGTAATTGACGTTGATCAGAGGCCCGAAGGCCGCTCCGCGGGGAGCCGTCGTATTGACGCCGTTGACGAGGAAGACGTTCTCCATCGAGGAGCCGCCGTAAGCCGTCGGGCTGGGCTGCCAGCTGCCGGTGCTCCCGACGCCGAACATGCCCGGCGCCGTCAGCGACAGGTCGTAGAACGCGTCGCGGCTGGTCGGCAGCTTTTCGAGCATCGCCCGCTCGAGCTTGGAATCGATCCCCGAGGTTTTCGTATCGACGATGGGGCCGGCCGCCGTGACCGTGATCGTCTCTTCGATGGCGCCGACCTGCATGATCAGGTCAAGGCTCAAGGAGGCGCCGACCGAGATGACGATGTTCTCCTGGACCGCGGTCTTGAAGCTGGGGATCGACGCCGTCAGCGTATATCTCCCGACCGGGAGGTCCAGGAAGACGTAGGTCCCGCGGGCCGTTGTCGTCGTGGCCCGCTTGCCCGAGATCAGAGCCGGGCTCGTGACCTCGACGGCGACGCCGGGGAGCGCCTCTCCCTTGTCGTCCGTGATCGTTCCCGTCAATTTCCCACCGGAAATCGACTGGGCCCGGAGATCCGCTACACCGGCAAAGACGGTGAAGATCATGAGAATCAGACAAGTAAACAGGAATCGTTTACCTCTTAGCATCTTATTGTCCTCCTGATATTCCTGTTCCATTTCCTAACCCTGTTTCTTCCGGGAAAACCGGGAGAAACGCCCCCAGATCCTGGTTCATAAGCTGTGCATCCGTCCGATTCACCTCCCTCTGTTTTTTCAGGACTATGGGTGAAGCCCTGTCGAAGGCACTGTCAAAGACATCTCTCATGGCAATCCCAGCTCGCCGTTCAAAAGAAGGGCCGCGGCTCCCAGGATCACGATATCCGATCCCAGGGCGGAGATCTCGACCGTGGCCTCGTCGGCCAGGCCCGCCAGGGAACGCCCTTTGATCTCCCTTTTGATCGGTTCCACCAGCGCCGAACCGAAGCGGGCCGGGCTGCCGGCCAGCACGATCCGGTTGACGTTCAGAATGCCCACCAGATTGGCGGCGGCGAACCCCAGATAGCGTCCGACCTCGGCGATGAGCGCCTGGACGGCCGGGTCTCCGGATTCGAAGGCCCGGAACACGACGTCCATGTCGATGTCATCCGGGGAAGCCGCGTACTGATTCAGGATGGAGCGGGGGTCGGCGTGAGCGATCGCCCGGGCATTTCGAACGATGGCCTGGCCGCTGGCGACGGTCTCCAGACAGCCGTAGTGTCCGCACCGGCAGCGTTCGCCGTTCTCGACATAGGTCACATGCCCGAATTCGCCGGCGCCGAAGCCGTCCCCATGGTAGAGCTGGCTGTTCAGGATAATTCCCGCGCCGGTGCCGCGTCCCAGCTTGATCACGCTCAGGTTGGGGATGTTCCGGCTGTTCCCGAACGTATATTCGGCCAGGGCCGCGGTTTGGCTGTCGTTGGCGATATGAACGGGCATCTTGTAGCGTTCGTCCAACAAGCTCCCCAACGGGAGGTCGTGCCAGTCGAGATTGACGGCGTTCCGGACGACCCTCTGATGAATATTGATCAGCCCCGGCGTTCCGATGCCGATGCCCAGGACGGGACCGTCGGCGAGCGGGATCAGATTATCGAGCAGCCCGTAGACCGATGCCAGGGCCGCGTCGCCGTCCCGCCCGTTGATCGCCAGGTTGAGGCGATGGATGATCTTGCCCCTGAGGTCGATCACGGCGCCCCGGAATTCGGTCTCCGCCAGGTCGACCCCGATGAGATAACGGGCGTCGTCCACGATGCTGAGAAGGATGGGGGGCTTGCCCGCCGTCGACGGGCCGATGCCCACTTCGGCGACGAACCCGTCCTTCAACAATTCCGTCACGGCGTCCGAAACCGTCGCCCGGTTCAAGCTGGTCGCCCGGGCGATATCCGCCCGGCTGATGCTGGAATGATTATAGACGGTCCTGAGGATCAACAGCCTGTTGTGGACTTTGGTCTGTTGAGAATTCGCCTTCTTCATAAAAGGCTTGGTCCCTCGCTCATCGGTTTGTAAGTTTATCAAACTTACAAAGTATATTTATTATAATTTCATAATCCTGTCAAGTCATAAGAAATGCCGATAAGAACGTAAAGGACATCTCCGGCCGGCCTATTTCTTGATCTGGAGCTTCAGCTGTTCGATCAGCTCGTCGAGGAATTTCGACCTGTCGGCGTCGTTGTAGGCGACCTTGGCCCTTTCGAGGTACTCGATGGCCTTTTCGAAAGCGGCCTTGTTGATGTAGCAGCGGCCGGCCATCTCCAGATACGCCGGATCGTCGGGCTTGAGCTCGATGGCCTTCCCGAACGCGGTCAGGGCTTCGTCGATGCGGCTCAGCTTGAACAGGGCGAGGCCGGAGTTATAGTAAGCGTCCGCGTTGGCGGGATCGAGCTCGTTGGTCTTCACGTAGGCTTCGAGGGCCTTCTCGGGCTGATCCAGGGCCTGATAGGCGACGCCCAGATGGTAAAAGGCGGCGGCGAATTTCGGCGCCAGCTCCGTGACCTGGAGGAAGGCGGCCTGGGCTTCCGCGTGCATCGACTTCTTCGCGTAGGCGATGCCGAGGAGGTAGAGGGAGTTGGGCTCCTTGGGGTTCGTCGCGAGGAGGACCTTGAGCTTGGCGATGGCCCCGTCGGCGTCGTTGTTCCGGATGAGGTCGGCGGCTTCCTTGACCCCGGTTTCGGCCTCTTTCAGCTTCTGGATCTCCTCGACCTGGACCTGGGAGACGATCGTTATGGCCGGGATCTCGACCCTCTGCATCGTGTCCTGAGGGGTCTCGAACCGCCACTCGTCCTGTTTGAGGGCGAACCCTTCCTTGCGGATCTCGACCGCGTAGACGCCGTGGGGCAGCCCGGCGAACTTGAATTCGCCGTTCTTGCCCGTCTTGATGTTATAGCCGCGGCTCGTCTTGACGTCGCGGAGGCTGATCTCCGCCCCGGCGACGGGGTTCTTCTGCGTATCGATGACGGTCCCCGTGATATAGTACTCGCGGTATTGGGCCAGTCCGGGGATGGCCAGGACGAGAACGGCGACGAGCGCGATCAGTCCGAGGGCCCGATGGGTCCGCTTTGTCATGATGAACTCCTCTCTTTATCGGTCTTTGGTTGAATACGAATTCGCTTTCTGCAGAGCGTCCCGCATCTTGTCGGGTTCATGGCGCCGGTTGTAGACGTCGGCCATCAGGAACCAGCCCAGGGCCTTGAATTCGGAGGCCTTGGCCAGGGACAGCCCCTTTTCGACCATCGCCTGGACCTCGTCGAGCGGGGCGGATTCGACGAGAAGGCCCCGGGCCAGGAAGAGGTACCCTTCCGGCTGTTGGGGGGCGAGGTCCCTCACCTGGGTCATCTGTTCCTTGTATCCCTGCAGGTCCCCGGCCCGGAAGAGCAGCTTGCCGAGATTGAACCGGGCCATGTGGCTCTTGGGATAGAGGGCGACCTCCTCGGAATAGGAGGCCCGGGCTTCTTCGATCTTCCCCTGTTCTTCATACATGACGCCCAGGTCGAAATGGGCGAAGGGGAATTTCGGGGATTCCTGGAGGATCTCTTTGAACGCCGCCTCGGCTTCGCCGTACCTCTTCAGCCCGACGAGGCAGGCGGCCAGGGTCAGGCGGTTCTGCGTCAGCTTGGGCTGGATATCGACGGCCTTCTGGAGATAGGGCAGGGCCTGGTCGTAGTCCTTGAGCTTGATGTAGGCTTCGCCGATCAGGGCGCAGGCCTGGTTATTGCGCTCGTCCATCGCCAGGGCCCGCTTCCCCAGGGCGATGACGTCCTCGGCCTTCCCCTCCTTCATCAGGAGGTTCGTCATCGATATGAGCGCCTGGATGTTCTCCGGATCGTCCTTCAGGAGCTGGTCGAAAAGGGTCTTCGCTCTCGCGTAGTTTCCCAGCTCCATATTGCAGGTCGCCAGGAGGAGCAGGGCCTGGGGGATGTTCGGCTCTTCGCCCAGAGCCTTCTCGAGCTGTTCGACGGCCTTGGTGTAGTTCTCCTGCATGACCATTTCGCCGGCCGACGTCACGGCCTGGAAGACCATGAGCTTGTCCTTGGGGTCGGCCAGGGTGGCCTGTCCCCTCGCGGCGGCGGTCTTCGCCGGCACGGGCGCTCCCACGTATCCGAGGGCGGCCAGCCGCTCGATGGTCTCCTTGTCCAGGTCGGCGGCCTGGGGGGTCGGGGCGCCGGCGCTGGTCTCGGCCATGAGCCCGTCGAGCTCCCTCTTCATGGACAGGGCCCGGTCGGGAAGCCTGTTCTGGACGTCCTTCTCCTCCCCCGGGTCGTTCGCGAGGTCGTAAAGCTCCGGGCGCGGGGCGTCGATGAACTTATAATCCGGCGTCCTCAGGGCATGGAGAGGGCTCCAGCCGAATTGGATGTTGGGGGCCATGGACTCCGAATAGGCGGGGAACTGCGGGGCGCCCTTAGAGTCGAGCATCGCGGGGACCTGGGAATGGCCATTGACCTTCCCGGGAAGCGGGATGCCGGCCAGCTCCAGGACGGTCGGAAAGACGTCGGCGGTCCGGCTCTGCGCGGCCACCCGGATCCCCTGGAGTTCCCGGAAGGGCGTGACGACGATGAAAGGCACGTGGACGGCGTAATCGTAAACGAAATACCCGTGCGTCCCCTCGCCGTGGCTCCCCAGGCCTTCGCCGTGGTCGCCGACGAGGACGATGAGCGTCTTCCGGTCCAGCCCGTTGGACGCGAGCCAGTCCACGAGGCGCCCGATCTGGGAGTCCATGAAGGCGATCTCCCCGTCGTAGAGGCCGGCCCGCCCCTTGCCGCGGTATTCGGAGAGGAACGGCTCCGGCGGCTCGTACGGAGAGTGCGGGTCATAAAGATGGACCCAGGCGAAGAAGCGGCGGTCCTTCTCTTTCTCGAGCCAGCCCAGGGCCTCGTCGAGGATCTCGTTGCCCGGCTTCTGGACGGCGCCGAGGTCGAGCTGTTTGTACTTCTTCAGGTCGAAGGAGTCGTCGTAATGTCCGAATCCCTGGTTCAGGCCCCAGCGGCCGTCGAGGACGAACGCCGAGATGAAGGCCCCCGTATCGTAACCCAGACCCTTGAAGATCTCGGCCAGGGTGGTCTGCGCTTCGTTGACCGCGGCGTTCCCGTTGACCCGGACGCCGTGGTAGGTCGGGTACATCCCCGTCATGATGGTGGCGTGCGAAGGGAGGGTCAGCGGCGAAGCGGCGGCGCATTGCTCGAAGAGGACGCCGCGGGCGGCCAGGGCGTCCAGGGTGGGGGTCCTGACCCCGGGATAGCCGTAGCAGGCCAGGTGGTCGGCCCGGGTCGTGTCCATGGTGACGATGATGACGTTGGGCTTGTCCACGCCCTCTTTCCCCCAACGGCCCTGGATCCCCGGCCCGGACGGCTTTTCGGGCCTAAGGACGAACAGGAAGAGGACCGCCGCCGCGACCGCGACGGCGAGGAGCGCGTAGAGAAGAACCTTCTTTTTCATGGAGCCTAAAAAAATAAAATACCCTTAAGGCCCTACTTTTTCAATAGAGCCTCGTAGACGGCCCAGACAGCCCCGGCCCGCATGTACTTCATGGGCCGGAAGAGCCTCTTGCCGTAGGGAACGCCCGGCCGGTTGAAGGTTTCTTCGTCCGGGTTCCGGTAGGCTTCGGGCGTCTTGAAGAAATAGCCCTGGCCGTAGGGGCTGTAGATGACGTGATACAGGCCATACGCCGTGTGCATCCCCTCGTCTTTCATCCCATTGAGGATGCAGTTGGCCGCGAAGGCGTAGGCCGTGCCGACCCAGACCTCGTCGCCCTGGTCCTTCTTGAGCTGGGCGCCGGCCGCGGTCCGGCCGTTGACGGCCCCGAGCAATCCGCCGCCATAGCCGAGGACGTTCTTTTCATAGATCGTCCGGAGGGTCCGGCGGACCCGGTCCTCCGGGACGATCGGCGCGCCTTCGCCCCCCCCGACCCCCGTCATCGCCGCGTACCAGGAGCCGAAGAGCTGGTCGGTCATGATATCGTCGGTATGAGCGTCGATATGGTAATACCCGCCCTGCTCGTCCCAGAGCTTTTCGAGAGCGAGCCGACCCGCGTCGAACCACCCGTCATACCGGGCGATCGTCGCCCGGACGTCCTGCCCGTCGAGCGTCGCGATGCCGGCCGCGACCAGCTCCTCGCCCATCTCCCTCACCGCGCGCAACGCGGCGAGCCAAAGATGGCCGACGTAGGCGCTCTCGCCCTTCATCCGCCAGGTGTCATAGGTCTGGTCGGGAATGCCCTCGTTCAGGGGCACGTGGCTCGACGGATCGCCGAACTTCTTCTCGAGGGTATCCATGGCGACGACGGAGGCCTTGAACATCCGCTTCAGGAATTCGATGTCCTTGCCGCCGGTCGCCCGGTGATCGCGCAGGGCCCGGAGCGGGAACTTCGGATTGAGGTCCTTCCAGACGTTCCCGTTCTGCCAGTCGAACGCGTTGAGGATGATCCAGGGGCGGGCCCGGGGCGAGCCGATGTCGTGCGGGACCATGCCCCGGACCTTGTTGGCGTTCCAGTAGTAGCTCAACTTGTCGGGGGGGATGTCTTCGGGTTGGAGCACGGCGTATTGGTAGGCTTTGTAGGCGGGATCCTCCCAGTCGATCGTCCCGGCGACGAACCTCATGTTGTCCATCTCGAGCTTCGGCCAGAGCTTGAGGATATGCCAACAGTAGGCGTCGACATCGAACGTTCCGTACATGAGATAATCGGCGCTCTCGAGGTAGGTATGGAGGTCCGTCGACGCGTCCCAGATGCTGAGCTCGGTCAGCAGGTACAGCTCGTTGAGAAGCGCTTGTTTGAACCAGTCCGGGAGGCGGGCGTCCTTGATGATCGGGGCCTGCCAATCGTCCACGGCCTTTTCCCAGGCCTTGTAGTTATCGAGGGCCTCGCGGGCGACGCGGAACGCGCTGCCGCCGTCGGCCCCGAAGAACTGCGTATATTTCCTCAGGAATTTGGTCCCTTGATCGAACTCATAGAAGGGGAAGTCCCAGGCGACCACGAACGGCACTTCGAGCCTCTCCCCGGGCGCGAGACGGAACTTGACGGCAAGAGCGGCGGCTTTGGCCCCGTCGCGTCCGGGCGCGGCGCCCTCGTCCAGGGTGCCGTCTGCGGCGAACGTCCTCCAGACCTCCTCCCCGGTCCCCCGCGGGTCGAACTCGGCCAGACGCGTGATCGTCGTCCTCCCCGGAACCTCCAGCGCCGCGATCGCCATCGTCCCGGTCATGGCATTCCCGGACCTGACGTCGGCGCCCGCCTTTCGGAAGACGATGCCTTTTACCGCTCCCTCGTCGGCCCGCTCGTTCAGGAGCCCGGCCGTCGCGCGGTCCCAGGCGAAGAGGGCGGGCTGACCGGCGGGATCGGGCGCCTTCGTCTCCCAGCCGACCATGTTCTCCCACGTCAGCAGCAGGCTCACCTCGACGGGGCGCGGCGCGGGATTCTCGACGATCCACTTGTATACCGCGACCGGATAGCTCGTCTCCTTGTAGTTGTCGGGGATGATGGGCGAGAACTGGACGACCGCGAGCTTCACCGGCAGGTCGGGGTTCTTATCGTAGGTGAATCCCGACTTCGGAAAGAGGGCGTAGTACGAGCCCCGCCCCGAGGGATAGTTCCATTTCCAGCTCGCCAGCTCGCCGCCCTTCGGGGCGTCGACCGAGAGCGTTTGGGCATAGGACCGGGAACCCGACCGCACCCAGACGTGGAACTGGTCGGCCCAGACCGTGTCGTCCACCGTCCATCCCGGCTTGAGGAACCAGGTCCGGAAATTGCCGCTCATGGTTCGTTCGAAGCTCCCGGCGCCGATCCCGCCGACCGGGCAGGCGCTGGCCTCGGCCGTCCCGTCCATGATCCCGTCGGGAAAGGCGTGCCCGTACTCGAGGAGCTTCTCGCCGATGGGCCTGTCGAAGGCGCAGGCGGGGAAGCCCGCCAGGTTCTTCGGGACATAGTTCAGCCGGGCGAGGACGAACTGGACCGTCCCCAGCCCGGAATCGAACCCGCGGCGCGCCGCTTCCGCGACGAGCGCGTCGATCCGGCCGCCGATCTCCCGCCCCCGGTCGTCGCACAGCCCCTTCTCCATGAGGAGCTGGGTATGGTTCTTGAGGAGGAACTTCCGGGCGGCCCCGCCGCTCTGCGCCGAGGAAGCGCCCTGGGCCTCCCCGAAGGCGGCCCCGGCAAAGACCAGGGTCAAAACGAGGGCCGGGACGATCGCCCCCGGCCGCCGGACGTTCCGAGCGTTTGTGCGGTCCATGAAACCCTCCATTTCAGGGATGGGGCTTGGCGCCGAGGACGGGGCGCCCGCGCAGCCAGGTGTCGATGACGCCGAACTCCCTGTCGAGGACGGCGATGTTGGCCAACTTGCCCGCGGCGATGCTCCCGACGCGGTCGTCGAGGCCGAGGTTCCGGGCCGGATTCAACGAAGCCATGTTGACGACCTCCCAGACCTCCGCGCCGGTCCACTCGATGATGTTCCGGACCCCCTGGTTGAGGTGGAGAATGCTCCCGGCGAGCACGCCGCTGTCGGAGAGCCGGACCTCGCGTCCCTTGAGGACGATCTCGAGCTCGCCCCATTTGTAGGTCCCGTCGGGCAGGCCGGAGACGCCGAGCGAATCCGTGATAAGGCAGATCCGGTCCTTGCCCTTACGGGCGACGGCCAGGCGCAGGAACGAGGGATGGACATGGATGCCGTCGGAGATGAGCTCGGCGTAGACCTCGTTCGAGTCCATGGCTGCGCCGATCCCGCCGGGTTCGCGATGCTGGAACTCCCTCCAGGCGTTGAAGAGATGGGTCGCGTGCGTGACGCCGGCCTTGACCGCCAGGAGCCCCTGTTCCCAGGTCTCGTCCGAATGGCCCATCGAGACGACGTATCCGTGTTCGACCATCTCCGGGATGAAGGACATGTTCCCGCCGACCTCGGGAGCCACGGTGATGAGCGTCTTGAGCCCGGCCGTGGCCTCGTAGAGCCGGTCGAGGTCGCCGCGGTTGATATCCTTGATGTACTTGGGGTCCTGGGCGCCCTTGCGCTTCATGGAGACGAACGGCCCCTCCAGGTGAACGCCGAGGACCTCGGCGTCGAGCGGGAGAGCCGCGGCCTTCCTCACGGAGTCAACGGCCCGGCACACGGCGTCGATCGGGCCGGTCAGCGTGGCGGGCACGAAACCCGTGATGCCGCAGAGGGCCTGGTGGCGGGCCATCTCCCGCAGGCCGTCGACGTCGGCGTCCATCACTTCACGCCCCAGGGCGCCGTGGAGATGGACGTCGATGAGGCCGGGCGCGATCCAGGCGTCGCCGTACCGGCGATACTCGATGTCGTTCTCGGGAAGCCCGCTCTCGTTGTAGTAGACCCCGGCGATCGATTCCCCTTCGATGAGGACGACCCCGCCCGAGAGGACCTCGTCGGGAAGGATGATGTTGCCTGTGAGGGCGATCCGCTTCATGGTCGCGACTCCTTTTCCCCCCGGCCGGGCCGCGCTCTCAAGCCGTCGACCGGCGGCGCTTCACGGCGCGCGCGATGAGGATCTGAAGGACGATAATCATAGCGCAATTCACGACCGGAAGGAATAGCCCCTGGCGGAGTCCCGCCCCGCGGGCGATGCGCCCGGCCAGCCACGGCGCCAGCATCCCCCCGGCCAGCCCGACGGAGATGACGATGCTGAAGGCGGTTCCGGTGAACGACGCGAAATTTCCGCCGACGATGGCCAGGGTCGTCGGGTAGATGGCCGCGAAGCCCAGGCCGATGAGCACGGCCCCGGCCGCGGCCGGGACCGCCGACGGGGCCCCCCTGAGGAGAAGAGCGGCGGCAAGGGCCAGGATGGCGCTCAGGAGGACGAGCCGCGAGGGCCCGAGGGCCCGGAGGACCCGGCTCGACACGAACCGGCCGGCCATGATCGCGGCCCAATACCCGGCCAGGACCAGGGCGGCGGCCGCGGGCGCGACCCCGAAGCTTTCCTGAAGGTGGGTCGAGATCCAGCCGCCGACCGTGAACTCGTTGCCCGACTGGAAGAACAGGAGGAAGGCGCAGAGCCAGAGGAGCGGATCGCGGCCGATCCGAGCCGCGTCCTTGATGGGGAATCCCTGGGCCTGTTTCGCCCTGGGGAATCGGGAGACGGCGAACAGAACGAGCGGGACAAGGCTCAGGACGACCGCCATGAGGAGGATCTTTCCCATGCCCAGGGCCGCGAGCAGGGTGCCGATGAGGAACGGGATGGTCAGGGCGCCGAAGCCGAAGAAGACGCCGAGCACGTTCAGCGCCGGACCGCGCTTCTCGGCCTCGTGAATGTCGCTGGTCAAAGCGTTTGTCCCGCCGTTGAGCCCGCCTCCCCCGAAGCCGAGGACCACGGCCGCGGCGAGGATGAGGCCGTAGGTCGAGGCGACGGACAGGAGGAAGAAGGCGCCGGCGACGAGCAGGGCGCTCGCGATGAGGAGGACCTTGAAGCCGAACCGGTCGACCATCGGCCCGAACAACAGGGTCATGACGAGCATGGCGAAGTTCATGGTCAGGAACAGGTCGCCCGCCGCTCCCTTGTCGAAGCCGACCTTGGCGAAGAGGCCCGGCAGGATGGCCCCCAGGATGGCCATGACGATGCCGAAGACGAACATCCCCGAACAGGCCGCGGTCATCAGCTTGCGGGTGTTCGTCGGGATCACGACGGGAGTTTCATTCATCGATCCCTCCTCGCGGCCGCAGGACGTCGCGGCCTAGTAGCCGCAGGCTTCAGCCTGCGCTCTCTTCTAAAGCGCAACCTGAAGGTTGCGGCTACAACTTGAAATTCCTCGCATAATAAAATTCCGTGAAGGCCTTATAAACCGAATCCATGTGCCCCTTGGGCACGCCGTGGACGTTCGGCGAGACGAAGGTCGGCGGGACCTTGCCCGTCTTCGCCAACTGCGCGGCCGTCTCGGCCACGAGCGACATAGCGATGGTCACGACCGCGACCGTCGAGCCGGCGGCGACCTTCTCCAGCTGTCCGACGTCGACGAGCGAGTCCTCGGGCGGGACGCAGTTGTCGATGGCGACGTCGGCGATCTCGGACAGGACCTTGCCCGAGGAATGGCTGCGCTTGGCGATCTTCACGTTGGCATGGGACGAGACCGTGACCACCTTGAGCCCCCGGGCCTTCGCCTCGAGGGCCATCTCGATGGGGGCGGCGTTCAGGCCCCCGTGCGAGAAGACGAGCATCGCATCGCGCGGCTCGAGGGGATAGCTCTGGAGGAAGACCTTCGCGTAGCCCTCCTGCCGCTCGAGCCAGAGGAGCTCGCGGGCGCCGCCGGGTCCGATGACGTTCGTCCACATGAGCCTCGGGTCGTAGAGCGGGAAGAATCCGACGAAGCTCCCGTAGCGCGGGAAGATGTCGAGGACGGGGATGACCGAGTGGCCGCTCCCGAACATGTAGACGCGGCCTCCCGCGGCGATCGTTTCCGCCAGGATCTTCCCGGCGGCCCGGATCTTCTTCAGTTCCTTCGTCTGGATGGTCTCCAGAACGCCCCGGATCGAATTCAGGTACTTGACGGCTGACATGTCACGTCTCCTTCTTGGTTTTCGTCGGCGCCGCGATCCCGTCCCAGGCCAGCCGTCCGCATCCCGCAAGCCCGGCGTCCTCGCCCAGGGTCGAGACCTCGATCCGGACCGCCCGGGCCGCGAGGGGCTGGGCCCAGCGGCGGAACTCGCGCCGCACGGGCTCGAGCAGAAGATCGGCCGCCTGGAACAACCCTCCGCCGAGCACGACGATCTCCGGATTGAGGATGCTGACGATGTTGGCGATGCCCATACCGAGGTAGGTCACCGTTTCCCCGATGAGGTTCTGAGCCAGAAAATCCCGTTTCCGGGCGGCGGCCGCCACGATCTCGGCCGTGACCGCATTGACGTCCTTTCCGGCGAGCTCCCGCATCATCGTGGGCCTTCCCGCCCGCAGGGCACGGGCGGCCTTTCGGCCTACGGAGTTCCCGGAGGCCTCGGCCTCGAAGCATCCCATGGAAGCGTATTCATCCTTGAAATTCGGGTTGAGGGCGAACCACCCGACGGCCCCGGCGATGTCCTCGGCGCCGTGGAGGACCCGGCCGCCGGAAATGATGCCGGCACCGATGCCCGTCCCGACCGCCAGGAACACGGCATCCTTCGCCCCCTTCGCCGCTCCGAGCCATTGCTCGCCCAGAACGTAAGCGCTCCGGTCGCTTTCGATGAACACGGGAGGCCGGGCCTTTCCGTCCCGGGCGGCGGCGATCCTCGCCCCGAGCGGAAAATGGTCCCACTCGGGGATGTTCGGGGCCCAGACGAGCCCCGTCTTCTGATAGACGACGCCGGGGATGCAGAGGGCGGCGGCGTGAAGCTTTCCCCCGCTATGAGCGGCCAGGGCTTCCATCTCGGCGACGATTCCCGCGACCTGCCCGGCCGCGGCGTCTCCCCCGGCCTTTTCGATGGGGACCTTCGATCGGGCGACGATGTCGCCTTCTTTCGTGAACAGGGCCGACGAGATCTTCGTCCCGCCGACGTCGATCCCGGCGCAGAATTCCTTCTTCATGGATACCTCTTATCCCGTCTTCCTGACAAGGACGACCCAAACCTCGCCGGGCTCGAGGGCCCTCTCGACGACGACGCGCCCGCCCTCGCGGACGAACGGAACGGCCTTCTCCGTCTCGAGCTCGCGAGCGGCGAACGTCCCGCCGGTCATGAGGACGCCGAAACGGGCCGTTGTCCTCTTCTCTCCCCGGTTGAACCCGAACAGGATCTTGTAGCCCTCGCCCTCGAGGGCCCGGGCTTCGACAAGAACCTCGGGCTCCGAGGAGGCGACCTCGACGGGTTTCGAGATCTTCAGCCAATCGGCCAGGCCGGCGAAGAATTTGCCGTTGTTGGGATTCTTGAAATGGAAATAGGCCGAGCCGGGGAAGGACCCGACGATGACGGCCCTCCCCTTCCCGAACGGCGCGGCGACCATGGCCGGCCGGCCGTCGGTGAACTCGGCGAGGACGGCGCTGTCCTTTCCGAAGACCTCGAAGCTCTCCTCGAAGAACAGGGCGTCGAGCTTGTCCCCGGCCGCGAGCCGGGGGATGGATTCGTGGGCGTTTGTGATCGTGATCGCGGACGTCTTCGGGATGGGCGTGAGCATGAGCTCGCGGCAGCCGAGGGCCTCGTGGAGGCCGCCGCCGGGGATGACGGGGCTCGATACGCCCCTCTCGTCCACCCAGCCGCAGCGGGCTTCGGTGACCAGGGTCCCGCCCTCGCGGACGTAGTCCAGGAGCTTCCGGACGTGCGGCTGGGACATCTGGACCGGATAAGGGGCGATGAGGAGCCTGTAGCCGGCCGCCCGCGGCGTCCCGAGATCGTTGACGTGGAGGAAATCGACGGGGATGCCGCGCTCGAAGAAGGCTTTGTGGATGCCCTGGAGGGATTCGCTGAGGTTGTTGACGCCCACCGTCTGGCCTTCGCCGGTGAAGCTCTGCTGGCCGCCGACCATGTGCGACAAAGGATTATAAAGGATGGCGATCTCCGCCTTCGACGGCAGGGCGCCGAGGATGAGGCTCTGGTTCGCCGTAACGACCCGGGCGACCTTCCCGGCTTCGACGGCCCGCTCGGTGACCTTGCCGTCGAGCTCGACGAGGCCGTAACCCCCGGCCTCGTAGCCCGTGCTCATCGGGTAATAGGCATAGATATTGACCGCGCGGGAGCCGTAGGCGATGGTGCTCCACATCCAGTCGCGGAGATCCGACCCGACGACCGGGTAGCTCATCTTCATGCCGAACACCCCGTATCCGGCCTGGAGCTCGCCGATATAGAAGCCCCGGTTTCCCATGCCCATGGACCGGACGAAGTCCAGCCCCGACGAGCGGTAGAAGGGCGACCAGGGCTTGATGGTCCAGGCGTGCTTGGGATAGATCGAGGAGCCGTAGAAATCCACGCTGTCGGACATCTTCCGGTCATCGGGCGTCCCCGACCAGTCGGGGCGGGTGAAGATGCCCGGTCCCGCGGAGTGGCTCGTGACCACGGTATCCGGGAGCACGGCCTTGACGGCCGCCGCCTTGGCGGCCAGGTCCTCGGCCAGCTTGTCGGAGATGAATTCCTTCCAGTCGATGTAGTCCGTGAACGTCAGGATCGTCCCGTACCGTGGCGGCTCGATCTCCGCCCACGTCGCGACCGTTCGATACCAGGCCTTGTTCAGGGCTTCGACGGTCCCGTACTTCTTTTTCAGCCACTCCCGGAAGCGGGCCTGGGTCGAATGGCAATAACAGAACTGGACGTAACGGAGGTCCCCCACGTAATAGACCTCGGCCCAGTTGATGATGTGGGGCTCGCTCCAGAGGTCCCAGCCGTAGAAGGCGGGCTTGTCCTTGACCGCTTTGGCCGCCTCGGTGAAGAACCGGAGGATCTTCTCCCGGACGCCGTCGTGGTCGAAGCAGAACCCGGGCGAAGCCTGGGATTCGACGGCGACGCCGTTCGAGGAGACGAATTTGGAGTCGGGGTGACTCGCTTCGACCCAGTCGGGAGCGGAGTCGATATAGACCTGGAGGACGACCTTGAGGCCGGCTTCCGCGGCCAGGTCGCAGACGGTCCTGAGCGCCGCGAAATCGTATCGGCCCTCTTTCGGCTCGCAGGCCGTCCATTCGATCCAGCAGCGGACGGTATTGAACCCGAGGGCCTGGATCTGGGCGATGTCCTTCCGCCAGGCCTCGGGCGAGCGCGGGGTCACGGCCTCGAGCATCGGCGCCCGGGCCGTCCCCCCCGCGTACCAAACGGAGACCGGGAAGAATCCTTTGGTCTTGTCGGCGGCCGGGGCCGGAGCCGCCGTCAAGGAAGCGGCGGTCAGAACGGCAAGGGCGACGGAGGCCGCCGCGCGAAGCGGTGCTTTCGTGAAGGTCATGTTCCTCTCCTCATCTCAGGCCGGGGCGCCGCGGGCGCCCCGGCTTACCGGACCCCGAAGGCCGCCCCGATGACGTTGAGCAGGTGCGGCGCTCCGTTGACGGAATCCCCGGTGATCTCCCAAATGATGAGGCCGGCCGCCCCCTTGTCGAGGACGTACCGGCACTTCCGATAGACCGAGCGCATATCGTCGAAGCACAGGATGGTGCTCCCGTCCGGACTGCGGAGATAAGGGACCTGGGCGCAGAAATCCCAGTTGTAGCGCCAGCCCGCGTCCTCGAGGGCGACGGTCTCGGCATAATCGTAGCTTCCGTACGCGGCCGCCTTCTTGTAGAGACCCTCGGCCTCGAACGAACGGCCGTAGAACGGGACCCCGAGGACGATCCGGGCCGGAGGGACCTTCCGCATCAAGGCATACTGGAAGGTCGCATCGAACGATCCGCAAGGATCGTCCTCGCAGGAATAGAGCGGCGAATTGTGCCCCGCGTGGTCGGTCCATTCGCCGTGGTAGTCGTAGGTCATGAAGCAGATGAAGTCGAAGTCCGAAACGAGGTCCTCATAGGCGATCCATTGCCCGTGACCTCCGCCCGAAGGGACGGCCGCGGTCAGGAGCCGGGGCGGCGACAGGGCCTTCAGCCGCGACGACAGCTCCTTGACGAACGAGGTGAAGTTCGCGCGCTCTTCCGGGCCGGAGACGAACTCCCAATCGATGTCGACCCCGTCGTACCCGTTCGTCAGGCAGAAATCGAGGATCTGGCCGATGAGCTTTTCCCGCTTGGCCGGATCGGCGACCGTCGGAGCGAACCCGTCGCAGTTCCCCCATCCCCCCATGCTCATGTCCACCTTGACGCCGCGGGCGTGGGCCGCCGCGATGAGCTCCGGATCGAGGTAATCCGGAGGGACGACGAGGTTGCCGTCGGCGTCGGGCTTCGTGAACGCATGGTTGATATGGGTCAGGTTCTCCCAACGGATCTTCGAAGGACCGAACTCGGCCCGCTTCCAGGAGGGATAGTAGCCCATGACGACCTTGGACGGCCCGATACGGCTGTCCGCCTCCCGCCCCTTCAGCGCCGACCTCCGGTCCGCGGCCCCGCAGGCCGAAAGGCCCAGCGCCGCGAGGAAGGCGACGGCCTGCAGGACGGCCGCGCATCTCTTGATGGTCATGCGTCCTCTCTTTCCTCCGGGGGATTCTATATGAAGGGCCGGCCTCTTTTCAATGGGCCGGCGCTCATCGGCCGTCGGGTTCCGCGTGGACGAGGACGTGGTCGAGGGCGGGGATCGTGCTCTTGAGCCGCTCCTCGATACGCGACGAGATCTCGTGGACCTGGACGATGGATAAGGCTTCGTCGAAGGTGCAATGGAGGGCGACGACGTACTTCAGGCCCAGACGGCGGACATGGACCTCGTGGCAGCTCGGACCCCCGACGACCTCGTCGGCGAGCTTTCGGACCGTCTCCACGAGCCGGGTCTCCCGGGCCGTCACGTCCTCCCCCTCGCCGACGCCCGTCCCCCGGGACTCGATGTGGGTGTTGATCCGGGCGATCCGGGGCTGGTCGGCCCGGAGGTCCTGCTCGATGTGGCTGGCCATCTCGTGGGCCTGCTGGAGGGACAGGTGGTCGTCGACCTCCATGTGGAGGTCCACGGTGAGCTGTCCGCGGTCCTCGTGGACGCTGATGTTGTGAACCGCCATCTGGTTCCGCTCGGCCACGGCCCGGATGCGGCGGGCGATCGTCTCCCTCTCCCCTTCCCGGGGGTCGGTGTGGACGACGACGTCGGCGCCGGGCGAGATCGCCCGGATGCGGGCCTCGACGGCTTCGGCGATGGCGTGCGTCCGCTCCAGGGAGAGGTTGCGGTCGACCTCGACGCCGAGGTCCACGAAGACGCCGGGGCCGGAGCGGCGGACACGGACCTGGCCGACGCTCATCACGCCCTCGACCCCGCCGGCGGCGCCGGCGATATCGCCGGTCAGGCCGTCGGGCGCCGTATCGAGGAGCACGTCGATGGTCCTCTTGCCGAGCCGGTAGCTGACGAAGAGGACGATGAGCGCGACGCCCAGGGCCGCTGCGGCGTCCGCCCGGGCCAGAACCTTCGCCGCCTTGGGGAAGACGTTCTGGCCGAGCCAGACCAGGGCCAGGCCTCCGATGACCACCGACGAGCTCCAGATGTCCGTGTGGAAATGGAGCGCGTCGGCCTCGAGGGCCTGACTGTTATACTTCCGGGCGGCCCGATAGAGCATCCGGGAACGGGTGATGTCCACAGCGATGGAGATGGCCATGACCAGGAAGGCCCAGAGGCTGGCGTCGATCTCCCGGGTCTGGACCAAAAGGCGCCGGACGGCCTCATAAATGATCCAGGCGCAGGTGACGAACAGGAGGATAGTCTCCACGAGGGCCGAGAAGTTCTCGATCTTGCCGTGGCCGTAAGGGTGTTCGTGATCGGCCGGCTTGTCGGAGAAATGGACGGCGAGGAACGTGACGACGGCCGCGACGAGGTCGAGCGCGGAGTGGGCCGCCTCGGCCAGGATGCCGAGGCTTCCCGTCGCCAGGCCGACGACGAGCTTCATCGCCGTCAGAAAGACCGCCGCGACGACGGAGTTCGTCGCCGCCGACTTCTTTTCCTTCTCGCCGGCCAAAGCCTCCAACGTTTTGTCCGAAGACATGGTCCGTCTCTCCCTGGGGAAAGTCCTTTTATTCTAGCATGGGGCTTCAGTCAATACAAAGAACGCGGCCCGCCTCGAGGCCGGGGGGCCTTGTCATCGGGGGTTCCCGCGCCGGGGAAAAAAGCCTATAATCCCGGAAGGACGGGGAAGGAGAAGCGATGCGCCAAGGGGTCCGGACAAGCGGAAAGAAAGCGGGGACGAGCGGGGCTTCGCTCCTCTCTCTCCCGAACATGGGCAAAGTGACCGCGGCCAAGCTCGCGAAGATCGGGATAGAGACTCGGGAGGAGTTCCTGAAGCGCGATCCCTACGAGGTCTTCGAAGAGCTCAGGACGAAGGTCGATCCGACCCTCTGCCGCTGCGCCCTGGCCGGGATCGTCGGCGCGAAGAAGGGCGTCCCTTGGCACAAGATCACGAAGGACTCCGCAAAGGAGTACGAGAAGCGGCATCCCCTGCATAAATGGGGGCCGTGCTAGGATCGATGGGCGGGAGAGGAGGGGGCGCATGAAATGGCTGGGAAGACGTCAAAGCGGTAACGTCGAGGACAGGCGGGGCATCGGCGGAAAACAGATCGCGGTCGGAGGGGGTCTGGGCGGACTGGTCGTCGTCATTCTCCTGCTCCTTCTCGGCGGGAACCCCGATGAGGTCATGCAAACGCTCCAGCCGGACGGGACCGGCTCACCCGCGGCGACCGGCCGGCCCCTCAGCGAAAAGGACAGGGGGCTCGGAGAATTCGTCTCCGTCATCCTGGCCGATACCGAGGACGTCTGGGGAGAGATCTTCCGGCAGGCGGGACGGGAGTATCGGCAGCCGCGGCTCGTCCTGTTCTCCGATCAGGTATCATCGGCCTGCGGCTTGGCCGGGGCCGCATCGGGCCCGTTCTATTGCCCGGGAGACGAAAAAGTCTATCTCGATCTCGCCTTCTTCGAGGAGATGCAGCGAAGGCTCGGGGCCCCGGGGGATTTCGCCCTGGCCTACGTCATCGCCCATGAGGTCGGTCATCATGTCCAGAACCAGCTCGGGATCTTCGACAAGGTCATGTCCCGGCGGGGACGCGTGGACGAACGGGAATTCAACCGGCTGATGGTCCGCCTGGAACTGCAGGCCGATTTTCTGGCCGGGGTCTGGACCCACCACGCCCAGCGGATGGCAGACATTCTGGAAACGGGCGATATCGAGGAAGGCATCAACGCGGCCGGGGCGGTCGGAGACGACCGGATCCAGCGGCAGACGCAGGGCTATGTCGTCCCCGACGCGTTCACCCACGGGACGTCGGAGCAACGCGTCCGCTGGTTCCGCAAGGGATACGAGACCGGGGATATCGACCAGGGCGATACCTTCGCCGCTCCCGACCTTTGAGGACGGGGCGTCAGGCGACGGCCCGGATCTCGGCGAGCAGGGCCTCGAGGTCGGCCAGCCGGGTCCGGGGATTGATCAGGGTGCACCTCAACCAGGCGCGGCCGCGAAGCTCGGCCTGGACGACGTAGAAATGCCCGCGCTCGAGAAGCGTCCGGCGGATACGGCGCTGGAGTGCATCGAGGTCCGGCTCCCCCTTCCTCATATATCGGAAGCAGACGATGTTGCTTTCGGGCTCGACCGCCGTCTCGAAATCGCCGGAATCCCGGATGAGGCCCGCGAAGTCCCGGGCCAGGTCGTAGGCGGCCGTGACGGTAGCCGGCGAAGAAATCCGTCCCGTAGGCCGCCAGGGCGATGAAGAGCCGCAGGCCCATCATCGTCTTCGTGCACTCCAACGTCCGATGGGCGTAGTTGTACCACTCCTCCCGGGCCGACCGTTCGAAAAGGTAGGAGGCCTTGGCCGAGAACGCCTCGTAGGACCGGCCGCCCTCGCGGAAGAGGACGGCGGTGGCGAGCGCCGGGATGAGCATGTTCTTGTGGGCGTCCCAGATGAACGAATCGGCCCGTTCGAGGCCGCGCACGAGGCTCCGGTATTTGGGCGAGAGGAGGACCGCGGCGCCGTGGGCGCCGTCGACGTGGAACCAGAGGCCGCGGTCCCGGGCGAACGCGGCGATGGCTTCGAGATCATCGAAGCTCCCCGTGGCGGTAGAGCAGGCGTTGGCGACGAGGGCCACGGGCCGGCGGCCCCGCCGGACGGCCTCATCGTAAGCCCGCGCGAAGTCGTCGGGACGCGTGTGAAAACGCGCATCCGCGGACACGGGGATCGCGGCGTCCTCGCCAAGACCCATGACGGCGACGGCCCGCTTGACGCTGTAATGGCACGTCTCCGGGACCAGGATAGCGGCCGGAGTCTCGCTCCCGACGCCCCGGCCCCAGACGTCGCCGCCCGCCGTCGCCTGGCGCGCCGCAAGGAGCGCGGTCAGGTTGCCGATCGTCCCGCCGTTCGTGAACACGCCGTCGCCGTCCGCCTCCCATCCGGCGAGTCCGGTCATCCAGCGGACGAGCTGGCGCTCCATGGCGACGTTCACGGGCCCCATTTCGTAGATGGCCGACGCGTTGTTCAGGAACTCGCCGACGAGGCCGCCGAGCGCGGCCAAGGGAAGGGACGTCGTGCATTGATGTCCGACGAACCGGGGATGAAGGAGGTCGTTCGAGCGGGCGAGGATCTCCGGAAGGAGCTCGGGGAACGGCACGCCGGGGGCGGCGCCGAACCGGCCGGCCCAGGAGGCGAGCATGGCCTCAGGCTCCTCATAGGCCATGACGCGAGGCCGTTTCTCCGGGGTGGAGGCGGCCAGAAAATCAGCCAGGATGTCGACGACCCGGTGCCCTTCGCGACGGAAGGATTCGGGATCGAAGGCATCGTTCAGAAGCTCGGTGTAGCGCTTTTCTATGAGACTCATATGCGGCCTCTTCCAGGCCCCGAGCCCGGGGTCCAGGGTCCTTCACTATAGCAGAAACCCGGGACCCGAAAAAGCGCCTCCCCTTGACAACGGCCCGTTCCATTGTATAATGGATACATTATATAAGGATATCTTTATATGATGAACACGAAACGATCCCCGGTCCGCTACGCGGCAGCCGCCGCGCGGCTGAAGGCCCTGGCCCACCCGGCCCGGCTCAGGATCCTGTCGCGGCTGAGCGAGTCCGAGTGCTGCGTCTCCCGGGCGACGGCTTGCCTGGGCCTCTCCCAGCCGAACGCCTCCCAGCACCTCAAGGCGCTTCGGGACGCAGGCATGATCGTCGGGAGGCGGCAGGGGACCCGGATCTGCTATCGGATCGCCGACGACAGGATCGCGGCGCTATTGCCCATACTTCTGAAAGGAAATTGACCGATGGAACAAGTGAAAGTGGTCACGGGGGAGACGTTCGAGGCGGAGGTCCTGAAGTCGGACCTTCCCGTGCTCGTGGATTTCTGGGCGCCCTGGTGCGGGCCCTGCCGGATGGTCCGCCCCGTCGTCGAGGCGGCCGCCGCGAAGCTTGAGGGCCGCGTCCGGTTCGCCAGCCTCAACACCGATGAGAACAGCCGCGTCGCCGCGAATTACGCGATCACGGCCATCCCGACTTTGATCGTCTTCGTGAACGGGGCGGAGAAGGACCGGATCATCGGCGTCCTCCCCGGCCCGGAGCTCGAGAAGCGGCTCGCCCCGTTCGCCCCGCCGGCCGCCGTCTGAGGACGGCGATGCCGAAGGTCGTCGGGAGCCGTTGCCCGCAGGATCATCCCTGTCCCCTTGTCCGCGTTTGCCCGACGGGAGCGATCTCCCAGGCGGGCTTCGCCGCCCCTGTGATCGACGAGGAGAAATGCGTCGAATGCGGCCTGTGCGCGGCCTCCTGCGGATATCGGGCTATTGTCGACGGGCGGGCGGAAGCGCGGCCGTCATCCGCCTGATCCGGCGCCCGGGATGGAGGGCTCCGTTCGTGAGCGCCGTTCCCTGCCCTTGAAAAGGAACAGCGGAGCGACGACGGCGGCGAGTCCCGCGGTCCCGAGCCAGAGGGCCGTCCCGCCGAACCGTTCATAGACGCGGGTCCCGAGGGAGGGCCCGATGATGAAGCCCAGCCCGAAAGCCAGGCTGAGAAGCGACTGGTATCGGCCCTGGTTCTCCTCAGAGGCCCTGAGGGAGATCAGCGTCGTCGCGGTCGGAATGAACAGCATCTCGCCGATCGTCCAGACGGCGACGGTCATCGCTCCGTAGAACCATCCCCGTCCGAAGGGCATGAGGCCGAATCCCAGCCCCAGGAAGGCCGTGCCGACGGCGGCGACGCGCCCCCGCGGGAACCTCTCCACCCCGTGGATCAGTATCATCTGGAACAGCACGATGAGGACCGTGTTCACGGCGAAGAGCGGGCCCATGAGGTTCTCGGGCAGGGCATAAACATTGCGCACGTAGATCGGGAACGTGCCCCAGAGCTGGTTGAAGATAAGGCTGACACCGACCGTCCCGGCCAGGATGGCCAGGAGGCCCCGGTCCCTCCACCAGGAATCCCGCCGGACGGCGCTTTCGGGCGGGGCGGCCGGGACGAGGCGCCGCCCGCGGGGAAACAGGACAAAGAACGACAGCCCGGCCAGGAGGCATGTCGCCCCGTCCACCCAGAAGAGGAGGCGGAAATTATGCCCGGCAAGGAATCCCCCGACGACCGGCCCGATCGTCGCTCCGAGGTTGCTGGCGAGGCGGTTGAGCACGAATCCCCGGCTCCGGACTCCGGGGGCGCAGATCTCGGCCATTCCGGAAGCGATGGCCGGAAAAAGGGCCGAAGAAAAGAGGCCGTATAAAAGCACGCAGAGGAAGACCGCCGCAAAGCTGCGGCTCATGCCGAGGGCGAACAGGGACAGCCCGGCCCCGAACATGCAGAGCTGTTGGGTCGTCCGCGAGCCGATCCGGTCGCTGGCCTGGCCCCCGAGAAGGGCCCCGAACAGCATGCCGAACCCGTAGGCGCTCAGGACCTGCCCCGCCTGAAAGACCGTGAACCCGAGCCGGCGCGTGAGATAAAGGGACAGGAAGAAGATGACCATCGTCCCGCTCATGTCGATGAACAGGATGAGGCTCAGGACCCAGGCGTCCCTGGGCAGGCCGGAATAGGCCTCGCGATACCGGCCGGCGATGGTTTTCAGCATAACGGGGGGATTATATCAGAACCCGTCCGATCGGTTCCTCCTCCCGACCTCTGAAGGCTCAGCGCGCCGCGCGTCGGAACAACAAAGCCGATCCGACCCACAGAGCGACGAAGAACCCATTGACGGCCAGGATCTCGGGCACAGAGCTTTCCGGCGCCCGGTGCAGCCCGGCCATCAGCGCCGCCGCGGCGACCAGGCCCTGAGCGATAGCCGTGGCGAACAACGCGCGCGCCATCCCCCGCGGCCTAAGGCGCGCGATCAAGGCGCCGATGAATCCGACGGCGAGCACCCCGAAATACGCCAGGTTGACGGGGTTCCTCTCGTTCCCGATGATGCCGACCGCAAGGTTCGCCCAGACGAGGAAGAGCGCCGTCCCGAGCGCGACGCCGACGGCGGCCCGATACACAATAGGGCCCCCCCTCCCCGCCACCAGCACGTAGGCGAGACCGGTGCCGAACAGGAGCCCGCCGGCAGTAACGAAATCGGCCAGGCTCCAGACCACTTCATCGGTGATCTGCATGGCCGCCAGGGGCACCAGCAACAGGATCCCCGTCGCGAGCGCGACACGAATGATGCTCTTGCTTTGCGTCATGATGAATGTCATGTCCTCTCTGAGAATTCCCGCCGATGTCTCGGCGAACAGCCAAAGAACGAGCCGGAGCGATCCCCATCCCGCGCCTCTGCGGTCGCGAAGAAGGTCGTTGAAGGTTTGCTCCATCCCTTCGCCGAAACGCTCCCGGTACGGCTTCGGATAGAGGCGAAGCAGGCGCGCGTAGAGGCCCCGGCAGCGCGATCGCGTGTTCATAGGCCGCAGCCGCGAATGAGCGTGCCGGGCGAAAGGCGTTTCTGCCTGGCGACCGTCACGACCTCGCGGTATCGCTCCAATTCCGCCGCCAGCGCTTCCTGTCCGAGTTCGGTGATCCTGTAGTAGATGCGGCGCTCGTCGTCCATCTCGGGGTCGACCTTCTTATCGCTCTCGCGGATGAGCCCTGCTTCGATCATCCGGCCGAGCGAGCCGTAGAGCGTCCCGGGCCCCATGGTCACTTTTCCCTGCGAATCCGCCTCGACCTGCTTCATGATCCCGTAGCCGTGCCGCTCCGTCGTGGAGATCGCGAGGAGGATATGAAGCACGGCCGGAGTGAGGGGCGCCCGGCCTCTGGAGTTGGCCATGCCGGGATTATATATCCGTTGCGGATATAAAGCAAGTGGTGCCGGGGACGGGAATCGAACCCGTATGCCCCTTACGGGGCGAGGGATTTTAAGTCCCTTGCGTCTGCCAATTCCGCCACCCCGGCAAAGGCCGTTCCCTTCGTCGAACGCCGTCCCCCATATTAGGATATCTTCGGTTTATTCTCAATGCCTTATTTGGCCCCCGGCGGCCCCTTTTCGCCCTCATCTCCTTCTAAAAAAAACACTTGCATTTTGACCGGGAGAAGCGTATAGTTCTTTTCGAGCCATCTGGCAGGACAGTGTCACACCAAATTGTTTTCCCCCCAGAATAATAATTTCGGATGACGGTCGTCCTATCATATGGGATCGTATTTTAAGGAGTAAGGTATGAACATCTATGTCGGCAACATCCCCCGCGGCGTCACGGAGAACGAGCTCCGGGAGCTTTTCCAGGCTTTCGGCGAGATCTCCAGCGCGTCGGTGATCAAGGACAAGTTCTCGGGGGAATCCCGCGGTTTCGGCTTCGTCGAGATGCCGAACAAGGAAGAGGGCCAGAAGGCCCTTTCCGCCCTCAACGGTAAGGATTTCAAGGGCCGCCCGCTGACGGTCAACGAAGCCCGGCCCCGCACCGATAAGCCCCGCACCGGCGGCTTCGGCGGCGGCGGCGGACGCCGTTACTGACCCGCGAACTTTATTCGTTTCCAACGGGGGGCGAAGGCCGGGAACGGTCCCCGTCCCCCTTCCATCCTTCCTTTCAACCGCTACGAGTCTGCCATTTCGGCATACGAGCCGGAGATCAGGTCTCCATCGGCAATTCCGAGAATCGCGGCATAAGCCCCGCACTGTGCCCGTAATTCCCGCGTCCCGTATCTCCCTCCGGCGTCCTGGGCTTCGATCTCGACGAACGTCCCCAGCCCTTTGACCCGGTCGATGTGGAACTTCACGTTGGCGATGAAATAGATCTCTCTCCGCTTGTCCACGACGCACCGGACTCCCAGCGCGGCCGCAAGAAGGGCCTTCATCGCCGGCGCCGATCCCGGGTCCGTCGGATAGAGCCGGACCTTGCATGTCCTGGGCCCTTTCCGGTCTTCCCGCTCATAAAAGACCAGACAATTCTCGATCGTCCCCTGCCTGAGCTTGAGGCGGCCCCGGGGAACGTTGAAGTAAGTATCGACCTGGTGGTCCGTTCCCCGGAACTCGGCCTTTCGGGCCTCAAGAGCCCGCCGGACACGCCCCGGGTCGGCACAGCGCGCCTTGATCTCGACGTTGAGGCAATTCATCTTCAGAGCAGGAAAAGGGCGAGGACCGATGCGGCGGCGCCGGCGACCGAAAGGCCGAAGAGACGCCTCCAGCCCGGATTCCCGCTCCTCAGGACCTCGAACTCCGTCACGTAGACCGTCTCGCAGGCGCCATTGCCCCTGTCTTCGCGTGTCGTGCTCGTCCCGCGGCGGAAGGGCGTCCCCGGCCGCTCATATGAAGCCAGCCAGCCACGGACCCGGATCTGGTCTCCCCTCCGGACCGACCGGACCTTCCGGGCCATATTGTCGTCCCCGGCGAGCAGATGGTTGTTCGAGAGGCCGTTCTCGGTGAAGAGAGCGCCCGTTGCGGCATCGGGATAGGAATAATAGCAGGTGAAATCCCGATTCCGGAACTTCATCTTCTTGATGACGCCGGTCGTGACGTTCCGGCCCCAGACGAGACAGACGTCCTTGACGTTCAGGTTGTCTTTCCACCGTTCGTGCGCCATGTCCGTAAAGGCCCGGCTGTCGTGCTCCGAGACGACCAGCCCCCGGATATCGTAGCCGAGGACGGGGGTCACCAGATAAAGGACGCCCTTTCGTTCGACCTCGAACGGGGGCGGGACATCGGCTTCCGTCTGGACCGGGTCCTCTAAGAGAGCTACGTCTATCTGGCCCGGCGCGGGAAGCCGCCGCCTCTCCCGGATGGAAAGGGCCAGCGCGGCCAGGGATAGGGCCAGGAGGATCCTGATGCCGCGCCGGAGGGTCTCCCTCCGGGCGCGAGCGCGGACAGCCGGGGACGTCATCGCGCCCCAGTATGCCGGGAAATCCCGGCGATTTCAAGAAGCCGGTCCGCGGCCGCGGCCGGAGAAAAGATCCAGCCCCCGGAAACCAGTTCCGTTGCTCCGTCGTATTCATATATAATCATGGCAATGTTTGCCCGAATCCCTCTTTCCCCGATAAGGAGAGTCCCATGAAGAGATCCGCCGCGCTAGGCATCGTCCTTCTGGCCGGACTGGCCGTTCTGTTCCAGTCTCCGGCCCTCTTCGCCCAGGTCGACGCCAGGATGCTCCAGTATCCCGACGTCTCGGCGACCCAGATCGTTTTCGGCTATGCCGGAGACCTCTGGCTCGTCCCCAAGGAGGGGGGCACCGCGATCCGGCTCAGCTCACCCAAAGGACAGGAATTATTCCCCCGGTTCTCTCCCGACGGAAGCCTGATCGGTTATAACGCGGCCTACGACGGGAACCTGGACATCTACGTCGTTCCCGCGGCGGGCGGAACGCCCGTGCGGATCACGAACCACGGATTCCCCGACCGCCTCATCGACTGGTATCCGGACGGAAAGAAGCTCCTCTTCGCCTCGACGCAGGAGAGCGGCAAGCAGAGATTCAGCCAGTTCTATGCCGTCCCGGCCTCGGGCGGCCTCCCGGCCAAGCTCCCCGTTCCCTACGGCGAGATGGCCGGCTTCTCCCCGGACGGGACGAAGATCGTCTATACGCCCCAGACCCAGGCCTTCCGGACCTGGAAGCGCTACCGGGGCGGCTGGGCCCCCGATCTCTGGATGTTCGACCTCGGCACATTGGCGTCGGAACGGATCGCCCCGAGCGATGCGGTCGACGAATTCCCGATGTGGCACGGCGAAAAGCTCTTTTTCCTCTCCGACCGCGGGCCGGAGAGCCGGACGAACCTGTGGGCCTATGATATCGCGGCGAAAACCGCCCGGCAGGTCACCCGCTTCACCGACTTCGATATCCATTTCCCCGCCCTCGGGCCGATGGACATCGTTTTCGAGGCCGGCGGGAAGCTCTACCTCCTCGACCTGGCCGACGAAAAGCTCCGCGAGGTCGCGGTCCGCGTCATCACAGACGAGGCGACCCTCCGGCCGAGGACGGTGAACGCTTCCGGGCTCGTGCAATGGGCCTCTCAACCCGCCGGAAAGCGGGCCCTCGTCCAGGCCCGCGGCGATATCTTCTCGGTCCCGGCCGAGAACGGGCCCGTCTTCAACCTCACCCGGACACCCGGCACGGCCGAGCGCTGGCCGGCCGTCTCCCCCGACGGGAAATCCTTCGCCTATTGGAGCGACGGGACCGGAGAATACCAGCTCGTCATCGCCGACCTCCAGAAACCGGGGGTCGGGCGGGTCGTGACCTCCTTCGGCCCGGGTTTCCGGTACAGGATCAACTGGTCGCCGGACGGGAAGAAGATCGCGTTCGTCGACCAGACGATGGCCATCAACGTCCTTGACGTCGCGACCGGATCGGTGGTCAAGGCGGACCGATGCGGGTCGCTGTTCGAAGGCGATCTCGAGAACTTCCGTGTTTCCTGGTCCCCGGACAGCCGCTGGTTCGCGTATCCGAAGGACCTCAACGGGCGCGGCAGCGCGATCTTCCTCTACGACGTCGCCGCGGCCAAGGTCCGGCAGGCCACGTCGGGCTACTACACCGACGCCGGCCCGGCGTTCGATCCGGACGGCAAATACCTCTATTTCCTGACCGACCGGACGTTCTCCCCGCTCTATTCCGGCATCGATCGGACCTGGATCTACGCGAATGCGACGACCATCGCCGCCGTCCCCCTGACCATGGACGTCCCTTCCCCGCTCGCCCCGAAGAACGACGCCTTCGATGCGAAAAAGGAAGAGCCCGCGGACGCCAAGGCCTCCGCGGCAAAGGACAAAGGCAAGGACAAGGATAAGACGGCGCCGGGCAAGGCGGACAAGCCGGCCATCAAGGACGTCGTCATCTCGTTCGACGGGTTCGAGCACCGCATCGTCGTCCTGCCGCCCGCCCCCGGCAATATCAGGGCCATCGCCGCCGTCTCCGGGAAGGTCCTCTTCCACCGTTTCCCGAACACGGGCGCCGCGGAGAGGACGCGGTCCCTCTATTTCTACGACCTCGAGAAGCGCGAGGAAAAGAAGATCGTCGACGACATCGATTTCTTCGAGGTCAGCGCCGACGGAACGAAGGTCCTCGTGGCCAAGGGGGATCGGGCGGCCATCGTAGACGTCGCCGAAGGCCAGAAGATGGACAAGGCGATGCCGACCGGCCGCCTCGAGATGACGGTCGACCCGAGAGCCGAGTGGCGGCAGATCTTCAACGACGTCTGGCGGATCGAGAGGGACTTCTTCTACGATCCGAACATGCACGGCGTCGATTGGGCGGCCCTGAGGGAGCGGTATGGGAAGCTCATCGAAACGGCCGTGACCCGGTGGGACGTGAACTACGTCATCGGCGAGCTCATCGCCGAGCTCAACGCCTCGCACACCTACCGCGGGGGCGGCGACACGGAGGAAGCGGCCCCGGTCCAGACCGGCTACCTCGGGATCGACTGGGAGGTCGCCGACGGCGCCTACAGGATCAAGCGCGTCGTCGACGGCGCGTCCTGGGACACCGAAGTGCGTTCGCCCCTGCTCGAGCCCGGCCTTAAGGTCAAGGCCGGCGATTACATCCTCGCGGTGAACGGGCGGCCGCTCACCACGACCGAGGCTCCCTGGGGAGCTTTCGCCGGGCTGGCCGATCAGACGGTCGAGCTTACGGTCAATGACAAGGCGACGGCCGAGGGCGCCCGGAAGATCCTGGTCAAGACCCTGGATGGGGAGGACCGTCTCCGCAACCTCGAATGGATCGAAGGGCACCGCAAGCGCGTCGCCGAGGCCTCGAACGGCCGGATCGGATACGTTTATGTCCCCAGCACGGGGATCGACGGCCAGACGGAGCTCTTCCGCCAGTACATGGCCCAATTCGACCTGGACGGGCTCATCATCGACGAGCGGTGGAACGACGGGGGCCAGATCCCCGACCGGTTCATCGAGATCCTCGACCGCAAGCCGCTGGCCTTCTGGGCGGTCCGCGACGGCGTGGACTGGCGGTGGCCGCCGACCGGCCATTTCGGGCCCAAGGCCATGCTCATCAACGGCTGGAGCGGGTCCGGGGGCGACGCGTTCCCGGATTACTTCCGCAAGGCCGGGCTGGGGCCGCTCATCGGCATGCGGACCTGGGGCGGCCTCATCGGCATCTCAGGAGCGCCGGGCCTCATCGACGGAGGAGGGGTCACGGTGCCGACGTTCCGCATGTACGACCCGGACGGGAAGTGGTTCAAGGAAGGCCACGGCGTCGATCCGGACATCGAGGTCGTGGACGACCCGACCCAGCTGGCTCGTGGCGTCGATCCCCAGCTCGAACGGGCGATCGCGGAAGTCATGAAATCCCTGGAGAAAGCCCCGGCCGTCCGGGCGCGGCGCCCGCCCTACGAGAAGCGCTGAGGGCGGCGCGGCCCCTTCGAGTTGAAGTCCTGTAGGCCTTGTGATATCGTGGGCATTCAGCGAGGGAGGAGGAGATCATCATGACCAATCCCGCCGCCATCCCCGAAGCCAAGGGCAGGCTCGGCGTCATGACCGTCGGCCTGGGCGCCGTGGCCACGACGTTCGTCGCCGGCGTCATGTCCGTCCGAAAAGGCCTGTCCAGGCCCATCGGTTCGCTGACGCAGATGGGGTCCATCCGCCTCGGCAAGCGAACGGACAAGCGCTCCCCGATGATCAAAGATTTCGTCAGCCTCGCCGGGCTCGACGATCTCGTCTTCGGCGCCTGGGACATTTTCCCGGACAACGCCTACGAAGCGGCCCTGAAGGCCGGGGTCCTGAAGCGGGAGCACCTCGATCCCGTCCGGGAAGAGCTCGAGGCCCTCAAACCCTGGCCGGCCGTCTTCAGCCAGCACTACGTCAAGAAGCTCGACGGCCCGAACGTCAAGAAGGCCGCCAACAAATACGATCATGCCCTGCTCCTCATGGAGGACATCCGCAAATTCAAGGAAACGAACGCCCTCGACCGCATGGTCATGATCTGGTGCGCCTCGACGGAGATCTTCCTCAAGGAGGACCCCGTCCACGCCTCGATCGCTTCCCTCGAACGGGCGATGAAGGAGAACCACCCCGCCGTCGCCCCCAGTATGATCTATGCGTATGCCGCCCTGAAGAGCGGGATCCCCTTCGCCAATGGGGCTCCCAACCTGACCGTGGATATCCCGGCCATGCGGGAGCTCGCCCGTGAGACCGGCTCGCCCGTCGCCGGGAAGGATTTCAAGACCGGCCAGACCCTGATGAAGACCATCCTCGCGCCCGGACTCAAGGCGCGCCTCCTCGGCCTCAACGGGTGGTTCTCGACCAACATCCTGGGGAACCGCGACGGGGAGGTCCTCGACGACCCCGAGTCCTTCAAGACCAAGGAGGAGAGCAAGCTCAGCGTCCTCGAATACATCCTCCAGCCCAAGGTCTATCCCGACCTTTACGGCACCTACACGCACAAGGTCCGCATCAACTATTACCCGCCCCGGGGGGACAACAAGGAAGGCTGGGACAACATCGACATCTTCGGCTGGATGGGCTACCCCATGCAGATCAAGATCGACTTCCTCTGCCGGGACAGCATCCTGGCCGCGCCCATCGTCCTCGACCTCGTCCTGTTCATGGACCTCGCCAAGCGCGTGGGCATGAAGGGCATCCAGGAGTGGCTATCCTTCTATTTCAAGAGTCCGATGTGCGCGCCCGAGCTCTATCCGGAGCACGACCTCTTCATCCAGCTGATGAAGCTCAAGAACACGCTCCGGCACCTCAAGGGAGAGGAGCTCATCACGCACTTGGGGCTGGAATATTACGACTGACGGGCGGCCCGGAAGGGGGCTCGGACGCGACGGCTTCGCTCCCGGTCGGGTTTTTAACGCCGCGCCCTTTCCGATTTCTTCGGCGGGCTCGGAACTCGCGAACTTATCAGGAATGCTGGATTCTGCCCTCGTCCAAAGCGGCATGGGTCCGAGATCTTCGGACGCTCAAACATCCTCGCCCGAATCTCCTCGAAATCGGCTTCGTGCGGGCTAAACCCTCCAACGTCCGCTCAGTCCGTCCCGTCCGAGCCCCCGGGCCGCCGAACTCGGATCTCAGGGAAGGGATTGAAACACGGCCTTGGCGATCTGAATGTCCTGAACCGCCACGCCGGTCAGGTCCGCGACCGTCGTTTCCCCGTCCGAAGCGCGGCGAAGCGACGGGTCCATGATCACCGCGCCGAGCTCGACGAGGCGCTCCTTTCCGATCGCGCCCGCGCTCATGGCCCGGAACGCCTCGCCGCGGAGGAGCGACTGGCTTATGCTGTCCACCACGATCCGGTCGGCGGCGGCCAGGATCGCCTCCTCGAGCTCCTGCTTTTCCGCGGTGTCGGAACCCACGGCCGTGATGTGGGTCCCTGGCCGGATGTCGCGGCGGCGGAGGAGCGGTTTCGTGGACGGGGTGCAGGTGACGATGACGTTGCAGGTCGCCGCCACTTCCGCGGGGTCCCTCGTCGTCTCCACGTGAAAGCCCATCGGCTCCATGTCCGCCTTATAGGAGGCGAGCTCCGCCTCGCCGAGGCCCCAGACGCAGACGTCCCGGAACTCCCGGACCCGCCTCAGGTATTCGAGCTGGAGCCGGCCCTGGGCGCCCGCGCCCAGGATCCCGGCGCGCGTCACGCGCTCCGGGGCGAGATACCGGGCCGCGACGGCTCCCGCCGCGGCGGTGCGGACATTGGTCAGGAGGCATTCGTCGTGGAGGATGGCCCGCGGCTCTCCCGTCCTCAGGTCGAACAGGAGCATCATCCCGTTCGACGAAGGCAGGCCGCGCTTCGGGTTGTCGTAGAATCCCGAGGCGAGCTTGATGACATAATATTGGTCGCCCCTGATGTAGCCATACTTGATGTGGACGTCGCCGGGAGGGTCCTCGAATATCATCTCGCCGACGGGCGGGACGACGACCTCGCCCCGGGAATAGGCCGCGAACCCGGCCTCGATCAGGGGGATGGGGTCGAGGCCCCCGAGCGCCTTCCGGATCTCGTCCGGTCCGGCGAACCGGATCATCGTTCCTTCCGGTCGATCATGAACCCGAGCTTCTCCAGCGTACCGAGGGCCTTCTCGAGGTCCCCGAACTTGACCAGGATATGATCCGTAGAGTAGGCGGACAAGGCGCAGATGCTGACCCCCGCTCCGGCCAGGGCGGCCGCGACCCAAGCCAGGAAGCCGACCAGGCTAAAGGGCAGGACCATGTCGAAGGTGATGACCTTCCAGCCCGTATCGGTCGCGAGCAGGCTCCGGCCCCCGGTCAGGGGCTCGGGAACGAGGCAGGTCGTCTCCTTCCTGTCCCGGATAACGGCGACCGCCCCCCGGCAGGGGCGCTCGGCCCGGACCATGGCGTAGGTCCCCTTCCAGACGTAGATCTTCCCGTGCTTCATCAGTTCTTTGAGTTTTCGCTTGTCCCCGCTCATGTTCTTTCCCTCCGGCTTCGGCCGACCGTATTGTACGGGATGCCGGCGAAAAAAGCCACGTCCGGCGGGACGCCCGGTGCGCCGCGCGGCTTGCTTTCATCGCCGGTTAAGAATAGAATTTCCTCTCCGGCGGAGAAAGAGGGGATGGCTGTGAACGATCGAGACGCCCGTGCTTTCCGGTTCCTTCCGAGCGGCCTCATCGCGACGACCTTGAGGCTTTTCGACAGGATCTCCGTCTTCTTCGTCCGGCGGCACATCCATCCCAACACCCTGACCCACTTCGGGCTCGCCTCGGGCTTCGGAGTCGGGCTCGCCTACCTCTTCGAGCGGCCCGTCTGGGCGCTCATCGGACTTCTGCTCTGCGGGACCCTGGACATCCTGGACGGGAAGGTCGCCGTCAACTCGAACCGGAAGAGCCTGTTCGGCGCCATCCTGGATTCGAGCTTCGACCGGTACTCGGAGTTCTTCATCTACGCCGGGATCGCCTATCACTTCCGGGAGGAATGGGTCATCTGGGTCGTCTTCACGGCCTTCCTGGGGTCCACCATGGTCAGCTACACCCGGGCGCGGGCCGAGGGCCTGGGCGTCGATTGCCGGGTGGGGATGATGCAGAGGGCCGAGCGCCTGGTCCTTCTCTTCGCGGGGACGCTCATAGGCCTGGCCTTCCGCGTCTATGATCCGGCCCTGATCGTGGCCGTGGGGCTCATCGCCCTTGTCTCCAACATCACCGCCATCCAAAGGCTGGCGTACGTCAGGGCGTGGGAAAAGCGGAAGACCGGCGGGCAGGCCTGACGGAGCGCTCCCTCAGCGGGAGCGGCGCTTCTTCGCCGCGGGGCGGCCGCGCTTCGATTCCCGCGACGCGACCCAGCCCGTTTTGACGACCTGACGGGCGCGGGCGATGGCCAGGGCCCCGGCCGGGACATCCTTGGTTATGGTCGAACCGGCGCCGACATAGGCCTTGCGCCCCACCGTGACCGGCGCCACGAGCTCCGTGCCCGACCCGATGAAGACCCCGTCCGCGATGATCGTCGGGTTCTTGTTGACCCCGTCATAATTACAGGTGATGGTCCCGGCTCCGATGTTGACGCCCTCCCCCACCCAGCTGTCGCCCAGATAGGAGAGATGGAGGGCCTTGGAGCGCGGACCGAGGACGGTCTTCTTCATTTCGACGAAATTGCCTACTCGGGAGCCCGCCTTCACCACGGTCTCCGGGCGCAGCCGGGAAAAGGGCCCGGCCTGGACGTCGTTCTCCAGAACGCAGCCCTCGATGACGGTCGCATCGAAGACCCTGACCCGGTCCCCGAGCCGTGAGTCGGCGATGCGGACGTTCGGCGAGATCCGGCAGTCCCTGCCGATGCGGGTCGCGCCCTCGATGACGACGGAAGGGGCGATGACCGTTTCCTCGCCGATGCGGACCCCGAGATCGATCCACGTCGCGGACGGATCGACAACGGTAACGCCGGAGGCGGCGAGCTCCCTGATCTTCCTGAGCCTGAGGACGGAGGCCGCGACCGCCAGGTCATAGCGCGTCCCGACCTCGAAGAGCTCTTCGAAGCCCCGGGCGGGGCACTGGCCCGAGCCGTCCGATGCCGAGACCAGGGCGACGAGGTCCTCGATCGAGAATGCGCCGTTGCCTCTCCGAGGGGCCGCGGAAAGGGCCGCCAGGAGGGAACGGGCCTTGAAAACGCAGACGGGACACGGCAGGTCGGCGGGAGGGCAGGCGCCGGGAACCCCCGGCGCGCGGAGCACGGTGACGGGATATCCTTCCCGCCGGTGGGCGGTCAGAAGGTCCCGGAGGGTTGGGCCGGTGACGAGGGGCAGGTCGGCCTGGATGACGAGCACGTCCCGGCCGGGATCGGTCCGGAGGACGCGGCGCGCCGAAAGGACGGCCCTTCCCGTGCCCCCGGCTGTCCTTTCCCTAATGACATCGGCTCCGGGACCGGGAACGGTCCGCAGGTATTCGGAGGACCATGCGGCGGTCACGACCATGGTCCGGCTCGGTTTGACCGCGCGGACGGCGCCGGCGACGAGCCCGAGCATTGTCGTCCCGAGAACGGGGTGGAGGGCCTTAGGCGTCCGGGAACGAAAGCGGGAATTCTTCCCGCCGGCCAGGATCAGGACGATAGGACCGTTGGTCATGAAACCCGCGTGACGAGCTTGAATCTCTTGTCATCCCACAAGGGCTCGAAATCGGATTCGTTCTGGGCGAGGACGGCGAATTGCTTGTCCTTCTGGACGGCCTTCTTCAAGGCTTCCAGGCCTTCGTCGGCCCGGCCCAGAAGGCAGAGGACGTCCGCGATGAGATACTGGACCTTAGCCTCGCTCTTCTTGAATTCCAGGGCCTTTTCGAGGATCTTGAGGGCCCCTTCGCGGTCGCCGGAATTCACCTTGTAGACCGCGTAGTTGTAATGGTCGTCGAAGTCCTTGAGATGAACGATCTCCTTGCGGGGCCGCTTCTGGGCGATGGTGAGGTAGATCTGCGCCCGGTCGACGAGCTCCCGTTCCTCGGGGTACTTTTCGATGAAGGCCTTCAGCTCAACGGCGGCCTTGTCCAGGACGCCCTTATGGAAATCCTTCATGGCCAGGCCGAACGCGGCCAGGGCCTTCTGATACTCGTCTTTCTTCGCTTTCTGTTCGGTCAAATGCCTGCTCCCTTGTCGTTGAATAGACCCATTTTACATCATCCCGGGGCGCTTGACAAGGTGGCTGGGTCGGTCGTTTCGCTCTATGTTTCAGCCAGACATCTTCCTCCAAGGCGGCCTTTCTTCTCGCGCTTCAAGGAATTTTCGGCTCGGGGCGCGCCTTCCGTCGGCCGCGGCCTGTCCCAGCGAGCCAGGCCGCTTTCGCCTCGGGCTCCGCTCTCCCCGTCCTGTCGGTACGGGGAACCGTGCCCGCTCCGCCCTCAGACGACCTCCTCCAGGCATCGCCCCTGCGCCATTCTCTTAAGAGCGCGAAAAGAAAGGCCGCACGTTGAAAGGCGCTTGCCCTCGAGCATTGCCTCTGCCTTAATTGCTTTATAGCTTCGCATTTTGGTCATCCGGTAGCACGGAGGGCAACGAGCGACCTGAAGATGGGGGGAGGAGGACCGCCCCGTAAACCCCAGTCGGGAAGGGGGCCCATCGCTCTTGCGATGGGGGAACCTGCCTGCAGGTTCCCGGGTCTGGGGTCAAGGGGCGGCCTCCGAGCCCTCCGACCGGGAGCGAGGCCTTTCTATCCTTGCACGTTTTCCAACCCAAAGATCAGAAGGAGGCCTATTCGACATATTCCCGGCATTCCGGGTGGTCGAGGAGGTAATGCACGGCTTTGATGTGGAGGGCGTGCCCGGCCTTGCGGGCCGTGAAATGCCCGCGGACGGGAACACCGAGAAGGAAGAGGTCGCCGACGAGATCGAGGACCTTGTGGCGGACGAACTCGTCCGGGAACCTCAAGGGGCCGTTGACGAGCTTCTCGTCGTCGAGGACGAGCGCGTTCGAGAACGATCCGCCCAGGGCCAGTCCGCGGCGACGAAGCTCGGGGACATCCTTCAGGAAGCCGAAGGTCCGTGCCGGGGCGATCTCCGTACGGAAGGACTCCCTCGTCACGAGGAGGTCGAACGATTGGGCCCCGATGGCCGGATGGTCGAAGGCGATGTGATAGGAGATCCGGAATCCGGGGTCGGGGACGGCCTCGACGGACGCCCCGCCCTCCTCGACGACGAAGGGGGTTGCGACCTTCATGATCTTCCCTCCCGGCCCAGCCGCCCGGGTGCCGGTCGCCGCTAAGGCCTCGGCGAAGGGCCCAGCGCTTCCGTCGAGGATGGGGATCTCGGGCCCGTCGGTTTCGATGTCCAGGCTGTCGACTCCGAACATGGAAAGAGCGGCAAGCAGGTGCTCGACGGTTTCGATGCGGCCGCGCTCCGACTCCAGGTAGGAGCAGTTCCGGGCCCGTGTGGCCCTGGGGTCGAGGACGAGGCCGGGGCCGTCGGCCCCCTTCCGCCGGAAGACGATCTCCCCAGAATCCGATGGCCGGAGGACGAGGTCGACGACCTTGCCCGTATGGATCCCGACGCCGCGAAATGAGAGCTCTTTGGAGATCGTCCGTTTATCCATGGTCGAGCCTCCATCTTAATACATCGACACTGGAATTGCGAGACAAGCGAGACGAGAGGATGGTCAAGGCATTCAATAAAGGGGCCTACCCGACTATATCCTGCCCCGGAGATGTCTCTCTTCTCCCTCCTCGCGATATGGACGCTCAGGCAATTAGCGGGGGATCTGGTAGATGTCTTGAACCGACCTCGCGTCTCGCTTGTCTCGCCTGTCCCGCCCGACTCGCTTTTGTGATAGAATGGACGGGTGAAAACCCGTTTCGAAGACGTCCTGAAGAAGGTCTATGATCATCGTCTGACCCCCGAAGAGGCCCTCGAACATCTCAGGGATTACCCCTATCAGGACCTCGATTGCGCCAAGATCGACCACCACCGGGAGCTCCGGAAGGGCACGCCGGAGGTCATCTTCGGACTGGGGAAGACGCCCGACCAGATCCTGAGGATCTCCCGCGAGATCGTCCGGAAGGGCTCGAACCTTCTGGTCACGCGGGCGGGCCCGGAGGTGCAGAGGGCCCTCAAGGGCAAGCTCCCCGGGGCCGTGTTCGACAAGACGGCCGGGACCATAACCCTCAGGCAGAAAGAGCCGCCCCCGGGAAAGGGGAAGATCGTCGTCATGACGGCGGGGACCTCGGATATCCCGGTCGCCGAAGAGGCCGTCGTCACCTGCGAGATCCTGGGGAACGAGACCGTCCGAGTCTATGACGTCGGCGTCGCGGGGCTTCACAGGCTGTTCGGGGAGTTCGATAGGATCAAGGAAGCCCGCGTCGTCATCACGGTCGCCGGCATGGAGGGGGCCCTGCCCAGCGTCGTTGCGGGGCTCGTCCGCGTCCCGGTCGTCGCCGTCCCGACGAGCGTGGGCTACGGGGCCAGCTTCAAAGGCCTGGCTGCCCTGCTGGCCATGCTGAACGCCTGCCCGGGCGGGGTCGCCGTGGTCAATATCGACAACGGCTTCGGCGGGGCCTACCTGGCCAGTCTCATCAACCACCTGTGAGCGGAAGGCCGGGGTCGCTTGACAAGGTGCCGTTGACCCCCTATATTCTATAGGAACGTCTTAACTATAATATAATATGGAGATTATCGAGCAAGTCCGCCAGGCCGCATCCATCGTCGAGATCGCCACCCAATACACGACCCTGAGGCGGAGGGGACGAAAACACGTCGGATTGTGCCCCTTCCATTCCGAGAAAACGCCCTCGTTCACGGTCGACGAGGAAAAACAGCTTTTCCACTGCTTCGGCTGCGGCGTCGGCGGCGACGTTTTTTCCCTGGTCATGGAGAAGGAGAATCTCGGATTCGCCGAGGCCTTGAGGTACCTGGCCGAGAAGTACCGGATCCCCCTCCCCCAGCATAGGGTCGATCCTCAGCTCATCAAGCTCGAGGAGAAGCTCTTCAAGATCAACGAAATGGCCCTGGGCTTCTTCCGCCGGAACCTCGCGGGCACGCCCGAGGGCAGGAAGGCGTCCGAATACCTCAAGAAGAGAGGCCTTTCCGCAGCCACCGTCGAGCGGCTTCAGATCGGCTACGCCATGGACGCCTGGGGGACGCTCGTCGACTATCTGCGGACGAAGAACGTCCCGGCCACGCTCCTCGAGAAGGCCGGCCTCGCCCTGCCGGGGAAAAAGAAGGATGAGTATTACGACCGGTTTCGGGGGCGCGTCATCTTTCCCATTTTCAGCCTGACGGGCAAGGTCGTCGCCTTCGGCGGCCGCACCGTCACCGGCGCCGAGCCGAAATATCTGAATTCCCCGGACACCCCCCTGTACTCCAAAGGGAAGCTGCTCTACGGGCTGAACATCAGCAAGGACGCCATCCGCGAGGCCGGAGAGGCCATTCTCGTCGAGGGGTACACGGATTACGCCGCCCTCTACCAGGCCGGGATCGGCAATGTCGTCGCCTCCCTGGGGACCGCCCTGACCCCTTTCCAGGTGGCCCAGGCCGCCCGGTTCACGCCCCGCCTCATCGTCAACTACGACGGCGACTCCGCCGGCCAGAACGCCTGCGCCCGGGCCGTTCCTATCTGCCTCGAAAAGGGGATGAACGTCGACGCCCTCATCCTCCCCGACGGCCTCGACCCGGACGCATTCCTCGCAAAGCACGGCCGCGATCGTTACCTGGGCCTGCTGAAGAAGACCGTTCCCGGGCTCGATTTCCTGATCGACACGTTCGTCCGGGGCGTCCGGATGGAGCTCCCCGAGGAACGGGCCCGGGTCATCCGGGCCGTAGTCCGGGAGATCGACAAGGTGCCCGACGCCCTCGCCCGCGGCGAGTACCTCCGCCGGGCCGGCGAGCGCCTCGGCGTCGACGAGACGACGCTCCGGCTCGTCATCGGGCCCCAGAGCCCTGCTCAGGGCCCCAGGGAAGGCGCCTCCTTTTCATCGGCCGAAAAGAGGCTCCTCCAGATCCTCTTCGAGAACAAGGAGATCGCCCCGGATATCTTCGAGGAGGTCCGGGAGGGGGATTTCCGGGGGCTCCGGAGCGAGCCCGTCTTCGGCTTCATCCGGAACTGCTTCCGGAACGGCGTGGATTGGAACTTCGCGGACCTGAAGGACACCATCGACGCCCGGGTCCTGGACGGTCTGTCCCAGGCCCTCCAGGAACGGCCCGGCGCCGCCTCCGTCGAGCACGCGCGCGACTGCCTGAAGGCGCTCCGCAAGGTCGCTTTCCAGAACCAGCTCAAGGAGATCCAATCCGAGATCGCGCGATCGCAAAAAAGCGGCGACCGGGAGAAGCTCGTCGCCCTTGTCTATCAGAAGCAGGACATCACCAAGCAGCTTCTGGCGTTATAACATTTGAGGAGACCAGAGTGACATCGGAAAGCAAGTTCCAAAAGGACGAGATCCATCAGCTCATCTCCAAGGGCCGGAAGCAGGGCTTTCTCCTGTTCGAGGAGATCGACAAGACCTTCACCGACGAGCTGGATTCCGAGGCGGACTTCGACGATTTCCTGTCCTCGATGGACGGCTACGGGATCAAGATCCTCGATTCCCGCCAGAAGGAGATGATCCCCCGGCGGCGGAAGAGCGACCTGGTCTCCCTCCACGGCCTGGAGCGGACGACCGACCCCGTCAAGCTCTACCTCCGGGAGATGGGGAACATCGCCCTCCTCACGCGCGAGGGGGAGATCGCCATCGCCCGGGAGATCGAGCGCGGCGAGAAGGCCATCATCAAGGCCCTGTCCAAGACCCGGATGGTCCTCAACGAGGTCCTGGACATCGAGACGAGGATCAAGGAGATCCCCGGCACCATTCAGGAGATGTTCGATTTCACCGAAGAGGACATCGCCGAGGGCAAGATCGAGGAGAAGCGCAAGCAGATCCTCGCCAGGATCAAGAAGGTCCGGGAGCTCAGCGCGAAGCTCCAAAAGCTCCCGACGACCCGGAAGACCGTCATCACCCGGGGACGGATCATCGTCGGCATCAGCCGGCTGATCCGGGACCTCAACCTTCGCACGGCCCACCGGGAGACGATCATCGACGACCTCCGGGAGAAGCTCCGGTCCATCAACGAGCTCGAGGACGCCCGCGAGGAGCTCCTGCTCAAGCGGAAGACGAGCCGGAAGAAGAAGGAAGACCCCGCCGCCCGGAAGAAGGTCCGGGAGATCAACCGCCAGCTCAGGAAGTACCAGACGGAGATCGGCCTGGACCCCCAGGCCCTCCGCAAGTCCGTCCGGTCCATCACGACCGGAAAGAAGATCTCCGACCAGGCCAAGAAGGAGCTCGTGGCGGCCAACCTCCGCCTCGTCGTCTCCATCGCCAAGAAGTACAGCAACCGCGGCCTCCAGTTCCTGGACCTCATCCAGGAAGGGAATATGGGCCTGATGAAGGCCGTCGAGAAGTTCGAGTACCGGCGCGGCTACAAGTTCTCGACCTACGCGACGTGGTGGATCCGGCAGGCCATCACCCGGGCCATCGCCGACCAGGCCCGGACGATCCGCATCCCGGTCCACATGATCGAGACCATCAACAAGCTCATCCGGGTGTCCCGGGCCCTTGTCCAGGAGATCGGCCGGGAGCCGACCTCGGAGGAGATCGCCCGGAAGATGGACATGCCCGTGAGCAAGGTCCGGAAGATCATCAAGATCGCCCAGGAGCCCATCTCCCTCGAGACCCCCATCGGCGAGGAGGAGGACAGCCACCTCGGGGACTTCATCGAGGACAAGCTCATCCCCTCCCCGCCCGACACCGTCATCCACATCAACCTCCGGGAGCAGATCGAGGAGGCCCTGAAATCCCTGACCGAGCGCGAGGCCAGGGTCCTCAAGATGCGCTTCGGCCTCGGGGACGGCAACGAGCATACCCTCGAAGAGGTCGGCCAGCAGTTCAAGGTCACCCGCGAGCGCATCCGCCAGATCGAGGCCAAGGCCCTCCGGAAGCTCAAGCACCCGAGCCGCAGCCGGAAGCTGAAGTCCTTCACCAACAACCACTGACCTCTAACTTTTCGCCCTTCAAGCACTTCATTGACTCCCCGGGCGATATCTGGTATAAAATCGGGGCGAGGGCCTATAGCTCAGCGGTAGAGCTACCGGCTCATAACCGGCAGGTCCCAGGTTCGAATCCTGGTAGGCCCACTAGACTTGAGGACAATGTGGAAATCGATTTCGACAAACTGACCCAGCTCCAGGACCTCGATACCGAGATCAAGCAGACGACCCTCTTCCTCGAAAGCATCCCCCGCCTCATCGAGGACATCGACCGGAAGATCAAAGCAGGCTCCCAGGCCGTCGCCGACGCCAAGGAGAAGCTCGCGGCGAATCAGAAGGGCCGGCGGGACCTCGAGAGCTCGGTCAAGGACGTCAAGCTCCGGATCGCCAAGTTCAAGCGCCAGCTGGGCGAGGTCAAGACCAACAAGGAATACACCGCCCTGCTCCACGAGATCGACCAGGGCCAGCGCGAAGTGGACGCCGTCGAGGAGAAGATCATCAGCGAGATGCTCGCGGCCGACGACATCGACGAGGAGATCAAGTCGGCCACCCGCCGGCAGAGCCAGGAGCACGAGGGCCTCCGGGCGGACCAGTCCGTCCTCGAGCGGAAGAAAGCGGAGATGGAGACCCGGCGGGATGTTCTCATCGGGCAGCGGGAAGCCCTTGTCCCGCTCATCCCGGCCGAGCAAATGAAGCTCTACATGTCCATCTTCAACAAGAAGAACGGCGCCGCCCTGTCCTCCGTCAAGAATGAATTCTGCTCCCTGTGCCACGTCCGCATCCGGCCCCAGATGATCAACGAGATCCGGGAAAGGACCAAGATCTACCTCTGCGAGAATTGCGGACGCATCCTCTACTGGTCCGCGAAGCCGGAATCCCGCCCGGAACCCAGGACCGATTAGCTCCCGCCGCCGCGGAACGCCCGTTCTCGACTTCGGCAGGAGGATTCCCGGCGACGGCGATCTATGCTAGGATAGTCCACAGCACAGGCGCGGATTTGGACAAGCGGTTCCGCTCGAAGAGGAGGAGCATGGCGCATCGCAGGGCGTATCTCCTTCTCGTCCTTTCGGCGTTCCTTACGGGCCTGCCCCTTCGGGCGCAGGAGAAGAGCCTGGACGAGCTCCTGGCGCTCGACATGACGGACCTCCTCAAATTGAAGGTCGTTTCGGCCCTGAAGCACCCGGAGACGATCAACAAGGTGCCCGCTACGGTCCGCGTGATCACCGCCGACGAGATCCGGGACAACGGGTATTTCACGCTGGAGGACGCGCTGTCCGGCCTGCCCGGGTTCCAGTTCCGCAATATCCTGGGGTTCAACAGCTATGTCTTCATGAGGGGCGTTCCGGGCCAGAACAACAAGATCCTCGTCCTGGTGGACGGGATCCAGGTCAATGAGCTGAATTCCGGGGGGTTTTACGGCGGGGGGCAGTACAACCTGGCCAACGTAGACCGGATCGAGGTCGTCTACGGCCCCGCGTCCGCCCTTTACGGCACCAACGCCGTCTCCGGCATCATCAGCATCTTCACCCGGGACCCCAAGGACGCGCCGGGCGGCCAGGCCAAGGTCCTGGCCGGGAACTTCCACACGCGCCTGGCGGATCTTCGGTACGCCGCTTACGACAAGAAAGCGGACCTGGGGTTCTCCGTCGCCGCCATGTACAAGCAAAGCGACAAAGCGGACCTCAGGGGCAAAGACGGGGACTTCAATTGGACCGAGGACATGGAGAACTTCGAGAACGACGCCGCCTTCGACGCCCGGGTCCTCTACCAGGAATTTCAGCGCGGGCTTCATGCTCCAGGACAAGGACGCATCCCGGGCGACCGCCCAGCGGGGGGTCGCGGAGGATGACCTGACCCCGGTCAGCGACCACGGGGTCAATTGGCATATCCGGTTCCTGAACGCCTGGGCGGCTTATGTCTATGATCCGGCAAAGACCTGGTCCCTTCGGTCCACGGCCTATTTCCGGAGCGCTACGGTCCTGGACGATACGATCCCCGTCATCGAGCTTCCGACGCCGGACTCTCCGGGCCGGCAGGTCCGATATTATCGGCCCAACGACCTGCTCGGGATCGAAACCCAGTTCCGATGGGCTCCCGGCGCCCGCTGGCGTTTTTCCTTCGGACTGGTCCTGGAACAGGAGCATCTGGCCGAAACATATTCCATTACCGAGAGCGGCGCCGCAGACCAGCGCCCGCCCGCCACCAGCCGGCCGAAGATGTTGAGCAACCGCCTCTTCAGCGTCTATGGCCAGTCCCAGACCTCTTTGTCCAGGACCGTGGACCTCTTTCTTGGCGTCCGGCACGACGGCAGCAGCTATTATGGGGCCGTGACGACGCCGCGGCTCGGATTGGTCTTCAACCGCGGAAAGCTGACGGTCAAGGCCCTCTATATGGAGGCCTTCCGGGCGCCCAAACCCTGGGACTATACCGACGGTTCGGGGAATCCGGACCTGAGGCCGGAAAAGAACCGTTCTTTCGAGGTCGCCGGCGGCTGGTCCATCTCCCCTTCCCTCCGGTTCGATCTCTCGGCTTATCGCAACCGTCTTTCCAACCTCCTGACCCGGGTCGACGTCGGAGACAGCTTCCGGTGGGACAACTCCGGGGCGCTGATGACCGACGGGTGCGAGGCCGGATTGGAGTACCGATGGGGTCGCGTGAGGGCCTATCTCAATTATACCTATACCCGATCCCTGGATATGCAGGATGACCAGGTGCCGGAGATCTCTCCCCAAGGCGCCAACATGGGGGTCCTGTACGCGCTCACGCCCCGCCTGAGCGTTAGCCTGCGCGGCCAATATCTCGGCGCGCGGAGGAACTCCGGGATCATCCCGACGACGGGCAACGACCGTATCGACGAGGCCGTCGTCCTCCACACGACCCTGACCCTGAGGCTCTCCCGGGGAATCGATCTCCAGGTCGCCGTCAACAATCTTCTGGACGCCCGTTATTACCATCCGTCGAACCTTCCGGCCAGCCGCTTCCGCCAGCCCCAGCGCACGGTCCGGATATCCGCGGGATATTCATTTTGATCCGAATCGCATTCCGCACGACCGGGAAACATCCCCCGAGGTCCGGCTTCCCGTCCTGGCCGGCGCTGATCGCGCTGGGGCTCGCCCTGGCTGTCCCCGGCGACGGGCGGGTTCCGGGTCTCCCGCAGGAGGAGAGCACCCGGTTCGAATACGACGTCAAAGCGGTCTTCCTGTACAATTTCGCGCGATACGTCCGATGGCCGGAAGCCCTCGAACCCGAGGGCCTGACCATCGTCGTGTTCGGAGAGAGCCCGATCGTTCCCCCGCTTCAGGAGATCTCCGGAAAAAAGGCCGCCGGCCGGACGCCCCTCGTCGTCCGGCAATGCCTCGAGCTCGGAAGGATCGGCCGTCCCCGGATCTTGTTCATCGCCAGGTCCGCCGTCTCGAAGATCGACGGGATCCTGGAAGAGGTCAGAGGCGCGGACGTCCTGATGGTCGGCGAGACGGAGGGCCTCGTGGCCCGGGGCGTGGCGATCAACTTCGTCGAGCGGGAAGGGACGATCAAGTTCGAGGTGAGCGAACGGAGGCTGAAGGAGGCCGGGATCCAGGTCAGCTCCCAGCTTTTGAAGCTGGCCATCCTGGTCGATGAAGAGAACGGAGGCGGCGGGCGATGAACCCCAAGAACCTCTCCGTCAAGAAAAAGCTGATCCTTCTCCAGCTCGTGATCGTTTTCGCCGTCCTGGTACCGTACAGCGTCTTCCATTTCCTGAACGATGCCCGCGTCCACCAGGGCACCATCAGCACCAAGCTCGCCTCCATGGCGAACATCCTCGGATACAACTGCACCTCCGCCTTGAACTTCCGGGACAACGACGATGCCGCCGCGACCCTTTCGTCCCTGGAGGCGGAAACCGACGTGACCCACGCCTGGATCCTGGACGCGTCCGGGAAGGTCTTTGCCGCCTACACGAGGCGGGGCGGAGCGCCCGGGCCGCCCCCCGTTGCGGGAGGGGATTCCGAGACGCGGCAGGGCGGGGCGTTCGTTCTTTCGCGCCGCATCCTCCAGGACCGGGAGGCCGTCGGGACCGTCGTCCTGCGCCATGACCTGGGGCCCTACCGGAAGATGCGGCTCCGCAATATCCGCATCGCCGGCTTGGCCCTGTTCGTGAGCATGGCGTTCGCCTGGCTGCTCGCGTTCGCCTCGCATCGGGCGCTGTCGGCCCCCATTCTCCGCCTCGCCGAGATCATCGGAAACGTATCCCGGACGAAGGACCTGTCCCTCCGCATCCGCGGGCAGCGCAAGGACGAGATCGGCGTTCTGTACCGGGGATTCAACGACATGCTGGCCGAGATCCAGAGCCGGGAAGAGGACCGGAATCGTGCTATGGCGGCGCTCCGCGAGAGCGAGGAGAAGTACCGCACGCTGGTGGAGAAGGCGGAGGACGGCATCGTCATCATCCAGGACCAGCGTTTCGCCTACGTCAATCCGAGCCTCATCGCCATGTCCGAGAGCACGCGCGAGGAGCTCATCGGCACGCCGTTCACCCAGCACGTGGCCGAGGAGGAGGTCCCCAAGCTGGCGCAGTATTATGCGAACCGGATGAAGGGCCGGGAATCCGCGCCCATGTATGAAACGGTCTTCAAGACGAAGAGCGGACAGCTCATTCATGCCGAGGTGAACGCCGCCCTGATCCCTTACCAGGGACGGCCGGCGGACCTGGTCATCATCCGGAACATCAACGAGCGCAAGAAGGCGGAAGAGGATATCCGGAAGCTCAACGAGACGCTCGAGCGCCGCGTTGCCGAGCGAACCCGGGAGCTCGCTGCCGCCAACGAAAGGCTCGTCGAGCTGGACCGGCTGAAAAGCCTGTTCCTGGCCAGCATGAGCCACGAGCTGCGCACGCCGCTCAACTCCATTCTCGGGTTCACGGGCCTGCTCCTGATGGGGATGTCGGGGAGCCTGAACGAGGAACAGGTCAAGCAATTGACCATGGTCCAGAACAGCGCGGCACACCTGTTGGAGCTGATCAATGAGATCCTGGACATCTCGAAGATCGAATCCGGACGGGTGGACTTGTCGATCGAGTCCTTCCCCATCGCCGACCTGGCGAGGGAAACGGCGAAGGCGGTGACCCCTCTGGCCGCGAAGAAGGGCCTGGCGCTGGCCGTGGAAGTCCCCGACGGCCTCGTCCTCCAGAGCGACCGGCGCCGGATCAAACAGGTCCTGATGAACCTTCTCAGCAACGCCATCAAGTTCAGCGACCAGGGCTGTATTCAGCTCTCCGTGGAGGCGGCCGGCGAGGACGTGGCTGTTCATGTCTCCGACGGGGGGATCGGGATCCGCCCCGAGGACGCCGAAAAGCTGTTCAATCCCTTCAGCCAGATCGATATGTCCTCGACCAAGCAGTACGAAGGAACGGGGCTGGGTCTGTATCTGTGCAAAAAGATCCTGGCCCTCCTCGGAGGCACGATCTCCGTGAGAAGCGAATACGGCCGGGGCAGTACGTTCACCTGCATCCTGCCCCGAGAATGGAAGGAGACCCCGCGATGAAAAAAGTGCTCATCGTCGAGGACAACGAGAACAATCTGTATCTGATGCGGTTCATCATCACGAAGCTGGGCCACCTGGTCATCGAGGCCCGGGACGGCGCCGCCGGGGTCAAGCTGGCCAAGAAGAACCGGCCCGACCTGATCCTGATGGATATCCAGCTTCCCGTCCTGGACGGATACGCCGCCACGCGGCTGATCCGGCAGGATGAAGCTCTCCGGGACGTCCCCATCATCGCCGTGACTTCGTTCGCGATGGCCGGGGACAAGGAGAAGGCCCTTGAAGCGGGATGCACGGCGTACGTCGAAAAGCCCATTCAACCGGCCTCCTTCATCGCTGTGTTGGAGCGCTATCTCTCACTTTAAGGCGAGGTTAAAATGAACGTGCTCATCGTCGATGACCAGGAAGAGAACCGCTACCTGATGAAAAGTCTGTTCACGAGCAGCGGGCATCGGGTATCGGAAGCGCCCAACGGGAAGATAGCCCTGGAGATCCTGGCGCAGGGCACGTGGGACCTCGTCGTCTCGGACATCCTCATGCCGGTCATGGACGGCTACCAATTGTGCCGGGAGGTCCGGGCCTCTCTCCGTCTGAAGGATATGCCGTTCGTCTTCACGACGGCCACGTACATCGACCAGAAGGACGAGGACTTCGCCATGAAGCTGGGGGCCGACCGGTTCTACCGTAAGCCCATCGATCCCCGGACCTTCCTGGAGGATGTCCGCGCGCTCATGATGGAGATCGCCAAAGATCCGGGCCGGGCGCGGCCGGCGGTTCCGGGGAACGAGAATGAGATCCTCAAGCTCTACAACGAGCGCCTGGTGAACAAGCTCGAGGATAAAATGTTGAGCCTGGAAAAAGAGGTCGCCGAACGCAAGCGGACCGAAGACGCCCTCCGGGCTTCCCTCCGTGAGAAGGAGGTCCTCCTCCAGGAGGTCCATCACCGCGTCAAGAACAACATGCAGGTCATCTCCAGCCTCCTCAACCTCCAGGTCAAGCATACGGGGAACGAGGAGTGCCGCCGGGTCCTCCTGGAAGGGCAGACACGCATCCGGTCCATGAGCCTCGTCCACGAGCAGCTCTATCAATCCCACGATCTCTCGAACGTCGACCTCGCCGCCTACATCCGGAAGCTCGCCGGCCACCTGTTCTCCCTCTATCTTCCCCACACGACGCGCGTCGGGCTCGAAACGGACCTCGAGGACCTGTCCCTCGACATCAATTCGGCCGTCCCGTGCGGGTTGATCCTCAACGAGCTGATCTCGAACGCGCTCAAACACGCTTTCCCGGGGGATCGGACGGGCGTGGTCAAGATCGGATTGCGTCGGCGGCCCGACGGCGCGACGGAGCTCCGGGTGGAGGATAACGGCGTGGGTCTTGGGGCGAGGGTGGATTTTCGCCGGACAGAGAGCCTGGGGCTGCAGATCGTGAATCTGCTCGCCGAGCAGTTGGACGCGACCATCGAGGTCGATCAAACGAAAGGGACGGGTATCACCCTGATCTTCAAAGAGCTGAAGTACAAGCCGCGATTTTGAGGCTGAAAGCCCGCCCGGGCCAAGGCCCCCCGATCCAGCCGGCCCTTATCCGTTCCTCCCGTCCCCCGGCTCCTCCGCATACAACCCGTCGATGACGTCCTTGTACCGATCGGCGACGATGGCCCGCTTGACCTTCAGGGAAGGCGTGATCTCGTCCCGCTCGATCTCGAAATCCCGGTCGAGGAGGGCGATCTTCTTGACCCGCTCGTAGGGCGCGAGGCCGGTCGTTACCCGGTCCACCTCGGACATGACGAAGGCGACGACGCGCGGGTCGCGAACGAGCGCCGCCCGGTCCGCGAACGGGATCCCGGCCGACCGGGCGTGGTCCTCGAGCTTGGCGAAGTCCGGGACGACCAGGGCCGCGACGAACCGCCGCCGGTCGCCGACGACGACCGCCGTCGCGACGCTGGGGATCGTCTTGAGCAGGTTCTCGATGGGTTGAGGGGCGACGTTCTTGCCGCCGGAGGTGACGATGAGGTCCTTCTTCCGGTCCGTGATGACCAGGAACCCGTCCTCGTCGAACCGGCCGATGTCCCCCGTCCGGAACCAGTCGCCGTCGAAGACCTCCCGCGTCTCCGCCTCCTTCTTGTAGTAGCCCTTCATGACGTTCGGGCCCCGAGCCAGGATCTCGCCGTCGGGGGCGATCCGGATCTTGACGCCGGGGATGGGCTTCCCCACAGTTCCGAAGCGGATGGCCTCGAACGTGTTGGCCGTGAGAACGGGGGCGGTTTCCGTCAGGCCGTAGCCTTCGAGAACGACGAGCCCCAGGGCGTAGAAGAACTCGGCGATGTCCTTGGAGAGCGGCGCTCCGCCGGAGACGAAGAACCGCACTCGGCCGCCCGTCTTGGCGATGATCTTGGAGAAGACGAGACGATGGGCGATGGCCCTCCGGAGAGCGAGGCCCGTGGGAACGCGGGCGCCGTTGATCTTCAGGGCGCCATAGGCCCGCCCCACTCCGGCCGCCCAGAAGAAGATCCTCCGCTTGAGCCCGGAGCCCGCGAGGACGGTATCCATGACCTTGGCATAGATCTTCTCGAAGACGCGCGGGACGCTGACCATGATCTGGGGCCGGACCTCGAGGAGGTTCTGTCCGACCGTCTCGATGCTTTCGGCGTAGGCGATCGTACAGCCCTTGTAGATATAGGTGAAGGTGACCATCCGCTCGAGGACGTGGGACAGGGGGAGGAAGGAGAGGACGGTGTCCTTGTGGTCGAAGACGATGACCTCGGCGACGCCGAGGATGTTGCTCAGGAAATTGCCGTGGGTCAGGATGACGCCCTTCGGGACGCCGGTCGTTCCCGAGGTGTAGATGAGGGACGCCTCGTCCTCCGGTCTGACCCGGAGGGCGTCCCGCTCGAAGAGGCCGGGGTCGGCGGCGTCCGCCTTCCGGCCCATGGCGCAGACCGCCTCCATCGTCAGGACGCCCGCCGGGGCCTCAGAGAGGAAGGTGATGTAATGGCGGACTTTCGCAAGGCCGCTCCGCGCGGCCTCGATCTTCCGCCACTGGTCCTCGTTCGAGACGACGACGATCGCGGCGTCCGAATCGTCGATGATATAGCGGACCTGTTCGGAGACGAGGGTCGTGTATATGGGGACCGATAGGGCGCCGCGGCAGAGGGCCGCGAAATCGGCGACGACCCAATCGGGCCTGTTCTCGGAGAGGATGACCATCTTCTCGCCGGGCCGGAGCCCGAGCTCGCGGAGGCCGAGGGAGAAGTGCCGGACCTTGTCGCCGAATTCCTTCGTCGACAGCGGGGCGTAGGCGCCGTCCTTCTTGGCGAGCAGAAAGTCGGGCTTGGGATAGGACTTGACCGTGTTCAACAGGACCTGGGCCAGGGTTTCGATCATTCCTTCCTCCTCGGCAGAAACTGCGCCCATTGTATTGACGGCCCGGGAAGCCTGTCAAGGCATAAAAAGGCGCCGCGGGGTCAGCCGACGAGGCGCCCGTCCAGGAGCTCGATCTCCCGGTGGGCGTGCGCGGCCAGGACGGGATTGTGGGTGACGAGGATTATCGTCAAGCCCTCTCGACGGTTCAGGTCCTCAAGGATCCCGCCGATCTCTGCGCTCCGCTTCGTGTCGAGGTTGCCCGTCGGCTCGTCGGCAAGCAGGATCCTGGGCTTGTTGACCAGCGCCCGGGCGATGGCCACCCTCTGCATCTCTCCGCCGGACAGCTGGCCCGGCAAGTGGTCCTTCCGCTTGAGGATGCCAAGGCTGTCGAGGACCCGGGTGACGTCGTCCGACGCCCCCGGCTTCTTGTAGAAGGTGAATGGCAGGACCGCGTTCTCGATGACCGACAGCGTCGGGATGAGATAGAACTTCTGGAAGATGTAGCCGAAAACCTCGCGACGGACGCGGGTCAGGGAAGCCTCCGAAAGGGCCCGGCCGTCTTCGAAGACGGGCCGGCCGTCGAGGAGAAGCCGCCCCGAGGTCGGGTTATCGAGGCATCCCATAACGTTGATCAGCGTCGTCTTTCCGGAACCGGACGGGCCGATCACCGAGACGAACTCCCCCTCTTCGATCGACAGGGAGACGCCGTCGACCGCCCGGATCTCCTCGGCGCCTCGTTTGTAGATCCGGACCAGGTCCTCGGCCTCGATGACCTTCTTCGCAAGCCCGCTCATGACGCTCCCTCGCTTCGGATCGATTCCAGGGGCCGGACCCTTCCGGCCTTCCAGGCCGGGTAGACGCCGCTCAGCAGGCCGATCAGGGTCACGATGCCCAGCGTGACCAGGACGAGGCCGGGCTCGATCCGCACCAGGCCTCCGCTCGGGGCGTACGGAAGGAGACGGCGGACGAGCACGTCGGTGACGCGCGCCGTGACCAGGGCCATGAGGCTCCCGACGAGGCCGCCCGCTATGCACAGGATGAGCGTCTCGACCCAGACCAGCTTGAAGATGTCCGAGGCCATGGCGCCCATGGATTTCAGGATGCCGATCTCCTGGCGCCGTTCCATGACCGACATGAGGATGGTGTTGATCACGCCCATCATGGCGATGAGAATGGCGATGAGGGCGATGGACAGGACCATGATCCGGGCCGTCGAGACCAGCGTCATGATGGTGTTCTTGACCTGGGTCAGGCTGACGACCTGGACGTCGGGAAGCCGGAACATCTTCTCCTCGAACTTGGCGATGTCGGCTTCCTTCTTGACCTTGATCCCGATTCCGGTGAGCTCATCCTTGATCCCGAAGATCCTCTGGACGGTGACGATGGGGAGGAAGATGCTTCCGTCGTCCTGGGTCCCTGTCCGTTCCAGGACGCCGACAACCTTGACCTCGACCTCCTTCTCCGGGATGAGGTACATGTCCCCGACCTCGCGCTGTTCGAGCTCGGCCGCCTCGTAGCCGAAGACGGCTTCGGCCGCGCCCGGGTCCGTGAACCAGCCGCCTTTCTGGAACTTGAGGAAGCTCTTCATCCGGGGGAAGGTCAGCGGATCGACCCCCTGATAGACCGCCATTCCGCCGCTCTCCCCCTTGTTCGGGTCGAAGGCGACCTGCATGAGCATCGGCGTGACGCCGTCGACCTCCGGCTCCCGGGCGATCTCGTCGACGATCTCCTCCTTCAGATACTTGAGGCCGGTCCCCCCCTTGAGCATCAGGGTCGCCGCCTCGTAGGGGCATCCCTTGGCGATGACGAGCATCTGGAAGCCCAGGTTGTCGATATCGCGGTTGAGCGAGGTCTCGTATCCCTTGTTGAAGCCGAACAGGCTGACCAGGACCCAGGCGGCCATGGCGATGCCGAGAATGGTGAGGAGGCTCCGGGTGCGCTTCCGGAGGAGGTTCTTATACGCGACCTGCAGGATGCTGATCTTCATGGATGGTCTCCCCTGTCTTTGAAGTGCGCGAGGTGCCTGTTGCCCAACAGGAACTCGTCCGCGATGACGAGGTTCTTCTTCGTCGCCCGCAGGGCGGCCCGGAAATCGGACTCGGCCCCGGGGACGGGGTTCTTGATCCGCGAGACGCGGCCGGGCGGCGTTTCCGTGCCCGACACGACGTCATAGGCATAGAAGTCGACGAGGCTGAGGCCCTCGAACTGTCTCCCGAAGGCCGGGTCGCGGAACGCCTTCGCCGCCTTCGACGTCAGCTTCTGGAAGTAGAACGAGCGGATGGTCCCCTCCGTATCCAGCGCCAGGAAGACCTGGATGCCGCCATACGTCCCCTTCTGGTTGACCCCGTGGATATAGCCGATGAGAGCGTCTCCTTTGGTGATCTCGTACATCGTGTACGGAACGTCGGACGTCTCGTACAGCCCCTGGAACGAGTCCCCGAGCCGCTTCTCGATCTCGCGGAGCAGGGCTTCGCCCCCTTTCCTGTCGATGGAGACGTAGCGCGTCTTATAGCCGGTGGAATCCGGGAAGAGCCTTTTGACGTCCCGGTCCGGATCGTTGAGGTCGCAGCCCACGGCCGCGTAAAGCGCCGCGGCCAGCCCCAGGAGGGTCGTGACGGCGATCGTTCTCTGCGAGGCGGATGTGATCATTTCAAATCGCCTTATAGTAATAGATCTGAAGGACGAAGCGTGTGTCCTTGAAAGCGCTGTCGCGCTGGACCATGCCCCTGAAGGTGAGGTCGGCATTGGCCAGGAAGGTGATGCCGCCGGAGAGGAGGGAGCTCCAGTCCTCCCCCGTTCTCATGACGAGGGGCTGGACCTCGAGCTTCAGCCGGTTCTCGCCAAGGAGGTTCACGCCCAGCTTCCCGAACAGGGCGAGGGCGCTCCGGCCGGCCTTCCTTCCGACGAGGACCTCCGCCCGCCCCTCCAGATTGTTCCAGAGATACGTCAGGTCCCCGGAAATACAGCGGAAATCGATGGGGTCGTCCTCGACCTGGCGGAAACCGATGATGTCGAGGATGCGGCCGCCGGCCAGGGAAAGTCCGGCTTCGTAATTGTCCCGGCTGAGGACCCCTCCGGCGACGCGGGCCGCTGCCAGGTAATTGCCCTTGAAACGGAGGGGCATCCCGCTCCCCGTGGTCAGGGAGAACGCCGCGTTTCCCCAGGAAAGGTCCCGGGAAAGCCCGACGCCCCAGTCCCGGTCGAAGCCGAAGCCCGTCATGACAAGGGTCGGCAGGAGCAGGGCATGAATGTCATAGGAATAAGATAGCCCCAGGGCCGGCCGGTTGTGCCCGACCCATAGGTCGGCGAAACCGGCCTTGAGCTTCAGATAGGCGTTGTAGATCTGGAACTCGAGGGGCCGGGAGGCGTCGGGGTCGTACACGAGACGGGCCTGCACGGCCACGGTCCCCACATCCCGGGACCTCCCGGAGAGCTTCAGGACGTAATCGAAGCCGATGCCGGTCTTCTGCATGATGTCGTCGGCGGACAGGGAGTGGTAGATCGCCTTTTTCTCGGCGGTGGAATAGCCGGCGACCCCCTGGAGCTCGAAATAGAGGAGGTGGCTTTGGGCGGACGCGCCGGACGCGCCGAAGAGCATCAGGCCCAGGACGACCAGGGCGGGCTTAGACATGGAATTTCAGGGCTCCCCGGAAGACGACCTCCTCCCCGCGCGTGAAGACGAGGCGGACCTCCCATCCTCCCGGCATAACGACGTTCATGGGCATGAGGTAGTCGCCCTTCCGGTTCAGCTTGAAAGCGATATCGCCCGAATCGTGGGCGCCGCGCATCGCAGGCATATCCGCCCGCCCGGAGATCCCCAGGGCCGTCGTCCGGGCCCCGGACTTGTCGAAGAGCTTGACCTTGACGACGATCATGCCCATCTTAGGGGTCTTGTCGAACTCGTAGGTAAAGGTGAACTCTTCGCCGATGCGGCACATCTTCCCCTGTCCAGGAAGTTCCGTGTACACGGGCTCCTCGCCCCCGGCAGGGACCCGTGCGCCTGCTCCGGCCGCTAAGATCGCTACTGCCGCCGCCGCCAGGAATCCTGCCATTGCCTTCATGAACGCCTCTCTCTTCGTAATATACCATTATCCCCGTGGAGTGGATCCGCGTGTTCAAAGACCTCCATGAGGAATCCGCAATATTTGAATGCAATATCCATGCCATGAGTCGGATACCCGCAAGGACCCCGATCGGCCCTCGGTCGGGCGGAATCCGCCCTGGTTCCCTCGCGTTCCGTCCTATGCCATGAGACTTCGTCCTACCCGGAAGGCTATCCGCTCCAAGGCCGGACACCCGTCCTTAACCGCGGGGCCTCGCCATCCGGGCCGGGTGGGGAAGCCGAAGCGGAACGAGGTCCTCCAGTCCGGCCCTGCCCGTCCGATGATGCCGCGCGATCTAGCCGCGGTCGGTCACATAGACGCCGGCCAATACGAGCAAGGAGCCGATGATGAGGTTGGCGCCGATATGCTCGTGCAGGAGCACGGCGGCAAAGATATAGGTCAGGGGCGGGATGGCGTACAGATAGACGCCCACCTTCTGCGCCTGGGCGTTCTTGAGCGCCAGGAAATAGAGCAGGGGGGCGAGGAAAGAGCATGTGACGCCCAGGAACGCGATGGCCAGCCAGGCCTTGGGGCTGATGGAGGCCAGGGGGAACGACTTGGCGGCCAGCTCGACGCCGGACACGGGGATCATCCAGATGGCCCCGATGATCGTCGTCAGGCCGATCATGGCCTCGGGACCGACGTCTTCGGCGACCTTCTTGCCGAAGACCGTGAACACGCCCCACATGAAGACGCTGATGAAGACCAGGATGTCGCCGAGGACGTGGCCGCTCAGCTCGAACTGGGTCAGCGTTTCGAGCCCCTGGACGACCAACACGCCGAACAGGGCGAGGGCGACGCCCAGGCCCTTGCGCAGGGTCAGGCGCTCGCCCATGATGACGGCCAGAAAGACGATGGCGATGGGGCCCGTCGTCGCGAAGATGGAGGCGTTGGCGGCCGTTGTGTACTGAAGGCCGATGGTCTGGATGCCGTAGTGGAGGCCCGTGCCGAGCAGGCTCAGGCCGAACAGCACCTTGAGCTCGCGCCGGCCGGGGAGCTTGGGCCAGCGGTTCGTCACGGCGTACCAGACGACGAAACACAGCGCCGATATGACGAGCCGCAGTCCCGCCACGGTCAGCGGCGGCGCCGCGGTCACCGCCACCTTCGTCGCGATGAATGAGATGGCCCAGAAGAAGATGGCGATAAGAAGTCCGAGTCTCGCTTTAAACGGCATCAGATTCCTCCCTGGCCGGCGGGTACGGTCCCCCGGCTCGCGTACATGTCTCTCATGGCAACAACTTCCTTCGGCATCCGGATCGACCGGGGAGCTCCCCGGACCCCGTCGGGGTCACAGGGAAACCCGGGCCCCGATCCCGGCGGCGACCGCCTTGTCATAGACCAGCTTGGCGGCCGCGGCGTCCTGGACGGCGATCCCGTTCGATTTGAAGAGCGTGATCTCCGAGGCGCCGGTCCGCCCCGGCTTCTTCCCGGTGACGAGATCGCCCAGCTCGGCGTAGAAATGGGCCTCCGTGATCGCTCCCTCCTTGAGGGGGATGATCAGGTCTCCCGCTTCCTTGAAGCACGCCTCCCGGGAGTCGCCGACGAGCTTGGAGCGCCGGATGATCGCCGTATCGAGCTCGCGGGCGCCGGGCGTATGGCTCCCGATGCCGTTGATGTGCGTCCCTTCCCTCACCCGGCTTCCGTCGAAGACCGGCGTCGCCGAGGAGGTGGCGGTGCAGATGATGTCGGCGGCGAGCGCCTCGTCCGGCGAGCCGGCGCGGACGATCTCGAGGCGGAGCTTCGGACCCATCTCCGCGATGAACCTGTCGGCGGCCGCCTGCGAAACGTCATAGACCCAGGCCTTGGCCAGGTTGCGCACGGACGCCATCGCCCAGAGCTGCATCTTCGCCTGGACCCCCGCGCCGAAGACGGCGCAGGTCTGGCCCTTATCGTTCCGGGCGAGATACTTGGTCGCGACGCCGCTCGCCGCGCCGGTCCTGACGGCGGTGAGATACCCGCCGTCCATGATGCAGACGACGTCGCCCGTCCCGGGGTCCTGCAGAAGGACCTTCCCGATCGTGGTCGGCAGGTCGTGCTTGACGGGATTGTTCTTGTAGACGGACACCACCTTGCAGGCGAGGGCCCCCATGTCCTTCAGGTAGGCCGGCATATAGACCGCCAGGCCTTCGGGCGGGGTGATGGCGATGCGCAGGGGCAGGACGGCGGTCCCGTTGGACAATTCCCCGAAGGCCTTCTCCACGATCCCGACGCAATCGTCCATGCCGAGCACGGACATGACGTCCGAGCGGTTCAAGAGCAGTGTCATCGGACCCTCCTCAAGCCATCGAGCGATAGGCCCGCGCGAGCCGCTTGACGCCTTCCTCGATCTCTTCCGGCTCGGCGTGGCTGTAGCTGAGGCGGACGTTGTTCGTCGGCGCGCCCAGCCCCTTCGGGCCCTTGCCCGCATAGAACTTGCTACCGGGGATGATGCCGACCTTCTCCTGGAAGGCGCGGGCCGTGAGCTTGTCGGCATCGACGTGCGGCGGCAGGGTCAGCCAGAGATAATAGCCGCCCTGGGGGACCGAGAACCGGACCTCGGGGAGCTCGCGCCGGAGGGCCGCCACCATGGCGTCGCGATGGGCGCGGTAGATGTCCTGGACGTTCTTCGTGTGCCGGGCATACTGGTCTCCGGTGGTCAAGAATTCCAGGATGATCCGCTGGGCGAGCGGCGACGTGCCCAGGTCCGCCTTCAGCTGGCCGAGCCGGGCGATCAGGTCCTCGGCGGCCACGATCCAGCCGACGCGCATGCCCGGGGCCACGAGCTTGGAGACCGTTCCCAGCACGAGCACCGTGCCGGACCTGTCGAAGGCCTTGACGATGGGCAGCTGCTCGCCTTCGAAACGGACCTTCCGGTACGGGCTGTCCTCGACGACGTAGACGCCGTATTTGTCGGCCGCGCGGACCAGGCCTTCGCGCCGATCGAGGGACATGGTCACGCCGGACGGGTTGTGATAGTCGGGAACGTTGTAGATGAGCTTGGGGAGCGGCTTCCCCTCGTCCCGGATCCGGGCCAGGGTCTCCTCGAGCTCGCTGACCACGATCCCCTTCTCGTCCTGGGACACCTCATAGAAATTCGCGCCGAAGGTCCGGAAGATGGGAAGCAGGGTGAAGTAGGTCGGCGCCGTGACGACGACGGCGTCGCCTTCGTCGAGGAGGAGCCGGCCGATGAGCCCGAGGCCGTTCTTCGCCCCGTTGACCACCAGGACGTTGTCGGGACCGATATCGCGCGCCCCGTTCTCGCACACGTGCCGGGCGATCCACTCCCGCATTTCCGGGAGCCCGAACGTCGGCCCGTATTGCAGGGTTTCCGGACGGTACTTGTTCAACGCCGACTTCGCCGCCTCCGTCAGGTCGGGGAACACCGCCGGGCATCCGTGGCCCGACCCGAACGAAATGAGGTCGGCCGGCTCGGCGGCGGGGATGGTCGGGACCAGTCGCGCCGCGCGGCGCGCCAGGGGGACCCGAGGATTCGAAACGTCGGTCTTCATGGATTCTCCTCTCACATTACCAGAAGTTTGGGATTATTTCCGGACATTATCGCGCTTCTTTCAAGCTTTTATCTCCACGCCGGGACCGGCTCGCTGGCGGGAGTGTTGCGGACGATCGCGTCGGCCATCCGCCGCAGCAGGGTCGCTATCGGGACGGGTCTCGTATGCCCCTTCATGGGCCGCCCGTAAGTGAACGTGCCTCCGTAGTAAGGATCCTTCGTCGATTCCAGGAACTCCTCGGCCAGGTAGACGGCGAGGTTGAGATAATAGTGGTCCATATCGCCCGCGTAGAAATGCAGCTTGCCGACGAGGAGCTTGCCGATCCGGGGCCAATGGGTGCGCATATAATGGACCAGGTCGTACCCGTTCGCTCGCATGTAATCGGCAACCTCGCGATCGATCTTCCCCGTGGCCTTGTCCCAGAGCGGCCTGGGATAGCCGTCCGCGCCCATAGGGCCGTAGGTCGCGAACCAGACGTCCGTCTGCTCGCCGGACCGGCATTTCGAGCCCAGGACGGCCTCGAGCCGGCTCAGGTCCTCCTGGGTCAGCATCATCTGGCCGTCCGGAAGGCGCAGGAAGGGACGGCGGACCGTCTGCCAGTCCGTCGATCCCTGGCGCCCGGCGGTCGCCGGAGGCATGAAGAACGCGTTGTCTTCCGCGTAGATATCGGTCAGCCCCCAGCGGCGGAAATCGATCGGGTCGGGGTAGAAGATCCAGGCCCCGCCGAAGAATTCGGGGTAGCGAAGCTGGAGCGCGAGCGCTTCCCAGCCTCCGGTGGAGCCACCAGCGAGGACACGGGCGTACGGCTTGCGGATGATGCGGAAGCGCGATTCGATATAGGGGACCAGCTCCTGCATGATGGCGTCGCCGTAAGGGCCGTTGTTGGCGGAATTCACGGCGTAGGAGTCGTCATAATAGGGAGTCGGATGGAGCCAGAGGACCATGATCATACGCGGAAAATCGTCAGCGATCCATTCCTTGTAGAGCTCGTGGCCGGCGTCGGGGCCGGGGAACGACGATCCCGGCAAACCCCGCTCCGCCGGGTTCGGGGGCTCCGTCCGGAAATCATAGGGCGCCCCGAGCTTGAAATGCTCCTGTTCGTACATCACGGGATAATAGGTGTCCGGGTTCTCGTCGTAGCCCTTCGGCAATAGGACGACCGCTCCGAGGTAGATGGGGCGGCCCCAGAACTTCGTCAAGAGCTCGCTCTTGATCTTGATACGCTTCACCCATTGGGTATCGGGAGGCAGGGTCGCGGGCGGGATGATCTGGTTCGCATCCAGCTTCAGCAGCGAGCCTGAGGGGTCGAGTCGGACCTTCCGGACATCGCCGTAGAGGTTGCCGGGCGACACGAACATCTTCTGGCCTTCCCATTGATCTTCGTGAAGCCACAGGTTATGACCGTCGGCGCGGGGAAATTCCGTGTAAACGTTGATGAAAGCCTGAACATAATATTCCCCGGCCGGGATCTCCCGGAGATGGCGCACGGGATAGCCCGGGGTGGAGCCGTCGATGATCGCGGGCGAGCCCGGCGTCAGCCGCTCGACGTCCACGCCAAAGAAAGGGCATCCCATGTAACGTGCCCCGGCCTGGAAGCGCGGTTCCGTGCCCGCGTCCCGGGTGATCATGACGAAGACCCGGCCGGTGAGCGGACCGGCGTGCATGGAGGACGGAAATCGCACCTCGAAGCGGTGTTCTCCGGCCAGGCCGGGGCCGGCACCGACCGACAACGCGAGGCCCAGGAAGCCGAGGGATACGATGACGTGTCGGATTCTCACGGGCATGTCTCCTCAACCTTCCTTTTCATAGACCGGCTTTCCGTCGACGAAGACCCGCTCGATACGGGTCTTGAGTCCGAGCGGCGGGCCGTCGCAAACGACGATATCGGCGTCCTTCCCTTTTTCCAGCGTGCCGACCCTGTCGGCGACGCCGAGGATCTCCGCCGCGTTGATGGTGACTGCCTTCAAGGCGGCCTCCTCGGGCAGACCGAATCCCGTCGCCAGCGCCGCCTCGAGAAGGAGCCACCGTCCCGGATGCCCGTTCTCCGCCCCTCCGGCGCCATACCCGAAGCTCGCCAAGGCGATCTTCACTCCGGCTTGCGCCAACATCGCGGCGTTCCCTTCGTCCCGGAGGGCCGAAAGCTCGGGAGAGGCCTGGGGGGCCCGCCCGGAGACGGCCGCGTGCGAGACGGGCCCCAAGACGACCGCGATCCCTTTCGCGGCCAGAAGCTCCCTGACCCTGTAGGCGCCCTCCCCGCCGTCGATGACGAGGGCGAGGCCGAACTCATCGGCGATACGGACGGCGGTCCGAATATCATCGGGGAGGTCCGCTTCGATGCGGGCGGGCATCTCCTTGCGAAGGACCCTGGCCAGCGCTTCCGTCGCCGCGCTTCGGGGGACCTTGGCGGATGATTCCGGGCGTTCCAGGGAATCCCGGGCCCCGGCAAGCGTTTTGCGGATCAGGGAGGCGACGGCCATGCGGGACGAGGGAGATCGAACCCCGTCGCCCAGGGTCATGTCCACGCTCGCCGGATCGCGGAGGACGGTCACGTCGGGAAGCCTCCCGAAGGTCTTCACGACCGCGCCCTGTCCGCCGATCGCCTGCGCGCTTCCCGGTGCGATATAGACGCAGGTCACGCCCCCCGCCAGAAGGTCCCGGCTTCCGTCCCCGCTCGCGCCCGCAATGGAGGCGGGATGATATGCCGGGAGGATCCTGTTCTCCGGGGTCGCCGGGTTCGACGCGTCATTCCGGTCCGCGGGACGGAGCCCGTGATAGGTCATGGCGTCGATGAGTCCGGGAAGGACGTACTTCCCCGACGCGTCCATGACCGTCGCGCCTTCCGGGATGGTCACGTTATCTCCGACTTCGGCGATACGCCCGCCGCGGACGAGGACGGTCCCGCCCTTTATGGGAGCCCCGGCCATGGTCAGGACCGTGCCGCCCTTGATGGCGAGCACGGGCTCCGGGCCGGAGGCCGCGATCGGGACGGACCTGAGCAGGAACGCCGAGGCGATGAGCGCCCAAGCCTTCAGGGACTCCGGCCGGCCGGACCCGCCGCCTTGGGTCGTGCGTTTAGCGAACATATCGTCTCCTCCCGTGGTCAGTTCCCGTTCCCCGAATCCCTCGAGAACGCGAGGCGGCCGTCGATGAAGACCCGTTCGACCAGGCTCTCCGCCCTCAAGGGGGGACCGCTGAGGATAATGACATCCGCGTCCTTCCCGGGCGCCAGGCTGCCGACCCGGGCCGCGACGCCGAGGATCTCGGCGGCGTTGATGGTCACGGCCTTCAGGGCGTTCTCCTCCGACAAACCCGAGCCCGCGGCCAGCGCCGCTTCGAGGAGCAGCCACCGTCCCTGGGTGGGCTTGCCCGATCCCCTGTTATCCGCGGAGCGGCTGGAGATGGCGACCTTCACGCCCGCTTCGGTCAGCCATGCCGCGAGCCTCGCATCCTCCAGGACACGGGCTTCAGCGAGGTCGTCCCGGCGGACGGAGTCCAGGGGATGGGAAACCGGCCCCAGGACGACCGGGACCTTCCGCGAAGCCAGGATGTCGCGGACCTTCCGGGCCCCGAGGCCGCCGTCGATGACGAGTGCGAGGTCGAACTCTTCGGCGATCCCGACGGCGTTCAGGATGTCCTCCGGGAGGTCGGCCTCGATACGGGCTGGAATGCCCCCGCCGATGAGAAGCGCGAGAGCGTCCTTGCCGGGGTCGCGCGAAGGCGGGGCGGCCTTCCCGCGTTCCTTGGGGGGCTTCTTGGCGAAGTCTTCCCGGCTCTTCCGATAGTCCCGGGCGGCGGTAAGGGTCTTGCGGAGAGAGACGAGGGAGCTCGAACGCGAAGGCGGGACCGAAGAGGCGCCCAGGGGCGTATAGGCGATGGCCATGTCGACGCTCGCCGGCTCCCGCAGCACGACGCTGTCGAAATCGGCCCCGGCGGTCTTGACGACCGCGCCCTGGCCTCCGACGAGCTGGGCGCTCCCCGGAGCGATGTAGATCGTCGTGACGCCGCCGCACAGGAGCTCAGGCTCCGCCTGGACGCCGCCCGGCCCCCGTAAGGGCTCCCCGTAGGGACGGTAGGCGTCGATGATCTTATTCTCCGGGGTGACGGGTTCCGGCACGTTGGGTACGAAGGGCCTGGTCCCGAAGAAGGTCATTGCGTCCACGATGCCGGGCATGACGAACTTCCCGCGGGCATCGACGACCGTCGCCCCCTTGGGGACCTTCACGTTCCTCCCGACAGCCGCGATCAGGCCGTTCCGGATGAGGACCGTCCCGCTTTCGAGGGGCGCTCCGGCCATCGAAAGGACCGTCCCCCCGGTGATGGCGACGATCGGCTCCGAGGGCCGGGCCGGCGAGGCCGCCCCGGCGGAGAAGAAGACCGCTGCCACGGCCAGGATGGCCGGGAACCCGCGCCCTGCCCGATCCTGAATCCAAAAATTCGTCAACATCAGTTTTCCTCCGCCATCGGTCGTTCGTCCCGCTGACGATCGAAGGCCAGGACGCCGTCTACGAAGACCTTCTCGATCTTCGAGACGGGCTCGAACCAGGGCCCGTCGAGGACGACCAGGTCGGCGTCCTTGCCGGTCTCGATGGTCCCCACCCGGTCTTCGATCCGGGCCATCCGGGCCGCGTCGATCGTCATGGCCGAGAGCGCACGGTCCTTGGGAAGCCCGTGACGGACGGCCATCGCCGCGTTCAGCCGGAACCATTTCTGGGGAGAGGCAGGATGATTCGTTCGAAAGGCGATGCGGACGCCGGACCCGGGGAGGGAAGCGACGCCGTCGAGCAGGTCCTCGGGGACGTTGATGCTCAGGACCATCGGCGTACAGACGACGCTCACGCCCCGCCGGGCGATCTCGCCGGCGACCTTCCAGGCTTCGGGCGCGTCGATGAGCACGAGATCGAGCCCGAACTCATCCTTCAGCTCGAGGAGGGACAGGATATCGTGGGCCCACAGGACGTGCGCCCGGACCGTCTCCTTTCCCTCGAGCGCCCCGGCGAGGGCTTCGAGTCCCAGGTCCGTCTCCGGGGCGGGGCCCTTTCGGCCCCCGGATTCGTAGGACTCACGCTTTTCGAGTTGATCTCGGGCTTTGAGGAGCTGGGCGCGGAGGGCGGGGAATTCGGAGAGGTTCGTTCCGTTGATGCCCACGACCAGCTCGCCCGCGGGTTTCAGGACCCGACGCCCGATGTCTTCGCCGAACGTCTTCAGCGTGACCGACTGCCCGCCGATCCGGGCTTCGGCCCCCGGCCCGGTGACGACGGTCGTGATCCCCGCGCGGACCGCCTCGGGCCAGTCGGAGATGTCCAGGCGAAGATTGTCGATGGCCCGGTTCTCCGGGCCCGAAGACTTGGAGGACTCGGGAGCTTCCCCGGCCACCGACATCCCGATGCGGCTGTAGGCGTCGATCATGCCCGGGATGACGACCTTTCCCGTGGCGTCCAGCACCTTGAGGCCGGCCGGAATGACGACATCCCGTCCAACGGCCGCGATCCTGCCGCCGGCGACGACGATGACGGCATTCTCGACGGGCGCCCCGGTCCCGGTGTGGACGAGAGCTCCCTTGAGGACGAAAGACCTTGTCGCGGCTTCGTCCGGGACCCCGAAGCCGGCCAGGGCCAAGGAGAGAGACAGGCCGAACGCGGCGAACCCGGGCACGATCATCGCTCCCCTCCCTGGCGCGTATAAACGCGCTGTCCGTCGATATAGACCTCGTCGACCCAGGTCCGGACGCTCAGGGGAGGACCGTCGAGGATGATGACGTCGGCGTCCTTCCCCGGCGCAAGGCTCCCGACCCGGCCGTCGACGCCGAGGATCTCGGCGGCGTTTATGGTCACCATGCGAAGCGCCTCATCGTCGGAGACGCCGTAGCCGGCCGCGTAGGCCGCTTCGAGGAGCAGCCAGCGGCTCTGGGTCGCCTGCCCGAAGGGGCCGAAGCTGAAGCCGAAGCTCGCGATGGCCGTCTTCACTCCGGCTCGGATGAGGTCCCGGGCGTTGTATTCGCTCATTTCCTCGTAGAGATCTGGGGTCATGCTCACTTCCCCGCCCTGGACGAAGGGATGCGAGGGCGTGCCCAGCACAACGGCGATCTTGCGGCCGGCCAGGACGTCCTTGATCTTGTAGGCGCCGAGCCCGCTATCGATGACGAGATCGAAGCCGTACTCCTCGGCGAGGCGCAGGGCGGTCCGGATATCGTCCACGTAGTCCGTCTCCAGGCGCGCCGGGATCTTTCGATCGAGGAGCAGGCCCATGGCTTCCAGGCCGGGGTCCTGCGCCGGCGGCCGGCCCTTGGCTTTCTCGTCCTCGGACTTGGCTTCGTATTCACGGCGCTTCCGGGCGTATTCCCTGGCGTCGGAAAGTGATTTGCGGAGGAGCCTGGCGATCCCCATCCGGTTGATGGGAGATTTCGTCGCCCCCTGCCCGCGCTCGTACAAGGCGGGGTCGCCGATGGCCATGTCGATAGCCGCCGGCTCGCGGAGAACGAGGCCGTCGAAGGTCCTCCCCCATGTCTTGACGACGGCCCCCTGGCCCCCGATGACCTGCTGGTCGCCGGGCGCGACGTAGACCGTCGTCACGCCGCCGCTCAGCATCTCGCGGTCCACGGCGATACCGCTCGGCCCCCGCAGGAACTCTCCGAAGGGATAGAACCCCCGCAAGGCCCGGTTCTCGGGGGTCAAGGGATTATCCCTATCGTTGAGGGCCTGCGGGCGGAGGCCGTAGTAGGTCATGGCGTCGATGATGCCGGGCATAACGAACCGGCCTCGGGCGTCGATGATCTCGGCGCCGGCCGGGAGAGGGATGTCCTTTCCGACCGCGGCGATCTTGCCGTCGCGAATGAGGACAACCCCGCCCGGGATCGCCGGCCCGGCCATCGTCAGCACGGTCCCGCCCGTGATGGCGATGGTCTTCCCGCCGTCGGCAGGGGCCGCTCCCGAGGAGAGGGCCGCCGCGAGAAGGACGATTCCCAGGACCGGGGCCATGGACCGGGCCCTTCCGTTCGAGGAGCGTTCGGTCCTCATGATTCCTCCTTCGCGCGTTCCTCTTCCTTGGCCCGGTCATAAGCCAGGATGCCGTCCACAAAGACCATATCGACCCTGGTCCGCGGCTCGAACCAGGTTCCGTCGAGGACAACGAGGTCGGCGTCCTTGCCCGGCTCGAGGCTCCCGATTCGGCCGGCCACCTTGGAGCTCACGGCCGGGTTCAGGGTTACCATCTGCAGGGCCGCCTCCTCCGGCACCCCGTAGCGTATGACCAGCCCGGCGTTGTTCCTCATGAGCTTCTCGTGGATGACCGGGTGGTCCGTGTGCAGGCAGACCTTCACCCCGGCGTCGTAAAGCGCGCGGACGCCGAAGAGCATATCGTCGGAAACGGCGATCCTCGTATACAGGGGAAGGGCGATGACGGGGACGTTCCTCTTCGCGATCTCCGGAGCGATCTTGTAGGCCTCGGACGTGTGGATGAACGTCAGGTCGAACCCGAACTCGTCCTTCAGCCGGAGGAAGGCCATCATATCGCTGGCGTAATGGAGATGACAGCGGACCTTTTCCTCGCCCTTGAGGACGGGCACAAGCGATTCCATGGCCGGATCGCGCTCGGGGGCCGGACCGGTCCTGCCGCCGGCCTCGTAGCGCTCCCAAGCTTCCATATACTCCCTGGCTTTGAGGAAGGTCTTCCGGATGCTGGGGACATGGGAGAGGTTTCGCGCGTTGAGGGCCATCTTGGCTTCCCGCGTCTCTTTCAGGATCCTCGCCGGGCTCCGCTCGAAGGTCTTGATGGTGACGGATTGCCCGGCCATGCGCTCCCCGCTCCCGGGGCCGGTGATGACGGTCGTGACCCCGCCCTTGAGGGCCTCCCGCCATTCCGGGTGGACCAGGGTCAGGTTGTCGATGGCCAGGTGTTCGGGGCCGATGGGCTGGGGGAATTCGTTGGCCCCGCGATAATAGACGCCGATGTGGCTGTGCTCGTCGATGAGACCGGGGATGATCTCCTTGCCGGCCGTGTCGATGACGCGAGCCCCCGCCGGGATGGCGATGTCCTTCCCGACCGCGACGATCTTGCCGCCCCGAATGAGGATGACGCCGCCGGGGATGGGAGGACCGACGGCGGTGTGGACCGTCGCCCCCTTGAGGGCGATGAGCCCCGCGGGCTCTTCAGCGGCCGTGGGGACCGGGATGATTAGAGCGGACAGCGCGAGAAGGGTCGCGAGGCGGCTTCCTCTTTTCATGTCACAGGCTCCTTTCCGCGGGGTCCGAGCGGCCGGGCTCGGGATACGGCTCACGGCCGAGGGCGATGTTCGACGGAAGCGGCGACGGCCTCCGGGTCTCGGGGCGCCTCAATAATTCCAGGAACCGCTCTTCTCCCCCTCAGGGGCGTTCGTCTTGACTTCGGCCCCGACCAGCCGGACGAAATCCGCCCAGGTCCAGGCGTGCCAGGAATGGCCCTTCATGGGCCGGCCGTAGGTGAAATCCGCGTCGGAGCGCGGGTTCGTCGTGGACTTCAGGAAGTCCTCGAACTTATAGACCGCGAGGTTGAGCCAGAAATCGTCCATGTCCCCGCAGAAGAAATGAAGCTTGCCCTGAAGCTTGGGGCCCAGGGTTGCCCAGTTCTTCTCGGCGTACGCCCGCAGGTCATAGCCGTTGTCGCGCATGTAGTTCGCGACGTCCCGGTTGATCTGTCCCGTGTGATAGTCCCAGAGCTGGACCGGGTAGCCGTCCGGGCCCGCCGGGCCATAGACCGCTTCCCAGGCTCCCAGCTGGCCGAACGACCGGCCGCGCGAGCCGAGAACGGCCTCGAAGAGGCTCAGCTGTCTCAGGGTGAGTATGGGTTGTCCCGTGGTCCATCTCTGGAAGGGCCGCTCGATCTTGAGGAACGCCCCCAGAGGGAAGGAGAAAGCGTTCTCGTCTTCATAGACATTGGTCGTCCCATAGCACCGGAAATCGATGGGGTCGGGCTGGAGGACCCACGCCCCCCCGAAAAAGTCCGGATGCTGAAGCTGGAGGGCCAGGGTCTGCCAGCCGCTGGTCGACGCCCCCTCGACGTGGCGGGCGTACGGCTTCCGGATGATGCGGAAATGTTCCTCGAGATAGGGGATGACCTCTTCGACGACGGCATCGCCGTAAGGGCCGTTGTTGGCCGAATTCACCGAATAGGAATCGGCGAAGTAAGGCGTCTGCTGCTGCAGGGTGATCGCGATGAGGCGCGGGTAGCCCTCCCCGATCCATTCTTTATAGGTTTCGTAGCCGTTCTTGAGCCCCGTCACGGGGTTGATCGCCGACGGATCGCCCTGCACTTTCGGCGCGTCGGTCCGGAACCCGAACGGCGCGTCCCCATGGCCGAGCGTATAGACGCTCGGATAGAAGACGTCCGGATGCTCCGCGTAGCCTTTGGGCAGCAGGACGGTGGCATGAATGTAGATGGGGCGTCCCCAGAATTCCGTGAGCTTCTTGCTTTGCACCGTCACGTATTTGAGCCATTCCGTGTCCTGGGGCCTCGGGTCCGCCGGCAGGACGCGGGTGACCGCGATCTTGACGGTCCCGCCCTCCCCGATGCGCACGGGCTGGACTTCGCTGCAGAGGTTCCCGGCGGCGGTCGTGAAGAACTCGATCGTTCCGTCGTTCATGTGCACCCAGATGGTCTTGCCGTCCGCCCGGTGCACCTCATGATAGACGTTGATGACCGCCTGGACGAAATAGTCCCCCGGCGGGATCTCCGAGAGCTTGAGGGGATAGGCCGGCGCCGTTCCGTCGACGACGACCGTCTGGCCCGGCCCGAGCTTGTCGACGTCGACGCCGATCATCTCGGGTCCCCGCATGGAGAAGGTCAGCCGCGGCTCGGGCTGGGCCGCCTTCGTTATGATCAGGACCAGGCGTCCCGTGACCGGCCCGGCGCTGGCCGCCGGGGTGTACTGGACCTCGAACCGGGGGGCCTCGGCGGATAAGGCCCCCACGGTCAAGGCGACGAGGACCGAGGCCGCGATCGCCGCCCGTCGCATCTTCTTGAACCTTTTCATGTCGTGCTCCTCGGTGTCGGATTTTATCGTCGTTCAGATGTCGTTTCTCAGAAATCGATCCGGGCCCCGAGCTGGATCTGCCGCGGGTCGTAGGCCGCGAGCGGGGTCCCGAACATCTCCGTGCCGAAATAAGGATAGATGCCGCCGAAATTCGCCTTGTTGAAGACGTTGTAGGCCTCGGCCAGGACCTGGAAGCGGAAGCGGCCGATGGAGATGTACTTGGAAAGCCGGAGGTTGAGGTTGTTGTAGGCGAAGCCGCGGCGCGAATTGCGGAATTGATCCACATAATCGCCGCTCAAGCTGTCCTGGTTGACATCGCTGGCATAAACGGCGTTCCAGGGAGTGGCGGAATTGAAGTTGAAGAGGCCGGCCATCTGGAAGCCCCAGGGCAGGTCGACGATCGCGGAAACGGTGAGCCGATGGGTGGCATTGTTGTTCGTCAGGCCGAACTGTCTCTCCCAGGCGTCCGCGCCGTAGCTCCAGGCATCCGTCTGCTCGCTCTCGACGTCGGCCTTCGATTGAGACAGCGTGTAGGCGACGTCCAGGGACCAGCCGTTGGAATACCGCTTGGTTGCCGTCAGGTACATCGCTTTGTACTGGCTCCGTCCGCGGTCCGCGAAGACCATATCATTGCCCTTGGTCGGGTCCAGGTGAACATAGCCCGTGCCGGGGATGATCGGATTATAGTTTTCCAGCCGCGTGAAGTGGGAACCCTTGGCATAGACGAGGTCCATGCCGACGGAAAGGTCCTTGAGGACTTCCCTCTCGACCCCCAGGGTCACCTGGGTCGTCGTCGGAGGGGCCAGATCTTCCGCCGTTCGGTACGTGTCGAGCGGGATCTCCCCCGGGATGGTCGGGAAGAACGGGTTCGGCTGGAACGGATCGGGGTAATTCGGGTAGATCATCGTTCGGATCTGCACCTGGGCATACAGGGCGCCGAACAGGCCGATGTTCAGCTGGGGATTCTGCGTGAACGTGCCGACGCCGCCGCGGATGGAGGTCTTTCCGTCCCCGACGGGATCGTAGCTGAAGCCGAAACGTGGATTGAGGTTATGGAGGTCGGCGTGATTGATCTCCATGAAGTCGCAGTCGTAGTAGTTCCAACGGAGTCCGACGTTGAAGGTCAGCCTCGAAGTGATCCTCCAGGTATCCTGGGCAAAGACCGCCGCTTCCTTATAGCCGATCGCGACATCGGGCTTGCCGATGTTGTAGATGAACATCAGGGGGTAGGTGCCGAAGTCGGAAGCGTCGAACGGGGCGTCCGTGGTGAAGATGAAATAGCCGGGATCGTAGAGATAGGCGAAGATGTCTTCGTGGATCGTCGAGAAATCGAGCCCGAACTTCAGGCTGTGCTTGTTCAGGAAGAGGCTGAAATTGTCGACGAACTGCCATCGGAACTCGCCGCCCCCCTGGGGGAAGGAGGCGTTCTTGCCGAAAAGGCCCGAGGGACGGTCGATGGTGTAGGTGCCCGGGAAATGGACGACGTCCTCGCCGTCCTGGGTGCTGTACATCATCCGGAATTCGTTCATCGAGTTGCCGGACGGATAGAACATCCAGCTCCCCTGGACCTCGTGTTTGGTATCGATATAGTCATAGCCGCGCTCTCTCGTCGCCAGTCCTCCGATCCCGTTGTTGAGGTCCTTCTGTTTGTCCAGATTATAGCGGAGAGAGAACAGGTGTTTCTTGTTGAGCTGATAGTTGAACTTGGCCATCACCTGAGTGGGCTTCGTATCGACATTGATCTCTTCCCGGGCCACCAGCGGAGAGACGATCTGCTCATAGCTCTGCTGGCGCAGGGCCTCGAAGGTCAGGAAGAAGTGGGCCTTGTCCTTCTTGATGGGCCCGCCCAGGACCGCCCCGAAGAGATTGTATTTGTAGGGGGGCTTGTCGTACTGGTCCTTGGAGAGCTTCGTGCCCTTGTAGCCGTCGTGGTTGACGAAATAATTGACGTCGTCGAAGGTCTCGTCCTTCATGAAGTACGAGAGCCTTCCCCGGAGATCGTTGGTCCCGGAGCGCGTCTGGACCGTCCAGATCATGCCGCTCGAGTTCCCGAACTCGGCCTGATACTGGTTGGTCAGGACGCGGAACTCCTGGATGGCGTCGGCCGGGATGGTCGTCTTCTGGTCGTTCCGGGCCACCCGCTCGTTGGAGACGCCGTCGACCGTGACCTCCTCGCTGCCGCTCGGCTGGGCGTTGGACTGGTCCCCGACAACGCCCGCCTTCATCATGGCCAGGCCGCTGAAGCTCCTGTCGAGGAGGGGCAGGTTCTCGATCTTCGAACGGTCGATGACCTTGCTCACCTCGGACTTGGTGACCTCGACCATCGGGGATTCGGCCGTGACCGTGACCTCCTCGGCGAGGGTCGAGGCCTTGAGGGCGAAATCGATCTTCAGGATGCCCCCGACATTGAAGGTCATGCCCATCCGCTTCTGCGTCTCGAACCCGGACAGGGCGACCTCGATGTCATAGATCCCCGGCTGGATGCCGGCAATGACGTACCGACCGTCCGAACGGGAGACGGCGCTATAGGAATAGCCGGTCTCCTTGTTCGTCATGGTCAGTGTCACGCCCGGAAGTCCGACCCCCTGGTCGTCCGTCGTGACCCCTTCCAGGGTGCCCAACGTGGCCTGGGCCGATGCGTTCCCGCCGACAAGCAGGACCGTCATCAGGCAGGCCGCGAAGAGCGCCAGGGCGCTGCTCTTTGACCCGTTTCTCACATGTTCCTCCTTGATCGTTTGATATCCACAGTCAGGATTCCCTATACTATAGGCTGTATACTATAGCCGTTAAAAAAGTCAAGCCCTTTTTCTCGCTTTTCTTCATGGCTCGGGTCCCTGCCGGGACTCAGAGATAGCCGACGCCGCCCCAGTGGGAGAGGACGATCCGTTCGATGCTCGCGCTGTCCTTTTTCTCGATGGCCTTGACGAGGTCGACGTGTTCCTTGATGGATTTCCGGAAGATCTCGGGATCCTCGATCTTGGCGAAGATCTGGTTGCTGTAGAAGAAGAACTTGTCGCCCAGATCGGCCAGGGACTTGAACAGGAACTGGTTCCCGCATTCTTTCCAGATGCGATAGTGGACCTTCAGGTTCTGACGGATGTAGGCCGTGATGTTCTTCTGCTCGAAGATCCGTTCCAGGTCCTGGTTCATCTTCTTCAGCTCCTCGACGACGCCGTCCCCGAGGTTGTTCATGGCCTTCGTCGTGGCCAGGAGATCGAGGGTCCGGACGACCTCGAAGACCTCCTTGATCCTCTGGACGCTGAGGGAGGCGACGCTGACCTCCTTCCGGGCGTTGATGGTCAGGTACTCCTCGGCGGCGAGCCTCTGAAAGGCTTCCCGCGTGGGCGTCGTGCTCACGTTGAAGAGCTTGGCGATCTCCTTTTCCTGGACCCTTTGGCCGGGTTTCAGATCGCCCTCGATGATGGCCTTCTTGAGGTGCCTGAAGACGATCTCGCTGAACGTGGCGGGCGTTTCCAGCTTCTTTCCCTTGATCATGATCCTCCCCTCTCCTCCGTCTCTCCCCGAATCACCGCCGGAATCATATCACACCCCGGTCCCGCGGGGTCAAGGATAGGAATCCCCTATTTCGCCGGGAGCTCGCTGACGATCTTGCCCTCGGCATCCAGGAACTTGATCACCGGAGAGCCGTCGCCGGCGACCTGGATCAGGATGCGCTCGCGGCCCTGGGGGTCGAGGAGCCGGATCCCGACCGAATCGTCCTCGACGCGCCCGAGATAGAGGCGGCGCTGGGGGCGCGGATGGCCGGCTTCGAACTTCTCGATCTCCGCCTTTTTCCGGTCCTCGGAAAGCCCCTTCAAGCGTTCCATGAGCTCGATGGCCTCGAGGATGGGGTAGTCGGGCCGGTCGATGATGGCCATCCCCGACCGCTTCTTCCCGCCTTCGTGTCCCGCGTCGATGGTGAAGACCTGGTCCTGCTCGTAGGCGTCGAAGCTGAGATGGCCGTAGCTCGAGGTCTTCCCGTCCTTCTCTTTCTTGCCGCCGAAGATGAGACCGCCGTTCTCGGTCCCTTCGTCGTTGAAGAACAGCGCCCCGGCCGTCTGCCGGTCATGCGGATACTCTTTCCCCCGGAGGATGAGGCCGGGGAAACGGGTCCGGTCGGAGATGACCATGCGGAGCGACCCGTCGGGCTCGATGATGTTGATCCGCTCGACGTCGATCTCGCCGAACTTGGATTTCTCGGTCGCCTGCCGGGCCCCGATGAAGACCAGTCCGATCAACAGGACGGACGAAACGAGCGCGTAGATCTTGAGGAAACGGACTTCTTTGATGAGCTTTCCTTCCATCTCTCCTCCTTAGTCCTTCTTTTTCAGCTCGTCGATCATCGCCCGGACCTGGCCGGCTTCGGGGCGGTCCGGGGCGAGCTCGAGAAAGGCCTCAAAATACGCGACGGCCTTCGGGAGGTCCCCCTTCCTGACGCTCGCGAGCCCCGCCTGATAACGGGCCGCGGCGAGCTTCGGGTCCAGCTGGATCGCCTTCTCGAAGCATCCGAGGGCCTCGTCGATCTTGTCGCCCTTATAATAAAGGATGCCGAGGTCGAGGAGCGTGCCCGGATTGCCGGGGTCGAGGGCCACGGCCCTGACGAACGCCTCTTCCGCTTCCCCGGTCCGGCCCAGGACGACGTAGCTCTCTCCGAGGGCCAGATAGGGCTCGGCCGCGTCCGGCTTCAATTGGACCGCCCTCTCGAGAGCTTCGACGGCGCTGTCCGTCCGGCCCAGGCGGAGATAGGCGACCCCGAGATTGTAGAAGGTCTCGACGCTCTCGGGGAACCGTTGGCGGACCTTCAGGAAGAGATCGACCGCCTCCTCGAACCGCCCCTCCTGGAAGCGTTCGATGCCGCTCACGAAATCCGGGTCCTGGTCGATGCGGAGCGGGACCTTCTTCAGGACGACAACGGCCCTCTCCTCCACCCCCAGCTTGGCGACGATCACGGTCTCGTGGGTGATATATCCGGCCAGCTCGAACGTCGCCCGATAGGCCGACGCCGGGATCCCGACCTGCATGAATTCGCCCTTCTTATTGGTGCTCGTCTCGAACCCGGTCCCCGTTTCCGGATCGAGGAGAACGATCTTGACCTTCGGCAGAGGCTTCTTCGATTCGTCCTGGACGATGCCGCGGAGGATGGTCATCTGTCCGAAGCTCCGGGCCGGGGCCAGGAGCAGGATCGCGACGGCCGCCGCGCAGAATGCGGCCTTCGAGGCGCGGGGTGGGAACAGGCTCATGGGCCGCTCCTTTTCGTGTCGTTGTGGTGCAGGATCGCGTTGAAGAGCATGTTGAATTCGCCGAGGTTCTGGAACCGGAAGCAGGGATTCGTGGCGAACATCACGATCCGCCCCTTCCCCGCGGTCGTTTCGATGATCGCGGGCCGGCCCCGCAGGTCGTCCGCCCCGCGCGCCAGGCCGCTCAGGACGGAATCCTTCCCGCCCCGGTACCGCATCAGCACCTGACGGTCGCGGTCCGCGTCGGTCCCCCGGATCCGCAGGACGGGCCCTTCGGCGAAGCGCACGGGCACCGTCGTCCGGGCGTACCCGTAGAAGAGGGGATCCGACGGGCGTGTGATCTCCGCTTCGACGAGAGGGCCCGGGGCATAGAACCCGGACGACGGCCGGCCGGCGTCCACGTTCCGGGCGAGGCCGAACTCGGCGGGGAAAAAGCTCGCCGTCCCGAGCGTGATGAGCACTCCGCCGGCATCGACGAACCTCTTGAATTCCAGAGCGCCCTCCAGGCCCATGCCGCCCGTGATGTCGTCCGACTCTCCGTACAGGCCCAGGCTCGGGAACCGCTCGGACTTCTTATAGGCGAGCGGTTTGTCCACCGGGTCGAGGTCGTAGACCAGTCCCTTGGCGTTCCGCTCCTGGCTCGGGATGATGATCACGTCGTACCGGGCCCGGAGACCCCCGGCCTTCGCCTGCTCCTTGAAGATGAGATCGTAGGCGACTTCGTACGTATCGAAAGCGAAGCGGACCCACCCGACTTCCTTCGTGTTGCCCCAGATGCTGTAAACCGCGAGACGGGGAAGATCGACTTCGTGCGCCGGGACTCCGGGCGGGCCCGGCAGCGACGCGGCCTCGAGCCCCAGGTCTTCGACCGCGGCCTTGACCCGCGACGCAGCCCTGGCGTCGCCTTCGACGTCAACGATGTAGGAGCCGGCCGGGAATTCGGTGCCGCCCGCCGCGAAGGAGCGCTCGGCGGCCGTCACCTTCAGGCCTTTGAGGCGATAGCGGAGCGTGATCATCCGGGCCGAGCCGAAATGGGCGATCGCGATCGCGCCCCCGCCGGGGCCGGTGACGCGGCCCTGCGGCCGGAGGCGGTCGACGGGCGTCACGGGCGCGTCCAGGACGGTCCGGTCGGCGGTCTCCCGGACGTCGACATGCGCGGCCAGGCCCATCGTCCAGCCGGTGTCGTCGTAGGTGCGCAGGCCGGGGTCGTCCGGGAACTCCTGCTTCCCGAGAAGGATGCGGGCCAGCGGCCCGTACGGCTGGTCGAGCTTCACCAAATAGGAACCGGCGGCGAATGTGCCATCGGCGAGCTTCACGTCGGACTCGGCCCGCCCCACCTCGATCCCCTGGATCCGCAGGTTGTTGACGAGGAAGGCCACCCGGGTCGGATCGCGCTGGCCCGCCGGAACGACGTAGGCGAAGGGCGCCAGGCGCTTTCCCGCCTCGACGGCGTTCCGGCTCTTGCGATAGAAATTGTCGAGCACGACCTCGGGGAACGCCGCCGTGAGCTGGAGCGCCGTCAGCGCCGCGGTCTCCATATAGTTGGTGTTGTTGCGCAGGGACCAGACCACCTCTTTATAGGCCGGGAGGGGGCGGTACCATTCGCGGGAGGTCCTCGAAGCGCCTCCCCAGCCCTCGACGACCTTCATCTTCATCGTGTTGGCCCCGAAACTGCTGAACGTTTCGTACATCCGCATCATGCTGTTGTGGTTCGACGCGAGTCGCATCAGGTAGCCCGGGTACCACATGTCGGCGTAGGCGTGGGTCCAGACGCCGGGCATTCCGTACTTCGTCATCTGGGCCATCTCGAAATTCGCGAACCAGGGCATCTCGCCGTAATGGATGGGATCGAGATGGGGGTCCTGCGGCGCCTGGCCGCTCATGGTGTAGAGGAAGGCCACGGATTCGTGCAGGTCGTGAACGATGGGGGGATGCCAATCGAGGTACCAGTCGAGGATCAGCCTCGTGGTCAGCTGGGAAAAATTGATGTCGCGGTTATTGTCGTGACGGACGTACTTCCCCCAGTACGGCGGGTCTCCGTACGACAGGTCCTCGCTCGTCTCGTCGATCTTGTAGGCATAATGCCAGTCCACGAAGCGGTCGCGCCCGTCCGGGTCGGCCGCCGGCGTGATGGATACGATGACCTTATCCCGGATCGCCGCGACGAGCGGCGACTCCTCGACGGCCAGGCGATAGGCCAGCTCCATCAGCATCTCGGAGGGGCCGGGCTCGTTGCAGTGGAGCCCGCCGATGAAGTGGTAAAGCGGCTTGGCTTTGGCCATGACGTCCCGCGCGTCCGCGTCCGAGATGCCGCGAGGATCGGCGAGCCGGCCCAGATAGCCGCGATAGCGTTCGAGGCCGGCGATGGACTCTTCCGAGCCGACGAAGACGACGACGCACTCGCGCCCCTCGTCGCTCCGGCCGACGGTCAGGACCTTCACCCGGGGAGAGGCGGCGTCCAGGGCCCGATAGTACTTGAGAAGATCGGCATAATAGGTCAGCGTCTTCGGCTGGCCGACGTGGTGGCCGAGGACGTCCTTCGGCGAGGGAATGCCCGCCGCCTTGGGAAGATGGTCGACGAGCGGGCTGAGGAACTCGGGCCGGGTCGTCCACTCGCGGACGAGCTTCGCGAACTCCTCGTCTTGCGGCTGGCCCGTTCCCGCAGCCTCCTGCGCCGGGCCGGCCATAAGCGGCCCGAAGACAATCAGGACGGCTGCTGCGGCCAGTCCGGCCCGTCCCCAGGACGACCGTTCCTTCTTCCGTGCCGACATCGTCTCCCCTCCTCGTCCGCGAGAGGCCCGGGCCCTCAGGTCCGGGCCAGCTTGTCGACCAGCTCCAGGGTCTTCGTCACATCCTCCATCCTGTTGTTGAGGAAGAACGAGACGCGCACGCCCCAGAGCTTTCCCTCCTGGACCCTTCGGGCCAGGATCTTCTCCTTGCGGAGATAGTCGTACACCTCTTCGTAGGGGTGGTTCTTCATCCGGAAGGTGATGATGCAGGACCGGTAGGCTTCCTCCGCCGGAGAGAGCCTTTCGATGCCCGGGATGTCCTTCAGCCCCTCGTGGAAACGCTCGGCCAGGGCCCGGCCGCGGGCCGAGACGCGCTCGGGCCCGATGGCCTGAACGAAATCGCAGGCCGTGCCCAAGGCGTGGAAGAGGGCGTCGTTCTCGGTCCCGAATTCATACCGTTCGGGGTTGGGCTGGAATTCCATCTCCTGCGTCCAGATGTCGGTCCGCTTGTTGGTCGACATGCCCACGGTCTGGGGCCTCAGGACCTCGAGCAATCCCTGCCGGATGTAGAGGAAGCCCGTTCGCTTGGGCGCCATGCACCACTTGTGCGTGCTGGCCGTATAGAAATCGACGCCGCAATCGACGACGTCGAACGGAACGTTGACCGCGGCCTGGGCGCCGTCGAGGGCGAAGAGGACGCCGCGTTCGCGGGCCAGGGCGGCGATCTCCTTCTCGGGGAAGCGCTGACCCGTCGTGCAGGTTACGTGGCTGATGAGGATGAGCTTCGTCCGCCCGTTGATGAGCTTGGCGATGCGATCGACGTTCCCCAGGCCTCTCTCGAGGTCCGGCTCGAAGGTCCGGATGACGATCCCGTCCTTCTGCTTCCGGTTGATCAGGGAGGCGTTGACGGCCACATGCTCGTGGGTCGAGGTGATGACCTCGTCACCGGCCTTGAGGGTCAGGCCGTTGACGATGATGCCGAGGCCCTCGGTCGCGCAGCCGACGAACGCCAGGTCCTCCGTACGGCAGGTCTTGCCCAGGAGATGGGCCAGCTTGGCCTTGGCCTTGTTCCAGTCGGGCCTCTCGTGGTCGACGTTGGGCAGGCGCTCCTCGGCCTGGTTCCATTCGACCAGGCTGTTGAGGACCGGAAGCGGGCAGGCCCCGAGACCCGCGAAATTCAGGTAGGTCCAGGCGGGGTCGATAATGAACTGTCCCCGGACGGTCTCCCAAAGAGCGTCCTCGTCGCCGGCTTCCGCGGCGGCGCCGATGGCCTCCATCGGGCCTGCCGCCCGCCCCTTGAAGGGCAGGGCCAGGCTGCCCAGCAACGCTGCGTTCCAGGCGATAAATTCTTTCCTTTTCATGACTCCTCCTTTGAACCGACGATCACTTCGTCCCTTCCGCCGGGATCCTCTGGATGACCTTGCCGTTCTCATCCAGGAATTGGAGCGAGGGGGTGTCCGTCTTGTCCACGGACAGCAGGATGCGCGGTTTGCTTTTCGAGTCGTGAAGCCTCACCACGGCCTCGTTGTCCCGCCCCCGTCCAACGAACACCCGGAGGGCGCCGCCGATCCCTCTCTTCATAGCTTCCTCGCGCCACGTCTTCAGGGCGGCGGTCCTCTCGGGCCCGTCGGCCATCAGCTCGAGGTCGCCGAGCTTCTGGAGGAACTTCGTATCCTCCGGCGTCATCAGCGGGCGCTCCCAGACCATCAGGCCCGAGGTCCGCTCGCCGTTCCTCTGCGAATAGGTGATCCCGACCGTCTGGTCCGAGTTGAACTGGTCGAACATCAGGCCGCCGTTGGCGGAGATCTGGCCGTCCTTGTCCTGGCCCTGCCAGGTCATGCCGCCGCATTCGTCCCCCTTGTCGTTGAAGAAGATCATGCCCGGCCTCTGGCCTTCCCGGGACTTAAAGGTGCGGCCGCCGATGACGACGCCCGGAGACCGGTCGAGGTTGGCGATGGCCAGCCTCAGCGTTCCGTCCTTTTCGACGATGTTGATCCGCTCGACGTCGATCTCCTCGAACTTGACCTTCGTCCCCGCTTTTTGGGCGGCCACAAAGAGCAGGCCCGCGAGCAGGACGGACGAGACGAGGGCGTAGACCTTGAGAAAACGGAATTCCCTTTGCGTTTTGCTGTCCATCACCGATCCTTTCATCCGACGCTCCAACGGCTATAGCCTATAAGCCATATCGCGTATTGTCAAGCGAATTGTGCCCGGGGGGAGCGCAGGGGCTATTTCCGATGTAATGTATTTATTATAAATCATATAAGATGCATCCGGGACGGGCGCGGCGGGCCTCTTTGGCTCGTCCGGAATTCATTGACGCCCCGCCCGGACGATGCTATGATAAGGCTTCGTCGAGTCTCCCGCAAGGAGTTCCTCATGTCGAACGGTCCTTTCCGAAGGATGATCGGCCTCCTCCTCTTCCTCCCGGTCCTCGCCGCCGCCCAGACGCCGCCCGAGGCGTTCCTCGGCCACCGGGTCGGCGCCGACAGGAAGCTGGCCGACGCCGGCCAGGTCCTCGAATACTTCCGGCTCCTCGACCGCGAGTCGCCGGCGCTCGAGCTGGTCACGATCGGGGAATCCGTCGGGAAGAGGCCGCTGGTCATGGCGATCATCTCCTCCGAGAAGAACCTGGCCGGGATCGGCGCGATCCGGGGGGGCGCGAAAAAGCTGAAAGAAGCGCGGGGGCTTTCCTCCGAAGACGCCCGGGCGATCGCCCGCGACGGCAAGGTCCTCCTCCTCGTCGCGGGCAGCCTCCACGCCGACGAGATCGCCGCCTCGCAGATGTCCATGGAGCTCGCCTATGACCTGGTCACCGGGCGGACGCCCTGGGACGCCGGCCGGACGCTCGAGGACGTCGTCGTCCTTCTCGTTCCCATGTCCAATCCCGACGGCGTCCAGATGATCGTCGAGTGGTACCGCAAGTACGTCGGGACGCCGTATGAAGGGGGCTTCATGCCCTGGCTCACCCACCTTTACGCGGGGCACGACAACAACCGCGACTGGTTCATGCTCAACCTCCCGGAGACGCGCGCCCTCACCCGGGTCCTCTATCACGATTGGCTTCCCCAGATCATGATCGACGAGCACCAGATGGAGCCGATGGGCGCGCGGCTCTTCGTCCCGCCCTTCATGGACCCTCCCCTGCCCAACATCGATCCCCTCGTCTGGAGAAGCGTCGGATTCTTCGGCTCGGCCATGGCCCGCGGCCTGCAGGAAGCGGGGCTCAAAGGGGTCCTCCAGCAGAAGCGCTTCACGGGCTGGTGGATCGGCGGCTGCCACGATACGGCCTGGCTTCACAACACGATCGGCCTCCTCAGCGAAACGGCGGAGATCCGGGTCGCCAGCCCCATTGACATCGGGCCGGGCGAGATCGATCCTGCCTACGCCGGAAAGAGTATGGCCCTTCCCGATCCCTGGACGGGCGGAGCTTGGCGTCTCCGCGATATCGTGGACTATGAGCTGGCCGCGACCTTCAGCCTCATCCGGACGGCCTTTTTGCACCGGGAGGACCTCCTGCTGGATTCCTACCGGATGTCGAAGGCGAGCGTCGAAACCCGCGCGGAGGGCCAGCCGTTCGCGTTCGTCGTTCCCGCCCGCCAGCCCGACCTTCCGACGGCGCGCCGGATGATCGGCATCCTCCTCGACGGCGCGGTCGAGGTCCATCGGGCGGAGGCGGACTTCGCCGCCGGCGGCCGGGCCTACCCCGCCGGGTCCTTCGTCGTCCCCATGGCCCAGCCCAACAAGGCCTATGCCTGGGCCCTTCTGGAAAGGCAGAAATATCCGGACCTGCGCCAATACCCGGGCGGACCGCCTGTCCCGCCCTACGACAACGCCGGATGGACCCTTCCCCTCCAGATGGGCGTGGCCTGCGACAGGATCGAGACGCCGTTCGAGGTCCCCCTGCGGAAGATAGATGAGACGCCGGCGCCCGAAACGGACGGCTTCCCCGCGGACCGTCCTTATATCGCCCTCGACTCCCGGCCGAACGCGTCCTATGCCGTCGCCTTCGCCCTTCTCGGGGAGGACGCGGAGATCTGGAGGACCCAAACCGATGCGCCTGTCGACGGCGGGACCCTTCCCGCGGGCAGCTTCCTGGTCAAAATATCCCCGACCGTCCTTGAAGCCCTGCCCGGGCTTCTGAAAAAGTACGGCCTCTCGGCGACGGGCTTGAACGATATCGGCGGCCTCCCCAAGGCTCCGGTCACCCGCCCCCGGGTCGCCCTGTACCGGTCGTGGCAGCAGAACAGGGACGAAGGGTGGACCCGCTACGTGCTCGACGACCTCGGCATTCCCTATACGACGCTTCGCAACGACGATCTCCGGGGTACGAAAGCCCGGAAGGCGGACCTCCGGTCCATCGCCGACGTCATCATCTTCGCCGACGAAGACGCGGACATCATTCGGACCGGAAAGGCCGGCGACGGCGACGGACTGGCCCATTTCCCGCTGGCCCTTCCTCCGGAATACGAGGGCGGCATCGGGGCCGAAGGAGTGGAGGCCCTGAAGGCGTTCGTCGCGGGGGGAGGACGGCTGGTGGCCCTCAACCGGGCCTGCCGCCTCGTCCTCGAGGATTTCGGGCCGCCGGCGCGCGACGTCCTCCAAGCGGGCGGGAAAACGGACTTCTTCTGCCCGACATCCATCCTTGAGCTCGACGTGGACGGCGCGACGCCCCTCGGCTACGGCTTCGCCGGGAAGGTCCCGGCGGTCTTCGCCAAGGGCTCGGCGTTCGAGACATGGGTCCCGCCCGCGGGTTGGGACCGGAAGGTCGTCGCGAGCTTCGCGAAGGAGGATCTCCTTCTCAGCGGATGGATCCGGGGAGAGGACGCCATCGCCGGCAAGGCCGCCGTCGTCGATTGCCAATGGAAGAAAGGCCGGATCGTTCTCATCGGCATCCGCGCCCAGCACAGGGCCCAATCGCACGGGACCTACAAGTTCCTGCTCAACGCTCTGCTGTATCCGGAGCTTTGATCATGTTCCGAAACCCGGGAACGCGTCACGTCCGGCTGGCGGGATGGACGGCTTTCCTCCCGGCCCTCTTTCTTTCGCTGGCCGCTCCCGCCCAGGAGGCCCAGGCGCCCCGGGAGCCTGTGAGCGATGCCTCCAAGCAGTGGCTGGAGGAGGTCGTTCCCTACATCATCACCCCGGCCGAACGGGGGGTCTTTCTTGGTCTGCCGAACGAAGCCGAGCGGGGACATTTCATCGAGACCTTCTGGAGAAAGAGGGACCCGGATCCCGCGACTCCGGTGAACGAGTTCCAGCGCCAATACTACCTGAGGATCGCCCTGGCCAATCAGTTCTTCGGGAATTCGGGCATCGCCGGCTGGCGGACGGACCGGGGACGGATCTTCATCCTCCTCGGCCCGCCGCACGAGATCCAGAGGGACTTCAACATGGCGGGCGCGACCGGGAACAGCCGTTATGACACGGAGACCTGGCAGTACTGGGGCCTGCCCAATCCCAAGCTGCCCTACAACGTGGAATTCGTCTTCATCGACAGATACGGGAGCGGCCGTTTCGTCCTCGACACGAACTTCGAGACCTCGAAAAGGGGGAAATCCGGGGACCTCCGCGACATGACCTTCGTCTTCGATTCCATGGAGATCCTGGCCGAGGCCCAAAGGAATCCCTTCGAGAAGCTGGACAAGATCAAGACGGTCATCACCACCCAGGTCACATACGACCTCATTCCGTTCGACGTCCGTCTCTATGCCTTCCGGGGGACAGGGACGCGGACGCATATCCCCCTCGTCATCGAGGTCCCGGCCGCGACACTTCCGGACGGTGCGATCGACGCGAAAGGCGAGGTCTCCCTCGAGATCATCGTCCATGTCAGCGATCACCTGGGCCAAGTCGTCGCTCAACGGAGCAAGACCCTGAGGCTCCGTCCCGAGCCCGCCCGGAAGGAGGCGCCGGAGAGCGGAAGGATCCGTTTCCGGACCTCGGTGGAGCTGGAGCCCGGCTCCTACGGCATCCATGTCGTCGTCTGGGACAACCTCAGCGGGAAAACGGGGACGCGGCATCAGCCGTTCGACGCGCCCGATCTCGGCACCGGGAAGCTCGGGACCAGCGACATCGTCCTTTCTTCGGGAGCACGGAAGGCCGGGGAGGCCGGCCCCGTCCTCGAGGCGCCCGGGGGACAAGACGAGCTTCTCTCGCCGGTCGCCCGACGGACGTTCCGAAACGGCGAGGAGATGGAGGTCTCACTCGAGGTTTATGGCCTGACCCTGGACGGGACGAGCGGCCGGAATTCCCTCCGGGCGGATTTCGTCTTCCTCCAGGGGCCGAAGGCCCTCCTGAGCCTTCCGGCGTTCGAGCCGGCCCCGGCCGCCGAGACGGAATGCGCCGTCACGAATTCGCTCCGGCTGAAGAATTTCCGGCCAGGCGAATACATTCTCCGGGTCACGATCACCGACGTTATTGCAGGCCGGTCCGTCGTCAAAGAAACGACCGTCCGCATAGAGGAATAAGTTCACCGCCGGGCGGCGGGCCCGGGCCCGGCCTTCTCAGCCCAACAGGTAGAGGATGCCCATGATCACGGGCTGATGAACGACGTAGATCAGCAGGGAATGGCGGCCGGCGAAGTTGATGAACGTCTCCCCCGGGGGCCGCGGAAACAGGCTTTTTCGCGGGGCATAGACGGACTTGCCGAGAGCGGCTCCCGCGAGGAAGATCCCGAACCAGGGGATGAGCGGAAAATAATCGTAGGAAGCGAACGTCGGGCCGTAGATGCCGAACGGCAGAAGCCAATCGAAGTCGACGGCCATCGCTGTTCTCAGCATAGGGAGGAAAACGGCGAGCCCCATGACGACGGCGCCCCATACGACGCAGGCCACGGGGCCTTTCCTCTCGAAAAGCGCGCCGTAGAGAAGGATCGAGACCGCCAGGCAATGGAGGATCCCGAAAAGAACGGCCGCCGAGGGCTCGAAGAACCAGGTAATGGCGGTGACGGCAGCGGCCACGACGAGGAGCTTCACGCCCCGGCGGAGATTGCTTCGACTCAGCGTACTGCTGACGCCGGATAGGATGACGAATATCCCGGCGAAGAATGCCTGGGCCGCTGTCCAGGCGGCGCCCGACAGATCGGTCGAAAACCTCAGGAAGCTCTTGACGCCCCGGAACTCGCCCAGATCGAATAAAAGGTGGTACCCCACCATCAGGATGATGGATAGGCCGCGCAGGAAGTCGATCTCCCAGATGCGCGGCCGGCGCCCGGCCGGCGCTCCGGCCTCGGTCTTCGCGTCTATGGCGTCACCTCCGGCTTCGGATCGAGCGGACCGATGATAGTCCGACGCGTCGCCGGACGTCAAGGACGGGGGTTCGACAGCCCGGCGGGAAAGCCCGGCGCATGAGGCGCACAAACTCCCATCGGCATTGACTTCGGGCCTTCGGTGGGCATATAAAAAGAGGAAGCAAAGGGAAGGAGACCCGGATGATGAAGAAAATCGGCTTCTTTGCGCTGGTCGTGCTTTTATCGGGGGCGGCCTTCGGTCAGACCATCACCGTCACTTCGCCCAGGTCGGGAGATACCTGGCGAATCGGAGAGACGCACGCCGTGACGTGGGCCCGATCGGGGGCCATGGACGACGAGGTCAAGATTCTGCTCTTCCAGGGCGGCGCCCGGGAATCGGTCATCGCCGATCGGGTGCCCAATTCCGGATCCTTTTCCTGGACCATCCCGGCTTCGGTCGAGCCGGGGCGTTATGTCATCCGCGTCAGGACGATCGACACTGCGGTCCGCGATGACAGCGACGAGTTCACCATTGCCGGGCCCGCCGCTCCGTCCGGAGGATCCTCAACCGCGAGCCCCGTTCGCCTGATAAAACCCAACGGCGGAGGGCGGATCATCATCGGACGTCCCTACCGCATCATGTGGGAGGCCCGTTCCGGCGGCCCGGCCGGCGCGCTGGTGGACCTTGCGCTCTGGCGGAGGGGCGGGCGCGTCGGGACCCTGGCCCAGGGGATTCCCCTCAAGGCGAGCTTCTTTGACTGGACGGCCGGCCGTTTCGAGGGCGGGACCGCTCCCGCCGGAGACGGATATACCATCCGTATCCGCGTCCGCGGCGCCTCCGCCGAGGATGAGAGCGACGGGAGCTTCACCCTGGCGGCGGAAGCCGGGGGCGACCTGGAGCTCGTCGCCCTGGAAAACGACGGGAACAAGGTCATGGCCAGGATCCGGAGCACCTTCCCCCGCTTTGCCAACACCGTCATGTACGAGATGAGGAGGCCCACCGGGGCCCCGACACCCGTCTACAGCTATCACCTCGATATGCTCTTCGAGGGACCGGGCGAGAGGGTCTATACCATGGAAACCGTGATCCCGAGCCGGCCGACGGACGCGGATTGGTGCTGTTCGACCTACGAGATGACCCTAGACACCACGAACCGCATCGAAGAGACGAACGAAGGGAACAACCGCCGATCGGCCTGCCTATACGGAAATCCCACGCTCGCCGCCGTCGAGGATGTCACATGGACGGGAACCGGCCATGCACAAAGGGGTCAGGTCCTGCGCGTGAGGTCCGGCACCGTCAACCTTTACAGCCTTCCCGGGATCCACGAGTCCGGCGAGGGGAGCGCCCCTTGGCGGGTCGTCGCGCATCTCAACGTCGAATTGCGGAACTGCGGGTATCATCGCATCTCGAATGGAGAATTGCGGGTGAGCCAGGTCGGGGAGCTCTTCCCTGACGAAAAGCCCAGTGCGCTGGGCGGCGGCTTCCTCAGAGAGCACCGGACGGTCGTCCTGCTTCGCCAGCCGGTCGACCTCCTGGACATGGGCAGAGAGGTCTATATCAACACCGATTCCATCTCGTTCCATCCCGTTTCGAGCGAGGTCATCGTGGAATACCTCTGGGAGGACGAGGGCGTCCATTCAGAACGCTCTGTCTTCCGGTTCAATATCGATTTCAGCAGCTTCCTCGCGGATTACTAAGGGCGGAATCGGCCGCCCTGCCGGCGGCCGGCGATCTCGCGGTCGAGAGCCCCTGGCGGCCCAGATCCGCCCCGCAGCGACGTAATCCCTCCGCTCAGCTCTCCCGGACCTTGGCGACGGAGCAGACGCGGTCCTTCTCGTCCAGGTTGATGATCCGGACGCCCTGAGTGGCCCGGCTGAGCGACCGGAACTGGGTCGTCTTGATCCGGATGACCTTGCCCTCCGCCGTGATGAGGAGGAGCTCTTCCTCCGATACGCCGACGAGCGTCAGGGCGTTCCCGATCTTCGCGCTGACCTTGAGGTTGAGGACGCCCTGGCCGCCGCGCCGGTGGCGCGGGTACTGCTCGATCTCGGTCTTCTTGCCGTAGCCGCGGTCGCTCGCCGTGAAGACGAACCGGTCCTCGGCTCCGGGCAGGATCATGCCGATGACGGCGTCCTTGGGTTTCAACCGGACGGCCTTGACCCCGGCCGCCTGGCGGCCCATCGCCCGCACGTCGCTCTCCTTGAACCGCAGGGCGCGGCCGAGCTTCGTGCCGATGATGACATCCTGTTTGCCCGAGGTCAGCTTGGCTGTGAACAGCTCGCTCTTCTTCTGGATGGTCATGGCCAGGATGCCGCCCTTCCGGACGTTCTTGAACTCGCTGAGGCGCGTCTTCTTGATGAGCCCGTTGGTCGTCAGCATGATGACGTACTGGTCCTCGCGGAATTCCTTGACGTCGAGGATGGTGCAGACGCGCTCGCCGGGCCCGAACTCGATGAGGTTGGCGATGGCCTTGCCGCGGCCGGCCGGACCGACGTCCGGGACCTCGAGGGCCTTGAGCCAGTAGAGGCGCCCGAGGTTCGTGAAGACGAGGAGGTAGCTGTGGGTCGAGCCGATGAAGAGGTGCTCGACGATGTCCTCGGCCTTCATCTCGATGCCCCGGCGCCCTTTGCCGCCCCGGCTCTGGAAGTGGTAGGAGCTGAGGGAGGTCCGCTTGATGTAGCCGGAGGAGGTGTAGACGACGGCCACGTCCTCTTCCTTGATGAGGTCCTCGGGCCGCAGGTCCGAGATGACCTCGTCGCGGATCTCGGTCCGGCGCTGGTCGCCGTAATCCGCCTTGATCTGCTTCAGCTCCTCGACGATGATGTCCAGAACGAGCTTGTCGGAAGCGAGGATCTTCTTGAGCTTGGCGATGAGGGCCTTGATCTCCTCGTACTCGTTGACGACCTTCTGGCGCTCGAGCTGGGTCAGCCGCTGGAGCTGCATCTCCAGGATGGCCTGGGCCTGGATGGGCGACAGCTTGAACTTTTCGATGAGCCCCTTGCGGGCCTCGTCGACGCTCTTGGAAGCGCGGATGAGCTTGATGATGGCGTCCAGGTGGTCCAGGGCGATCATCAGGCCCTCGAGGATGTGGGCCCGGGCCTCGGCCTTCTTCAGGTCGAACCGGGTCCGCCGCCGGATGACGTCCTGGCGGTGGGAGATGAAGTATTTCATCATCTCGACGAGGGTCAGGACCTTCGGCTGCTTGTCGACGATGGCCAGCATGATGATGCCGAACGAGGACTGCATCGCCGTGTGCTTGTAGAGGTTGTTGAGGACGATCTCCGGGAGCTCGCCCCTCTTGACCTCGACGACGACCCGGATGCCCTCCCGGTCGGACTCGTCCCGGAGGTCGGCGATGCCCTCGATCTTCTTGGCGTTGACGAGCTCGGCGATGTTCTCGAGGAGCAGGGCCTTGTTGACGGCGTAGGGAAGCTCGTTGACGACGATCTTGTCCTTCTCGTTCTTCTCCGTGCCCCGCTCGATCTTTGTCTTGGCCCGGAGCTGGATGACGCCGCGGCCCTCGCGATAGGCATCCTGGATCCCTGGCCGGTTGAAGATGGCGCCGCCCGTCGGGAAATCCGGCCCCGGGATGAACTCCATGATCTTGTCCAGAGAGGCGTTCGGATGCTGGATGAGGTGGATGAGCCCGTCGACGACCTCGCCCAGGTTGTGGGGCGGGATGTTCGTGGCCATGCCGACGGCGATCCCCGACCTGCCGTTGACGAGGAGGTTCGGGAACTTGGCCGGCAGGACCTCGGGCATGGTCAGGCTCTCGTCGTAGTTGGGGACGAAGTTGACCGTGTCCTTCTCGATGTCGGCCAGCATCTCGCCGGCGAGCTTGGTCATCCGGACCTCGGTGTACCGCATGGCGGCCGGCGGGTCGCCGTCGATCGAGCCGAAGTTCCCCTGCCCGTCGACGAGCAGGGTCGCGCAGGCTGAAGTCCTGGGCCATCCGGACCAGGGTGTCGTAGACGGCCTGGTCGCCGTGGGGATGGTATTTGCCGATGACGTCGCCGACGATGCGGGCCGATTTCTTGTAGGGCTTGTTCCAGGTCGTCCCGGTCTCGTACATCGCGTAAAGGACGCGGCGGTGGACGGGCTTCAGGCCGTCCTTGATGTCGGGAATGGCCCGGCCGATGATGACGCTCATGGCGTAGTCCAGGTAGGACCGCTTCATCTCGTCCTCGAGGCCGACGACGGAGATCTCGGCGGCCATGGGCACGGCCGGCTTTTCGTCCTTGGGGGCCCTGGGTTCTTTAGGCTCCTTGGGTTCCTTGGGTTCGTCTTTATCTTTGTCTTTGTCTTTGGCCATCGTTCGCTTCCGTGGAGTGGGATCAGATGTCCAGGTTCTGGGCCATCAGGGCGTTGTCCTCGATGAACTTCTTGCGGCACTCGACCTCGTCGCCCATGAGGATGGAGAAGATCTCGTCGGCCGTGACGGCGTCCTGAATGGAGACCTTGAGGAGGGACCGGAACTCGGGGTTCATCGTCGTCTCCCAGAGCTGTTCGGGCGTCATCTCGCCGAGGCCCTTGTACCTCTGGATGGAGACGCCCTTCTTCCCCTTCTCGTAGAGATGCTCGATGGAGCTTGATCTCGTTCTCGACGGTCACCGTCTCGACGCCGTTGATGAGCTCATAGGGCGGCCGGAACTCCTCGAGCTCCTTGACGATACGGAACAGGTTCCGGTACTCGGCCGATTCGACCAGGCCGAGGTTGATGCGCGAGGTCGAGGACATGCCGTTGAGCTGGAACTTGACGGCGACGTCGTAGGTGTCGTATTCCTCGTCCTTGGTGATCTCGGTCGCCAGCCCCTTCGCCTCGACGAGCGCCTGGACCTTCTTCATCCGCTTCCTGTCCTTGAGGGATTCCAGGCCCTCGATGCCTTCCTGGATGAGGAGGTCGATGAGGATCCAGGGGTAGCCCTTCCGCTCGAGGATCCCGACGTAATTCTTCTTCTGGATGATCTTGAGGAAGAACTTCCGGAACTTCTCGCCTTCGAAGACCTCCTTGCGGCCCTTGACCCGGACCTTGAAGTCCTCCGCGATCTTCTTGATGAGCCATTTTTCGTAGGCCCGCTCCTCCTTGAGGTAGAGGACCTCCCGGCCGCGGGTGATCTTGTAGAGCGGCGGCTGGGCGATATAGAGGTGACCCTGCTCGATGAGAGGCTTCATCTGACGGTAGAAGAAGGTCATCAGCAGGGTCCGGATGTGCGACCCGTCGACGTCGGCGTCGGCCATCATGATGACCTTATGGTAGCGGAGCTTCTCCAGGCTGAAGTCGGCCTCCCCGAGGTTCGTTCCCAGGGCGGCGACCAGCATCCCGATGGCGTCGCTCTTGAAGATCTTCTCCGCCCGGGCCTTCTCGACGTTGAGGATCTTGCCCCGGAGCGGCAGGATGGCCTGGAAGCGGCGGTCGCGGCCCTGCTTGGCCGAGCCGCCGGCGGAATCGCCCTCGACGATGTAGATCTCGGACCCGGCCGGGTCGCGCTCCTGGCAGTCGGCGAGCTTGCCGGGGAGGGCCGAGGACTCGAGGACGCTCTTCCGGCGGGCCAGCTCGCGGGCCTTGCGGGCGGCGTCGCGGGCCCGGGCCGCGTCGACGGCCTTCTGGATGATGCGCTTGGCGTTGGTCGGGTTCTCCTCGAGGTAGGCCGTGAGCTGTTCGTTGACCAGCGATTCGACGATGCCCTTGACCTCGGAGTTGCCGAGCTTGGTCTTGGTCTGGCCCTCGAACTGGGGGTCGCGCATCTTGACGCTGAGGACGGCGCAGAGGCCCTCCCGCGTGTCGTCGCCGGAGATGCTCGCGGCGCTGAGGTCCTTGAAGAGGTTGTGGGCGATGGCGTAGTTGTTGATGCAGCGGGTCAGGGCGGCCTTGAAGCCGATGAGGTGCGTCCCGCCCTCGGTCGTGTTGATGTTGTTGACGAAGGTGAAGATGGTCTCGGCGTAGCCGGCGTTGTACTGGAAGGCGACCTCGACGATGATGTCGTCCTTCTGGTTCTCGAAGAAGATGGGCCGCGGGTTGAGGACGGTCTTGTTCTGGTTGAGGTAGGTGACGAACTCCAGGATGCCGCCCTTGTACTGGAAATCGTGGGACTTGCCCGTCCGCTCGTCGAGGATGGTGATCTTGAGGCCCTTGTTCAGGAACGACAGCTCCCGCATCCTCTGGGTGAGGACGTCGAAGCTGAACTCGGTCGTTTCGAAGATATCCTCGTCGGGCCAGAAGGTGATCTTGGTCCCGGTCTTCTTGGTCTTCCCGATGAGCTTGAGCTTCGCCAGGGCGGCGCCGCGCTCGTAGCTCTGGGTGTAGATGCCGCCGTCGCGCTTGATCTCGAGGTCGAGGCGCTTCGACAGCGCATTGACGACGGAGACGCCGACGCCGTGGAGCCCGCCCGAGACCTTGTAGGACTTGTCGTCGAACTTGCCGCCGGCGTGGAGGATGGTCATGACGACCTCGGCGGCCGACTTCTTCTCCTTCTTGTGCATCCCGACCGGGATGCCGCGTCCGTTGTCGATGACCGTCACGGAGTTGTCGACGTGGATGAGGACGTCGATCTGGGTGCAGAATCCGGCCAGGGCCTCGTCGATGCTGTTGTCGACGACCTCGTAAACGAGGTGATGGAGCCCGTCCGGTCCGGTGCTCCCGATGTACATGGCGGGCCGCTTGCGAACGGCCTCCAATCCTTTGAGGACCTTGATGCTTTCGGCGGTATACTTTTCGGCTGTCATGTTCGCTTTCTCAGAGAAAAAATCGGGGTCATGACGGCGGGATACGCGGATGACCCTACGGGCATATTTCTAAGTAAAAATTATATCGAAAAGCCCCCTAAAAGTAAAGAAAATTCTTCGCTTTTCCGGAAGATTCCTTTCCGCTTATTGTCGATATTTATCAACGACTTGCGGAAGCCCTGACAGGCGCCTCCAAAAATCCGAGACGGGGCGGGCCGACGAAGGCTTTCCGCGACGGCGGCAAGCGGATAACTGGAAGTATCAATTCGGCCCGGAACCCGGGCTCCGAGGCCGGCCGGAAGGCCCCCAAACGACGCCGGAATCGGGTCCCGGAGGCCGCCCCCGGAACCGCTCTTAGGGGGTCTTCTTCGCGGCTTGGTCCCGGGCCCGGAGATGGGGTATAATCCCGCCGAAAGCGACCCTGTTTCATGCCCGCCAATCTCCCGCCCGAATACTTCCACATCGAGGCGACCCTCCGCGAGGCGCGGACGCCCCAGGAGAAGATCGAGGTCTGCGAGAAGCTCCTGGCCGTCATCCCGCGGCACAAAGGCACGGAGAAGCTGGTCGCCCTCTACAAATCGAAGATCGCGAAGTTCAAGGAAGAAGCCCAGCGGAAGCCCTCCACGGCCCATCGCGGCCCGCTCCTGCGCATCGAGCGGTCGGGGGCGGGCCAGATCGCCGTGATCGGCCCGCCGAACGTCGGGAAGTCCAGCCTGGTCAAGGCCCTGACCGGGGCCGAGGTCGAGATCGCCGAATATCCCTTCTCGACCCGTGTCCCCTCCCCGTTCATGATGCCGTTCGAGAACGTCAAGGTCCAGCTCGTCGACACGCCTCCCGTGACGCCCGAATTCATGGAGCCGTGGTTCGTCGAGATGCTCAAGACCGCCGACGCCGTCCTCCTCGTCGCCGATCTCGGGGACGCCGGCACCGCTTCCCTCTTCGAAGGTCATCCTCGCGAAGCTCAGGGAGAAAAAGGTCGAGCTGGCGGCGGCTGACGCGGACGTCCCGCCCGAAAAAGGGCCCTTCCTCAAACGCGCGCTCCTGGCCGCCAACAAAGCGGACCTCGATCCGGATGGAAAGGCGCTCAGCGGATCTCGTTGTCCTCGTCGAGGGTCCGTTCGAAAGACTCGCCGTCTCGGCGGCGACGGGCCTCCATCTCCATGAGCTCAGGCGACGCCTCTTCGGCCTCCTCCGCGTCGTCCGGGCCCACAGCAAGGTCCCGGGCAAGAAGGCGGAGATGGACTCCCCGTTCGCGTTGAAGCTCGGCAGCACCGTCCTCGACATGGCCCGCGCCGTCCACAAGGATTTCGCCGAGAAGCTCGATTTCGCCCGCGTCTGGAGCAAGGACGGGACGCTCGACGGCCTGCGGGTCAATCGCGACCACGTCCTCAACGACGAGGACGTCGTAGAGCTCCATATATAGGCTCGGCTGACGGTCCTTGATTTCCTCCCCTTTGGAAAAGGGGGGTGAGGGGGGGGATTGTCTCACGGTCTGAGAATCCCCCCGACCCCCCTTTAGGGAAGGGGGGCGAACAAGCCGCCCTGGAACCCTGACGATCTAAACGAGGGTGAAACCCCGGTCCCGTCCTATCCGCTGGTCGTCGCGCGGATGATCCTATTCACATCACTTGCGGAATTCCAGGACCGGATCGTCGGCCATGTCCAGGATGCCGATGAACAGCATCTGAGCGATGTCCTCCATGATCTCCGGCGTCACCAGGCTCATGTCGTCGTGCGAATTGTGATAGGTCGGACGGCCCGCTTCGAATCCGTGGGAGCCGACGGTCAAGCCCGGGACGCCCTTCCAGAGGAACCGGGCGACGTCCTGGCGCGGGCGGGCGATGAAGGCGCTCTCGCCGGTCTCGGCGACCCTGCGGATATAGGTCTTGTTGGCCCGCTCGAGATAGCCCCAGAGCCCGGCCCAGCCCTTTCCGATCTGCGCGTTGATCCTGTCCCCCGAGCCCGCGGCCTCCATGTTGATCATGGCGACCGTCTTTTCAAGCGGCACGACGGGGTGGTTCACGTAGAATTCCGACCCGGCCACGGCCTGCTCCTCGGCGCCGAAGCCGATGAACATCACGGACCTCTTGGGCTTCACCGGGCATTTCGCCAGGGCTTCCGCCGTCCCGAGCATGACGGCCACGGAGGTGGCGTTGTCGTTGGCCCCGGGCATCAGGGTCCAGCAGTAGCCGAGGTGATCGATATGGGCTCCGAGGATGATGACCTCGTCCTTGAGCTTCGGGTCCGAGCCTTCGATGAAGCCGATGACGTTCCTGCCGACGCCCTCGGGATGATGGATCGTCTTCGTGCGAAGGGTGAATGTCTTTCCCGTGGCGAAGGACCCCGGCTTGAGCGTCTTGCGGATGCTCCCGAGGACCTCCTCGTGGCTCCGGCCCGTGCCCGCGAAGGCGTCGGCGACGACCGCCCGGCCGACGTGGCTGTAGATGAAGCCCTCGCGATAGCTGTTGTTGGGATTGCAGATGGGGCCATAGTTGTAGAGCATGCCGGCGGCGCCGTGGGCGACGGCGTTCTCGAGCTTGTACTGGTGGAACGAGAACGGGCGCCATTTATTGAAGAGCCCGGCGTCGCTGTCCGGGCCGACGGGGATTTCGGGCTCCATGAGGACGATCTTCCCCTTGACGTCGAGGCCCTTGTATTCATCGAACCCCAGCTCGGGGGCCGTGACGCCGTAGCCGACATAGACCACCTCGGCGGTGACCTCGCCGGAGCCGGAAGTCCCTCCCGGCATGAATTCGTCCTCATAGCGATAATATTTCCGGATGACGTCCTTCGAGTTCTTCTGAGGGACGAGCAGGGATACCTCGCCGTCCGGAAGGACGAGCGTGTAAGGGTTCGGGAAGCTCTGGAACCAGCCGCCGCCGTCCCCGGCCGGCTTGACGCCCCATTTTTCGAGCAGGCCGGCGACCCAGGCCGCGCTCGCGTCGTATTCGGGCGTGCCCGTCAGGCGACCCGCGTACTTCGCGGAGGTCAGCTCCTTCACATACTCGAGAAGGGAGTTGCTGGAGATGGAATGGAAGGCCTCGAGGACCTTCGCTTCATCGTCCGGACCTTCGGCGCGGCCGAAGACGGCCGGTGCCGCGAAGAGGCCGACGACGCCGAGGATAGCCAACGCTGACCGGAACCGGGGGCTTTTCATGCGCATTCTCCTTTCGGACGGCGGAAGGTTTTTTATATTGGAATCCCCGGGAAAAGTAAAGCCCGCCGGGCTGCCGCACGGCTCCGCCACGGCCCTTGAGGACCCGCTGTCAGAACCGGAACGCGAGCCCGGCCCGGAGGAGGAACCCGTCCCAGACGCCGGCGTCCACGAGCAAGTGGAGGTTCTCGGTCAGCCGTCCTTTCAGGCCGATATTGAGCTGGATGAAAGGCACGAAATTGACGGGCAGGAAAGATTCCTCTCCCTCGGCCTCCTCCTCGTCGATAAGCTGCCGGAGGGTCTTGGTCTCGCCGTCCGCATACGCCCGGGAAGGACCGCCCGGGACGCTGAGGCTTCCCGTGTACTCGTAGCTGTACGTCGCCGTATCCAGGGCCTTCGCGGTCGATGCCCCGACGCCGAACGTGACATACGGATGGAGCCCTGCCGAAGGGAAGATGTCCCACCGCAGGCTCAGGTGGAACGAGGTCGGCTTCAGAAGGAATTCCCCGAAGGCGTTCCCCTGGAACGTCCCGGTCATGTGCGTGATCGAATCCTCGAGATCGAGCGTCACCGCGGCCTCGGGAACGGCGACCTTCATGGATGTCCTCTCGATGGAGAAGCCTACGCTGAACGAGCCGTTGCGGCCCCCGGGATAGTAGCGGACCTCGGCGCCATAGTTGTCGCCCGAGGAATCGAAGGCGGTGCGCTGGCTATAGCCCCTTTCCACGAGCGACGGACGATCCGCCCGCACGTCGGCGAGGATCTTGTCCTTGAGCTCCTCGGCCACCGTGTCGTTCAAGGAATCCTCGACCCAGGGCTTGATGACGTTGAGGCTCCATCGCGAATAATGGAAACCGAACTCCCATTTCCCCTGGGCCCAAAGGCCTGGCCCGGCCAGGAGAAGACCGGCCAGGATGCCGCCCGCGATCCAGCGTCCGTGAACTCTTTTCATCTCGCTCCTCTTTGGCGCCCGCCGGGCGCCGGCATGATTGTCGTCGATGCGGGCCCCGATGTCAACGCGGGCCCGCCCCGGCCGGGTGCAGGAACCTTCCCCGGGGCAATCCGTAGATGATATATATGCCTTTAGTCGGTGAATTCTGCATTCCGCGGAAAGGAGACTCTCGATGAGCAAGTTCCAGGGTTGGGGACGCGCGGCCGCCGCCGTCCTTTCGGCAGCCGTCGCGCTCGTCCCGCCTCTCGGGGCCGACGACGCCCTCCACCGGGTCTGGGCGGTCAAGGACTGCCGCGTGGTCCTTCCGGCGGGTCCGCCGCTCGAAAAAGCGACCATCGTCATCCGCGACGGGCTGATCGAAGCCGTCGGCACGGGGCTCGCCGTTCCGGCGGACGCCGAGGTCATCGACGGAAGCAAGCTCACGGCCTATGCCGGCCTGATCGACGGGCTGGGGAAATCGCTCCTGAAGCTGCCCGAGGAGAAGCTCGACATGACCAAGTTCTACACGGGCGAATTCACGGACAAGGACAAGGGCATCACCCCCGAGTTCAGGGCCTTACGACTACGTCAGCCTCGGCAAGGCCACCCTGGAGAAATACTATAAGTACGGTTTCGCCGCGGCCCAGGTCATGCTCGACCGGGGCATCCTCACCGGCCGCTCGGCCTTTTTCAGCCTGAGCGACCCGGACAAGAACAAGGCCCTGGTCCCCGCGCCGGCCTTCATGGGGATCGGATTCAGCCCGTCCGGAGTCCAGGCCTATCCGAATTCCCTGATGGGCGTCCAGGCCTATCTGAAACAGGTCCTCGGCGACGCCGCCTATTACGATATGAACCTGAGCCGCTGGCTCAAGGCGCCGGCGGGGATCCCCCGGCCCGACCACAGCCCCGCTCTCGAGATCCTGGCCGAATACGCCACGGGCCGGAAGCCTGTCGTCTTCCTCTGCCGCAACCAGCACGACATCCGGCGGGCCCTCGTCCTGGCGTCGGAGCTCAAGCTGGATTACCTCATCTGCGACACGGGCGGCGAGGCCGCCGAGGTCATCCCCGAGCTGAAGAAGGCCGGGGCGCGCGTCCTCTGCACGGTGGCCTTCAAGGCCCCCGCGACGAGCCTGTATTCCCAGAAAGGCCGGGCCGAAAGGGAGCGGGCGGAAAAAGAGATCTATCCCCGGAACCCCGCCCGGCTCGCGGAAGCCGGGATCCCGTTCGCCTTCTCATCGCTCGGGACCGACGACCCGAAGAGCTTCACCGAGGGCGTCCTCAAGGCCATCGAGGCCGGACTGCCCAAGGACAAGGCCTTGGCGGCCATGACGACCGTCCCGGCCGGCTTCCTCGGCCTGGACAAGGCCATGGGTTCCATCGCGGCGGGCAAGGTGGCGAACGTCGTCCTGGCCGAGGGCGAGCTCCTGGTCAAGGATCCCAAGGTCAAGGCCGTCTTCGCCGACGGCCGGAAGTGGGAGCCCAAGGACACGGCGGGGAAGACCGGAGAGAAGCCGACCGTGAACGTCACCGGCAAGTGGGATATCACGGCCGAGGGCGCCCCCAAGCTCACGGCCGAGTATCTCCAGGAGGAAGCGGACCTTTCGGGGAAGATGGTGACGCCGTTCGGCGTCTTCGAATTCACCGGGGGCTCGGTTTCCGGAAACTCCCTCTCCCATGAGATGACCATCTCGGTGGGAGGCCAGGACATAGACCTTTACATCTCGGGAACCGTCGAGGGCGATACGATCCGCGGGACGATCGTCATGGGCACGGAAGGCTCGATGGAATACACCGCCAAGCGGATCCCGGGCTAGGAGTTCGAACATGAGAACGACGATCGATCCTCATCGGACTTGGCCTGATCGTCGCGGGCGCGGGGCCGGCCACGCCGGCCGCGGCCGCCGACAAGCCGCTCCTTCTCAAGAACGGCAACATCATCACCGTGAGCGGCGAAACGATCACGGGCGGCGACATCCTCGTCCGGAACGGGAAGATCGCCGCGGTCGGGAAAGGCCTGACCGCGCCCGACGCCGAGGTTGTCGACCTCGCGGGCCGATGGGTCATGCCCGGCATCATCGATTCCCATTCCCACATCGCGCTCGAAGGGGACGTCAACGAAACGGGCGACCTCATCACGTCCGAGGTCGACGTCCGAGATATCATCAACCCGCAGGACATGAACATCTACTACGCCCTGACCGGGGGCGTCACCGCGGTCCAGACCCTGCACGGCTCGGCCAACCCCATCGCCGGGCGCGGGGTCGTCCTCAAACTGCGCTGGGGGACGGACGCCGCGGGGCTGATCTTCGAGGGCGCCCCGGTCACGTCCAAGTGGGCCCTGGGCGAGAACCCCAAGCAATCGAACTTTTCGATGGGCGGCAAGCCCCGCTATCCGAAGAGCCGTATGGGGGTCGAGGCCTCCATCCGGTTGGAGTTCGAGAAGGCCAAGGAATACACACGGAAATGGCGGGACTATGAAAAGGCGCTCGAAGCGAGCCGGGCGCGCAAGAGCAAGGGCCCCTGCCCCTGCCCCCAAAGCGGGATCTCAGGCTCGAAGGCATCGCCGAGATCCTCGACGGCAGGCTCTGGGTCCATTGCCACGCGTACCAGTCCGAGGAGATGCTGTCGATCATGCGGCTCTGCAAGGAGTACGGCGTCAAGCTCGCCTCTTTCGAGCACGCCCTCGAGGGATACCGGATCGCCGACGAGCTCGCCCGCGACGGCGTGGGCATCTCCGTGTTCGCCGATTTCTGGGGCTACAAATGGGAAGCCTTCAACACGATGCCCCACAACGCGGCCCTGGCCGCGAAGAGGGGCGTCCTCGTGGCCCTCAATTCCGACGACGCCGAGCGGATGCGGCACCTTTTCAACGACGCCGCGAAGACCGTCCGGTTCGGCGGCCTTTCGGAGATCGAGGCCATCAAGATGCTGACCATCAACCCGGCCCGGATGCTGGGCATCGACAAGAGGGTCGGGACGATCGAGACCGGCAAGGACGCCGACCTGGCCGTCTTCAACCGGGATCCGCTCGACCCCTACACCGTCTGCCAGATGACCATCGTGGACGGCAAGGTGCTGTTCGACAGGGACCGGTACCTGGAGGAACGCAAGAAGGCCGAAGAGGCCGCGAAGGCCAAGGAAGCGGAAGCGAAGACTCCGAAGGGCAAGACCCCCGGAGGGGAGGTTTGACCGTGAAAAAGACCCTATTGTTCCTGGGATTGACGCTGTTGGCCTTGGCCGTCGTCCTCATCGGGGGGGAAGCCGAACCTGTCTATCTCATCCGGAACGCGACCATCGTCCCCGTCACCGGGACGCCGATCGCGGAGGGCAGTCTGCTCATCGAGAACGGCAAGATCAAGGCCGTGGGCAAGGATACTCCGGCGCCGGCCGGGGCCGAGGTCATCGACGCTTCGGGCCAGTACGTGTATCCGGGATTCATCGACGCCTATTCTCATTACGGCCTGGCGGAGATCTCGGCCATCGCCGCCACCGTCGACGCCCGGGAGATCGGCAAGGAGAATCCCGAGGTGCGGGCGGCCTGGGCCATCAACCCGTTCTCCGTCCACTTCGGGACGGGCCGGGTCAACGGAACGACGGCGGCGCTCGTGGCCCCGTCCGGGGGGACCTTTCCGGGGATCTCCGCCCTCATCAGGATGGACGGCTGGAGCCTGCCCGAGATGGCCATCGACGAGACGGCGACCTCGCTCATCAACTTCCCCATGACGCCGCGGCCGTCCCGGGAAGGCGGCGGCGCCGCGAAGGAAAGCACGGAGGACGTCACCTCCAAGCTCGTGGACAAGATCAAGGACTATCTCGGCGAGGCGCGCCGCTATCTCCAGCTCAAGTCCCTCTCCGCGGCGGACCCCGGGATCCAAGCCCCCGTTTACAACGCGAAGTACGAGGCCCTCGCGCCGGTGTTCGACGGCTCCCTTCCGGTCATCCTCTCGGTCGAAAAGGCCAAGGACATCGAGCTGGCCATCAAGTTCGTCAAGGACGAGAAGATCAAGGCCATCTTCCGCGGCTGTGCCCAGGGCTTCAAGGTCGCCGACAAGATCAAGGCCTCGGGGATCCCGGTCATCATCGACAGCCTTTACCAGGGTCCTTCGGAACCGGAGGACGGGTATGACGCTCCGTACCGGAACGTCGTCGAGCTGGCCAAGGCCGGGATAACGATCCTCTTCTCTTCGGGGGACGACCCCAGCGCGGGCAAGGACCTGACCTATCACGCCGCCAAGGCCGTGGCGTTCGGCCTCGACCGGGACGCGGCGATCAAGGCCCTGACCATCGATCCGGCAAAGGTCTTCGGGGTCGAGGGACGCCTGGGCAGTCTCGAAGCGGGCAAGGACGCCGACCTCTTCATCTGCGGGGGCGACCCCTTGGATGCCCGGACGGACGTCAAGGTCCTGTTCATCGCCGGCCGCAAGGTCGACAGGGCCAATTGGTGGGAGCGGCAGTACGAGAAGTGGAACGCCCGGCCGGTCAAGGACCGGCCGTAGCGGCCGGGGGCCGGGCCGCCCCTTCCGTCCGGTTGATTTGGGACGGCGATTCTGTTATTTTTGAGCTTACCGAACGATTCCAGAGGAGGTCCCGATGCCCAAGCATCTTTGGTTCGCCTTCGCCGCCGCCGGCTTCTTCGCCGCGTCCATGGCCCTTCAGGCCGCGGGCAATCCCCAGGTCCTGCTCAAGACGAGCAAGGGCGATATCACCATCGAGCTCTTCCAGGACAAGGCCCCGGTCTCCGTCAAGAACTTCCTGTCCTACGTCGACGAAAAATATTACGACGGCACGATCTTCCACCGCGTCATCAAGGGCTTCATGGTCCAGGGCGGAGGGATGACCGCCGATATGCATGAGAAGTCCTCCAAGCCGCCCATCAAGAACGAGGCCGCGAACGGCCTGAAGAACGCCCGCGGGACACTGGCCATGGCCCGGACGTCCGAGATCGACAGCGCCACCAGCCAGTTCTTCATCAATCTCGTGGACAACGTCTTCCTCGATCACCAGAAGGGCGATCCCGACAAGTTCGGCTACGCCGTGTTCGGCAAGGTCGTCGCGGGCATGGATATCGTGGACGCGATGGCCGCGGTCCCGACCGGCTCCAAGGGCATGCATCGGGACGTCCCCCGCGAGCCGATCACGATCATTTCGGCGACCCGGGTCGAGGCCAAGTAGCTCCGGGTTCCGGGGCCGGGCTCTGCCGGCCCCGGTCTCGCGCCCCGATGTCCGATACCCTATTCGCCCTTCTTCATCTCGCCGCCCTCCTGGCCATCCTGGCCTACGCGGTCCTTTCCCTGTTCGCGGGGAACACGGGACGCGGGGTTCTTCTGCTCCTCCTTCTCGCGATCTATTATCTTCTCGTCCTCCACAAGGCCGTCCGTAAGGAAATCGCCCGTCGGCGCGCCCGCCGTTAATCGCGTTTTTGGGATATAGGAGGATGAAGTGAAAAAGACGACGAATTCTCTATGTCTCATGATCGCCGTTATGATGCTGGCGGGGTGTCTGACATTCTTCATGTCGGGCTGTAAGCCCCAGGAGCCCGCGTCCGCCGCGGCCGGCCTGCCTGCATCGGAAACCGCCGCCGGTTTCCCCGCCTATGCGGGCGCCCTTCTTTCCGGGATGGTTCATTACGTCGACGGCGCGATCCTGGGGCAGGAACGCATTCTCGAGGCCCTCGCCCAGCTCCCGCAGGTCCGGGCGGGCGATTGGGCGGGCATGGAAAAGACCGTCGCCGCGTTCCAGCGGGTCTGGGGCGGCTCGGGCGTCTACTGGTTCGCCCTGCCGGACGGCCGGTATTACACCGTGGAGAAGGGGCTGATCGACCAGACCCTGAGGGACCGCCCGTATTTCGCCGAGCTTCTTGCCGGGAAGACGGTGGTCGGGGCGCTGGTGGTCAGCAAATCCACGGGAAAGAAATCCGCCGTGATCGCGACCCCGGTCATGGACGAAAAGCAGCAGGTGACGGGCTTCCTGGGGGCATCCCTGTTTCTCGAGGTCTTGAACGAAGCCCTGGCTTCCGAGATGTCGCTCCCCGAAGGCATGCTCTTCTATGCGCTCGGGAAGGACGGCACGACCGTCCTTCATCAACGGTTGGATATGGTCTTCGACAATCCGCTCACGAAAGATTCCCCGTCCCTGAAGGCGGCGGCGGAGAAGATGCTGTCCACCGATTCCGGGGAAGTCGCATACGACTTCAACTCGTTCCAAAAACGGGTCCGGTACGTGACGTCATCCTTGAACGGGTGGCGCTATGCGATCGGCATCAACGTTGCGAAGCTGAAGTCCTGAGAATTCGCCTGAGAGCCCGCGTTCCCCGGTTCGTTGCCGTCGTTTCCGGGCACTGACGGACCGAGGGCCCTTGCCGCCTTTACTTTTAGGACCCCTGAGCCTATCATTGGACGGAATGCGAGAAGCTCATGAAACGCTCTAAGCTCTTCTTTGGCCTTGGTCTGCCGGCCCTGACCCTGGCCGCGCTGGCCCTGACCGGAGCCCCCGCCCGTTCGCTCGATAAGGACCTCGCCTCCGGCCTGCGGGCCATCAAGCCTGCCGACGGCTACGAATACACGAGAATCCTCGCCTCGAAGGAATTCGCCGGGCGCCTGACGGGCCATGAGGGCTATACCGCGGCGGCCCGCTGGGCGGCCGCGAAGCTCCGCGCCTGGGGCATCCGACCCGTCTCGTCCAAGGAAGGCTTTCTTCAGCCCTATCCCTCGCCCTACACCATCGTGGACGAGGCTGAGCTGACCCTCTTCCTCGCCGGAAAGCCCGGCGACGGAAAGGAAGCGCCCCTCGCCGAGCGGAAGCTCGTCCCCGAGAAGGAATTCCTGCCCATGCTGTTCAGCGACAGCGGCGACCGGACCGCGGAGCTCGTCTTCGCGGGATGGGGGATCTCGGCGCCCGAGCTCAACTATGACGATTATGCCGGGATCGACGTCCGGAACAAGTTCGTCCTCTGCTTCCGGGGCACCCCGGACGGCGCCCGAAAGGAATTCCAGCATTACGACGAGCACAGGGTCCGCATGGCGACGGCGCGGGACAAGGGCGCCTTCGGCGTCATCTACATCTACCCCGAGACGGCCTCGAACCCGAACGGCGACCGGCTCGAGGGCTTCACGCCGGCCCAGATCACGGAAAAGACCGCCGACCTCGTGCTCGCGGAGACGGGCGACGGCGCCGCGGCGCTGATGAAAGCCCTTACCGCCTACAAGCGGCCGATCTCGTTCCCGCTCCGGTCGAAGGCGCGGCTCAGGGTCGTCGCCCGGACCTTTCCGGAAGGCGTCGGCTACAACGTCGTGGGCTATGTCGAGGGCTCCGACCCGGAGCTGAGGAAGGAATGCCTGGTCATCGGAGGCCACTTCGACCACAACGGGACGCACATGGGCCTGTTCTTCCCCGGGGCCGACGACAACGCCAGCGGGAGCGCGGCCATCCTCCAGATCGCCGGCGCCTTCGCGGCGCTCGACCGGAAGCCGAAGCGCTCGGTCGTCTTCGCCCTCTTCGGGGGCGAAGAGATGGGGCTCCAGGGATCGACCTATTTCGCGGCGCACATGCCCGGCCCGTTCGCGAAGGTGGACGCCATGTTCAACTTCGACATGGTGGGCGAGGGCGACGGCATCGGGACGGGGATGAGCGCCGAGCCGCCCGGCCTCGGAAAAGCGCTGGAAGCCGCCGACGCGCGGCTGGGCGTCCTCCGGTCCACGCGGATCATGCGCGGGGTGGGCGTGCGGGGCTCGGACTTCGCGCCGTTCTTCGCCGCCGGCATCCCCTGCATCAGCTTTCATTCGAACGGTCCTCACCTGGCCTATCACCAGACCGGAGATACCATCCGCCGCATCAACCCCGACATCATCGCCGACGCCGCGCGCCTGGCGTTCCTCACCGCGTATATCTGGGCGGACAGGTAAGGGAAAGAAATGAAGATCGCCAAAGAAGGACTCCTCTTCATCCTGCCGGCGCTCGTCCTGGCGGTCCTCTTCGCGCTCCCGGGCTGGTGGCCGGCGACCGCGCTGTTCGCCCTGCTCGCGGCGGCCTTCGTCTTCTTCTTCCGGGACCCGGCCCGCCGACCGCCCGCAGGCGAGAACCTGGTCGTCTCCCCCGCCGACGGGAAGGTCGTGAGGATCGACACGTTCCCTGCGCATCCCGACATCCCCGGGCCCGTGAGCCGCATCTGCATCTTCCTGTCGCTCTATGACGTCCACCTGACGCGGGCCCCGCTCTCCGGGGACGTCCGGAGGGTCGATTACCATCCGGGAAAGTTCTTTCCCGCCTACCGCGACGAGGCGAGCGAGCCTCAACGAGAGCAACGGCATCCTCCTCGCGGGAGAGCGGTTCCCCATTTTCGTGAAGCAGATCGTCGGCGTCGCCGCGCGCCGGATCAAGTGCTTCGTCCGGGCGGGCGACCGGGTCTCCCGCGGGCAGAGGATCGGCCTCATGTACTTCGGTTCCCGGGTGGAGATCACGTTCCCGCCGGGGATCACGATCAAGGCCGGCGTCGGGCAGAAGGTCCGGGCCGGCGAAAGCGTCATCGCCGAGGTGGGCCCATGAAGGTCAAAAAGAATTACGGGGAGATGTACCTCCTGCCGAGCCTCTTCTCCCTGACCAACCTCTTCTTCGGGTTCCTGAGCCTGCAGATGAGCCTGCGCGGCCATTTCCGCTGGGCCGCGTTCTGGATCATCGTGGCGGCGGCCATGGACGGGTTCGACGGCATCGTCGCCCGGGCCACGAAATCCGGATCGGACTTCGGGATCGAGCTCGATTCCCTGGCCGACGCGGTCTCGTTCGGCGCGGCGGCGTCCGTCCTCATCTTCCGCTGGGGCCTCGGCCGGGCCGGAGCGACGGGGCTGTTCTTCAGCTTCGTCTTCCTCGTCGCCGGGATCCTCCGCCTGGCCCGCTACAACGTCCGGACGAGAGCCCTCCCGGACCGCCGGTTCTACCAGGGGCTGACCGTCCCCTCGGCGGCCATGTTCATGGCGGCCTGGCCCCTCTTCCACCCGGCGCCCATCCAGAGCCGGGAGATCGCCTTCCTGTTCGCCCTGCTCGCCGTCTTCGTCTCGTTCTGCATGATCAGCACCCTCCCCTACCGGAACATCACGAACCTCGTCTTCAACCGCAAGATCGACATCCGGACGGCCCTCTTCCTCGCCATCGTCCTCTCCGGCCTCCTCTTCTACCCGAAGCACTTTCTGATCGTCTCCTTGTCCCTCAACGTCCTCTCCGGGCCCGCCATCGCGGCCGCCCGGGCGTTGAAAATAGCTCCGCGGCGCCGGTCCCGGCGCAAGGAGATCCCGTCCTGAGCCGGAGCGTCCGGGCAACCAAAACCGCGCGTCCTCCGTTGATATCTTTCCGGGGACGGCCATGACCTTCGAGACGCGCAGGAAGAAGATCCGCCGCAAGCTCTCCCGCCGCGGGAAACGCGCGCTCGTCCTGGGCCTTCCTGCCGTGGTCGTGGCCGCCGGACTCGCGGTCCTTTATTTCGTCGAACAGGGCGGCTGGCCGCGGGCCCGCAAGGAGACCGTCCCTCCCCCGCCTTCCGTGGAGCCCGCGATCGGGAAGCCGCCGGAATCTCCGATGCGCCGGGAGATCATCTCCAGGGGCGCCACGCTCGCCGAGATCCTCCCCAAGTACGGCTTTCTGCCGAAGGACGTCCACGAGCTCAAGGAGCAGGTCAAGCCCGTCTATGACCTCGGAAAGATCCGCGCCGGCCAGGAGCTCCGCATCCGGACGACGCCCGAGGGCGGCTGGGCGGCTCTCGAATACGACATCGACGAGAACCGGTTCCTCGTCGTCCGGAACGAAGCGGGCCGGTTCCGGGCCGAGATCAAGCCGGTCCCCTACGAGCTCCGGACGGCGTTCCTCTGGGCCTCGATCGAGGACAGCCCCATCGCGGCCGTCAATGCCGCCGGGGAGGACGATTTCATCGCCCTCGAGCTGGCCGACGTCTTCGGCTCGGACATCGATTTTTACACCGACATCCGGCGCGGCGACACGTTCCGGGTCGTCTTCGAAAAGAGGTTCCTCGACGGGCGCCCGGCGGGATACGGCCGGATCCTGGCGGCCGAGTTCACGAACGCAGGGAAAGATCTTCCGGGCCTACCGCTTCACGTATCCGGATACCGGCAAGTCCGATTTCTTCGACGCCGCGGGCAATTCCCTGCGCAAGGAATTCCTCAAGTCGCCGATGAAGTTCGCCCGGATCTCGTCGCGCTTCAGCCGGAGCCGCTTCCATCCCATCCGGAAGATCTACCGGCCGCACAACGGCGTCGATTACGCCGCGCCTGCCGGGTCCCCCGTCCAGGCCACGGCCGACGGCATCGTGACCCAGGCCGGCTGGAACGGGGCCGCCGGCCGGATGATCAAGATCAGGCACAAGAACGCCTACGAGACGATGTACCTCCACCTGAGCGGCTACGCCAAGGGGATCCGGACGGGCGTCCGGGTGGATGCCAAGCAGGTCATCGGGTACGTCGGGTCATCGGGGGAATCGACGGGACCGCACCTGGATTACCGGATCCTGTACCACGGCAAGTACGTCAATCCCCTGGGATGGAAGTTCCAGCCGGCGGAACCGCTCCGGAAGGAATACCTCGAGCCGTTCAAGACCGAAGCGGAGAAGCTGGCCCTCGCCCTGGAGGCCCCGCTGATCCTCGCCGCGCGGGCCTTCCCGGTCAGTCCTTTTTAGTCGTTCCGCCCTCGGCCCTGCCCCCGGCCTGCTGAGCGGATCGATCATGCCCCGGCTGGGAAGAGACCTGGGCCGAGGAGACGGTCCCGGAGGTGCCATCGTCTCCTCCGGAGGTCCCCCGCGAGAGATCCCGGAACGAGGCCCCCGGAGCTCATCCGGCAGGCCTCGCCGGCCGAGGTACCTGTGATGAGATCTTGAGCTCCGGACAAAGGATCTCGTTCGTCCGGCTCGAATAATCGATCCGCACGCCGAGGGCCCGGGCGACGCCGATATCGGGATTCCAGTCCCTGAACCTGGCCGCCCCCACGGGCACCGGCCCCACGAGGGGACGGGGCGCGGCCTCTTCGGGACGGCGCCGACTCAGGCGCGGCTCGCCGGCGACGGCATTTTGCCTGTACGTGAGAAGGGCATCCACGAGAGGGATCGCGGGGCATCGCGGCGTCGCGATGTCTCGGGGGCGCCGGGCGAGGGGCGGCGGCGCGGACCCTGTCCCTGGTCAGGACTTTTTCATGGAGGCGCGCTCGCATTGAGATCTTCCCGGGCGATAAAAACCGTCCGGTCCAGCGTTCCTTTCAGGGATTCGATGATCCTTCCGTCCTTCCTGCCCAGGGCCGCGACGATGTTCCCATAGGCCTTCTTCATCTCCTTGGGCACCGAAACGCTCGAGGGCTCCTTCAGCTGGTCCTTGCGGATCTGGGTCAGGGGGGAGTCGCTCTCCCGGTCGGCCGGTTCGAACCCGGCCCGTAATAAGGCCACCAGCCGTCGCCCTGTCCGTCGAATCCGTAGGCGTAGGCATAGCTGAGCGAGCCGGCCCTGGAAGTACCAATCGAAAAGCGTCCAGGGCCGCCAGGCATAATGGCCCTCGAAAAAGTCCCAAGCCGCCCAGGCGGGGGCGAAGAGCGAGCCGGGAAGCCAGACCCAGCCCAATTTCCGGTCCCACTGCCAGAGGCCGAGGTGGTACGGGACCCATCCCCAGGGCTCCTCGGGGACCCAGAACATCGAGCCCCCGGTCTCCGTCCAGCGGCCGTAGACGTAAGGGCTCCAGACACCCACTTCCCCCCAGGGATAGCGCAGGTCGTTGAAGTAAGGCCTCCAGACATAGCCGTAGAGGTCATCCCAGAGCCACTCGCCGTTCGCGTTCCCGAAGCGCTGGGCGAAATTGAACACGGCCAGCGGAAGGTTCCGGAGAGGCTTGGGGAGCGGGCTGAGGCCTTTGTGGAGCTCGATGAAGCTCCGCGTTGAGCCCTCGTTCCAGTTCTCGAACGCCGTATCGGCGGGATATCCGCGGATTCCTCGAACCGGCCGTCCGCGAGGATGACGAGACGCCCGAGCTTCTTGACCGTTCTGCGTCCGGGCGCGCGCCGCTTCCGCTCCGTACAGGACCGACGCTTTCCCGATCCTGACGCGAACGTCCGTCGGGCCGTCTTCGGAGGCCGCGATCACGACGACCGAGCCGTGTTTCAGCTTCACGGCCGCGGTGGCTGTCAGGACCTGGAAGGTCTCGCTCTCATCGTATTCCTTGAACATGATATAGATCCGCCCGGCGCTCAGCACGAGGTTCGACAGGCCCGTGTCGGCGCTCAAGCTTCCGGCCAGGATGGTCTCGACCTTGAGCTCGGTGCCCGTGTCCAGGCGGACGATCGTGCCCGTGTCGAATTGGATCTCGCACCGGCGGGCGTCCGTCGTCCGGATGATGTCGCCGGGGCCGATAGGCGTGTTCAGGGTCGCGGGCTCCGAGAATCGGAACGAGCCGTCGCGCCGGATCGTGGGATCGTTCCCGTCGGACTTCGCCTCGATGAAGCTGATGTGGCCGAAATAGAACTCCCCGATCCGCCCGGCCACCCGATAATGGTCCGCGGGAAACGCCAGGGCCGCGGATAAGAGAACCCCCGAGAGCCATAGCCCATCTTTTCAGCATTGTTCTTCTCCCATCCCTCTTTGGTCTTCCATTTAATTATTGCATATTTCGTGCCAGAGGAGATAAGGGAGGAACCGCCCCGGGATCTGCCCCGATATGCCCTCTATCCAGGACAACTGTATCCTGCCCGAAAGCAGGACGGCCTTCGCTTGTCGGAGCCGCGGTTTTGGAATACACTTCCGTTGAAGGAAGCGTCCGAGATCATGCCCGAACACCGGAATCCCGTGCCGACCGTCGATGTCATCATCGAGGTGCGCGGGCCGGAGCGGCGGCATCGTGCTCATCGAGAGAAGGAACCCGCCGTTCGGCTGGGCCCTTCCCGGAGGTTTCGTCGATTACGGCGAAACACTGGAGCAGGCGGCGGTCCGCGAGGCCAAGGAGGAGACTTCTCTCGATGTCACGCTCCTCCGCCAGTTCCACGCCTACTCCGACCCGGATCGCGACCCGAGGGGCCACACGATCACCATGGTCTTCATCGCCGCGGCCGACGGCGTGCCGAGGGCGCGGGACGACGCCCGAGCGGCGGCCGTCTTCCCTCCGGAGGACGTCCGGATCCCCCTGGCCTTCGATCACCGCAGGATCATCGACGAATACATCGCCTGGAAAAAGGAGGCGCGCCATGGCTGAGCAGGAGCGCGGGGAGCTCAGGGAGCTCACGAGCGTCTGGGGCAAGGCGGAAGCCGCCGTCGTCATGGCCTTCCTCGAAAGCCACGGCATATCCTGCGTCACGCGGGGACGGATCCTCCAGGACATCTATCCGTTCTCCGTGGACGGCCTGGGCGAGATCAAGCTCTACGTCCTCGAGAAGGACTACGAAACCGCCAGGGTCCTCCTCGACGAGCTCCCGAAACCGGACGAAATCGAGGATTTCGAAAAGGACGAAGAGAACCTGTAGCCGCAGGCTTCAGCCTGCGCTTCAGATCTTGAACGCAACCTGAAGGTTGCGGCTACAAGAACGTCCGCTCGGTCCATCCCGTCCGTGTCCCCAGACCGCGAACCTCACGAGATCGGGACGGGATCCGTTGATGCCGGACGACCGTAAGCCCCGCGAGATTTCCACAACCCGAAGGGGTGACGGCCTGATCCGAAAATCACCCCCTGTTTCCCCATAATTTCGCTTGACTTTTAGTCCCCCGTCCCATATATTTTAGTCAAAACGGGATGAAACGGGACAAATCGGGACAAACTGCCATGAATAACTCGCTGATGGGGAGCTACTCGGCCCGGCTCGATGCCTCCGGCCGCATCAAGATCCCCGAAAAATTTCGCGAGACGATCGAGCAGATCTACGGCAAGGACCTGTTCGTCACCTCCCTCAGCGACGAGGCCGTCCAGATCTATCCCCTTTCCGTTTGGGAGCAGATGACGGGGGTCGCCGGCGAGGGGGCCCTCCACCTGCGTCCCGATGTCCGCAAGTTCATGCTTCGGGTCAACCGCAAGGGCGCGCGGCACGAGATCGACCCCAAGGGTCGTGTCCTGATAAGTCCGGTCCTGAGGGACAAGGCCGGGTTGAAGGAAGAGGTCGAGGTCATCGGTCTCTCCAACCACCTCGAGGTATGGGACAAGGAGCGTCTTGACGGGAGTCTCGACGAGAAGCCCCTGACGGACGAGGACTTCGAGAACATCTCCCGGCTCGTGCCTCGAGGAAAACTGGAATGATCGGCACTGGACACGTTCCAGTCCTGTTGGAAGAAGCGTTAAAGCAACTGGACATCGGCAGGGCCGGGACATACATCGACGGCACGCTCGGGATGGGCGGCCATTCCCTCGAGATCCTCAGGCGGAATCCCAAGGCGTCCGTCATCGGTTTCGACCGGGACGAGGCGTCGCTCCGGAAGGCCGGCGAGAGGCTCGCCGAGTTCGGCGGCCGGGTCCGCCTGTATCACGGCGACTTCAAGGAGATCCCCGGCCTCGGAATCGACCTCGGGAAGGTCCGCGGCGTGCTCCTCGACCTGGGGATGTCGTCGTTCCAGCTCGACTCGCCGGAGCGCGGATTCAGCTTCAACGCCGACGGCCCGCTCGATATGCGCATGGACCTGAGGACGAAGGCGACCGCCGCCTCCATCCTGGAAAAATATTCCGAGGCCCGGCTGGACGAGGTGTTCCGGACCTACGGCGAGCTTCCCCATACCCGGCGCCTCGCCCGGGAGATCGTCTCGCGACGCAAGCTCCATCCGTTCGAGACCACGGGCCAGCTCCGCCGCCTCGTCGAGGAGATCTACCGGTGGCGCCCCCAGAAGGGCAAGGTCCACCCCGCCGCCAAGGCCTTCCAGGCGCTCCGCATCGAGATCAACGGAGAGCTCGAAGGGCTCGGCGCGTTCCTCGAGAGCATGGTCTCCGGCACGCGTCCGGGAACGCGCTTCGTCGTCATCGCCTTCCACTCCCTCGAGGACAGGATCGTCAAGCGGACGTTCGCCGCGCTCGCGTCGCCGGCCGAAGGGGCGCCGCGCCTCAGGATCCTGACGAAGAAGCCGCTCACCGCGTCCGAATCCGAGGTCGCCGCGAACACCCGGTCGCGGTCGGCCAAGCTGCGCTCCGCCGAGAAAGTCTGATGGTCCACAGGAGATACGGCCTCAAGGAGATCGCCCTCGGAGCGGGCTTCGTCCTGCTTCTCCTCGTCATCCTGACGTTCTACATCTGGTATCAGACCGAGGCCGTCCAGATCGGCTACCGCATCGGCGAGCTCGAAGGCCGGGTCGCCCGGCTCAAGGAGGACATCAAGAGGCTCGAGGCGAAAAGGGCCGAGCTCCTTTCCCTCCGCCGCGTCGAGGGGATCGCCCGGAACGAGCTGGGGCTCGTCGACCCCGTCCCGGGCCAGGTCCTCTACGAAGGCCGCGACCTCGAGCGGAAGAAGGAACTCCCGTGAGCTCGCCGTTCGCGAACGGAATGAGGCCCCGCGCCCTCGCCGTGGCCGTCGGCCTGACGGTCTGGTTCGTCCTCGTCATCGGGCGGCTGGTCCAGCTGCAGGTCTTCGATCACGCCCGTCTCAAGTCCGAGGTCCTCGGGCAGAGCCGGAACGAGATCGACGTCTATCCCGAGCGAGGGACCATCACCGACCGCAACGGCAAGATCCTCGCCCGCAGCCTCCCGGTCGAATCGGTCTATTACTCCCCGTCCAAGACCGAGCCGCCGGACCGCCAGATGGAACAGATCGCGAGGCTCCGGAGGCTCCTGGAACTCGCCGACAAGGACATGGACCGCATCGGCGCCCGCGTCGCGAAGCGCTCCGGATACATCCTCATCAAGCGCAAGATCGACCCCGAGCTCGCCGCCAAGGCTATGGGCCTGGGCATCAAAGGCCTCTTCCTCCAGGGCGAGAGCCGGCGCTTCTATCCCCAGGGAACCCTGGCCGCCCATATCCTCGGGGGCGTCGGCATCGACGACAACGGGGACGGCCGGCGTCGAACTGCTGTACGACCGACTCCTCGAAGGCGAGAAGGGCAAACGCCTCCTCCTTCTGGACGCCCGGCGGCGCGTCTATAGCATCGAGACCAACCAGGCGGCCAAGCCGGGACAGGACCTCCGCCTGACCATCGACGAGACCATCCAGTACATCGCCGAGACCGAGCTCGAGAAGGCGGTGGCGGCCTGCGGAGCGGTCCGGGGGACCGTCGTCATCATGAGCCCCGAATCCGGGGATATCCTGGCCCTGGCCTGCGTGCCGACCTATTCCCCGCTGGCCTACGATCCGAAGACCGATGCGGGGCGGAATCAGGCGATCGCCAGAATCTTCGAGCCCGGCTCCACGTTCAAGATCGTGACGGCCGCGGCCGCCCGGACGAGCGGACGCGTCGGATACGGCGAGATCTTCGATTGCCGGAAGGGCTCCATCATGGTCGGCGGGTCCGCCGTGCGCGACCACAAGCCCCTCGGGATCCTGAGCTTCCCCGGAGTCTTCATCGAGTCCTCGAACGTCGGCGCCATCATGATCGCCCAGGAGGTCGGCGCCCGCGGCCTCTACGACATGGTCAAGAGCTTCGGGTTCGGCGTGAAGACCGGGATCGACCTCCCCGGCGAGGAAGAAGGTGTCGTTCATCCCCTCTCGACCTGGCGGGCCTCCTCCTTCCGCGTGGCCATCGGGTACGAGGTCTCGGTCACGGCCCTCCAGATCCTGCGGGCCATGAACGTCTACGCGACGGGGGGACGCCTCGTCCGCCCGCGCATCACGTTGGACACGCCGGCCGGCGGTCCCGAAGCCGCCCCGGAAGTCCTTCCCGTGACCGTCGTGGACGAGCTTCTCCCCGTCTTCGAGGACGTGGTCGCGGAGGGTACAGGGACCCCTGCCCGGATCGAGGGTTTCGACATCGCCGGCAAGACGGGAACCGCCCAGAAGGTGGACCCGGCCATCGGCACCTACTCGTCCCGATTGCACCTGGCCTCGTTCGTCGGCTTCGTGCCCGCGGAGCGGCCGGCCCTCTCGATGATCGTCGTCCTCGACGAGCCCCAGGGGCTGTTCCAGTACGGCGGCCAGCTGGCCGCCCCGGTCTTCCGGGAGATCGCCGCCCGCGTCCTTCGCTACCTCCGCGTCGTTCCGAAGGCCGCGCCGCCCGCCCTCATCACGGCGAGCCTTGCGAAGGGAGGGCGTCCGTGAAGCTCCGCGACGTGCTCAAGGACGTCCCCGTCCTGTCCCCCGAGATCCCGGGCGATATCGACATCCTCGGGATCGCCTATTCGTCGAAGGACGTCCGGCCCGGATCCCTCTTCGCGGCCCTGAAGGGCGAAAAGAGCGACGGCATGGACTTCGTCGCCGAGGCGGAGACGAAGGGCGCCGCCGTCGTCCTTTCCGAGTGGCCGAAGCCCGCGGCCGTCCGGCTCCCCTGGATCCAGGCCGCCGACGCCCGGGAATCGATGGCCCTGGCGGCCGCGAACTTCTACGGGCATCCGTCGATGAAGCTGAAGGTCGTCGGCATCACCGGGACCAAGGGCAAGACGACGACGACCTATGTCCTCGAGGAGATCCTCCGCGGCGGGCGGGTTCGTCCCGGCCGTCATCGGGACCATCGATTACCGGGGCCCCGGCTTCCGGGCGCAGGCGCCCCGGACGACGCCCGAGGCCCCCGACGTTCAGCGGATGCTCGCCGAGATGGTCCGGTCCGGCGCCACCCATTGCCTGATGGAGGTCTCCTCCCACGCGCTGGAACAGAAGAGGGTCTGGGGCGTCAGCTTCGATATCGCCGTCTTCACGAACCTGAGCGGCGAGCACCTCGACTACCACCATTCCATGGAGAATTATTTCGAGGCGAAGAAGAAGCTCTTCTTCCTGAACCACAAGCGGGTCGCCTCGGTCGTCAACATGGACGATCCCTGGGGACAGAAGCTCGTCGCCGAGCTGCCGATGAAGACCGTCACCTACGGGCTCGAGCCGGCCGCCATCGTCCGGGTCGCCGGCCACCGTCTCTCCGAGCAGGGCATCGAGGCCCGGATCGTCTATCCCGGCGGGCAGATGTCCGTGACGTCCCCGCTCGTCGGCATGCACAACCTCTACAACGTGCTCGCCGCGGCGGCTTCCGCGCTGGCCCTGGGCGTCCCGCCCGCCGATATCGTCAAGGGGATCGCCGCCCTCCAAGGGGTCCCCGGACGTTTCGAGCGGGTCGCGAACGCGCTGCGGCATCCACATCATCGTCGACTACGCCCACACCGACAACGCCCTGATGCACCTGCTCCGGACCGTCCGCGATCTCATCCCGCGGAAGACCATCCTCGTCTTCGGCGCCGGCGGCAACCGGGACACCGCGAAACGGGAGCGGATGGGCGACGTCGCGGCCCGCCTCGCCGACTGGAGCGTCCTGACCTCGGACAACCCCCGCTCGGAGGACCCCGAGCGGATCATCGCCGACATCGAAAAGGGATTCACCCGGAACGGCGCGAGGAACTACGAGATCGTTCCCGACCGCAGGGACGCCATCCGGAAGGCCCTGTCCCTCGCGGTCAAGGGCGATTATGTCCTCGTCGCCGGAAAAGGCCACGAGGATTACCAGATCCTCAAGGAAGGAACGATCCGTTTCTCCGATATCGAGGTCATCCGGGCCCTGCTCGAGGAGATGAAGGGGGCATGACGATGGCCGAGCTCCGACTCGAGGACGTGGCCCGGCGGACGGGAGGCAGGCTCGTCTCCGGCCCGCCGTCGCTTACGGTCCGGGGCTATGTCATCGACGCCCGCTGCGCCGGCCCCGGCGATCTCTTCTTCGCCGTCGTCGCGGGCCGGGACGGCCACGATTTCGTCGCTCAAGCCGCGGCGAACGGGGGATCGGGAGCGGTCGTCTCGAAGGACGTCCCCGCCCCCCCCGGCGGCACCTTCGGCCTCGTCCTCGTCCCGGACACCGTCCGGGCCCTTCAGGACCTCGCCCGGAGCGTCCTCCGCGACCATCCCGTCACGATCGTCGCGATCACCGGCAGCGTGGGCAAGACGACCACCAAGGAGTTCGCCGCCGCGTTCCTCTCCGCCGCGTTCCCCGTCCTGAAGTCCGAAAAGAACTTCAACAACCATCTCGGGCTGGCCCTGTCCCTGCTCAGGCTCGAGAAGGCCCACCGGGCGGCCGTCCTCGAAATGGGCATGAACGCGCCCGGCGAGATCGCGGCCCTGACCCGGATCGCGCCTCCGGACATCGCCGTGATCACGAACATCCGCCCCGTCCATCTCCAGTTCTTCGCGGACATGGACGGCGTCGCCCTGGCCAAGAAGGAGATCCTCGACGGGATGAAGCCGGACGGGACCGCGGTCCTCAACGGCGACGACCCGCTGGTCCTCCGGATCGCGGAGTCCTGGCGGGGCCGGAGAGTGACCTTCGGCCGATCGGCGGCGTGCGATGTCCGGGCTTCGGCCGTCCGCCGCCGCGGATTACGAAGGCCTGAGCTTCGACCTGGCTTACGGCCGGGAAACGGCCGAGGTGGACCTCGCGTTCCTGGCCGAGAGCGCCGTCGAGGATTTCCTGGCCGCGGCCGCGGTGGCTTACGCCCTCGCCATCCCCGTCCGGGAGATCGTCCGCCGCGCCTCGTCCATGAAGCCTCAGCCGATGAGGGGGAACCTCGTCCCGCTGGCGAAGGGCGCCCGGCTCATCGACGATTCCTACAACTCGAATCCAATAGCCTTGGAGACGGCCCTGAAAAGTCTGACCCTTCTCCCCGCAACAAGGAGGGTCGCCGTGCTCGGCGACATGCTCGAGCTCGGAGCGAAGGAGAGGGAGTTCCACCTCGAGGCGGGACGGACCGCCGCCCTCTCGGGGTGGGACCTCCTCGTGACCGTCGGGCCCCTGGCCGGCCTCATGGCCGAAGGGGCCGCGGCGGCCGGAATGGACCGGGCGCGCATCGTCTCCTTCGCCGATTCCGGCGAAGCCGCCCGGGCCGTGCCGCCGCTCGTCGCGGCGGGAGACCTCGTCCTCGTCAAGGGGTCGAGGGGCGTGAAGATGGAAAGGATCGTGGAGAGCCTTAGAGAAAGGCTCGGGGAGTAAGGACGTGCTCTACTGGCTGCTCGTTCCTCTGCGGGAGTACTACTTCTTCTTCAACGTCTTCAGGTACATCACCGTCCGGACCGCTCTGGCCGGCCTCACGGCCCTCCTCTTCAGCCTCATCCTGGGGCCCTGGATGATCCGCCTCCTCAAGAAGCGCCAGATCGGCCAGGAGATCCGGACCGACGGGCCCCAGTCCCACTACGCCAAGAAGGGGACGCCCTCGATGGGCGGAATCCTGATCATCGCCGGGACGATCGTCCCGACCCTCCTCTGGGGGAACTTCTCGAACATCTACATCTGGCTCGCCTGCGGGGCGATGCTCGTCTTCGGCGCCATCGGCTTCGCCGACGACGCCCTCAAGGTCGCCCGGAAGCGGTCTCTGGGTCTCTCGAGCCGCCAGAAGCTCGTCCTCCAATTCGCCCTGGCCGCGGCCCTGGGCCTCGTCCTGGTCTGGCTCGGATTCGACAAGAAGTTCAGCCTCGACCTGTCTCTCCCGTTCGTCAAAGGCTGGCTGCCCTATCTGGGCTGGTTCTACCTGCCCTGGATCATCTTCATCCTCGTCGGCTCCTCCAACGCCGTCAACCTGGCCGACGGGCTCGACGGCCTCGCCATCGGCCTGACGTTCTTCAGCGCCACGGCCCTGACCGCCTTGACCTATATCGTCGGCAACGTCAAGTGGTCGGGCTACCTCGGCATCGCCTACGTCCCCTCGGCGGCCGAGCTGACGATCTTCGTCGGGGCCCTGGCCGGGGCCTGCCTGGGCTTCCTGTGGTTCAACTGCCACCCGGCCCAGATCTTCATGGGAGACGTCGGGGCCCTCTCGCTCGGCGGGACGCTGGGCCTCGTCGCCATCCTCATCAAGCAGGAATTCCTGCTGTTCTTCGTGGCCGGCGTGTTCATCCTGGAGGCGCTGTCCGTGCTCATCCAGGTCTCCTGGTTCAGGCTCAGCGGCGGGAAGAGGGTCTTCAAGATGGCCCCGCTCCACCATCACTTCGAGCTCATGGGCTGGCCCGAAGAGAAGGTGGTCATCCGCTTCTGGATCCTGGCCATCGTCTTCGCCCTGTTCAGCCTGACGACCCTGAAATTGAGATAGACATGGAACTCAAGGATAAGAACGTCCTCGTCGTCGGCCTCGCCAGGACCGGCGAAGCCCTGTGCCGGTTCCTCGTCCGGCGGGGCGCGCGGGTCCGGGTCAGCGAGAAGAAGGCCGAGGACGCCCTCAAGGGCAGGCCCGCCTACTGGCGCGCCCGAGGCGTCGCGTTCGAGACGGGAGGCCACCGGCTCGAATCGTTCCTGGGCGCCGACCTCGTCGTCCTGAGCCCGGGGGTCCCGCCCCTCGCCGAAGCGGACGCGGCCGCGGCGCGGGGCATCCCGGTCATCTCCGAGATCGAGCTCGCCTACGGATTCCTCAAGGGGACGATCGTCGGGATCACGGGCTCGAACGGCAAGTCCACGACCACGACGCTGGCCCATCTCATCCTCGAGGACGCGGGCCTCAGGGCCTTCGCGGCCGGGAACATCGGGAAGCCGCTCATCGGGTTCGCGGACGGAAGCCGGGCCGACGACATCTACGTGACGGAGCTCTCGAGCTTCCAGCTCGTGCACACCCGGAACTTCAAGGCCGGGGTCGCGGCGTTCCTCAACGCCTCCCCGAACCACCTGGACTGGCACGGGTCCTTCGAGAAATATCTCGCGGCCAAGAGCAAGCTCATCCTCTCGCTCGACAAGGCCGATACGGCCATCCTCAACCGGGACGACCCGCTGGTCTGGGCGCTCGCCGGGAAGACCCCGGCCCGCGTCAAGGCCTTCAGCCGCAAAAGGCGCGTTCCCCGGGGCTGTTGCCTCAGGGAGGGGCGGCTCATGCTCGAGGACGGGCGCGAAACGCCGCTCATCCGGGCCGCCGATATCAGATTGCCGGGCCTTCACAATCTCGAGAACGTCTGCGCGGCCGCCCTCGTCGGCGACGCGTTCGGCGTCCCGGCCCGGGGCATGCGGAAGACGATCCGGGCGTTCCGGGGCCTCGAGCACCGGCTCGAGCCCGTCGCGACCGTCGGACGGGTTCTCTTCGTCAACGATTCCAAGGCCACGACCGTGGACGCAACGATCAAGGCGCTCGAGAGCTTCGACCGCCCCATCGTCCTCATCCTCGGCGGCAAGGACAAGGGCGCGGACTTCACGCTCCTGCGCGGGCCCGTCAGGAAACGGGTCCGCAAGGCCCTCCTCGTCGGCTCGTCGGCCGAGAAGATCCGGGCCGCGCTCGAAGGCGTCGTCCCGCTGGAGAAGGCGGCGACCTTCCGGGAGCTCGTCCGCAAGGGCTACGAGGCCGCGTCCCCCGGGGACGTCGTCCTGCTCGCCCCGGCCGCGACGTCCTGGGACATGTTCGACAACTTCGAGCAGAGGGGCCGGACCTTCAAGCGCGAGGTCCGGAGCCTCGCCCGCAAGGTCGAGGGGAGATAGGGAAAGCGATATGGACGCCTACAGGAGATACGGCTTCGACAAGGGCCTGATCGGCGTGACGATCGTCCTCGTCGTCGTCGGGATCCTCATGGTCTTCAGCTCCTCGGGGGTCCAGGCGGGAGTCAAGTATCCACCGGCCGTATTACTACCTGCTCCAGCAGGTCATTGGGGCCGTCGCCGGGCTCATCCTCGCCGGCTTCCTCGCCTCCGTCCGGAAGCCCTTCCTCCGCGATCCCTACGTCGTCTACGGGCTTCTCGCCCTGTCGGCCTTCCTGCTGATGCTCTGTTTCGTCATGCCGACGGTCGCCCGGACCAACCGCTGGATCCAGCTCTTCGGCGTCCGCTTCCAGCCGTCGGAGCTGGCCAAGATCAGCCTCGTCCTCTTCTTCGCCTGGTACGGCGAAGCGAAGAGGGAGAAGCTGAACGAATGGAAGACCCTGGCCGTTCCCGTGGCCGTCCTGTTCGTCTTCGTCATCCTCGTCGTCATGGAGCCGAATTACAGCATGGCCGTGTTCATCGCGGGGCTCTCGGCGGCGATGCTCTTCCTGGCGGGCGTGAGGTTCCGGTACTTCGCGATCCTCGGCGGGATCGGCGCCGTCCTGTTCACGGCCTACCTCTTCCAGGCCAGCTACAGGATGGAGCGCATCCAGGGCTTCCTCTCGCCCGAGAAGGACCCCCTGGGCACGAGCTTTCAGGTCATCCAGTCGAAGCTCGCGGTCGGCTCGGGCGGCCTCCTCGGGACGAGCCTGGGCCAGGGCACGCAGAAGCTGTTCTTCCTCCCGTTCGCCCACACGGACTTCATCTTCGCCATCCTGAGCGAGGAGACCGGGCTCGTCGGCGCGGTCATCACCCTCAGCCTGTTCTTCTTCTTCCTCTGGCGCGGGCTCCGCATCGCCTTCCGGACGCCCAACCCCGTGGAAAAGCTGGTCGCGGCCGGGCTGACGATCGCGATCGCGACCCAGGCCCTCCTCAACATCAGCGTCGTCCTCGGCCTCGGACCGGCGACGGGGATCCCCCTCCCCTTCGTCTCCTACGGCCGGTCCTCGCTGGTCTGCAACCTGGCCGCCGTCGGCATCCTCCTCAACATCTCGCGACGGAAAGGGGATATCGGGATCAAGCCATGAAGGAACGGCGCGTCATCATCAGCGGCGGGGGAACCGGGGGGCACCTCTACCCCGCCCTGGCCGTCGGCCGCAAGCTCCGGGAAGCGGACCCCTCCCTCCGGCTGACCTTCATCGGGAGCCGCCGGGCCGTCGAGCGGAGGATCATGGACGAGCAGGGCGTCGATTTCGTCCCTCTGAGGATCGAAGGGATCAAGAACCGCGGCCTGAGGAGCATCAGGGGCCTGGCCCTTCTTCCGTTCTCGTTCCTGAAGCCCTTCGCCCTCCTCGTCCGGCTCCAGCCCCATCTGGTTATCGGCGTCGGGGGTTACAGTTCGGGCCCGGTCGTCCTCCTGGCCTCGTGGCTCCGCATCCCGACCCTCATCCTCGAACAGAACGTCCGGCCGGGCTACACGAACAGGCTCCTCGTCCGCCGGGCGAAGAAGGCCGTGGCCGCGTTCGAGGCCACCCTCCCCGCGCTCCGGGGCAAGGGCGTCTGGCTGGGCAATCCCGTCCGCGAGGAGTTCTACGGGATGCCGGCCAAGGCCGCCGAGCCCGCTCTCTCCGTCCTCGTCTCGGGGGGGAGCCAGGGCTCACGCTTCCTGAACCGGACGATGACGGCTGCCCTGCCCCTCCTCCGGGAGAAGATGGAGCTTCTCGAAATTGTCCATCAGACGGGAAAGGATGACATCGAATGGGTCGAAAAAGCCTATCGGGACTCCGGTTTCGCGGAAGCGACGGTCGGGCCGTATTTTCCGGACATGGCCGGCCGCTTCCGAAGAGCCGATCTGGTTGTGAGCCGGGCGGGCGCCACAACCTGTGCCGAGCTCATCGCCTCCGGGAGGCCTTCCCTCCTGGTCCCGTTCGCTGCGGCCTCGGAGAACCACCAGGAGTTTAACGCCCGGGAGCTCGAGAAGACCGGGGCGGCCGAGGTCCGCCTGGAGAGGGACCTGACCCCGGAGCTCCTGGCCGCAAGGCTTCTCTACTATCTCGGACACAGGGACGCGTTGACCCGCATGGCCGCCGGGCTCGCTCCGCTCCGCACCGACGGGGCGGCGGACGCGATCGCCGGGCTCTGTTTCCGGCTCATGGAGGGGAAAGGCCCAGGAGAACGATGATGGTCAAGCGCGGATACAGGAAGCTCAAACACATCCACATGATCGGCATCGGCGGGACGGGCATGAGCGGGATCGCCGAGGTTCTGCTCAACCTCGGCTACGCCGTCTCCGGCTCGGATGTCCAGGAGAGCGAGGTCACCCACCGGCTGGCCGGCCTCGGCGCCCGCGTCGCCATCGGCCACCGGGAAGAGAACCTGGCGGAGGCGGACGTCGTCGTCATCTCCTCGGCCGTCCACGACGACAACATCGAGGTCCGGAAGGCGCGGGCCGCCAAGATCCCCGTCATCCCCCGGGCGGAGATGCTGGCCGAGCTCATGCGGATGAAGTACGGCATCGCCGTCGCCGGCTCCCACGGGAAGACGTCGACGACCTCGATGACCGCGCTCGTCCTCGTCGCCGGCGGATACGACCCGACCATCATCGTCGGCGGCCGCCTGAACACGATCGGGGCCAACGCCAAGCTCGGCGAGGGGGATTTCATCGTGGCCGAGGCCGACGAGAGCGACCGGTCCTTCCTCTACCTCTCCCCCTTCATCGCCGTCCTGACCAACATCGACGAGGAGCATCTCGACCAGTACAAGGACGTCGAGGAGATCCGGCGGACGTTCATCAACTTCGCCAACAAGGTCCCCTTCTACTGCCCGGTCGTCCTCTGCCTGGACGATCCGAACCTCCAGGGGATCATCCCCGAGATCGAGCGGAAGATCATCACCTACGGGTTCTCGGCCCAGTCCGATTACTTCGCGAGAGACTACCGGTTCGACGCGTTCGCCAGCGAATCGACGATCTTCCGCAAGGGCGAGCGCCTGGGCGATCTCAGGCTCAACGTCCCCGGCAAGCACAACATCCTGAACGCCATGGCCGCCATCGCCGTGGGCCTGGATCTGGACATCCCCATCGCGACGATCTTCCAGGCCCTCGAGGGCTATACCGGCACGGGCCGGCGGTTCGAGCTGAAGAAGACGGTCCGCGACATCATGCTCGTCGAGGATTACGCCCACCATCCGACCGAGATCCGGGCGACCCTCGAGGCCGCCAAGCGCGGCTGGATGCGCCGCGTCGTCGCCGTATTCCAGCCGCACCGGTACACGCGCCTGTCGCACCTGATGAAGGCGTTCGCGACGGCCTTCAACCAGGCCGACGTCCTCGTCGTGACCGAGGTCTATCCGGCGGGCGAGGCCCCCATCCCCGGGGTCTCGGGGAAGGCCCTGTACGAAGAGATCCTCCAATTCGGCCACAAGCAGGCCTATTTCGAGCCGGACCTCGCCAAGGTCCCGGCGCTCGTCGCGGGCCTGGCCCGGCCGAACGATATCATTCTCGTTCTGGGGGCGGGCAACATCAACCGGACGGTGCCGCGTATCGCGGAGGCCCTGGAGGCCGGGAAATAATATGGCGACCATTCCCTCGAACATGGCCCAGCCCCTGGTCTTCCAGCGGGGCGAGGGCGCCCTTCGCGGCCGGCAGGCCCCGAAGCGGGCGGCCGTGCGCTCCAAGCACGTGCTGGGCATGTTCTGCGTCCTGGCCGCGACGTTCTTCGGCTTCGCCCGGGCCTACCTGTTCCTGATCTCCTGGGACAAGCTGGCCCTCCGGAGCGTCGAGGTCGTCTGCGCCCGGACCTCGCTGAAGCGGGACCTCTCCCGGGCGTTCGCGGGCCAACGGCTGGGCAACATCCTGCTCTGCGACATCGACGGCCTGCGAACCCAGGTCCGGTCGTTCCCCTGGGTCCGCGAGGCGCGCATCCGGAAGGTCTTCCCCTCGGCCCTGCGGATCGAGATCGAGGAGCGCGTGCCGCGCGCCCTGCTCGAGCGCACCGGGCTGACCCTCGTCGACGGGGAAGGCGCCGAGCTCGGGGCCCCGACGATGGCCGAATGAAGCCGCGCTCCCCGTCCTCGCGGACCGGGAGGGCTTCCGGAGCGGGCGAGCCGAGAAGCTCCGGCTGGCGTGGGAATGCCTGGACGGGCTTCCGGCCGGGGAAAGGGAGGCGGTGGCGCGGCTCGACCTGTCGGATCTCGGAACGGTCGAGCTCGTGTTCCGGGACGACCCCGTCCGGGTCAGACTGGGCGGCCCTGAGTTCGCCGGAAAGCTCCGGCTGTTCCGGGAGCGCCGCGCGCAATGGGAGGGGGCCCTCGGCCCTCTGGACAGCATCGACCTGCGGTTCGACGACCGCGTCTACATCAAGCTTCGGGGGCCGGAGGGGCCCGACGTCCCCGCCGGCCCGGAGAAGGAGGCCGCATAATGGCGAAAAGCACGTACATCGTCGGCATCGACGTCGGGACCAAGAAGGTCGTGGCTCTCATCGGCGAGGTCACAGAGGAGAACAAGGTCGAGATCGTCGGCATCGGCGCGACCGAGTCGCGCGGCCTGCGAAAGGGGGTCGTCGTCAACCTCGAGGAGACGACGGCCGCCGTCAAGAAGGCCCAGGAGGAGGCCGAGCTCATGGCCGGCGTCGAGATCGGCTCGGCCTACATCGGCATCTCGGGCGCCCACATCAAGAGCTTCAACTCGCGGGGCGTCGTCGCCGTCTCCGGCAAGAACCGGGAGATCAGCCGGGAGGACATCAAGCGGGTCATCGATCAATCCAAGGCCCTGTCCATCCCGCCGGACCGCGAGATCATCCACATCATCCCCCAGGAGTTCGTCGTCGACGAGCAGGACGGGATCAAGGACCCGCTGGGCATGAGCGGCATCAAGCTCGAGGTCAACGTCCACATCGTCACCTCGGCCGTCACCTCCCTCCAGAACCTCAAGAGCTGTATCCAGAGGGCGGGCGTCGCCACCCAGGAGATCGTCCTCAACCAGATCGCCACGAGCGCCTCCATCCTGACCCCCGACGAGCGGGAGCTCGGGGTCGGGCTCATCGATATCGGGGCCGGGACGACCGAGGTCGCCATCTTCGAGCGCGGCAGCCTCTGGTACTCCTCGACCATCCCCATCGGCGGGGACAACTTCACCAACGACATCGCCGTCGGCCTCCGGACGCCCATCCCCGAGGCCGAGAAGATCAAGAAGCGGAACGGCTGTGTCGCCGGCCCGGTCGGGGACGATCAGGAGACGATCGAGGTCCCCTCGGTCGGGAAGGGCCGGAAGCCCCGCGTCCTTTCCCGCCAGATCCTGGCCGACATCATCCAGCCGCGGGCGGAGGAGATCTTCCGCCTCGTGGACGCGGACATCAAGCGGATGGGCTACGAGAAATCGCTGAACTCGGGCATCGTGCTGACGGGCGGGACGTCGCTCCTCGAAGGCCTGGAAGAGGTCGCCGAGGACATCTTCGACCTGCCCGTGCGGCGCGGCGATCCGGGCGGCGTCGGCGGGCTGGTCGACCGGGTCGCCACCCCGGATTTCGCGACGGCCGTCGGGCTCGTCCTGTACGGCTTCAACAGAGGCCTGGAGAGGGGCTTCTCCAGGGAGCGCAAGAAAGGCGTCTGGACCAGGTTCACCGACTGGTTCAAGGAAGGATAGGAGGAACACATGAGCGAAGAGCTGTCGAGCAAACTGAAATTTCATCTCGTCGAGGAGACCCTCGGGGCCAAGATCAAGGTCATCGGCATCGGCGGGGGCGGCGGCAACGCCGTCAACCGGATGATCGAGACCGGCATCCAGGGCGTCGAATTCATCGCCGTCAACACGGACCTGCAGGCCCTGAACAGCAACCGGGCGCCGATCAAGGTGCCCATCGGGGGCCAGCTGACGAAGGGTCTCGGCTCCGGCGGCCGGCCCGAGACCGGGAAGATGGCCGCCCAGGAGGACACCGAGCGGGTCCTCGAGTGCCTCCAGGGGGCCGACATGGTCTTCCTGACGGCCGGCCTGGGCGGCGGGACGGGCACCGGGGCGACGCCCATCCTGGCCAGCCTGGCCGCGGAGATGGACGTCCTCGTCATCGCCATCGTCACCCTGCCCTTCGAGTTCGAGGGCAAGGTCCGGGCCAAACAGGCGGAGGAAGGTCTCCGGGAGCTCAAGAATGTCGTGGACACGGTCATCGCCATCCCCAACGAGCGCCTGCTCCAGACCGTCCAGCTGAACACGTCCATCCAGGACGCCTTCAAGATGGCCGACGACATCCTGCGGCAGGCGGCCCAGGGCATCTCGGACCTCATCACCAAGCCCGGCCTCATCAACCTGGACTTCGCCGACGTCAAGTCCATCATGAAGGGCATGGGCGTGGCCTTCATGGGCACGGGAATCGCCTCGGGCGACGACCGGGCCGTCGAGGCCGCCCAGAAGGCCATCTCGAGCCCGCTCCTCATCGACACGTCCATCGAAGGCGCCCACGGCGTCCTCATCAACATCACGGGCGGCAAGGACATCACCCTCCACGAGGTCTCCAAGGCCTCCCAGCTCATCCACAGCCTGGCCCACCCCGAGGCCAACATCATCTTCGGGACGGTCGTCGATCCGGCCATGAAGGAGATGGTCAAGGTCACGGTCATCGCGACGGGCTTCGATACGCCCGAGCCGCGGATCATCGGGGCGACCGACGACTTCACGCCGACGCCCCGGAGCAAGACGCCGGCGCCCTTCCCCGTCCGCTCCGAGACCCCGCCCTACATCTTCGAGCCCAAGGGCAACACCCCTCCCGCCTGGCAGCCGCCCGCCTGGGAGAACCAGTGGGAGAGCTACGAGACGCCTTCCTTCATCCGGAGGACCAAGCAGGCCCCGATGAGGAAATCGCCCCATGATGTCAGCTGATTGCGTCGTCTCCGGCTGCCGCCAGCTCGTCACGTGCGCCGGTCCGCTCCCGAAGAGGGGGCCGGCCCTCGGCGACCTCGGGGTCATCGAGGACGGCTGGATCGCCTCGAACAAGGGCGAGATCGTCTTCGTCGGAACGGCCGAGGCCTTCCGCGCGACGGTCGCGGCGGCGCCGGGGGCGAACTGGATCGACGGCCGGGACAGCGTCGCCCTGCCCGGATTCGTCGACGCCCACACCCACCTCCCCTTCGCCGGCAACCGGGAGCACGAGTTCCTGCTCCGGCTGAAGGGCGCGACCTACCAGGAGCTGGCGGCGCAGGGCATGGGCATCCAAACGACGGTCAAGGCGACCCGGGCGGCATCGAAGGACGAGCTCATCTCGCTCTGCAAGCAGAGGCTCAACCAGATGCTGCTCACGGGGACAACGACCGCCGAGGCCAAGAGCGGATACGGCCTCAACCTCGAGGACGAGGCCAAACAGCTCGAGGCCCTGGCAGCCCTCAAGGGCGCGCACCCGGTGGACGTCGTCCCGACGTACATGGGCGCCCACGAGGTCCCGCCCGAATACAAGGGCCGAAAGTCCGAATACATCGACCTCATCATCGACAAGGCTCTGCCGGACATCAAGGCCCGCGGCCTGGCCGAATTCTTCGATATCTTCTGCGAGCCGACCGTGTTCGATCTCGAGGACACGAAGCGCCTGGCCGAGGCCGCAAGGGCGGCCGGGTTGGGCGTCAAGATCCATGCCGACGAGTTCGTCCCCATCGGCGGGACGGAATTCGCGGCCGAGTTCGGCGCGGTCTCGGCCGAGCACCTTATCAACGCGACGGATGAAGGCATCCGGAAGGTCGCGGCAAGCGGGACGGCGGTCCTCCTCCTGCCGGGCGTCCCGTTCTTCCTGATGCTTGAAAAGAAAGCCCCTACCCGCAAACTCATTGAGGCCGGAGCAGCCGTGGCTCTGGCCTCCGACTTCAATCCGGGGAGCTCGATGTTGAGCTCGATGCTCCTTGTCCTCCAGCTCGGGGTCTACACGCTCCGGATGACCGTCGAGGAAGCCCTCAACGCCTGCACCGGGAACGCGGCCTACGCCATCCGGCGGCACGAGCGGGTCGGGACGCTCGAGGTCGGCAAGCGCATGGATCTTCTCATCTGCGACGTCCCGAATTACGCCTCCCTCATCTACCAGCTTGGTATCAATCCCGTCCGCCATGTCATCAAGGACGGGAAGATCGTCGTCCGGGCGGGCAAGATCCAGCCCTTCTGATAATTCCTCGTGATGGTGCCGCAGGCTTCAGCCTGCGCTTCTTCTTGTTGAAGTCTCAGGCTTCACCTGAGCACTATCTTCATTTCGTCGCGGCCCGTATCGCCTAAAATGCGATCCCCATGGTGAGGCCGGGCCATACGAAAAAGCCGTCTTTGATGAGGAAGTTCACGGACCCGCGGAGAACGAACCCGCCCGACGCCCGGTACTCGAAACCCGGTCCCGCATAAAGATAAATCAACGATTCCGACTCTTTGTCGAACGGGCCGGCATCCGTCCCGGCGGAAAAGTAGACGACTCCCGCCGAAAGACACGGGGCGGCGTTCTTATTCATCAGGTAGAACCGGACTCCGCCGCTGGCGAAGAACACCCCGGCGCTTCCTCCCGAGTCCCCGCCCCCGAAATAGGAAAGCCCGACCTCGAGTCCCGCCGATCTCCCAATCATCCTCTGGTAGGATAAAGAATAGATGAGGCACTTCCCGCCCAGTTCCAGGGTTAGATCGTTCGGTTTCTCGACCCGGCTCTGCGCCGCCAGTTCGCCGGAAAGAAGCAAAAGACCAGCCAAAACGACAGCACTGAAACGTTTCATTATTTCCCCCCCGATTCAACTGTAAACCCGGCCGGACCGGGATGTCAACGATCGAAAGCGACAGCGGCGATCTCGATGAGCTTATCCACGACCTTCCAGCTCCTGGACGTCCCGGAAACGCCGAGGATCTTCTCGAAATCGATCGTTCGCCGATTCCCGGCGAATTTGCTGGAATAAGCGTAATAGAGGACCTTGCCCTTGATGTGGAAGCGATATTCTTCGCCTTGAACGGCCATGAGCGCCCGGCACCGCACTGCGGCGGGGGCCGCCGAAAGGAACATCAGGTGGCATTTCTGTTCCTTGTCCCGTCTCTCGGGTTCGAAGGGATTGCCCGCGGCCGCTTTCTTCAGCTCTTCGGGGGTCAACAAGAAGATCTTCGCCGGGCGCCCCGTCGCGCTCGCCAGCTCGGCTTCGATCATGCGCGACAATCGGTTCCGGTCCTTCTCCGGCGTCGCAAAGACGACGTTGCCGGTTTGGATATACGTAACGACGTGTTCCAGTCCCAGGGACTCGAAGCGCGTCTTCAGCTCGGCCATCCGGACCACGGAGGTCCCCCCGACATTGACCGCGCGGATGAGGGCCACGTAGACGTTCACTTCAATCGCCCGGCCCTTCCGCCCTGATGGTCTCGTGTTTATGGGCCCCCTTGAGGGCGCGGAGGAGGAAGCCGCCCTGGCCGGGAAACCAGACCTCGGACAGGATGTAATCCGTGACATATTCGGTGTACGAGGGCTCGAAGTTGCCGACGACATCGAGGGTGATTTGGGGATCGGCGACGGGAGGCGTCGGTTGGGGCATCCTTTGGAGGACGGGCAGAAGGACCTCGATGCCCTTCTCCTCCTGGCGAATGACGAGCTGTCCGTCGTCCTTCGTCCCGATCCCATAGGTCCCTGCGGGGAGCTTCTTCCCGGCCGCCTCGAACTTGTAGGGGATCTTGAAGCTCGCGTGGTCAAGGCCCGACGCTCCGTTCGCGAGGATGAGGCATGCGGATATCACGAACACCCAAAGAGCCTTACGATTCATCCTATCCTCCTGCATATACGGACATCCCGACCGGGCCTGGCAGCGGGTCGCGGCATAGATGCCATCTCCCGTCGCTCCCGATCCAGGGCGCCTCTCACCTACACCGTGACGTCGGCCGGATACGCGGGCATAAGTCCGACGCTTTCGGGCATGTTCCCCTTGATGGCTTCTCCCATGGCCATGACGAACGTGTCGATCTCTTCGAGCGTCGTATAGACGTTCGGGGAGACGCGCAGGGCCTGGTAATCAAAGACCGAGTTCGGCGGGACACCCCCGACGAGAGGAACGACAACGATGCGATATTCGTCCATCAGGTACTTCGCCAGGACCCTGACATCGATGCCCTCGATGTTGACCGCCGCGACGCCCCATGCCTGCGCCGGCTCACCGAGGTCCGTCAGGAGCTTGACGCGGGAGTGGGCCTTGAGGGCATCGACCCAGCGCAGGGTCAAGTAGCGCAGGCGCGCCGCCTTGCGCTCCGCGCCGATGGCCTGATGGAAGGCCAGGGCTTCGCCGAGCCCCGCCCGGATCGCCCACGGATGCGTCCCGATGGCCTCGAACTTCCGGATGTCGTAGTCCTGTTGTTCCGGAGCCGCCTGCAGGGGCCAGAACTTCGGGATGCTCTCTTTCCGCACGTAGAGACAGCCGTTGCCGATGGGCGCCAACAGCCACTTGTGGAGGCTGACGCCATAAGCGTCGCATTCGAGGTCCCTCAGCTTGAAGGGGAAATGCCCCAGGGCGTGGGCGCCGTCGATGATGGTAACGATGCCCTTCGACCGGGCCAGGCGGGACAGCCGCCGGACGGGAAAGAGCTGGCCCGTCAGGTTCGTTATGTGGGTGAAGTGGAAGACCTTCGTCCGGGGCGTGATGGCCTTTTCGAACATGGCATAAAGCTGGTCCTGGGTCGCCGGCACGGGGAACTGGAGACGGGTCACGACGATGCCCTCGCGCCGCATCCGCTGGTCCCACGTCGTCAGCATGCGCGGATAGTCCTGCTCGGTCGTAATGACTTCATCGCCGGCTTTGAGGTCGATCCCGTTCTGGACGATCTGCAGGGATTCGCTGGCGCCGCGGGTCAGCGCCATCTCCTCGAGATCGCAGCCGAATTCCGCGGCCATCCTCCGGCGAATGGTCTGGGTGTTCTCGGCGACCTGGGCTTGATAATGGACCGGCAGCATGTTGATGATGTCCATATAGCGCCAGACCGCTTCCATGGCGATTCGGGGCGTGGGGCAGGTAAAACCGTTGTTGAGATTGATGAGCGTGCGATCCAGCTTGAAGGCCAGCTGGATTTCCCGCCAGAAGAACTCGTCTTTCGCGACTTCGTCCGGGGTCATGCCCGCTGCCGACTGCACGGCGTCCGCGACGCGCTCGAGGCCGTTGGCCTTGAGCCCGAGCACGGCCGTCCCGGCGGCGCCGGCCATACGAAGGAACGATCTGCGGCTCCAGAAAGGTGATTTCACGCCGAACCTCCTCCCGCGATTGCTTAAGGCTTTTCTACCACAGGGGGACGGAGGGAAGCAACTGAAGCAGGGCCGGGCCCTTCGAGGCCCTTAAAATGCCATCCTCAAGGGAAGACAGGCTGCCCGCTCAAACGCCGGATCAAGAAGCTGGGGCCGGTCGCGCTTTCGGGCGGGATAAAGGCGAGACGATCCCGGCTACGACCAGGCCATTCAGCACGGAAAAGGCAATCAGGCAACGCTCCGATCTTCCGGGGAGGCGGGACTTTACGGCGCTTTTTGAATTATGTTATATATTTATATATATTTATAAGAAAAGGACAAAATGGAATGAGAATTCGGAGATCGGCGATATTTCTGGCAGCGGGATTCGCGGTCGGCTCATTATTCCCCTCCGCCTGGAGCTGGAGCCGGGCGGGGCAGGCCCCGGAGATCGACAAGCGGCTCCAATGGATCTCGGATAACGCCGTCGTCGTCAGGTCCATCGAGCCGGCCGATGAGGACTTCGGCGATCTCAACCCGCTTGCGGAGAGCATCGGAACGGCCCGCGTCGTTCAGATCGGCGAAGCCAGCCATTCCGCCGGCACGGACTTCATGACCAAGGTCCGGCTTATCAAGTTCCTCCACGAGAAGATGGGATTCGATGTCCTGGTCTGGGAATCGGGGCTGTTCGACTGTCGCGAGATGGACACCGCCCTGCGGTCGGACCTCCCCATCGTCGAGGCCGCCCGGAAGGGCGTATTCGGCATCTGGGTGACCGAAGAGACATTGCCGCTCTTCGAATACGTCCGGGCGACCTGGAAGACGGATCGACCCCTGCGCATGGCGGGCTTCGACGAACAGTTCTCGTCGAAGGGCGCTCCGACGCGGTTCCTGGGGGACCTCAACGCCTTTTTCGACGCCGTCGGCCCCGGCTTCCCGGGGAACGGGATTCGCGAGAGCCTCGGAGAGCTCGTGGCCCTGATGGAGGATCGTACCTTGAATCCGGATTCCTATCGGAAGGTCGCGCCGGCGATCGCCGGTGCGATCGATGCCATAGACGGCAACGGGCCTTGGCTCGCGCGCGTGCGCGATTCCCGAGAGATCGCCTTCTATCGCCGGACATTGAAGGACCTTCAGGTCTTTTCGGCGTCCACGGCCGCCCGCAACGTTCCCGAGTTCGCCAAAGGAATGGAGGACCCGGCGGTCCTGGAGAAGACCAATTCGATGTGGAACGCCAGGGACGCCCAGAACGCGGAGAACATGCTTTGGCTCCTGAACGAATACTTTCGGGGAAAGAAGCTCATCGTCTGGGCGCACAACGGCCACGTCATGAGCTGCTACTACAACAAGGACTGGGGGAGCCTGACTCTCGAGAAGCCGGAGGGGGCCATCGTTCCCATGGGATCATTCCTCAAGGAGGCCCTCGGGCACGACGTCTACACCATCGGTCTCACGGGCTTTTCCGTCCAGAAGGGCGCCCTCGGCCCCGGCGCCAAGGATTTCACTCCTCCGGCCCCCCCGGCCGACAGCATTGAACATCTCTGTCATCTCACCGGCCACCCCCATCTCTTCATCGATTTCCGCAGGTTGGAAGCCGATCCGGAGCACTGGCTCAGGAAGCCGATCGTCTTCGGCGGGCGCGGCTATACATGGGAAACCATCGAAGATTGGACGAAGGCCTTCGACGCCGTGTTCTTCAACGACGTCATCCAGCCCAGCAGGATGATCGCGGTTCAGGCGACGCCGAAGTGAGACTCATCACGCGGCGTCGATCCAGTCCCCCGCAGGCTCATACGGCCGAGCCGGTTGCCGTCTCGGGGATTGGCTAGCGCTTCTTGTTCTTCCAGTAGAAATACACCGGCACGCCCAGGAGGATGATGGCCAGCCCGGCGACGGCGTTCCGGAACTCGTTGATGAGCGAGTTCAGGGAGATGAAGAGCGCCGCGAGCATGAAGAAGATGGGCGTGAACGGATAGCCCCAGGTCCTGTAGGGGCGCGGCATGTCCGGACGCTTCTTCCGGAGGATCATGACCGCCGCGACCGTCAGCCCGAAGAAGATCCACTGCCCGAAGACGACGTAGGTGAAGAGCTGTTCGAAGGTCCCGAAGAACAGGCTGAGGATGATGCTCCAAATGCTGATGGCCACGATGGAGACGTAGGGCGTCAGGTACTTCGGATGCGCGTCGGCGATCCGCTTGAAGAACAGGCCGTCGCGCGCCATGGCGAAGTAGACGCGGGGCGAGCAGAGGATGTTCTGGTTGGCCGCTCCCATGATCGAGAAGAGGATGACCAGGGCGATGAGCGAGCCGCCGATGGGGCCGGTGACGAGGGCCAGGGCGTCGCTCGCGATGCGGTCTGACTTGGCGATCTCCCCGACGGGGAGAACATAGAGATAGGCCAGGTTGACGATGCCGTAGATGGCGACGATGGACAAGGTCCCGATGAGGAGTCCCAACGGGATGTTGCGCTCGGGCTTCTTGATCTCTCCGGCGCTGTAGGTCGACCCCTCCCAGCCCTTGTAGGCCCAAAGGACGGCGACCAGCCCGATGCCGAACGCTCCCAGCAGGCCCGGCGATTTGAGATCGGGGGAAGGAGAAACGAAATTCGAGATGTTCCCCTTTCCGAAGACGAAGATGACGCCGGCGACGATGATGAGAGCCCCCGTCTTGATGATGGTCAGGAGGTTCTGGAGGTTGGCCCCGGCCCGGACGCCGATGATATTGACGGTTGCCAGGAAGACGATGAACGCGACCGAAACCGCCTTGATGGCCAGGGGGGACATCTTGAAGAAATACGGCAGGTAGCGGGAGGTGAAGGCCACGGTCAGAGTAGCGATGGCCCCCGAGTCGATGACGAGGAAGAGCGTCCAGCCGAAGAGGAACGAGAGGAGCGGCCCGTACGCCTCGCGGAGGAAGACGTACATGCCGCCCGCCTCGGGCATGGCCGCGCCGAGCTCGGCGAAGGCGAGGGCGCCGAAATAGCTGAGGAGCCCGCCGACGACCCAGACCGAGAGCATGAGGAGCGGCGACGGGAGGACGGCGGCGATGGACTTGGGAACGAGAAAGATCCCCGAGCCGATGACGCCGCCGATGACGATCGAAACGACGTCCCAGAGTCCGAGGACCCGGGGCAGGTTCACGCGGTTGACATAGGCGTCCCCGCAGGGCTTGATCTCAGTGGACATGGGAGAGCTCCCCCTTCAACGATGATCTCCGGACATGGGCCAGATTGTAGCAGGGTCGCGCCCAAACCTCAACAGGCACGCCCCGTCCGTTTCCCCGACGCCTGGGGGTATAATATCATTGCCCACGCGGGCAGGGAAAGAACATGCCGAAGATCAAAGAGGTCCAGGCCAAGGGCATCCTCAACAAGTCCAAGATCTACGACTATTGCGTCAATTGTTACACGGGATGCGAGCACCGGTGCGCCTATTGCTATGCCAGCCTGTTCATGAGGCGATACTCGGGACACGAAGAGCCCTGGGGCGAGTTCGTGGACGTCAAGGTCAATGCCCCCGAGGTGCTGGAGAAGCAGGTCCGGAGGGCCAAGAAGGGGGTTGTCTGGTTGTCGTCGGTCTGTGACGCCTACCAGCCGCTCGAAGCCAAGTACAGGCTGACGCGCCGCTGTCTCGAGGTCCTCGCGGCGGCCGATTTCCCGGTCACGGTCCAGTCCAAGTCGAGCTTGCTCCTGCGGGATATCGACGTGTTCAAGCGGTTCAAGGAAATCGAGGTCGGATTCAGCATCGCCACGAACGACGACCGCGTCTCCAGGCTCGTCGAGCCGGGCGCGTCCCCGATCTCCGAGCGCATCGCCGCCCTCGCCGACCTGAAAGCGGCCGGTATCCGGACTTATGCCTTCGTCGGTCCCATCCTCCCGGGCGACCCCGAGGCCCTCGTCGCCGCCCTTGACGGAAGAGCCGATCACATCCTCATCGACCGCATGAACTACATCGGACAGTTCCGGACATTCTTCGCAAAGCACGGGATGGAACGCTTCCTGACCGACACCTTCTTTTCCGACATGACCCGCCGCCTGGTCGCCGAGCTGAAGAAGCGGGGCATAGCCTTCGAGGTCGTTTATGGCGAGTGATCCGGACCGGCAATGGTCATGCCCCCGTCCTTGACACCGGGAACCACCACGGATTAGGATCCTGAAATGCGGGCGAAGGGGCGGTGGAGCTATCGAAGACGGAGCCTGGCGAACCTGCTCAGGATGGGTCACTGCGGTCCGACCGTCATGAAGACCCTCCTCGAAGTCGGCGACGCCGATAGCGAATGGGCGGTCAAGCTGGCCGGCGGCCTTCCCGGAGGGATCGGCGATACGGGATTCGAGTGCGGGGGGATCACCTCGCCCCTGTTCGCACTTGGCCTTCGCTACGGCCTCGAGGAGACCGGCGAAGGCCTGCCGCAAGTCTTCCACAAAGGCCTGGCTCATTTCCATGGATTCCTGGACCGCAACGGGAGTCCGTTTTGCAGAGACATCCGGGGCACCCCCTACCGTCTGAGGAAGTGCATGAAGGCGGTTTGCCTGGCCCCCGAGATAGCTTCGAAGGCCCCCTCCGAAGTCGGCACCGTCCGCGATGAGACCCGGGAGGCCTATGCCCTTCTTTATTCCCACCTGACGGGGAGACACTTCCACTGCGCGCGGACCGTCCTCGAGCATCTTGGCCCCGCCATCCCTCAGAGGCCCGAGTTCCGGGAGGGGCTCTCCGGATTCATCGGAGGGACGCTATTCCAGGGATTGACCTGCGGCTCCCTCGTCGCGGGAGTCATGGCCCTCGGCTCCGGCCTGGACAGGAGCGAGAACAGCTTCCCCCGGGTGATGTGGATGATCGTCCTCATGAAGACCGGCGGCAAGCCGTTCGCCGACCCTATCAACGCCTTCAACCGCATCATGAACCGCGGTAAAGACCTGGCGGACTGGTTCGTCGGGGAATTCGGTTCCACGCAATGCAAAGCCGTCACGGGATGCGATTTCTCCGAGGTCCGGGACGTCAGGCGCTATATCGCCACGGATTCCCTGAACAGATGCGCCGTCCTATCGGAGAAGGTCGCAGAACGGGTCCGCGGCATGATGCCGCTCCCGTCCTAGAGCGCACGGGACCCCGGTCGCAGCGGCGCCCGTCCCCGAATTGACACGACGCCCTGTTTAAGGAAAAATATCGATCTGCCAAATCCCCGGAGGTGCCCCATGACGAAACCCAAGCGCCGCCCCATATGCGTCCTTGCCGTCCTTACCGTCCTCTCCTGCTGGGGACAGCCGGGATTCGCCCAGGGCCCCCCCGCCATGACCACCGTTTACACGCTCGAGCCCGGCGAGGAGATCCTTCGAGCCGAGAGCACGATCGCGATCTCCGCCGAGGCCGCGGATGTCATCCTCGTCCTGGCCGGGGGCAAAGGACAAAGCGCCCCCTTTTTCGTGTTCCGTGATGGAAAGAAGACGGGGCCGTACGCCAAGCTCGAGGACGCGATGAAAGCAGCCTATGCGGGCAGGGAGGAAAGCCGGGAGAAACGGAACGATTGCGCCGCCTATATGCCGGGAGACCCTCCCGACGGCGCACGTCCCATGCCCGATTCGGCGGCCGGGGGTAAGCAGGTCGTCAAGTTCAAGGGGAAGACGTTCGGACCCTATCTCATGATCCTCGCGGCGAAGGCAACGCCGGACGGCGCCACGGCCTACTACACCGCCAGCGACAACGAAAAGGCCTGGTTCGGCTGTTCGGATGGCCGCGTCGTTTCCTTCGGCGGCATCCCGGTGGAGCTCAAGTTCAGCCCCGACGGTAGGAACGCCGCGGCCCTGGTTCAGGGAAAGCTCACCATGGGAGAGATGTCCGGCCTGGCAAAACTGCCCCCGGAGAGGCTGGCCGCGGCCATGGAGGACCAGGAGAAGAACTATCTTCGCACGATCGACGGCAAGGTCTTCGGGCCGTTCTCGAGCTCCTTCGACTCCGGCTCATTCTGGTATCCCGGATCGAGCAACGATCTCTACTATCGGATCGGCAATGACGTCTTCAGGAACGGGTCCCTCTTGTTCAAGGCCGGCTCGTTCGACCGATGCGATTTCTACCCGAGCGCCGACGGCAAAGCCTATGCTTTCTCCACCTACGAGAGCATCGTCTTCAGCGACGGGAAGAGCTATCCTTTTCCCCTCGACATCGTCGTCGTCCCTCGCGGGAATAAGTCCCTGTTCCGTTGGATCACCCTGGAGAACGATAAAAAGCTCGTCGTCTATGAGCGGGTAATGTAGTCGCGGGATCGTGATCATTGACGGATAGAGCGCACCGGATCTTTCGCGTGATCACGGCCGCGTCGGCCGTGTTCTTGGGAATACTCCGCTTTCCGGCTTCGCCGGCCGGCCGGGGCTCGGACGAAGATTATCGCGCGATCTTCGGCGACAAATACGCCGAAGCGGAGAAATACATCGAGGGTAACCCCTGGGTCGCGGAATCCCTGCGGCTCCCTCCCGAAGAGACGGCGATAGCCCTGGCCGTCGTCTTTCCCGAGATCATCCGGTACAGCGACCTCGAAGACCTGATCCAGATCCGCGCCCTCAAGGTGCTCTATGTCCAGTATGGCCGGAAGTACGCCGACTTTTCGGTCGGCCATTTCCAGATGAAGCCTTCGTTCATCGAACAGCTCGAAGCCGACTGGAATCGCCTGGCGAGCGCGGCGGAAAAAGCCGCGGCGGGAATTCCCGCATTCGCCGTCGGGAATCTGCCCTCTCACCGCAACGAGAGGATCCTCCGTCTCGACGACATGAGCTGGCAGGTCCGGTACCTCCGCGTATTCATGGAGGTCATGAAGAAGAGGTACGGGCGTGTCGTCTTCAAGGATGCCGAGGATCGCCTGCGATTCTACGCCACGGCATACAACGCGGGGCACGCGGCCGGTGAGGCGAGGGTCCGCAGGGCGATGCAGGATAAGCAGTTCCATATGGAGCTGTTTTCCACGAAGCACGCCTACAATTACGCCGACGTGGCCTTCTTCTTCTTCCGGCGGTCGGCGACCCGGTAAGGGAGGGCGCGCCGGCTGTCCCGCCGGGCAGGATTGCGCGTATTGCCCTAAAGGATGATCCAAGGGACCCCCCCTCACTTTGCCTATCCCCCGGGGGTGGACCGTCCCCCTCGAACCTGGCATGATTCTTGGATTATAACGAGCCGTATGTAATACGGCGGGGGATCATCCCACGCCTATTTTAAGGAGGTTTCATGAAAACTCGAATGTCTACGATCGGTCTTGGGCTCCTGGTGCTGGTCGCGCTGGTCGCGAACGCTCAGATGTCCATGTCCTCGATGGGCAAAGAGGTGATGATCACCGGCGACTTCTCCTGCACATCCTGCAAGCTCTCGCATCCCGAGACCCCGTGCGCCGGCGACTGCTGCAAGACCTGCATCAAGGCCGGGGACCCGGCCCTGCTGACGGCCGAGGACGGACAGATGTACCTCCTTCTCAGCGGCGAGAAGCAGGAAAAGATGATGACCCCGGAGATCGAAATGCTGTTGGGCGGAAAGGTCAAGGTCTCGGGGATGCTGGTCAAGGGGATGGGCATCCAGGTCATTTACGTCAAGGACATCAAGAAGGCCTGATCGCAACGACCTCGGACCTCTGATACCGGTAATTCCCGAGCAGGGCCCCCGGGCCCTACCCGGTCTTTTCTGCGGTGATGTTTGCATAACGGAGGAGACATCGATGAGAAACCTGAGATGGATCCCTCTCCTGCTGGCCCTGGGCGCCTTCGGCTGCTCGGGGATGAAAGACCAGGGGCCTCGGAATGCGGCGCCCGCGGATGTCGGGGAAGCGATCCCGTTGTCCGTGAGGATCTTCATGAAGCCCCTGCCGGACAGCATGCCGGGGCATCAGGACGACACCCCGGAGGTGGTCGCCCTGGGCCGGAAGCTCTATTTCGAGCGCGGGATATCCCTGAACAAAACGCAGTCCTGCAACGATTGCCATCGTCTCGATCATAACCAGGCCGGGGTGGATTATCTGCCCACCTCCAAAGGAGCGGTCGGCACCTTCGGGACGCGGAACTCCCCGACCGTGCTGAACGCGGGCTTCCAGCTGGCTCAATTCTGGGATGGCCGGGCGGCCGATCTCAAGGAACAGGCCAAGGGGCCGGTCCTGAACCCTGTGGAGATGGGCATGAGCAGCCCCGAGGAGGTCGTGGATCGATTGAAGGCCATCGAGGGATATTCCGAGATGTTCGCCCGCGCCTTCCCCGGTCCGGCGCAGCCCATGACGTACGACAACGCCGCCGCGGCCATAGCCGCCTTCGAACGCACCCTCATCACCCCCTCCCGGTTCGACCGGATGATGTCCGGGGAAAGGGGGGTGCTGACGGAGGGAGAGATGCGCGGCCTTCGGCTCTTTGCCGACGTGGGCTGCCTGGATTGTCACGCGGGCCGAACCGTCGGGGGCCGCTTGTTCGAGCGTTTCGGCGTATATCATCCCTATCCCAACACCAAGGATCCCGGCCGGAAAGCCGTCACCGGGCAGGAACATGACCTCTTCGTTTTCAAGGTCCCCATGTTGCGCAACATAACACTGACTCCTCCTTATTTTCATGACGGCGGGGTCTCCACTCTGCCGGAGGCCATCCGGACCATGGGCCGGCTCCAGCTGAATCGGGATCTCACTGCCGAGGATATCGCAGGCATCACCCAGTTCCTGAGGTCCCTGGAGGCCGAGGAACTCCCGAACCTGGACGGGCCCGCCGACTGAGAGTCCGGGGGCTCGTCCTTATCATCAGGCCGTTGTCCAAAGACCCGTTATCCTTTATTATTGTTGGGTGTTCTCTCGCTCAACGATGATCCTGTTTTTCTTGATGGAGTGACCCGTGGCAGAGCCCAAGATCCTTTATCTTTCGCGCGAGGATGTCGAATCCGTCGGCATGCCCATGACCGAGATCATCGATCGGCTCGAAGAAGCGTTCCGCGAAAAGGGAAAGGGCCGGGTCGAAATGCCGCCCAAACCCGGCATCCATACGATGCCCGACGCGTTCATCCACGCCATGCCCGCCTATATCCCCTCCATGAAGTCGGCCGGGATCAAGTGGGTGAGCGGCTACCCCGGGAACTTCAGGCGCGGCCTGCCTTACATCTCGGGATTGATCGTCCTGAACGACGTCGAGACCGGCATCCCCTATACGGTGATGGATTGCACCTGGATCACCGCCATGCGGACGGGAGCCGCCTCGGCGCTCTCGGCGAAGTACCTGGCCAGGCCCGATTCCGAGACGATAGGCATTCTGGCCTGCGGCGTACAGGGGCGCGCCAACCTGGAGGCCCTGTCTTGCCTGTTCCCGATCAAGCGAGCGTATGCCTATGATGTCCTTCCCGAGGTCCAGGAGAGGTTCGTCGCGGAGATGACGGACCGGCTGGGGCTCGAGATCCTTGGCATCAAGGAGCCGAAACAAGCGGTGGCGGGCGTGGACCTCGTGGTGACCTCAGGTCCCATCCTGAAGCATCCGACCCCGGCGATCGCGAAGGATTGGCTGAGTCCCGGCGCATTCGGCTCAGCCGTCGATTTCGACTCCTATTGGTCCGGCGACGCGCTCGCGCAGATGGACCGCATCGCCACCGACGATCACGCGCAGTTCCGGTATTACAGGTCGGCCGGCTACTTCCAGCAGACCCCCGAGCCCTATGCCGACCTTGGCGATCTGGTCGCGGGGATCAAACCCGGCCGCCAGGACGAGAAGGAGCGCACCTTGGCCATCAACCTCGGTTTGGCATTGGACGACATGGCCGTCGCGCCGACGATCTATCAGCGCGCAAAAGAGAAAGGGCTTGGGATCTGGCTGGATCTTTGATGTTCATCCCGCCCAAGAGAACGGTCCAATAATTAGGGAATCTATCTGATGTCATACGCTTTCTAATCACTATGAATAAATGAGCTTTTCAATATAACTTATGAAGCTTTGTCTATTTGAAAACTTGTCATGGTTACTTATCATGAAATTCAACATATTCCATCATGCACGTTGGAGTTTATTTAACAATTCGTAGTTTTGCGTTCTCACGCCCATGATGGATATATTTACTTCGAATATCATATGCTTCGCTTATTAATGAAACCACTTTCCTTCTCTCTTCTGGAGACATACTGGTAAGGAATCCAAGTCGTTGTCCAACATTAATCTGAATCGGCTCTCCACCTTTCAATAAAACGATTTCTAGAGCGGAGAGGATAAATATTAGCTTTTCGTGGAATCCAACATACGATATTGCCTTCGTAAACGTAAATAGAGCATTGAATGTTAAATCTTCAAATTCAGTTAGGTCATTTTTTAAAAGCATCCCAGACAGTTTATCTAAACCTGCGGCCCTTATCTTATCTAGCACATACCCATCAATCTTAAAGACATAGCTTTGCTTCCCGACAAGTGCCTGATGAATAATTGGCACTGAATCGGTAAAGGTTAATACTTCCCTTAGCGGCTGCCAAGTCATTCCTTTTCTTCCGAAGAAGGCCGAGGTCCATGGGAATAGCGCGAATGGAGAATAATATTTCAGAGCAACGATAGCCCGCTCAATCTCTTTTTCTCCGATTTCGATAGCCTTGGTAAGTTCTGCATCCACATTAATCGTCCCCACAACTTTGCCTTGATAATCTTTTCTCAGGCTCGCGACAATAGTTTTTAATTCATCTACTGTAATTTCCTTGGACTCAACTTCTTTCTTTCAATTTAGCTTCAATCTCATCGAATAAGCCCCTTTTCAGAAATTCAAACCTCACTTTTCCAACGTTAAATTCAATATCAATTTCCATATTGATTATCGGAATTGATAACCTTATATTCTCAATCTTTTGTGCTATCGATCTTTCCAAGTAATCTATGAACAACAGATGTTTTGCTGAATCATCAGAAGTCTTATCCTTCAGCCATTCAAAGATCATTTCTAATAACGTTTCTTGACCAATATGGTCACGGATTTCTTGTCTCTTAATTAAGTTCGCAGAGATTTTCACAACCTCTTGATAATTATCCCCATCAATCCCAAGCCATCTATCTTCGGATACATGAAAATATCGAGCGGTTTCTCTTCCCTTTGGATCAATAAGACCCTTGAACGAGTAGCTTATTTCACTCTCATCGATCTTGGGAATAGGTTCCTCTTGTACTGATCTAATTATATGTGTTGTCTTATCAAGCTCATTCATTTCTACCAACAGTCCTAATAGTTTTTCCGCCGCTTCGTTGAAATAAGCAATTGCGGATGCGTTCTTAAAAATGTTCTCTGGCATCATTACCCTCCCTAGTTCGTCTCAGCAGCTCTTTTCATCACCCATAATATAAGATGGATATTGCTGGCCTTTCCCTTTTCCCATCATATACATTCATCCGATTCAGCCCCTCAAACCTTGAGGTAATAATCATACTTATTGCTGCACCTATGGGCTTCAGCCCATCAACGCTTAGCGGGGCTTTTTGCGTGCTAATAGTTGAATCCTTTAAGTGTCAACTGTATCTATTTCATATTATTAATAATATAGTTTACGAAGCTTAACCCCCATTAATAAAAGTATATCACAACAGGATTTTCTACTATTAATTGAAGCCGTCGCTATTCAGCTAACCGGAGGATATTGATCAACAGTACTCGGTCCATCACCCGGTTCTGAATGGCTCGCTGATATGGGCCGTCCCAATCTCCGCCTCGCCGGCCAGGTCGGCGATCGTCCGGGCGACCTCGAGGACCCGGTCATAGGCCCGGGCGCTGTTTGTTTCGACCCGCCTTGACTTGCCCGCCGGTCGCTCCTAGAATCGCCCCATGCGAAGAACCGGGGTTCCTGCGAGTCTATCCGACGTGCCGCTAAGGGGCTTTCCCGATGCCGTCTGACCGACACGGGAACATCTTCGTGAAGGCTGCCCGTCCTTTCATCCCGTCTCCCGACGATACCCTCAAGAGCGTCGGCGGCCAGGTCGCTTCCGTCGTTTATGGGGGCGCGGTTACGATCGCTCTGCTGGTCTTCGTCGCCAGAGAGCTGGGCCCCGCTTCGTTGGGGATCTACCTCTACCTCTACGCCGTCGCCGGCCTGTTCGCCATTCTGCAGGACGGAGGTTTCCAAACCATCCTCTTCCGGGAGGAAGTCTCTCCGTCGGGGGAGCTGGGCCTGTCGACCGGCCGCTTGCTTTCCAGCTATTTCGGCCACCTTTCCCTGGTGACGTTGCTCGGGGCGGGCATCGTCCTTGTCCTCCCGGTCCCTCACCGGGCCGGCTATCTTCTCGCCTTGGGATATTTCTTTCTGCGTTGCCTCACGAATCAGGTCTCGTCCATCCTCAAAGGCCAGGGCGCCTTTCTCCGGGATGCCCGCTGGCGCATCCGCGTGCATACCGCGAACGCGGTCCCCGTCCTGGCGATCGTCCTCTGGACGGACGCGACTCCCGAGACGGTCTTCCTGGGCGGCATCATCGGCCAGCTCCTGATCCTGGCGACGAAGACCGGGCGGAGCATGCTGGCCCCGATGAGATGGGGCCTCCCCTCCGCCGCCCTCCGAAAATCCAGCTTCTCCTTCATCGTCATCAGCGCGGCAACCGCCGTTTACTTCAAAAGCGGGATCATCCTCCTCCGCCATTTACAGCCCGACCTCAGCCTGGTGGGGCAGTACGGGGCCGCGTTCAGGTTCCTCGAGGGCATCAGCCTCTTCATCACCCCCATCGCGCACATCTGCTTTCGCTCCCTGCGGCTCGCCGCTCCCGACCGATCTCTCTTTTGCGGCCGGCAGACAAGGATGCTGGCCGCCGCGACGGGAATTTCGCTGGTCATCATCGTCGCCGGGTCCTTCCTGGCCTCGCCGCTCATTTCCCTGGCCTTCGGCGCAAGGTTCCTCCCCGCGGCCCGGCTCTTCCCGATCCTTCTGCCGACCCTGCTCTTTCTCCTGCCGAATGCCGTCCTCACCCAGAGCCTGATCGCCCTGAACGGAGAGAAATATTATGCGGTCATAGCCCTGCTGTGCGCCGTCTTCAGCGTGGGGGGGAACATCCTCCTGATCCCGCGTTTTGCGGCCGCCGGGGCGGCCTGGACGACGGTGGCAACGGAATTCCTGTTGACCCTGCTACTGGGGATCCGCCTGCTTCGATGGCGCTGGGCGGAAGCGCACAACCCCCTCATCTGAGGAGCCGAAGAGGAAGAAAAGCGTGGTCGTCGTCGCCATGTAAAGCATACTGTAGAAGAAGGCGTCGACCACGAAGGAGAGAAGAAGCGACAGGATAAGCGCGTGCTCGGGTTCGGGAGGGAAGAGCCCGTATCGCCGAACGATCCCTCGCCCCGGATATAATAAGATCAACAGGGCCAGGAGCGCGCCGACGCCGCCGAATTCGGCCAGGATATTGATCGCGCCGTTGTGGGCATGCAAATACCGGCGTTCGATCTTCTCGCCATCCATGGCCAGGAGCTCCGCCGACGCGTAAGCGTTCATAGCGCGGGGGGCTCCACCGGGCCCGATACCGAAGAGCGGGTGATCCCGAAACATGGCCAGTGAGCTCTGCCAGAGCATCTTCCGCGCCCTGATGGCATCGTACGATCGAGGGTCGTCGGCGACGGGGGCCGTGTTCGGTCGGGCCGCATGGGCGGATCTCCAGAGATAGGCGAAGCGCGAGTCGGAAGGAGCCAGCACGATTAATGAAAGAATGGAGAGTCCCAGGGCCCACAGGGCCGTGCCGATCGTACTCCGGTTGAATAGCAGGGCCGCGAGAGGGACAAGCAGGATGACAAGGGCGTTGCGCGAACCCGAGAGGATGAGGGCCGAAGAAGCCAGGGCCACGGCCGTAACGAAAAGCCCCAACCCCATCCCGGATCGCCGCCGAACGACTACGGCCACGAGAACGGCTAGCGCCATAAAACAGCCCATGGTGTTCGGATGGTCCAGTGCCGCCGCCGCCCTGACCCGGCCCGAGAAGAACTCGCGGTTGCCCTCCCTGAAGGCATCGGCCAGAAACCGGCTAAATCCATCCGAGGCGACCTCGATCAGGGCGATCAGCGCCAACACCGTAGCCAGGCCGAGCAATGCCTTGAGAAAGAAGTCGATCCGCCGCGAATCGAGGGAAAAGAGAAAGAGCAGAAGGAACGACGCGATAAGGAACATCGCGTAGCGAGAGAGCCACTTCAAGCCGAAGAGGGCGGGGAAAGGAGAAAGCAGGGCGGACAGCACCCCCGAGAGGAGGAACAAGGCGGCCAGCGTGATCAGAAGCCTCCGGCGGGAAACAAAGCGCCGGAAGTCCCGAAGCCGCGCCATGGGAAAGACGGTTCCCGCAAGGATGACGATGTAGGATATCGGCACCGATGCGACGTCCAGGACCGGCAAGGGCAGGAGAGCGACGTCGCCGGCCAACGCCAGGAGCAGACAGACGATGTAAGCCCTGGCCGCGGTGTCGGCCTTCACTGCCGGTCTCCTTCTGCGGCCGTGGGGGCGTCCGCCTCGCGCCGGGCCTTTTTCCACTGCACCGGCTGGCGGCCCCGGATATAACGACAGGCCCCGGCCATCGCGGCCGCGTTCATGAGCCCCACATAGAGCGGGACGAACAGGAAGCGTGATGACATAGCCTTGTCCTTCGATAACAGACCCCACGCGACGAAGGCGTAAAAAAGGAGCTGGATCAGGAAAAGGACAAGGTAGATCGGCCGTCCGTTGGATAGAAGGGCTAGGTTCAGGGGCAGGCAGGCGAACAGGGCCGGCGGCACGAGGAACGAACGCAGGACCTTATGGGACAGGTATTGGAAAGAAACGACTCCATGCCGGAAGGGGTTGAGCAGGCCGGGCATGCGCCGCAGGCTCTGCAGGCCGCCGGCGCTGATACGGGCTTTGCGCTCGAATTCCTCGCCCAGGGACGCTGAGGCCGGCTCCGCAGCCCGGGCGCCCGGCGCGTAGGCGATCCGGTAGCCGCGGCGGACGATATCCATCGAGATCGAAAAATCGTCGACGATCGTATCGTCCGGAAGTTCGCGGAACAAGGCGGCGCGAATGGCGTAGAGCTCTCCGACGGCGCCGATACATGATCCCAATCCGGCTTCGGCCGACTTGATCCGGGACTCGTAGCGCCAGTAGATCCCCTCTCCCGTTCCTCCCGCGTCGCTCCCATTCCCGGGAAACACGCATTTTTCGCCGCTCACGCACCCTACGCCCGGATCGGCGAAATACCGGACAAGCTCGCGAACCGCCTCCCTGTTGAGCATGGAATTGGCGTCCGAAAAGACGACCAGTTCCGTATCCACGCCGGGCATGGCCCTGTTGATCGCCGCCATCTTGCCCAGCCGCTCGGATCGCCGAAGGACGGCGATCCGTCCGGACCGGCGTGCCGCCTGCCGGGAAGCCTCGTCCATTTCCCCGTCGACGACCAGCAGGATCCTGAGCTTCTCCTCGGGATAGTCGAGCTCCAGGGCGTTCGCGATCTTGCGTTGCAGACATGGGCCTTCATCGAACGCCGCAACGACCAGGGTCACCGTAGGCTCCGGACCCGGGCCGGAGACCTCCGCCCGCGGGGAGCGCTCCTTGAAGCGGCTGAGGATCATCACGAGCGATCCGTAGCCGAGATAGGTGTACAGGATCACGGAGACGCACAGCCAAAAGAGGATCTCGAGAACCGTCATCGCAGGGCCTTTTCGATCGATCCCCACAGCCGCCGGGCCGTCTCGTCCCAGGTGAATCGTGTCCGCCGCTCCAATCCCCGTTCCACCAGGGCACTTTTGAGCCCGGGGTCGGAGGAGAGCGTTCCCATCGCCCGGGAAATGGACTCGACCGATCCGGGATCCACCATCAGGGCAGCATCGCCGCAGACTTCCGGCAACGAGGTCCCGTCGGATGCGATGACGGGCACGCCGCAGGCCATGGCCTCGAGGACGGGGAGCCCGAACCCTTCGAACGAAGAGACATAAAGGAAAGCGGCGGCGGCCCCGTAAACCCTGACCAGCCGTTCCCGCGGAACCACCCCCAGAAAAACTACGTCGTCCTGAAAGGCCATCTGCCTCCAGGCCCGATACATCTCTCCGGTCTTGAACAAGCCGGGACCGGCCAGCACGAGCTTGATCACCCCGGCCCGGCTCCTTCGAAAACGGTCGTAGGCCTGGAGGAGCCGGACCAGGTTCTTGCGCGGGTGCATCAGTCCGACATACAGAAAATAGGGCGCCCCGCCGGTGAGCTCCCGGGTCGCCGCATCCTTTTCCACCGACGACAGAGGACGGAACCGTTCATCGGCCGCGCCATGGACGACCGTGATCTTATCCGGCGGCAGGCCATAGGACCTCACCAGATCCTGTTTGGAGTATTCGGATACGGTTGCCAGGACCCGGGCCTTGCGGACGAACCGCGGGAAATAGCGGTTCATATAAGCACGATGGGGAAGCGGCAGTTCCTCCGGGAAGTGGAGAAAACAGAGATCATGGACGACGAGCGCGGCCGGGACCTTCGAGGAAAGCGTCGTGAATCCGTCCGTGGAAAGAAAGAGATCCGGCTTGTGGCCGCGGAGGATGGCGGGCACTGCGATTTCGAACCAGGGAAACCAGAGCACCGGATGAAAGGAGGGAATGGTGCGGACCGCAGAGACATTGGCCGGAAAATCACGCCGCCCGGGGAACGGACGGTCGACGATGAAAAGGAAATCGTGCTCCGCGTGGTCCCGGGTCAGCCGGCGCAGGGTCTGATAGGAGAACTCGGCGATCCCGCCGGGCTTTCGCTGGCTCAGCATCCGGGCGTTGACGGCGATCTTCATGCTTGGCGGTCTTCCCTTCCGCCGAGGGCTTCCAGGTATGCCCTCTCGAGCTCCGGCGTCAGATCGGACCAGCGGTGACCGCGGGCGTTCTTCAAGCCCGCCGCGCGCAAACGAGCATGGAGGACATCGTCCTCGAGGAGTCGAATCACGGCGTCGCGGAGCGCGGCCGGATCATCGGCGACCAGGCAATCCTCTCCGGATCGATGGGCGTGGCCTTCGATCCCGATGGAAGTGGCGACCACGGGCAGGCCCGCGGCCCAGGCTTCCATGATCTTGATCCGCGTCCCGCCCCCGACGCGAACGGGAACAACGAGCATGCGGGATCGGCGGAATAGGGGCAGCATATCCTGAACGTCCGGACGGACGTCGACGGCCCGGCTCTCTATTTCCCGGCGCCGGTCGAGGCTGAGGCCGCTGCCGGCGACGATCACTCGGACACCGGCTTTCCTCTCTCTCACGAGCGGCAGGATCCTGTTCGTGAACCAGCGCAAGCCCTCCCAGTTGGGATACCAGCCGAACGAGCCTACGACAAGGACGTCCGTCTCGCGGATCGCCTCCGGCTCCGGGACAAAATGGTCCGGGGCGCAGTTGGGAAGCACGCGGATGGGAATATCGATCCCAGCGGCCAAGCGGCTCAGGGTGTCCTTATCCTTCTCCGAAACGGCCAGGCAGAAGGCGGAACGTTTCAGGGCCGAACGCTCCTCGCCCCGCGTACGTCGTTTCTCCAGCCGGGCCGCCGGTCCGAGCAGGGCCCCGTGCCGGGACACCAGGATGGAAGAGAGCTCCGATTCGACGTTGTAGGCGCTGTAAACGACGGGGATATCCGGAGAAAGAGAGCGAGCGACGCTCATCATGGGTAGCTCTTCCGCCTGCACGGCGTCATAACGCCCCTCCCGCACGGCCGTCCGTCAGGGAGCGAACCATCTCCCGATCGACAAAACGCGAACTGCGCAGGGAAAGGCCCGCGGCGAACCCGGCTAACGTGCGGCCGAGACGCTTGGGGGAAGGGGGAAGAGAGATCGGAAAGAGACGGTCGTAATGATCGTGACAGGATGGATTCGCGTCGATGGTTTCGCCCGGGACGACGAACCCCATGGCGTCGACGCCGGCGAACGACGCGAGGCTGCGGCCGAGGCGCGCGGCGCGGATCCTGCCGCCGGAATCTTCGCGCAGAGGCAGCCATTTCATCAGTTGCAGGATCTTCATGTTCGATCAGGGCGCGACCGCGAGACGAGGATTTTGTATTTATTGCCTCCGTAAGTCAAGCCTATGATCGGGATATCCATCGCGCCATTGACTGTTCCCCCGGCAATCCATACCATGCCCTCGTGGGAGATATCGTCATCGAAGCCGGAACGGTCGAAACGGGGGATCGCCGGCGCGCCCGGGCTTATCTGGCATTCTTTCTTTCGGCCCTGGCGGCGGCGCTGGCCGCTATCGTCGTGCACATCGGCGCCTACCAGCTCCCCCTGATCTTCCTGGCGTTCGGGTTCATCACGCGCCGCGTCATCCCCGGGCAGGCCCTTTGGCTGTTCGCCTTCCTTCTTCCGCTGGTCAACGCTCTTCCCTCCCTGTTCGATAAAACGACCCCTTTCAACTACATCGCTCCGCTCCTCTTTTACCTGGCCGGCCTGACGCTGGGGGGCCTCCGTCGCCGGACCGTCCCCGCCTTTCCATTCCCTTGGTCGGCGTCCTACCTTTTCTACATGATCCTGCTTTGGCTGGCGGTCCTCGCCACGCTGATCCGCTGGTCGAACGTCTCCGTTCCGGGGCTGGCCTTTTTTCGCGACACTCCCGTGACGACCGCCGGCGACCGCCTGTCCTTCGCCATCATCTTTCCGGTGCTGACGCTTTTCCTGGCCGCGGGGGTCCCTTATGCGGCCAGCCTGGCCCGGGAGACCGCCCGTTCCCGAAGATCGATCTGGAATGCCCTCAACTGGGGGTTCCTATTCTCGTTCGCGATCGGGGTCCTTCAGCGCACCGCCTTCCCGGACCTCCTCAGCCAGAGATGGTGGGTCGTCGATTTCGGACACGCCAACGGCGGATTCTCCGATTACAACGGCTTCGGCCTGTGCGCGGGGTTGCTCTTTCTCCACAATACGCTGTCCGTGCTCCATCCGGATCCGGCCGTCGACGGGTCGACCCGGAAGGCAGGGCCGATCCTCTTTTTCTTCATGCTGACCTCACTCGGCGGGGTCTTTCTCTCCGGCTCCCGGACGGCGTTCTTTTTCGTCCTCGTCGCCGCCGCCTGCCTGTTCGCCAGTCCCGCCTTCAACAAGCGGAAAAAGATCCTATTCATCGGGCTGGTCACGCTTCTGTTCCTGGTTGCGGGCGGCAAACTGCGCGACCGGGTGATCACGAGCCGGTTCCTCATAGAAAAGCTCTGGACGACCCAAAAGGCGCCTCTGGCCATCCTCGACGAGCTCAGCGATTCCCGTCTGGCCATGATCGCCCACAGCGCCCGTATGATCGCCCGATACCCGCTGGCCGGCGTCGGGGGAGGCAACTTCTTCTTCCAGCTCAAACAGGATTCCATAGGCAGAGAGACGGTTCTGGAATTGCCGTTGAACCAATACCTCCTGCCGGCCACGGAAATGGGCCTTCTCGGATTGCTCGCATTCGTCCTTTTTCTGCGGAGCGCCTGGCCGCAAGGGGGAATGAAGAAACAGAAGATCCTGCTCGGCACGCTGATGACCGTCTTTATATTCGGGACGCCGCTCTGGCTTCCTGAAGGGTCGGTCCTCTTCGGGCTGGTGCTGGCCGAGGGCCGGGAGGGTCCGGTCCGGCCGAGGACGAAGAAAAGGGCCTGGCCCGGGGCGGCCGTGCTGTTGATCTTCGTGCTGGCTTCCCTTATCTCCATGCCGTCCCTGCACCCACTCGCCTGGAGCCGGGCCGCCGGCGCGGAGTACGATTACGGCTTTTGGTACAAGGAAACCGACGAGGCCGGCAAAGCATTCCGCTGGACACGGTCCGCGGCCGGCCTGGTGGTGCGGCTTGACGGCGAAGGCCGGGTGCCGGGCCTAAGGATAGCCGCGGCCGCGCCGTTCACCCGTTTTCCCGATGCCAAACAGCGGGTCGCCGTATACTGGAAAGGAAGGCGGAAGCAGTCGCTGGAATTTGCCGTTCCGGGCACGATGATCCTCGATCGCCTGGGCGAGCCCGGGGCCGCGGGCTTTCTCGAATTCCGGATAGAACCTGCTTTCAACCTGAAAAAGATGGGGCTGGGTCCCGAAACCCGGGACCTGGGGATCCAGGTCTTTCTCAAATAGCCTTATCGAATTCTGTCCATCATCCGGTACTGAATGGCCTCGCTGATATGAGCGGTGCCTATCTCCGCCTCTCCGGCCAGGTCGGCGATCGTCCGGGCGACCTTGAGGACGCGGTCGTAGGCCCGGGCGCTGAAGCCGAGCTTCGTCACCGCCGTCTCCAAGAGCCTCTCCGCCTCCTCCCCGATCGCGCAGAATCGCCTGACGTCGCGAGGCCCCATACGGGCGTTGGAGTAGATCTTGCGCCCTTTGAACCGCCGGAGCTGGATATCGCGCGCGGCGCTCACCCGCAATCGGATCGTCTCCGAGCTTTCCGCATCCTCCTTCGACACGATGTCCCGGAACTTGACCTCCGGCACGTCGAGCTGGATGTCGATGCGGTCGAGCAGAGGCCCGGAGATCTTGGAGTAATAGCGACTTCGCTGGGCCTCGGTGCAATCGGCCTTTCCCCCACCTATGCCTTTGTAGACATCCTCGCATGGGTTCATGGCCGCGACGAGCATAAAGGAAGCCGGGAACGTCGAGCTCATCGACGACCTGGAAACCGTGATCCGGCCGTCCTCGAGAGGCTGGCGCAGGTCCTCCAAGACTCTTCGACGGAATTCCGGAAGCTCATCGAGGAAGAGTACGCCATGATGCGCCAGGCTCACTTCTCCAGGCCGGGGGATAACGCCGCCGCCGACAAGGCCCGCGTCGGTGATGGTATGGTGAGGGGCTCGGAACGGGCGACAGCTCACGGCCCCGGTATCCTGCAAGCAGACCGGCCGCGCTATAGACTTGGGTCACGTCGAGCATCTCATCGAAGGTCATCTGCGGAAGAATGGTCGGGAGCCGCCGGGCCAGCATGGTCTTCCCGGCCCCGGGCGGGCCGACGAGAAGGACGTTGTGCCCTCCGGCCGCCGCCACCTCGAGGGCTCTTTTGACATGCCATTGCCCCTTGACCTCCTGAAAATCGACGGCGTACGCCGGCGGGGTCATCAGGTCCTCCGGCCGCCAGGTCGTAGGGTGAATATCCGTGGCGCCGGTCATCAGGCCGATGACCTCGACAAGGTCGCGAAGGCCATAAACAGCGAGGCCGGGGACCAGCGCCGCCTCCTTCTCGTTCACATGCGGGACGACAAGTCCCTGGAACCCCAGACGCTTGACCAGGATGGCGATGGGGAGGACGCCGGGCACGGGCTTGAGGCGCCCGTCCAGGGCCAGCTCGCCGACGAAGAGATAATCGCGCAGGCGCTCGGGGGCGAAGATCCCCTGCTGGGCCAGGAAGCCCAGGGCGATGGGCAGGTCGAAGGCCGAGCCCTCTTTCTTCCGGTCGGCGGGGGCCAGGTTGATGGTGATCTTCCGGGCCGTGATGTCGTAACCGCAGTTCTTCAGGGCGGCCCGCACGCGCTCCTTGCTCTCCCGGACGGCCGGGTCGGGCAGGCCGACCGTGATGAACTGGGGAAATCCGAGAGAGATGTCGGCCTCGACCTCGACGGGATAGGCCTCGATCCCGGCGAGCGAGGCGCTGGCGATCCGGAACAGCATCGGTCCTCGCTATAAGGACGGACGCCGATGTCCATATGCGTCACGAGCAGAGGCTAAATCCCCCCGCACCCCCCTTTTCCAAAGGGGGGAATTCCTCCCCCTGTCCCCCCTTTTCCAAAGGGGGGGATTCCTTCCTCGCACCTCCCTTAGTTCAAAGAGGGGGAATTCCTCTCCCAAACCTCCCTTTTTCAAGGGGGGGCAGGGACGACGCCTGGAGGAGGTCGTGAAGGGCTACTTGTTCTTGGTCCCGAATTCCTTTGAGATCTTGTCGAGCTCCGTCTCGATCTCTTTCTGGGACTTCATCTTGATCTTGGTCACCTGGAAGGGGCTGGCCTGGGCGGGATTTACGAACTCGACCTCGGCCCGGGCCCGCTCCCGGCGCTCGGCCTCCTCCTCGGGCCGCTCCTCCTGGAAGCCGGCCTTGCCGATCTCCTTCCGCTTCTCCCCGAGGATCTTTTCGCGGACGACCGGGACCGTCAGCTTGGAGATCTCCCGGAGGCTCTCGAAGACGCCGACGCCGTTGATGGCGGCCGCCTCGACGAAGGGCAGGCGGCGGGGGTTGAGGAGGTTATTGAACGTCTCGACGGGGATGAGGTAGTTCAGGTCCCGTTTGTTGTATTGGAAGACGAGCGGGATCTGGTTGAGGTCGATATTGTGCTCGAGGCAGTTCCTGCGGAGGCCGTCGAAGTTCTCCAGGTTGGCGTCGAGCAGGGGGATCTGGGAATCGGCGACGAAGACGATGCCGTCGGCGCCCTTGAGGACGCTCTTGCGAGAGGCTTCGTAGAAGGCCTGGCCGGGGACGGTCATCAGCTGGAAGTGGACCTTGAACTCGCCGATGAGCCCGGCCTTGATGGGAAGGAGGTCGAAGAAGAAGGTCCGCTCGGTTTCCGTCTCCAGGCAGATGAATTCCCCGCGGTACGAGGCTTCCAGCTTGAAATAGATGAACCGGAGATTGGTCGTCTTCCCGCTCAGACCGGGGCCATAGTAGACGATCTTGATCGCCAGGTTCTTGGTCGCGTAATTAACGAAAGCCATGTATAGAAAACCCTACCCCTCAATCATCCTTAACATATCGGCCTGTTTTAGTCAATTCGGGCGCCCGGCCGCCTTGCCGGTCCCGAGCCTTCGCTCGAACAGCCTTTCGTATTTCTCGATGATCGCCGGCCAAGCATAATGGCGGGCCACGTATTCAAAACCGTTCCCCCCGAGGGCCCGGCGCAGCCTCTCGTCCGCTTCGAGCAGGGCCAGGGCCTCCCCGAAATCCTCCGGATTCGCGTAGGTCAGTCCGCACTTCCCGTCCACGGCATGGCGCTTGAGGGGGTCGGTCGCCTCCTGGACCAGGATGGGCGTCCGGACGGCCAGGGACTCGAGGGCGGCCATGCACAGGCTCTCGAAGTGGGAGGGGTGGACCGTCGCCAGGGCCCCCGCCATCGCCGCGTTCTTGTTCTCCGGGGAGACGAAACCCAGGTATCGGATCGCGGGGTGGTCGGGAAGCTCCATCAGGAGGTTGCCGACGAGCAGGAGCTCGAGCCCGGGCGATCTCCGGATGTGCCGGAGGAAGTTATCGATGAGCTCGCGGCAGCCCTTGCCCGGCTCGATGCGTCCGGCGTACAGGATGTAGGGAGGCCGGACCCGGAACTCCGCGAAGAAGCCCGCGGTCGCCGGCGCCTTCGGGAGGTCGACCCCGACGCCGACGATGTCCCCGTCTTTCCCTTCGAAGGGAAAATAGCGGCCGAGCATCTCCCGCTCGGACGCCGTGTTGAAGACGAAAGCCCGCGGTCTCGCGAAGACCTCCTTCATCATCTCCAGCCGGAGGGCCGGCTCGTCGTGCGCCGTCGGGACGAGAACGGCCTTTTCCGCCGGCACGGCCTTGAGCCCCCAGTAGGTGTTGTAATAAAGATAGGTGAAGAAGATGAACAGGTCGTGGCTCCCCTGCTCGCGCGAGAGGGCCTCGACGAGTCCTGTCGAAAAGGGTCCCTGGCGTTCCATCCATTCCCTTTCGTCGTCGGGAGAATGGGGATTGTGGAATACCCGGTCGGAGAATTCGTTGAAGGACGCGATATCCCGGGGCTTCCCGACCCGGTAGCGACGGATGAGGACGCCGTTGAGCACGGTCTCCCCTTCCGGATACTCGTTCCTCCAGGTGATATAGTCCTTGGCGCAGGTCGTATAGACGGTGACGTCGTGCCCCGCCTCGGCGAGCCGCTCGGCGACGAGGCGGCAATGGAGCTCCGAGCCTCCCATGACCTCCTTGCCGTAGCGCTGGACGACGAACGCGATCCTCCGGTTCATGGGACGAGCTCCTCGATCTTCCCGAGGAGGAAGCCCCCGAGGTCCATCGCGCGGAACCTCTCGAGACGGCGTTTCTGGCCCTCGACGATCCGCTTCCTCAGGCCGGCGCAGCCGAGCGGGTCGCCGGTATCGCGTGCGATCCGGGCGACCAGCTCGGCGACTCGGTCCGGCCGCTTGGTCCGGACGAGGACCCCCGCCCCGTCCAGCGTGAACGGGACCGCCGCCGCATCGAAGGCGACGATGGGAACCCCGAAGATCATGCTCTCGACGAGGGGCAGGCAGAAGCCCTCGTGCTCGCTCATCGAGAGGAAGACGTCGGAGGCCCCGTACAGGGCGAACATCTCCTCGTCCGGGATGTGGCCGGTGAACACGATCTCCTCGGGCTTGAGGTAGAACTCGTCGGCCATCCGGACGAGGCTTCCGAAGTACTTCGGGAGAGACGACGTCTTGCCGACGACGATGAGCCGGACGAGGGGCGAGATGTATTTCTTGTAATAGAAGGCGACCTTGATGAGGTCCTCGATCCTCTTGTTCGGCGCGATGCGGCCGACGAAGAGGATGTTGACGCGGCCGTCCCGGTAGAGGTCGCGGACGAAGCCGTACGGCGGCGCCTCGTATTTCCCGAAATCGATGAACAGCGGGAGGACGTCGGTCCGCCGGAAACCCAGGTCGGCGAGCTCCCTGCGGTTGTATTCGGAGTCCGCCAGGGCCAGGTCGACCGCGGGGACGAGCGAAGCCAGCTCCTCGCGGCCCACGCGGCAGATGCGGGCCATCTCGGCGTCGTAGGGGGCGAAGAACCGTTCCGGCGTGATGTTGTGATAAACGATGACCTTCCGGCCGGCCTGGCGGGCGAGACCCGCCGTCAGGGGCGACGGAAGGGCGAAGTGGAGGATCGTGACATCGCCCTTTCCGGCCGGCGGGAACTCCGCGAACGGCAGTCCCTCCCCTTCGAGCCCCTTGTCGCGGTCCAGGCAGTAGATGTCGGAGGCGAAGCCCTTGGACCGGAGGAATTGCCTCATGTGGAAGGCCGTGTCTCCGATGGCGTCCCCGCGGTGGAAGGCCGGGACGAGCTGGTCGACTCTCATCGTCCCGCCACCTTGGCGACGTGGCCGAGGAGGATGCGGGCCACGTTCTCGCGGTCATATTTCCTGAGGGCTTTGAGCTGTCCGTCGACGACCTTCCGCCGAAGGGCCGCGTCCTTTTCCAGGCGGTCGATGAGGGCGGCCGTCCGGAGGAAGTCGCCCCGGCGGAGAAGGATGCCGCCGCCGTTCATCGTCTCCTCGACGGCGCCGGCCGCGAGGGCGATGACCGGAACCTTCATGTGGAAGGCCTCGAGCAGGGGGACGCCGAAGCCTTCGTGGGCGCTGAAGCTCAGATAACAGCGGGCGAGCCTGTAATAGGTCACGAGCTCGTCGAAATCCACGTGCCCCGTGATATGGACGTCCGGAAGCGCCAGCCGCGCGACGAGGTCCTCGAGCGAGGCCCGATAGCGCTCGATGCCGCGGTCGTCGCCCGCCAGGATGAGCTGGGAATTCGGGTTGAACCGCGTCCTGTAGAAATGGAACGTCCGGATGACGTCCTCGAACTTCTTGTTCGGGATGACCCGTCCGACGAACAGGAGGGTCGTCTTGCCGTTGTCGAAGATGTCGCGGACGACGGGGTCGCCGGGAACGTCGAACCTCGTCAGGTCGGCCAGGATGGGCAGGACGCCCGTCGGGGCGAACCCCGCCCGCTCGAGCTCCTGCCGGTTGAATTCGGAGTCGCCGAGGGCCAGGTCCACCTTGCCCGCGAAGAGGCGCATCTCGAGACGCCCTTTGTAGCATTCGCGGGTCAGGATGCGGTGGAAGTCGAGGAAGAACCCGTAGGGCGTGATGTTGTGATAGATCATGATCTTCCGGTCGGGGATCCGGGAGAAGAGCTTCGAGACGGGCGAGCCGATCGAGAAATGGAAGATGACGACGTTCTCGGGCCGGCTGAACCGCGAATACTCCCGGTAGTCGCGGGCGAGGCCGGCCATCTTCGCGTCGAGGAACCGGACGAAGATCTCCGACCCGTATCCCGCGGCGCGGAGGACCTTGCGGATCTCGATCATCTCGTCGGAGATGGCGTCCCCGTAGGTCAGCGAGGTCGCGAATTGATGGACGTCCACGCTATCGCTTCCCTTCCAGCTCCCCGAGGAGCGCGAGATACTTGCTTTCGATGCGCTCCCAGGAGTAGTTGGTCTCGTAATACTTCCGGCCGTTCGCGCCCAGGGCCCGCCTCAGCTCGGGGGAGTCGAGGAGGAGCGCCAGGGCCTCGCGGAACTCGCCGTAGTCCTCGTAGAAGAGCCCGGCGTTGCTCCTCAGGCACTGCCCCTTGAGGACCTCGCAGCGGGCGTTGGCCAGGACGGGCTTCCGCATCGCCCAGGCCTCGAGCGTGACCATGCTCAGGCTCTCGTAGAAGGAGGGCATGACGAGGGCGAGGGCCCCGTCGAGGGCGTCGAACTTGTCCTGCTCCGGGAGGAACCCCAGGGGAACGATGTCGGGGTGGTCGGGGACGGGCAGGACCGAGCTTCCGATGAGGACGAGCCGGATCGGGGACCCGGTCTCGGCCTTGAACCTGAGGAAGTTCCGGAAAAGGTCCGGGCAGCCTTTGTTCTCGTCGATGCGCCCGACGTACAGGATGTAGTCGCCCGTGACGCCGTGGGCCGCGCGGAATCTCGCTCCCGAGGAGGCGGCCGGGACCTCGATGCCGACCCCGACGACATCGCCCGGGATGCCGGAGTTCCCGGAGGCCCGGTTGATCATGTCCCGCTCCTCGACGGAGTTGTAGACGAAGGCGCGGGGGAGGCGGAACAGGTCCCGGAAGATGCGCAGGTGGACGACCGGATCGCGCTCCGCCGTCGGGACGAGGACGCTCTTCTCGGGGACGGCCCGGATGCCCCAGTACGAATGGTAGTAGCGGTAGCTGAAGAAGACGAAATAGTCGTAGTCCGCCGCGTGCCTCCGGATGTAGCGGATGAGGCCCGGGGCGCGCGGGCCCTCCTCGTCGAGCCAGCGGAGCTCGTCCGTCTCCGTGTGCTCGTTCCCGAAGACATGCTCCTGGATGCGGCCGAACCTCCCGGGGTCGCGCCGCCGGGCCACGCCGAACCGCCGGACCGGGACGCCGTTGACGACCTCGCGGCCGCGCCGGTAGTGGTTCTTCCAGGTGATGTAATCGTCCGCCCTCGTCGTCAGCACCTCGACGTCGCCGTGCCGGTTCATGTGCTCGGCGATCCAGCGGCAATGCAGCTCGGCCCCGCCGTTGATGGCCGCGCCGTAGCGCTGGACGACGAAGGCCAGCTTCATTCGAAGACCTTCTTCTCGATGGCCTTCTCCCGCTTCCCCAGCGTCTCGAGCTCCTTTTCGAGGACCCGGACCTTGCTCTTCAGGGCCTCCTCCTCGACCTTGAGCTTGGTCAGCTCGACGACGAGATTGTGCGAGAGATTGTGGAGGAGCTTGACCGTTTCCCTGGTCGTTCCGATCCGGCGCGTCAATTCGTCCCGGGTATCCGAAAGCCCTTCCTGGAGCTTGTCCCGCGTCTTCATGAGCTCCGTGGCGGTCTCGTCGATCCTGACGTTGACCGGGAGGTTCGTCCGGAACCTGTACCATTCGTCGGCGGCGATGAGGATCGGCAGGTAGGGGCGAAGGAAGAAGCGAAGGGTCCGTTTGAGCAGCCCCCTCCAGCCGCGGGAGGGAGCCGCGGGCGGCGGGACGGCCGGGCGCGGGGCGGGACCCTCCGGCGCGGGAGGCCGTGCGGACGCATCGGGAGCGGGAGCCTCGGGCTCGGGGGGCCTTTCCGAGACCTTCTTCTTGACCTGGTCCATGATATCGGCCACGTCGATATTGTCGTAATCTATCCGGTATTCCATGGCGCTCGCCTCCCTCCGGGGCCTCTCAGCCCTTCTCCCGGAACAGATGGTCCTCGTAGACGTTCTGGACGTCCAGGATATCCAGGTTGGGCTTCAGCCGCATCTCCTCGATCTCGCGGACCTCTTTCTCCGTGAGCCGATGGTCCCTGATCTTCGCGGCGATCGCGTCCTCGATGTCCGCGGCGAGCTTCTCCTGCTCCTCTTTCGTCAGACTCCCGATCTCGAAGAACCGCTCCATGTCGCCCTCCTTGTCCTTCCGCCCCGTCATCGAATATACCCCAAAGCCCTGAGCTTCTCTTTCGTCTCGGCGTCGATCTCGGTCTTCGGCCCTTCGGGCTTCCGGCCCTTGCTCTCGAGCTCCCGCATAATGGCGACGAGCCGGGCCGCATCGCCCGCCCGGCGCGCCGAGATATCCGCCCGCTCTCCCGGGTCCGCGGCGAGGTCATAGGCTTCGACCTCGGGGACGGCGGGCGGCGGAGACAGGAAGAATCCGGCCGCGGCCGGGCCGTAGGGCCTGTTGAGGATGATCTTCGTCCGGCCGTCCGTGAGGCACGTCTTCGCGGGAACGGCGGTGTTCAGGACGCCGCCGGCGAGATAGGCCAGGACGGCCCGGTCGCCCTTCTCCCGGCCCTCCAGGATGTCCAAGAGGCCGCGGCCGTCGAGGCCGAGCCCCTCGGCCCCGATATCGTAGGCCTCCAGGATCGTCGGCATGAGGTCCACCAGACGGACGAAGCTCCCGACCCGCTTCCCGCGGAATTTCGACCCCGGGAACTTGACGATCAGAGGGACCTTCAGGCTTTCGTCGTAGAGCGCGTGGCCGTGCTCCCAACTGCCGTGCTCGTAGAACTCCTCGCCGTGGTCGGAGGTCAGGACGATCATCGTGTCGTCGTAAAGGTCGAGAGTCTTGAGCTTCGACATCAGGGCGCCGACAAGGGCGGCGTCCGTGTAGCCGACCTCCCCGTCGTAGAGACCGACGATCGCTCGGCGCTCCGCTTCGGGGAGAGGCTTGAAGATCCCGCCCGGCCCGCCGAGGTGCCCGCCCAGGTCGATCATCCGGAGCGGCGTCGGGGCATCCTGGAATTTCGTATCGTACGGCGCCGGGGGGATGTAAGGATTGTGGGGCTGGTAGGTATGGACGAAGAGGAAGAAGTCCCGGTCCTTGTTGGCCTCGATCCAGTCCAGGGCCGCGGCGGCGACCTGGCCGGCCGCGTCGCTCGTCCAGAGCGAGGTCTCGGCCTGCTTGTAGATATCGAACCCTTTGGAAAAGCCGAACACCGGACTGAGGAATCCCCCGCCCGTGACCGCGGCGCAAAGGAATCCTTCCGTCCGGAGGATGTCGGCCAGGGTAGGCCGGCTCTCCTCCATATGGTCGCTCTCCAGGTTTACGCCGTGGCGGAAGCAGGAAAGCGAGGTCAGGAGGGAGACGTGAGAAGGCAGGGTCCACGGAGACGACGCATAGACGTCGGTAAACAGCGCTCCATCGGCGGCCAGGGCATCGGCGTTCGGGGTGGTGTCCTTCCCGTAGCCATAACAGCCGACGTGGTCGGCCCTGAGCGTATCGACGGAGATCAGGACGACCCGCCGTGCCCGTTTCCCGGTCCGCACGATCACAGGGTTGGCCCAGAACGCGAACGCGCCTTCGGGCCCCTCGGTGAGCAGCGTGAGGCGCGCTTTCCCGCCGGCGGCGGGAAGGACGATCCTCTGGGGAACGAGATTGAGGCCGCGGCCCTCGACGAGCGGCGGCTGTTCGACCGACTCCAGGAAGATCGTCTTGCTTCTCCCTGCCCTCTCGAACAGGACCCGGAAGCGGACACGTTCCTCGGCCGCGAAAAGCCTCTTCCGGACGGTCTCGGAGTTTGCGCCCCGGACGATGCCCGCCCCGAACTCGAGGACTGCGTCCCCGGGGAGGTCGAGGTCGAACGCATAGGAGCTTCCCGGCGGCGCGACGAGAGTGTTCGTGTCGGTCCCCTGGAGGAGGAGCTTCCGCTTCAGGCCGGCGGACTCTTCAAGGACGCCGCGATCGCGCAGGGGGCGGCTCCGCTCATGGAAGCTGACGGGATCGGCCGGGTCCAGGGCCCCGGAAAGATAAGGACTGGCGACGACGTTCTTCGTCTCGAGGAGGTCGACGAGCCGCACCAGACGGAAATCCGTCTCCGCCGGACGGCGGCAGGAACCGAGCCCGAGGACCGCGGCGAATATGAGATAAATAACTTTTTTATCAGGCATTTATGGGCTCGGCAGAATATTTTAATCGATTTGCCCGGGGGGTTCAAGCCGGGGGCCGGGTCTTGACATTAACTTATTGATCGTCGGCGAATAAGTTAAATGTCTTAGACTCGACCCCTTATGATAAACTTATCGTCATGACAGACATCCGCGAACGCAAGCGCATCGGCGTGATCGGCGGGGCGCGCCCGGACATGGCCTCCCGGGAGGCCGCCGTCCGGGTCGGGGAGCTCATCGCGATAGCGGGGGCCGTCCTGGTCTGCGGCGGGCTGGGCGGCGTCATGGAAGCGGCCGCCCTCGGAGCGAAGAAAGCGGGGGGCCTGACCATAGGCATCGTGCCCGATGGCTCGACGTCCGAGGCCAATCCCGCCATCGACGTCCCGATCGCGACCGGCATCGGCTACGCGAGGAACTCCATCGTCGCCCTGAACGCCGACGCCCTCATCGCCATCGACGGGGAATACGGCACCCTCAGCGAGATCGCCTACGGCATCATCTACGGGAAGACCGTCGTCGGCCTGGGGACGTGGGACATCCGAGGCGTCATTCCGGCGCGGACGCCCGAAGAGGCGGTCCGGCTGGCCCTCGGGGGAAGGTCGTGACCGGCGCCCCTCCTGCCGCGCGGCCCGACCGGGATAACTGCGGCGTGAGCTACAAGCTAAAGCTCGCCTACGACGGAACGAATTACCACGGCTGGCAAAGACAGCCCGCCCGGAGGACCGTCCAGGGGACGCTCGAAGAAGCGATATTTAAGATCACCAGGCAACGGGTTTCGGTGAGCGGCGCCGGACGGACCGACGCCGGCGTCCACGCCCGGGAACAGGTCGCCGGTTTCCGGCTCGACCCGACGCTTCCGAACCGGGAATTCTTCAAGGCGTTGAACGCCGTCCTCCCGCCGGATATCCGGATCACGTCTCTCGCCAAAGCCCCGGCCGGCTTCCACCCGAGGAGATCGGCCCGGTCCAAAGTTTATATGTACCGCATCCTGAACGCCCCCCGGGTCGATCCGTTCCGCCTGAGATATGTCCTCCATTGGCCCCACCGGCTCGACATCCGCGCCATGCGGAAGGCGGCCGCCCTGTTCGCGAGGGAGGCCGATTTCAGCGCGTTCTCCTCGAACCGGGAGCTCCACCCGGTCCGGACAATCCTCCGCTCCCGGCTCCGCCGCGAGGGCGACGAGATCGTCTACCGCGTCGAGGCCAACGGATTCCTGAGATACATGGTAAGGACGATCGTCGGGACCCTGCTCGAGGTCGGGCGCGGGAAGATCCCTCCCGGGAAGGTGGAAGATCTCTTCCGGGAGAAGGGGCGCACCCTTCACAGCCCGACGGCCCCCGCCAAGGGCCTCTGCCTGATGAAGGTATCCTACGGGCCGAGGACGAGGCCCATCACGTAAGCGTCCTCGACAGGGTTCGTGTAATAGCCCTTCCGCGTGCCGAGGATCTTGAATCCCAGCTTCTCGTAGAGGCGGACGGCCGCGGCGTTCGAGACACGGACCTCAAGGGTGACGAAGGTGGCGCCCTTTTCGCGGACCTCTTTCAGGACGAGCCTCATCGCGGCCTCGCCGATCCCCTTCCCCCGGAAATCGGGATGGACGGCGACGTTGTTGATCTGGACCTCGTCGCGGATCTGCCAGTACATGATGTAGCCGACCGCCCGCCCGTCCTGCGGGCGGACGATGATCATCGGGAAGGAGATCCCTTTGTTCTGGATCTCCCCCCGGAAGGTGGCGTCGCTCCAGGGGTTGGAGAAGGACAGGGACTCGATCTCCTGGACCGCGGCGAGGTCCGCGTCCTTCATCCGTCGCAGATGGAAAACATAAGGGCCCGGAGCTTCGGCGCTAATGTTTCTCCTCCGCCTGAGACCGCCGGAAATAGAGGGGCTCCACCCCTTCCGCCGGGACCCCCTTCCCTTCCTCGAGCCCTTCCAGGCCGAGCAGGCCGACCTCGTAGGCAATGAACAGCGTCCGCGCCGGGAAGGACGCGGCCTCGAGGACCCGGGCCGGGATCCTGTCTCTATAAACGGCGGCCCCCGAGCCGATGAACGCGACGGCCCGTCCGACGGGAAGGCGGGAGAAGAAGTCGCCGGGTTCATAGGCTCCCTGGGGCACGATCTCGACGAGGCGGCCCGCCGCGAATTCGAAGAGCGCCCCATAGACCTCGCCTTTCTTCGCGTCGAGCGCCGGGCAGACCAGCGCGGCCCCGTTCCGGGCAAGCTTCAGGGCCAAGGCGCGCAGGGAAGAGATGGGAACGACGGGCTTTCCCGAAGCGAAGGCCAGGGCCTTGACCGTGCTCAGGCCGATCCGGATGCCCGTGAACGAGCCTGGCCCCGCCGCGACGGCGAAGACGTCGATATCCGCGATGGCGAAGTCTTCGGCCCGCAGGAGGCGGTCGACAGCGCCCAGCAGGCGGGCCGAATGGGTCGTGCCGGAATCCTCCGTGACCTCCCCGACGAGGCGGCGCTCCTCGAGAAGGGCCACCGAGCCGCTCGAGGTGGTCGTGTCGATCGCCAGGATGCGCCGGACGCCCAAGGCCCCGACCCTACAGCTTGGCGGCGACCGCGCGTCCGACGTCCAGGGTCGTCGCTTTGCCCTTCATATCATAGGTCCGGACGGCGCCTTCCCTGATGACCTCGGCCACGGCCCCTTCGACGGTCCGGGCCTTGTCCTTCTCTCCGAGCCAGTCCAACATCATACGGGCCGCGAGGATGGTGGCCATCGGATTGACCTTGTATTGCCCCGCGTACTTGGGCGCGGACCCGTGGGTCGGCTCGAAGACGGCGTACTTGTCCCCGATGTTGCCGCTGCAGGCGAAGCCCAGGCCGCCGACGAGCTGGGCGGCCAGGTCGGAGATGATGTCGCCGAAGAGGTTCTCGGCCACCAGGACGTCGTAGTCCCAGGGGTTCTTGACGAGCCACATGCAGATGGCGTCGACGTTGGTCTCATAGAACGGGATCTCCGGATATTGCCTGGCAATGTCGCGGGCGACGCCGAGCATGAGCCCGCCGGTCTCCCGGAGCACATTGGGCTTCTCGACGATGGTCACGGACTTGCGCTTCTCGGCGCGGGCGTATTCGAAGGCCGCTTTGACGATCCGCGAACAGCCCTTCTTCGTCATGATCCTCGTGGATACGGCGATGTCGTCGGCGGGGACATCCTTGAACGGCTTGAACTTGGGGTGGGTGGCCAGGGCGTCGCGGACGAGCGGGGGCAGGGGGTGGAACTCCACCCCGGCGTACATGCCCTCGGTGTTCTCGCGGAAGATGACCAGGTCGATGTCCTCTTTATAATTCAGGGGGTTCCCCGGATAGGCCTTGCACGGCCTGAGGTTCGTATAGAGGTCGAACTCCTGGCGGAGGCGGACGATGGGGCTGAAGTAGGACAGCCCCTGGCCCTGGAACTCGGGGGCGAGCTCCGCGGCCGCGTCCTTCTTGGGCTTGGAGGTGATGGCCCCGAACAGGCAGGCGTCGGTTTCCTTGAGGAGCTTGACGGTCCGGTCCGGAAGGGCGTTCCCTTCGCGGCACCAGAACTCCCAGCCGATGTCCCCGTAGACGTATTCCGCGTCGACCGAAAGCTTTTCGAGGACGATCATGGCGGCCTCGACGACGTCCTTCCCGACCCCGTCCCCGGGCAGTACGGCTATCCTGTATTTGGGCATATGAATCCTCCTGATAGGGATATTACGGTCCCCATATTATGCAGTAAATAAAGGGGCTGTCAAGGAACCGGAACGGCGGAGACGGAGACGAGGACGCCGAGGTCGCGGCCGTCGGAGGAGCGGCCGTCCAGCGCGTGGGGAACGAAGCGCGCGCTGTCCTCGATCCTCAGGCTGTAGAGGTAGCCGTCGCCCCTCCGGAACCCGACCGGGGCGTTAAAATCGGCCGTCGCCGCCGGCCCGTTCCTCGCCGGCCGGACGACAAGCCTCTCGGACATCCCGGCCTGGACGCTCGTCCGCCCGGCGACCGGGCTCGTGAGGGTCACGCTGATCCGGGAGAGGGGCCGCGGAGCCCTGATGAGGACCGTGGCTCCCCGCCCCCCCTTCGTCCAGAATCCGCCGGGCTCCCCGCCGTAGGTGTTCCCGTCCTGGAACAGCAGCTCGCCGAAACCACCGGCCTCGGCCCGGTTGTCGAGCTTCACGTCAAAGAACGCGCAGCCGGCCACGGCGAGCGCCAGGCTGAACGCGACGGCCGCATGAAAGCCCGGGGCGATGGGCCGGTAGGGACGCCCGGCGCTCCCCTTCCGCGCGAAGATGAATACCGCCGCCGCCGCCGCGAACAGCCAGACGAAGGTGGCCGGAGCCATCATGGCTTCCCGGTTGGCGAACGACGGGACCCACATTCGGGGATCGACGACGGAATTGCTGAGCGACGTCAGGAGCCGATTGAAGGTCCCCGGCCCCGATAGGACCGTATAGATATTATCGTTGTAGAGGAGCCTGGGGTTGTTTACGCCGACGAATGCGGCCGCGAACGCGAGGAAAGTCGTCCCGCCCAGGATCGCGCTCCGAAGCCTGGTCTTATCCGCGGCGAAGACCGCGGCCAGGAAAAGGGCGGGGACCCAAAGGACGGCGGTGGCCAGCCGCCCGGGAGGGCAATGGCCTCCCCAGACCCGGGTTATAGAGACCTGAAGCCAGTAAGCCCCAAACAGGGCGATGAGAGATACGGTCGCCTTCCGGTTCCGCTTCCAGAGGAGGACGGCTCCGGCGAAGATGAGGATGTACACGGCGGAATGGGGGATGATCCCGAACCGCTGATCGAAAAAGAAGCCGAGGCCGAACTTGAGAAGCTCGTCGAAGCCGGGGGCGGCCTTCGTCGTGAAAGCGATATGGTCGGTGGGGAAAGCATCCCCATAAGCCGCCATCGGCGACAGCTTCCCGTAAAGCCTCCAGAACCAGAAAAGATAGGCGCCGGCCGAGAGGGCGGGGATGAGGGATAGAGAGAGGAGCTTGGCCCCGCGGCGCCCCGCGCCCCGCAAGGCCGGAAGACAGAAGGCGAACAGGACCGCCGAGATCACGATGTATTTGATCCCGAACCACGGCAGGACGGCGATCCCGGCCCCCGCCAGCCATAAGGCCCCCGGCCGCGGTTCCTTCTCGAGGACGACGAAAAGGAAGATGAGAAGCGCGATAAGGGAAACCGGGATCTCCGGATAGATGAGCTGGGAAAAGTAGACGAGCGGAGAAGTAAAGCTGAATACCGACCAGGCCAGGACGGCGGGGCGGGCTTTGCCGACGACCCTGAGCGCAAGGAGGAAGAACGCGGCGCTCAGGGCCGCGGCAAGCAGGCAGATCGTCAGTCGCGAGGCGAGGATCATGATCCGCGTCCTGAGCCCGGACTGTTCCGGGTCCGGGGCGAGGGCCTTCGCGACGACCTCGCCCGCCAGATAGGACGGGAGGACGAGGATCGAGACCCCGGGGAGATGCCGGGAGTACTCATGGTCCGGCCCTTCCTTCCCTGGAAAGGCATGGTTCTCGAGCGGGCCCGGATACAGGACCCGGTATCGGTCGAGCCGATAGTCGTTGTAGACGTTGATATCCCCGTCGGCGAGGAGGCTCTGCGTGATGATCAGATAATGCGGCTCGTCGCCCGAGAACGGCTGGGGCGGGAGGACCAGGCCGGAGGCCAGGAACACATATACCAGGAAGGAAAGGGCGAAAAGGGTTTTGGGCCGCGGCCCCCGATCCTGCCGGCCTTCCGGCCGCGGGGCCGACGGGAGGACGCGGGAGACAGATGTCCAGATGAGATAGACCGAGCCGAGGACGGCCAGCCAGGGCAGAACGGGACGGAGGTCCCTGAGGAAAATGACGAATTGAAGGAAGACGAGGCCGAGAAGGATGAGCGGCGAGAGGCCGGCCGCAAGGGTAGGGGTGAAAGCCGACGGCGCGCGGCCCGTTCGCCGGGCCAGGACGCGCGCGCCCAGCGAAATGAGCAGGGCGAGGATGGCTGCCGCGGTCAGCGCGAGGAGACCGAGGGAAAGGAGGTGACGGCGCGGATCGACCTCCAGCCAGACGAATCCGGCCGCGGCCAGGGATTCGAGGACCAGGAGAGCGGCGCCGAGCGCCCCGTTGAGAGGACGATTCAACACGGGAGGTCCTCGTCCTCCCGCTCCCGATGGTCCCCGCCCGTCCCGGCCTCCAGCTCGAGCCTCTTGATCTTGGCCAGAGCTTCCTCGGAGAGCTTCCTGTGGCCGCCGGCGAGATCGGCGACCAGCCCCAGAACGGCGATCGTGACCGCCGTGGCCAGGGAAACGACCGACAGGATCAGACCATGGGTGTGTTCAGCGGCGCGTCCGGAAAAGGCATGAAAGACATATCGGGCCAGACCGAAGACCCCGGGAATGGCGAAGAGGAACCCCAGGCCGAAGAACGTCCTCAAAGGGCGGTAGATCGTATGGACGCGGATGATCGTCCCGGCCTGGCTCGCGAGATAAGCAAGATTGTTCTTGACCAGCTTGGACTTCCGGAGAGGACGGTTGGTCCCGACCGGCACGGAGTGGATCTTGAACTTCATGTGCCCCAGCTGGATGAGGCTCTCCAGGGTATAGGAATAGTCCGTGAGGATGTTCATCCGCAGGGCGGCTTCCCTGGAGAAAGCCCGGAAACCACTCGTCGTATCCGGGACCCTGACGCCGGAAAGGAAGGAGACGAGCCGGCTCCCGTATTTCTGAAGCAGGCGTTTGAGGAGCGAGAAATCTCGGATCCTCGCAGTCTGCCGATCGCCCACGACCACGTCGGCCTTCCCTTCGAGGATCGGCCGGACGAGCGCCGGGATATCGGAAGCCCGATACTGGTTGTCGGCGTCGGTATTGACGATGATGTCCGCCCCGAGGCGCAGGCTCTTCATGAGGCCGGCCGAGAAGGCGGCGGCCAGGCCCCGGTGGACCTTGAACCGCAGGATATGGTCCACACCGAGCCCGCGGGCGACCTCCGCCGTCCGGTCGACGGAACCGTCGTCGATGACCAGGATCTCCACCCGGTCGATCCCCGGAACGGACCGAGGCAGCTCGGGCAGGGAAATGGGCAGGACCTGTTCCTCGTTGTAGCACGGGACCTGGATGATGAGCTTCATGGCGTTCGGTCCGAATTAGAACACAACTATCCCGAAATTTCCATATTCATCCGGGGCCGCCGAATCCGTTGCGGCAGCGGGAGGGTTTATGGTAGTGTCATGCCTCAAAGGAACGAAGATGAATCCAACCTCAACGATCATTCGGGAGACCACAGCCCTCGATCCGGAAACCCGGCGCCCCTGCCCCGCCCGCGTCCTCGAGGAGGACGGCCGCATCTTCCTGGAGAAGGATCTCGGGTCGGGGAAGGTCCAACGGGTCCTCGTCGAGCCCGATGCCGACTTCTATAAGCGGTATGCCGACCCCGTGATGACGGGCAAGCACGTCATCATGAACCATTTCTTCTATGTCACCTCACGCTGCAACCTGAAGTGCCCCGTGTGTTACGAAGGGAACCAGGCTCTCGAAGAGCCGACCCTGGACGACCTGAGGCGGGTGCTCCCGACCCTCCGTCACGCCCGCGTCCTGCTCTGCGGGGCGGAGCCCACCTGCCGCGAGGACCTGCCGGAGCTCATCCGGGCCGTCAACGAGCGGAACACGGCGGTCCTCATGACGAACGGCATCCGCCTGGCCGATCCGGATTACGTCCGGCGCCTCCGCGAGGCGGGGCTGGGTTCGGTCATCCTGGCCATCAACGGCCTGGATGACGAGGTCTATCGCCGGACGAACGGGCGGCCTCTCCTGGACATCAAGCTCAAGGCCCTGGAGAACCTCGGCAGGGAGGACATCACGGCTCACCTCTCGGCGACCATCACGCGGGGCATCAACGAGGACCAGATCGGTCCCATCATTTCGCTGGCTAGGCGCATGAAGAACGTCTTCCAGGTCCGGTTCCGGGGCATGGCGGAGATGGGCCGATACATCAAAAGCGAGCCGTTCTTCATGAGCGAGCTGACGAAGCTCGTCTGCCGGAACAGCGGCATCGACTACGGCCTCTGGCTCCGCCATCAGGATTTTCTCGACCGGCTGGGTCGCGCCCTGCGAAACGACCACATCCGGCCGCGTCTATGCGCCATGCGAACGGAGGTCGATGCGGCCGGGATCCCCCTCGCCTCCGACCGGGACTGGCGAAAATGGGAGAACGCCGCGTTGGAGAAGCCCCGGCTCGTCGCGGGTCTCATCCGAGCGTGGGGGATCGGGTATACGCTCCGATACATCGCGGACGCCGTCCGCGGCGCTTATCGCTATACCAGGCATCCGGATTTTCTCCGCGTATCCGTCCGGGCCTGGCCGGTTCCCGATACGATGGACCTGGACCTCGACCGCCGCTGTACCTCGGTATATCTGAGGGGCGGGGAAAGGGAACGGTTCTGCTTGAGCAACTGTCTCCGGGAGTCATGACCGCGGAACCACAACGGATCCCGCGCCTTCTCCGCTTTGGGGCCCGGCTCGTCCGCTTTCGGGACCTTTGGGATAAGCCGCTCCACGTCGGAGCCTGCGCCATCCTCCTCTGGGACCACGCCGGGAGGGCCGGGGCTTCGGCGTCCGACCTGGTCCTTTACATCGCCGGCGTCTCGGCCTTGCTGATGGGGGGATACGCCGCCAACGACGTCGCCGACTTTCATAAGGACAAGCTCGCGGGCGATGATCCGCGGGGACCGGGCCTGCGCCGCGGGCAGAGCCTGGCCGCCGCGATCGCAGCCCTCTCGCTGGGAACGACCCTGATCATGGTTGCGGTGAGCGACGCCCTGCCCAGGGCGATCGCGGCGGTGTCCGTACTGTTCGGGGTGGAATATTCCTTGCCGCCCCTGCGCTTCAAAGAACGGGGGATCTGGGGCGTTGTCATCGGCGCCTTCACCCAAAGGCCGGCCCTGTTCCTCGTCTGGGCGGCGTCTCTCGGTGTTTGGGACGGGCTCACCGCCGTCCTGACGATCTGGCTGTTCGTCGTCGGGCTGGGGGGGATGCTGGGCCATCAGGTCCTCGACCGCGGGCGCGACAGGGCAGGCCGCCTTCGGACCTTCGTATTCAGGAAGGGCCCGCGCCCCGCCCTGCGGATGGGAGCCGTCTGCGCGGCCGTCGCGGGCATCGCGACCGTCGCCCCCCTGGTCATCATGCCCTTCGACCGGGCCTGGCCGGCCGCCGCCGTTCTCCTTTTATTATCGGCCGTATCCGCGGGGAAAGCCCTGAAGGCTTCGCAGAAGATCGGCCCGCTCGACGCCGACTGAGCGCGGAAGCAAAAAAAGGGGGGAAGCGGAGACCTCCGCTTCCCCCCGGATGCGGACGCGCTGACTATTCCAGCCAGACCTTGACGGTCTCGTCCTCCTCGAAGACCTCGATGATGGCCATGGGGCCGACCTTCTTGAGCTCGGCGAACAGCTCGCCGAAATCGATGTCGGTGCGCCCGTGGTCGATCTTGAGATGATCGTCGCCGGAGCACTTCACGAAGGCCTCGACGAGCGAGAGCGGAAGGGTGATGCGGACCTTGTCCTTTCCGGCCTTGTTGTCGGTGACCAGGACCTTGAACCACTTCACTTCCTTGCCCGGCTCGTAGTTCGGGTTCTCCTTGACCGCCTTCTTGATCGCCTGGATGTCGTCGGTGGATTCGGCTTGGGCGAAGCCGCCGAGCGCGAACATCAGGGCGACGAGCGCGATCGTCAGGACTGCCAGTTTTTTCATGATGTTCCTCCTGATTTCTATTCGATCCAGATCCGGATGACGGATCCTTCGTCGTTGATCTCGATGATGGAGCTGCCCGTCTTGGCCAGCTCGTTGATGATCCGGTCAAGGTCATAACCCTTCCGGCGCATCATGACCCTCTCCTCGTCGGGGATGGCCTGGAGGGCCAGGTCGGCCAGGGCCCACGGAATGTTGATATCGACCTTCTTCTTCCCGCCTTCGAGGACCTGGATCCTCAGGAGCCGGGATCGGACCTCGCGCCGGTCGTCGCCGACCTCGCGGAGGGCGCCGGGATCGACCCGGAGGAGCGCGATCCGGGCGCGGTCCCGGAGCTCGGGGTCCCGCTCGCTGTCGACGATGCCCTTGAGGACGGGGACGGCCCGGCCCGAAATGCCCTTGTCCTTGATGTAGCTCAGCTTGAACGCCGCGTAATACCTGACGACCTTGTTCGGGCTCCGGAGCCGGTCCTCGATCGCCGCGAGCTTCGACCGTTCCCCTTTCTCGTAGAGCCCGAAGGCCAGGTCGATGAGGGAGACCTCGGCGTCCTCGACCAGGCTGGCGTTCCTTTCGCCGGAACGGACGCCTCGAAGGAAGACCTCGTAGGCCTCGAACGCTTCGCGGGCCCTGTCCCTGCGCTCGCCCAGGCACTTGGCCCGGTAGAACAGGGCCGGTTCCTTCAAGGGGCTCTCCGGGAACTCCTCCAGGAGGCTGTCGAGCTTGGCCTGGGCCGCCTCCCAGCTCTTGTCGAAGATGAGCACCTTGGCCTCTTCGAAAAGGCGTTCGTCGGCCCTTGTCTGGGCGAAGGCCCCCGCGGCGAGAGCGCCCGCGAGCACGACGGCAACGATGATCCTTGTATATCTCATATCAAGCCTCGCTTTCTTCCAGCTCTTTCTCGACCAGGTTGATCTTCAGGAGGAGCCGGCTGTCCTCGATGAGGTTCTGGATCCTCCGGATCTCGGCTTCGGGCAGGCCTTCGCCGAGCCGGGAGAGCTCCAGGAAGAGGAGCTCGATCTGGTCGCAGATGGCCTTGGCCTGGACCATTCGGGAGCCGTCGAGCCGGCTGTCGAGGAACTTCTTCTTGGCCAGGAGGTCCCGGGCCCGGCCCGAGGCGGCGAGGTCCATCCCGCTCGCCGCTTCCCCCGGGGAGGACTGAACGAAGTCCAGGATCAGGTACTGGCTATTCCGCAGATAATCGAGCGTTTCGCGCCGGGCCATCTCGTTCTCGGCGCGTTCGATGAACTCGGGAGAGGCGTAGAATCCGCCGCGGGCTTCGGCCCGCGGGGCGGGGCGCCTCATGATGAAGAACATGGCCAGGACGCCCGCGAAGACGCCGATGGCCGCTCCCGCGAGGACCGGCCTCAGGAACGGGCGGCCGAAGGGCGCGAAGAGCACCGCGAACGCCCGGGTCCGGCGCGTCCTCGACCCGGCGGCGAGGACGTTGTCCGTGATCCGCGCCGGCAGGGCCTCCCAGTCCACGGAGGCCATCGCCCTCTCCATCTCGTCCTTGACGAAGCCCGCGGCCCCCATGACGCGTTTCATGGATTCGACCTCCTTGCGGCAGGAAGGGCACCCTTCGAGATGCGTTTCCAGCCGCATCTTCTCTTCCGGGCCGAGCTTCCCGCCGGGGAAGGCCGTTCCGGCGTTCCGATATTTGCGGCAATCGTTCATGACGGTATCCCCATGTATGGCGTGAGCCATTTCCTCAGGTTGCGGACCGCCTTGAAATGAAGGGACTTGACCGTCCCCAGCGAAATGTTCATGGTCTCGGAGATCTCGTTGAACTGCAGCTCGTCGACGTGGCGGAGGACGAAGACGAGGCGCTGGCGGTCGGCCAGACGGTCGATGCAGCGGGCGGTCGCTTCCCTCATCTCGCCCGCGCCCGACAGAGCCGGGTCCGGGGCGGCCGGGACGTGGAGCTCGTCCAGGCCCTTCGGGCTCTCGAGCTCCCGCCGTTTCCGGGTATTCTTCCGGTAGTGATCGACGCAGAGATTCTTGGCGATCCGGAGGAGCCAGCCCTGGAAGCTGTTGCCCTCCTTGAAGAGGCCGGCTTTCCTGTAGAACCGGAGGAAGGTCTCCTGGACGATGTCCAGGGCGTCCTCCCTGTCCCGGAGGATGGAGTAGGCCAGCACGAAGATCTTCTTCTGATACGTCGCCACGATCGTCATGAAGGCGTCCCTGTCGCCGTCGCGGGCGGCCCGGACGAGGGCGTCGATGTTCTCCGGATCGCCCGTTCGTTCCATGTCCGTTTCGCTATCTTCCTTCGCGTCCGTCGCCGGTTCCCATCCGTCATCTCAACCAGACGAGGACCCGCGCCGTTTCCTCTTCCACCGAAGCCAGCAGGCCCGGCCCGTACCGGTCGAGGTCCCTGATCGCGCTCCACTCCAGCTCGTACCGGTCGCCGATGTTGCCGCCGTGTTCGTTCCTGGAGGCGTGCGCCCCGAGGTCCAGGCCCATATTGACGAGCCACATCGGGACGGAGACGCGGACCAACTCGCCGTCCTCGGCGTCGTGGGCGAGGACGCAGAGCCGGTGCGCCTGCCGCGCCGGGCGGCCGCGGGAGCCCTCGATCCGGGCGATCTCCGCATAGGCTTTCCGGAAGTAGCGGTCGGCATCGGAAACGCCCTTTTCCACATGTACGGAAACGCAGGCCGTCAAGGAGAGGGCCACGAAAACCAGGCCCGCCGCCCGGGCCGGAGCGCTTGTTCTCACGTTGAGACTCCTTATATCGCGTACCACTGGATACTACGGCGGGTATCGGGCAAAGGTTCACCCGCTCTTTGAGGATAAAACCCGCCTTTCCAGGCGGAGGACGCGAAGCGCGGAACGAGGCTTCGCCTCTCCGGGGATCAGGGGGGTGGGGATAAAAAGCGCGCGATCAGAACTTGCGGAAGCCGCCTCGTTTTTCGTAGCCGCCGGGGCGCCGTTCGCCCGGCCTGCCGGCCTCGTGGTCGGCCCTGGGCCTGGCGTCGTTGATGACGAGCTTGCGGCCGTCGAAATCCGTTCCGTTGAGCTTCGCCTTGGCCTCGGCCGCGGATTCGGGGGTGGCCATCTCGACGAAACCGAAACCTCTTCCCTGCAGGATGTTGACCGAGGTCACTTCGCCGTACTGGGAGAACAGCTGTTTGAGACCGTCCTCGGTGCTCTTGTAGTTGAGGTTCCCGACGTACAATTTTTGAGACATGAACACAGCCTCCTTCGTCCCCCGTCGCGGCCCCCTTCCAGCTCCGTTCGGGGCGCCCGGACGGCGGAATCGATTCATTCAATCACAAGGAATTGGACAAATCAAGCGATTTTTCGCCCCCGTTCTGCTATCATCGGACCGGTGGAGGAACGATGAACAAACGCGTCCCCGTGCTGGTCCTTTTCCTCGTCCTGTTCGTCCTGGCCGTCGCCGCCGCGGCCTCCTATTTCTTCTTCCAAATGGGCCGGCCGGCCGTGTCCGTCCCCGCCCACGCCTATCTCGAGATCGGCCTCTCCGGTGATATCCGCGAGATCGTTCCACCCGACTTCTTCCGGGACGTCGTCCTGGGCGTCCGCACGCTTTCCGTCCACGACATCTGGATGAACTTCCGCAAGGCGAAGGCGGACGACCGCATCGACGCCGTCCTCCTCCGGCTGGGCATGCTCTCCTGCGACTGGGCCAAGTGCGCGGAGCTCCGGGACGCCGTCCTCGACTTCCGGAAATCGGGAAAGAAGGTCTACGCCTACATCGAGGAGGCCCCGGAATTCGACAAGGAATATTACCTCGCCACCGCCTGCGACCGGATCGTCCTCCATCCCATGGGCTGGCTGGGGGTCAACGGCATCGGCGGCCACGTGCCTTTCTTCAAGAATGCTCTCGAAAGACTGGGCATCAAGGCCGAGTTCGAGCATGTGGAAGAGTATAAGACGGCCTACAATCAGTTCACCGAACCCGGGTTCACGCCCGCCCACCGGGAGATGATGGAATCCCTCTACGGCGACATGTTCGAGCAGTATGTCGCGGCCGTTGCCGCCGCCCGGAAAAAGACCCCCGTTGAGATCCGGGCCCTCATCGACCGGGGGTCCTTCCAGGGCCCCGGCGCCCTCGAAGCCGGGCTCGTGGACGACCTCAAGTACGAGGACGAGCTTCAGGACATGTTCAAGAGCGGAGGACGGAGGCTCGCCCGGATCACTTCGGACGAGTACTCTCAGGTCAGCCCCGCGGCCGCGGGCCTGCGGCCCGGGCGGAGAGTGGCCGTCATCTACGCCGTCGGCCCCATCCTGAGCGGGGAAAGCACGCCGGAGACCATCGGGGGCGCCACCCTTGCCCGCTGGATCCGGCAGGCCCGCGAGGACCGGACGGTCGAAGCCATCGTGCTCAGGGTCGACAGCCCCGGCGGCTCGGCCGTGGCCTCCGACGTCATCTGGCGGGAGGTTTTTCTGGCCAAAAAGGAGAAACCGGTCGTCGTTTCGATGTCCGACGTCGCCGGTTCGGGCGGGTATTGGATCTCGATGGCCGCCCACAAGATCGTCGCCCAGCCGCAGACCCTGACCGGCTCCATCGGCGTCCTTTCGGGGAAGTTCGACCTCTCGGGCCTCTATGCGAAGCTCGGCGTCACGTCCGAAAGGCTCGTCTTCGGCAAGGAAGCGGACGTCTACTCGACCTTCCGCCCCTTCTCCCCCGAGGAGAAAAAGGCGCTGAAAGAGGAGATCGGAAGTATCTACGGGCAGTTCCTGGAGAAGGCCGCCCAAGGCCGGGGCATGACCCGCGCGGATGTGGACAAAGTCGGCCGGGGGAGGGTCTGGACCGGAATGCAGGCCAAGGAGCGCGGGCTCGTGGACGAGCTCGGAGGCCTCTCGAAAGCGATCGAGCTGGCCAAGGGGCTGGCCGGCCTCCGCCGGGACGAGGAGCCGCAGCTCGTGGTCTGGCCGAAAAAGAAGGGCTTCTGGAGCTCGATCTTCGGCCGCAGGATCGCCGGGGTTTCCGCCGGGCGGCTCCCATCGGTCGACGAGGCCGTCCGGACCCTTCGGATCGTGGAAGGGACGCGGGTCTGGGCTATCTGCCCGTTAGGATTGGACGTTCCCGGGTTCGAGGTTCCTTGAGGGCTATAAAGTTTTCGTCCTCAAGGTTCCTTGAGGACAATGACTTTCTCGTCCGGCTTCATGAGCCAGAGCTTCCGGCGAGCTTCCTCTTCGACCGCTCTCGGGTTCACCGTAAGCTCGCGGATCTCCGTTTCGAGCTCGTTTCTCCTCGCCTCGAGCGTCTTGAACTCGGCTTCCAGGGCCCGAAGAGACCTCCGGGTCCTGACGATATCCATGTAGCCCTTTTTCCCGAAAAAGGACGTCACGAGCATCACCAGGACGAAGAACCCCACGCCCGCTTGGAAGAGCTTCCTCCCGACGGAACGCTCGCCCTTCGCCGCCTCCTCCCTCATGAGACGAACTCCATGCCGCGGGCGAGCAGGTCGTCGAGCTCCTTCGAAGACCCGGCCTCGGCATAGCAGCGGATGACGGGCTCCGTGCCCGAGAACCTCAGGTGGAGCCAGGCGTCGTCGGCGAACTCCAGGTTGATCCCATCCTTGATCTCGACGGCTTCGACCTTCCTCGCGCCCAGGGCGGCGGGCGGGTCGTCCACGAGCTCCTTGAGCCGCTTCTCCCGGGCCGGCGTCCGAGGGAGGATCCTCTGGCCGCCGACCAATGTCCCATATTCCCGGAACAGGGCCTTCCGGATCTCCGAGAGGTTCTTCCCCGAGGAGGCGATCATTTCCGACACCAACAGTCCGGCGAAGATACCGTCCTTTTCGGGGAGGTGATCCTTGACGGCGATGCAGGCGCTCTCCTCGCCGCCGAACATGATCTTCCCCTGGAGGAAGAGCTCGGCCATGTACTTGAAGCCGACGGGAGTCTTGTGGACCTCCAGGCCGTGCTTCCGGGCGATGCGGTCGATGAGCCGGGTCGTCGTGACCGACCGGGCCACCCCTCCCCGCCAGCCCTTCGTAACGACCAGGTAGTCCAGGAGAACGGCCAGGATGTCGTTCTGGTGGATGAAGTTCCCGGCCTGGTCGAGAATCCCGAACCGGTCCCCGTCGGCGTCCGTGGCCACGCCGAGGTCGCATTTCTTGTCCCGGACGAGGCGCTTGAGCTCCCGGAGGTTCTCCTCCGTACACGACGGAATGACCCCGCCGAAGTAGGGGTCCACGTAGCCGTGGATCTCCTCGATGGGGACCCCGTTCCTCTCCAGGATCTCGTCGAGATATTCCCGGCTCGTCCCGAAGAGCAGGTCCACCCCGACCTTGATGCCGGAACGGCGGATGAGGTCGAAGTCGATCTTGTTCTGGAGGAAATCGAGATAATCCGCCTGAAGGTCGATCCGGCTGATGTTCTCGCTCCGGGCATAGGCCGGGACGTTCGCGAAATCCTTGGACAGCTTCTCGATCTCCTCTTCGAGCCGGTCGGTGACCTCGGGAAGGGCGGGAGCGCCCCGGTCGGTGTTGAACTTCAGGCCGTTGTATTCGGGGGGGTTGAACGAGGCCGTGAAATTGATCCCTCCCTGACAGCCCCGCTTGATGATCTGGTAGGCCTGGGCCTGGCTCGGGGCGTCGCGGTCCGAGAGGAGGACGCGGATCTTGTTGCGGGAAAGGACCTTGGCGGCCTCGAAGGCGTATCGCTCCGAAAGAAAGCGCGTGTCGTAATTGACGATGATCGATACGGGTTGATCGGGATACTTCTCGAGCAGGAAATTCGCGGCGGCCTGAACGACGATGCGGACGTTATGGAACGTGAATTCCTCGCCCATGACGGCCCGCCAGCCCGAGGTCCCGAACTTGATCATCGTCGCTCAGGCCAAAATTAGCATACGCCGCCCCGAAATGCAATCGAGGCGGCCTTTCCTTTCGCGCATCAAGGAATTCTCGGCTCGGGGTGCGCGTCCCGGAGTCGGAGCCGCCCCTTGGCCCAGACCCATGAACCTGCAGGCAGGTTCCCATCGCCAGAGCGATGGGCCCCCCTCCCGACTGGGGTTTACGGGGCGGACCTCCTCGCTCCGGATACGCCGGACCCCTGATCGTCGGCGAACCGTGCCCGCTGTTCCTCTATCGGCGGCGCGGTCGTTTCGGGCCCCCTTCTCTATTGAGAGAAGGGGTAGGGGATGAGAAGAAACAGGGTGCAAGTCTTGGACGCGCCGCGTCCCTCCAGGCACCACCCCTGCGCACCTCTGTCGGCGACACGGTCATTCTCCGAGCCCCCCTCTAATTCATTAGAGGGGGTAGGGGGAGTCAAGAAATCGATATGCACGGACGTGTCGCCGAACGGCGCGAAAAGAAAGGCCCAATCGCTTGGAATCTGCTCTCTGGGCGGGCGATTTCTCGAGCTATAGGAGGGCTGGGGGGATCTTCTCCCTTACTTCTGAACCTCCCCCGTCATCGGGACGAACAGGACGTCGAGGAGCTCGCGGACGACGGTCTTCCCTTTCTTTTTCGTGACGAGCGTCAGCGTCTGGGACAGGGGCCCTTTTTCGACGGGGATGATGAGGCGGCCCCCTTCCGCGAGCTGTTCGAGGAGAGGCGGCGGGATCCGGTTCGGTGAGGCGGTTACGATGACGGCATCGAACGGGGCCTCTTCGGGCCAGCCGAAGAAGCCGTCCCCCTGGCGGACGCGGACCGCGCCGTAGCCGAGCTCCCGGAGCCTGCCGGCCGCCTCGCGGGCCAGCGTCTCGTCGATCTCGACGCTGAAGACCCTGTCGGCCAGGCAGGCCAGGACGGCGGCTTGATATCCGGAGCCCGTGCCGACCTCCAGAACCTTATCTCCGGGCTTGAGCGCCAGGCTCTCGGTCATGAAGGCCACGATGAAGGGCTGGGAGATCGTCTGGCCCCGTCCGATAGGCAGGGGGTGATCGCCGTATGCCCTGGACCGGCTCGCCTCGGGGACGAACAAATGCCGGGGGACCCGGAGCATTGCCTCGACGATGCGGGCATCCCGGACGCCGCGGGCGACGATCTGGTCCCGGACCATGGCTTCCCGTTCCTTCCGGAAGCCGTCGTCCGGCCGTCCGGCGGCCGACAAAGCCGCGGCCAGAGCCGCGAATACGACCGCCCCTCCCCTGCCTCGGACTCTCATCTTTCCGTATCGACCGGGTCCATTATACAACGGCCGGCCGCCTCCGGACATATCCGCGAATCACCCCCCATATCCCCGCCGGGGGGGATTGACCGGGAGGGGGGACCGGGGGCAGGATGGCGGCATGAAGGCAAGGCCCCGGCGGGCGGGGCCTTAACCGTTGATAATAAATAAATTTTCGATTGACAAAAGAACCCGATTTTGTTACTAAGAAGGCAACTTCGAAGGTGGAACCAGAATAGAGTCTTTCGATGAATGACGCGGCAATCTATCCGGGCTCTTTCGATCCGGTCACGAACGGACACGTCGACATCGTCCGCCGGGGACTCAACGTCTTCGGCCGAATCCTCGTCGCCGTCCTCGAAAATCCCAAAAAAGCCCCCCTGTTCACGACTAAAGAGAGGGTCGCCATGATCCGGAAGATCTTCGAGGGAAGGAAGGAGGTGGAGGTCGTGTCCTTCAGCGGGCTCCTCGTCGAGTTCGCCAAGGCCAGGGGGACCAACACCGTCATCCGGGGCCTTCGGGCCATCTCCGACTTCGAATACGAGTTCCAGATGGCCCTCATGAACCGTCAGCTCGCCCCCGAAATGGAGACGCTGTTCATGATGCCCAGCCAGGAGTTCACCTACCTCAGCTCCAACCTGGTCAAGGAGGTCTTCATGCTCGGCGGCAGCGTCCGGGACCTGGTCCCGGAGCTCGTCGAACGGAAGCTCCGGGAGAGATCCCGGAAAAAGGGTCGGTTTCAAATCCAATAAAGGCAGGGCAACATGCTGGGTATGTCTCGAGAAAAAGGATTGGTGGGACTGGACATCGGCTCCTATTCGATCAAGGCCGTGGAGCTCAAGACCCGGAAGAAAGGGGGACGGGAGACCTACGAGGTCGCCCGCATCGGCTACGAGCCCCTCCCCCACGACGCCATCGTCGAGGGGACGATCATCGACTCGGCCGCGGTCGTCGAGACCATCCGCCTTCTCTTCGACGAGAACAAGATCTCCAACAAGGACATCGTCATCTCGATCTCCGGGAATTCCGTGATCATCAAGAAGATCTCCCTGCCCTCGATGGAGCGCCAGGAGCTGGCCGAATCCATCATCTGGGAGGCCAAGCACAACATCCCCTACCCCTACGAGGAGACCAACGTCGATTACGCCGTCCTCAACACGCCCCGGGGCGGCGAGGACCGCAACCTGGATATCCTCCTGGTGGCCGCCAAGAAGGACAAGATCGCCAACTACAGCAACGTCGTCAACCAGGCCCGGAAGAATCTCCTGGCCATCGAGGTCGACGTCTTCGCCCTCCAGAACGCCCTCGAGGTCAACTATCCCGAGATCCTCCTCGGCCAGACGGTCGCCCTCATCAACATGGGGGCCAACATCACCAACGTCGTCATCATCGAGAAGGGCGCGCCCCAGCTCTTCCGGGACCTGTCCCTGGGCGGGTATTTCTTCACCGAGAACATGCGCAAGGAGCTGAACGTCCCCTTCGAGGAGGCCGAGAAGCTCCTCAAGGGCATCCCCGGAAGATCGGTCCCCGCCGACCAGTTCCAGTCCGTCCTGACGATGAACGTCCGCGACCTCCTCGACGAGATGGAGAAGACGTTCTCCTTCTACGAGGCCGGCGAAAAGAGGGAACGGAAGATCGAGCAGATCTTCCTCAGCGGCGGCCTGGCCAACGTCCCGAACATGGCCGGCGCTTTCGAGCATAAGTTCCGGATCAAATCCGAGATCTTCAACCCCTTCCGGAACATCCCCTTCGACGAGAAGAAGTTCGATCCCATTTATTTCAACGAGATGGCCCCGGTCTTCGGGGTCGCCGTCGGACTCTCGACCCGAAAGGCGGAAAAATGATACGGATCAACCTTTTAAAACCGGAGACCAAGGACATCAAGGAAGCCCCGGTCGAGGGGATGCCCGAATTCAAGACCAAGAAGAGGCCCGGCATCGGGAACCTCATCTTCCTCCTGCTCATCATCTCCCTGGCGGGGTACTATTACTATCAGAAGAAGGCCATCGACCAGGAGAGGGAGCTTCTGGCCCAGGCCGGCGCGGAGAAGGAAAAGCTCCAGTACGTCATCGCCAAGCTCGATGAACAGCAGAAGGCCAAAGCCTCCCTGATGCAGAAGATCGGCCTCATCAACCAGCTCAAGTCCCAGCAGGACATGGCCGTCCGCATCATGGACGAGCTGAGCAAGAGCCTCCCCGACTGGGTCTGGCTCAACGAGGTCGGCTACGATTCGAAGAACATCCAGGTCCGGGGGAACGCCCTGTCGAACAACCTCGTCGCCGATCTCATCGCCAACCTCGAGGCCAGCCCCTATTTCGAGAGCGTGAACCTCATCTCCTCGACGCAGAAGACGGCCCGCAACGATCAGTACCTGGAGTTCTCGATGACGGCCGCCGTCGTCAACCCCAAGGCGCCGCCCCCGCCGCCTCCGGCCAAGGCCGCGAAAAGGAGGACGCCATGAAGAACTGGCCCTGGTACGGCTATCTCGTCCTGGCCGTCGCCGTCTTCGCCCTGGTCTTCTTTTTCTATTTCAAGCCGAAGGGCCAGGAGCTCGATACGCTCCGGGCGGACCGGGTGAAGCTCGAGAAGGAGGTCCAGGACCTCAAGGTCAAGAAACAGGAGCTGGACAAGATCGAGGCCGAGCTCGTGACCATGGGGCAGGAGCTCCGGAAGCTCGAGGTCATCATTCCCCAGCAGAAGGAGATCTCGGATATCCTCCGGAGGATCCAACAGCTGGCCTTCGACGCCCGTCTGGAGATCCTCAAGTTCGCCCCGAGGGGGGAGATCCGGAAGGAGTTCTACGCCGAGTGGCCCATCCCCATCGAGGTCACCGGGAACTACCATAACCTGGCCACGTTCTTCGACCGGCTCAGCAATTTCGCCCGCATCTTCAACGTCGAGAACTTCTCCATCCGGTCCGTCCAGAAGCAGACCGATGCCGTGACGATCTCCTCCTCCTTTACGGCCAAGACCTATTACTTCATCGAGACCCCGGCCCCGAGCCCAAAGGCGAAACCGAGGTGAAGACCATGAGAATAACAGCCCTATGTGCCCTCCTCCTCGGCGGGCTCCTGGCTGGGGCGCTTCCCGCCCAGGAACAAACGGCCGCGACCGAGATCGAGACGCTGAAGGTCCCTCCGACGAGGTCCACCTACGACCCGGCCGGACGGAGGGACCCGTTCAAGAACCTCCTGGCCGGGAAGGACGTCAAGGACAAGTCCGCCCCCGGCGGGATCCCCCAGCTCTCCATCGATGACACGACGCTCGTCGGGATCGTCAAGGCCAAGGAGAAGCTGACGGCCATCGTCAGCGGCCCCCAGGGGTTCCCCTTCTTCGTCAAGGCGGGCGACAGGTTCGCCGACGGCTACGTCCTGTCGATCAACGAATCCCAGGTCGTGTTCCGTAAGACCAACGAGCGCGGCATCCCCCTGATGCGGCCAAAGGATATCATTAAGGAAATCGTTCCGGAGGAGCGTTAACATGAAAAGGAAATTCGGTTTGCCCATCCTGACCGCGATCGGCCTCCTTCTCCTGCTGGCGCCCCCCGCGCCGGGGCAGGCCCCTGTGACGAACATCAGCCGGATCGAGGTCCAGCCCGGGCTCCTGACGACGAAGCTCGTCTTCCGGACCGATGCCCTGCTTCCGGTCCAATCGACCTACTACGCCCCCCAACAGCCCGGGACCATCGTCATCGACGTCGACAAGGCCCGGACGACCGAGGTCCCCAACATCGCGCCGGCCGATTCCGGGCTGATCGAGAACATCCGCGTCGAGCGCTCCGGGGCTTCGGGCCTGAGGTTCTACCTGAGCCTCAAGGAGAAGGTCCCTTACCGGATCTCCTCCCTGAACGACAGGACCGTGGTCGAGCTCAACGGCATCCAGAGGACCCCGGGATACGTCATCGACCCCGAAACGCGCGCCCGCCTCGAGCGGAAATCGTCCGGCGGCATCATCCTGAGCAAGCTGGACATCTCGGAGCAGGCCGACCGCATCAGCTTCAAGGCCCGGCTGGGCCCGGACGCCGTCGCTCAGGTCTTCGCCCTCGATGATCCCTCCCGCCTCGTCGTCGACCTTTTCGACACGACGTTCGACAGGCCCACGGCGGTCTATCCCGTGGCCAAGCTGGGCATCGACAAGGTCCGCATCGGCCAGTTCCAGACCGCCGATCCCGGGCCCATCACCCGGATGGTCTTCGACCTGAAGGAGCCCGGCCCCTACGCCCTGGACACGGTGAACGACGACCTCATCATCTCCTTCTTCAAGCCCGGGACGGAAAAGGCCGCGGCCCCGGTGAAGACGAAAAAACCCGAGCCTCAGCCGGTCGCCGCCGTGGCGAAGGCCGATCCGGTTCCTCCCCCGGCCGCCAAGGCCCTGGAGCGAACGGCCGAGCCGGAGCCCAAGGCCAAGGCCCAGGCGGCCCAGGAAGACAAGTTCAAGCCTAAGACCATCGCCGCCGAAGAGGAGAAATATACGGGCGAGCCCATCAGCCTCAAGTTCAAGGACGCGGACCTCAGGGACGTCGTTCTTTACCTGGCCGAATTCGCCGACCTCAACGTCGTCTTCGACCCCGAAGTCCGGGGGAGCGTGACCTGCGACCTGCAGGCCGTCCCCTGGGACCAGGCCCTCGATATCGTCCTCCGCTACAACCGCATGGGCAAGACGATCGAGGGAAACGTCCTGCGCATCGCCCCGATGACGGTCCTGACCCGCGAGGACGCGGACCAGAGGAAGCTCAAGGAGAGCAAGGAGCTGTCCGGCCCGGTCCAGGTCAAGACCATCACCCTTTCCTATTCCAAGGCCAAGGACGTCGCCGCCCTCCTCAAGACCAAGATCTCCTCGAGGGGCGAGATGGTCGTCGATGAGCGGACCAATACGCTCATCGTCTCGGACGTCAAGGACAAGCTGGACCTCCTCGAGAAGCTCATCGCCGTGCTCGACACGCCCACGCCCCAGGTCTCCATCGAGGCCCGGATCATCGAGGCCACGGCCACGTTCATACGCAACCTGGGCATCCAGTGGGGCTATCAGGGCGTCGTCGACCCGTTCTACGGCAATCAGACGTCCCTGCAGTTCCCCAACAAGATCCTGGCCGACGGGGCCATGATCCCCCAGGGCATCGTGACCAAGGGGATCGGCGGCCCGCTCGGGGGGTACGCCATCAACCTCCCGGCGCCGGCCTTCAACACGGCCGTCGGGTTCTCGTTCGCCAATATCCTCGACACGTTCCGGCTGGACGTCGCCCTGTCCGCCCTCGAGACATCGGGCAACGGCCGCATCATCTCCTCCCCCAAGGTGACCACGCAGAACAACCAGCCGGCCGAGATCATCCAGGGCCGGCAGATCCCCGTCCAGACCGTGGCCAACTTCACGGTGACCACGCGGTACGTGAATGCCGCCCTGGAGCTCAAGGCCACGCCCCAGATCACGGCCGAGGGGACCATCATCATGACCGTCGAGATCCAGAACAACGCCGCGGACTTCGCCAACCTCGTCAACGGCATCCCGCCCATCACGACGCAGAGCGCCAAGACCACGGTCATGATCCCGGACGGCGGGACGACGGTCATCGGGGGCATCTACCGAACAGAGGACTCCGTGACCCGGGACAGCGTGCCTTTCCTGGGCAAGATACCCATCCTGGGAAACCTCTTCCGCTCCTTCGCCCGGACCAAGCAGAACCGGGAGCTTCTCATCTTCATCACCCCCAGGATCATTAAGTAGGAGGCGACCATGACCAAGAAAAACAAAGCTCTGTCCTTCCTGATTCTGGCCGTCCTTCCGTCGCTCCTCGTCCTCACTTCGTGCAACCCGCTCGAGGACGAATCGCAGTCCTCGACCCTGCTCCTCGTCGAGAGCCTGATGGGGAGGGACGCGACGGGCACCGCGGCCTCGTACCTCCAGTCCGACGTCGTCACGTACTCCGGCGTCATCTTCGCCGACGCCGCGACGGCGACGCTCCGGGCCAGCTTCCTGGACCCGGCCCCCATCCTCAAGCCCTCCGGCTACAGCGACATCATCCTGGACCGCTACATCGTCTCCTACTTCCGGAGCGACGGGCGAAGCCAGGAGGGCGTCGACGTCCCCTACTCGTTCGAGGGGGCGCTGACCCAGGTCGTCAAGGTCAATGCGACCGCCACCTTCTCCTTCATCATCGTCCGCGAGGTCGCCAAGCTGGAGGCCCCCCTCATCAGCCTGGCCAAGGGGGGGGTCGGCGAGGGGGTCATCGAGATGACGGCCAGGGTCGACTTCTACGGCCATGACCTGCTCAACAACAAGGTCACGGCAACGGGGTACCTGACCGTATTCTTCGCGAACTTCGCGGACTCGGCCCCGGAGGAACCCCAGGAGGCCACCTATGTGCGCTAAGAAATTCCTCATTTTCACAACGGCCCTCGCCCTCGTCCTGGGCGTAACGGCCTGCAAGAGGCACGACGTCGATCAGCCCTCGCCCGTCGGGCCGTCCACCCTGGCGACGGTCCTGAAGGTCTCGGCCAATCCCAACGTCATCACCGCCGGGTCGCAGCACGCCGGGACGGCCATCTCGGTCTCCCTCCGGCGATTCGACGGCACCCCGATCGTGGGCCGGACCGTGACCTTAGAGATCTGCGATTCACTCGGCGGCCCGGTCGACATCGGATACTTCGAAGGCCATGAGAGCGTCCTCTCCCGGCAAACGGACGGCGGCGGGAACATCAGCCTGACGTATTTCGGACCTCTGAACAGCGACATCGCGGCGAGCACGATCGTCAACATCTGGGCCACGGCGGCCGCGGAGGGCGACGAGACCATCCAGGACTTCACCCCCGTCAACATCATCCTCGACTCGGGGACGACGACCGTGCTCCTGGAGGTCGAGGCCAATCCCAATGTCATCAACGCCGGAACGGAACGGGAGAACTCGACCATCACGGCCACTGTCAAGGGAGCCAACGGCGCGCCGTTGGCCCACCGGACCGTCTATTTCGAGATCAACGACGACGGCGACCATCGGGCCCATATCGGTTACTTCAAAGAGGAGAATCCGGTCGCGTCGGCGGTAACGAACAGCAGCGGGAGGGCCTCGGTCGTCTATTATGGCCCGCTCAAGAGCGAGATCGGATCGAGCCGCGTTCTTCACATCTGGGCCACGACGCCCGGGATGGGCGATCCCTTTATCCAGAACTACGCCGAACTCTTCATCATCCGCTGAGCGGAGCGCATCCACGGGGAGCGGGCGGCATCGCCCGCTCCCTTTTTTTTACTTCGATAGCTCGCAATAGCTCCCCCCAAAGGAGAGAGGTCGGGGATATCTTGCCCCCCCCTGTAAAGGTGCGGTCAGGGAATGTCTCACTTCCCCCCTTTGTAAAGGGAGGGTTAGGGGAATCGTTGCTCCCCCTTTTGTAAAAGGGGGTTGGGGGGGATTTATCTAGGACAACCGGACCGCCGCCTTGGCCTTCGTCTTGCCCAACGCCCGGCGGAGGGCGGAGGCCAGGACGTCCCCTTCCCTCGCTTTGACGATGACCTGGACCCGGAATGAGCCCCGGACCCTGGAAACAGAGGCCAACGCAGGTCCGAGGACCTCGATCGCGTTCCCCTCCTTCGCCAGGGCGGCCGCAAATTCCCGGGACTTTCGGGCCAGCGTCCTGAGCTCCCGGCCCTGAAGGACGACCTCGGCCAGCTCCGTGAACGGCGGATATCCGAGGGCCCGGCGGGATTCGATCTCAGTTGCGTAGAAAGCGGAAAAATCACCGGCCGCGGCGGCCTGGATGACGAAGTGCCCCGGCTCCGAAGTCTGGATAACGACTTCGGCGCGGGCGTCGTCATCGGCGAACGACCGCATGCGCGCCACAGACTGGAAGGCCCGCTGTCCGGCCCCGTAATCGGCGAGCCCGAGAAGGGCCTCGGGGGCGATCACGCCGACGAACGGCGCCGGAGGCACATCGGCCCGGTGGGCCAGGAGATTCGTCCCGAGGAGGATGGGGACCTTCCCCCGGCGGAAGGCCTCGATGATCCGTTCCCGGTCCTTCTCCCGGGCCGGTTCATCGGCATCGAACCTCGCCGGCCGGACGCCGGGGAAGGCCCGCCTCAGCTCCTCCTCCACGGCCTCGATACCCTTGGCCCTCCGGCGAACGAGACCCGCGCCGCACTTCGGGCATCGGGGAGACGCCGGCTGGACGGAGTTGCAGTAGTGGCAGACCCACCGATCACCCTTCTTATGATAGCTCACGGCGATGTCGCAGCGGGGGCACCGGGGCGAATAGCCGCACGCCGGACAATAGACGGCCGGGGCGTAGCCCCTCCGGTTGACGAAGAGGATGACCGGCTCGCCGCGATCGAGACGCTTCTTGATCCGTTCGAGAAGAGCGCTCGAAAGGGCGCCCTTCGCCCCGCGATCATCCACGACGCTCGTCCGGAACTTCGGCGCCGGACCCGGCAGGGCGATCAGGGTCCCGTCCTCCCGGGCCCGGTGATAGGCTTCCACGGACGGAGTCGAGGACCCGAAGACGACGACCGCGTTCCCGGCCGCCGCCCTGAGACAGGCGCCGCGGCGCGCGTCGTAGAGCTGGCCCTCCTGCTGGGCGTACGAATCGTCATGCTCCTCGTCGACGATGACGAGCCCGAGGCGGTCGAGGGGGGCCAGCAGGGCCGAGCGCGGTCCGACGGCGAGGTTGGCCCGCCCCTCGAGGAGCGCTCTCCATTCCTCCTCCCGCTCCCGCCGGCCCAAGCGGCTGTGGATAGCGGCCGCGTTGACGCCCGGCCAGCCTGCGGCCCTCTCCTTCAGGGCATCGGCCATGGAGACCTCGGGCGTCAGGAACAGGGCTCTGGCGCCCCGGCCGACGGCGGCCCGAACGAGCCTGCCGTAAGCCGCATACCGGACCGGGGCGGGCCCGAACAGGTAGGCCGAAGCGTACCCGCTGCCCGCCGCAACCTTCGTTTCGATCGCGGCCAGGGCCCGCGGGATGTCCCCGACGAAGTCGAGATCGAGCTGTCCCGCCCTCGGTCCGGCGGGCGCCGGCTTGCGGGCCCGGGCACGGGGCACAGCGGTCCGGACCTCGATCGCCCCCCTACCCTTCATACGCTTCAGGAGGGGGCCGGGGTCTTTGAGACCAAGCTTCCTGGCAACGGAGCCCGGCGTCATCGGCCCCCCGGCAAGGAGCAAGGCAAGGTCCTTATCCCGCCCGGTAAGGCCCTCCGAATCGAGAGACTCCCGGCCGGACGCGGTCAGACGGACGGTCGTCCTCTCCTTCGGGACGAGGGCCGGCGGGAGGGCGGCCTCCAGGATCTCTCCCCAAGGGGCGAAGGAACGCTCGCCGAGCCGTCTGGCAAAGGCCAGGAACTCCCCGGAAAAGGACGGCCCGGCGTCGAGAACGTCCTTGATGTCCTTTATGTTCTTGATGTCGAAGGCGCCGGCCGGCGCTTCCGGAACGATGGCCACGACGAAGCCGGTCATCGTCCGTCGCCCGAACGGGGCGAGGACGCGACAGCCGGGCCGGACACGGAGGCCGAGGGATTCGGGGATGCCGTAGTGGAACGTCCTGTCGACGGGGACCGGGAAAGCGACCTCGGCGAACACGGTCACTTCTTGCCGAGGAGCGCCATCACCTTCTGCATGTCGTCCCAGACCTGGCGCTTGAGCTCCTTGTTCCCTTCGTTGCGGACGAGGTAGGAGGGGTGATAGGTCGGCATGACCTCGATGCCGCCGTACTTGGCGAACCGGCCCCGCTTCTCGCCCATGCTCGACCGGCCGGGGACGAAGAAATCCGTCGCCGTCTTTCCCAGGGTCACGATGACCCGGGGCGCGATGAGCTCGACCTGGCGGCAGAGGTAGGGCCCGCAGGCTTCGACCTCGGCCGGAAGCGGCGTGCGGTTCTCGGGAGGCCGGCATTTGACCACGTTGGTGATGTAGACCTCTTCCCGCTTGTACTTCATCGCCTCGATGATCTTCGTCAGGAGCTGGCCGGCCCGCCCGACGAAGGGCCTCCCCTGGGCATCTTCGTCCCGGCCCGGGCCTTCACCGACGAACATGAGCTCCGTGGCCCGGCTCCCCTCTCCCGGGACGGCGTGCGATCTGCCGGCCGCGAGCGGGCAGAGGCGGCAGGACAGGACCTGCGCTTCGAGCTCGGGGAAGGACAGCGTGACCACGCCGGGAAGGGATGGCGCGGGCGGCTTCGGTCTGGAAGCCCTGGACACGGCGGGGGCGGAGGGCTCGGCGCGCCCGGACGCGGACGGCTGGGGGGATTTCCGCGCGACAAGGCCGGGCGCGACGGGAGCCCTCGGCTTTTGGGCGCGGCGCGGGGCGAACCCGGCTCCGGCTTCCGAGAGGAAGGACAGCCTTTCGGCGACGTCCTTCAGGACCTCACTTCTTTTTCGCATGAATGACGGCCTCGATCCTGTCGCAGACGATCCGGCTGATCTCGCGCTTGCTCATCAGTCCGGTCGGAACGGCGCCGCCCTCCGCGTCGATGATCGTCACGCGGTTATCGTCCGATCCGAAGCCTATGTCCGGCGCGCCGACGTCGTTGGCCACGATGAGGTCGAGGTTCTTCTCCCTGAGCTTCCGGAGGGCGCGGGTGACGGCCGCCTCGGTCTCGGCGGCGAAGCCGACCAGGACCTTCTTCCCCTTCCGCTTCCCCAAGCCCTTCAGGATATCATGCGTCGGGACGAGCCCGACCGTTCCCGCGACCTCCCGCTTCGGGACCTTGCGGCCGGCCGTCGCCGCGAAGCGGAAGTCCGAGACCGCCGCGGCCATGACGACGATATCGGCCTTCGGGAACGCTGCGAGGACCGCCTTCTCCATCTCTGCCGCCGTCCCGACCCGGACCGTCCGGACGCCGGCCGGAGGGTCGATCCTCGTCGGCCCCGAGACGAGCGTCACTTCCGCCCCGCGGGCGGCCGCCTCCCGGGCCAGCTCGGTGCCCATCTTTCCCGAGGAGGCGTTCGAGAGGAACCGGACCGTATCCATATATTCCCGCGTCGGCCCGGCGGTGACGAGGACGCGGCGCCCCTTCAGGCTCTCGGTCCGGGCGAGGATCCTGAGCCCTTCGGCGACGATAGCCTCGGGCGCGGCCAAACGCCCCCAGCCCTCGTCCCCGCAGGCGAGCCCGCCCCGCTCCGGCTCGATGAACTCGACCCCGGCGGCCCTGAGCGCCCGGACGTTCTCCCGCGTCCGGGGATTGAGCAGCATGGCCTCGTTCATGGCCGGGGCGATGAGGATCGGGCACCGGGCCGCGAGATAGAACGTCGAGAGGAAATCGTCCGCCACGCCATTGGCGAACTTGGCCAGGATGTTCGCCGTGGCCGGGGCGACGCACAGCAGGGAGACCTCGCGGGCCAGGGAGACGTGGCCGATCTTCCGCGAGACGCGGGCGTCGAAGAGGTCGACGATGGCGTCCTCGCCGGAGAGGGCGCCGAAGAGCAGGGGCGAGACAAGCCGGGCGGCGTTCGGGGTCATGACGACGCGGACCGAGACGCCGGCCTTCCGGAATCCCCGAAGGACCTCACACGCCTTGTAGATGCTGATGGACGACGTGACGCCCAGCGCGATCTTCTTCGGGGCGCTCACGAGCGCTCCTCCCCGGAAAAGCTGCGGAGGATGGCGTCGATCCTTTCCGTGCGGACGCCGGGGCGGCACCATTCGGCGCGGATGATCGATCGGAGCTCGTCGACGGCCTTCTCCAGTTCCTCGTTGACAATGACGTAATCGAACTCGGAGAACGCACGGACCTCTTCCCTGGCCTTCTGCAGGCGGCGCTCGACCGCATCCGGGTCGTCGGTCCCCCGGGCCTGGAGCCTTCTCCTGAGCTCGGCGAAAACGGGCGGCATGACGAAGACCAGCTTCGCCGGGAGGCCGCTGGCGCGGATCTGCCGGGCCCCCTGGACATCGATGTCCAGGACGACGTCGCCGGCCGCCGCGGCTTCGACCTCGGCCCGGGACGTCCCGTAACGATGGCCGTGCACCTCCGCCCATTCGACGAACGCCTTCGCTTTGACCATGGCGTCGAACGCCTCGCGGGACACGAAATGATAATCCCGCCCTTCGACCTCGGTCCCCCGCTTCGGCCGCGTCGTATGGGATACGGAGAATCGGAGGCCCCCGATGTCCGCGAGGACCCGCCCGATGAGCGTGGACTTCCCGCATCCCGAAGGGCCGCTGACAACGAATATCATGCTCACGCGCGCTCTCTCCCCTCTATGGTCTCCCCGCGCCCTAGACGACGTTCTGGGCGTGCTGGCGGATGCTTTCGAGCTCGTTCTTGACGGCCAGCCCCTCCCGGATGATCCCGATCTCCTGGGACTTGGAGCTCGCGGTGTTGGCCTCCCGGCCGATCTCCTGGGCCAGGAAATCCAGCTTCTTGCCCACGGGGCCGTCCGCGCCCGGGGCCAGGAGCTCCCGGAGGGAGCCGAGGTGGCTCTTCAGCCGGAGGATCTCCTCGGCCAGGTCGTAGCGCGTCAGGAGGGCGGAGGTTTCTTCCGCCAGCCGCTCCTTGGACACCCGGGAGCCGTGGTTCAGGTCGCGGGCCCTTTGCCGGAGCTTCCGCCGTATGGCGGCCGGCTGTTTCCGGAACAGGCTCTCGATCCGGGCCGTCGATCCGGCGATGTTCCGGATGTGAACCTTGAGCTGGCGGACCGTCTGCTCCCCCTCCTTTTCCCTCTGCCGGACGACCTCGTCGAGGGTTCGGGCGAAGGATTCCTCGAGGAAGGAGGCCTCGGCGGCCGTGATCTCCTTCCGGCTGATGTCGATGACCTGGGGGATCCTCAGGACCTGGTCGAGGGAAAGCTCGAACCGCTTCCCCAGCCGCGCCGACACCCGCTCCAGGGACGCCAGGACCTTCTCGAGGAGGGCCTCGTTAACGGAGAAATCCCAGCTCTTGGGGTCGAGGAAGGTCATGTCGACGTTGATCTCGACCCGTCCCCGCTGGAGCCGCTTCTCGGCCGCGGCCCGGAGGCGGTTCTCGACGTCCCCGAGGGCCGTTCCCCTGTAGGACCAGTCGAAGAACCTGTGGTTCAGGCTCTTGATGGAGATCTTGAGCCGCGCGGATTCGGAGGCGAACCTCTTTTCGGCGAAGCCGGTCATGCCTTGGATCAATGCGATACCTCCTCGTCCTCGGGGAACTGGAGATCGTAGAGCTTGTGGTAGAGCCCGTCCTGGCGGATGAGCTCATCATGGGACCCCCGCTCGGCGATGCGGCCGGCCTCGATGACAAGGATCCTGTCGGCGCTCCGGACGGTGGACAGGCGGTGGGCGATGATGATCGTCGTCCGGCCCTGCCTCAGGGTCGCCAGCGCCTCCTGGATGAGGTGCTCGGACTCGGCGTCCAGGGCCGACGTGGCCTCGTCCAGGATGAGGATGGGCGGGTCCTTGAGAAGGGCCCGGGCGATGGCCAGCCGCTGTCTCTGACCCGTGGAGAGAAGTCCGCCGCGCTCGCCGATCGGGGTCGCGTACCCGTCGGGGAGCTGCATGATGAAGCCGTGGGCCTTGGCGGCCGTGGCCGCCGCGACGATCCGCTCGTCCGGAACGCCGTCGAGGCCGTAGGCGATATTGTCGCGGACGGACTCGTTGAACAGGATGATCTCCTGGGTCACGAGCCCGATGCGCGAGCGGAGGGAATCCAGGGTCACGTCGCGGATGTCGATGCCGTCGACGAGGACGCGGCCTCCTGTCGGCTCGTAGAACCGGGCGAGGAGGTTGATGATGGTCGTCTTGCCCGCGCCGCTCAGCCCGACGATGGCCACGGTCTCGGTCGGCCGGACCTCGAAATCGATCCCTGTGAGGACCGGGCGGTTCAGGTCGTAGGCGAACGAGACGTTCTCGAACCGGATGGCCCCCTTGACGGGCGGGAGCGGGTAGGCGTTCGGAGCGTCCCGGACGACGGGCGTGTTGGCCAGGACCTCGGTGATCCTCGCGTGGCAGGCGACGGCCTGCTGGATGACGTTGTTGGCCTTGCTCAGCCGCTTGATGGGCATGTACATCAGGAAGAGGGCCGTGAGGAAGGCCCCGAAATCCCCGGGGCTGATGGCGCCCTCGGCGATCCGCTTCGTTCCCACCCAGAGGATGAAGGCGCCGACGACGCCGCCCAGGAACTCCATGAAGGGCGAGGAGAGGCTCCCGATCCAGGCCAGCTTGATGCTCGTCCGGAGGTAGCTCGCCGTCGCCTTCAGGAACTGGCGGATCTCGAAGCGCTCGGTCGTGAAGGCCTTGACGATCTTGTTCCCGGTGATGGTCTCGTGGAGGAGTCCGTAGATCTGGCCCATCTTGACCTGGGCCGACAGGCTTTTCTTCTTGAGCTGGCGGCTGAAGACGGCCATCGGGACGGCGGCCAGGGGGGCGACGACGAAGGAGACCACGGCCAGCCGGAAGTCCCGGATGAAGATCCCGACGAGCAGGGCGACCAGGGTGAAGACCTCCTCGATCATGTCGCCCATAGCCCCCGACAGGGCCTGCTGGACCTTCTCGACGTCGTTGGTCATCCGGCTCATCAGGTCGCCCGTGGGCACGTGGTCGAAATAGCTCGTCGACTGGTAGATGACGTGCTCGTAGAGGTCGTCCCGCATCGTCTTGACGACCCGGTGCCCGACGGCCTTCATGAAGAAGGACGAGAGGAACGTGAACAGGCCCTTGCCGAAGATGACGACGACGAGGACGATGGGCAGGACGCGGGTGATGTCCGCCTCGGTCACGTTGAGGGTCCGGAAGACGGCGTCCATCAGCCGGGCCTTATCCGGGACGGCGGGGGCCGGGGTCCGCAGGAAAAGCCGGTCCAGTATGGGCTGGACCATGTCCACGAAGACATACGTGAAGAAAGCGACGAACAGGGATGAGGCGAACGCCAGGAAGAGGAGCTTCTTCTCCCGGAAGGTCAGCTTGAGGAGGCGGAACACGTCTTTCATGCGCGGGCTCGGGAGGCGGGCAAAAGGGCCTTGGCGACGGCCAGGGCGTTCAGGGCCGAGCCCGCGGTCAGGTTGTCGGCGACCACCCAGAACCAGAATCCGCCGGGGATGGCCGGTTCGGCCTTGATCTCGCCGAGGACGATCTCATCCTTGCCCGCGACCGACGAGGCGGCGGCGACGCGGGCGGTCTCATGCCCCGTGAACGCAAAAATGGGGTCGCCCTTGAAGAGGGACGTGACGGCCCCGAGCTCCGCGCCCTTGCCGAGCTCGGCGTAGATCATGAGCGAATAGGTGTGGAACACGGGGACCTGGACGATCGAAAGGGTGAACGGGAACCCGGGCGCGCCCAGGACGCGCCGGACCTCGGCGGCCACCTGTTTTTCGGGGGCCGAGAACCCGTCCTTGCCCGGCTTCCCCGTCCGCGAGAGGATGTTGAAGGCGACCTGCTCCCGGAAAACCTTCCGGGAGACGGTCGAGCCGGAGAGAATGGCGCAGCTCTGGTCCACGAGCTCGCGGATCCCCTCGTCCTCGAAGGCCGAGGCCGGCCGGAGGATGAAGGCGACCGCCTTGGCGATCCCGAACTTCCGGCGCAGGGGATGGAGGAGGCGGGCGATAAAAACCGAGGCGGGGTTGGGGATGGCCACGAGGGGAGCCTTTTTCACGGCGGCGGCGCCGTCGTTGATCCCGGCCACGACGAGGGGGACCTTCGGGTCCGAGTTGAACGTCTCGACGAGGTCGATGGCCCGGTAATCGAGCTCGGACGCGAGGCGCCCATATTCCTTGTTCAAGGCGGGGTCGGAGGCCAGGAAGACGACATCCAGGCCCTCCAGGAGCTTGGGCGTAGGATGGTGGATGACCTTCGGCTCGCCCCGGAATTCCGTCAGCTTGCTGAACTCCTCGGCGACGTCGGCATCGAAGAAGTCCATCGACCGGAGGGGGTATTTCGTCCGGCCGAGGAGGCTCTTGAGCTCCTTGCCCCGGAGCGATTCCGTCCCGACGAGGGCGAAGCGGGCCTTCGAATTCGAGGTCATTTCCCGTGCGCGAGCATCAGCTGATACATCCGGTCCTTGAGAGCGAGCTTGCGCTTCTTGAGCTCCTTCTCCTCGAGAGTCTCGGCGTCGGTCAGGAAGGGCTTGGCCTTCAGGCCCTCGAGGGCGGTCTCGCAGGCGCGGTGCTCCTCGAGCGTGCGGCGGAAATCGGGGTTTTCGCGGGCCAGAAACTCCTTCAGCTCGTTCTCATCCATGGGGCATTCTCCTCCGGCGTCAAGGATACCACATCAGGTATCCCCGTGCAATTTCAGTCCCTTCCGAAGATCCCCTCGAGCCGGGCGGCCAGGAAATCCCAGGTGAACTCCATGATCTTGGCCCTTCCGGCCTCGGCCAGGCGGCGGCGGAGGGGCTCGTCGTCCATGATCTCCCTGAGCCTGCGGCGAAGGAGGAACGGCAGGGGCCGGCGCGCGACGAGCGCGGTCCTTCCGGGGAGGGCGAAATCGCGCGTCCCGCTCGGCGTGCAGATAACAGGAACGCCGCAGGCCATGGCCTCGGCGACGGTATTGGACCAGCCGGCCCGCCGCTCCCCGGCGACGAAGACGTCCGCCCGGGAGTAGAGCCAGGCCATCCGGTCCTGGGGAAGGTCGATGTGAAATTCGACAGGGACGCGCGTCCGGACGAGGGGCCGGGGATCCACCCGGTCCTCCCCGACCAGGGAGTCGAATAGGATGAGGCGGAGGTTGGGGCGGGTCCGATGGAGCCCGTCGACCGCCCGGATGACCGAATCAACGCCCTTTCGGTGCTTGTAGATGCGGCCATAGGCCAGGACGCGGAACTCGTCGCCCGTCCGGGGCTCTCGTTCCGCGGGCGGGAGCGGATGGAAGATGGCAGGATCGATGCCCCCGGGGGCCCGGTGGCAAGTGATGCGATAGCGCGTCTCCATCCGCCGGCAGATGCCCTCGGAATTCCCCAGGAAGCGGAGACCGCGCCGGGCGACCTCGCGCTCCCGCTTGTGGCCCTCCATGACGAAATAGAAGAATTTCTGACGCGCCTCGAGCCCTTCGTAGGCCTCCAGGATGGAATACTCACTGCAGAGCCCGACGTCGAAGGACTCGTGTCCCAGGTCGGAAAACGGGCGCATGGTCCCCGTAAACACGAGCCAGGAGGGGGGCGCGCCCTCCGGCGTGAAGAGGGTGAATCGATGGCCGCGCCGGACAAGGGCGTTGCCGATCTCGATATATCTTCGAACCCCGCCGAAGACCTCGACATGGGGAAGCAGGGCGGCGATATTCATGGCGGATTGAACGTAGCATGGGACCCCAAGCCCGTCAAGGCCGGGTCTCTTTTGTTTGACTTTGTTCCGCCGGCTTACTATACTATCTCCCGCCCCGAGCGGTCGTTCGGGCGCGCATGGCCAGGTAGCTCAGCTGGTAGAGCGAAGGACTGAAAATCCTTGCGTCGGCGGTTCAATTCCGTCCCTGGCCATTTTTCATTATTACCCGCCATTATCCTCTTTATCCATAGTTATCGGCCCTTTGGTTTTCCCAGCAGCAAATGCAAGAAGATGCAAACCCCTTTTGCTAAACACAATGGACCGTCCCCTTTCGATATGCGCTCGAGGCCGGCTGTTTGACTCATTTCGGTCCCGGAGAGCGTGACCAAAGTATGTTTGATCCCGCTTTTCACCTAAGGCGCTAGCATTCCGGCCAATTCCACCCGTTCCCTCATAGAGAAATCATCTCAACAGAATTATCTTTCAATCTGGCCTTATCAAACTCGACTAAAAGGATGTCGATGGTGAGTACTATTCTGCCAGAATCCTTTCTCGAGGGAGACCTTTATATCCCGTTTAAAGTCGTGTTTTCGAGCATATTAATGGCAATTCTCATTCCCATCACGCTAATAATCCAGAAACTTGAATTGGGCCAATTCGACCCGATTTTGAAATCTGATAAAGGGGGAACAAGAACATGAAAGTAACAAACATTAATGGCACGGCCGGGCGAGCATGTAAGTGTGGAAGCTGGCTTGATCACTGGAAGATTTTTAGCGGCCAATCTCTTTCAAAGTACTGTTATGAAGAGAACTGCACACAGGGCCCAGAAGTTGGGGCTCACGTCCAAAAGGATAGCATTAACGATAAAGCCTGGTATATAATACCGCTTTGTAAAGGACATAACGGCAAGACGGGCGAATCTATAAGTTTGGTAACCTCTGCAATACTTGTTTCGGCAAACTCCAAGGAAACCTGCGAAAAATAGGACCCCACAATTAAAAGTTGGATACGATCAAGCCTAATCGCCGCTCTCGGTTAGATTGGTTTAGAGGTTAGCTGCAAAGCTTAAGGGTCGAATGAATAAGAAGGGCCAGAGAAATGGATTATCTTTATATTGGGAGGTTGAGATGAAGAAGATGGTTGCAGTCGCATTGTTTGCCCTTTTCCTTTCTGCTTGTATTTCAACGAACGCCGTTCGCCTGGGCACCGCGCCGCAACGCCCGGCAATTCCCGCCGATCAAGTTGTCGTTTATCGAACCGCGGATCAAGTTCCTGGGAAATATGAGGAAATCGCCCTCTTGAATTCTGCCGGATCCTCAGGATGGACGACCGAGGCCGGGATGTTCAACTCCATGAAAAAGAAGGCTGGCGCTCTTGGCGCAAACGCAATAATCCTCGACGCCGTCAGTGAACCGAGCGCAGGAGCAAAAGTTGCCGCCGCGATTTTCGGAACTTCGGCGGAGCGGAAAGGGAAAGCAATAGCCATATTTGTATTCCCAACACAAGAATAAATAATATTGGCGTTATTTGAATCAAGGCTTGACCATCTGCAAACAATTGGCCCGGGTGTATCCCAGCTTTTTTTTAAGTTGGAGTACTATAATGCAAAGGATTTAGATCCTGCCCGGCCTGCCTCTCCATAGAATATAAATATAAATGAGGCCAAGGCGGAATTAGGAGGAGGGGCATGCCGTTTACTGATGAAGAGTATATAGACGAAAAGATCAATTTGTTTCGACGGGCAAAGATGCTTCCTGCGTTAAAATCAATCAAAGCCCGCCTAAAAACCAACGGCTTTAAGCTCGATACAACCGAGGACCAAGACCGCGTCTTCTGGAGGGAGGAGGATAACTTGCCAATTTCTTTTCGGTTAATCCTAGTACCTTTAACAGTTTCGCATCGTATTCGTCTTGAATCCGAGTATCATAAATGATGAGTTCTCCAGAAGAAATTGAGCTTGCCAAGAAGAAGGCCGAACTCGATTCTCTTTCCAATACTCTGGCTGATAAAGAGCTCTCTCTTGAAGAGCTCACCCTCGCAATATCGGCGTTTCAGCATCGTTATTATTCTGAGGTCGGGGCGAAATACGTTGAACTTGACGAGCTTCGTGCGCGGATAGCAGAAGAAAAGGCCAAACGAAAGCCTAAGAATAGTGAGCTAAAAACTGAGGCGACAAAGGCGAGAACGCAAGCTCATAAAAGCTCAGAGGAATATGGAGCCACCCACACGGAAGCCTTAGATAGCCCAAAGACTGAGGAAGCTTCTGAGGAAGCAAAAAAGCTTTATCGGAGAATCGCCTCAATTATCCATCCTGATAAGGCCACGGATGATATCTCGCGTCACCTCCGGACAAGCCTGATGTGCGAATTGAATGAAGCCTACGCGAAAAGGGATATTGCCAAGATGCAGAGCGTCCTCGAGAAATGGCAGGAGAGTCCCGAAGCTATCCCAGGCGATGGCACAGGCGCTGAACTGGTTAGAACGATAAGGACGATCGCACAGATGAAAAGGCGTATCGATGAGATTGACGAACAAATCTCCGAGATAATGGCTTCCGATATCCATGAGCTGATGACTAAAGTTCACGACGCAGACTCGGAAGGTCGATGTCTTCTTGCTGAAATGGCGGTTGGCATTGACTTAGAGATTCAAAACGTACAAAACGAACTGACGAGTCTATAAAGATGCCCAACGACAAGCTCAGTCATGTTAGAGCGATTGAGAAGGCCAGGCCTTTAACGCTACAAAAAGCGTCGGATAACTTAATACGAAGAGCCATCCAGGATATCGAACAATTAGTAATCCCCCAACATATATCAGCCGGACAGGTATCTCACTACGTTACTAAGCAGCGCATCAAGAAGTACGATCCATATGCCCGATATGAAATCGGCGACCTTATTTATAAAGACTATGATGAAACGCTGACCGTGGGTAGTAGGAGCGTTGAGCATTTCAAGGGCTCCGTGATCCTCAAGGTCGTTGGCCGGACCTATTTCAAGAGCTTTAACTGTGACATGATCGAAGTCGATTATGACGGGGGCAGCGTCTTCCGGAAGTATGTCGACTATATGAAGAAGACAAAGACCCAGATTCTCCTACCATCAAATGTCGAAGGAAGGAATGCAACGGTCGAGCTGTTTGATGTCAATACTCGGGACCCCGAGGGCTTGACGCCGCTAGAGAATGCTATTGTTTATGGCAATGTAAACGAGGCTGAGTTGCTGATTTCCACTGGCGCTGATATTAACGCGAAGGATCTCTTGGACGAAACGCCGTTGCATACGGCAGTTCATGAAGGCCATAAAGATATTGTTGGCTTGTTGATTGCTAAGGGTGCAGATGTGAATGCTAATAACGACTTATGCGAAACGCCGCTACATATAGCAGCACGGACCGGCAATAAGGATATTGCCGAACTGCTGATTTCCAAGGGCGCGGACGTAAACGCTAAAACAGGTGATAAAGGTTGGGTACCGTTGCATGCGGCAGTATTGAAAGGCAATAAAGAGATCGCCGAACTCCTAATTGCCAAGGGCGCAGATATAAACGCCAGAATCGCCGAAGACGGGTTTACGCCCTTATTCTTCGCCGCTCAGGAAGGATATGATGAAGTGGCCGGCTTGCTAATCGCAAGGGGTGCAGATATAACCGAAGTTTGGGAAGACGGTTTGACGCCATTGCATATAGTTGCTTATTGGGGCCGAAGGGCTGCGGTTGCAGTTGCGGAACTCTTAATAAATAATGGCGCGAATATTAACGCAAAGACCGACCAGGGTGATACACCGCTGCGTTTAGCTCAATATGAAGGTCATAAGGACATGGCCGAACTTCTAATGAAGCATGGCGCACATGAGTGAGGCCGAGGGCCTTTCGGCCCCTATGAGGAACGTCCTCAATAGGGCGGTCATGGGCCTCAATGAGATAGACGATTGAAGATGGAATAATTATCCTCACGGAGAGACAAAATGATTAAGCATTCTCTTGAAGCAAAAGAAGATCATCAAAAAAAAGAAACCCCAGAGGAGGAAAGTAAAAAACACGAAGGGATGTGGAAGGAGTTCTATTCCTTTATTGAAGACTTTAATTATGAAACTGATCGAGCCGCAGTTATCTTGGGAGCCGCTAAACTTGATACCCAACTGAATCATTTATTGAAAAAGGTGCTAGTTCCGATTACGAGCAAGAACGACGAACTATTTGAGGGGGACTCTCCCCTTGCTTCATTATCAGCGAAAACCCTCCTAGCATATCGACTAGGCTTAATAGATTCGAAGTTTACACAGGCGCTTAATCTAATACGGAAGATCCGAAACACGTTTGCTCATGAGGGCAGGGACTGCAAATTAGATTATGGGCCGGAAAGTGACAGAATCCGAGAGCTTAGGTTAATATTTAGCGAATCTAAGGCATTCGAAAGCATAAAAAAGAGGTATTTTCCAAGTTCGTATTATACACCTTCCGCAGATTTTCGGACGGCTCTCGCGATGGTCGTTGTAAGAATGCAGGCCGTCATAGAATATGCAACGCCACTTCCCAGCAATCACGCCTTTCCCTTAATAGTCGCTGCTTGGAAAAAAAATAGGAACCATCCGGGTTAAGGCTCAAATTCCATCTTAATGCCATGACCCTGCGCCGCATCCGCAACAACTGCTACATCGATATCCGCATCAGGGGCGCCAAAAAGCGGATCCGGCGCTCGCTCGGGACGTTGGCCAAGGCCGAAGCGACAAAGAGAAGATGAAGAGGGCGGTGGGCCTTCTTAAATATTCGTAAGGGGGGGGGAGAGTATGAGTTCTATTTATTATGACCAGGTCGGAGTGCCATCCGCTTATTCAGATGATGGGGTCCATATCTTTCTCTTCAATGGGGCCCCCGTAGCATACATCGAAGGAGATTCGATTTATGCTTTTTATGGAACACATTTGGGCTGGCTGATCGGGGGATGGATAGTTGATCACGAGGGAGATCATGTATTCTTTACCGAAGTAGCGGGACCAGGTCCGGTAAAGCCGTTGAAAGAACTTGCCCCTCTTAAGGAATTGAAAGAATTGTTTCCTTTAAAAGACGTTAAAGAGCTTAAGCCATTGCAACCCGTAATTGGCCTTGATTGGTCTCCACTCACTTTGGAGGCTTTTTTCCGCCTTGATTGATTCGCCCCATAAGGAGAAGATTAAGAAGGTCGTTGGCTTCTTAAATACTTGTTGAAATAAGTGAAGAGGACTATCATAATCAATAACTAGGATTAAAATGATTGCGCATCGAGAGGAAAAGCTCAATAACGCGATATGCTTTTTTGCATCTGAACATAAAAAGAACTCAGGCACCCATTTAACCCAGACCTATCTATACAAATACCTAGCCTTCTTAGACTTCTTAAGCGTAAAGGAATTTGGAGTCCCATCTTTTGATCTCTGCTATAGAGCTATGGAAAGGGGCCCCGTCCCTATCGAAATATATAATAAACGGGACAACCTGAAGACGCCCCTCTTTGAGTTCGTGGCTCAAGAGAAAAACATTTACATAATCCGCTCGAAAAGCAGACCAAATCTTGACTATTTTTCAGCGTTCGAATTGGATCTAATGTCTGGCCTAATCAAGAAGTATGCAAAGAAGGGCAGCCGTACGGATGAGATTAGTGACGACAGTCATGAGACATTGGATGCATGGAAACAAACCTATAAAACAAAGAAGAATGGAATTATCGATTATCGGCTAACATTTAAGCACGATAAAAAGCTAAAAACACCTCGAGAACGTTCACGTGCGGAAGAAAACCTCAATATCTATCTCGCGCTCAAGAGCAGTGCTAAATGCAGCCGGGTACGATAATCAGATGGAATGATTTTCCAGACCCTCAATACGGCGGGAAGATCAAAGCTCGATGGTTTATCTGTCTAGGCAAAACGTCGCCTTTTTTTGATCCCATATCGATCTATCTGCATTCAACCACAACACAAGACCACTCTAAAATAAAACGATTTTGTTTCCTGACCGAGAAATACCCTTGTTTCAAAACGGATTGCTTTTTCTACTATAGAGAACGCCCTTATTGTTATGGGGCAGAAAATTTAAAAAAGGAACTCAACGTATCAAAGGAGGGTAAAATGAAGGCAGCAGATTTAGCCACCTTGTACGAAGGTATACATTCAGCAGGATCGTATTCAAGAATAGAATTGATCGATATTCATGACAGCCTTAACAAAATTGGCATAACAGGTATTCGAATGCCATGATAGGATCGGCAACGGGTGGGCTTACGACGCAAGGATGTTCATCCCAACTAGCTGATATATAAGCCGATTGCCAGATAACCTAAAGGACTGAAAATCCTTGCGTCGGCGGTTCAATTCCGTCCCTGGCCATTTTTCATTTCCTCCCCGCTGATTCCTTTGCCAAGCGCCGCGGGTCGGTCTATAATTCCGACCTGCTATGAGTACGGAACGATGAGGACCGGGAGCGGCCTGGCCGTCCTCGGCGCCGCCCTGCGGCATTCCGCATCGAACCGGGACCGGATCCAACTCTACCGGGACCGGCGTTTGCGCCGGATCATCCGGCATGCCCAAAAGAAAGTGCCTCTCTATAGGGACCTGTGGGAGGCATCGGGCGTATCTCCCGAGCACGTCCGTGCCGCCGGCGATCTGTCGAATCTCCCTGTCGTCACCAGAAAGGATCTCCGCACGCGAACAGTTGGCGAGACCCTCGCGAGCGGATACGATCCGGCCCGCCTGATCACGATCCAGACGACCGGATCTACGGGCGAGCCGCTTGCCGTCCGCCGAACCCCGGCCGAGGACTTCGTTTTCCATGTGTTTCGCATGCGGGCAATGTCGTCCTTCGGGCTCCGGCCGGCGGACAGGATGGCTAGGGTCGGCACGCACTCCCATGAGCAGTCCCCTCTCGCCTGGAAGGCCGCACAGCGGCTCGGGCTCTTCCGGCAGGACCAGATCGCGCTCCTCGACGCGCCCGCGGATATCGCGGCGGCGCTCGGAAAAGCCGACCCGGACGTGGTCACGGGGAATTCGGGGGTCCTGACCCGTGCGGCCCGAGAGGTCGCCCGGCTGTCCGGCCGGGCTCCTCGGCCCCGGTTCGTGGTGACGAGCTCCGAAATGCTGACGCCGGGAATGAGGCGCCGCATCGCGGAGGCTTTCAGCTGTCCCGTCTATGACACCTATTGCGCCGAGGAGTTCGGTCTCGTCGCCTGGGAATGTCGCGAGACCGGGTTGTATCACGTCTGCGACGACAGCGTCATCGTCGAGGTCCTAAAGGACGGCAGGCCGGCTCATGAGGGCGAGCGCGGCGATATCGTCGTCACGGCCCTTCACTATTACGCCCAGCCGTTCGTCCGCTACGTCCTCGGCGACGAGGTCGTCGTCGGACCGGCTCAATGCCCGTGCGGAGCGCCGTTCTCCACGCTCTCCGAGATCTCCGGCCGCTCCGTCGATTATCTGAGCTTGCCTGACGGACGGGAGCTTTATGCCGCGGCCGCGGCCCACGTCATCCAGGCCGTCGCCCCGTGGGTCGAACAATATGAGCTCGTTCAGGAGCAGATCGATCGCGTCGTCGTCCGGCTCGTTCCGGACTCCCCGCCTCCGCCGGAAGCCCTCGTCCGGCTCCGCGAAGGACTTAAGGGTATTCTCAGCCCGGGCATGGACGTCAAATTGGAGCTCGTGCAAGAGATCATTCCGGAACCGGGTGTCAAGTACCGGTTTCTGCGATCGCTCGTGAATCGTGACTTGTAGCCGCGGGCTTCAGCCCGCGTCCGGTCCCGAAGACAGCCGAGACCCGCATTGACGACAAGACATCTTCTTGAGCGCAGGCTGAAGCCTGCGGCTACAAAGAACGCCGTGCCCACAGCGCTTCGCTGCGGCTACAAAGCGCGCTAGGCCCTTGCTGAGAAGGTCTCCGTCGATCCTCTTGTCTCGCCTGTCTCGCTTGTCCCGCCCGTCTCGCCGCGCCTCGCTGGGCTACAAAACACGCCATTCCCTGCTGAGAAGGTCTCCGTCAATCCTCTTGTCTCGCCTGTCTCGCCTGTCTCGCTCGTCCCGCTTGTCTCGCCCGCCCCGCCGTCAGTTCCTGACCATGCCGTCGAAGAGCCGGACGACGCGCTCGGAACGGGCGGCGATGGCGTCGTTATGGGTGACCATGACGATGGTCCGGCCGGCCTTCCAGAGGTCGGAAAGAAGGGCCATGATCTCCTCCCCGCTCTTCGAGTCGAGGTTCCCCGTCGGTTCGTCGGCCAGGAGGATCGGGGGGTCGTTGGCCAGGGCGCGGGCCAGGGAGATCCTCTGCTGTTGTCCTCCGGAAAGCTCCGAAGGCTTGTGGTCCCGCCAGTCGTAGAGCCCGACGGCGTTCAGGAGCTCGGTGACCCGCTCCTTCCGCCGGCGGGAGCTCTTGCCGTCGAAGAGCATGGGCAGCTCGACGTTTTCCCAGGCGGTGGCGTACGGCAGGAGGTTGAAGTTCTGGAAGACGAAGCCGATCTTGTGGTTGCGGACCGCGGCGAGCTCGTCGAAGCTCAGGCCGGCCACCCGATCCCCGTCGAGGACGTACTCTCCCGCGGTCGGCGTGTCGAGACAGCCGATGACGTTCATCAGGGTCGATTTCCCGGACCCCGAGGGCCCCATGATCGAGATGAACTCGCCCTTATGGATGGTCAGCGAAACGCCGCGCAGGGCTTCCAGCGTCTGGCTCCCCGTCTTGTAGACCTTGGTGATGCCGTTGAGCTCGATCATGATGATCCTCTATTCATAGCGGAGTGACTCGATGGGGTTCGACCGGGACGCCCGGAGGGCCGGGAAGATGCCGGAGGCAAAGACCAGGACGGCCAGGATGACCATATTGGCGACGAGGATGTCGAAGGAGAAGACCGGCCGGAGGAGATAGGCGTCGATGCCGAACGACTCGTAGTTGACGGGGACGAGCCGGACAAGGTTGACGATATTGAATGCCGTGATGAATCCCCAGAACGTCCCCTTGCCGAAGATGAACGCCGTCTCGAGCAGGAACTGCTGGACGATGACACGCCGCCGCGCCCCGATGGCCAGCTTGATGCCGATCTCGCGCGTCCGCTCCTTGGCCGCGGCGTACATCAGGTTGGTGACGCCCACGGCCCCGATGAGCAGGGTCAGGATGCCGATGATCCCCAGGAAGATCTCGATGCCCCGGAAGATGGCCATGCCCTCCTTGGCGTCCTCGATGGTGTTCCAGACGTTGAGGGCGTAGCGGTCCTCCGGGTCGAACCGGTACTTCCGGCCGAGGAGCGTCCGGACCCGGGACTCGACGAGCCTCGATTCCCCGCGGCTCCGCGGCTGGATGTGGAGCTGGTCGAGGTACCGCTGGTTGTCGATCTGGCGGAAGGCCCGGAACGGCAGGTACACCTGCTCGGCGTCCGGCCCGTTGTACATCGAGTCCTGAAGCTTCTTCTGGAGGACCCCGACGACCGTGAACGGGACGCGATTGATGACGACGGACTTTCCGACCGGGTCCTCGCTTCCGAACAGGTCCCGGGCCACGTGCCAGCCGATGAACGCGACCTTCCGGCCCTCGGTCTCGTCGTCGGCGTCGATGAAGCGGCCTCCGAGCTGGGCGATCTGGGTCCGCATCAAGGCGAACTCGGCCGTGACCCCGTGGACCGTGCGGTTGATCTCCTTGCCGCCGGCCGACACCGCCAGGAAGTTGAACGACTCCGGGGCGATGACCGCGATCTCCGGAACACGCTCGCGCAGTTCGGCGACATCCTCGGGATAAACCCGGATCTGCCTCCCCTTGGGAAGTCCCTCGTATGGGAGCGAGGTTTGTCCGCCGTTGATCATGATGAGGTTCTCGCCGAGGCCGCTGAAGCTGATCTTGAACTGGGTGTTCATCCCCCGGCCGAAGGCCATGAGGAGGAGGACCGACAGCGTCCCCCAGAACAGGGCGAAGGTGATGAGCGCCGCCCGTTTCCGGCGCTTTCGGTACTCGCTCCAGAAGAAGCGGGGCAGGGTCGCGTTCATGTCATTTCCTCAGGGCGGCGATGGGGTCCGTGGAGGCGGCCGCCCGGGCCGGGATCATGCCGGCGACGACGCCGATGGCGAGCAGGATGAGGATGGTCGAGACGATGACGAGGGGGTTCAGGACCGGGACGCCGACGAACTCCGTGAACGAGCCGGGGAAGGCCTTGGCCGCCCGCAGGACGAGGGCCGAGAGCGCGAACCCGGCGGCTCCGCCGACGAGCATGATCATCAGGGACTCGGCGAAGAACTGTCGGAGGATGGTCCGGCGGCGGGCGCCGACGGCCAGCTTGATGCCGATCTCCCGGGTCCGCTCCTCGACGACGACCCGCATGATGGAGGCGACGCCGACCCCGCCGACAAGGAGGGTGAACGAGCCGATGACGGCCATGAAGACGGTGAAGGCGATGAAGAAGGTCCGGAACTGCCTCTCCCAATCGAGGGTATCCCAGACGCCCAGGGCGTCCGGGTCGTCGGGATCGAAGCCGATGAGCTTCGCCAGGTGCTTCTTGACATCTTCCATCACCGGTTTGCTCCGGCCGAGGTCGGCGGGCTGGAAGATGAGGTTCGAAACGTACTTGTTCCCGTAGAGGGCGGCGAAGGTCGTCCAGGGGATGAACGCGCAGAGCTCGTCGCGCTGGCCGTTGTAGTTGGAGTTCTGGGTCTTCTTGCGCATCACGCCGACGACCGTGAACGGAACGCCGTCGATGAAGGCCGTGCGGCCGACGGCCGGGGCGTCGCCGAAAAGGTCCCGGGCAAGGACGTCGCCGATGAACGCCACCCGCTTCCGCTGGGCTATGTCCTCGGGGTCGATGAATCGTCCCGTTTCGGCGATCGTGTTGCGCATCTTCTCGAAGGCGGGATTGATCCCGCGAACGGTGTTGTTGAACTCGTTCCGGCCGTTGCGGACGATGCCCCGGCCGACGAACTCGGGGCTGATATACTTGATGCCGGCGACCTTCCCGGGGATGGCCTCGGCCATTTCCGGCGTCACCCGGACCGGCTTGCCCTTGAGGAAACCTTGCCAGGGGAGCGTCGTCCGGGAGGGAAAGACGAGGACGATCCCCTCCCCCATCCCGTGGAACCGCTTGACCTGGGCCTTGGAGACGGAGTCCCCGAAGGCGATGAGCAGGATGACGGAGAACGTCCCCCAGACGACGCCGGACAGGGTCAGAGCGGTCCGGAGCGGCTGGCGGAGCAGGTCCCGGACGAGGTTGCGGAAGAAGATGCCGGACATGGGCTTACTTGATCTCGCGGGGCGGCCTCTCGACGACCTTCTCGCCTTCCTTCACGCCCGAAAGGATCTCGATATTGAGCCCGTCGGATAGTCCGGTCGTCACCTCGACCTTCTTCGTCTTCAGGCCCTGGCCTTCGGGGACCTCGACGTAGCGCTTGCCGTTCTCGAAGAGGATCAGGCGCTCGGGGAGCATCGGGACCTGCTTGCGCTCGCGGATACGGATGCCCGCGGTGGCGGAAAAGCCCGCCCGCAGGGTCACCCCCGTCGTCTTGTCGATGGTGATCTCGATGTCGAAGAGCGTGGCGTTCCCCTCTTTCTTGGCCTTGGGGAAGATGCGGATGACCTGGCCGGCGAGCTTGGAATCGGGAAGGGCGCCGATCTGGACCTCGGCGTCCATCCCGGCCGTGATCTTGCCGACGTCGATCTCGTCCACCGTGCCCTTGAAGAGGAGGCTGGCCATGTCGGCCAGGGAGCAGAGCTCGGTCCCCGGCTGGTAATTCGTCAGGGGCACGACGGGGTCGCCCTGGAAGACGCTCTGGGAGAGGACGATGCCGGCGTTCGGGGACCGGATGATGGAATCGATTTCCCGGTTGGACATCCTGATGCGGCCTCGTTCGAGGAGCTCCAGGCGCTCGCCGGCGATCTTGTAGCGGAGGTTCGCCTCCCGGAAGGCGCTTTCCGTGGCCGCCATGTCGGACTCGGAGATGAGGGACCCCTTGAACAGTTGGACCTGGCGCTCCCAGTCCGCCTTGAGCTTGCTCATGGTGATCTCGGCGACCTCCATGCTCCGGCGGGCCTCCACGTATTCAAGCGGGGTCGGGTTCGGGGAGATCTTGAAGAGCGGCGCCCCGGCGGCGACGGCGTCCCCGACCTTGAAGAGGACCTCGGAGACGATCCCCGGGATGGTCGACTTGATCTTGGTTTCCTTCTCCGGCTCGATCGTGCCGACGGCGAGGGCCTTCTCCAGGATATCGCCCTTGGTGACGGCGACGAGCTTGAGCGTCTCCTTCTTCTTCCCGCAGGCCAGGAGGAAATAGAAGAACACGGCGATGAAAAGGCACGCGAAGACGCGCAGGACCCACTTTTTCATGGCAAACCTCTGTACATCAACATTCCTCTTTTATAGACGCAGAAACGGGGCAAAAAGTTCTTCCCGCCTGGGGAAAGCGAAGGAAGGAGGGCCCGGGGGCTTTTTAGCCCCCGGCGCGGGCAAAGGGGACTGATCGACCCCCGTCAGAACCTGTAGCCGACGGAGATGTTCGGGACCAGGATGTTCATATGGTATGCGCCCGCCATAGCCGTTGCGTAAGCCGGGTCGGTGAGCGTCTTCAAGTAAAGGACGTCCCTGTCCTTCCCCATCAGGTATTCGATGCCGAAATCGACCTGGAGGCCGGCGACCTTGTAGCCGGCTCCCGCCGTCACGACATTATAGGTATAGCTCGGGAGAAGGATGTTCAGCGTCGTGTCGGGGGCGGGGCTCGGGTCGTAATAATATCCCGCCCGCAGGGCGAGGGCGTCGCTCAAGGCGTATTCGGCCCCGAGCCGTATCTGCGCCTTGTCCGCCCAGTCCATCTTCTGAGAGTCCCGGCCGCTCAAAGCCATCAGGGCCTTCCAAGCCGGGTCGGCGAAGGCCGCGTCGAGAGCCTTGACGGACGACCACTTCGTCCACTGGATGTCGGCCGTTACGAGGAGCCGGCCCAGAGGACGGACGGCCACGCCGCCGGCGATCCAAAGCGGGAAGGTGATGCTCCGCTCGATCTCGGAGGTCTCGCTGAAGCCCAGCATGTCCAGATTGGAGATGAGCCCGTCGCCCTTGAAGGTCACCCGGCTCGGCGTGCGGACCGTGAGGCCGAAGCTCAGCCGGTCGGACGGCTTGACGAGGACGCCAAACGTGGCCCCGAGGCCCCATCCGCTCAGGCTTTCCTCGTATTGACCAAGGTCGAGGGCGTACGGAGGCACGGGGAGCTCGGCGTGCCCGGCGTGCATGTTGATGGAGAACATCCCATAATTGACGTTGAGGGCCGCTCCGACCGAGATCATGTCATTGATCTTATAGGCAACGAGCGGAGAGAGGCTGAAGAGGCCGACCTTGCTCGACCAGTCGAAGCTTCCGCCGCCGGAGAGGGGCGCCAGGCCGCTCTCGGGCCATTTGATGCCTATGCCCGAGGGCGTGTAGGCGCCGAAGCCGAGGACCAGGCGGTCGGAGACCGGATGGTAATAAGCGAACATGCCGCCGAGGTAATGGCCCAGCTTGCTCTTGGCGTCGACGAGCGTCGTCATGCCGGAGGGCGTGGGGACGTCCAGTCTGTACGTGCTCGACGGGACGAGGTCGGTTAAATAAAACCCCAGGACCTTCGTCTTGAACCCGGCCGCTCCGGCCGGATTCCAGAACACGGCGCTGAAGTCGTCGGCCAGCCCGACGAATGCCCCGCCCATGGTCAGGGCCCGCGTCCCGAGGCTATTGAGGTTCAGGCCGTTGGCGTAACCCAGCCCGCCCAGGGCCAGGAACGCGACAAGCGCGGCTATGGCGAATCTGCGTATGTTCATCTTCATCCTCCTGCGATAATCCATTATGAATACCCTAATCGAGGTCCTCGGTCAAGAGAACGAGAAAGCCGGCGCGCCAACGGGAGGAAATCCCCCCAACCCCCCTTTAGGAAAGGGGGGAGGTTAGAGGCTCAGCCTAAGCTTCCGGAGATGCCTGGACTTGATCGAGATCCCTCCTTGAAAAAAAGGGCTTGCAGATGGACTTGAGTGTTCCCCTATGGAAAAGGACTTCTGGCTGGATTCGAAAGTTCCCCTATTTGAAAGGGTTTGCCGCTGGACTTGATTGAAAAGGCTTTGGGCGTCGATCCCTTTGCCCATGACGTACCTTATGAAGCGGCCTATCTTGATGTTCTCCCCGATCTTTGGGCCTGCAACTGGACTTGAGTGTTTCCCCCACGGAAAAGGGCTTGAGGCCGGGCCTGAAGGTTCCCCCATTGAAATGGGCTTACGGCTGGACCTGAAAGTTCCCCCCTTTGTAAAAGGGGGGCAGGGGGGATTTGCCGGGCTCACCCTTTCTTCGTGAACGTCAGCTCTCCCTTCTTGTCGACGCCGAGGACGACCGTATCCCCTTCCCCGTAATCCCCGGCCAGGATCTTCGAGGCCAGGGGATTCTGGACGTCCCGCTGGATGACCCGCTTCAGGGGCCGGGCGCCGTAGACGGGGTCATAGCCCCTCTCGGCCAGGAGGGCGGCGGCTTCCGGGGAGGCTTCGAGCCCGATCTTCCGCCCGGCGAGCCGCGACCGTAGGAGCCCGAGCTGGAGGTCGACGATCTTCAGGATGGTCTCCTTCCCCAGCGGCCGGAAGACGACGACCTCGTCGATCCGGTTGAGGAACTCGGGCCTGAAGTGGGCTTCGAGGACCTTGCGGACCTCGCGCTCCATGGCCGGGAAATCTCCGCCCATTCCCTTGATGGCCGTGCTCCCGAGGTTCGAGGTCATGATGACGAGCGTGTTCCGGAAATCCACGGTCCGGCCCTGTCCGTCGGTCAGGCGGCCGTCGTCGAGGATCTGGAGGAGGACATTGAAGACGTCGGCGTGGGCCTTCTCGATCTCGTCGAGGAGAACCAGAGAATAGGGCCAGCGCTTGACCGCCTCGGTCAGCTGGCCGCCCTCCTCGTAGCCGACGTAACCGGGAGGCGCCCCGATGAGCCGGGCGACCGTGTGCTTCTCCATGTACTCCGACATGTCGAGCCGGACCATCGCCTTTTCGTCGCCGAAGAGGAACTCGGCAAGCGCCCGCGCCAGCTCGGTCTTGCCGACCCCGGTCGGCCCCAGGAAGATGAACGAGCCGATGGGCCGCGCGGCGTCCTGTATCCCGGCCCGGGCCCGCCGGATGGTGTCGGAAACGACCCGTATGGCCTGTTCCTGGCCCACGACGCGGGCCGAAAGGGTCGTCTCCATCCGGAGGAGGCGGGCCGCGTCGCCTTCGAGCATCTTGGACACGGGGATGCCCGTCCAGCGGGAGACGACCTGGGCGATATCATCTTCGTCGACCTCCTCCTTGAGCATCTTCCCCTTCTTCTGGGCCTCGGCCAGACGGGCCGCCAGGGCGTCCGATTCCTTGGCCGCCTCGATGAGCTTCCCGTAGCGGATCTCCGCGGCGCGCTCGAGGTCGCCGCGCCGCTCGGCCGCCTGCTCTTCGTTCTTGAGCGCTTCCACGCGCTCCTTGATCTTCCCCCGGGCCTCGATGAGGTCCTTCTCGTTCCTCCACTGCGCCTTGAGCCCGGAGCTTCTCTCCTTGAGGTTCGCCAGCTCCTTCTCGATCCCTTCGAGCCTCTCCTTGGCCGCTTTGTCCTTCTCCTTGCGCAGGGCCTGGCGCTCGATCTCGAGCTGGACCGTCCGCCGCTCGAGCTCGTCGATGTCCTCGGGCAGGCTGTCGATCTGGATGCGGGCCCGGGAGGCCGCTTCGTCCATGAGGTCGATGGCCTTATCCGGGAGGAACCGGCTCGCAATGTAACGGTTGGAAAGCGTCGCCGCCGCCACCAGGGCCGAGTCCGTTATCCGGACGCCGTGATGGGCCTCGTACTTCTCCTTGAGGCCGCGGAGGATGGAGATGGTCTCTTCGACCGAGGGCTCGCCCACATAGACCTGCTGGAAGCGCCTCTCGAGGGCGGCGTCCTTCTCGATATGCTTTTTATATTCGTTGAGCGTGGTCGCCCCGATGCAGCGCAGCTCGCCGCGGGCGAGGGCGGGCTTGAGCATGTTCGAGGCGTCCACGGCGCCCTCGGCCGCCCCCGCCCCGATGATCGTGTGCAGCTCGTCGATGAACAGGACGATCTCGCCCTGCGATTCGCGGATCTCCTTGAGGATGGCCTTGAGCCGGTCCTCGAACTCGCCCCGGTACTTCGTCCCGGCGACGAGCGAGCCGATGTCGAGAGAGAGGAGGCGCTTGTTCTTCAGCGACTGGGGAACGTCGCCGTCGGCGATGCGCCGGGCCAGTCCCTCGACGACCGCGGTCTTCCCGACGCCGGCCTCGCCGATGAGGACGGGATTGTTCTTCGTCCGCCGGGACAGGACCTGCATGATGCGCCGGATCTCGTCCTCGCGGCCGATGACCGGGTCGAGCTTGCCCTGCCGCGCCAGGGCCGTGAGATCGCGGGCGTACTTCTCGAGCGCCTGGAACTTGCCCTCGGGCTCGGGGTCGGTGACCCGCTGTGATCCGCGGACCGTCGCCAGGGCCTTGAGGACCGATTCCCCGGTAACGCCCCGCGCCGCGAGGATCCGGCCGGCCTCGTTGCTCTTGTCCGCGAGCATGGCCAGGAGGATATGCTCCGTGGAGACATATTCATCCTTGAGCTGTTCGGCCTGCTTCTCGGCGTCATCCATGACGCGGCGCAGGGACTCGGAAATGTAGGGTTCCCCGCTGCCGGAGACCTTGGGCAGGCGCGCGAGCGCCGCTTCCAGGTCCGCGCGGACCGCGGCGGTGTTCGCGCCGAGCTTGCCGAGGACGGCGTTGACGACGTTCTCGGGCCGTTCGAGGAAGCTCAGAAGGAGATGCCCGGGACCGATCTCCTGGTGCCCCAGGGCCCCGGCCTTCGCCTGCGCTTCGCGGAACGCCTCCTGCGACATGACCGTCAGTTTTTCCCATCTCATGGCGGACCTCCCTTCCTTCAAAAATAGCGGGCGCGGGCGCGCGTGTCAAGAACGCCCCCTCCGACTTGACAATTGCCTTAAAATGGATATCTATTTGCTTAGGGAGCGCGTCATGGAAGAGATCGAAGTATCGAGCTGGCTGACGTTGGATGCGATCAAGAAGGCGGCCGACCCCATCGAGACCGTCGGGAACCTTCAGACCGGCCACTCGATGTCCGTCTTCTGCGAGATCGAAGAGGATTACCTCGAGCTCTGCTACAGCGATTCCGCCGCCAACATCCTGAGACGCTACGAGGACCGGGACGAGTTCGACGTCGCCCTCGAACAGAGGAAGGAAGAGGTCGGCGACGCTCCCTTCGAGGACGGCAAGGACTTCGAGAAGGATTTCGACGGGGACGAGGAGGACGAGGAAGAGGAGGAGACCGAGGAGGGCTTCCAGGTCGAGGAAGCCGAAGAGCTCTAGTCCCCCGCCTTCCCGCCCAGCCCGTTCTTCAGCGCCCCGAGGAAGTTCAGGGCCTCGAGCGGCGTCATCCCCTGGATATCGCAGGACAGGATCCGGTCCCGGACCTCCTCGAGCGCCGCGCGCTCCCGGTCCTCGGCGAAGAGCAGTCCCTGGGACCGATCGCGCTTGCCCGGCGCGCGGTATCCCATCCGGGGAACGCCCTCCTCGTCGAATTCCCGCTTTTCCAGGTTGAACAGGATCTCCCGGGCCCGGTCGATCACGGCCCGCGGGATGCCGGCCAGCTTGGCCACGTGGATGCCGTAGCTGCGGTCGGACGGTCCGGGGACGATCTTGCGCAGGAAGATGATGTCGTCCTTCCACTCCTTGACGGAGACGTGGAAGTTCCGGATCCTCTTGAGGCTCAGGGCGAGCTCGGTCAGCTCGTGGTAGTGGGTGGCGAAGAGGGTCTTGGCCCGGGCCCCTTCCCGCTCGTGCAGATGCTCGGCCACGGCCCAGGCGATGCTCAGGCCGTCGAACGTGCTGGTCCCCCGCCCGACCTCGTCGAGGAGGATGAGGCTCCGGGGCGTCGCGCTGTTCAGGATGGCCGCCGTCTCCAGCATCTCGACCATGAAGGTCGACTGTCCGACGCTCAGGAAGTCCGTCGCTCCGATGCGGGTGAAGATGCGGTCGACCAGGCCCAGCGAGGCCGATTCGGCCGGCACGAACGAGCCCATCTGGGCCATGATGGAGATGAGGGCGACCTGGCGGAGGTAGGTCGATTTCCCGCCCATGTTCGGGCCGGTGATGACGAGGATCTGTTCGTCCGCGGGGTCGAGGAACGTGTCGTTCGGGATGAACGGCTCGGCGTTGGCGACCTCGATGACGGGGTGCCGCCCGCCCGTGATCCGGATGGCGTCCCCGCCGCCGATCTCGGGGCGGCAGTATCCCCGGCCGACCGCGAGCTCGCCCAGGGCCGTGAGGACGTCCAGCCGCGCGACGGCGGCGGCGATGCGCTGGAGGCGCGTCGTCTCCCGGGCCACGGCCTCCCGGGTCTCCTGGAAGATCCGATACTCGATCTCGGCCATCCGCTCCTCGGCATGGAGGACCTTTTCTTCATACGCCTTGAGCTCCGGAGTGAGGAAGCGCTCCGAGCCGACGAGGGTCTGCTTGCGGATGTAGTCCGGGGGGACCTGGGGCAGGTTGGGCTTGGTGACGTCGATATAATAGCCGAAGACCTTGTTGTAGCGGACCTTGAGGGACGTAATGCCCGTCCTCTCCCGCTCCGTTTTCTCCAGCCGGGCGATGAACGCCTTGCCGGACCGCGAGACGTCCCTCAGCTCGTCGAGCTCGGAGTCGAACCCCGGCTTGATGAGCCCGCCCTCCGTGAGCGCGAGCGCCGGCTCGTCCAAAATGGCCCGATCGACGATCGCCACCACGTCCCGGGCATCGTCCCACTCCTCCAGGAGATCGCGGAACGCGTCCGCCTTGAAGGCCTGGAGCATCGTCCGGAGCTTCGGGAGGGGCTCGAGAGACCTTTTCAGGGCGACCAGGTCCCGGGCGTTGGCGGCCGCAAGGGAGATCTTGCCTGTCAGCCTTTCGAGGTCGTGAACGCCTTTGAGGGTGTCGCGCACCTCGCGCCTTTCGATGGTCAGACGGACGGCATCAGCCACCGCGTCCAGCCGGGCGTTGATCCGTTCGACGTCCGCGAGGGGCTCCAGAAGCCGGCCGCGGAGCGTCCGCGCCCCCATCGGGGTCACCGTGAGGTCCATGACCTCGAGCAGGGTGTCCGATGTTCGCCCGTCGCGGAGGTTCCGGACGAGCTCGAGGTTCCGGACCGTCGCCGTGTCCAGGACGAGCCGGTCGCCGGGAGGCACATAGACGACCCTGTGGACAAGGGCGACGGAGTCCTTCCGGACCTTCTTGACGTAATGGAGGAGCGCGCCGGCGGCCGCGACGGCCAGGGGCTTCCCGTCCAGGCCGAATCCCGCCAGGGACTTGACCCGGAGGTGTTCCTCGAGGAGCCGTGAGGCCTGCGGCGGATCGAAGGCCCAGGCTTCGACGGGGCTGAGGGGCACCGCCGCGGCGTCCCGGGGCGAAAGGACCCGGGCCAGGGAATCCTCGGCGCCCTCCGGATAGATGATCTCCCGGGGCGACGCCTTGAACAGCTCGTCGGACGCCGCACGGACCTCTTCGGGCCCGCCCTGGAGCGCCCGGATCTCCCCGGAGACGAGATCGAGCCGGGCCAGCCCCCACCCTTCCCGGGTCAAGACGAGGGCCGCGATGTAGGTGTTCTCCCGGGCGTCTCCGTTCTCGACCTCGACCGCCGTTCCGGGCGTCAGGACCTTGATGACCTCCCGTTTGACCACGCCTTTCGCCGCCCGCGGGTCCTCCATCTGCTCGCAGACGGCGACCTTGTATCCGCGGCGCAGCAGCTTGGCCAGGTAGGCGTTGACGGCGTGGTGGGGAACGCCGCACATCGGGACCTTCTGGCGCGAGGTCAGGGCGATCTCGAGGACGGGAGAGGCCGTCTTCGCGTCCTCGTAGAACATCTCGTAGAAGTCGCCCAGCCGGAAGAAGAGCAGGGCCCCGGGGTGCTCCTTCTTGATGCGGAAATACTGCTCCATCATCGGGGTCAGGGAGCTTTTTTCGGGCATGGCAATTTTCAAATATACTCGGAGGCCGGGGGCATTGCAAGGTCGGTCCCGCCCGGGCGAGCGGCGGCCGCCGGAGGCGTTGCGCCCGGCGATTGACAACGACGGGGCCGGGCGATAGTATTATCTGCGTCCATGAAGCTCAATGTTCCGAACTTCCTGACCATCCTGCGGATCTTCGCCATCCCGGCCCTCGTCGTCGTCCTGCTCTCGGATTTCCGGGGATGGGAGATCGTGGGGTTCGCCATTTTCCTCTTCGCCTCCCTGACGGACATGCTGGACGGGTTCTGGGCCCGCAAGAAGAAGCAGATCACCGTCTTCGGCCAGCTCCTCGACCCGATGGCCGACAAGCTCCTCATCGCCTCGGCCCTGATCTGTCTCGTCGGCCGCCGGATCGTGCCGGCCTGGATGGCGGTCATCATCATCGGCCGGGAGATCGCGGTGACGGGGTTCCGGGCCATCGCTTCGTCGCGGGGGAAGAACATCCCCGCGTCGGGCCTGGGCAAGCTCAAGATGACGCTCGAGACCGTCACCCTCTGCCTTCTCATCCTGGGCCCGGTGAACCTCGGGAGGCTCCACCTCCTCGCCCCCATCGGCCTGTGGCTCACGGTCGCCGTGGCCCTGGCCTCGGCGGTGGAGTATTACGTCCGCTTCGCGCCGACGATCCTGTCAAAGGACGTCTGACAAGGCCTGCTTCGCCTTTTCCAGAGATCCCCGGTCCTCGACGTTCGCCGTGACGGGCGGCTGGGGCCAGCCGCGGCCGATCCTCTTCATCAGCCCGGACAGGACCTTCCCGGGCCCGGTTTCCACCCAAAGGGCTATCCCTTCTCCCCGGAGCGATTCGATGCACGAGGTCCAGAGGACGGGCCGGCTGACCTGACGCCGGAGGGCGTCCCGGGCCTCTTCCCCGGTCCGGACGAAGCGCGCGTCCACGTTGCAGACGACGGGGAACCTCGGGTCGCGGAAAGGGACGAGGGCCAGGTCGGCCGCCAGCCGGTCCTCGGCGGGACGCATCAGAGCGGTGTGGAAGGGGGCGCTCACCGGGAGCATGACCGACCTCGGCGGGTTGAGGACGCGGAGGGCTTCCTGGACGCCTTCGAGCGTCCCGGCGATGACGACCTGGTCCGGGCTGTTCCAGTTGGCGACCTCGACGCTCCGGTCCGGGACCCGATCGAGCGCCTGCCGGAGGGCTTCGGGATCGGCGCCCAGGACCGCGGCCATGACGCCCGTGCCGGCCGGGACGGCCTCCTGCATGTACACGCCCCGCTTGTGCACGAGCCGGACGGCGTCCTCGAACGTCAGGACTCCGGCGGCCACGAGGGCCGAATACTCTCCGAGGCTGTGCCCCGCGGCGACGGCGGGCTCCGCCCCGAGGAGGGTGAACGCGATCGTGCTGACGGTGAGGAGCGCGGGCTGGGTGTTTCGCGTCAGACGGAGCTCCTCTTCGGGCCCTTCGAAACACAGCTTCGAAATGGGGTAGCCGAGCGCCTCGTCGGCCCGCGCGAAGATCTCCCGGGCTTCTTTGAATCCGTCGTAAAGGTCCTTCCCCATGCCGACGGCCTGGGAACCCTGGCCGGGAAAAAGGCAGGCGAATCGCTTCATGAGGGGCATTCCTTTCAAGGGGTTATTCCAGGCAGTCCCGGTTCACGAGGATCTCGGCCTGGGCCTTCAGGTTCCCCGTCCAGTCCGCGATGAGCTTGTCCCGCCTCTGTTCCTGGACGCGGGACTCGATGCGGTCGAGGACCTGGACCATGGGGGCCGGCTCCTCCCCGGCGGCGCGGCGCTCGGGGACATAGACGTCCTGGTAATACGCTTCGATCTCTTTGATGGTCACGGGCGCCGCCTGGCTGAACCTTCCCGCGACGGCCTTGCGGTAGCCGACCGCATTTTCGACGAACGGCCGCAGGTCCGCCTCCGCGATGCCGAATTCCGCGAGCGCCCGCGCCCACGCATCCGGCCCGAGTCTCCGGGCGGCTTCGTCGAGGGCCACGGCGATCTCCTCGTCGCTCGGGGCGGCGGGGCCCCGAGCGAGGTCGAAGACGAGCTTCTGCTCGACGAGCCTGTCCAGCACGGCGGACAGGGATGTTTCCCCCGGATCTCCGGCATGAAGCCCGAAGCGCTGGGCGATCCTGACGTCGATGAGCGTGACGGCCTTTCCGTTGACCACGGCGGCCACGCAATCCTCGACCTGCCGGCACGGAGCCTGGGCCCGGAGGCCGAGGATCGAAAGGGCCAGGAGCGTCATCCCGGCCGCCCGAATCCTTTTCCGGTCCGTTCTTGGTTTCTTCATGTCAGAACACGTTCCCGATGGTGATGAAGAGGATGGGCCGGCCCTTCTTCCCGGGGTCGTCGACGTTCCAGCCGAGGTCGAACCGGAACGGCCCGAGGGGAGTCCGGTAGCGGAGCCCGAGCCCGACGGCGCCCTGGAAGTTGAAGAGGCTGAAGTCCTTCCTCTTGGAAAAGACCTGGCCGATGTCGTAGAACGCGGCCCCGGAGAGATTCGGCAGGCTCTGGAACAGCGGGAAGCGCACTTCAAGATTGGCCAGGACCATCGCCTTGCCGCCGATGGGCATGCCCGTATCCGGGTCCTTCGGGCCGAGCTCGTCGATCCTCTCCCCGCGGAATGAGTTGCTCCCCCCGGCGAAGAACCTCTCGGGGACGGGGATCCGGCCGCGGCCGAGCCCGATGCGGGCGGTCGCGCTGAAGTTGAGGCGGCTCAGGAGCGGATGATAGTACTGGTACTTGAAGAAGGCCTTGAGATAGTCCGATTCCGTCCCGAGGAGCGGAAAGGCCCATTCGCCGACGGCGCTCATGAACGTGCCCCGGGAGGGGTTGAACGAATCGTCGCGCCGGTCCCGGATGACGCTCGCCGAAGCGAGCATCGTCGCGAAAGGGCAGGAGCTGGCGGTCGACCTCCGACTCCGCGATCTCGAGATGCGTCAGCTTCGTCCGGGACCAGCTGACCGTCCCGAGGAGGACGAGCCCCGGCGACATCGGCTTGATGACGTTCAGGCTGAACCCGCGCCGGTCGAACCCGAAGCTCGTCCGGTCCTCACGCTCGAGCCAGCCGTTGACGACCGTCTGCATGGGAATGCCGAAGAAATAGGGTTGTTCCCACGAGGCCACGGCCCGCTTCTCGACGAGGCTGATCTGGCCGACGAGGCTGACCTGGGCGGCGGCGCCGAACACGTTCGCCCGGATGTACTCGGCCGTTCCCCGGAGCGTGATGTCGTTCTCCCAGAGGGCCAGGGACCGAGGCTCGTTCTTGGTCTCGATCCCCGCCCCCAGGCTCGCGAAATTCCTTTCCCCTTCGCGGACGGCGATGACCAGGTTCTCCACGCCGGGAGAGACGGCGACCTCGTCGACCTTCACTTCGGAGAAGATCCCGAGGCCTTCCAGCCGCCGCCTGGTCTCCAGGATGAGGTCGCGGGACGCCGGGTCCCCGGGCGCGAGCCGGAGCTCCCGGAGGATGGTCTTCTTGCGCGTCACCCTGTTCCCGGTGACCACGACCTCGCCCACGCGGACGAGCCGTCCTTCGGATATCGTGATGAGGATGGCGAAGGAGCCGGCCGAGATCTCGCGGGCGTCGAAGGTCACGGCGGTCCCGCGCACGCCTTTGTTGAGGTAGAACGCCTCGATCAGCTCGACGTCCTTGCGGACGTCGGGGGGATAATAGCCGCCCCCTTCGACGCTCGTCATCACCGACCGGATCGCCTCCGGAGCGAACAGGGAGGCGCCGGCGATCTCGATCCGGCCGACCGTCCGGCGGCCCCCTCGGAAACGACGAAGACCGCCGTGGCGGCTTTGCCCCGGCTCTTCAGGTTGAGGTCGACACGACAATCGGGAAAGCCGTTCTTTTGATAGAAGAACTCGATCTCGCGGGGGACCTCGAACAATCGCTCGCCGTTGATGAGGGCGAAGAAGGGCATCTTTTCGCCGATCCCGACCTCGTCCCGGATCCGGCCGGGCGTGAACGCCGAGACCCCGTCGAATTCCAGCCGGTCGACCCGGTAGCGCTCGCCCGGCGTGACGTCGTAGATGACCCGGACCTCGTTCTCGAGCCGCTCGATCCGCGAGGTCAGGGAGGCGAAAACGTATCCCCGGCGCCTGAGGAGGTTCAGGATCCGGATCTCCCCCTCGGCCAGTCCCCATTCCTCGAAGATCCGCTCCTCCCAGAGGGGAGCGAGGAGCGATGATGGGACGTCCGCCCCCCGGACGATGAACGTGATCTTGTCCCCCGGCTGAACGCTCACGCTGAGAGCGACGCGGCCGGTGGACTCGTCGAAGTCCTCGCGGGCGAGGCCGACCTCCGCCTGCCGGTAGCCGAGGCCGACATAATAGGCTTTGAGCTTCTCGAGGTCCTCCCGGAAGCGCGAGGGGACATAGGTTGCGCCCGCCTTGTCCCGCAGCCGAACCCTGAGGTCCTGCTGGCGGACGAGGACCGGCCCCTGGAACTCGATCCCGGAGATGGCGTATCTCCGGCCGGGCCCGATCTCGAAAATGACGTCGGCCGTCGAGGCTTCGAGGTTGCGCTCGACGACGGCTTCGACCGCCGCTCCGAAATACCCCTCGCGGGCCAGGACGTCGCGGAGCTCGGCGGAGGCCCTATCGACCTTGTCCTCGGAGTAGAAGGCCCCGGCGCGAACGGCCTCGACGCCGTTCTTCATCTTCGACCGGGGAAGCCCCTCGCCGCCGCGGAAGACGACGGAGCGGACGGTCAGCCGATGGGTCAGGAAAAAGGTGAGCGCCACCCGGGCATCCCCGGACCTCGCGACGCGGACGTCCGAAAAGAGCCCGGTCCCGTAGATCTGCTTGACGCTCCGGTCGACGGCCATCAGGGAATAGGGATCCCCCTGCTTGATGGAGATGAGCTCCCGGAGGTTCTGCTCGCCGGCGAGACCGTCGGCCTGGATGACGACGCTGTCGACGACGGGCCGCTCCGTATCCTGCGGCCGGGACGGGAAAGCGGCGGACGGCGCCGCGGCGAGCGCGACGGCCAGGAGGAGGCCAGGCAGGCACCCCGTCCCTCCGCCGGTCAGAATCTCTTGCGAACTTTGACATCGAGGCTGATCCGTCCCCACTCGTTCCTGATGGCCACGAGCGAAAAGTCCCTGCTGATCTCCCATTCCATCCGGACGATCTCCTCGCGCTGGGTCGTCAGGTTGGTCGAGTACAGGATCGATAGGTTCCGCGACAGCTGTCTCCCGACCGTCAGGCGCGCCGACATCTCGGACGACGAGCCCATGACGAAGGGGTCGACGCGGAACCGGGCGAGGCTGAACAGGCCTTCGGCGCGCTTCTGGGCCTGGTCGGCGATCTGGAAGGATAGGAGCGAAGCCGTGCTGAGCCGGGTGGTCGTGTCGTAGGAATAGGTCCTCCGGAAAGCTTCGCCGAGGGCGAGGAGGGCCAGGACGTCCTCGGGAGGAAGCGGCGGGGACGAGGTGAACTCCGGCCTGAGCCCGTCGATGAGCCCGTTCAGAGCGAAGGTCACCCGGTAGTCCTTGACGTAGGTCTCTCCCCGAAAATCCAGGAAAGGATCGACCGCCGCCGGATTGAAAAAGCTCAGGCGGCCCCGGACGACCCGGAATTTTCTGTCCTGGAAATAGATCTCCCCATCGACGGCTTCGATCTCCCCGAGGATGACCGGCGAACGAAGGGTCCCGGTGACGGTCAGGTCGAACTTCCCGTTGATCCGGCCGAGCGAGTTCTCCATCCAGGCGTTGCCGCCGGACCGGAGCCTCAGGTTCAGGGCCATGTCGTCGAAGAACCCCTTCTCTTCGCGGGCCGGGGCGCGGGCGGCCGAAGAGAAGGCGATCTTCTCCGTGATCTCCCTCCGCCAGGAAAGCCTGGAGACATCGAGCTCGCCATCCAGCAGGAAGCTCCGGGCGTCCTTCACGAGACGGACCCAGCCGCTCGTCTGGGCCCGGGTCCGGGCCAGGGGCGAGAGGAGCATGTCCGTCCCGTCCACCCGGATGTCGATGGCCCCGACCCCCTTCGCGACCACGTCGATCGTCCCGGCCGCGCGGATATCCCCTCCGCCGAGCTTGCCCTGGAACGCGCGGAGGGTGATGCGGCCCGGGTTGATGAAAACGAGCCCCGTATAATCGGTCAAGGCATGGGCAAACCCCGGAAGGGGCAGGATGGAGCCCTGGAGATCGACCACCCCGTCGATCCGGGGGGCGCTCCGCGGGCCGCGCACTTCAGCGAGATAATTGAGCCGGCCCTTGGCCCCCTTCCACGGCAGGAGCCGTTCGAGGTCGTCGAAGTTCCCCTTAATGTCCGCGGTGATCTCGTCCTTATGGAGCGGCAGGTCGAACGTCATCCGGAAGTCGTTCCCGCCCGGGAGAAAGCCCCCTTTGATGTCCAGGTCGATCCGGTCGTTGGCATATCCGACGGTCCAGTCCCCCGCCGCGTCCGTATCTCTTACCGGCTGGAGCGCAAGGCCCTTGACGGCGAACGTCCCGCCGGGACGATCCGTCCCGAAGACCCCCCGGCCCTTGAGGACGAGGTCGAGCGCCCCCCCGACCTGAACGCCGAGCTCGGAAAGCCGGAGACCCTTCCCGGAAAGGTCCATGTCATACATCATCCCGGGGAAGGTCAGCGAGAGGTCGCCGGTCAAGGTCCCGCCGAAAAGGCCGCCCGAAATTCCGGTCAGGCGGAGGGTATCGTTCTTCCATTCGAGCCCTCCCCGGCAATCCTTGACTGGACGGCCGAGAAGGAGGATCTCGCGGCTGGAAAAGTTCCCTTTGAGCTCGATGGCCGGCCCCTGCTGGACCAGCTTGAACGAGCCCGAAGCCCTCCCCCGGAGCGGCAGGACGATGTCCAGGGGCGGAAGAATGCGCTCGATCTCCCCGTCCTCGAGCTTGAGGTCCGCCTCGACGCGCGCCCCGGAGACGGCGAGACCGATCTCTCCTCTGAGATCCGCGTCGCGTGTCCGGAATCTGCCGGTGACGCTGTCGTTCAGGATGTCGATGTTCCCCTCGACGGCAGCCGCGTCGAACTTCGCAAAGCCGGCCGGCAGGCAATAGAAATCGGCCGTGACGCGCGGCGACCGGAAATCCCCGGCGATCTTGATGGAGGCCGTCCCCCTCCCCCGGATCTCCGGGAAAAGGAATTCCTTCCGCAGGACATAAGAAGTGAACTCCCGGGCCTGCGGGATGTCCTTGATCTCCCCCCGGATATCCACGTCGCAGTCCCGGCCCACGCGGATGCCTCCGACGACCTCGAGACGCCCGAAGCTCGAATCGAGCTCCGGCGAGGAGAATGAAAGCTCCTGCGTTTTCAGGTCCATGGCGAACTGGAACTTCCCCCGGAACGGATAGAGCGGGTGCTCGAACTCCTCCCGGGCGTCGCGGAATTCCCCCTCCGCCTCGAGCTTGTTCTTCACGATGGAGAACGTTCCCCACGCCGGCGACCTCACGGGCCAGGGGATCTTGACGTAGGTCATAATGGGATCGAGGCGGGCCCCCTCCACTCGTCCATCGACGCGGCCTCCCCCGAACCTGACGAGGATGTCGGCCCCCGCCAGGCGCCCCTCGACGACCGAGAGGCTGACCTCGCCAGGCTCCTTCCCGCCGATCCTGACACTCCCCGACACCCGGCCCAGGGGAACCCCGTTCAGGACGAGCGATCGGCTGGAAAGGCTCGAGCGGAAGTCGATGCCTCCGGCCGACCGCAAGAACATCCCCTCCCCTTCGGCCCGGCCCTTCCAGTCGAACGGAAGCTTCAGGAGCCTGGCCACGAGGGAGGACTCGACATTGAAGTCCGTACTGAGCTCGAGAACCGGATTTTCCGGGTTGACGAGCTTGCCCCGGGCTTTGACGACGAATCCGGGCCCCTCGACGACCGCCCTATGGACCATCACCTCGCTTCCCTTGCCTGAGACGGACAGGATGACGGCGCCTCCGAAGGCCGGGCCCGCCGTCGGGGCAAAGCTCCCCTCCTCAGCTTCGGCCTGGAAGGAGAACGCGTCGCCCTTCTCCGAGAAAAGGGCCTTCAGGCCCCGAAAGCCGAGGGATCCTCCGCGGAGCTTCACGTAGATCTCGCCGTTCCGGATGATCCCTTTCTCGACAGCCACGGGCAGGGGCCAATATTTCCGCGCAGGCCCCGGTTCGCCCGTCATGCGCACGACGGGGCCGTCGATGACCACGGTCAAGGGCTTTTCACGCCGCAGGAGCGAGACATAGGAAATGCTGACGGCGATCCTCCGGGCCGCGAACAGGGGCGCCGCGTCCAGCGTCCGGACGTCCTCGAGGATAAGGGACGGGGGGATGGCCGACAGGCGGAGGCGGGAATAGGCGAGCGATGCCTCGATCTTCTTTCGGACTTGGCCGAGGAATATGTTCTTGCCGACGAAGAGCGCTGCGGCGAGGAACAAGGCGACGAGGAGGAAGACGATCAAGCCCCTGAATCTTCTCAATACGTTCATGTTCTTCCGAAGAGCTTGGCTCTCAATATAGCATGATTCAGGGCTTGCGGTAAATTTCTAAGCTCAGAGGCTCCGAACAGGCCCTTATAAGGACTAAAGCCAATAAATAGAATCTCATGCCGTGACTTGCTCAAATATATTTCTAGTCCAGACATCCTTGAGAACTAAGACGGCTCCAAGTATGTCAAGAGCGGGGCGCAAACGGGACGGCGTATCTATAAACTACCTAAACTAGAACCCCGGATCGCTCTGAGACAATTAGCTTGACAACTCTAGAAAAATTTTTTAAATAGATACTAGTCAGACTGAATATTGGGGGTTTGAAAATGTCAAAGAAATGGTGTTTATTTTTGTGCCTATTATTCAATGTAATCGTTGGCTTCGTAAAGCCGGCGGGGGCAGCCGTGCCTAAGAAGTATACTCTTTGGCTTTGTCCGCATCCGTTCATCGCCGGGACGACTTTTAATGGAGTATTCGACTTCTATTTCTTATTTGATACATATTATCCCCAATGGCCAAACATAAGATCCCATGTTGAAGTATTTGCGTTTTATCAATATCAGTTTGAGCCGGATACTGGCGTTTTCACAAACGCTCAAATACAGACTATTGTTGACAAATTGAGTCAATCCGGAATCAATATGGCCTTCGAATCCGGGGCGGTAAAAGAATGGTCCCCCGACGGGACCATAGCCGCGCTTAATACAAACGCGGCGATAAACCGCGTCGAATCTCTCGGGGGAAACGTAAGATTCATAGCTATGGATGAACCGTTATGGGCCGGCCAATTCATTTTAGGAGAGCCTTTAGACAATACTATTAATGGCGTGGTCAACTATATGAATCGAGTCAAATCTTCCCATCCCGACGTGCTCATCGGAGATATAGTGGCTTACCCGTCTCTTCCCATGGTGACAACAATATCTTACCTTGAGGGGTTGAAACAACGAACCGGCAAGTGGCTACCGTTCGTACAGCTTGATGTAGACTTAAACGATTTAAAAAAAAGAGGGCTTGATCTAAGCGAGATCATTGATCTAAGGGCATTCTGCGCTTCACACGGCATCGAATTCGGCATTATCTTTACACATAATGAGCTAGAAGCCTCATCGAATTTGGATTATTACAATGGAACTTTGTTATGGGCAGCTTCAATAAATTCACTTATGGGAATGCCAGATCAGGTAATTTCTCAAAGTTGGCAAGATAAACCGGATTATTGTATTCCCGAGAATTCAAGTTATACTTTTCTCCATGTGACTTCTACGCTTTTCTCAAATTATGGGCCTAACGATAATGGCCAATACGTCTCAAACACTATCCCCTCCAATATGGTTGGAGGCCAAATCTATAATGTTAGCGTGGCGATGCGAAACACTGGTAAATCGACGTGGACGAAGGGGGCTAATTTTAAGCTTATCCTTGATCCTAATATCGCATCAGTTTGGGGAACAGCTTCAGTTCTACTTGAAAATGATGAGTCTATTGCGCCAGGGCAAACTAAAACATTCCAGTTTTCGGTAACGGCGCCCTCCTCTTCTGGTAGCTATCCCTGCAATTGGATGATGCGGGTTGGGTCAACGGTCTATCGACTATTCGGGAAGGTTTGTTACAAAAATGTTTCCGTATCGGGAGCCCAATTAATAAATAATGGCGGATTTGAAACAGGGACCGGAGGTGACGCTACCAGTTGGACGGAAGGTAATGGCCATGCTCGAAATAGCGGGAAAAAATACAGTGGCAGCTATTCCCTGAAAGCGACTTGCTCGGGAACTTCAGCTTCCTCCCGCACACTTTCCTTCAGCGTCACTCCAAACACTAATTATACATTTTCAGCATGGGTCTACAATTCGTTAGCATCCGGAAATGCTTACCTTGACATGAATGACATTGCCGGAGAAGCCGGAATGTCATCTACACGCGGAAATAATCAATGGCAATACCTTTCAAAAGTATGGAACAGCGGCGCTAATAACAGTCTCACTGTCCGTTGCGTTACAGACGCAAATCCTCAGGGTACAGTATGGTTTGACGATATAAAGCTTAAAAATTAGCGAGATTAAAGAAAGAACGGCCTGCGCATCTTCAAAAGGGGAATTAACTGTCAGTTTTTTGCTCGATTCTAATAACATGATTTTAGGTTCGGGCTAAGCTTTGCCCGTATTCCTCCCCGGGATTTGCTCTTGACGGAGGCGGCTGGATACGGGTAGCATGTCCTCGTTACCGCTCCCGGGAAGGGAAATGCTTGAAAGGAGATACGGACGAAGGTTAAATCAGAGCTTCGGGGATCCCGCTATGACGGGCCGGGGATCCGTTTCGTCTCGGGATGGAGCGGGCCGGATCCGGGCGGCGGGACGCCTCTACGGATGGAGCACACGGCCGTCGTCGCGCTTCCCGCGTTCCGCTCGATGGGACGGCTCGTCGTCTCGGGCAGGGTCTCGGATCCGGGTAAGGGAGATTTCAAGCTCCGGATCTCAACGGCATCGGGGCTCGCGGGAGTGAGGGATGTCGGCACGGAAACGCGGACCTTCGATGTCCCCATCAAGGGACGCCGCGGAGAATTCGAGGTCCGTTTAGAGCTCGCGGAGGAAGGCCGGCCGGAACCGAGGGCCGACGGTGGGCCGGCGATGATCGTCGAGCGGATCGAAGTGCTCACGGGGAAAGCGGCCTCCCTCCCCTCGGTCCTCGAGATCGAAACCTCGACCCGGTGCAACATCAATCCCCCCTGTGTCATGTGTTATCCGCGCATCTTCGACAAGAGGGGGTATGCCGGGGATCTCGACGAAACCGCGTTCGCCAAGCTCATCCCCTACCTTCGGGGATTCCGGACGATCTCCCTTCACGGCGTCGGGGAGCCGCTCCTCGGCCGGAAGCTCGCGATCATCCTGGATCGCATCGACCGGGAACGGACCTGGGTCCAATTCAACTCCAACGGCCTGCTGCTGACCGAGGACCGGAGCCGGGAGCTCGTCCTCAAGGGTCTGAAGATGATCGACATCTCTTTGGACGCGGCGACGCCTGAGACCTATCGGAAGATCCGGAGGTCGGATTTCGGCCTGGTCGTCCGCAACATCGAGAGGCTGTCGGAGATCAAGCGGGAGGCCGGGACGCGCTACCCCGTCATAAAGCTCAACATGACGCTTATGAAGGAGAACGCGGGCGAGATCGTGGCCCTCATCGGGCTGGCTGGCCGATTGGGTGCCGAGATCGTTCACCTGGGCCTCCTTAACCCGCACGGAGGATATCGGGTTGCAAACGGGACTTTCGTCTTCGATTACCGCGAACAGATGATTGATCCGGAGTCGGGAACCTTCCGGGCCGAGCTCGAGGCCGCCAGGGAAAAAGCCCGGGCCGCAGGCATAACGCTTGTCACCGAATTCTCGGGGGAGAGCCGATGAGGGCACCCCGGGCGATTTGCCGGAAGCCGTGGGAGAACTGCCTCGTCGAGGTGAACGGGGACTGCTATTTCTGCTGTTTCATTATCCGGCCCGGCGGGAAGATCGGTAACCTGAGAAAAGAAGGATTCGAAAGCGCCTGGACGAGCCGGAAGGCCGACCGCATCCGGAGGTCGATCGCCGCCGGAAGGATCCCTTATCACTGCCAGCTTTGCCCTTATTTCGGAGAGTTCAAGCCGGACAGGGACCCGCTATACAAGATCTATTTCCTCGTCCAGAAAACGAAGGACGCCGCCCACGACGTCCTTGAGGGGGGGTTTACGCGCGCCCGGATCGTCCGGGCCCTGAAAAAGGCCTTCCGACGTCCCGTTTGACGGCACGCCCTGGCCGCTATTTCCGGACCTTCGCCCAGTCCTTGAGGAACGTCTCCATGCCCGCGGCGGTCAAGGGGTGAGCGACCATCTTCTTCAGGATGGAGGCAGGGATGGTGGCGATATCGGCGCCGAGCAAGGCGGCCTCGACGACGTGCCGCGGATGGCGGACGCTGGCCACGATGACCTCCGTCTCGATCCGGTAGTTCTCGAAGATGGTCACGATCTCCTCGATGAGCCCCATGCCGTCCTGGGAGATATCGTCCAGGCGTCCGATGAAGGGGCTGACGTAGCGGGCCCCGGACTTGGCCGCGAGAAGGGCCTGGGTCGCGGAGAAGACGAGCGTCATGTTGACATGAATGCCTTCGGCCGCCAGGATCTTCGTCGCCTTGAGCCCCTCGACGCAGACCGGGATCTTGATGACGACGTTGGGAGCGACGGCGGCCAGGCCCCGCGCTTCGACGACGATGTCCGCCGACGCGGTCGCGACGCACTCCACGCTCACCGGGCCGGGCACGAGCCGGCAGATCTCGCGGACGAGCTCGTCGAACTTCAGGTTCTCCTTCGAACAGAGGGAGGGGTTGGTGGTCACGCCGTCGACGATCCCCCAGCTCGCGAGCTCGCGGATCTCGTCGATGTTCGCGGTGTCCAGAAAGAACTTCATGTCATCCTCCTCGGGATCGGGCCGTTGTCCGCGCCCGTCATCCGATCTTTCCCATGACCTGGTTCGACAGCGTGCCGATGCCGTCGATCTGGACGTCCACCCGGTCGCCCGGCTGCATCGGCCCGACGCCGGCCGGCGTCCCGGTGGATATGAGGTCGCCCGGCTCGAGGGTCATGATCCTCGAGATGAAGCGGACGAGGAACGGGACCGGGAAGATGAGGTTGGCCGTGTTCCCCGATTGTTTGAGCTTCCCGTTCAGGAACGTCTTGACGTGGAGCGCCGCCGGGTCGATGTCCGTGGCCACGCACGGCCCGACGGCGGCAAAGGTGTCGAAGGACTTGGCCCGGGTGAACTGGACGTCCTTGGCCTGGAGGTCCCGGGCGGTCACGTCGTTGAAACACGTGTATCCGAGGATGTATCCCTCCACCCGGGCGTCGTCCGGCAGGTTCCGGGCCTTCTTGCGGATGACGACCGCGAGCTCTCCTTCGTAATCCACCCGTTTCGATGCCGGCGGGTAGGCGATGACGGACTGCGGCCCGGTGATCGCCGAAGGGGGCTTGAGGAAAAGAAGGGGCTCTTCCGGCAGGGGCCTCCCCATCTCGAGGGCGTGGTCCCGGTAGTTGGCGCCCACGGCGACGATCTTCGAGGGAACGACAGGGGGAAGAAGCAGGACCTCCCCCGCCGGGATGGGGCTGTCCTCGATGCGGAAGTCCCCGAACACCGAGCCCTTCAAGGGAAAGAGATACTCTTCCTTGAGGACCCCGTAGAGGATCCTCTTCCTGTATCGGAAGCGGTAGATCTTCATTCCGGACGATCTCCGGGGGCCTCGACGACCGTCTCGGTTCGGGCGCTCTCGTTCTCCCTGATATCCACGGCGCTCATAGAATATCGATAACGTTTCCCCTTTTCAATCGTCAGGTCCGTATAGGCGTTCTCGAGGAGAAGCGCCGGGGTCAGGAGGACGTCCTCGGCCTCCCCCTCCCCGCGGCGCCGGACCCGGTATCCGGCAAGATCCTTTTCGCGGTTCGCCTCCCAGCTCAGGGATACGGACCCGTGTCCCGTCACCTGAACGACTCCGGCGGGCGCGGCGGGCGGGAAGACGTCCTCGGGGACGAGCTCGCGGACCTCGGAATCGTCGCTCTCGAAATACGGGGGTGTCCCCGTGGCCGAAGCCCGGACGAAATAACGGACGGGGGCCCCGAAGACGACGTCCGGGTCGTCGAACTTGGTCCCGGTGACCAGGTTCGGGTTGACCGCCTTCTCCGGGCCTTCCTCGAACTCCCGATAGACGTTGTACCCGGAGACCGTGACGGGGGTCGATCCGTCGAAATTGGCCGCAGGGGCCTTCCAGGCGAGCTCGATCTTGTCCTCGAGGGCCCGGGCCGTAAGCTCCAAGGGAGGGGCCGGCCCAACCCGGGGTTCGAAGTCGACGGGGTCCGAGAACCCGGACGTCCTGGACCGGGCGTCGCGAACCCGGACGGCGAAGCTGATCTTCAGCGAAGCGGGCTTTTTCCCGGCCAGGGAATAGGCGAAAGGAGCGGCCAGGCCGTCCTCCTTCAACGAGGCCGCGAGCTTGGCTTTCTTCTCGAACTCCGCGACGGTCACCTTCTCCTTCCCGGCCTGGGCCTTATCCTGCTCGAAGACCCAGACCTCGGCCTCGGAAACGCTGGACGAGGGCATCCCGTCGACGGACTTGACGGGGTTCTTCCAACCCACGTAGAGCGTCGCGCCCCGCTGGAGGACGGTCGCCGCTTCGGGCTTCATGGGGGTCCGGACGAGAGGCGCGAGGAGCGCCCCCTTTTTTCCGCAGCCGGAAGCGGCCGCGCAGGCCAGGAGAACGGCGAGAGCGGCGGATCGCTTCGTCATAGGATGAAGCGCCTCAGGTCCTGGTCCTTGAGGATGTCCTTGAGCTGGCCCTGGACATATTCCCGGGTGATGAGGATATCCTTTTTCGGCAGATCGGGGGCTTCGAAGGAGATGTCCTCCATGACCTTTTCCATGACGGTGTGGAGCCGCCGGGCCCCTATGTTCTCCGCCTCGCGGTTGACCCTCTCGGCGATGGCCGCGATCTCGTCGATGGCTTCGGGAGCGAACGCGACACGGACGCCCTCGGTGGCCATCAGGGCCTCGGTCTGCTTGATGAGGGCGTTCGCCGGCTCGGTCAGGATGCGGACGAAATCGTCCTTGTCGAGGGGGGTGAGCTCCACCCGGATGGGGAAGCGTCCCTGAAGCTCGGGGATGAGGTCGGACGGCTTCGAGACATGGAAGGCCCCCGCGCCGATGAACAGGACGTGGTCGGTCCGGACCAGCCCGAAGCGCGTATTGACCGTGGTCCCTTCGATGATGGGCAGGAGGTCGCGCTGGACGCCCTCCCGGCTGACCTCGGGCCCGTGCCCGGCCTCCCTCCCGGCGATCTTGTCCACCTCGTCCAGGAAGATGATGCCCGAGTGCTCGACCCGTTCGATGGCCAGGCGGGAGACCTGGTCCATGTCCACCAGCCGCTTCTCCTCCTCCTCGAGGAGGATCTCGCGGGCCTCGCGGATCTTCACCTTCCTCCGTTTGGATCTCCCGCCCAGGAACCCCGGGATGAGATCCTGGATCTGCATGCCGATGTCCTCGACCCCGGCGTTGGAGAACACCTCGAACGAAGGCGCCGTCTTCTCTTTGACCTCGATCTCCACCGGCCGGTCCTCCAGGACGCCCGCCCGGAGCTGTTTCCTGAGCTTCTCACGGGTCTCCCGGAACCGCGCCGCTTCCTCGTCGGCGGCATCCTCTCGGACCCCCGGCTGGGGAAGGATGAGGTCGAGGAGCCTTTCCTCGACGGCCCCTTTCGCCTTCTCGGCGATCTCCGCGACCTTCTCGGCCTTGACCATGTCCACGGCCATCCGGACGAGGTCCCGGATCATGGATTCGACGTCCCGGCCGACGTAGCCGACCTCGGTGAACTTGCTGGCCTCGATCTTGAGGAACGGCGAGGAGGTGAGCTTGGCCAGGCGGCGGGAGATCTCGGTCTTCCCCACGCCGGTCGGACCTATCATGAGGATGTTCTTGGGAGCGATCTCGTCGGCCAGCTCGGCGGGGAGCTTCCGCCGGCGGAACCTGTTGCGGAGGGCGATGGCGACCGCCTTCTTGGCGGCCTTCTGGCCGATGATGTACTTATCGAGCTCGGCGACGATCTCCTGGGGCGTAAGCTCCGTGTCCCTGGGCTCCTCGACGGGCTTGTCCATGGACTCGGGGAGGACGATCGGCATCTAGAGCTCCTCCAGGGTGATCCGGTCGTTGGTGAAGACGCAGATCCCCGCGGCGATCCTCATGGCCTCGGTCGCGATCTCCGGAGCCGATAGGTTCGTATGCCCGAGGAGCGCCCGGGCCGCGGCCAGGGCGTAAGGACCGCCCGAGCCGATGGCCACGACCCCGTCATCGGGTTCGACGACGTCGCCGGTCCCTGAGATGAGGAACGCCGCATCCTTGTCGGCCACGATGAGCAGGGCGTCCAGCTGGCGGAGGGCCTTGTCCAGCCGCCAGTCCTTGGCGAGCTCGATGGCCGCCCGGGAGAGATTTCCCCGGTACTCGTCGAGCTTGGCCTCGAACCTGGAGAAGAGGGCGAAAGCGTCGGAGGTCGAGCCCGCGAACCCCGCCAGGACGGCCCCCTTGTGGAGCCGCCGGATCTTCTGGGCGGTCGCCTTGAGGACGGTCTGCCCCATGGTCACCTGACCGTCGCCGGCCATGACCACCCGGCCCTGATGCCGGACGCAGATGACGGTCGTCGAACGGATCATGCGGATACCTCGATCGCGATGAGAATTCTCTTCTGGTAATGATAGCGAATGGCCATGGAGATGTAAAGGCGGGCGCCGCCCCTGCCCAGGGGGGCGGGGGCGACACAGCTTTCTCCGGACCCGTCCGATGTGCTAGAATCCCCTCTCGAACGGAAGGAACACGGCATGGCATCCCTGACACTCCTGGTCATGGCCGCCGGCATCGGGAGCCGGTACGGCGGCCTCAAGCAGATCGACCCCGTCGGGCCGAACGGGGAGATCGTCGTCGATTATTCCGTCTATGACGCCTTGCGGGCGGGCTTCGACAAGGTCGTCTTCGTCATCCGCAGGGAGATCGAGGCTGCTTTCCGCGAGAGGATCGGCCGGACGGTCGAAAGCCGGGTGGAGACGGCTTACGTGCTCCAGGAGCTCGATAAGCTTCCCCCCGGTTTCACCCTCCCTGCCGGAAGGACGAAGCCCTGGGGCACGGGCCACGCCATTCTCTGCGCCCGGGACAGCGTCGATACGCCCTTCGCGGCCATCAACGCCGACGATTTCTACGGCCGGACGGCGTTCACGGCCCTGTCCGGGCACCTGCGGACCGCCCGGGACTTCGGCGGGATCTACGACTACGCCATGGTCGGCTACGTCCTCGAGAACACGCTCTCCGAGCACGGGCACGTGGCCCGCGGGGTCTGCGCGTCCGGGCCCGACCTTTGTCTCATCGACATCCGCGAACGTGAAAGGGTCCGGCGGTTCCCGGACGGCGTCAAGTACGCCGCGAAGGGAGGAGATTGGATCGGGATCCCGGCGGGGAGCGTCGTTTCGATGAACGTCTGGGGGTTCACAACGGGCCTTTTCGGCGAGCTCGAATCCCGGTTCCCCGCGTTCCTCCGCGCGAGCGCCGGGAACATCCTCAAGGCCGAATTCCTCATCCCCGAGGTCGTCGGGAGCCTGGTGAGGGAGGGGAAAGCCCGGGTCAGGATCCTGCCGACCGGCGAGAGATGGTTCGGCGTGACCTATCCCGAGGACCGGCCGCGTGTCCAGGCCGCCATCCGCGAGATCGTCGCCCGGGGCATCTACCCGGAGAATCTATGGGAGAGCTGAGAAGGGATGGGCGCGAGGCCGGGCCTTATCCGTCAGGATTGCGGCACACGCTTCGTTCCGCCGCGGATGCGGCCCGCTTGACGGGAGCCTGGAGATTCGCGAGCCGCGTCCTCCCCTGGTCGCTGGCCCGGGATTACTCCATTTTCGCACAGGATCTCGACGCGATCGTGCCCTTTTCCGCCCCCCGAGTCCCGTGCGTCATCCATCCTGCCGGGAAAGAGGATATTCCGGCCATCCTGGGCTTAAGGCCTGGATATTATTCAAGGGCGCTCCTCGAGAGGCGCTTCGAAGCCGGTCATTTGGCCTTCTTCGGGCGCGTGGGGGCAAGGTCCGTCTATTGCCATTGGGCGCTCATCGGGACGATCGAGATCCCTTACCTCAATGGGCGCCTCGTCCTCGGCCCGGGCGAGGCGCTTACGGACGAGATCTTCGTCCATCCGGATTTCCGGAGATCCGGGATCTACGAGTACGGCAGCGGCCTGATCCGGACGGCGCTCCGGGCCAAGGGCTTCCGGACGATCTTTTCCGCCGTCGCGTCCTGGAACGACGTTCCGAGGAGGGTCATGATCAAGTCCGGGATGACGGAGATCGGGCGGGCACAGTTCCGGAACATCCCGGGATTCACGAGGGCCCGTTGGTCGGGCCGGGTCGAAGTCCTCGAGGACGGGTCGTTCGCGTTCCATGCCCTCCCCTGAATCCGGGAAGAACGGGTACCGGTCCTTTTGGGATTGGACCGGCGTCCATTTCCCGTCCCTGTCCGAGGCTTCGTCCACCGGATACTACCGGGAATGCGAAGAAAGGCTCTTCCGCGCGTATTTCCCCGGCCTCGCCGGCCGGAAGATCCTGAAGACCGATCTCTGGGACGAGGCCAAGAACACCAGGATCCTGAGATACGCGGCCGACGCCGGCGCCGATGTTTACGGGATCGACATCTCCATCGAAATGCTCAAGGGCGCGGCGGAGGCCTTCCGGGACAGCCCTGGGCGGCGCGGGTTCATCGTATCCGATGTCCGGGCGATCGGCTTCCGGGAGGGCGTCTTCGACGGGATCTACAGCATGGGGACGATCGAGCATTTCAAGGAACACGCGCAGGCCGTCCGGGAGTGTTTCCGTGTCCTGCGGAAGGGCGGCGTCGCCGTCATGGGCGTTCCCAACGCGCGGGACCCCTTCCTCCGGCCGCTCCTGGTCGGCGCGCTCTACCGGCTCGGCCTCTATGCCTACGGATACGAGAGATCCTTCAGCATGCGGGCCCTTGAGCGCCTGCTCACCGCCGAGGGTTTCGAGGTCGTGGACCGGACGGGGATCCTTTTCATGCCCGGCTGGCTCCGGATGCTCGACCTCTGGCTGTGCGTGAAGAGCCCGAAGCTCGGCGCGCTCACCGCCCCGGCCGTCCGGTTCTTCGCCGGACTGCACAGGAGGTTCCCGCGACTCGGCCGGTACGGCTACCTGATCGCCTGCATCGTCCGCAAGCCGTAACCGTTTGACGTTTTCCCGCGTACTTGTTATCCTGAGACGAAAGTACGGGTCCCCCCCATGAAATGCCCAGTATGCCGGTACCAGAACCCCGAGGACACGCGGTTCTGCGGCCAGTGCGGCCGGGCGCTCTCCGGCACGTCCGGTTCGAGCATCGCCTTCACCCGAACCCTGGACCCCCCCCGCGAGCTCGAGCGCGGGACGACCCTCGCCGGCCGCTTCGAGATCATCGAGGAGCTCGGCCGGGGCGGCATGGGCAAGGTCTACAAGGCGTTCGACACGAAGATCAAGGAGAACGTCGCCCTCAAGCTCCTGAGGCCCGAGATCGGCATGGACGAGGAGACCATCGAGCGGTTTCGCAACGAGATCAAGCTGGCCCGGAAGATCTCCCAGCGCCACGTCATCCGGTTGTACGACCTGGGCGAGGACGGGCCCGTCTTCTTCATCACCATGGAGTATGTTCCCGGCGAGAACCTCAAGAGCTTCATCCGGCGGTCCGGCAACCTGACGGAGGCCAAGGCCGTCACTCTCGCCCGGCAGGTTGCGGAGGGGATGGCCGAGGCGCACGCGCACGGCGTCATCCACCGGGACCTCAAGCCGCAGAACATCATGATCGACCGCGACGGGAACGCCCGTATCATGGACTTCGGCATCGCCAGCTCCCTGGGAACCAAAGGGCTCACCGGCACGGGCGCCATTATCGGGACGCCCGAATACATGTCTCCCGAGCAGGCCGAGGCCCGAGGGGTCGACGCCCGTTCGGACATCTACTCGTTGGGCGCCATCCTCTTCGAGATGGTGACCGGCCGGGTCCCGTTCGAGGGCGAAACCCCGCTCAGCGTGGCCATCAAGCAGAAGAGCGAGCCTCCGCGCAACCCCCGGGAGCTGAACAACCAGATCTCCCCCGCCCTCAGCCGCATCATCCTCAAGTGCCTGGCCAAAGCGAAAGCCGACCGCTACCAAACCGCCGCCGAGCTCGGCATGGAGCTCGAGGCCCTGGAGAAGGGGTTCCCGACCCCGGAGCGGGCCATCGTCCGGAAAAGACCGACCTCGACCCGGGAGGTCACCATCAAGTTCGAGCCGCGGCGGCTCATCCTCCCCGCTTTGGGGATCCTTATCGTCGCCGGCGCCTTCTTCGTCGGACGCTCATTGACGAAGAAGCCGGAAGCGGAGCCCCATCGGGCCGCGGAAGCTCGAACGTCGCCGGCCGTTCCGGAGCGCGCGGAGGCCCGGGGCACGTCGGCCATGAGGCTTCTCGCTCCCCTTTTCGGGGAGGCGGTCAAGGACATGGACCCGAAGGAGTTCGAGAAGATCCAGAAGACGATCTCCGCCATCCAGAAGAAGAGCCCCGAGAGCCAGCCCTTGAGCTCCCTTTGGAATGACGTCCAGAAAAGGTTCGCGGACGGACAGAAGGAGCAGGCGGCCGGGAACCTGGACGCCTCCCGGAAAAGCTACACCCGGAGTCAGTCCGAGATGAACAGATTCCTCGCCCTCGTCAAGGATAAGGAGGCCGCCGACCAGGCCCGGAGCGATATGCAGTTCGTCCGCGGCAAGGCCGACGCGGCGGCCGGGGCGAGGGGCGCCAACATCCTCCACTGGATCGCCTCCGAGAAGCTCAAGGATGCCGAGGAAGCCTACGCGAAGAGCGACTTCGCCGGGGCCCGCACCCTTTACTCCATCCTCACCAGGGTCTTCTCCCTCGGCATCGAGGGAGGCGACGAGGAAGCCTGCCTCGGGCGGCTGAAAGACCTCGTCGGGAGCATCCGGAAGGGCGCCGAAGCCGTACAGAAGGCCGCGAAGGATTCCTGGCTCTTCGACCGCGCCCGGGAAGAGGAGTCGATGGCCGCGACGTATCTCGCGGGCAAACAATACGCGGAAGCCGCCGAATATCTCGTCCTGTCGGCGTTCCTCTACGAAAAGGCCAAGGACGTCTCCGAAGAAGCTCCGGGATCGGGCGGCTGAACGATGGGCCCGCGCATCCTGTTCGTCTGCTTCGGCAACATCTGCCGCAGTCCGATGGCCGTCGGCATCGCCCGAAAGGTCCTCGGCAACGGCGTGCTGGCCGAAAGCGCCGGGATCGGAGCCGGGAAGGACGCGGCCGCGACCGGGGAAGCCGTCCTGGCCATGAAGGCCCTCTACGGCGCCGACATCTCCGCCCACCGGTCCCGGGACCTCGGTTCGGTCGACCTATCCGCCTTCGACTTCATCATCGCCATGGACCTCTACGTTTACGGCCGCGTCAAGGACACCGGCAAGGTCCCCGAGGACAAGCTCTTCGGCTGGGATGTGGGGGACCCCCTGGGGCTGGGCTATGAAGCCTACAAGCGCGCGGCGAAGAAGATCGAGTCCCGGCTCCGCGAGTTCCTGGACCGTCAGGGGCTTTAAAGCCATCGGGGCCCGGGGAGCATGTCCGCACGAGGGGAATAAATCGTCATCCCGGACCGTCATCATCTATGAGAATGGAAATTCCGCCCACCGTATTCGAGGAACTGATGGCTTTCAAGGAAAATGTCTTTCGGATCTGCCTGGGATTCTGCCGGAACGCGGCCGACGCCGAAGACCTGACCCAGGACGTGTATCTGAAGGCTTATCGGAACCTCGAGAGTCTGAAGGACCCGGACCTGAAGAAGCCCTGGTTGTACCGCATCGCGCGGAACACCTGTCTGGACCACCACAGGAGCCAGGAGGCGAGACGGGGCCGTGAGCTGAGCGCCGCCGACGACGGCATCGCCCGCGAGAACCCTGAGGCCGAGACCGAGAGGGATGAGCAGGTTGGACGGCTCAAGGAGGCTGTGAACTCTCTTCCGAAAAGGCAGAAGGAGGTCTTCGTGCTGAGGGAGTACGGACATCTTTCCTACGAAGAGATCGCGCGGACTGCGGGGATCAGGATTGGAACAGTCATGTCGCGGCTCAACCGTGCCCGCAGGGCTGTCCTGGTGAGATTCGAGGAGCCGGAACATGCACGAAGATAATTCCAACGAAAGGTTCGAAACAAGGATCCGCCCCGTTATATCGCTTGAGGAAGAAGGCGCTCTGCGCAACTTCCGGAAAGGGGATTTCGAGACCAGGGTCAATAAGCTCGTGCGAGTCCGGTCCGTTCGGAGAAAGCTGTTCAGGTTCGCGCGATGGGCGCCCGCCGCGGCAATGGTCTCCCTTGTCGCACTTGCGGGGACCGCCGCCGTCCTCATCTTTATTGGCAGGGGGCGGCCGAAACAAGCAACCGCGCCGGCTTCATTCGAAAGGGCCCTGATGCTCCTGCCCGCTCTCCGGGACTCCGGTCCGGTGGGAGGGCCCGTCGGGGCAGCCCGGCGGCTCTCTCCGATGGCGCGGGATATCGCCAGGGCTTTTGGTGCCCTTTCCGAGGCCGAGTCTCGAGAAACCGATAAGGGCGCCCTGCTCCCCTCCGGGCGGGAAGGCGCCCCCCGGCCCGGCTTCAAGAGATCGATAGAGCTTTTTCTCGCCGATTTCGAAAAAAGACTCAAGGAGGTCTGACATGTCCAAGAAGATCCTGATCCTGTTGGCCTTATTCGGATTCTTTGTTCTCCCGGCCCTCGGCTACGAGGCGGAAAAGGCTCCCGACGCGCGGGCCGGGTACGCCCTCCTGGAGATGTTGACGGACCAATTCCGTCAAATGGCGGCGGTCGGGTCCGGAGGATTCGAAAAGGTCGACCAGATGCTGCAGAGATGTATGGCGGACGCCAAGACGGCAAGAGAGGCCGACCGGATCGACAAGGTGTTCTTCGCCCGCTACGCCCGGATGCTGAGCCTCATGAAGATCTGGATGATCCCCGACCCACAGGCCGTTCTCCGGCCGATAATCGACCGGGAGATCGAACGGTTCGTCATGGAGGTGCTCGGTGAGGACCGCAGGTGCGAAAACAAAGGAATCGGGCAGGTGGCCGGGGCCTTTGCCGACGAGATCGTCAATCTTCACCTCTACCTGGACGACGCAGCCGCCAGGGTCCGGGTGATGAAGACCTATGAAGAGCGGGGTTCGGTCAAAGAATAGATTTCTTTCTCAGCTCCCCGTACAGGAGTCTCCTGATCGAGAACGCCGAGATATTCCTTGTAATCGAGGCCGGCGTCGAGCACGTAGCGGGTGAGGAACTCCTTGACCGACCGGACGAGATCGGCGCCGTCCCACGGCTTTTCGATGTAGTGGTCGATATGGGCCTTGTTGATGGCCTCGATGGTGTCCCGGTGGGTCGCCAGCCCGGTCAGCAGGATCCGCTTGGTCTTCGGGAACCGCCCCTCCTTCCGGAAGTCGATGAGGAAATCGATGCCGTTCCTGCCGGGCATGACGTGATCGCAGATGATCAGGGCGGGTTCCTCGGCGTGCTTGTCCATGAGGTCCAGGACCTCGTCGGCTTCGGCGGCGGACTCGCAGACGATCACGGTCACGGCGGAACCCAGGACCTCTAGGTCCTTGCGCAGGGCCGCCAGAACGTCCCTTTGGTCATCCAGGCAGAGGATCTTGAGCTTGTCCATGTTCACCTCTCGACGGCAGTACGATCGTGAAGACGGTGTCCCCCGGCCGGCTGGCGACGCGGACCTCTCCCCCGTAGGAGTGGACGATCCGCTCGACGATCGGCAGGCCCAGGCCGAGCCCGAAATCCAGGCCCTTCTCCTTCGTCGTGAAGTCCGGCTGGAAGAGCCTGGGGATGTTCTGGGCCGGGATGCCGGGACCGTTGTCCCGGACGCCGACCTCGACGAAGCCCTCCGATTCCCGGCTCGCGACCGCGATCCGGCCGTCCTCCCGGCCCGAAGACGCCAGGCTCTCCGCGGCGTTCATGAGGAGGTTCGTCCAGACCTGGACGAGATCGCTCCTGTTGGCCGCGATCACGGGGAGCGGGGCGAGGTCGAGGTCCACCCGGACCTTGCGGAGCGGGCTCTGGAGGAGGGCCAGAGCCTCCCGGATGGATTCGTTGACGTCGATGCCTGGCTCCCTCGAGGAGCCCCGGGAAGCCATGGCCTTGACGGATCCGACAACGTGCGAGGCCAGGTCGGCGGCGGCGGCCATGTCGTGGAACGTCGCTCCGATCTCCCACCGCTCGTGGGCGCTCCGGAGGTCCTTCGGCCGGCCTCCATAGGCTTTAACGAGCGCGTCGGCGTCGGGCCCCAACTCGGCGACGCGGGCGGCGTCTTCCTCGGCGATCCCGTAGGCCTTAACGAGGGTCCGGGCCTTTTCGCGCGCTTCCCGGCTGGAGAGAGCGCGGCCGCGCTCCAGGCCGAGCTCGAAATATTCCAAGAAAGGATCCCCTCCGGCCGCGAAGGACCGGGACAACCAGCCCCTCAGCCACTCGGCGTCCCTGGCCAGGACGGCGACGGCGTTGTTGAGCTCGTGGGCGATTCCGGCCGCCATCTGGCCCAGCGAGGCGAGGCGCTCCGAGCGGGCGAGCCGCTTCAGGACCTCCGCGTTCTCGACGGCCAGCTCTTGCTCCCTTCGGTGGCGCCAGGAGAGGTTGGCCACGACGACGGGCATGAACTGTTCGGAGAGGCAGTGGTTCCGGCCGTCGTCCACGGTCTCCTGGTGCTGGTCGATCCAGGCTACCTCGCTGTCCTCCCGGGCGACGACCGTGGCCGAGCTGACGTAAGTCCGCGAGAAAAAGCTTTGGACGCCGACGAACATGTTCCGGGTAGCCTCGAAGAGCTCGTACTCCATACCGGGGGCCTTGCGGACGGTGGCGCCGAAGCTCCCTCGAAGGACGAAGTAGAGACGGTCGTTGGCGGCTCCCTGCTCGAGGAGGAACTCCCCCTTGCGGAGGGTCTGCCTGCGGGACGGGTCCGAGAAATAGGCCTGGATGATCCAGGCGAGACCCGGGACCCCGAACGCTTCGCTCATAGGAAGTGCACCCGCCTCAGGATGAAGAGCATCACATAGATGAGGATCAGGCCGAACACTCCGATCGGCACGCCGGTCTTGACCATGTCCTTGGTCTTGACCTCGCCCGTGGCGTAGGCCAGGGCGTTGGGCGGCGTGCTGACGGGCAGGGCCATGGCCAGCGAAGAGGCGAACGTCGAGGCCAGGATGATCGCCTTGGTGCCGCCCACGGAGGCCAGGCTCGGGACGGTCGTTCCCAGCACGGCCATGACGGGCAGGAGCAGGTTGGCCGCGGCCGTGTGGGACATGAACGAGGCGATGAGGATCGTGACGACGGTGACCAGGAAGATGATGAGGAGCGGCGAGAGCGACCCGAAGGCGATGCTCTTGACGATGTGGGTGATGAGGCCGCTCTTCTCCAGCCCGAAGCCCAGGGCGATGCCGCCGGCCATCAGCCAGAGGACGTCCCAGTCGATCGTCTTGAGATCGGCGACCGAGATGATCCGGGTCGCGGAATAGACGACGACGGGGACGAGAGCGATGACGTAGGCGTTCATGCCGTGGAGGAAATCGGTCATCCAGAGGAGGATGGTCGCCCCGAAGACGATGGAGGCCGTCATCGATTTCCAGTTCCGCCGGAACTTCCCGGCGACGGTGATCCGGATCTCGCGGGTCTTGGACTTGTAGAAGGCGAGGAACAGGACCCAGCAGAAGAGGAGCAGGATGATCACGTAGGGGACGCCGAAGGCCATCCACGATCCAAAGTTGATCTGGTTCGCACCCGTCAGGTACTTCAGGGCGATACCGTTCGGCGGGGTGCCGACCGGCGTGGCGATACCGCCGATGTTGGCCGCGAAAGGGACGGCCAGGACGAAAGCGGCCCGGGCCTTGTCGTCGGCGTCGAGCGACTTCAGGATGGGGGCCATGACGGCAAGCATCATGGCCGTGGCTGCCGTGTTGCTCATGAACATCGAAAAGACCGCGGTGACGACCATGAATCCGAGCAGGACGTACTTGGGCCGGGTCCCGAACGGCTTGAGGACGAGCCGGGCCAGGTTGATGTCGAGCTCGTACTTGGTCGAGACCATGGCCAGGAAGAAGCCGCCCAGGAACAGGATGATGATGGGGTCGGCGAACGTCTCGATGACCCTCTGCCACGGCAGGGCCGTGCCGAAGCCCTCCGCCGTCGAGCGGAACAGGACGAAGGCCTTGTCGGAGATGAAGACGAGCTCGACGAGAATGATAAGGAGGGAGGTGGCGTACAGGGGGATGGGCTCGAGGACCCAGAAGAACAAGGCCATGAAGAACAGGGCGATGACCCGGTGCTCGATGACCGTAAGACCGGGGATGCCGAAGGCGTCGGCCGGGATGGCCAGAAAGAGGAGGGGGACGAGGATGGAGACGAACAGCTTTATCTTCTTATCCATGTCGTCTCTCCGTCCCGACTCAAGTATACCCGTAAAGGAGCTTCTTGATCATCTCGAGCTCGTCCTCGACCTGGTCGCCGCCGCGGCCGCGGATCTGCTCCTCGAGGTTGTCCCCCAGCGTGGGCTTGTCGATCTCGTAGAAGACGCCCGTATAGAGGGGCTCCTTGGAGAAGCCCATCTCGATGGCCTTGAGCCGGTCCCCCCGCGGATGGTCGGCGGGCAGAGGACGGAGCTTGGACTTGAGCGCCTTGGCGTCGAGAACGTTGTAAGTCACGCAGGGCGTGAGAACATAGACGATGGAAAAGCCCTTGTGGGCGATGGCCCGCCGGATGACGTCCGTCATCTCCGGGACCTGGATGGCGCTGACCCGGGCCACGAACGAGGCTTCATAGGCGACGAAAACCGGAATGGCGTCCATCGGGTTCTCGTACACGCCGTAGGGCGAGGTCTTCGTCTTGACGTCGAGCGGGGTCGTGGGCGAGGCCTGGCCCTTGGTCAGGCCGTAGATCTGGTTGTCCAGCAGGATGTAGGTGAAGTCGGCGTTCTTGCGGCAGGCGTGGGAAATGTGGCCTCCGCCGATGCTCAGGCCGTCTCCGTCGCCGCCGACGGCCAGGACGTTGAGGTCCGGCCGCGCCGCCTTGACGCCCAGGGCCGTCGGCACGGCCCGGCCGTGCGTCCCGTGCAGGGAATAGGAATTGAAGAAGTGCGAGATGCGGCCCGAACAGCCGATCCCGGAGACCATGGCGATGCTCTCGGGCGCCAGATCCAGGTCGAAGAACGACTGTTGGATGGCCTTGAAGACGCCGTAATTCCCGCAGCCCGGGCACCAGATGGGTTTAACGGAGCTCTTATAATCTTGTAATGTTCTGCTCATCGGTGATCCTCGCGACTTTCATGATGCTCGCATAGACCTCGCGGGAGGTGATCGGCAGGCCCTGGCACTTGTGTACCTCGATGGGCCGGATGCCGAACTTTCCGGAGATGAAGTGGGCGAACTGGCCGGTAAAATTCTCCTCGACAATGAGGACGTGCTTGAGCTCGGCCAGGAAGTACCGGATCTGGCGGTCCGGGAGGGGCGAAATGACCTTGGGATGAAGGTGCCGGATGAGGACGCCTTCTTTCTCCGCCATGTAGCGGGCCTCCCGGATGGCGCCCTCGGTCGAGCCCCAGCCGATGATGCCGATCTTGGCGTCCCTCGAGCCGTAATATTCGGGCGGGTTCTTCTCGAACAGGCTGGACAGAACCTCGAGCTTCCGGAAGCGCTTGGCCGTCATCTGGTGGTGGACCTCCGGCGAATAATCGGGGTATCCCTTTTCCGTGTGCTCGAGGCCGGTGGCCAGATATTGGCCGCCGGGCGTCCCCGGCCGGGTGATGGGAGAAACGCCGTCCGGCGTGTAGCGGAATCTCCGGTAGTCCCCCATCTCTTCGGCCGTCGGCTCGATCCGCGAGGCCAGCTCGATCTTGGTGGCGCTCGGGATGACCGGAGAGTCCATGACGTTCCGCCACTCGATCTCCCGGATCTGGTCGAAGTCCGGGAGCCGGACGGTGGCCTTGCGGAAGCCGATGGACTGGTCGGAGAGGATGATGACGGGAACCTGGAACCGCTCGGAGATGTTGAAGGCCCGCAGGGTCTGATAGAAACAGTCCTCGACCGTCGCCGGCGCCAGGACGACCCGCGGGGAATCCCCGGTCAGGCCGTGGACGGCGAAGTTCAGGTCGGACTGCTCGGTCTTGGTCGGGAGGCCCGTCGAAGGGCCGCCGCGCTGGACGTCGACGATGACGATGGGGAGCTCGGTCATGGCCGCGAGGTTGAGCTGTTCGCCCATGAGCTGGAGGCCGGGTCCGGAGGTCGCCGTGATGACCTTCTCGCCGCCGAAGGAGGCGCCGATGATGGCCGAGATGGAGGCGATCTCGTCCTCCATCTGGACGGCCCGGCCGCCGACCCGCGGCATGAGCTTGCACAGGGTCTCGAAAACCGATGTCGCCGGGGTGATGGGATAGCCGGCGACGAAACGGCAGCCGGCGGCGATGGCGCCCAGGGCGATGGCCTCGTTCCCCGAGAGCATCATGTAACGGGTCTTGGCCTCGACCTCGGAGCTCAATCGGAACTTGCGCTCCCAGCCGGTCTTCTGGCCGGCAGCGTAACCCGCCTGGAGGGCCTTGATGTTCTTCTCGATGACCTCGGCCCCCTTCTTGCCGAAGCGGTCCCGGACGAGCTTTTGGAGCGTGTCCGCGTGGACGTCGAAAAGGTGGCCCAGGGCGCCGAGGGCGACGACGTTCTTGGACTGCGTCCCGCCGGTCGTCTCCCGGGCGATCTTGTTCAGGGGGATGGCGTGGAAGACGACGTCGGGATCTTCCCGGACCGTGACGGCGTCGGGATCGTAGATCAGCATGCCGCCCTTCTTCAGGCTCGAGGCGGCCCGGTCGTAGGCTTCCTGGTTGAAGGCGACGAGATAGTCGATCTCGTTCCCCATGGAATAGATGGTCCAGTCGCGGATCCGGACCTGGACCATGGAGAAGCCCCCCCGGATCTCCGCCGGGTAGGTGATGTAGGTGAAGACGTGGTACTCCGTGCGGGCGGCCGCCTGGGCGAACAGCTCGCCGCAGCTGATCACGCCCTCTCCGGCCTCCCCTCCGATCCTCACGACGAAGTCGACGTCCGAACGGAACGGTCTTTTATCCATGGCGTTCATCCAACCTTGTATGATTTAGGGAAAGAGTGGTCCTTCATTATATAGCAAAATCCCCTCGGTTTCCACCTAATATCTGATGTCTAAAATTTCAGTCCGAAGCCGGCCGTGTATCGCATTCCCCCCAGGTCGACCTCGTCCTCGAAGGGTTTGACAGTGAGCGGAACGAACCTGATCTCCCCTCCCAGGAAGAGGGCCCCGGAGACGGCGATCTTCAGGCCTCCCCCGAAGGTCGGAGCCCACTTGCTCGCGTCGGCCGCCTGGTCCCCTACGTGGGGCGACTCGATGGTCTGTCTGTAGGAGTAGCGGGCATAGCCGATCTTGACGTAAGGCGAGACGTTCCCGGCCTGGATCTGGTAGCCGGCGAAGGCCTCGACGCCCACGACACGGAGCGTGGTCCGTTCCTCGTAGATGCCGATCGTCCCCTTCCGGGAATAGCCGCCCTCGTAACCGGCCCCGACGAACAGCCCCTTCCAGGGGCTGACGGCCAAGTAGGGGTAGAAGACCGTGCCGTTGCCGTAAACGGCCTTGATGTCGGCGCTGTTGACGGTCCGCGTGCCGCCGAAGATGCCGATCTCCAGGCGGATCGCCCCGAGGGCGGGGCCGCTGATTGCGGCCAGCAGGACCAGGCCTAGCGCGGTTTTTCGCATCATCACGTTCATAAAGCAATTGACCTGGCCTGTCAACCCCGTAACGGCCCCAGTGCCTTTACATGGATGCCAGGACCTGCAAGGATCATTCCCGCGCCTTTTCGCGCCGCTTCTTTAGGATGTAGTCAATCAATAAAGAACAGCCGGGGTCGGCGGCAAGCTTTTCCAGATGGCGGGCAGCTTCTTCTCCCGGTATCTCGCTGAGGGCGATGGCGGCGTTCTGGCGCACGTACGGATTGGCGCTCTTGGCCCAACCCATCGCCCGCTCGAGCCCCGTTCGGGGATCTCCCCCAAGTAAGCGGACGATCTTGTCCTTGATCAACCATTCCATCGACGATAACTCGTCAAAGGGTCCGGGCCCCTCGGACCTGCCGCTCGAAAGCACCTCTATCCTTCTTTCGACGTTAGGAAAAAGGATCTCCTTATAAAAGCCCTTGAATTGTTCGTCGGCCTCGATAAATCGGTGCTTTTTCCATTTGTTAATGGACGTCCAGAGGGGCGTCGGCTTCGCGCCTCGGTAGAAGGCGAGCTCAATGGGCAGGATAAGCTCCAACGTTCCATCGTGGTCCATATCGGAAACAACTACGGTACAGCAGGTTGACCAGGAGCCACGGTCCGAATTCCTCAATTCGTCCGGGGATTCCATGAACCTATCAGAGCTATTGATGGAAATTTCCTGTTGCCGATAGGCCCCCGCGACCTGCTTCACGATAAACAGATGGTTGTAGAACGCCCGGCCACTATAATCCATAGTCACGAGAAGCTCATAGACTCCGTCGGTATCTACATCGGCCCATTTCAAGGCCCCGACCGCCCCCAAGGCCCCGGGAAGCCTCCCTCTTAAATCATGAACCTCGCTCCAAGCAAGATCTTCGATCCCGATCTCATGGATTTCGGGTCCTAGGAATGTTTTATATTCCGCAAATGTGAATACGCCTATAAGATCGCGGACGGCTTCCTTGGAATAGGCTTTTGTGACAACGGAGGGCTCGACATTGACGCCCCAATTGGAATAGGCCAATTCCCTAGCTTCTTTCTGCGGCCAGGCCAAAGAGCCCAAAAGGAACATCATCAAAAAGAGACACTTTATTTGTCCGGTTCTCATCAATAAACCCCAGAAATCCGCCCGCTGACAGGCCAATTTATTATATTCCTATATTCCCCTTGTCAACAAATCTTTGGCCATGAACAAACTAGCTGGTTTCTTCCTCAATTTCCGGAATTAAGGCATGAAAACGGGCCAATTCGCCAATGCAATCAAGAAAGCGGCCGGGCGGCGCCCATATGGACAATTCCCGATATTTCGTGATAATATGCGTTTTTCATGTTGACTCCATTATAAAAATACCATGAAGGAGAGGTGGCATTCATGAACATTTTCGTGCTGAACTGCGGCAGTTCTTCCGTCAAGTTCCAGATCATCAACACTGACCTCGAGCTCTTCGAGTCCGATGCCGATCGCTGCATCGCCAAGGGCCTCATCGAGAAGGTCGGCAGTCAGCAGGCCATCATCACGTTCCAGGCCGAAGGCGCCGCGGCTTTCAAGTCCGTCGAGCCCCTCGGCGACCACAGGGCCGCGATCATGCGCATCAAGGCCTGGATGGAAGAGGCCGGGACCCACATCTCCGGCGTCCACGGCTGGGACGACATCCACGCCATCGGGCACAGGGTCGTCCACGGGGCCGAAAAGTTCACCAAATCGGTCCGCATCGACGCGGACGTGCTCAAGCAGATCGAGGAATGCGCAGACCTGGCCCCCCTGCACAACCCGCCGAACCTCAAAGGCATCTACGCCTGCACCGAGATCTTCGGTGAAAAGATCCCCCAGGTCGCGGTCTTCGACACGGCCTTCCATTCGACCCTGCCCGAGGAAACCTATCTCTACGCCATTCCTTACGACCTGTACGCAAAGTTCGGGGTCCGCCGCTACGGCTTCCACGGCACGTCGCACCGCTACGTGGCCTACCGTTACCGGAAGATGGTCGGGAAGTCGCGCGAGCAGGTCAACGTCATCACCCTCCACCTGGGGAACGGCTGTTCGGCGGCCGCCATCAAGCACGGCGTCTCGATCAATACGACCATGGGCCTGACGCCTCTCGAAGGGCTCATCATGGGGACGCGGTCCGGGGACATCGACGCGGCCATCGTCGAGTACCTCTTCGCCAAGGGCGTCGGCACCGTGCCCGAGATCTTCAACATCCTCAACAAGAAGAGCGGTGTTCTGGGCGTCTCCGGCCTGAGCAACGACATGCGCGATCTCGAGAAGGGGGCCGACGACGGCAACAAGCGCGCTCATCTGGCCCTGGCCATGTTCGCCGGCCGGGTCAAGAAGTATATCGGCGCCTACATGGCCGAGATGAACGGCTGCGACGCCGTCATCTTCACGGCGGGCATCGGCGAGAACGGATCCCGCATCCGGAGCATGATCTGCGCGAACCTGGAAGGACTGGGGATCGAGCTCGACGAGGAGCTCAACAAGCAGGCCGTCCGGGGCAAGGCCGGGCGCATCTCCAAGGAAGGAAGCCGGGTGGCCGTTTACGTCATCCCGACCAACGAGGAGCTGCTCCTCGCCCGCGACACCGTGCGCGTCGTCAAGAACGTCGAGAGAATGTGGTAAGGAGCCCTGAGAACCATGAGCGAGAACACTTTCATCCGTGATATACGGTCCAAGGCCGCCGCAAAGCGCCTCCGCATCGCCTTTCCCGACGCGGTGGACATCCGGACCGTCCAGGCAGCCCTGACCCTCGAGGCCGAAGGCATCGCCGTTCCCCTTCTCGTCGGAGATCCCGCCGCCATCCGCAAGATCGCCGCGGAGGGCGGAAAAGCGCTGGGGAACATCGAGATCATCGACCCCGCGGCCTCGCCCTGGAAGGACGAGCTCGTCGCCCTTCTCTACGATAAGCGGAAGGCCAAGGGCTGGACCATGGAACAGGCCGTCGAGGCCGCGAAGACGCCCCTCTACTTCGCCGGGTTGATGCTCACCACGGGCAAGGTCGGCGCCGTCGTCGGCGGGAACCTCTCCTCGACCGGCGACGTCATCCGCGCGGCCATCCACACCGTCGGGACGGCCCCGGGCATCTCCACGGTCTCGAGCTACTTCGTCATGGTCCTCCCCGACCGCCTGCTCTGCTTCGCCGACTGCGCCGTCGTCCCCAATCCGACCGACGCCCAGCTCGCGGATATCGCCATCACCTCGGCCAAGAACTTCCAGGCCGTGACCGGCGAGCAGCCCCGCGTCGCCATGCTCTCGTTCTCCACGAAGGGCTCGGCCGCCCACGCCGACGTGGACAAGGTCGTCAGCGCCGTGAAGATCGCCAAGGAGAAGGCCCCCGCGCTCCTCCTCGACGGCGAGATGCAGGCCGACGCAGCCCTCGTCCCCGCCATCGGCGAGCGGAAGTTCAAGGGCAGTCTCGTCGCCGGGAAGGCCAACGTCCTCGTCTTCCCCGACCTCGACGCCGGCAACATCGGCTACAAGCTCACCGAGCGCCTGGCTGGGGCCGAGGCCGTCGGGCCCATCGTCCAGGGCCTGAACAAGCCATACTGCGACCTCTCGCGCGGCTGTTCGCCCGACGACATGGTGAACGTGGCGGCCATCTGCTCCCTTATGGCCTAAGGGCTTCCGGTCGTCTGGCCAAAAAAAGGTCCACTGGCCGTGATGGCCAGGAGGGCTTCTTAAGGGGCTTTGCCCCTGTAATCACAGATCCTGACGCCGTGCGGTGGGGATCGCCGGCTCAGGACTCAGGGACATCCCTCCGGAAGACGCGGAAATGCCCCGGCGAGTCATTTCCGCTCCCCTTCCGGTCCTCTCTCTCCCCGACCTGTCGGTACGGGGAACCGTGCCCGTTCGGACCTCCAGAGGGCTTCCGTCAGGATATCCCTTCCGTCCCTCGCACGGCGATCTATCGTTCAGGGCGAAAGTCCGTGGGCTGAGGACTAGAAACGGCGACACGCCCAAGATTCTGTCATTAGTTCTTGTCTCCCCCTACCCCCTCCTTAAAACGGAGGGGGCCCCGGAATAGGTCCGTGTCGCCGATAGAGGAGGGGACGGGACTGAGCGGACGTTGTGCCGGTGACGCCCCCAAGGGACGCGATCGAGGGCCAACCTTCAAAATAGGGCGAGGAGCGCCGCCCCGTAAACCCCAGTTGGGAGGGGGGCCCATCGCTCTTGCGATGGGGGAACCCGAAGAGGTTCCCGGGTCTGGGGTCAAGGGGCGGCCTCCGAGCCCTCCGACCGGGAGCGAGGCCGTCCCGTCCGGGCTCTTAAACCAGCCCACGCAGGCATTGCGGTAGAGCCTGCCGGGAAAGAGGAAGGGGGTTTGGCAATATCCGGTGATTCCCGATACAATGACGGGACGGAGAACGAGATGAACGATAAAGAGATCGGCGAGTTCCTGAAGGGCATCGAGCTGTTCGAGGACCTGGACGCAGCCGAGCGGGCCCTGCTCGTCTCGAAGACGCGGGTCGAATCGTACCCGGCGGGCGCTCTCCTCTTCGAACAGAACCAGCCCCGCCAGCGCCTCTTCATGATCTTCGACGGGAAGGTCGAGCTGTTCAAGAAAAGCCCTCTCGGCGAAGAGAAGCGGTTGGCCTTTTTCGGGAAATACGACTTCCTCGGCGAGGGCGCCCTGATGGACGATTACCCGCACGCCACCTCCGCCCGGGCCGTGGGCGATACCGTCGTCCTCACCGTCTCCCGGGAAGCCGTCCATGAGCTCATGCGGGCCGACGCCGACCTCGTCGTCAAGGTCCTATCCCGAGTCGCCCGGGTCATCTCCCGGCGGATGCGCCAGACGACGAACCAGGTCGTGGATGCGGCGGCGCAATACATCTCCGGCCGAACACGGACCGAGCACGACCTCCTCGGGGAGCGGGAGGTGCCGTTCGAGTTCTACTACGGCATCCAGACGCTCCGGGCCACGGAGAACTTCCCCATCAGCGGCGTGGATATCAGCCACTTCCCCGATCTCGTCGTCGCCCTGGCCCAGGTCAAGATGGCCGCCGCCCGGGCCAACCGGGCGCTCGGCCTCCTCCCGGCCGACGTCGCCGCCGCCATCGTCCGGGCCTGCGGAGAGATCATCGACGGCAAGTGGCACACGCACTTCGTGGTGGACATGGTCCAGGGCGGGGCCGGAACCTCGACGAACATGAACGCCAACGAGGTCATCGCCAACCGCGCCCTCGAGCTCATGGGCTTCGCCAAGGGCGATTACGCCCACTGTCACCCCAACAACCACGTCAACCTGTCGCAATCGACCAACGACGTATACCCGACCGCCCTCCGCATCGCGCTCATCTACAGCGTGCGGAAGCTCGTCTCGGTCCTGGAACAGCTCATCGCGTCGTTCCGGGCCAAGGGCGAGGAGTTCGCCGGGATCATCAAGATGGGCCGGACCCAGCTCCAGGACGCCGTCCCCATGACCCTCGGCCAGGAGTTCGAGGCCTACGCCGTCACCCTCGGCGAGGAGGTGGACCGGCTCGACGAGAACGCCGCGCCTCTTCCTCGAGATCAACCTCGGCGGGACGGCCATCGGGACCGGCATCTGCGCCGAGCCCGGATACGCCGAGCTGGCCGTCGCCGAGCTGGGGGAGATCACCGGCCTGCCCCTGAAGCTGGCGGCCAATCTCGTCGAGGCGAGCCAGGACACGGGCGCCTACGTGATGTTCGCCTCGGCCGTCAAGCGGCTGGCCGTGAAGCTGTCGAAGATCGCGAACGACCTGAGGCTCCTCAGCTCGGGGCCCCGGGCCGGGCTCCACGAGATCAACCTGCCGAAGATGCAGCCGGGGTCCTCCATCATGCCGGGAAAGGTCAATCCGGTCATCCCGGAGGTCGTCAACCAGATCGCGTTCAAGGTCGTCGGGAACGACCTGGTCGTCACGCTCGCCGCCGAGGCCGGCCAGCTCCAGCTCAACGTCTTCGAGCCCATCATCGCCCAGAGCCTCTTCGAGTCCATCGAGATGCTCAAGAACGGCATGGCCACCCTCAAGCACCGGTGCGTGGACGGCATCACGGCCAACGCCGGCCGCTGCCGCGAGATGGTCGAGCACAGCATCGGCCTCGTGACCGCCCTGGTCCCCGAGCTCGGTTACGAGGCCTGCTCGGACCTCGCCCGGGAGGCCCTGGAAACGGACTGCGACGTCTACGGGCTCGTCCTGGAAAAAGGGGCTGATGACGAAAGAGCGCCTCGAAGAGGTCCTCAAGCCCGAGAATATGACCCAGGGCGCAGGCGATCCCCCGCATAAATCCCCCCAACCCCCCTTTTACAAAGGGGGAAATTCCTGCCCCGCACCCCCCCTTTTCAAAGGGGGGAAATCAAATCGCCTAAACACGTCCGAGATGCCTGATCGCTTGCCGGATGCCGGAAGGCCTAGCGGGTGATGGTGAATTTCTTCACCGTGTGGTGCGGCTGGTAGGATTCCTTGGCCCTGCGGAGGCCGGGGTGCCCTACGTCCTGCTCCCGGTTGATGAAGGCGAACCCGGACCATTCGTTCCGGACGAACTCCCTGTTGATGAGCTGGGCCAGGCCGGGGAACGCGGGGTTCGCGATCTCGATATGGATGACGGCGGTATCCCGGGTGAGCGGCTCGCCGATCGAGAACGCCTGGACCTTCCCCCCGACCTCGATGGCGCCTCCGGTGAGATGAAGCTCCGGGAGCTCGTTCAGCGCGGCGAGGATGGCCGTCTTTTCGGCCCCGATGTTCGCGTCCAGGAGGACCTTGCCGTTGAACCACTCCTCCAGGAGGGCGCGGCAGGTGTCGATCGAGTCGGGGCCGATCTTCCGGTAGCGCCAGGCGTTGGTCCGTTCGAATTTCCGGATCTGGTTGCGCTTGCCGTCGTACTTCTTCCCCTTCAGCTCGACCAGATCCTCGGAGGCATAAACGTAGTCGAAGTTGTCCGGGTCGGGTTCTCTCTTATGGGAAGAGCCGTAGCGGAGGGCGAACGCCTCGGGGACGCGGGACAGGCGGGGATTGAGCTCCAGGCACGCCTCGACGGTCCCCGCGGGGTCGGTTTCCCCGACGGGTTGGAGAAAATACGGCGGTTCTCCCTGCGGCGCGCAGAGAACGCACAGGTTGCCGTTGTGAACGGCGTACTTAGGCCGCTCGCATTCCCGCCAGATATAGATGTTGGCGAAGGTCATCTCGCAGGCTTCCGACGGGAATCGGGAGAAGAAGTCCCGGATGAGCGGGCCGTCCTCGAGGCCGACCGGCTTGAGCTCAGGGAAGAGCGGAGGGATCACCGGGCCTCCCGAATCATTATGGTGCAGAGGCTCTTGTCGCATCCCTCGCACCAGGCGGCGTCCTTCTTCATGCCTCGAGGGACGATCCTCGTCCGCGCGAACCCGCACTTCTCGAAGAATGCGGGGATGACCGTGGCCAGATGGACGGGGCCGTCGGCCAGCCGGACGAGCTCCTCGACGAGGAGCCGTCCGACCCCCGTCCCCCGGCCGGCTTCGTCGACGCAGAGGGAGCAGAGCTCCAGGCAGTCGGCGTGCTTATTGAGGGCGACGATGCCCGCGAGGCGCCCGTCGTTTTCCGCCAGGAGGAATTCGTCCTTCTCCATCCCGGGGTAATCCATTCCGTGCTTTCCGGCGAACGCGGCGACGCGGCCGCGATCCTCCGGACCGGCCTTTCGGATCTTCATGAATTTGCATTATACCATGACCTTGCATCGGCCGTCCGAGCGTCATAAACTGTGTTTTCGGCCATGAGAAGGAGGCATCCATGAGACGTCCCGTATTCCGCGCCCTGCGCGCGTTCTCGATCCTGTCGTTCGTCGCGGTCCTGGGCCTGGCCGGCGCCGCCCAGCAGGCCGCCAAACCCCGGCTCGTCCGGTCCACCGATCCGCGCCTGCGTATCGAAGGCTTCGATCTCTACGGAAAGATGCTTCAGGCCTCGAAGCTCAAGGACCTGAAATGGCAATGGATCGGCCCGAAGAACGTGAGCGGGAGGATGACGGACGTCGCTGTGGTCGCCCCCAAGGGAAGGAACTACACCGTCTATGCCGCCTCGGCATCGGGCGGGCTCTGGAAGACCGAGAACGAAGGGACGACCTGGGCGCCCGTATTCGAAAGAGCGCCCTCGGCCGCTTTCGGCGATATCGCGGTGGCCCCGTCGGATCCCCGGATCGTCTGGGCCGGGACCGGAGAGGCCAATATCTTCCGGAGCTCCCAGGCGGGCATCGGGGTCTATAAGTCCCTCGACGGGGGAAAGACGTGGAACGCCTGCGGGCTGGAGAATACCTACACCATCCCGCGCATCGTGATCCACCCGAAGGACCCCGACGTCGTCTATGTCGCGGCATCCGGCCATGAATGGACGGATAATCCCGACCGCGGCGTCTACAAGACGACCGACGGCGGAAAGACCTGGAACAAGGTCCTCTTCGTCGACGAGAGATCGGGGGCCATCGACCTGGTCATGGACCCCTCGGCGCCGGAAACCCTTTACGCCTCGTTCTGGCAGAGGGTCCGCAGGAAATGGAACGATCCCCGAAACTCCGCCGAGACCTCGGGGAGCGGCCTGTTCAAGACGACCGACGGCGGCGAGACCTGGAAGCCCATCAACGCCGGCCTGCCCGAGGCGAGGTACCGCGGCCGGATCGGCATCGACCTCTGCCTCGCGAAGCCCGAGGTCCTCTACGCTTTCGTCGATAACTACGAGATCGCCCGGGAGCCTTCGGCTTCCGAGCGGACGAACGTCTATGGCCTGCCTTCGAGCGGCATCATCAAGGGAGCGACCGTTTATCGTTCGGACGACCGGGGCGAGACCTGGCGGAAGACGAGCGGGCAGACGGACGCACAGAAGAAGCTCATGGAGCGCCATTCGAACACCTACGGCTGGGTCTTCGGCCAGGTCCGGGTCGACCCCGTGGACCCGAACACCGTATACACCATGGGCCTGATGCTCAACGTGTCGAACGACGGCGGAAAGACCTTCCGGCGGGTCCTGGGGCCCGGCGTCGACCACCACGCCCTATGGATCGACCCCGACAACACGAATTACATGATCAAGGGTTTCGACCAGGGGTTGGCCGTCACCTATGACAGGGGGGCGAACTGGCGCTATTTCAAGAACGAGATCCCCGTCTGCCAGTTCTTCAACATCAACGCCGATATGGCGACGCCTTTCCGCGTCTACGGATCCATGCAGGACCACGGGAGCTTCCGCGGCGTCGTCGACCTGTCCAAGGGCCGGGACAAGATCCCCGTCGCCGACTTCGAAGAGGCGCCCGGGGGCGAGGGCTCGAACCACGCCATCGACCCGACGGACACGGACATCGTCTACTCGGCGGGCTTCTACGGAACGATCTCGCGGACCGACCTGCGAAAGGCAGGGAACTGGTACGAGACGAGCAAGGATCTTCTGCCGCCCCCCTTCGAGAACGAGCCGCGGCTGAGGGGCCAATGGCTGGCGCCCTTCATCCTCTCCCCGCACAATCCCAATATCCTCTACCACGGCATGCAATTCGTTTTCCGGTCCCTGGACCGAGGCGATACATGGGAGCGGCTCAGCCCCGACCTGACGGCCTTCACGCCGGACGAGGCCGGGGACATTCCCTTCCACACGCTTTTCGCCCTCTCGGAATCCCCCCTCAAGTACGGCCTCGTCTACGCGGGTACCGACGACGGCCGGGCCTGGATGAGCCGTGACGGCGCAATCCTGGAAGGAGATCACGGCCGGTCTCGCGCCCGGAAAGTGGATCAGCCGCGTCGTCGCCTCTGCCCATGAGATGGGGACCGTCTATCTGACCCAGAACGGCAAGCGCGACGACGACTTCACGCCCTACGTCTGGAGGTCGCAGGACTACGGAAAGACCTGGACCGACATCTCGAAGGGGATCCCGTTCGGGCCCGTCAATGTCGTCCGCGAGGACCCCGTGGATGAGAACATCGTCTATGTCGGGACCGACGGCGGCGTATTCGTGACGATGGACAGGGGGAAGTCCTGGGAGGCGCTCGGGAGCGGCCTGCCGACCGTTTACGTCCACGACCTCGTTGTCCATCCCCGGGACAACGTCGTCGTCATCGCCACGCACGGCCGGGGCATGTGGGCCCTGGATGCCAATCCGATAAACGGCAAGGACAAGAAGCGCAACGGGTACGACGAGGAAGACGGAGCGCGCGAATAGGCGCGGGATGCAGCCGCACCCTTCAGGGTGCGTCGGTGGAATAGGATCGCGGGGGAAGAAGACGCGGGCTATAGCCTTCGGCTACTGCAAAGCCTGAAGCCCGCGGCTACAGGCGTGTCCCGCTCTCCTCGCGTTTATCGCCTATCCAGCCTGCCTCGCCCGTCTCGCTCGTCTCGCCGGCTTATTTCAGGCAGACAGAAGGAAATCGTGTAGGCGTCGCGGCAGCCGGCGCATCGGAGACGCGCTTCGAGGGTCCGGCATTTGATGCCCGGAACGACGGACAAGTCATAGCGCCAAGGCTTCCCGCAGGCATCGCAAAAGGCCGGCACGACGAGAAGAATATCGACGGTCCCGCCGGGCCTTCCCTTCCCGCCCGGCACCGCGACGGCTGCCTTGCGGACTTTGAAGCGCGTCCCCCGCGTCTCCTCGAGCTCTTTGAGCAGGCCCCGGAAGAACCGGAGACTTTCCCTGGATCTCTTGATGGCCGCGTTCCGCCCGGCCGCCGTCCTCATGTTACGGGGGAGGGCCTCCGCGTAGGTGAGCTCTTTGCTCAGGGAGCTCATGACGGCGGTCATGAGGTTCTTTCCCCGGAGCGCGGACTTCAGGAAGAACGCGGCGACGCCGAGGTAGCCGAACTTGCACAGGAAATCGGCGTCATGAACGAGATCCGCGATGGGATCCCGGCGGGCCTTTTCATCATAGAGCGCCCGCAGGGCTTTGCCGACCCTGGCGACGACGGACGCGCGCGCTTCCGACGCCTCGAGGGACGCCGCGGCCAGGGCGGCCGCGCCCTCCTCCTCGGGCTTGTCGCCTTTGTGGTATTCCCCGCCGCGGAACTTACCCGCGTCATGGAAGAGCGCCGTGACGGCCGGAAGGACGGGGTCCAGGCCTTCGGTTAGAGCGAGGTCGTGGGCAAGCGATGCGACATGAACCGTATGTTCCCAGAGGAATCCCCCTTCCCTCCCGGTCCGATCTCCATCGTATTCCTTCTCGGCCGCGTTGATGATATCCCGCGCCCTTTCGACGAGCCCGGGGTAGAGATCGGAGACGGCTTCCGCAAAGCCCTTTCGCCGTTCCATATCCGTAAGATAACAAATTCGGCGCTGCAATACCAAGGCCCCGATAATTTTGGTATCGTAGCGCCATGAGTAAAATGACATGCGGCGGACGTCCGGTCTCCCTGATCGTCCTGGCGGGCGGCAGAAGCCTGCGCATGCGGACCGACAAAGCCCGGCTGCCGCTTCCCGGCGGGACTCTCGTCGAAAGGGTCCTGGCCCAGGTCGACGACCTGTTCGACGAGGTCCTGATCTCCGTATCGCGCGCCCAGGCGGCGGCTTTTCCGGGGCGCCGGACCGTCGTGGACGGCATCGCCGGCCTCGGCCCCATCGCGGGGATCCTTGCTGGGCTGAAGGCCGCCCGCAACGAAACGTGCGCCGTCCTCGCCTGCGACATCCCCGAAGTCGACTCGAAGCTCCTCCGGTCTCTCGTCCGAAGGGCCGAAGGTCATGACATCGCCGTTCCCGTCACGCCGGAAGGGCTCCTGGAGCCTCTCTTCGCCGTTTATGCGAAAGGGCTCGTCCCTCTGATCGAGGGCTCCATCCGGGCAGGGGAATATTCCCTCCTCCCTCTGATCGAGGCGTCCCGAACCTTCAAAGTAAAGATGGGAAAGCGGAACCGGCTCCGCAACCTCAACACTCCCGAGGATTACGAGGCCTATATCAGCTCGCTTCCGGCAGGCCCGGTCACAGGCCGTCCTTCCGGAAAAGGGCGTAGAACAGGACCCGCCCCAGCCCCTCGGAAGCCAGGCCGGCGATAAGCGCCAAGACGATCGCCCCCCGCGCAAAGGGATCGGCGATTCCCAACCCGCCACGAAGCAAGATCGCGGCAGCGCCTAGGCCCGCGATAAAGAGCAGAGCCAGCCTGATCAGGAAGATCCCGCGATATCCGGCCGAGGGCACGGTGCCAGCTGTTCTAGCCCCGGTGGCTTCCGCAGTCCCTAAATTCGGGTCGAATAGGAATACCGACGCAAAGTCCACGACGGCGAGGGCGAAAGCGGCCAGGGCCAGCCCCCCGACGAGAGGATGCGGGCCCTCTCCGGGATTCAGGATCCCGACGGCCGGGGCCGCGGAAGCCCCGAGCGTTCCCACGAGGGCCGCCGTCATAAAGAAGGAAAACACGGTCATGGCGTTATTCCATGAGGGCACGGCCTCGAGCCTGTATATGTTCGCCATGCTCAGGATGAGGGCCGCGCCCGAGAGAGCGGCGGCAACGACGACCCCGGCAACGAACATCCGGCTCCCGCCCCGCGCCCACACCAGAACGAAGATCCCCGCCAGGAGCCCCGTCGTCAGGAGCAGAAAGAAGATCTCCCGGCTCAGCCAGGAATCTCCGAGATTTCCCAGCGTCCGCCAGGCGTTCACGGGTCTCCCCAAGTGAAAAAAGGAGAGCACCGCGGCCGTCGCAAGGAGGGCCAGCGCGAGCGCCAGGGACCGCAGGACAGCGGGTCGGGCGGACCGCGAGTCCCCGGCCAGGACGAAGGGCAGGGTGAACATGACGAAGAACCCCACGCCGGTCTGGGCCAGAAGCGTGAATCCGATCAGGGGCCATTCGCGCCTTGCCATTTCAGGTCTCCTCGGCATTGGCGACACCGGACCGCCCCTCCCCCGCCCGGGCCGCGCTCCGATGCGGGCGGATGAGAAGCGAGGGCCTCGTCGTCGACGCGGCCGGAAGGGGGAATACCGAGTCGGTCCCGCCGGACTTCGCCCGAAGCTCCTCGAGCGGGCCGAAATCGAGCGCCCGCATCGGGCAGGCCGCGACGCAGGACGGACGCCCTCCCGCGTCGACGAGGTCCGCGCAGAGATCGCACTTGGTCATGATCCCGCGCCGGGCGTCGTAGCGCGGAGCGCCGTAGGGGCAGGACCATTCGCAATAGCGACAGCCGACGCATTTCCGGCCGTCCAGGATGACAATCCCGTCGTCCCGGCGGGCGATGGCCCGCGTCGGGCAGGCCTTCAAGCAGGCGGGATCCTCGCAATGGTTGCAGGCCAGGGAAAGGTTATAGGCATGGACTTCCGGCACCCAGAGGCCGCCCTCGTTCCGCCAGGAACCGCCGGCGATCTCGTAGACCTTCCGCCAAAGCGTCCCGGGCCCGAGGTCGTTCTTGTCCTTGCACGCCATCTGGCAGGCTTTACAGCCCGAGCAGGAGCCCGAGTCGAAGGAGAAGGCGAGCCGGTCGCGAGCGATCATCGTCTCCCGCCCTTTTCCTTTTCCGCCTGGACCATGATCGTATGCTGGGCGTTGCCGAAAGCGAACGGCGTCCAGCGCTCCGAGGTTAGCACGTTGATGGAGCCGTGCCGATCGACTCCGTCCGCGTCCGGCTCCCACCAGGAGCCCTGGGGAATGGCCAGGACCCCGGGCATGATCCGGTTCGTCACGCGGCACGGCAGGACGGTGGCGCCCCGGTCGTTGAAGACGCGGACAGGATCGCCGTCCTTGAGGCCGCGGGCCGACGCATCCGCGGGATGGATGAAGACCCTCTGCGGGAAGGCTTCCTTGAGCCAGTCGACGTTGTCGTGGGTCGAATGGACCCGGGCGAGGACGTGGGGGCCGACGGCCTGGAGAGGATACGTCGCCGCTTCGGGGCCGAACGGGCTCTCCCATTCGGGGATATATTTCGGGACCGCAGGGATGACGTCGGGCTTGCCGAGGTCGCGGAGCCGCTTCGAGAAGATCTCGATCTTCCCGGACGGGGTCGGGAGCGGATGGCCCCCCGGGTCCCTCCGGAAATCCTCGAAGGCCACGGCGGGCCTCGTCACCGGGACCGAATACACGCCGGCGTTCGAGGCCTCCAGCTCGTCGAGCGACGGCAGGCCCGGGAACCGCGTCCGCCGGTAGCGGTCGAGCGCCCAGGCGACCCAGCCCCGCTCGTCGCGGCCCTCGGTGTAGGCTTCGCGGACGCCCAGCTTTTCGGCGATCGCGGCGCAGATAGCGTAGTCGCTCATCGATTCGCCCAAGGGCTCGACGACCTTCGGCATCAGGATGACCTCGTCCCCGTACTTCCAGCCGTCCGCAAGGCCCCAGGTCTCGAACTGGGTGCAGGCCGGAAGGAGGATATCGGCGAACCGGCCTGTCGGCGTCAGGAAATTGTCCTGGACGATGAGGCACTCGACGCGCGTCTCGTCCGCGAGGAGCGGCACCGTCCGGTTGATGTTGGCGTGCTGGTTGACGAGGCAGTTGCTGGCCACGGCCCAGATGAGCTTGATGTCCGAATCGAGCCGATCGACGCCGATGACGCCGTCTTCGGGGCCCATCCCCTTTCCCCGGATGACGGCCTCCGTCCAGAGGAAGCTCGGGATGGCGGCTTTGACGGGATTGTCGCCCGAGGGGAAAACGATCCAGAAGGGCCCGCCGTCGGGCGCCTGGAGGGCGATGCCGCCCGCCCATCCGCCGGGGATGCCGACGTTGCCGGTGATCGCCGCCAGGACGCAGCCGGCCCGGACCACCTGCTCGCCATAGGCCCGCCTCTGCATCCCGTAGCCCTGGTAGAGGACGGCCGGCTTGGCCGTCGCGTACTCGCGGGCGATGCGGGCGATCGTCGCCCTCGGAACGCCGGTGATCGGCTCGGCCCACTCCGGCGTCTTGGCGACGCCGTCTCGCGTCCCCAGGATGTAGTCCGTATAGCTCTCGTCGGCCTCACAGCCCGGAGGCATCCCGCTCGCGTCGAATCCGACGCAGTGGGTCCGGACGAATTCCCGGTCGATAAGGCCTTCGGATATCATGACGTGGGCCATGGCGGACATCATGGCCGTGTCCGTTCCCGGCCGGATGGGCACCCACTCGTCGGCGAGGGATACCGCGCTCGGAGTCATGCGCGGGTCGATGCACACGGTCCGGGCGCCGCGCTCCCGGGCCAGCCGGACGAAGTACTCGCTGTTCGTCCCGTCGCGCATCTCGGCCGGATTCCAGCCCCACATCAGGAAATATTTCGTGTTGAGCCAATCCTGCCGCTGATTGCCGGTGATCGCCGTGCCGTAGACGGTCGGCGTCGCCGCCGAGATGCAGGCCCAGGAATAGCTGTTGTAGAGTCCGAGGGACCCCCCCACGCCGTTGAGGAGCCTCTCGGCGGTCGGGCGCCCGGTCAACTGGCTGTACCCTCCCGTGCCGTAGGGCACGAACATCGCGGCGTTGCCGTACCGTTCCTTGACCCTGACGATCTCCGCGGCGACGCGCCCGGAGGCTTCGTCCCACGATATGCGCTCGAATCGCCCCTCCCCTCTCGGGCCGACGCGTTTCATGGGATACCTCAGGCGGTCGCGATGATATTGGCGGTGCCGGTAGGCCCGGCCCCGGACGCAGGCCCTGAGCTGGAGGTCGGCGGGCGTGTCGCCGGGGCGGTCGTCGCCTTCGATGCGGGTGATGACGCCGTCCTCGACGAAAACACGGAGCAGGCACCGGCCGCCGCAGTTGTGGGACGGACATCCGGTCCGGACCATGCGCTCCCCGGTCTTCTTCATGCTCTTCGCGGCTCCGTCCGCCTCATTGTATCAGGCGCCGGCGGGGCGTCAAGGCCGTCCCCGCGGGCTTTCCTTGCATCCCCGAATGGCCTATACTAGTCGGGAATACGGTTCGGAAACGGAGGAGGGAACGATGACCGACGCCCCGAAAAGAAGCTATGCGATGGTCGCCCTGATCTTTCTGACCTTCTTCGTCATCTCGCTGGTGACCAATGTCATCGGCGCCATCAATCCGGACGTGGGCCAGAGCTTCGGCCTCAGCCTGGCGCTCGTCGGCCTTCTCCCCTTCGCCTTCTTCATCGCCTACGGCGTCATGTCCATCCCGTCCGGCATGCTCGTCGAGAAGTTCCGGGAGAAGCCGGTCATGGTCGCCGCCTTCGCCCTGTCGTTCGCGGGGGCCATGCTCATCTCTATCGTCCCAAGCTACCCCATCTTCCTGCTCTCGCTCTTCCTGATCGGGGCGGGCATGGCCGCCCTCCAGGTCGCCATCAACCCTCTCCTCCGCGTCTCGGGCGGCGAGGAGCATTACGCCTTCAATTCCGTCATGGCCCAGCTCATCTTCGGCGGCGCCTCTTTCCTCAGCCCGTTCATCTATTCTTATTTCGTCCGCAACCTCGGTCAGCCCGGAAGCGAGGCCAAGCCGCTCATCGGCTTGATGACGAAGCTCGTCCCGGCCAACCTCCATTGGCTCTCCGTCTACTGGATCTTTGCCGTCATCCTCCTCGCCATGGTCGCCGTGATGGCCGTCGTCAGGTTCCCTCCCGTCGTGAAGAAAGAGGAGGAGCGGGCAGGCGCCTGGGCCACCCACAAGGAGCTCTTCAAGAACAAGGTCGTCCTGCTCTACTTCCTGGGCATCTTCGCCTACGTCGGGACCGAGCAGGGGGTATCGTTCTGGATCTCCAAGTTCCTCAATATCTACCACGGCTACGATCCCCAGACGGTCGGCGCCGGGCGTGTCGCCCTGTTCTGGCTCCTGATGACCCTCGGCGGCATCCTCGGCCTCGTTCTCCTCAAGCTCTTCGACAGCCGGAAGGTTCTCGTCGGGTTCGCCGTCGCGGCGCTCGTCTTCCTGACCCTGGCCTTCTTCGGGCCGGGGCGCCTGGCCCTGATCATGTTCCCGCTCATGGGCTTCGCGGCCTCGGTCATGTGGCCCATCATCTTCTCGCTCGCCCTGAACTCCGTCTCGAGCCACCATGGCTCCTTTTCCGGCATCCTCTGCACGGGCATCATCGGCGGGGCGCTCGTGCCGCCGATCATTGGGGCCCTCGGGGACGCGTTCGGCCTCCGGCAGGGGATGTTCCTCCTCTACCTGACCCTGGGCTATATCCTGAGCATCGGCATCTGGGCCAGGCCGCTCGTCGCCAACGAGACCATCTTCACCAAAAGAAGGAAGCTGGCCGAGGCCAGGACACCAGGCGGGAACTGAGGCACGAACCGTGTCCATCATCGGCGTCGACCTCGGCGGGACCAACGTCCGGGGGGGGCTCGTCGAAAACGAACGGCTCGTCCGGGTCGAAACGGCGGCCATCCGGGGCGACGGCACGGAGGAGGAGGTCCTCGAGGACCTCTATAAGGTCATCGATCCCCTCGTCGGAAAAGGCCTGGACGGCCTCGGCGTCGGGGTGCCCAGCATCGTCGACCTCAAGGAAGGGATCGTCTATGACGTCCAGAACATTCCGTCCTGGAAGGCCGTCCCCCTCAAGGCCATCCTCGAACGGAAGTACGGCCTCCCCTGCTACATCAACAACGACGCCAACTGCTTCGCCGCGGCCGAGAAATATTTCGGCAAGGGGAAGCCTTACGACAACGTCGTCGGCCTCATCCTCGGAACGGGCCTCGGAGCCGGCATCATCGCCAACGGGCGGCTGTTCTCCGGGGCCAACTGCGGGGCCGGCGAGTTCGGCATGATCGCCTATCTGGAGCATAACTACGAATATTACGCGTGCGGCCAGTTCTTCCAGCACATCCACGGCACGACGGGCAAAGCGGCCGCGGAGCGCGCCCGGAAGGGAGACGCCGAAGCGCTCGCCATGTTCGCCGAGTTCGGGATCCACCTCGGCCAGGCCATGAAGGCCATCCTCTACGCCGCCGACCCGGAGATCGTCATCCTCGGAGGCTCCGTCAGCCGGTCCTACGATTTCTTCAGAGAGGCGATGTGGCGGGCCATGCAGGATTTCGTCTACGGCATCACCGTCCGGAAGATCAAGGTCGAGGTCTCGGCGATCGAGAACATCGCCATCCTCGGGGCGGCGGCGCTCTATTTGGATGCCGTGCCGGGCGCCCCTCGATAAACCATTTGCGCCATCTTCCGTAACTATATTACAGAAGGTCCGAGTCGCGGAATAGGGCCGCGCCCGGGCCCGATCTTGGCCTGAGGAGGTTTCATGAAAAAGATCCGTTCCTTTGCCGCGCCGTTCATCGTCGCGCTGGTCGTTTGGGCCGCCGTGTCGGCGGCCGGACTCAGGGCTGCCGATCAGCCGCCGCTCGCCGGACATTGGGCGGGCGCCATGGAGGTTCAGGGGACGAAGCTCGACTTCGACCTCGACTTCGCGTTCGCCGGAGGCGTCTGGACCGGGGACATCACCATTCCCGCCCAGAACGCCCGGAACCTGCCGCTCGGGGACATCGCCGTCGATGGCACGGAGGTTACCTTTGCCATCAAGGACGTCCCCGGGGCCCCGACGTTCTCCGGAGAGCTCTCCGCGGACGGCCTCAAGATCTCCGGCCAGATGGCCCAGGGCGGGCAGAATTTCCCCTTCTCCGTGGAGAAGGAAGCGCTCGATCCGGCGGCCAAGGTCGCCGCGGCCCTGGAAGGCTTCGACAAGGTCGCCGAAGAAGGGCTCAAGGCCCTCAAGGTCCCCGGCGTCGGCATGGTCGTCATCAAGGACGACAAGGTCGTCTATGCCCGGGGATTCGGATTCAAGGACGTCGAGAAGAAGCTCCCGGTCACGCCGGATACCATCTTCGCCATCGGCTCCTCCTCCAAGGCCTTCACGGTCTTCGCCCTGGGCAAGCTCGTCGACCAGGGCAAGGTCGATTGGGACAAGCCGGTCCGCAACTATATCCCCTGGTTCCAGCTGTACGACAAGAGCGCCGGAGAGCGCCTGACCGTCCGGGACCTCGTCATGCACGTCTCAGGCCTTCCCCGTCACGACCTCTCCTGGTACAACAACCAGAAGGTCACCCGCGAGGAGCTCGTCAAGCGCCTGCCGTATCTCCAGCCCTCGGCCGACCTCCGCGAGAAGTGGCAATACAACAACCTTATGTACCTGACCGCAGGCTACCTGGTCGAGCAGCTGACGGGACAGAAGTGGGAGGACGCCGTCCGCTCCCTCGTCTTCGAGCCGCTGGGCATGAAGCGGGCGAATTTCTCGGTCCTCGAATCGCAGAAGGACGCCGATTTCGCCTTCCCCTACGGCTTCGAAGAGAAGGGCTTCAAGAAGCTCCCCTTCCGGGACATCTCGATCATCGGGCCCGCCGGCGCCATCAACGCCTCCGTCAACGAGATGGCGCATTGGGCCATGGTCCATCTCAATAACGGCAAGTTCGGGGGGACCCAGCTCGTCAACGCGGCCACGGTGGCCGATATGCACGCCCCGCACGTCGCGATGGGGGGCGACTCCACCACGCCCGAGATCCTGGCCCCGTCCTACGGCATGGGCTGGTTCACCGACGTCTACCGGGGCCATCGCCGCTTCCACCACGGCGGCAATATCGACGGCTTTACGGCCCAGGTCAGCTTCCTGCCGGACGACGGACTGGCGTTCGTGGTCCTTTCGAACATGAACGGGAGCGCCCTGCCGGAGCTCCTCGTCCGCACGGCGGCCGACCGCATTCTCGGAGTCGCGGCCAAGGATTGGATCGGCGAGACCGCCAAGAAGATCGCCGAGGGCGAAGAGGCCCAGAAGAAGGCCGAGGAAAAGAAGGGGACCCGCCGGGTACAGGGCACGAAACCCGCCCACGCGCTGGCGGACTACGCCGGCGATTACACCAACCCCGGATACGGGGACCTCAAGGTCGAGTTCGCCGGGAACCGGCTCGCCTTCACGTACAACGGTATCCTCACCCCCCTGGAACATTGGCATTACGAGACGTTCAACGGCCTCAAGGCCGACGACCCGACCTTCACGGACTTCAAGCTGATGTTCCGTACCGATCTCAACGGGCGGGTCGCCGCGCTCACCGGCATCTTCGACGCGTCGGTCGACGAGATCGTCTTCAAGAAGAAGCCCGAGGCCCGGCTCTCCGATCCCGGATACCTGAAGAAGTTCCTCGGATCCTATGAGTTGATGGGCCAGGTCGTCACCATCGATCTCAAGGGGAACGTCCTGGCCATGTCCGCCGCCGGACAGCCGGCGACCGAGCTCGTGCCGGATCTCGGCGGCGAGTTCGTCCTGAAGGATGCCCGGATCGTCACCGTCCGGTTCATCGAAGGGCCCGACGGCGCCGTGACCGCGATGGAACTCATTCAGCCCAACGGCATATTCGAGGCGAAGAAAACGAAGTAGCGCCTCGACCCCAGACCCTATTCGGGGACCTGTCGTCAAGGCCGATCGGCCTTGATGGCAGGCCCCCTTCCCATCCACTACCGGAGACACTGACGGCTCGCCCCTTGAATTCCAAGGGGGACGGGGGATTAAGCTCTAGACAAGTCGGGAGTGTCTCCGGTACGACAATACTGGGGTTTACGGGGCAGTCCTCCTCACCCCTGCTTCGGGCCAGGTGCCTGATCCGGGGTGAAACCCGGGCCTCTTATCCTCGGCTATTCTTTGGCTATCGGGCCATCGTACCGCTCGACGGCGAGGGTCCCCAGTACCTCGTCCAAGAGGGCGACGGAATCCTTGCCTTCGGCCACGACGACCCAGACGTCCACGCCGTTCCGGAAAACGGCCGCGGATTTGTTCCCGGCGTCCGCCCGCGAAGCGTCGAAACCCCGCACCGCGGCCGCTGTCCTCTTTCCGCCCTTGACGAGGGAATCCAACAGGGCCGTCGTCCAAGCCTCCGGGTCCTTAAAGGGGGGCCCGCCTTCCTGAAGGATGCGGGCCGAGCGCCCGTCGGAGGACTTCAGGACCACGAGCGTCTTGTCCGGCCAGACCTTGTCCATATCCGCAAAGGAGAACCCGGCGGGGGCGCGCACGCTCAGGCCGAGGCCGCTGTTCGTGTAGCGGTCCCCTTCGACCCGGTAAAGCGGGGCGCCGGGATCGACACGCACGGTCCTGCCGTTCAACCGGTATTCGAGGACGTCGATGTCGATCGAGCCGAACATCTGCTGGGCTGCGGCCAGGCTATCGCCCGGGCCGGCGTCCAGGGACGATTGGGCGAAGTAGAAGCGGGCGGCATCGGCGGCCCCGGGGCCGTTGACCGCGGCGTCCATCGGGACCCAGGTCCCGTTGATAAGCATCTCGGTCCAGGCGTGGCCGCCCCACATCCCGTTGAGATAGGCGATACCCATGAGATAGCGCGACGGGATGCCCGCGGCCCTGGCCAGGGTCGCCAGCAGGATGGCATACTCAGCGCACGTGCCGCGGAGGTTCCGGATGACCTCGGAGGACGGGGCAAAGGCGATCCCGAGGTCGAAGGTCATGCGGGCCGCCGTCCCGTTCTTGAGGAGGACGGCTTGGCGGAACGGGTCCTTCTCGGAGCCCACAACCTCCAGGACCATCTTCCGGACGAGCTCGTCGCCCGTGTCGAGATACATGTTCGCCCTCATATCGGCCGGGTTCGCGATCAGGGAGCCGGGGGCCGGGCGGCGAGGGCTGTCGATCCTGAGGACGACGCGACTCGTGGTCTCTTTAAGGACCGTCTGACCGGGGCCGGCGAGGGGCGGCCAGACCGGGCCGGGGGTCGTCGTGCGCCGGATGGCGAGGGTCACGGATTCGATGAGCCGGGCCTGGGGCAGGCGGACGTTCGACCGGACAAGCGTTTTCGCATACTGCTCCTCGGGGAGGCGCCCCGCGCCGGCCTGGTCGAGGGCTTCCTCCCGGGAGGCAAGAGCGAAGGACATCTCGCCGAAGGGAGAGGTCGCGGCGCTCCGAACCTGGTCTCCTTCGTCGTCCAGCCAGACGATGCTTTCGACGGGATATTCGGCGTAACGCTCGATGACCTTGAGGACGGATACGCGCTTCCCGCCGATGTCGAGCGTCTCGCGGCCGACGACCGTCCGGGTCCCGCTCATGACCTTGTTGACCTCGGTCGAATACGTTTGGAAGGCGATGGCGTCATCCCGCTTCGCCAACCGGTCGCGGGACAGGACACGGATGCCTTCGGGGCCGAGGAGGACGCCGGAATAGGGTATCTTATTGACAAAGGGCTTTTGCCCGGAAGACGTCGTGACGACGACTTCGCCCGGGGCGACCCTGGCTTCCGTCCGGAGGACCTGGGAGGAGAAGGTCAGCTCGGAGATGAGGCTGATTAGCTCTCCCTTCCCCGTCTCGCGGGAAACGGAGTTCGAGGACATGGTCACCTTGCTGCCGAGACGGTTCAGGACGATCAGCATCTCGTCGACGGTCCGGATGAGGGCGGGATCGTCCCCGTCCGGACCGACGGCCTGGTGATAAAACCCGACCTTCGCTCCGCCGAGGGAGATGATGAACCAGCGGTCGGGAGCTCCCGGTTCCCCTCCCAGCGCAAAGACGGGAAGGGCTATCGCGAGGATCAGCCCGATCGACAGCCGACGGTTTACGGATCTCATGAGGAACAGAGTACCACAAGAAACCCGGCGGACCTAGGGACCGCGGGCCGCGGGCTCTGCCGGCGCGCTCGGCGGACTATCTGTTCGCCAGTTCCTTTTCCAGCCTGACGATCCTTTCGCGAAGGCCTTCCTTCTCGCCCTTTTTCCGCTTCCAGAGCATCCGGAGGAGGATGCCGGCCGCGCAGACGAGGATGAGGAAGCTCAACAGAGACGCTTGGAAGAACGGGATCCTGACGTTCTCGAGAAACGAGAGGACGCCCGTGTCATGAAGATAGGATAAGACCGTGAGAATGACAAGAAAGCAGACCCACCAGATCATGAAGACCTCCCTTGACGATCGGTTCCCCAGAGGTCTTTATATAACAAATATCCCGAGAAATCAAAGGAACGATCCCGGCGGCGGGGAGGCCTCGTCCTTGCCCCCGCTCGAGGAGGAAAACCCCGGGGGACGCCGTCAATCGCCGGGAGGCGGGGGTTCCGGCTCCTGGAAGCAGCTCTGGTCGGCCATAACGAGCTTGGTCGTATCGAACCCCTGGGCGGCCGTGCGGGCGACGATCTCGGTGTAAAGGACCGGGTCCATCCGGGGCGTCCGCGACAGGATCCACAGATATTTGCGGCTGGGGTCCCCGACGACGGCATAGCTGTAGTCGTCGGCCAGGTCGATGATCCAATAGTTCCCTTTGAACGGCCAGAAGAACTGGACCTTGAGCTTGGCGTTGCCGCTCCCCGGGACGACCCAGGCCTTCGCCTTGGCCCGCGAGACCTTGCCGTCCGCCCCTCCCCGGCGGCAGACGTTGACAACCCGGACGGTGCCTTTGGCCGTGAGCTCATATTCCGCCGTCGTGCAATGACAGCCCTTCTGGAACCTTTGGGGGAAAGCGGCGATCTCGAACCATTTCCCCATATAGCGCGCGATATCGACGGCGTTGACGGTTTCGACCGGCGGCCGCGTATCTTCCGGAACGCCGGCGCCCGCGACCAGGACCACGAGGACCGCATATCCTAGGGTGTTCATAGCCCGATTATCCTACGGAGGTCATGTCGGTGACAAGACCCCCGTAGGATAATCGGAGCGAGACGGGAGGAACGAAGAAGCCCCCTTTTCTCGCCGTTCGGAAGACGCAGGCTGAAGCCTGCGGCTACAATTAGGTGTCTCGCCCTCCCGAACATGGGCTTCATCGAGCCTCCTGTCTCGCTCGTCCCGCTCGTCTCGCTCGTCTCGCCTTATAATTGACAGGCTTTCCCCGGACCACTAGAATGGAGGCACAAAAGGGAGCCCGATGCGCCAACTCTGCGAACCAGAGGGAGGATCACGATGAAAAGATACTGGCGGTGCTTCGTCTGCAACGACATCCATTACGGATTCCGGCCGCCCGAGATCTGCCCGACGTGCAAGGTCCGGAACGCCTATGTCGAGGTCACGTCCGAGGAGGCCCGCAAGGTCGGAAGCCCGACCTCGGTCGAGTTCGCCAAGGCCGATTTCAGGGCCGCCATCGAGGCGTTCGCGGCCCCGAACGATTTCCAGGTCAATCCGGACCGGGCCAAGGTCGACATGCTCCTCGAGGGGGTCTTCAACAACGAGCGCAATCATGGTCTCAAGTACTGCCCCTGCCGGCTGGCGACCAAGGACTTCGAAGAGGACCTCAAGCTCGTCTGCCCCTGCAATTTCCTGATCCACGACACCTATCAGGGCCGCGACGACGGCGAGTGCTGGTGCGGCCTATTCGTCAGGAGGAAGCCATGAAGAAGTTTCTGATGTTCCACGGGCAGGAATGCCCCCACTGCGCGCGGATGATGCCTCTCGTCGAAAGGCTCGAGAAGGAGACCGGCGTCGCCGTCGAAAGGCTCGAGGTCTGGCACAACGAGAAGAACGCCGAGCTCATGCGCTCGCACCGAGCCGTCATCACCCCCAAGTGCGGCGGCCAGCTCCGCACGCCGACCTTCTTCGAGCCCGAGACGGGCGAGGTCCTGTGCGGCGAGGTCGCGTACGAGAAGCTCAAGGAGTGGGCGGCGAAGTAGCCGGGAGGAAGCTCCATGATCGAACGGTTCGATCCCGTCAAAGGGGAGATGTGGCGCGTCCTGGACGACGCGGGCGGGGTCCGCGAGGGCCTCGACCCCGGCCTCGGGGACGGGGACCTCAAGCGGATCTACGGGCTCATGACGACGACCCGGGCGGCGGACATCAAGGCGTTCAAGCTCCAGCGGCAGGGCCGCATGGGCACCTACGCCCCGAGCCTGGGACATGAGGCCTGTCAGATCGGCTCCGCGCTCGCGCTGGGGAAAGAGGACTGGCTCTTCCCCTATTTCCGGGACCTCGGGATGTATATCGCCCTGGGTTATCCCCTCGCCCTCACCTACCACTTCTGGATGGGCCACGAGGCCGGAATGCATACGCCCGAAGGCCTCAACATCTTCCCCCTGGCCATCCCCGTCGCCTCGCAGATCCCCCACGCCGTCGGGGCCGGCATGGCCGCCAACATCCGGAAGCTCTCCCTGGCCGTCGTGACGACGTTCGGGGACGGCGCCACGTCCGAGGGCGATTTTCACGAGGCCCTGAACTATGCCGGGGTCTTCAAGACGCCCAACGTGTTCATCTGCTACAACAACCAATATGCGATCTCCGTGCCGCGCTCCCGGCAGACGGCCTCGGCGACCATCGCCCAGAAGGCCGTCGCTTACGGGTTCCCGGGAGTCCTCGTCGACGGGAACGACGTTCTGGCCGTTTATTCGGCCGTCCGCGAAGCCGCCGGCCGGGCCCGGGCGGGCGCCGGGCCGACGCTCATCGAGGCCTATACGTACCGGCTTGCCGACCACACGACGTCCGACGACGCCGCGAAGTATCGGGACGCCGGCGATGCCGCCGCGTGGGAGAAGAAGGACCCCATCGACCGGTTCCGGGCCCACCTCAAGGCTCGGGGCCTATGGGACGAGGCGTTCGAGAAGAGCGTCCGGGAATCCGCCGGCGCGACGGTCGAGAAGGCCGTGACCGAGGCGGAGGCGATGCCGGCCGCCTCGCTCGAAGACCTGTTCGCCTACACCTACGCGTCCATGCCCCCCGGCCTCAGGGAACAGCTCGAAGAGGCCAGGGCCGCCGGGAAGGAGGCCTCCCGATGAACGCGACCATGGCCCAGGCGATCAACCAGGCCCTGGCCCTGGAGATGAAGAGGGATGGGCGCGTCGTCATCCTGGGCGAGGACGTCGGAAAGGACGGCGGGGTCTTCAGGATCACCGACGGACTCGTCGATGCCTTCGGTCCGGAGCGGGTCATCGATACGCCCCTGGCCGAATCGGCCGCCGTGGGCGTCGCCGTCGGGATGACGGCCCTGGGGCTCCGGCCGATCGTCGAGATCCAGTTCATGGGGTTCATCTATCCGGCCTTCAACCAGATCGTCTCCCATGTCGCCCGAATGAGGAACCGGTCGCGGGGACGGTTCCCCGTCCCGCTCGTCATCCGAACCCCTTACGGGGCCGGGGTCCGGGCCCTCGAGCACCACTCCGAGAGCACGGAGGCCCTCTTCTGCCACATTCCGGGGTTAACCGTGGCCGTCCCTTCGACGCCCTACGACGCCAAAGGCCTCCTCGCCTCGGCCGTCCGCAGCGACGATCCCGTCATCCTGCTCGAGCCGAGCCGGCTGTACCGGACCGGCCGTCAGGAGATCCCCGACGAGGCGTACGAGGTTCCGCTCGGGAAGGCCCGGATCGTCAGCGAGGGAACCGACCTGACCATCGTCGCGTGGGGCGCGATGGTCCCGGTCGCGGAGAAGGCGGCCGCCCTGGCGGCCGGGAAGGGCTGGAGCGCCGAGATCGTCGACCTGAGGACACTCAGCCCGATGGACCGGGAGACGATCATCGGGTCCGTGCAGAAGACGGGGCGGGCGCTCATCGTCCATGAAGCGCCCCGGACCTGCGGCCTTGGGGCGGAGATCGCCGCGATCATCGGCGAGAAGGCCCTCCTGAGCCTGAAGGCTCCGGTCCTCAGGGTCACGGGGTGGGACATCACGCCGCCGCTCCCGAAAAGCGAAGACCAGTATTATCCGAACCCGGGAAGGGTCCTGGGCGCCGTCCGCAGGCTGATGGAGTTCTGAACATGGCTAAAGAATTCAGGTTCCCGGACGTAGGAGAAGGGATCGCCGAAGGCGAGGTCGTCCGCTGGGCCGTCGCCGAGGGGGACCGGGTCGAGATCGATCAGACCCTGGGCGAGATCGAGACGGACAAGGCCGTCGTCGAGATCCCCTCCCCCTTCGCCGGCACGGTCCTCAAGCTGCACTTCCAGCCCAAGGACATCGTCAAGGTCGGCCAGGTCCTCGTGACCATCGGGGAGAAGGGCGAGGCCGTGGCGGAAGCCCCCGCGGCCGCCGTCCCGGGGGTTCCTGTCGTCGCCCCGGCCGGTATTGCGCCCGTCCCCGGGCCGGGGGTCCTCGCGACCCCGGCGGTCCGCAAGCTCGCCGGAGAACTGGGCCTGGACCTGGCGGCCGTTCCGGGGACCGGGCCCGGCGGCCGGATCACGGAAGAGGATGTCCGCGGGGCCAAGGAGGCGGCCGGAAGGAAGCCGGAGGTCAGGATCAAGGCGAAGTTCGATTTCTATGGGGCCCTCGATCGCGTTCCGCTCCGGGGGATCCGCCGGGCGACGGCCCGCCGCCTCACGGAATCCATCCACAAGGCCGTCCACGTCACTCATTTCTTCGAGGCGGACGCTTCGGCGCTCGGCGCGCTCCGGAAGAAGCTGAAACCCGAGGCGGAGGCGAAGGGGCTGAAGCTGACCTATCTTCCGTTCATCATCCGAGCCGTCGTCGAGGCCCTCAAGCTCCACCCCATGCTCAACGCGACGGTCGACGACGAGGCGGAGGAGATCATCGTCAAGAAGTATTACAATATCGGCGTCGCCGTGGACGTGCCGGACGGGCTCATCGTGCCGGTCGTCAAGGGCGCCGACATGAAGACGGCCTTCGAGATCGCCGGGGAGATCCAGAGCCTGGCCGAGGCCGCCCGCAAACGCTCGCTCGACCTGGCCGACCTCAAGGGGGGGACCTTCTCCATCACCAACGTCGGGTCGATCGGCGGCGAAGCGGCGACGCCGATCATCAACTACCCCGAGACGGCCATCCTGGCAACGATGAGGATCGCCGAGCGCGTCCGCGCGGTCGACGGGGCTCCCGCGGTCAGGACGACCCTGCCGCTATGCCTGTCCTTCGACCATCGGGTCGTGGACGGCGCGGAAGCGGCCCGGTTCTCGAGCGACCTCGTCCGGCTTCTGGAAGCCCCGGCCCCCTGATCAGCGGAAAAGCTTGGAGGCCTGGAAAACGAGAGCGGCGCAAAGCGCCGCCGCGGGAATGGTGAAGATCCAGGCCCAGACGATCTTCAATGTCACCTGCCATTTGACGGCATGGGCGTTCTTGACGAACCCGACCCCCGTCACGGCGCCCGTGATGACGTGCGTCGTCGAGACCGGGATGCCGGCGTGGGTGGCCAGGAAGATGCTCATGGCCGAGGCCGTCTCGGCGCAGAAGCCGTCGATGGGCCTCAGCTTGACGATCTTCTGGCCCATGGTCTTGACGATGCGCCAGCCGCCGGTCATCGTCCCGAGGGCTATGGCCGAATGGGCGGAGAGGACGATCCAGAGCGGGATATGAAACTCTTTCATATGACCCGAGGCGAATAGCAGGCTCGCGATGATGCCCATGGTCTTCTGGGCGTCGTTGCCGCCGTGGCCCAGGCTGTAGAGGGCCGCCGAGACGAGCTGCATCCGGCGCGACCAGACGTTGATGACCCGAAGCGGCCTTTTATACACCAGCCATGTCGTGAGGATCATGAGCAAGTTCCCCAGGACCATGCCGAGGACGGGCGCTATCACGATGAAGGCCAGGATCTTGATCCACCCGGAGACGATGACCACGCCGAAACCCGCTTTGGCCACGGCCGCCCCAAGGTAGCCGCCGATCAAAGAGTGCGACGAGCTCGACGGGAGGCCCCAGTACCAGGTCAGGAGGTTCCAGGAGATGGCTCCGATGAGGCCGGCGAAGATGACCAGCGGGTCGACGACCGAGATGTCGATGAGCCCGGTGCCGATGGTGTGGGCAACCGCCGTCCCGAAGATGAGGAAGGCGATGAAATTGAAGAAGGCCGCCCAGATGACCGCCTGCTTGGGGCTGAGGACGCGGGTCGAGACGACCGTCGCCACCGAGTTCGCCGCGTCGTGGAGACCGTTGGTGAAGTCGAAGGCGAGGGCGATGAAGATGATGAAGGCGATGAACGCCAGGTTCCAGCTCGCCATCGTCAGCCGCTCTTGACGACGATGCCCTCGACCGTATTGCTGACCTTCTGGTAGACATCCATGATGTGCTCGAGGGTGTACAGGATGTCCTTCCACTTGATGACCTTGATGGGGTCGGCTTCCTCGGCGAACAGCCGGCGGAGCCCCTTTTCATAGGCCAGGTCGCCCTTGTCCTCGAGGTTGTGGATGTCGCAGATCAGCTGCCAGATGAGGTCGGTGTACTTCTGCTTCTCGAAACATTCCTTGATCAGCGCGTTGAGCTTCACGGTCGCCTCGGCCGTGAACCCAGCGAACTCGTTGACGAAGTCCTTTTTCTCGGACATCTCGTAGAGGTAGATGCTGTGGATGGTGTTCTCCAGGAGGTCGATGATGTCGTCGAGCTCGTGGACGAGGCGGTAGATGTCCTCGCGGTCGAACGGGGTCATGAAGCTCTGGTTGAGGAGGTTGATGACCCGGTGGGCGATGGTGTCCGCCTTGTGCTCGACCTCCTTGGCCCGGAGCCAATATCCCTCGAAATCCTTGTAGTCGGCGGCGAACTCGCGGAAGATCTTCGTGATGTCGGTCAGGCAGACGGACATCTGCTGGAAATGCTCGTAAAACGCCGGTTCCTTGGGAAGCAGAAATCTCATGTCATTTTACCTAAGGGATGTCCTACTCTATCTCAAATGAGGCCCGGTTTCAAGTCACCACGGCCCCGGGGAGGGCCCGGGCGCCCCAGCCCGTAGCGACCGCGTAGGCCATGCATTTCGAGAAGATCCCGTAGTCGAATTCCGGGCAGGAAAGGCCCCGGTTCGAGAGGACGGGGCCGGAGGCCTCCGTCCCGAAGACCCGCTTGTCGCGCATGTACGGGCCGTAGGCTTCGAGATAGCCGTCGTAGAGGGATTCGAGGGCGTTCCGCGGCGCGCCTTCGAGCGCGGCCGCCGGGGAGGCCTCGATCCCGCGGAGCCCGAACATTTCCGTCGCGTGGGCGATCAATTCCCCGATCGGCTTGAGGCGGGGATTGACGATGTGGTAGGTCCCCCCATCGCCGGGGGCCTCCATGAGGGCCAGAAAGGCCGCCGTGAAATGGTCCACGGGAACGATATTGACCCCCTCCCCCTCCCCGACCCCGATGCGGATCGGCAGGAGGATCGAGCCGTCGCCGTCGAGGGACACGCCCATCGCCGCGGCCCTCTTCCCGCCTCTCTCCCTGAGGTCCTTGGAGAACACGTCCCTGAGGAAGAGCGTCGTCCGGACGGGGTAATAGACCCCGTTGAACAGGAGGCTCCGTCCCGTGCGCGAATCGCCGCAGACGACCGAAGGACGATAAATGTTCAGGCCGATCCCCTCCTCCCGGCACCTCGTCCGGGCGATCGCCTCGGCCCGGCACTTGGTCTCCTCGTAGGCATTGAAGAACGCGGCCGGTCTGACCGGGGCCTCGGGACAGAAGCCCGCGATCCTTCCGGCGACATAGGCCGTGCTGACCACATGGAGGAACGACGCCCGGGAGTCCGCGGCCAGCTCCAGGACGTTCTCGAGGCCCCTGACGTTCGCCGCCTCGACCTCGGAGCGCCGGCGCTCGGCGAACGAGGTGTCCGAAGCGCAATGGATGATCTCATCGGTCTCCGCGGTCAGCCGGACGGCTTCGGCGGCCGCCAGCCCCAGCCCCGGCCGCGCGATATCGGCCTCGACGACGCTGAGCCGCGCGCGCGGCTCCTGCCCGACCTCCAGCCAGTCAAGGAGCCTTTCGATGCGCGTCGCGGGGGACGTCCCGTTCCGGCCGCGCGCGAGGAGCGTGATCCGATAGCCCTTTTCGAGCAAGGCGGCCGTAAGATGGCTTCCGAGGAACCCCGTGCCCCCGGTCAACAGGACGCGCGACGGCCTCTCGGGCATCCCCCGCCCCCGGACCCCGAACGGCTTCTTCATGTCCCGGCTCCTTCCTTCGGGCTCACCGGTAAAGGAAGGCCTCCTTTCGGGAGCATCCCTGCGAGAAGACATACTTCAGCGAGATGAGCCCCTTGGTCGTCTCGGCCATGCGGTCGAGCCACGGGTCGATCTCGATCATGGCCCGCCCGATCCGGGCCTTTTCCTCGGGGTCGGTATGGTCGAGGTAATAATCGTACTCCAGGATGGCGCGCTTGCCGAGGTCCATCGGGGTCAGGAACCCGTAATCGTGGTCGATGCCGTGGGCTTCGGCGATCCGGGCGAAGCCGGAGATCACTTTGTCGATCGCGTCCCCGCCGTCGAGCGGGACATAAACGAGGAAGGCGAACATGTGTTTGCGCCGGGACATCCGGGCGCTGACGATCCGGAACATGTTCAGCCATACCATGTCGGTCATCTCGGGCCGGGCATAGAGCCGGGCATAGGCTCCCCGGAGGTCCTCGTCCACGGCGCCGGCGAGGGTCTCGGGAGAGGGGTCCAGGGCGGCTTCGAGCAGGGGACGCAGATCCGGCCGAACGAGGAGCTCGACCGGCCGCGTCCCTCCCTGGAGCCCCCGGACGAGCTCGAGCCACTCCGGGTCCATAAGACGGGGAAGCCCGAGGGTGAGGGTCCTCAGGAGGCCGGCGTCGATGACGGTCCCCGCCATCTTCCGGATGGAATCCCGGGCATAGGCGTCCCCGACGGCGAAGACGGCGTACTCCATACCCAGGACCCGGGGCAGCTCTTCCTTGAGGCGCTCGGCCAGCTCCCCTGAGGGCGACAGGAAGTTCGCGATGTAATGGCGTCCCAGGACCGCGACGGCCAGCCCGATCCGGCGCCGCCCCAGTTCTCCGGCCAGGCGCACGGCCCCGCCGAGGTCCGCGAAAGGCACGAGGACGCCTTCTTCGTCGTCGGTCACGGGGTGGAGACGGACGACGGCCCGGGTGCAGATCCCGGGCGACGGGACGACGGCATGCTCGAAGGCAAGGACGTTGGGGGCGGACTTGTCTCCGACGCGGAACACGTTCCCCTTCCGGTCCACGAACTCCATGTCGATGAAGCCGTCGGCGGCGGTCCCGTAGACGTTGGACCACGTCGAGAACGTGCCGGTGCAGACGATGTTGCCGCAGACCATGGCCGCAGGCTCCGCGGCGTTCACCCGGAAGCCCCGGCGGAACACCTCTTTCTGAAGCTCGAAGGAGGTCACCCCAGGACCGACGGAGGCGCACCAGTTGGCCGCGTCGATCTCGATGTCCTTCATCCGGTTCATGTCGAGGACGATGCCGTCCGTGAACACGAATCCGAAGACGCTCCCGCCGTTGCCGCGGATGGCGAAGGACAGCCCGAGCTCGTTGGCCAGCTTGACGACGGCCGCGACCTCGTCCCGGCTCCCCGGAAGGACCACATAAGCGGGCATCTTCGGGCCGGCCAGCGGGAACGGATCGTCGGCGTAGGTCAGAAGGACGGCGGGATCGTTCGTCGCCCACGCGGCGCCGACGACGGCCCGCAGGCGCTTCAGCGGCTCATCCTCGGGAACCGGCTCGACCGGAACGCCCGACGCGACCAGCTCCTCGACGTGCTCCTTGAGCGCCTTCATCACGGCCAGGGGCCGCAGACCGGTGACGAAGTGGCACTGGAGGTCGCAGGCCCCGCACAGGTCGCAATCCCGGGCGACGTCCACGAGGGCCGGGGTCAGGGAAATACGGCCCTCGGCGAGGGCATGGCACAGGTCCATCCGGCCCTGGGGATAGTAGGCAACGAAGACCTTTTCGGCCCCGGACGCGCACGATCCGGTGCCCAGGTAATCGATCTTGCACATGGCGTAGTGACGACAGTGAGCGGCGGTGTTCGCTATCTCGGGAGCGATCTTCGGTTTCATGAAGCCTCCTTGCCGGTCGCGGCAGCGCCGTCCGGGCTATCGGGTTTCCGCGCCAGGTAGATCACGGCGATCCCGTCCGTAAGGCGGCGGAACGAGACCCGGGAGAAACCGGCGCGGGCGATCATCGCGGCGACCTCTTCGGGCGGAGGGAACAGGCTGATCGACTCGGCCAGGTACCGGAAGGGTCCGGAGGCCCCGCAGATGAGGCCCGCCAGGAAGGGCATGGCCTTGAACGAATAGAAATGATAGAGACGACGGACGAGGGCGTGGCGGGGCAGGGAGAACTCGAGGACCATCAGCGTCCCGCCGGGCTTCAGGACGCGATGCATTTCTCGAAGGCCCCGGCCGGGGAGCGCCAGGTTCCGGAGCCCGAAGCCGATGGTCACGGCGTCGAAAGCGCCGGAGGGGGATCCGAGGGCTTCGGCGTCGCCCCGGACGAAGAGGACCCGCGCCCGGCGGCGGCCGCGCCCGATCCGGGCCCGCCCGACGGCCATCATGGCCTCGCTGAAGTCGTAAACGAGCGAAAGTCCGCCGGAGGCCGTGTCGCGGGCGGCGAGAACGGCCAGGCCGGCGGTGCCGCCGCAGACGTCGAGGACCCTCTGGCCGGGACGGAGCCCGAGGAGGGCTATCGCCTTCTTCCGCCAGCGCGCGTCCAGGCCGGCGCTGAGAATGGTGTCCGCCCGGTCGTAGGTCGCGGCGATCGGCTCGAACAGGTCGCGGACGAGACGCTTCTTCTCTTCGGGAGCGACCTCGCGGCGGCCGAACCCGACCGCCCTCTCCGGCACGGCCGGCTCCCCGGCCGTCCTATTTGAAGACATTGAGGAACACCGTGATGATGAGGGCGTTGGTGAAGTCGATGAAGAAGGCGCCGACCATCGGGACGACGAGGAAAGCGCGCGGCGCCCGACCGTAGCGCTCGACGAGGGACTTCATGACGGCCATGGCGTTGGCCGTCGTCCCCATCATGAACCCGATGAACCCGCCGCCCATGACCGCGGAATCGTAATCCCGTCCCATGAGCCGGAACATGGGCCAGAAGCACGCCCCGCAGACCAGGGCGAGCTGGGCGAAGAGGATGACGACGAGGGGAAGGAAGAGCCCCCCGAGCTCCCAGAGCTTGAGCGTCATCAGGGCGATGACCAGGAACAGCGAAAGCGCCGCGTGGCCAATGTCGTCGACGGTCCTCTGGGAGATGCCGATCCAGCCGGTCAGGTCGTCGAAGTTCCGGAACAGGGCCGCCGTGAACATCGCCCCGATATAGGCCGGGAGGGTGAAGCCAATCAGGACGAACAGGCGGCTCAGCCAGGAGCCCGCCCACATCGCGGCGAGGATGATGACGACGGTCTTGAGCAGGAGATAGGCTCCCTTGTCCTCGTCGCCGGGGGCGGCGGCGACGGGCTCGGGCATTGTCTCCTCGACGATCTCCTCGGCCGTTTCCTCCCCCGCGGCCGCCCCGCGGCGCCGTCCCCGCCCGAGGCGCGCCCGGTCGATGATGAGGGTGCTGACCGGGCCGCCGACGAGGCCGCTCGTCGTGATCCCGAACATCGCCGCCGCCACGGCGATGGTCGCGGCGCCCGGCACGCCGGCGTTCTCGAAGAGAGGGGCAAAGGCGAGGCCGGTCGCGGGCCCTCCGGTCAGGGTCACCGAGCCGGCGAGGACGCCGAACAGGGGGTGGAGCCCGAAAGGCAGGGCGATGAGGATGCCGAGAACGTTCTGGAGAACGGCGAAGACGGTCGCGGCCAGGAAGAACCGGGCGACCTGAGGCCCGCCGACCTTGAGAAGCCCGAAGCTGGCCCCGAATCCGATGGTCGTGAAGAACGCGATCATCAGCGGGTCGCGGAGGGTCGTGTCGAACGTGAAGAGGGTCACCCCCGCCCGGCGGGCGACGAGGGTCGCGAGGGCGATGAGAAGGCCGCCGATGACCGGGGCGGGGATGTTGTAGCGGGCCAGGGGCCTGATGAGCCTGCGGAGCCCGTAGCCGAGGAACAGGACGATCCCGGCGAAAGCGACGGTGTGGATGAGATCGAGCTTGAGCAGGCTTCCCTCCATGAGCTCCGGCCGGTCTCCGGCCTATCGCCCGGCATTATAGCACCGCCCGGTCCCGCTTGTCTCTCTGGCCGCACCTCTTTATTAGGTACTTCTCCCGACGCCGGGGTTCGTGGCGGGAGTGCGGTGATGGAGCTGACCCTCTCCCCCCGACCCCCGGGAACCAGTCCCGTCGGTTCCCCCTCCCAACCTCTGACGGAGACACTGACATCCAGTCCCCTTTGAATTCCAAGGGGGCAGGGAGATTAAGATACAGACAATTCGTAAGTGTCTCCGATACTCAATGGGGGCTTCGGGCCAGCATCCATCACCACCGACGAACCCCGGAATCTGGAGAAGAACCTCTATTTATGGTATAACCTTCCCCACCGGAGGATAGAGATGAGACACAGCTTGTTCCGAACGAAACCGCTCGCCGAGCTTCTTTCCGACACCTCGGTCGACGGCCGCTCCCTGAAGAAGACCCTGCGGGTCTGGGACCTCATCGCTCTGGGCATCGGCTGTATCATCGGCGTGGGCATCTTCGTCCTCCCGGGAGTCGAGGCCGCCAAGCATGCCGGGCCCGGCATCATCCTTTCGTTCGCCATCGCCGGGGTCGCCTGTGCCTGCTCGGCGCTCTGTTACGCGGAGCTCGCGGCGATGATCCCGGTCGCCGGCTCGGCTTATACCTACGGCTACGCCACGCTCGGAGAGCTTCCGGGCTGGATCATCGGCTGGGACCTCATCCTCGAGTACATGGTGGCCGCCTGCCTCGTTTCGATCGGCTGGTCGGCCTATTTCGCCAACCTCTTCAACAACCTCCTCCGGCCCTGGGGGATCGCCCTGCCCGCGGGCGCGGTCAACGCTCCGGTCGATTGGAGCGACACGCTCCATAAGTTCGTTTCGACGGGCGCGATCGTCAACGTGCCGGCGATCTTCATCATCGGGCTCCTGACGTTCCTCCTCATCCGGGGGATCAAGGAAAGCTCCCGGGTCAACCTCATCATCGTCATCGTCAAGATCACCGTCATCGTCTTCTTCATCGTTCTCGCCGTCTGGTACGTCAAGCCGTCCAACTGGCAGCCTTTCATGCCCTTCGGCTTCGGCGGGGTGATGACGGCCGCCGCCATCGTCTTCCTGGCCTTCGTTGGCTTCGACGCCGTTTCGACGGCCGCCGAGGAGGCCGTCAACCCCCAGAGGGACATGCCCATCGGGATCATGGGCTCCCTCGTCGTGGCCACGGTCCTCTACATGTCCGTTTCGGCCATCATGACCGGCGTCGTCCCCTACCAGAAGCTGGGGGTCCCCGACCCCGTGGCCCTCGTCCTCAACGAGCTGAAGATGCCCTGGGCGTCCATGATCGTCAGCCTCGGGGCCATCGCAGGGATCACGAGCGTCCTCCTCGTCCTCCTCCTCGGCCAGCCGCGCATCCTCTTCGCCATGTCCCGGGACGGCCTCCTGCCCCCCTTCCTTGCCAAGATCCACAAGAAATACCAGACCCCCCACGTGACAACCCTGGTCACGGGGCTCATCGTCGCCGTCGCCTCGGCCCTCCTTCCCATCCGGGTCGTCGCCGAGCTCTGCTCCATCGGCACGCTCTTCGCGTTCATCATCGTCTGCGCGGGGGTCATCGTCCTTCGCTACTCCCGGCCGGACATCCACCGGCCCTTCAAGGTCCCGCTGTTCCCGGTCCTTCCGGCCGCCGGGGCGCTCCTCTGCGGCGTCCTGATGGCCAACCTGCCGAAAACGGCCTGGGAGCGGTTCCTGATCTGGCTGGTTATCGGGCTGACGATCTTCTTCTTTTACGGCCGTAAGCACAGCCGCCTGGCGAAAAAGGCCTAGCCCGGCGCCCCGGGCCCCCGGGGGCCGGCGGTCCCTTGAAAAACGGCGGGTTTTTCCTTATAATGGACCCGG
>CAVZBY010000002.1:0-353463 GCA_963773685.1 Candidatus Aminicenantota bacterium
GCGGCCGCCGCGTTCCCTGGTGGAGCTTCTGCCAATAATCGTCCCGGAGGTCCGAGATCTGGACCATCGGCTTGTCGTGGGTGGTCGAGTGGATGAACTCGTGGGGCCCGATCATCATCCCGACGTGGGAGATCCGGCCGGGCTTCCCCCCGAAGAAGACGAGGTCGCGGGTCCGTTCCTGGCCTTTGGGGACCTCGACAAGGCCGCTCTTGGTCATCTGGATGCTTGCGTCCCGGAGGATGTCGATCCCGCTCCGGCGATAGAGGAGCTGGGCGAAACCGGAACAGTCGATGCCCCACGCCGTGTTCCCGCCCCAGAGGTAGGTGACTCCGAGGAACCGCTTGGCCAGGGCGACCGTCTCTTCCGGGGAAAGCTTCTGCCGCGGGGCCGCGGCGTCCCTGACCTCCCCTTCGCCCTTCTGGATGAATCCCTTGGCCTCGCAGGGGAGCCTGACCTCGCACCACCGTTCTCCGCAGGTCCCGGCCTCGAGACGGGCGCCGAAGGGGGCGACGACGATCGGCTTGCCCTCGGTGACGGCCTCGACGGCATAGATGTTGGCGAACAGGCTGGCGACCTCGAAGACGGACCCTTCCGAAGCGTAGGGCTTCGCGCCCTCGGGCCGGACGAGAAGCGAGGTCCCCTTCGTCCACCCCTGATAGGTGTCCGGGGTCTCGATCCGGTACCAGTCCTCGCCGCCGTTCTTTTCCCAGGCGACGATCTTCACGTTGGTCCCGATCACGGCCTGGCTGACGAGCTCGACCGTATCGTTCGAAGTCTTGTACATGTCCGCGACGGGCTTGATGACGACGGCCGAGGCGGGAGCGCCCGAGCCGGCCGCCAGCCCCGCCGGGAGCAGGAGCGCCGCGCCCAGGATCGCGATGAGAGCTTTTCGATGCATGAGAGCCTCCTCTGGTATGATGGAAGCCGCATTATAGTTCAGTCGGGCCGGGCGAAGCAAGGGCCGGGCCGCCGGCCGCGGGCGCGAACGAAGCGCTTCCCCCCTCCGCCCTTTTGTCATATAATCGGCCCATCTTATGATCCTGTTAGGAGGCACTCATGAAACGCAAAGAATTCCTGGGATTGTCCGGCATGATGATGGCCGGAGCGGCCCTGCCCGGCGGTCTGGCCTTCGGCGAGATGAAGGAGGCCGCGTCCGGGCCGGCGAAGCTCGACGCCCGCATCTTCGAGGTCAAAATGCAGTATGCCTGGACCCTCTCCCGCGGGACCTGGAACGTCCGGCAGAACGTCCTCATCCGGCTGGAGAAGGACGGCGTCGCGGGGATGGGGGAATCGGCCCCCATCGCCCGGTACAATGAATCGGCCGAAAGCGGCATGGCCTTCATCGAGAAGGCCCGGCCCATCCTCGACCGGGACCTCTGGCAGTACGTCGACCGCTGGAACGAGGTCGACGCCGTGACCCCCGGCGAACACGCCATCAAGTGCGCCCTGGACATCGCCATCCTGGACTGGGTGTCGCGGAAGCTCGGCATCCCGCTGTACCGGTTCCTGGGCCTGGACAAAACAAAGATGCCCGTCACGACCTACTCGATCGGCATCGACGAGGTCAAGGTCATGCAGGAGAAGATCAAGGCTTACCCCGATTTCGGCCACTACAAGATCAAGCTCGGGACCCCGAACGACAGGGCCATCATCGAGGGCATCCGCGAGGTGACCGATAAGCCCCTGCGTCCGGACGCCAACGAAGGCTGGAAGACCAAGGAAGAGGCCCTGGCCATGATCGACTGGATGGCCGACAAGGGCGTCGAGCTCATCGAACAGCCGATGCCGGCCGGGATGTTCGCGGAGTACAAGTGGCTCAAGGAGCGGTCGAAGCTCCCCATCTTCGCCGACGAGAGCATGATGACGGCCAGGGATATCCCGAGCCTCGTCGACGGCTTCCACGGCATCAACATCAAGCTCATGAAGAGCGGCGGCGTCCAGGAGGCCCTGCGGATGATCGCCATCGCCCGGGCCCTGGGCCTCAAGATCATGATCGGCTGCATGACCGAGACCTCGGTGGCCATCGCGGCCGCGGCCTCCATCTCGCCGCTCGTCGATTACGCCGACCTCGACGGGAACCTGCTCATCGCGAACGACCCGTTCAAGGGATTCAAGAGGGACAAGGACAGGATGATCGTATCCGACGAGCCCGGGCTCGGCCTGACGGGCGACGTCTGGAAGTAGGGGGGAAATCCCCCCTCTTCTTTCGGGGTTCGTTGCGGAGGAGCGTTGATGGAGCTGACCCTCTCCCCCCGACCCCCGGGAACCAGTCCCGGCGGTTCCCCCATCGGCAAAGCCGCTGGGTCCCCCTCCGCTACGGGGGGCTTCGAGCCAGCATCCATCAACGCCGACGAACCCCAATAGCTTGAGACGAACCTAATTAAAGGGGGAAGAGGGGATATTCCCTCCGCGTCGGGATCCCGGGGAGCAGGGAATCAGCTCTTGCGGTCCGAGATGACGAGCTTCTGCCCGACGCTCAGGCTGTCGTTCGCCAGGCCGTTGGCCGCTTTGATGCGGTCCACGGTCGTGTTGAACTGCCTGGCCAGGGTGAAGAGCGTGTCGCCTTCCTTCACCGTGTAGGTGACCCCGCCGGCGCCCGCCGACGGGGCGGGGGATCTCCGGACCGTCGACGACGCCGCCGCCGTCCGGGTGCCGGGCTCGGGCTCCGAGGGGTCGCCCTTCCCGGGGATCTTGATCTTCTGGCCGATGCGGAGCGTCCTCGGGTTCTTGATCCCGTTCAGGCGCATGATGGCCTGGGTCGTCGTCCGGTACCTGCGGGCGAGGGCTCCCAGGGTGTCTCCCGAACGGACGCTGTGCCATCCGTAAACGGCGTCGGGCGGGATGTAGCGGGGGAGGCCCGGCAGGGCGGCCATGACCTTCTCCCCGTATCCGGCGGGGACCCTGAGATCGTACTCGTAATTCGGCGTCGAATCGTGCCGGAGCTCGGAGTTCAGGAACGAGAGCAGGAGCGGGTCGATGCCGAGGCTCGAGGCGAGTGAGATGAGCTTGACCGGCTGACCGACCCGGACCGTCTCGAAGGCGACGGGGGCGTCCGGGACGGGGAGCGTGAACCCGTACTTCCCCGGGTCCTCGATGATGAGCATGACCGCGATGATACGCGGGACGAACCGGGCCGTCTCGTAGGGCAGGTTGCTGAAGAGGTCCCAGAAATTGTCCAGGTAATCGATCTTCTGGGCCTTGATGACGTTCTGGACCCGGAACTCGCCGCAGTTGTAGGAGGCCAGGGCCGTGGTCCAGTCCCCGAAGAAGTCATGGAGAACGGTCAGGAACTGGATCGCCGCACGCGTCGCCTTGAGCGGGTCCATGCGCTCGTCGACGTACTTGTCCTGCTTCAGGCCGAACCGGTAGCCGGTCGACCGGATGAACTGCCACATGCCCAGGGCTCGGGCGGGGGACAGGGCCCGAGGCTTGAAGCCGCTTTCGATGATAGGGACCCAGGAGAGCTGTTCGGGGAGCCCCGCCTTGCGGAATTCCTCGACGATCATCGGCCGGTAGAGGCCGGAGCGCTTGTAGGCGTCCAGGAAGTAGCTTTTCTCCCGCGTCTGGAAAGAGCGGATCTCCGCCTCGACCCATTTGTTCGCGACGAGGGGGATGGTCCCGTTCCCGGCCGCGGGGGTGCTGATATGCGAAGCGTAAAGCTGTTGGATCCTCTGGGCGATGAGGATGCGGAGGTCGTTCTTTTCCTGGCAGAGGGCCGAATCCGCCGGGGTTTCGGCCTTGAGGATGAGCCCGTAGGCCTCGTCCAGCCTGGCCATGGCGGTTTCGGTCTCCCCCCGATCCAGGGCGGCCTGGGCCTCCTGATAGGTCGCCAGGGCGTTCTCGAGGTAGGACGCCGCCTCCTCGGGATCGGGAGCCTGGGCGCCGTTCTCCCCGGCCTCCGTTTCCCCGGCAAGATCATCCTGCTCGACGACGGGAAGGGCGGCCTCCGTCCGGGCCGGAGCCTGGGCAGGCCCCGCCTCGGGCTTGGCCGGGGTCTTCCCGTTCCGGGGCGCCGCCTTGGCGGCCGCCTCGGGGGGAGGGGTCGTTTTCGCCGCCTTTCTCCCCGAGGAGCAGGCCATGCTCCCCAGGAGGAGGGTCAGGGCTAAAACATAGGCGATAAAAGAGATATATCGTTTTCCGTTCATGATCGCATCAAGACCTTAGTTATACCATCCGGACGGAAGGCCGTCAATCGGTTTTCCGGTGCCAGTCCCAGGCCGTCCTGAGGATCGTCCCGATATCGGACAGTCGGGGCTCCCAGCCCAGGAGGCGGCGCGCCTTTTCCCGGGAGGCCAGGAGCACGGGAACGTCCCCCTCGCGGCGGGGGAGGAGCTCGACGGGGACCTTTCCGCCGACGACCTCCTCGGCCGCCCTGACGACCTCGAGCACGGAGTACCCATGGCTTGTCCCGAGGTTCACGGCCTCGCTGGCCCCCCCGCCGAGAAGGTAACGGAGGGCCAACAGGTGGGCGGAGGCCAGGTCCGCGACATGGACGTAATCGCGGACGGCCGTCCCGTCGGGCGTTTCGAAGTCGGTCCCGAAAACGCCGAGAGCGGGCCTCTTTCCCAGGGCCGCGAGGAGGATGCCGGGGATGAGGTGGGTCTCGGGGTCATGCATCTCTCCGAGGGTCCTGTCCGGGTCGGCCCCCGCGGCGTTGAAATAGCGGAGGGTGACGTAGCTCAGGCCATGGGCCCTGCCGAGGTCCGCCAGGATGCGCTCGACCATGACCTTGGTGGCGCCGTAGGGATTGGCCGGCCGCAGGGGATGCTCCTCGGGAATGGGCTGGACCTCGGGGGCGCCATAGACGGCGGCGCTCGAGGAAAAGACGAACCGCCCGATCCCCGCCTCGACCATGCCCTCGAGGAGGTTCAGCGACGTTCCGAGGTTGTGGCGGTAATATCTCCGGGGGTCCAGGCAGGATTCGCCGACCTGGGTGAGCGAGGCGAAGTGGAGGACGGCGGCGATATCCGGGTTCTCCCGGAAGACGCTCCTCACGGCCTCGCGGTCCATCAGGTCGGCGACGACGAAGCGGCACCCGGGGACGACGAGCTCCCTCCGCCCGGTCGATAGGTCGTCGAGGACGACGGTCTCGAAGCCGGCGCCGAGGAGGACTTTGACCGTATGGGAGCCGATGTAGCCCGCTCCGCCGGCGACGAGGACCTTCATCGAGGTTCTTCTCCGGCTTCCGGGGCTCGTTGCTCAAGCGCGGTGACGGGGCTGACCCTCTCCCCCGACCCCGGGGACCAGTCCCGTCGGTCCCCCCGTCGGCAGGGCCGCCGGGCCCCCCCCCGCTACGGGGGGCATCGGGCCAGCACCCATCACCGCCGACGAGTCCCGGAACCCGGATAAGAATCTTCGTCAAGGGGCTCCCCCTATGATCTTCCTCGCGGCCTTGAGCCCGCCCGCCCGGGTCTCGAAGACGCTGTCGATCTGCATCGCGTAGAGGCGCTTGAGGACCTTTCCCATGTCCGGCCCCGGCGCGACGCCCAGCTTGATGAGGTCGCGGCCGAGGATGAGCGGCTTGATGGTCTCCCGGTTGACCTTGAGCTCCTCGAACTTCCCGAAGAGCCAGGGGCCTCCCGGTCGAGGGCCTTGAGCGGGCGGGATCTTCCGGCCTGCCCGGTCGGCGGCGTCGAGGTAGACGATGAGCTCGATCTCCCCGCCGACGTCGGCGGCGAGGCGGTTGAAGGCTTTCCGGGTCACGGTCTCCCGGTTCTGCCAGAGCTCGGTCGAACGGTGATGGGTCCGGATGAGCAGGGGGACCGTCTTCTCGAGGTCGAATCCGTTCCACGAATGGATCTTGAGCCTGGTGAAGGCCTTCCGGGCGACCCGCTCGCTCTGGATGTCGTGCCCGCTGCTCGTGACGGCCATCCGGCCCCGCTTGAATTCCCAGCGCGTCGTCCCGGGCTTGCCGGCGTCATGGAAGAGGGCCGCGAGGAGCAGGGCCAGGGTCCGCGGCCGGTCGAGGCCGACGGCCGAGGCCAGGGAGCGGGCCTGGTCCACGGAGAGCCGGGTATGGGCCCAGACCGTATGATGGCCGAAGGCGTCCGTCTCCGGATGGAAGATGGAGTCCTGGATGCAGAGGGTCAGGGCGAAAAGCTCGGGGAAGAGCTTCTCGAGGGCCCCGACCTTGAGAAGCTCCTCCAGCCCGGCCGAAGGCTTGGGCGAATCGAGGAGGATCTTGAAGAGCTCTTCGGTCACCCGCTCGACGCTCAGCCCGGAGAGGTCGACCTGCTTTGCGGTCACATAGATCGCCGGATCGACCCGGAATCCGAGGACCGAGGCGAACCGGGCCGCCCGGAGGACGCGGAGCGGGTCGTCGGGGAACGCGGCCGGGTTGGTGACCCGGAGGAGGCGGGCGCGGACGTCCTTCCGGCCCTCGAACGGGTCGATGACGGTCCCGTCCAAGAGGCGGACGGCGATGCTGTTCGCCCGGAAATCGCGCCGTTCAAGGTCCTTCTCGACGGGGAGGAAGGGGTCGGCCGCGATGATGAAATCCTTATGACCCTTGGCGCCTGCCGGGGCGTCCCGGGGGGCGTCCGTGCGGGGCAGGGCGATATCATAGGTCGTGCCCTTGATCGTGAACTTGACGATACCGAAGCTCCGGCCGACGAGGTCCACCTTGCCGTGCGGCTCGAGCCGCCGGACGACCTCGTCGAGCGGATGGCGCGCGACGAGAAGGTCCACCTCGGGAGAGGGACGCTTGAGGAGAAGGTCACGGACGTATCCGCCCACGGCATAGACGTCCGCCCCGAACAGCCTGACGAACAGGCTTTTGTCCCGAAATTCCGCGGCGATCCTGGCCATCGCCTCTCATTCTACCAATGTTCCGCCTCAATAGGGAAGGCTCGCTTCCTCCTTCCGGACCCTTGATATCATCCAAAATTGAAAACGCGCGTCTTTTCATGATAGGATGAAGCGCCTTGGCTACAGGTTATCTATCAAAACCGATGAATATGAAGAAGATCCTGATACTCGGGGGAGGAGGCCTGGTCGGCTCGAGAATAGCGTCCAAGATACTGGAAAAAGAGGATCGCGCCGATATCGTGCTCCACAGCCTCTACAGAAAGAGGGAAAGGGAGACGATAGAGGGTCTCCTGGGGAGATTCCCGGGGAAGAACGTCTCGGTGCGCTACGGCGATATTTTGCGGCCTCAGGAACTGACCGACATCATCGGGTCCACCCGTCCTCAGATCATCGTCGACTGCATCAATACGGCCACGGCCCTATCCTACAACGGCGGCTCGGCCGACGATATCCTGATGAACCTGGCCGCCCATGTCCGCGAGCTCTATTATGCGCTGGTGAGGAACGGGACCGAGTCCTATCTCAAGGTCGGAACGACCGGGACGGGAGGGATGGGCTTCGACATGCCCTTCACTCACGGCGAGAACACCCCCTCCGACGCCTTGATGAAGAAGGTCATGATGGCCGGGGCCCATTCGATGCTCTTGTTCTTCCTTTCCCGGGCCAAGAACGCTCCGATCATCAAGGAGATCAAGCCGGCCACGGCCGTCGGCTGGACCAGGATCGCCACCGGAGAGATCCATCAACACGATGAGCCCATCGTCCTCCAGGATTGTGAGCCCTCTCAGGGCATCAGACTGGAGCCGAACGCTTCCCTATCCTTGAAAGGAAGGGCCACCCGAAAGAAGAGGAACCTGGAAGGGACCGCCATCGATGTCGGCGAAAGCGGACTGTATTCCCTGGAAGAATTCAAGCTGCTCTCCGACAGCGGCCAGATGAGCTATATCACCTGCGATGAGGTCGCCGATATCGTCATCAAGGAGATCGACAACCATGCCACCGGCAGGAACATCACGGCGGCATTGGAAGGCAGCGTCATCCCTCCTTCCTATCGCTCCGGACTGATCCGGCAGGAGTGGATCGCCAAGATGGAAGAGCAGAGCCGCGAAGCCGGGATCCCGAGCATCTCCTTTTCCGCTCTGGGCCCGCCCCGGACGTCGAAACTGCTGTTCGAGGCCCATATGTTGTGTGCGCTATCGGAAACCGTCGACCTGGAGCAGGACGCTTCGGTCGTCTCCGACAAGATGCTGGAACTCGTCCGGGGAGACACGATCTTGAGGACCCAAATGATCTCCAACGGCATTCCCATACTGCTCCCGGACGGCGTATCCTTACTGGCCGGCGACTTCACCCGGGTCCCCGATCCCTCCTCTCCGCCTCTGATCACCCGGGAGAACATCGAACGATGGTGCTCGGCGGGATGGGTGGATCTTCGCCCCGGCAACATCCGGCTTTGGCAAAAGATCCTCACGGAATTCCATCAGAAGAACGGCCTGGACACGTCGTCCTCGGATAGCCGGTTCTTGAACCGCCACAAATTGGATCCGGCGGCGATCGTCTCTTTCCGATTGTCCAGGGACCTCTAGTCCGGCTCAGGCGGGCAGCTCATCCAGGAAGCGGTCGAAGAACGCGTCGACGAGCCCCGGATCGGCGGCCGTGGGACAGAAACTGGACGTGATCGATAGCTGGTCGCGGAACGTATAGATCGTGATCAGGAAATTCGGCGGGAACGTCACCGGGCCGAACAGGCCCAGGTCCGCCGCGACCGCGTCCCCGAAATCGAAGATCCCGGGGTCGATGGCCCCGAGATTGGACAGGAAAGGATGCGCCTTTCCGGAAGCCACCTCGTTCCCTATGATCTTCTGAGCGATCCGGGTCTGAAGGCCGGAAGGGAGAAGGGTCGTCAGTTCCAGGAACAGGGCCGAACCCAGCCAGGGATGGCCGGTTCTGGCCTTGGCGACCGCGGCTTTCACATCCCCCAACGTCCCCTCGAAACGGGCGCCGGGGCTGTGCCGGATGACGGGGTAATAGGCGCCGGACAGATCGCAGATCGCGCCCGCCCGGCCGGAGGGCAGATAGCGACGGAGGTCGATGGTCGATTGGACCGGCAGCCGCGCTCCAGCCGGCGCGTCAAGAATGCCGCACAGGGCGCGATAGAAAGCGGTGAGGAGGACGTCCGTGAACTTGGCCCCCTCGGTCCGGCAGTAGGCCTTCAAGCGGGCCAACCGCTCCGAACCGATCCGCCGCACGGGGAATGCGCGGCCGGATAGGTCAGAACCCGCCCGCGGGAAGCCCCATTGCGACCGGGGATAGCGGGTATGAATACATCCCTGGATAAGCGCGCTCAGGCCGGCCCCCCGCAGGACCTGGCCCTGACCGCGATCCCCCGCGGCCACGGCCGGCGGGATGTGATCCGGATCGATCCTCAGCTGTCGATACAGGCGGCTGAGCATGCGGATATAATCCAACAGGCCCCCCGCGTCCGCGGCCAGATGGCTCAGTTTGATGCAGAGAGCGTCCCTACCGGACCGGATGAGACGGGCCGCGACCTGAGGGCCCCGCATCGGATCCATGGCTTCACCCAGGAAACCGCTGGTCTCCCGTTCCATATCCTGAGGCTGAACCTGGCTGAATGCGATCGCCGAGTCGGGAAGCGAGACCCTCTCCCAGCGGGGTTGCCAGGGGTGGGAGACGTACCTGCAGCCGAGAACCGGGGCGGCGTCCAGGGAAAGCTCTACCGCGCGCGCCATCCGCTGGCCGTCGAGGCGCCCATCGAACGTGATCACGCACCGGCATTGCCTGTCATGGAAAGGATGGACCTGGAACATCAGCTTATCCAGAGCCGTGGCGCGGAGTCGGCGGTTCATGGTTTCAGCCGGGCAGCTCATCCAGGAAGCGGTCGAAGAACGCGTCGGCGAGCCCCCGATCGGCCGCCGTGCGGCAGAGACCGGCCGTGATCGATAATCGGTCCCGGAATGAATAGACGCAGACCTCGAAATTCGGCGGGAACATCACCGGGCCGAACAGATCCAGGCCGGCCGCCTCCGCGTCCCCGAAATCGAAAAGACCGGGGTCGATGATGCCCAGGTTGGAGAAGATGGGATAAGCCGTGCCGCCCCGCCCCGCCCGCTTCACGACGCTTTGGGCGCACCGGGTCTGAAGGCCCGTCGGGAACAGGGATAACAGCCCGAGGACCGAGGCCGTGCCCAGCCAAGGGCGCCCGGACTGGGCCCCGGCGACCGCGGTCCGCACGTCGGCCAACGTCTCGTCGAAAGAGGTTCCCGGGCGGTGCCGGATCGCGGGGAAGCAGGCGCCGGCCAGATCGCAGATCGCGTTCGCCCGGCCCGACGGCAGGTAACGCCGGAGGTCGACGGTCAGCTCGACGGGCAACCGCGCGCCGGCCGGCGGATCCAGGAGGGCGATGAGAGTTCGGAAGAAAGCCGTGAGGAAGACATCCGAGAAGCGGGCCTGCCCGGCCCGGCCGCAGGCCCTTATTCGGGCCACCCGCTCGGGGCCGATCCGCCGGATAGGGAACGTCCGGCCCAACACGGCGGATCCCGCTCCCGGGAAGCCCCAGGACGAGCGGGGATAGCGGAAATGGAGGAAACCTCGGGCCACGGCCGCGGGACCCGCTCCGCGCAGGACCCGGCGGAGGTATCGATCCTTCGCGGACTCGGCCGGAGGGATATGATCCGGATCGGTCCGCAGCCGTCGATAAAGGCCGCAGAGCAGGCGGGCATAGTCCAACAGGCCCGTCGCATCGGCCGCCATATGATCCAGCTTGACGCAGACCGTGTCCCGTTCGGGCCGGATGAGGCGGACCGCCGCCTGGGGACCGCGCATCGGGTCCATGGACTCGGCAAGGAATCGCTCGACCGCTCCTTGGGGATCGCGGGTCTCGACGCTGCCGAACGGAGCCGTCGGGTAAGGAAGAGGGCATCGCTCCCATCGGGACGACCAGGGTCGGATGGAATAGCGGCAGCCGAGGACCGGAGCGGCGTCCAGGGAGAGCTCCACCGCCCGGGCCAGACGCGCGGCGTCAAGCCGTCCGTCGAGGAGGATCACGCACCGGCACTGCCCGTCATGGACCGACAGGCCATGGGACATGATCTTGTCGAGGGCCGTTGCGGGAATCCCGTCCCTCCTCGTCATGGGATCCTCTCGCCGGATCATCGGACGTCGATGTAGGTCGTCCCGCATCTTGCCTGAAGCTTGCGCACGACCTCGTCCTCGGGGTCGGCGACCGGGAAGAAATAGAGCATCTGCTTCCGGTCGTACCTGACGAACCTGTTGGACCGGATCGGATGAGGAGAGCTGTATCCGATGGCAAAGTCCGTGGCAAAGGCGACGTGGGCGGTCTTCAGGTCGTTGAGCAGGGCCCTGACGAGAAGCCGCTGATCGGCGGGCGGGATCCCCTCATAGTGGAGGTTCTCCAGGATGGCGATCGTCCCGACGTGCCCTTTGATGCTGAAGGGGACGATCGCGGCGTTCACGACGGCCCGGACCTCTCCGCCGACCTCCAGAACCTTGCCCCGGATGACGGGATTCGCGTAATAGAGAGCGAGCTCTTCGAGGTCCCACACTCTCGCCAGATCGAGCCCCTTCGAAAACCCGTTCAGGAGGGCCTGAACACCCTTGTGGTCGGCGGGCCGGACGTCCCGGATCCTCCGGTCATCCACGGGCGCGACCCCCTGCAGGAGCCTCAGAACGACCCGCTCGTACCATTTCATGTTCACGTAGCGCACGAGATCTCCGACCTCCAGGGGCCGGATATAGGCATATTGATGTGTCCAGAGCGTCAGCACATGGCTGAGCAGGTCCTTGTCGAGCGTCTTCAGACCCTTGGAACCGTCCTCGACGAGGGCCAGCGAGCCCTTGACGCCCAGGCTCCGTCCGGTCGCGGCGGCCTTCTCCCAGATGGCCCGGGCGATCCCCTGCCGCTGGAACTCATGATCGACCGTGATCAGGCTCCCGTAGGCGAAGAAATGGGGCCCCTCGCCGTGGACCATCATCATCCGCGGCATGACGAGGCCGAACCCGATGATCCTCCGGGACCCCGCCGCGAACGCCATCCAGAAGCAGTCCTTCCGGCGAAAGGAGTCCTTTGCGTACCAGTCGAAGAGGTTCCGGTCGAACCGGTAGAACCCTTCGTCGTGATAAACGTCGAGCCATACCCGGTTCATCAACGCGATGATCTCGTCGATCTCCGCCTCCAGCGGCACCCTGTTCTCGATGGTATAGTCGCCCATGGGGCCTCGCTTTCTCTAAAGGTAGATCTTGAAGCCTGCCAGCAGGCGGCTCGCGGTGCTCCCGTATTCACTGCGCGGGACCCCGCCGGGCCCGGGACCGTGTCCGATCGCCACCAGCCCGCCGACGAAGATCTCGGAATCGCCGGTGACCGACCAGGCGAGCCGGGGGATCCAGACCGCGGAGGCGTCGTCGATGTTGACGAGGGCGGTGTTGGTCAGCGTGCCGAGCGGGTGAAATTGCCAGGTGACCGCGGTTCCGGCATGCCAGCGTCCCAATCCGCCGACCTCGCCGCGCCGCATCCTGTCCGACGCGAGGATCGCCGGGTACCCGTCGACATCCGGATCGCCGAACCCGTTCCCCGCCACTTCCACCACAAGATTCACCGACGCCGATATCTGCCGCTCCAGCCCGAGACCGCCGCGCCAGAACGACGGGCGCCGCAGGCGATCCGACGCGTCCCCGGCTCGGGTCCAGGTGACCTCGGCCCTGACGAGGGCGCCTGCCACGTTAGCCGTCACGAAACCGCCCGCCACCGTATCGCCGTGGAACGAGCCGCCCATCATGCCGAGATCCGCGGGTCCCGCATTGACGCGCACCAGGACCGCTCCCGCCCCGTCGTGCCGGCGGGAATCGCCAAGCACGGCGCCGATGGCCTGGACCTCGGTTCGGGATCCGAGCGGGACCGTCAGCCTCACGGCGTCCACGCCGGGCTTGTAATCCCGGTCCACCCGCGTCGGGGCGAACGGCGCGAAGAGGTCCAGCGCGGGCCAGAAGGTGTTGACGCCCCAGGTGATCGCCTGACGCCCCACGACGAGGTCGGCGCCCGAGGTATGGAGGCGCAGCGTTCAGCCGGTCGAAGGTGCCCGAGAGCTCCGTGGTTCCCGTCCTGCGGGGATCAGGATCGATCGGGAGCCAGGTGCGCGCCCGGCCCGACGCCATCGCCGCGGCCGGGGAACCCGCCGGGCGAGGTCGCTTCCAGGACCAGATGGCTTTCGACCCTGACGGCCCGGCCGAACGAGAGCTCGGGCATGAGACGGAAAGAGACGAATTCCGTGTCGCGGCGCGACGCCTCATCGCCGGCCTTGGTCTCGAGCCGGAGGAAGTCGTAGTTGCGCAGCGACGCGCGCAGCTTGAGCGGCTGGGCCGCCGGCGGTCGTCGCGGCCGCGAGGATCGCGGTCAGCCGTGATCGCGACGACATCACGGCAGCGCACGGCCCTGCCCCCCGGGCGAATGCCCGTTCGCCGGCTCGTCGCTCTGGACGCGGCCGTCCACCATGTGGATGATGCGGTGCGCGCGGCTCATGACGCGCGGGTCGTGCGTCGAGAAAAGGAAGGTCGCCCCGTGTTCGCGGTTCAACCGCTCCATGAGATTGAGCAGGGCCAGCGCCGTCCCGCTGTCCAGGTTCGCGGTCGGCTCATCGGCGAGAACGAGCCGCGGCTCGGCGGCGATCGCCCGAGCGACGGCCACGCGCTGCTGCTGCCCCCCGGAAAGCTGGCCCGGCCGGCGCGACTCGAGCCCTTCGAGCCCCACTTCGTTGAGGAGCTGCCTCACCCGGGGCTTCCTGACCGCGGCCGGCACGCCCTGCAACAGCAGGATGAATTCGGCGTTCTCTTCGGCCGAAAGCACCGGGACGAGGTTGTACGCCTGAAAGATGAAGCCGACCTGCCGCAGTCGCATCTGGGCGAGCTGCTGCCGTGTCATCTGCGACAGGTCGCGGCCGGCCAGCCACACCGTTCCCCCGGTGGGATGGTCGAGCCCGGCACAAACATTCAGCAGCGTCGTCTTGCCGGACCCGGATGGCCCGGCCACGGCGATGAACTCGCCCCTGGCCGCCGTAAGGGAGACCTCGCGCAGAGCGTGAACCGTCTCGTCGCCTTGCACATAGTCCCTCGAGACGTTCTCGAGACGAAGCAGGATGTCGTCAGGCATGGTCCTCACCCTTGTCCCAGCACATGCGCGTCGGCCTTGGTGGCCGCCTTCCAGGCGGGCCCCAGGGCCAGAACGACGGTCAGCAGGAAGACGAGCCCGACGCCGACCGCGGTCCGGCGCGCGGTCAGCACGGAATAGACGACCGGTTCGATCGATGTCCCCGCGACCGAGACCCCTTTCTCGAAGAATAAGCTCAAGTTAAGCCCCCGAAAGCGGAAATAGGAGTGGCCCCCGTAGCCGGCGAGGGCGCCGAACCGCCGCCGAGAGGATGCCGATCCATGTGCCTTCCAGCATGATGAGGAGGAACCGCCGCACAGGCGTGAGTCCGACGGCATCGAGGAGAGCGAACTCGCGACCGCGCTCCAGCACCGACATCAGCAGCGTGTTCCCGACCAGGAAAGCGATGATCAGGAAGTAGATGGTGTCGATGATGAAGAGGCCGGCGACGTCGATCCTGATCAGGTCGCGCAGGCCGGGCATCAGGTCGTCCCAGCCCAGGACCTCGACATCGGCGCCCGCCGATGCCCGGAGGACCCGCACGGCGCGCCGGGAATCGTCGGCGTCATCGAGGATGACGGCGGCCTGGTGGATGCGGCCGGACAGCCCCAGGAGCGCCTGGGCCGTGGCGAGCGGAACAAGCACGGCGAACTGGTCGATGTCGTCGCTGCCCGTTCGGGTGACGCCGGCGACGCGGATCAGCACCGACTGGATCTCCGTCGACCCCGGGCCCTGGGCCATCAGCACGCACTTGTTGCCGGGCGCGAGCTTGAGCTTGCGCGCCACTCCCTGCCCGATCACCGCCGCGTTCTCGGAGCCTTCGCCGAGAAAGCTCCCGGATTCGAGCTTATCATCCAGCAAGGATACGCGGCCCTCGGCCTCGGGGTCGATGCCGACGATGCTCACGCTGCTCGAGCCGTCGGACGAAGAGGCCAGGCCGGAGGCGAAGATCCGGGGGACGACCGTCGCCGGGCCGAACCCGTGGCTTGAAAGCGTGGACGGCGATGCCGGAAACGCCGTCGGCCGGCAGAGTCAGCTCGATCGCCTTTTTGACCTGGTACCCGCGCGCCTGGACGGCCACGTGCGCCCCGCCCGTCCCCACGGCGTTCTGCAGCATCAGCCGGTGGCTGCCGTCACCCAGGCCGAAGAATACGAGAACCAGCGCAAGCCCTCCCGAAATGGTGCCCGCGGTCAGCAGTGTCCGGCGGGGATTTCGCCACAGGTTGCGCCAAGCGATCACGCAAAGGATCTCGGAGGCTTTCATCGCAGCCGCTTTCCTGTCATGACATCACCGGCGCCCTCAGCGCCTCGACCGGGTCCACCCGCGTCGCCCGCCGGGCCGGCCAGTATGCGGCCGCCACGGCGGCCACCGCCAGGCTGGCGGCCGCCCAGGGGATGATCTGCCAATCCCACGCCGCCTTGATGATCGGATCGAGGCGCGTTTCGACCATCGCCACTTCGCCCGTCCACCACTCCAGGTTCATGCCGCGTGTCATCAGGTATTGCATCATCAGCCAGCCCAGGCCGAGGCCGCCGGCCAACCCCAGCGACACCAGCAGGAAGCTCTCGACGAGAACGGACCTGATGATCGACCCCGGGCCCATGCCGACCGCGTTCAGCATGCCGAATTCCCGGATCCGCTCGAAGGTGGCCATGGTCATCGTGTTCAGCACGCCCATGCTGGCGAACAGGACGACGAGCGTGACGATGAACCGGTTGACCGCATCCACCATCTGGACATAGCTGCTCAGCTGCGGAAGCAGCTCGCGCCAGCTCCGCGCCTGGGCCTCCGCCGGCAGACCCGCTTGGCCGGACAGCTCGCGCGAGATCCTCGGCGCGTCCATGGGATCATCGACCCGGACGGCGATCTCGTGGATCCGCTCCGGCGGCAGGGCGAGAAGCTCCTGGGCCTCGTCGAGGCGGATGATGGCCAGCGACCGGTCCAGGTGCGGCAGCCCGGTCCGCACGGTGCCCGCGACACGGAACAGCGAGTTGCCCAGCGTCCCGTCGGACGCCTGCGCCACGACGGCCACCTCGTCGCCGGGACGCGCGCCGAGGTCGATCGCGAGGAGCTCGCCCACGACCAGCGACCCGCGCCCGGCCAGGGACGCCGCCGTCTCCGCCGTGAACACCCGGCTCAGCGCGCGCTCCGCCGCCGGATCGACGCCGACGATCTGCGCGCCCGACGATTTGGCGCCCGTAGAGAGGAGCGCGGAGCCATAGACGCGCGGCGCCGCCTGGCTCACCTTGGGGTATCGCCGGAGCCGCTCGATCAACCCCGACCAGTCGGTGCCCTCGCGGCCGCCGATGGTCCGATGCAGGGGACGGTCGGGCAGATACCGCCCATCGTGGACCTGGATGTGACCGACCAGCAGCTCGGTCCCGTTCCGCATCATTTGAATGCCCAGGCCGCGACCGAAGCCGACAAGCGCGATCAGGAACGCGAACGCGAAGGCGATGCCGCCGACCGTGATCAGACTGCGGCGCTTGTTGCGCCAGAGGTTGCGCCAGCCGAGGCGCAGGGCGATCATAGCCCGGGCCTTTCAGCGCATTGAGCGAGAACGTCCGGCCCGGGATCGCGATATTGAAGTCGAGCGAAAGGTAATGCAGGTCCGTGAAGGCGTCCGGCTCGTCCTCGGGCGTCATCCGCATCCGCGACGGCACGAGCCGTCCGCCCATCGTCTCGTAATCGGAGAACGTCGCCGTCCGCCGCAGGACCCCGTCTTCGCCGTAGAACCGGGCCCGCATCGGCATCAGATCCCCTCTTCGGACCACGTAGACGATCCGGCCCCAGACGACCGGCGCCTCGGGCTTGGGCGTCAGCAGGAATTCATATACCTCGGCTCCGTCCCGGGCGCCCATGAACGTCGTTTCGATGTCGTAGTCCCGGACCAGCCGGCTTTCCTTCACGAGGTCGTCGTTGGTGAAGTGCGAGCCCATCCAGGCGGCCATCATCATCGACGTCGGCACGCGGATCACGCGGTCGATCTTGGGGAGGTAGTTCCAGATGTTCCCGCTGGCCCGCAGCGTGGCCGTGCCTTCGTCCTTCTTCGGCAGTTCCACCCGGATCAGCACCTTGTCGGTGCCCTGCGACCAGATGGTCATCCGGGTCACCCGCTTCCACTCCGGGGTCGATACCGACATCTCCACGGAGCCGCGCGAGGAATCGCCGCGCAGCACCCGATCGACGCGGTCGATGATCCGCCGAGCCTCTTGGGCATCGGGGAGACCTTCCTGAGAGGCGGGAGCGGCGGGGCAGAGGCCTACGAGGATCGACAGCAGAACGGAGCCCGTCAATCGCCTGAGAGCTGTCCGGCTTGAGGTCAAGAAGATCATGGCTGAGATCCGGCGCGGGAGTCAGTTCGTCGGGGCGAATTTGGCGAGGAGGTCCGCGACGGCGTCCTTGTGGGTCATGATCATCAGGACCTTGAGCTTCAGGTAATCGTCCCGGTAGAAGAAGTAGCCCTTGACCGGACCGAGATAGGCCGTCCGCCAGGAATCCTTGACGGCGAACCAGGTCTCCGGTCCGCCTTCCTTGAGCCCGACGCAGTGGACGACGTGGTCGTCGGTCGAGGTGCCGTTCGCGAACCTGAGCTCGCGGCTCGACTGGTCGATCGAGGCGCGCGGGATATCGAAGGTCGGGATGACGCAGATGTTGGCGTCGCCCCGGTTCCCGGGCTCGCCGATGTCGGCGGCGAAGACGACGGAATAGCCTTTCTTCAGGGCCGCGAGCACGGCGGCCGTGAACTCGTCGAGAGGGACGTTGTAATAGCCGTCGTCATGCCACCAGTTGTCCGGGACCCTGTATTCGCCCCGCGTGTGGAAGGGCAGATGGGTGAAGCTCAGAACGCTGACGTAAGCGTCGAGGTCGAGGCCGAGCGTCCCAAGGTATTCGAGGGGCGAGAGGGACGAGCCGGCGACGTCGATTCGGTCGGGAGGCGCGCCCATGTAACGGTCGAGGATGGCCCGGACCCCGGCGATGCCTTTCGCCTCATCCCAAGCCCCGGAGCTCTTGAGGGACTCCAGGTAGGTCCGATAATCGTCAAAGAGGACCGAGTGGTCGTGCTCGGTCTTGCCCTCGAGAAGGCCATCGTAATCGGAGAGCCGGACGACGCCGTACTGCTTCATCCGGGCGACGGCCGAAGCGGGCTCGGAGCCTCCCCGGATGAGGGAATCGCCCTTGCGGACGATGAAGCGCCGAGCCTTCTCGACGAACTCCCAGTAGACCGTGTACGCCTCGGAGAGCTTGACGGCGGGGCGGCCGAGCCGCGCGATTTCCGATTCGAGGAGCGAGACCGTCCCGAAGCACCAGCACATGTCGGACTTGTTCTGTTGGACGGGGGAAAGGTGGGGGAGGACCGCGAACTCCTCCAGGCCCTTCGGCCGCGCGACGGCCGAGAGGTCGAGAGACAGCCGCTGGTATTCGCCGCCGGGGTACTTCTCGGTGATATAGACGGCCTTGTCAGAAGCGGGCGAGCCGGCGTCCGGCGATATCGGAGCCGGCTTCTCCCGCGGCGCACAGGCCGGGAGAGCCAGGGCGAGAAGCAGGGCCGGGAGTGCGGGCAGGATGGTCCGGGTGTGTTTCATTTCAGTCCTCCGGTCGGCGGGCGGTTCGACATCGAGGGGGGATTATATGAAGACGGGGGGCAAAAAGCAAACCCCCGCGGGCCCCCGGCCGCCTTGCCCGTCCGGTTCGATTCGTGTATCCTAATGTTCCTATCATGAAGCGGATGCGATTCCCGGCGGAACGGAGGGCGCTCATCGCGGCGGCGCTCGTTGTCCTGGCCGTCGCCCCGTTCTCCCTCGCCCTTTCCCGGAAGGACCTGACGGTCGCGCTCAAGGACAAGCGCATCCGGGACCTAAGCTCCCGCGGGCTAACCCTGGCTTTCCATACGTCCATACGGAATTCTTCGGCCGAGCCTGTGTCCCTCACCCGCTACGTTTATCGCGTCACGATCAACCAGAAGGAGTATCTGCGCCTTCCCGTCGTTCTCGACGAGCCCATCCCCGTCGGGGCCGGCCAGGAGGTCGTTGTCGCCCTTCCCCTGAAGGTCACTTACGAGCTCTTGTTCCAGGCGCTCGGGCCGGTCGAGGACAAGGCCGTCTGCGACGCGGTCGGCGACCTCGTCTTCCGGGACGCCCGAGGCCGCGAGGAGAAGGTCCCGTTCGCGTTCTCCGGTGAATTCCCCATCTTCAAGGACCCGGACGTCCAATTCCTGCCCCTCCGGGTGAACGATCTCACGGTCGGCGGCGGCGACGTCGTCTTCGATGTCAAATTCACGAATCCGAACGCCTGGGACCTCATCGTAGATACTATCCGCTACGATCTCCGGTTCGGGGATACTTCGGTCCTCAAGGGCGAGATCCCCGGCGACAAGAGCGTCCCCGCAATGGGGGAGAAGACCCTTTCCCTGCCGTTCCTTCTGGATTTCTTCGAGACGGGCAAGGAGGTGTACGACCTCCTCGCGAACCCGCCCGGCCCCCTGCCGTTTTTCCGGAGAGATCGTCATCGATTCGGTCTGGGGCCTCCTGACGATCGGGTTCGATAAGTCGGGGCCGTTGACCCTGACCCCCAAGGCCGGGACCTGACCCCAAGGCGGGATCCAGGGGCCCAATGCGGAGGGAAGAATGAGCGTCCTTGAGATCATACGCGATCGCCGGAGCATCCGAAGCTATGCCGGAGACCCCGTCCCCGAGGCCGCGCTGGCCCGCGTCCTGGAGGCCGCCCGCCTGGCGCCGTCCGCCAAGAACCTTCAGCCCTGGAAGTTCGTGGTCGTCCGCGACCGGGCGACGAAGATAGGGCTGGCAAAGGCGGCGTTCGAGCAATACTTCATGTCCGAAGCCGACATTATCATCGCGGCCTGCGGGTTCCCTGACAAGGCCTATCCGCGCCAGGGGCGATTCATGAACTCCTGGCCTATCGACCTGACGATCGCTTTCGAGCACATCATCCTCCAGGCCGCCGAAGAGGGGCTGGGGACCTGTTGGATCGGGGCGTTCGAGGAAGCCGAAGTAAAGGCCGTTCTCGGCGTTCCGGACGGAGTGCGGGTCATGGCCATGACCCCGCTGGGATGGCCGGCCGAATCGCCGCCGCCCCGGGGGCGGAAGGCCCTGGACGAGATCGTATCGTACGAGAAATATCGTTAGCCCCGTGTTCGGTCCGTCAGGTCGGCACCGTCAGGCTATCCCGATTCGCTCGTCTCGCCCTTCTCGCCTGTCCCGCGAGAATCGCTCTTCCTAGAACCAGTAGTTCAGGCCGGCCGTCAGGGCATAGCCGCCGAGGTCGAAATTCTCGTAGTCCGGGAATGCGCCGTCCTGGCTGAAGGTCCCCTTCGCGGAGTGATACCGGAACTCGGCCGAAAGGGTGACTCGATTACCCACCGGAACCATCAGGCCGGCGAACCCGTGGAAGCCCAAAGCGACCCGGGCGTTCTGCCTGGTGTCGACCGGGGCAACTCGCATAGATCGGGACGTCGCCGAGGTCCGGATCGGGGTAGAACGCCTGGTCGGCGAAATCGACGATCTCGCCCCGGAGGTTGACGTTCCAGATATAGGCCCCGATCCCTCCGCCGAGGTAGGGGACGATGAAGTTCCTCCTCCCCATCGGGAGGAGCTTCACCGAGAACTGGACGGGGGTGATGGATACGTTAAAGCTGTGGGCGATGTCGAAGTCGCCGACGTAGATGTCCGCCGGGAACGCGAAGTCGCCCTCGTTGAGGGAGACCCCGACGTAATCCAGATAGTATCCGGCCTTACGCTTGCTGTAGGTGTCGAGGGACAATTCGAAGCTGAGGTTCTTGGAAACGAAATACTCGTAGCTGAAGCCGAGATAGGTCGCGTTGAAATCGGACTTCTTGAAGCTCATTTGGTCGAACTCGATCGTCCAGAGGGAGTCGGGCCCGCCGGAGGCCTTCGGGAAGTAATACCCCGCCCTCAGGGACACGATGTTGGGGAACGCCAGGCTCGGGACCAGGATGAGCGCGGCCGCGATCAGGATCAGGTGTCTTTTCATTGTCTCCTCCTAACACCCCATATTATAGCAAGATGCGTGCCAAAAGGCGCCCGTTTTTCTCCAGGGGAGAGCCGTCCCGGGGTGTGGCCAAAAAGGGTCAGCTGTCCCATAAATCAAGGGGCTGGGGACCGGGAGGGAGGAACATTGACATTCGCGGCGGCGCCCCATACCATGGGTGAAGGATCATGAGAACGCGCCTCGTCAGGATCGACCCGGCCGGACCGGAAGGAAAGGCCGTTCGGACCCTCGCCGGCATCCTGGCCGCCGACGGGGTGATGGCCTATCCGACCGAAACATTCTATGGCCTCGGGGCGGTCCTCTTTTCGAGGAAGGCCGTCCGCCGCGTCTTCCGTCTGAAGACCAGGGACGCGGGAAAACCCCTGCCCCTGGTCGTCGCCGGCATGGATATGATCGCGAGGATCGCCGCGGCGCCTCCCCCCGTGTTCTACCGGCTTGCGTCCGAATTCTGGCCAGGTCCGCTGACTCTCGTCCTCAAGGCCGCCGATTCGTTCCCTTCGGACCTGGCGGGTCCCGGCCATACCATCGCGGTCCGGATCCCTCCGGCCGCGTGGCTCCGCGGGCTCGTCGCCGAGATCGGCCTTCCGGTCACGGCGACAAGCGCCAACGTTTCGGGGGAGAGGGAGGTCTCGGAACCGGCCGAGGTTCGCCGCCTCTTCGAAGGGAAGGTGGACGTCATCGTGGACGGCGGGCCGACGCCCGGCGGGCTTCCTTCGACGGTCGTGGACCTCACCGGCGAAGCCCCGCGCGTCCTGCGCGAAGGGGCTGTCCCGACGGACGCGCTCGCGGCGTTCCTCTAACCGACTCGGTCCAGGCTCTCCGCCGGGACTCACTTCAGGGTGAAGAGCCCGCTGTCGTCCCTGACCAGGTTGTCGAGCGTCTTGACCCTGACCTTGAATCCGGCGCCCTTGGGGATGCCGGTGGGGATGGTCCAATCGAAGGTCCCGCTGTTCGCCGTCGAGGGGCTGATCTCCGTTATGAGGACGCCGTACCGGATGAGCTGGATCCGGACCAGGTCGTTCTGGGGCCCGTTCTTGGTCCAGAGGATCGCCCGGGTCGTCCCCCGCGTCCAGATCGCGGACGCGGCCGGGGCCGTGACCGTCAGCGTGGGCTTGGCGATCGCGAATTTCGCGCTTGTCCCCTTGACCTTTCCGTCCGTCGTCGTGATCCGGATGGAATAGCCCGTCCTGGCCGTGAGATTCGCGGGGATAGCCCAGTCGAACGTGCCGTCGTTCTCGGTGGACAGGGTGATATCCGAGACCTTCGTCGTGTCGCGGAAGAGCTGGATCTTCACCGTATCGGCCTGGGTCCCGGATTTCGTCCAGTTGATGGTCTGTATGGTGCCGCGCATCCAGCGCGCGCCGGCGGCGGGATCCGTTATGGCGATCGCGGGCACGGGGGCGGTATAGGCCTTGATGCAGAAGTTGATCTGGCGGGGCACGTAACTCGCGTTCAGCATAAAGTCGGTCCATGTAGAGCCGTTGAGGCTGAGGAGGCTCTCGCCGGTATGGGCCACAGCCCCGTCGGAATATCCCGCGGACCTGATCTCCGTGGCCGCCGGGTAGTTATAGCCGGGTGTCGTGAATTTCACGACGACCGAGAACTTCTGGCCGGCCGCAACCGAGACGGGGAAGGAAAGGGGAACGGTCACGTATCCAGCAATATCGCGGGTTCCGGCTATCGTGGCCCTGAGCGTCCCGGCCCTCGGGTTGGTCCCCGTCGCGCCCGTATAGACGCGGACCTCGTAGGAACAATTGGCCGAGGTTGTGTAGAAACCTGCGGCAGAAATGGATGTCTTCGTCGGCGCTGTGAACACATTCGCGGCCCATGCCGTCTCGAATCCCGGCCCATATCCCATGTCGACGATCCAGCCGAGCGGGTCGTACTGAAAGATCCCGCTGTATTTCGCCGTATCTTCGGCGAGGATCACGGCGCTGACGTCCCTTCGGGCGAACAGCGTATCGTAATATGAGACATAAAAGTAGCCTGCCTCCCCCCAGCTGGGTCCCCAGCTGTTCCTGACGATGAAGGCGCCGTTCCCAGGAGGCGCGACGTTGAAATTCGAGGCGGAATAATTGTCGTCCCAGCCCACGATGCAGACGGCGTGGCCGCCTCCGCCTGGCTCCGTGGTCACGCCGTTGTTGTAGAAGCTGGAATGGGTGGCGTTGTACCCGCTGTTGACCCACATCATGGAGACATAAACGACCCAGGCATCTCCGACGAAGGATTTCAGCAGATCATTGTCCAGGGCGGAAGCGCGCATCGGGAGGAAGATCGTGCCCTGGACGTGCTTTCGAGCGGGGGGGATCGTCGAACCGGGAGAGGCCGATCCGGGGGTATAGGGGTCGTCGGCCTCGGCGACGGGGCCTGTCCATCGGGCCAGATAAGCCGTCGACATATAGATGTTGCCCCCGTCGCACCGCCCCAGGGCATAACCGGAATGGTCGATGAGGTTCTGTTCGGAGAAGTCGAAGGCCTCTGTGGGCCGGAGATAGGACTCGAGCGTTCCATACGTCGCGAAGGCCCAACAGCTGCCGCAGCTGCCCTGATCCCTGACCTCGGGCAGTTTGCCGCTGACGTCCCTCAGGTCGAACGCTACGGGCAGGGGCCCGAGGCGGTCAAGCGCCCTCGATATCGGTCGGACCTTCGACGGCAGGACCGGAAGGGGGATCAAGCCGAGGGCGTGCCCGTCGGCCGTTATCTGCAAGGCCCGGCTGAAGGTGCGGGCCCGAAAGTATTCGACGAATTCGGGGTTCATCGGGGCCATTTTCGGCTCGACGGTCGTCTGGGCAAGGACGGATGCCGCCGCCGAAACGAGAATGATGGCCGAAAATAAAACAAGAACCCTTGGCGTCCTACTCATGCGTCCTCCTTCCTCTCATCCCACGGACTCCGGGGATTCCTCTTCCTTGTATCCAAGGTAGTCTCCGGATACCGGTCTGTCAAGTTCGTACGCCCGGGAAAGGGGGCTTTTCAGGCAGGGCCGCCGTGTATGGGGTGGTCCGCGCGGAAAGGGAACGCCGTGGCGGGATTACCGCTCTGGCGCCGGACCTTACTTGACCTTGGTTCCGGGCGGCAGTTCGCGGTCGAAGAAGGGGACGACGGCCTTGTCGTCGACGACGGCGGCCAGGAGCATGGCCTGCGACTCGATGCCGCGGATCTTCGCCGGCTTGAGGTTGGCTATGACAATGAGGCTCTTGCCGACGAGGTCCTCGGCTGTATAGGTGTCCGCGATGCCCGAGACCATGGTCCTCCGTTCCGTCCCGAGATCGATCTCGAGCTTGAAGAGCTTGTTCGTGTTCGGGACGCGCTCGGCCGCGAGGATCTTCGCGACCCGGAGGTCCATTTTCATGAATTCATCATAAGTGACGATGTGACCGGCCGGGGCGGCCGGCGCCGCGGGGGCCGGCGGGGCCGGAGGCGTTACGGGGGTTCCTTCCATGGTCTTCTCCTTGGGGGGTTCGGATGCGTTCGGCGCGGCGGCGGGCTTATCCTCGGCGAGGAAGTCCTTCAGCAGGACCCTGGGGAAGAGAGCCTTCGGCTCCTCGACGGGCCGTGCTGGAGCGTAGCCGTCGAACGCGAGGTCGGCATATGCCGTCCCGGGGATGGTTCGGCTCTCGCCGAGGAATTCCCAGACCCGTTCGCATGACGACGGCATCACGGGGTATAGAAGATAGCTCACGCCCCGAACGGCGGATAGGGCCTGGAGGAGGATCCGCCCGAGGCGCGGCCTCTTTTCCGGGTCCTTGGCCATCTTCCAGGGCTCGTTGTCGGCCAGGTATTTGTTGACGCAGGCGAGATATGCCCAGACCTCCTCGAGGGCCCGGTTCAGGGCGAACGTGTCGTAAAGGTCATAAACCTTCGCCTTGAGCTCGTCGAAGCCCGCGCGGATCCGCTCGTCCTCCTCCGTCGCCGGAGCGGCTCCGGAAATGGTCCCGCCGAAGTAGTTCCGGACCATGGTCAGGGTCCGTTGGACGAGGTTCCCCAGGTCGTTGGCCAGGTCGGAATTCACCCGGTGGAGGAAGCCTTCGTGCGAGAAGTTGCCGTCGAGCCCGATGGGGATCTCGCGGAGCAGAAAATAGCGGAGGGCATCGGCCCCGAAGGTCCGGAGGATGATGTTCGGGTCGAGGACGTTCCCCCGGGACTTGGACATCTTCGTGTTGTCCTTGAGCCACCAGCCGTGGCTGAAGACGCATTTCGGCAGGGGAAAACCCGCGGCCATGAGGAACGCCGGCCAGAAGATGGCGTGGAAGCGCAGGATGTCCTTGGCCATGAGGTGGACGTCCGCGGGCCAGAACTTCCGGAAGCGGTCCTCGTCCGATCCGTAGCCGACGCCGGTCAGGTAATTGTGAAGGGCGTCGAACCAGACGTAGATCGTATGTTTCGGGTCGTCCGGAACCGGGACGCCCCACTTGACGGTCGTCCGGGTGATGCTCAGGTCCTTGAGCCCGTGGCGGACGAAGCTCGTGACCTCGTTCATCCGGCTCTGGGGCCGGACGAAATCCGGATGGGCCGCGTAGAACTCCAGGAGGCGGTCCTCGTAGGCCGAGAGCCGGAAGAAGTAGCACTCCTCGGAAACGAGGGTGCAGGCTTTTCCGCAATCAGGGCAGACCTTGTGACCTTCCGCTTCGAGGGCGACGTCGTCGGCGATGAAATTCTCGTCGGAGACGCAATACCATCCTTGATAGGTGCCCTTGTAGATGTCGCCCCTGTCCCGGAGGATCTGGAAGACCTTCTGGACGCCGCGCTCGTGGCCGGGGTCGGTCGTCCGGATGAATCCGTCGTACGAGATGTCCAGGGACTTCCAGAGGTCGGCGAACCGCCCGACGATCCGGTCGACGTGGTCCTTGGGGGAGAGGCCCCGCTCGGTCGCGGCCTTCTCGACCTTCTGACCGTGCTCGTCGGTGCCCGTCAGGAAGAACACCTCGCGGCCCCGGAGCCGGTTGAACCGGGCCAGGGCGTCGGCGATGATGGTCGTATAGGCGTGCCCGATATGGGGGATGTCGTTGACGTAGTAGATGGGCGTCGTGACGTAGAACGTCGCCCGGTCCGACAGGTCAGAATTCTTTGCCACTGATCAGACCTCCTCGGATGAGCATCATGGCCTCGGCCCGGGTGGCCGCGTTCTTGCGGAACGAGCCCCGGACGGCCGACGTCACGGTGATGGCCTTGGGCTTCTTGGCCCCCCGCATGGACATGCACATGTGCTCGGCCTCGATGACGACCATGACCCCCAGCGGCTTGAGGCGCTCGTCGATCAGGTCGGCGATCTGCTTCGTCAGCCGTTCCTGAACCTGGAGGCGCCGGGCAAGGGTGTCCACGACCCGGGCGATCTTGCTCAGCCCGACGATCCGGCCCCCCTTGGGGATATAGGCGACGTGGGCGACTCCGGCGAAAGGCAGGAGATGGTGCTCACACATCGAATAGAGCGGGATGCTCTTGATGAGGACCATCTCGTCGTGCTTCTCGCAATCGATGACCCTGAGGTCCCGGGCGGCCTCCTCGACGGACCCGCCGAGCATCTCCTGGAGCATCTGGGCGACGCGCCGGGGCGTGTCCTTGATGCCCGGACGTTCCGGGTCCTCTCCGGCCCCTTCCAGGACGAGCCTGACGCCTTTTTCGATCTTCTTCAGGTCCATCATGACTCCTTGGCCGCCCCCGCCCTGCCGGGGCCGCCGAAGGCTTTCACGGCGAGACGGGCAACCTCCTTGAGGGGAAGGCGGGTCTTCGCGGAGACCTTCAGGCAGTCCTCGTATTCCGGCTGGATGGTGACGGCTTCGCCGCCCAGGCGGGACACCTTGATCGCGATCTCCTCGCCGCGGACGCGCACCCTGCGGAATTCTCTCGCCAGGATCCGCCTCTCCACGGGGTAGAAACGGACCCCGATGGAGCTCGTCTCGCGGAAGACGGCCTCGATCAGGTCCTCCATTCTATCAGCGCCGGCGAGAAGGGTCAATTTCGTGGCCAGCCGGCCCTTCTTCATGACGACGGGGGTCAGGAACGCGTCCAGGGCCCCGAGCTCCAGGGACCGGTCGAGGAAGCGGGCGAGGACCTGTGGGGTCGCGTCGTCGACGGTCGTCTCGATGACGCGGACATTCTTCGCCGCGTCGAACGCCCGTTCTTCCCCATAAAAGGCCCGGAGGATATTGGGGAGGCCGGGGAGCTCCCGGCTCCCGGCTCCGGCGCCGACCCGGCCGTAGGTGATCTCCGGGAAGCGGACGAACTCCCGGGCGAGGGTCGAGACGATGGCCGCCCCGGTCGGCGTCACGAGCTCCACTTCAGGCCCGGCGGAATAGACCGGGACTCCCTTGAGCAGCTCGGCCACGGCAGGCGGGGGGACGGGGAGGACGCCGTGGGAGGTTTTGACGAAGCCCGAGCCGACGTTGAGGGGCGAACAGAAGATTGCCCCGATGTCCAGGGCGTCGAGCAGCCAGCAGGCGCCGAGCACGTCCACGAGCGCGTCGTCGGCCCCGGCCTCGTGGAGGTGTACCGAACGGAGCGGGCGGCCGTGGACCTTCGCTTCGGCCTCGAACAGCCTCCGGAAGATCTTCCGTCCCTGGGCCTTGACGCCCGGGGGGAACGGGCTACGATCGACGATGCGCTCGATGTCGGCCAAGGTCCTTTCCACGGGCCTCTTGCGCTCGACGAGGACGTCGACCTTGAGCGCGCGCAGATGGGACCGCTCGGTCTCATGGACGCGGACCCGGACGGGAAGCTTCAGCCGAGCCATGGCGTCGATGAAGCGGTTCTTCCCCGCGCCCAGATCGAGAAGCGCTCCGAGGATCATGTCCCCGCTCAGCCCCGACGATGCGTCGAAATATACGTATTTCATGTTCCTGCCTCGAGCCGGGCGGAACCGTCCTTGTGGTCCCTCTCGTCTCCGGCCTTTCGTCCTAGGATAGCAGATAAAGGGGTCAGGTCTCAACTTTTCAACATGGCGGGGCCCTTGAGCGGCCGGCCTCTCAGTCCCATTTGTTGAAAAGTTGAGACCTGACCCCTCTCTTGACTTGCCCTTTCAATGAAGATATATCATTAGTCTCTAACGAGGAGGCAACATGGCCCTTTCGACGGATACACTCCCGCCGGCGGATATCGGGATCCTGGGCGGTACCGGTCTCTACGAGATCGACGGCCTTCAGGATGTCCGGGAGGTCCCGCTCCACACGCCTTTCGGCAGTCCGTCGGACGCTTTCGTCACCGGGACGCTGGACGGGCGGCGCGTCGCCTTTCTCAGCCGCCACGGTCGGGGGCACCGCTTCCTGCCCGCGGAGGTCAACTATCGGGCCAACGCCTTCGGCTTCAAGATGCTGGGCGTCCGGAAGGTCATCTCGGTGAGCTCGGTCGGGTCGCTCAAGGAAGAGGTTCGGCCCAGGGACATCCTGCTCGCCGACCAGTTCTACGACAGGACCCGGCGCCCCAACACGTTCTTCGGCGACGGGATCGTCGCCCATATCGGGTTCGCCCGGCCGGTCTGTCCGGCCCTGTCCCGCGCCCTTTACGAGATCGGGACCGGTCTCGGCCTCCGGATGCACCTCGGCGGGACGTATATCTGCATCGAAGGGCCGGCGTTCTCGACGATCGCCGAGTCCCGGACCTACCGGTCATGGGGCTGCGACGTCATCGGCATGACGGGGGCGACCGAAGCCCGACTTTTCCGCGAGGCCGAGATCTGCTACGCCACCCTCAATCTCGTCACCGATTACGACGTCTGGCGGGAGGAGGGGGAGAGCGTCAGCGTCAGCCTCATCCTCGAGAACCTCAGCCGCAATATCGAGAACGCCAAGGCCCTCGTCCGGAAGGCCGTCGCCTCCCTCCCCGAGGGGCCCGTCGGGGCCTGCGAATGCGCCGACGCCCTCCGGGGGGCCATCGTCACCAAGCCGGCCTTCATTTCCCGGGAGTCGAGAGACCGGCTCAAGCCTCTCATCGGGAAATACCTGCCGTGAGGGCGCGCCCATGAGCCTGGTCATCGTCGGGTCCCTGGCCTTCGACACCATCGAAACGCCGACGGAGCGCCGCGAGAGGATCGTCGGCGGCTCCGGGACCTATTGCGCGCTGGCCGCGAGCTTCTTCACGAAGCCCCGCGTCGTGGGCGTCGTCGGCCGCGATTTCCCCAAGAAGACCCTGGACTTCCTGAGGTCGCGGAAGATCGACCTCAAAGGCGTCGAGGTGAGACGGGGAAAGACCTTCCATTGGGAGGGCCGCTACGGACAGGACCCCAACCAGCGGACGACCGTCCGGACGGACCTCAACGTCTTCGCCGATTTCAAACCGTGCCTGCCGCCCTCGTACCGTTCCGCGGACATCCTCTACCTGGCCAACATCGATCCCGACCTCCACGGCCCCGTCCTCGCCCAGGCGAAGAAGCCGCGCCTTGTGGCGATGGACACGATCCGCTATTGGATCGAGACCAAGCCCGACGCCGTCGTCCGGGAGCTCGGGCGCGTGGACGTTTACTTCGCCAACGACGAGGAGGTCAAGCTCCTAGCCGGCGACGCCAACCTGGTCCGGGCGGGGAAGAAGCTGCTGAAGTACGGGCCGTCCCTCGTCGTCGCCAAGAAGGGGGAGCACGGGGCCCTCGTCTTCGGCCGGGACTTCGTCTTCGGCGTCCTGGCCCGGCCGTGCGACGAGGTCGTCGACCCGACCGGGGCGGGGGACAGCTTCGCCGGCGGGTTCCTGGGGCACCTCGACCGGGTCCCCCGGGCGACGGGCCGGGAGCTGCGGCGGGCCGCCGTCTACGGGAGCATTATCGCGTCGTTCGTCATCGAGGACTTCGGCGTCGACCGGTTCCTGACGCTCCGGCCGGAGGAGATCGACGCCCGCTATCGCGAATTCCGGAAGCTGGTATCCTTTTGATCAAGGGGGGAGGAACATGCCGGACATGAAGATGCCCATGGAGCCGTTCCGCATCAAGGTCGTCGAGCCGCTCTCCTCGACGACCCGCAAGGAACGCGAAGAGCTCCTCGTGCGGGCGGGATTCAATGTCTTCCAGATCCCCGCCGATAAGGTCCTCATCGACCTCCTCACGGATTCCGGGACGTCGGCCATGAGCGACGACCAGTGGGCCGGCATGATGGTCGGGGACGAATCCTACGCGGGCTGCAAGAACTTCTTCCATTTCGAGGCCTCGGTCAGGGACATCTTCGGCTTCGCCCATGTCATCCCGACCCATCAGGGGAGGGCCGCCGAGGGGATCCTGTTCCAGACGCTCCTCCGCAAGGGCGATTTCGTGCCGAGCAACATCCATTTCGACACGACCCGGGCGAACATCGAGGTCCGGGGCGGCCGGGCCGTCGACCTGGCCGCCCGGGCGGCCTACGATCCCGACACCCTTCAGCCGTTCAAGGGCGATATGGATATCGCGAAGCTCAAGGCCTTCATCGAGGCGAAGGGAAAGGCCCGGATCCCCCTGGTCATGATGACCATTACCAACAACAGCGGCGGGGGCCAGCCGGTCTCGATGAAGAACATCCGGGAGGCGAGCCAGGTCTGCCGACGCCGCGGCATCCCCTTCTTCTTCGACGCCTGCCGCTTCGCCGAGAACGCCTACTTCATCAAGATGCGGGAGAAGGGCTACGCCGGGAAATCCATCCTGGAGATCGCCCAGGAGATGTTCTCCTACGCCGACGGGGCGACCATGAGCGCCAAGAAGGACGCCCTGGTCAACATCGGCGGCTTCGTCACCCTCGACGACGACGCCCTGGCCGAGAAGCTCAAGAACGCCCTCATCCTGAGCGAGGGGTTCCCGACGTATGGAGGGCTGGCGGGGCGGGACCTCGAAGCCGTCGCCCGCGGGCTCCGGGAGGTCCTCGACGAGCGCTACCTCGAGCACCGCACGGCCCAGATCGCCTACCTGGGCTCCCTCCTCGAAGCCGGCGGCGTGCCTTTCGTCAGGCCCACGGGCGGGCACGCCATCTACCTTCTGGCCGACAGGTTCCTTCCCCACATTCCCCGTCATCAGTACCCGGGCTGGGCCCTGACCGTCGCCCTCTATCGCGAGGCCGGGATCCGGACCGTCGAGATCGGCGGCGTGATGTTCGCCAGAAAAGAGCCTCGGACGGGCCGGGAGATCTTCCCCGCGCTCGAGCTCGTCCGGCTTGCCGTCCCCCGTCGTGTTTATACGGCATCGCACCTGGCCTATGTGGCCGAGTCGCTCATCGAGCTCCTGGCGAACCGGGATAAGGTCCGGGGCCTGAGGATCGTCCGGGAGTCGCCCTTCCTGCGCCATTTCACGGCCCGGCTCGAAGAGGTTGGATAGGTTGCTGCTCCGGATTCCGGGGTTCGTTACGCAGGCGCGGTAACGGAGCTGACCCTCTCCCCCCGACCCCGGGAACCAGTCCCGTCGGTTCCCCCTCCCAACCACTGACGGAGACACTGACATCCAGCCCCCTTTGAATTCCAAGGGGGCAGGGGGATTAAGATACTGATAAGTAGTAAGTGTCTCCGGTACTCATAGGGGCTTCGGGCCAGCATCCATCACCGCCCACGAACCTCGGGATCCGGAGGCGTACTATTTTAATAGATTGATTTTTTCCCGCTCGTGTGTTATTCAGGACCCACAAGGGGAACATGAAGCGGCACATCGTCGCCCTCGTTGCTTTAGGATGGGCGGGACAGGCGGCTCTTTCCGCGCGGCCTGCGCCCGAAAACTTCATCATCGAGCACGCCCCGGTCGTATCCTACCGGGCCGGGGAAGGCCTGACCATCGCCGCGCGGGCTCCGGGGGCCAGGGGGATGAAGATCTTCTTTCGCTTCCCCGGCGTCGATGAATTCCAGGTCCGGAAGATGACCCGGGGGTCCGGAGACGATTTCACCTACGCGCTCGATTCGCGCGAGGTTACGGGGACGTCCTTCGATTATTACGTCGAGGCGGAGCGCAAGGCCGAGATCGCGTTCCTCCCGGCTGGGGCTCCGGCGGCGTTCTTCACGGCGGCCGGAGAAGGAGGAACGCCGCCCGTGATCCCGGGCGATCTGCCCTCTCCCTCGCCGGCGGAGGGGAAGGTGACCTGGCCGGTCTCCCTGACCGGGACGGCCCAGGCGGTCATGTATGAAAAGGACGAGGCGTCCACGCCCAAGGATCTGCCGCTCGCCGGGAACGTCCGCATCGCCGCGGATTATCGGAAAGGGGACACGAACGTCGTCTTCGACAGCACGTTCACCTATTCCAATACTCCCGTCCCGGGGGAAAAGAGCATCGATCTCGCCAACATGGCCGTATCCGTCGTCCACGACAAGCATTCGCTCAGGGCGGGCGACGTCAATATCAACGAATCCGAGTTCACCGTCCAGGGGCTCGGAAGGCGCGGTCTCGAATACGCCTATGCCGGCGCGAAGGCCTCGGTCCATATCTTCGACATCAATTCCCAACAGCCGCGGGGCTTCGACGGGTTCGGGGTACCGAGGGCCGCCCTGAACATCTTCGGCGGCGCGGTCGGGTACAAATTCTTGAAGGACGCCGTCTCCCTGAAGGCCGTCTACCTCTCCGGAAAGGACGACCCCACCCGCGGCGTCAACGTCTCGGAATCCTATTTCAACGCCCGCGGGCGGAAGGGCAATGTCTTCGCCCTCATCGAGGAGACGAGCCTGTTCCGGAACAAGCTTACCCTCGGGGCGGAATATGCCCGGAGCGAGTTCGACGGCGACATCTCCGACGGCTCGGGATCGCGGAGGGACAGCGCCTGGCGCGTCGGCGGGACGTTCCGCTCGGGGATCGTCCAGGCGGGAGCGGTCTACCGATTCATCGGCGGGGCCTTCAATCCCATCGGCTTCCAATACTTCGCCAACGACCGGCAGGGGCTCGAAGCCAATGTCGGCCTGTCCAAGGGCCGTTTCAGCCTGACCGGGGCGTTCCAATCCCAGCAGGACAACGTCAAGGACGATTCGGCGCGAGATACAACGGAGAACATGAACGGGAACCTCAGCTTCATGTGGAGCATCTCCGACAAGGTCTCCCTGAACCTGGGCTATCAAAGGAGCGAACAGGACACGTCCCGGGAGAACGCAACGCCCCTGTTCCCGCAGGACAGCACGACGGACCAGGTCTCGGGCGCCCTGATGGTCACGTTCAGCCCTTCGGCGAGCCTGAACCTCCAGCTCGCCAACGCCACCGCCTCGAGCAAGACCTCGCCCCAGGGCAATAACACCGGGCTCAACTTCAATCTCGGCGGGGCGTTCCGTATGGGCTCCCGGCTCTGCTTTGCCCCGACCCTGGGCTATGCCAACGCGAAGAACAAGTTCACTGGGGAGCGCCAGCTGACGTATAACTCGTACCTGACCGCCGAGGTCACCATCGTTCCCGAATGGTTCGCGACCTCCATCCAGGGCGGATACTCGCGCTCGGACAACGGTTCGATGGGCAAGTCGGACGCCCTTAACGTCTCGGGCATGCTCAGTCTCCAGCTGAAGAAGCTGATCAAGGCCGGCACGGTGACGTTGTCCGTCAGGGGCAATTATGGCAGGACCAAGATGCCCGGATACTCGAATACGATTTCCGCGATCCTGGCCCAGTGCGATTTTGCGTTCTAGGAGAGGCCGAAGATCATGACGTCCATCGGAAGGAGCACGGGGAAGGCGGGGAAGGTTCTGGCCGTCGCGGCGGCCCTGGGGATCCTGGTCGCGGCCGCGCCGCTCCTCGCGGATACGATCTCCTTCGTGCCCGCTTCTCCCGCGGTCGAGCAGGAGGTCGTGTTCACTTATCATCCCGTCATCACCCCTGCGGGGCCGATCCGTTGGGAATTCGGGGACGGGACGTACTCTCTCGCGACGCCCGGGGCCTTGATCGCCTACCACCGGTACAAGGCGCCAGGGACGTTCCTTGTCCGGGCTCAGGCCCAGGCCGCCGGCGCCCCGCCGCCGGTCGCCACGACGACCATCAGGACCGTCGAGCGCAGGACCGTCACCTTCTCGCCGCCCAACCCGTTCGTCGATCGGCCCGTGACCTTCACGGCCAACAATTTCCTCTCGCCTTCGATCCGCTGGGAATTCGACGACCAGGCCCCCTCCAGCGGCGGGCGCAGTGTGGTCCACGAGTTCAAGACCGCAGGGACGCACAGGGTCGTCGTCAGGGACCTGGGCGGAGCATCGGTCGTTCCCATCACGGTCACCCTGGTCGTCGGCGTACTGCGGAACCCGTCGATCGTGTTCACGCCCGCGGCGCCCCGGGTGAACGAGACGGTGGAGTTCCGGGCCGTCGACTTCGCCTCGACTTCGCTCATCCGCTGGGACTTCGGCGACGGCACGATCGAGAACGACACGACCCCGCCGGTCATCCCACACGCCTATCGTAATCCCGGCGTCTTCACCGTCATCGCCTTCGACGGCGGCGCGGGCACGCCGGCCGCCCAGGCCGCGGTCAGGGTCCTGCCAGAGCGCCTGATCACGTTCAGCCCGCCCGACCCGCGGGCCGGGGACGAGGTCACGTTCGTGGCCCACAATTTCGATTCGCCGGTCATCCGTTGGGACTTCGGCGACGGGGCCATCCTCTCGTCCGGGGCGCAGGTCACGCATGCCTTCCAGACAGCGGGCCCTTGGACGGTCAGGGCCTACGATAGGAGTGGCTCGGCCGAGGTCGCCAAATCCGTGTCCCTCACCGTCTTTCCGGCCCAGGGCCCGCGGGCCAGGTTCGCGGTCTCCTTCATCGTCCTCCGTTTCGAGGACGGGAAGTCCTACAAGGTCATTCCCCGTGAATTCAACGGGTTGACGGCCTTTGCCGAGATCAAGTTCGAGGGCACGGGGGTCCTCCAGGCCCAGTGGCTCGTCGACGGGATGCCCTTCAAGACGGTCTTTACGAATCTTTCCTTCGCGGGGAGCACGGTCATCGATTCAGGAACGGTCCCGGGCCTCCCGTGCCTCATCCCCGGGCTCCACGAGGTCACGCTCAGCATCATGCAGCCCAAAGCCGACTTCGCCGTTCCGGTCATCCGCTATTTCGTGACGGCGGACGCGGAGCCCCGGCCGGCCGTGGATTTCCTCCTGGACGGGGCCGTGACCATCGACGGCGCGGGCCTCGGCGGGGACGAGGCGACCATCGAGGCGCCCGTCGGCGACCATCTCCTGCTCAGGGGGTGGGTCCGGAACGAGAGCGGCTCGGCCGTCTCCTTCGCCCTGCTCCGGGTCTATCTCGATGACGCGCTCATCGACCAAAAGATCGTCCTGGACCTCAAGCCCGGAGAGGAGAGGCGGTTCGAATCGTCCGTCTTCAACCCGACCGCGGGCCGGAAACGGCTCCTCCTTGCCCTCTACGATATCTCGCGCCGCCCCGCCGCGATCCTCTACATCAAGGAATTGTCCGTCGTGCCCCCCAAGTAGGCGGCGAGACATCCAACTTGAGCGCAGGCTAAAGCCTGCGGCTACAAATCAGGCTAAAGCCTGCGACGATAGACCCCTCCCGTACCGCGCTCTGGATGTAGCCTCAGGCTTCAGCCTGAGCTTCAAATGATTCTTGGACAAGCCTCTTGTCTCGCCTGGCTCGCTTGTCTCGCCCGGCTCGCTACTTAATTCTATAGAACCACATCAGCGGCAGCCAGAGCGACGTTCCGTAGGGGAGGCTCTGGTTATTGACCAGGACCTCCGTATCGTCCCAGCCGCCGACGAGGTTGAAGAGCTCGAAGAGGTCGTCGACCTCGGCGGGGGTGAAGGTGGCCGCATGGCGGAGGCTTTCGCCACTCCCTTCTTCCGTATAAGAAGGGCTTCGCTTGGCGATCTCCAGGGCCCGTTCGGTGTTCAGGGACGGCTTGGCGCCGAAGACGACGGTGATCCGGAACACGGGGGCCTGCGGCGACGGTTGGAGGATGTCGGCCAGTTTCTCTTCCGAAGCGCGGTCGGACATGGCCCAAGTCTATCGAAATGCCCCAAGCTTTTCAAGCGTTCCGGAGCCCGCGGCCCGGGGCTCACTCCTCTCTCAGGTCGATGCTCCCGATCCCCGCGTCGACCTTCACCCGGATGGCCGCGGCGGTCTTCCCGAATGCCTCGTTCACGTAGCGGTGCCCGTCCTTGACGAAGCCGCGGGCGTTCACGGAGCCTATGCCGCCGTCGACCTCGACCCGAACTCCGACGTCGCGGGGAAAGGTGATGGTCGCGCTCCCGACTCCGCCGTCGACCTTGACCTCGATGTCCCGCGTGCGCGGTCCGGTCAGGTCGAGATGCAGCTCGCCGACTCCCATGTCGACATCGAGGGCCTCGAGGTCGACGCCTCGAAGGTCCAAGCGGCTCTCTCCCGCCCCGAGCTTGACGGCGAGGTCGATGGGCAGGGCCCCGGACAGGCGGAGGTCCCATTCGTTGCGGCGATTCCCGAAGAAGAGGCTGCGGCCCTTCTTTTGCCGGACCTGGAGCCGGCCCCGGTCGCCGACGACCCGGTAATCCAGCTCGGGGGCCCAGCGCCTGATGTTCGTCGTGAATTCGGCTTCCAGCAGGGATGCCGCCCCGCCCGATATCCGGAGCTCGCCGGCCCCCATGCGGACCGAAACCGCGGCCGAGGAGGCTCCCGCGGCATCGACCGTCCGGGTTTCCGTTCTCGTTTCCCTGGCCGCATCGCAGGCGGAAAATACCAGCCCGAACCCTGCCGCGGCCAGGATCATGGCCATATTCCTGATCTTCATGCGCTTCGTCCTCCTACTCCGAGGTACGGATTCCCGGGGAAAAAGTTCCTCCCCATCCCGGGGATCGGGAAAGACGGCACCGGGCCCGGCCGCCCGGCGCCGTCCGCGGGCGCCGGCCTACTTGCGCCCGTTCCCGTTGAACGCCGTGATGTCCAGAAACCCGTGTCCCGATAGATTGAACAGGAGGACGCGCTCTTTGCCCTCCTTCTTTGCCGCGACCGCCTCATCGATGACGGCCGCGATGGCGTGCGCGGATTCGGGGGCCGGAAGGATGCCTTCGGTCCTCAGGAAGAGCGCGGCCGCCTCGAAGACCTTGTCCTGGGGGCAGGCTACGGGCGTGACGAGCCCCGCCTTGACCAAGTGGCTGACGAGGGGCGCCATCCCATGATATCTGAGCCCCCCGGCGTGGATGGGCGGCGGGATGAATTCCATCCCCAGGGTGTACATGTAGAGAAGGGGAGCCATGCCGACGCTGTCGCCGCCGTCGTAGCGGAGCTCCCCCCGGGTCAGGGTCGGACAGGATTCGGGCTCGACGGCCAGGAACCGGATGCGCTTCCCTTCCTTGAGGTTCCTCCGGACGAAGGGAAAGGAGATGCCGGCGAAATTCGAGCCTCCGCCGACACAGCCGATGACCGCGTCCGGCTCGACGCCGAGCTCGGCCATCTGCTTCTCGGCTTCCAGGCCGATCACCGTCTGGTGCATGAGGACGGCGTCGAGGACCGAACCGAGGGAATACTTTACGCCGGGGCTCTTGACGGCCGCTTCCACCGCCTCGGATATGGCGATGCCGAGGCTCCCTGGGTGGTCGGGATCCTTGGCGAAGAACCGCCTCCCGGCGTCCGTCGTATCGCTCGGGCTCTCCTTGACCGTGCCGCCGAACATCTCCATGAGGATGCGGCGGCCGGGCTTCTGACGGTAGCTCGAGCGGACCATATAGATCCTCGTGGCGATGCCGAACTTGGACCCGGCGTAGGCCAGAGACGAGCCCCACTGTCCGGCTCCCGTCTCGGTCGTCAGGGTCGTGATGCCCTCCTGCGCCGCGAGCCAAGCCTGCATGATGGCCGTATTCGTCTTGTGACTGCCGACCGGGCCGACGCCCTCGTACTTGTAGAAGATGCGGGCGGGGGTGTCCAGGTATCTTTCGAGCCCGACGGCATGGACGAGCGGGGTCGGGCGGAAGATCGAATAGGCTTCGAGGACCTCCGGGGGGATCGGGACCTCCCGTTCGGTCGCGATCTCGTGACGGATGAACCCCTTGGAAAAGAGCGCCTCGAGGTCCGACGGGAGGAGCGGCTTCCGGGTCGCGGGGTGCAGGGGCGGAGCCGGCGCGGTCGGGAGGTCGGCCTTGATGTTGTAATAATGGGTCGGCAGGTATTCGGGTTTTCGCGATGCGAATCGTGACATGATCTTTCTCCTTGAACGAATTTCAACCTTGGGATCGAAAGGGGGCGGAAAAGGACGGTTTACAGGGCGCGGAGGGGCGCCCACCAGGACCAGGACAGGAGGGTCGAAACGGACAGAGGTCCGGCGACGAATTCGCGGGCGCTCGTTCCGTTACACATCGGTGGCGATTATACGGAGCCCTCGCGGTCCTGTCAAGAAGAAAAACGGGCCGCCCGGGCGCGGGTACGGGACAGGTTTGAAAAAGCTGGGAGATGGCATAGAATGGAGGACGTCATGACCGAAATCTTTCCGTTGCGGATGGGGCACTGTCACGTCGCCCTGATCGGGACGTCCCGGGGGTTCATTCTCGTCGACGCCGGTCCTCCGAAGACGCTCCGGACCCTGACGGGCGAGCTCAAGCGGCAGGGGATAGGCCCGAAGGAGCTCCTTCTCGTCGTCGTCACGCACGCCCATTATGATCATGCCGGCTGTCTGGCGGCGATCCGCCGGCTCACCGGGGCCGAGGTCCTGATCCACGCTTCCGAAAAGGAGTTCCTCGGGACCGGGACCAACGCGCCCGCACGGGGGACGCGGCTGTTCTCGAAAGCCGTCTACCGGCTGGGCGGGGCCGTGACGAAGCTGAGGCTATATGAGCCGACGGCACCGACGATCCTGGCCGGGGACGCCTTCGATCTCGTCGGCTTCGGCATCGCGGGCAGGATCCTTCATACGCCGGGACATACGGCAGGCTCCCTCTCGGTCGTCCTCGATTCCGGGGAAGCCTTCGTCGGCGATACCTGTTTCAATGTGCCGCTCGTCGGCGCGGGGTCCGTATTCCCGCCGTTCGCGGCGGATGTCCCGGCCCTTCTGAAGAGCTGGGAAAGGCTTCTCGAGACCGGGGCCCGGACGTTCTTCCCGGGACATGGCCGCCCTTTCGGGAGGGACAAGCTCGAAAGGTCTTTGGCCGGACGGAGGACATGATGAGACGCGACCGCCTGTCGCGATTGCGTGCGGCCCGGGGAAGATCCCCGCGATCCCTGTTGACGATCGTCGGAACGTGCGCCCTGGCCGTCGGGATCTATTCGACGCTTGCTGCTCCGGTTCAAGGCGCCGATACCCCTGTGCCGCGCGGCGGAGCGGGATATCTCATGATCGGCGGGACCTTGCCCGACCTCGGTGCTTTGAACGCGGCCCTGGAGCGCGGCGGCTACTCCCGGTTCCCGCGCTCGTTCTTCACCATGGGCGTCGGCGGGCACGTTTTCATCGGCCGCCTCGTCCTGGGTGTGGAAGGGCAGACGCTTCTGGAAAGAGGAAAAGTCTTAGCAGGAAGGGAGTCCGTCCTGTCGGGCGGCTGCGGATTCTTCAATGTCGGCTATGCCGTTCATTCGGGGGACGGGCTCGAGGTATTTCCTCTCATCGGCGTCGGGGCCGGCTCCTTGACCCTGAAGATCACGGGCCGCGATCCGGTTTCGTTCGAGGACGTCCTCGAGGATCCGAACCGGAGCGCCCGTCTCCAGAAGAGCGGCTTCCTGATGCAGGCCGCCCTTGCCGCCGACCGCTGGCTGGGGTCCGGCCGGGGCAACGGCCGCGCCGGGCTGTTCATCGGCATCCGGGCCGGATACGTGTTCGCCCCCTCCGGGGGAGCATGGGAGCTCGAGGGCTTGGAGGCCGACGGGGGGCCCAGGGCCGGGTGGTCGGGGCCTTACATCAGGATCTCGATCGGCGCGGGGCGCCGGGCTCAATAAAGACGCTTGCCGGGCAGGGCGCCCCAAGCCTCGAACAGCTCGAGGCATTCCGGCCGAAGGAAGTCCCCGATGATGGCGATCGGGCTCCGGCCGAGGGTCTTGAGTCTGCGGTTCGAGATCTCCAGCTCGTGGAATCCGGCCCTCCGGGCGTCGGCGATGTTCGTCCCATGGACGATGATCCCGATCCGCGCCCAATGAACGGCGCTGAAGCACATCGGGCAGGGCTCCGTCGTGGAATAGATGATCGATCCCGATAGATCGTAACGGCCGAGCCTCCGGCAGGCCTTGCGGATGGCATTGACCTCGGCGTGAGCTGTAGCGTCGTTCCGGAGCACGGTGTTCCGGGCCGCGGCGAGGACCGTCCCTCCCCGGATGATGCAGGCCCCGAAGGGTCCGCCGTCGAGCGTTCTCAGGTTCTTCCGGGCCTCGCGAATGGCCATCTCCATGAATGCCCTGTCCGGCGTCCCCTTCATGCGCGCCTCCTTTTCGCTTCCGGCCCATTTTGTCACGTCGGGGCCGGAGCGTCAACGCCTTGAACTCGACAGGCGATTCTGATTAAATGGGGGGACGATGAAACGCCCCAGGATCATCCTCCTGGCCTTTCTTGTTTTCGGGGCCGCTCTCGCCCTTCCCGCGAGAGGGCCGGTCCATCTCGTCCGGATCGACAAAGGAGCGCCCGGGCTCTCTTCCCTTCTCCGGAGCCGGGGGCTCGACGTGGCCCAGGAACTCGGGACCTGCTTCATCGGCCGGCTGGACCGTGAAGAGGTCTTATCCCTGAGAGACGCCGGAGTTCCCGTCACGGTCCTCGATCGCGATATCGGGGGGACGACCTATTATCTTGTTCGGCCCGATTCGGACAGGACCTCCGACATCCTGTCCGGAAGCGGCAAGGCCGCGGTCGTCGAGCCGGGCCAGGTGCTGTTCTGGACGCCCTCCGGGGACGGCGCGGCCGCCATCCCGCCGGGCCTCGCCCGGAAACGCCTCCCGGACTCGTCCATCACGGCCTATCTGAGAAGTTTCCCGGCTCCCAAGGTCCCGACGAGGACCGCCCTCGCGTCGAACCCGGTCGTCGGGAGCATCGTCGGCGCCGTCTCTCGGGAGAACCTGAGGGCTCTGATAGGGTCCCTTCAGGATTTCGGCACGCGGCTGACGGGCACCCCCGCATGCGAAGCGGCGGAGACCTTCGTTGCCGCGTATTTCGGGAGACAGGGACTCCGGACTGAGGTTCGGGAAACCGCGGCGGGGAGAGGCAAGGCCGTCATCGGGGAGCTCACGGGCATGAATTTCCCCGATGACGTCGTCATCCTCTGCGCCCACCTGGATTCGACGTCCCCGGAGCCGGAGACCTTGGCTCCCGGGGCCGACGACGACGCGAGCGGGACGGCCGCGGTCATGGAAGCGGCCCGCATTCTGGCCCGCCATCCGACGGATTATACGGTCCGGTTCATCGCCTTCACCGGCGAAGAGCAGGGACTGCATGGGAGCCGCGGCTACGCGCTCGGCATCCGAGCGACCACGGAACGAATCGTCGGGGTCGTCAACCTCGACATGATCGCCTACGCCGACGGAATGCCCGAAGACCTCGACGTCTTCGTGAATTCCGCGTCCGAGTGGATGGGGCATCGGATCGTCCAGGATGGGGCCGAATACGCCGGCCTGTCCGTCAGGGCGCGCGTCGATCCCGCCATGGTCTACTCCGATCATGCCTCGTTCTGGGACAATGGATATCCGGCCCTCATGGCCATCGAGGACGAGCCGCTCCGGAATCCCTATTACCACACCGTCGGAGATACCCTGGACACCCTGAATCTCGACTTCTGCGGCCAGGCGACTCGGGCCGCCCTGGCGGCCGCGGCCGTCCTGGCCCAGCCTGTCCGGATAGGCCCGGCGCCCCCCCGGGAGCTCCGGGCGCAATCCTCGTTCTTCAGCGCCTTCCTCAGCTCGCACAGGAACATCTACCTGAGATGGGAAAAGGAAGCCGGCAACGCGGGGTTCAACGTCTACAGGACCGAGATCCCCCACGGCTTTTACGAGAAGGTGAACGAGCTGCCCATCATGGGAACGAACTATGCCGATAGGGGCGTATCGAGCGCCGCTACTTATTATTACGCCATAACGGCCCTCGACCAGGCCGGGGTCGAAAGCAACCTTTCCCCCGAGGTCGAGGTCCTGCCCCTGCCGCCCAGGCAGACTCGCGATTGACGGTCCGTCCGTGTCGGGTTTATCGGTGTCGTCGGAGAGAACGATTCCCTTGACAACGACGGGGACGGGACCTATTATAGTACTGTGAAAACTAAAATAGTTTTCCAAGTATCCAGGCCGGACCGCGGCGACGAAGCCCTGCGAAAACGCATCGTCTTCGAATCGCGCGAGCTTTTCCTCCGGCGCGGGTTCGTCCCGGTCACGACCGGGGAGATCGCGGAGCGCCTCGGCATCAGCAAGGCCACGCTGTACAAATATTTCTCCAGCAAGGACGAGCTGCTCAGAGCGGTCGTCGACACGATCAAGACGGAGGTCCTGGCCGGGGTCGAGGCCATCGTGGCCGACACGTCCACGGATTTTCTCGGAAAGCTCGCCCGGCTGATGACCCATCTCGGGAATTGGCTTTCAAGCCTCGGCCGCGTCCTGGCCGGAGACCTGCGGCGGAACGCTCCCGAGGTCTGGGAGGACATCGACCGCTTCCGGAGGGAGAAGATTCTGGTGAACTTCACCGCGCTCCTCGAGGCCGGGGCCGCCGAGGGCGTGGTCCGCGCCGACCTCGACCGCGAGCTCTTCCTCCGGATGTTCCTCCACCTCATCCAGAACTTCATCGATCCGGACGCGCTCATCGAATCCCGGCGATCGGCGCGGGAGGTCTTCGAAACGCTCTTCAAATTCGTCTTCGAGGGCATCCTCACCGACCGGTCCCGCGTCGGGCTCGCCGGCCGGAGGTCCGATCCGTTCCGAACCGTCAAGGAGGTCCCCGAATGAGAACACGCACAGGCGGCCGCTCGCGGGCCGCAGTCATCGTCGCCGCCCTTGCGGCGGGAGCCGTCGCCTTCCATGCCTGCTCCGGGCCGGGGAAGGTCCGGAGGATCGAAGGGTCGGGGACCATCGAAGCCCGAGAGGTCAATGTGGCTTCCCGGGTAGGCGGCCAGGTCCTCGAGATCCGGGCGGACGAGGGGAGCCGGGTGGGGAAGGGGGATATCCTCGCCCTCATCGATCATGAGGCGCTCGACATCCAGCTCCGTCAGGCCGAAGCGGGGGTCGCTCTCGCGGACGCCCAGCTCGCGCTCCTCCGAAAAGGCGCCAGGGCCGAGGACGTTCGCCAGGGCGAAGAGGCGCTTACGCAGGCCGGGGCGAACCTCAAGGTCGCCGCGGACGACGCCGGACGGATGCGCGAACTCGCCGCCAAGGGCAGTGTGACGCCGAAGCAAAGGGACGACGCCGAGGCCCGTCTCATCGTGGCCCGGGCCCAGGAGGCTTCCGCAAAGGAGGGGCTGTCCAGGCTCAGGCAGCTGGCCCGGCCCGAGGAGATCCGGGCCGCTGAAGCGCGGCTCGCCCAGGCCGCGGCCGCCGCCGACCTCCTCAGAAAGACGATCGCCGACAGCACCATCGTGTCGCCCGTGGCCGGGATCGCGACCCGGCGCCCCGTCGAGGCGGGCGAGCTCGTCGCTCCGGGGGCGACGGTCCTGACCGTTTCCGAACTGGACAGGGTCCACCTCATGCTTTTCGTTACGGAGAAGGAGCTTGGCCGCGTCCGCCTGGGCCAGGAGGCCGAGGTGGCCATCGACGCCGCTCCGGGCCGCATCTTCAAGGGCCGGGTGACCTTCATCTCCCCGGAAGCCGAGTTCACACCCAAGAACGTCCAGACCAAGGAGGATAGGGTCAAGCTGGTTTTCGGGGTCAAGATCGAGCTCCCCAATCCCGACGGCGCCCTCAAACCGGGGCTTCCGGCCGACGCGGTGATCGTCCCCGACGAGCGGTGACCGGATGAAAGAGGAAGGGAAAGCCCCGGCGGATCTCCCGGTCATCGAGACGGCTGGCCTGATCCGGGATTTCGGGGACCTCCGGGCCGTCGACGGCCTCGACCTCGTCGTCCGCAAGGGCGAGATGTTCGCCCTCGTGGGGCCCGACGGGGCGGGGAAGACGACGACCATCCGGATGCTCTGCGGCATCCTCAAGCCCTCGGCCGGGAGGATCTCCATCCTCGGACGCGACCTCTCCCGGGAGGCGGCCGCCGTCAAGAGCGATATCGGCTATCTCTCCCAGCGGTTCAGCCTTTACGGGGACCTGACCGTCGACGAGAACATCGCCTTCTTCGCCGAGATCCACGGCGTCCGGCGCTACGACGCGAGGCGCGACGAGCTGCTCGAATTCTCCCGCCTGACCCCGTTCCGGAAGAGGCGGGCCGAACAGCTCTCGGGGGGGATGAAACAGAAGCTCGCCCTGGCCTGTACGCTCGTCCATTCCCCGCGGCTCCTTCTCCTGGACGAGCCGACGACGGGGGTGGATCCCGTATCGCGTCGCGATTTCTGGAAGATCCTGTCCAACCTCCTCAAGACCGGGATCACCATCCTCATGTCCACGCCGTATCTCGACGAGGCCGAGAGGTGTTCGCGGGTCGGCCTGATGAACGCCGGCCGCCTGATGGCGGCCGATACCCCGCGGGCGGTCAAGGGGTTGATGAAAGGCGAGGTCGTCGAGATCATCTGCGGGGAGATCCGCCGCGCATTCGGTCTCCTCAAGGATCGGCCCGGGGCCGGGGAGGTCCAGATGTTCGGCGACCGCCTGAACATCATCGTCGGGGATGCCGGCCGGGACCTTCCCGCGATCCTGGACCGGCTCCGGGACGCGGGGATCGAAGTTCTGGACCGGAGGGTCGTCCCGCCCTCGCTCGAGAACGTTTTCATTTCCGTGACGGGCCCTTCGGGTCCGGCGGGCAAGGAGGTTCGCCCATGAAGCGGATGGCCGTGATCCTGATCATCGCGACGGTCCTCGCGGCTGCCGCGCCCGCCGCCGAAAAAAGAAAGCTGACCCTGGATGAGTGCGTCGCCCTCGGGCTCGCGAACAGCAAAGGTCTCCACGCGTCCGCCTCTGCCGCCGAGGCCTCGGCTTCTAAAGCGAAGGAAGCGGGGGCCGCCCTCCTGCCGGCGCTCAAGCTGGGTGCCGGATATGCCCGGCTCAGCGAGGTTCCGCCGTTCGAGGTCCGCCTCCCGTTCCCGGCCGGACTTCCTTTCCCGATGCCCGAAAAATTCGTCGTTTCCCCGAATTATTTCAATAGCTACACCCTGCGTCTCGGCCTGCAGCAGCCCCTGTTCACGGGGGGCCGTCTCCGGGCGGGCTTGGCGGCCGCGAAATACGGCGCCGAGGCGGCGGAGCTCGATCTCGCCGCGGACCGTGCGGACCTCATCTACGACCTCCGGTCCGCCTACTGGAGCTTCTACAAGGCGGGCGAGTTCTTGAAAGCCGATCGACGAGAACGTCGCCCGCACGGAAGCCCATCTTACCGACGTGAGGAATTTTTTCGACCAGGGGCTCCTGACCCGGAACGAGGTCCTCAGGGCCGAGATCCAGCTCTCGAACGCCCGCCTGGCCCGGCTGGACGCGGCGAACGCGGTGGAGATCGTCGGCGTCCGGCTGAACAGCCTTCTGGGCCTCCCCTTGGATACGGAGATCGAGCCCGCAACACGTATCGACGAAGGTGAGGCTATCGAAGGCATCGAACCGGCCGCGGAGACGACAGAGGAGCCCCGGGGCGCGGTCGGGCTCCTCGAAGGGGCCCTCGTCCGCAGGCCGGAGCCCAAGGCGATGGGTCTCAGGGTCAAAGCGGGCGAAGCGGGCGTCGCCATGGCCAGGTCCGGGTGGTATCCCCAGGTTTATCTCGCGGGAAACCTTTATGACCTCCGGCCCAACCCAAGGCTCCTGCCGGCTAAGGATAGGTTCTATTCGACCTGGGACGTCAGCGTGAACATCTCCGTGGACCTCTGGAACTGGGGCGCGACGGCGCGGCAGACCGAGCAGGCGAAGGCCAGACTTGCCCAGGCCCGGGACGCCCTCGGCATGGTCAAGGATGCCGTGGCGCTCGAGCTCAGGCAGTGCCGGCTCGAGCTCGCGGCGTCGCGCGCGAAGGTCGGCGTGGCTCGCGAGGCCGTGGCCCAGGCGGAGGAAAACCTCCGCGTCGCCCGTGAGCGCTTTCGGGAGGGGGTCGCCCTCAACACCGATGTCCTGGACGCCGAGGTCCTGGCTCTTCAAGCGAAAACGAGCCTCACCCAGAGCCAGGTCGACGCGGAGCTGGCCGGGGCGAGGCTGCGCAAGGCCCTGGGGGAATGAGACGGGTCCGGTCATGAAGGCGGAGATCTCGATCGACGTCCGCGACCTGACGAAGGTCTTCGGCAGATTCGTCGCCGTCGACCACGTGAGCTTCTCCGTCCGGCGGGGCGATATCTTCGGCTTCCTGGGCGCGAACGGCGCGGGGAAATCCACGACGATCCGCATGCTTTGCGGACTCCTCACTCCGACCTCGGGCGCGGCCTCGGTCGGCGGCTTCGACGTGGGCCGGGAACCCGAACGGGTAAAGTCCCGGATCGGCTACATGTCGCAGAAATTCTCCCTCTACGAGGACCTCACCGTGGAGGAGAACATCGAGTTCTTCGGGGGCATTTACGGGGTCTCGCGCGGCCGCCTGCGGGAGAAGATGCCCGGGATGCTCGAGATGGCGGGGCTCCGGGGGCGCGAGCGAAGCCTGGCCCGCGAGCTTTCCGTCGGCTGGAGACAGCGGCTGGCCCTGGGCTGCGCCCTCCTCCACGAGCCGGAGATCGTGTTCCTCGACGAGCCCACGGGCGGCGTCGATCCCCTGTCCCGCCGCCGTTTCTGGGAGCTCATCAACCGCCTGTCGGGCGAGGGCGTAACGGTCTTCGTCACGACGCATTATCTCGATGAGGCCGAATACTGCAACGATATCCGCCTCATCCACGCCGGCCGGATCGTCGCCGCCGGAAGCCCGGGCGAGCTGAAACGGACCTACATCAGGAACCCGATCCTCGAGGTCGAGTCGGACAGGGTCGTGGACGCGATGGAGCTCCTGCAGGGCCGGGATTGGGTGATCGCGACCTCCATCTTCGGGGCCTACCTTCATGTCAGCGTCGCCGACGAGGCCGAAGGCCGGGAGCGGGTGAAGGCTGCCCTCGCCTCGGCCGGGATCGAGGTCCGGCGCATGGACCGGATCATGCCTTCGCTCGAGGACGTCTTCATCAGCCGCATCGAGGCGGACCCCCGATGAGGCTCTGCGGATTGCGCGCGGTCATCTGGAAAGAGCTCCTGCAGACCGCCCGCGACCGCCGGACCCTCGGCTTCCTGCTCGGACTTCCGGCCCTCCTCCTGGTCATGTTCGGCTACGCCCTGAATTTCGACGTCAGGCATATCCCCCTCGCGGTGTGTGACGAGGACCGGACCGCCGCCAGCCGCGACCTGGCCGGGAGCTTCACCCGGACCGAATACTTCGACGTCGTCGCCCGGCCGGCGGACCGGAAGGAGATCGATCTCCTGATGGGGGAGGAGAAGGTCCGGGCGGCCGTTGTCATCCCCCGCGACTTCTCCCGGAACCTTCTGGCCGGGAGGGAGGCTCCCGTCCAGGTCATCGTCGATGGGGCGAATTCCATGAGCGCCTCGACGGCGGCGGGCTACCTCGGGACCATCGTCCAGAACGATTCCGTCCGGGCCACGACGCGGCTCCTCGAGGAGCGCGGGTTGAAGGGTTTCCGCATGCCTGTCGAGGCCGCGACGCGGGTCTGGTACAACCCCGAGCTCCGGAGCGCCGTCTTCCTCGTTCCCGGCCTCATGGCCTTCATCCTCATGGTCATCGTCGTCATCTCAACGGCCTTCTCCGTCGTCCGCGAGAAAGAGCGGGGAACGATGGAACAGATCGCGGTCTCGCCCTTGCGGCCGTTCGAGCTCATCGCCGGAAAGACCATTCCCTATATCCTCCTTTCGCTCGCCTCTTCGCATTCGGTCCTGCTCCTTGGCTATGTCCTGTTCGGCGTCTCCGTCCGTGGGAATTATTTCCTCCTTCTGCTGACGATGACCCTGTTCCTCGTCGGGGGGCTCGGTCAGGGACTCTTCATCTCGACGATCACCAGGACCCAGCAGGTCGCCTTCCAGCTGGCCATCCTGAGCACCTTCCTTCCCACCTTCATCCTGTCCGGGTTCATCTTTCCCGTGAGGAACATGCCCCCCGTCGTCCAAGCGATCACCACCCTCATCCCGGCCCGCTTCTTCCTGAGCGCGCTCCGGGGCATCGTCCTCAAGGGGGCGGGATTCCACGCGATCTGGAGGGACCTCGTCTATCTGGCCGGGTTCGCCGTCCTGACGCTGGGGGTGAGCACGGTCCGGCTGACGGCGTCCGGAGGGGACGGGGAGGGGGGAGGGCGGAAGCGCCGGAGGAGGCCGCGATGAGCCGGATCTCCCATATCGTCCGCAAGGAGTTCATCCAGCTCCGCCGCGACCCGAAGCTCGTCCCTATCCTCTTCATCGCCCCGCTTCTCCAGCTCCTGCTCCTCGGATACGCCGCGAACCTCGACGTCAAGGACATCCCGACCCTCGTCTGCGACCAGGATCGGACCCCGGAGAGCCGCGCCCTCATCTCCCGGTTCATGAACTCCGGGTACTTTATCCCGGCGGGGGCGGTGGCGTCGCCGGACGGGATCGACCTCTACCTGGAAGAGGGGAAGGCCGCCATCGCCGTCGTCGTCCCGCGAGGCTTTGCGAACGACCTCGCCGCGGGCACGCCGGCCACCGTGGGCGTCATCGTGGACGGGTCGGAAAGCCAGTCGGCCACGATCGGGGCGAGCATGGTCTCGATGATCGTCTCGTCCCACGCCCAGGAGCTCGCCGCCGGGGCGCTCGACCGGCTCCGGACGATCGGCGTCCGGCCGGTCCGCATTACGCCCGAGGTCAGGGTTTGGTACAACCCGGAGCTCCGGAGCCGCAACTTCATGGTCCCGGGCATCCTCGGGCTTCTCCTGATGGTCATGACCATGATGCTGACCTCGATGGCCGTCGTCCGCGAGAAGGAAACGGGGACGATGGAACAGCTCGTGGTGACCCCGATCCGTCCCTTCGAGCTCATCGCCGGGAAGCTCCTGCCCTTCCTCATCATCGGCGCGGTGGACGTCGTCACGATCGTCGGCCTCATCTTCCTCATGTTCCGCCTGCCGATGCGGGGGAGTCTCGCGCTCCTTTTCGGCATGAGCCTCGTCTTCATGCTGACGACGCTCGGGCTGGGCCTCTTCATCTCGACCGTCTCCGCGAACCAGCAGCAGGCCATGCTGACGGCGGTCTTCTTCATGATGCCGATGATGATGTTCTCGGGGTTCGCGTTCCCCATCGAGAACATGCCGAAGATCGTCCAAGCCGTGACCACCGTCGTGCCCCTCCGCTATTACTTCGTCGTCGTCCGCGGCATCTACCTGAAGGGGGTAGGGATTCATGAGCTCTGGGGCCAGGGGCTGGCCATGCTCGCCTTCGGGACGGCGATCCTGACCCTGAGCGTCCTCCGTTTCCGCAAGAAAGCGGGCTGAGCCCTCCTCCCGGGAGCGGGCCGGGGCCCGGCGCGCCCGTCGGATTTGACATCTTCTCGGCGGATGCCCTATCATGCCCGCGGAAGGAAAGCGCACGATGAAGAACGCGGCGGGGGAGGTCCTGGCCATGGCTTTGATGGTGATGTCCGTATCGCTTCCGGGGGGAGCGGATTCGCGGCCGGAGCGCGTCGCCGAGGTCTTCGCGGGAATGGCCTCGGACCGGGCGCCGGGCGCGGCGGTCCTCGTCCTCGAGAACGGGCGCGCCGTCTTCGAGCGCGGATACGGCGTCGCCGATCTCCGCACGATGCGGCCGATCGACGAGCTGACGAATTTCCGCCTGGCTTCGGTCACGAAACAATTCACGGCGGCGGCCGTCGTCCTTCTCGTCAGGGAAGGCAAGCTCCGCTATGAGGATACGCTGACGTCCCTTTTTCCGGAATTCCCTTCATACGGTCGCGGGATCACGGTCCGCCACCTGCTCCAGCATACGTCCGGACTCCCGGATTACGAGAGCCTCATGCCGCCGCCCAACCCGGGCGTCCCTATCGAGGATGCCCAGATCAGCGATGCCGAGGTGCTCGGGCTTCTCGAGCGCCAGGGGGCCGGGAAATTCCCTCCGGGAACGCGCTGGGATTACAGCAACTCCGGGTACGTCGTGTTGGGCCTCGCAGTCGAAAAGGCGTCGGGCCTGCCTTTCGGGCGGTTCCTGCGGGAGCGGATATTCGCGCCTCTCGGGATGGACGGCACCCTGGCCTATGAGCGGGGTAAGAACGAGGTCCGGGACCGGGCCTATGGTCACTCGTTCGAGGCCGGGAAATGGCGGGAGACGGACCAGAGCACGACCTCCGCGACCCTGGGCGACGGCGGCGTGTACTCCTCGCTCCGCGATATGGCCCGGTGGGACTCGGCGCTCCGCGAGCGCTCCCTGCTCAACGCGGCCGAAACTGAGGTTGTCCTGGCCCCTGTCGTCGTCCCCGGCGGGCCTCCCGTCGAGCCCGACGGAACGCCCGCAGCCTATGGGTTCGGCTGGTTCCTCAATCCCTGGAAGGGACACGACCGCGCCTGGCACTACGGGGAGACGGTCGGCTTCCGGACGGCGATCGAACGCTTCGTCGACGACGGCGTCACGGTCATCGTCCTCTGCAATCGCGGCGACATGGACGCGGCGGCCCTGGCCCTCAAGGCCGCCGAGCCGTATCTGAAGGGAAAGCCCTCCACGATCAAGTAAGGGAACGAAGCCGGCTCAAGGCCCGCTCGTGGACCTCGAGGTCGGCCCCCGAGAATAGAACGAAGCGTATCCTCTTCAAGGAGGCGAGAGACGGGACCGCCCCAAGGACGGTCCGGAAGGCGACCTCCGCGGCCTCCTCCGGGGGATAGCCGAAGATCCCCGTCGAGATAGCCGGGAAGGCGATCGAATCGAGGCCGTGCTTCTCGGCCAGCCGCAGGGAATTGATATAACAATCCGCGAGGATCCTCGCCGCGGGTTCGTCCTTTCCATAGACGGGACCCAGGCAGTGGATCACATATCGGTTCGGAAGACGATGGCCTCCCGTTATCACGGCCTCTCCGGGACGGATGGGCCCCAGCGGGGCGCATTCGGCGGCCAGCCCCGGTCCGGCCGTTCTGTGGATCGCCCCGGAGACTCCGCCGCCTGGAGTTAGAAAGGCGTTAGCCGCGTTGACGACGGCGGCAAATCCGGGCTGGGCGGAAATATCCCCTTGGACGCACTCGATGGCGACACCGGAAACCGCAGCTCTCATGGGCCGGTGCGGGGGATAACGTTTCCTCCCGCACCGTCCGGATTTTAGAAACCGGGCGGCGCGGGAGGATCACAGGTCTTATTCGTATACGAGGATGTCGACCCGCCGATTCTGGGCCCTCCCGTCGCGGGAGGCGTTATCGGCGACCGGCATGGTGCTCCCGAGACTAACCGTCTCCATCCGGAACAGAGGGATGTGGTGCTTCATGTAGAGGTAATTCATGACGGCGTCCGCCCTCTTCTTTCCGAGATAGACATTGACGCTTTCCTCTCCGGTCTTATCCGTATGCCCCTGGATCTCCAGATAGACGCCCCGGTTCAGGGCGACGAGCTGCTCGACGAACTTGTCCAGGGCGGCCTGGGCCTCGGGGGAGAGCTCGGCGCTGTCGAACTTGAACTTCGCGTCGCTGCTCTTGAGGGTCTCGGTGAAGATCAGGTTGCCCCGGATCATCTTCTTGACGTCTTCGATCTTTCCGTCGACGGTGACGAACTGGGAATCATGCTGGGTGATGAGCGAGCCGATCGAGGTCAGCTGCTCGTCATGCTCCTTGATCCTCTTCTGATTCTCTTCGACCGACGTCTCGACGCCCTCGACCTTCTGGTCCAGGGCGGCGATCTCCGTCTGCAGGCGCTTCTTGGTGACGCATCCGGTCCCTACGATGACGAAAGCCAGCAGAAGGATGCCGGCGATCGCAACGATCCTCTTGTCTCTCATGAAAGCCTCCTTTTTGGTATCGGCCTCTATCGGCCCGGGTGATCTATAGGCCATTATAAGCCCTTTGGCCGCAAATTCAAGTTCAGTAGCCCTCGCGGGCCCGGACGCGGAGCTTCCGGTCCTTCGTCAGGACCCGGATCTTCGTGAATCCGGCCTCCAGGCTCGAGTGCGAGGTGTAGCCCAGGATGTACTGGTGTCCCGTCTCCCGTCGGACCTCTCCCAGCGCCGACGCCAGCTCGGCCGGCGTATTCAGGAAGAAGGCCTTCCCTCCGGTGGCCCGCGCGAAGCTCTCCAGGGAGGCGACGATGCCCGTTGGCGTCAGCCCGGGGGCGCGCTTATGCTTGCCGAGAAGCCGTTCGTCGAGGGGGAGCTTGTACCCCATGGTGTAGATCGGGACATCCACTTTCTTGGCGATCTCGGCGGCCTGGGCGGGAGAGTACTGGCTGTCGTTCTCGATGCCGTCCGTCACGAGGAGGAGGGCCTTCTTTTCATGACGGCCCCTTCTCGCGTATTCCGGCGAGACCGCGACCGCGTCGTTCAGGGCGGTTTTGCCGTAAGCCTCGATCCCGGCCAGGACCTCCAGGAGACGGGTCTTGTCCTCCGAGTAACCCGAAGCGACCTCGACCTCTCCGTCCGCGAAGATGAGCAGGGCGGCCTCGTCGGCGGGCTTGAGCCCTTCGGCGACGAAACGGGAGAGCGCGGACCGGCATTCGGCCATCTTGTCCTGGAGGGCCATGCTCCCGCTGACATCCAGGAGGATGGTCAAGCTCAGGGGGGCGTCGAAGTCATGGGAAAAGCGGGTGATCGTCCGCGAGACGCCGTTCTCGGTGACCGTGAAATCGGCCTGCGTGAGGTCGTTGACGTACCGGCTCCGCCTATCCTGGACGGTAACGGCCAGCGTGACCGACGTGACCGTGATGCCGGTGCCCTTGATCTCCTCGGGCGTCTCCTGGGCGAACGAAGGCCCGGCGGCCCGCAGGGCGCAGAGCACCGCGAGCCCCGTCGCCAGCCGTCCGATAAGCTTTTTCGGGTTCAACGACGCTCCCTTCCGGAACTACTACACTAACATCGGGCCTGCGGGAAATCAAACGGAGCGGACCCGATGGCGGGAGACGGGGGAAAGGAACGGGGGCGCGTCCCCGATGAAGGCGCCCCCGTTTGAAACGGGAGGAGGCTCAGTGGAGCTTGAACATCACCGTGACCGTGAAGACGACCTCTTTGGCCTGGCCGTCCTTGATGAACGGCTCGTATTTCCACTGCTTGACGGCCTCGATGGCCGCCCGGCTGAGAGCCTCGTCGACCGACTTGAGGACCATCACCTCGCTGATGTTGCCCTTCTTGTCGGTCCGGACGTTCAGGATGACCGCTCCTTGGGTCCTACCCTTCCGGGCCTCCTCGGGATAGACCGGCTGGACGGATTTAATGAGGCGCGGGGGCTTGACGTCGTCCCACGCCTTCTCCGCGCCGGACTCGAATTTCGCCAGCGCCTTCTTTTGCTCGGGCGAGAGCGGAGGGGCGGGGGGAGGCGGGGGCGGGGGTGGGAGGATCTTCTCCGGCGGGCCCGTGATATGGAACGAGCAGAAATAGGGCTTCCCCTGGCGGTCCTCGAAGCCGAAGACGGCCCCGTGCCCGCCGGCCAGCAGCATCTCCGTGGTCAGAACGTTCTTGGCTTTGTCCGCTTCCATCTCGTTGAAGAGGACCAGGAAGCGGTTGGGATTTCCCCCCTCCTTGAGGAGGACGACGATCATGAACGCGTTCCCGTTCAAACGGAAGTAGTGGCGGACGGTGTCGGGCGACGGCCCGTCTTCCCCGATGACGAGGTCGGCCTCCGTCAGGAGACGCGCGTCCTGCAGGTTGAACACCCTCAGGATCTGTTCCTTTTCCTTGTCGGCGCCCGACCCGGCCTTCATCTCGAGGCTGGCCGTCACGGTCGGCCGGATGTAGGAGGTGGTCACGAATTCCGGAGGCGAAAGCGTGCCCTGCCGGGCGCCCTCGAAGACCCTGAGCTTCATCTCGAGGCGGTCCGACGCCGCGAGAGGCAGGGCGGAGAGCCCCGCCAGGAAGCCCAGGATCGCCCAAAGACCCTTGGTTCTCATGGTTGACTCCTTATAGCTGTCGTTCGACCCAGACGTAGGTGATATCCGGGTCCTGGGTATGGAAGACGAAGGCCTGCGCAGGCTTCTCTTCGATAGCGACGGAATCGACGCGGAAGGGGAGCGGCCGATCGACGGGAGCGACCGGAGACGTCTCCCTCCTTGTGAGCGTCGGGACGAGGATAACCGTTCCGATGACGGCCAGGAGGCCGGCCGTCCCGAGCGCCCAGCGCCAGCCCGGCCGGACGCCGGACCTGCCGGACGCTTTCTCCCGGTTCCCCATGGACCGCGGCCGCGAATCCCGGCCAGAAATCCTTCACGCCCCCCAGCTTCCCGGCGGGGATGGTCGCGTTCCGGGCCTCGTCCAGGGTGGCGAGGCCGTCGTCCTGTCCCTTCCGGTTCGGCTTAGGGCTTCTCATCGTTCTTCTCCTTCAACAGCGTCCTGAGCTTGGCCCTGGCGCGGTGCAGATGCACCGTGGCGGTATTGGGCCGACATCCCAGGACCGCGGCGATCTCGGCCGCCGTGTAGCCTTCCTGGGCCCAAAGGTAGAGGGCCGTCCGCTCCTTCGGCGCGAGCGGCCGGAGGTACCGGAAGTCCAGCCCCTCGGCCTTCCGCCCGGGGCCCTCGGCGTCCGTCGACACGACCGGGGCTTCGTAGCGGAACCTGCCGAGGAACCCCTTGAACCGCGATCTCTTGCGGATCATGTCCAGACAATGATTGGAAAGAAGGGCGTAGAACCAGTTCTTGTAGCTCCGTCGCGGCATCGAATGCATCCAGGTGCCGGAAGGCCTTCAAGAACGCCTCCTGGCAAGCATCCTCGGCATCCTCGCGATTCGCAAGGATGTTGACGGCGACGGCCATCGCGCTGTCCCGGTACCGGTCCATGAGCTCCCGGTAGGAGTCCGTCCTCCCTGAGAGGCATTCCCGGACCAGCTCAACGTCGGTCATCGATCCGTCCTTCACCTGTAAATACGTCCGGGGCGGGCGGTTTCTTTACCCCCCGTTTTATGCCGAGGCTCGAGGCCGAAGAAGGCCGCGGCGGAAGCTCTCGAGCACGGCCCTCAGGGGGGCGTCACTTCGCGGCGTCCGGGGCCCCGCCCTTCACGTACTTATCGTACCAGGCCAGATAGCGTTCGAACAGGTCCTTCTGATAGGACGGCTTGCGGATGCCGTGGTGCTGGCCGGGATAGACGACGAGCTGGGTCGTCCGGCCGAGCTGACGGAGCGACTGGTAGAGGTGCTCGCTGTTCAGGATGGGCACGTTCCAATCGACCTCGCCCCCCATGATGAGGGTCGGCGTCGTGATCTTTTCGACGTTGTAGAAGACCGACGAGACGCGGTCCCAAACGTCGCGGGCCTTCCAGGGCTCGCCGAGCTCGGCGATGTACTCCCGCTGATAATGGTCGTGGCCGAAGGACCCCGCCCAGAGGATCCCTCCCGCGCCGGAAATGGCCCCCTTGAAACGGGTCGTCTTGCTGATGACGTAGTTTGTCAGGATGCCCCCATACGACCAGCCGCCCACGCCGAGCCGGTCGGGGTCGGCGATGCCGCGGGTCACGGCGTAATCCACGCCGGCCAGGACATCCTCGACGTCCTTGTTCCCCCAGTCGGCGAAAATGGCCCTGCAATAATCCTGGCCGCGACCCGTCGAGCCGCGGGGGTTTACCAGGATGACCAGGTATCCGTTGGCGGCGAAGATCTGGGGCTCAGTGTCGAACCCGTAATCGAACTGGGCGGTCGGCCCGCCGTGGATGCGGAGGAGGGCGGGGTACTTCAGGTCGGGGTTGAAGGCCGGCGGCTTATAGAGGAACCCTTCGACTTCCGTGCCGTCGGGGCTCGGGAACCGGATCTTTTCCGCTTCGGCCAACCGGATGGGGGCGAGGAAGGCGTCGTTGGTCTGCGTGAGGCGCCGCCGCTTCGCCGTCTTGCCTTGTTCGATGACGAAGATCTCGCCCGGGAGCGCGGGCTCGGAGATCAGGGCGACGGGGGTGCCGTCCTTGGCCAGGACATAGGAACGCAGGGCTCGCGGACCGTCGACGACCGCCGTCGCGTCCCCGCCCGAGGCGGGGATACGGGCGAGCCGCTGTTCACAGCTGTCCTCCAGGCTGAAATAGATCGAACGGCCGTCCGCGGAATAACGAGGGGAGCTCACGTTCCGGTCGAGCGTCCGGGTCAGGATGGCCGGGGCGCCGCCCTTGGCCGGAACGACGGCCAGGAATCGCGTCGCATACCAGAACAGCTTCGGCTCGATGCTCGTGACGTAGGCGACGGACTTCCCGTCCGGGCTCCAGACGGGATCCTGGTCCTCGCCGGGATTGTCCGTCAGACGGACCAGCGTCCTGCCCTGGTCCGGATTGTCCGAGGCGACGAGCCAGATCTCGGTATTGAACGTCGCGTCGGGTTCCTTGTCCCGGTTGCTGACGAATGCGATGAACCGGCCGTCGGGGGACCAGGCGGCGCTCCCGTCGTCGTAATCACCGCTCGTGACCTGGGTGAGCTTCTTCGCCTTAACGTCGCAAACGTAGAGATGGGTGCGGCGGTGATCGAGGTAGCCGACATAATCCTGCTTCGTCTGGAGGCGGTCGATGACCCAGGGGGGCTGGGTGCGGGCGCGGGCGGGCTTCACCCCCTGCTCTTCGTCCTTGCGGGCCGCGATCTCTTCGGGGGACGGGTCCTGCACTTCGAGGACGAGCCGCGTTCCGTCGGGCGACCAGTCGTAGGAGCCGATGCCCTGGGGGACCTCGGTGAGCTGTTGGGCTTCGCCGCCCTGGCGGTCGAGGAGCCAGACCTGGGTTTTGCCCTCGCCGCGCGCGGACAGGAACGAGAGGTATTTCCCGTCCGGGCTCCAGCGCGGACGCGACGCCGAGTTGCCCTTGGCCGTCATCGGGATGGGTTCGCCGCCGGCGAACGGGACCATCCAGACCTGCGTCTCCGACTTCTCTTCCTTGAAGAGCGTGGCCGTGACCGTATAGGCCACCCATTTTCCGTCGGGACTGACCTGCGGATCTCCGACGTCCTTGATCTGGAAGAGATCGTCCACCGTCAGGTTGCGCTTTCCGTCCTGGGCGAGGCCGGCGGCGGCGGACCCGAGGACCAGGCCGCAAACGGCGAGGAATGCAAGGAAGGTGCGATGTTTCATGGGGCCTCCGATTTCCCCCAAACTTAACAAACGCCCGGAACGGCTGTCAACACCATTCTGGCCCCGCGGGGCTTGAATGCGGGTACCCTGAGCCTCGTGTCCCGCTTCGCGACCGCGCCCTGCAAGGCGGGGCATAGTGTCGGCGAACGGGTCGACCTTTTCTATTCGGTGCGTCAAACGGAGGCTTGACCGGATCCGGGGTCGCGGATATAGTTCTCTTTCCCCAGGCGGGAACCGCAATGAGACACATCCGAATCCAGATCCTGTTCTTCGTGGCCGTCAAGGCCATTCTCAACACCTTCTACCGGATGATCTACCCCTTCCTTCCCGTCATCGCCCGGGGATTGGGTGTGGACCTTCGGGCGATGTCGCTCGCCCTGTCGGTCCGGGCGGCCGCCGGGGCCCTCGGCCCGCTGGCCGCCCCGCTCTCCGACCGCAAGGGCCGGGCCTTCGGCATGACGCTCGGCATCGGGCTGTTCACGGTCGGCGCGGCGGCCGCCTTCTTCGGCGCGAGCTTCGAGCTCTTCGTCCTGGCCCTTATCCTGACGACCATCGGCAAGTACGTCTTCGACCCCGCCATGCAGGCCCATCTCGGGGACGTTGTCCCGTTCGCCCGGCGGGGAAGGGCGCTGGCCATCACGGAATGGGGATGGTCGGCGGCGTTCATCCTGGGAGTCCCGGCGGCGGGATTCCTCATGGTCCGGTTCGGGTGGCGGTCCCCCTTCCTCGTCCTGGCGGCGCTCGGCCTCGCGGCCGTCGCGGTCCTCAGGTTGTTCTTTTCCGGGAACGCGGGCCCGCGGGCCGCGTGTCCGGAGGCGGGCCGGAGGGGCTCGGGCGGCGCTTTGGGGGGGCACCTCGAAAAATACGGCGTCGTGTTCCGCTCCGCCGCGGCACGCGTCGCGCTCGCCGTCATCTTTCTCGGGAGCATGGCCAACGAGACCGTCAATGTCGTCTTCGGCGTCTGGCTCGAGGACTCGTTCGGCCTGAAGATCGCCGCGCTGGGCGCCGCTTCGGCCGTCATCGGGCTGTCGGAGCTCGGGGGAGAGACCCTGGTGGCCGGGACGATCGACCGTCTCGGCAAGATGAAGGCGCTCTTCCTGGGTATCGGGGTGAACGCCGTCGTCTCCATTCTCCTGCCCCTCAGCGGACGCTCGACGGGAACGGCCCTCGTCTCCCTGTTCGCCTTCTACATGACGTTCGAGTTCTTCGCCGTCAGCATTATCCCCTTGATGAGCGAGATCCTCCCCGAGGCGAGGGCCACGCTCCTGGCCTTCTACACGGCGGCCTTCTCGCTGGGGCGGGCCGCGGGCGCCTGGATCTCGCCCCTGCTCTATCGAAGCGGATTTCCGGCCGTGGCCTTCGCGGCCGTCGTCCTGGACGTCCTGGCGCTTGCCGGCCTCCTCTGTCTCGGGAAGCTCTTCCGCTCCGCCGGGCGGACGCCCTGATCCGGGCGGGCGAATAATCCCTTGACAAGCCCCGTTTGGACAAGTATATTCCTATACGTGAACGTTGAAATAGTTATTAATCAAAGTATACGTAAAGGTACAATATGAACAAGGACGTCTTCACTCTGACCGACCTGGCCCAGAAGGCCGGCGTGCCGCCGAATGAAGTGGAGGCCTGGACGAAGGCCCGGCTCGTCCGTCCGGCGGGGTACGCGGACGACAAGAGCCCCCTCTTCGGCCCGGAGGCCTTCGACCGGATCACCCATATCCGGAGGCTCGAGGACCTCGGCTACGGACGCGAGGAGGTCCAGAAGATCGTCCGAAAGGTCGGTCTTCCCGCCGGGGACGGGGAGAAGGGCCGGAAGAGGCCCAAGAAGGCGCCCTATCTGACGGTGGGGAGCCTGGCCGAGCGTTCGGAGGTCAGCCCCCGGACGATCAAGCACTGGGAGGACAAGGGCATCATCGAGCCGGACATGCGGACCGAGGGCGGCTTCCGGCTCTATTCCGAATCCTATGTCTTCCTTTGCCAGCTCATCCGCGACCTCCAGCTCTTCGGCTACACGCTCGAGGAGGTCAAGGTCGTATCGGACGAGGTCCGCGATTTCATGTCCTTTGAAGACGACCTCGCCACGTTCGCGAAGGCGGACGTCGAGAACAGGCTCGTGGGCATGCTCGGACGCATCCAGGCCCTCCGCGACCGGATGAAGCTGCTCGGGGAGGGGGTCGATCGCTGGCAGGTCCTCCTCAAGAAGAAACGGAAGGATATTCTCGCCCTCCAGGAGAGGAACCGGAAAAGGGCGGACACCTCCGCGAAGAAAGGAGAAGCCGATGCCTAGGATCATCCTCATAGAACCGCAGGCCCCGAACCTCCACATCTTTTCCCAGTTCCCCCTGCCGCGCCTCGGCGCGCTTATCCTTGGGACGATGATGAGGCAGAGGGGATGGGAGGTCGAGGTCTATGTCGAGGACCTCCGGCGGATCGACTACGAGGACATCGCCCGGGCCGACCTCGTCGGCATCTCGACCATCACCTCGACGGCGCCGCGGGCCTACGCCATCGCCGACCGGGTCCGGGGGATGGGGATCCCCGTCCTCATGGGCGGCCCGCACGTGACCTTCCTGGCCGACGAAGCCCTGCAGCACGCCGATTATGTCATCCGCGGAGAGGGGGAGAGGGCGCTCTCGGCTTTCGTCGACGCCTGGGAGACGGACCGGGACTTCTCCGCCGTCCCCAATCTTTCCCTGAAGGTGAAAGGCCGGCCGGACCACCACCCGATGCTCCCCATGGAGAAGGACCTCGACACGATCCCGTACCCGGATTTCACGCTCCTCAAGCACGATCCCAAGCACCGGAAATACGCCCCGCCCATACCCGTCCAGACTTCCCGCGGCTGCCCCTTCGATTGCTCCTTCTGCTCCGTGACGGGCATGTTCGGGAAGAAGTACCGCTTCCGCTCGACGGAGAATATCATCGAGGAGCTGAAGCGTTACGATAAGCCGGGAAGCGCCGTGTTCTTCTACGACGATAATTTCGCGGCCAACCCCGAGCGGACCAAGGAGCTCCTGAGGGCCATGATCAGCGAGCGGTTCCGCTTTCCCTGGACGACCCAGGTCCGGGCCGACGTCACCAAGGACCTCGAGCTCGTCAGGCTCATGAAGAAGGCCGGCTGTCACACGGTCTATATCGGCTTCGAATCCGTCAATCCGGCGAGCCTCGATCACATGAAGAAGAAACAGACCGTGGCCGACCTGGCCCGCGCCTCGAAGGTCCTCCGCCGCAACGGGATCCACATCCACGGCATGTTCGTCCTCGGCTTCGACGATGACGATTGGGACTCCATCAAGAAGACCGTCCGCTTCGCCACGAAGGTCCGGCTGTCGACGACCCAATTCCTCATCCTGACGCCCCTGCCGGGCTCCGAGCTCTTCGAGAAGCTGAAGTCCGAGCATCGCCTCCGGTTCCGCGATTGGGCGCTCTACGACGCCCATCACGCCGTCTTCCAGCCGGCCAAGCTGTCCCTCTTCGACCTCCAGAAGGCCCAGATGTTCTGCCACCGGAAGTTCTATTCCATGAAGCGGTCGGTGGGGAAGGTCTTCGCCGGCGAGTGGCTGAGCGTCGCCGTCGCTCACTACGCCCGGAAGCTCAACCGGACGTGGAAAAAGAAGAACCGGACCTTCCTCCGGGTCATCGACCTGCTGAAACCCCGCTCGGGCGCGCGGATCTCCGTCGATTACCGCGAAGAGGTCAAGCTGGACAGCTGAGCCGTTCCGGGCGCTTTGACGGCGGGCAGATACCTCTCGAACCAGCCCACGACGCGGTTGAGGACGTCGATCGCATGTTTCTCCTCCCGGATGCCGTGCCCCTCCCGCGGATAGACCACAAGCTCAGAGATGACGCTGTAGCGCCGGAGTCCGCGGTGGAACTGGGCGCACTGTTCGACGGGATCGGTCGCGTCGTTCTCCCCGCAGAGGAGCAGGGTGGGCGTTTTAACCCTCCGGACGAAGGTTACGGGCGAGCGCTCGGTGAAGAGCGGCAGATCTTCGTAAGGCGTTCCCATGAACCAGGTATCATAAGCGTTGATGCCGGCTTCCTCGGTCCCGTATTCGAAGGCCAGATCGGTCATCGGGGCGCCCGAGACGGAGGCCTTGAATCGCGCCGTCTGGGTCACGGCCCAGGCCGCCATATAGCCGCCGTAGGACCAGCCGCCGATGCCGAGACGGTCCAGGTCGGCAATCCCCAGGCGGATGAGCCGGTCGACGCCGGCCATGACGTCCTTGAAATCGGCCCCGCCCCAATCCCGGCGGTTCATGACCATGAAATCATGCCCGTAGTTTGTCGAGCCGCGGATGTTGGGATAAAGGACCGCGAAGCCGCGCCTGACGAGGAGCTGGCCCCAGGCATCGAATCGGTCCGTCCAGGCGCCGGTCGGGCCGCCGTGGACGAGGACGACCAGAGGCAGTTTGGCGCCGGGAGCGACGCCTTCCGGCTTGAGAAGGGCGGCCTCGATCTCCGTCTTGTCGAAGCTCGCGTAACGGATGATCTCGGGCTCGACGAGCTTGACCGTATCCCAGGCCTTGTTGAAGCCGGAGGCTTTTTCCGCCCGGCCCGGGGCCGGGGCAACCCAGAGCTCGGGCGCGAGGACCGACCCTTCGCCCACGAACGCCAGCCCTTCCTTCCCCTTGACGAACGACCTGACCGCGAGGTCGGGCGTCCAGCCGGAACGCCGCGCCCGGCCGTCGAGGCCGAGCTCATAGAAGGCGGTCCCGAAACCGGTCGCGGCCAGAAGGAAGAGGTGTTCGCCATCCTCCCAGGCGAACGAACCAATGGGCCGGTCGATGGACGCCGCCGTCAGGTTTCGAGCCGGGCCGGAGTCGAGCGGCTGGACCCACAGGTCGTGGGCTTCGGGCCCGTCCGTCCGGGAGCCGAGATAGGCCAGGGTCTTTCCGTCCGGAGAGACCCTGAGATTCCCGAAGGGGCCGGGGGGACCTGCGAGAAGCGTCATTTTCCCGTCGCTGGCGGCCAACCGGTAGATCTTGTTCGAGAAGAGCTCGCGCCGGGGGTCGTCGGTGGCCGAGATCACCAGGGCCGAGCCGTCGGGCATCCAAACGTATTCGGAAATACGCCAGGGACCCTGGGCGAGCGTCATAAGCATTTTGGAGGCGATATCCATCACCTGGAGGAGGGGGAGCTTTTCTTCCCTGCCGGCGACCCGGGCGTCGTCCTTGTCCTTCTCCCTTTTCTCTTCCTCGTCGGTCTTGGGCGCGGCCGTTTCGAGGGCGATCCGCTTCCCGTCCGGGGACCATTCGAAGGACCGGACCCGGGTCTTGGCCTCGGTCAAGGGATGGGCTTCGCCGCCGTCCAGGTCGATCCCGTAGACCTGGTCCGAGCCGCCGCGTGCCGAGATAAAGGCCAACGTCCTGCCGTCCGGAGAAAAGCGGGGCCGGCCATCGGGTTTGACCGAGCTCGTAAAACGCCGGAGCCCGCGGGAGGAAAAGTCGTAGATCCAGACGTTCCGGCGGGTCTCGGACCCCAAGGAGGGCTCGGACACGACCATGGCCAGCCGGCCTCCGTCGGGGGAGAGCTGGAGATCGGAGATGGACGCCCGGGTCCATATCAGCTCGGGCGTGAGGGAACCGCCGGGTTCTTCGGCGCCCGCGATCGGGGCGAGCAAGATGCAGGCGAGGACCGGAACGGCGAGGACGGATCGGCCGAGCCGGGAACCGGGCGCGGGCTTGCGCGGACGGATGATCATGGGCGTCTCCTTGTGAGCCGGGCATAGGACCGCTCGATGCGCTCCGCTCCGGTCTTCCCGTCCCGGACGGCCTGCCGGATGATCCCGAAAGCCGAAGCGGCGACGTTCGGATCGAAGATGGAGTTGTTGGCGAAGACGAGGAGGTCGACCCCGGCGGCAATGCCTTTGAGGACGGCGTCCTCGAAACCATAGTTTGCCGAGATCGCCTTCATCTGCATGTCGTCGGAAATGACGGGCCCATCGTAGGCGAGGCCTTCTCGGAGGAGCCCCGTGACGATCTTTGCGGACAGGGTCGCCGGCAGATCGGGGTCGAGGGCCGCGTTGAAGATATGGGCCGTCATCACGGAATCGCACAGCCCTTCCTCGATGAGCCTCGCGTAGGGTTCGAGCTCCTTCCGGGACCAGACGGCCGTCACGTCCGTGAACCCGAGATGCGAGTCGGCCTTGGAGCTTCCGTGCCCCGGGAAGTGCTTCAGGCAGGTGAGGACGCCGTGTTCCCGATGGGCCTTGACGACTTCCGCGGCGTGACGCGTCACGACGTCGGGATCCGCGGAGAAGCTGCGCTCGAGGCCTCCGATGACGGGATTGGCCGGGTTGACATCGAGGTCGACGACCGGGGCGAAGTTGAGATCGAATCCGGCTTCGGCCAGCGTTTCGGCCGTGGCCCGGGCCGCGTTCCGGGTCGCCTCGACGTCATCGCGCGCCCCCAGAGACCCGGCCGATGGGCTCGGAGGGAATCCACGCGTCTCCTTGAGCCTCGCGACGCGTCCCCCCTCCTGATCCACGGCGACGATCAGGGGGCCGGGGGCGACGGTCCGCAAGTCTCTGATGAGCGCCTTCACCTGGGCCGGGGACGCGATGTTGCGGACGGCGCTTTTCGAGGGGACGTCGTAATCGAAGAGGACGACCCCTCCGATCCGGCCGGACCTGAGGTCGGCGACGATAGGATTGCCCCGCTCTAGCGTCAGGCCCCGGAACCCGACCATCAGCATTTGGCCGCACATGGCGTCGAGGCCGACGGACGGGGAGACTCGGGCGGACGGGGCGCGGCCGGCTGGACGCGGCAAGGCCGCCCGCCCGCCGGCCGTGCCTCCGATCATGGCCAGAGAGGAGGCCAGGAACGCGCGCCGCGATAAATGGTTCTTCATTCCGAATCGGGCCGCGAAGCCCGGGGCCCGGAAATCTCAGGCCTTGCCGAGCACCATCGCCAGGAGGGCCATCCGGACATAGAGACCGTATTCCATCTGGCGGAAGTAGGCCGCCCGGGGATCGTCGTCGAAATCCATGCTGATCTCGGTGACACGGGGCAGGGGATGCATGACGATCATCCTGTCCTTGGCGGCCTTCATGATCTCGGGGTTGATGATGTAGGCGCCCTTGACCTTCTCGTACGCGGCGGGGTCCTCGAACCGCTCCCTCTGGACCCGGGTGACATAGAGGACGTCGGTCTTCGCCAGGACCTTGCCGAGCGTCGTATGCTCCGCCTGAGGGATGCCCTTCGCCGCCACTTCCTCCATGACGTCCTTGGGCATCCGGAGGATCTCGGGAGAGACATAGTTCAGCTTGATGTTCTTGAACTGGGTCAGGAGGCGGGCGAGGGAGTGCACCGTCCGCCCGTACTTCAGGTCGCCGAGCATGGTCACGGTCAGGTCGTCCAGCCGGCCCAGCTCCTCGTGGACGGTGAAGGTGTCGAGGAGGGCCTGAGTGGGATGCTCGCCGACGCCGTCGCCGGCGTTGATGACGGGCTTGCGGGCGTGCTTGGCCGCGAGAGCGGCCGAGCCCACTTCGGGATGCCTGATGACGATGACGTCGGCGTAACAGCCCAGCGTCCGGACCGTGTCGGGGAGGCTTTCCCCTTTGGCCACCGACGAGTACTTCACCTCGCTGATGGGGATGACGGCCCCGCCGAGCCTCTGCATGGCGGCCATGAACGACGACGAGGTCCGGGTGGAAGGCTCGAAGAACAGGTTCGCCAGGATCTTGCCCTTCAGGAGGTCGAAGGTGCCGATCCGCTCGACCATGATCCGCATCTCATGGGCCACCCCGTAGATATATTCGAGGTCGCCGCGGCTGAACTGCTTGACGGACAGAATGTCCTTGCCGTACCAGGGCGCGGTCTGCTGGTCGCCGAAGGGCAGGTGCGGATTCTTGGCTTTGGTGGGCATGGGGTTGTTTCTCCTCCCGAAGTCGCAGGGAAATATAGCCCCGACCCCCGGCCTTGTCAAGGCCGGAGCCCGTGTGCTATAACCGTTGCGAATCCCCTGGAGGTGCCCCCATGCGTCGATCTTCCCTGATCCTTTCGGCCGCCCTGGCCCTCGGTCTGGGCGCGGCCTTCGCGGCTCCCGTCCCGTCCTCGCCGGAGGCCGGGGCGACCCATCCATTCTCGGTCCACGACATGCTGGCCATGGACCGGATCTCGGACCTGCGCGTATCCCCGGATGGGAAATGGATCCTCTTCAACGTCCGCGAGACGGACCTCGAAGGGAACCGCGGCCGGACGGATATCTGGATCGTCGGCGCGGACGGCGCCGGTCTGCGGCGTCTGACGGCCCATCCGGCGTCCGACTTCAACGCCCGTTGGTCGCCGTGCGGCACGTGTGCCTTTTTCCTGTCCATGAGGTCGGGCTCCGCTCAGGTCTGGCGGATCAAGATCGACGGGGGAGAGGCCGAACAGATCACAAAACTCCCTCTCGACGTCGGGAATCTTGTCGTTGCGCCGGCCGGCGGCTCCCTGGCCGTCACCATGGAGGTCTTCCCCGGGGAGGGCCCGGAGGCGACGGCCAAGAAGCTCGAGGCCGTCGCCGGCAGGAAGGCCGCCGGGCGCCTGTACGACAAGCTCTTCGTACGCCATTGGGATACCTGGAGCGATGGACGGCGCTCGCATCTCTTCGTCGTGCCCAGGGCCGGGGGAGACGCGAAAGACCTCATGCCCACGATGGACGCGGACGCGCCCAGCAAACCCTTCGGCGGGACCGAGGAGATCGCCTTCACCGCCGACGGGAAAGGGCTCGTGTTCACGGCCCGCGATGCCGGCCGTGAAGAAGCCTGGTCCACGGACATGGACCTTTATTACGTTCCCGCCGACGGCTCGGCGCCGCCCGCCTGCCTGACAGAGGCCAACAAGGGCACGGACACGGCCCCGGCTTTCTCGCCGGACGGAAAGACCCTGGCTTACCTGGCCATGGCCAGGCCCGGATACGAAGCCGACCGGCTCAGGCTCGTCCTCAAGCCGTGGCCCGACGGCGAAGCCCGAGTCCTGACCGAGGCTTGGGATCGATCCATCGCCGCGTTCGCCTGGACGCCCGACGGGACAACGATCCTGGCGACCGCTCCCGACAGAGGGCAGACGGCCCTCTTCGCCGTCGATCCCGAAACGGGCAAACCGGAAGCTATCGTCGGACAGGGGACCGTGGCCGGCTTCGCCGTGGCCGGCGACGGCGTCGTCTTCGAGCGCAACACTCTCATGTCTCCGACCGAGATCTACTCGGCGAAGGCGGGCGGGGGCCCTGAACGGGCCCTGACCGCGATCAATGCGGCCAGGGTCGCGGCCGTCCGCATGGGGGATCCCGAACAATTCACGTTCAAGGGCTGGAACGATGAAACGGTCTACGGTTACATCGTCAAGCCCGTCGATTTCGACGCGGCAAAAAAGTACCCCGTGGCCTTTCTCATCCACGGCGGGCCGCAGGGCTCGTTCGGCAACGATTTCCACTATCGATGGAACCCGCAGGCCTATGCCGGGGCAGGTTATGCCGCGGTCATGGTCGATTTCCACGGATCGACCGGCTATGGCCAGGGGTTCTGCGATTCGATCCGGGACGATTGGGGCGGCAAGCCCCTCGAGGACCTGAAGAAGGGCCTCGCCGCAGCCTTGAAGAAGTACCCCTGGATGGACGGAACGCGCGTCGGCGCCCTGGGCGGCTCCTACGGCGGCTACATGATCAACTGGATCGCCGGGAACTGGCCCGACCGCTTCAAGTGCCTCGTCAGCCACGACGGAAACCTCGACGAGCGGGCGGCCTATTTCGACACCGAGGAGCTCTGGTTCCCGGAGTGGGACCACCAGGGAACGCCCTGGGACAACCCGCGGGGCTATGAGAAGCACAATCCGGTCAACTACGTCAAGAACTGGAAGACGCCCATGCTCATCATCCACGGGGCCCAGGACTTCCGCGTGGTCGAGACGCAGGGGCTCTCGAGCTTCAGCGCCCTCCAACGGCGCGGCATCCCGAGCCGGCTCCTCTATTTTCCGGACGAGAACCACTGGGTCCTGAAACCGGCCAATTCCATCCTTTGGCATGAGACGGTCCTGGCCTGGCTCGATCAGTGGGTGAAGGGCGGGAAATAGCGGGGGCCCGGGACAGGCGGCACTAGAATTTATCGATAAGGGCCTGGAACCGCGGGTCGCTCCGCAGGGGATCGAGATTGCTGTCGTGCTCGTACCACCCCTTGTGCTTCAAGCCGAGCGTGATGCCCTTCTCCAGGCAGTCGATGGCCTCGTCGATCTCGCCCGCCAAAGAATAGATGCACCCGAGGTTGTAGAGGAGCATCGCGTCGTCCGGGGCGATAGCGCGGGCGCGTCGGGCCCACTCGAGGCCCTTCTCCTTCTCGCCGAGAGCGACGAGGCCGTTGGCCCCCATGTAGAGGGCCCTGGCGTCGTCGGGATAGAGCTCGAGCCTCTCCTCGACGAGGGCCACCCCCCTCCGGCGGCTCGCGCGGGCGTCCTCCGGCCGGCCCAGGTCGTCGTAGATCTGGCCGACGAGAAGCGGAGACTGGTAGTCGTCGGGTCGGACCCGCATCGCCTCCTCGTAGTAGCGCGCCGCCCGCGGGAGATCTCCGGCGCCGAACTTCTGACGGGCGTAAAAGTACCAGGCCTCGAAGAGCCCGGGGTCCAGCCGGATGGCCTTTTCGAACGCCCGCTCGGCCTCTTCCGAGGCTCCCCCGAGGTATAGGGTCACGGCCCGGGAGGCCTGGGCCTGAGCGGATTCGGGGGCGATCTCGACCGCCTGGCGGCTGGCTGCATCGGCCTGCAGACGCACCTCGTCCCTCCGCTCGGAATTGAGATAAATGTGGGACCAGCAGTCGGCCAGCCCGGCGTATGCCAGGGCGTAGCCGGGATCGAGCTCGGTCGCCCTCTTGAACAGCTGGAGGGCGAATTCGATGTCCTTCCGGCCGTACCGGTAATAGAAGCTGCGGCCCTTCAGGTAGTAATCGTAGGCCTGGACGTGCCGGGTCGGGGAGGCCCGGAGGGCCCCTTTTTCCTGGGGGCTGAGGGTGACCTGAAGCGCCCGGACGATGCTTTGGGCGATCTCTTCCTGGATCTCGAAGACGTCCTTGACCTCGCGGTCGAAGGACTCCGACCAGAGGTGGAACCCTCCCGAGGTCTCGGCGAGCTGGGCCGTGATCCGGAGGCGGTTGCCGGACTTGCGAACGCTGCCCTCGAGAATGGTCTCGACCCCCAGCCGCCGGCCGATCTCGCGTGGCTCGATCGCCGTCCCCCCGAAGAGGAACGAGGCCGTCCTCGAAGAGACGCGCAGGCCGCTCACCCGGCAAAGGGCGTTGATGATCTCCTCGGCCATGCCTTCGCAGAAATAGGCCTGGTCCTTTTCCCGGCTCATGTCGGCGAACGGGAGGACCGCGATCGACGGGAGCTCGCCGACGCGGGCCGGGGCCGATTCCTGCCCGAGCTTCTCGAGCTCGTGGCGAAGGAGCGCGGCGGACGAGATCCTGAGGCGGACATCCTTCTCCAGACAGCGGTGGAGGACACGGTCGAGCTCGCGGGGGAGCCGGGGATTGAGCTCCAGGGCCGGCCGGGGCTCGCCGTTGAGGATCGAGCCCAGGGCTTCGGCCGCCGTCCGGGTGCCGAACGGATGCTCGCCCGTCGCCAGCTCGAACAGGATGATCCCGAGGGAAAAGAGGTCCGTACGATGATCGAGGGGTTCCCCACGGAGCTGTTCCGGGGACATGTAGCGGAATGTCCCGATGAGGCCGCTGCCCAGGGTGCTGGTCTCGTCCTCCTTTCCTCCCGACAGGGAGATGGGCTCGAGGACCTGGGCCAGCCCGAAGTCGAGGACCTTCACCGTGTCGGAACGGCCGACCATGATGTTCCGCGTCTTGAGGTCGCGGTGGATGATGCCGCTCTCGTGGGCGGCGGCGACGGCGTCCGCGAGGGGGATCGCGATCTTCAGGAAACGCTCGAAGGGGATCCCGCCGGGGACGACAAGGGACGAGAGCGGATCGCCCTCGATGAGCTCCATCGTGAAGAAGAGCACGCCCTCGGCCTCGGCGACCGCGTGGATGGTGACGATGTTCGGATGGCGAAGGGCGGCGACGGCCTTGGCCTCGCGCTCGAACAGGGCGCGGCGGGCCGGGTCGTCGGCCAGGCCCTCGGGCAGGACCTTGATGGCGACGTCGCGGTCGAGCCGGAGGTCGCGGGCCTTCCAGACGACGCCCATGCCCCCTTCGCCGAGCTTGTCGGCCAGGAGATAATGGGAAAGCATCTGCCCCGTCTCGAGCTTCATTTCAGACTCGCTTCAGGCTCGGCCCCTGGGAAGGAGTTCATTATACATATACGTCCGGGGAGGGCACAAGTTGCATGGCCGCCATTACCGGATAAGATGGAAGGCCGTCTGGCGGCCGGCGAGGAAGACGACCTCGCTCCCCGTGAAAACGACGTCCTGTTCGAGGGGAAGGCGGAATTCCTTCCCGCCCCATTCCGGGACCGGGGCCGTCACGCTCATCTCGGCGGTGAAACAGCTGTTGGGAACGAGGCGAACGTCGCCGCGGCCGGGATTGTTCACCTGTTCCCAGGGAAGTCCGATGAGCGGCCCGGGTTCATGGAGGAAGTGGCCGAGGGAGTGAGAATAGAGCTTCGGCCCGGGAATTCCCAGCCCGACGGCCTTGCGGAGCACGTTCACCAGGATCTCGTTCCCGGTGAGCCCGGTCCGGAATTCCCCGCGATAGACGTCCTGGAGCCGGTTGGCTTCGGCCATCATCTTCCTGAAGGTCTCCGGCACATCCGACTCACCGGTCTTCAGGACGTAGGCCACCTCCTGGTGGTCGCTGTTCCATCGCATGTATTTCAGCCCGACGTCGCAATGGACGATATCGCCGGGCCGGATGACCTTGTCGGCCTTTCCGTACCTCTCCATGTCCGCGGGGGCCCGGCCCCGGATGGAGACGAACGGACTGAAGGAGACGCCGAGGCCCAGGTCCGCGACCCTCTGCCAGTAATAGAACCGGAGGTCGTCGACCGTCGTCTGGCCGGGCGTGACGACGGCGGTCGAGTACATGTCGGCGATGATGCTCCGCGAGACCGCGGCCGCGCGTTCCATGATCTCGATCTCCTGGTCGACCAGCGTCTCGAGCCAGAGCGTTGCCAGCGGCTCCGCCGACCGGAAGCGGGCGGCGCAGGCCGGGCCGACGGCTTCCTCGAGCCGGGCCTTGAGAACGGCGGTCAGGCCCCCGGCCGCCCACTGGACCTCGCCCGTATCGATCCCGATCCGCTTCGGGTCCCGCTCCCGAACGATACGGCCGAGGCAGGCCCATTGACTTTCCTTCTGGCCCGTATCCCAGGCCGCCGCGTCCCAGACGTTCTCGAAAAGGCCTTGAGTGTCCGTTCTCGAGACGTTGATCCTCTCGACGCCCTTTTCCGGGCCGCGGTCGAAGAGGACGAGGATCTGGGTGATGGGGCACCAGTTCTCGTAAGGCATCATGGTCATCAGGACGGGGTCCGGGTTGTCCTCGTTGCTCGTGATGATCCACATGTCGAACCCGGCTTCCCGCATGAGGCCGGGCAGGAGGCCGTCGAGCCTGTCCCGGGTGATGCGAAGGACGAGGTCGGCCCGGTCCCTTATGTCCAGGACCCCGGGAATGACCTGTCCGGAAGCGGCCGGTGCCGCGGGGGGAACCGAGAGCGTTAGGAGAAGAATGGGCAGGGTGAGCATGAGCTTTTTGCCGGTCATATCGATGACCTCCTTTTTTCGTTTCGGGTCACAGGAGCGGTCCCGCGGCCGCCTCGGCGGCGCGGACCAGCGCCCCGCTCCGGATGAGCTCGCGGACGCGGCCCACCTCGGGCTTCAGGTAGCGATCCCGAGCCAGGTGCGGGATGCTTTCCCGGATGGCGGCATGGACGGCAGCGACGCCCTTACCGGGACGGAGGGGCCGGTGGAAGTCCAGGGCCTGGGCGCCGGAAACGAGCTCGATGGCCAGGACCCAGAGGACGTTCTCGTGGATCTGCCGGGCCTTGCGGCAGGCGATCGTTCCCATGGAGACATGGTCCTCCTGGTTGGCGCTCGTCGGGATGCTGTCGACGCTCGCCGGATGGGCCAGGACCTTGTTCTCGGAGACAAGGCCGGCGGCCGTGTACTGGGAGATCATCAGGCCGCTGTGGAGCCCCCCCATCTCGGCCAGGAACGCGGGGAGCCCGCTCAGGGCGGGGTTGAGCATCTGCTCCACGCGCCGCTCGCTGATGTCGGCCAGCTCGGCGATAGCGATGCCCGCATAATCGGCGGCCAGGGCCAGCGGCTGGCCGTGGAAGTTGCCGCCCGAGATGACGCGGCCCTCGGCCGGGAAGATGAGCGGATTATCGGTGACGGAATTCAGCTCGACCGCGAGGACCTCGGCCACGTGTTTCAAGGCGTCCCGGCTGGCTCCGTGGACCTGGGGGATCGCCCGGAGCGAATAGGCGTCCTGGACCTTGGCGCAGTCCGCGTGCGACGCCCTGATCTCGGAATCCTCGAGGAGACGCCGGAGGTTGGCGGCGGTCGCGACCGCCCCGGGATGCGGCCGGAGGCAGGTGACCAGCGCGTCGAAGGGCGCATGGCTCCCTTTGAGGGCTTCGACGCTGACGGCGGCCGCGATGTCGGCCGTCGTCAGCAGGGTCCTCGAGTCCGCGGTCAGCAGGGCCAGGAGGCTTCCCATGACCTGCGTGCCGTTGATGAGGGCAAGCCCCTCTTTGGCCTCGAGCTCGAGCGGCTCCAGGCCCGCCGCGGCGAGGGCCTCGGCCGCCGGGCGCACGACGCCCTCCTTTTCGATCTCTCCTTCGCCGATCAGGGCCAGGGCCATGTGGGCGAGGGGAGCGAGATCGCCGCTCGCGCCCACCGAGCCCTGGGAGGGGATGACGGGGTGGAGGCCCAGCTCGAGGAACTCGAGAAGCCGCTCGACGACCTTCTCGCGGACGCCGCTGTGGCCGAGCGAAAGGCTGTGGGCCCGCAGGAGGAGGATCCCGCGGACGACCTCGGCGGGGAAGGGGTCGCCGACGCCGATGGCGTGCGAGAGGACGAGGTTGCGCTGGAGCTCCTTGAGCTTGTCCGCTTCGATCCGCGTGTTCTGGAACTTTCCGAAGCCCGTGTTCACTCCATAGACCGCGGACCCGCCCCGGAGGATGTCCTCGATCGAGGCGCGCGCCCCGCGGATCCGCTCGCGGGCGGTTCGACCCAGCCCGACGGCTTCGCGGCCGCGAACGACGCGCAGGAATCCTTCCAGGGAGAGATTTCCGTCGAGTTCGATCATGTCACCTCTGAAACCGTCCCATTATATTGCCGGACCGCTCCGTTGACAAGGCTTCCCGACCGGAGTAATGTTCGGGACCGCAATTTTGTCCGAACGAGGAGGCTCTCATGACACGCCCCGCGGCATCCTTCGCATTGACCATGGTCCTGGCTCTGTCGCTCGGGCCGGGCCCGGCCTTCCCGGGCGGACCGCGGCTCTCTCCCGACGACGAGGCCGCTCGGTGGGTCGAGACGACCCTGTCCGGGCTGACGCTCGAGCAGAAGATCGGCCAGATGCTCTGCGTCGATATCGCCGGAGGCTATATCGCGGAGGGCGATCCCAGGCTCGCCGTTTGGACCCGCCTCGCCCGGGAGCTCGGGGTCGGGGGATTCGTCGTTTATGGGGGGACGCCTCTCGACGCCGCCCGTCTCCTGAACCGGCTCCAGAGGGAGGCGGCCCTGCCCCTCCTCATCTCATCGGACTTCGAGGGCGGCCCCGGCCAACAGATCGCCGGCGCGACCGAGTTCCCGGCGGACATGGCCCTTTCGGCCGCCGGCTCAGAGGCGCTCGCCGCCGAGGTCGGGACGATCGGCGCGATCGAAGGCCGGGCGATGGGCATCCATCTGACCTACTCTCCGGTCGCCGACGTTTCCGTGGATCCGGAGAATCCGGCGGAGAGCGTCCGGACTTTCGGCGGAGACATGGACCTCCTGGGGCGCATGATCGGCGCCTATGTCCGGGGTTATCGGGAGCACGGCATGTTGACGACGGCAAAACATTTCCCGGGACGGGGGGACGTCGACCGGATGCCGGGCCGTCCCGGATTCACGCTCATCGCCAAGCCCGCCGCGGACGTCGAAGCGCAGGAGTTCCGGGCCTTCCGGCACGCCATCGACGCCGGCGTATCGTTCGTCATGAGCGAGCACATCGCCGTCCCGTCGGTCACGGAGGGCTCCGACCTCCCGGCCAGCGTCGAGAAGAAGCTGGCGACGGGGTGGCTTCGCGAACGGCTCGGGTTCAAGGGCATCCTGACCACCGACGACCTGTGGTACGACCAGGTCGTGGCGCGCTTCGGCACCGAAGAGGTCGCGGTGAAGGCGGTCCTGGCCGGTCACGACGTGGTCCTGAAGCCCAAGGACCCGTTCGCCGCGGCGAAAAGGCTTGCCGAAGCCGTCAGATCCGGAGAGATCGAAGAGGCCCGGATCGACGCTTCCGTCCGGAAGATCCTCGCCTGCAAGGCCGGGCTGGGTCTCCACAGGGACCGGTTCGTGGATGAATCCCGGGTGAGCGCGCTCGTCGGGACGCCCGCTCATCTCGCCGTCGCCCGCAAGGTCGCGGACCTTTCGCTGACCCTCCTCCGGAACGACGGCGTGGTGCCGGTCCCCGGAGACCGATTGAAGCGGGTCGTCAACATCAGCGTTCAGAAGCTGGCTCTCGATCCCGCTCCGGCCGTCCTCGCGGGGAAGCTCGCCGCGGCCCTGCCGGGGATCCGGTCCTTCGCCCTTGTCCCCAACCTGGACCCGTCCGCTTATGACGAGGTCCTGGACGCGGCGACGAGAGCCGACCTCGTCATCCTCTCGCTGTTCGTCCAACGGGACAGGCTCGGAGACCCCGCCCCGCTGCGCGAGCGGGACCTGGACCTCATCCGGAAGGTCGTCCGGGCCCGCCCGGGAGCGGTCCTCGCGATGTCCTATGGAAATCCCTATCTCGTCCGGAAGCTGGAGGACGTCCCGGCATTCGCGGTGGGCTACGGAGAGGGGGGATGGTTCGGGAACCAGACCGTTTATTTCGAGACGTTCGTCTCCTGGCTCAAGGGAGGTCTTACGCCGTCAGGCCGGCTCCCGGTCCGTGTCAGCGACCGGTACCCGCTCGGAGCGGGACTCTAGAGGGGGCTCGGGCCGCCGTTCCCGGGCCGGCGCCTGGGGTGCCGCCTTCGCCGCCTCTTCCTCGAGTCCATCGCTGCGGACGGGAAGGCCCGGCTGAAAAGGCTTTCGAAAGATTCCCCGTCCTTCGGGGCCCGTCCCTCGGCGATGAGGAAGCAGAGCCGCGAGGCCTGGGGGAAATGGGCCCGTTTCCGGAGCGACCATTTCATACGGCCGGTGCGGAGGCCCTCGAGCATGGCCCGGAGGATGCCCAGGATCTGGACTACGTCCGTCTTCACGGCCCGCGGGATGGTCGCTTGTATCCCGGCCTTCATCAAGGCCTCCGAGAGGGCGGGGCCCGGGTCTCCCTCGACGCCGTCGCAGAGCGGTTCGGCCCACGGCCAGAACAGGAGTCCGTACGTCTCTTCCTGGGTGAGCAGGAATCCCTCCTTCCGGACTCGTCCTTCGAGGTCCAGCAGGGCGAGGAGGCGCGAGAACAAGCCGTAATCGGCCTCGTAAGCTTCCCCGATCGCTCCCAGAATGTGCCTGAGGAGCCTGTAGCCGCGGAGGCTCTCGATGACCGGCTTCGTCTCGTAGTTCAGGTCCTTGTTGAGCTCCTCGTAAAGCCGGGCGCCCGGAGACGTCGCCAGCAGGGGGCCGTGGGTATGGATCGCCTTCTCGGTGGCCTCCTCGATGCCGAACCCGAGCCGGGCCGCGTGCCGGAGGACTCTCCAGATACGGACAGGGTCTTCGGTATAGCGGCAGTCCGGGTCCCCGATGATCCGGACCCGGCGCAGGGTCAGGTCTTCGAGGCCTCCGACGAAGTCGATGACCGAGAAGGAGACCGGGTCGTAGTAGAGGGCGTTGATGGTGATGTCCCTCCGGAAGGCGTCCTCGGACGGCGATCCGAAGAGGCGGGCGGGATCGAAGGCGTCCCCGCCGTTCTCGATCTCACCCGGATACGGGTCCCGGCGGAACGTGGCCACCTCGATGATCTTCCCGTTCGGGAAGTGGACGTGGGCCAGCCGGAAACGCCTGCCGATGACGTAGACGTTCGCGAAGCGCTTCCGGATCTGGCCCGGCCGGGCGTCGGTCGCGATATCGAAATCCTTGGGCGCCTTCCCGAGCATCAGGTCCCGGACCGCCCCGCCGCAGAGGTAGGCCGTGAAGCCGTGCCGGTGCAGGCGGTAGAGGATCTTCAGGGCGTCCGGGTCGATGCTCTTCCGCGAGATGGGATGCGCATCCCGCGGCAGGACGACCGGCTGCTTATCCGGCGGGCTGCAGGAGGTCCGCTCTTCGTCCATCGGGGTCCGTCTGGAATTCGCGCATGAGCCTCCATGATAGACAAAAATGCTCCCGACGTCAAAGCGCGGGGACGGATCACCTCTTTCGCGATATCAGGAATATGCCGTATCGGGCGAACCAGTCGGGCAGGAAGCCGACGATGCGGCCGGACTCCGCGCCGGGATGGGTGGCGACGGCGATCTCCTCGAGAATGGCGATATCCCGTTCGGCGCAGAACCTCCGGAAGTCCTTCAGCGTGATGACCCGGATGTTCGGCGTATCGTACCACTGATAGGGGAGCTCCCTGGTGACCGGGGCTCGGCTCCGGAAGAGGAGCTGGCCCTTGATGGCATAGTGGCTGAAACAGGGGAAGGTGACAATGCCCCGCTTCCCGATGCGCAGCATCTCCCCGATGATCTGCTCCGGCCGGTAGACCTGCTGGAGGGTCTGGCTGAGGATGACGTAATCGAACGAGCCGTCGGCAAGATCGCGCGTCTCCTCGTGCATGTCGCCCTGGAGGACCGGCAGGCCCTTCTCGATGCAGGCGATGACCTCCTTTTCATCGATCTCGATGCCGCGGCCCTCGACGTTCCTGTTCTCCCGAAGGTAGCTCAGGAGGTCTCCCGTTCCGCATCCCAGGTCGAGGACCCGGGAGCCCTCCTCGATAAGCGACGTGACGATCCTCAGGTCGAAGCGCATCGGAGTCCCTCCTCGTCGGCGACGCGGGCGAGAAATCCCGATATCAGCCGGGTCATCGGGACCTCGGCCAGCAGGAACGAGTCGTGACCGGCGTCGCAATCGACCTCGCAGAAGCTGACGTCGCGGCCGGCCTTCGTCAAGGCCCGGACCATTTCCCGGGACTGGGCCGTGGGAAAGAGCCAGTCGGACGAGAACGAGATGACCAGGTACTTCGCCGCGGTCCCGGCGAACGCCCGGACGAGCGAGCCGTCGCCCCTCTGTTCGCCCAGGTCGAAGTAATCGGCCGCCTTCGTGATGTAGAGGTACGAATTGGCGTCGAACCGGTCGACGAACTTCCGCCCCTGGTGGTGGAGGTAGCTCTCCACCTGGAAATCGGTCGTGAAGTCGAACTTGAACGCCGCGTTGTCCTGGAGGCGCCGGCCGAACTTCCTCTGCATCGAGGCCTCCGAAAGATAAGTGATGTGGCCGATGATCCGGGCCAGGGCCAGGCCCTTGCGCGGCGGCTCGCGGTCGTAATAATCGCCGTTGTTCCAGTCGGGGTCGGCCATGATCGCCTGGCGCTGGGCCTCGCAAAGCCCGATCGAAAGGGCCGACCGCTTGCAGGTCGAGGCGATGGGGATGACCGACCGGACCATCTCCGGGTAGGCGGCGGCCCATTCGAGGGCCTGCATCCCTCCGATCGAGCCGCCGACGACGCCGAGCAGGCTCGGGACGCCCAGAAGGTCGACGAGCCGTCTTTCGGCCCGGACGACGTCCGCAATGGTGAAGAGGGGGAACCTCAGCCCGTAAGGCCTGCCGGTGCTTGGGTCGATGGACCCGGGCCCCGTCGACCCGTAACAGCTCCCGATGATGTTGGGGCAGATGACGAAGTACCTGCCGGTGTCGATGGCCTTGCCGGGCCCGATCATGTTGTCCCACCAGCCGGGCTTCTCGTCTTCCGCGTAATATCCGGCGGCGTGCGAGCTTCCCGAAAGGGCGTGGCAGACCATGACCGCGTTGGTTCGCGTATCATTGAGCTGTCCGTAGGTCTCGTAGGCCAGGGTGATGGGCCCCAGCGAGGCGCCGCTTTGGAGCGGCATCTCCCCGGGCGGCCCGGCGAACGTGACGAACCGTTTTTCGACGATGCCGACGCTTCTCGGGTCCATGTCCGTTCTCCTGCGCCTTCAGATCAGGGCCAGGGCCTGGTCGAGGTCCGCGATGATGTCGTCGGCGTATTCGATGCCGACCGACAGCCGGATCATGTCCGGCGTGACTCCCGCCCGCCTCTGCGCCTCTTCAGAGAGCTGGGAATGCGTCGTCGCCGCGGGATGGAGGATGAGCGTCTTGGCGTCCCCGACGTTGGCCAGGTGGGAGATCAGGCGGACCCCCTCGATGACCTTCCGGCCGGCTTCGATGCCGCCCTTGACCCCGAACGTGAAGATGGATCCCGACCCGCCCTTCAGGTATTTGCGGGCGAGGTCATGGGAGGGGTGTCCGGGCAGGCCTGCGTAAGAGACCCAGGCGACCTTCGGGTGGGCGGACAGATGCCGGGCCACGCGCTCCGCATTCTCGCTGTGCCGCGGCACCCGCAGGTGGAGCGTTTCGAGCCCCTGGAGGAAGAGAAAGGCGTTGAACGGCGAGGCGGCCGGTCCCAGGGTCCGGAGCCCGTCCACGCGGCACTTGACGATGAAGGTGGATTCCTTGAAGGACTCCCAGAAGTTGAGGCCGTGATAGCCGGGGGAGGGGGCGGTGAATTCCGGGAAGCGCCCGCTGTCCCAGGGGAAGCGGCCGCCGTCCACGATGATGCCTCCGATGGACGTTCCATGCCCGCCGATGAATTTCGTGGCCGAATGGAAGACGACGTCGGCCCCCCATTCGAACGGCCGGCACAGATAGACCGCGAACGTGTTGTCCACGACGAGAGGCAGGCGGTGGTCGTGGGCGATCCGGGCGAAGGCCTCGAGGTCGGCGACGTCCCCCGCGGGATTGCCCACGGTCTCCACGTACAGGGCCTTCGTCCGGTCGTCGATGAGGCCGGCCGCCGCGCCCGGGTCCCGGGGATCGAAGAACTTCGCGGTGATGCCGAAACGGGGAAGGGAAACGCCGAGAATGGTGCTGGTCCCGCCGTAGAGCGACGAGCTCGAGACGATATTGTCGCCCTGGCGGGCCAGGACCGAAAAGATGATGAGCTCGGCCGCCATGCCGGAAGCGACGAGCAGGGCGCCGACGCCCCCTTCGAGGGCGGCGACCCGTTTCTCGACGACGTCCGCGGTCGGATTGGAGATCCGGGAGTAGATGTGGCCCTCTCCCTTGAGCTCGAAGAGCCGGGCGGCATGATCGGTGTCCCGGAAGACGTAGGAGGTCGTCTGGTAGATGGGGACGGCGCGCGCGCCGGTGGCCGGGTCGGGCTCCTGACCGGCGTGAAGGCAGAGCGTATCCGGGTGAAAGCTTTGTTTTACGGACATGATGGTTTCTCCTTGAGTCCTTGGGATAGGGAAAGGCGAAGGATCGAAGGGCTTGAGGGGTCCCGAATACGGGGGTCAGAGTCCGAGGATGCCCGTATCCGGGCAAGGCATGATCATGCGGTGCGAGTCGAGAGGCGAATATTTCTTGAGCATGACCGGCCTATTATAGATCATCCGAACGCGATGTCAAGCCCTCCCTTCCGGGCTTGCGGACTTGCCAACGGAAGCCCGGGATGCTAAGTTAGTCGAAGGAGTGTGTGCCATGGCCGATCCGATCTATCATTGCACGGAATGCAACAGGCGGGCCACGGTCAAGGAAGGGGACGCGATCCCGGTCTGCTGCGGGATGCCGATGGAGCCGTTGCCGTACTGCCCGGCGGCCATCTCCGACCCCGAACAGGCCCGCAACTACCGGGAAGACGAGCCCTGCGACGACGGGACGCTTCCGAAGAAGGGCTGACCGGCCCTCAATCGTCGTCGTCCGGGCCGGGCGCGCCCGCCCGTTCCGGGAAGGGGACGTCGCTTCCCTTCATCGCGTGCCAGAGGATCCTGTTGAGGACGTCCTCGGGGCACGCGTCCACCCGGTCGAAATCGAGCCGCGCCGAGATCACCGCGTGCTCCCGGAGCAAGGGGTCGGCGATCGCCGTCGGCGGGGGATTCATCGTATCGAGGGGGATGTGGTTCGCCACGGCCTCGAACGGCGTGAGATCGGGCATTTCCATGAAACAATCGAACATCGGGTCGGCCGCTGCGTCGAACTGGTTCATCGGCGGCAGGCCCAGGATCTGCTCGATCGTCCTCAGGATGCTGATCGTGTTGTACCGGGTGCTGACGACCTGGCCGCGCTTCGTATAGGGGCTCGCGACATAAGCCGTGGTCCTGTACCCGCTGACATGGTCCCAGCCGTCCTGCGGGTCGTCCTCGATCCCGAAGATGACCGTCTCCTTCCAGAACGGGCTCCGGCTTAGAGCTTCGACGATGCGGCCGAAGGCCAGGTCGTTGTCCGCGACGCAGGCGGCCGGCGTCGGCGACCCCTCCCGAGTCCCGCTCGTGTGGTCGTTGGGCAGGCAGATCAGGACAAGGTCGGGGAACGCCCCGCTCTTCTCGAATTCCGCGAGCTCCCGGATGAAGAAGTCCGCCCGGAAGGCGTCCGGGACCTCCATGCTCCAGCCGACGGTCTTCGCGGCGAGGTGCGGCCGCAGGGTTTCGACCCCGGGCTCGCTGCCGAAGACGATCTCTCCCGACGGCGCGTTGGTCTCCCGCCAGCAGGCCGTCCAGTCCGGCTTCCCGGTCCTCGCAGGATCCGCCCAAGCGACCTTGGGGATGGCGAATTCGCCGTAATCCCGCAGGGTTCTTCCGTGCCGCAGGGCGTTGTCCCAGATGAATCCGGTCGGGGCGTAGGCCAGGGCGTCGACCTCGTCCTCTCCCATGCCGTCCGGATAGCTCCGGGGCCACCCGGCGAAAGACCGTTCGAGGTAGTCGGTCCCGAACGCCGTCGTCGACCACTGGTGGCCGTCGGCGCTCAGGATGCCGCAGCAATAGGTGTTGTCGAGGAGGACGAATTCGGAGGCCAGCTTGTGCTGGTTCGGCGTCACGGTCTCGCCGAAGACGCAGAGGGCCGGGTCGCCGTCGCCCTGGGTCATGTCCCCCAGCACCTGGTCATACGCCCGGTTCTCCTTGATGACATAGACCACGTGCTTGAAGAGGCTGGGCTCACCGATACGCTCAGGGATGGGCACTGCGGCAGCGCCGGGCCGGGGCGGAAGGAGAGCCCGGGCGATCCTTTCGCGGTGATAGTTCTCCCAGACGGACGCGGTGAGCCGCGGAAGGTCCGAGGAGGGAGGGACGGGAACGAGGGAGAGGGAGCCGTGATAAAGGCGGGAGTTGAACCCGGTGAGGCCCGTTCGCTCGTCGGTCGCCCGGGCCGTCTCCAGGCCCTTGATATTGGCGACGCAGAGTCTTCCGAGGCCGTGATGGAGGACGACCGCTCCGGGGTACCAGCCGACCGGGATGAGTCCGAGGAGTTTCGAGGCCCGCAGGGACGGCCGGAACTCGATGACGGCCAGCGCGTTCTGGGTCCCGTTCGCGACATAAAGGAGCTTTCCCTCGAGGTCGAAGGCCAGAGCGTTCGGCGACGCCCCGAAGAGGTCGGCCGGGCTCGGCTTCGCCCAGACGGTCTCGACGACGGAATCCGTCTCCGTATCGATGACGCTCAATGTATCGCTCGCCGCATTGGCGCAGACGATATAGCGGCCGCCGGGGGAGAGGGCGAGGTCCGAAGCGTGGAGGCCGGCCGGGATCTCCGCCACGACCTTCCCGGCCCGGAGGTCGATCACGCTGACGGAACCGTCGTTCGCGGCGCCCGACTCCGGATCGATCCTGACCGTGGTGCCCCGGCCCGCGGGGCCGACCGTGTCGCCGGCGCCGGGCCGGCGCCCGCCCCAGTTGCTGACATAGGCTTTGTCCCCGGCCAGGACGACGTCGTACGGGGCGACGCCGACGTCGAAGAGCCGGAGGAGGCGGCCATTGGAGGCCTCGAATTCGCCCAGCCGGTTGGAGAGGTTCAGGGCGACATACAATCGTTGTCCATCGGGCGAGACGGCGACCCCGGCCGGAATATCCTTCTCGCGGCGAGGAATTCCCGAGGGCGGAAGGGGAAAGGCGAACAGCCCTTTCAGGGCCCCATCAGGCATGCCCCCGAAGACCTCGATCCTTCCTTCGACGTCGCTGAGATAGAGGCGGCGACCGTCGGCGGAGAATGCAAGCCCCGTATAGCTGACCTGGCCTTCCTGATCGGGGCTCAGGACATTCTCCGAAGGAGCTCCGGTCGTGCCTTCGCGGGCTCCCTCTGGGAAGGCGACTCGTTCCAGCAGCGCTCCGGTCGCGGGATCGACCAGGACGATCTCGCCCGTCTTCCCCGAGGTGACGAGCCGGCGGCCGTCGGGGCTCAAGGCAAGCACCTGGGGCCTGAGGCCCGGAAGCTCCACCTGGATGCCTATGGGCGTGACGACCTGGCCGACCGGAACCCACGCCGCGGGCGCGGGGAGGACCGGCTCGACCCTCTTGCGGACCAGGGTGCATGATGCGGTGAAAACGAGGGCGAGTACGACGATCGCCGGGAGGTATCGACGGGGGGGTCTCATGATGAGAGGATTCTAGGTCAAATTCCTGGCCTGTTCAAGCCCGGACGGACGGGAGCTCTTCCCAAGAGGACATTCCGAAAAGGTCCGTGATGACTTGCGGCCCGTCCTTGTTTATAATGCGCTGGAAAGGCAGGAACACCATGAAAGACGTCGCTCATCTCAAGTGGCTGGCTTGGGGCATCATCGTCGGATTCGCCATCCCTTTCGTTTTTGCCGACCTTCTGACGCTCCCCCTGGACCTTTATTATCTAATATATTTTCTGGCCACGCTGACGTTCCTAGGCGTATATGTCCGGCGGACCGGGATGGACCTGAAGCAATGGTTTTCGCGCCGTCTGGCCTGGGGCCTCGTCTTGGGGATCGTCTTCGGCATCGCCGTTGTCCGATACGTCCTGACGAATCCGGCGACGGAGACCCTTGGCGGCGGCGCCCTTGTCTGGGCGCTTTTCTGGAGGGGCCTGATCTATGGCGCGGTGGATGGGCTCCTGATGTCCGCGTTCCCCTGGGCCGTCACCTGGCGCGCTTTCCGCGTTGAAGAAAGACCCTTGGGCCGCAAGATCGCCTTCGGCCTGCTGGCCTGGGTCTTCATCCTGGTCATGACGGCGGCTTACCACGCCGGCTATAGGGATTTCCGGTCACCGAAGATGGCCAGGGCCGTCGCGGGGAACACTCTGATCTCCCTGCCGACCCTGCTCACGGCGAATCCGGTCGGCGCGCCGGTCGCGCACGCGATGATGCATATCGCGGTCATTATCCATTGTCCGAAGACCGATGTCTTCCTCCCCCCGCACAGGGACTAGTCGGGAGCGACGTCGTCGCGGACGTAGGTGACGCCGGGCTGACGGAGGAGGGTCCGGAGCTCTTTGTCCGGGAGGTCGTCCCGGATCTCCCCGGTGACGTCCTTGCCGAAAAAGAGCTTCCGGTTGACCGAGTCGATGAGGCCCGTGATCCGGATGTAGGTCTTGGCAGGCGCCTTGCCGACGACGACGATCACCCGGTCGTCCTTGACGGCGACGGCCTTGACCTCCGGGAAGGCGGCGATCTTTTTCATCAGGGCGGCGAGGATGCGCCTCTTCCGGTTGCGGACCATCCTGTAGACGAAGAGGCCCGCCATGATGAAGACGAACAGGTTCCCGATCTGGAGGTTTGTTAGGAGAAGGGCGGCGGCGATGAGGACGGCGCCGGCCGCGACGTAGGCTCCGTAGCGGCCGAAGGGGAGGGTCGCGTTGACGCGGTCCAGGAGACCGCGGAGGCGGGCCCCGACCGGAAGGTCCAGGCTGGTCCCGGTCTCCAGGTCGTGCTTCAGGTGCTTGAGGTCCGCGGCGAGGGCGCGGGCGTCCGGATACCGGTCTTCCCGGCGTTTACGGAGACACCGGGCGACGATCATATGCACCTTCGGCGGCAGGCTCCGGCGAACGGCGTTCACCGGCTTCGGCTCTTCGAAGGCGATCGCATGCATGGTATCCAGCGGGGTGTCCCCTTTGAACGGCAGCTCGCCGGTCACCATTTCATAGAGGACGACCCCGAGGGAAAAGATGTCGCTCCTCGGATCGAGGGCCTGGCCCCGGGCCTGCTCGGGGCTCATATAGGGGACCGTCCCGACGATCGCTCCGGGGAGCGTCCGCGCCCGCTCCGCCGTCATGGTCCATCCGTCCGAGCCGGCGCGGAGGTCCACCTCCGTGTCGCCCGCGGCGGCGTCCCGGAGCTTCGCGATCCCGAAGTCGAGGAGCTTGGCGTGGCCTTCCCGCGTGACCATGATATTGTCGGACTTGATGTCCCGGTGGATGATGTCGGCCTCGTGCGCTTTCGCCAGGCCTTCCGCGATCTGGAGGACGATCTCGACCGAGCCCATCAGGTCGAGCTCGCCCGCGGCGATGAGGCGGCCGACCGTCCGGCCGTCGACGTATTCCATGGCGATGAAGGTCGTTCCCGCGTCCTCGTCGATGTCGTAGACCTGGGCGATGGCCGGATGGGTGACGGCCGCGGCGGCGCGGGCTTCGCGCAGGAAGCGCGTCTTGCGATCGGGATCGGCGACGAGCTCGGGCTTGAGGAGCTTGATGGCCACGGGCCGTTCGAGCCGCGTGTCGCGGGCCCGGTACACGACCCCCATGCCGCCGTTGCCGAGGGTCTCCTCGACGACATAGTGTTTGAGGGTCCGGCCGATCATAAGGATTACATATCACGCCCGGGCGGCAGGGTCAATCGGCCCCGCCGGCTGCCGGCCGTCACCCCCGGACGAAGTGGGGCATGTCGAAGGGGATCTCCATCGAGATCTCGACGAATCCGGCATAGCGGCCGTCCCGGAACCACGGGGCCTGGTAGATGAATTTTTTCCGGCCCTTCTTTTCGATGGTGTAGGCGTTGGCCCGGCGCCCGTCCATGAGGGCGGCGAGCTTCGTCCGCGACGGCTCGGGGTGGCAATCGAGAAGGTTCCTCCCGACGAGAGCGTAGCCTCCGTCCGCCTCATATGTCGCGGCGGCCTTGTCGTTCATCGCGATGATGGTCGCGGCCTCGTCGCAGACCATCACCGCGGCTGGAAACTCGCGGACCCATTCGTGCTCGAACATTTCGCGCCTCTGCGGCCCATTCTACCCGAGCCCCTTTCCGGTGAACAGCCTTTTGTGTCAAAATACGCTCGGCCGTCCGGGCCCTCCCGGCGGTCCGGCCGTAAAAGGAGGCTTTCAATGATAGGATTCGTTTTGGCGTTCGTCATCGGGGCCCTGGTCATCGGATACCTTGCGTCGCGGAGGGGGGGCGTCCGGCAGGGGGATCCCCTGGGCGGTCTGCGGGGGAAGGGCCGGCTCGTGGCCGGAGTCGCCGTCGCGGTCCTCGTCCTCGCGGTCCTGGCCCGATCCGTCGTCATCGTCCAGGCCGGGACCGTAGGGGTGGTGAAGAGACTCGGGGCGGTCCGGGCCGAGCTCAAGCCGGGCATGCACCTCATCTTCCCGCTCGTCGATACGGTCGTGATCTACCCCACGATCAAGAAGACCTACGAAGCCGCCGATATCCCGAGGGAGAGCCGCGCGGACTTCCCCGACGTCATCATCTCGGCCCTGACCTCGGACGGCCAGCAGATTCGCGTCGGCATCACGGCCCGGTTCATGATCCAGCCGGGCAAGGCGGCCTGGATCCTCCAGAACCTGGGGACGGAGGACGAGTACGTGGAGAAGATCGTCAAGACGGAGATCCGGGGATCCGGCCGCCGCGTGCCGACCAAATTCGCCGCCTTCGACCTCTACACCAAGAAAAGCTACGAGGCCCAGCAGGTCCTCTACGACGAGATCGCCCCCAAGTTCGAGAAGAACGGCCTCATCCTCGACGAGCTGGTCCTCCGCAACGTCACGTTCACCCCCGAATACGCCCGGACCCTCGAGGAGAAGCAGATCGCCCTCGAGAACATCACCACCGAGAAGAACAAGCTGGAGCAGGAGAAGATCCGCAAGGAACAGAAGATCGTCTCGGCCGAGGGCGACGCCCGGAGCATCGAGATCCGCCAGACGGCCCTGACCAAGAACCCGACCATCATCCAGTGGGAATTCGTCCAGAAGCTGGCCCCCAATATCCAGTGGGGCATCCTTCCCCAGAACATGCTGCCGATGTTCAACCTGCAGTCGCTGACGGGACAGCAGAAGTAGCGGCGGGAACGGACCGGGATCGGGGCGGCCTTCAGGCGGCGGCGCCGGCGCGTTGACTAAAGGCCGGCGCGGGGATATAAAAGAGCTTGTCGGTCAACGCTTCGGACAGGGAGGGATATCGCTCATGAGAAGATCGAACGCCATTCCGGCCGCCGCGCTCGTCGCCCTGGCGGTCATCGTCTGCGTCGCGACCGCGTCCGCCCAGGCCCCAACGGGCTCCGCGGACCTGACCGTGAAGTATGAAGACCTGACCTCGCCGGACTTCATCAAGGCCGTCGCCAAGTCCGCTTCGACCTGCCTCATCCCCATCGGGATCCTGGAAAAGCACGGTCCGCATCTGCCGCTGGGCACCGACCTCATCGATGTCCGGGAGCTCGCGCTTCGCGCCGCAAAGAAGGAATACACGATCGTCTTCCCCCCGTATTTCGTGGGGCAGATCTTCGAGGCCAAGCATCAGCCCGGAACGATCGCCTACAGCACCCCCCTCATGCAGCAGATCCTCCAGGAGACCTGCAACGAGCTCGCCCGCAACGGGGTCAAGAAGATCATCCTGGTCAACGGCCACGGCGGGAACACCCAGTTCCTTCAGTATTTTTGTCAGGTCCAGCTCGCCTGCAGGAAGGACTATGCCGTCTTCCTCTATGACCCTTCCGACGACGAAACGGCGAATGAAAAGCTGGCCAAGCTTCGCAAGACGACCCTCGACGGGCACGCCGGAGAGGAAGAGACCTCCACGATGCTGGCCCACCGCCCCGACCTCGTCCACCTGGACCGGGCCGAGGACCAGAGCGGGGAGGACCAGAAGCGGCTCTCCCGCCTGAAGCACGCCTACACGGGGATCTGGTGGTACGCGAGCCAGCCGAACCATTACAGGGGATACGGCGCCGCCGGGAACAAGGAGTTCGGAGAGCTGGCCCTGACCCTGGATTCCGATCTGCTGGCCGAGATGATCCGCTCGGTCAAGGCGGACACGAAGACCCTCGAGCTCCAGAAGATGTTCTTCGACGGGGCCGATAAACCCCTCGAGACGAAACAGTCGAAATAGCGTCGGGGTCAACGTCCCGAGGCCAGGATGGCCAGAAAGCCGAAGAGGAACAGGGCGGCGAAGAATATCGACACCATCTCGACGAAGGCGCGTCGTTTTCTCACGTTCTTTCCCTTCTCACCTATTCCTACGCTCGGGATATCCGAAAGGTTACGCTCCCGACGCGAAAAAGGGTCCTGACGGGCATTGTCCCCCGCGGGCCGCTGTGTTATCTTGGGCCTCGATAGGCATACGGTCATGAACGAGAGCGAATTGGCGCGCTATACCTGTTTCCGGACCGGAGACAGGTTCCCCATCGACGGGGACCTGGAAAAACCGTGCTGGCGCCGGGCGCCGTGGTCCGGCCGCTTCGTCGATCTCGTCGGCGGGACCCCCGGTTTCCTCGATACCCGCGCCGCCCTTCTCTGGGACGACGACAACCTTTACGTCGCGTTCCGCGTCGAGGAGCCGGACGTCGAAGCCCGGCTCGCCGAGCGCGATTCCCTCATCTGGAACGAGAACGACGTCGAGGTCTTCATCGACGGCGGGGACTGCTATTACGAGCTCGAGATCAACGCCTTGGGGACGGTTTACGAGGTTTTCTACGTCTGGCAGGACGCGCACCGGAAGGGGAGCCGTTTCGATGCCCCGGAGTTCGACCTGCGCGAACGAAAGGTCGACGTTCTCGGCGGATTTCAGGATGCCCTGCGGCACGGACGCCATCCGCGCGGGGCGCGCTGGGCGTTCATGGATTGGGATTTCCCGGGCCTCCGGACCGCCGTTCGTGTCCAGGGCACGCTCAACGACCCCTCGGACGTCGACCGCGGCTGGACCGTCGAGATGGCCTTTCCCTGGAAGGGGATGGCCGCCCTCGCCGGGAGCCGGCCCGTCCCGCCGCGCGACGGCGACATCTGGAGGATGGATCTCTCCCGGTTCGAGCGGCTGGAATACTGCGGCGTCAGGGCCGAACCGCATCCCGGATGGGCCATGAACCGGCACGGGGTCTATGACTCTCACCTGCCCGAGAGGTTCTCTTTCATCCGTTTCTCGGACACGAAGATCTGAAGACCGGGTCGGGCCCGAGCCGGGCCTGCCCTAGTCAGCTATCCCGCTTGACGGCGGCGATCTTCGCGACGACCGCGACATCCCTCGGACGCTTGACTTCGATCCTGACGGCGGTCCCTTCGACATATCTTTTTGCCCCCTGGATGAGCTCGAGGACGGGGGCGGGGAGCCCGGCCTCGAGCGCGGCGCGGACCGCCTTGTCGCCCAGGGCGAACGACGCCAGGAACCATCCCCGAGCCGGCGAGAGGTACACGATAGCCCGCTTCTTGTGGAATAAGCGCAGGGTCCAGCCCGCCTTTGGCGAGTAGCTCTTCCATTCCATCGAATCGATCCCGAGCTTCGAGGACAGTTCGGCCCTCAATCTGTTCCAAAGGGGCCCGGCCGGGCCGAGGGCTTCGGCGAGCTCCTCGTCATCCGGTCTTTCCGGCTTTCCGATGAACGCGTTCGTGAACGACACGGGGCCTCCCTCACAGAATGAGCATGCAGTCGCCGTAGGAAAAGAAACGGTAACGTTCCCGGACCGCTTCCCGGTAGGCCCGCTTGACGAGGTCGGGGCCGGCGAGGGCGGACACAAGCATGAGAAGTGTGGACTTCGGCAGGTGGAAATTCGTCAGGAGCCGGTCCACGGCCTTGAATTCGTACCCGGGACGGATGAATAGGGACGTCGCGCCTTTCCCGGGCCTGATCCCGCCTTCCCCGGCGGCGCTCTCGAGGGCCCGGACGACGGTCGTGCCGACGGCGATCACGGGCCTCCCTTCGGCCCTCGCCGCGTCGATCGCCCGGGCTGTCGACGGCAGGACCTCGTACCGCTCCTCGAGCATATGATGATCCTCGACGCGCTCGGCTCGGACGGGCTGGAAGGTCGCGACCCCGACCTCGAGCGTGACCTTTCGGACCTCGGCCCCTTTCTTCAGGACCGAGGACAGGACCCGGGGCGTGAAATGGAGGCCGGCCGTGGGGGCCGCGATCGCCCCGTCCTTCCGGGCAAAGACCGTCTGATAACGCTCGATGTCCCGCGCCCGCAGGTCCTTCCCGCTCTTGGGGCGCTTGATGTAAGGCGGCAGGGGAGCGTACCCGATCGCGCGGAGGATGGCGAGGACGTCGGGCCGGCCGAATCGAAGCATTCTCAAACCCTCCGCCCCTTCTCCGACGACCACGGCTTCGATGCCGGGGGCGAAGACGACGGGGTCGCCGTCCCGGACCTTCCGCGCCGGCCGGCACAGGGCCTCCCAGACGCCGGCCTCGGTCTCGCGGACGAACAGGAACTCGATGTCGGCCTCGCCCTTTTTCCCCCAGGCCTTCGCCGGGATGACCCGCGTATCGTTCAGGACGAGGAGGTCGCCCGCGGCCACGTGTCCGGGGAAGTCCTCGAAGCGGGCGTGTTCGATCGTCCCCTCGCGCCTCCGGACGACCATCATTCGGGAATCCCCGCGCCGCTCCGTGGGATGCTGGGCGATGAGCTCCGGCGGGAGATCGTAGTCGAATTCCTTGATGAGCATCGGCCCCGCGGCTCAGGATTTGTCCTGGAAAAGCTTCTTCTGCGGGGACGGCTGGCGTTCCCGGGGATATTCGAAGCCGAGGTGTTCGTAAGCCCGGGGCGTGAGCTTCCGGCCGCGCGTCGTCCGCTCGAGGAAGCCGATCCGCATCAGGAAGGGCTCGTAGATGGATTCGATGGTGTCCTTCTCCTCGTCGATGGCCGCGGCGATGGTGCCGATGCCCACGGGGCCGCCGCCGAAGTTCTCGAGGATGGTCGTCAGGATCTTCCGGTCGACGTCGTCCAACCCGGCCTGGTCGACCTCCATCATGTCCAGGGCGTGGCGGGCCTGCTTGGCCGTGATGATGCCGTCGCCCTTGACGTCGACATAGTCGCGGACCCTCCGGAGGAGGCGGTTGGCCACGCGCGGCGTCCCCCGCGACCTCAGGGCGATCTCGCCGGCCCCGCCGTCGTCGATCTGGACGCCGAGCAGGGCCGCGGACCTCAGGATGACCTTCCGCAGGTCCTCGTCCTTGTAGTAATCGAGCCTGTGGACGATGCCGAAGCGGCTCCGGAGCGGGGCCGTGATGCGCCCCGCCCGCGTCGTCGCTCCGATGAGGGTGTATTTCTTGATCTTGAGCTTGTGGCTGCGCGCGCTCGGGCCCTGCCCGATGACGATGTCCAGGCTGAAGTCCTCCATGGCCGAGTAGAGGATCTCCTCGACCGAAGGCTGGAGACGGTGGATCTCGTCGATGAACAGGACCTCCTTCTCCTGGAGGTTGGTCAGGATGGCCGACAGGTCCCCCGTCCGCTCGATGACCGGTCCCGAGGTCGGCTTGATCCCTACGCCCATCTCCTTGGCGATGAGGTAGGCCAGGCTCGTCTTGCCCAGCCCCGGGGGCCCGTAGAGGAGGACGTGGTCGAGGTGCTCGCCCCGCTTCCGGGCGGCCTCGATGAAGATCTTCAGGTTGGCCTTGACGGTTTCCTGGCCAACGAACTCGTCGAAGGTCCTGGGGCGGAGGCTGTCCTCGAAGAGGACGTCCTCGCGGGTGCGGACGGGGCTGAGGATCGCGGGCATTAGCGGGGCCCTCCCGTCGAGGGCGGCGCGTCCGTCCGTCCGTCCCTCAGAGCCGGGCCATATGTTTCAGGCATTCCCGAAGCATCCTTTCGAACCCGGCGTCCTCCGGAAGGGCCGCCAGGACCTTGTCCACGGTGGGCTCGATCTCCTTCCGCCGGAAGCCCATGTTGGACAGGGCGGAGACGAGATCCTCCTTCTCCTTCGAGCCCTTGGCGGCAAGGACCTTCTCCTTCTTCTCGATCTTGTCCTGGAGCTCCATGGCGACGCGGAGTGCCGTCTTCTTCCCGATCCCCGGGATGAGCGAGATCCGGGCCACGTCCGTCCGCCGGATAGCGTCCTCGAGCTCGGCCGGCTCGATGCCGGAGAGGATGTTCATCGCGAGCTTCGGCCCGATCCCCGAGATCCCGATGAGCTTCAGGAAGATCTCTTTCTCCGCCGTCGTCGCGAACCCGAAGAGGGAGAGAGCGTTGTCCGTCATGTGGGTGTGGACGAGGAGCTCGACCTGGGAGTCGATCTCGCCCAGCTTGAAGAAGGTCGACAGCGGGATGGCCGCACGATAGCCGACGCCGCCGGTGTCGATGACGACCTGGTTGGGCTGTTTCCGGATCAGCGTCCCCTTGAGATAGGCGATCATGTCGCTCCCATTCTAAGATAAGCGGGGCCCAAAATCAAAGGCCGCCCGGCGGCCCGCCGGCGGCCGCTCCGGTCAGGACCGGTCGACGGCGTTCCGAAAGCTGCGGACATTGAGGTGACAGATGGCCGCGGCCAGGGCGTCGGAAGCGTCCAGGGAGAGGGGGCCGTCCTCGAGGTTGAGAAGCGTCCGGACCATCGTCCGGACCTGGTCCTTGTCCGCCTGGCCGTAGCCCGTGACCGCCTTCTTGATCTCGAGGGCGGAATACTCGAAGAGCCCGACGGCCTTCGAGGCTAGGGCCACGAGGACGGCTCCGCGGACCTGTCCCAGGGAAAGGGCCGTCCGGACGTTCTTGGCGAAGAAGGCGTTCTCGATGGAGGCTTCCTCCGGCCCGAACCGGTCCACGATCTTTTCGAGCTCGGTCCGGATCTCGTTCAACCGGTCGGGGAAGGGGAGCGTCGGGGAAGGCTTGATGATCCCGAAGATGATGGGGACGTAGGTGTTGCCGGCGTCCTCGACGACGCCGAACCCGGTGGACCGAAGGCTCGGATCGATCCCCAGGACCCTCATCCGGCGCGGCCCTCAGGCCTGCTCGAGGCGGGCGAGCTCCTCTTCGTCGATGTCGAAGTTGGCGGCGACCGTCTGGACGTCGTCGTGGTCCTCGAGCTCCTCGACGAGCTTCAGGGCCTGCTGGGCCTGCTTGCCCTCGAGCTTCGTGTAATCCTGGGGGATGTAGCCGACGTTGGAATCCGCGATCTCGATCCCGGCCGCCTTGACGGCCTCGAGGACGGCCTCGTAGGCCTCGGGCGAGGTCGTGATCTCCCACATCTTGTCCTCGTCCTTGATGTCCTCGGCACCGGCGGTCAGGGCGATGTCCATCAGCTGTTCCTCGGCGGCCCTGGCCTTTTCGATATCGATGTAGCCCGCCCGCCGGAACCGGTAGGCGACACAGCCCTGTTCGCCGATCCGGCCGCCGTTCTTGGTGAAGATGTGGCGGACCTCCGAGACCGTCCGGTTCTTGTTGTCCGAGAGCGCCGTGATGTAGATGGCGACGCCGCCCGGCCCGTAGCCCTCGTAGATGATCTCCTCGAGCTGGGAGCCGGCGAGCTCGCCGGTGCCCTTCTGGACGGCCCGCTTGATGTTGTCGGCGGGCATGTTGACGGCCTTGGCGTCGTTGATGGCCTTCCGGAGACGGGCGTTGGAGTCGGGGTCGCCGCCGCCGCGCGCAGCCATGGTCAGCTCGCGGATGATCTTGGTGAAGATCTTGCCCCGCTTGGAGTCGGTTGCGGCCTTTTTATGCTTGATGGAAGCCCATTTCGAGTGTCCGGACATGGTATTCTCCTTGAAGGATGACGGCGGAATTCTAACACAAACCGGGGGCCCGCGCAACCCCGGGAACGGGGGCTCCGGGGAGAGCCGCGGCGGGAAGGGTCGATAATCTACAAAATCCATAGGATTAATGTGTGCAGGCCCGGTCCGTGATATAATGGCCAGCGGGGAATCCGGATATGAAGACGCACAGGGCCTCGACGAGGAAGACGGCACAGGACGGCGGGAAACGAACGGGACCGCGATATGGGTGACGCCTGCGAATTCCGGAAGGGCACCGAGCCTGGAGACGCCTCCGCGGGCCGCGGCGCGGGCGCGCCGGCGATCGCTGCGGGGGGTGCCGAGCGGATCGAGATCCCCGTGACGGGGATGAACTGCGCCTCGTGTTCGGCCAGGATCGAGGCCGTCCTCCGGGGCGTGCCCGGGGTGAAGAGCGCGGGCGTCAACTTCGCCGAAGCCCGGGCGATGGTCGTCTATGAGCCGGGCCTGGTCAAGCTGTCGGACCTCGCGGCGAAGATCAAGGGGCTCGGATACGGGATCGCCACGTGGACGGTCGAACTCGCCGTCGAAGGCATTTCATGCGCGTCCTGCGCCTCCCGCATCGAGAACGCCCTCCGGGCCGCGCCGGGAGTGGTCGGGGCGGCGGTAAACATGGCGACGCACCACGCCCGTGTCGAATACCTCCCCGAAAGGACCGGACTGCCGGGGCTCCGCAAGGCCGTGGCCTTGGCCGGATATAAGGTCATAGGGGAGGACGCCGCCGGGGCGGCCGGAGACCCGGAGCGCGCTTTCCGCGAGAAGGAATACCGCGCGCTCAAGGCCAAGGTCCTGGCCGGGGCCGTCCTGGGAGCCCTGATCTTCCTGGGGTCCATGGGACATTGGTTCGCCTGGGTCCCGGCCTTCCTCCGGAATCCCTACGTCCTTTGGGCCCTGGCGACCCCCGTCCAATTCGTCCTCGGAGCCCGGTTCTATCGCGGCGCCTGGGGCGCCCTCCGGCATCGGACCGCGGACATGGACACGCTTGTGGCCGTCGGCACGTCCGCGGCCTACGTTTTCAGCGCGATCGCGACCGTTTTTCCCTCGCTTTTCCATCGGGCGGGGGTCATGCCGGCGGTATACTTCGATACGTCGGCCCTGATCATCGTTCTTATCCTCTTCGGCCGCATGCTCGAAGCCCGGGCCAGAGGGCGGGCATCGGAAGCCATCCGGCGGCTGGCGGGGCTGGCACCCAAGACCGCCCGGGTCGTCAGGGCCGGGGGAGAGGTCGATATCCCCATCGAGGATGTGGCGCCGGGCGATGTCGTCGTGGTCCGCCCGGGCGAGAAGATCCCGGTCGACGGGGCCGTCCTCGACGGAAGCTCGGCCGTGGACGAATCCATGATCACGGGAGAAAGCCTCCCCGTGACCAAAGGCCCCGGCGCCGAGGTCATCGGGGCCACGATCAACCGTTCCGGGAGCTTCCGGTTCCGGGCGACCAAGGTCGGGAAGGACACCGTCCTGGCCCAGATCATCCGTCTTGTCCGGGAGGCTCAGGGATCGAAAGCGCCCATCCAGCGGCTGGCGGACGTCATCGCGAGCTATTTCGTCCCGGCCGTCGTCGCCATCGCCGTCGTCACGTTCGCCGTCTGGTCCGTCTTCGGCCCGTCGCCCCGCCTGACCTTTGCCCTGCTCAATTTCGTGGCCGTGCTGATCATCGCTTGCCCCTGCGCCCTGGGGTTGGCGACGCCGACCGCCGTCATGGTCGGAACGGGCCGGGGGGCCGAGCGGGGCATCCTCATCAAGGGCGGCGAAAGCCTGGAGACCGCTCACAAGGTGGACACCGTCGTCTTCGACAAGACCGGCACCCTGACCCGGGGAGAACCCGAGGTCACGGACCTCGTGGCCCTCGAGCCCTTTTCCGGCGATGAGGTCCTGAGGCTCGCCGCGGGAGCGGAAAGGCGCTCGGAGCACCCCCTGGGCAAGGCCGTCGTCCGCAGGGCGGGGGAGAAGGGGATGGATCCCGCCGAGCCCTCCGATTTCCAGGCCCTCGAGGGATTGGGCGTCGCGGGGAGCATCGGGGGGCGGCACGTCCTTATCGGCAGCCCGAAGATGATGGCGGAGAGAGGAGTGGATACGGGGGAGCTCGCCGCGACCGCCGACGCCTTCTCCGCGGAAGGAAAAACCGCCGTTTTCGTGGCGATCGACGGCCGCGCGGCCGGGCTCCTGGCGATCGCCGATACGCTCAAGGACGGCGCCGCGGCCGCCGTGGAACGGCTGAAGCGGCTCGGCCTCGAGGTCGTCATGCTGACCGGGGACGACCGCCGGACCGCCGAGGCCATCGCCCGGGAGGCGGGTATCGACAATGTCATCGCCGGCGTGCTTCCCGGCCAGAAGGCCGATGAGATCCGGAGGCTCCGGTCCGAAGGGCGGACGGTGGCTATGGTGGGCGACGGGATCAACGATGCGCCGGCCCTGGCCCTGGCCGACGTCGGGATCGCCATCGGGACGGGCACCGACGTGGCCATGGAAGCTTCGGACATCACCCTGATCAAGGGCGACCTCGACGGAGTGGCCTCGGCCATCGCCCTCAGCCGCCGGACCATCCGGACCATCCGGCAGAACCTGTTCTGGGCCTTCATTTACAACGTCATCGGCATCCCGGTCGCGGCCGGGGCCCTTTATCCGTTCTTCCACGTGCTCCTCGACCCGGTCCTGGCCTCCGCGGCCATGGCCTTCAGCTCGGTGTCGGTCGTCTCGAATTCCCTGAGGCTGAGGCGGGCGAAGATATGAGCGGAACAGATGTAACGGACCGGCGACGAGATGAGTTAATATTGAAGCGTTGAGACAAAGGAGAATTCTATGAAGAAACATTTCCAGTTTTGGGCGGTCTTCGCGGCCGTCGTCCTGCTCGGCCTCTATGCGGCCTCCGCCGAGACTCCCGCGGATACGGCCAAGGACCCGGTCTGCGGGATGAGCGTCAAGACCGCCGGCGCGGCGAATACGGCGGAGTATCTCGGCAAGATTTATACCTTCTGTTCGGAGAGCTGCAAGACGGCGTTCCTCAAGGAACCGGCCAAGTACGCTCAGAAAGAGGCGGCCGAAACGCCCGCTCCCGCCGCCAAAAAGGCGGGCGGGATGTGCTGCCCGGGCTGTCCGATGATGGCCAAGATGAAGATGATGCCGGGTCAGGCTCCGGAGGCACCGGCTCCCGGTGCTCCCTCCGCCCCTCCGGCCGCTCCCGGCGCGGCGATGCCGGATTGCGCCATGATGAAGAATGCGGGGACGCCGGGTTGTCCGATGATGGCCCGCCGAGAGATGCGGATGAAGAGGATGTCAGGTCATGGTATGGCCATGAAGCCCGGCATGATGGGCCATAGGACCGGAGGCGGCTGTCCGATGTGCGGGGGATTGGCCGGCAAGGCCGACATCGTCGTCGAGAACACTCCCGACGGCGCCGTCGTCCGGATCTCCTCTAAGGACCCGGAGACCGTCAAGATGATCCAGGAACACCTTGCGGCCATGAAGTCAGCCAAGGACTCAGGCGAGTGCCCCAAGGCCAAGAAGGCCGACGAAAAGAAATAGGCGGCGCCGATCAGAAAGTGAACTTGATCCCCGCGCTGAGCCGCGTGAAGGACGGGTCAACCTTCAGGGACCCGAGGTCCAGCCGGGCTTCCACGTCGCTGACCGGATCCGTCAGGATATCGGCCGTTGTGATATGCAGGGGCGTTTCCGATCCGCTGGCCTTGAAATAGCGGAATTCCCCGATGATCGCGATCAGGTTGGAGAGGTGGAACGCGGCTTCGGCGCCCAGGTTGAATCCGAGCTTGGACTGGGGTCCGAATTCGTAGCCGAGCTGGAAGTTCTGGATGTGGAGGAGCCTGTCTTCCGTGGTCCAGAACTTCGTGTAGCCGATGAATCCCGTCTTGGCCTCGGTGTAGAAGTAGGCCGGCCCTCCCATCAGGTTCAGTGAGAGCGAGCGTGTGAGGCGCAGGCGGAAGATCCCGTTCAGGCTGAGAACGATCTCCCGGATGTCCCCATCCGTGGCCGGCCAATCCGCCTGGTTGGCGTAGGTCACGGTCTGGGTCGTATGGTCGGGCATCGGTCGATCGTAGGTGATCGAGTAGGTGTAAGGCGCGTTGGCCCCCTCGAGCGGGGCCTTGAAATATTCGGCGTTGAACTGGATGCCGAAATTGTTCACCGGGAAGAAGTTGACGAAGGCCGAGAGCCCGCTGACGTCCTTGGCCTTGAGAATGAGGGTCTGTGCGGCCAGGCTCGTGTACGGCCCTCCCGACAGGTAGAGAGGGGAGTATTGGCTGTGGTAGCTCGTGTCGAAGCCGGGATTGTAGAAATTCCAGGCGACGCCGAACTCGAACCTCTGGGCCGACAGCGGGGCCGCGCAGGCCAGGATGAAACCGCATAACACTACCGCGAAGATCTTTTTGTTCATTTTCCTTACCCTCCTTTTTCGCCTATCCGCGCTTCTGATTGTTGCAGAAAACGGGAAAAAAAGAAAGCGCCGGTTCATTTCTTTTGTCGCGCCTTGAGGCGGTCCACGATCCCGCGGACCCGGGCGTCCTCCGCCGGGTCCGCGTTGAGGGCGATGAACTTTTCATAGGCCTGAATGGCCCGGGCCACGTCCCCCTGCCCGGCGCGGGCGATGCCCAGGGAATAGAAATGATCGCGGGAGTCGGGATCCAGGGAAGCGGCCCGTTCCAGGTATTCGGCGGCCTTTCCGCTCTTGCCGGAGACCAGATAGAGCCGGCCCGCGGTCGATAGGAGGGCGGGGCTCTCCGGGTGGATGGCCAGACCCTGTTCGAACACGAGCAGGGCCTCATCGAACCGGTTCAACCGGCTACAGACGTTGGCCAGGTTCGTGTAGGCCTCGAAGAAATCGGTCTTGAGCCGGACCGCCTCCATATAGGCGTCCAGGGCCTCCTCGTGCCTTTCCAGGTGGAAGAGGCAATTGCCGGCGTAAAAATGGATCCTGGCGAGCCCGGGATAGCCGCCCAGGATGTTCCTGTACAGCTTCAGGGCGTCCTCGTATTCCCCGTTCTTGTAGAGCCGTTTCGCCTCGACATCCGCATCCTCCCACTCCGGCTTGGCGCGTTGTCCGGCCGGGGCCGCCAGGACCGCGTTCCGGACGACCTCGGACCCAGCGCTGATGACGACCGGTCCGTCGAGAGATAGAAAGCCCTCCTTCTCGAGCTTCATCACGTAATCGGCGGGATCGATCCCGCCCCGGGAATAGCGCCCTTTCCTGTCGGTTTTGCAGACGTAAGCGGTCCCGCTCCGGGCGTCGCTCAGGGTGATCCTGACGTCCCCGACCGGGTTCCCTTCCGGATCGGTGACCTTCCCTTTGATGATTCCTGTCGCCCCTGACAAGGCCAGGGGAATGATCAGGGCGAGGAAGAGGAGGATCCGTGCCCGGATCATGTTCATGGTGCGCTTCGGATCCGCGGGAACGCGTTCGCTGTTCCCGACCCCGCGGATAACTCTAGAGTAGTGCCGTCGGCCGGTTCCGTCAAGCGAAACGCGCTCGTTCTGTGATATCCTGTTCCCGATGAGCTTCGAGAAACGGAAGGTCGTCGTGGCGATGAGCGGCGGGGTGGATTCGTCCGTCGCGGCGGCCGTGCTGAAGAGGGCGGGACACGACGTTACCGGCGTGACGATGCGGCTCGTCGACCTCCCTATCGAGGTCTGCCGCTCGGAGGCCCTGCGCAGCTGTTGCGGGCGCCGGGCCGTCGAGGATGCCCATCGCGTAGCCCTGTCCTTGAAGATCCCCCATTATGTTGCCGACATGAGGGTCCCGTTCGAGAAGTTCGTGGTTTCGGAGTTCTGCCGGGAGTATGCGCGGGGCCGCACCCCCAATCCCTGCGTTCTCTGCAACCGATTCATCAAGTTCGGACTCCTGCTGGAGAAGGCCCGGGATCTTGGAGCGGACCTTCTGGCTACGGGGCATTACGCCCGGGTCGCCCGGGACGCCCGCACCGGCGTCTTTTCCCTGAAAAAGGGGCTGGATCCCGAGAAGGACCAGTCCTATTTTCTCTATGCCATGACCCAGGACCAGCTGGCCCGGGTGCTCTTTCCGCTCGGCGGCCGCACCAAGACCGAGGTCCGCCGAATGGCGAAAAGGATGGGGTTGGCCGTGGCCGATAAGTCCGAAAGCCAGGAGATCTGCTTCATCCCGGGCGACGATTATGCCGCGTTCCTCAGGGAAAGGACCCCCTCGGCCTTCCGCCCGGGCCCCATTGTCGCCCTGGATGGCCGCCGCTTGGGACAGCACGGCGGCATCGCCGGATTCACGGTCGGGCAGCGCCGGGGCATGGGGGTTGCCGCCTCCGGGAGGCTCTATGTCGTCTCCGTGGACGCCCTCACGAACACCGTCGTCGCCGGCCCGGACGAAGCCCTGCGTTCGAAGGGGCTCGTCGCGTCCGGCGTGAATTATATCTCGGGGAGGAGGCCGGAGCGGCCCTTCAAAGCCCGGGTGAAGATCCGTTACCGGCACGCGGACGCCGAGGCCGTTATAACGCCCGTCGGCGCCGAGGGGGTCCGCGTCGCGTTCACGGAGCCCCAGCGCGCCGTTGCGCCGGGCCAGTCGGTCGTCTTCTATCGAAGAAGCACGGTCCTCGGCGGCGGGACCATCGAAGGCTTGGTCGTCTAGGCGCTCACCCGAATAGGATTCTCGCGATAATGCCTCTGTCAAGATAACAATTGACAATAACTTAAAATAAGCGCAACTTATGATCAACAACCCCATAGGGAACGATCTATTCCGCATCTGCAGAGGAGAAGTATCGGCATCATGAAGAGCCCAATCGGCGAAATCCTGACTATCGAGGAGCTGGCCGCATATCTGAAGATCCCGAAATCGACGCTCTATAAGCTCGCCCGGGAGGAAAAGGTTCCATCTGCCAAGGTCGGCCGCCATTGGCGTTTCCAAAAGCACGCCATAGATCGCTGGCTTGAAGGTAAACCGGTCGTCATGCCCGGATCCTGAGGGGGGGCGAATAGGAGAACGGCGATGGCCGTGAGCACAAAACGGGGAGTGCGGTCCGGCAAGAAAGCGGATCGCCGCGACATCACCGGGACCAAGAAGGCGGAAGCGGCGCAGCTGCAGAGCGAGGAGCGGTTCCGGGAGTTCTTCAAGCACATCAACAGCGGAGTGGCCGTATATGAGGCGGTCGATAACGGCGCGGATTTCGTTTTCAGGGACTTCAACCCCGCGGCGGAGAAGATCGAGGGCGTCCGCAAGAAGGACCTCCTCGGCCGGCGGGTAACCGATGTGTTCCCAGGGGTGAGGGGGTTGGGGATCTTTGAGGTATTCCAGAAGGTGTGGCGGACCGGAACGCCGGAGCATTTCCCGGCCCACCTCTACACCGATGAGCGAGACCCCGGAAGCTGGAGGGAAAACTGGGTCTTTAAGCTGGCCACGGGCGAGATCGTAGCTGTCTACAACGATATCACCGAGCGCATGCAGGCAGAAGAGGCTTTGAGGCAGACGAACCGGGACCTGGAGCTGAGCCGGACCGCCGCCATCGACCTGAGCCTGGCCCTGGAAGCCGAGAACGAGGCGCGCCATAAGAGCGAGGATGACCTGCGCGAAGCGGAAACCCGCTATCGCCTCCTGTTCGAACACTCTCCCGACGGCATCGTGATCCTCGACCCGGCGACGGCTCGGATCCTGGAATTCAACGAGACGGCGTGCCGGCAGCTGGGCTACACGCGTGAGGAATTCGCCCGGCTTACCGTCTCCGATCTGGAAACGATCGAGACGCCCGAGGAGATCTCCTCCCATATCGCCGACGTGTTGCGCGAGGGGCGGAACGATTTCGAAACCCGCCACCGCGCCGGATCGGGGGAGCTTCGGGATGTCCATGTGACGGCCCAGGTCATCGAGATCCTGGGCAAATCCGTCTATCACTGCGTCTGGCGCGATATCACCGAGCGCAGGCAGGCGGAGGAGAAGCTGAGGGATAGCGAAAGGCAATACCGTGAGCTCTACGATTTTCTGCCGATCCCCGTCTATGAGATGGACCTCGAGGCCAATATCACGGCGGCCAACCGCGCCATTTTCAAGGCCTTCAGGGCCACGGAAGAGGATCTCAAAAAGGGGTTCAATGCCTGGAGGCTCCTGTCGCCCGAGGACGTCCAGAGGTCCCGCGGGAACGTCCAAAAGCTCCTCAAGGGGGAGGCCGTCGAAGGAACGGAGTACGTTTTCACAAGACTGGACGGGTCCACCTTCCCCGCCATCGTCGTTTCGAGCGTCATATTCGATCACGGCCGGCCCGTCGGACTCCGGGGCGCGATCATCGACATCACCGAGCGCAAGCAGGCCGAGGATACGGTCCAGGCGACGCTGCGGGAGAAGGAGATCCTGCTCCGAGAGATCCATCATCGGGTGAAGAACAACATGCAGGTCATCTCGAGCCTGTTCAACCTGGAGGCGGGACATATCACGGCCGAGAACGCCCGCCGCGTGCTCAAGGAAGGCCAGCTGCGCATCCGTTCCATGGCGCTCGTCCACGAGAAGCTCTATCAATCGCGCGACCTGTCGAAGATCGATTTCGCGGATTATCTCCGAAGCCTGGCGGCCCATCTGTTCCATTTCTTCAGGATCGAGGCCGGCCGGATCAGGCTCGAGACGAAGCTCGAGCCCATTCAGCTGGACATCAATTCGGCCGTGCCGTGCGGTCTTTTAGCCAACGAGCTCGTCTCGAACGCCCTCAAGCACGCCTTTAAGGGGGACAGGAAGGGGACGGTGGAGGTCGGGCTCCGCAGGAGAGAGGACGGGAACGTGGAGCTTCGCGTGGCGGACGATGGAGAGGGCTTGCCCGGAACGCTGGACTTCCGCCGCACGGAAACCCTGGGACTACAGATCGTGGCCTTGCTCGTCAACCAGCTCGGCGGCACGATAGAGCTCGGAACCGGGAACGGAACGGACTTCACCATTGTGTTCCTTGCTCCGGCAGAAAAGCCGAAGACATGAATCCTGGGCCAAACCGGGTTCCGGGAGCCCGCTGCTGCGCCCCTTTCCGGCCTCTTGATTTGACACCCGGTTTGAGCGCATGTACACTTGGTCCAAGGTTCTTGGGCTTTATATTCAGGTGATGATCGCGAGGGAAGGGATAAAGGGATCGTCGGCGCGAATCAGCCCCCATACCGTTTCGCGCCCCCGGCCCGGGTCGTTCCGAAGGCCTTGGATTCGATCATCCGCTTCGAATCAGGATCCAACATGAGATGGCCCTGGGTCCCCCTGGCCGTCCTGGGCCTGCTCCTGGCCGGCCTGGCCGTCTGGAACTGGTTGCTGTCCCGCGAGATCAGGCGCCGCAAGAAGGCCGAACGTGACCTCCGGGCGAGCGAGGAGAGGTTCAAGACCGTCATGGATAACCTCCCTATCGGCATCGCCGTGAACTCCGTCGATCCCGTCGTCAAGTTCGCCTATATGAACGACAATTTTCCCCGGTTCTACCGGACGACGCGGGAGGCCTTGGCCAAGCCGGACGCGTTCTGGGACGCGATCTACGAGGACCCCGAATTCCGAGAGGAGATCCGGAGCAGGGTCCTGGAAGCGATGTCGAGCGGCGATTCGAAGCGCATGCGCTGGGAGGACGTGCCGATCGTCCGCCGGGGAGAGCCGACGACCTATATCACGGCGCAGAACACGCCCTTGCCGGACGATGGGCTGACGATCTCGACGGTCTTGGACGTGACCGAGCGGAAAACAGCGGAGGAAGCCGTGCGCCGCTCCGATGAGCGTCTCAGGCGCTTCGTGGAAGCCAACGTCGTCGGCGTCGTCCTCGCCGATACGACGGGGCGCGTCCTGGAGGCCAACGACTATTATCTGAGGACCATCGGATACTCGCGCGAGGAGCTCCGGCGGGGGTTAATCGACTGGCGGGCCCTCACGCCGCCCGAATGGCTTTCGGTCGACGAGAAGGCGATCGCCGAACTGCGGGTGTTGGGCTCGTCCACTCCCTACGAGAAGGAATATCTCCTGAGGGACGGGACACGGGTCTCGGTCTTCCTCTCCAATGTCATGCTTCCGGGCCCCGAAGAGCAGATCGTCGCTTTCGTTCTGGACATTACCGAACGGAAGCGGGCGGAGGCGGAACGGCTCCAGAAAATGGAAGAGCTCCAACGCTTCCACGAGCTGACGGTGGACCGCGAGCTCAGGATGATCGAGCTGAAGAAGGAGGTCAACGCCCTGCTCAAGAAGGCCGGCCGGTCCGAAAAGTACAGGATCGTCGAATGAGCCCGAAGCGCAAGGAGCCCGCCGAGACGCCCAGCCGCGCCGCCTTATTGAACGTCCTGGAGGACCTGAAAGCGGAGAACGAAGCGCGCCGGAGGAGCGAGAACGATCTGCGGGACGCGGAGGCGCGCTATCGCCTTCTGTTCGAATATTCTCCCGACGGCATTGTGATCCTCGACCCGGCGACGGCCCGGCCCATGGAATTCAACGAGACGGCCTGCCGTCAGCTGGGCTACACCCGCGAAGAGTTCTCCCGGCTCGCCCTTTCCGACTATGAGGCCTCCGAGACGCCCGAAGAGACCGCTTCCCGGATCGCCGGAGTGCTGCGCGAAGGGCGGAACGACTTCGAGACCCGGCACCGCACCAAGCAGGGCGAGGTCCGGGACGTCCTCGTAACGGCTCAGGTCACGGAGATCCTGGGCCGGCCCGTCTATCACTGCGTCTGGCGCGACATCACCGAGCGAAAGCGGGCCGAGGCGAGAGTTCGCGACAGCGAAGAGAACATGCGCTATATCGTCAAGCACGATCCCAACGCCGTCGCCATCTACGACCGCGATCTTCGCTATATCGCCGTCAGTGACCGCTATCTCCAGGATTACGGGCTCAAGGAAGAAGATATCGTCGGAAAACACCACTACGAGGTGTTCCCGGAGATGCCTCAAAGATGGAAGGACGTGCATCAAAGATGTCTGGCGGGAGCGATCGAGCGCGAAGACGACGATCATTTCGAGCGCCCCGACGGTTCCATCACCTATAACCGCTGGGAGTGCCGCCCCTGGCGCAGGGCCGACGGCACGATCGGAGGCATCATCACCTATACGGAGGTGACGACGGAGCGGAAGAGGGCCGAGAAGGCCCTGCGCGACAGCGAGGAAAAGTTCAAGGAGGTCTTCGAGTCGGCTAACGTCGGAAAATCGATCACGCTCCCGTCGGGCGAGATCGACGTCAACAGGGCCTTCGCCGAAATGCTGGGCTACGAGAGGGAGGAACTGAACCACAAGAAATGGCAGGACCTGACCCCGGCCGATGAGATCCCGTCCATCCAGGACGATCTCGACCGGCTTCTCAGGGGAGAGGCGGACTCCACCCGATTCGCGAAGAGGTACATCTGCAAGGACGGAGGCATCATCTGGGGGGATGTCAGCGTCAGGATCCGCCGCGAAGGCGGCGGCAAGCCGGTCCATTTCATCACGACGGTCGTGGACATCACCGAGCGCAAGCGGGCCGAGGAGGCCGTTCAGGCAGCCAACGAGACTCTGCGGGCGCTGATCGGATCCTCGCCGCTCGCCATCATCGCCCTCGATCCCGACGGGATCGTCACGCTGTGGAATCGCGCGGCCGAACAGATGTTCGGTTGGAGCGAGCGCGAGGCCCTGGGGACGTTCCTGCCCCTGGTCCCCGACGACAAGCGCGAGGAGCACGCCGCCCTGCGGAAGCGCGTCCTGAGCGGGGAAGGCTTCAACGACGTCGAGGCTCAGCGCCGAAGGAAGGACGGCTCGGCCATCGATATCAGCATATCGACCGCGCCCCTGCACGATGCCCGGGGCCGCATCATCGGCATCATCAGCGTCAGCGCCGATATCACCGAGCGCAGGCGGGCCGAAGCGGAATTGCGGGAACGCGATCTCCGGCTCAACAAGCTCGTGACCTGGGTCCCGGGCATGATCTACCGTTTCAAGCGAAGGCCCGACGGGTCCTATTGCGTGCCGTTCACGACGGAAGCCATCCGGGGCATCTTCGGCTGTTCCCCTGAGGATGTGCGGGAGAACTTCGCCCCCATCGCCGGGGTCATCGTCCCCGAGGATTTGGAAAGGGTCGTCGCTTCCATCGAGGATTCGGCCGAACATCTGACCGCCTGGTCCTGCGAATACCGCGTGCGGATCCCCGGCGGGCCCGTTCGATGGATGTTGGGCAACGCCACGCCCGAGCGATCGGATGACGGCAGCATCACCTGGTACGGCTACAACATGGACATCACCGCGCGCAAGCTGACGGAAGACGCCTTGCGCGAGCGCGAACAGCGCCTATCCAATATCTATGACACGGTGGGGGACGTCATCTTTCATCTCGCCGTGGAGCCCGGCGGAGAATTCCGATTCATTTCCATCAACCGGACCTTTTCCAGCTTGACCGGATTGAGGTCCGAACAGGTGATCGGCAAGCGGGTGTCCGAGATCATCCCCGAACCCTCCCTGACGACGGTGTTGGCGAACTATCGGAGGGCGATCGACGAGAGGACCGTCGTCTCCTGGGAAGAGGTCTCCGAGTACCCCTCTGGACGCTTGATTGGCGAAGTGAGAGCCGCCCCCGTTTTCGACGACCAGGGCCGCTGCACGCACCTGGTCGGCTCGGTCCACGACATCACCGCGCGCAAGATGATGGAAGATGCCGTCCGGGCCTCGCTCCGGGAAAAAGAGATCCTGCTCCGGGAGATCCATCATCGGGTGAAGAACAATATGCAGGTCATCTCCAGCCTTCTCAATCTACAGGCCGACCACGTCGCGGATGCGGATGCCCGGAGAATGCTCAAGGAAGGCCAGCTCCGCATCCGATCCATGGCCCTCATTCACGAGAAGCTCTACCAGGCTCGCGATCTGTCGAAGGTCGAATTCGCGTCCTACATCCAGAGCCTGACCGCGCACCTATTCAAGTTCTTCAAGGTCGATCCCGGACAGGTCCGGCTCGAGTCCGACCTCGAGGATGTCCGTCTGGACATCAATACGGCCGTTCCCTGCGGCCTGCTGTTCAATGAGCTGATCTCGAACGTTCTCAAGCACGCTTTCCCCGGGGGACGGAAGGGAACGGTCCGGATCAGGCTGTGGCGGGAGAAGGACGGCGGCCTGAAGCTGCGGGTGGCGGACGACGGCGTCGGCATCCCCCAGGCGCTGGATTATCGGCGCGCCGAGAGCTTCGGCCTGCAGATCGTGGACCTGCTCATCGGGCAGATCGAAGGGAAGGTCGAGCTCGACCGAACGAACGGGACGGACTTCACGGTCTCCTTCCGCGAGCTCGGATACAAGCCGAGGACCTGATCCCCGCCCCGGCCCCGGGAATTGGCGTTGTCCCGCCGATTCCCATACAATGGATATCTCATGGATGAACGGTTGACCCGGGCAGCGCGGCTGAAACGGCGCCTCAGGGACTGGCGGGCAGCGCCCGCGCCGCCGGACGCACGAAAAAGCGCGCTCAAGGTCCTCGATTCCCTCGAGGAGATGGCTGCGATCGACGGTTTCGCCTCGCTCGATCCGAGGACGGCCCGCGAGGTCCTCGACGAGACCGGGAAAAGGCCCTTCCTCATGGCCCTCGGCGAGACGGCTCCGCTCGAGCGCTGGGCCGAGGCCGCCTTCAAGCTGATCCAGGCATCCGGGTTCTCGCTCCTCGATCTTTTCCGAGCCCGCGTCAAAGCCCACCCGTCCAAGGTCCTGTTCCAGGACATGTCCGCGCCCGTGCCTCTCCAGTGGACATACGAGCAGATCGACCGGCGGACGCGCGAGATCGCCGCGGCGTTCACCCGCCTTTCCTCCGGCCGGGCCGGCGGCCCCCGCGTCGCCATCTTCTCGGACAACTCCGTGGACAGCGCCGCGGTCGACCTGGCCTGCCTGTTTTACGATATCCTCGACACGCCCCTCAACACGCACTTCGACCAGGAGACCCTCGTTCCGATCTTCGACCGGCTGGGCATCGACATCGCCGTCGTCGATTCCCGCGAACGAGGCCGGCTCCTCGAAGAGGTCCGGGCCCGGACCGCCGCGCCCTTCCGCATCGTGACCCTCCGCCGCGACGCCGTCCCCGAAAGCGATCATACGGTCTTCCTGAGCGAGTATTGCGGGGCGCTCTCGGCCGCCGAGGTCGAACGGACCCTTGCCCGGCGAAGGCGGCGGCCCCTGAACGAGGTCGCCACGGTCATGTTCACCTCCGGCAGCACGGGCAAGGCCAAGGGCGTGAGCTTCTCGATCTATCAGATCGTCGCCAAACGGTTCGCGCGGGCGGCGGCCCTGCCCGAGGTCGGGGACGGCGAGGTCTTCCTGAGCTTCCTCCCGCTCTACCATACGTTCGGCCGCTTCCTCGAAATGACCGGGGCCATCTACTGGGGCGGAACCTACGTGCTCCCGGGCAATCCCTCCGTCGATACGCTCCTGGCGCTCCTGCCCCGGGTCGAGCCCACCGGCTTCATCAGCGTTCCGGTCCGCTGGGCCCAGCTCCACGAGAGATGCCTGGAGAAGATCGACGCGGCGGGACCCGGAGCGGACGCCGGGGCCGTCATGCGGAGCGTCGTCGGAAGGAGACTGCGCTGGGGGCTCTCGGCCGCCGGTTATCTCGATCCGCGGGTCTTCCACTTCTTCGAGAAGAACGGCGTCGCGATCGCGAGCGGCTTCGGCATGACCGAAGGCACCGGCGGGATCACGATGACGCCTCCCGGCCGCTATGTCGACAATACACACGGCCTGCCGCTCCCCGGCATCCGGGTCCGTCTCGGAGAGAAGGGCGAGCTCCAGATCAGCGGGCATTATGTCGCGCGCTACCTGGAGGACAAGGGACCGGGAGACATCATCCCGTTCCCCGAGGGGCCGGAGAAGGACCATTGGCTGGCCACCGGGGACCTCTTCCGGCGGCTCGAGAACGGCTATTACCAGATCGTCGACCGGATCAAGGACATCTACAAGAACAATCGCGGCCAGACGATCGCCCCGCTCAAGGTCGAGAATAAGTTCATCGGCGTCCCGGGCATCCGGAGGACCTTCCTCGTCGGCGACGGGCGGCCGCACAACGTCCTGTTCATCGTCCCCGACCGCGGCGACGCCGTCCTCGGCGCCGCCCTGACGGCCGAGAACGAACGCGAGTACTACAGGCGCATCGTGAACGCGGCCAATACGGACCTCGCCCCTTATGAGCGCGTCATCAATTTTGCCCTCCTCGAAAGGGACTTCGATCCCGAACGCGGCGAGGTCACGCCCAAAGGGTCCTATAACCGCAAGATCATCGAGCGCGATTTCGGGGCCCCGATCGAGGCCCTCTACAGGACCAACTTCGTCGAGCTCGAAGCCGGAGGCCTCCGCGTAAGAGTCCCGCACTGGTTCTACCGCGACCTGGGCATCCTCGAGGACGATATTTCCTTCGTGGACGGCCGGCTCGACGACCGGTCCCGGCGCCTGTTCCTGCCTCTCCGGAAAGGACCGGAGCCTTCCATGACGCTCGTCGGCGACCTCGAATACTCCGTTCGAGGGGACGTCCTCGACCTCGGCCTCTTCGCGCGTCAGCCGCGCCTCTGGATCGGCAACCCCGCTCTCGTTCGCTTCAGCCCCTGCAAGGAAGGCTGGGACGTCCCGCTCGACGCGGTCGACGGTCGCGTCTTCCTGCCTTCCCCGCGAACCGAGCCTCTCTCCCCGGAGGACGTCCCGGATCCCGGGAGGATCGCGGACGGGCACCTCAAGGAGGTCCACCGTCTCATCTCCCTGGCCTTCTTCGGCGGCGCCGGAACCGCGGCGGAAGGGCTGGAGGGGATCGAGCGACTCTTCGGCGAACCGGAATTGCGGACCTCGTCCGTCATCCGCGGAAGGCTGGAAGCCCTGGCTCGCCATCCCGAAGAACGGATCCGCTGCGCGGCTTACAGGATCCTCCTCCTCGACGAGCCCAACCCGGAATACAGCAGGGCCCTGTCGGCGTTCGTGCAATCCGGGCTGTCGTTCCTCAACGAAGAATCCATCGAGCTCATCGCCTCGTCCCGCCTGGGCAAGGGGCGGTTCGACGCGCTCCGCCAGAGGATGCTCGCCTACCGGGAACAGCTGGACTGGCCCGTGGGGGAGGTCTCGCGGCTCCAGTTCGAGAGGATCTTCCGCCTGTTCGTCGATTTCTGCCGGTATCACCCCGACTATTACGGCAGTGTCCGGGCCGAGCTCGCCGGTTGGGCCCTCCACCGGTCCGACCCCGCTCTGGCGGCCCGCGCCGAGGCGTTCCTGTCCGAGCTCGACGCGGATTCACAGAGGCTCCTGGCCGGGGACGCGGCGGAGCTTTCGCCTCGGGAATGGGCTGCTAAGCTCACGTTCGACGAGGGCATCGGCCCCGACGAAGCGGCCCGGATCGGGGAGGTCCTCCGGACTCGGGCCTTCCTGAAGAAGTCGCTGGGCCTGGCCTTCGATGCCGAGGGATTCGAGATCGAAGACGTCCCGGAAGGCGGGATCTGGGTGTCGCGGCTACCCGTCCCCAACGACCGCCGATCCTACCGGGTTGGCGTCACCGCGGCCGGGGGGCGGCACTTCGACCTTCAACTCGTCCTGGACGAGGCGCTGGCCACGGAGGCGTACCGGGAAACGGTCCGCTGGTATCTGGCGATCGCGAACTATCCTTATGGCCAGCGCGTGCTTCCTCCGTTGGCGTGCTATCGCCCCGAGGCCGGCGCCGTATCCCTCCAATACGCAGGCGGTCTCGACCTGTGGGAGAAGATCCGCGAATTAGCCGCCGTCCGCGGGTCCGAGGGGCCGCCCGGCGCGCCGGGGCTGTGGCGGAGGCTGTTCATCGAAGCGATGTCGGCCTTCTTCCGGGCTTGGCTGTATTCATCGCGCCGCATCGTTCCCGGGCACGTCTCCCCGACGAACATCATCGTTCCGGAGCTGGATTACCGGGGCGAGCCGATGATCTCCTCGCTCCTGGGCTGGAAGTCCTATGAGGACACGCTTTCGCTCGTCCGGCCGATGGTCGGCAACTTCTATCTCAGGACGGTCGCCCATTATCCGTGGAGCCTGGACCAGCTCGATTGCGAATGGATCTTCGATGCCTGCACGGAAGCCCTGGGCCGGCGGGAGGCGCAGGAGTTCCTGGCCCGGCTCAGGACGGACCTGGGCCGCGAGCCCATCGCGGTTCCGGGCGGGAGGAGCCTCGCCTCCGTCCTCGACGCCTACCTCGAATATTTCGGCAGGAACTACGTGATCCCGCTCCCGGCCATCAACGCCATGGAGCGCTACAAGACCTGGGAGCTCAGGAACGACCTGGCTCCGGCCAAGGACAAGGAGGACGTCCTCCTCGACGTCATCCGCCTGTACAGGCTGGAGCGCTATCCCGAGGTCGTGCGCTATTATCTCTACAGGCATACCTACTTTGCCGGGGCGGACGAACGGGCCCGGTCGGCCTTCGACCGTCTGCTCGCGAAGATGTCCGAGAGCCTCGAAAAGCCGGCCGTCCAGTTCCTCGAGCTCTCGGACCTGCAGTCCGCCCTTCGCAAGGACGAGGACCGGCTCGTATTCAGCCGGATGGTCTTCCCCCGGCTCCGGGGCTCCCAGGCGCTCGAGGTCCTCAAGGTCGGGGACGGCGGGATCCGGCAGGTCATCGTCCATTCGTACCTTGCCGACCGCAAAGGCGGCGTCTTCACGTTCGGGGAGACCTTCGACCCGGCCGATGTCGGCCGGCTCTACCGTCTCTTCTTCAAGGAGAACTATCCGAAGAAGATCCTGGAGCAGGACCGCCATTTCGTGGTCAAGGACGGGCAGGAGCGGGTCGTGGGCGGGCTGTGCTACCGGATGATGTCCCGGAACGCGGTCTTTATCGACGTCATGGTGGTCGCCTCCGCCCTCCAGTGCGGCGGCCTCGGCGGGGCCATGCTCGAGGACTTCTGCAGCCGGATGGCCGCGTCCGGCGTCACCGTCGTCCTGACGCATTCCTACCTCGCGGGCTTCTTCCTGAGGAGGGGATTCAAGGCGGACAGGAAATGGGGCGCTCTCGTCCGGTCGCTGTGAGCGGGGCCGCCCTCCCGCCTTGACCGGAGCCAGGCAATCGATTATTTTAGGCTTGCCCGCGGTCGCGGACGGGGAGCGTATCGCCATCAAGGAGGACAGGATGCCAGCCAAGATCATCAGCGGCAAAGAGGTCTCCGCGGAAATACGCCTCGAGCTCAAGTCCCGCGTCGAGGCCCTCAAGGCCCGGGGCGTCACGCCCGGCCTCGGCGTCGTCCTTGTGGGGGAGGACCCGGCTTCGGTCTCCTATGTCAGCGCCAAGGCCAGGGGGGCGGAGGAGATCGGCGTCCACGAAGAAACGATACGGATGTTCGCGACGTCCACGGAGGAGGAGGTCCTGGCGATGGTCGACCGCCTCAATCGGGACCCGAAGTTCAACGGCATCCTCGTCCAGCTGCCCCTCCCGAAATGGGTCAGCCCCGACAAGATCATCAACCTCATCGCCCCGGCCAAGGACGTGGACGGCTTCCACCCCATCAATGTCGGCAAGCTCCTGCGCGGGGAGCCCTGCCCGCTTCCGTGCACGCCTTACGGCGTCGTTCAGCTGCTCGTCAGGGCCGGACACAGCCCGGAGGGAAAGCACGTCGTTATCTGCGGCCGGAGCAACATTGTCGGGAAGCCGCTCGCGGCGCTCCTGATGCAGAAGAAGAAGGGAGCCAACGCCACCGTCACCGTCTGTCATACCGGGACGAAGGACCTCCCGTATTTCACCAGGCAGGCCGATATTCTGGTGGCCGCCATGGGCGTGCCCAAGGCCATCACGGCGGACATGATCCGGGAAGGATGCGTTGTCATCGACGTCGGCGTCAACCGGGTCGAGGACCCCGCGCACCCGAAGGGATACCGGCTCGTCGGGGATTGCGATTTCGAAGCGATGAAGGACAAGGCCGCCGCCATCACGCCCGTTCCGGGGGGGGTTGGCCCGATGACGGTGACGATGCTCCTGATGAATACCGTCGAGGCCGCCGAGCGCAAGGCCGGCCTCGGCGCCTGAGCCGCTCCGCGGGCCCGCCATGAAGATCGGCAAGATCGACCAGGATACGTTCCGCCGCTATCTCCTCGGGCGGCTGGGCCGAAAGGACCCGACCGTCGTCGTCCCGCCTCTGGCCGGCGTGGACGCCGGGGTTGTCGACGTCGGGGGAGGGAAGGTCCTCGTCATCGCCGAAGACCCCATCTTCACCATGCCCGGGCTCCCTCTGGAGATGTTCGGATGGTTCGCGGTCCACATCGGGGCGAGCGATGTCGCGGTCATGGGGGTGAAGCCGCGTTACATGACGTATTCCCTGCTGATGCCGCCGGATTCAGGGGTCCGGGAGCTCAAGACCATCGTGGATTCCATCCATGAAACGGCCGTTTCCCTGGACATCGCGATCGTCGGCGGCCACACGGGCTTCTATCCGGGGCTATCCGCGCCTCTTGTCGGCGGGATCACGGTTTTCGCGTTCGCCAGGAAAGGGGCCTATGTGACGGCGGCCGGGGCCCGGCCCGGCAACGCCGTCATCCTCACGAAGGGACCGGCCATCGAAACGGCCGGCCTGCTATCGGCCCTGCGCGAAAGGGAGCTCCGGGGCAAGTATGCCCCCGCCCTGATCCAAAGGGCGAAGGCCCTTTGCCGCGAGATCAGCGTCGTCAAGGACGCCCTGACGGCCATGAAGGCCGGCGGCGTCACGGCCATGCATGATGCCACCGAAGGCGGGGTCATGGGAGGCCTTTTCGAGATCGCCTCCGCGAGCGGCGTGGGGCTCGAGGCCGACGAGAGTCTGATGGTCTATCCGAACGAGGTCCGGATGGTCTGCGAGGCGTTCGGCATCGATCCGGTTTGCGCCATCGCCGAGGGGAGTCTGCTCTTGACGGCCGAGGCTGCCTCGGCCCCGAGGATCCTGCGCCGGCTGAAAGGCGTCGGGATCGAGGCTTCGGTCATCGGCCGGATCACGGCGAACCCCCGCCGGCGCGTACTTCGAAGGCTCGACAGGAGCGTCAGGCCCCTGGCCATCCCGGAGCAGGACCCGTTCTGGCCGGCGTTCTTCGAGGGCCTGAAAACGGCCTGACCTATTTTTCCGGCCTGTAATGCTTGACGGCCTCCCAGGCCTTGTCAAAGTCCCACTTGATCCCATGGGCGTTCTCATGGCAGGCCAAGCACCTGGTCTTTATGGCATCCGGGGAAGCGAAGACGACAAGGCCGTTCTTCACGCTGGCCTCCCGGCTCACCATGACGTTGAGCTTCCGGTAGAGGCTCCCCGGCCCGTGACAGACCTCGCAGGTCACTCCCTCGGCGGCCGTTTCCGGCGCCGTCCCGGCCAGCGGAACATGGCACTTCTGGCAGACGGGGGACTGGTCGGGGGGCACGGTCAGCCCGGCCTTCTCGGCGGCGGCCTTGGCATCCTCGAGCTTCAAGGCGTTCGCCGATTGGGCGTGCTTGCTCGCCTCCCAGATAGGGTAGGCCTTGCCCTGCTTTTCCGTCTTGTGGCAATCCCTGCACTTTCCGGCCCCGACATAGGTCGGGACGTCGGCGGCCGGGAGAAGGACGAGGGAGGCCACGAAGACGATTCCGAGCATGATCGTAAGCCTTCTCATGAGGATCTCCTTTTCACGCATAGCTATGCAATCCGGACAGCAGATAGTTGACGCCGAAATAGGTGAATAGGGCCGCGAGGAATCCGACGACGGCGATGATCGCCGACCGCCGGCCCTTCCAGCCCATGACGATCCGGGTGTGGAGGTAAAGGGCGAAGACGAGCCAGGTGATGAGGGACCAGACCTCCTTCGGGTCCCAGCTCCAGTAGGTTCCCCATGCCCGATAGGCCCAGATCATCCCGAAGACGAGCCCGCCCAGGGTGAAGAGAGGAAAGCCGGCGGCGATCGCCCGGTAGCTGACCTCATCGTATCTGGCCGCGATCCCGGCCCATGCGCCTCCCGGGGCCTTCCGGCCCCTGGCTTCGGCCCGGAGAAAGAGGAGGCTCGTGACGAAAGCGACGGCGAAAAAGGCCTCGCCGAGAAGGGTCACGGAGACGTGGAGCCACAGCCAATAGCTCTGAAGGGCGGGGACCAGGGGCGCGGCCTCCTTGGGCATGAGGGGCGAGGAGGCGACGGCCATGAGAGCGACGACGATGAGAAGGACGTAAGGGCCCGCCTTGCGGATCCGGAACCTCCCCTCGATGACCGCGTAGGCAAGAGCCGAGGACCAGGCGAGGAAGGAAACGGATTCGTACATGTTCGTGAACGGGGCATGGCCGCTCCCGAACGTCCGGGCGGCAAGGGCAAGCGTATGGACGGCGAGTCCGCCGACGGTCAGGGCATAGCCGGCCCGGGCCCATCTCGCGTTTCCCGAGAACAGGAAGATGATGTAGACCAGCGCGGACGCTCCGTAGAGGATAAAGGCCGCGGAAAACAATAGAGGTTCGTTCATGGGATCCTCCTGAGGGCGGCCGCGAGGTCGGCGAACTCCCTTTCGAAATCCTCCCGGCCCTTGGAGGCGAGGCCTCCCGCCGCAATTGCGACCGTCCCCCCATCCGGGGCCTCGATCGAGATCCGGACCTCGCGCGGAGGCCAGTAGAAGCTGAGGAAGAGGCCCGCCAGCAGAAATGCGCAGCCGAGCCAGATGAGCCCGACTCCCGGGTCCCGGGACGCTTGAAGGACCGAGAGCTGGGGGGCCGAATACCTCTCGAGCTCGAATACGAGGTCCGTCGCCCCTTCGGGGCGGACGTGCGCGACCTCGGGGAAACGGGCGAAGATCCAGCCGGAATAGACGACGTTGCCGTCTTTCCGGCCCTCGATGAGGACCGCGGGATTGTTCGGCTCGGACGAGCGCGTCTCCGCCCTGCCTCCCGCGCCGATGACGAGGTCGGGGACGAAGCGGACCACGGTAACGGTCGTCCCGTCTCCGGCCTCGGCCGGGGCGCCCGGCTCGAGGACGATTCGCTTGAGGAACGCCGGGTCTGCTTTCCGGCGGACGCGCAGGCCGATCTCGGGATTCTCCCAGTCCCATCCGTAGCTCGATTGATAGAGCACGGTCCCTTTCCAGCTCAGGGGATGATTGACCTCGATCCTCCGCGTGGCCGCGGGAACGCCGCTCTCGAGCACCGTGACCGTGCTCGTCCAGTCCTTGACGCCCCCGCCTGGATAATAATCGGTCTCGAAGCGGTCGAGCCTGACCGTCGCCGCCCCGCCGGGGATCGGAGCGGACGCGCCGATGGTAAGGGCGATGTCCTCGGACGATTTGCCGAGGCCGCTCACGATGCCGCCGGCGAGAATGACCAGGATCCCCAGATGGACGATATCGGCGCCGAAGAGGCCGAGGACACGGCGGCGCCCCCGCAGGAAAAGCCGCCCCGCGTCGTCCGTCTCCCGGACGCGATAGTGCCGTTCTTCGAGCTCGCGCCGCACAGCGGCGGCCGCCGCGTCCCGTCCGCCTTTCCTGACGAACGCGTCCCGCAGCTTCAGGGCGCCGATCGACGCGGCGTCCGCGCCCGCGTTCTTTCCGAAGGTCCGCTTCAGCTTCGGGGAGAGTCTGGTCAGGCTGCAGACCGAGAGGTTCGCCCCGAAGAGGACGAGCAGGGTGAGATACCCGGGGGACTCATACAGGCGGTCGAGGCGGAGCCCCATGACAACGGCCGCCGAAGCGCCGTAACGAGCCCGATATTCCTGGGGCGTCCGTCGTTGGGGAATGAGAGTGCCCAGGGCCGAGGCCGAGGCGAGGAGGATGAACAGAGCGAGGGCCAGCTTGACCGAGCCCAGAAGCTTGAGGATGGATCTCATGGTCTCAGGGAATCCCCGCCGGCGGGGGCTCAGCGGCCCTTGATCTTCTTATGTTTCTTCTCGGAGACCTTGACCAGGTCGGCCAGGGTGATGTTCTCGAAATAGTTCTTCAGGAGGAGCGTGGCTTCCTTCCAGATCTCGTAGCTTGCGCAATAGGGCTGGCGCTCGCAGAGCTCCGCATCCTCGACGCACTCGACGAGACAGCAGGTGCCCTCGAGCGCGTGAAGGATCTCCCTGAGGTTGATCCGGGACGGGTCCCTGGCCAGGGTGTACCCGCCGCCCGCCCCGCGGATGCTTTTGACGAGCTTGTTGATCTTGAGGGGGATGATGATCTGCTCGAGGTAGCGGATGGAGATGCCTTCGTCTTCGGAGATGCTCTTGAGGATGATCGCGTCGCCGTCCACCTTGTAGCGGGAGGCGAGGTTCAGCATGAGCCGCGTCCCGTATCGTCCCTTGGTCGAAAGTCTGATCATGCCGCTCTCCTGTCCTTCCCCATTCTAGTGGAATCGCGGCCGCATGACAACAATGAATATATAGGAATAATAAGCATTTTCCGGCCCCGGTCTCCCCGCCGGGGCTGAATAGGGTTGACAGTCTTCCGCCGCGCCATGTATCCTTATCCTTCAGCTCATGACCCGATCCGGATGCCGTCTCGAATCCGAGGCTTCCGGAGGGACATTCCGCCCGAAAAGGAACCTGATATGACGAACGAGATCCTGCTCGGCGACGAGGCCGTTGCCCTGGGAGCCGTCCACGCCGGCCTTTCGGTGGCCAGTTCCTATCCCGGAACGCCCGCCTCGGAGATCATGGAGTACCTCATCCGGGTCTCCGGCGGTGGAACGCGATTCGCCGCCTCCTGGTCGGTCAACGAAAAGACCGCTTACGAGGAAGCCCTGGGAGCTTCCTTCGCCGGGAAGCGGGCCATGGTTTCCTTCAAGCACGTCGGACTCAACGTCGCCGCCGACCCGTTCATGAACTCGGCCTTTACCCAGACCGGCGGCGGCTTGGTCGTCGTCAGCGCCGACGATCCGGGAATGCACAGCTCGCAGAACGAGCAGGACAGCCGCTTCTATGCCCGATTCGCCCAGGTCTTCTGTTTCGAGCCGTCGAATCCCCAGGAAGCCTACGACATGACCCGGGAGGCCTTCGACCTCTCCGAGGAGCTGGGCTTCCCCGTGATGGTCCGGATGGTCACCCGGCTGGGCCACAGCCGTTCGTCGGTCGCGCCGCGCGAGCCGCGGCCGCAGAACGCTCTCCGGACCGGCGAGGCGAAGGATTGGATCCTCCTCCCCGTGAACGCCCGGCGCCGCTTCGACCGGCTCCTTGGGAAACAGCCCGAGATGGTCCGGTTCGCGGAAGGTTCCCGGTTCAACGCGCTCACGCTCAACGAAACGGACCGTTCGCTGGGCGTCATCGCGGCCGGCCTTGGATACAACTATCTCAGGGAATGGCTGGACCGCCTCGCCCCCGCGCCGTCGGTCCTCAAGGTGGGAACGTACCCGCTTCCGGACGCCCTGGTCGCGCGCCTCGTGGAGCACGTGGAGACCATCCTCGTCGTCGAGGAGGGCGCCCCGATCATCGAGCGCCGGCTCAAGGGTCAGTTCGGCATCCCGGGGAAGACGCTCAAGGGAAAGCTCACCGGCGACCTCCCGCCGTCAGGAGAGCTCACCCCGGACCTCCTCCGCAAGGCCCTGGGCCTCGCCCCGGCCGTCCTCCGCGAGCCCGGGCCTCTCGTGCTGTCCGGCCGCCCGCCTCAGCTCTGCACGGGCTGCCCGCACGCGGATACATTCAAAGCCCTCAACGAGGCCCGCGCGGCCTATCCCGGGGCCCGCGTTTTTTCGGACATCGGCTGTTACACTCTCGGGGCCCTGCCCCCTTATAGCGCGATCGAGACCTGCGTCTGCATGGGCGCGAGCGTCAGCATGGCCAAGGGCGGCTCGGACGCGGGGATCCATCCCGCCGTCTCCGTCATCGGCGATTCGACTTTCGCCCATTCGGGGATCACGCCGCTCCTCGCCGCCGCGGCCGCGGACACGGACATGACCGTCATCATTCTGGATAACGCGACCACGGCGATGACCGGGGGCCAACCGAGCTTCGGGAGCGGCGCGGGCCTGCTCAGGCTCCTCGAAGGGCTCGGCGTCCGAAAGGAGCGCATCCGGGTCATCGAACCCCTCCCCAGGAACCATGAGAAGAACGTCGGCCTCATCCGGGAGGAGCTCGATCACAAGGGGCTCTCCGTCATCGTGGCCGTCCGCGAATGCCTCGAGGAGAGCCGGAAGAAAAGGAGCGGGCGATGAAACAGGACATCATTCTGGCCGGCGTGGGGGGGCAGGGGATCCTGTCGATCGCGTTCGTCATCGATAACGCGGCCCTGGCCGAAGGGCTGTCGTTCAAGCAGGCCGAGGTCCACGGGATGGCCCAGCGGGGAGGCGCGGTCCAGTCGCACATGCGGCTGTCCTCCGATCCCATCTGGAGCGATCTCATCCCCCTCGGGGAGGCCGACATGATCCTGAGCGTCGAGCCGCTCGAGGCTCTACGCTACCTCGGATACCTCGGACCGGGGGGGATCGTCGTGACGAGCTCGACGCCCTTCGTCAATATCCCGGATTATCCCCCCCTCGAAGAGGTCCTCGCGGAGATCCGAAGGTCCGGCCGCCATATCATCGTCGACTCCGAAAAGCTCGCCAAGGAGGCGGGAACCTCGAAAGCCCAGAACACCGTCATGCTCGGGGCCGCCTCCGGGAACCTCGCCCTCGGCGAGAAGAACCTGAAGCGCTTCATCGAGGTCCTCTTCAAGGGCCGCGGCGAGAACGTGGTTCAGGCGAACCTCAAGGCCTTTGATCTCGGTCGGGGCGCGGCCGCCGCGTCCTGACATCCGGCCGGGAAGCCGGGGAAAGGAACGGGACCATGACCACGACCGCGATCACCCGGGTCTTCGAGAACGCCGAGAAGGACGGGCGCTCCTTCCTTCTTGAGCATGAGGTCTATGAGCTCCTCGGGCGGGCCGGGCTGGCCGCGCCGACGCACCTCTTTGTGCCCAAGGGCAGCCAGGTCAGGAAGGCGGACCTCGCCGCCCTCGGCTCGGGCACGGTCGTTCTGAAGGTCGTCTCGCCTCTCATCCTCCACAAGTCGGACGTGGGTGGCGTACGTTTCGCGAAGGCGGAGCCCCGGGCCGTCAACGCGGCCTGCGCGGAGATGCTGGCAGAGGTGCCCGGACGGTTCCTGGAATGGTCGAAGCGGTTCGAGCGCGCCGGCAAAGCGGAAAGGCCCGCCCGGAAGGCCGTCGCGGATTCCGTCCGCGGCGTCCTCGTTTGCGAGAAGGTCGCTTTCGATGACGTCGGCTTCGGCTCCGAGCTCCTGGTGGGCGTCCGCAACACGCGCGAGTTCGGCCCCGTGATGACCGTGGGCGGGGGAGGGCTCGACGTCGAGTACATGAACGAGAGGATCAAGGAGGGCCGGTCCGCGGCCCTGTTCTCCGTCCGGCTCGTCGACGACGCGCGTCTCGGGGCGCTCATCGAGCCCCTGGCCTTCTTCGGCAAGGTGGCCCTTCCGTTCCGGGGCCGGAAGCCCCGCATCGCGCCGGCGGCGCTCGCCGCGACGCTCCGCAGATTCGTCGGACTTTTCCGGGCGCTCTCTTCTTCCGGAGGGGGCTCACCCTACGTTCTCGAGGAATTCGAGGTCAATCCTCTCGTCATCCGGAACGGAGGGCTCGTTCCCCTGGACGGTCTGTGCCGGTTCTCCCGGGGGACGCCCGCTCCCGGGGCGAGGCCGGTCGCCGCGATCGGCCGTCTCCTCCGCCCGGAGACGATCGGGATCATCGGGGTCTCCGAGAAGAGGAACATCGGCCGCATCATCCTCGAGAACATCCTGAAGAACGGCTTTCCACGGGACAAGATCTTCGTCGTGAAGCCCGGACTCTCCGAGATCGCCGGATGCCGGTGCTTCCCGTCCGTCCGGGAGCTCCCGGTGACGGTCGACATGTTCGTCCTGACCCTCGGCGCCGAGCAAAGCGTGGGCCTCATGCGGGAGATCGCGGAGAGCGCAAAGGCGCGGTCCGTCATCCTCATCGCCGGCGGGCTCGGAGAAAAAGAGGGGAGCCAGGGCCTCGAAGAGGAGATCCGGACGATCATCGCCGGCGGCCGGGCGGCGGGACGGATAACACCCGTGGTCAACGGCGGGAACTGCCTGGGGATCGCGTCGAAGCCGGGGAGGTACGACACGACCTTCATCCCCGAGGACAAGCTGCCGCGGCCCCGGGGACCGAGGGCGGATATGGCCGTCATCAGCCAAAGCGGCGCCTTCATGATCTCGAGGATGAGCAAGATGCCCCGTATCGAGCCCCGCTATGCGGTCTCCCTGGGCAACCAGATCGACCTGACGGCCTCCGACTATCTCGAGTTCCTCAAGGATGAACCCGAGGTCCGGACCTTTGCCGTGTACATGGAGGGGTTCCGGCCCGGTGACGGTCTCGCCTTCGCCCGCGGAGTGAAAGAGATCACGGCGGCCGGGCGGGCGGTCATCGTTTATAAGGCGGGGCGCTCGCCCGAAGGCCGGGGGGCGGCCTCGAGCCATACGGCCTCGGTGGCCGGGGATTATTCGGTCTGCCGGGCCGTCCTGGAACAGGCGGGGGCGGTCGTCTGCGGGGACATCGAAGAATACGAGAACATGGTCCGGGGGTTCGAGGCCCTGGCGGACAAGAAGACGCGCGGCAACCGCGTCGGGCTCCTCAGCAACGCGGGGTTCGAGTGTGTCGTCATGGCCGACAGCCTCAAGGGCGACGGCGGCGCGCTGGAGCTTGCGGCGTTCTCGGCCGACACGGGCGCGCGGATCGCCGCGGCCCTGCGGCCGCTGGGCATCGACAAGCTCCAGGACGTCCACAATCCCCTCGACGTGACGCCGGTCGCGGACGACGCGGCGTTCACCGGCTGCGCCGAGGCCGTGCTCGAGGATCCGGGCGTGGATTGCGCGGTCATCTCGCCCGTGCCCATGACGCCGGCCATGCGGACGCTTCCCGCGTCGGCCGAGGGGGGAGCGGGCATCCTCGATCCGGAGAGCTTCGCTCAGCGCATCATCACGCTGTTCCGGAGGACGGACAAGCCCTTTGTCGTCAATGTCGACGCGGGGACGGTCTACGATCCCCTGTGCGACCTTCTTGACGCGGCCGGCATCCCGGTGTTCCGCCGCTCGGACGAGGCCCTGAGGTTCCTGCGCCGCTATGTCGCCGCGCGCCGGAACAGCCGATCATAGCCGGGCCTCTCCCGCCCCTTACCTGTTGGCGATCTCCCAGCTCATCTCGTGGACCAGGCGGGCGATCCTTTCCAGCTTGTCCCAATTGATAAGCTCCGGGCGGTCCCCGGCCCTGTGGTAGGTCGGGTGGAGCCCGGTGAAGAACCAGAGGGCCGGCACGCCCCTCTGCAGGAACGGCCAGTGGTCGCTTCGCCGGAGCAGGTTGGAAGCGTTATTATCGAGCTTCATCTTGATATCGAGGCCGAAGGCCCCGTTGGCCCTGTCGAGCGGCTCCCGGAGGGCCGGGAAGCGGCTCAAGCCGAGCACGTTCAGGGCGTTGGCATTGGATTCCGCCGTTTGGACCTCGAGGCCGCGAAAGCGCCCGTCGTCGCCGGCGGGGACCTCTTCGTTGCGGCCGATCATGTCCATGTCGAGCACGGCCCGGATCCCTTCCAGCGGGAGAAGGGGATGCTCGGTGTAAGCCCAGGCGCCGAACAAGCCCGACTCTTCGGCGTCCCACGACGCGAAGATGACCGAGCGCTTCGGCCTCGAGCCTTCCCGGGCGGCCAGCGCGTAGGCTTCGGCGATATCCATGACGGCGACGACGCCCGAGATGTTGTCATCGGCTCCGGGCAAGGGAACGCCGTTGACGACACCGAGGTGATCGTGATGGGCGCAGATGATGACGGATTCGTTCCGGAGGTCGGGATCCGAGCCTTCGATCATGGCCACGACGTTCTTCGTCGGCACGGTGTGCCTGTCCACGGAAACCCTGAGTTCGGCTGTCGCCTGCGGCAAAGGAACGGGCGCCGCCCACGCCGGCGCCTCGGACGCCCTGCAAAGGTCGGCGAATGCCCGGCCGGAGCCCCGTACGATTGCCTCCGCTACGGAAGGAGAGATCTGGGCCGCCGGGATATACAGCTTGTTCACCCATTCCTCGAGGCCGCGCCAACCGGAGGGTGTCCGGTCATCCGGCCAATAGTCCTTCGCGGCCGATTCGAAGTCGTGGGACCCCGGGTGATTGTGGACGTCCTGGACGAAAAGGATACCGATGGCCCCCTTGCCCTGGGCGAGGAGGGCTTTGCGGAGGGGGCTCGAGGCCTCGGAACGGACGACCCCGTCGAATGGACTTTGCGGATCGAACTCGCCCGGCTCGTGATCGAGGACGAGGACGATCTGTCCTTTGACGGATGAGCCGTAATCCGCCGGCCGGATCCCGAAGCCCGCGAAGACGACGGGCCCCCTGGCCACGCCGCTGGCGCTGAACTTCAGAGGATAGTAACCCTGCCCGGGATGGAAATCCATCGAGGACCCGCCGTCCATGGCCACCTCGAGCCGGTTATCCTTCCCGAGAGTGGCGGACATGAGGTTGAACGGCTGGAAGTACGCGCCTCCCGGACCGGCCCCGTCGAGGCCCATCCGCTCCAGTCGGGCCCTGATGAACTCGGCGGCGATGTCGGTATCGCGCGTTCCGTTCTCCCGGCCGTTGAGGCTGTCGGAGGTGAGGAAGAGCATGTCGGCCTTCATGTCCGCCCTCCGGATGGAGGCGTTCTGCGGCGCCGAGGTTTCTTCCGCGGCGGCCGGGGATATCATGACCGTCGCCAAGATTAAGCAGAGACAGGCGGCCGAATGGCCCAGGGATCGTCGGGCTGTCATCATGGAATACCTCTTGACCGGCTTATAGCATACGAAGAAAAACCGGTCAAATCGCGCCTGCCGCCCGCCCGCTTGACGGCGGCCGGCGGCCGGCGTAAGATGGGCGGCTTCAAATGAAAACCATCGTCCTCCTGGTCTTCTCGAACGTCTTCATGACGTTCGCTTGGTACGGGCATCTGAAGTTCAAGAACACGGTCCTCTGGAAGGTCATCCTCGTCAGCTGGTCCATCGCCTTCGTCGAGTACTGCTTCCAGGTCCCGGCCAACCGTATCGGTCATTTCAAATACACGGCCGCCCAGCTCAAGACCATCCAGGAGGTCATCACGCTCGTCGTGTTCTCCGTGTTCTCGGTCCTCTACCTCAAGGAGGATTTTCGATGGAACACCCTGGTCGGGTTCCTGCTCATCATCGCCGCCGCCTTCTTCATCTTCAAGAAGTGGTGATCCCCGCGCCGCGGGGCCGGAGGCCGTTCCCGGGAATTGAGCGCGCCCTCCGGACATGTTAGAATCCCATAGGATAGGGGACTTGGACTTTTCCCGACAGGAGGTGTCGACCATGGCCAAGAAGGTATTGACGCGGCGGGATTTCCTGAGGACCGCGTCCGTGGCGCCGCTCGCCGGCGCGCTGATCCCGGCCCTGCGCGGACGGACCGCCCCGGCGGACCCGTCCGACAAGGTTCGGGTCGTCCTTGTCCGGGACAGGGAGGCCTTGGACGCGTCCGGGACGCCGAATGCGGCCGTCATCCAAAGGATGCTCGACGACGCCGTGACGGCGCTCGTCGGGGAGAAGGAGCCGATCCCGGCCTGGATGACACTCGTCCGGCCCGAGGACACGGTGGGGATCAAGACCAATGCCTGGAAGTACATTTCGACGACCTCCCAGGTCGAACAGGCCCTCAAGCGCCGGATCATGGATGCCGGAGTCGCGGAGTCCCGGATCTCCATCGACGACCGCGGCGTCCGGAACAATCCGGTTTTCCAGCAGGCGACGGCCCTGATCAATGCCCGGCCGGCCAGGGCCCACCACTGGGCGGGCATGGGGAGCCTCCTCAAGAACTACATCATGTTCACGCCCAAGCCATCGGCCTGGCACGACGACACGTGCGCGGACCTGGCCAAGATCTGGTTTTTGCCCGAGGTCAAAGGCAAAACGCGGCTCAACGTCCAGGTGATGCTGACGCCGCAGTTCCACAACGTCGGTCCTCAGGGCTACACGAAGGAATATGTCTGGGAATACAAAGGGCTCATCGTCAGCCGGGATCCCGTGGCGGCCGACGCGACCGCGCTCCGGGTGCTCCTGGCCCGCCGCCGGGAATTCTTCGGCGAGGACCGGCCGATGGCGCCGCCGCCCCATCACATCTTCCTCGCCGACACGCGGCATCATCTCGGCGTGAGCGGCGAGGACCGGATCGAGCTCGTCAAGCTCGGCTGGAACGAAGGGGTCTTGATATAGAGGCCGGATTGGACTAAGGTATCGCCCTCGGGACGGCCCCCGGACCCCCGATACATCTCGGAAGGAGTGAGATCATGTCCAAAAGGTCCCTTTCTGCCGCCTTGGCGGCGATTCTGCTCGCCGCGGGAATGTCCTACGGTCAGGAATTCCAGTTCAAGGCACCGAAGACCAAAGCCGAGCTCGAGTCCGCGGTTCAGGCGGGCGCCGCATCCATCAAGGGCGTCGTCGGCGTCTACATGAAGCATGTGGAGTCGGGGGAGACCGTCGGCCTCAACGAGAACCGGAGATTCCAGCTGGCCAGCGTCTTCAAGATCCCCGTGCTCGTCACTCTGTACAAGCAGATCCATCAGGGCAAGATCTCCCTCGACGACCGGATCAATTTCGAACAGAAGATGATCACCCTCGGCAGCGGCCTGATGTCCTCGATGAAGCCCGGACTGAACATCTCCATTCAGGACCTTCAGCTCCTGATGATGGCCCGCTCCGACAACACGGCGACCGACATCCTCTATGACCTGGTCTCCCAGCCGGCCATCGCCGCCTATATGAGCGAGCTCGGGCTCAAGGACACAACCATCGACGTGGATACGCGCGGGCTCATCCTGGGCTATATCGGGCTCGATCCGACGAGCCGGATGACCCCGGCGGAGGTCGGCCAGCTCCCCGAATCCGTGTGGAAGGACCCGGAGCGGCTGGCCCGCCGGAAGGCCTTCGAGGGCTCGACGCACAACACGTCGACGCCCTCCGATATCGGGCGCCTCCTCGAGAAGTGCGTCAAGGGCGAGATCGTGGACCGGGCGACGAGCGATCAGGTCCTCGAGACCATGAAATCGCACACGGGCGCGGAGCTCATCCTGCGCTATCTGCCGTTTGCCACCGAGATCGCCCGAAAGGGCGGAAGCCTTTCCAAGGACGGCGAGGATTCGGTCCTCCTGGACTCCGCCGTCATCTGGCTGCCCGACGGGGCGGGCCATCTCGTCATCTGCGTCTGGGGGAACGACCTCAACGAGATTCACTACGAGCTGAAGCACAAGATGGGGCTCATCGCCCGCGCCGGATACGATTACTTCCTGGCCAAGAACAGGAAGGGCTGAGGACCGGGAAGGGAGGAAGAGGGCCGGCGGAGCCGGCCCTCTTCGGGTTTAGAGGTGCCGCGGGCAGCGCCCGCGGAGGCGGATTCAATCCTTATATAGAAAGTATTGCTGGACCTCGCCGTCGGGCATCCGGTACATGAGGGCCCGGAGGGAGCCCGAAGCGAAGGTCAACCGCACGTTCGTGATTTCCATCCCGCCGCGCTCGTTCGCCGATTCCAGAACGGCCGCCGTCGGCGCCCCGAACGGGGCCAGGCGACCGGCCGCGCCCTGGATCTTCGCGTCGGTCAGGAATTCGTTGAAGTCCGCGCTGAAGACCGAGCGGTCCACCTTGCCCGACTGGAGCCTGAGGAAGAGGACGCGCGCCTCTTCGGCGGCGGGACGTCCGGCGATTTTGGGGACGCCGGTATCGACCCGGGGGGCCGTTTCCTTCTTCGCCTCGGTCACCGGCGGGGCCGGCGGAACGGGGGGGAGGAGAGGCTGGAGGACCTTCCGGAAGACCGCGCTCGCGTCGCCCGACGCGTCGAAGTTGGAGATGAGGGCGACGCCGGTTCCGGTGGCGGGGACCATCGTGTTGTAGGCGAGGAAGCCGGCGACGGCGCCGTTATGGCCCAGGACGGCCGTGCCCGCCCGGTCGCCGACCGAGAGCCCGCAGCCGTAATTGGACATGCGGCCATCTAAGAGCTTTCGAGGCGACGTCATCAGCTTGTAAGACTCGGGCTTGAGGACCTTCCCCGACATCAGGGCGAGGTCCCAGCGGACGAGGTCCGAGGCCGTCGCGTAGATAGCGCCCGCGGCGGAGACCCAGCCTTTGCCTTCGGGAAGCGCAGGCTCGGGCCCGCTCAGGGCGAAGGAAGAATAGCCCTGGGCGAATCGTACGCCCGCGGTGTCGGGCTCGTATGTCGTATTCTCCATGCCGAGCGGTTTCAGGATGCGGCGGGAGAGGAACTCGCCGTAGGGCAGGCCGGAGACCTTCTCGACGATGCGGCCGAGGATGTCGTACCCGGTGTTCGAATAGGAATAGCGGGTGCCCGGCTCGAAATCGAGCTTGCCCGTTCCGTAGAGACGGATGACCTCGTCGACGGGCCGGGGGGTCGCCAGCCGCCGGTCGACGAAGTCGAGGGGATAATAATCCGGATATCCGGAAACGTGGTTCATCAGGTCAAGGATCGTGATCTCGTCCGCCTTCGTCAGGTCCGGATAATACTTGGCGACCTTGTCCTGAGGGGAGAGCTTCCCGTCCTCCGCGAGGAGAAGGATGCAGGCGCAGGTGAACTGCTTGGTAACGGAGCCGATGGCGAACATCGTCTCCTCGGTGACCGGCCGGCGGTCGGCGAGAGACGCCAGCCCGTAGCCGCGGGAGAGAACGATCTTCCCGTCCCGGGCCACGGCCAGCGTGATGCCCACGAGGCCGCGGGCCTTGACCTCGGCGGCGACGAGGGCGTCGACGGCTTGGGGGTCGAACGGCGCCTCGGCGGCCAGGATGCCCGCGAAAAGGGCGAGGATCAGGGTGAACAGGATGAGCTTTTTCATATCGGGTCCTTTCCGTCCGGCGTCAGGCCAGCCTCTTCATCTCGTCGAGAAGCCGGTTGATGTGCTCGGGGGTGTGCTCCGAGAAGATGGAGGCCCTCAGGACCCCTCCGGCCGGAGCGCCGACGTACTTCATGTAGGCGACGGCGACGCCGCGGTCGATGAGCTCCTTCTGGATCTTCTTCATGTCCTCGGCGGACTTCAGGACCCAGGTCACGATGGGCACGGGATTGTCGTTCATCTCGAATCCGAGATTCCGCATCCCGTCCTTGGCCATCTTCACGTTCCGCCTCAGCCGCTCCCGCCGCTGGGGCTCGCGCATCACGATCTCCATCCCGGCGAGGGAGGAGGCCGCGGCCGGAGTCGGGCTCGGCGTGGCGCCCGGGTAGGCGCCGCACGTGGCCTTGATGTGGTCGATGAAAGCCTTGCTGCCGGGGATGAAGCCGCCGTGGCCCCCGAAGGCCTTGCTCATCGTTCCGGCGAAGAAGCAGCGGTCCGAGGAGATCCCGAAGTGGTCGTAGGTGCCCCGGCCTTTTGGACCGAGGACGCCGACGGCATGGGAGTCGTCGATGCAGAGGAGGCCCTTGTAGGGCTCGAGGATCCTGACATAATCGGGCACGGGGGCGATGACGCCGAAGGTCGGGAAGATGCCGTCGGTCATGACCAGCGGAACCTGGCCGGGTTTGAGGTTGGCCTTGAGCTGGGCCGCAAGGTCCTCGGGATCGCGGTGACGGAACATGAAAACGGGCCGGTGGGCGGAATAGACCGCGTCCTTGATGCTGAAATGCGACGTCTCGTCGATGAAGACGGCGTCGACCTTGTCCCGGAACGCCTGGACGAGGAACAGGTTGTCGAGGTATCCGGAGACGAAGTGAAGCGCATCCTCCGTGCCGTAGTACTCGGCGATCTTCTTCTCCAGGGCGATGATGACCGGGTTGTGGCCGAAGCCGGTCCTGGACGTCGCGCTGTGGACGCCGAACTTGCGATAGGCGGCGATGCCGGCGTCGATGACCTCGGGGTTGCCGTGCAGGGCGAAATAGCCCGTGCCGCCGAAGTAGACGCAGCGCTTCCCGTTGATGACGGTTTCGGGCCCCGGAGCGCTCTCCATAACGTACATGCTCCCATAAGAAGCGGGAGACGAGGTCGGCAGGTCGAAATCCTCCGCGAAGAGATGTCCGAGGGCGGGGTCCATCAGGAACAGGGCCGCGGCGGATTGCTTCAGGAACATCCTCCGCCCGGGCTCTTTCGCCGGGATCCCGGAATAGTTGATAACGGGACTCATCGTGAAACCTCCTTGGATACGGTGATGTCGGGAATATCTTCGAGCGGGAGGACCCGGGGGGCCGGACCTTCCGTCCTAGCGGTCGCAGGAGAGCTCATTGGAACCACTATAGGACAGGCGGCCCGCTCAAGTCAAACGGCGATTCGCCGTCCGTTCCCGGCGGCGGGGGAGGGTTCGGAGGCTGCAGGGGCGGTAAGCTGAATATTATGAAGGGAATGCCCGGTCCCGGCAAGCCGAGGCTTGACATCTTATAATTTATAGAATATAAGATATATCGTTTACCATGAACGCAAGAGAAAAGACCCTCGAGCTCCCGCGGACGATCAGCGAAACCATCTATCTTCATTTAAAGAAGGCCATCGTCGGCGGAGAGCTGAAGCCGGGACAGCGGGTCCAGGAAAAGGACATCGCCGCGCTGTTCAACGTGAGCTCCACGCCCGTCCGCGAGGCCTTCTTCCGGCTCGCGGCCGAAAGATACCTCGCGATCAACGCCCGCAAAGAGGTCCTCGTCCAGGGGGCTTCGAGCGAAGAGGTCCGGGAGCTCTACGAGGTCGTTCGGGCCCTCGACCTCTACGCCATGAAGAAGCTCGCCGGGGCCCTCGGAGAAGCGGACGTCCGGACGATCGAGGCGATGACCCGGAAGCTCGGGGAATTCTACGAGGCCAACGACCATCAGCGTTACCTCGAACAGAACCTGAGGATCCACGACTGGCTCTGGCGGACCCACGGCAACGCGTCCCTCCACGAGACCCTCACCCAGCTGATGGAAAAGATCGCCATCTATCGGAAATCGAACGGATTTTCTCCCTTTGCCGACAAGAAGGCGCTGGACAAGTCCTACGCGGACCACGTCGGGATCCTGAATGCCGTTCGACGGGGCGACAGGGCCTCGCTCGAATCGATCATATCCTCCCATTGGGGGGAGGAATTCGCGGAGATCTCAGAGAATGGGTGATTACACCAAAGGGGGTGATATCGCGGTTCCCGTATTGCGGCATCCGAACGTCCTTTTGGTTTCAACTTAAGAAAGGAGATAACTCATGCAGATCAGAAAAACGTTTCTCTTCCTGCTCATCATCGCGCTTGCCGTCGGCACGGCGTCCGCCCAGTCCATCCCCACCGGGAAGCTGACGGGCACCGTTTCCGACAGCGAGAACGGGCCCCTGCCCGGCGTCAACGTGACGATCAGCAGCCCCGCCCTCATCCTGCCCCAGATGTCGTCCATGACGAACGAGCGGGGCCTCTTCATCTTCTTCAACCTGCCCTCGGGCACCTACAAGGTGACCTTCGAGCTCCAGGGATTCAAGGGCGTCATCCGCGAGGGCATTCTCGTCAGCGCCACCCATACGACGACGCTGGACATCGCCCTCGAACAGGGCGCCCTCGAGAATACCCTGACGGTCGTCGGGCAGTCCCCGACGGTCGACCTCCAGAAGACCCAGACGGGCACGACGTTCACCAAGGACCTCATCACGAGCCTGCCCCTGGCCCGCGACCTGTCGGCCATCTTCAACGCGGCCCCGGGCATGTTCTCGCGCACCTCGCACGGCAGCGACGCCCGGTCCAATGACTTCGTCGTCGACGGCGTCAAGATGCAGGACCCGGTGACGGGCGACCCGTACCAGACGGTCCCCTGGAACGCCATTGACGAGGTCGAGATCGAGACCAGCAACCAGAAGGCCGAATACGGCGCCGTCAAGGGTGCCCTGGTCCAGGTCATCACCAAGGCCGGCGGCAACAGCTTCAGCGGCGGCGTGAACTTCTACTTCCGGGACAAGAGCCTCCAATCCGATAACACCAAGGGCACCGCTCTCGAGGGCGCGTTCGTAGGCTTCAAGAGCCAGTACCTCCCCGGCTTCTCGCTCGGCGGACCCATCCAGAAGGACAAGCTCTGGTTCTTCGCCAGCTTCGATGTCGACAAGAACTCCTCTTACATCCAGGGCTTCCCGGCCCCCGAGGCCATCGGCGGCGCCTGGCCCGAGAGCGTTCCCACCCAGCAGGATACCTACGCCCCGTTCGTCAAGCTCACCTTCCAGCCCAACAAGACCTCCCGCATCGTCGGGTCCGGATACTTCCGTCAATATTATTGGGACCACCGGAACGCCAGTCGTTGGACGGTCGTCGACGCCAACGCCAAGGAAGACTCGGCCGTCTGGCTGGGCACCCTCCAGTGGACCAAGACCCTCAGCGGCAACCTCTTCTTCAACCTGAAGGGTTCCTACTACTCCCTGCACCAGTACATTCTGGCCCGTAACAGCCTGCCTCCCTACGTCGAGCTGACCGACGGCGTCGTCCGCGGCGGCTACGGGTCCGACTGGCGGTATTTCCGCAAGCGGGTCCAGGCGAACAGCGACATCACCTACTTCGTCGACGATCTGGCCGGGAGCCACGAGTTCAAGGCCGGCATCAATGTCGAGCTCGCCTCGGACAGGACCGAAAGCCAGTATTATCCCGATTCTCATTTCGCCAACGTCTTCCCCGCGGGATTCAAGGCCGTTGACGTTCAGCTCTGGGAAGGCGTTCCGCTGTGGGCCTGGGTCGGCGAGGAACAGAACATCAAGAACGAGCTGATCCAATCCGGCATCTTCGCCCAGGACACCTGGGCCCCGACCCGGAACCTGACCCTCAACATCGGCGTCCGCTACGACTATGCCCAGGGCGCCTATCCTCCGCAGAAGAAGAAGGGCACGGACCAGTGGGTCAACGAGAAGCGGCTGAAGGCCATGACCTTCAACACGTTCTCGCCCCGCCTCGGCCTGAGCTTTGACCCGTTCGGCAACGGCAAGACCGTCCTCCGCGCCAACTACGGCCGGTACTATGCCCCGCTCATCATGCTCCTCTACTACAACGCCAATCCCAACGGCCGGACCTCCTTCTGGGCCAATCTCAATCCGGATTGGAGCATCAACTACACCACGGCGCCGTGGACCCCGGCCCTCAACTTCGTCGACAGCAACGTCAAGGCCCCCTACGCCGATGAGATCAACTTCGGCGTGGAGCGGGAGCTCATCGAAGACCTGACGTTCTCCGCGACCGTCATCGCCAAGTGGGAAAAGAACATCATCGACGACGTCGACGCCGCCCACCTCGACCTCGAAAAGCTCCGCACGACGGGCGAGCTCGTCTGGACCGGCTACCACCCCGTTACCGGGACCGATCCGTTCACGGGCAACACCGTCACCTTCTATGAGCAGGACCCCGATTTCGGGGACACGAGCTTCGTTTATACGAACATCCCCGGCACCGCCCGCAAGTACCGCGCCCTCGAGCTCAAGCTGAACAAGAGGATGTCCCACAACTGGGCCATGCAGACGAGCTACGTCTGGTCCAGGGGTGAGGGCCTCCTGAACACGTCCAGGGACCAGAGCGGCGCTTACAGCGGCTATTACGACGATCCCAACATCATGATCAACGCCTATGGGCGGCTGGACTACCAGAGGGAACACCTCGTCAAGGTCCAGGCTTCCTACCAGGCCCCGCTCGGGATCAACATCGGCGCCTATTATCAGTTCGGCTCGGGCATCCCTTACACCCGTGCGATCCGGACCTATGAAGCCGGGCTCGGCGAGCTCTGGCAGGGCGCCGTCACCATCAACGCCGAGCAGCGCGGCACCTACATGCTCCCCGACCAGCACCTGCTGGACGTCAGGATCGAGAAGGCCTTCAACATCTGGAGGGGCCAGCTCGGATTCCAGGTCGATGTCTACAACGTCTTCAACAACAACCAGACGACGAGCATCGGTAACCTGACGAATTGGGATTGGTTCAAGACCGCCGCCGGCCAGCGGGTCTACGGCATCATGAGCCCCCGCTATATCCAGCTCGGAATCATTTACCGGTTCTGAGGACCTTCCTCGGGATCGAGATACGCAAGGTTGCGCCGGCGCCCGGGAAACCGGGCGCCGGCCTTTTTTTAGCCCGGCTTCCGGCATCCCGGCGTCCGGCCGGGAATAGGGGATGGGGATTACGGCGTCTCGACGTCGGGCTCTTTGGCCCGGGAATCGAGGGGCTTGATGAACTCCTCGCCCCAGTGGGTCTCGATGACCTTCTCCAGTCCGTTCAGGTCCCGCCCCTCGAGGCACTCCTGAATGAAGAGGTGGTCCTTGTAGGATTTCTCCATGGCCTTGAGGTCGGAGAAGGGGAAGAAATCGCAGTGTTTCCTGTAGATCGCGATCTTCTCCATGAGCTGGGTCAGGGCGGCGTAAAGATACTTGTTCCCGCAGGCCTGCCACAGCCGGTCATGGATCTTCAGGTTCTGCTCGAGATACCGCTCATGGTCCCCGGCCTCGTAATATTCGCCGAGCTTGGCGGTCATCAGCCTGAGCTTCTCGAGCTCGTGCTCCGTGAGGTCCCCGACGACCTTTTTCATCGCGTGGCCGTCCAGGGCCCGGACGACCTCGTAGAGCTCTCGGACCTGGGCATCCGAGGTCCCCTGGACGAGGACCTCCCGGCGGGCGGTGGTCACAAGGAACTTCTCGGCGGCGAGGCGGAAGAAGGCCTCGCGGACGGGCGTGGAGCTGACCTGGAAGAGGGCGGCGATCTCCTTTTCCTGGACCCGCTGGCCCGGCTTGAGATCGCCGCGGACGATGGCCTTCTTCAAATGATCGTAGATCGCCTGACTGATCGTGGCGGGAAGCTCGATCGATTTCGGTTTGGCCATCTCTCGCGGACGGCGGTATAATATGATGCGCGGCCGGAATTGTCAATAGGATCGGCCGCCCGTTCCCGAGGAGCTCGCTATGCGCATGCGACCTGTGGTCCTGTTCCAGATCATCGCCCTCTGTCTCTTCCTGTCGTATCCATCCTGCCAGGAATCCCCGGAGGCGGAGACGACATCTCCCGAGGAGAGCTTCGACGCGCTCATCCCCGACCTGATGGCCCGGTGGGGCGTTCCGGGCGGGGCGGTGGCCGTGGTCAAGGACGATCGGCTCGTCTTTATCAAGGGATACGGCAAGGCCGACACGGATAGCGGAGCTCCCGTGACCGCGTCGTCGCTGTTCAGGATCGCCAGCCTCTCCAAGCCCCTGACCGCCGCGGCCGTGCTCCGGCTCCGCGAGCAGGGGAGGATCGGCCTGGAGGACAAGGTCTTCCGCAAGTACCTCGTCCCGGCGCCGCCTCCCGGAACGGCCATGGATCCCCGGCTTCTCGAGGTGACGGTCCGCCACCTTCTCGAGCACGCCGGCGGCTGGGACCGGGATGCGAGCTTCGATCCCATGTTCCGGTCGGAGGAGATCGCGAAGGCCCTGGGCAAGTCCGGGCCGTCCACGGCCTCGGATATCATCCGCTATATGACGGGCCGGCGCCTGGATTTCGCCCCGGGGGCCCGATACGCATATTCGAACTTCGGCTATTGCATTCTGGGCCGGGTCGTCGAAAAGATCACCGGCAAGACCTACTTCGAGGCCATGAAGGAGCTCGTCCTCGAGGCGGCCGGGATCACCGGGATGCGCCTGGGCCGGACCCGCCTTGCGAACAGGGCCGACGGAGAGGTCCGTTATTATGATCATATCGGAGCCCCGCTGGCCGCTTCGGTCTTCCCGGGCGACGAAGAGCCCGTGCCGTGGCCGTATGGGGGCTTCTATCTCGAGGCCATGGACTCCCACGGCGCCTGGCTGGCATCGGCCGCGGACCTGCTGTTGTTCCTGGCCGTCTGCGACGGGCGCCCCGGGCGCGCCGATATCCTGGGCGCATCGACGCTTCAGGACATGACCGCGAGGCCGAACCTGCCGGACTGGGAGTCCGCTTCCTCATATTACGGGCTGGGTTGGTCCGTGCGGCCCGTCGGCAGCGACGCCAATTGGTGGCACACCGGGTCCCTTCCGGGGACGACCTCGATCATCGTCCGCGCCTCGAACGGATTGTCCTGGGTAGGCCTGTTCAATTCCCGGCCGGCGAACGCCGACGGCTTCGCCACGGAGCTCGACCAGGCATTCTGGAAGGCGGTCGAAGGTGTGACCGAATGGCCCGCCGCTGACCTGTTCCCGGCGCCGGCGACTTCCGCCTCGGGCCTCGCGGGCGCCCTCGTTACGTATCTCGCGGAGCCTCCGGCTGAGGCGGCCGCACAGGCGGCGGCGCCTCAGGTTCCTCCACGAACGGAGGGCGCGCGGAACGCCGTGCTCTCCGGCGTCCTGCTATCGGTCGGCGGGGGCGGCTCTCTCGCCGTCGTCGGCGGGCTCCCCGGACCGGGCCGGACCGTTCGGGTCGGGGATATCCTCGGAGGGCTCGAGGTCCTGGATATTTCAGGGCTGGGCATGACGGTCAGAAAGGACGGACGGTCCGTCTTCGTGCCGCTCGGCGGCCGCATTCCCGGGAATGACGCGAAGGGAGGACGACGATGAACCCCATCCTGGCATTCGTCGCGGGCGCCGTCTTCGGCGTGGGCCTGTTCCTGGTCATCCATCTCATCCGGAAACGCGAGGCCGGGGCCCTGGCCCGCGAGCTCGTCGATCAGGCGGAGACCGAGAAGGTGAAGGACCTCGATGTCCTGATGGGGCGCGTCCGGGATTCGTTCGGCGCCCTGTCCCTCGAAGCCCTGAAAAGCAACACCGACGAGTTTCTGAAGCTGGCCAACGAGACCCTGATCCGGCAATCGCACCTTGGGGAAAAGGAGCTCGAGGGCAAGAAACAGCTCATCGACCAGAGCCTCGAGGGCATGAAGACCGACCTCCGGAAGGTCGAGGACCTGATGCAGAGCCTTGAGAAGGACCGGGAGCAGAAGTTCGGCCAGGTGGCCAGCCAGCTGAAGAACGCGGCCGAACAGACGGCCCTGCTCCAAGAGACGGCCCACCAGCTCCGCCAGGCCCTGTCGAGCACCCGGGCCCGCGGCCAGTGGGGCGAGCGGATGGCCGAGGACGTTCTCCGGCTGTCGGGATTCATCGAGGGCGTCAACTACCTGAAGCAGAAGACCCTCGAGACCGCCGCCGGCCGCCCGGATTACACCTTCCCCCTGCCCCAGGGCCGGAAGGTCAACATGGACGTCAAGTTCCCGCTGGACAACTATGTCCGCTTCCTGGAGTGCGATCGCGACGCGGGCCGGGAGGCCCTGAAAGTCCAGTTCCTGAGGGACGTGAAGGCCCGGATCAAGGAGGTCACGACCCGCGATTACATCAATCCCGAGGAGAACACGCTGGACTACGTCCTCGTCTTCATCCCCAACGAACAGGTCTATGCCTTCATCAATGAGAACGACCGTTCGCTCATCGACGAGGCTCTCCGGAACAAGGTCATCCTCTGCTCGCCGTTCACCCTGTACGCCATCCTGGCCATCATCCGCCAGGCGATGGACAACTTCAAGATGGAGGAGACGGCCGGAAGCATGATGAAGCTCATGGGGACGTTCAATAAACAATGGGGCCTGTTCGTCCGGTCGATGGAGAAGATGGGGAAGAGGCTGGACGAGGCCCAGAGCGAATTCCAGGGCCTTACGGCGACGCGCCGGAACCAGCTCGAACGGCCCCTCCGCCAGATCGAGGACCTCAGGCAGCAGCGCGGCCTCGAACCGGAGCCCCTGCTCGTGGAAGCGGAGGCGACCGCGGCGAACGGCAGGGAAGGGGAAGAGCCGGAGAACGGCCGCTGATTCCCGCCGCCCGGCCTGAGGGCTAGCCGCGGGGGCCGAAGATCTTCGTGCCTATCCGGACCATCGTGGCGCCCTCTTCGAGGGCCACGCGGTAGGAGTTGGTCATCCCCATGGAGAGGCGGATCATCGAGACGCCGGGGATGGCGAGGGCCCTGAGCGCGTCGAACACGGCCCGCGTCTCGCGGAAGTAGGGACGGGCGTCCTCCGGGTCGCCTTCGAAAGGTCCCATCGTCATCAGCCCTTCTACGCGCAGGGTCCCGAAGGCCGCGAGCTCCCGGGCCAGCCCTTCGGCCCGTTCGGGGAGGGTTCCCGCCTTCTGGGGCTCGCGTCCGCTGTTGATCTCGATGAGGACGGGAAGGATCTTTCCCAGCGCCGCGCACCTCTTATCGAGCTCGGCGCCGAGCTCCGGGGAATCCACGGTCTCGATCATGTCGAAGATCTCCGCCGCCTTCTTCGCCTTGTTCCTTTGCAGGCGGCCGATGAAGTGCCAGCGGGCCCGGCTCCCGACCGCGGCGAAGTGCGCGACGGCGTCCTGGACATAGTTCTCTCCGATGATACGGACCCCGGCGGCGACGGCTTCGAGGACCCTGTCGGCGGGCTGGCTCTTGGCCGCGGCGATGAGCTCGACGCCGGCCGGAAGATCTTCCAGGACGCGGGCGACATTGACGGCGATCATGGCGGGGACATTATATAGCATTTCTGTGCTATAATCCCGGCCATCCAGGACGACAAGGACCCATGAGCATCCGGGAGGACATCCAGGCCGCCGAACAGAAGGTCCTGTCGCCCCGGGCCTGCCTGAGCCGGGACTCCAAAGGCCGGTCCCGCCCCGAATCCCAGCATCCCATCCGGACCGATTTCCAGCGGGACCGCGACCGGATCATCCATTCCAAGTCCTTCCGGCGCCTCAAGCACAAGACCCAGGTCTTCCTCTCGCCCTTCGGGGACCACTACAGGACGCGTCTGACGCACACCCTCGAGGTGTCCCAGATCGCCCGGACCGTAGCCCGGGCCCTTCGCCTGAACGAGGACCTGACCGAAGCCATCGCCCTCGGGCACGACCTCGGGCATACGCCCTTCGGCCATGCCGGCGAAGCCACGCTGAACAAGCTTCTCGCCGGCGGGTTCCATCACTCCGAGCAGAGCCTGCGCGTCGTGGACAAGCTCGAGTACGAGGGCAAGGGCCTGAACCTGACGTTCGAGGTCCGGGACGGCATCCACCATCATTCCAAGGGGAGGGGGGAGATCCTCGACGACGATGCCGCGGACATGCCCGAAACCCTGGAGGGGCAGATCGTCCGCGTCTCCGACGTCATCGCCTACGTCAATCACGACATCGATGACGCGACCCGCGCGGGCATCATCCGCGACGAGGACGTGCCGGCGCATCTGATCCGGACCTTCGGCAAGTGGCACGCGACCCGGATCGACCGGATGGTCATGGACGTCGTCGAAGCGAGCCTCGCCGAGCGCCTCGAACGGATCGCCATGAGCGAGCGGATCATGAAGGCCGTCAAGGAGCTCCGCGATTTCCTTTACGAGAGGGTCTATTTCAGCGCCGAGGCCCGCGAAGAGCTGGCCAAGACAGAAAAGATCATCCGGGACCTCTACGTCCGGGTCCTGGAACGGCCCGACGATCACATCAAGCCCTATCCCCCGGGGGACCCGGTCGAGGTCCGGGCGGCCGATTTCATCGCCGGCATGACCGACAGCTACGCCCTGGCCCTCTACGAGAAGATCTTCTTCCCTCACGCCTGGCCCATCATCTGAAGTCGATCCTCGCTTTGTTCGGCGGGGACCGCGGCAAGGGCCCAAACGAAAAACTTGACATTGCGTTTCAGAAATATGAATATGGGCTGAGGCCGCGGGGACCTATCCCGTGCGCCACTTCGAAGGAGGAGAGCACCATGAGATTTCACCGTCCGGCATTGGCCCTGGGGATCGCCCTCGTCGTCGCGGGCGGGGCGATGGCCCAAACCCAGGAGAAACAGCAAAAGAAGGAACCCGCCGTCATCGCCCTGACGGGCGGCACGCTCATCGACGGGAACGGCGGGGCGCCCGTGCCCGATGCCGTCGTCCTCATCCAGGGGCGGAAGATCCTGAAGGCCGGCCCGGCGGCGGCGGTTCCGGTGCCCGCCGCGGCGGAGCGGATCGATGTCCGCGGCAAGTTCGTCCTGCCCGGCTTCATCGACTGCCATATCCACACGACCTACCCGACCAGCGATATCGAGGAGCTCACCGATGACGACGCGTCGATGACGCTCCGCGCCCTACACGTCATGAACGGCTATCTCCGGAGCGGCGTCACGTCCGTCCGCGACGTGGGCTCGAACGTACCCTCCCTGAAGGCCCTGATGAGGTCCGAGCGGGCAGGCTACGTCGACTCCATCCGGCTGTTCCCGTGCGGGGACCTCATCACCGTGACCGGCGGACACGGCGACGGGCTCAAGGGAGTTGCGACCGCCGACGGACCCTGGGAATGGCGCAAAGCCGTCCGCCTGATGAGCAAGGAGGGCTTCGACCACATCAAGGTCTCGCCGACGTTCACCCTCGAAGAAGTTTCGGCCGCGGCCGACGAGGCCAAGACCCTTGGCATGCGGATCACCGCCCACGGCGGCGGCGCCTCCGACACGACGCCGACGACGATGACGCGCATCGCCGTCGAAGGCGGAGTCCAGTGCATCGAGCACCTGAACGAGATGGAGATCGACGTCCTCGACCTGATGGCCAAGAAGGGCGTGTACTGCGTCCCGACGATGGCCGTCTATCACGACCTCTACAAGTTGGGCATCACGCCGCGGCGTCTCGTCGAGGAGCGCCATTGGACCTGGGGCATGCACGAAACCCTGTTCCAGGAGGCCCGGAAGCGCAAGATCTTCATGGGCATCGGGACCGACTACGTCATCGACGCGAAGCACTATCCCGCCGCCTATTTCGGCGAATTGAAGGAGTTCGTCGAGCTCGGCGTGAGCCCGATGGAAACGCTCGTCACGGCCACGAAGAACGGGAGCATCATCCTCGGCCATGCCGGCGAGATCGGGACCATCGAGGCTGGGAAGCTGGCCGACATCCAGGTCGTCAGCGGCGATCCGCTCAAGTCGTTCGATGTCCTGGGGAACCCCGAGATCGTCATCGTCGACGGCCGGGTCCACAGGTACTAAGGGAGGGTCGTTCCCGCCGGGGCGGAGACCTCGTTGCTGCCGCAGAGGAAGGATTCGACGGCATGCGGCCGAACAATCTGCTTGACAACGGGCGGGGCCCTGCGATATAAAAATATTCGGAATCAGGTTACTAATATAGAAAACGTGAAAGAGATTCATACGAATCCAAAGGGGGTCGCCGCGGGACGGGAGGATCTCTACTTTTCCAAAGTTCTTGAAAAGGGGGTGCGGGTCCTCAGCCTTTTCACCCCCGAGACCAAGAGCCTGAGCCTGAAGGACATCACGCTCAAAACGCGCATCAATATGACCTCGGCCTTTCGATTCGTGGAGACCTTCATCCGGCTTGGCTATCTGAAGAAAGACCCCAGATCGAAACTCATCGAGCTCGGTCCGATGGCCTTGGTCTTCAGCAACAACGTCATCCAGAGCTTCGACATGCTCCAGATCATCAAGCCGCTCATCGACGAGTCCTTCGCCAAGTACAATGTATCGATCGACTCGGGCATCGTCGAGGGCGGACGGTTCGTCAACCTCTACCGGAGAGAGGCCAAGGACACCCTGGTGTTCAAGATGCCGGTCACGACCCCCCACCTTCATTGCACCGCGGTGGGCAAAGCCTGCCTATCGTGGCTTCCTGACGGCGCGCGGGATCGCATTCTCGATGGCCTGATCTTCACCCCCCGGACGCCCTTTTCGCTGACCAGCCGGGCCGCCGTGCTCGACGATCTCCGGAAGACGCGGGAGAGGGGATATTCCATCAATAATCAAGAATACACCGTCGGATTGATCTGCATCGGCGCGCCTTTCCTCAACAGCGAGGGGGTCGTCCGCGGCGCGGTTTCCTTCGACGTCTCGACGGTTCAGTACTCGCTCAAGGAAGCCGAGAAGCGCTTCGCCAAAGAAGTCATCAAGCTGGCCCAGGAAATAAGGCCGATGCTTCCTGCGGGAATCAGCAGGGATGAATCATAAGGAGGGTTATTTCATGAACAAGAAAGCTGAGACGAAGAGGGGGTTCCTGTCGCTGGCCCTCTGCGCCGTGGCCGTCCTCGCGATGGCTATGGGCGCGTTCCCACAAGCGACTCAGGTCATTCTGGAAGGCACGGTCATGGACGAGCAGGGCAACGCCCTGCCCGGCGCCGCGATCGCCATCCGGAACCAGGAGACGGGCTATCTTTACAGCGCCGTGAGCCGGGCCAACGGCTCCTATGCCGTCTCCGGCATCCAGCCGGGGACCTACGAAGTCGAGGTGAAGCTGGCCGGCTTCGCCGCCCAGAAGAACACCGGCATGGCCTTCAGCGTGGGCGCCCGGCTGACGGTCAACTTCACCCTGAAGCCCTCGACCCTCGAGGAGGAGCTCACGGTGACGGCCTCCGCGCCGATCATCGAGGTCTCCAAGTCCGAGGTCTCGAGCGTCGTCGACCGGCAGAAGATCGACGACATCCCGCTGCTCGACCGGAACTTCGCCTCCCTGGTCGTCCTCAAGGCGGGCGTCCAGGAGGGCAGCCGTTCGAACGCGATGTCGCGGGGGAACGAAGAGATCCTCCTCGACGGCGTCTCCAACGAATGGGTGGGCACCAACATCACACGGGCCACGGTCCCGGCGGACGCCATCGAGGAATTCCGCGTCCTGACCAACCAGTTCCAGGCGGAATACGGGAACTCGAGCGGGATGATCATGAGCGCCATATCCCGCTCCGGCACGAACACGTTCCGGGGGCGGGCCTCGTTCTTCTACAGAGACCAGGCCTTCGACTCCGTGAACTACTTCGTCAATCACGACGGCTACAAGGGGGACAAGCTGTCCAAGGACCAGTACGAAAAGACCCCCTTCGACCATTATAATTATTCCGCGTTCCTCGGCGGGCCCATCGTCAAGGACAAGGCCCATTTCTTCCTGGCCTATGAGGGGCTCAGCCAGAACAGCTATGCGACCATCACCTCGCGCCTCGTCCCCACAGAGACCATCAAGCAGCCGTCGACGAACCATCAGTTCGTCGCGAAGTTCAACTACCAGCTGAACGAGAAGAACCTTCTGACGTTCCGCTACACCATGAACCGGACGAACGCCGAGAACCAGGGTCCGGGCGGCCGGAATACCAAGGAGCTGGCCTTTACCGACAAGGGAAAGATCGACGATTTCCAGGCGAACTGGACCTTCTATCCGTCGGACAATACGATCAACGAGCTCCGGGTCCTCCACTCCCGCACCGATTTCAGCCTTCTCGTTCCCGAAATCAATGTTTTTTACATCGCCAGGCCATCGGGAAATTTCGGCAAGATCCCGAATTTGCCCCAGACCACCATCGAGAACAGGACTCAGATCGTCGACAACTTCAGCGTATTTCTGGGAGACCATACCCTCAAGCTCGGTTTCGACTATTCGAACGTTCCGCTGAAGGGCTTCATCTACCAGTACAATCCCGGCTATTTCATCTTCACCACGGACGCTCCCTTCAACGCGGCCGATTTTTCGACGTATCCGCTGATGTTCCTGTACAACGACGGGGACGTCAATCTCAATTCCCCGTACTCCGAGACCGCCTTGTTCGTCCAGGATACGTGGAAGGCCCTCCCCAGGCTCACCCTGAACCTGGGACTCCGCTACAATTATTACATGTGCGAGGGCCTGCACATCAAGAACAACGACATTCGCAACCTCAATCCGCGCCTCGGCTTCAGCTATGACCTGACGGGCGACGGGAAGACGGCCATCCGTGGAGGATTCGGCACGTTTTCGGCCAACCCCATGCTGAACAGCGGGCTTCTGGCCTATTTCATGAACCAGATCGCCGTCAAGACGATGATCTTCCCCAACTACCCCGATCCCTTCCAGCCGAACCCCTTCTTCCCGACGATCCCCGGGTCGCTGTCCGTCGGCGAATACGGGGCCAAAGTGGACGCCATAGCTCCCTACAGCGTCCAGACCACTTTAGGCGTCGAGCGGGCCCTGATGCCCGACCTTTCGATCGGGGCCGACCTGATCTGGACAAAGGGCTATCGTCTGAGCCGCTATGAAAATCAGAACCCCGTCATCCCGGGGACCTCTTACGAGCGGCCCAATATGAGCAAAGGCGATGTCTGGCTCATCACGGACGGCGGAACCAGCGATTACAAGGGCCTTTACCTGACCCTCAACAAGCGCTATTCCAACGGCTGGGCCTTGGAAGCGTCCTACACCCTTTCGAAGTCGGAATCGGACGTCGAGACCGAACAGACGATGCCTCACTCCTATGATCCGGACGCCTGGGATACGCAGTGGGGCCCGACCGATCGGGACGCCCGTCACCGGCTGGCGATAACCGGCATCGTCGATCTGCCGTTGGGCTTCCAGCTGAGCGGATACGCCTATTACCGGTCCAAGGTACCCTTCAACGCCATCTACCCCGATGACCTCAACGCCGATAGCGTCGTTGAGGACTACGTCGACGCCCACCGGAACTCCCGTCGCGGCTTCGACAGTCTGACGCTGAACGCCAGGGTCTCCAAGTTCATCAACATCAGCCGGCTCCGGCTCCAGCTCTTCGGCGAATTCTACAACCTGACGAACAGGGCGAATTTCGACACGGTCTTCGAATACTACGGTCTTCCCGGTTTCGGGGAGCCCACGGTCGCCGGCGACCCGCGCCTCATCCAGCTCGGCGTGCGCATCGATTTCTAATCCAGCGATCGCCAAGGCCGAACGAGGGGGACTCCCGGAAGGGGGTCCCCCCTTTTCTTATCAGGGAAAAGGGGCATAGTGTATCGTTATGAGAAAGGTGCGTTCGAATAGACCGGCCATGGTCCTGGCCCTGCTATTCTTTACCGCGGCCGGCGCGGCGGCGCAGGAGCCCCGGGCGCGTGAGCCCCTGAGCGCGGCCTCCCGGCAATGGCTGGACGAGGTCGTCCCGTACATCATCACCTCCGCCGAGAAGGAGGTCTTCCTGCTCCTCGGAACGGAGAAGGAGAGGGGAGAGTTCATCGAGAGCTTCTGGAGGAAAAGGGACCCGGACCCGGCCACGCCCGAGAACGAGGTCAAGCTCGAATACTACAAGCGCATCGCCCAGGCCAACAGGCTTTTCTCGACCTCGGGCCTCGCGGGGTGGCGCACCGACAGGGGAAGGATCTACATCCTCCTCGGTCCTCCCAAGGAGGTCCAGAGGGACTTCGGCGGACAGGGCTCGGGTCTATCCGCGTTCACGGGGCCGAAGGAAACCTGGCAGTACTGGAACCTCCCCAATCCCAAGCTGCCCTACAACATGGAATTCGTCTTCGTCGACCGGTTCGGGACGGGAAGCTACGTCCTTGACCGGAGCTTCCGGGCGGACCGGGGGAGGAGCGAACCCGTCGACCTGGCCGCCGTCACGTTCCAGTTCGACTCCATGGAATTGCTGTCGGAAGCGCTGAAGAACCCCTTCGACAACATGGGGAAGCTCAAGGGCGTCATCACGGCCGAGGTCGATTATGATCTCGTTCCTTTCCGCTGGGAGGCGTTCGCCTTCAAGGGCGCCCTGAAAAAAGCCTATCTGCCCCTGCTCGTGGAGGTCCCTTACGCCTCGATGCCGGTCAAGAAGGCGGACGGGGTCGATCTCGTCTCGCTGAATCTTACGGTGAACGTGAGCGACGCCCTGGGCAGGGTTGTCTTTGGAACGAGCCGCGACATTAATTTCCGGAGGACGGCGGCGGATACGGCCGCCTCCGGGGACCGGAGCCTGGACCTGCAGGCATCCCTTTACCTGGAGCCGGCGGTCTATACGTTCCATCTCCGCGTCCTCGACAATTACAGCGGCAAGATGGGGACCTCGCACAGGGAGTTCCGGGTCCCGGAATTCGATTCCGGAGGTCTTGCCCTGAGCGACCTCATCCTTTCGCCGGCGCCGATCGAGGAGCTGCTCCCGGCCGCGGGGAAAGCGGGGGAGGAGGCCATCAGCCTCGCTGGGGCCTCTTCCAGTATCGGTCCCGGCGATGAAATGAACCTCTATCTGGAGGTCTACGGCCTGTCCCTTGATCCGGCCACGGGCCTTGGCCGGTTCGCGGCCGAATACTTCCTGATGCAGAGCGGGAAGACGCTGGCCCGTATCCCCGCCGACCGGGTACCGCCCGCTCCGGAGAGGGACCGAAGAATCAGAAACTCTTTCAGGATCAAGGACATAAAGCCCGGGAATTACGTCCTTCGGGCGGAGATCACGGATGGCGTGTCCGGGAAGCTCGGCCTGGAAGGAACGGTCGTTCCGCGTTTCGGACCGGCCGCCGGACACGCCATGACAAGGAGATTCCCATGACGACAGCCTTCAAGCGCTCCCGCGCCCTCTTCATTGCCGTACTGGCATTCATCGGTCTGCTCCTCCCGGCCATAGCCGCGGGCCAGGAAGGGATCATCAAGGGTACCGTAGTTGACGGCGAGGGGAATCCCCTGACGGCCGCCCGCATCATCCTTGCCGACCTCACGAGCGGGAACAAGTTCACGTTCAAGTCCGGAAAGGACGGGAAGATCTTCAAGGTCGGTATCCCTCCGGGAAGCTACAAGCTGACCGTCGAGCTCGAGGGCTTCCTGCCCTATGAACAGCCGTTTCAGGTCACGTTCGGCGGACAGCACGTCCTGAACGTCACCCTGGAGAAGATCCCGCCGAAGATCGACGAGGACAAGGACTTTATCGAAGGGACGGCTTTTTTTAAGGAGGCCAAGTACGCCGAGGCCGCGGCGAGTTTCGAAAAAGTAACGCAGCGATATCCGGAGATCGCGGCCGCGCATTTCAACCTGGGCCTCAGCGCCGTCCGCGCCGGCCGGAAGGAGCAGGGCCTTGCCTCCCTGGCGAACGCCGTTATTCTCGATCCGAAAATGATCGAGGCCTTTTTCGTCCTGGGGGAGGAATACTTCGCCTTGGGCGATCGGGATAAGTCTCAGGCGGCTTTTGACAAGGCCATCGCCCTGGATCCCGCGAACCCCAAGGCCCGTTACAACCTGGGGATCATCTTCTATAAGTCCGGCAGGCTGGACGAGGCCCTGGCCGCCTTCGCGAAGGCCATCGAGCTCGACCCCGCCTTCTCATCGCCCCACTACCAGTCCGGCCTGATCCATGTGGGCAAGGGCGAGTTCGCGGCGGCCGTCGCCTGCTTCACGAAGTTCCTCGAGGTCGAGCCCAACGCGCCGGAAGCCGGCCAGGTGAAGGCTATGATCGAAGAGCTCAAGAAGCAGATCAAGGACTAGCGTTCGGGGGCCCGAACGGACATCGACAGGAGGAGATACGTGAAACGAAGGACCGTCGTACTGCTCGCCGCGCTCGCCGGGCTCGCGCTCGCGCTGACGCCGGCCGGCGCCGCCAGGAAAGAACCCCGGATCGACCCCAAGGACTTCGCCGCGTTCGTCCAGAGGACTCTGGCCGAATGGAAGGTCCCGGGGGCCTCGGTCGCCGTCGTCAAGGGGGGGAAGGTCATCCTCGCCGAGGGCTACGGCCTCAGGGATATCGGCAACGGGCTGCCGGTCACCCCGCGGACGATCTTCGCCATCGGCTCGTCCTCCAAGGCTTTCACGGCCACGGCCGTAGGGATCATGGTGGACGATGGAAAGCTGGACTGGGACAAGCGGGTCAGGGCTTATCTGCCCACGTTCGCGCTCCAGGACGATTTCGCCACGGAGCGGATGACGCCCCGGGACCTGCTCTGCCATCGTTCGGGTCTGCCCAGGCACGATTATGTCTGGTTGGGGTCACACCTCTCCCGGAAGGAGCTTTTTGACCGGATGCGCTATCTCGAGCCCCGGGCCGATTTCCGGACGCTCTTTCAATACAACAATTTCATGTTCCTGACGGCGGGCTATCTGGCCGGCGAGGTCGCGGGGATGACGTGGGAGGACCTCGTCCGGACCCGCATCTTCGAGCCTCTGGACATGATGAGCAGCAACTTCTCGGTGGAGGACTCCCGGAAGGCGAAGGATCACGCCATGCCCTATGGGGAGAAGGATGACAAGGTCGTCGAGCTGCCTTTCCGGAACATCGACTCCATCGGGCCCGCCGGGTCCATCAACTCGACCGCCCTGGACATGGCCCAATGGGTCCTGCTCAATCTCAATAAAGGCAAGGCCGGGGACAAACAGGTCATTTCGGAGGCGAGCCTGACCGAGATCCACTCGCCCCAGATGGTCGTCCAGGAAGGCGCGTTCCGCGTCCTCGAAAAATACCCCGAGATGACGACGACCGACTACGGAATGGGCTGGTTCCTGTCTCACTACCGGGGGCGTCCCTGGGTTCATCACGGCGGGTCCATCGACGGCTTCAAGGCCCTGGTGACGTTCCTGCCGCGCGACGGCATCGGCGTCGTCGTCCTGACCAACCTCAACGGGACTTCGGTCCCCGAAATGATCGCCCTCAACGTCTTCGACCGTCTGCTCGGGCTCGATCAGGTCCCCTGGAGCGCCCGGTACAAGGAGATGCGGGACAAGAGGCGGGCCGAGGCCGAGAAGAGGAAGGCGGAGCCGGACAAGGACAGGAAGACAGGCACCCGGCCCTCCCATCCCCTGGGGGATTACGCTGGCGAATACACCCATCCCGCCTACGGGACGCTCACGGTCACCGTGGACGGCGAAGGCCTTCGGGCGAAACGCTGGGATACGGAGTACACGGCCGCCCACTACCATTACGACGTCTTCGAGCTCTCGAACACGGAATCGGCCGCGTCGAAGCTCAAGGCCGCGTTCGGCTTCGACGTCAAGGGGAACGTCGTGTCCGTGTCCGTCCCGCTCGCCCCGGGCGTCAAGGACATCGTCTTCACCCGGTTGCCGGACAAGCCCGCCGCGGGGCCGGCCGGGTGAAGGCCATGATCGAAGAGCTCAGGAAGTCAAGTCAAGGAATAACGTTCGATACGCCGAACGAACATCAATAGGAGGAGACGCATGAAACGAAGGCTCGCTGGACTTTTCTCCCTGCTCGCCGTGCTCGCGCTCGCGCTGTCGCCGGCCGTGGCGGCGAAGAAGGAACCTCGGATCGACCCCAAGGACTTCGCCGCGTTCGTCAATAAGACGCTGGCCGAATGGAAGGTTCCCGGCGTGGGCGTCGCCGTCGTTAAAGGCGGCAAGGTCGTCCTCGCCGAGGGCTATGGCCTCAGGGACGTCCCGAACAAGCTCCCGGTGACGGCCCGGACCATCTTCGCCATCGGCTCGTCCTCCAAGGCCTTCACGGCCACGGCCATGGGGATCCTGGTGGACGAGGGCAAAGTGGCCTGGGACAAACGGGTCAGGGATTACCTGCCCACGTTCCGGCTCCAGGACGAATCCGCCGCCGCCCTGATGACCCCCCGCGACCTGCTCTGCCATCGATCGGGGCTGGCCCGTCACGACCTCGCCTGGATCGGGTCCTCGTTCTCCCGGAAGGAGCTCTTCGACCGGATGCGCTTCCTGGAACCCACGGCCGATTTCCGGTCGATCTTCGAGTACAACAATTTCATGTTCATGTCGGCGGGCCACCTCGCCGGAGAGGTCACGGGCTCGACCTGGGAGGATGTCGTCCGCTCCCGCATCTTCGAGCCTCTGGGCATGAAGGACAGCGACCTATCGATCAGGGATTCCCGGAAGAAGCCGGACCTCGCGCTTCCCTACGGGGAGAAGGAGGATAAGATCATCGAGCTCCCGTTCCGGGACATCGACGCCATGGGACCGGCCGGCTCCATCAACTCCAACGTTCTCGACATGGCCCAATGGGTCCTGCTCAATCTCAACAAGGGCAAGGCGGGGGACAAGCAGGTCATTTCGGAAGCCAGCCTGGCCGAGATCCACTCGCCCCAGATGGTCATCCAGGATGGCTCGTTCCGCATGCTCGAGAGATTCCCCGAGATGTTCGCTTCGAGCTACGGCATGGGCTGGATCATCACCCAGTATCGGGGCCATACCTGGATCCATCACGGCGGGAACGTCGACGGCTTCACCGCCTTCGTGACGTTCTTCCCCCGGGACGACATGGGGGTCGTCGTGCTGAGCAACAAGAACGGGTCGTTCGTTCCCGAGATCATCGCCCTCAACGTCGCCGACCGGCTTATGGGACTCGATCAGGTTCCCTGGAACGCGCGGTACATGGAGATGCGGGATAAGAGCCGGGCCCAGGCCGAGAAGCGCAAGGCCGAGGGCGACAAGGACCGGAAGATGGGCACCCATCCGTCCCACCCGCTCGAGGATTACGCCGGGAATTACGTCCACCCGGCTTACGGGACGCTCACGGTCGTGAAGGACGGGGAGGGGCTCCGGATGACGCGCAATGGGATGACGTTCACAACGACCCATTATCACTACGACGTCTTCGATATCTCGACCGAAGCCATCGGGATGACGTTGGCGTTCAAGGCGTCGTTCGCTCTCGACCCAAAGGGGAACATCGCCTCGGTGAGCATCCCGTTCGGCCTCTCCCCCGAGGTCAAGGATATCGTTTTCGTGCGGGAGCCGGATAAGCCGGCCGCCGGGCAGGAGCCGGCCAAGTAGGGCTAAACCTAAAAAAAGGGGCCCTGCGGCCGTCCCCGCCGGGGAACCGCAGGGCCCTTTCGCTTTTTGCGCAGGACCGGGTCTTTCCTAGACCCGCTTGAGCTTCTTCAGGAACGCCGGATCGATATCGACCCCGAGACCCGGAAGCTCCGGAAGGGTGATCTCGCCGGACGGTCTGACGATCATCCCGCCGATAATAGGGTCCACGGTGTGTATCGTGTAGGCGTCGAGGTCGGCGAAAACGATGTTCCTCTGCGAGGCCACGACATGGGCGCCCGCCGTGAGGCCGAGGCGGGTCTCCATCATGCAGCCGACCATGCAGCGGATGTTGGCGGCGTCGGCGATATGGGCTATCCGTACGGAATTCGTCATCCCGCCGGCCTTCATCAGCTTGATGTTGAAATAATCGCAGGCTTCGCCCTTGATCAGCTTAATGGCGTCCTGGGGGGAGAAGAGCGACTCGTCGGCGCAGATGGGGATGGGGCTCTCGCTCCGGACGGTCCTCATGCCGGCATAATCCCAGGCGACGACGGGCTGCTCCGCAAACTCGACGTTCAGCCCGTCCATCATCCGGAGCGCGACGATGGCCTGGGGGACGGACCAGCCCTGGTTGGCGTCGATCTTCAGGTGAACGCCCTTCCCGATGGCCTCGCGGACGGCCCGGACGCGCGCGGCGTCGAGATCGGGGTCGAGGCCTACTTTCAGCTTGATGTTCTTGTAGCCCTTGGCGACATGCCCTGCGGCGCTGGCGGCCATCTTCTCGGGCGCGTCGATCCCGACCGTGACGTCGGATTCAAAGGTCCCTTTGTCTCCCCCGAGGAGCCGGAAGAGGGGCAGGCCCGCGGCCTTCCCGACGATATCCATCAGGGCCATGTCGAAGGCGGCCACTATGCTCGGGCTGGAGTGGACGATGTGCCCGATCTCCGTGATCAGGGCGTCCACGGCCAGGGGGTTCTTGCCCTTGATCATCTCCCGGATGCTCCGGGCCATCATGAGGTCCGTGTCCTGGGTGTCCCCGGTGATGGGGGCGTAGGGGCTGGCTTCGCCCAGGCCCACGAGGCCTTCCTCCGTGACGATGCGGACCAGGACGTCATTGGCGGCCGTGATCACGCCCAGGGAGACCCGGAACGGCTCCACGAGAGGGACGTCGAATGCGTAGATCTCGACGTCCTTGATCCGGAGCCTTCCGGCTCCGCTCTTTTCGATCTTCTCAGCGGCCGCTAGGCTTAGCGGCGCCTGCGATGCCAGGATGCCGAATCCCAGCGCTTTCAGGAATCCTTTTCTCGATATGGTCATGATGATACTCCCTTATTTTGCTTTTCGAATGCTGTCCCAAAAGCCCGGGGCCATATCCAGCCCGAGGCCGGGGGCATCGGGAAGATGGATCGTCCCGTCCCGGATCTCCATGCCGCCGATGACGGGGTCCTCCGCGTGGAGGATGGCCGAATCCAGGTCGGCATAGACGATGCTCTCCCCGGCGGCGACCAGATGCGCCCCCGCCGTGAGGGCTACCCGCGTCTCTCCCATACAGCCCGCCATGCACTTCATGCCCGCCGCCGCGGCGATCTCCGCGATCCGGAGCCCGGGCAGGATGCCGCCCGATTTCATCAGCTTGATATTGATCATGTCCACCGCTTCCCTGCGGACGGCGGTGATCGCGTCGTGGGGCGAATGGACGGATTCGTCGGCCATGATCGGGATGGGCGCGTTCTCCCGGACGTGTCTCAGGCCCTCCCAGTCCCAATGCGGGACCGGCTGTTCGCAGAACTGCAGGCGAAATTTTTCCATGCCCCTCAGGGCGCGGACCGCGTCGGACGGGCTCCATCCCTGATTGCCGTCGATCCGGATATCGATCAGGGGGCCGGCGGCTTCGCGGACGCCCGCGACGCGCTCGATGTCCTTTTCGGGGACCTCGCCCACCTTCACCTTGAGCGACTTGAATCCCAGGCCGGCGATCCGGCGCGCCTCGTCAGCCATCGTCGCCGGCTCGTCCAGGCTCACCGTGGCGTCGGTCGGGAACGAATCCCGGAACCCGCCGAGCAGGCGATAGACAGGCTGTCCGGCGATCTTGCCGCAGAGGTCCCACAGGGCCATCTCGAAGGCGGCCTTGATGCTGGGATTGCCGGGGCTGTAGGCGTCCATCTCGGCGAGGATGCGGGCGACGGTGAAGGGATCGCGGTCCCGGACGAACCCCGCCAGGTCCTTGGCCAGGGCCAGGTTCGTCTCCTGGGTCTCCGACGTGACCGGCCAGTAGGGGGAGGCCTCCCCCCATCCGATAAGTCCGTCCGCCGTGCGCAGGCGAACGAGCACCTCGCGCTCGACCGATTCGGCGCCGAGCGCTGTGCGGAAGACCTGCTTGAGACGCATATCGAACGGTGCGAACTCGGCCTCCGCGATGCGCGTCCGCCGCGAGCGCCCGGCGGCGGCCTGCTGGGCCTCGAGGACGCGACTGCCCGCGGGCCAGGAAAGGCCCCCGGCGGCCGCCAGCCCGGCCAGACTCTTGAGGAAGGCTTTTCTCGTCAGGGGCATTTGACCTCCTTTCCTTGCGCCGGGATGACCGGCAGGACGATATGCGACGGATGCTTCGCATCGTGATAGACGGTCTGGCCGGCCACCTTCATCTCGGCGTCCAGACCCCACGGGCGGCCCGTGTTGAGGTTGACGTCGAACTTGGGGAAGGCGGCCGAGGCGATGTGGACGCGGAGGCGGTGTCCCTTCTTGATGAGCATCGAGGTGGCCCAGCAGTCGATGGTATATTCGTAGATCTTGCCCGGCTCGATGGGGGAGGGGTTCTCGAACGATTCCCGGAAGCTCGCCCGGATAACGCCGTCGTTGAGGCGCAGGGCGTAGCCGTCGGGATAGACGTCCATGAGCATGGCGTTCCAGTCGGTGTCCGGGGCCGATGAGGAGGCATACAGCTTGACCGAGAGAGGCCCCGTCAGCTCCATGTCCTGCTCGAGCGGGGGCGTCGTATAGACGAGGACGTCCTTCCGTTCCCCGACGGCCTTGTAATCGTCGGGTCCGCCGACCTGGGCGCTCGAGGCGCGCATGACGAACGGGGTCGGGTCCGCCGGATCGTAGTCGTAGCGGTCCGGAGGCTCCTTTTTAGGCGCGGCGGGGGAGAGGGTCCCGTCCCCGGAGAGGGTGTTGGCCTTGCCGCCGGAATGGAAATAATATTTCGTCCATTGGGTCGCCGGGAGAGGCCACTCGGCCTCGTCGCGCCAGGTGTTGGCGCCCATGATGAACACCCGGACCGGCGATTCGGCGTCCACTCCGTTGGCCGCTCCCTTCAGCCACTTGTCGAACCAGCGGAGCATGGTCGCCTGGAGGTCGATCTGGGAGGCCGCGCCGAAGTCGAGGATGCCCATCTTGGTGACCGAGTTGACGGCATGGGGCCAGGGCCCGATCATCATCCTCTGCCCCTTGCGTCCGAGGCGGCGCATGGCGGTGAAGTTCCGAAACGTCCCCGGCTGGTCGTCGTCGTACCAGCCCGAAATGTGCAGGACGGGGACGTCCACCTTGTCCCAGCGCCTCTCGTAATCGACCAGCTTCCAGTAATCGTCGTAGGTCGGATGGAAGAAGTTCGCCTTCCACATGGGAATGGCCTTGCCCGCGGCGACCTCGTCGAGAGTGACGAGCGGGAGCATGGTGATGACCTTGTCGAGGCCCAGTTCCCGGGAGGGTTGGCTGGCGTGACCCGAGGTCATGATGTCCCAGTCGAGCGTCAGGAGGGTCAGGGCGCCATACTGGAAGGGGATGTTGTACCAGGGGCCGGGAGGGCTGACGAGGGCGATCATCGCCTTCAGGTGGGGAGGACGCGTCACGGCGGCCATCCACTGGTTCTCGCCGCCGTAGGAGCCGCCCATCGTGCCGACGTTGCCGTCGGACCAGGGCTGGGCGGCCGCCCATTCGATGGTGTCATAGCCGTCCTCGGCTTCGTCGTGCATGCCGTGGAAGGTGCCTTCCGAATCGTGACGGCCCCGGGAGTCCTCGACGATGTAGACGTAATCCTTGGCCGCAAAGAGGCGCCCGAAGCCGAAGTGCTGGCCGGAGTTCTTACCGTAAGGCGTCCGGACGACCAGGACCGGGAACTTCCCGGGCTTGTCGGGCCGGAAGATGTTGGCCGCGAGATAGACCCCGTCGCGCATCGCGATGTGGACGTTGAGCTCGATCTTGACGGCCGCGGCCGGCGCGGCGGCCGGCTCCTGGGCGGGCGCGACGGACAGCGCCAGGGTCGCCAGGAAAAGGACGATGATCAGAGACCGGAACCAGGGTCTGAACGGGTTTTTCGGATTCATGCTCCCTCCTGTAACCGATTTTCAGAAAATGATAACTTGCCTTCCCCGGGAATGTCAAGGAAGCCTGAAAAATAACGCTGCTCCAGGCGGAAAGGTGTTATATAATCGCAGAAAGGCGTCCGCTTGAACCCGATCCGTGGAATTGCGTACGTCATAGGAAGGAGGTTACGCATGACGAAACGACATTACGTTTTCTGGGGGCTCATTCTCTGTCTCGCGATCGGCGTCTCGCCCGCGCTCGCGGCGAAGAAAGCCGAACAGCCCGTCAACCTGAAGGGATTCCGGGAGTTCGTCACAAGGACGATGGCCGAGTGGGAGGTCCCGGGGATGGCCGTGTCCATCGTCAAGGACGGCAAGGTCGTCTTTGCCGAGGGCTTCGGCCTGCGCGACGCCGGGCAGGGGCTCAAGGTCACGCCGCACACCCTGTTCCCCATCGGCTCCTGCAGCAAGGCCTTCACGGCCGCAGGAATGGCGATCGCCGTCGACGACGGCAAGGTCGCCTGGGACGAGCCGGTGAGGACGTATCTTCCCGATTTCCGGCTCCAGGACGAATACGCGGCCGCCCACGCGACGCCTCGCGATCTGCTCTCGCACCGCACGGGCCTGCCCCGCCACGATCTGGTATGGATCGGGGGCCAATTCAGCCGCCAGGAGCTCTTCGACCGGCTCCGCTACCTGGAGATGAACAAGGAGCTCCGCTCCGCCTGGCAGTACCAGAACCTCATGTTCATGACGGCCGGCATCATCATCGGCAAGGCGGACGGCTCGAGCTGGGAGGATTTCACCCGGAAGAGGATCATCGATCCGCTGGGGATGAAGGAGACCAATCTCTCCGTCGCCCTGACCCAGAAATCCGCGGATTTCTCCCGGCCTTACATGAAGATCGATGACAAGGTCGTACCGGTCCCGTTCCGGGACATCGCCGCCGTGGGGCCCGCCGGCTCCATCAATTCCAATGTCCTGGATATGGCCCAATGGGTCATCCTGAACCTGAACAAGGGGAAGTTCGGGGACAAGCAGCTCATCTCCGAGGCGTCCCTGGCCCAGGTCCACTCGCCCCAGATGCTCGTTCCGGGCCGGATCCGGGACAAGGAGATCCTCTACCGGAGCTATGCCATGGGCTGGCTGGTCACCCCGTACCGCGGGCACCTCCTGCTGGAGCACAGCGGCGGGATCGACGGCTTCATAGCCCAGGTCGCGTTCCTGCCCCAGGACAACGCGGGCCTCGTCGTCCTGTCGAACCTGCACGGGACCCCCCTCCCGGGCATCGTCCTTTACAACATCGTCGACCGCCTGCTCGGCCTGGACCAGGTCGACTGGAACAAGCGAACCCGCGACGAGATCGACAAAGCCAGCGCCGAGGAGGAAAAGGAGAAGCAGGAACCCGACAAGGTCCGGAAGACGGGCACGCAGCCGTCCTATCCCATTGCCGATTTCATCGGCGACTACGAGAACCCGGGTTACGGCCAGGTTTCCGTCATCAAGGACGGCGACGGCCTGAAGCTCAAAACGCCGGTCTTCGAGGGCACCCTGTCGCATTATCACTATGACATCTTCGAGCTCAAGGCCGTGCTCCTCGGCAGCGAGTACAAGTCCAAGGTGACGTTCGCCGGGGACGCCAAGGGCAACGTCGCCAGCCTGGCGTTCCCGCTCGAACAGTCGGTCAAGGACATCGTCTTCACCCGGGCCGCCGACAAGGGGATGCTGGATCCGGACTTCCTGAAGAAGTTCGTCGGGACTTACATCCTGACCGGGCAGGAGGTCCAGATCGACCTGAGGGAAGGCAAGGGCCTCAGCCTGGCCATCCCGGACCAGCCCGAATTCGAGCTCGTGCCCTTCCGCGGGACCGAGTTCCATCTGAAGGGATTGGAGGGATTCAGCGTCGAGTTCAAGCTGGACGCCTCCGGGAATGTCTCCGAGGCCGTCGTCCATCAGCCGAACGGAACGTTTACGGCCAAGAAGAAATAGGGAGGAAGGAGATCATCATGAAAGCATTGCGCACCGCTCTCATTATCCTGTCGGTCCTGGCCCTCGTCGGGGCCTCCTCCGTCTTCGCCCAGGAAGGGAAGACGGAGGTTCCGGCGCCGGCCGCCGCCCCCGCGGAAGGGACGTCCGCGCCCGTCCTCACCAAGGCGGACGTCGACGCCTGGCTCGACGGCTTCATTCCTTACGCCCTGTCCGTCGGGGACGTCGCCGGGGCCGTCGTCGTCGTGGTCAAGGACGGCCAGTTCCTGACCGAACGGGGATTCGGCCTGGCCGACGTCAAGAACCGGAAGCCCGTCGACCCGGAGCGGACCCTCTTCCGGCCGGGCTCGGTCTCCAAGCTCTTCGTCTGGACGGCCGTCATGCAGCAGGTCGAGGCGGGCAAGCTCGACCTCGACACCGACATCAACACGTATCTCGATTTCAAGGTTCCGCCGCGGGACGGGAAGCCGGTGACCCTGCGGAACCTGATGACCCATACGCCCGGATTCGGCGAACAGCTCAAGGGCCTTTTCGTCATCGATCCCAAGCGGGTTCCGATCCTGGGCAAGTACCTGTCGCGCTGGACGCCGCCCCGCATCTTCGAGCCGGGCGAAGTTCCCGCCTATTCCAACTATGGGGCCGGCCTGGCCGGCTACATCGTGGAGCGGGTCTCGGGCGAGCCCTTCGCCACCTACATCGAGAACCACATCTATGCCCCGCTGGGCATGAGCCGGTCGAGCTTCCGCCAGCCCCTGCAGGAAGCCCTGATGGCCGACATGTCCCTCGGCTACCGGCGCGCCTCCCAGCCGGCGAGGCCCTATGAGCTCATCCCCAACCTTCCGGCGGGGAGCGTGAGCGCGACCGGGGCCGATATGGGCCGGTTCATGATCGCCCATCTCCAGAACGGGGCGTTCGGCGAGGGCCGCATCCTCAAGGAAGAGACGGCGCGCTTGATGCACGCTCCCTCGCCCCAGCTGAACCCGCCCCTCAACGGCATGGCGCTCGGCTTTTATCACGAGGACCGCAACGGCCATCAGATCGTCGGCCACGCGGGTGATACCGAAGCCTTCCACTCCGACCTCCATCTTCTTATCGACGACGGCGTCGGCCTGTTCATTTCGGTCAACAGCGCGGGCAAAGCCGGTGCCGCCGGAACGATCAGGGCCGCGCTCCTGCGCGGGTTCATGGACCGCTATTTCCCCGCACCCCGGCCGTCCGAGCCGACGCTGGCCACCGCCAAGGAGCACGGGGCGCTGATGGCCGGCACGTACTGGTCGAGCCGCCGGTCGGTCACGGGCTTCTTCAGCTTCACGAACTTGATGGGACAGACCAAGGTGACGGTCGACCCCGAAGGGCTCCTCCGCGTGGCGGCGTTCCGGGACGCTGCCGGTTCGGTCGTCAAATGGCGCGAGGTCGCCCCGTTCGTCTGGAAGGATCCGTCGGGTGAGACGACCATGGCCGCGGTCGTGAAGGACGGCCGGGTGGTCAATTTCACCAGCGACGAACTGCCGCCGGTCATGGTCTTCCAGCCCGTGCCGGCCAAGGCCCTGTCCACCTGGAACATGCCCCTTCTCTATTTCATGGTCGCCACGCTGATCCTCGCCGTCCTCCTCTGGCCGGCCCTGGCGATCATCCGGCGGCATTACAAGCGGCCGTTCCCCTTCCAGGGGCGCGCGGCCCGACTGCACCGTTGGACCCGGGTCGTGGCCATGATCGACCTCGCGGCGCTCGGGGTCTACGCCATGATCGTCGCGAAGATCAGCAACGGGCTCGAGAACGCGGATACGCCCACCGATCCCCTGATCCGGGTCGCCCAGGCGCTCAGCGTCCTCGGCTCGATCGGGGCGATCGTCGCCGTCGGAAACATGCTCGTCGCGTGGGGGACTCGCGGCCGGAGCCTGTGGTCGAAGCTCGGCGCGACGCTCGTCGCGCTGGCCTGCGTCGCGTTCATCTGGTTCGTGGTGACGCAGAAGTTCGTAACCGCGAGCCTGAACTACTGAGGCTCTCTCGAAGCGTATTGAATTCGGCCCCACCCCGTTTCAGGCCGCGCCTGGAGCGGGGTGGGGCTTTTTTTGTTTCTGATCGGGATTCGCGCCGGAAGACCCCCCCTTTGGAAAAGGGGGGGTGCGGGGGAATTTCGGTCAGACCAGCGCTTTCAACTCGGAGATGAGCCTATCGATCTGTTCATCCGTGTGCGTGGAGAAAACGACCGCGCGCAGGGCCCCGCCGGCCCCCGTCCCGACATAGCGCGTTCTCTGGATGCAGATCCCGCGGTCCATCAGGGCCTCGTAAACCCTGTCCATCGCCGCTTCCGACTCGAGCGTCCAGGCGGCGACGGGGAAGGGGGTGTTCTCGGTCGGGAATCCGAGGCCGCGGAGCCCGGCCTTCAGCCGGCGGCCGTTGTCGAGGAGCTTTCGGCGCAACTCGGGGTGCTTCATGAGGATGTCCAGACCGGTGATCGAGGCGGCGGCCGCGGCTGTGGTCGGCTGGGTGGCCCCGTTCATGATATGGCTTTGGCGGATAGCGGCGACGAGATCCTTCGGGCCGGGAACGATGCCGCCGTGGCCGCCGAAGGCCTTGCTCATCGTCCCGCCGAAGAATAGCCGGTCCGAGCTCAGGCCGTAATGCTCATAGGTGCCGCGGCCGTTCGCGCCGAGGACGCCGACCCCGTGATTGTCATCGAGCCAGACACAGCCCTCGAAGGGCTCGACGGCCTTCGCGTAGTCCGCGACCGGGGCGATGATCCCGAACGTCGGAAAGACGCCGTCGCTCACCACGAGCGGCTTCTGGCCGGCCTTGAGCCCGGCCCTCAGCTTCCGGACGAGGTCTTCGGGATCCCGATGGGCGAACTTGGTGACGGGTTTCCCCGGCAGCCCGATATAATCCGTGACGCTGTAGTGGGACCCCTCGTCCATGAAGACGGCATCGTAACGGCCGAGCGCCGCCAGCGCCTGGAAGCCGGCGGTGTTCCCCAGATAGCCGGAGGCGAGGTAGCAGGAGCCTTCCGTGCCGAAGTATTCGGCGGCCTTCTTCTCGACGGCCTCGTAAAGGGCGGAGTTCCCCATTCCGGAGCGCGTCGTGGAGGTGTGAATGCCGTATTGCTTCATGGCCCGGCAGGCGGCGTCGATAAGGGCGGGATCGCCCTGGAATCCGTAGTATCCGGTGCCGCCGAAATACAGGTACTTCCGGCCGTCGATGACGGTCTCGGCGCCGGGCGCGCTTTCCATCAACCGTCCCTGCCGGATCTGGGCGAAGAAGTCGCGGGCCCCCAGTCCCAGGGCCACGAGACCCGTCGTCGCCTGCTTCAGGAATCCTCTTCGATCGGACATGGCAATCTCCTTTTCGCCGCGGGGCTCCGGTTCAGAATGAGAACTTGATCCCGGCCGTGGCCCTGAGCCCGCCCGCCGGAACCGTGATCTCGTTCCCCTCGATCTTGACCTTGGCCGACCCCGAGGAATAGCGGACATTCAGGTTGACCGCGAACCCATCGGAGAGCCGGTAATCCGCGCCCCCGCCCGCGTTGAAGCCGAACGCGCTCGCGCTGGAACTTGCGTACCGGGGATCGATGTTCAGGTCGAAATACGGATAGCCGATCTCGGTCCAGTCGAGGACCTGGAGGCTTTCGACCTTGACCCCCATGAAATAGGTCCCCCCGGCGAAGACATAGAGGCCGATCCGCCGGGTTACGGGGAACGCATAGAGCACGTCCAGATTGAGCTCCGAGGCGGAATACTTGAGGCCGTCCTTGGTCCATTCCTTCACGCGCATGAGGTCGAAGTAGAACGGGTGAGGGAAGTCGGCCGTGAATGTCCCCTTGGATTTGCCCGAGGCGGGCGTGAACGAGAGCTCGACGCCGAAGGACGGAGTGAACATGAACCCGACGCCGGCGTCGAAGGACATCCCTGAGGCGTCGACGGAATATCTTTCCGAGGCGCTCCCGGTCTCCCCGTACATCGGGAAGGTCCGGGAATTGTCGTAGTCGAAGGATTTCGACGCGTAGCCGGCGCCGAGTCGGACATAAACCTTCTTCCGGGCGGCGGCGCGGGCGGATGCTTTCTTCACGGCCGCGGGCTTCGGCACGGGCTTGACGGCAGGCCGGACCGGAACCGGCTTGGGTTCGACGGCGGCCTTCGGAGCCGGGCCCGCGACGGAAACTTCGCGGACGACGCTCTCGTGGATGTAGCCGCGAACGGCGGGGCCGCTCGCGTCCGCGGGAAGCTCGACGAGGTACCATTCCCCGGCCTTCTTCTCGGCGCGGAGAACGAGCCCCATCGGGGCGCTGTAGACGACCGAGCTGTCCAGGGCCGGTTTGAGACGGACGTTGGCCGAGCGGACGGTGACTTCGATCCTCAGGTCCGCGGCGAGGACGAAGGCGGTGAGCGCCAGGATGGCGCCGAGGAGGGCGCCGGGCTTGTGCAGGTTTCGTGCTGTCGTCATGTGATGTCTCCCGTGTCCCAGGTCAATTGACGCCGACCGCGCTCCAGGCCCGAGCCGTCGCGGCGCGCTCGGGGCTGTCGGAACCGTAGAGGTCCGCGGCCGCCTGCAGGCTCGCCGTACGGGCGCTTTTGAAGTTCGACGACGGGTGTAGGTAGTAAACCCAGGCCCTGTAAGCGATCTTCGAAGCCTTTTCGAGGCCAATGCCGTCCACGGCTATCCCCGAGGTTCTGTTCGTTCCCCCGGCGGACAGAAGGAAGTACCAGTGAGAGGCGATGGTGCAGTTGATATGGACACCGCCCAAGTCGTTATTCATGTCGACGGGAAGGATCCATTTCTTGGAATAATGATCGGGGTACTTGCCCCCCCAGACGGCGATGCCGGCGGGGTTGGCGAGGTTCCTCATTGGCTTGAAAGTCCTAGAACAGTCTTCCCCCATCACCCAGTCGGCCATAAGGAATCCCGAGCCCTGCGACTGGTGATAGAATTCTACGCTCGCGCCCATGATGTCCGAGAAGGCCTCGTTGAGGGCGCCGGATTCGGCGGCGTAGATCAGCTCCGAGGTCGCGTCCGTCACGCCGTGCGTGAACTCGTGGGCAACGACATCAAGGGCGGTCGTGTACGGATAGTGCGTTGCGGGGTTTCCGTCCCCAAAATACATCCACTTGGTCGACGAATCGAATTGGGCGTTCTCGTAATTCGTCCCGAAGTGAACAGAAAGAACAAGTTCGCGGTTCCGATCGTCCATGCCCTTCCGACCGTGGACCAAATAGAAGTAATCATAGGTCCAGCCCAAGTAGGCGTGGCCATCTACAACAGTTCCATCTGATGTCCAAATATTGTCTTCATCAATGATATAGTATACCGTCGCACCATTGCCATGGCGGCAATCCGCCGTCGTGATACGGGCTGGGCGCATCTGATCGACGGCATAGTAGGTGTTGTTCTCGAACGTCGTGCTCAGCTTCTTCGTGTCCCCGAGGGTACCAGTTCCCGTCCCTACGGCCGTGGAGGTCTGGATCTCCTCATAGCGGAAGAGGATGGCAGAGTTCTTTGCGTCGATGAAGGTGGCGACGCGCGACCCGAGTTTGCCATGAACGACTTTGTAAACGAGATGGTATCCGTCGGCAGCGGGATAGATCATGAGCTCAGCGGCCCCGACGAGCTGGTAGGCGGGGTCGGCAAGGCCCGTCAGGGCCATCTGTTCCGCCGGCCCGGCGGCGATCATCGGGGTGACGTCGATGTCGACCGCGGCGTGGACCTCTCCGTTGACGAGGTAAACATCTCCGTTCAGGCGGTGGCGGAGGAGCTGGGCTCCCCAGACCCTGAGCCCCTTGGCGTAGACGTTATAGCGCTCGTGGACCCTGGCGCCGTTGTCCTCGGTCTGGGCCAGTGCGAGCCTCAGGTTCCCTTTGGAGATCTCCCGGTCCATGAAACGGCTCAGGGATGCCGCCCGTTCCGCGCGGGCCTCCCCGACCATCCTTCCCGGCCCTCCGCGGCCGTCGCCCTCTCGGGCGGGCGTCTTGCCTTCCTGGCCGAAGCTCGCGGCGACCATGAGAACCGTCAGGAAGAGCGTCCCGACGGCGCGTTTCGTCTTCGTGGATCCTTTCATGAAACCTCCTTCAAGGCCGGCCCCATCCGGGCCGCACCTCATTATTCTTGCGGCCCCGCCTGTTGTCAATCGCCTCTTGAGGTGAGGGGAAGGAGAGGCAAGGGTGAGGGACGACCTAGGGCCGGAGGTCCCTGAGGATGCCCTCAAGCCTGCGCTTATGGCTGCCGTCATCGAACGACAAAGCCCTGAAAAGCTCGCGAAGCCCGGGATCATTGATCTCCACAAGGGTGGCAAGGTGGGTCTGCTCGAAAGTGGACTCCAAGTCGCGGATCCGTTCGAGCGCCTCGGCCAGCGTCGTTTTCCCGGCATCGATGTCCGCGATGAGCTGTCCGGCGGCTTCCCGGCCGTATTCGAGCTGTTTCAAGGAGACAAGAGTGTCTCCGAAGGCCGCGGGGTTGGATGTTTCATAGGCCTTGCCTGTCTTGAGGAGATTGGCGTGGACGATCTCTTCTTTCGCCAATTTCGCCAGATCGGAGGCGAACGGTTCCGCCCCGGCCATCCGCCCGATTCGTTCGTAGCAATGCGACGTCTTCAGCTCGAGCTCGGCAGCCAGGCCCAGGATCTGACGTGTTTCCATCGACCCATGATAGCCCGGAGCCCGGTATTTGGCAATCCCCTCCGGGTATTCCTATCCGCCCGCAAAGCGGATATAATGAGGGACCGCGTTCCAAGGAGGCCCTTGACAATGTCGAAAGCCGACATCCTCGACCAGATCGCTCGAAGACTGCGCATCCATTCCTTGAAGATGACGGCCCGCGCGGGCTCGGGCCACCCGACCACCTGTCTTTCGGCCGCGGATCTCGTGGCCTGCCTCTTCTTCGACGAGATGAAGTACGACGTCCGCGACGCTGGAAATCCGGCCAACGACGAGTTCGTCCTTTCCAAGGGGCATGCCGCCCCCATCCTCTGGGCTGCTTTCGCCGAAGCCGGTATCCTGCCCGAGGAGGATATCTATACGCTGAGGGAGATCACAAGCGACCTCGAAGGCCATCCGACGCCGCGGATGAAGTGGATCAAGGCAGCGACCGGGTCCCTCGGACAGGGCCTTTCGGTGGGCGTGGGGATGGCCCTGGCCCAGAGGCTCATGAAGTCCTGGGCCAGGACCTTCGTGCTCATGGGGGACGGGGAGTGCGCCGAAGGCTCGGTCTGGGAAGCCGCCAACGCGGCCGCGAACTTCGGCCTTCGCAACCTGTGCGCCGTCGTTGATGTCAACGGCCTCGGCCAATCCGGCAGGACGATGCACGATCATGACCTGGCCGCTTATGCCCGCAAATTCCGGGCCTTCGGCTGGGACGCCGTCTCCGTGGACGGCCATAATATCGGGAAGATCCTGGAAGCGCTTTCCCGCATCGGGAAGAAGGGCCTGCCGACCGTCATCCTGGCCCGGACGCTCAAGGGCAAGGGCGTTCCCTTCATCGAGGACCTGAACGGCTGGCACGGCCGGCCCCTCAAGCCCGAGGAGCTCGAAAAGGCGCTCGACGCGCTCGGACCCATGCCCCACGTGGATTCCCGCCGCTACGTCAAGGCCCCGCGGCCCTTCAAGGGGAAGCTCCCGGCCGCCGGAAAGAGGCCCGCGCGCACGGCCTACAAGGACAAGACCGCGACCCGCCTGGCATACGGCAACGCCTTGGCGGCCCTGGGGGCGGCCGATCCCGCGGTCGTCGCCATCGACGGGGACGTCAAGAACTCCACCTATGCCGATAAGTTCTTTGCCTCCTTCCCGGAGCGTTCGTTCCAATCCTATATCGCCGAGCAGAACATGGTCGGCATGGGCATGGGGCTCGCGGCCAAGGGCTACGTCCCGTTCATCGCCACGTTCGCCGCCTTCCTTTCGAGGGCCCACGACCAGGTCCGGATGGCCGCCTATTCCGAGTCGAACATCAAGCTCTGCGGCTCCCACGTCGGCGTGAGCATCGGCGAGGACGGCGCCTCCCAGATGGGACTGGAGGACCTGGCCATCTTCCGACCCATCCCGGGATGCGTCGTCCTGTATCCTTCCGACGCTGTATGCGCCGAGGCCTGCGTCGCCGCCGCCGCCGCGCATCGCGGCATGGCCTATATCCGGACGACCCGTCCGGCAACGCCTCTGCTCTATCCCGCCGATGAGGAGTTCCCCATCGGCGGCTCCAAGGTCCTGAGGAAGAGCGGGAGCGACGCGGCGACGGTCATCGCCGCGGGCATCACCGTGTTCGAGGCGCTCAAGGCGGCCGACGAGCTCGCCAAGCGGGGAACGCCCGTGCGCGTCATCGACGCCTATTCGGTGAAGCCCCTCGACGAGGCCGGCATCCGGCGGGCGGTCGCCGAAGCGGGCGGGCGGGCGGTCGTCGTCGAGGACCACTACGAAGCCGGTGGGCTCGGGGAGGCGGTGGCTTCGGCCCTGGCCGGGACGGCCCTGCTCAGGCACCTCTGCGTCCGCGAACTGCCCCGCTCCGGCCCGCCAAGCCGTCTGCTCGACATGTACGGCATCGACGCCTCGCACATCGTCGCGGCCGTCAAGGCGCTATGCGGTTGGGCTTAGGACCCCTTTCGGGCCCGCGGAAGCGGCCGGCCGTTCTCGCGCTGGCCCTCGCCTTTTCCATTGCGGCGTCCGCGCTTCCCGCGCGGGACCGCAAGGCTCCGATTCCGCCGGACGGGGCCGTCGTCGTCCTCGTCTACGACGGCGATACGGTCAAGGTCAGGTTCGAGGACGGCGGCGAGCGCAGGGTCCGTCTCATCGGCATCGATTCCCCGGAGCTGGCCGACGAGCGCGAGGACGTGCGTTTCATGGCTTACGCGGCCAAGAGGTTCGCTTTCCTGAAGCTTTTCCGCCGCGAGGTCCGGCTATCCTACGATTGGCAGCGCGAAGACAAATACGGACGCCTGCTGGCCTTCCTGACCACGGAGGACGGGACCCTTTTCAACGAGCTCATCCTCCGGGAGGGCTTTGCCTCGCGGTTCCGGGCGTTCCCGTTCGATCCTGGGCTCATGAAGCGGCTCGAAGCCGCCGAGACCGAGGCCCGGCGGGCCGAGCGGGGACTCTGGCGGAGGGCGGACCCCCCGCCCGTGCCTCCGGCGGACGCGGCCGGCCTGATCGGGCGCCTGGCGACGGTCCGAATGACCTGCGGGGCCGTCGAAAAAAGGAAACCGTTCATCGTCCTCAGTCCCCCCGGCGGAGGATTCGAGGCCCTTGTCCCCGAACGGCGGCGGGCCGATTTCCCCGGCCTCGAAGCCCTGGCAGGCAAGGTCGTCCTCGTCAAGGGCCTCGTGGAGGAATACAAGGGCCGTATCCAGATCATGATCGACGTCCCGCTTCAGCTCAAGGTCCTGACTGCCGGCCGGTCGGTTGACAGGGCCGTCCCGCCCGGAATATAAAGCCTTGAGGTTCTGCCCATGACCGAACTCATCGACGCGAAGGCCCTGGAAGAGCTCCGGGCGGCGGCGGGCGCCGCCAACGTCCTGACCGATCCCGAGAAGCTCGCCGATTACGGCCACGACGAATTCTCCCTCAGGGACATCGCCATTATCCCTGCGGCTGTCGTCCTGCCGACGTCGACCGACGAGGTCGCCGCGGTCCTCCGCTGGGCCGATGCCCGCCGGGTCCCGGTGACCCCGCGGGGAGGGGGGACGGGGCTGTGCGGCGGCTGCGTTCCCGCTCCGGGCGGCATCGTCCTCTCCCTCGAAAAGATGAACGGGGTCTCCGTCGATAAGGCGAACCAGATGGCCGTCGCCGAGGCGGGCGCGACGCTCGCCGGATTCGTGGCCGCGGTGGAAGAAGCCGGGCTCTATTTTCCGCCCCACCCCGGGGACGAAAGCGCCATGATCGGCGGACTGGTGGCCACGAACGCGGGGGGCAGCCGGGCGGTGAAGTACGGGGTCATCCGCAACTATATCCGGGGCCTCGAGGTCGTGCTCCCCGGCGGGGCGGTCATCCATCCCGGCGGGAAATACATAAAGAGCAGCACGGGCTACAATCTCATGAACCTGTTCATCGGCTCCGAGGGGACGCTGGGCGTCGTCACCAGGGCCGTCATTCAGCTCATGGCCCAGCCGCCCGTCCTGAGATCGCTCGTCGTTCCGTTCGCCACCCTCGAAGCGGCCATCGAGACCGTGCCCAGGCTCCTCGAGCGGAAGATCGTCCCGGTGGCGGTGGAATTCGTCGGCCTGGACGTCATCGCCATCACCGAGGAATATCTCCACAAGCGCTGGCCGACCCACGAAGGGACGGCGCACCTCATGATCATCCTCGACGCCGCGACCGAGGAAGAGCAGGACCGCCTGTCCCAGGCCGTCGCCGAGGCCTGTCTCGAGCAGGGCGCCCTGGACGTCTTCATCGCGGATACGCCGGCCAAGCAGAGCGAGATCCTCGCCATCCGCTCGATGATCTACGAGGCCATCAAGGCGGAGACCATCGAGATCCTGGACATCTCCGTGCCGCGGGCCGAGATCGCCGCCCACGTCCGGAAGGTCCGGGAGGTCGCGGCCCGGCACGGCCTGTGGCTCCCGACCTTCGGGCACGCGGCCGACGGCAACGTTCACACCCACATCATGAAAGCCCGGTACGAGGGCGGGAAGGTCATCCCCCTGCCGGAAAGCGCGTGGCGGGACAGGATCGACGCCGTCCGTTCGGACCTCTACCGGGATGCCCGCGAACGGGGCGGGGTCATCTCCGGCGAGCACGGCATCGGCCTTGTCAAGAAGCCGTTCCTGTCCCTAGCCCTCGAAGAGAGCCAGATCGCGCTCATGCGGGGCATCAAGAAGGTCTTCGACCCCCACGGGATCCTCAATCCCGGCAAGATCTTCGACTAGGCGGGTCGGCGCCCAAGGGGCGGCTGCGCCCGGACAAGGCCGGACCTGTCGGTGTCGCTGTGGGCCGTCTCGCTATTGTAGCCGCAGGCTTCAGCCTGCGGCTTTCCCGGGACGCGGGCTAAAGCCCGCGGCTACATCCAAAGCCGGCGTTCCCCGGTACTTCCAAGCGCCTTGAAATCCACGGGGAGGAGTGCTGTAATGAGCCCGGGGGACAGTGAAACGGTATCCGAGTCCCCGTCCGTCATGCGAGCCTTGATCGGTCGAGGGGGAAACCATGGAAAGAGTCACGGAGGTCTATGTCATCCTGGAGAACAAGCCGTCCGTCCTGGGGGACCTTTGCAGCCGCCTGGCCGAGGCCGGGATCAACATCGATTCCATCGGCGTCTTTCATGACACGGCCAAGCTCGTCGTCTCTAACCTCAACAAGGCCCTGAAGATCCTGGAGAGGCTCAACTACATCGTCGAGCAGAGGGACGTCCTGAGGATCGACCTCGAGAACAAGCCCGGCGCCCTGGCCGAGCTAACCACGAAGCTCGGCGACGAAGGCATCAATATCGAGTACTGCTACGGGACGCTGAGCCGGCAGGGAAGCACGATCTCGGTGATCATGGACGTCTCCAACATCGAGGAGGCGATCAAGGTCCTCGGAGGGTGAACCGGGCAGGATCGTCCGGGACCCCCGCGGAAATCCCCCCTTGCCCCCCTTTTACAAAGGGGGGATTGTCTCCCCTGTATTCCCTCTGTAATCCCTCTGCTATGGCGGGACTTATTCCCCGGCGATGGCCCGGTCGACGGACCAGCGGCCGGCGCCCTTGATGACAAGTGCCAGGCCGATGGCGATGGCCAGGAGGTGGTATTCGAACCCCTCGCCGGGACGGTTCCCCATCCAGTTCATGAAGAATCCGTTCTTCCAGTGGACCAGGTAGACCGCGACGGCCATGTCCACGGCGATGGCCAGGGCCGCGAGCCGCGTGCAGAATCCCGCGATGAGGGCGAGGGCCCCGAGGGATTCAGCGAGGATGGCGGCGGCAGCCAGATAGACGGGGACATGGAACGCGTTCTGGAACATGTCCAGGGTCGGCTTGAGGCCCGCCCCTCCGAACATGCCCAGGACCTTCTGGGCCCCGTGCGGGAGCATGACCGCCCCCAGCACGATCCTCAGAGTGGTCCCGGATAGATTTCCGTCCGTCGCCAGAAGCTTCTTGAACATGCGCCGACCCTCCCGTTCCCGAAATCCGGGCGGGAAGCCGTTCGCGCGGTCGTCCCCGCCCGTTCTCTAAAAACCGACTCCGTCAGATGCCTTCGGGGTAGAGCAGGGCGTTCAGCAGGAACTTGTAGGTCCCGTGGGACTGGGCCCTCATCTGGCTGGCGATGCCGATGAGGATGATGTGCCCCTTCTTGTGCCGTGTGTCCACGACGGCCGCCTTCCTGGCGATGACGTCCTCGCCGAGGAGCCAGCCGCTGAGCAGGACGCCTTCCTCGGCGAAGCTCGCGACCACCCGCCGGTCCCAGTCGTAGGAAGCGGGAACCCAGGTGGACATGGCCACGCTGTCGGAGAACATGGCGGGCGTCTCCTCCGGCAGGCCGTAGCCGATGGGGGACGCGGGATCGACCTTGAGCTTCAGGATCGAGGTCGGGCAGAAGAACTTGGCCCGATCGAGCTTTTCCAGCGCGTTCATCGCCGGCACCTCCAGGTCCTTGAAAGCCAGGTTGCAGGCATCGTTGAGGGTGACCAGGATGCCGCCTTCCTCGACGAAGGCCTTGAGGGCCTCGACGCCCTCCTTCTCGATGCCGCCCGCGTACTCCGGGGGATTCGGGGTGAACCAGCGGGCCCACGGAGAGGACGGATCGACCTTTCCGGTCTTGATGATGTCGGTGTTCTCGCCGGCGAAGACGATGACGTCGTACTTGGACCGGAGGTCGATCTTGCCCTTCTTCGGCGGCTTGAAATCGGCGTTGCGGATGGTGACGTAGGGCACGCCCAGGTCGTCGAAGACGTAACGGGTCCATCCCTCGTCCATATTCGCCCACCACGACCGGTAGAGGCCGATCCGGGGATTCTTCAGGGCGGCCACCGGGATGTCCGCGAGATCTTCGAGGTCGATTGCCGCGATGCCAAGCTTGGCCAGGAGGGCGGGGAGGGCCTTTTTGACTTCCGGCGTCCCCTTGACGACGAAGCTCCCGGCCGGGAGGTCGGCGCCTTTGACCTTGACCGCGGCCTTCGTCCGGAAGACCTCGGCCTTGTCCTTGAGAAGCGCGAACGCGGCCGTATAGGATGCGTTGACCTTCGCGCTCAGGGCGACGTATGCGCCTTGCGCCTGGCCTTCAGGAAGGACGGGGGAGGGGGCCTTGTCGATCTTCTCGAGGCGGGCTTCGAACGGCTTGTCGACCTCGTCGCAGGCGACACCCATCTGCAGGGGCAGGGTCCAGCCCGCGTTATCATAGGGCGGGATGGGCGGGCCGCCGGGGAACTGGCGGAGGTCGGGGTATTTCTGCTTTTCGAGGAGCGCCCAGGCGTAGGGCTTGTTGGGCTGGGCCATGAGGACGACGAACGAGCCGGCGGGATAGAGCCGGCCGCCCGCGACGAAGTCCGCCGCCGCCCGGTGGACGTCGACGCCGCCGTAGATCAGGACGTCGAGCATCTTCATCGCGGTGGGCGGGTCGTCCTGGGTCGCGGGGATGACATAGGCATAGGGCTGTCCCTTATCCACCTGTTCGACGGAATTCTTGTTCATCTTGTAGGTGTTGAGGAGCAGGTCCTCCCGGTGCCGGGAGGCCGTCCGGACGAGGCTCATGGACAGGGTCAGCTCGTAATCGACGATGTCCCTCAGACGCCACCAGCCCCCCGGCCACGGGTCGGGGAACTCCATCCGCTTCTCGGCGTAGTCCTTGGCGATCTCGGTGGGCTCGACATAGATGGGGGAGGCCAGGTTGACCGAGGCCGCCTCGCTGAGGAGGCTGTTCATGTTGTGGAGCCAGCCGGTGTCGTCGCAGGCCCCGATCCACCAGCCGGTGAAGCTGCGGCCATGGACGACGCCCCGGAAGCCGTTCTTCTGGAGATCGTAGGCCATGTTCACGCCGAGGAGGTTGACCCCGCGCCAGACCAGGGGCTGGACGTTGGGGACGGGCGGGTCCATGAAGGGCGGGACGAACAGCCGGGCGTCGTCGCTCCCCATCTGGTGCTCGTCGATGTGGATCTGGGGGAACCAGTCGTGGTAGAGGACCTTGGTGACGGCCCGCGTCTCCGCCAGGTTGAACATGAACCAGTCGCGGTTGTTGTCGTGGCCCGCATAGGGATGGTAGAGCCAGGGCATATTGCCGCCCTCGTACTTCGTTCCGAGGTTCTTCGCGTACCACTCGCACTCCATCTGGTGGCCGTCGGGATTCGAGGTCGGGACAAGGAGCACGATGACGTCGTCGAGGACCTTCGCCGCGTCGAACGGGGCCTTCCCGGTGACGAGGTCGTAGGCGAATTCCATGGACATCTGCGAGGCGGCGATCTCGGACGCGTGGAGACTGCAGGTGATGAGGAGGATGGATTTGCCCTCGGCGGCCAGCTTGGCGGCCTCCTCGGGCCCGAGAGTCCTCGGGTCCTTCAGGCGCCTGGCGATCTCCTTGTAGCGGTCGAGGCGCCCCATATTGGCCTCGGAGCTGATGACGGCCATGATCATCGGCTTCTTGAGCGTCGATTCGCCGATGGTCAGGAGCTGGAGCCTGGGCGACTCGGCGTCGAGCTTCTCGAAATAGGCCTTGATCTTCCAGTAGTCGGCGAGTTCGCGGTCGGCCCCGACCTTGTGGCCGAGGAAGGCCTCCGGCGAGGTTTGGGCGGCGGCCGAAAGGCAGGTCAGGGCCGTGATGACCGCAGCGGCCGCGAACTTCCGGTATGAGGCGCGAAGGAACATGAGAACCTCCTGCAAAGCGAACGTATCCCTTTTTCTATCACCCGCCGGAGGAAATTGTCAAGGCGACGGCGCCTTCCCGGGAGATCCTAGTCGCGGGAGCTCCGCATGAGGAACATGCGAAGGAGCTGCATGACGGCCATGGCCGTCGCGGCGACGTAGGTCAGGGCCGCGGCCGAGAGGACCTTGCGGGCGCCGTCGAGCTCGTTCCCGACGAGGAATCCGCGTTCGCTGAGCAGGGCCATGGCCCGCTTGGACGCGTTGAACTCGACGGGAAGCGTGACGACGGAAAAGACGACGGCCCCTGAGAAAAGAAGGATGCCGATGTCCATCAGGACGCTCGGGCCCTTCGAGCTCATGAGGAATCCGATGAAGAAGAGGGGGAAGGCGAGCGTCGAGCCGATGTTCGCCACGGGGAAGATGGCGTTCCGAAAGGCGAGCGGCGCGAAGCCCGTCGCGTGCTGGAGGGCGTGTCCGGCCTCGTGCGCGGCGATGCCCAGGGCGGCGATCGAGGTGTTGTCGTGGACGCCCTCCGAGAGCCTGAGGACCCTCTTGCGCGGGTCGTAGTGGTCGGTGAGCTGGCCGGGGACCTTCTCGACGGCCACTTCGCCGGCTCCGCCGGTCTGCAGGATGCGGCGGGCCGCCTCGGCCCCCGTGATCCGCGACGAAGCGAAGACCCGTCCGTATTTGGCGTATGTCCCCCGGACCCTCGCCTGGGCGTACAGGGCCAGGGCAAGGGCCGGCAGGATCAGGAACATCGTGTAATCCCAATAGAACATCTTGGTCCCTCCTTGTCCATGATAGCCCATTTGCGGGGGGAATCAAGTCCGGCTATAATGCCATCGGACCGTGCTAGATGGGGAGCTAGCGGTGCCCTGTCACCCACAATCCGCTCCAGTGGGGTCGAATCCCTCGCCGAGGGCGGCCTCTGTCCGGCCCGTGTCTCAGAGGTTGGCGTTGAGGGTTGAGGCCCCGCGCGAAGAGCCGCCCGTGAATCCCGTCAGGACCGGAAGGTAGCAGCGGCAGCGGGAGGGTTTCTTGTGCTGCGGAAAGCTTCGCCTGAGCCGGCCTCGGGGATAACGCGGGGAGGGTCCGTTCGGAGCGCGGTGCACGGTCCGCTTTTCCTCCGGCGGCTCAGATGAGTCCCATCTCTCTCATTAACCCGGCGATCTCGGCCTTGGCCGCGTCACCCGGCGGGAGAAGAGGAAGGCGGGCCGGTCCGCCGTGATATCCCCTGAGGTCGAGGGCGTGCTTGAGGCCTGCGATGCCGGACCCTTCCATAAGGGTCTTGTTCAACGGGATGAGGTCGAGCTGGAGCTTCCGCGCCTCTTCGAGCTTCCCCTCACGGAACAGGTGATAGATCTTCGAGCACAGCTCCGGCGCGGCGTTGGCCACCGCCAGGATAGCCCCGCAGGCGCCGAGCTCGAGCCCCGGCAGAAAAACGCTTCCGGAGCCGAGGAAGTACCGGAACCCGGACGGGACCCGGCGGATGACCTCTCCGAGAAAAGCGATGTTCCCCGAGCTCTCTTTCAGGCCGATGACGTTGGGGTGGGCCGATAGCTCGATGACGAGCGAGGCTTCCAGGGATATCCCGGTATTGGCGGGGATGTTATAGACGATGACGGGAACCCGCGCTTTTTCGGCGACGGCGAGGAAATGCGCCTTAAGGGCGTCCTTCGTCATCCGGGACTTATAATAGGAAGGGGACCGGACCAGGGCGGCGTCGATCCCGGCGTCGGCCATGCGGTTCGTGAAGTCGATGGTCAGGCGCGTCGATTCCCTGGCGGTTCCCGCGACGACCGCCTTCCCGGGCGCCGCCGCCGCCCTCGCCGCCCCGACGAGCGCTTCCGACTCCGTGTCGGAAAGGGAAACGCATTCGCCCGTCGAGCCGAGGACCACGTAGCCGGCGAGCCCGGTCCCGTTGAACTTCCGGATGTTCCCCTCGAACGCCGGGACTGCGATCTCATCGCCGACGAACGGGGTCGTCAGCGCCGCGAAGATGCCTTCGAGCTTGATGGTCATGTCATTCTCCGTTTCCGCGCGATCTCCGGAGCTCGTTCTCGATCTCCCGGAGCGTCGCCTCGTCGAGTCCGAAATAGTGCCCCACTTCATGGAGGACGGTCATCTTCACCTCTTCCCGGACCTCGTCGTCGTTCCGGCTCATCCGCTCGATGGGCCATTGGTAAATGACGATGACGTCGGGGGCGACATTGCCGTATTCCGGCCCCCGGTACTTGAAGGGGACGCCGTGGTAGAGCCCAAGGAGCCTCCGCCCGCGCGGGGGCCGCGATTCGACCATGACGACGACGTTCTTGAGAAGCTCTTTGAATCCTTCCGGGATGTCGGCGAGGGCTTCCTCGACCAGCGCCTCGAATTTCTCCCTTTCCATGGCCGCTCCCGTCGCTCCTATCTTTCGATGCCGTCCCGGGCCCGGACGCCTTTCGCGAAGTAATGCTTCCGCTCGACCATCTCGGTGACGAGGTCGGCCCGCTCGAGGAGGGCCGGGGTCGCGCCGCGCCCGGTGAGAACGACCTCGATCCCGGCGGGTTTCGCCTCGAGGAATTCGAGGACCGCGGCCTCCCGGAGGAGGCCGAGATCCACCGCGACGCAGGCCTCATCCAGTACGACGATATCGTACGAGCCGGAGAGCATCGCCTCCCGGCATCGGGCAAGGCCCCGTTCGGCCCGGGCGACGTCCTCCTCGTCCGGAGGGCCGCCCGCCGTGACGACCACGAACCCCTTTCGTCCGAAGGTTTCGATGACGAACAGGGGAGCGAGCTTCGCCGCGGCGAGAGCTTCTCCGCTCATCCGGCCCTTGAGGAACTGGCCGCAATAGGTCCTCAGGCCCCGGCCGGCCGCGCGCAGGGCGAGCCCCAGAGCCGCGGTCGTCTTGCCCTTGCCGCTGCCCGTGTAGACCTGGATGAATCCCTGAAATCCTTCCGGCATAGCTCTACGGCGAACTATAGGGGAACGATGGAGCCAAGTCAAATTGTGATATAATCCCCGCATGCTGGACTCGAAATTCGTCCTGGAAAACCTGGAATCCGTCCGCCAAAGGCTCGGAACGCGCGGCCGCGCCTTCGACCTCGGCCCCCTCGTCGCTCTCTCCGCCGAATGGAAAGAGGTCCTGAGGAAGGTCGAGGACCTGCGCTCCGAGCGGAACCGCGTCTCGGAGGAGATCCCCAGGATGAAGAAGGAGGGGAAGGACGCGGCCCCCGTCATCCTGGCCATGCGCAAGGTGGGGGAGGAGATCACGCGTCTCGAGGCCGTGCTCAACGAGGTCGAAGAGCGCTTGAACGATTTCCTCCTGAACATCCCGAACCTCCCGCACGAGTCGGTGCCGGTCGGAAGCTCGGCGGCCGATAATGTCGAGGTCCGCCGCTCGGAGACCCCCCGCGTCTTCGACTTCGAGCCCGAAGCGCACTGGGACATCGGGAAGCGGCTGGGCATCCTGGACTTCGACCGGGCCGCCAAGATCGCGGGGTCGCGGTTCGCCGTCTATCTCGGCGCCGGGGCCCGGCTCGAACGGGCGCTCATCGGCTTCATGCTCGACCTCCATACCCGGGAGCGCGGCTACACGGAGGTCATCCCGCCCTTCATCGCCAACGAAGAGAGCCTCACGGGGACGGGAAACCTCCCTAAGTTCGCCGAGGACCTCTTCAAGCTGGAGGGCTTTCCCTGGTACCTCATCCCCACGGCCGAGGTCCCGCTGACGAACTTCTACCGCGGCGAGATCCTCGAGTCGGCGATCCTGCCGCGGCGGTTCGCGGCCTACACGCCCTGCTTCCGGAGCGAGGCGGGGTCCTACGGCAAGGATATCCGTGGCCTCATCCGCCAGCATCAGTTCAACAAGGTCGAGATGATGATCTTCGCGGCGCCCGAGAATTCCTTCAACGAGCATGAGAAGATGACCGCTGACGCCGAGGAGATCCTGAAGAGGCTGGGCCTGCCTTACCGCATCGTGACCCTGTGCACGGGCGATATGGGCTTCGCCAGCGCCAAGACCTACGACCTCGAGGTCTGGATGCCGAGCCGGAACGGCTATATGGAGATCTCTTCCTGCTCCAATTGCACGGACTTCCAGGCCCGCCGGGCCAACATCCGCTTCCGCCGGGGGCCGAAGGCGAAGCCCGAGTTCGTCCACACGCTGAACGGCTCCGGCCTCGCGGTCGGGCGGACCGTGAGCGCCGTCCTCGAGAACTACCAACAGGCCGACGGATCGGTCGTCATCCCGGAAGCCCTGCGCCCGTTCATGGACGGAATCGAAAAGATCTCATAATCTATGCGGAGGGATGGCCGAGTGGTTTAAGGCGGCGGTCTTGAAAACCGCTATCCGGTCTCCGGATCGGGGGTTCGAATCCCTCTCCCTCCGCACCAACGACCTTAAATCCTTTTCTTATCATAGTAGTCGCGATGGGTGACCCTTGCGCGTTTTTCAAGCTTTGCTGGATTCCGCTTAGCCCAAGCGAAATACCCTGAGGCTAAGAGCTCAAAATTCTCGCAATAATCCGGAGCATGCTTGACGGCTCGGTGGTTCGCAACTAAATGTTCGATCTTTGCCCATGTTCCCATGATCCAAGGGCCCATTTGGTCATAAACAAGGTCTTTTGATATGAAATTATGTAAAACAAGCACCCCAATCATCTCGAAATAGTGGCATACGGTGGTGATGCGTATCCACAACTGAGGATCCTTTTTAACCTCGTCGTAGGACAGAGAATTGGGCATTTCATATTTGATCCAATCAGCGGCGTTCTTAATTTTGTCCTCGTTTCCGGCTTCAATAAGCCTCAGGAACGTGTCAACCTCTCTGCTTTTTTTCATATTGAAGATCTGGCGCGCGACAAATATAGCCGCGACTGCTGCGGCAAGCGCCGAGATAAGGACTCCGATTGCGGATATCGTTGCTAGATTGGCGGACAGGCTTTCCATAAATATTCCCCCCTTCTTTAGTTATTTATCAGGCTTAAAAAAGGTATTGGAATAATCATAAGGGTCATCTTGAATGGCGGCATAATTCTCGTCGAGGTTGGGCTGAAGGCCGACGATGGCCGCAAGACGGCGTATCATCTCAGTGACCTCGCGAACTTCTTCTATGGTCAGTCCTCGTCCCAGGAGAGGCTTCTCGCGATACGAAAGCCATTTCTTGATGACCTGATAGCCGCCGATCGTGTATTCCCAGACCGGCTTGGGAACCAATCGCCAGCAGGCGACCTGGTTCAGATAAACATCATAGGAGTCTCCATTGTCGAGGAGCATCCCTTTTCCGGGCATGGTCACGCCGTCCTTGCCGCCGTGCCCCCAGCCCGCGGTGATGTCGAGGTCTCCGGCATCGGGATTGAGCGGCTTGCCGTCTATGCGGGCGATGACGCCGATTCCTTTGAGCTCTGGCCGGATCTTGCCAGCGGTCACGCCCGGGACAGGCTTTTCCGTATCCAAGAGATCGGCTAGTAGGCGGCCCAGCCCGGCGGATGTGAGAAGCGCCGATTTTCTTGCCGGCAGTGGAATCCGAGGCCAATCTTGGCGAATTCCATCGGCATTCTCTTTTAGGTAAGCAGGGGAATAGCCAATAGCCAAAGCATTAAGCCATATCAAAGCAGCTTCTGCGGAATCACAATCGGGATTAGACAACCCAAGCTTTTTCAAGTAATCGCGGGCGCCAACCGAGAGGTTGGCGATGAATTCTGAAGACTCTTCTCTTGGCAGGACGCGCTGCGTACTGCTGTTTTCTGTCTGAGGCGAACACTTTTCTGAGACATTAAGCATAACAGGAAAATGTCTTGCGTGGCCGGAAAGGCAATCGTAATCACAGACCAGCTTGGAGAATAGGAAAGGAGGACCTTCTGGCTCTTTATCAGCGGTATCACGTGTAATAAAGAAAGCATTACTAAAGAATCTATGCTTGAGAAGTTGAGGACTGGGTCTTGAAAATAATGGTTGAATGGATTCATCAAGATATGCAAGCCGGATATCAAATGGCTTGAATGGGTAGGATACAATATGATTCTCGTTATAATAGACCTTACCGATTAGGCCAGCCCTTGCTTTTTCGGCCTTGAATTCTCCTGAAGATTTCATGAAGGCAGGATATAATTCTTGGATTTCTTTGTCTGTTCTTTGAAGATCCAAATATGCGGCAACTTCTGCGAATTTAGCTTTTTCGTTTCGAAATATTATGAGAGAGTTTTGTCTTCTTTCAATCGGGCCATTAAAGGGAGGGACTCTTGCTAAATCAATAGTCCTTGGCCATCCTGAATACTCCAGAGAAATATTCGAAGGCCTAAAACTAAATTTATTTGCCTTGTCAGGGGCGGTCTGTTGATACTTTGAATTGACGTGCTTTGATTCCAAACTCTTAAGAAGCTGCGCTCTTCGGTCTGCGGCTTTTGCAGAATCGAAGTCATCTCTGAATAGCACCTTGCTTTCGCGAGCCTTCTGATATCCACGCTTAACCCATAGAGATATGGCAACTCCTTGTTGTATTCCTGAGGAAAAGCCGGGGATTGCGAAGATTGTCTCGCTTGTATGGCCGTCAGGCGCGTATTCAGAGATTTTTCGATTGCCGTGCATATTCTCGATCCAGAACCGGTCAAAATTCTCGAGGAGATGCTTCCGAAGCACGACAAATGAAGGTTCACTGAGCCATGAATGGTTCGATATGAAACAAACGACACCGCGCTTCTCGCCGTGTTCGGCGATGCGCTTTTCGGCCAAACGGAAGAACCGGACATAGAGGTCATCCAGATTGAACTTCTTGATACCCCATTCGGAGATCAGCCCCTTCTTGTAAGGCTCGACGAGGCCCTGTTCCTCATCCGGGCTCACGCCGGCGAAGGCATTGTATGGAGGATTGCCGAGGATGACAAGGATCCTGGCCTCGCGCTTGACCCTGTCCGCCGCGTCCTTCTCCTCGACGAGTTCCGGGAAAAGGAGGTTCTGCTTGACCTTTTCCTTCGGCGGCTCCCAGCCGGTCAAGGCGTTCGTGAGATAGACGCCCGCCCTTTCATGACGGTCTTCCGAAAAAGGAGCCCCGTAATTCTGGAGGAGGAGGCCCAGCTGAAGGTGGGAAATGACGAACGGCGCGGGGAGGATCTCGAAACCGAAGATGCGCTCCATGGCGGCCCGCTTTAAGTCCTGAGCGGCCAGAGCGCCCTCGCCCTTGTCCGCCAGAGTATCGTGAATGCGGCGCAAGGTCTCGACAAGATAAGCCCCCGTTCCGCAGCACGGGTCGAGGATGACGACACGCGGGTCGGCCAGACCATCGGCGATCTTCAGCTCCTCTCGGAGAACGGCATCCACCCGGGCGACCATGTAGCGGACGATCTCGTCGGGCGTATACCAAACCCCAAGGTCCTTGCGGAGAACGGGATCGAATTCCTCGAGGAACGGCTCATAAAAATATTGAACGGCCCGCCCTTCCTCGAATGAAGCGAAGAAGACCGGCTTATCGACGCGATTGAGGGCATCCGTGGTCCAGTTCAAGATCTCGACCAGGCCCAGGGGGCCCAGGCTGGTCGGAGTCGCCACCTGTTCGAAAAGGGCTCTGATCATCGGTACGCGCAGGGACCAGGCCGCCGAACGCCAATCGAATTGCGCGGTGTCGGGGCCATAGCCATCGGGTGGGTCGTATAATCCCGGGCGGAATCCGCTCGCTCCCCCCTTTCCCGGGGCGGTCTTCTCCTTCCGTCGCGCCCAAAGCACCCACGACGAGAACACTCCATAAAAGAGCGTCTGGACAAGCGTGGAACGGAAGAAATGGTCTCCCTTTTCTCCCTCGAACTTGAGGCCGAGGGATTGTTCCAGGGCTGACCTTAAGCCCTCCAGAGCGGGCAGATCGGCGGTTTTGATCCGGATGGCCGCTTCCCGTGCGTAAGCCGCTAGGATCGCCGCAACGTCCCGCGGCGCGGACAGGGGAGCGGCGTGGAGCATGACTCTGCGGAGATACTCCACGAATCGGTCTTCTAGACCTGCCGCGGATGCATGCGGACGGGCAGCGAGCGCCCAGAATTCTTCTTCGGAACCGGCCAGATCGAAACGCTCCAGAACGGAAGCCGTCCCCGATGGCGTTCTTCCGATCAAGGCGAATGAACGGAGATTGGTCACAAGCACGAGCCCGTAGCGTTCCCAATAGCGCGCGACTTGATCGCTCTTGATAGTATCCCGCAGATCCTGAGACGGCGGCTTGACCTCGATGACGCCTCTGCTCGGCACCTGGCCGGCCCAAGGGTCCTCGGCCCCATGGCTCTTTCGTCCCCTGAGCTGATCATGAGTGAATAGCCCGGCGTCGGGCATTCCTGCCCCTCGGTTCTGCAACTGGAAGATGGCCAGGACCTTCGGCTTGAGGTCCTTTCCGACAGCATTCAGCAGATTGCTGAGGGGGGCATAGAACGAAGTCTCGGGGACTCCTGCACCGGAAGCCCGAATAGCCGCCGTATCCGATAAAAAGCTTTCGATGATCTTCATCGCCGCTCGCCCCGGAAACCACGTCCCATCATTCTGGCCCTTGTCGATCCGTCCTGAATTGTGAATTTACCTTATGCGCGGAATCCCTGTCAACGCATTTCGCCTGAGCGACTTCGCACCGCGGTTTGCCGCTCCGCGGGAATCATGTTAGAATACGCCCGCCATTCCGAGGCTTCGCGGAGAGGTGCTGGAGTGGTCGATCAGGATCGCCTGCTAAGCGATTGTCTCGGTGAACGCCGGGACCGCGGGTTCGAATCCCGCCCTCTCCGCCAATTTCAGGGCCGCCGGAAGGGCTCCGCCATGTCGCCGCAAGAAACGGAAGGGATCAACGCCGGGCCGAGCCCCGAAAGGGGCTGGAAGGGCCTCTATATTCTTGGCGGGGCCGCGGCGGTTTTTGTTCTCCTGGCCAGCCTCGCTGATATCGTCATAAGCTATTCCCTAGGCGGGGACTTGACGAAGCTTCCGGGCACCGCAATGGAGCGTTTCGGCGAGCTCCGGCAGAGCCCCTGGCTGGGGCTCTATCATCTAGACCTCCTCAATGTCACCACGACGTTCATTTTGGCGGCGACCTTTCTTGCGCTCTATGCCGCGCACCGCCGCGTCGCCGGAGGATATGCCGCGACGGCGATGGTCGTCGAGCTCATCGGAGCTTCGGTATTTATCGCCAATAACGCGGCCCTGCCCATGCTGGCCCTGAGCGCCAAGTACGCCGCGTCCGCATCGGAGGCCCAAAGGACGCTCCTGGCGGCGGCCGGGGAATCCCTGCTGGCAAAGAGCGAGCATGGGACCCCGGGGGTCTTCCTGGCGTTCCTCCTGCTGTCCATCGCCGGGCTCGTCATGTCCTGGGCCATTCTGAAGGGGCGGGTCTTCAACAGGGCCACGGCCTGGACGGGGATCCTAAGCAACGCCCTGCTCCTGGCCTATGTCATTCTTGTGGCCTTCGTTCCGAAAACGAAGACGTTTGCCGTGATGATCTCCTCGCCGGGCGGGCTCTTAGCCGTCGCCTGGCTTTTACTCATCGCCCTCGGGCTGTTCCGCCTGAGCCGCCGTTCCGGATCCTGAGGGGACCGGCTTGACCCGAATTAGTGTTCCAGGCGGTTCCGGCATATAATGGAGCCGGACCGGGGCATGGTTTCCGCATGAGAAGATCATATCGATTTTGGAAAGGGATCATCCTGCTCTTGCTTTGTACCGGGACCCCTGGGCGCGTCTGGCCCCAGGCCCATCGGCGCTGGATAGATCCCGCCTCCCAGTACCGGCTTTATCTCAAGATCATGACGTTCGACAGGAATTTGAAGGCCAGGATCGGGGCTGAATTCATCATAGGGATCCTATACGCGGGCCTGGTGGGGGAATCCCGCCAAGCCAGGGATGATTTCGCCCGTGCCGTCGCGGCCGGGCCGGCCGAGTTCGAAGGCCTTCCGGTCAGCACCGTCCCCATCGAATATGGCAAAAAGGGGGAGATCGAGGCCGCCCTGGCCAAAGCGTCGGTCGACGCTCTTTACGTGACTCCCGTCGGATCCTATGACCTGGGCCCCGTTTCCGTCGCCTGCCGCGCCAGGGGCGTCTCTACCTTCTCTGGTATCCCCGAATACCTCGGCCGCGGCCTTTCGGTGAGCTTCGAGGTCAGCGGGCGCCAGGCCAAAGTCCTCGTCAACCTCGCAAATTCCAGGGCCGAAGGCTCGGACTTCAGCGCCCGGCTTCTGGATATGGTCACGGTCGTGGACGCGCGAGACGCGGAGGCGCCCCTTGAAACTCCTTGATTCCCTCAAGCCTCGGCGATTCGGTTTGAAGATGTTTTTCGTTGCCTTGCCGATAATCATGGCCTTCAGCGCCCTCGTCATCCTCCTGGGCTCGAGCGAACACCGAAAACAATCCTTTGAGGCTGCCGCGGACAAAGCGCACGTGATCTCGCATATGACGACCTTCGGCCTCGGGCCGGCACTGTTCTTCGAGGATTCCTCTACGATCGAAGAGGTCATCCAATCCGCGAAACAGAACAAGGACCTGAGCTACATCGTCGTCCTGGATGCCTCCGGGCGCACCGTCGCGGAGTTCAACAAATCCGCGGCGCCGCCTCAGGATGCCGGCTTTGCCTCAGGCATGGAAAAGGGATATTTCTCTCGGGACGGGGAAACGTATCATTTCGCGGCTCCGGTCATCTACAATGACCGACAGCTCGGGAGTCTCTACCTCGGCCTTTCCTTCCATGATGCCTTGAGGGCCACGGCCATTTATCGGGGGAAACTCATCCTCGTGGGGCTGGGTCTGTTGATCGTTGGGCTGGCAGCCGTATATTTCCTCAGTATGGCGATCACGAGACCGCTCCGCAGGGTCGCCGAGACTGCCCGCGAGGTCGCCAGGGGGGATATGACCAAACGGGCCCCGGTCACAACCTTTGACGAATCCGGGCAGTTGGCCATGGCTTTCAATACGATGGTAGACGCCCTGGAGGAGTCTCGGGCCACCCTCGAGAAACGCGTCGAACAGCGTACCCGGGAGCTTCAGGTGGAGGTCACCGAGCGGAGCCGCGCGGAATCCGCCCTCCGCGAGAGCGAGGAGAACTTCCGGAGCATGGTGGAGAGCCTCGGGGAGGGCGTCGGGCTGGTTTCCCCGACGGAGGAGTTCCTGTTCGCGAACAGGAGCGCTGCCTTGATCTTCGGCCTGCCCGAAAACGAGCTTGCCGGGGCAAGCCTGCGCGAATTCACGGATCCCGGGAACTTCGAGATCATCGGTGAGCAGACGGCGCGCCGGCGGGAGGGGGAGCGCGGGTCCTATGAGCTCGAGATCCGCAGAGCGGACGGGACGCGGCGGACGATCCTCCTGACGGCCATTCCGCGGTTCCGTCCGGACGGCGAATATCTCGGGGCGCTCTCGGTCTTCACCGACATCACCGACCGGAAAGCTGCCGAACGAGAGCTCAGGGACGCCAATGATAATCTGCATGGAACGGTCCTTGCCCTCGAACAGCGCAACGCGCAGATCTCTCTCCTCAGCGAGCTCTACGAAGCGTTCCAGGCGTGCCGGAAGGAAGAAGAGATCTACGAGACGGCGAGCCGGTTCGCCGCGAAGCTCTTCCCCGGAGACGCGGGCGTGCTCTATATCTTCAAGGAGTCCCGGAATCTCCTGGATGCGGCGATGGCCTGGGGCCCGGCGGAGGGGACGGCGGGCGTCCTGGTTCCCGACGATTGTTGGGCCCTCCGGAGAGGGAAGGTGCAACTGGCCGACAAATCCGCCACCACTCCGCTTTGTCCTCATGTCCGCTCGGACGGCGGTGCCCCTCCTTATATCTGTGTGCCGCTTACCGCGCGGGGGGAGACGCTCGGCCTCCTGCATATCCGGTTCCAGGGGGTCTCCGTCCTGGACGACGGCCGGAGCGACGGGGCCAAGCCGCAGTTCGCCCAGAACTTTGCCGAGCGGATCTCCCTGGCCCTGGACAATTTCAGATTGTGGGCCAAGCTTCTCCAGCAATCCATCCGCGACCCTCTCACGGGGCTGTTCAACCGCAGGTACATGGAAGTGACGCTCGAGCGCGAGCTCGCCAGGTCCGAACGGAACGGGGCGCCGCTCGGCGTGATCATGCTGGACATCGACAAGTTCAAGAGCTTCAACGATTCGTTCGGCCACGAGGCAGGGGACGAGATGCTGAAGGCCATCGGAGCGTTCCTCCCGGCCCATGTCCGGAGGGAGGACATCGTCTGCCGCTACGGCGGCGAGGAGTTCATCGTGATCCTTCCGGGAGCCTCCCTGCAGGCCTCTGCCGAAAAGGCCCGGAAGCTGTGTCTGGAGGTCCGATCCCTCAGCGTCGTGTATGATCGGGCCCCCCTCGGCCCGATCAGCTTCTCCCTGGGGGTCGCCGCCTATCCCGGGCACGGAGCGACGCGAATGGCCGTTGTCCAAGCCGCGGATATGGCCCTGCTCCGGGCCAAGAAGGAAGGCCGGGACCGCGTCGTCGTCGCCGAGTAGAGGCTCCCGGGCGGCTTGACCCGTTCGCCGACGATATCCCCCATGAAGGGGGTGGAGCCAAAGAACGGGACCCCGCTTTTCAGGGCGAGGACGCCGAACGCGGATCGGAGCTCAGGGTCAACACTATAAAGGCCCTCAGGCCCTATGGGGTTGACAAAACTCCTGCCGTCAAATACATTGCGGACGAGAATTCCCTCTTCGAATTCCGGACCGGAGAACAGGACCATCGCATGAACGGAAAGATCGGCTTCGACAACGCCAAGTACCTCGCGGAACAGACCGCGGCCATTCTCGAACGGGTCGAGCGGTCGCACGACAAGCTCTACCTCGAGTTCGGGGGCAAGCTCCTCTTCGATTACCACGCGGCCCGCGTCCTGCCCGGCTACGATCCGAACGTCAAGATGAAGCTCCTCCGGGACCTCAAGGGCAAGGCCGATATCATCCTCTGTATCTACGCCGGGGACATCGAGCGGCGCAAGGTCCGGGCCGATTTCGGCATCACCTACGACGCCGACGCCCTCAAGCTCATCGACGACCTCCGGGACTGGGGGATCGACGTCCGGGCCGTCGTCATCACGCGGTTCGAGAACCAGCCCTCCGCCCGGATGTTCAAGAACAAGCTCGAGCGCCGGAGCCTCAAGGTCTATACGCACCGGTTCACCAAGGGGTACCCGACGGACATCGAGACGATCGTCAGCGACGAGGGCTACGGCGCCAACGAGTACATCGAGACGGAGCACCCCCTGGTCATCGTGACCGGTCCGGGACCGGGCAGCGGCAAGCTGGCCACCTGCCTGTCCCAGCTCTACCACGACCATAAGCGCGGCCGGGATTCCGGATACGCCAAGTTCGAGACCTTCCCCATCTGGAACCTTCCCCTCAAGCACCCCGTCAACGTCGCCTACGAAGCGGCCACGGCCGATATCGGGGACTTCAACCTGATCGATCCCTTCCACCTGGAGGCCTACGCCAAAAGCGCCGTCAATTATAACCGGGACGTCGAGGTCTTCCCCGTCCTCGAGAGGATCCTGGAGAAGATCACGGGCACGGCGGCCGTCTACAAGTCGCCCACGGACATGGGCTGCAACGCCGCGGGGTTCGGCATCGTCGATGACGAGACCTGCCGCGACGCCGCGAAGCAGGAGCTCATCCGGCGCTATTTCCGGTATTCCTGCGAATACGTCATGGGCTTCGCCGAGCGCGAGACCGTCCAGCGGGCGGAGCTCCTGATGAAGGAGCTCGGGCTCAAGCCCGAGGACCGGCGCGTCGTCGCCCCGGCCCGGGAGGCGGCCCGGGAGGCCCTCGCCCAGGGAAAAGGCAACCGCGGGATCTTCGTCGGGGCCGCCCTCGAGCTCCGGGACGGGACGATCATCACCGGCAAGAACTCGCCTCTCCTGCATGCGGCTTCGAGCCTCGTCCTCAACGCCGTCAAGACTCTGGCCGGCGTCCCTGGTCCGATCCACCTCCTCTCCCCCTCGGTCATCGACTCGGTGGCCCGGCTCAAGGAGGACGTCCTGGGCGCCCGGTCCGTCAGCCTCGACCTCAGCGAGGTCCTCATCTGCCTGAGCATCAACGCCGCGACCAACCCGGCGGCCGCGATGGCCCTCGAGAAGCTGAAGGACCTTCAAGGATGCGAAGTCCACATGACCCACATCCCGACGCCCGGAGACGAGGCGGGGATGAAGCGGTTCGGCATCAACCTGACCAGCGACCCCGAGTTCGCGAGCAAGAGCCTGTTCGTGGGGTGATATCATGAGCTCTTCCTTCCATCCTTTATTTGGGAGCGTTCTTGTCCCGGGCCGGACGTTCCTGCGCCTGAGGGACGATGTCCATCCGTTGGGCCGAGGGCTTCGGATCGTGCTCCTGACGGGGGTCCTCTGCGCGATCACGGCGATGGTGCTCGCCGCCGCGGGAGCGGTCCCGATGGCCCCGATATCCATCCCCGTGCGGACGGAGAATTATTATGTCTGGCAGGCGGTCTTCACCCTGCCCGTGCTCCTGATGTCGTGGATCCTGACATCGGTCGTCGTCCATATCCTGGGCAGGGGAAGCCGGAGGGGAGGATCGCTGAAGAAGACCCTGGGCCTGTTCGGCTTCGTCCAGGCGGTGCCCCTTCTCCTCCTTTGGGCCGTTCAGGCCATCATCGCCGTCTTCTACGTCCTGGGGATGGGACAGCAGGAAATGGTCGATATCCTGTCGGCCCCGTCGACCCTCCAGACCGTGTTCCTTGCGATCTTCGGGGTGGCGTTCGCCTGGTCGTTCCTTCTCGCCTGCTTGGCCGCCTCTATATCGCAGAAGGTCAAGTGGCCCGCCGCCCTGTTCCTGGGACTCCTGGCGGAGATCCTGTTCGTCGGGCCGGTCATGTTCCTCCTCAGGTGAAGGGGGAGCGCTTATGGACCTCGTGATCAGACGGTTCCGGATTAGCGATTACGACGCGGTCATGACCCTCTGGAAGGAGGCCGGCCTTCCCCTCAAGCCTTCGGGCCGGGACGCCCGCGAGCGTATCGAAGCCCAACTCTTAGAACCCAACGTCATTTTTCTGGTCGCCGAAGCCGAGGGCCGCATCGCCGGCACCGTTCTGGCCACGCATGACGGCCGAAAGGGTTGGATCAACCGGCTGGCCGTGCGCGAAGACATGCGCCGGCGGGGGCTGGGGGAGCGGCTGGTCCGGGAGGCCGAGGGACGGCTCGAGGCCGCCGGGATGGACGTCCTGGCCTGCCTCATCGAGGAGGGGAACGAGGCGTCCATGGAATTCTTTTCCCGTATCGGCTATGGGCGCAAGGACGACATCCATTACTTCGTGAAGAAGAGGACCCCGGCATCCTGAAGGGTTGAAAGTTCGGCCGAAATACTATAATATTACTAGGAAATCGGCTGGGAGGATGAGCGATGAAGAAGCAGGAGATCAGGAAAGGCGTCTATTGGGCCGGGACGGTCGACTGGGAGCGGAGGCTTTTCGATGCCCTGATCCCTCTGCCTGACGGGACTAGCTATAACGCCTATCTTATCCACGGGAGCGCGGCGACGGCCCTTCTCGACGCGACCGATCCGTCCAAGATCTGGCAGATCGAGGAGCACCTGGCCGATGTTGCGAAGGTCGATTATCTCGTCGCCCATCACGGCGAGCAGGACCATTCCGGGGCCATCCCGTGGGTCCTTGCCAGGTACCCGGAAGCCAAGGTCGTGTGCACGCCGCTCGCCAAGGGGATCCTTGTCGACCACCTCGCGATAGATCCGGGTCGCATCGTTACGGTCGCGGACGGGGAGAGGCTCTCGCTGGGGGACCGGACGCTTCGGTTCCTCCATACGCCGTGGGTCCACTGGCCCGAGACGATGTCGACCTATCTCGAGGAAGAGAGGATCCTGTTCAGCTGCGACTGGTTCGGCTCCCACCTGGCGACCTCGGAGCTCGTCATCAAGGACGATTCCCGCGTCTACGAGTCCGCGAAACGGTACTTCGCCGAGATCATGCTGCCCTTCCGGGCGATCATTCGGAAGAACCTCGACAAGATCAAGGACCTCCCGATCGACATCATCGCGCCGAGCCACGGGCCCCTGCATCCCCGGCCGGGCTTCATCATCGAGGCCTACAAAGAGTGGACCGCCGACACGCCGCGGAATTTCGTCGTCCTCCCCTATGTCTCCATGCACGGGTCCACGGCTGTCATGGCCGAGCACCTGGCCGCCGCGCTCGTCCAAAGGGGGGTGCCGGTACAGCTTTTCAGCCTCCCCGTGATCGACAACGGGAAGCTGGCCATGAGCCTGGTCGATGCGGCGACGATCGTCGTCGGGTGCCCGGCCGTGCACGTCGGGCCCCATCCGCTCGCGGCCAACGCGGTCTATCTGGCCAACGCGCTGAGGCCGAAGATCAGGTTCGCATCGGTCATCGGCTCTTTCGGTTGGGCGAACAAGATCGTCGAGACTCTCTCAGGGCTCATGTCGAACATCAAAGCCGAGATGCTGCCTCCCGTGATCGCCAAGGGCCTGCCCAAGGAAGCCGACTTCAAGGCCCTTGACGCGCTTGCCGACGCCATCGCCGGGAAGCACAAAGCCGCCGGGCTTCTTTAAGCCGGAGACACGCTACCCGCTTCCGAATTCCGGGGATCCCCCGGAGATACGGGGCATACCTATTTCCTCGGGTTGAGCAGACTGTCCGCCGCAAGAACCGTGAACACATACGTGGCAGCCCCCGTCAGGACATATTCGGCCTGCTGCCAGAGGAACGGGAAGGGCTCCTTCAGCTCGGGAAAGTCCGGCCGGATGAGGGATGGGCCGGATACGCCGCCTCCCGGAATGTGGGTCCAGTCGTTCAGATTGATCCCATAAGCCACCGTCATGGACTTGGCGCCGACCGCGGAGACCAGGGAGGTATTCGAGGCGGGGTGACAGCCCAGGACATAGTTGAGGACCCGGAGGAGGTTCTCCCGGCCGAACTTGTCCGGACAGGCCTTGTGCAAAAAATATTGCCTCACAGCGTACTCCTGGATATCCCAGGTGACGCCCCAGACCTGGGGCCTGAAAGGAACGCCGTAGGGCACTTTGGCGAGCTCCTCATCTAGTTTCCGGGCATATTCGCCCAGGATTCTGTCGACCGCCTTCGAGAATCCGTCGTCCTTGACGAACTCAAGCGCTCGGGCCGCGGCCCAGCCGGCCTCATCCGGCCTCTCGGCCACGACCGGGAGGAGGGCCTTGAGCCGTTCGGCATAGCGCGCCTCGCGGGTCGTCACGAGGAGCTCGACGGCGGCGATGACCTCCTGGATGTCCGCGCGATCGGGGACGTAAGGGTTGGCGAAGCGGGCGGGCGGGTGGCCCTGTTCATATTCCCAGGCCTTGACAGCGGTTTCCAAGCACTCTTTGGCCAGGGGATCGTCGAACCCCCGGAGCACGCGGCTCGAAGCGGCCAGGGCCGTGACAGAGGCGTATTCCATGCCGGTATCCCGATTGGTGAACGCGTAACGGTCGTCGCGGCGCCCGGAGCGGTCGCCCCTGACCTCGTCGATGCCCAATGTCGCATCGAAGACGCGGTTGTCGGTGATGACGGCGGGCTCGCCGAGCGTCCCGTACTGCTCGAGGCTGGGGTCGGAGACTCCCGTAAAGCTGTGGCCCGAGACTCGATAGGGGGCCAGCAGATAGGCGACACCGTGCGCGACCTGCTGGACGATGTCGGGCTTCCCGTCAGGGAGATGGAGGACGACGTTCAGCCGCCCGGTATCGACGGTTGTCTGGTCGGAGTCGAGCGCGAAGGCTTCGCGCGCCAGGGCGAGGAGTTGCGTCGCCCAGGCCTGGGCCCCTCCGGCGAGGTCATGGTCCGCGGCGTCGTGCCACCCGCCCCGGTCGAATCCCGGGATGTGCTCGTCGGCGGCGTACTTCGTCTCCGTCACGGGCCCCTGTTTGTATCCTTCGATGAAGGCCAGGTCGAGGTTGGGGGGCGCCTGGAGCGCATCGTCCATATGGCAGAATCCGTGCCAGATACGGCCCCGGTCGATGACGCGCACATGACACATCTGGACCGGGAGGAACGTCTCCAACGTCGGCTGCCAAACGTCGCGGCGATAAACGTCGTCCGAGATGAGGAAAGGCGAGGTCTGCTCGCCCGCATAGCGGATAATATAGGCCCCCGGATCGCGGACCGACGAAAAATCGAAGACGGCGTAATCGTACCGAAGGAACCGGCCCCACCGGGTCAGGGACTGCTTGAGAACGGGAATCGGGCCCTTTTCCGGGTCAAGCCTGAACAGCGAGGCTTCTTCGAGGGCGCCCGGGCGCGGGTCGAGCTCGATAATGGCGTGCTTGACCTGGCCGGGGTGATATCCGACCTGCGAGATACCTATGATCGGGGGTCGCGTCCAGCCGGGAACGGCGTTGGGAGTTATCCTCCAGCGGACGGCCCCTTTTGTGGCCCCGGCGGGGATCAGCGTCCGGACCAGGAACCAGTTGTGCGTGTTCTGACTGCGCCCGTCGTAGAACTGGATATCCCCGTTGAGAGACTCGATGACGAGGCGGCGCAGGGGATCTTCCGGGGCTGCGACGAATCGCGGGCCCGCGGCCAGGACATCCGGGCGCGCGCCCTGGGCGTCCAGGACGATGGGGCCGTTGCCCTGGCGGGTGAAGACGCCGTCGGTCCCGCCCAGGCTATAGGCCTTCCCGAAAAAGGCGGTCGGGAAGAGTTCCATGTTGAAACCGGCCCTGCCCACGGCCTCGGCCGGCAGGGGCCGGGCGAGATCCACCGTTACGAGGACGGCGTCGCCGTCCGGCTCGACCCTGACGACGTAGGCGATGTCTTCTTTTTCGAAGCGCAGGGGGACCTCGGCGCGGTTGGCGCTCCTGTCCACGGCCCGCTTGCCCACGGCCGGGAGCTTGCCCCATTGCCCGGGCGCGGACTCGAGGCGCACGTCGCCGTTTGCGGCCACCCGCTCGCCATGCTGGATGATCTCGATGCCGCCCTGCTTGCCCTCCGGATAGCGGTCGTGGAATACGAGGACCGATAGGCCGGGCCTCTCGAAGTATTCCTCCGCATTGAGGACCCAGGCCGAGACGGGCGCGGCGGCCTTGTCCTGCGGCGCATCGGCGGCGGTGGGAGCGGACGCTGCCGATAAAGCGAGGACGCCTATCATTGCCAGGCACTTGACGGCGATTCTCATGGGCGTCTCCTTTCCGGGGGGTTCAATGGATGAAGCATATCAAAAATAGGGGCGCGATACCAAGGTTCGGAAAAAACCGGAATGGGGGAGAGGGGGGGGATCCTAGATGGTCGGCGTTCGGCCGATCGCTCCCAGGATCCGGGCGGTGCCCGACGGAACAGGGTAGCGGCGCAGGTCCCTCAGGGCGACCCATCGCAGGCGTCTCGGGTCGGTTTTCAACCCTCCTCCGATAGAGCAGGCGAACGCGTGCAATGTGACCCTGAATTCTGTATAGGCGTGCCGGACCGTTACGAGGGGGCGCACTTTCCGGACCTCGACGCCGAGCTCTTCCCGGACCTCCCGGGCCAGAGCCTCTTCCAGGCTCTCTCCCGTCTCTCTCTTTCCGCCGGGGAATTCCCAGAGTCCCCCCAGGAGTCCCGCGGGCGGCCTCTTCTGGATGAGGAGCTTCCCGTTCTTTTCGATGACCGCGACGACGGTCTCGATCTTCCGGCTGCTGCGCTTCGTCGGGGCCAGAATGATCTCCTGCTCTCCCGCCTCATAGGCCCTGCAGAACGCGGAGACGGGACAGAGAAGGCACTGCGGCGATCGCGGCCGGCAGACGAGCGCCCCGAGCTCCATCATGGCCTGATTGAAGGCCCCCGGCCTCTTGGGCGGGAATACGGTCCGGAGATGCTCCATGATCACGGCGTCCTTGCCCGAGCCCGCCGTGCCGCGCATTCGGGCCAGCCTCATGACGACCCGTCGAACGTTGGCGTCAATGACCGGAAACGGCTCCCCGAACGCCAGGCTGAGCACGGCCGCCGTGGTATATGGGCCGAACCCGGGCAGGCCGCGAACGACGGCCGGATCGCGCGGGAAGCGGCCGCCATGTTCCGTCGCGATGATCCTCGCCGCCGCGCGGAGATTCCTCGCCCGCGCATAATATCCGAGCCCTTGCCAGGCCTTGAGGACCTTTTGGAGAGGGGCCGCGGCGAGAGCGCGGACGTCTGGAAAGATCTTCAGCCACCTCTCGTAATAGGGGATGACGGTGCCGACCGTGGTCTGCTGGAGCATGATCTCCGAGACCCAGATCGCGTAAGGGTCGGCCGTCCGCCGCCAGGGCAGGTCCCTGTGACGGCGCGCGTACCACCGGATGAGGTTCCCGGCGAAGTCTGAGGTCGGGGGAGGGGCGCTCACATTCTCTCGGGCAAAGGGATGCCCATGAGGGAAAGGGCCTTTTCCAGCGTGCCCCGGGTCAGGGACAGGGTCAGCGCCCTGATCGCCCGGATATCGGGGTCCTCCTCGGCCAGGACGGGGTAATGATGGTAATACGTATTGATCCTCTGGCAGAGGTTGAACGTGAATTTGGCCAGATGCGAGGATTCGAGAAGGGTCGCGGTCCGCAGGACCTCCTCCTCGAACGCGGCGGCGTAAAGGACCAGGTCCCAGAGGTCGGCGGCTTCCGTCTCTCCGAGGCGGTCGAGCGTCGCTTCGCGGGAAGCGGTGGGGGCCCGGAGCGCGTCCTCGGTCGTTCCCATCCGCTCGACGAGCTTCCGGAAGATGCTCCGCAGACGGACGATCGTGTATTGGAGATAGGGACCCGTCTCGCCCTCGAAGCTCAGGGCCTCTTCGAAATCGAAGACGATGAGCGAATTCTTGGCGAACTTGAGCATGAAATAGCGGAGGGCCCCGGAGGCGATGTCGCGGGAGATGGCCTTCTTCACCCCTTCGTCGAGCCCCGCGTTCCGCTTCTCGACCTCGGCCAGGGCCTTTTCCTCAAGCCGGTCAAGCAGGTCGTCGGCCTTGACGCCCAGGCCCTTGCGGCCCGAGACCTCGAGGAAGGCCCGGTCCTTTTCCTCGTCGCTGGCCTTGTAGCCGAGCTCTTCGAGGCTCTTGGGAGATAGGGCCACCATCTCGTAGGAGAAATGGACGGACTTCGCCGCCTGGGCGTCGAACTTGAGCGCCCGGAGCCCCTGCGTCACGACCTTCTGGAGATAGGCCTGGCGCGTGTCGATGACGTTGAAGACCTTCGAGCCGCCGCCGAAGTGAGGGGAGCCCGGACGCGGTTCGGCCGTGGAGATCCAGAGCGTCTTCCCGGCCTCTTCGAGGAACGGCTCGTAGTAGAAATCCCTGTCGAGCAGTCCGAACTTCCAGAGCTGGTAGGCGATGTCCTTTCCGACATAGGTCACGGTCCCGTCGGACCTGACGATGATCTTCTCCCGCTCCTCGCCCTCATCGAGCTTCATGACCCAACAGCCCTTGTTGTCGCCCTCGTCCTGGAGATAGATGGCCTCCTTTTCCTTGAGCAGGGCAAAGGCCTTTTCCCAGAACTTGAGGTGGAGGATACTGCTTTCGCAGGGCAGGACATCGTACCCGATGCCGATGCGCCGCATCGTCGCGAGATGGGCGCGCACGATCCGGCGGGAAACGTAGCGGGCCATGTCCGCCGCCGCGCCCGTCCCATGCTCGATCTCCTTCATGATCGCGGTCTTCCGGGCCCGCGCCTCGGGATGGTCGGCGAGGTAGGCCGAGACCCTGGCGTAGAGGTCCCAGCAGTAGTAGTCGAATTTGCCCTCGTGCGCTTCGAGGTCCGGAATGCCCTTCTTCTCGAGCTCGAGGATGCCGTAAACGACGTCGACGACCTGGACGCCCGTGTCGTCGATGTAGTTCTGAACCTCGACGTTCTCGCCTTTGAACCGCAGACAGCGGGCCAGCGTATCGCCCAGGACGGCGTTCCGGAGGTGGCCGATGTGGGCCGCCTTGTTGGGATTGATGTTCGTGTGCTCGATGATGATCTTGGCCTCTTCGGGCGCGAGACCCGACGGCCCCGCGGCCAGGGCACGGTCCCGGAAGAAGGCCTTCCGGTCGAGGAACAGGTTGATGAACCCGGCCCCGGCGATCTCGGCCTTCGTCACCCCCTCCAGAGGCCCGACGAGGTCGAGGACCTCCTGGGCGATCTTCCGGGGGTTGGCCTTGACCTTCTTCGCCAGCTGAAGGGGGAAGGCGAGGGCCAGGTCGCCCATGGCCTGGTTCGGCGTCGGCGCCAGCTCGATGTCGGCCTCGGTCAGGGGGAACCTGTCCCCGATCCTCTCGAGGATGGCGGTTTTCAGGCGGCGTTTGAGTTCTATCATTGGCGGCCCTTCATTATAACAAAACCCCGGCCCGAGACAAGGTCCGCGTCTTGACTTCGGCAGGCGGAGGAGTCTAGAATCCCGCTTGAGACCAAAGGGAGGGTCGAACGATGAAACAACTGTCGCGGAAGGAATTCCTCAAGATGTGCCCGCTCGCGGCATTCGCGGTCCTTGAACTGCGCCCCGCTGGCTTCAGCGGAGGCCAGGAAACGCCCGCCGAACCGGAGAAGATGATCGCTTATTGCGGGATCGTGTGCTCCGAGTGCCCGGCGTACATCGCGACGCAGAAGAACGACGACAAGTTGCGCGAGGAGACCGCGAAGAAGTGGACCGAGGAGTTCCACTCGGACATCACGGCCGCCGAGATCAACTGCGACGGCTGTCCCACGGATTCGACGAAGCTGATCAAGTACTGCGGCCAGTGCGAGATGCGGAAGTGCGCCCGGGAAAAGGGCGTGAAGAACTGCGCTTATTGCGCCGATTATCCCTGCGAGAAGCTGGCCGCTTTCCTGAAGAACGTGCCCGAGGCCAAGGCCCTCCTGGACGAGATCCATAAAAAGAAAGGCTGAGCGGTTCGCCTCCGGCGGCGCGCCTTCTAGATATATCCCAGGGTCTTCAGGCTCTCGATCTCCGCGGGGGTCAGGGTCTTCAGGTCGATCGCCGTCGACGCGTCGGGGGCGTCGCCGGCGCGGGCCAGCCAATCCAGGAACATGGCTCTGAAGAACCCCTTCATCTCTTCCGCCCCGTCCTTCGCCTCGGTCAGCGGATCCCGATCGAGGTCGTAGAGGCGCTCCCGGCCCGTGATCAGGCTGATGATGTAGTACCATTGACGCCAGCGCATCCCGAACTGGGCGACCTCGGCGATCGACTGGGAGACGGCGCAGGTGTCGTCGATCCCGGGCTCCGTGACGGCCGCGAGCAGGCTCCGGCCGGGAAGCTCGACGTGCTGGCCGAAAAGGTCCGCCAGCGTGGGAAAGAGATCCGTCAGCTGGACGATCCTGCCGACCCGACCCTTGAGGTTCAGCGAGGCGGGGAACTTGACCAGCAGGGCGACGCGGGTCGTTTCATCGAAAACGTTCCTCGAATGCCCCCAGGCCTTGTGCTCGTACATCGCTTCGCCGTGATCGGACAGGATGACGATCAGGCTGTCGTCGTAGAGCCCCGCTTTCTTCACCTGCGCCAGGGCCCGGCCGATCTCGGAATCGGCATAAGCTATGGTCGAATCGTAATCGTTCACGACGTCCTGGACCTCGGCCGGCGTGAACGGGCGCTTGAGGGCCGTCGGATGGTCCATGAGGGCCATCAGCCGCTCCTCGTACGGCACCGGCCTGCCGCCCGTCTTCCCCGAGAACATGTCCAGGAACGGCGGCGGCGGCAGGATCGGCAGGTGGGGCTCGATGAAGTGGACGTAGGAGAACAGCGGCCCCGGACGCCCGAGCCATCGGCCGAAGGCGTCGAGGTCGATTCGCCGCACCCGGCCCGCCTCTTCCTCGCCGGTAAGGTACTGGTAGTAATCGTCGATCCCCTTGGTGAAACCGAACTTCGGTGAAATGGTCACCGTCGAGGTGAAGATCGAGGTCCGATAGCCCTTGATCTTCAGGTATTCGGGGATTCCCGGCAGGCGGTCGGAAACGCGGGTCAGATTGCCCGCGGCGTTTCTTTCCGGGAGAAGGCCGGACAGCAGGGAGCGGACGCTCGATCGTGTGTAGCTCGCGTTGGCGTAGGCGTTCTCGAAGACGACGGCGTCCTCGGCGAACGCGTCGATGTTCGGCGAAGTATGGCGGGGGTAGCCATAGACACCCAGGTGCTTCGCCTGGCAAGCGTCGGCCAGGAAGATGAAGATGGGAGGATCCTTGGCCAGCCGCCGTTTCGGCTCCGGCGGGGCGGATACCTTCGCGTCGTACGCGAAACCGGCGAGGTCGAAATGGCCCTTGACGGCCGTCACGGTCAGCGTGCCCGGGCCCGTCAGCTCGAAATCGTGCTTGACGGACCTCGAGAGGAGCCGGGGTTTGAGAGACCGGCCGGCCTCCCGGAACTCTCCCGAAACGCTCTCTCGGAGCTTCACGGAAAGCTCCCCGGAGCCGCTCCACTCGATGGTGCCGCGTCCGGGCCCCAGGAACAGGGTCACGGATTCGCCGCGGGCCAGGTCGTGGGCCTCCGGCGGGTCCGGACGGTCCACCGCGATCCGGCTGACCCGAAGGCGGCCCGTTCCGGAACGGCGGAATTCCAGGAAGTTCATCCCCTCGCGAAGCGGGGCCTCGATCACGGCGGTCCGGGGATGGAGGGACGGTTCGATCATCAGCTTCTTGCGGGCGCGGCTGTTGACGATGAGCTCGGCAGGCCTTCCTTCCAGGGAGTAGGTGATGTGCAGCCGTTTCGCGCCCCCCGTCCTCGCCCAAAGGATGAACTTGGCGGCGGCGCCTTCCGCCTCGAAGGAACCCTCGCGGACCGTCCACCCGCTCCAGGCGTTCCGGGAACCGCGCTCAGTGGTGATGAGCGTCTGGTCCTGGTCCCAGAGCCAGGAGGCCGGGATCTCGGCCCGGCGGCCGGCCGGGCCGCACGCGGCGGATGCCGCCAAGAGAGCCGCCAACAGGGTCCAGGACGCATTCGTACGCATATTTCGGGGTCCTTTTATACGCAAGGATTCTACCATATTCGATCGGGCCCGGAAACTCCGCGGGCGAAACGGTGCCGCCCTCGCGGCGACTTGCGGCGAGCGGCGAAATGTGGTACTAAATGGGTCCATCATTTCTTGAAAGGACGCCTTCATGAAACGAACCCGGTTGTACGATTCCCATAAGAAATGGAACGCCCGGATGATCGAATTCTTCGGGTGGGAGATGCCCGTCGAATACAAGGGCATCATCGACGAGCACATGGCCGTCCGGACCCGGGCGGGGCTCTTCGACGTCAGCCATATGGGCGAGGTCGTCGTCCGCGGCAAGGACGCCCTGGCCTTCGTCCAGCACCTGACCCCGAACGACGCGGCGAAGCTGGCCCCGGGCCAGGTCCAGTACACCGCGCTGACGACCCCCGAGGGGACCTTCGTCGACGATATGCTCGTCTATTGCATCGGTCCCGAGGAATATTTTCTGGTCGTCAACGCCTCGAACGCCGACAAGGATTACGCCTGGATCGTCGATCACGTCAAGGGCTTCGCCGTGACGACCGAGAACCGGAGCGACGCCTATTCCCAGCTCGCCCTCCAGGGGCCCGAGGCCGTCTCCGTCCTCCAGAAGCTCACTTCCCTCGACCTCGTCGGGATGAAGTCCTTCCATTTCGCGTTCGGGAAGGTGGCGGGCGTCGAGGCCCTTGTCTCCCGGACCGGCTACACGGGAGAGGACGGCTTCGAGGTCTACACGCTCGATCCGAACCCGGCCGTCATCTGGGACGCCATCCTGGAGAAGGGCGCGGACCGCGGCGTCATGCCCATCGGGCTCGGCGCCCGCGACACCCTTCGCCTCGAGGCCAAGCTCATGCTCTACGGCAACGACATCAGCGACAAGACCACGGTCCTCGAAGCCGACCTGAAGTGGATCTGCAAGTTCCAGAAGGGCGATTTCCTGGGGAAGGCCGTCCTCGAAAAACAGCTCGCCGAGGGCCTGCGCCGGAAGATCGCCGGCTTCGAGATCACGGACCGGGGCATCGCCCGGCCGCACTACCCCGTCTTCGTCGGCGGGACGAAGGTCTCCGAGGTCTGCGTCGGGGACGTTCGCGCCGTTCCTGAAGAAGTCCATCGGCCTGGCCTACCTTCCGATCGAGCACACCGCCCTCGGCACCGAGATCGGCGTCGGCATCCGGGACAAGATGGTCAAGGCGAAGGTCGTTCCGACGCCGTTCTACAAGAGAGAGAAGAAGTAAGCAGGAGGTCAACATGTATCCGAACGAATTCCGCTACACCAAAGAACACGAGTGGGTCAAGGTCGAGGGCGGCGAGGCCCTCGTCGGCATCACCGATTTCGCCCAGAAGCAATTGGGCGACATCATTTTCGTCGAGCTTCCCGAGGTCGGCCGGAAGCTCGGCGCCCATGATTCCATCGGCACCATCGAATCGGTCAAGTCCGTCTCCGACGTGTTCGCTCCGGTCGCGGGCGAGGTCGTCGCGGTCAACGGCGAGCTCGGACAGGCCGCCGACCTCATCAACAAGGACCCCCACGGCAAGGGCTGGATCGTCCGGCTCCGTCTCGCGGACAAGGCCTCGGCCGGGGCCCTGATGAGCGCTTCCGATTACGAAAAATACCTGGAGGGACTCGAAGCCTGAGCGCCGCATCCGCGGCCGGGTTCGAGCCGAGAGGATATCCATGAGCTATGTTTCTCTGAGCGACAAGGACCGCCGGGAGATGCTCGAACGGATCGGCGTCGCCTCGACGGACGATCTGTTCTGCTGCATTCCCGAGGGCGTTCGCCTCACGGGGGATCTGGCGCTTCCCGAAGCGATGCCCGAGCCGGCGCTCGTCCGCCACATCGAGGGGATCGCGGGGGAGAACACCTACGCGAAGTATCTGTCGTTCCTCGGGGGCGGGGCGTACGACCATTTCATCCCTTCGGTCGTGGACAGCCTGAGCTCCCGGGGCGAGTTCGTCACCCCCTATACGCCCTATCAGCCCGAGGTGAGCCAGGGGACCCTCCAGGCCATCTTCGAGTACCAGACCCTCATCTGCCAGCTGACGGGCATGGACATCGCCAACGCGTCCCTCTATGACGGGGCGACGGGGGCGGCCGAGGCCGTCCTCATGGCGCACCGGCTGAAGAACCGGCCCAAGGTGCTCGTCGCCGCCAGCCTCCATCCGCAGTACAAGAGCGTCATCAGGACCTACATCCGGAACCTGGGGATCCGGGCGGAAGAAGTCCCTTACGACGCGACCGGGGCCGTCGACAAGGCCGCCCTGGCCCGGATGCTCGACGGGGAGACCGCGGCGCTGGTCCTCCAGTCGCCCAACTATTTCGGCGTATGCGAGGATGTCAAGGCCGCCGCCGGCGCCGCCCACGGCAGCCAGGCCCTCCTGGCCGTCGTCGTCGCCGAAGCCATGTCCCTCGGCCTTCTCGAGGCCCCGGGCAGGCTGGGCGCGGATATCGTCACCGGAGAGGGCCAGTCCTTCGGGATCCCGCTGAGCTTCGGCGGGCCCTATCTCGGATTCATGGCCTGCATGAAGGATTTCGTCCGCCAGCTGCCCGGCCGCATCGCCGGCCAGACGACCGACGTCGACGGGAAGCGGGGCTTCGTCCTCACCCTGGCCACCCGGGAACAGCACATCCGCCGGGAGAAGGCCACGTCCAACATCTGCTCGAACGAGGCCCACTGCGCCCTCCGGGCCACCATTTACCTGGAGGCCGTGGGCAAGCAGGGACTCCGGGACCTGGCCTGGCAGAACGTCCAGAAGGCGGCCTACGCCGCAGACCGTCTGACGCGCATCCCGGGCGTCAAGCGTCGTTTCTCCGGACCTCATTTCAACGAGTTCGTCCTGGAATTCCCGAAGGCCTGGGACGGGATCGACAGGGCCCTCCGGGCCAAGGGGATCCTGGCCGGGCTCGATGTCGGGGCGGACGTCCCGGGGCTCGAGAAGTGCGCCCTCGTCTGCGTCACGGAGCGGCACGGTAAGAGCGACATCGATAGACTGGCCGCGGCGCTCGAGGAGGTGCTCCGATGATCCGCGAAATGCGCGAGCCGCTGGCGTTCGAGCTCAGCTCGGAGGGCAAGCGGGCCTTCCGGGCCGAGAAGCTCGATGTGCCCGAGCGGAAGGACGTCCTCGAGGGCGTTGCGGTCCGCGAGGCGATCGACGGCTTCCCGGAGCTCTCCGAGGTCGAGATCACCCGGCACTTCACCCGCCTGTCCCAGACGAACTACTGCGTGGACCTGGGATTCTACCCCCTGGGCTCCTGCACGATGAAGTACAATCCCAAGGTCAATGAGCGGCTGGCCGCCCTGCCGGGGTTCACCGGCGCCCACCCCGGCGCTCCCGACGAGCTCGTCCAGGGGAACCTGCGCCTCCTCAAGCAGGTCGAGCGTCTCCTCGGCGAGATCGTCGGCATGGACGCGTTCACCCTCCAGCCCGCTGCCGGAGCCCACGGCGAGCTCACCGGCATGATGCTCATCCGGGCGGCCCTCGAGGCGCGCGGGAACGCCCGCAAGCACGTCCTCATCCCCGACTCCGCCCACGGGACGAACCCGTCGAGCGCCCACATCTGCGGCTACGCGGTCAAGGAGATCAAGTCGAACGAGAAGGGGACCATCGACCTCGAGGACCTGGCCCGCATGGTCAATGAGGACACGGCCGCCCTGATGCTCACCAATCCCAATACGCTGGGCGTCTTCGAATCGGATATCTGCCGGATCGCCGAGATCGTCCATTCCAAGGGGGCCTTCCTGTACATGGACGGGGCCAACATGAACGCCCTGACGGGCATCGCCCGGCCGGGCGACATGGGCGTCGACGTCCTCCACCTCAATCTCCACAAGACGTTCTCGACCCCGCACGGCGGCGGCGGGCCCGGCTCGGGCCCCGTCGGCGTGAAGAAGGAGCTCGAGCCCTTCCTCCCGGTCCCGGTCATCGAGGAAAAGGACGGCCGGTTCGCCCTGGTCGGGGCGAGGCCCGGGTCCATCGGCCGGATGCGCAGCTTCCACGGGAACTACCTCATCATCGTCCGCGCCCTGGCCTACATCCTCAACCTGGGCCCCGGAGGGGTCCGGGAGATCGCCGAGACCGCGGTCCTCAACGCCAACTACATCCGCAAGAGCCTGGAAAGCGATTATCATCTGAAGTACGCGACCGCGACCCTCCACGAGTGCGTCTTCTCCGACAAGTATCAGAAGGAGCACGGGGTCTCGAACCTCGACATCGCCAAGCGGCTCATCGACATGGGCATGCATCCGCCGACGATGTCGTTCCCGCTCATCGTCCACGGCGCCCTGATGATCGAGCCCACCGAGACGGAGAGCAAGCGGGACCTGGACCGGTTCATCGAGGCCATGAAGGCTATCGCCAAGGAGGCCGTCGAGGACCCCGAGGTCCTGCATGCCGCGCCGCACGCCACGTATGTCCGCCGATTGGACGAGACCGCGGCCGCCCGCACGCCCGTCCTGAAGTGGGAAAAGAAATAGATGGCCCTCCAGGACCTGATCCTGAAGCTCCAGACCTTCTGGGCGGGGGAGGGATGCTACCTCGCCCCGACCTACGACATGGAGGTGGGCGCGGGGACCATGACTCCGGACACGTTCTTCCGGGTCCTGGGAAAGAAGCCGTGGAACGTCGCCTACGTCCAACCGGCGCGCCGGCCGACCGACGGCCGGTACGGAGAGAACCCCCACCGCGTCCAGAAGCACCACCAGTTCCAGGTCATCATGAAGCCCGCCCCGGCGGACATCCAGGCGATGTACGTCCGGAGCCTCTCGGCCCTCGGCATCGAGCTCCGGGACCATGATCTGCGCTTCGACGAGGACGACTGGGAGTCGCCGACGATCGGCGCCTGGGGCGTCGGCTGGCAGGTCATGCTCGACGGGCTGGAGATATCCCAGTTCACCTACTTTCAACAGGCCGGGGGCATCGAGCTCGCCCCGGTCCCGGTCGAGATCACCTACGGGCTGGAGCGCCTGGAGATGTTCCTGGAGCAGAAGGACGACATCTACGACCTCGACTGGTCCAAGGACGTGACCTATCGCGACCTGAGGCTCGTCGAGGAGAAGGAGTTCTCCGAGTACAATTTCCAGGCGGCCGACACGGCTCTGCTCCGGAGCTCGTTCCAGTCCTCGGAGAAGGAAGCCGCCGCGCTTGCCGCGAAGGGCCTCCTTCTGCCCGCCTACGACCAGTGCCTGAAATGCTCCCATCTCTTCAACCTCCTCGACGCCCGGGGGGCCATCAGCGTCACCGAGCGGGTCAAGATGATCGGGCGCATCCGGTCCCGGGTCAACGAAATCGCCCGGCGGTTCGCGGAATCGGGAAGGGGAGATTGATGGAATTCCTGCTGGAGATCCGCACCGAGGAACTGCCCGCTTCCCACGTCCGTTCGGCCCTGGAACAGCTGGACGCGAGGTTCCGGGCCGAGCTTGGATCGGCCGGGATCGCCGTCCGGGCGCTCGCGACGACCGGCACGTGCCGGAGGCTCGTCGTTACGGCCGACCTTGCCGCGGGCCAGGAAGACGCCGGCGTCGTCGTCACCGGGCCGCCCAAGGCCGTGGCCATCCTGCCCGACGGGAGCTACTCTCCGGCCGCCCTCGGCTTCGCGAGGGCCCGGAACATTCCGGTCGAGGCCCTCGAGATCGTGGTAACCCCGCGGGGGGAATATCTCGGGACGAGGAGCATCCGGAAGGGGAGATCGGCGGCGGAGGTCCTGACAGGGGCCATTCCCGGGATCATCGCCTCCTTGTCGTTCCCGAGGACCATGCGCTGGAGGGACAGCCCGTTCAAGTTCTCCCGACCCATCAAGGGGCTTCTCGTCCTCTGCGACGGAAAGGTCCTTCCGGTCGCGTTCGAAGGCCTCACCGCCTCCGATGCGACCGTCGGCCACCCCGTCTTCGGCCCGGATGTTTTCGCGGTCACGGGCATCGCCCAATACCGGGAGCGCTTGCGGCAGGCCTTCGTGATCGTCGATTTCGAAGAGAGGCGGAAGGCCATCCTCTCCCAGATCGAGGAGAGGCTGGCGCCCCTCGAGGCCCGGATCTACGCCGACGACGAGCTCCTGGAGCGGCTGGCCTACAACGTGGAATGGCCGTTCGTCTTCCGGGGATCGTTCCCCGACCGCTATCTGGACCTGCCCATCGAAGTCCTGGCCACGGCGATGCGCGAGGGCCAGATGCTCTTCTCGGTCGTCAGGGACAAGAAACAGGTCCCCCTTTTCCTCGGGGTCGCCGACGTCCCCGGAGACGCCAAGGGGCTGATCGCCGCGGGCAACGAGCGCGTCCTCAAGGCGCGCCTCGAGGACGCCCGGTTCTTCTGGGCGCAGGATATCCGGAAACCTCTGGCCGAAAGGGCGGCCGGGCTGAAGAACGTCGTCTACCAGGAAAAGCTCGGGAGCTACGAGGACAAGGTCCAGCGGACGAAGAAGATCGCCGGCTATCTCTGCGACAGGACGGATTCCGCGAAGATCAGGAAAGAGACCGTCGAGGCGGCCGGGCTGTGCAAGGCCGACCTCCTGACCGACATGGTCCGCGAATTCCCCTCGCTCCAGGGGAAGATGGGCGGGCTCTACGCGAAGGCGGAGGGATACCCTGCCGCCGTCCACCAGGCCATCTACGAACACTATCGCCCGGCGAGCCTGGAGGACGAGCCGCCGTCGTCGATGACCGGGGCCCTGGTCTCCCTGGCCGACAAGATGGACTCGATCGTCGGGGCCCTCGGCGTCGGCCTCCAGGCGTCGGGCTCGAGCGACCCGTTCGGCCTGCGCCGGAACGCCCACGGCGTCTGCGCCATCATCATCGAAAAGCGGATCGATCTGTCGTTCGTGCGCCTCGTCGACAAGGTCCTCTCGGTCCTCGGAGACAAGCTCCTCGGGCCCCGGGCCGAGGTCAAGGCCGCCTGCCTGGAGTTCTTCGAGGGAAGGCTCCGCTATATCTTCGAGAAGCGGGGCTTCCGGTACGACCTCGTCGAAGCCGCCCTCGGGCCCGGCATCGACCGGATCGCCCACACCTCCCGCCGCGTCAAAGCCCTCGACGGCCTCAGGTCGAGCCCGGACTTCGAGCCGTTCATTCTCATGGCCAAGCGGATCAACAACATCCTCAAGGAGGCTCCGGCCTGCCGGCTCGATCCCGATCTCTTCGTCGAGAAGGAGGAGCGGGACCTCCACGCCTCCTTCGTCGTCATCCGGGACAACGCCGGGCCGATGATCGAAAAGGGGGATTTTGCCCGCGCCCAGAGCATCATTCTCAGGCTCCGGCCGTCGCTCAACGCCTTCTTCGACAAGGTCCTCGTCATGGCCGAGGACAAGAAGGTCCGTCAGAACCGGCTGGGGCTCCTCCAGGCCATCCGCAAGCTCCTCCTCGAGATCGCGGACTACTCCCGCGTCGTGGTCGAAGGGGAGAAGGCGGGGAAGCCGAATTCCCGCTAGATACGGAACTCGCTTTTGTTCCCGGAGCCGCTCTCGTCGCCGGGCTCGATGAACTTCTGTTCCAGGGCGATGATCTTGACCAGGGCGCCGGGATAGTTCTGGCCCTTCTTTTCCCCGTAGGCGTTGAACTGGACGCCGGCCTGGTACTTGTAGCTCTTCCCGGGATTGAACGAGGACCAGCGGACGTGCCCCTTGAGGTTGAGAGGGATGCGTTCCCCGGGGATGGAAACCTGGAGGAGGACCCGGGACTTGAACTTGAGAGGCTTCTGGGTCAGGAAGCGGACGCCGCCGCGGCTCAGGTCGAGGACGGGACAGAATTCCTGCTCGAACCCCTTCATGGGGAAGAACCGCCGTTCCCTCTGGAAGGAGACCGTCGCTCCGGGGATCTTAAAGCGTTGGCAAAGGCGTCTCTCAATCCCCTTATCGGACATCTAGAACCTCCCGTCTCATAGAACCTCGCCTCTCGAGAACATACATCAATCGGACGGGGGCTGTCAAAGAGTTCTTGAACGCCTTTCCCCGGCGAGGGTCCCGTTCGCGGCCGAGACGGAGACGGACGCCTTGTACCGGACCTCGGCCCCGGCCGGGCCGGGACGGGTGAAGGCGAACCCGATGGCCTGGGTCCTCCGGTAGGACGGGGGCGAGACGGAGGCCTCTTTCCGTTTCTTCCCGATGCCCCTGATGGCATCGAGCGCCAGGGCGACGGCATCGAGGATGGAGACCTGGTTGAGCTGGGGGCTGTCCTTCCGAGGGGCCATGTACGGCTTGGTCCCCCAGGGGGACGGCCCGGGGATGGGGATCTTCAGCGGGGAGGGCTTGGAGGAGAGCCTCTTGCTGGTGAGGATGAGCTTGTCGCCCACGTACAGGGAGACCTCGCCTTCTACGGCGCGGGGAGCGGGGGAGGAGGGACGCGCGTAGGCACGCTCGGCTTCCACGGGCGGAAACGTGAATGCGGGCGTCGACTGCACGTCGACCTTGACCGAGATGCGTTTCCTGACGACGAGGCCCTCGATTCTGAGGTCAAGGTCGAAGGCGATCTCTCCGGTCCGGTCGTATCCCGAGAACGGCAGGCGGAGGATATGGAAGCCTCCCTGCCAGAGGCCTCCGGCGAGGGTGCCGCCTTCGCCCGAAACGCGGTAATACGCTTCGTTCAGGAGGTCGAGGCCGATCTCGAGCCGGGCGGGCGGGGCGGCATCGGATTCTCCGATCCTTTCGAGGAGCACGAACCCCGAGGCCAGAGGATATGCGGTCTTCCAGTTCCCCCAGTAGAGCATGAATTCCCGGCCCAAGGCGTCGTCCAGGAAATCGAAAGCCGGCTCGACATCCCCGTAGGTCTCGAAACAGGTGACGACGCGCCCGAGCGCTTCGCGTGAATCGCCGGATTTGGAAGCGAGGAATGCGAGGAGCTCGGCCGCGGTCGGCTTGTCCTGGGGATCGAGCCCGTCGAAGCCCTCGGCGAGATAAGCCCTCGCTCCGGCAAAATCACGTCCCGGCGGGTCGAGGAGCGTTCGGACATCGCTCTTCCAGTCCGCGGATACGGCCGTCGCCGAAAGGAGAACGGCGAGAAATGGGGCGGCGGCTCTTTTAATCATGGTAGGCGAAAACGAATACGGCGGGGAGGTTCGAAGCCGGGAAATCGTCCGGCAGGGCCGGCAGGGGCTCGCTCGCCCTCAAGGCGGCCGCCGCCGCGGCATTGAAGATCTCGAGGTCGGCAAGATCGGTCACTTCGAAAGCGGAGAACGCGCCGTTCTTTTCGATCGTGACGGCGATCCGGACCTCGCTCCTTCCGGTCACGTTCGGCCCCGAAGGGATCGACCAACTTGTCTGGACGCGCTCGATGACCTTTGCGGCCCAGGGGGAGATGTCATATCCCGGGGACTGGAAAATGGCGCTCGCCCTTTGGCTTCCTCCCGTCCCTCCTCCTCCGGTCCCCGAACCGCGGCTTCCGCGGCGGGAGGAAGCGAGCCCCGGGAGGGTGTATCTCCTGAAGGACCGTCCGCTCGGGACGCCCCCCTCAAAACCCATGGGCGCATCCTGGACGTGATCGGGAATCGCGAGAAGGTTTATCCGCAGCCTTCCATCCTCCTCTTCCTCGGGATATCGGGAGCTCAGGGCGAAACTGCCGATCCGGGATTCTCCCGCGGCGGGCGGAGCTCCGGGGACGTTTTTCATAAGGTTTTCCGGGACAAGCCCGGAGCCTCGGCCGGCGTTACCTCCTTTGGGAGCGCCGGAGGGCTCTCCCGGAGGCTCGGCCGGCCGCCTTTCCTGAGAAGCCGTCCCTGGCTCGAAGACCCCCGGCGACGGATGGGTCCGGATGTAGTCTTCGATGCGTCCGGGGAGGACCATCGGGACGGGAGGGGCGAGCCGGACGTTACGGACCTCCTCGCCGAATGGCAGGATCTTGATGGTCATCCGGGCGTGATAGAGGCCGAGGACCAGGAGGGCGTGGAAGGCCAGCGAAACGGCGAGGATCGCCGCCCGCTTCTTATGTAAAGGACCGCGGTCCTTCTCTTCGGGTAAGAATCCGTCTCTCAAAACTCATACCTTCTTGACTATTATATAGAAATGCTTCCGCCCGGACAAAGTTGCAGGGACCGGATGGCCGCGGCCGATTCCCCTCCGGGGTCAGGGGGCCGGGACAGATGACGTTTTCCCTTTGGGGCGGGAGGCGAGGATAAAGAGCAGGCAGGCCGCGTTCATGAGGAACAAGGCGTCGAAGAGGGGAAGGATGCCGGCCAGGGGGATAAGTATGGCCGCGGTCAAAAGGGCGCCGAGAAAGGAGCCGAGGAGGTCGGCTCCGTAGGTCCACCCCGTCCTTCCCGGCCCGGGGGTGACGGAGCGTGCGGATACGACGAAAAGCCTTCCTCCAAGGGCGCCCAGACCCAGGAGCAGGACGTAAAAAAGGGCCTCGGGGGCTCGATGCGCCAGCGAGATCCGGAACGCTGCGACGATCAGCAGGAAGCCGGCCTGGGGCGCGAGGAGGCCGGTCATTCGGGAGGGCCCGCTCGAGTGCCGGGGCAGGGCTTCCCAGTCCCGGTCTTTCCAAGACCGGGGCCACGCCCCGAGGAATAGGCCTCCCATGAACGCGGCGAGCAGGAGCGAAAGCTTTCCGTAGACGTACCCGTAAAAGGATTGGAAGGCGATGATCGCGGCGAGTTCGACGGCGATGGTCGTGAAGCCCATCGTCCATACGGCCGCGAGCGAGGGAGTGGACCTGTGCCTTGTGCGGAGGCCGAGGACGAAAAGAATGAAGGCATAGGCGAGGAGGGGAATGCCGAGGAGCCCAAGGACCGGCACCCGCGCGAATGCCCTCAGCATTCCGGATCCCGGTCCCCGGAACTGGCTGCTCCAGAGGACGGAATGGAAATAATAGGCCGCGGGGGCAAGGTCCAGGTTCGGGCGTGCCCGGCCTGCGCCGATGCTCTCTTCCAGGCGTGCCGTCCTCAGGGGATTCAGCTTCGCCTTCAGGAACGCCGCATTGATGGACAAGAGCGGCAGTCCGAGCTCCTCGATCCGCTTTGCCAGGACCTCCGGATCGAGCGTAAGCGGAGCTGAGGACGCCAGGAAAACGTTCGTGTTTCCGGGGACGACCCTGACCTCTGGAAAGACGCCGCGAAGCGTCGCGTAGAGGGACGACAGGAAGCGCCGGAGGTCGGGCCCCAGGGAATCCTCTGAAGAAGGGACGACGAACGAGAAGACCCCGCGCGGGGCAAGCTTCGAGCGGGCCAGGACGAAGAATTCCCTGGTATAGAAACGGTTGATCTGGGCGGTCGCGGGCTCAGGCAGGTTCAGGATGATGACTTCGTACTGCCGCGCCCCTTCCCGAAGGAACTTGATCCCGTCCCCGTGATGGATGCGGGCCCGGGGATCACGGAGCCCGGCCCGGTCCCTCTCCGGAAGGACGGCCTCGGCCATCCGGATGATTTCCGGATCGAGCTCCACGGAGTCGGGCGACGCATTCGGGTACTTCAGGACTTCATCGATCCCGCCGCCGACGCCTCCGCCGATGAGGAGGACGCTCCGGGAGTCCGGCCGTTGGAGCATAGCGAAATGGACGGGCGTTTCGGCCGCGGCCGGGTCCGGGGACGAAAGGACGCGAATCCCGCTCGCATAGAGGGACACTTGGCCGCTGATCTTGACGGCCTGTAATTTTCCGTAGGGCGTATCCCGGCTGGCTATGAGCTCGAAGGGCTTCCACCACGCTTTTTGTGAACGCAGGTCGCCGGCGAAGAAGGCCGCAAGAAGGATCAGTCCCGCCGCGAGCCCCGCCGGCCGCTTCCATCGCCCGAGGACCAGAAAGACGCCCGAGGCCGCCACTCCGGCGGCGATCGCGGTGCCTTGCCAGTTCGATGCCGCCGGGACGAGCCCCAGCGATACGGCCAGGCCGGCCCCGGCGGCCCCCAGGGATTCGAAGGCATAAACGCGTGTGATATCGGCGCCCGGCATCCCGGCGATCATGGCGAACAGCGCCCCCAGGGGGAAGCTCGCGATGAATCCGATCACGGCGGCCGCGAGGACGGCCGGAGCCGTCCCGGTCACTTCGCCGGGAAGGATCCCGAGGGCGAACCGGGAAAACCTCAGGGCGATGAGGCCAACGGGGAACAGGAGGATGGCGGCGTAGAAGAACTTTTCGATCCCCTTTCGCGATCCGGCGAGGCGGGGGCCGGCGAGACTGCCCAGCCCGCCCCAGAACAGCCAGGAGGCCAGGACGATCCCGTAGACCAGCTCGTTCCCCGAAAAATGGACGGAGAACTCCCTGAGGAGAAAGATCTGGAAGGCGGTGGCCGTGAACCCGAGGAGGATCGCCGGGGCCTCGGCCCTCAGGCCCAGATCCCGGGGATCGGGGCGCCGCAGAAACCGCATTTCCCGCTCCTGACGTCGTTCGTTCGCACGGCGTATCCCGATCTGGCGATCACGACACGGCGGCAAGCCGGACAGACGGTGTTCTCGGCCTCGTGACCCGGGACGTTGCCGATATAGACATAGTTCAGCCCTTCTTCCAGGGCGATCCGCCGGGCCCGTTCCAGCGTCGCGACCGGGGTCGGCGGAAGGTTCTTCACCAGATACATCGGCTGGAAGCGCGAGAAGTGCAGAGGAACGTCCGGCCCGGCCTCCGCCCTCAGCCAACGGCTCATTTCCCGGATCTCCGCGGGGGAATCGTTGAGCGTGGGGATGACGAGATAGACGACTTCGAGCCAGACCTTGCTCCCGGCCACGATCCGGATGGCCTCGAGGACCGCCCCGAGATCGCCCCGGACATACTCAGCGTAGAAATCCTTGGAGAAGGATTTGAGGTCTATTTTTACCGCGTCCACGAGCTGGAGGAGATCCTCCAGGGGTTCCGGCCTGACGTGCCCGCCGGAAACGACGAGGTTCCGGACCCCTTTCCGCCTGGCGGCGACGGCCGCGTCGGCCATATACTCGAAGAACACGATGGGCTCGGTGTAGGTGTAGGCGACGGAAGGACAGCCGTATCGTTGCGCCGCCGCGGCGACGGCCGCGGGGGGGAGGTCGAAGGACTCCACCTGCTCCGGCCGGACCTGGGAGATCTGCCAGTTCTGGCAGAACTTGCAGTTCACGTTGCAGCCCGCCGTGGCCAGCGAGAGCGCGTTGGTGGCGGGAAGGACGTGGAAGAACGGCTTTTTCTCGACGGGATCGACGTTGAGACTGCACGCCTTGCCGTAGACGAGCGTGTAATAGGTCCCCCCCTGGTTCTCGCGGACGCCGCAATATCCGCGCTCCTTGTCCCCCAGGCGGCAGAGCTTCGGGCAGAGCTGGCATTCGATCTCGCGGTCCGCGAGCTTCCGGTAGTATCGGGCTTCGACGCGGGAGAGCTCGGCGGGGGCCGCGAAGGCGGCCATCTCGGAGCATAGGGAGGGAAGACCTGCGCCCAGGACGAGCCCCGCGCCGGCGCTCTCCCTGATGAATCGGCGCCTGTTCATGTCAGACCTCGACCTCGACGACCGCGATCCGGGCGGGATCCGCCGTTCCCAGCCCCAGCTTTTCGGCCGCGGCCAGGTAGGACGGCTCCCGCTGCTCCTCGGCGAGCGAAGGGAGGCCCTTCTTCGCCCGGAGGCTTTCGATGAGGCGCCAACCGGCCGCGTCCGTCGCCACGGGGTCGATCCCGAAGATCAGCGTTCCGGCCCTTTCCGCCCACTGGGGGTGATAGGAGGGCCCGCGATGATATTGAACGGTCAAGGCGTCCAGGATGGTCAGACGGTGCTTGCCTTTGATGGGCGGCGCGTCGAAGACGTGGGCGACGTAGGGATCGCAGCGGCCGTCGTGATATTTGTTCGGATTGTGGATGGCGCCGAAGTAGTTCTTCATCCCGGCCGTCACGCCCGCCATCCCATGGTCCTTGAGGACGGCCAGGCTGATCGAAGCCGTGACATAATCCTCCTGGATGGAGGAGAAGAGGCTTCCGATGTCCCTGTGGATGACGAGCTCGCGGCCGTAGCCGGCTCCCTCCGTGTCCGTGCCGAAGACCCGGGGCCCGTTCCCCGCGGAAGAAAGCCTGTAGCCGGCTCCCTTGAGCTCACGGTTCGTCCGGTCCCAGATCACGATGCTTCCGGCCTTGACGGTCTTTTCAGCGAGCCAGGCGGCCAGCGGAAGAGAGACGTCGGGCCGGGTGCTGAGGGGCTTCCCGCCGATGGCGTTGATCTTGATGCCGACACGATCTCCCGGAGAGAACAGGCGGCGCAGACCGTCATTCGGTTCGGTCTCCCCGGTCAGGGTTCGGATCCCCGCTTCGTACATCCGCCGGACGGTATCCGGGGGAATGTCCCCGGAAGGGAGGCCCTTCGCCCTGACCACGACGACCTTCGATGCGTCCATCGGTTCCATGATGGCGATATTCCCCGAACCTGTCAACGGGACCGCGTTGCCATCGCCTATCCGGGCGACTTGAATGGGGCGGCGGGACCGGCTAAGATGGTGTCCGTCCATTGAACGGGAGGACCTATGAGAACCATCATGAGAACGTTGATCCTGACCTTGCTTTGCGGCTTGACGGCGGGCATCGTCCTCGGAGCGCCGGCTGCGGCGGCCCCGCAAAGGGCCGGCGATCCGGCCCTGCTCGCCCTGGTCCCGAAGATCGACGGATGGACTGCGACCGAGAAACCACGAACCTTCTTCCCGGACACCCTCTACGAATACATCGACGGAGCCGCCGAAAGCTATATCGGCTACGATTTCAGGGAGCTGGCCGTCGCCGAGTTCGCCCAGGGCGGGAGCCAGGCGACCTTGACCCTCGAGATCTACGACATGGGCGGCGCCCTGAACGCGTTCGGCATCTACAGCGCCGAGCGGTTCCCGGACAACCGGGCAGTGGACGTGGGGACCCACGGCTATATCGAAGGCGAGGTCCTCAATTTCGTCGCCGGGACGGTATATGTGAAGCTGCTCTGCTTCAACGGCGGGGATGCGACCGCGTCCATCCTCGAGACGTTCGCCCGGAAGGTCGCCTCGGGCGCGGGGCCCAAAGGGAGCCTCCCGGCCCTGTTCTCGGTGTTCCCGAAGGATGGCCTGGTCCCGAACAGCGAAAAATACATCCGCCGGAACGTCATGGGCTTCGATTTCCTGAGCAACGGGTACATGGTCGCATACAAGGACGGCGGGGCCGAGTTCGAAGGCTTCATCATCGAGCCCGATCCGAGTCCGGATGCGGCCGCGCCGTTGAAGCGCCTCCTCGATTTCTTCGCGGGGGAGGGACAGGCCGTCGAGGCCCTTCCTTCCGGTCATCACCTCCGGAACAAGTACGGCCAGAACATGTACATCGGGATCGCGGGGAACCGGCTCTACGGCATCAGCCGGGTTCCCGATGGATCCGGCGCGAAGGGGGCGGCGTGGTTCGAGCGCCTGGCCGAGGCCGTCCGAAAAGAGGCTTGAGCCTTACAGCGGATCTTGCCTGAGGCGGTCACGGAGCCGCAGGATTCCCTTTTCCCGGCGATTGTGCTAAACATGACCCTATGGACGACAACAAGGTCCTGAAGCTCTCCGCGGTTTTCATCGCCCTCGTCGTTGCCGGCGTTGTTCTCAAGCTGGCCAAGCCCGTGCTTTTCCCGTTCTTCCTGGCCATCTTCATCTCTTATATCATCAACCCGGCCCTGGAGTTCCTGATGCGGCGGAAGATTCCGAAGCCCCTGGCCGTCCTCCTCCTCATCCTGGTGACTTTCTCTCTGATGTACGTGTTCGTCGCCGTCTTTTATTCCAGCGGCAAGGCCTTCGCCGCCGAGGTTCCCCATTACGGGGAACAGTTCCAGGCCCTCCTCGCCAAGCTCGAATCCTCCCGCTTCCTGGGCGCCCATTGGAATATGACGACCCTCCTTGGGGCCATCAACGTCGAGAAGATCGCCTCGATCGCCGTCTCGGCCCTGGGTCCGTTCTTTTCCTTCCTCTCGACGCTGTTCCTCGTCCTGGTCTTCCTCATCTTCATCCTCGCCGGGCGGGGAAGGCTGGCCGCGAAGATCGAGTGCTCCTTCAGCCCGGAGCAGGCGAAGAGGGTCGCGGGTGTTCTCGAGAATATCGATGGCCAGATCGAGAAGTACCTGGCCATCAAGACCGTCTTCTGCATCCTGAACGGGATCATCGTCGGCGTCGTCCTCGCCCTCTTTGGCGTCGAGTTTGCCATCGTCTTCGGCTTCCTGGCTTTTCTCCTGAACTACATCCCGAACATCGGCTCTACGGTCGCCACCGCCCTGCCCATCGTCATCGCGTTCCTTCAGTACGGGAGCCTCTTGAGATGTTTGCTTATCCTGGCCATCGTCGTCCTGCTCGACAATCTGATGGGGAATATCCTGGAGCCGAGGTTCATGGGCAAAGGGCTGGGCCTCAGCCCCCTCCTTGTCATTTTCTCCTTGATCTTCTGGGGATGGCTGTGGGGGATCCCGGGCATGGTGCTCTCAACGCCCATCACCGCCGTCATCAAGATCATCTGCGCCAACGTCCCGTCGCTCCGCCCCGTCGCGGAGCTGATGAGCAAATAGCCGGAGCGGATCTCCCCGGCGGCGCGTTCCTCCGTCAGCGGATGAGCCGGCTCTTTTGCGACAGGCCGCGGATCCGGGCGAAGCGCTCCGCGAGGTCGCCGAGGTAGGCCCGGCCCTCCGGCGCGCGCCGGGCCGCGAATCGGACGGAGAGGATGATCCGGTCGATACAACGGAGCTTCTCCTCCCGGGAGTAGGATTCGAGCCCCGAGGTCAGGATGACGGGGGCCTCCCATCGGGCCCTTTCCGAGGCGGCGAGAACGACCTCGCCAAGCTCGTTCGCGGGCCTCCGGCTCTCGCCCGGGATGACCAGGAGCCCTTTTCCCTTGTCGACCTTCTCCCGGGCGTATTCCAGCGCCAGGAGGACCTGGCCGTCCGTCAGAGCCGGGGCGCGCTCGGCGAGCTGGGCAAGGGGAGCTTCAAGCTGGAAGACGAGCCCGGCCAGCCGTTCGTCCCTGAGGATATCATCATCCGCCGGCCGTAGGCGAGGGGCCCGCGAAGGCACCCTTTCCAGGATCCGCTTTTCCTGATAGGGGCTGTGACGGGCGAGGTGAGGGCAGGAAGGGGGGCAATGGAGATCTTTTTGCCGGAGACGTCCGCAGCACAGGTTGCAGAGGCGGCTGCCCAGCGCGGGGCATGACCTCTTGGCGACGCGGATGCCGCACTTGGGGCAGAGGGGCATGCGCTTCAATCCTTTTTTGCGATGATGAACGTTTCGGGGGTCAGGACCTTCATCTTCCGGCCGAGCATGGACTTGAGGGCCTTCTGGGCGGCGGCCTGCTCGGCGGTCTTGCGGGACCGGCCCTTGGCCTTGGCCAGGACCTTCCCTCCGGCGCTTACCTCCACGACGAACGTCCGGTCATGGGCGGGCCCTTTCTCGGACAGGGTCCGGTAATCGGGGGAGGGGAGGCCGTCCTTCTGGAACGCCTCCTGGAGGGCCGACTTGAAGTTGTTGATGAGGAACTCGTTCCGGATGGGCCGGAAGGAGGAGGCGAGGATCTTCGCGACGAGCGCCCGGGCCGCTTCGAACCCGCCGTCGCAATAGACCGCCCCGATGACGGCCTCGAAAACCCCGGCCAGGATCGTCCGCTTCCGCCGGCCGCCGCTCTTCTCCTCGCCCCTTCCGAGGAGCATCGCCTTGTCCAGCTTCAGGTCCTGGGCGAATTCGGAGAGCGAAAGCGTCGACGACGCCGTGGATTTGAGCTTGGACAGCTCCCCCTCGTTGAGGTCCGGATAAGCCTCATAGAAATGATGGGCAACCGCCAGGCCAACGACGGAATCGCCCAGGAATTCCAGGAGCTCGTTGTCCCTGGCCCCTGGGCTTTCGAAGGCGTGGGAGCTGTGTGTCAGGGCCTTTTCGAGGAGCCCCCGGTCCTTGAACGCGTAGCCGAGTCTCCGTTCGAGGCGATCGAGATTCGTCTTCATGTCATGTCCGGCCGAAGGGATAGACGACCTTGCCTCCGACGACGGTCATGACGGGCGCGCCCCGGAGGGCCCAGCCGTCGAAGGGCGTATTGCGGCTCCGGGATTCGAAACGGGTCCGGTCGACGACCGTTTCCGCAGCGAGGTCGAGGAGGGTCAGGTCCGCGTCGGCGCCCGCGGCGAGCCGTCCCTTGTTCCCAAGTCCCAGGAGACGGGCGGGGTTGAAGGTGAGGAGCGCGACGAACCGGCTCAAGGAAATGACGTCGCGGCGGACCAGCCTGTCCAAGAGGACCGGGACGGCCGTCTCCAGGCCGACGATGCCGAACGGCGCGCTTTCGAACCCGGCGGCCTTCTCTTCGTCGGTGTGAGGGGCGTGGTCGGTGGCGATAGCCTCGACGACCCCATCCCGGAGGGCGCCGACCAGGGCGGCGACATCCGCGGCGCTCCTCAGCGGAGGGTTCATCTTGAAGTTGGGGTCGATGCCGTCGACGAGGGAGTCGTCGAGCAGGAGATGATGCGGCGTGGCTTCGGCGGAGACGCGGATGCCTCTCTCCCGGGCTTCGGCCACGGCCCGGACGGCTCCCCGGACGCTCAAATGGGCGATATGGACGCGCGCCTCGGCGGCCTCGGCGAGCCGGATGTCCCGGATGACCATGACCTCCTCGGCCGCTGCCGGCATCCCCTTGAGGCCGAGGCGGCGGGCCGCCGGACCCTCATTCATCACCGCTCCCGCGGTGAGACTCCGGTCCTCGCAGTGGTCGATGATGAGCGCGCCCAGGGTCCGCGATGTTTCGAGCGCCCGGCGCATGATCTCCGGGTCGCTCACGGGTTGGCCGTCGTCGGAGAAGGCGACGGCGCCGGCCCGGACCAAGGAGGGCCAATCGGAAGGCGTCTCCCCCGCAAGCCCCCGCGTCACCGCGGCGATGGGGAAGACGTTGACGAGGGCGCTCCGTCGGGCCTCGTTCCGGATGAATTCCGTGACGGCGGGCTCGTCGTTCACAGGGTTCGAATTGGGCATCCCGCAGATCGTCGTGAACCCGCCGCGGGCCGCGGCCCGGGCCGCCGTCCTAATGGTCTCCTTCTTCTCGAACCCGGGCTCGCGGAGATGGACGTGCATGTCGATGAAGCCCGGCGCCACGACGAGGCCGGAGGCATCGATGACCTCGTGACCGGCGGCAGGGAGGCCGGGACCGACGGCCGCGATCGTTCTTCCGGAGACGAGGACGTCCAGGATCGCGTCGGTCGCGGATCCCGGGTCGACCACCCGGCCGCCCCTGAACAGGAGTCCCATCGCGCCGGCCTTAACCCAGCTTTACGGGCTCGGAGATGAGGACCTCGTCCCGGCCGTCCACTTCCTTGAGCCGGACCTGGACGATCTCGCGGCGGGACGTGGGAAGGACCTTTCCGACGTAATCGGGCCGGATGGGGAGCTCCCGGTGGCCGCGGTCGATGAGGATGAGAAGCTGGACCGTCCGCGGCCGGCCCAGGCTGAAGACCCCGTCCATGGCGGCCCGGATGGTCCGGCCCGTGAAGAGGACGTCGTCGACAAGGAGGACGTCCTTCCCGGCGACGGAGAACGAGATCCGGGTCTTCTTGGGGGAGGGCTTGGCCTCGCAGGCCGGGATGTCGTCCCGGAAGGGAGTGATGTCCAGGACGCCGACCGGGATCGTGACGCCCTCCATCTCTTCGATGATCCGGGAGATGCGCTTTCCGACATCGATGCCGCGGGTCCGGATGCCGAGGATGGCGACGTTCTTGAGACGGCGGTTCCGCTCGACGATCTCCGTCGCCATGCGGTAGAGGACGCGCCGGATCTTGCTCGCGTCCATGACCCGCGCCTTGACCTTGATCTTGTCCATGGGGAGACTCCTCGTCATGCGCCCGGGGCTTTTTCCCGGGAATCCAGAACATGCCTCATCCGTACGGAAATGTCAAGGAACGCAGCCCGGGCGGAATCGAGGTCGCGATCGACCTGGCGGACCAGAGCCTCGGGCGTCGCAAAGCGGCGCTCGTTCCGGAGCTTGCGGACGAAGCCGAGCCGGACGATCCGGCCGTACAGGTCGCCCCGGAAGCCCAGGAGATGCGTTTCGACGCCGGGCGGATTGTGCCCGAACGTGGGCCGGACCCCGATGTTGGTCAGGGAGGGGAATTCCCGTCTTCCCACGGAAGCGACGGTCAGGAAGACTCCCGAAGGAAGGATCTCGTGGACCGTGAGAAGGTTCGCCGTCGGGAAGCCCAGGGCACGGCCCCGGGCCTGACCGGGGACGACCCGGCCTTGGAGCTCGTAGGGCGCTCCGAGCCATCCCGCGGCCTTCGCGACCTCCCCCTCGAGGAGGAGCCTGCGGATCAGGCTGGAGCTGACGGTTTGTCCGCCTCGGACGACGGGAGGGACGGCGATGACGCCGAACCCGGACTCCCGCCCGAGAGCGGCGAGGTCGGCCGCCCCGCACGCCCTTCCCCGGCCGAACCTGAAATTCGCGCCGACGACGACCTCCCGGGCTCCCAGGGCCTTCGCCAGGATCCGCTCCGCGAAATCCCGGCCCGTGAGCGCGAACAGGCTTCGATCGAGGGGGACGACGAGGACGCTATCGACCCCGGCCCGGCGGAGCCCGTCGAGACGCTGGTCAAGGGTCTGGATGAGCGGGACGTCGCGGCCGGCGAGGGCCCGGGCAGGGTGAGGGAAGAACGTCAGGACGAGCGACCGCAGCCCATCCCGTTCCGCCAGGGCGGCCAGGCGGGCCAGGATCCGCCTGTGGCCGACGTGCAGGCCGTCGAAGTTCCCTATGGCGAGAGCCGCTCCCCTCCGGGAACGGGGGAAGCCGTCGAACCCCGTATAGACCTTCATCGCTTCACGTCTTGACGACCTTCATCCGTTCGATGTAGGCGAGCTTGAGACGGGCGAGGCAGGCTTCGAGGAATTTCTCCTCCTCCTCTTCCAGGTTCCCCTTGGTCCGGTCCCTGAGCAGGTCGAGGAGGTCGATGAGCCGCTTCCCCAGTTCGAGATTCCCGGATGTCGTATTAGCGACGGGGTCCTCGACCTCGCCGAGCTTGATGAGCCCCTGGATGAAGAACGGCATGACCAGGGACCCGAACTCGAGCGCCGGCAGGTATTCCTTCGTTCCTTCCTGTTCTTCGTTCTCCGCCATGGAACTGTCCTCCTTGGGAATTCCGAAGCGAGAGGTTGTTTTCCCAGGCGACTTCGGGTATTTTACGGGAACGAATATTACATTTTTCGGACCCCGAATTCAAGGATGGGTGCCATGACCGAAGCCGGGAACGCCGGGCGGAAATTCAACGAGCTGGTCGGGATCCTCGAGACCCTGCGGGGCCCCGACGGATGCCCTTGGGACAGGGCGCAGACCTCCCGCGACATCCGGGACTATTTCCTGGAAGAGGTCTTCGAGGCCGTCGAGGCCCTCGAGGCCGGGGATGCCGGGAGCCTGGCCGAGGAGCTGGGGGACGTCCTGATGGAGGTCGTATTCCTGTCCCGGATCCAGGAGGAGGAGGGGGCATTCACGATATCCGACGCCCTGGACCGCATCATCGCCAAGATGATCGCCCGCCACCCGCACGTCTTCGCGGCACCGCGAGACATGACCGCGGCCGGCGTCGCCTATTCCTGGCACGAGGGGAAGCGCAAGGAGAAGGGTGAAGCTTCGGTCCTCGGAGACCCCGGGCCGGTGACCCCGGCCCTCTTGGCCGCTTTTCTGATCGGCCGGAAGGTGTCCGCGTTCGGCTTCGACTGGCCGGACGCCGCGGGCGTCCTGGCTAAGGTCCGGGAAGAAGCGGGGGAGCTGGAGGCGGCGGTCTCCGAGGGGGACACGGCCGGCATCGAAGAGGAGCTCGGCGACCTGATGTTCTCCCTGGCCAACCTCTCCCGGAAGCTCAAGGTCGATCCGGAGCTCGCCCTCCGCAAGGCCAACGCAAAATTCGTGCGCCGTTTCCGGGCGCTCGAGAGCGAGGTCCGGGCCTCCGGAAGGGAGTTGGGCAGCCTGAGCCTCACGGAAATGGATGCCATCTGGGACCGGCATAAAGCCCGCGATCGCGCTTGAAGGACCGGGACCGAAGGGGGCTATGACGCCTGTTCCTGCGCGTTCTTCTTGCGGAGGACGAGGCTGGCCGTTATGAATTCATCGAGGTCGCCGTCGAGGACCTTGTCTACGTCCCCGGTTTCGAGGCGGGTTCGGGTGTCCTTGATCATGCGGTAGGGCTGGAGGACGTAGCTGCGGATCTGGTTGCCCCAGGCTATCTCTGACTTGCTGTCCTCGAGCTTCTCGACCTTTTCCATCTTCTTCTTCTTCTCCATCTCGTAGAGCCGCGACTTGAGGACCTTCATGGCCGCGGCCTTGTTCTTGTGCTGGGAGCGCTCGTTCTGGCATTGGACGACGATCCCGGTGGGGATGTGGGTGATGCGGACCGCCGAGTCCGTCGTATTGACGTGCTGTCCGCCCTTGCCCCCGGAGCGGTACGTGTCGATGCGCAGGTCGTCCGGATTGATGCCGACCTCGACGTCCTCGTCGATCTCCGGGTAGACGAAGATGGCGGCGAAGGAGGTGTGGCGGCGCTTGGCCGCGTCGAAGGGCGAGATGCGGACGAGCCTGTGGACGCCGGACTCCTGGCTCAGACTGCCGTAGGCGAAGTCTCCCTCGAGCCGGACCGTGGCGCTCTTGAGCCCGGCCTCTTCCCCGGGGCTGGAGTCGAGGATCTCGACCTTGAACCCCTTGCGCTCGGCGTAGCGCAGGTACATCCGGAAGAGGATCTGGGCCCAGTCCTGGGACTCGGTCCCGCCCGCTCCCGGATGGATGGTCAGGATGGCGTTGCGGATATCGTCGGGATCGAAATAGAGCGTCTTCAGCTCGGCCTCCGCGAGCTCATTCGAGAGCGTGGACAGGGCCGTCGCGAGGTCGGCCGCCACGTTCTCTCCCTCGCCGGCGAGCTCCAGCAGGACCTCGAGCTCCTCTTTCTTCGCGCGGAGCTTTTCAAAGTCCTGGACGTCGCGGCCGAGCCTCTTCTTGGACTGCTGGAGGGACAGGGACCGTTTCTGGTCCTTCCAGACCTCGGGAGAGGCGAGCTGGGCGTTCAGGGAGTCGAGTTCGGCTTTCTTGCGGTCGAGGTCAAAGAAAACCTCGGAGGTCCTCGAACTTGGCGAAAGCGGCCTCGACGGCAGGCTTCAGATCAGAATATCTTTCGGTTTCGGGCATGTCCATCCATTCCTTACGGTCTTTTGAAGAGACTCATAATAAAGGAGATGACGACAAAAGTCAAGAGGGCCCGGGCCGGAGACGTCCGCCGGGTCAGCCTTCTTTCCGGATATAGTACCCCGTTCTTTTCGTCGAAGCGGCGTTCAGCTTGGCCATTGCCTGGGAAGCCTGTTCCTTGGTCGCGTATCCGACGAGCCGGACGCGATAGGTGGGCCTCTTGTCCGTGGAGAAGGGGCTCAGGACGAGGGCCGGGTAGCCTTGCCCTTTGAACCGGGCGGCGAACGCGTCCGCCTGCCCCTTGTCGTTGAATGCGCCGACCTGGATGTAATAGGCCCCGGACGCCGCCGCAGGCTTGGCCGCTGAGGGCACGGGCGCCGCCGGTCGGGGCGCCGGCTTCTCCGAGGCCGCGGGGACCTCGGCCGTCTTCTCCTCGGGGATCCGGGCCCGTTCTTCCGAAACGGGCGACGACCCGCCGGTCTGGGCCATCGTCGACGGCTGGTCCTTGAGCACGGCCGGAGGCTCTTCGGTGACGGCCTCCGCGGCCGGCCGGGCCAGGAGCGTCGTCGGGCCGGCCATCTGGACCTGCTTCTTCCCGACATTGACGCCGAGGAGGAAGATGAAGACGCCCAGGACCAGGATGGCGAGGAAGATGAAGACGAGTCCCGAGCTCGAGACCTGGACTTCCCGGAATTCTTTGTTCCTCATGGGCTATTTCTTCTCCTCGGGCTTGATGAACGAGAAGGCTTTGAGCAGCTCGAGCGGCAGGGGGAAGATGATCGTCGAGTTCTTCTCGGCCGCGATCTCCGTCAACGTCCCCAGGAACCTGAGCTGGAGGGCCTGGGGGTTCTGCGAGATGATCTCGGCCGCCTCGGTGAGCTTGCCCGCGGCCTGGAACTCGCCGTCGGCGTGGATGACCTTGGCCCGCCGTTCGCGCTCGGCTTCGGCCTGCTTGGCGATGGCCCGGATCATGTTCTCCGGCAGGTCCACCTGTTTCATCTCCACGAGCTGGACCTTGATGCCCCAGGGATCGGTGTGCTGCTCGATGATCTCCTGGAGGCGCGCGTTGAGCTTGTCCCGCTCCGAGAGGAGGTCGTCGAGGGGGACCTGGCCAAGGACGCTGCGCAGGGTCGTCTGGGCGAGCTGGGAGGTGGCGTAGAGGTAATCCTGGACGTCGATCACGCACTTCAGCGGGTCGATGACCCTGAAGTAGAGGACGGCGTTGACCTTGACCGTGACGTTGTCCTTGGTGATGACATCCTGGGGCGGGACGTCCATGGTGATGAGCCGCAGGCTGATCTTCACCATGCGGTCGATGGGGGCGAAGACCAGGATGATGCCGGGGCCTTTGGGCTGGGGCAGGACCCGTCCGAGCCGGAAGATGACGCCGCGCTCGTATTCCCTGAGGACCTTGATGGAATTCAGGATGTACAGGACCAGGATCCCGATGATGATGATGAACGGTGACGATATCATAGTCATGGCGACTCCTTTGTGACCTTGATTTTCAGGCCGCCGCCGACGGCGACCACCCGCACGCGCTCGCCCTCGCGGACCGGCCCGTCGGACTCGGCCTCCCACAGCTCGCCGTGGACGAAGACCTTTCCGGTCGGCGCGAGGTCCGTCCGGGCGGTCCCGGTCTCGCCGATCATGCCCTCGCGGCCGGTGAGCGCGCGGCGGGCCTGGGCCTTGACGACGAGGGCGACGAGAAAGATGCAGACGAGCGATAGGCCCACGGCCACGGGGATGATGAGCCGCAGGCTCGGGCGGAGCTCCGGAACCGGCGAGTCGATGAGCATCATGGACCCGATGAGCATGGCGACGATCCCTCCGATGGAGAGCATACCATAGCTGTGGACCTTAACCTCGAGGATGAAGAGGGCGATGGCGAGAACGATGAGGAGGAGTCCCACGTAATTGATGGGCAGGATCTGGAACGAGAAGATGGCCAGGAGCAGGGAGATCCCTCCCAGGACCCCCGGCAGGATGGCTCCCGGATTGGCAAACTCGAAGTAGAGGCCGAGCAGGCCGATCATCAGCAGGATGTAGGCGAGATTGGGGTTGGAGATGGTCAGAAGGAACCGCTGGCGGAAGCTCATCGGGAACTCGACGACGGGTTCCCCGGCCAGGGCGAGCGTGGTCTCGGTCCCGTCGAAGCGCTTGAGGGCCTTGCCGTCGAGGGCCGCGATGAGCTCGGCGTCGCTCGCGGCGACGAGGTCGATGAGCCCCCCTTTGAGCGCCTCCTCCTCGGTGTAGGATAGACTCTTGCGGACCGCGTCCTCGGCCAGGACCACGTTCCGGCCGCGCTTGGCGGCGAGGGACTTGATATAGGAGGCGGCGTCGTGCGTGACCTTGTCCTCCATCGTCTTGTCCATGGCCTGGCCGGTCATCGAGATCCCGACCGGATGGGCCGCCCCGGTGTTAGTCCCGGGGGCCATGGCAAAAATATCGCAGGCGATGCCGATGAAGAAACCCGCCGAGGCGGCCCGAGCGCCGCTCGGACTGACGTAAGCGGCGACCGGGACGCGGGCGTTGACGACGGCCTCGATGATCTCCCGCATCGAGCTGTCGAGCCCTCCCGGAGTATTGAGCCCGATGATGAGGAGGCGGGCGTTCGCCCGCTCGGCGGCGCGGACCGCGCCGACGACATACTCGGACGTGATGGGGTGGATGGGCGCGTTGACGGTGATCTTCCGGACCTCCGCCGCGGCGATCGCGGGCGCTAAAAGGACGAAAAAAAGGGCCCGGATTCTCCGGCTCATGGCGGGTTCATTATAGGAACTAATCATTGTCAAGTCAATAAGTTATAATTCGCTTGACATTTATTCGACGATTCATTAATTATTAACTGTTCGCGCGGGAAGCAAGGAGAATAGGATGATCAAGAACGACATCGCGCTGGCCATCGAGAAGAAGTCTGAATTCAACCGGGCCAAGTCGCTGGCGATCGTCGAATCCATCCTGGACTCCCTCAAGGCCGCGCTTTCCAGGAACGAAAAAGTGGAGATCCGCGGGTTCGGCAGCTTCCGCGTCGTCGCCAAGAAAACGGGCTTCGGCCGGGACATTCGGCGCCAGAAGCAGATCCGCATCGAGAAGGGCCGGCGCATCAAGTTCCGGCCCGGGCAGGAGCTGAAGAACCTCCTGTCGAAGTCCAAATCCTCCTGACGAGCCGGCCCGCCCCGCAAGCCGAACGATCGAACATGCCGCCGAGCCGACGCCCGCAGACGAAACCGGCCCCCCTCTCCGCGCAGGGCCTCCGGACGTACCCTCTCCGCGGCCGCCGGAGCAAGGTCGATACCCGGGCTTTCGCGAAACCGCTCCCGGGGGACGCGACCTTCGCCGCCTTCCTCGCCTCGCTTCCCGACGTTCTGGCGGCCCGCGACTTCCGCGAGTTCCTCGGGCGCGTCCGAAAGGCCAAGGACGCGGGGCGTCCTGTCCTCTTCGCCTGCGGCGCCCACGTCATCAAGGTCGGCCTCCAACCGGTCCTCATCGACCTCATGGAGAGGGGCTTCGTCCAGGGGCTGGCCCTCAACGGGGCGGGGATCGTCCACGATTTCGAGATCGCCTTCGTCGGGCGGACCTCGGAGGACGTCGGCCCCATGCTCCGCGACGGCCGTTTCGGGGCGGCCCGCGAGACGGGGGAATATCTCAACCGGGCCATCCGCGAGGGCGTCGCGGACGGACTCGGGCTCGGAGCCTCCGTCGGCCGGATGATCGCCGGCTCCGGCTTCCCGCACAAGGGACTGAGCCTTCTCGCGGCCGGGCACCGGTTGGGCATCCCGGTCACGGTTCACGTCGCGATCGGCACCGATATCATCCACTTCCATCCGGGCGCCGACGGCGCCGCGACGGGCGAAGGCTCGCTCCGGGACTTCTTCACGTTCGCCTCCCTGGTCGGCAGGCTCGACGGCGGCGTCTACATCAACGTCGGTTCGGCCGTGCTCCTTCCCGAGGTCTTCCTGAAGGCGGTGGCTTTCGCCCGGAACAAGGGCGCCCGCCTCGACCGGATGACCACGGCGGTCTTCGATTTCAACCGCCACTACCGCCCCGAGGAGAACGTGGTCCGCAGGCCGGTCGGGGAACGGGGGAAGGGGTTCTATTTCGTCGGCCCCCATGAGCTCCTCATTCCGCTCCTCGCCGCCGGGCTGAAGACGCCTGCTTGAGACCATCGTGAAAGCTCGGGCAGGGTTCTTCCTGTCGGCGATGGCCCTCGTTCTCGCCGCCTGCTCGTCTCCGACGTCCCCTGATCTCGAAGGCGGCGTGCTGGCGACCTTCGACGTCCTGGGAGAACGCTACACCATCTTCATCACCGAGGCCCGGACGATCGACCAGGTCATGGCCCTCGCGAGCGGGCAGGGGAGTGCCCGGATCCCGAGCGGCCGCCTCGTCAGGGGCCGGGAAGCCTATAACGCGGCGTGGAGCTGGCACATCGATCCCCGGGACATCCAGATGGTCGAGGTCACGATGGAGCTGTGCGACGGCCGCCCGTCGGACGTCGAACGGGACCTTGATTACTGGGTGGATACGGTCGGCCGGTTCTGTCCCTGGTCGGCGGCCCTCGTCGACGTCGAGGACCGCCGCTAGGCGGGAGCCCCCTCTCCGGTGTCCCCGCGGCGCTCGAGCTCCTCGTCCATGACGAGCATGGCGTACACGCGCTCGGTCTGTTCGACCGTTTCGGCGAGGGTTCCCGAGGCGTCGATCACATAGTCCGCCCGGTCGGCCTTTTCTTCCTGCGGCATCTGGGCCCCGATCCTCCGGAGGGCCTCGTCGCGGCCGATCCCGTCGCGGGCCATCAAGCGCGCGATCCGGACGTCCTCCCGGCAGGTGACGACGACGATGCGGTCGAAGAACGGCGCGAACCCCGCTTCGAAGACCAGGGCGGCCTCGGAGACGAAGATCCGGTGGCGGCCGCGGCTCTTTTGTTCCGCGACGAGCTCGCGGACCTTATCGAGCACCCGGGGATGGACGAGGGCGTCGAGGAACGCCCGTTCGGCGGCGTCGGCGAACACGATCGCGCCCAGGCGGCGGCGGTCGATGGCCCCGTCGGGCCCGAGGATGTCACGTCCGAAATGCCCGACCACGGCGCGCCAGACCTCGCTTTCGGGGGCCATGAGCTCGCGGGCGGCGAGGTCGGCGGAGTGGACGAAACAGCCCTTTTCGCGGAGGATCCCGGCGACGACGGATTTCCCGGAGGCGATCCCTCCCGTGAGGGCGACGGTGAGCACGGAGCTATTTCTTCTTCTTCTTTTCGGGGATGACCCGGAAGTCCCTGCTGAAGCGGACGGCGACACCCTGCTTCTTGGTCTTCTTGTCGGGCTTCTCGAGCCGGACGGTGATCCCGCCCAGCCGCATCTTCATCTTCCGGCCCTCGGTCAGCCCCTTGGGGAGCTCGAGGACGAGGTTGAGCTTGGATCCGACCACGACGCCCGAGTCCAGGCAGAAGTACGCCCCGGTCGAGGAAATGTTCTCGAGACGCGTCTGCTCCTTGAAGTTCCGGCCTTCGGGGAGCTTCCCCTCGATCTCCGCGGTCAGGGGGAGATCGAGGCGCCATTCCCGGCGGCGATTGATCTTGAGCTCCGCGGGGAGCTTCTTCGCTTTCCTGGCGGCGGTCGTCCCGGCAGTCCGTGTTTTTTTCATGGCGTCCTCGTCAAAACAGGGCGGAGTTGATGGCGTAGAGCGCCAGCTGGAGACGGCTGTGCGTATCGAGCTTGGCGTATATGCTTTTGATGTGGGAGCGGACGGTGTTCTTGCTGATGAACATGACCTCCGCGATGTCGTCGTTGCTCTTCCCCTGGCCGATGAGCCGGAGGACCTGGAACTCCGTCGGGGTCAGCTGGTCGAGGGTCTTCTCCTTGAGGTCCCGGCCGACGACCGAGATGATCCGGTCCATGATGCTCGACATCTTGTCCCGGGGGAGCCAGATCTCGCCCTTGTGGACGGCGTGGACCGCCTCGGCGAGCTGGCTGGAGGGGTCGTTCAGGTCGAAGTATCCCCGCGCCCCGGAGTTGATCAGGTTGACGATCTCCTCGTGGGCCGGGATGTTGCCCATGAGGAGGAGCTGGGTCTTGGCCTGGACCTTGGCGATCTCCTTGATGGCCTTGCAGATCTCCCTCATGTTGGGCAGGGGCTCCATGTTGGCGAACAGGATGACCTCGGGCTTGAGCTTCTTGATGGATTCCATGAAGCTGTCGATGGTGTTCTTCTCGATGTTCAGGATGTCCAGGCCCGCGTCGGCCTCCAGGGCCTTGAGGATGCCCGAAAGGATGATGTCGGAGGGGCAAAAGACCAGGATGCTGATCTTCTTGGCTTCGGGAGGCTGGACCTTTTTCTTTTCCATGCTCTGGAATCCCCTTCGAATCGTTTCCTTGAAAAAATTCTATGTTAATACCCTCGGTCCTGTCAAGTTAAGCCGCGAGACGGGAGGATGGGCGAGACAGGTAAAAAGAGCGAGATAAGCGAGACAAGCAAGACGGGAAGGAAGAGCGGGACGGGTGGGTGTCCGGCCGTTCTCAGGAATTCGAGACGAGCTTGTACGACCGGTCGAGCCGGGCCGCGATGCTCTGGTGCTTGCCCCGGCCGTCCTCGGCCCGCGCCGAAGCGACGGATCCCGACAGGAGAAGGCGGAGGGGCTTTTCGAGGATGAGGGTCCGGGGGACCTCCAGGTCGATGACGATCCTGCTGCCGGCGAGGAGGCGCGCGTTCAGCCGGAAGAGGATCTCCTGGGCGGAGATGGAGGAGATGACGGTTCGCTCCTTGAATCGTTTCCCCGCGGCGTCTTCCCCGGACACGAGCGCCGGGAGGACGAGTTCGAAGGCCCGCTCTCGCCTCCCGGCGGCGGCCGCGCCGCGGAAGGACGTCCCGGAGCAGGATCTCTGGGCCGTTTGTTCGGTGTTCATCGCGTATCCATTGTTACAGTTCCCCCCGGGCCGGGCAATCCCCCGAGGGGTGATTCCCGGGGTGATTTTTGGGGGCGTGTTCTCATCGGAATCGGCTAATCCGCTCGCCGCCGACGGCCTCCGCCGTTCAAGCCCCCTCTTCCTTCGAGGGGCGGATGACGTAGCGAGACTCCAATTTCAGGGAGACGCGGCGGCCCTTCCCGTCGGGCCCGCCGGGCCGACGGACACGATCCGGCCCCGGATGGCGAGGTTGAGCTCGTCGGCCTCGGAGAGCTTGGGGGGGAGCTTGACGATGAGCTTCAGGTCTGCGCCCCGAATCACGGGATTTCGGAGCTCGAAGACCGCCGTCGCGAAGCTCATGGTCTCGAGGACCGTTCGCTCCTCGAAATCGCGTCCGGACGCGTCGTGGCCGAGTACCCGCATCGGCAGGCCGAGCTCGAAGCCCGGACCCTCCCGGGAGGCCGTCCGCGCGGGCCCCGGAGATGTTCCTTTCCATGTCATGGTCTTTTCCTTTTCCCTTGGCGTGACCAAAATCGCATTTCGTGCCGGCCCGGTCAATCACCCTTAAGGATGAAATGAAGGGGGATTTTCCCCTCACCTTGATCCATTCGCAGAACTCAGGATTAATCCCATGCGAAGCCCTGGCCCCGGCGTTCCTGCCGGAGAGTCATGGGGTTGACAAACCTGGGGGGGGACGGATAGAATGAGCAAAGTCTTGGAGGCAAAGAAGATAAAGTGAGCGACAACGAGAGATTGGTCAAGCAAATAACGCCAAAGAGCGAGGACTTCTCCAAGTGGTACGTCGAGGTCATCCAGAAGGCCGAGCTCGCCGACTATACGCCGATGAAGGGGATGATGGTCATCCGGCCCTACGGCTACGCCGTTTGGGAGAACATCCAGAGGCTGATGGACCGCCGCATCAAGGACTCGGGCCACGTCAACGCCTATTTTCCTCTCTTCATCCCCGAGAGCTTCCTCAAGAAGGAGGCCGAGCACGTCGAGGGCTTCTCTCCCGAGGTCGCCTGGGTCACCATGGGCGGCAAGGAGGAGCTCGAGGAAAGGCTGGCCGTCCGCCCGACCTCGGAAGCCATCATCGGCCATATGTACTCCCGCTGGATCAAGTCCTACCGGGACCTCCCGGTCCTCATCAACCAATGGGCGAACATCGTCCGCTGGGAAAAGGTCACCCGGCCATTCCTGCGGACGACCGAATTCCTCTGGCAGGAAGGCCACACGTGCCACGCGACCGCCGAGGAGGCCCAGGAGGAGACGCTCAAGGTCCTGGACATGTACAAGGAATTCTGCGAGACCGAGCTCGCCATCCCCGTCATCGCGGGGAGCAAGACCCTGCGCGAGAAGTTCGCCGGGGCGAATATGACCTATGCCATCGAGGCCCTGATGTCCGACGGCAAGGCCCTGCAGATGGGCACGTCCCACAACCTCGGCCAACACTTCTCCAAGGCCTTCGATATCAAGTACGAGGACCGCAACCAGAGCCTCCAGTACGTCTGGCAGACCTCGTGGGGAACGACGACCCGCTTCATCGGGGCGCTCATCATGACCCACGGCGACGACGCCGGGCTCCGGTTCCCGCCCAATGTGGCGCCGGTCCAAGCCGTCATCGTCCCGATCTCCATCGGCAATTGGAAGGAGACCGTCCTGCCGGCGGCACAGGCCGCGGCGGCGGCCCTCAAGGCGGCCGGCCTGAGGGTCGAGATCGACGCCCGCGAAGAATTCACGCCCGGATGGAAATTCGCGGAGCATGAGATGCGGGGCGTCCCCCTGCGGATCGAGATCGGCCCGCGCGACGTCAAGGCCGGGCAGGCCGTCCTCGTCCGCCGCGATACCCGGAATAAGATTCCGGTCCCGCTTGCCGAGCTGACGAACCATGTCCAAGGGGTTCTCGGGAGTATCCAAGACGAGCTCTTGAGGCAGGCGCGGGAATTCCTCATGGCGAACACCCGCGACGCGGAGAGCTACGACGAGTTCAAGGACCTCATCGAGAACAAGAGAGGCTTCGTCCGGGCCCTCTGGTGCGGCGACGAGGCCTGCGAGGACAGGATCAAGGAAGGGACGATGGCCACGATCCGGGTCATCCCTTTCGGCAGCGAACACGGCGATCGGAAGGGCCGCTGCGTCTCCTGCGGCAGGGACGCCGACACGCTGGCCCATTTCGCCCGATCCTATTGACCGCCGGCGACGGAGCGCGGGCGGGCGTTGGTGCCGTCGAAGGAAGGTCCGATGGAGCCCGATCGGGAAGACGAGCGTCTGAGGATGGTCGCGACCCAGCTCAGGGCCAGGGGCCTCGTGGACGAGGCCGTCCTCGCCGCCATGTCCCGGGTCCCCCGGCACCTCTTTGTCCCCGAGGAAGTCTCCGCCTTCGCTTATGCCGACGAACCCCTGCCCATCGGCCGCGGCCAGACCATTTCCCAGCCCTATATCGTCGCTTATATGACGGAGGCCCTTCGGCTCGGGCGCACGGAGCGGGTCCTCGAGATCGGAACAGGGTCCGGATACCAGACGGCCGTCCTGGCGGAAGTGGCCGGAGAGGTCTGGACCGTGGAGCTCGTCGAGGAACTCTCCCTCCGAGCCCAGGCCAAGCTCGAGGCCCTGGGCTACGGTAACGTCCATTTCCGGATAGGGGACGGGTCCGGGGGCTGGCCGGAGGCGGCGCCCTTCGACGGCATCCTCGTCACGGCCGCTCCCACGACGGTCCCCGAAGACCTCGAGGGGCAGCTCGCGCCGGGAGGGCGGATGATCATTCCCGTCGGCCTGGGAGCTCAGGAGCTTGTCCTGGTCGAACGGGTCGGGGATTCATTCAGAAGGCGGAGACTTCTCGGGGTCCGGTTCGTCCCGCTCATACGGCGCGGGACCCGCGGGCACGACGGGAGATGAAGAGGAGCAGAAGATGCTGGCGAGAGCGATCCTCCGAGGGACTGCGGTCATGGCCGCGTCCTTCCTGGCGACGGGGATCCTGGCGTTCTGCCGGGCCCCGGAGAAGGACCGGTTCATCAGGGTCTTCTTCCCGGACGGGAGCTCGATCGCCGCTGAGCTGGCCGTGACCGGCGAGGAGCGGGCGCTCGGACTCATGTTCCGGGAGAAGGTCCAGCCCGATCAGGGGATGCTATTCGTCTTCGAGGAGGAGGCGATCTATCCGTTCTGGATGAAGAATACGCTCGTTCCCCTGGACATTCTTTGGCTCGGCCGGGACCGGCGCATCGTCCATATCGCGGCCGACGTTCCCCCGTGCAAGGCCGACCCGTGCCCGAGCTACGACCCGGACGTTCCCGCCTCCTTCGTGCTCGAGCTCAAGGCGGGCGGGGCCAAGGCCCGGGGCCTCAAGCTCGGCGACAGGCTGGAATTCGTCCTCTAGAGCATCACGAACGACTTCGCGACGGAGGCGCTCTTCGAGGAGTTGGCGTCGCGGACCGTGAGGACGATCTTGTAGCGCCCGGCCTCGAGCCCGGAGAACGAGAAATTGAAGGTCAGGGCGATCTCGGTATTGAAGTTCCAGGAGGAGAAGCTGGGGTTGGCGAAATCCTTCTGGCCGCCCAGGACCCGTCCCGTCTCGTCCTCGAGGGAAAAATCCGCCGCGAACCCGAATTCGCGCCGTCCCCGGCCGTCCTCTTTCAGGACCTGGCCGATGGGTTCGAGATAGAGATAGATGACGTCGTTGGCGGCGAAGGTATCGCCGTCCCGCGGTTCGTAGATCCCGAAGCTCGCCGAATCGCTCGTGACGAACTTGACGTTCTCGAGAAGGAGGGGCGTCCGTTCCCGGAACGCCTCGAACGAGGACCTCAGGGCCGCCAAAGCGCCCGGATAATCGCTCTTGGCGAAGGCCTCGTCGAACCGGGCGAACCCGGCGTCGAAGGCTCCGGCGGCCGGCTCCTTCTCCGAGCACCCGAAGGATAGGACGATCCAGGCGGCGAGCCCCAGGACGGACAAAGCTTTCATGGAATCACCTCCTACGTTTGACGCCTCAGGATAGGCGGAATATAATCCATTGTCAACATGGCCGCTAACCCTTTTCTCGACCGCATTTCCCGGGACGTCCTCCTTTGCGACGGAGGCATGGGGACGATGCTCTACGCCAAGGGCGTCTACATCAACACCTGTTTCGACGAGCTCAACATCACCAGCCCGGACCTGGTCCGGGAGATCCACGCGGATTACTTGAGGAGCGGGGCCGACGTCATCGAAACGAACACGTTCGGGGCCAACCGGTTCAAGCTGAGGAAATCCGGGCTCGACGACAGGACGGCCGCCATCAACCGCGCGGGCGCGGCGATCGCCCGGGAGGCGGCGGGGACGGACTCCCTGGTCGCCGGGTCCCTCGGCCCCCTGGGCGTGAGCGTCGAGCCGTGGGGGCCGGTCCCGGCCGCCGAGGCGGGGGAGGCCTTCGCCGAACAGGCGGAAGCCCTGGCCTCGGGCGGCGTCGACCTCTTCATCCTGGAAACGTTCTCCGACCTCAATGAGATCCGCGCCGCGATCGGCGCCGTCAGCCGGGCGGGGAGAGGCCTGCCCGTCGTCGCCCAGATGACCATTGGGGAGGACGGGGCGAGCCGCTACGGAACGACGCCCGAGGATTTCACGCGCAAGCTCGAGGAATGGGGAGCGGACGTCGTCGGCGTCAACTGCAGTGTCGGCCCGGCGCCCATGCTCGAATGCATCGAGCGGATGGCCCGGGTGACCGACCTGCCTCTTTCGGCCATGCCGAACGCCGGACTGCCGCGCGAGGTCGACGGGCGGAACCTCTATCTGTGTTCCCCCGATTACATGGCCGAATACGCCAAGAGGTTCATCCTCGCCGGCGTGAAGCTCATCGGCGGATGTTGCGGGACGACGCCGGCCCATATCAAAGCCATGCGGGGCGCCGTCCGCGCCCTCCGGCCGCCCCGGCGGCCCGTCGTTTCGGTCCGTCTCCCCGAGAGAGAGGGGCCGAAGGTCGAACCGCCGCCCGTCAGGGACCGGTCCGAGCTCGGACGGAGGCTCGTGGACGGGGAATTCGTCGTCAGCGTCGAGGTCGTCCCGCCGCGCGGCCCGGACCCGTCCAAGACCCTGGAGGCGGCCCGGATGCTCGCCGACAAGGGCATCCTGTGCGTCAACATCCCCGACGGCCCCCGCGCCAGCGCGCGGATGAGCCCGATGGCGCTGGCATTCCTTCTGGCCGGGCAGACGCGGATCGAGCCCATCCTCCATTACACGTGCCGCGACCGGAACCTCCTGGGAATGCAATCGGACCTGCTCGGCATCTTCGCCCACGGGATCCGCAACCTGCTCATCGTGACCGGCGATCCGCCCAAGATGGGGGATTACCCGAGCGCGACGGCGGTCTTCGACGTGGATTCCATCGGCCTCGTCGGCGTCGTCAGCTCGCTCAACAGGGGGACCGACATCGGCGGCAAGACGATCAACGGCCCGACGGGATTCCTCGTCGGCGTCGGGGCGAACCCCGGGGCGGCTAATCCCGGGCACGAGATCTCGAGGCTCGAAGCCAAGGTCCGGGCGGGCGCGGAGTTCGTCATCACCCAGCCGGTGTTCGACCTCCGGAAGCTCGAGGATTTCCTCGAGGCCGTTTCGGGCCTCCATGTCCCGGTCATCGCCGGCCTCTGGCCGCTCGTGAGCCTGCGGAACGCGGAGTTCATGAACAATGAGGTTCCCGGGGCGAGCGTCCCGGACGGGATCATGGAACGGATGAGAAGGGCGCAGGAGCGCGGCCCCGAAGAGGCGAGGGAAGAAGGCGTCCGGATCGCCCGGGAGACGCTGGCGGCCGTCAAACCCCTGGTCCGGGGGGTTCAGATCAGCCCGCCCCTCGGCCGTTACGACCTCGCGCTTCGGGTGCTCGAAGGACTCTAAGCGGCTAGTCCGCCCGCCGCGGCGGGCCGCCCGGGGCCAGAAACTTCTCCAGCTCTCGCGCCGCGTTCTCCGAGGCCCGGCGCTCTCCCAGGCTCTTCCGGACCTCGAGGAACGCAGCCCGCATCTTTTGGCGGACGTCCTCCGAAGCCAGCACGCGGCGGGCCTCGGCGGCCAGGTTCCCGGGCGTGAACTCCCCCTGGATGAGCTCGGGGACCACAGGCCTTCCGGCCAGGATGTTGACGATGCTGTACTGGCTGATCCTGACGAAGCGCCGTCCGGCGCCGTAGGTCAACGGAGATATCCGGTAGAAGGCGATGATAGGCGTCCCGAGCAGGGCGGCCTCGAGAGTGGCGGTGCCGCAGGAGGAGAGGATAAGGTCGGCGGCGGCCATCGCCTCGTAGCCATCCTTTTCGAGGACGGTCAGGCCATCGAGCGGCCCTGGCCAGGCCCGCTCGAGGTCGCACCGGCCGAGGCTCTCGGCGAGGACGAGGGCGAACTGGAGGTCGGCGCCGGTTCGAAGCCGGGCGAACGTTTCCGCGAGGACCGGGGCGTGGTATCGGAGCTCGCCTCGGCGGCTCCCCGGGAGAAGGACGACGAGCTTTTTCGCCGGGTCGAGGCCGTATTTCGCAAAGAGCTCGGCGCGGCCGAACCCGGCGCGGACCCTCTCGAGAAGAGGATGCCCGATGTAGGAAGCGGGGATCCCCGCGCTCCGGTAGATCTCCTCCTCGAACGGAAAGATGAGCATCATCCGGGATACGAACCTTCGGACGGCCTTGAGGCGGCCCCGCCTCCAGGCCCAGACCGTCGGGCTGACGTAATAGAGGACGGGGACCCCGGCCTTCTTGAGCTTCTTGGCGAGGCGCAGGTTGAAATCCGGCGAATCGATGAGGACGGCGGCGGCGGGCCTCCGCGAGGCGGCCTCCCGGACGAGGCGGCGGAAGATCCCGCGGATGCGCGGGACCTGCGAGAGGACCTCGAAGACCCCCATCACGGCCAGGTCCTCCATCGGGAAGAGGATCTCGACCCCTTCGGCGGCCATCCGCGGGCCGCCGGTCCCGAAGAATGCGGTCCCCGGACGCAGCTTCCGGAATTCGCGGACGAGGTCCGCCCCGTATCTCTCGCCCGAGCTTTCACCGGCGACGATGAGAACGGGGCCCGTCACTCGCCCTCCCCCGGCGCCTCTTCTTCCCGGCCCGGATAGACGATCTTCGGCGGGTTTCGGGGATCGTGCCCGTAAAAGAACAGCCATTTATCGTAGCTGCCCTGTTCCTCATAAAGCCGGATGGACGTTTTCGTCGAAGAGCTCACGACGCCCAGGACGACGGGATTTTGAACGGTCTCGAGGGCGGAGAGGGGCACGACGAGAACCTGGCGCGCGCCGCCTCCCCGGCCCCCGAGCTGCCCGGCGGGATCGAGGATGACGTCCCATTCGCCGGACGCCGTCATGGGATCGGTGAATGGCTTCCTCAGGTATCCGTTGTCCAAGAGCTCCTTGAGGGACGCCGGGAAGCGGCCGGGATTGTTCGTCTGAAACAGACGGACGGCTTCCACGTACTGCCGTCCGCGGAAGATGAGCTCCTCTTCTTTCTCCCGGCGCAGCTCGGTCTCGAGAACGGGGACAGCCACGGTGAGCCCGATGGCAAGGACGAGGACCGCCATCATCAGGACGATGAGGACGTAACCGCTCTCCGGGCGTTTCACCATGTGTTGAACAACGTGCCGTCCAGGGCCTTGGCGCCGGACCCGGACTTGACGTCCACGACGCCCAGGTCTCTCGGGCGCCGCGTATTCGTCGGGCTCCGGCGTCTCCCGGACCTCGACCCAGGTCGTCGCCGATTTCGTCAGGGGATCGACCGGGATGGACCTCAGGTACTTCTCGTCGACGAGGGTCTGGAGCGAGTCCGGATACTTGCCCTTGTCCTGGTAATACTGGTCGATGAGCTTCCGGAACTGGAACAGGTCCTCCTTGAGGACGGCCTCACGGGCCCGCTTGGCCGCGGTCTGGTACTGGGGGAGGCCCAGGCCGACCAGGATCCCGATGAGGGTGAAGACGATGATCATCTCGATGAGGGTGAATCCGCGGTCCCGCCCTTCCCGACGCATCACGAGGGCCTCACCATTCATTGTACCGCGTGCCGTCGAGGGCCTTGGCCCGGCTCTTCGAATAGACATCATAGACGTTCTCCTCCCCCCAGACGTCGCTGTCGCGGTCGTCCTGGTAGGACCGGAGCCCCCACTCGGTCGAGCCCGTCATCGGGTCCCTGGGGATGCGGCGCAGGAAGCGGACCAGCTTCTTTTTCGCTTCGGCGCTCCCGCGGCCCGGTCCCGCCGCCCCCGGCTCCTCCGCGCCCGTCTCCTGGACCTCGACGCCGTCGACCAGGGTCTCAAGGTCGGGGGGATAGCCTTCGCTGTCGTCCTCGGTCTCGATCCGCTTCTCGTCGGCCAGCTTCTTGTAGGCGTCGATGGCCTCGCGGATCTGGCGCAGGTCGCGGCGGAGCTCGAGCTCCTTATCGCGCTGGATGGCGGTCTTGGCGATGGGGATGATGGCCGAGGCGAGGATCGCCAGGACCGTCAGGGTCACCAGCATCTCGACCAGGGTGAATCCCGTCCGGTCGGCGCGTGCGGTTCCCTTCCCCGCGAGCATGGGTCTCCTAGTAACGGTTGCGGCGACCCCTGTCCCGGTTCGGGGATGCCGCCCGGTCCCTGTTGTACGGCGGCCTCGAGTCTCCCTCGGGCGCGCCCGGACTTCCTTCCGGGGGAATGGGGGCGTTGGGGTCCGCGAGGGCCTTCAGGCTGACGCGGACCTTGCGGTCCTCGTCGATGGTGATGCACTTGACGGTCAGGTCCTGCCCCATCTGGATGACGTCGCGGATGCTCTTGATCCTGTAGGGCGCGACCTCGGAGATGTGGAGGAGTCCGACGACGTTCGGCATGATCTCGACGAACGCCCCGTATTCCTCGAGGCGGATGACCTTGCCCGTGTAGGTCTTGCCGATCTCGGCCTCGGCCGTGATGTCCCGGATCATCTGCATGGCCTTTTCGGCCGCGGCGACGTCCGCCGAGGCGATGGTGATCTTCCCGTCGTCTTCGATGTCGATCTTGGCCCCGGTCATGGCGACGATCTTCTTGATGACCTTGCCGGCGGGTCCGATGACCTCGCTCACCCGCTCGGGGTTGACGAACACCGTGAAGATGCGGGGGGCGAAGGGCGAGATGTCCGGCCGCGGGGCGGCCAGGGCTGTCCTTCATCCGGCCCAGGACGTGGAGCCGGGCCTGGCGGGACTGGGCGAACGCGTCCCTCAGCAGGGCCGGCGTCACGGACTTGACCTTCAGGTCCATCTGGATGGCGGTGACGCCCTTTTCGCTCCCGATGACCTTGAAGTCCATGTCCCCGTAGTGGTCTTCGAGGCCGGCGATGTCGGTCAGGATGGCGGTGCGGTCGCCTTCGGCGACGAGGCCCATGGCGACCCCGGCGACGATCATCTTCAGGGGAACCCCGGCGTCCATCAGGGCCAGGACGCCGCCGCAGACGGTGGCCATGGACGAGGACCCGTTGGATTCGAGGATATCGGAGACGATACGGATGGTGTAGGGGAAGGCGGCGTCGTCGGGGATCGAGGGCAGGATGCCCTTTTCAGCCAGGGCGCCGTGCCCGATCTCCCGGCGGCCCGGGCCCCTCAGGAAGTTGACCTCGCCCACCGAGAACGGCGGGAAGTTGTAATGGAGCATGAACCGCTTCTTGGTCTCGTCGCCGAGGTTGTCCAGCCGCTGGGCGTCCTCGACCGTGCCGAGGGTGACCGTGGCCAGGCTCTGGGTCTCGCCGCGGGTGAAGATGGCCGAGCCGTGGGTCCGGGGGAGGGAGCCGACCTCGATGGTGATGGGCCGAACCTCGTCGAACCGCCGGCCGTCGGTGCGCTTCCCCTGGGTCAGAATGAAGTCGCGGACGATCTTCTCCTCGAGGGCGTAGAAGATCTCCTTGGTCTCAAGGGCGACTTCCGGCTTGTCGGCCGGGACGCCGAGGAGGAGCGCCTCGAGGATCTTCTTGACGGCCGCCTCGCTCTCCAGCTTGTCCTTGATCTGGACGGCCTGGAGGATGGCCGCCGAAACCTCGGCTTCGATGCGGGCCTTGAGCTCGGCGTTCGGGAGCTTGGGCGTGAACTCGCGCTTCTTGATCCCGAGACGGGCGAACAGGTCCTTCTGGGCCTGGACGATCTTGCGGATGGTCTCGTGGGCCAGCGTGATCCCCTCGATGAGCTTTTCCTCCTCGACCTCCTTGGCCCCGGCCTCGATCATGACGACGCCGTCTTCGGTCCCGACGACGGTCATGTTGAGCTGGCTCGTGGCCAGCTGGCTGGCCGTGGGGTTGATGACGAACGCGCCGTCGATCAGGCCGACCTTCACGGCCCCGATGGGCGTCGTGAAAGGGATGGACGAGAAGTAGAGGGCGGCGGAGGCGCCGATGACGCCGAGCGTGTCGGGCTCGTTCTCCAGGTCGGCCGAAAGGAGGAGGCCGACGACCTGGGTGTCGAAGAAGTAGCCCTCGGGGAAGAGCGGCCGGATGGGCCTGTCGATGAGCCGGGCCTCCAGGATCTCGCGCTCCGAGGGGCGGCCTTCGCGCTTGAAGAAGCCCCCGGGGATCTTCCCGGCGGCATAGGTGTTCTCGCGGTAATCGACGATGAGGGGGAGGAAGGGCTTCGGCTCCTTGACCTCCTTCTTGGAGGTCGCCGTGACCAGCATGATGGTATCGCCGTAGCGGACGAAGGCCGAGCCGTCGGCCTGCCGGGCGATCTTGCCGATCTCTATGGACAGGGTCCGGTTGTTGATCTCGAGACTTATGGTATGGGACATGGTTCGATTCCTTGGGGCGCGGGCGCCTTACTTGCGCAGGCCCAGCTTCTGGATGAGCTTCTCGTAGCGGCCGACTTCGGTCTTCTTGAGGTATTCGAGGAGCCGCTTCCTCTGGCCGACGAGCTTCATCAGCCCCGCCCGGGAGTGGTGGTCCTTCTTGTGGGCCGCAAAATGGCCGATGAGCATGTTGATCCGCTCGGTGAGGAGGGCGATCTGGACCTCAGGCGACCCCGAATCCGTGGAGTGCGTCTGATTGTCCTTGACGATTTTGGTCTTCACTTCTTTGCTAAGCACGCGGTATTCTCCTATTTTTTTTTCGCCCCGTATCATATCAGAGGGAGGGGTAAAAGTAAACCGCATATATTCTGCGCTCGAGGCGGGCCCGGGCGGGCGGGGCCTCAGGCGCCCAGGGTCTTCTTCCTGAGGAGGAGCTGCTTGGCGTACTTGGAGGTCAATCCTCCCTGCTTCGCCTGGACCTCGGCCAGCTTGGCTTCCAGCTCCTTGAGCGACATTTCATTGATCTTCTTGTTCCCGGCGGGCGCTTCGGGGGTTCCGGCCTGATCGGCTTTCTTTTCTTCTGCCATGGTCATTTCCTTTCGAATCGAGAGACGCCCTTCCGGGCGGGTTCCGGCCTTCAGATTACCAGATTCCCCCCACGGAGGCAACCGGGGAGCCGGTTCCGGGGACGGAAGACACGGTCCCCGGCCCCGCTCTTCGTCGTCAGAGAGCGTTTGCGCGGCCTGGGGGAATCTAGTATATTCAAGGGCCGTGTACCTGATCTATTCGCTCGCCCTGGCCGTCGCGCTCGCTCTCTATTTGCCCTATTACGCGTTCCGGATGAAGATCCTGAAGAAGGACCGCGTCCATCTCCGCGAACGCCTCGCCCTGGGCCTCCCGATGAGGCCGGAGGGCCGCGAGGCGGTCTGGATCCACGCGGTCTCGGTCGGCGAGGTCATCTCGCTTCAGCATCTCGTCCGGGAGCTCAAGCGCCGGCATCCCGAGTGGGACATCGTCTTTTCCACGCTCACGCATACCGGGATCAAAGTGGCCCGGGAAAAGCTCGTCGAGGCCGACCGGATCTTCTTCGTTCCCCTCGATTTCCGGCGCGTCATCCGCCGGGTGTTCCGGGCCGTGCGGCCGGGCGCGCTGGTCCTGGCGGAATCGGAGTTCTGGCCGAATCTCGTCGGCGAGGCTGCCGACCGGGGACTTCGGGTCCTCCTCATCAACGGGAGGATCTCGGAGCACACCTTCAAGGTCTACGAGGACATCCGGCCGATCGCCCGGCGGATCCTCGGGAACGTCGACCGGTTCCTCGTTCAGACCGATGAGGACCGCGAGCGGCTCGAGCGCCTGGGGACGGACCCCGGGAGGATCGAGGTCGCCGGCAACCTGAAGTCCGAGGTCCGGCTTCCCCTATTCTCGGAAAGCGAGCTCGCGGACCTCAAGCGGAGCCTCGGGCTCGGGGGCGGAGAGAAGGTCGTCGTGGCCGGCTCGACGAGAAAGGGGGAGGAGGACCGCCTCCTCAGGGCGTTCGCCCAGGCGCGCCAGGAGCGGCCGGACCTGAAGTTCGTCGTGGCCCCGAGGCATATCGAGAGGGCCGGGGAAATTGAACGGGCCGCCCAGGAGACCGGCTTCACGGTCGTCCGCAGGACGCAGGCTCGGCCTGACGACCGTTGGGACGTCCTTATCCTGGACACGATCGGGGAGCTCGCCCGCGTCTATGCCCTGTCGGACGCGGCCTTCGTCGGCGGAAGTCTCGTCGATTGGGGAGGACACAACATCCTCGAGCCGGCCTTTTACGGAAGGCCGGTCTTCTTCGGCCCGCACATGCGGAATTTCGCTCTGCTGGCGGACTCGTTCGTCCGGGCGGGAGGGGCCAGGATCGTCCGGACGGATGCCGATCTCCTGGATATGTTCCTCCTCAGGGACGGGGAAGCCCTGGGAAAGATGGGCGCCGCGGCGCGGGCCCATCTCGCATCCCTCGGCGGCGCGACGGAGAAGACCATGCGGGCCATCGAAGACGCGATGCGGAGTCCTCGTCCGGCTCCCGACAAGGGGGCTCATTGATGAGCGTTCCTTCGTTCGCGCGAAAGCGGGGGGGGCTTGCGGTGGTCCTTATCCTGGCATTGTCCTTGAGCGCGGCCGCCGCCGCGCCGGCCGCCGACCCCGATAAGAAAGAGGGGGAATTCTCCCTGGCCTTCCGGATGACCCCGGACGTCCTCGGGAAAGCCATCGCTTCTCCCTTCCATTGGAAAAGCCGCGATCTCCTGAGATTCTCGGCGGTCGTTGGGGCCGGCCTCGTCCTCGCGCTTGCGGACGAGGGCATTCGGGACCGCGTCCTCGAGCGCCGTACGCAAGGCTCGCGGGACTTCTTCCGTGTCGCCACGCGCTTCGGAGACGGGGCGTATCTCGGCGGTTTCCTCGCGGGGCTCTTTGCGGTCGGCCAGGTCTCCGGGAACGACGGATTGAGAACAACGGCCTGGCTCGGGGTCGAGAGCTATCTCGCCTCGAGCCTCTTCTCGACGGTTCTCAAGTACGCGGCCGGCAGGGCCAGGCCGGGAGCGGAGGAGGGGAGCGCGAGCTTCCATCCGTTCAACACGCGCTCGTCGTGGACGGCATTCCCGTCCGGGCACGCCACCTCCGTCTGGTCCGTCGCCACCGTCATCGCGGACCGGACGGACAACGGCTTCGTCGACGCCGCCTGCTACGGCATCGCCGCCATAACCTCGCTCTCCCGAATCCATGAGGACAAGCATTGGGCGTCGGACGTCCTCGTCGGGTCGGCGATCGGCTACTTCACCGCGAAGAAGATCTGCGCCCTGAACCGGGAGAACGGAGGGCCGAAGCTCACGGCGTCGTTCGGGCTCGTCCGCGGAGGACAGGCCGTCACCCTCTCGATATCGTTTTGATGGATGAGATCGTTCGCGGCCGGCGGGCCGTCGGAGAAACCGAGGTGACCATGAAAAAAACGATCATGATATCGATGTTGATGATTTGCCTGGCCATGGCCGGGCAAACCGTCGGGCAGGGGGACGGCGATATCGTTGCCGGAGAGACCGGCGCGAAGCTCGATCGTTATATGAACAAGGCCGCGGCCCATGGCTATGCCGGGTCCGTGCTCGTGGCCCAAAAGGGGAAGATCATCCTGGCCAAAGGTTACGGGCTGGCCGACCAGGAGAAAGGGATCGAAGAAACGGCCGGGACCGTCTTCTCCATCGGCTCGATCACCAAGCAATTCACCGGCGCCGCCATCCTCAAGCTGGAGACGGCGGGCAAGCTCGGCGTTCGGGACCCGATCACGAAGTACTTCGGCGCTGTGCCGGACGATAAGAAGGGGATCACGCTCCATCATCTTCTCACCCATACGGCGGGGTTCGCCGACGCCCTCGGGGACGATTACGATCTCATCGGGCGGGACGAATTCATCAAGCTGGCCCTGGGCTCGAAGCTCCTCTTCGAGCCGGGCGCGCGCTATCGATATTCCAATGTGGGGTACAGTCTGTTGGGCGCGATCGTCGAGCTCGTATCCGGAAAAGGCTACGAGGATTTCCTGTATGAGAACATCTTCAAGCCGGCCGGCATGGAGCGGACGGGATATCTCCGGCCGCGCTTCGACAAGGGCGGGTTGGCCGTCGGCTATCGGGGCGGGGACCGCTGGGGTTCGGCCATGGACCGGCCGTGGCTCGCGGACGGTCCGGGTTGGCACCTCAGGGCCAACGGCGGGATCCTCTCCACCGTCGACGATATGTATCGTTGGTACCTGGCCTTGAAGGGGAACGCCGTTCTTTCGGAAACGGCCAAGAAGGAATATTTCGCTCCGCACGTCAGGGAATATCCCGACCAGGATTCCTATTACGGCTATGGCTGGGTCAGCCAGAGATCGGAAAGGGGAACGACGCTCATCTGGCACAACGGGGGCAACGGGATCTACAACGCGTTCATGGGCTTCGAGCCGGCGGCCGACTTCGTGATCGTCGTTTCGAGCAACCGCTCCGGGAAGATTTCGGACGATTACGCCGCGAGGATCGAAAAGATCGTTTACGGGACCGCCCTGGAGATCGACGAAAAGGCGCTGGGGGAATGGGCCGGGGCCTACGTTCTGCCCTCCGGAGCGGAGGTCGCCATCCGCTTCGACGAGAACGACGATCTCTACGCGGCCTATAGCGCGGCCGAGCTCCTGCCCTGGCTGGCCGCCTCCGGAAAGGAAAAGCCCGAGGATACATCGACCTATGACAAGCGCGTTCGGGACGTGATCGCCGGGGCCCTGGCCGGAGAATACGCGGCCCTGGCCGACGCTTGGGGAGAGCCCTTGGAGGACGTCCGGAAAAGGGCGCCCCGATTCTGGGATGGGCTGGAACGTCAGGCCGGCAAGCTGAGGACGTTCGAAGTCCTCGGAACGGTCAGCCGGCCGGGCTTCTTTCTGACATACGCCCGGCTCGATCACGAAAAGGGATTGAACTTCCTGACGTTCGTCTGGGAGGACGGCCGCCTGAGCGACCTCCGCCGATCGGATTTCCTGGACCGCCAGTTCGAGGCCCGTTCGTCGGCGGAGTTCGTTACAACCCTCATCGGCACGACCATCCTCTTTGAAAAGGACGCCCGGGAGGCGGTCTCCCTCGTCTTTCGGAAGGACGGGCGCGAGCTGCGGGCCCTCAAGAGGGAGTCGAAGGGTTGACGGCATTCCGCGACCGGGGATATAGTCGCAAGCGATACAAGCGAAAGGCGGGCTCGTCCCGCTCCATTCGGGCGACAGGCGTTCAAGGAGGCTGACGATGACCGAACGATTGAAAAGGATCATTAGCGATTCCAAGGCCACCCGCTGGGCGGCCATCCTGCTGGTTTCCTTCACCCAGTTCGCCGGCTATTTCCTGGCCGACGTCATGTCGCCGCTCCAGGGGATGCTCGAGACCCAGCTTCACTGGAGCTCCACGGATTACGGCTGGTTCACCGGCGCCTACGGCTGGTTCAACGTCTTCCTGTTCTTCCTCATCATCGGGGGGATGATCCTCGACAAGCTCGGCGCCCGTTTCGCCGGCATGGCGGCCGCCATCGTCATGGTCTGCGGGACGGCCATCAAGTATTGGGCTATCACGACCCACGCCCTCGACGGGCAAACCTGGCATATCCTGTTCTGGACGTTCCCGGCTCAGGTCTGGATGGCGGCCTTCGGCTACGCCGTCTTCGGCGTCGGGATCGAGGTGGCCGGCATCACGGCCTCCAAGGTCGTGGTGAAGTGGTTCCGGGGCCACGAAATGGCGCTGGCCATGGGCCTCCAGCTGGCCATCGCCCGCCTCGGAACGGCCCTCGCTCTTTCTACGGCCCTGCCCATCGCCAAGGCCTTCGGCCACGTCTCGGCCCCCGTCCTGGTCTGCCTCATCATGCTGGTCATCGGGGTCCTGACCTTCTTCGTATATACCTTCCGGGACAAGAAGCTCGACGCCTCGGTCGCCGCGGCCCGGGTCGAAACGGCCGCCGCTCCCGAAGAGGCGTTCCGGCTGAAGGACATCCTCAGCATCATCCGGAACCGCGCCTGGTGGTACATCTGCATCCTCTGCGCCCTGTTCTACTCCGCTGTCTTCCCCTTCCTGAAGTACGCCACCTATTTCATGATCAACAAGTTCGGGGTCTCGGAGGCCTGGGCCGGGAGCATCCCGGGGCTTCTGCCCTTCGGCACGATCCTGCTGACCCCGGTCTTCGGCAACCTGTACGACCGCAAGGGCAAGGGCGCTTCCATCATGATCCTCGGGGCCTCCCTCATCGTCCTGGTCCACTTCCTGTTCGCCCTCCCGTTCCTGAACCACTGGCTGCTCGCCATCGCCCTCATGATCGTCCTGGGGATCGGCTTCTCCCTCGTCCCCTCGGCCATGTGGCCGTCCGTTCCCAAGATCATCCCGGAACGCCAGCTGGGAACGGCTTACGCCCTCATCTTCTGGGTCCAGAACGCGTTCGCCCTCATGTCCGTTCCCGCCCTGATCGGCTGGGTGCTGGACAAGTACGGCGTGACCGGGACGGTCATCCGGAACGGGCAGTCGGTCACGACCTATAATTATACGATCCCCATGATCATCTTCATGGGGTTCGGCCTGACGTCCCTCGTGTTCGCGTTCCTGCTGAAAGCGGAGGATAAGAGGAAGGGCTACGGGCTCGAGCTTCCCAACATCAAGGCCTAAGGAGCGGCTGTGGCGGGGGAACGATCCATCATCATCATCGGCGCGGGACCGGGCGGCCTCGCCGCGGGCATCCACGGCCGGCGGAACAGCCGGTCATTCGGCGGCCGAGAAGAACATATTTAGGACGGGGGCGTTGCTTATGAAAGACCCGGCTTCTCCGAGGCTCTTTATAACCCGGAGAGCGTGGAGGGCGTGGCTCGAGAAGAACCACGATAAAGCGAAGGAGATCTGGCTCTTCTATTATAAAAAGGGTTCGGGGAAGACTTCCATCACCTATCCCGAGGCGCTCGACGAAGCCCTCGCGTTCGGGTGGATCGATTCCATCGTCAAGAAATACGATGAAGAAAAGTATATGCAGAGGTATACGCCCCGCAATCCTAAGAGTCTCTGGTCCGCGGCGAACAAGGGTCATATCGCGAGGCTCATCCGAGAGGGCCGGATGACCGAACATGGTCTGGCGAAGGTCAGAGCGGCCAGGAAGAACGGCTCCTGGACGAGGCTCGACGCGATAGACCGGGACCGGGAGCCGCCCCGGGACCTCATCGACGCCCTGGCCCTCGATCCCGACGCCGCGCTATGTTTCGAGAAGATGTCGCCTTCGTCAAAAAAGCTCTACGGCTTCTGGGTGGACAGTGCCAAGAAGCCGGAAACGAGGGCGCGCCGGATCGCCGAAACCCTCGCCCGGGTCAAGGCGGGACGCCGGCCGGGGATCTAATTCCGTCCAGCCCCAGCTCGAAAACATCCCGCATACCCTGAGTCGTTCGGTCGGCTATGAGCCGGTGCCGAGGCTTGAATTCAGCTTCTCGGCCAATAAACGAAGGCGGGGTTCGAAAATGAGGCTCCGATGATATCCGGGGACGGCCTCGATCCTGACGCCCCCTTCAATGAAACGATCCCACCCCATGGCCTCTTCTCTCGCGAAGCCGAGGGGTTCGTGCGTGGGCCTGAGGATAACGGCGGGGCCCTGATAGGGGAGGGGTTCATAGCCCCATGCGGCGTCCTTTTCCCGGCCCGGGAGCGAAAAGGAGGAGGCTCTGGTCCCGGGCCGCAGTGTCTTCATCAAACCCAGGAGATGGTCCCTTTTCCGTTCCGGCGAAAGATGGCCGAGGTAGGCCATCAGCGGCCTGATACGCCTGGCCCGGTCTAAGAACGAATACATCTGATCGGAGAGAGCGCCTCGCGACGAACGTCTCGGAAAGCCCGGGGCATAGCTGTCCATCAGCAAGAGTCTCCCGGGCCTTGCCCCTTGAAGCTCGAGGAGGCGGGCCATCTCGAACGCGATGAGGGCCCCGAAGCAGTAGCCTCCGATAGAATATGGCCCTTCCGGGCGGAGCGCCCGCATGGCGGCGACGTACCGGGCGGCCATCTTTTCGATCCCTCCCGGAGCCGGCTTCTCTGCTTCTCCCGTCACATCCTGGAACGCATAGAGCGGCTGATCGGCCGCGAGGTGCCGTGCCAAGGCAAAGAACAGGGTCGCCTGTCCGTCGTGGGGATGGACACAGAAGAACGGAGGGCGCGAACCGTCCGGCTTGATGGGGACCACCTCGGACGAAGAGGGATCTGCCCGGCCATCGATAACGGCCGCCAACTGTCGGGCCGACGAACGGATGATGAGGACGGATATGGGGATCTTTCGACCGCATCGGGTGTCCACATCGGCCAAAAGCGCCGCGGCCTGCAGGGAATCGCCGCCGGCGTCGAAGAACCCTTCCTCGACGTCGAGCGCCCGGCCGCCCAAAGCTTTGCCCATAAGGCCGAGCAAGAGCTTTTCGGTGCCGCTTACCGGCAAGGAAGGCGCCGTCGAGCGCCTGGGTTCCCGGCCGGGAGCCGCCACGGCTCCTTTGGACATGCCCAGTATCCCCGCAAGGTCCATGCGTCGGAGCTTGCCAGTCGGCCCCTTGGGGATCTCGGGCACGAAGACGATCCGCCTGGGAACCTTGAAGTACGCCAGCCGCGCCGCCGTCCAGGCCCGGAGCTCGCTCTCTTCGGCCTTCCGGCCGGACCTCAGGACCACGGCTGCCGCGATATCCTCGCCCAGGCGGGGATCGGGTATGGAGAACGCGGCGACCTGGGCGACCGCCGGGTGAGCCGCGAGGACATCATCCACCTCGCGAGGAGAGATCTTTTCCCCGCCCCGGTTGATCATCTCCTTCAGCCGGCCGCTGAGAAAAAGGTAGCCGTCCGGGTCGAGATGCCCCAGGTCTCCCGTCCGGAGCCGTCCGCCGACAAAGGCCGCGGCGTTGGCCGTCGGATTGTCGAGGTATCCCGCGGTCACGTTGCGGCCGCGGATGGCGATCTCCCCGGTTGCGCCCGCCGGGAGCGGTCGCCCGGACTCGTCCAGGACGGCCACCTCGACCCCGGTGGGGATGCCCACCGATCCGGGCTTCCTCGGGCGGGGCGGCAGCGGGTTGCAGGTGATTTGGTGCGACGCTTCGGTCATGCCGTAGGCTTCGACCACCGGAACTCCGAACAAGCCCTCGAGCTCCGTCATCACGGACGGGGAGAGGGAGGCGGAACAAGACCGGATGAACCGGAGGGCGTGAGACTTGAGGGCGGCCGGATCGTTCCGGGCCTTTTTCAATATGGCCTGATGGATGGTGGGGACGGCCGTGTACCAGGTGGGATGAAGCTCGTCGAGCCAGGAAAAGAAACCATCGGCCGCGAATCCCTCAGCGCAGACCACACTGGCTCCGGCCGAAAGGGACGCGAGCAGGGCGGCGACAATACCGTGAATATGGAAGAGCGGCATAACGTTCAGACAGCGGTCGGCGGGCGACAGCCTCAGGCTCTCCGCGACGTTCCCGGCGGAGCGCAGGAGATTCGATCTCGAGAGCGGCACGAGCTTGGGCCTCGATGTCGTCCCCGAGGTATGAAGGAGAAGAGCGATGTCGTCCGGCCCGGGCGGTCCGTCCTTGACGGGGGGCCCGATCGCGGGGCAGGACAAGCTGAACGAGCCGGCTTCCGAAGAAGCCTCGGGCTCGAGCTCGACGATAGGGAGGCCTCTCTTGACAGCCGATTCGCGGGCGGGGCTGCTTATGCCTGCAGGGATGAGAAGGGCTCGGGCTTCAAGGTCGCTCAGGTAGAAATCGAATTCGTCCCTGGAATACCCCGGATTGAGAGGGGCCGCCGCGCCGGACGTCATCGCGGTCAACAGGGTCGTGGCCATATTCGGACCGTTGGGAAGAACGATGGCCAGGCGGTCCCTTGGCCCGAAGCCGGCCCGGCGGAGCCTTCCGGCGTTCTCCCGGACGAGGGCGGCCAGCCGTTCGCGTCCGAGCGGCTTCCTTGCCGGGGCGAGAATAGCGGGGGCGTCGGGCAGCGCCGAGGCAGGGCCGGCGATGAGGTCCATGATTATATCCGTTCGTATCGGGTCTTCCATTTGGTCTCCTCGGATAATGAGCGGCCATTATACCGCTGAACCCGGCGGGAGGGACAGGGAAATGAATGGTTTTTCTCCCGACTCCGGGGTTCGTCGGCGGTGATGGATGCCGGCCTGGACGGGAGGTCCGGATTTCTGTTATCCTTGCCCAAAGGAGAAATGACCATGTCCGAGATATCGCGCAGGGACTTCATGAGGACGGCGGGGTTGGCGGCGGCGGGAGGGTGCGGACTCCTGCTCAAAGGATGCTCATCCGGGACATCCTATGACATCATCATCAAGGACGGCCTCGTGGTCGACGGGCTGGGGGGGGCAGGCCGCGTCGCCGACATCGGGATCGCCGGCGATTCCATCGTCCGGATCGGAAAGCTCTCGTCCTCGCGGGGAGCGCGCGTCGTTCCGGCCGCCGGGATGGTCGTCGCGCCGGGTTTCATCGACGTCCACAATCACACCGACACCGGCATCCTGGTCAACCCCAAGGCCGAAAGCGATATCCGGCAGGGCGTGACGACGCTCGTCGCCGGCCAATGCGGCGACTCGCCGTTCCCCTTTTCGGACGCGATGTTCGAGGAAGGCGCGAAGCAGTTGAGGGAGAGTTATGGCCTCGATCTGACCTGGCGCGATATCCGGGGCTTTTATGCCCGGATCGACAGGTCGGGGACGGCCCTGAATTTCGCTTCGTGCATCGGCCAGGGGACCGTCCGGGCGGCCGCGATGGGCTACGGGGACGGGAAACCGGAACCGGCCCAGCTCGAGCTCATGAAGAAGCTCGTGGCCGACAACATGGCCGGCGGGGCTTTCGGGATATCGACCGGGCTGGAATATGCGCCCGGAGGGTTCTCGTCGACGGAGGAGCTCATCGAGGTCTGCCGGGCCGCGGCGTCGTACAAGGGAATGTATGCTACGCATATTCGGGACGAGGAGGACTTCGTCGTCGAGGCCGTGGATGAAGCCATCCGCATCGCCCGGGAATCGGGACTGGCTCTCCAGATCTCCCACCTGAAGACCGGGTACGTCCGCAACTGGCCCAAGCTCGGGACCATTCTCGAACGCATCGAAGCGGCCCGGGCCGGGGGCCTGGACGTCTTCTGCGACCGCTATCCCTACATCGCGTCGGCGACGGGGCTCGACATGTATTTCCCGCTCTGGGCGAGGGAAGGGACGACGGAGGTCTTCCTGCGGCGGCTTCGGGACCCGGGCCTCGAAGAGAAGCTGAGGGCTTATGTCAGGACGAAAGAGGAGGAGATGGGTTCCTGGGACAGGGTCCTCATCTCCGGCGTCCGCTCGGAAGCGAACAAGGAGCTCGAAGGCAAGGACATCCTCGAGGCGTCCCGGAAGCGAAGCCGGCCGGTCTACGAATTCATCAGGGACCTTCTCGAGGAGGAAAAAGGCCGCGTCGGCATCGTCCAGTTCGCCATGAGCGAGGATAACCTCAAAACGCTCATGGCCCATCCCCTGGTCGGCATCGGGTCGGACGGATCGGCCCTCGCGCCCTACGGCCCGCTGAGCGATGGGAAGCCCCACCCGCGTTCGTACGGGGCCTTCCCGCGTGCCTTCGGCAAGTATGTTCGCGAAGAAAAGCTCCTGCCTCTCGAGGCGATGGTCAGGAAGCTGACGTCGGTTCCGGCCGCTCGGTTCGGATTCACGGGCCGGGGCGTTTTGAAGCCCGGCAACTTCGCGGACATCGTCGTCTTCGATCCGGATAAGATCCGCGACAGGGCCACTTGGGCCGAGCCCCATCAATACCCGGAGGGCGTCCCCCACGTTCTCGTCAACGGCAAGCTCGTCATCAAGGACGGGGAGCATACGGGGGCCCTGCCCGGAGTCGCGCTTCGAAAGGGAGGACCGGAGAAGGCGTGATGAAGGGAATCGTCCGTGCGGTCCTCTCCCTCGTCCTTTTCATGGCGGGAGCGGCGTTGTTCGCGGTCCGGCAGGACCCGCCCCGGGGCCCGGTCATCGGGCTCAAGTACAGGGCCCTCGGGCCCGGCGAAGCCATCGTCGCCACGCTCGAGAACGGCCGGGGCGTCCGCCGGGCGATCTTCCATTTTCGAGGCCGGGACTACGAGCTCGATAATTCCGGCGCCTCCGGCGAGGCTCTCGTGTTCATCGGCCTCGACCTGGGGATCTCTCCGGGAAGCTATCCCTTATCGGTGACGGTCGAGAGGTCGGGAGGGGCCCGGGAAGATCTCCGCAAGGACATCGTGGTCGAGGCGAAGGAATTCCCGAGCAAGAAGCTCTGGGTCAAGGAGGATTTCGCGGTCCCGCCCAAGGCCGTCGAAGAGCGGATCGCGAGGGAAGCGGAGATCGTCAAGGCCGTCTATTCCCGCATCACCCCCCGTTGGCTCGGCCGCGGCGACTTCGTGCTTCCGCACGAGGGAAAGGCTTTCCCCAATTTCGGCCAACGCCGGATCTACAACGACAAACCGCGATCGACGCACGCCGGTGTGGACATCGCCGCGCCGATGGGCAGCCCCATCCGGGCGGCGAACGCCGGCAAGGTCGTCCTGGCCAGCGACCTCTATCTCTCGGGCCGGACCGTCATCATCGACCATGGGCTGGGCGTCTTCAGCACCTACGGTCACATGTCGAAGATCCTGGTGAAGAGGGGGGCGGACGTGGGCAAGGGCGACGTCCTCGGAAAGGCCGGCTCGACCGGCCGGTCCACCGGCCCGCACCTCCACTGGGCCGTGAGGATCTACGACGCCCGCGTCGATCCGTTCTCCCTGCTGGGCCTCGGTCTCGATCAGGCGGAGCCCTCCGCCCCGAAGTGAGACGCCGGGCCGCGGGTTACCGTCATCCCAGAGATGGTGTAGACTGAGGCCCCATGCCCGGACCGAAAAGGATCGAGATCAACGACCAGTTCCGCCAGGCGCTGGAGCTGATGGACGGAACGGACCGGCATGTCTTCATCACGGGCAAGGCGGGGACGGGGAAATCGACCCTCCTCGAGCACTTCCGGAGCGTCACCGGAAAGCGGATCGCCGTTCTCGCGCCGACCGGGGTAGCCGCCCTGAACGTGAACGGCCAGACCGTTCACTCGTTCTGCCGGTTCAAGCCGGGCGTCACCGCTGGATACGGTCAAGAAGGCCCGCGGCGAGGGATCGGACCTCTACCGGAACCTCGACGCCGTCGTCATCGACGAGATCTCCATGGTCCGGGCCGACCTCCTGGACTGCGTCGAGAAGTTCCTCCGCCTGAACGGCCGCCGCCCCCGGGCCTGGTTCGGCGGCACGCAGATGATCTTCATCGGCGACCTCTATCAGCTCCCGCCGGTCGTCACGCCCCAGGAGAAAGGACATCTTCGCCGGGCGCTACGAGACGCCGTATTTCTTTTCCGCAAAGGTCTTCAACGAGCCGACCTTCGACATGGAGTTCGTCGAGCTCGAGAAGGTCTATCGTCAGACCGACGCGGAGTTCGTCCGGCTCCTCAACGCGTTCCGGAACGGCTCGGTCACGGCCGAGGACGTCGCCCTCCTCAACGAGAAGCTCGATCCGGGCTTCACGCCTTCCGACAGGGATTTCTACATCACCCTGACCAGCACGAACGACCTGGCCGGGCTGCGGAACCGGGAAAAGCTCGATCGCCTGCGGGGGGAGACGTGGACCTGCCGCGGCGAGGTCGAAGGCGAGTTCGAGCGGTCGTCGCTCCCGACCGACGAGCTCATCGAGCTCAAGGCGGGGGCCCAGGTCATGCTGGTCAACAACGACCGGCAGGGCCGCTGGGTCAACGGGTCCATCGGACGGGTAGCCGGGTTCGTCCGGACGGAAGAGGCTCACGACCGGGTCCGGGTCGAGCTCCGGGACGGCCCCACGGTCGAGGTCGAGCCTTGCCTCTGGGAGCTCTTCCGGTACGGATACGACAAGGAGGCGGACCGGATCTACGCGGAGCCGACGGGCTCCTTCACCCAGTATCCGCTGAAGCTGGCCTGGGCGGTCACGATCCACAAGAGCCAGGGCAAGACCTTCGACCGTGTCGTCGTCGACATCGGGCGCGGCACTTTCGCCCACGGCCAGCTCTATGTCGCCCTCAGCCGGTGCACGAATTTCCCGGGCCTCGTCCTCCGGACGAAGGTCGGCCGCCAGCATATCCGGCTGGACCGGCGCGTCATCGCCTTCCTGACGCGGTTCCAATACCGGAAGGCCGAGGAACGGCTGTCCTATGTGGAGAAGAAAGCGCTCATCCGGAAGGCCATCCGGATCCGCGGCGAGCTGGACATCGTCTATCTGAAGACCGACGACACCAAGACGCGCCGCCGCATCCGGCCCGAGGCCGTGGAGACGATGGAGTACCGGGGCAAGACCTTCGAAGGCGTCCGCGCGTTCTGCCACAAAAGGGGAGGGGCCCGGACGTTCCGGATCGACCGCATGCTCGAGGTCGACGAGGTCCGGGAGGCGCGCCGTTGACATTCGTGCCGGGGGACCGAACGATTGACAAAGTCCCGGGGGCTTCCTATAGTAGGGGCTCTTAAAAGGACCCCGGACATGATCATCACGAGCTTTCCCGAGGCGATACGAAAGGCCTATGCCGCCGGGCAGGAGGACGAAGCCCTCGAGCCCATCGTCCGCGTGGACGCGGCGGGCCGGCCGGTCGGCAAGATATCGAACGGCGATTCCGTCATCTTCTACGACATCCGGGGCGAGCGGGAGGTCGAGCTGACCGAGGCCCTCGTCGACCCGGACTTCCGGCACTTTCCCGTCCGGCGCCTTGACCTCGACTTCGTCACGCTCATCGAATACGCGCGGTCCCTGGGGGTCACGGTCGCCTTCCCGCCGGAGGAGCATCTCAAGAACACTCTGGTCGAGACGATCACGGTCGCCGGGTTCCGGGTGATCAAGGTCGCGGAGTCCGAGAAGGCCGTTCACGTCGGCTACTTCCTCAACGGCAAGAGCGATACGGTATTTCCCGGCGAGGAACGCGTGGTCGTCCCGTCCCCGCAGACGGGCGACTACGCCTCGGTCCCCGCCATGAGCGCGGCGGGCGTCGTCGACGCCGTCGAAAAGGCCCTTGCGGGAGACGGACGCAAGCTCGTCATCGCCAATCTGGCCAATGTGGACGTCGTCGGACACATCGAGGAAAGGGAGGCCGTCCTGGAGGCCGTCCGGACGGTGGACGGGTCCCTCGGGCGGATCGTCGAGGCCGCCCGCCGGGAGAAGGCCGTTCTCATCGTGACCGCGGACCATGGCACCGTCGAGCAATGGCTCTACCCGGACGGGACCGTGAGACACCGGGCACACGAAGAACCCGGTTCCGTTCATCCTGGCCGACCTCTCAGGGAGCGCCGGGGGCCCGGCCGGACTGAGGACCGCAGGAGAATTGACCGACGTCGCCCCCACGATCCTGGAGCTCGCGGGGGTCGCCGTCCCGCGGGAGATGACCGGCCGGAGCCTCATCGAACGCCGGGGCCCGCGCGGATCCCGCGCCGGAAGATCCTCCTCCTCATCCTGGACGGATGGGGGCACCGAGAAGATCCCCTCGGGCAACATGATCAACGAGGCGGCGACGCCGCGCTTCGACGGCCTTTGGGAGGAATTTCCCCATTCCGTCCTCGACTCGTTCGGCGAGGCCGTCGGCATGCCGGCCGGGACCGTGGGCAATTCCGAAGCCGGGCATCTCCATCTCGGGGCCGGACGGCGCGTCCTCCTCGACCGGGTCAGGATCGACAAGGCCGTCGCGGACGGATCGTTCTTCCGCAACGAGGCCTTCGTCCGGGCGATGGAACGGGCCCGGGATGCCGGGAAAGCCCTCCACCTCATGGGCATCGTGTCCCACTACAGCTCCCATGGCACGATCCGCCATCTCTTCGCCCTCCTGCGCATGGCCCGGGACCTCGGGCTGACGAAGGTTTACGTCCATTCCTTCATCGGCCGGCGGGGGGAGAGGCCCGAGAGCGGGGCGATCTACGTGGAGAAGGTCGAGGAGACGTGCCGGGAGCTCGGGACGGGCGAGGTCGTGACGGTCATGGGGCGGTTCTGGTCCCTCGACAGGGAGGAGAACTGGGACCGCATCGAAAAGGCGTATCGGGCCTTGGTTGACGGCGTCGGCACACAAATCCCCCCCGCCCCCCCTTTGACAAAGGGGGGAGAGGGCCAAATCCCCCCTGAGCCCCCTAAGACGAAGGGGGGAGAGCCTTCGCAGGGCGGGAACGGCTGATGGAACCTTTTGACCGATCGCCCGTAAAATAGAAAGATGAGCGTCGAAGTCAACGATATCCATTTCAGCTATGGGCCGATCGTCGCCCTCGCCGGCGTGAGCCTCAAGCTCGAGGGCGGGGCCGTGGGGCTCCTCGGGCCGAACGGGGCCGGCAAGAGCACCCTTCTCCGCATCCTCCTCGGGTTTCTGACGCCCTCGAAGGGGGAGGGGCGGGTCCTCGGCTACGATATCCGGACCGAGAGGGCGCTCATCCGCCGGAGCATCGGCTATATGCCCGAGGACGACTGCTTTATCGCGGGCATGGACGCCGTCGCCTTCACCTCCTACTTCGGCGAGCTCTCGGGCATGCCCCGGGAGGAGGCCATGAAGCGGGCGCACGAGGTCCTGTTCTACGTCGGGCTCGGCGAGGCGCGCTACCGGCTCCTCGACACCTACTCGGCGGGGATGAAACAGCGGCTGAAGCTGGCCCAGGCCCTCGTTCACGACCCGAAGCTCCTCTTCCTCGACGAGCCGACCTCGAACCTCGACCCGCACGGCCGCCAGGAGGTCCTCGAGCTCATCCGGGACATCTCTTCGGCCAAGGATATCCAGGTCCTCGTCTCCTCGCATATCCTGGCCGATATCGAGACCCTGTGCGCCGACGTCGTCATCCTGAACAAGGGGCGCGTCGCCGCCCAGGGCAGCCTGGAGAACCTCCGGGCCATCGATTACAGCCTCTTCGAGGTCCGCGTGAAGGGCGACGAGGACCTGTTCCGGAGCGAGGCCGCGGCCCGGGGATGCCGCGTCGACCGGACCGAGGACGGCATCCTCAAGATCTATCTGCCCGCCGACAAGGACCGCATGGAGATCTTCCGTTCGGCCGCGGCGGCCGGGGCCCAGGTCCGGCATTTCGTCAAGAGCCGGACGTCGCTCGAGGATCTCTTCGCCCGGACCGTGGGGGTGGATTGATGGCGACCATCCGCGAGAAGGGATACAGCCACTGGGACGGGGCGCTCCGGGAGAGCCGCTTCCCCTGGTGGCCCATCACCCGGACCGGCATCCTGTTGACCTTCCGGAAGAAGCAATTCAAGTTCTTCTTCGTCTCGGCCTTCATCCCGGCCCTCGTCTTCCTGGCCGGGATCTATATCTCCGAACGGCTCGAGGACTTCAAGTTCATGTTCAAGGGGTCGGAGAAGTTCATCACCATCAATCCCGCTTATTTCAAGAGCTATTTCACGGGCGATTTCCTGCTGTTCTGGATGGTCATGATCCTCACCTTCGCCGGCGCGGGCCTCATCGCGGACGACCTGAAGCACAACGCCCTCCAGCTCTATTTCGCCCGGCCCCTCGGGAAGAAGGACTACCTGCTGGGCAAGGCCGCCGTCGTCTTCTTCTTCATCCTCCTCCTGACGCTCGTTCCCGGGGTCCTGTTCATTCTCTTCAAGCTCATCTTCTCCGGGAGCTTCCGGTTCGTGGCCGAGTATCCCTGGCTCCTGCTGTCGGTCATCGGATATTCCGCCCTGCTGACGCTCTTTTTCGCCGCGTACACCCTTCTCCTGTCGGCGGTCAGCAAGAACCGGAGATACGTGACCATCCTCATTTTCGGGGTCTACCTCTTCTCGGACATCCTCTACGGGATGTTGTTCGGGACCTTCCACAATCCGTACGCCGCCCTCTTCAGCCTCAAGGGGAACCTCCAGCAGGCCGGGGCGATCATTTTCGGCCAGAAGCCGCCGTTCGCCTATCCCGGCTACCTGTCGTTCCTCGTGCTGGCCGGGATCTTCGCCGCATCCGCCGCCGTTCTCTGGCGGAGACTGCGGAGCGTCGAGGAGGTCCGGTGAACCCGACCATCGAAACCCGGAACCTCTCCAAGTGGTACGGGAACGTCCTCGGGCTGAGCGACGTGACCCTGACCATCGAGCCCGGGATCACCGGACTGTTGGGCCCCAACGGAGCGGGCAAATCGACCTTCATGAAGCTGCTGACGGGCCAGCTCAAACCCAATATCGGGGAGGTCTCCGTCCTCGGGAGCCGTGTCCGGAACGCCTATCCGCTGTTCGCGAAGATCGGCTTCTGCCCGGAGGCGGATTCCTTCTACGAGGAGATCACGGGCTGGGAGTTCCTGACCGGGCTCCTGTCCTTCTACGGCTATTCGCGGGACGAGGCCCGGGCCCGGGCGGCCAAGGCCCTGGACATCGTCGAGCTCGCCGCGGACAAGGACCGGAGGATCCGGGGCTACAGCCGGGGCATGCGCCAGCGCATCCGGTTCGCCCAGGCCATCGCCCACGACCCCGAGGTCATCATCCTCGACGAGCCGTTGAGCGGCCTCGACCCGCTGGGCAAGAGGAAGCTCATCCACCTCGTCAAGGAGTACCGGGACCAGGGACGGACCATTCTCGTCTCGAGCCACGTCCTGCCGGAGATCGAGGCCATGACGTCGCGGATCATCCTCATCCATCAGGGGAAGATCCTGGCCCAGGGCGACATCCATTACATCCGCGACCTCATCGAGACCCACCCGCACATCATCTCGATCCGGTGCGCCGATCCGCGCGCCCTGGCCGCCCGGTTCGTGGGGGAACCCTACGTCCACAAGCTTCTCTTCGGGGAGGACGGGGAGGGGCTGATCGTCGAGACGCATAACCGGGACGCCTTCTTCGGACGGCTCAACGCGGTCATCGTGGAGGGGGGCGCCCGCGTCGAGGAGATCACCTCGCCCGACGACAACCTTCAGGCGGTGTTCGATTACCTGGTGGGGAAGTGACATGCTGAGAACGAGCCGCGAGGTCGCCGCGTTCTTCTTCTTTCTGGGGCGGAGGGCCCGAAAGCTCCGGGCGTTCGTCCTTCTCGGCCTGATCCCGATCGTCCTGGCGATCGTGGTCCGGATCGCCTTCGCCGGCCGCTCGGCGGACGTGATGTCCGTCTTCCAGGACATCCTCATGATCTACCACCTTCAGTTCCTGGCGGTCATCCTGACGCTGTTCTACGGGACCTCCGTCTGCTCGGAGGAGATCGAGGGGAAGACCCTGCCCTACCTCACGACCCGGCCGCTTTCCAAGAGCGGGATCATCATCGGGAAGTACGCCGCCTACACGGCCCTGTCGTCCCTCATCGTCGTGCTCAGCCTGGCCGCATCCTACCTCATCATGAACGGCTCCCGGCTCGGATCCCTCGGGGCCTGGACGGCCCTCCTGCGCTACGCCGGGGTGCTCCTGCTCGGCCTGATGGCCTACACGGCCCTGTTCACGTTCCTCGGGACGTTATTGAAGAAATCGATCCTGATCGGGCTGGCTTTCGGGTTCGGCTGGGAGACGGTCATCCAGTACTTCCCGGGATCGACCCAGCGCTTCTCGGTCGTCCACTACCTGAAGTCCCTGCTCCCTTACTATTCGCCGGGCAAGTACTCGATCCTGATGTTCCGGCTCGAGCCCACGGGGCCGCTCGCGGCGGTCCTCACCCTCTTCCTGATCACGGCCGTCTTCCTGGGACTGGCCTGCCTGGTCTTCAGCCTGAAGGAATATATGTTCGAGGATTAGCCCTCGGGTTCCTCCGCGGGCTCTTCGGCAGGCTCTTCCTTCGGTTCTTCCGCGGGCTCTTCGGTCGTGGCCCCGCCCTGGGGCTTCATCATGCCCTCGACCTTCTGGGCGGCGGACTTGGACAGCCTTTCGAGGATGGCTTCCGGCAGTCCGGCGCCGATCCTGACGAAATCGGCCCCCGAAGAGATCTCGATCCGGTTCAGGAGCTCCCCGACGTCCGGGTTCTTGGCGGCGGCTCCGGCCCCGAGGGCCTTGAAGCCGGTCAGCATGTCGGCCAGCTGCTTGTTCTTGGCCTGATCGCCGCCCTGGGTCTTGATCTCGAAGAGATAGGTCTTGTCCTTGTAGTCGAAGAACAGGGTCATGGCCTTCATGCCCTCGAGCGTGCTCATCATCGGATTGGACTGGGCGAGCTTCTTGGTCGCCTCTTCGGGGATGACGAACGCGCTCCAGACCAGGGCGCTCTTGTTGGCGGTCTTGATGATCGCGGCCAGAGCCTCGTTCTTCAGGACGTTCTCGCCCTTCTTCCGGGAGACGTCGATGACCTGGCGGACAAGGCTGTCGGTCCCGACCAGGGCGGTCGACGCGTCGAGGAACGCGGCGGAGGCGGGGGGCTTCCCGGGCTCGGCCTTGACCCCCGAATAAATGACGACGCCTTCATAGGTCTCTTCCTTGATCTCGTCGCCGTCCTTCTTCATCTTGGCCAGGAGGAGGTCCTTGTCGTACTTCAAGGAAACGACGGCGACGCCTTCCTGCTTCGCGGCCATGCCTTCGGCCTGGCCCGCGAGGGCGAGGGCGATCCCGTAGATGTCCTTCTGCGGGTCGATCCCGGTCTCCTTGATGAATTCCTGGTATTTGGCCTGATTCTTGTCCTCTTTGATGGCCTTGTCCGCGAACGGCATGTTGATGGCCCTGTTGAAATCGACGACGACGACGCCCTGGACGTTCTTGGGGAGCAGGTTGAGCAGGTCCGCGGTCACGGCCGAGCCGGCCCCGGGCCCTTCGGCCTTCTTGCCGCAGGCGACGAAGGAAAAGAGAGCGAGAGTAACGACGATCCCGAATACGGCGAGTCTTTTCATCGAGATATCCTCCTAATCGAATCCTGGAAGAGACTATATCAGAATCGGGAATGCCAATGCAAGACGGGTTTTGCGGCGGATCCGGGTCCGGGGCCAGGAATCTTTTCATTTGATTTTTCACGGCGGTTCGCATTACCTTGGAGGTCCATGAAACAGGGAAAAGGAGTACGCATGAGAAACGGACGCTTCGGTCGTATTCTTGGCCCGGCTATCGCTTTGACGATCTTCGTCCTCGTCCCGTCTCTACGGGCGGAGGCCCCCGTCACCCCGGAGGAGATCGTCCGGACGCTGGCCGGAGAGGTCTCGGGAGAGACCGCCCGCCGTTATCACGGACGCCATCTCGAAGTTCGACCGCATCCAGGCCGCGCCCGGCTATCATGACGCCGCCGTCTGGGTCAAGGGCGAGCTCGAGAGGATGGGATACGGAAACGCCGTGCTCGAGGGCTGGCCGTCCGACGGGACGAAGCGGTATTCCACGTACCGGAGCGTCATCGGCTGGAAGGCCTCGAAGGGCGAGCTTTGGATGAGCTCTCCGGTCCGGGAGCGCCTGTGCTCGTATCGAGGAGCTTCCGTTGACCCTCGTCGGGCGCAGCCGTTCGGCCTCGGTTGAGGCGGAGCTAGTAGATGTAGGCACCGGCATCGGTAAGGCGGCCTATGAGGGGAAGGATGTCCGCGGGAAGATCGTTCTGGCCACCGGGGCGCCGGCGGAGGTCATGAGGCAGGCGGTCATGGTGCGCGGCGCCGCCGGGATCCTGACGTATTACCCCCCCGACACGCGTCCGGGCTACCCGAACCTGGTCCGCTACGCGTCCTTCTGGCCGCGCTGGGAGGACCGGGACAGGATCGGTTTCGGCTTCAACCTCAGCAAGAACCAGGGCGCCGCCCTCAAGCGGAGGCTCGAGGAAGGACAGAGGATCGTCCTCGAGGCCGATGTCGCGTCCGAGTTCTTCCCCAGCCGCCTCGAAGTCCTCTCGGTCGCGTTCCCCGGAAGCGCGGAGCCCGAAAAGGAGGTCATGCTCATCGCCCACCTCTGCCACCCCATGCCGTGCGCCAACGACAACGCCTCGGGGAGCGGCGGCCTGATGGAGATGGCCAGGGCCCTCAAGGTCCTTGTGGACAAGGGCCTCCTGGCCGCTCCGAAGCGGACGATCCGCTTCGTCTGGGTCCCCGAGTTCAACGGCACCGTGCCCTATGTGCTGGCCCACACGGACGGCGTCCGGAATACGCTGGCCGTCATCAATTGCGACATGATCGGCGAGGACCTCCATTTGAACGGCGGGATCCTCAACATCTTCGGGACGCCCGATTCCGTCCCGAGCTTCCTCAACGACGTCGCCGCCCGTTTTGCCGGCCTCGTGGAGGAGCGCCGGCTGACGAGCCTGAACGGCTCGACCCACCCGTTCGTCTGGAGGCTCCGGCCGTACAGCGGCGGCAGCGATCATGTCGTCTTCAACGACGGCTCGCTGAAGGTGCCGGCGATCATGCTCAACAGGGACGATCTCTTCCACCACACGAGCCTGGACGACATGGACAAGGTTGACCCGACCGAGCTCCGGCGCACCTCCGTGGCCGCCCTCGCGACGGCCTATGCCATCGCTGCGGCGGGGGACCGGGAGGCCGAGGACACGGCCAGGCTCGTGGCCCGGAACGGGCTCGGGCGCTTGTCGGCCGATTATTATGACGCCCTGGCGGGCCTCTATGCGGCGGGCGAACCCGAGGCCTTGCACCGGGCTTATCGGCAGGTGCTCAACGTCGTTACCCTTGCGGCGCGCCGGGAGTCCAGGGCCATATCTTCGGCGGGCGTCCTGACGTCGGACCGGTCGGTCAAGCAGGACATCGCCGCTCTCAAGGGCCGCATCGACGACCTCGCCCTTTCATTCCCGAAAGAGGCTGACGCCGTCTATAAGAAACTCTGCGGGCTTATGGGAGCCGCCCCCAAGCCCCTGGGCCTCTCCGAGGAGGAACGCGCTCTGGCGCGACTCGTGCCCGTCCGGCGGGCCGATTTCATCGGCCCCCTGGAGGCGGATTATCTGGAGGAAAAGCTTGGACTCAACATCTTCGACGAGGCCGGACTGAGGGGCAACGCCGCTTACGAAGCCCTGAATTTCGCCGACGGGAAAAGCAGCCTTTACGAGATCATGCTGGCCGTGTCCGCCGAGCTCGGCCCGGTGAGCGGCGCGGACGTCCGGGCGTACTTCACGATCCTGGAGCGGGCGGGGCTGGTGACCCTGAAGAAGATCTGACCATGGCGACGCCCCTCGACGCCCTCATCCTCTCCCGCCGGAGCATCCGCCGCTTCCGGCCCGACCCCGTGGAGCGGGAAAAGATCCTCGCCTGCGTCGAAGCGGCCAGGCTCGCTCCGTCGGCCGAGAACGCCCAGCCCACAAGGTTCCTGGTGGTCGACGACCCCGAGCTCAAGACGAGGCTGGCCGGAGAAGCCTTCTCCGGCATCTACAGGATGACAAAATTCGCGGGACAGGCGCCGGTCCTCGTCGTCGTCCTCGCCGTCCGCAACAACCTGCTCCACCGTCTCGGCGGGAGCCTCCAGGGAACGCCGTTCTATCTCATCGACATCGGCATAGCGGGCGAGCACTTCGTCCTCAAGGCCGAAGAGCTGGGCCTCTCGACGTGCTGGGTCGGATGGTTCAACCCCCGCCGCGTGCGCAAGGTCCTTCGAATCCCGCGGAAGTACAAGATCGCCGTCCTTTTCCCGCTCGGGTACGCGGCGAGCCGGCCGCCGTCCGCGACGAAGCGGAAGGACCTCGAAGAGATCGTCGGATTCAACCGGACGCCTTGAGGAGATCGGAGATGGCCGTGTTCCTTCTCATCGTCCTCGTCGTCTATGGCGGGGCCAATTTCTACATCCTGCGCCGCGGCGCGCAGGCGCTGGCCGGTCATCCGGCGGCGCGGGCCGTCCTCTTCGTCGTCGGCGGGCTCCTGGTCGTCGCCTATCCGCTCGGCCGCTTCTTGAGCGGGCCGTCGCGGGCGTGGATCTCCGCCGGGCTGATCCATCTGGGATCCCTCTTCCTGGCGCTCATGGTGAACCTGTTCTTCGCGCTCCTGGCCATCGACATCCTCCGCCTGGCAAATCGGGCGGTCCGATATTTCCCCAAGGCCTGGACCGCGGACCCGCAGCGGACGGGGCTCGTCGCCTTCGCCGTCGTCCTGGGCGTTTCCGTGCTCGGGCTCGCCGGAGGCTATTTCAACGCCCTGCACCCCCGCCTCCGGACGCTCGAGGTCAGGCTCGAGAAGCCGGCCGGAGACGGCCGCGGGAAATTGAGCGTCGTTGCGGCGTCGGATATCCACCTGGGGACCATCATGGGGAGCCGGCGGCTGGAAGCCATCGTCGCCAGGATCAATGCCCTCCGCCCGGACATCGTGCTCCTTCCCGGCGATATCGTCGACGAGAGCGTATCGGAGGCCGAGGAGGAGAAGATGATCTCCGCCCTGTCGGCCATCCGGGCGCCTCTGGGCGTTTTTTCGGTCACGGGGAACCACGAGTATTTCGGCGGGCTCGCCAGGAACCTGAGCTACCTCGTCCGGGGAGGCGTGCGCGTCCTCCAGGACGAAGCCGTCACGGTCGGCGGGGTGTTCGTCCTCGCCGGGCGAAAGGACCCCACGGCGGACCGGTTCGGCGACAAGCGAAAAGCGCTTTCGGAGGTCCTCGGAGGCGGGGGCATCGATCGGGCCCTCCCCGTCATCCTGCTCGACCACCAGCCGGTCCGGCTGAGCGAGGCCGAGAACGCCGGGGTGGACCTCCAGCTGTCCGGTCACACCCACGCCGGTCAGCTTTTTCCCATCAACATCATCAATAAATTGTCGTATGAGCAGTATTGGGGATATCTGCGCAAGGGCGCGACCCAATATTATGTCTCGTGCGGGGTCGGCACCTGGGGCCCGCCCGTGCGCACCGGGAGCGTCCCGGAGATCGTCCGCATCGAGGTCTCCTTCGGCTCGCCGGCCGGCCCGCGGCCGGTTTCCCAAGGCGATGGATCCGTTGTAGAATAACCCAGGCATGAAAGGCGGTCCCATGGCGAAAAAGAAGGGTTTCAAGCTCCCGCACACGCTGGTCCTGATCTATGCCCTGGTCATCGGGGTCTACGCCCTGAGCCTCGTCATCCCCTCGGGCACGTTCCAGCGGACCGAGAAGACGTTCCAGGGCCAGACGCGCCTGATCACCGTGCCGGGCACCTACGCCGAGACCCCCAAGCACCGTCTCGGGCCCCAGTGGCTCCTCATCGCTCCCGTCCGGGGTTTCCAGGACGGCTCCCTCATCATCTTCATCATCCTCATCTTCGGCGGCACCTTCGCCATCCTGGGCAAGACCGGGGCCATCGAGTCTGGGATCCGGAGGCTGTCCTTGTTCTTCGCCCGGAAGCCGAGGACGCAGAAGTTCGTCATTCCCGTCCTGATGGTCGTCTTCTCGCTGGCGGGAGGGGTCTACGGGATGGCCGAGGAATCCATTCCCTTCGTCCTCATCTTCATCCCACTGGCCCTTTCTCTCGGCTACGATTCCCTCGTCGGCGTCGCCATCCCGTTCGTCGGCGCCGCGGCGGGGTTCGGCGCCGCCTTCTTCAATCCCTTCACCGTCGGCATCGCCCAGGGCTTCTCGGAGCTGCCCCTCTACTCGGGCCTGACCTACCGGCTGATCCTATGGGTCATCAACACCGTCCTGTCCATCGTTTTCGTGATGATCTATGCCGAGAAGGTCCGGAAGGACCCCAAGAAGAGCCTCGTCTACGACATCGACGTAGCGCGAGGTTATTCGCCCGCGGAGACGCGGGACAAGGAGCTTCCCTGGGGATCCGCCCAGAAGGCCGTGCTGGGTATCCTTTTCGCCGGGGTCGCCGCCCTCGTCTACGGGATCCTGGCCAAGGGCTGGTACATCGAGGAGATCGGGGCCTTGTTCCTGGGCATCGGGCTGGTCGCGGGGCCGATCGCCGGGATCAGGCCGTCGGAGATGGCCAGGAGCTTCGTGTCGGGAGCGGCCGACCTCATCGGCGTCGCCATGATCATCGCCGGCGGCCGGGCCATCCTGATCATCCTGAACGAGGCCGTCGTCCTGGATACGGTCCTCCAGGCCGCGGCCGGGTTCATCTCGGCCGTTCCGGGGATCGTCACGGCCCAGATCATGTTCCTCATGCAGGCGATCATCAACTTCTTCGTCCATTCGGGGACCGCCCAGGCGGCGCTGACCATGCCGGTCATGTCCCCGCTCAGCGACCTCGTCGGCATCACCCGGCAGACCACGGTCCTGGCCTTCCAGCTCTGCGAGGTCATCAATCCCATCCTGCCGACCTCGGCCGTGACGATGGGCGTCCTCGGGGTCGCGAAGATCCCGTGGGAAAAGTGGGCGAAATGGTTCCTGCCGCTGATGCTCGTCCTGGTCGCGTTCAGCCTCGTCGCCCTCATCCCGCCGGTCCTGATGAAATGGGGGCCGTTCTGATAGCCCCGTCCCGCCCGGATTGACTTGGCCCTCCGGCGTCTGCTATAAGCCGAAAGGGGAGGGGCCCGATCATGAAGAGAATCGCGACGATCCTTATCGTTTCCGCCGCCCTTTCGGCGTCCGCGGTATCGAAGCTTCCCCGGGACGGCGCGGTCCCCGCCTTCGGATTCGCTCCCTGCGCCATCCGGCTCTCGGGCCCGGCGCGGCCGGGAACGCCCTTCGACAAGGCCGGCCGGAAGTTCGCGATCCTCGGGTCCGAGGACGGATCGTTCGAGGCCTGGGCCTGGCCGCTCAAGCTCTTCCGTGATTTTCGGTTCTCATTCCTTCTCGGTTCGAGCACGGTCCCGGTCGAAGGCCGCGACGTCGCCCGTTCCGTCGATGTGACGCCGGCGCGAACGACGATCACGTTCGTTCACCAAGCGTTCACGGTCCGGGCTCATTATGTCGCGGCGATCGACGAGCCGGGCGCGATCGTCCTTCTCGAGATCGACGCGAGCGAGCCCCTGACGATCGTGGCGGGGTTCCTGCCGGTGCTTCAGCCGATGTGGCCGGCCGGGCTCGGCGGGCAGTCCGCCTCCTGGGACGACGATCTCAGAGCCTATGTGATATCCGAGCCGACCCGGAAGAATCATGGTCTCGTCGGGTCTCCGTTCGGCAAGGGGCATCTCCTATACCCCCGCCCACATGCTTTCGGACGCCCCCAACCAGTTCCGGATCTCCGTCGACCGGCCCGCGGACGTCAAGGGGAGGTTCATCCCCATCGTCATGGCCGGGGGAAAGGGGAGCCGGGAGGCTGTCGTCGAGGTCTACCGGAAGCTCTCCGCGGACCCCGAGTCGGTTTGCCGGGCGGCGGAAGCGCATTACGCGGCCCTCCTCGCGTCGACCTTGCGCGTCAAGACCCCGGTCCCGGAGCTCGACCTGGCGTTCTCGTGGGCCAACGTCGGCTTCGACAATCTCCTCGTGGACAACCCCGACCTGGGCCGGGGCCTCGTCGCGGGCATCGGACCGTCCGGCACGGGCGGCCGGCCCGGATTCGGCTGGTTCTTCGGCGGGGACGCCTTCATCAACGCCCTCAGCCTGAACAGCCTCGGGAACACGGCTGCGGCGAAGGAAGCCCTCGCGTTCACGCGGAAGTGGCAGCGCGAGGACGGCAAGATGGCCCACGAGCTGTCCCAGGCCGCCGGATACATAAATTGGTGGAAGGATTACCCTTACGGATATATCCACGGGGATACCACCCCCTTTTATATCGTCGCGATGGACGATCTTTTGACGAAAACGGGAGACGCGACTTTCGTCCGGGAGAGCTGGGGATCCCTGAAGAGAGCCTATGCCTGGTGCCTGTCCACGGACGCGGACGGCGACGGCCTTATGGACAACGCCAAGGCCGGGCTGGGGGCTCTCGAATTCGGCTCCCTGACGGGGATCAGGACGGACGCTTACCTGGCGGCGGTCTGGACCAAAGCCTGCGAGGGGATGGCGCGTTTGGCGAAGGCGGCGGATGACGCGGCCCTATCGAAGAAGGCGGGGGCGGACTTCGATAGGGCGGCCGATGCCTTCAGAAAGAGATTCTGGGATGGGGAGAGCGGGCGCTATGCGCACGCGATAAACACGGATGGAGGGCTCGTGAGCGAATCGACCCCATGGAGCGCCGTCGGGCTGATGTGGGGCTTCGGTGACCGGGAGCGAGCGGCGTCGACCCTGGACGAGATCGGCGGGGCCGGGCTCACGACGGATTGGGGCATCCGGAGCCTTTCCGACCGGAGCGCTCTTTACGAGCCCTTGAACTACAATTATGGCGCCGTCTGGCCGTTTCTCGGGAGCTGGGTCGGCGCGGCCCAGTTCGCTCAGGACCGCGTGATCCCCGGCACCAACACTCTGTTGAGCTCGGCCCGGCACGCGTTCGACAACGCCCTCGGTGCCGTAACGGAGGTCTTTTCGGGCGACAGGAATGTCTGGCCGGCGGAGGCGGTCCCGCACCAGGGATTCTCGGGGGCGGCCGTCGTCCTCCCGTTCGTCCGGGGGCTCCTCGGGCTCGGAGCGAGCGCTCCCGAAAAGACGGTTTCATTCGAGCCCAGGCTCCCTGCCGATTGGGAAGAGGTGAGCATCGAGGGGTTCAAGATCGGGCCGACGGACATGTCCATCGGTTATACGCGCTCGGGCGGGGAGGCAAAGGCCGTCATCACGTCATCGGCGCCCGCCGGATGGAGCATGAGATTCCGCCCCTCCTTCGGCCCCGGCACGAAGATCCTGTCGGCCTCGGTCAATGGGAAACCGGCCGCGTTCGCCGGCGTCGATCCCGGCGCGCCCGCCGTCCGACCCGCCGTGGAGTTCCCCGTGACGGGCTCGGACACGGTCGTGATCGCGTTCGAGCCGACGGTCGAGGTCCTCCCTCCGGCTGTCGTCACCCGTACGGGAGACGCGAATAGGGGATTGAAGGTGATCCGGGTCGGGCTTTTATCCTCGAAGAGCGGACTCGAGGTCGTCGTCGAAGGCCTGGCGGACGAGACCTATGAGCTTCCCGTCACGATGAGCGATCGGATCGGCGCCGTAGAAGGGGCCGCTCTTTCGAGCGGCGCGCTGATCATCCGGATCCCCGGAGCCCGCGGCTCGGGATTCGTCCGCCACGTCGTAAGGATCGCGCTCGCTTGAGCCGGGCCCCCGCGGAGAAATAAGCGCGCTACTTCTTGGGCGCGGCCGCCTTGGCGGCGTCGTACCTGCGGATGACCTCGTCGGTGATATCGATGGTGGGGTTGAAGAAGACGGTCCCGCTTTCGGCGAGGTCGAGGATCAGATCGAGCCCCTTTTCCTTGGCCAGGCCGTCGATGACGCCGACCATCTCCCCCCGGATCTTCTGGATGAGGGTCATCTGAAGCTGCTGGCCCTCCCGTCCGCCGTCCTCTTCCCGCCGCTTCCGGGCGGTCGTCTTCTTTTCGAGGTCGGACTGGAGCTGGATCGCGGTCTCGTTCGAGAGGGTCATCCGCTGGGTGGTGAGCTTGGTCTCCAGGGCCTTGATCTCGTTATCCAGGCGGGAGAGATCGGACTTGAGCTTGTTCTCCAGATCCATGAGCTGGTTCTGGGCCTTCTTGCCTTCGGCGGAGGCGGTGAAGGCCTGTTGCGAATTGATGACGCCGATCTTCGTCGGCTGTTGGGCCTGGGCGGCGGCCGTGAAGCCGAGGCCGGCGACGCAAACGGCGATGAGGATCCCGACGATCTTTCTTGCTGACATCTCTTTATCTCCTTGTTGCTCGGTATCTTCCGTGTTCCTGTCTTCGGCTCACCGGAGGGCCTTCAAGGTCCCGGCCACCCGGTCCAGGGCCGTGAGCAGATAGCCTTCCTCGGGCCCGTAGCCGAACCGAAGGTACCCGTCCATCTCGAAGTGGTCGCCCGGGACGAGGAGGACGCTCTTCTCCCGGATGAGCTTCTCGACGAGCTCGGTCGAATTCATCCGAAGGTCGTAGCGGGCATAACAGATGGCCCCCGCCTCGGGAGGGCGATAGGAGAACAGGCCGTCCTGGGCCTTGAGCCATCGGTCGAGGACGGGGAAGTTCGCGTTCAGGATGCCCCGCGTCCGGGCGAGGATGCGCTCCCGGTTCGCCGGAGCGAGGACCGTCGCGGCGAGGCGGTCGCTCAGGGCGGACGGCGATATCGTCGTGTAATCGTGGTAGGGCCAGGTCCGTCCGATGACCTCGTCCGGTCCGGCGATCCAGCCGATCCGGAGGCCGGGCAGTCCATAGGCCTTGGACAGGCCGTTGACCGCGAGGACCTTGTCGTACATCCCGAAGAAGCTCCGTGTCCGGACGCCCGAAAGCTCGGCGCCCTGATAGACCTCGTCGGCGACGATCCAGGCCCCGGCCTTATCGGCCCGGGCGACGATCGCGGCCATGGACTCGGCGCTGAGGACGGCGCCCGTCGGGTTGTTCGGATTGGTCACGATGATGAGCTTCGTCTTCGGCGTGACGAGCTTCGCGAGCTCGTCGGGATCGGGCTGCCAGCCCAGCTCCTCGCGGAGGCGGAGCGGCTTGACCTTCGCCCCGAAGCCCCGCGCGAGCCCCCACATCTGCATGTAGTTCGGCACCTCGAAGACGACCTCGTCTCCGGGCTCGATGAGGCTCCACATGAGGAGGAAGTTCGCCTCGGAGGACCCGGCCGTGGCCAGGACGCCGCCCGGCCCGATCCCGGGATAGAGGGCCCGGATCCGTTCCCGGAGCTCCTCGGTCCCGTTGCTCTGGGTATAGCCGAGGGGCGCGGCCGTGAGCCCTTCGATCTCCTCGGGGCTCAGGAATTCGCGAAGCGTCAGCGGATGGACCCCGCTTTCGGAGAGGTTGTAGTCCACGACGTTCTCCCAGGTGGACTGCATGCGTTCCATCTTGAAGGTCTCGAGTTTCATGAGGGCGCTCCTTTAGATCTCGACCTTGAACACGCCCTTGAAGGCGTATCCGAAAGCGATCGAGAGTATGAAATAGACGATGAGCCAGTGAAGGTGCCAGCCGAAGAGGGACATGGATGCGGGCGGGTACCTGACCTCGACCGACCGGACCACGGAGGTCGAGGGCAGGGGAGCCTCGCCGGGATTGAGGACCTGCTCGATGAGGTTCCGCCCCGGCTTGAGGACGGCAATGGGGGAGAGGCGCGTCGCGCCGACCGAAGCGCTCTTGACGACGGTCTCTCCGCCGACCGTGAAGGTGAGCCGGCCCGCTCCGGCCGTTTTCGCCCGGAGACGCCAGTCGATCTCGGCCTCGTCCTCGATACGGAGGGCGGGCGTCTCGATCTCGAGCTCGGGCGAGACGGCCAGCGAGGCGGGGACCTCGGAGGGATACTTGCCCTCGACCAGGCGGACCTTGACCAGGACGGGATCGCCGGGCTTCAGGGACTCGGCGCCGAACCAGAGGTTCAGCTGGATGAGGATGAGAAGCACGGGGACGATCATGACGAGCATGGGCTTCATGTTGTGCGCCGACGTACCTGAAGTTGGCCAGGAGGATGCGCCCCTGGGCCCTGAGCTGGACCCCCATGTTGTCCTTGAACAGCCTCAGCTCGAGGAGGTGGGCCTTGATCAGGTTCTTCTCCTTCCGGATCCCGGCCTGGTTCGAGGTGTGCCGGAAGATCAGGAGCATCAGGAAGGACGTCAGGAGAGAGACGAGGACCATGGCCACCCACGGGCTCAGGCCGCGGACGGGCAGGAACAGGACTTCAAAGACCTTGTTCAGGATCGAGTTGAGTATTCCCATGGCGTCAGGAAATGTATCCCAGCCCCTTCAGCTTCTTCTTGATCTCCTCTTCGGAATCCGCTTCCTCGATCTTGGCGATTTCCTTCTCGAGAAGGTGGGTGATGAACTCCTCGGGCGAGGTGTAGCCCGACATCGCCGCGAACTTTTCGACCTTGTCGAAGAGGTCCTTTTCGATCTTCACTTTCGCTTTTCCCATCGCTTTTCTCCCGGGCGTCCTTCCGCCCTAAGCCTTCAGCGCGTTCTTGCCGATCATGCCCTCGGTGGGCGCGATCCCGAACGCGTCGAGGATCGTGGCCGTCAGGTCGAAGAGGGCCGGGGACTCGGCCGTGATCGCGCGGTTCGCGAGAAGGATCCCCGGGATGACCTCGGCGGCGGACATGTGGTCGCCGCTCCATTTCTGGGTGTTGCTCTCGAAGACCTCGCGGGGGAAGCTCCCCAGCGGGGATTGCCACGATATGCGGGTGCCCCGGTTGAATCCCAGGACGATGTCCGGCGCCTGGTCCACGTAGGGCCCCTGGTAGACGTCCTTGGCGACATAGGCCTTGAGGACGGCCCGCTCTCCGGTCGCGGGGTCGACGATCTCCTCGAGCTTCCGGGCGATCTCCCGGACGAGGTTGTCCGATTCGGCGCCCGGCGCGACGATGCCCTGCTTCTCGCGGCCCCGCTGATTGACGTAAAGGCCGTTGAGGCCGATGCCGTAGGCCCGGCTGCGCGACCAGTCCGTGTTCTCGAAGAGCGACGTCTCCGTCTGCCGGCGGGGGTCGGCGAGCCGGTGGTACCCGCTCTCCATGAGCCAGGTATTGAGGTTGAAGCCCCGGCGGAAGGGGTTGAAGCCGTGATCGGACATGACGATGACGGTCGTGTCCGGGCCGACGCGGTCCATCGTCCGGGCCAGGACACGGTCCATCTCGACGTAGATGTTCTCGATGACGTTCCCGTACTTCGAGGCCAGGCCCGCGTCATAGGCGGGATGCTGTGGATCGATGAGGCGCCAGAACATGTGCTGGCGCTGGTCGGTGTTCGAGAAGTAATAGAAGAGGAGCCCGGATTCGAACCTCCGGAGCTCGTCCTCGTACATGGCCACGCTCTCGCGAAGGACCATGTCGTCCTGCTCCAGGAACTCGCCCTCGTCCAGGATCAGGTTGTCCAGCGCGCTCGTGTCGGCCGGAAGGCCCTTGGTGAAGAACGGCCCGAACCTCTTCGCGAGCTCCTTGGCGTAGGATTCGGGGGTCGTGATGGGGAGGGCCGGGTTCGGCCGGGTCGATGTTGATGGGGCTGACGTAGAGCTTGAACTTCGGCCGGACCTCCTTGAGGTAGAACATGCAGATGCCGCTGACGCTCTGGGTGGGGATGAGCCCGAAGCTCACCTTCTTCCAGCCGCTCCACTCCTTCTCCTTGAGGATGAACTCCTGGCCCTGGAGGACGATCTTGGCCACGGGGTTCTCGGGGTCGAGGAAGACCTTGAAGTCGACGAGCGTCTCGGGGCTTTCCCTGCGGAAGGCTGTTCGTCGGGGCCGGGCAGTTGGGCCTCGACGCGGTTGCCGATGACGTAGACCTCGTGGACCCGGCCGCCGCCGCCCGCCTCCTGGGTGACTTCCCGGTACTCGTTCGTGTAGTAGTTGAACAGGCCGTAATAGCCCTTGATGTCCGGCGTCCCCATCCCCGATATGGTCCTCTGCTTCGTCGCGACCGGGGGATAGTTGGACGGGATCTTGAAGATGGTCGCGGGAACGTCGTGCTCTTCGAGGGTCTGCCAGAAGGCCTTGCCCTTCCGCAGGTTGGCCACGGCGCCGCCGGAGAGCGGGAGGATGATGTCGCCGATCCGGACGGTCTTCGTCGATCCGGTCGAGGCGGACGCGGAGAAGGTGGGGATATAGGTCTCCTTGTCGCGGTGGATGAAATCGAAGATGCCGTGTCCGCCCGGGTTCGTCCCGGCGATGAAATTCGACCAGGCCACGGGGCTCTGCGGCGGGACGCTCGTCCGCAGAGGGCTGAAGCCTCCCTGGGCGGCGAGCTTCCGGAAGGCCGGGAGCTTTCCTTCGTCCATCCAGACCTTGACCAGGTGCGGGTCCATGCCGTCGAACCCGAGGACGATGACCTTGCGGGCCGTGGTCTTGCGGCCGGCCGCCCGGATGACGGGCGCCCCGTCCCCGCCGAGGGCGAGGGCGGAGGCGGCCCCGAGGCCGAGCTTCAAGAATTCCCTTCGGTCGATCATGTGTCCTTTCCTTCCGGCGCGAACGGGTCGCCCGGTCCGATGAGCGAGCGCCCGTCCATGTGGGCCGGCGGCTTGACGCCGAAGAGCTCGAGAACGGTGGGGGCCACGTCCATGATGGACGGGTCCTTTTCCTTGAGGGGGATGCTCGTGAAGAGGACCCCGGGGACGACCTTGGGATCGATGCAATGGTCGCCGCCCCAGGCCTTGACGTTGTCCTCGAAGACGGTCGCGTCCACCTTTCCCGTGACCGAGTCCCACGAGACCCGGTATCCTTCGGCGTAGCCGACGATGAGGTCGGGGGCGTTCCCCTTGTAGGGGCCGGAATAGATCGGCCGCCGTGTCATAGAGCCGGTTGATGGCCACGGCCCCCTTGGCCTCGTCCTTGAGGCCCGAGAGCCTGCCGACGAGCTCGGCCCTGAGCGCGTCGGCTTCGGCCCCGGGAGCGACGATGCCCTTGGCCTCGCGGCCCTTGAGGTTGAGGTAGATGCCGCCGAGCCCCAGGCCGTAGGCTTTCGTCCGGTCCCAGTCGACGTCCTTGAACCATTCTCCGCTCGTCGTCTTCCCGTCCTTGAGGGCCAGGTAGCCGTTCTTCCAGAGCCAGGAATTGACGTTGACCCCGCGCCGGAACGGACTTGAAGCCGTGGTCGGACATGACGACGAGGACGCTCTTCGCGTCGAGCTTGGCCCGGACGCGACCCACGAGATCGTCCATGCGGACGTAGAGGTCCTCGATGACCTGCGGCCCCATCTTGTTCTGGCCGGCCCGGACGGCGGGATGGCCCTTGTCGAGATACCGGAGGAACATGTGCTGGATGCTGTCGGTCGTTTCGAACACGCAGCAGACGAGGCCCTTCTTCGTGTTCTTCATGGCGTTGAAGACCATCGCCTCCCACTCCATGTGGTTGGAGTAGGTGAGGTCCAGGAAGGCCTGCTCGCTGAGCACGCCCTCGTTGAGGGCCCAGGTGTCGTTCGCTTCGCCCAGGGTGATGAAGCTTCCCAGGAGCTTGGCGAGATAGACGGAGTAATAGAACGGGATGGGAGATGGGCAGGGCGGGCTTTTCCGGGTCGATGTTGAGGGGGGTGACGTACATCTCGAAATGGGGCTCGATCCTCGAGACGTGGAAGCGGCAGATGGCCTGGATCTTGATCCCCAGGCCGGGCCTGAAGGCGATCCGGACCCAGGGGGAGAACGTGTCCTTCTTGAGCGGGATCTTCTGCCCGGAGACCTCGATCGTCACGGCCTCCGCCTTCGGGTCGAGCGTAATGGTCATGGGCAGGCGGACCTCGCCGCCCTTCTTGAGCAGGGAGTTCTCGGGCCCCGATAGATACGTTTCGATGCGTCCGTCCTTGACGACGACCGGGATGTCCATGGCCGCCTTCCTTGCGCTCGATCCGGCTCGGGTCGGTCGTGTAGAAGGAGAAGGTCCCCTGGCTTCCCTTGAGGTCGGGGGCGCACATCCCGGAGAGGAGATGGCCCTTGAACTTTTCGGGCGGGAACGTGATGGGCACCCGGAGGATGGTGCTGAAGACGCCCTTTTCGCCGAGGATCTTCCAGAACGTGACGCTCTTGCGCATGCCCCGGATCTCGGGCTTGGAGAGGGGGATGTTGTATTTCCCGAGCGACAGGACCCGCTTGGGGTTGCCGATGCGGGCCGAGGAGAGGTCCGGCAGGTAGGTCCTGGGGTCGCGGCTCAGGAAGTCGAAGATGTTGTGCTTGGAGGGCTCGGAGCCGGTCATGAAGGAGGACCAGGCGACCGGGGAGATCGACGGGATCGTGGTCCGGAGACGGCCGTAGAACCCGTCCTTCCGGAGCTTCGACAGGTTCGGGAGCTTGCCCTCGGCCATGTACTTATCGGCCAGGGAGGGCTCCATGCCGTCGAGGCCGAGGATGACGATCTTGTTGACCCGGCTCGCCTTGTAGGCTTTCCGGCCGCGGATGGCGCGCCAGACGAAGCGGAAGGGCCAGGACAGGAAGGAGAAGACGGCGAGGAAGAACGTCAGGAAGAGGACCAGGAAGGACGAAAGGAAAGCGAAGCCCGCTCCCGGCCCGATGTAGGCCGCGAGCGGGGCCGAAGCGAAGGCGAGGAGAAGGACGAGGACCCGGAGGCGTCGAAGGCTTCTTTCGGTCATGATGCTCACGAGAAGTTTCTCAGGATGATGGCGGCGAGGTCGGCGATGGCCAGGTCCGTCCCTTCCTCGGACGCGGACCAGAACATGGCGTCGTCCCAGGTGTGCATGCCCTGGAGGTTCGAGCGGCCGAAGATCTCCTTCTTCTTGACGGAGCCTTTCATGTCGAACCCGTATTCGCCGACGACGATGAGGTCGGGCCCCTGCGGAACGAGCGGCCCGGAATAGGCGTCCTCGGCGCGGAAGACCTTGCGGACGACCTTCCGGCCTTCGAACTCGAGCCGTTCGAGCTTCGCCGCGATCCCGTCGAGGAGAGCGGTCCTTTCGGAAGGCTCCACCCGGCCCGCCGGGAATTTCCCCTTCAGGTTCAGGTAGATGCGGTTCGGGTCGAGGGCGAACGCCGTCGTTCCGGGCGCGACGTCTTCCAGGCCCTTGGGAGAGGGGTTCGCGAAGGACAGGTAGCCCTCCCGTTCCAGCCAGGCGTTGAGGGAGACCTCCTGGACGATGCCGGTGAACCCGTGATCCGACATCAGATAGAAGCCCTCGTCCCCGCCCGTAAGCTTCCGAAAGGCGGCCGATGCCTTGGCGATGATCCCGTCGACCCGGCGGTAATAGTCGAGGAACGCCCGGTGATCGGGGCTGTCCTCGTCCTCGTAGGCGTTCCAAAGGAAATGGTGGAGCCGGTCCGTCCCGGTGACGACGAGCTCGAAATAGTCCCACGGCTCGCCCCAGAAGAAATCGAGGGCCTTCTCCCGGCCGGTCGTGGTCCGGTCGAGGTCCTGCCAGAAGAACGCGGCGTCCTCCCGGGCCTTCATCGTGTCGATGTCGATGCGATAGCCCATCTTGTCGAGGGCCGCCCGATAGGTGAGGGGCTGAACGGCCCGGGCCATATCGAGGGCGACGAAGCCCGAGACGAGCACGCCGCCGATCGGGCGGGCCGGATAGGTCGAGGGCTGATTGATGACGATGCTCTTCCGGCCCATGGATCCGAGGGTGTCCCAGAAGGTCTTCGTCTTGAGGTCGCCGAAATTCGGAAAGCGCAGCTCGTAGGAGCCCGGCTTGAAGTCGGTGAATCCGAAGATACCGTGCGTCCCGGAGTTCGTCCCGGTCATGAAATCGGTCCAGGAGACCGCCGAGATCTCCGGCAGGCTGGCCCGCATGCGGTGCAGGTGCCCCGACGCGAGGAGCCCGGCCGTCGCGGGCATGACGCCTTTCCCGGCCAGGTCGCGAAGCATGGTATAGGGGACGCCGTCCAGGCCGATGACGCAGGCGCGAGGTTTCGATTTTCTTCTTGAAGAGGCTCATGGAAGCCAATAATTATACCTGTAACGCGTCCGGTGTCAATCAGGGGTCAGGTCTCGACTTTTCAACTTTGGCCGGGCGAATGTTGAAAAGTCGAGACCTGACCCCTCGCCAGGAAGTAATCCGGGACGTTGATGCCGTACTTGTCGGGATCGAGGGCCCGGAGGATGCTCCGGGCGAAACGGCCGGTCGCCGGGTCCTTTTCGGAGAGATCGGCCATCTCGCCGTCGATGCGGTTCCCCTCCCGGTCCGTGATGAGCTTGATCCGCGGCCGGAGGGTGAAGCGGGGGTCGGGATTGGTGTTGAAGACGATCCCGATCTCGCCGGAGTCCAGATGGACCACCGTGCCGATGGGGTAGGCCCCCATCATGTCGACGAAGGCCTTGAGGATGGCCGGATTGAACTCGGTCCCGATATGCTCCATCATCAGGCTCAGGGCCTCGGCCCGGGTGAAGACGTTCTTCCGGTAGACCCTTTTGGTGGTGATGGCGTCGAAGTAATCGACGACCTTGACGATCTTGCTGAAGAGGTTGGTCGTCTGCTTCTTGAAAGTGTGGGGATAGCCGGTGTCGTCCTCCTTGATGTGATGCTCGAGGGCGACGTGGATGGCCCGGAGGGGAAGGCGCCCGAACTCCTTGAGCTGGAGGAGCTTTTCCGCCCCCTGCGTGGGGTGCAGTTCCATGATCTCCCGCTCCTCCTCGCTCAGGCGGGCGGGCTTGTTGAGGATCTCGAGGGGGGTGTCGAGCTTCCCCAGGTCGTGGAAGAAGGCGGCCATCCCCAGGTCGACGAGCTCGCCCCGGCTGAGGCCGAGCCTCCGGCCCAGGGCGATGGAGAGCATGCAGACGTTGACGGAGTGGTTCAGGGTATATTCGTCGTAATTCTTGATGTTGGTCAGGCCGTAGACGAAGGCCTCGTTGTCGACGATGTGGTTGAAGATGGACTGCATGAGGCGCCGCGTCGTGGTGAGCTTGAGCCGCTCGTCCCTCTGGTCCTTGGCGAACGATTCCTTGAGGTGGAAGATGCTCAGGAAATAGAGGTTGGACGTGTTCTTTTCGGCGCTCGGGAAGGTCTCGTTGGGAACGACCTTCTCCAGGTCGACGCCCTCGATCCCGGCTTCGGCGACCTCGGCGGCCAGCTCCTCGAAGGTCGCATGGGCTTTCTTTTCCTTCTTGGCGAGAACGGCCATGAACCGGATGAGCCCGTCCAGGGTCAGCCCCTCTCCGAACCGGATCCCGCCGATCTCCCTCCTCCGGAACTCCTCCAGGACGAACTTGAAGATGGGGTAGTTCTGGAGGACGAACCGGACCCGGAGCCCGTTCAGGAAAAGCGACCCCTGGCGGACGGATATGGCGGCCTGGCCTCCCGATCCGATGACCGCGGAGAGGGCATCGAACATCAGCCGGGACTGCTCCTGGAGCATCTCGTTGTTCGGCTCGTAGAGCTTGGCGATCTTATAGACGATGTGGAACTTGACGAGCAGGTCGACCGCCGTCCTGTGGAACTGCTTGGCGTCCTTGCGGACGCCTTCGGCCGCGGCGCTTTCGGCGGGACGCTCGTTTTCGCCCGTCACGGCTCCATCCTCCTTGTTGCGGCCCCAGGGGCCGAGGCCAGCCGGACCAGGGCCTCGGCGCAGGCCTCCCGGACCCGCTTCTGGCGCGCCCGGGAGCCGCGTCTCAGGGCCTCGAGGGCCGGGGCCGTGGCCATGTGCTCGAGTCCCCGGACGGCGCAAAGGCGCGTCGCGATCTCGGCCGACGAGGGGAAGAGGGACCGGCGCTCGAGCGTCCCTTTCAGGAACAGGAAGGCCTCGTCGGTCCGCGTTCTCCCGAGGAAATCGAAAATAGCCTGTTTTTCCGCGTCGCTCCGCTTCCGGAACGCGTTCGAGGAGGCCTCCGCGATGATGGCGAGGAGCCTGGGCCGGTCGCCGAGGTACTTGAGCCGCAGGGCGGCCTGGACGCGGAGCTCCTCGTCGGGGTCCTTGAGGAAGCCGGCGAGGATCTTGTTGGCCAGGTCGTCCTCGAAGCGCCCGAGGGCATGGACGGCCTCGAGCTTGATGCCCCGGTGCTGGAAACCCAGGAAGGCCGCGAGGTACTGCGGCGCTTTCGGGTCCCGGCTGGCGGCGATGAAGCGGATGATCTCGCCGGAGAGATCGGGGCGGGAATCGTTGGCCAGGGCGGTCAGGGTCCCGAGGTCCTTCAGGTCGAGCCCCCCGACAAAGCCCATGACCTTCGCCCGGAACTCCGGATCGGGGGACGCCTCGTAGACCTCGGCGGCCAGGGGCAGGGCGCGTTCCCCGAGGAGGTCGAGATAGCCGAAGAACGCGTCGATGTCCACGCGCGGCGGACGTCTTGAAGAGCTCGCGGACGGCCCCCAGCGTCCGCTCGCTGACGACGGTCTTCAGGAAGCCGTCCAGGAGGTCCATCTTTGCCGCGTCCTGTCCGGCAAGGAACTCCCGGAGGCCCTGGACCTTCCGGACGATGAGGATCGGGACCTGGAACTTCCCCTTCTGGAGCTGGTCGAGATGATACTCCATCATGACGTCGAGGCTGGACTGGAATCGGGCCAGGTCCTTCTCCAGGTAGATGATCTCGATGATGAGGTCCAGGAACTCGTCCTCCTGCGAGATCGACCGGTTGGCATGGATGAGGTCGTTGATCTGGGCGACCTCCAGGTCGGTCAGCGAGGCCTCCTGGAAGCCGCCCTTTGGGGCCGCGTCCCCCTCGCCTGCGGTCGGCGATCCGGGTTCCAACGGGGAAGGCAGGCCCGCGTCATCCAGGTCTTCCGGGAGGACGACGATCTTCCCCGTCCGGAACTGGGCTTCGTCCACCCGGATATCGACGACCTTGGCGGCGAGCTCGGCCGGGAGGACGGGGGCGCCGGCCGCGGACCGCTCTCCGGCGGCGTCCTCCACGATCTTGTTCTCCAGATAGTTGTCCGGGGCGAAATACTGGATGTTGGGGAGGTCCCTCTCCCACATGGCGTTGACGATGTCGCTGTCCTCGGAGGGTTTCTGCGATTCGCGCTTGATGAGCTCGAGGAAATCGACGATCTCGTCCCGGTCGAGGCCCTGATAAAAGAAAAGCGTCTGCATCCCGTCCTTGAAGAAGAAGAAGGGGAGGCTCTTGACGGACATCTCGTCCCGGTAGACCGGCTTGCCGCCGAACGTGAAGGCGTACTCCTCGATCCCGATCTCGAGCTTCCCGTTGTCATCGAGGAAGGCCTTGAGCTTTCGCGCCAGGTCGTCGACGAAGCTGCGGACGCTGGCATGCTCGGAGGGGAAGATCTTCATGGCCGAGACGGTGTTGGCCGTCGCCAGCATGATCTCCCGGACGCGGTCCGTCAGCTTGGGATCGGGGGAGGCGGGGCCGGCGGGGAGGACATCCGGATTCCCTTGGAGCTTGGGGCTCATCTCAGGACTCAAAGTAGATGATTTTCAACCGTTCGTCAATGATAATGACGGGCCCGGCGCCGGAGGACTCTCACGGGCGAAGCGGACGGGCCGGGGCTTACGGCCTTGTTTTCCGCTTCTCGTATTCGACGACCTCCGACCGCCACTTGGCGGACGGCGGGACTCCGGACCTCAGGCAGTGCTGGTCCCAGACGGCCCTGAAGGGGAGGCCCCGAAGCGCTTCCGCGAGGCGGCCGGCCGGCGTCGCCTCTTCGCTTCCGGACCGGGGCGGGGACCGGCCTCGTGTTCGAGGAGGGCGATGAGGAGCGTCTTGAGCATCGCCCTTCCGCCGGCCGCCCAGGCTCCTGCGCGGAACGGGCCGGAGCCGGAATCCTCCAAGCCGATATGGACCCGGTCCGAGGCTCCGCCGCGGATGATCTCCCGGGCGAGAGCCAGCGTCCCGTCGTCGGGCAGTCCGTTCCGGGCGTCTTCCCAGGGGGCGTCTCCGGAGAGGCGGACCAGGACCTCGTCGGAGAACTGGAGAAGCGCCGAGATCCTGTCGGCCGCAGATTCGGCGGAAAGGCTCCGGCCGAGGCTCAGGCCGAGGAGCTTTCCCCGGCTCATGGCGTATCCCACACAAAAATCCATGGAGGCCACCAGGAACGCTTCGTCCCCCGCGGGGCGGAATTCAAGGGCGTCCTTCATCTGAGAGGGACTGTGCTCGGCCTCGAAGATCTCGTCGAGGGACTCGCGGAGGAGCTCCCTCCGAGCCCACCGGTCGAACGGGGCCTCTCCCGCCGAGCCGTCGGGGATATGGAGGGTATGGATACAGGGGGTCTTCAGCTCGCGGCCGATGAAGGCGCTGATCTTGCGGCTGCGCCGGACATGTTCGGTCCAGAAGCGGCGGACGTCCTTTTCCCGGATGGCTCAGCGTGAATCCCGAGGCGGCCAGGGGATGCCCGTAGCACGCCGCGGCAAAGTCGAGCTTGACGCCTTCCTGTTTGGCCCATTCGACCCACCTCCGGAAATGGGCGGGCTCGAGGACGTTGCGCTCCGGCGGGCCATCGGTGGACTCCGCGTGCACGGCGCACAGCCCGAGGCGATGGGGGGCCGGGATGAGCCGGAGGGCCTCATGAAGGTCCTCGCGGAGCCCGGGAATTCCGATCGCGGGCCGCGTCGGCGCCGTCGGGTTCCGGCCGGCACTGGAGGGATAATGGGAATACGGCCGAGGGCCGCCAGGGCCTTCTCCGTATCGATCCCGAGCGCGGCATATCGCTCGCGGCTCGAAGCATAATTCTCCTCGATCAATGCAGAATCCGACATCAGCTCTCCAGAATCCAAGGTTCCCGCCCCATTTATAATCCGGCCGGAGGGCGCTGTCAAGAGCCCGGCCTCTCGGATCGCGGGCGCTGGAAAAGGCCGGGTGTTTATCCTATGATAGGAGCGCGGCCCGGACGAAAGGCGCACGATAATGACCCTCGACGACAAGCTGAGATCGCTGAGAAAAGAGCGCGCCGCCCGGTCCCGCTCGCGGAACGTCGAGGACGCCTGGAACAAGATCGACCGGGACGCCGGGAACCTGACCGTCAAGGAGAAGCTCGAGCGCCTCATCAGCCTGACCGGCGGAAGATACCCGGCGAAACCTCCGGCGGCTCCGGTTTCCGGGCCCCTGCGCCGCGAGCCTTTCCGCTTCGTCGAGAACCCCTTTGCGCTCGGCACGCGCTACGGCGACGTCTCCATCGCCCAGGGGCTCGAGATCCCGGGAAAGGCGCTCGCGTTCCTGAGCCACGAGATCGGGTTCGAAGCCCTGACCCTCGATTCCGCCCTGTTCCTCGACCTCGAGACGACGGGCCTCGCCGGCGGGACCGGGACCCTGCCCTTCCTCGTCGGCATGGGATACTACCGGGACGGAAAGTTCAAGGTCGCCCAATACTTCCTCGGCGAGATGGCCGACGAGGACGCGATGGTCCGCGACCTCTCGCGATTCATCCGGGACATGGATTTCAAGTCCGTCGTCACCTACAACGGCAAGGCGTTCGACCTCCCCCTGCTCGAGACGCGTTTCGCCATGCACCGGGAGCGTTTCCCGCTCGCCGACCTCCCGCACCTCGATTTCCTTTTCGCCGCGCGCCAGCTCTGGAAACATCAGTACGAGAGCTGCCGCCTTTTCCACCTGGCCCGGGAGATCGTCCGGGCCGAACGGGACGAGGACATCCCCGGAGCCGAGATCCCGCTCCGCTACTTCCAATACATCCGGACGGGAGACGAATCGCTCATCGAGCCCATCCTCTATCACAACCAGGAGGACATCCTCTCGCTCCTGGGCGTCGTCATCGCCGGGGCCCTGCTCCTGGGCCGCGGCCAGCGGCCGGACGCGGGAGAGGAGATGGATCCGTTGGACCTCGTCGGCGTCGGGCGACTCTACGAAAGCGCCGGGGACATGGAGCGGTCGGCGCGAGCTTTTCGAGCAGGCCTTGAAGCGGAACCTTTCGGGCGAGCTCTCGGTCCGGGTCCACAAGAAGCTCTCTTCGCACCTCAAGAGGAACAAGGACTGGGAAAAGGCTGTCGTCCTCTGGAAGGACCTCTCGCGACAGGACCAGCTCGATGCGTTCCGGGAGCTGGCCATGTATTACGAACACAAGGAAAAGAGATACGACGAGGCCCTTCGCGCCGCGGAGGAGGGCCTGGCGATGTCCTCGGGCCTGCCCGGGCCGCACGAACAGGACTTCCGCAAGCGCCTGGAAAGGCTCCGGGGGAAGATGAAGAGGGCGGAGGCCTGTCCGGTCCGCGGGAAAAAGCGGTGAAAGCGATGGTCCTCCGGGCTTTCGGCCCGGTCGAACGCGAACCCCTCGAATACGGCGATATCCCGACGCCCGAGCCCGGGCCCGGAGAGATCCTCGTAAAGGTTTCATGCTGCGGCGTCTGCCATACCGACCTCCATACGGTCGAAGGCGAGCTCGAGGGCGTCAGCCTTCCGCGCGTCCCCGGCCATGAGGTCGTCGGGACCGTCGTCAGGGCGGGGGAGGGGACGGCAGGGCGATTCGCTCCCGGCGAGAGGGTCGGCATCGCTTGGCTTCATCGTGCCTGCGGCAAGTGCCGGTATTGCCTGAGCGGGCGTGAGAACCTCTGTCCGGATGCGCGTCTTCACGGGCCTGGGCGCCGACGGCGGGTACGCCGAGTACCTCACGGTCCCCGAAGCGTTCGCCTATGCCATCCCCGGGGGTTTCGGGGACGCGGAGGCGGCGCCGCTCCTGTGCGCGGGGATCATCGGCTTCCGGGCTCTCCGGATATCCGGGATATCGCCCGGGGCCGTACTTGGGCTGTATGGATTCGGAGCTTCGGCCCATATCGCCATCCAGATCGCAAGATACTGGGGGTGCGAGGTGTACGTGTTCTCGAGGAGCGAGGAGCACAGGGCCCTGGCTCGGGAGCTGGGCGCGGCATGGACGGGCTCGGCACAGGACGAACCTCCGCGGAAGCTCGATGGCGGCTATCATCTTCGCGCCGGCGGGAGGCCTCGTGCCCATGGCCCTTCGCGTCCTGGATAGGGGAGGGACAGTCGCCTTGGCCGGCATCTCCATGACGCCCATCCCTGCGATGGAGTACGGCCCATATCTCTATCACGAGAAGGTCCTCCGAAGCGTCGCCAACGCCACGCGTCAGGATGGGGCGGATCTCCTGCGGCTGGCCGCGGAGATCCCCATCCGGACCACCGTCAGGACGTTTCCGCTGGCCCGGGCGAACGCGGTCCTGCGCCTTCTCAAAGAAGGCCGGATAACAGGCGCCGCCGTCCTGACCGTATAGTTCCAACCTATCCGGCGTCCTGCCAAACGGGACGCCGGGTCCTTCAATACCGTCGGGGCCTTCCTGTTTCCCAGGGGAAAGAGGCGGAACGGCGGGAGTGGCTGTTTGGCATAAATCTTGCCGCAGAAGGGGACGACGGCGCTTGGCGCCGGATGGATCATTAGTAGGATTCGAGGAGGGATTTATGAACTCATCGTTAAATCGCCTGTTGGCGGTGCTTGTCGCCGTCATCCTCGCCGCGCCCCTGGCCGTCCCGGCAACGGCGGCGGCCCAGGAAATGTCCGATCAGGACAAGAAGATGATGGAGATGATGCAGAAGTACGGCACGCCCGGGAAGCCCCATCAACTGCTTATGAAGTACGCCGGGGATTGGGAGGTCGAGATCAAGACCTGGCGCAAACCCGACACGGAGCCCGAGATCAGCCTGGGCACGATGAAAAACAAGATCATCTTCGACGGCCGCTTCGTCAAGTGCAATTTCGAAGGGATGATGGGGGGCATGAAGGCCGTGGGGCTCGAGATCATCGGCTACGACCTCTACCAGGACAAATATGTCACGTTCTGGATCGACGGCTGGAGCACGAGCTTCGCCCTGACGACCGGGACGCTCGACGCCTCGGGGATGGTCCTCACGGAGACAGGCACCTATCCGGACCCGATGACCGCGGGCAAGACGGTACAGAAGGTCAAGAACGTGACCAAGTTCATGCCGAAGGGGGGATATAAGTTCGAGATGTTCATGATCATGCCCGACGGGAAAGAGGTCAAAGGCATGGAGATCGTCACGAAGCGGAAGATGATGTGACGCGTCGTCCGGCTCCCGATCGGCGGGCGCCGGGGGAATCGGGGGAAAGGAGAGGATAGATGGACAAGGTCATCATGTTCGAGCTTCCGGTCAACAACCTGAAACGGGCCTCGGCGTTCTACAAGAAGGCCTTCGGCTGGCGTATCGACGAGTGGAACGGCTCCTTCGGCGTCGTGACCGTCCCTGAAGACAAGAACTGGGTCCCCAAGGAGAAGGGAGCGATCAACGGAGAGATGTACCGGCGGGAATCCAAGGAAGACCGGGCGCTCGTGGTCGTCCAGGTCTCTTCGATCGCGCGTACGCTGGACAAGCTGAAAAGGGCCGGCGGGAAGGTCGTCTCCGAAAAGGAGGCCTACGGCGATTGGGGTTGGTACACGCGCGTCAAGGATCCCGAGGGCAATCTCTTCGGGCTCTGGGAGCACAAGAAGTAAGACAGGGAATCGCTTAAGGCATTGACGTCCTCGGGGCCCATCGATTATCCTGCCCCTGTAGCCGCAGGCTTTAGCCCGCGTCTTCCTTAAGCCTCAGGTCAGCAGAGAGGAATCCATGGACATCAAGGTCGTTGCCATCGACAAGCCGGAGGACATGAATTTCATCCTCGGCCAGGCCCATTTCATCAAGACCGTCGAGGACCTTCACGAGGCCATCGTCACGACCGCGCCGCAGATGAAGTTCGGGCTCGCCTTCTGCGAATCGTCGGGGGAGGCCCTCGTCCGCTGGTCGGGCAACGACGACACCCTCGTCGATATCGCCCGGAAGAACGCCCTGGCCCTGGCGACCGGCCATGCGTTCATCATCTTCATGGCGAACGGCTTCCCGGTCAACATCCTCAACGCCGTCAAGAACGTGCCCGAGGTCTGCCGGATCTATTGCGCGACGGCCAATCCCGTCGAGGTCATCGTCGCCGAGACCGCGACGGGCCGGGGCATCCTGGGCGTCGTCGACGGCGTGAAAAGCAAGGGCGTCGAGGGGCCCGACGGCATAGCCTGGCGCAAGGGTTTCCTGAGGAAGATCGGCTATAAGTTCTGAGGCTCGGAACTTCCGCTTGAACCGCGGGCGCCGCCCCGGACACGGGCGACCTTGACCTTCGCTTTTTCTTACGCTATCATTATCTGGCTTTTCCTGACGTGCGCCCGTAGCTCAGTTGGATAGAGCGTCTGACTACGAATCAGCAGGTCGGGTGTTCGAGTCACCCCGGGCGCGCTTTCCTTTCTTCACCTTATAAATCAGCGGGTTAGGGCTGATCTATACCCCTCGTGTTGTCGCTCAGAATCCCCAATAAGATGCATGTTTCCAGGACGCCGCTCCACAGGCCGACCAGGACGAATCGAAGAAAAAGCTTCGACAGCTGCGATAGGGCGATCAATTCAGGCCGGATCGGAGGGCCATATGTCGTTTTATAGGACCTTTGCTGTTTAATTGGACAATGATCTGGAAAGAATCCAGTTCAGATCGGGGGACCGGGCTGCCCCAAATCTAATGGGCGCGATTCTCAGCCTGCCGGCCGAACGGAAAGCATTTGGCATGAAAGCCGCACCTGTAAGGGCAGCCTCTGTAGAATTCATGGCGTGATCCGATAGCGGAAGGGCGCAGGACAGCGAGAGGCATGAGGAAACAAGGAGGTCAGTATGCGTGAGATTATCTTGATCATCGCTTTGGCCGTGGTCGTGATCGCGGGCATCGCCACTTTGCTCATTCTGCGAAAGCGCCGGACCGAAAGACTGCGCAGCAAGTTCGGCGGCGCTGAATACGCCCGTGCCGTGAAGGAAGGGGGCAGCCGGCGGCACGCGGAGGCCGGGCTCGACAAGCGCACGGAGCGAGTCGATCGTTTCCACGTCCGGCCCCTTGCGCCCGCCGATCGCACGCGTTTTGAAGACTCCTGGCGCAGGATCCAGGCGCGATTTGTGGACGGCCCCGCTCTTGCGGTAGGGGAAGCCGACCAGCTCCTGGGGGACGTGATGTCGACGCGAGGCTATCCGGTAAGCGACTTCGAACAGCGTGCCGCTGATATCTCCGTGGACCATCCCCTGGTCATGGAAAATTATCGAAAAGCCCACGAAATCGCGCTTCGCCAGACAAAGGGGCAGGCGAGTACGGAAGAGTTGCGACAGGCCATGATCCATTACCGGACCCTATTCGAGGAGCTGGTCAGCGAGCGGGAACATCCTGTATGAAGGCGGCGTCAAGAAGTCGGCTTATGAAATAGCCGAACGCTTCTTGAGGCCCTGAGGGGACCGGCGGATCCGGCGATTCAGCCCGTCGTCTGCGCCCCGCGGCGTCCACGAAACAATAAGGTCAACGCGAACCCCGCCACGAACCCGCCGATATGCGCCATGTAAGCGACGCCGCCGGTCTGCGCCGCTCCGGCAATGGAGCCAAGCCCGCTGAATAACTGCAGGACGATCCACATCCCAATGACTATCAGCGCGGGCACTTGAACCACCTGTTGACCCTGTAATACTTTGACCTTCCCCTTTGGGAACAGCAGAATGTAGGCCCCGAGCACCCCCGCGATCGCTCCCGAAGCTCCCAAATTCGGCACCTTTGATCCCTGGCTGAACGCCAACTGCGCAAAAGTCGCCACAAGCCCGCAGAGCAGGTAGAAGATCATGAACTTGATGTGCCCGAAACGGTCCTCCACATTATCACCGAAGATCCATAAGTACAGCATGTTGCCTCCCAGGTGAAGCCACCCGGCATGCATGAACATGGAAGTGAAGAGCGTCAGAAGATCACCTGAGGGATCGGCGAGGAATCGGCCGGGAACGAAAGCCCACTTCCCAATAAAAGCGTCACCGCCTCTGAGTTCCACAAAGAAGAACAGGACGTTCAGAGCGATCAGGGCATATGTGACCAGCGGAACGGTCCTGCGAGAGCCGTCGTCATCACCGATCGGTAACATTGGATTTCCCTCCTGCTTCCTGAGTATCCGCGGAGGCCGCGGCGCTAACGACTCCAGGCTGGCACTTGAAAAGAAGATCCATTCCCGCCTTTATCCGACCTGCCTTCACCCAATGTACCACTATTTCAGTATGGCATGCCAGGGAATATGTTCGTTATTGCAGGACTTGTGCTGCTTTAAAGGACAATCGCGCCGGAACGATCCGGTTATTTCGCAGGAACGGGCTGCCCCGTGATCCTTAATGGGCGATCTCGACCTCAAAGAGGGATTCCCCGCCTGCCGGCCCAGGGAATGGACTTGGCACAAAAACCGCAGATGCATGAAACAACCGGCCTGGAAAGGACTGATGGCCGAATAACGTATCCATATACAGGAGGCAGAAGATGGGCGAAATCGTGGACAAGAGCAAAGGCAAGATCAAGCAGGCGGTGGGGGACTTGACCGGCAACAAGAAGCTCAAGCAAGAGGGCGAGAGGGATGTACTCAAGGGACGATTAAAGGGCGTGGTCAAAGATGTGAAGCGCGCGGTCAAAGATGCCGTGAAGTAAGAATGGACGCGGAGTCCAAGAGTCCTCGAGAAGGATACGGATACCACACAAATACCGGGAGGAAATCACCATGAGTAACACAACACTCATCATCATCATCGTTTTGGCGGTCCTTTTACTCGGCGGGGGCGGCGGATACTATTGGAGGAAACGGCGGTAGGGGCTATTGCTGCCGTCCTGGAGCGCGCGATCGCCGACCCACGACGGGCTTGCTTGTGATCCATCCTCGGGAGGCGCTCTCCGCGATCATTGACAGTGCCTCCCGGACGGTGATAAATTCCCAGCTGTGGTCAGGGTCGGGGGAATCGGCGCCTGGGGCGGCTATCCGCCGGTCCGGGAAATCAGGAAATCTCCGTCCACTGATCCCATTCTCCTAAGGCGTCCGGAGGCATAAGAACATGAGCCAAAACCAACGTCGTGAATTCCTCAAGAAGGGTCTCGTCGGGATATGCGGGGCGACCATTATCCCGGGTGCGTCGATGGCCTCTTTCGGAAAACGGGGCGAACGGGATGCCTTCCCCGCGCTGGCCAGCCGGACGTTGGGGAGGACCGGGATCAAGACCCCCCTGATCAGCATGGGGACCAGCGAGGTCAGCAGCGTCGACCTTGTCCGCAGGGGATACGATGCGGGCATAAAGCTCTTCTTTTCAGCCACCTACTATGGCGAAGGAAACAACGAAAGACTGGTGGGCGAGGCGTTGAAAGGCCTGCCGCGCGATTCGTTCGTCGTCGGGACGGCCGCCACCCCCGAGGGCCTCGATCCCCGGGCCGGCACGCTCCCCAAAGACATGACGGCTCAAGCCTATATGCGGACGGCCGAGGAGAGCCTGAAACGGTTCGGGCTCGATCACGTGGATATCCTGTTATTGCCCTTTGCGGGCAATAGGGAATACGTCCTATCCGATCCGATATTGGAGGCCATGACGGAGCTCAAGAAGCAGGGTAAGATCCGCTTCGCGGGGATCGCCACGCACGGCGGCTGCGAGGAGGCTCTCAGAGCCGCCGCCGACGCCAAGGTTTACGATGTGGCGATGACAGCGTACAACTTCAAGACCGAAAACAAGGATGCCATGAACGAAGCCCTGGCCTATGCGGCGAAAGAGGGAATGGGCATCGTCGCCATGAAGACGACCGCCGGCGTCGCCCGGGACAAGAACAGGACGAATCCGCTGAATATCGGCGCCGCCTTGAAATGGGTGCTTCAGAATCCGAATATTTCAAGCATCGTTTCAGGAATGTCCTCGATCGAAGAATTGCGGAAGAACCTGGAGATGATCCAGGACCCGCGGCTTTCCGATCAGGATCTGAAAGATCTCGAACTGGCGGACATGGGAACCGAACCCGGCTTGTATTGCCGTCAATGCCGGAAGTGCGTTCCCCAGTGCCCGAATAACCTGGATATTCCGACCTTGATGCGCAGCTATATGTACGCTTATGGATACCGAAATGTCGTGCACGCCCGGCATACACTCGACACCGTCGATATGTCCGGCAAGCCATGCGAGAAATGCGGGGTTTGCAGGGTCACCTGCGGCTCCGGGTTCGACGTCAAGGACAGGATCCAGGATATCGTCAGGCTGAAGGATGTTCCTCTGGATTTCTTAAGGGCCTAGGAGAAGACCCGCCGGATCGCTCTGGGCACTTCTCCCGCAATGGGGGCCCTCAAGGCCGGTAACTCCATTGAGGATTCAGGGAGCGGCCGTCCTCGGATCACCTCGGCACCGAGAAGCTTGCGATCTTGGGCTTCGCGAGCTTGACGTAATCGTCGTATTTGAGCTTGACGAGCTCGGAGTGGGAGCAGGCGTTGAAGGCGATCTCCGTGTTCTCGGCGAGGAGCGCGTCCACGAGGACATCCATCCCGTAGAGGTTCCCGAAGGGCGGCATGGCGCCGGTGTCGCAGCCCGGGAACATGTCCTTGAAATCGGCCTCGTGGGCGATCTCGACATCGCGCGCCGCGACGGCCTTCTTCAGGAGCGGAAGGTCGAGCTTGTGCGACGCGGGCAGGACGGCGATGGTCATCCGGCCGTCGATCCTGAGGACGACGGTCTTGGCCAGCTCCTTTCCCGGGATGTGGGCGGAAGCCGCGGTCTCCTGGGCGGTAAAGGCCGTCGAATGACGGATCGTGACGTACTTGACCTTGTTCGCGTCCAGGAATTCCCTGAGCTTTTGGATAGGCATGACCCCTCCTTACGACCCTGGCGTTCCCTTTATCAACTTAGGTTCGCCCCGGAACGTTGTCAAGCGCCTCCATGGGAAGCCGCACCGGTTGCACTTTGCCTGCCCCTGGGCTAGAATCCCATTTTCGGAGGTGCCCCATGAATCTCACGGACGGACGCAGGCGCTACGGCGCTCTCCCGGCTATCCTGATCTTCGTATTCCTGGCCCTCGCGGCCGGGCAGGCCGCGGATGCCCAGGACGCGGCCCTGGCCAAGAAGCTGAAGGGCTTCGACGCCTACATGACGAAGGTCGTCAAGGACTGGAATGTTCCGGGCATCGGGGTCGGGATCGTGGCCGGCGACAAGCTCGTTTTCGTCAAGGGCTACGGCTACCGGGATTACGGAAAGAAGCTCCCGTTCACGGACGGGACCCTGTTCCAGATCGCTTCGAACACGAAGCTCTTCACGGCGGTGGCGGCGGGGATGCTCGTGGACGAGGGGAAGCTCACCTGGGACGAGCCCGTTCGCGAATCGGTCCCCGTCATCCGCTTCTACGACGACCAGCTCAACAACACGGTGACCCTCCGGGACATGCTCGCCCACCGGACGGGCATCACGCGGCATGATTCCATCTGGTACAAGTCGGACTTCACGCGCAAGGAGCTCTTCGAGAAGACCCGGTATCTTGAGCCCTCCGCGCCCATCCGTCAGACCTTCCTTTACAATAATCTGATGTACGCGGCGACAGGCTACATCATCGAGCTCCAGTCGGGCAAGACCTGGGAGCAGTTCGTCCGCGAGAGGATCTTCGCCCCGCTGGACATGACGAGCACGGTCTTTACGGTCGGCGAGATGGAGAAGGCGCCGGACCACGCGGTCCCGTTCACCGAGAAGCGGGACAGCTTCGAGCTGTACGAGATCCCCATCTACGCCGAATCCGGCGGCGTCGCCCCCTGCGGGGCCATCATCTCCAACATCCGGGATATGTCCCACTGGCTCACGGCCCTGATGAACGACGGGAAATATCAGGGCAAGCAGGTCATTCCGGCCGACGTCCTCAAGGCGACCCTGGAGCCGGCCATCGCCCTCCCGAACAATATGGCCGAGATGTTCGGGTACTGGGAGCTCCTGAACTCGGCCTACGGCATGGGCCGCGAAACGGCCTCGTACCGGGGCCATTTCCTGACGTCCCACGGGGGCGACCTTCCCGGCCTCCATTCCCAGATCTCCTTCCTGCCGAAGGAGAAGCTGGGCGTCATCGTCTTCGTCATCGGGAACCACTGCTCCCAGCTCTATGACCTCGTCAGCTGGAACCTCTACGAGCGCCTCCTGGGCCTCGACGAGACCCCGTGGATCTCCCGGATGCTCGAGATGCGGCTGAAAGGGAAGAAGGCGGGCACCGAGGCCCGGGCCAAAGCCGGGGCGGACAAGGTGCCGAACACGATGCCTTCCCACAAGCTCTCCGACTACGCGGCCGAATACGAGAACCCCGCCTACGGCGTCCTCAAGATCACCTTCGAAGGCGCCGGGCTCCAGTCCGACTTCCACAAGATGAAGCTCCCGTTGTCCCACGTCCATTACGACCGCTTCGACACGCCGGACGACGAGCAGTACGGCAAGTTCTCCATCAACTTCCGGACGAACCCCCAGGGCGACATCGATAAGGCCGTCATCTCCCTGGACGAGGCCGAGGCCGTCTTCACGAGAAAGGCCGACAGGCTGTCCCCCGAGATGCTCGCCAAGCTGGCCGGGACCTACGAGACGCCCACGGCCGTCAAGTTCCGGGTGGTCCTGAAGGAGGACGGCAGCCTTAACCTGGCCTTCCCGGGCCAGGGCGACGAGCTTCTCATCCCTTACAAAGGATTGAAGTTCCGGATCAAGGCGTTCTCCGACGTGATGTGGGAGTTCATCCTGGAGAACGGCGAGGTCAAGGGTCTCAAGCAGACCGACCCGTCCTCGTCGACCGTTTTCAAGCGGCTCTGAGCGAACGGGGAGCGCGGCATCCGGGGCCCTTCAGGGCCTCCGGCTGCGAAGGAGGACCGGGTGATATTCCGTGTCGGCGTCTGTCTCTTGATCGCCTTGTTTTGGGGGACCGGGGCGTCCGGGGCGGGGACGGGGCCCGGGCGGACGGAGATCTGCAAATGGCCGAACGGGAGCCGGGCGGCGATCTCCCTGACTTACGACGACGGCAGCATCAACCAGTTCCGGGTCGCCGTGCCCATCATGAAGGACCTGGGATTCCCCGCGACCTTCCATATCATCACGGGCCGGGTTCCCGGCTCGACGTATCCCGGCCGGTTCATCGGGCGGCCCGTCAAAGATATCGTTGCCGGTACCGCTTCCGTCCCGACCGGAAAGGACAACCTCTTCGAACGGGCTTCGGCGATCGCCCACCTCGGATTCGAGGAAGGGGTCGAATGCCACGGCCGCGCGGGGGAGCTCTTCGAGGACGGGGAAATCAGACGAAGCGTATCGCGTCATCGACAAGGGATATGCGGATTTCCGTTCGGGGGCCTGGGTGAAAAAGCTTCCGACGGATACGAGCGCGGAGTCGCGGGACGTCGTCGGCTGGGACGATCTCTCGAACCTGGCCCGGGAAGGATTCGAGATCTCGAGCCACACGATCACCCATCCGCGCCTGGCCGTTCTCGACGAGGCCAACCTGGTCTATGAGCTCGAGAAGAGCCGCCAGGATATCCTCGACCACCTCGGCCCCGAACAGACCTTCACGGTCGAATGTCCCTACGGAACCGAGGACGAGCGCGTGATGAGATATGCGCTGGCCCGCTACCCGGCGTCGCGCAACCGGATGCCCGAGCCCTGGCTCGAGGAGATCAACCGGGCGAGCGAAAAGGACCCGCTATCCGCGGACCGGGACTACGTTCAGTGGCAGCGCGGGGCGCTGACCGATACCCCGATGGAGCTGATGAAAGCCTGGGTGGACACGGTCGCGTCCCGCGACAACATGTGGCTGGTCCTGGTCTTTCACGGCGTCGACGGCGTCGGTTGGGAGCCGAAGACGGGCGCCGAGCTCTCCGAATACTTCGGCTATATCAAGTCCCTCGGAGGCCGGGTCTGGGTGGCGACATTCCAGGACGTCGCGAAGTACATGCGCGAGCGGATGCGCGCGAACGTCCGCGTCCGTCCGGAAGGGGAGGGGTTCGAAGTCTCCGTGAGCCATGACCTGCCGCCGGAACTTTACGACAGGCCGCTCACCCTGAGGACGGCGGTCCCGGACGCGTGGCCCGCCGCCGAGGTCCGGCAGGGGAGCCGCGTCGTCAGGGTGCGCGTGGAAGGGACGATCGGAGCCCGCTTCGTTCTGTATGAAGCGGCCCCGAATTCCGGGTCCGTGACGCTCGCCTGCGCGGGCGTCACGGACCGCAGACTGTGCCTTTCGTTAGAACATGACCCGGATGCCGACCCTCGCGGCGCGCGGATCGACGAAGCTGAGAAGCTCATGCCCGTCCGTCGACGGGGTGTCCCCGGGGATCCAGTCGTAGCCGATACGCGTTCCCCAGTCATCGATCGTGTTGTCGTTCAGGACGTTGAATACGTCCAGGATGATGCCGAGGCGGTATCTCCCGGACAGCAGAAACGTCTTTTCCAGACGGAGGTCGAGACCCGTGGCCATCTTGTAGTGTTCGGAGCCGCGGGTTTTGACGAAGACGGTCTCGCGGCCCTGGTTGAGGAGCGAAGATGGCGTCCGATATCTCATCGTCCAGGCGCGGCCGGTGATGGAGTGGAAGTAGGCGTTGAAGTTGATGTCGAAAGGAAGGACATAGGTCGCCTGGACCTTGAACATATGGGTCGGGTCGGAAGAGCAGTTGCCCTCGCCGTTGATCCAGAAGTTCGGGTCGACCGTGTTGTTCCATCTGCCGAAATCGTCCGACTGGCCGTTGTCGATCGTCCCGGTGGCCTTGCCGTAGACATAGGACGCGAGGAACTGCCATCTGTTCGAGAACCGCTTGTTGAACATGAACTCGACGCCCGTGTATTTCCGGTAGGGATCGAGCAGGATCCAGGGATTGTCCTTGCTGATATTGCCCAGGACGAAGTCGTGGTTGTCCCCGGAGATGAGGTTGTATAAGGTCAGGGTCTTGTCGGCGTCGGGGATGGCGACGTCGACCGTTTCGTATTGGGCGGCCATATCATAGACCCCCATGATGTTCTTCCAGCGGCGCGAGATGAACGACGCGGAGAAGGAGGCGTCCTTGAAGAGCTCGCGCTCCAGGCTCACCGTGAACTGTTCCATATACGGGTGTTTCGTCCCCTCGGCCAGCCGGTACGTGTTCAGGGTCCGCTCGAATTCCACGAACCTGCCCTCGTTGATATCCCACATGGAGCTGATAAAGGGCTTGAACGCCGTCGGGCTGAGGCGGTCGAAGGCGTTGCTCAGCATGGCCTCGGTGAATTGGCCGTAGTGGGCCTTGAGGATCGTCGTCTTGTCGCCCAGGATATCGAACGTGAAGCCGAGCCGGGGGGCGATCCGGGACGTCTTGAAGACCGAGCCCGACACGCCGTTGACGAAGCCCCAGTTCTGGCTGAAGCGGACGCCGGCGCTGACGTTCAGGCGTTTCGTCACCTGCCAGGAATCCTGGGCGAAGGCCTCGATCCGGAGGTATTTGCTGTTGAGGTCGTAGCCTTCGTACTGGTAGGCCAGGTACTCGCCGTTGGGCCCGGCGTAATAATAGCCGAGATAATCCACGTAGTACGTGTTATTCGCGCCGGTGAATCCGTACCGGCTCCGGACGCCCGATCGTTCGACCTCGACGCCGAACTTGAAGTCGTGGTCGCCCTGGATGAAGTCCTCGGCGTAATGCGTCAGGCTGGCGTTGACCTGGAGGCGGGAGCGGTCGGCGAGATAGTAGTGGTAGGAATTCCCCAACAGCTTGTTGACGTTGATGTCGAAATGGGCGTTGACGTCGCGGCCCATCTTCGGCTCGAGGTAGTAGTAGCCCCAGAAGTAGGCGGCCTTGAAATCGAGGAACGTCTTGGGGCTGAGGATGTGGGTCATGGTCAGGCTGCCGACGACCTCGGGGGATTTCTGCTCCACGGTGGATTCCGTGCCGAGCTCGGCGTGGGAGAACCCGAACGGGGCGCGGTTGACGCCGTTGTAGGTGTCGACCTCGAGGGAGAAGGTGGCGTTGGTCTTCGGGGAGAGCTGGGAGCTCAACTTCGCGAAGGACCGGGGCTGATAGTAGTTGCGCGCTTCGGGGAACCCGGTCGGGAAGAACCAGGTCTCGTAATATTGGAGGCCGAGGTAGAACCACAGCTTGTCCTTGATGATCGGACCGCCGAGGTGGCCGTTGACGTCGAACAGCTTGTTGACGGGGGAGGTGACGTCGGGGAAGTCGCCCGCGTAATCCTTGTTATTGGTGGTCTGCCACAGGCCCTTGGGGAACTCGCCGGGCTTGCCCTGGAAATCGAGCTCGAAATGGCCGGAGAGGGAATTGCCTCCGGACTTGGTGACGAGGTTGAAGATGACCCCGGTGAAGTTGCCGTACTCGGCCGGCAGGCCGAGGCCCATGATCTTGGCCTCCTCGATGATGTTGTGATCGAGGAAGACCCAGGCCGAGCCGCCCTCGGGGTCCGAGACGTTGACGCCGTCCATGGCATAGGCGATGCCCGTGTCCTGGGCGGAGCCGTAGGCGGAATTGTCGGTGACGCCCGGGGCCAGGTTGACGATGTTCGCGGTGAACTGGTTGTACGGGATGTTCCGCAGGATCTCGTTGCTCAGGGTGACCGAAGCCGACTCGGTCGATTTGACGTCGACGGTCGGCGCCTCACCGACGACGGTGACCTCCTCGGCCACGGTCGACTGGGGGAGCACGATGTCCACGGTCAGCCGGGTCGTCGTGGTCAGCCGGATGGCTTCCCGGACGACCGTCCGGAACCCCTGCATCTCGGCCTTGAGCGCATAGGTTCCCGGCGGGAGCGCCGGGAATCGGAACTGGCCGTTGGGATCGGTCAGGGCCGACCTCGTGCCCATAAGGTTCGGGGACGTCAGCGTCACGGAGACCCCGGGCAGGGGAGCGTTCTCCGCATCCGTGACCGTCCCTTCGATGGCGCCGGTGTCCTTGGATTGGGAAAGGACGAACGGCGACAGGAAGAACAGCAGGGCCGCCGCCGCGGCAAACAATTTGAGTCTCATGTTTCCTCCTCTCGATCAGATCGGCAATATCTAAAACACGATAGGATCCGCTATTTCGCTGACTGCCCAAAATATAGGAAATCGTTTCTGCCTTGTCAACGGATATAATTCCAAAATTCTGAATATCGCGCCCGTGCGCCGAACGGGTTGATTGGCGGATGCCTCCGTGATATATATCGGCCATGTTCGTGCGGCGCGCGCCGGTGGAGGGATCATGAAAAGAACGATGGTCGTCCTCGCGGGACTCGTCTTGATGGCCGGGCTCACGGCGGCGCAATCCCCGAAACCCGGGCTCAGGGTCTTCGTTTCGGCGGACATGGAGGGGATCTGGGGCGTCGTCCACGGCGATCAGACCTCGTCGGAATCCCCCGAATACGGGCCGGCCCGCCGCTGGATGACCGAGGACGTCAACGCGGTCGTCGCCGGGCTCTTCGAGGCCGGGGCGACGGAGGTCGTGGTCAACGATTCCCACGGGAGCATGCGCAACATCATTCCCGACGAGCTCGACCCGCGGGCCAGCCTGATCAGCGGATCGCCGAAACCCCTGTCGATGATGCAGGGGATCGGAGAGTCCTTTCAGGCCTGTCTCTTCATCGGCTACCACGGCAAGGCCGGCACCGAGGCCGCGATCCTCGACCATACGATCTCCGGCTCGGTCGTCTATGCCATCCGGATCAACGGCGTCGAGATGCCCGAGCTCGGGATGAACGCGGCCATCGCGGGGTATTTCGGCGTCCCGGTCGTCATGGTCAGCGGTGATACCTCGTTCTGCGACCAGGCGAAGGCCATGCTGGGACAGGGGACCGTCGCGGTCGCCGTCAAAGAGGGCTTTGGACGATATGCGGCCCGCCTTTTCCCCAGGGAGTCGGCCCGCAAGGCGCTCCGGGACGGGGCCCGGGAGGCCCTGCTCCGGCGCGCGGCGGCGAAGGTGTTCCGCATCGAGCCCCCCTGCCGTTTCGAGGTCGCGTTCCACACCAGCGGCCAGGCCGAGATGTCGATGCTCCTGCCGGCCGTCTCCCGTCTGGATTCCCGGACCGCGGTCTTCTCGACGAACGATTATCTCGAGGGGTTCAAGCTGATGAGGGCCATGATCGCCCTCGGCTCGGGCCGGTAAGCCCGGTGAAGAAGCTCGCGGCGCTGGCCCTCGTCGCCGCTGTCGGCATCCTCGTTTACACCCGATTATACCGATCCCCCGCGCTCGCCCGAAGAGACGGAGTACCGGCGCATCACGAAGGCCTTCGATGCGGCCCTCGGACGCTACGGCCAGGCGAACCGCATGACGGCCGCGGGAGGCCTGGACATGACGGCGGACATCGGGGATATCGCTGCGACGGTCGATGCCCTTCGGGTGGAATCGGTCGCTCTCGAAGCGCGGGTCGTGGACGATAAGCTCCTCGCGAAGGTCCGCGACCTGGGTGCGCGGATGGAGCGGTTCCTGGCCGACAAGCGATGAGCGGCGGCCGAGGGCGCGCGGGGACGAAGGGGCCTTGACAGCGGGCCCGATCAAGGCTATGAATACGGCTTCATTCCTGAGCCGGAGGAGGATCCATGGGCGGTTTCTTCGGGATCGCATCGCGACGGGACGCCATTACCGATCTCTATTACGGGACGGACTACCATTCGCACCTGGGGACGAAGAGGGGCGGCCTGGCCGTCCTTCGGGACGACGGCTTGCGCCGGGTCATCCATAACATCGAGAACGCCCAGTTCCGCTCGAAGTTCGACGACGATATCGGGCGCATGCATGCCCATACGGGGATCGGCGTCATCAGCGATACCGACGACCAGCCGCTTCTCATCCGGTCGCACCTCGGAGATTTCGCGATCGCGACGGTCGGGACCATCAAGAACGCTTCCGAGCTCGCCGGCGAGGCCTTCCGGAGCCGGCGCCTGCACTTCTCCGAGATGGGCGGCGGGGAGCTCAATCCGACCGAGCTCGTGGCCACGCTCATCAACCAGGGAGAGAGCTTCGAAGAGGGGATCCGCATCGCCCAGGATTCCATCGTCGGCTCGTGCTCGATCCTTCTCCTTACGAAAGAAGGCATCTACGCGGCGAGGGACAGGCGGGGAAGGACCCCGGTCATCATCGGCCGGAACCACGAGAGCGTCGTCGTGACGATGGAGACCTGCGCCCTTCCCAACCTGGGTTTCGACGCCTGGAAGGACCTGGGGCCGGGAGAGATCGTCTTCGTGACGGCCGAGGGCGTCGAACGCCGCGGCGAACCCGGAGACGTTCTCCAGATCTGCGCCTTCCTTTGGGTCTATTACGGGTATCCGGCATCGAGCTACGAAGGCATCAACGTCGAATGCACGCGGAACCGATGCGGCGCCGCCCTGGCGCGGCGCCACCCGGCAGACGATCGATTTCGTGGCCGGCATCCCGGATTCCGGGGTGGGACACGGGCTCGGCTTCGCGGCGGAGTCCGGGGTCCCGTTCCGGCGCCCCTTCGTCAAGTACACGCCGACCTGGGCCCGAAGCTTCATGCCCCAGAACCAGGACGTCCGGGACCTCGTCGCCCGGATGAAGCTCATCCCCATCCGGGAGATCATCGAGGGAAGGCGGTTCCTCTTCTGCGAGGATTCCATCGTCCGCGGGACCCAGCTCAAGGATACCGTCCAGCGGCTTTACGACGTCGGGGCGCTCGAGGTCCATATGCGCCCGGCCTGCCCGCCTCTCGTCTTCGGCTGCAAGTTCCTGAACTTCTCCGTATCCCGGTCGGTCATGGACCTTGCCGCGCGCCGCGCCATCCGCGAGCTCGAGGGCCCGGATTTCGAGGAGTTCGCCAGGTACGCCCGGTACGACTCTCCGGAATACGCCGCCATGGAAGAAAGCATCCGGAAGCGGCTCAACCTGACCTCGCTCAAGTACCAGCGCCTCGACGACCTCGTCGAGGCCATCGGATTGCCCAAGGAAAAGCTCTGCACGTATTGTTGGGACGGGGTCGAACGCTGAGGCGCAAATATATCTTCGTGACGTCTTGACAACCGTCCTCCCCGAACCTAGATTGATATTGTTCCCGGACGCGGGTCCGGAAGGCGGTTCGAACGGAAATCCGGGACGGCCGGATCGACCCTTGGGAAGGCCTTCCCAAGAGAGCTTCGAGGGCGCCCGCAAACGCGGGCGGAAGGTCTGTAGGGGCCAGGATGAGGCGGGCCCGACAGACATAGAGAAGGAAGGCCTGGGACGGAGAAGGGGAGAGAAGGTCGTCCCGGTCTTTTTATATCCTCTCTTTGACGAAACCCCCGACATGAAAAATACGTACCTATCCATATAGGACGGAAACTCTTGACCCGGAGGCCACCCATGACGATTCGGACCAGACTCGCGGCCGCGCTCGGGATCGCGGTACTCCTGGCGTTGCCGGCATTCGCCGCAAGCGAACGGCCGATGCTCTTCCAAGAACCTTCGATAAGCGACGCGGCGGTCGTATTCGCGTTCGCCGGGGACCTCTGGACGGCCCCCCGTAACGGCGGGACCGCCCGCCGCCTGACGGCCGGCGCCGGGGTCGAGAGCCGCCCGGTCTTTTCGCCCGACGGGAGCCTCGTGGCCTTTACCGGCGAGTATGACGGGAATACCGACGTCTACGTCATTCCCGCTTCGGGCGGCGTGCCGCTCCGGCTCACGCACCACCCGGACGCCGATACGGTGATCGGTTGGACGCCGGACGGCAAGCGGGTCCTCTTCATCTCGTCGCGCCTCAACTTTTCGCCGTTGCCCCAGCTGTTCACGGTTCCCGCCGAGGGCGGATTCCCCATGCCCCTTCCGCTGCCCTCGGGAACATGGGCTTCTTACTCGCCCGACGGCAGGCGCCTGGCTTATGTGCCCAAGGCCCAGTGGCAGAGGTCCTGGAAGCGCTACCAGGGCGGGCAGACCTATCCCATCTGGATCATCGACCTCGCCGGCCTCAAGGTCGAGAAGGTCCCGAGGGAGAATTCCAACGACTTCAATCCCATGTGGATAGAGGATAAAGTCTATTTTCTGTCCGACCGCAAGGGCGCCGTCTCGCTCTTCGCCTATGATCTGGCCACGAAGTCGGTGGCCGAGGTCCTTCCCAACGACGGGTTCGATTTCAAGTCCGCCTCGGCCGGACCCGGCGGCATCGTCATCGAACAGCTCGGATCCCTTCTCCTCTTCGATCCGGCGACGGCCAAGTCCCGGAAGCTGGATGTCCGGGTCGACGGGGACCTGGCGGAGGTCCGGCCGCGTTTCGTCAAGGTCGGGAGCCGCATCGCCGCCGCCAACATCTCGCCGAACGGGGCCCGGGCCGTCTTTGAAGCCCGCGGGGAGATCCTGACCGTCCCGGCCGAGAAGGGCGACATCCGGAACCTGACCCGGACGGCCGGGGTCATGGAGCGCGATCCGTCCTGGTCGCCCGACGGGCGCTCCATTGCCTATTTCTCGGAAGCCTCCGGCGAATATGCCCTCCATATCATCGACCAGGCGGGAAAGGGCCCGGTGAAGAAGATCGGACTCGGCGAGCCGCCCTCCTTCTATTACAGGCCCGTGTGGTCGCCCGACGGAAAGAAGATCGCCTATAACGACAAGAGGCTCGCCCTCTGGTACGTGGACGTCGAAAAGGGCGTCCCGGCGAGGGTCGACACGACCTTTTATTATAATCCGGTGTTCGGGTTCCACGCCGGCTGGTCCCCGGACAGCCGGTGGCTCGTCTATACGAAACAGCTGAAGAACCACTTCAACGCCGTATGCGTCTATTCCCTCGAAACGGGGAAGACCTCTCAGCTCACCGACGGCATGAGCGATGCCCGGTTCCCGGTCTTCGACAAGGGCGGCAAGCACCTCTTCTTCACCGCCAGCACCGATGTCGGCCTGCTGCCCGGCTGGCTCAACATGTCCAGCATGGATCGGCCCGTGACCCGGAGCGTCTATGTCGCCGTGCTCCGCAAGGACCTGCCTTCGCCCCTCGCGGCCGAGAGCGACGAGGAAAAGCCCAAGGAAGAGGACAAGGCCGATAAGGCCAAGCCCGCTGATAAGGGAGAAAGAGACAAAAAGGATGCCGGCAAGCCCGAGGACAAGGCCAAGGAGCCCGAGAAGGTCGTCATCGACCTCGAGGGCATCGGCCAGAGGATCCTGGCCCTGCCCGTCGAGGCCAAGGACTACGTCGAACTGGCCGCGGGCAAGGAGGGGATCCTCTTCATCCATGAAGGGCCTCCCGTCACGAGCGGCTTCGGCGCCCCGGGCCAGACGTTGCATAAGTTCGACCTGGCGACCCGGAAGCTCGACAAGTTCCTGGACGGCGTCAACGGCTTCGTCGTTTCGGCGACCGGAGAAAAGATCCTCCTGAACCAGGGCGAGTCATGGTCCATCGCCGCCGCGGCCGGGCCCGTGGAGCCGGGCAAGGGCGTGCTCAAGACCTCCGAGATGGAGGTCTATGCCGAGCCGCTCGTCGAATGGAGGCAGATGTTCCACGAGGCCCTGCGCCTCGAGACGGGACTTCTTCTACGATCCCGACCTCCATGGCCTGAACCTCGAGGCGACGAAGGCGCGCTACGCCCCGTTCCTCGAAGGGCTTGGGAGCCGTGGCGACCTGAACTATCTCTTCGAGGATATGCTCGGAGAGCTCACCTGCGGCCACGTCTTCGTGAGCGGGGGCGACCAGCCCGAAGTCAAGCCGATCCCCACCGGCCTGCTCGGCGCCGATTACGAGATCTCGGACGGCCGCTACCGGTTCGCCAGGGTCTATGACGGGGAGAACTGGAATCCGCGCCTCAAGGCGCCGCTGACCCAGCCGGGCGTCAACGTCAAGGCCGGAGAGTACCTCCTGGCCGTCAACGGGCGGGACGTCCCCGCCTCCGACGAGATATACAAGCTCTTCGTCGGGACGTCCGGGAAGCAGACGACGATCAAGGTCGGGCCGAGCCCCGACGGCAAAGCCGCCCGCGAAGTCACGGTCGTTCCCGTGGCCAACGAGTACGGCCTCCGCAACCGGGCCTGGGTCGAGGACAACCGGAGGAAGGTCGACGCCCTGAGCGGCGGAAAACTGGGCTATGTCTGGATCCCGGATACGGGCGACGGCGGCTTTACCTACTTCAACCGTTACTATTTCGCCCAGGTCGGCAAGGAGGGCGTGGTCGTCGACGAGCGGTTCAACAGCGGCGGCCTCATCGCCGATTACATCATCGATTACATGCGCCGCCCGCTGGCCGGCTATTTCGCCGTCCCGCGACGGGGCCGATTACATCACGCCCGTAGGCTCGATCTACGGGCCCAAGGCGATGATCATCAATGAGTATGCCGGCTCGGGCGGGGACATGATGCCCTGGCTGTTCCGGGCGGCCGGGATCGGGCCCCTCGTCGGGACCCGGACCTGGGGCGGGCTGGTCGGCATGGCCGGGGCCGCTCCCCTCATGGACGGCGGATTCACCGGCGCCCCCCAGAGCGGGTTCTGGAATCCGAACGGGACCTGGGACGTCGAGAATTGGGGCGTCGCGCCCGACGTCGAAGTGGAGATGGACCCGGCATCCGTCAAGGCGGGTCACGATCCCCAGCTCGAGGCGGCCGTAAAGGTCGTCCTCGGCCTCCTGGAAAAGAACCCGCCGGCGAAGCACACGAAACCGGCCTATCCGGTCTATAAAAGGAATTGGTGAGAGTTCCGGCGATCCTTCTTGCCGGCCCGACAGGCTCGGGGAAAACGCCGCTCGGGGATCTCCTGGAGCGGGAGGGCTTGGGCGGACGGAGATGCCGCCACTTCGATTTCGGCGCCCGACTGAGGGACGCGGCCTCCTCCAAAGCCCCGCCGGGATTCACCCCGCATGACATCGAGGTCATCAGGCGCTCCCTGACCACCGGGGCGCTTTTCGAGGATGCCGAATTCCCCGTCGCCGTGAAGATGTTCCGCCTCTTCGCGGCCTCGGATGAGGCGCGGAGCGGGGACCTCATCGTCTTGAACGGATTCCCCCGGCATCTCGGGCAGGCGCGGGCCCTCGAAGGAGACGTCGCGGTCGAGGCGGTCGTCCTTCTCGAAGCTCCGGCCGAGGTCGTCGCGGACAGGATCCGCCGGGATACGGAAGGGGATAGGGGAGGCCGGGCCGACGATTCCCCGGCCGAGATCCTGAGGAAGCTCGAGACGTTCCGCGAAAGGACCCTTCCTCTCCTCGACTTTTATGCTTCGCGGGGGGCTAAGATCGCGCGGGTCCCTGTCACGGCTTCCTCGACGGCGGTAGACCACCTGGCCGCTCTTCTCGAGCAATTGTTCTAGCCGCCCGCGATAAATCCCGCCCTGCATAGGGCCGAGGGCCGCGATTTCTTTCCTTCCCTGTAAAAGGGGATCGATGGATTCGATCCTCCTGGGGCTGGGGGAGCTAATCCTCCCCTTTATAAAAGGGGGGTTGGGGGGAGAAATTCCCCCCTTTGTAAAAGGGGGGCTGGGGGGATTTTATAATGCCCTAGGAAAGCTTCCGGGCCTCCATATAGAACCTCTTCTCCCAGGCCTCGCCCATGGAGAAGGTCTTGCGCGGCAGGGCCCCGTCCAGAATGACCGTGCGGAAGAGCTGGTTCTTGTCCATGGCCGGCAGGTAGAAGCCCCGGTTCCCGGCCAGGCTTCCGATCTTGACGACGGCGTCGGTCCCATGGACGTAGTCGATGCCCGCCGCTCCCCGGTTCTTCAGGAAGGCGTCGAGGAAGCTCTGAAGAGTTCCGACGGCCAGGTTGGAATCCGGGCCTTCGATCTCGATGACGCCGAACTCGCCGGCGCGGATGACGCCGATCCGGTGCTTTCCCGACGGCGCGCCGTCGACGGCGGCCTTCATGGCCCGAAAATCGCCCGCCGGCTCGAAGGAATAGCGTCCGCGGTAGAAGTCCTTCATCTCCTCGAGAGGGTAGCGCCCCGGGGCCGTGTCGAAGATGACCCGGTGGATCGGTTCGAAGCTCAGGGCGTCATCATGGAGGTTGACCAGCTCGACGAGGGCGTGCCTCAACGGCGAGGACATGATCGCGGCCGGATCGGGGGCGGACTCCTTGGCCTTTTCCCATATGGCCTTGGCCGTCGCCAGGGAATGGTTGCCGTCGCCCATCGCATAAAGAAGGACGGGCGTCCCCGGAGGCAGGCCGAACCGGCCCGCAAAATGCGCCGGGTCGGCCAGGCCTTCCAGGGCCCGGACGACGCCGTGCTCCAGGGCGGGTTCGCTCACCCGGCGGCCGGCCAGGCGCCCGGAGTCCATCATCAGCTCGAAGTCATAGAGAAGCTCGAGGCGGTCCCGATTCCTCCGCAGGGGGCCGATCACCGTGTCCTCCGGGTCGTCGATGAGGACCATGATGTGAGGGAGCTCGAGGGGCGCGCCCTCGCGGATCCGGACCCTGGGCGGAATGCGCTCGAGGATCGTGCCTTCGGTCGCCCGGATCATGCTCGTCGAGCCCTTCCGGAAATCGTAGTGTTCGAGGTCGAGGCAGACGACCAGCCCCTTGCGCGTGTGCCCTCCCGTCTGGCGTTCGACGTAAACGAGGCCTTCGAGCTCGCGGAACAGGCCGGAATCCAGGTACGCCTTCATGGAGCGGCGGATCCCGGCGATCCGCGCTTCGGGGTCCTTCTCGTTGAGATAGACCTCGGGATAGATGAGGTTCAACGTGGATGGGGCGGAGCCGGCCACCTCGGCGACCCTCTGCCAGTATTCGGGCTCCGACGTGTATTGATCGCAGGCGATGACGGCCCATTTCCTGAGGTCCGTGCCCGGCTTCGGGAGACTGATCTCCGGGATGCCCAGGCCGATCGATTTGTGCGTCTTCATGATGCGTTCCTTTCCTTAATATCGTGTATGAACGCCGTTGGATTTTATACATCAAAGGGCCGCCTTTTTCAACGTCTTGTCCGGCCGGACGGCGTATGGTATAAGCAGGGCGTCGAGGCGTCATCCCCATGCCCAAACCGCGTTCCGCCGGTCTCGTGATCATCTGCGGGCTGGCGTCCGTCTTTCTTGCGGCGGGCTGTCAGACGCGGGCCTCGCTGACGAAGGCGAGGATGAAGAAGGTCGAAAGGGGGCTCCTCCGGGCTGTCGTCATCAAGGGGACCAAGAGCGAACGATCGCCTTTGGGCGAGCGGATGGAATTCTACAAGGTCCCCGGGGCGAGCATCGTTCTCCTCGACCGCTATGAGGTCGATTGGGCGAAAGCCTATGGATACCGCGATATCCAATCCTACGCGCCGGTAACGCCGGATACGCTCTTCCAGGCCGGGGCGCTCGGCCAGCCCGTCGCGGCGGCGGCCCTTCTCTCCCTGGTCGACCGCGGGAAGCTGGACCTGGATGCCGACGCGGGACGGGCGCTGCGTTCCTGGAAACCGGCCCTTCCGGAAAGCGGCGCCTCGAAGCCCCCGTCCTGACCCTGAGGAAGCTCTTGGCCCACGCGTCCGGCCTCGGAGGCCAGGTTTTCGAGGGCCGCCCCAGGAAGGACCCCCTGCCGTCGCTCGCTCAGGTCCTCGACGGGATTCCTCCCGCGGCGAATCGGCCCGTCCTCGAGGGGTTCCGGCCGGACGCGATCGGCGATTCCGAATCCGGATATGTCATCGTCGAGCAGATCGCCGCCGATGCGGGCGGAATGCCGTTCCCGGCCCTTGCCGAAGAAGCCGTCCTCGGTCCGCTGGGCATGAAGGACAGCTCCTTCGAAGCGCCGCTTCCGGCGGCCCTCGAAGCCCGGGCCGCCTCCGGACACCTCCGGCAGGGACCGGGCGTTTCGGGAGGCTGGCTGAACTACTGCGAATCCGCCTCCAAGGGATTGTGGGCGACCCCGCTCGATTACGCGAGCTTCCTTGTCGGCCTCGTTTCCGACGCCAGGGGGGGGCCGAAAAAGATGTTGTCGCCCGAGTCGGCCAGGGCCGTCCTGACGCCCCAGTTCCGTGACCGGGGCTTCGGGGTCCGGGTCGGCGGGACCGGGAACGACGTCCATTTCATCGTCCGGGGGCGGACGTGCGGGTTCGCCGCCCTGGCCGTGTTCTATCCGGGCCGGGGCCAGGGACTCGTCGTCATGGCGAACAGCGACAACGGGGGCCTGCTCGCCGACGAGATCCTGCGGGCGGCGTCGGCCGCTTACGAGTGGCCGGACTTCAAACCGGAAGAAAGGCCCCTCTATCGGCTCGACCCCTCGACCTACGCCCCGTACGTCGGGCGGTACGAGATCTCACCGGACTATGCCCTCGATGTCGCCGTCGAGGATTATTACCTCGTCGTCCGTCCGACGGGCCAGGCGCGGACGAAATTCTTTGTGGAGAGCGAGACGATCTTCTTCTCGGTAGATCCCTTCATCCGCATCCAGTTCCGGCGCGACGACAAGGGCCTCGTGGCAGGGCTCGTCCTCTGGCAGGAGGATTTCGAGCAGAAGGCCGTGAAGGTGCGATGACGACCGGGGCGCTTTCGGTCCTGTTCAATCCGTCGGCCGGGCAGGGGAGGGCCCTCGGTCAACGGGGCCGCGTCGAGTCCCGACTCCGGGAGAACGGGGTCGTGTTCGACCTTGTCGTGACGCGGAGCGAAGACGAGTTGAGAAGCCTGGCCCGGACCCACGGCCGGAAATATGGGACGGTCGTCGCGGCCGGGGGCGATTCCACCTTCCATCATCGTCGCCAACGAGCTCCTGGCGACCGGATCGGCCGCCCGCCTGGGCATGATCGGCGTCGGGTCCTCCAACGACATCGACCGGGAATTCGGTCTGGATTCGCTGGACAAGGCGTGCGCGGCGCTGCGGGCGGGACGCACGCGCCGGATCGACGCGGGGCGCATCGTCCGCGGGGGCGAGACTCGGCGCTATTTCCTGGGCCAGGCCAATGTGGGGCTCGGCGCAATGGTGAATGCGTACGTTGCGGATCTCGCCCGAAAGAGGTCCAGGCTTGCCGCGCACCAGACCCTGGCCGGGGTTCTCGGGGATCCTCAAGGCATACCGATCGGGACGGCTTCCTGTCACGCTCGAGGTCTCGGGCGGGGATAGGGAGGTCCATGGCGGCTTCGTCCTCGCCGTCTTCGGGAACACCCGCTACTGGGCGACCGGCAAGAATATCGTTCCCGACGCGAAGCCCGACGACGGAGTCCTCGACGCGTGCCTTGTCGAAGCGTGCCCGTTCGTGCGGCTCGATCCGGATCGCGGTCCTGGCGTCGCGCGGGGCCCACGGCCGCGCGAAAGGGGTTTCGTTCCTGAAAGCGGCGGCCTTCGACGTCTCCGGGCCGGTCCCCTTCGAGGTCCAGACCGACGGCGAGATCCTCGGGCGGCGCGGAGCATCCGGAGATGTTCGATGCCGTCAGGTTCGACATCCTGCCCGGGGCCCTGGAGATCGTCTGCTGAGCGGGGCCGCGGATCAGCGCGTCACGCTGCGGATGCCCTCTTTGACGTAGGCTTCCCAGAACTCCCGGTAATGCGATCGCACTCTCGGCGATCTTCTCGATCTCTTCGGGCGTGAGCTTTCTGACGACCTTGGCGGGGGAGCCCAGGAGGAGCGTCCCCTCCGGATATGTCTTTCCCGGCGGGACGAGGGAGCCGGCGCCGACGATGGAATCGCGGGAGATGACACAGCCGTCGAGGAGGACGGCCCCCATGCCGACGATGCAGTTGTCGCCGACCGTGCAGGCGTGGAGAATGGCTCCGTGCCCCACCGTGACCGCGCGGCCGAGGACCGTATTCCGGCCGTGATCGACATGGACGACGCCATTGTCCTGGATGTTGGTATTCTCGCCGATGACGATATCGGCGATGTCCGCACGGAGGACGCTGTTGTACCAGACGCTCGCTCCGGCGGCCAGCACGACGCGTCCGATGAGCCGGGCGCCTTCGGCGATGAAGGTTTCCGGATCGAGCACCGGGAGCCTTTCCTTGAGTTGTTCCATTCCGACCTCCGTACCTGCGATCGTTCCCTTCTTCGGCGCGGCGCCCTTCCGGCGCTAGAAGACGATGAGGACGAGAAGCTCCGCGACCACAGCCGGCCGTCCTTCGCCTTCGATCTCCATCGTATTCCCGACCGTCGCCAGCATCCGGCGGAAGCCCTTCCGCTCGACGCTCTCGAGGACGGCGCGGTTGCGGACCCGTGCCGCCCGTCGGGACGGGGCTGACGAAGCGGACGCGGTTCAGTCCGTAATTGACCGCCATCCTGGGCCCCTCGCGGAGCAGGGCGCTTTGACCGAGGAAATGGGGCAGGAGGGAGAGGAGGAGGAATCCGTGAGCGACGGTGCCGCCGAGAGGGCCTTCCGCGGCCTTCACGCGGTCCACGTGGATCCACTGGCGGTCCTCGGTGCATTCGGCGAACGCGTCGACCCGTTCCTGGGTCACCGTGAGCCATTCGGATAGGCCGATCTCCTTTCCGACGAGGGCCCTGAGCTTTCTAGGGGTCAACCGGTCCCGAGCCATGGACCCGATATATCAGGAATCGTTTCCCAAGTAAAGAAGGCCGGCCGCAGGTCGGTCCCGCCGCCTTCTCAAATCCCCGGGAGTCGGGTATACTAAGGACTTCGGCCGGTCGGATAAAGGATAGAGATGAAAAAAATGACGCTTTTTCTGGCCGCGGTCCTGGCGGCATGGACTCCGGCGCGGGCCGACGACCTGATCGCCCCGGCCGTCCGTTGGGACCGGACCTCGACGAGCAGGCCGTTCCTCACGGTTTCGGTTCTCAGGAACACCCTTGAAGGCGACCTCGACGGGCTTCTTGCGTTGGGGACCACGGAGAAGGTCTTCTATATCCCCAAGCTGGACCCGGGGCTCGGCCTCAGCGTCGGCTATGGGAGGATCCGCAAGAACGGGCTCTGGATGGTCAATATCACGCGTTCCTTCCACAACGCCACGTTCCGCGGCACGGATAGCTCGGCTTCGTACAACGCGGTCGAGTTCGGCGGCCGGGGCTATCTATGGTCCCGGGCGCCGGTCCGGCCTTATCTCCAAGCGGGGTTCGGCATGTCGCTGCTCCACGTCCGCGATGCGGCCGAGCGGGGCGGGACGATCTACGACGCCAACTATATAGGCCTGTCGGTCAACGGCGGGGCCGGCGTTCATGTCCCGCTGGGCCCGCGGATGTTCCTGACCGGAGGCGCGACCTACCGCTTTTTCGCCGGAATGTACGCCAAGGGCCCGGGGCGGGGCCGGGACGTCACCAACCTCTACATCGATCGCACCGGTCCGAGGCGTCATATTTTCCTCAAGGTCCCGGGACTCCGGCTGGAGGCCGGCGTCGGTTACTTCTTCTGATCGGCCCCGCGACGCGGGCCAACCCACGACGAGGATTCCTATCGATGTATAAGGACCTTTCGGGCAAAAGAGTCGTGATCACGGGGGGGGCGAGCGGTATCGGGCTGGCGACGGCCCTTCGGTTCGTCGCGGAAGGGGCCCGGGTTGCGATCATGGATATCGACCGCTCGGGTCTGACGGCCGCTGTCGAGCGCCACCCGGGCTTCCGTGCGGCGATCGAAGCGGATGTCAGCGATCCCGCCCGGGTCGAAGGGGCCTTCCGGGAAGCGGACGCCTGTCTCGGAGGCGTCGACGTTCTCGTCGCCAACGCGGGGATCAGCGTTCGCAGGGATTTCACGGACATCCCGAACGAGCAGTGGGCGCGCGTCCTCGGCGTCAATCTCCATGGCGTCTTTTATTGCGCCCGCGAGGCCGCCCGGCGGATGCAGGCGCAGGGTTCGGGCGTCATCCTGATGACGGCGTCCACGAACGGGACCGAAGGCCACCCCCTTTATGCCGACTACAACGCCTCGAAGGCGGGCGTCATCCTTCTCGCCAAGACCATGGCCCTCGAGCTGGCGCCGGCCATCCGCGTCAACGCCGTCTGCCCGGGATACGTCCTCACGCCCATGCAAAAAGCCGAATATACCCCTGAAATGCTCGAGAGCGTGAACCGGAAGATCCCCATGAAGCGCCACGCCGAACCCGACGAGGTCGCCGCCCTGTTCGCGTTCCTGGCGTCCTCGGAAGCCGCCTACATCACCGGGGCGGAGATCTGCATCGACGGCGGAGAGACCGCCGGGCTTATATAGGTCGGGGCGCCGCTCCGGCCTCTCCCGCCGGCTCAGCTATTTTTTCCAGACGGGCACTCCGCGGCCCGGCGTCCAGGGCGCGCCGGCCGCTTCGAGCTCGTCGCCGAGCTTCTTGAGATCGACCTCGATGATGGTCCGGAACTCGTCCTGGAGCTTCTCATATTCGGAGGCCGCGATCTCGTAGCCGCGCCTCGCCGTCTCCGTGACCGGGCAGGTCGTCGACAGCTGGGTCGAGACGCGTTCCATGAGCGAGGGCTCGACCGCCTCCGAGCGCTGCCGCTTGGTCCTATCCCCGAAGAGCCGCCGTGTCGCGGCCCTCAGCCTTTCCCGGAGGGCCGCGACCTTCTCTCCAAGCTTCGGACCGGCGCCGGGGGTCGCGAGAAGGGCTTTATTCATGGCCTCGAGGTTCCGGCCGGCTTCCTGGGCCGCGGAGCCGGCGCCCATCATGGCGCGCTGGAGCTCGCCGGCCTTCTTCTGGAAAGCGAGGAGCGAGGCCTTGTCCTTCTCGGCCAGGGCCGAAAGCCCCAGGGATTCGACCATGAACGTTTGCGGCTCTCCCAGGGGGGTCAGGACGCCGTCCGCGAGCTTGGCCATGGATACCGTGAACTTGCCGGGGACGACCAGGGGCCCCTCGGGGGCACGGTCCCAATCATCCCATTCCTCCGGCTGTCGGGCTTCGGGCTCGATGGGATCGACCGGCGGGTAGCGAAGGTCCCAGGCGATGCGGTGGACGCCCTTGCCCGCGGGTACCGGGATCCGCCGCACGACGCCGCCGGCTTCGTCCGTTATCGTCAGGATGAGGACGGGCTTGTCCTCCGCCTCTTCTTTCCGCAGGGCCTCCCATCCGGGGAAGGGGATGGGCTTCCCGGCCTTGGAGATCTCTTTCTCGCGCTCGCGCCGGGCTTCGGCCGATGTTCTCAGGGAGTCCTTGAGATAATACGTGAACTCGGCTCCGAAGGGCGGATTGGGAGCGAGGTAATAGCCCTCGCCGAAGAAGCTCTTGCCGGACGAGTCGAACGCCCGGTACGGCACATATATCAGGGCCTTCCGAGGCGCGAACAGGACGGATTCCCGGCCCAGGGCCGTCGCATCGAGCGCCCTGAGGGGCGAATAGTCGTCGAGGACGAAGAAGCCGCGCCCGAACGAGGCGCCGACGAGGTCGCCTTCGCGCTCCTGGACCTCGATGTCCCGGAACGAAATGGTCGGGACCCCGCCCGAGAGCTTCGCCCAGCTCCTGCCGCCGTCGAGCGTGGCGTAGATGCCGAACTCCGTGCCGGCGAATAGGAGGTCCTTCTTGACGTTGTCCTGGGCGACCGACCAAACGATCATTCGGTCCGGCAGTCCGGCGCCGATGTTGGTCCAGGTTCTGCCCCGGTCGGCGCTCATGAGCAGGTAGGGCTTATAGTTTCCCATTTTATGATCGTCCACGGCCGCGAAGACCGTGTTCCCGTCATGCTTCGACGCCTTGATCCGATTGACGAAATAGGAAGGGGGGACTCCCGGAATGCTCTCGATCCGGCGCCACGTGGCGCCGCCGTCCTCTGTGACCTGGATGAGGCCGTCGTCGGTGCCGGCGTAGATGAGCCCATCGACGAGGGGCGATTCCGCGATGGCGGAGATCGTCCCGAACATCGACATCGCGCCGTGGTCCCAAAGGGCGTCCACGCTCCAGGTCCGGCCCATTATGCTCTGCTCGAGGCGGAAGACGCCGCGGGTCAGGTCCGGGCTGATGCGCTTCCAGGAGTTGCCGCGGTCGTCGCTCTTCCAGACGTGCTGGGACGCGTAGTAGAGCCGGGAGGGGGAATGGGGGCTGATGAGGATCGGCGAGTCCCAGTTGAAGCGGAGCGGAGGGTCGCCGGGCTCCGGGCGCGGGCTGATATAGACGGCTTCCTTGCTCTTCTTGTCGAACCGGAGGAGGTTCCCTTCCTGCCACTCGACGTAGACGACGTCGGGGTCCGTCGGGTCCACGGCGCTGGCGTAGCCGTCCGCCCCGAAGGTGATGAGCCAGTCGGCGTTGGCGATGCCGTTCGCCTTGAGCGTCCGCGAGGGTCCGAGCTGGCTGCCGTTGTCCTGGGCTCCGCCGTGGATGTTGTAGAAGGGGAGGGCGTTGTCGAGGGCCAGCTTGTAGAACTGGGTCACCGGCAGGTTGTCGAAGAAACGCCACGTCCGGCCGCGGTCGAAGCTCTCGTACAATCCCCCGTCGCAGCCGCTGAGGAGATAGTCCGGATCGCCGGCGACGAAGGCCAGGGCATGATTATCGACGTGCTTGTTCCTTTCTCCGACGGGGCGCCACGTCCTTCCGCCGTCGTCGCTCACCCTCTGGACGGGGTCCATCTGGTAAACGCGGTCGAAGGTATTGGGATCGGCGAAGATCTCCTGATAGTAGTGCGGGCCCGTCCCGCCGGAGATGTAGGAGCTCCGCTTCTCGAAGCTCTCGCCCCGGTTCGCCGACCTGTAGAAGCCCTTCTGCTCCGGCCCGGCCTCGACGGTCGCGTAAACGACGCGCGGGTCCAGGGGGGAGACGGCGAGGCCGATCTTCCCGATGTCTCCCGAAGGCAATCCGACCGTGAGCTTCCGCCATGTCGCGCCGGCGTCCTCGCTCTTGTAGATCCCGGATTCGGGCCCGCCGGCCATGAAGGCGGCCACGGACCTCCGCCTCTGGTAGGCGGCCGCGTAGATGACGTCGGGATTCGAGGGGTCGAATTCGGCGCTGGCGACTCCCGTGTCCTTGGACACTTCGAGCGACGGCTTCCATGTTTTTCCGCCGTCGACGCTCTTGAACAATCCCCGCTCGCCCCCGGGCGACCAGAGAGGCCCCTCGGAGGCGACGTATACGGTCGCCGCGTCGCGGGGGTCGACGAGGACGCGGGCGATATGCTCGGAGGCTTTGAGACCCATGTTCGTCCATGTCTCGCCGCCGTTCAGGCTCTTGTAGACGCCGTCGCCGTAACCGACGTGACGGCCGCTGACGTTCTCGCCGGTCCCCACCCAGACGATCTCCGGGTTTCCGGGGGTCAGCGTGATACAGCCGATGGAATAGGAGCCTTGATCATCGAAAATAGGCTTCCAGGTCAGTCCGGCGTTCTCAGTCTTCCAGACGCCCCCCGAAGCGGCGGCAACGTACCAGACGCGCCGGTTCCGGGGATGGATGGCGACGTCGCTGAGGCGGCCGGATGTCAGCGCGGGGCCGATGTTGCGGAACGCCAGCCCGGCGAGGATGTCGGACGTCAGCCCGCCGGCCTTCTCCGCCTGAGCGGCGGGCCGGTCCTTCCCGGCCGAAAGGACCGGAGACAAGGCCCAAAGGAGGACGCAGAAACCGACGAGATATTTCTTCATGGATCCCTCCGTCGCGATTGAATCGAACATGATCTTCGGAAAGTCATAAATACGACAGAATGGCGGGAAATTCAATGGGTCCTTGCTTCCTTTCCGCCCGGGCGCTAGAATAGGTGCGATGAAGCAAGCGCTCGTCCCCATCATCGCGGCGCTAATTTTCCCGTTCGCGCTCCTCCTGTTCATATCGGTCGTCCCGTTCATCTCGATCATCCTCCTGGCGCGCGCGTCCCCGCCCGGCCCCTTCCGGGCGCTTTCTCTTTCTTTGTGTCCTTCCACCGGAAGAAGCCCCCCTATCATCTAACGGAGACACGTTCCATCCGCCCCCTTGAATTCCAAGGGGGAAGGGGGATTAAGAGCTCCAAGGGCAGGATTCGTGTCTCCGCAAATATATCTAACGGAGACACGCTCCATCGGCCCCCCTTGAATTCCCGTTCCGACCCGTGTCTCCGTAACGGCTCGAGAACGTGTCCCGCTTGGATGACCGGATAGGAGGTCTGTCATGAAGTACAAAGCGCTGTTCGCCCGGGCCGCGGGCGACACGATCGAAACCGATCTCGGACCTTATCGGAAGGCCCTTGAAGAGATCCTGAGCCGTCCGACCGGACGGCTCGACGACGCTGAGTTGAAATCCGCATCGGAGCGTCTCATCGGAGGCGCACGGGCGGGAGGGGCGGAGCCCGGCCCTCGGGCGCCCTCGGTACCGGAGATACCGAAGGTTGCCATCGAAGCCTTCGCCCTCGTCCGGGAAGCGTCGCGCCGCGTCCTTGGGCTCGATCCGTTCGACGTCCAGATCATCGCCGGGCTCGCCATGTCCGCCGGCCGGATCGTCGAGTTGCCGACGGGGGAGGGGAAGACCCTCGCCGCCGTGTTCCCGGCGTATCTTCATGCCCTTTCGGATCGCGGCGTCCACGTGCTGACATTCAACGATTACCTGGCGCGGCGCGACGCCTCCTGGATGGGTCCCGTGTTCTCTTTTCTCGGCCTATCGGTCGGATGCGTCCGGGAGGGAATGCCTGCTGCCGACCGGCGCCGGGCCTATGCTAGCGACATTACTTACGCCGCCGCGCGGGAAGCGGGGTTCGATTTTCTGCGCGACAGGCTCGCTATCGTGCCCGGCGACGTCGTCCACAGGCCGTTTCACCTGGCCCTCGTCGACGAGGCCGACTCCGTTCTCATCGACGAGGCGCGCGTCCCGCTCGTCATTTCGGCGAACGCGGACCCCAGCGGGCTCGACGCCGGGCGGCTGGCCGCTCTCGTCCGGACGCTCGAGCCGGGCCGGGACTACGCGACCGACGCCGAACACAGGAACGTCTCCCTGACCGACACCGGCCTGGACCGGGTCGAGGCCGCTCTCCGGACCGGGAGCCTCTATGAAGAGGCGAGCCGGGACCTTCTGACGGCCGTCCATTGCGCGCTCCACGCCGAGGCCCTGCTCCGCAGGGACGTCGATTATATCGTCCGGGAGCGGGGCGTCGAGATCGTCGATGAGTTCACCGGGCGGGTCGTCGACGGACGGCACTGGCCCGACGGGCTCCAGGCGGCCGTCGAGGCCAAGGAAGGGATCTCCCGGAACGCCGGGGGGCGCATCCTCGGCTCGATCGCCCTCCAACAGTACTTCGGCCTTTACCCCCGCCTCTGCGGAATGACGGCGACGGCGCGTTCGGCCGCGCCCGAGCTCGCGGAATTCTACGGTTTGAAGGTCGTCGTGGTCCCGTCCCACGTCCCGAGCGTCCGGGAGGACCTCCCTGACGTCGTCTTCACCGACGCGGCGGCCAAGCGCGACGCCCTCGTGAGCGAGATCGGCGCGGCGCATGCGGCCGGAAGGCCCGTCCTGGTCGGCACCGCGAGCGTCAGGGAATCGGAAGGCCTGGCCGCCGGCCTGAAGGCGGCGGACATTCCCTGCGAGGTCCTCAACGCGCGGAACGACGAACTCGAAGCGGGAATCGTCGCCCGGGCCGGAAGCCGGGGCGCGGTCACCATCTCGACGAACATGGCCGGCCGCGGGACCGATATCAAGCTCGGGGGCCCCGACGAGCGGGACCGCGCTGCGATCGCCGCGCTCGGGGGTCTTTATGTCATCGGCACGAACCGGCACGAGAGCCTCCGCATCGACCGCCAGCTGAAGGGGAGGGCGGGGCGACAGGGAGACCCGGGGAGCTCCCGGTTCTTCATCAGTTTCGAGGACGACATCTTCGTGCGGTACGGCCTCGACGGGATGCTGAGGAAACGGTACGGCCCGGTGCGCCGGAGCGAGCCCGTCGCCGGCCGCTTGGTCCGGAACGATATCGCCCACGCCCAGCGCGTCATCGAAGGCCAGAACTTCGATATCCGCCGCTCCCTGCGAAAATATTCCGCGCTGGTCGAGCGCCAGAGGATCATCGTCCAGGCGTGGCGCGACGATGTCCTCGTCCCTGGGGAACGCAAGGCGGAGGGAGAGGAGAGGGCCCGCGAGTGGGAACCCGTCGGGATCGTCCGAAGAAAGGACCGCGGTCTCTTCGCCGGGGGAGAGGCGCTCTTCGGGAAGGAGCCGATCGCGGAGCTCGAGAGGAGGCTGACGCTCTTGGCCATCGACAGGGCCTGGTCGGACCACCTGGCCTGGGTGGCGGACTCCAGGGAAAGCATCCACCTCGTGGCCGTGGGAGGGAAGACGCCCCTCGACGAATTCGTCCGCTCCGCGACGGCTGAGTTCATGGAGATCCCCGGCCGTATCGAGAACGCCGTTGTCGCCGGCTTCGCCTCGATGATCAACAGGAACGGGCCTCTGGACCTGGACGCCGACGAGCTCAAGGGCCCGGCGTCGACCTGGACCTATCTGGTTAATGAGGACCAGTTCGGCTGGGGGATGGAAATGTTGAAAGGGCGGAACATCGGCCTGGCCGCGGGGGCGGCGCTATATGCGGGCCCGCTGTTCCTCCTGACCCTGCTCTTGCGGAAGCTCCGGAGATCCGGAAGGTCCCGGAGTCCCGAAACCGAAGGCCGCGGACCGGGACGGGAGGGCTAATCGCCGGCGACGAGGACGAGACGGACCCGGCGCTCCTTGTCCTCTCGCTTCACGGTCAGGGTCACGGCGTCCCCGATGCGCCTCTCTTCGAGCGCCGTATAGAGGTCGTCGTACGACGTCACCTTTGTCCCGTCCACGGCGACGACGACGTCCCCCAGGAAGAGGCGGCCGAAGCGGTCGCGCCCCAGTCCCTGGAGTCCCGCCCGCGCGGCGTCGCTCCCCCGGGGAACTTCGAGGACGGCGACCCCCTCGACGCCGATACGCCGGGCGTATTGATCGCTCATCAGGGAGACGCCCAGCCCCGGATGGACGACCTTCCCGTTCCGGATGATCTCGGGGACGATCTTCCGGATCGTGTCCACGGGGACGGCGAACCCGATCCCGCTCGACGCCCCCGAGGGCGAGATGATCAGGGTGTTCATCCCGATGAGCCTGCCGGCCGAGTCGAGAAGCGGCCCGCCCGAGTTCCCGGGGTTGATGGAGGCGTCCGTCTGGATCATGTCGCGAATGGTGACCCCGCCCGCGCCGGGCATGCTGCGTCCCAGGGCGCTGACGATCCCGGTGGTGACCGTGTGGTCGAAGCCGAAGGGATTGCCGATGGCGATGACCTTCTGTCCGACCTGAAGGTCCCTGGAGATCCCGACATCGACGGGGAAGAGGCCCGCGAGGTCGCCCTCGACCTTGAGGACCGCGATATCTTTGTTGGGCTCGCGGCCGACGAGCCGGGCCCGCCTCTGTTCGCCGCCCGGCAGGGCGACGTTGAAGATGTCGCCGTCCTCGATGACGTGGAAATTCGTGACGATGTGGCCCCGGTCGTCCCAGACGAATCCGGAACCGCTGCCCCGGGGCACGGCCTCCTCGCTCGAGAAGAAGGATTCCTTGACGAGCTGGATATTGGTCACGAACACGACCGAGTTCTTTGTCCTCCGGACGACCTCGATGGTATTGCTCTCGTCCTCGAGGAAGCGGGATTCCTGCCCCCGCGCGGGGACGGTTCCCAGCAGGGCGACGAGCCCCGGGACCGCGGCCCAGACCAGCCATTTCGTTCTCATGATGAAGGCTCCTTCCGACGCTGGATACCCAGGAGAAATCTACCGGAACGACCGGCGGAAAACAAGCCCCGGGAGCCCGGACGATTCAGGCCCGGCCGATGGGCCTGGCGAGGGAGCAAGCCCATCGGTAGAACTCGGACGCGGCCCGGACCAGCTCCTCGGCCTCCCTGGCGGTGAGGTTCCGGCGCTCGTATTGGACGAGGTTCTTTTTCCCGATGACGCGGCGAAGGAGAGCGGCCTGCGCCGCGGCCTCGGGGAGGGGGATGGCGGCGACGAGCTCGCAGATGTCGAGGTCGTCCTGGGAAACGGACCGGATCCCCTTGAAATAGACGCACAGGGCGTCGGCCGAAGAGACCGAACACTGGAGGGCCAGAGTGCCGGCGGCGTTATGGTGCTTCGCGGCGAAGGCGGCCAGCATGGCCCCGTGGTTGTCCTCGGCCTTGTTGAAATAATCGATGGCGGCGCTGCGGTCCTCTTTGCGCGTCCTGACCTTCATGACGGCACCTCACAGGAACGCGATCGGGTCCTTCCCGAAGAGCGTTCGATAGGTTTTCATCAGGGTCGAGACCGGCGGCTCATTCCGGCGGGCCTTCCTCCGGAACTCGGCCTCCGTTTTGATATAGGGATCGACATGGAAGCCGAATTCGCCGAAGAACCCGGCCGCGACCGTCTCCCGGAGGGCCTTCTCGAGGCGGGCCTTGGCCCGGGCGTCCCGGACGACGAAGGCCACGTCGCCGTCGCTCGTCTCCCGGGTCCGTCCCGCGGCCAGGCTTCCGTAGAGAAGCGCGGACACGACGGACGGCCTCAGGCCCAGTTCGGCGATCCGTTTCTCCAGAAAGGCCCCGACATCTTCCCGGAGCGCGTGCTCGCGGGCGAAAAGCGGCCGGAGAATGTCCCGGACGAGGCGGGCCCGCGAGTTCAGGCGGTACAGATGCTGTCGTCCGACGATCTCGCGCCCGACGACGCGGGCGTCGAGCAGGGACCGGAGGGCGGCGTGAGCGGCGGGGGGGGACAGGGCCGTCAGCCGGGCGACCTCCCTTCCGGAGGCCAGGAAATCGTCCGTCCGCAGGGCGAAGAGGCGAACGACGCGGACCTTCGACCGTCCGTCGAGAACGTCATCCAGGATCGTTTCCAGGGCCATGGCGTGTCAATCTTTTGATACGGATGTCAATTATATTTAACATTGCCCGCCCCTGTCAAGCGCCCGAAAGCCCGCTCGTTCCGTATCCAAATATCCGTATCGGCTGTAAACGGATGCCCGGCCGTTTTACATGATTCCGCATTTTCGGCCCGGTCCCTTCCCCTGTATCGATGGCACGTCTTTTGCAGAGGGGAGATGCGCATCATCTCAAAGTCTATCGGATACAGGAGGCTGATATGTTCAAACGATCGTGCGTTCTGATCCTGCTCCTGGCCGCGGTAGCGGCGGCGGGATGGGCGCAGCTCGCCCAGACCGGCTCCATCGTCGGCAAGGTCAGGGACGCGCAGGGAGCGCCGCTTCCGGGCGTCGAGGTCGTCCTCAGGTCGCCCGCCATCATCGTTTCCCAGATGGCGACGGTGACGAATGAGAACGGCGGCTATCGATTCCCGTCGCTTTCGCCGGGGATCTATGAGCTGACCTTCACGCTCTCCGGATTCAATACGCTCGTCCGGAAGGAGATCAAGGTCAGCATCGGCCAGACGGCCTCGATCGACGCGGCCCTGGACGTCAAGACCCTCGAGGAACAGGTGACCGTCATCGGGCAAGCCCCGGCGGTCGATCTCAAGACGACGACCAAGAACATCAACCTCGAGACGGCCTTCCTGAGCTCCATCCCGGCCGTCCGCGACCTGGCCACGTTCGTCAACATGACCCCCGGCTTCACCTCGGACACGTCCCACGGGAGCTCGGTCCGGGACAACACCTACAATCTCGACGGGGTCAACCTGGGCGATCCGACCGTCGGGACGCAGGCCGTCTTCTTCGGGCTCGACCTGATGGAGGAGATCTCCGTCCAGTCCGGCGGCCTCTCGGCCGAGTACGGCGGCGTCCGGGGCGCCATGATCAACGTCGTCAGCAAGTCCGGAGGGAACCAGTTCAGCGGCGCGGCGTCCTTCTATTACCGGAACGAGAAGTTCCAGTCGAAGAACACCGCCGGCACGCCCCTCGAAGGGCGGCTCAGCGGCTTCAAGTACGAGATGGAGCCGATCTTCGATCTCGGCGGGCCCATCCTCAAGGACAAGCTCTGGTTCTTCATGAACCTCAGCTTCTCCAAGAACCAGACGTACGTGGACGGCTTCCCCTACGACAAGACGGCCAACACGCCCGTGGACAGCTACATGCCCTATCCGTACATCAAGTTCAGCTTCCAGCCCGATCAGGGGAACAAGTTCATCCTTTCCTATAATTATTCCGACATCAAGTACACCAACCGTTTCGCCGACAGGTTCCAGACCGAGGACACGACCGTCAAGCAGGTCACGCCGACCCACGTCTTCAACTTCCAATGGACGCGGTTCTTCTCGAGCGACCTGTTCGCCAACCTGCGGGTCGGCTACGTCAAGTCCGACTTCAACATGCTGGCCAAGACCGCGCTCCCGAACCTCTACGAGGTCACGACCGGGAACGTCTCGGGAAGCTACGGCAACGACGACCTCAACAAGAGGGACCGGCTCCAGATCAACGTCGACGCGACCCGGTTCATCGACGGGCTGGCCGGCTCCCACGAGCTGAAGTTCGGCGGGGAGTTCATGTACTCCTGGAGCTACTGGGGCCTGCATTGGAAGACCGATCCGCAGGAACGGCATGTCCTCCATCAACACCTGGGGCGGCGAGCCCTGGTACGGGACCTATTACGCGGACCTCGACAAGCACGAGAACACGATGAACTCCGCCGCCTTCATCAACGACTCCTGGACGCTCAATAACCGTCTGACGCTGAACCTGGGCCTGAGATTCGAGCACCAGCGCGGCATCATCCCTCCCCAGAACCAGGGCGAGGGGGAACAGAGCCTTTACGGCTACACCTACAATCGCAGCGTGACCAAGAGCCTGACGCCCCTGAAATGGACCACGCTGGCCCCGAGACTGGGCGGGATCTTCGACCTCACGGGAGACGGGAAGACCCTGGTCAAGGCCAGCTTCTCCCGCTACTACGCGGCCAACCTCACCCAGTGGTTCTCCTACCTCAATCCTAACGACTTCGTTGTGGCGCTGGACATGCTGAATCCCGACTGGTCCCGGGCCGACACGCCGTTCTATCATTTACGTTCCCGGCAGCAACACGGCCGGATACGGGGACCATAAGCTGAAGAACCCGTACATCGATGAGTTCACGATCGGCGTCGAGCGCGAGGTCATGACCGATCTTTTCGATGGGCGTCCGCTACATCAAGAAATGGGACAGGAACCTCATCGAGGACGTGAACGCCAACATGCTGGACATGGACGCGCTGATGGACCGGGGCGAGCTCATCTGGAAGAACTGGGAGGCCGTCACGGTGACGGACCCCTATGACGGGAGCACGCAGACGTTCTACAGCCAGACGGCCTTCCCGGCGGCCGTCTATTACACCGTCAATCCTCCCGGCGCGGAGCGGAACTACGACGGCTTCGAGGCCACGCTGAACAAGAGGTTCTCCGGGAGATGGGGCCTGTCGGTCTCCTACACCTATCAGAATTCCCGGGGACTCATCGGAACGGATTTCAACGACAGCTACGGCGCCCGCGGCTATTTCGACGACCCCAACTGAGCACACGAACGCGTTCGGGCACATGAACCTCGAGCGCCCGCATCAATTCAAGGTCCAGGGCATGGTCAAGGGGCCCTGGGGGATCATGGGCAGCTGCTATTACCGGTACCTGTCCGGTCAGCGCTACACGCGGAAGATCAACAGCACCGATCTCGGCCTTGATCTGGGCCAGGGGGACACGACCATATACGCGGAAAAGCGCGGGTCCCGCGGACTTCCGGCCTTCAACGTTCTCGACCTCCGGCTGGAAAAGACGGTCCGCCTCAGGAGACTCGCCCTGAGCGTGTTCGTCGACGGCTTCAACGTCTTCAACGCCAACAAGGCGACCGGGGTGGAGGACCTGTCGGGCAACGCAAGCCGGGTCTTCGGAGAGATGACCGCCATCCAGAACCCGCGCATCTTCAGGCTGGGGGCGAAGTTCGAATTCTGATCTGACCTATATAGATCCTTTTCGCGGGAGAGGGGCGACGATAAGTCGCCCTTCTCCCGTTCCTCCAACCTCTCGAACGGCTCCCCTTTAACGTTCCCGGACCTCGCGCGCGGGCCGGTCCGATTGACAACGGGCGCAGGGCGGGATACGATAAATCCGTTAGAGCATGTCATCACAGGAAGGATAGGGTGAGCCTCATGAGGAACGATCGCTCTCGTCTTGCGGCATGGGCTTTGGTCGCGGCCGTGCTATTCTGCGTCCAGAACCTGCCGGGCCCGGTCCAGGGCACGGTCAAGGGCGTGATCAAGGACAAGAAGGGAAATCCCCTCGAGGGCGCCAAGGTCACGGTCGTATCCATCCTGTACTCCGCCGTGAGGTACACGCTCAAGACCAATGCCAAGGGGGAGTTCATCCAGATCGGCCTCCAGCCCGACTACTATCAGATCAAGGCCGAGAAGGACGGGTTCCTGCCCTGCGTTCACGGAGAAGCACGTCGGCATCCAGGACATCGTCGAGGTCGTTCTGGAGCTCGAAGAAGGCAAGTACTTCATCGGGGCAGTCCCCGGGGGACAAGGACTTCAAGCTGGGCAATGAGCTGTTCGTGGCCGGGAAATACGCCGGAGGCCGCGGAGGCCTACAAGACCGCCATCGGCAAGGAGCCGGGGGAGCCCGTCTATTACGGCAATCTCGGATCGAGCTACCTGAAGCTCGGGAACATCGACGAAGCCCTGGCCGCGTTCAAGAAGATGCTCGAGGTCCAGCCGGAGAGCTATAGCGCGAATAAGAACATCGGCGAGATCCTCGGGGCCCAGAAGAAGTACGAGGAGGCGCTCCCGTACTTCCAGAAGGCCTCGGAGCTGAGCACGTCCGACCCGGACGCCTTCTACAATCTCGGGGCCTGCCTCGTCAACCTCCAGGACTACGAGAAGGCGGCGGCGGCCTTCACCAGGGCGATCGAGCTGAAGCCGGACCTCGCCCCGGCTTATTATCAGCTGGGGATGATCTACGTCAACCAGAACAAGAAGCCCGAAGCCATTCAGAACCTGGAAAAGTTCGTCGAGCTCGCGCCCGACGATCCGAACGCCGCCGTGGCCAAGCAGATCCTGGCGTTCCTGAAATCGCAGTAGGCCGCGGGCGGGACCGAGGAGAGGACGATGACCGGACAAGGACGGAATTGGGCGCTCTGGCGTTGATCGTCGGAGGGGCGTTCCTGTCCGCCGGCCCGGCTCCGGCCGCGGCGGCCGCGGCGCACCGGGCCCCGGCGCCGTCCAGGAAGCGAAGAAGGCCGAGCAAGCGCCCGGCCCTCTCCGAGAAATACAAGAAGTGGCTGGACGAGGAGGTCGTCTATATCATCTCCGAGAACGAAAGGGACGTCTTCCGCAGTCTGCGGACCGACGCCGAGCGCGAGAACTTCATCAAGATGTTCTGGAAGCGGCGCGACCCGACGCCGGAGACCCCGATCAACGAGTTCCGCGAAGAGCACTACCGGAGGATCGCCTTCGCCAACGACACGTATTTCGAGGGGAAGGCGGGCTGGCGATCGGACCGGGGAAGGGTCTATATCATGTTCGGCCCGCCGGATTTCTTCGAGACGAACCCGGGCGGGGGAAGGGGCTTCCTCCTGGGGACCAACGCGCCCACCGCCGAGTTCCCGTCCGAGGTCTGGACCTACAGGGAGATCCCGGGGCTCAAGCTCCAGGAAAGCCGCGTCGATTTTACGTTCGTCAATTATTACGCCGCCGGGCTCCTACCAGCTGACGGACAACCCGGCCCTGGCCAACGCGCTCCGGAACATTTCGGTCCCCGCTCGCTACGCCGGATACAACGACTACCCGAGGGACAATAACTGATTCACCCCGACCGAGATCGCCGGAAGGTCCCAGAAGCCTACAAGCAGCCGCTCCAGCAGCTCCAGCTGATGGCCGAGCTGACCAAGTCGCGGGGAGAGGTCCTCGAGGAGCTCGAACGGAGCTCCCGGCAGAGGAAGCTCAAGGGGATCGTCGAGTCCAAGGCCTCGGTGAGCGCCTTGGCCGTCGTCTTCGAAGCAAAGCTTCCTCCGCGGATCGAACGGGATGACCTACGTGCCCATGGTCCTCGAGGTGCCGGCGAAGGACGTGGAGTTCCGTCCCGTCAAGGACAGGTACCAGGGCCTCGTCAACTTCTATATCGAGGTGAAGGACGCGGACGGGCCGGTCTTCCAGAAGAGCGACAGGCTGGAGATGAACCTCAAGGAGGACAGCTACCGGCGAAGGGTCGCGGAGAACTATCAATATCTCCAGGGCGCGAGCCTGAAGCCCGGCCGGTACTTCCTCCACCTGGTCGTCTGGGACGAGATGAGCGGCAAGGTCGGCTATTCGGACCGCTGGATCGACGTGCCGGACATGGCGTCCGGAGAATTCGGCGCGAGCGATATCATCCTCGCCCGCGACATCCGGAGGCTCGAGGAGAAGACGCCGGAGGTCACGATCGACACGAAGGACCTCCCGGCCATGAAGACGCTCCGGACGACGGACCTCAAGGTCCCCGACAAGATGAGCATGCGCGGCCGCGGGGCGGCCCTTACACCTTCGGAGATCTGGACGTCAATCCCGGCCATGACGCTCGGTCTATGCCAAGGGCGACGAGCTGGCCTATTTCTATCAGATCTACAACGCGACCTTCGATGAGGCCCTCGGCGTCGCCCGACTCCGGATCGAGGAACGGATCCTCAAGGGCGGCCAGACGGCCGCCGAGATCGCGCGATTCCGGCGACTTCCAGGTTCCGATCGCCCGCAAGACCGAGCAGGGGGATCAACCGGGGCAACCGGTTCCGCTTGCCGGACCTGGCCCCGGGGAAGTACGAGCTTGTCGTCCGGGTGAGGGACATCTTCTCGGGGAAGACCTCCGAGAAGAGGGCGGCATTCGAAGTGAAGTGAATCCAGAAAAACGAATCCAATTCAAATTATTGGATAGTTCCCGTCGGCATGAGCCTTCCCGAGTCATTCTACTTAAATATTATGATATCATCCACTTAGTCTCGAGTTCCAATGGCCATCACGGGATGGCACCGAACTTGCATAATACCGTAGGACAGGAAGGTATCTTGACAGGGGAGGAGTATACAGCCGACAAACCATGCAGAGAGCTCGGAAGGGCGGAGCGCCGTGCCCGGCATGGCTCTCCCGAGGGATTCCCGCGAGGCGGGAAGGAGCTTCGCGGGAGGGGGAAAACAACAAGATCCCATGACCATGGGATTCGGAGGAGTTGAATGACCTTAAGAAAGCTGTCTTTTGTCTGTGTCGCTTTTCTTTTGGTGGCTTCTCTCGGAATGGCCCAGTCCAAGGATACGGGGAACTTCGTCGGGACCGTTTATCGACGTCGAGGGGGCCCCGCTCCCGGGCGTCACGGTTACGGCGAAGAACATCCAGATGGGCCTGGTCCAATCGACCGTGACCAACGACAGCGGGCGAGTACCGGATCGAGAGGCTGCCCCGCGGAATGTACACGCTGACCGCGGCCATCCAGGGCTTCAAGACGACGACCCGGGAAGGGCTCGAGCTCTCGATCGGCGGCCGAGAGTCAAGGTCAACTTCAACCTGGAGATCGGAAAGCTCGAGGAGAATATCACGGTCATCGGCGTTTCGCCTCTGGTCGAGACGACGCGCGCCCAGGTCTCCACCGTCATCACCGAGAAGGAATTCCTGAGCTATCCGCAGGGCAACCGTGACTACACGTCCCTGATCGCCTACGCCCCGGGGACTTTGCCCGGCGCCGGCCGTTCCGGCTACGCGGTCAACGGGATGCGCGGCTCTTCGAACAACTTCCAGATCGACGGCATCGACAACAACGACAACGGCACGGCCACCAATGCCGTGACGAGCATGCCGCCCGAATCCATCCAGGAGTTCCGCCTGGTTTCCAACAACTTCTCGGCCGAGTACGGCCGGAACTCCGGCGGCGTCATCAACGCCGTCATGAAGTCCGGGACCAACGAGTTCCACGGCAGCGCCTGGATCTTCCATCGCGGGGGCAGCGCGCTGTTCCAGAGCGAAGACTGGCTGACCCACGACCTGCCTCCCTACAAGAGGTACCAGTACGGCGCGACGGTCGGCGGCCCCATCATCAAGGACAAGACGTTCTTCTTCGCCTCGTTCGAAGGCGTCATCCAGGACGACGAGGCCCGGACGCCGCAGACTGTTCTTCACGCCGGAAGCCATCGCGCGGGCCCGGGACCGGCCAAGACTTACTTCGACAAGTACGGCTCCACCTATCCCAAGCCGACATACGATTTCGTCGACATCGACGGCGACGGCCTCGTCGACGCCGGCAAGTATGTCTGGGACGGGACGACCAAGACCCGAGGCTACAACTTCGGCCTCAAGATCGACCACATCTTTTCCGAAAAGGACCGTATAGCCGTCCGCTGGCTCTTCAACACCTATAATTACGAGTGGGATTTCGCCGCAGCTTCCCGGTATCGTCAAGAAGAATCCCTATTCCTATCACACCGGCGGCTTGACCTGGCTGCACCTCTTCAGCCCGACCACGTACAACGAAGTCCGGATCGGCTATCACCGGGACTACGCGGATTGGCCGCGGCTCGCCCCCGAGGTTCCGTCGATCGGCGGCTATTCCTTCGCCGACGACGTGACCGTCATCGGCGACTACCCGAACATGCCGCAGAAGTTCGCCAACAATACCTATCAGCTGGTGGACGTCCTGAACTTCCAGGTCGGCAACCACAGCATCAAGCTCGGCGGCGAGGCCAGGCTCTGGAATTCGGACTCGACGTTCGACGCCAACGTCGCGGGGAGCTTACTATTTCATCGATTCGACGTGGTTCCTCTATGACCTCGGCGCCTATTACCTTGTCATCGGGGCTGACCCGCCCAATCCGCCCGAGGGCAACCCCTACGTCACCGGCGCCGCCAGCGGCGAATGGAAGACCTGGCGATTCCCATCGGAAATGGCAAGGCTTCGAAGGCGGCCTGTTCGTCCAGGACGACTGGCGCGTGACGGACAAGCTGACCGTTTCCTTGGGCCTGAGATGGGAATACTACGGGGTCCCCAAGGAAAAATCCGGAGTGGGCATCAACATGCCCGCTTTCGGGACCAAGGCCGGCTTCGATGCGAACCCGAAGCAGATCATCGAAGGGAAGTTCGGCGAAGAGGGGATCAAGTACCTCATTTTCGACGGACGCCAGCAGCTCGGCAAGGGATTGTGGAATCCCTATTACAAGGCCTTCGCTCCCAAGGTCAGCTTCGCTTACGACCTGACCGGCGACGGCAAGACGTCGCTTCGGGCCGGGGCGGGCATCTCGTACGACCGGACCTTCAATAATACGTACGAGAATGACCGGTTCAACTATCCCGACTTCACGTTCGCGTCGATGGGCGGAGGGTACGGGTACGGCACGCCGTACATCAACGTCACTTATCCCGGGACCGTTCCCGCGGCGAACATCCAAGGATACAGGGCCGCCCTGCGCTGGATGCTGCCCGACCTCCTGCCTCAGAAGGCATATAACTGGCTGGTCGGCGTCCAGAGAGAGCTTTCGACGAACGTCTCCATCGAGCTCAACTACACCGGCTCCAAGGGCATGAACCTGGGCTCCATCCAGAGGCCGAACCGCTTCACCGGGGACAGGCTGGACGGGATCGCGGACGGGATCAACGCGTACACGGCCATCCGCGACCTCAACCTGCGGACCCAGAACCTGAAGTCCGACTACTCCGCCTTCACGGCGACCATCAACAAGAGGTTCGCCAACGGCTGGTCCTGGTACACGGCCTACACCTACGGCATCGCCAAGGACCAGAACTCCGACTATTTCGGGAGGCGACACGCGGAGCGGCACCGTCATGGAAGCCGTCTCCAACGAACGGATCGGCGACGAGTACGGCTACGCCCAGTTCGACCGTCGGCACAGGGTCGTCGGCGGCATGATCTTCGACATGCCCTTCTTTAAGAACTCCAAGAACTGGTTCCTGAGGAACGTCGTCGCCGGCTGGCAGGTCTCCACCAATTTCCACTTCACCTCCGGCGCCGGCCGTTCACCATCAGGTCCACCTCGTCCTCCTACGATTGGAACAAAGACTACGACTACAACGACAGGCCCCTGTGGATCGGACGGAGACAACTACCAGGAGCTCATCACTTGGACGAACGGACAGGCCCGGCTGGGACAAGAGCCTGTTCGCGTTCCCGGTTGCCCCGACGGCCGCCAGAGATCTCTCCTACTACGATCAGAATTTCGTCGCCGAGGAACTCGTTCCGGTGGTTCCCGACCCATAACATCAACATCTCCCTGCAGAAGTACTGGACGGTCCCCATGGCCGGGAGGGAATTCACGGTCCAGGCCATCTTCGAGGTCTTCAACGTCCTCAAGTCCTACTTCTGGGACCTTCCGTCCACGACTCCTGGACGTCCGCCCTGTTCGGCCAATCGCTGCGGATGAGCGGCCAGAGGACAGTCTCAAGTCTCGCTCCGGATCATGTTCTAAGGTTCACGCGCGCACACGAGCTCACAAGCCCTGCCCCGGCTTCGCCGGGGCAGGGCTTTTCTTTTGAGGCGATTTGAAGCCATGAGCGGAGTCTGATATATTTTCAATATGGTGCGAGGCGGATCTGCACGGCCGGCATCGGTTTCTTTCTGCTCTTCACGGGCTCGGGGGCCCCGGGCCTCGCGGGCGGCGCAGGGCGAGATCCAACAGGGACGGGAAGCCTCAACGTCCTGCTCGTCACCCTGGATACGACGAGAGCCGACCATATCGGGGCCTACGGCTGGAGCAAGGCGAGGACCCCGAACCTCGATTCGCTGGCGGCCGGGGGGGTCAGGTTCGCGAACGCTTATTGCCCGGCGCCCGCTGACGCTCCCTTCCCATTGTTCCATCCTGACGGGAACCTATCCTCTGTACCATAAGGTCCGCAACAACGGCTCCTACTATCCTGGCCCCGGAGGCCGTGACCCTGGCCGAGAGGCTCCGGGACCGGGGGTTCCGGACGTCGGCCTTCGTCGCCTCGTTCAACGTCGATTCCCGGTTCGGCGTGGACCAGGGTTTCGCCGTGTACGACGACCGTTCGACGACGACCAGATGCTCAAGACGTTCCGGTCCGAGCGCAAGGCCGACAAGGTCGCCGACGCGTTCATCGGCTGGCTGGGGGCGAACGCCGGGAGCCGGTTCTTTTCCTGGGTCCATTTCTTCGACCCCCATATGCCCCACGATCCGCCCTCGCCCTATAAGGAGGAATTCGCCGGCGACCTCTACGACGGCGAGGTCGCGTTCGTGGACCACGAGCTGGGGCGGGTCATCGAGGCCCTGCGGGCGAAGGGCATCCTGGAGAGGACGCTCGTCGTCGTCGCCGGCGACCACGGCGAGGCGCTCGGCGAGAAGGAAGAGCTCGACCACGGCATCTTCATCTACGACGGGACGATGAAGGTCCCGCTGATCTTCTACGCGGACAAGCGCCTGCCCGGCGGGACGGGTCGTCGATGCCAGGGTCAGGCTCATCGATCTCATGCCGTCGGTGCTGGACATGATCGGGATCCCGGTGAACAAGGAGGTCCAGGGGACGAGCCTCATGCCCTACATCGAAGGCAAGAGGGACGACGACCTGCCCTGCTATCTCGAGTCCTACTATCCTCCGGAGACCTACGGCTGGTCGGAGCTTCGAGGCCTCGTCGACGGGGACTGGAAGTTCATCCGCGCCCCCCGTTCGGAGCTCTACGACCTGAAGACGGACCCGAAGGAGGAGAAGGACCTCGTCGCGCGCGAGGCCGGGACGGCCGCCCGGCCTCAACAGGAAGCTGGACGAGATCATCAAGGCCTACACTTCGAAGACGGAAGCCGGGCCGGAGGACGCTGACCCGGGAGGAGGAGGACCGCCTGCGGTCGCTGGGCTATATCGGGGCCGGATGCGTCGGTCAAGGTCGGGAAGGGCCCGCTTCCCGATCCCAAGGACCGGATGGACGAGTTCAAGATCCTCTTCAAGGCGAAGCTTCTGGAGTACCAGGGGGAACTTCACGGAGTCGGAGAAGTGCTATCGGGAGCTCCTCCGCCTCGAGCCGGACGTGTCCTGGCACTATATCGGGCTGGCCATCCTCCTGGCGAGGGACCGGAGGGTCGGCGACGGCATCGAGGTCCTGAAGGGCGGGCTCCGAAGACTGCCCGATTCGACGGTCCTGATGTCGCGGCTGGCCAGCTTCTACATGAGGGTCGGGAACTTCAAGGAGGCCTTCGCCATGAGCCAGGCCACCCTGAAGCGCGACCCGCGGCATCTCGACGCCTTGGTCATCGCCGGCTGGTCCGAGGACATGCAGGGCCGACTGGAAGGAATCGGCCGGGTATTTCGGGAAGGCCCTGAAGATCGAGCCGGAGAACAAGTACATCCGGCTGAAATATGCCTATGCCCTGGGGGCCCTCGGCCGGGGAGAGGAGGCCGCCCGGATCGACGAAGCTCTCAAGAAGGAGTATCCCGACGACCATCGGGTCCATGCCGACCTCGGCGATCATCTACGCGTCGATGAACAGGCTGGACCTGGCCGAGGAGAACCTGCGGAAGGCCGTCGAGCTCGAATCCCGGGCCCGATTCCTATCTGAGCCTGTGCGGCGATCCTCGAGCGGACGGGCAAGCTCGAGGACGCCATCGCCTATCTGAAGCTGTTCCTCGAGACGTCGAAGGAAGGCGAAACGCCCCGGATCAACAAGGCCCGAAAGGCCCTCGCGGAATGGGAGCGGCGGATCAAAGGGCGATGAGGCTCCCGGCGCTCCTCCTCGTCCTCGCCCTGCCGTCCGGCGCGTCCCGGGTCTTCTCCGCCGCGCGGCAGGGAAGAGGGCGACCCGAACGTCCTTCTCGTGACCCTCGACACGACGCGGGCGGACCACATCGGGGCCTACGGATACGCGAAGGCCCGGACGCCGGTCCTCGATGCCCTGGCCCGGAACGGCGTCCGCTTCGCCAACGCTGTATTGCGCGACGCCGCTGACCCTCCCTTCGCACTGCTCGATCCTCACGGGGACCTATCCGCTCCGGCACAAGGTCCGCAACAACGGGTCCTATTATCTCGGAGACGATGCGGTGACGCTGGCCGAGAGGCTCAAGGAGAGCGGATACGACACCGCCGCGTTCGTCGCTTCGTTCAACACCGATTCGCGGTTCGGGCTCGGCCAGGGGTTCGACGTCTACGACGACCAGTTCCTCGAGGACGAGCTCCTGAAGGCGTTCAAGTCCGAGAGGACGGCCGACAAGGTCGCGGACGCGTTCATCTCCTGGCTGGGGGCGAAGCCCCGGGACCGCTTCTTTTCCTGGGTCCATTTTTTCGATCCCCATGCGCCTTATGAGCCTCCCGCGCCCTATAAAGAAAGGTTCGCCTCCGACCCCTATGACGGCGAGATCGCCTTCATGGACCACGAGCTCGGGAGGATCATCGAGGCCTTGAAGGCCAAGGGCCTTCTCGAGCGCACCCTGATCGTCCTGGCCGGAGACCACGGCGAATCCCTGGGCGAGCACGGGGAGAGCGATCACGGCATCTTCATCTACGACGCCGCGATGAAGGTCCCTCTCGTCCTCCATGCCCCGGGGGCCCTTCCGCGGGGGACGGCCGTGGGCGCGCGCGTCCGGCTTATCGACATCATGCCGACCGTCCTCGATTGGCTGAAGGCGGGCGTGAATCCCGAGGTCCAGGGGACGAGCCTCCTGCCCTTCATCGAGGGGAAGAGGAAGGATGACCTGCCCTGTTACCTCGAGACCTTCTACCCGAGGGAGACCTTCGGCTGGTCCGAGCTCGTGGGGCTCGTCGATGCGGACCGGAAGTTCATCCGGGCCCCCCGTTCGGAGCTCTACGACATCGAAAAGGACCCCGGAGAGCTGAAGGACCTGGCCTCGAGGGAATCCCGGACGGCCACGGCCCTCAACAAGAAGCTCGACGAGGTCATCCGCGCCCACGTCTCGAACGCGGAACCGGGACGCAGGACCGTGACGGGGGCCGAGGCCGACCGCCTGCGCTCCCTGGGCTACGTCGCGGCGGGCGCGGCCCCGACGTCCGGGAAAGGCCCTTTGCCGGACCCGAAGGACAAGATCGGGGAAAACGCCATCCTGTCGCGGGCGCGGCTCCTGGAAGCGGAGGGCAAGTACGCCGAATCGGAAAAGGAATATCGCGACCTGCTCCGCCTGCGGCCCGAGGTGCCCTGGAACTACATCGTCCTGGGCCTCCTGCTGGCCAAGGCCGAGCGGGCGGACGAGGGCATCGAGGTCCTGCAGGACGGCCTGAGGAGGATACCGGATTCGCTCGACCTGCTCTCGAACCTGGCCGAGCTCCTATATGAGGGCCGGCAAGTTCCCCCAGGCTTCCGAGACGAGCCGTGATGTTCTGAAGCGCGACCCCCGGAATTTCGACGCGATGGTCATCGCGGGCTGGTCCGAGGACATGCTCGCCCATTGGACGGAGCGCGGCCGGCTTCTACCGCATGGCCTTGGAGGTCGAGCCGGAGAACAAGACCCTCCGGATGAAATATGCCTATGTCCTGGGCGCCCTGGGCCGGGGCGACGAGGCCGCCGGCCATGGATGAGGCGCTCAAGAAGGAGTATCCGGCGGACCCGAAGATCCGGACCGATCTCTCGGTCATCTATACGGCCCTGGGGAAGATGGACCTGGCGGAGGAGAACCTCCGGAAGGCGGTCGCCCTGAGCCCGACGCCCGAGAATCATCATCGGCTGGCCTCGCTCCTCGGCCGGGTCGGAAAGCTCGAGGAGGCCGTCGTCCAGATGAAGCTCTATCTCAGGACGACCAAAGAAGGGGAGACGCCCCGGAAGGCCCGCGCCCGCGAGGCCGTCGCGGAATGGGAAAGGCGGATATCGAAATGAAGAGGCGCTGGGCCTGTCCTGGCCGTCGCGGTCCTCGCCGCGGGGGGACCGCTTCCCGGGAGCGCCGCGGGCGACGTGAAACGGGAGGAAGGGCTCAACGTCCTCCTCGTGACCCTGGACACGACGAGGGCCGACCGTCTCGGCGCGTACGGATATGACAAGGCCCGGACGCCCGCCCTCGATGCCCTGGCGAAGAACGGGGTTCGGTTCGCGAACGCTTATTGCGAGGTCCCGATGACCCTGCCCTCGCACTGTTCCATCCTCACGGGAACCGGTCCGCTCTACCACAAGGTCCATAACAACGGGACCTATTACCTCAACAAGGACATCGTCACCCTGACCGAGAGACTCAAGGCCAAGGGGTATGCGACGGCGGCGTTCGTCAGCTCGTTCAACGTGGACTCCCGCTTCGGCGTCGGGAAAGGGTTCGATGTCTTCGACGACCGGTTCCGCGACGACGAGATGATGAAGACCTTCCGTTCGGAGAGGCGGGCGGGGGAGACCACGGCGGCCTTCCTCCGCTGGCTGGACGGGCGGGGGGACGGACCGTTCTTCTCATGGATCCATTATTACGACCCCCATACGCCCTATAAACCCCCGTCGCCGTTCCGGGAACAGCTCGCTCCGACCCGTACGACGGCGAGATCGCCTACATGGACGAGTGCTTCGGGAAGGTCCTGGCGCGGCTCCGCGAAAAGAACCTGCTCGAGCGGACGCTCATCGTGGTCGCCGCCGACCACGGCGAGGCCTTTGGAGAGCGGGGGGAGCTGGGTCATGGCGTTTTCATCTACGACGTCACGATGAAGGTCCCGCTCCTCATCCACGCCCCCAAGAACCTTCCGGCGGGCCTGGTCGTCGCGTCGCGGGTCAGGCTCATGGATATCATGCCGACCGTCCTGGACGCGCTGAAGATGCCCGCGGGCAAGGAGGTCCAGGGGACGAGCCTTCTGCCCTACATCGAGGGTCGAAGGAAGGACGATCTTCCCTGCTACATGGAAAGCTATTATCCGCTGGAGACCTACGGCTGGTCCGAGCTGGTCGGCCTCGTCGACGGCGACTGGAAATTCATCCGCGCCCCGCGGCCCGAGCTCTATGATCTCAAGTCGGACCCGGCGGAGATGCGGGACCTCGTCCAGAAACAGGCGGGGCGGGCCTCGGGCGATGATGCGCGAGCTCAAGGACATGATCGCCGCGTCCGCATCCGACCTCGGCCAGAGCCGGAGGAAGCTCAGCCGGGAAGAGGAGGAGCGCCTGAGGTCTCTCGGCTACGTGGGGAGCGACGCTTCGGTCCGTGTCGGCAAAGGCCCGCTTCCCGACCCCAAGGACATGATGTCCGAGTTCCAGATCCTCTACCGGGCCAAGACGAACGAATGGGACGAGAAATGGGACGCCGCGGAGAAGGATTACCGGGAGATCCTCCGCCTCCAGCCCGACGTCGCCTGGCGTTATGTCGACCTGGCGATCTTCCTGACGATCCGGGACAGGCTCCCCGATGCCATCGAGGTCCTCAGGCAGGGGCTGGCGCGGATGCCGGATTCCTTCGTCCTCCTCACGCGGCTCGCCCATCTGGAGATGGGTGCGGGCCGATACGACGAGGCCTACGAAATGAGCCAGGCGGCCCTCCGGATCGACCCCGGGTATTTCGACGCCCTGGTCATCGCCGCCGGGGTCGAGGACGTCCGCGGCCATTGGGAGGCTTCCGAAAAGGATCTACCGGCGGGCCCTCGCGGTCGAGCCCGAGAACAAAAAGGTCCGGATGAAGCAGGCCTATCGCGCTGGGAGCCATGGGGCGGGGAGAGGAGGCCGTGAAGATCGACGAGGCCTTGAAGGCGGAATACCCCGACGACTCCCGGCTCCGCCAGGACCTGGGCGTGATCTACGCCGACCTCGGCCGATGGGACCTGGCCGAAGAGAACATGAGGAAGGCCGTCGAGCTCCAGCCGTCGCCCGAGACCTGGTTCAACCTCGCGTCCGTCCTCGAACAGGCGGGGAACCTCGCCGAGGCCGTCCGCTATCTCAGGCTCTACATCGAGAAGACCACGGAGGGCGAGACGCTCCGCAAGGCGAACGCCCGGAAGGCCCTGGCCGATTGGCAGAGGCGCGCTGAAGCCGCCGGAGGGCCCGTGACCGATAATCGGAAAACCATGGAGGTTCAGATGAAAACAAAAGGTCATCGTCCTGGCGACCCTGCTCGTCGTCGGTCTCGCCGGGCTCGTCCCGAGCGCGTCCGCGGCGAAGAAGGAGCCGGACAAGTACGAGAAGTGGCTCAAGGAAGAGGTCCCGCTCCTCATCCTTCCCGAAGAGAAGGCCGAGTTCGAAAAGCTCAAGACGGACGAGGACAAGGACCGGTTCATCGAGCTGTTCTGGGCCAAGAGGGACCCGTCGCCCAACTCCAAGGTCAACGAGTTCCGGGACGAGTGGATGGCGCGGCTCGCGCACGTCACCAAGGCCTATGCGGCCGGCGTCGGGCCCAAGGGCTGGCGCTCGGATATGGGCAAGGTCTATCTGTTCTTCGGGCCCCCGGCCCAGGTCCAGGGAGGGGCGACCGGGGTGAGGCGCGAGTCCACGGAAGGGTCCCAGATGGATGCCCCGTCCGAGACCTGGGTCTATCCGCCGATGCCCGACCTCAGCCTGACCGACCAGTTCCCGATCATTTTCCGGAACTATCAGTTCGGGTACGAGCTCGACCCGGCGACCCCCCAGAAGATCCGCCGGGCCATGGAGGTCTTCCCCAAGGTCGTCGTCTTCAACCCCGACCTCAAGGAACTGCCGATGTACAAGTACGTCCTGGACGAGAATTCTCTCGGAGGGCAAGATGATCCGGGACTTCATCGCGACCGGGAACGAGATCAAGGGAATCGCCCTCGAGTGGGCGCCGATTTACACCCGGGCCATGGGCGGCAGCACGTATGTCTCCCTGCTCGTCCAGGTCGACCCGGGGACCATCGACCGGAAGAAGCTGAAGGAAACGACCTTCTTCGGCCGTCTCAAGGGCGACGGCGAGGAGGTCCAGGACTTCCTGACGACGGTCCGGGTCGAAAAGGAGAAGGCCGACAAGCTGGTCATGGTCTTCGGCTTCCCCGCCAAGCCCGGAAGGTCGGTCCTCTATCTCGGCGCGGAGGACAAGGACAAGGAGAACCCGACCCTGCTCAAGGCCGACTTGGACGTCAAGGATTTCTGGAAGGGCGAGCTCGATACGAGCTCCCTCATCCTCAGCTCCGAGGTCGTCTCCAAGCCCAAGGAAGAAGCGGCCGGGGAATTCAGCCCCTACGTCACGAGCGATTACCGGGCCACGCCACGATGGGGAAGCGTCTTCCGGGCGAACGAGGACCTGAGCGTCCTGTTCCACATCTACAACGCCGCGTTGCAGAACGGCGAGGTCGATCTGATCGTCGACTACTTCATCATTTCGGCCGAGGTGGGCTTTCGGCTGAATCCGCAGACGATCCGGGCGAAGGTCGAGGAGAACCAGGCCGTTGCCGGAGGAACCCAGGTTCCGCTGTCCCCGCTCAAGCCCGGAAAATACACGTTCAAGATCAAGATCACCGACAAGATCGCCAACAAGACGATCGATCGGACCACGGAATTCGCGGTCGAATAAGGGGGGAGCCGATGAAACGAAACTTCCCGGTGTTGGCCCTTTGCGGACTGGCGGTCCTGGCCGCGGCGTGCGCGACCGTCGCCCCGGCGGGGACGGGGGGCGAGGCGTCGCGGGCGGCGACGTTCAGCTACAAATGGGAGGACACGAACCTGGCGATCGTCCTGGACGTCGAGCTGGCCCGGAGGCGCACGGACGAAGCCTATTTTCCCCTGGGCATCAAGATCGCCAACAAGCGCCTGAATAGGATCATCGTCGACCGGGAGACGCTCTTCCTGGTCGATGAGAACGGGACCGTTTACCCGATGCCGTCGGTCGAGGAGCTGTCGCTCCAGTACAACAAGCTCGTCCCGGACAACAAGTTCAAGAGCCAGACCGGCGTCCTGGGGGACGAGATGATGACCGGATTCACGATGTACCGGAAGGCCGTCGGGAGGCTCTTCCCGCAGACCCAGGGCGGCGGACGGACCGTGGATTCCATCTACGTCCAGAAGAACGGCTACATGGAGGACCTCGTCTATTTCCCGATGCCCGAGGGCGGGATCAAGGGAAAGACCCTCAGGCTCAGGCTGGACGTCTATGAGCTGGGCAAGCCGCTCGATGTCGCGTTCCGCGTCGAATAGACCTTCCCGAGCCTTGGCCGGGTCCTGGCGGCCGCCGGCGCGGCCGTCCTGGCCCTCGGAGCCTCGGTGCCGCCGGCCGGACAGGATCCGGCGGGGACGGAACCGGCGGCGTGGAGCCGGGAGGTCAAGGAGGATTTCCTGCGGACGGCGGAGATCGTCAGCACCAAGGTCATCACGGAGGGAACGACGCGGTCGGAGCGCGCCACCCTCCAGGACGCGCGGGGCGTCCATGACGCCCACATCCAGAAGATCGACGTGTCCGCGACCAAGTTCGAGGGCGTCGGGGGGCAGTGGGAGCTCAATTTCCGGGACACCTGTAAGTTCAACCTGGCCGCTTACATCCTGAACCGCCTCCTGGGGATGAACATGATCCCGCCGACGGTCGAGCGGAAGGTCGGCAAGCGGCCGGCGGCCGTGACCTGGTGGATCGACGATGTCCTGATGGATGAAAAGGAGCGGCTCGAGCGGGAGGTGCTCCCGCCGGTCCCGGAGAGGGACCGCTGGAACCGTCAGATCCATATCGTCCGCGTCTTCGACCAGCTCATCGCCAACAAGGACCGGAACATCGAGAATATCATCATCACCCGCAGCTGGGACGTCTGGATCATCGACCACACGCGCGCCTTCCGCGCCTATAAGCAGCTCCTCAGCTCCGACGACCTGGTCCGTTGTGACCGGGTCCTGCTCGAGGCGATGCGCCGGCTGGACAAGCCGACCGTCGTCGAAAAGCTCGGGGCTTATCTTACGGACCTGGAGATCGACGGGATCCTGGCGCGTCGCGACAGGATCGTCCGGTTCTTCGACGCCAAGGCCGCCGGGGAAGGCGGGGATACCGTGCTGTTCGATTATCTCTCCGAGCGGAAGGTCGACGGACCCTGAAAGGAATGAACGGCGAGCCCCGCGCTCAGGCCAGGAACCGCAAGCCGTAGCGGGTGCTGGCGCTCGCCGGCACGGCCCAGACGACCTCGGCCCGGAGGGGAAGGCTCATCGACGGCTCCGGACCGGGGATCAGGATCCGGATAATGTCCTTTTCGCGAAGGGAGAGACGGGTGATCAGTCCGATCCCTCCCTGGCTGATGTCCACGGCCTGGGCGAGGAATTGCATGGCGGCGGGAACTCCCGCCCGTCTCATCGAGGGTCCCCGGCTCGAAATAAACCGGCCCGGCATGGGACCACCGCCGATGGGCCCGGTTCTCCGCTCGGTTTTCCACGTTGTCCCTCACCTCACCGCGATCAGGACAGGAACCGGAGGCCGGAGCGGAACTTGGCGCCTTCGGGCTTCGACCAGACCACCCCCGCGGCCACCGGGAGGTTCACGGTCAGGTCCGGCATCGGGAACAACAGGCGCACGGCCTCGTCCGGGACGAGCGGCTGAGGGGTGATGAGGCCGATGCCGCTCTGGCTGATGTCGGTTCCGTGGGCCATCACCGAGGAGTAGCCCGGATTCTCCGCGGACACGGAGAGGCGTTCGATATAAACGGGCTTGAGGTGCGGCCGGCGCGAATGAGACCTTTTGTCGTCGTAGAGTTCCATCCCCCTTCTCCTTATATTACTAATATATAGGCCCCCGGTCCCTGTCTGTCAACTAGGACCTCACCCCTCTCACCCCTTGAGGGGAGGGGGAGACCCCGAAAATCACCCCCGGATATCATCCTCCGAAGCGATTCCCCCCGGGGACCGGGTAGAGGATGATTCCATCCTCGACGCTCAGGATCGACTAAATTGGCAGAGATGCAAAAGCCTGGAAACGGCACGAAGCGGAATGCCTGCCGCGCGGGGCGGGGTCCGCGTGCGGGCCGGGAGCGCCGGCGTCCGGCCGCCCGGGAGATCGACGACCTGCGACGCCGGGCCCACCAGGCCGAACGGGAGGCCCAGGCCGCGAAGGCCCGACTGGAACATCTCCTCAGCGCGAGCTCGGGCGTCATCCTGAGCTGCCGGGCCGCCGATCACGGGGCCACCTTCGTCAGCCGGAGCGTGAAGACGGTCCTCGGTTACGAGCCCGACGAGTTCCTGAAGGAGCCGGCTTTCTGGCTCGAGGCCGTCCATCCCGAGGACCGGGAAGAGGTCGAGGCCATGTTCGCTTATGTCAGCGAGGTCGGGAACCTTGTCCACGACTTCCGGATAAGGCACAGGGACGGAGGGTATCGCTGGCTCCGCGACGAGCTCCGCCTGTCCGTTCCTTCCGACGGGCGGGGGGCCGGCGAGATCGCCGCCTACTGGATCGACATCACCGAATCCAAGTCGCTCGAGGAACAGTACCTCCACGACGCCTTCCATGATACCCTGACCAACCTCCCGAACCGCGCCCTATTCGAGGACCGCCTCCGGGTATCCTTCGCCCGGGGCCGCCGGCGGAAAGGCTCCACGTTCGCCGTCCTGTACGTCGATCTCGACCGCTTCAAGAACGTCAACGAGAGCCTGGGGCATGCCTTGGGGGACCGGCTCCTGGTGGCGGCGTCACGAGGCTGTTGAAGTGCGTCCGATTCGGGGACATCGTCGCCCGGCTCGGCGGAGACGAGTTCATCATCATCCTCGAGGACATCAAGGACCGGGCGGACATCGAAACGACGGCGGCGCGCATCCAGACGGAGATCGGGCGCCCCTACGACCTCGGCGGGGAGACGGAGGCGTTCGCCTCGGTCAGCATCGGTATCGCCATCGCCCACCCGGCCCTCGAAAGGCCCGAGCACCTTGTCCGGGACGCCGAGACCGCGATGTTCCGGGCGAAGGCCTCAGGCCGGGCCTGCCACGTCGTCTTCGACGGCGCCATGCGCGACAAGGCCATGACCGCCCTCCGGCTGGAAACGGACCTCCGGCGCGCGGTCGAGAGGAACGAGTTCGTCCTCTATTACCAGCCGATCTGCCGGCTGAAGGAAGGGACCGTGGCCGGGTTCGAGGCGCTTATCCGGTGGCGCCACCCGACACGTGGCCTGATCCTCCCGGGCCAGTTCATCTCCCAGGCCGAGGAGACGGGGCTCATCGTCCCGATGGGAGAATGGGCGCTCCGGGAAGCCTGCCGGCAGATGCGGGCCTGGCAGGAGGCCTTCCCGGGGACCCCGCCGCTCGGCATCAGCGTCAACCTCTCCAGCAAACAGCTCCTGCCGGGGTTCGCGGACCGTGTCCGGGACATCCTCTTCGAAACGGGGCTCGAGCCCTCCTCCCTGCAGCTCGAGATCACGGAAAGCACGATCATCGACGATCCCGATTGGGCGGCGGGCCTCTTCGCGGAGCTCCGGAACATGAAGGTCCGCGTCCTCATCGACGACTTCGGGACGGGGTACTCGTCCATGAACTACCTCAGCAAGCTCTCGATCGACGGGCTGAAGATCGACCGGAGCTTCATCGGCGCCATGAGCCCGTCGGGGGAGGGGCTGGAGATCGTCCGGATGATCCTGGCCCTCGCCCGGAACCTGGGCCTCACGGTCGTGGCCGAGGGCGTCGAGACGGCCGAGCAGATGGAATTCCTGAGATGGCTGAACGGCGAGTTCGCCCAGGGGTTCTACTTCGCCGAGCCGCTGGACGCCTCCGCGGCCGAGCGGTTCCTGGCCGCCAAGACGAAGGGAGCGTCGGCGACCCGTCCCGGCCTCTGAAGCCCCGCCATCGTGGCTTGCCAATTGCCTCCTCCGGTCCTATAATCCCCATCTTCGCGAAAGGAGCGTCCATGCGCAAACGCCCGTTCGTTCTTCCGGTTCTTGCCGTCCTCCTCGGCACGGTATCAGCGGCCGCCCAGGATCGTCTGAAGACCATGCCGGGATATGCACGCTACGAGAAGATGAACATGGAGATCCCGTCGGCGGCCAAGCTCGGCGCCTTAACGGTGACCTGGAGCCCGGACGGGAAGACGTTCGAGTACGCGAAGGACGGAAGGCTGTACCGGTACGATGTCGGGGCCCGCAGGGCCATGGAGGCCGGGGCCGCCCCGGCCGAGGCCCCGCGCCGGGGTCGTCCCGGGGCGGGCCCCGTCCGCGGGCGCCAATGGGACAGCGCGGTCTCGCCGGACAAGAAGCTCAAGGCCTTCTATCGCGACCGGAACCTCTGGTTGAGCGATGCCGACGGGAAGAACGCGTTCGCCGTCACCGAAGACGGCGCCGTGAAGACGCGGGTCAAGTCGGGGACGGCGAGCTGGGTCTATGGCGAGGAGCTCGATCAGGCTACCGCCATCTGGTGGTCTCCCGATTCCAAAAAGATCGCGTTCTACCGGTTCGACGAGAGCCGAGTCCCCGACTACTTCCTCCAGATCGACCAGACGAAGCTTTACAGCGCGCCCGATATCGAAGCCTATCCCAAGGCGGGGGAGCCGAACCCCGTCGTCGACGTCCTGATCTATGACGTCGCCTCGAAAAAGACCGTCCGGGCCGACGTGCGGGACGGGAAGGCCTTCGACGACGCCGTCGTCGGTCATTATGTCTACAACTCCCGGTGGTCGCCCGACGGTTCGGTCCTCCTCTTCAACCGCACGAATCGGCGCCAGAACGTGCTCGAGCTGGCCGCCTGCGATCCGGCCACCGGGACCTGCCGGGTCGTTGTACGGGACGAGTGGCCGACCGGCTGGGTCGAGAACAACCCCGAGATGCGGTTCCTCGCGGACGGAAGACGATTCATCCGGCTATCGGAGCGGACGGGCTGGAAGAACTATTATCTTCACGACCTCGACGGCTCGCTCCTCCGGCCGCTCACGAACCACGCCTTCGAGGTCGCCGGCATCGTTCATGTCGACGAAAAAGGGGGTGTCCTCTATTACCTAGCCCGCAGCGGCGACAATCCCATGAAGATCCAGCTGCACCGCGTCGGGCTGGACGGAAGGATGGACAGACGTCTGACCGACCCCGCCTTCCATCATACGATCACCATGGCCCCGAACGGGAAGCACTTCGTCGACGTCGCCCAGACCCATGACGCCGCCCCAATGACCCGGCTCATGGACGCGGGGGGAAGGCCCGTCGCCGTGCTGGCCACAAGCGACCTGACGAAGTTCGACGCGCTGGGGCTGAAGAAACCTGAGATCTTCACATTCAAGGCCGCGGATGGGGTCACCGATCTTTACGGCCTCTTGAACTTTCCCTCGAACTTCGATCCGGGCAGGAAATACCCGCTCCTCGTCAGCGTTTATGCGGGTCCCGGGACCAACGGTTCCAACGAGAGCTTCTTGACGAGCGCCCCCCTGACGGAATTCGGCTTTCTCGTCGCCTCCTTCGATACGCGCGGCGCCGGCGGGCGCGGCCGGCAGGCCCTCGACGCCATCTACATGCGGTTGGGGATCGTCGAGATGGACGATCAGGCGGCGGGGGTCAAGGCCTTATGGGACCGGCCATACGTGGACAGGACCCGCATCGGCATATTCGGGACCTCTTATGGAGGCTACGCCGCGGCGATGTGCCTCCTCCGCTACCCGGAGATCTTCCGTGCCGCCTGCGCTTCGTCCCCCGTCACCGCCTGGGAACAGTATGACAGCGTCTACACGGAACGCTACATGTGGATCCCCCGGGAGAACGCGATAGGCTACGAGGCCGGGAACGCCATGACATATGCCGCCAAGCTCGATGGCCGGCTGATGATCTACTACGGGACGGCGGACAACAACGTCCATCCGAACAACTCCATGCAGCTCATCCAGGCCCTCCAGAAGTCCGGCAAGAGCTTCGAGGTCCAGGTCGGGCCCGACGCCGGACATTCGTCCCTCAACCGGGACCGAATGATGGAGTTTTTCATCGAGAACCTGGTCATGAACACTCCGCGGCCTGCCGGCTCCTCCTCAGCCGCCGGCGCTCCGGACGAGGCCACGCTCGAAAGGATCAAGAGGATCGAGGCCGGACTCCTCAAGAAGGTCCGGATCGAAGGCCGGCCCTACGAAAAAATGACTTTGGCCGAGCGCATGACGGCCCACAAGGTTCCGGCATTGAGCGTCGCGGTCATCAGGGATTCGAAGATCGAGTGGGCGAAGGCCTATGGCGTCCAGGACAAGGAGGCCGGAACGGCGGCCACGACAGAGACCCTCTTCCAGGCCGCTTCCATCAGCAAGGCGGTCGCCGCCGGGGCCGCGCTCCGGCTCGTGGAACAGGGCCTGCTCGACCTTGACGCGGACGTCAACGGAACGCTCGCCACCTGGAAGGTCCCCGAAAGCCCGTTCACGAAGGACGCCAAAGTCACGCTTCGACGGATCCTCAGCCACAGCGCCGGGCTGACCGTCCACGGGTTCGAAGGCTACGCGGCCGGGAAGCCGGTCCCGACGCTCCTCCAGGTCCTCAACGGCGATAAGCCCGCCAATTCGGCGCCCATCCGTGTCGATATCCCCCCGGGCTCCCAGTGGCGTTATTCGGGCGGGGGTTATACCGTCATGCAACAGATGATGATGGACGCCGCCCGGAAGCTCTTCCCGGATATCATGAGAGAGTCTGGTCCTCGTGCCCGCGGGCATGACGTCGAGCACCTACGAACAGCCGATCTCTTCCGAACGGCTGGCCCGGGCCGCGGTTGGATATAGGGCGGACGGGGCGGCGATAGACGGGAAGAGGAATGTCTATCCCGAAATGGCCGCGGCCGGCCTCTGGACGACACCGAGCGATCTCTGCCGTTACGCCATCGCCGTCATGAACGCCCTCAGCGGCCGGTCAGACGCGCTCCTGTCGAAGGACACGGTGCGGAGGATGCTCACGGTCGAGAAGGCGCCGAGCGGATTGGGGGTTTTCCTGAGCGGGGAAGGCGAGAGCCTGAGCTTCGGCCACGGCGGGGCGAACGAGGGATTCCGCTGCGACCTGTTCGCGTTCCCGGGCAAGGGTATCGGGGCGGCGATCATGACCAATTCGGACGCGGGCGGGTCCTGGTGGACGAAGTCCGGCGCGCGATCGCGGCCGAGTACGGCCTTCCTGGATTCGATCCCGTAGTCAAGTCCCTGGCAGACCTCGACGCCCGGGCCCTCGATCGATATCAGGGCCGGTACGAGATCGATTTCGACGGACAGACCGTTCCCGTCCTGGTTTCGCTAACCGGCGATCATCTGCGCTTGAACTTCAAGGGCGGCGATTGGGAGCTGTATCCCGAGTCCGAGACCAAGTTCTTCACCATGGACGCGGCGCTCGTCGTCACTTTCATCGTTGACGGCGAAGGACGGGCGACCGGTTTCGTGGTCAACGAGACGATGACGGCGAAGAAGGTCTAAGCCCCGAGCCGATTCAGGACGTGGGCAGGCGACGGTCCGTCATTTCCAGAACAGGATCTCGGGGGCTTTTCTCTCCATGGTCGCGAATCCGCCGGCGGGATGGCCGACGATGATGGGGCGCCACGATCGCGCGGTCTTCCGGGAAGCCGAACCGGGCCCGGCCCTCGGGCGTCCCCAGGTACATCCCCGTGAATCCCATCCAACAGGTCCCGAGCCCGAGGCCGCGGGCCGCGAGCATCAGGTTCTCGGCCGCCAGAGTGCAATCGACCTCGGCCGTCGGGCTGAGATTCGGCTTTGCGCAGATGACGACGAGCGCGGAGGCACCGTAAAAGAGATCGACCGCCAGGTCCGCGAACATGTCCCGGTATGAGGCGAGCGGCGACATCGGGTCCTGGGAGGCGAGCACGAGCATGTGGGCCTTGGTTCGGGCGTTGAGGTCGGCGAGGACGGCGGGGTCCTGGATGACGGCAAATTCCCAAGGCTGGAAACCCATGGCGCACGGCGCCTGCACGGCGGCATCGATCAGCTGACGGATCAGATCCTTGTCGACAGGTTTGCTCTCATAAGCGCGGATGGATCGGCGGGTATAAATAGCTTCCTTGAGGTCCATGGCTTCGTTCTCCCTTGGCTGGAATCGTAAAGGGGAGATTCTATGCGATGGCCGGGTCTGGAGTCAAGCCGTCTCCGGGCGGCGTGGATGCTTCGAGCGCGGGAAAATAGTTTATGGCCCTGCTTGACAAACGCCGGCGGGGGCCTTATCTTATGAAAGGTGAACAAAATGGTAAACAGAATAAGAAAAGAGCTGACGCAAAGGCAGGACGGGGTCCTCAAGGCCATAGAGGGCTTCGTCCTGGAGCACGGGTACGCGCCGACGGTCCGGGAGCTGGCCAGGCTCCTCGGCATTCCCAACCCCTCGGCCGCCTTCAAGCACATGACGAGCCTGGAGAAGAAGGGCTACCTCCGGCGCGAGGGCGGGGAGCTGCGCCTGGCCGGCCTGCCGACGGTGGGGGAGAACCAGGTCCGGGTGCCGGTCGCCGGGCTCGTGCCCGCCGGCCCGCCGACCGAGTCCTTCGACGTCTCGGCGGGCGAGGCCATGGACATCCCGGCCTGGATGGTGGGGAAGAAGCGCGGCAACGTCTTCCTCATCCGGGTCGCCGGCAAGAGCATGATCGACGCCTGCATCGACGACGGCGACCACGTCCTGCTCGAGCGGACCGCCGCCGTGAACTCCGGCGAGATGGTCGTCGCCCTCCTCGAGGACGGCTCGGTCACCCTGAAACGGCTGAAGAAGGACGACGGGAAGGTCTTCCTCATGCCCGAGAACCCGGCTTTCGCCCCGATCGAGGTCACCGCCGGCGGCAAGGTCCTCGGCCGCGTCATCGGGGTGCTGAGAAAATACTGAAGCCATGGAACGCCGCTACATCGTCCACGTCGACATCGACGCGTTCTTCGCGGCCGTCGAGGTCCTCCTCGACCCGTCGCTCAAGGGCAAGCCGGTCATCGTCGGCGGCCTGCCCCACGAGCGCGGCGTGGCCTCGACCTGCTCCTACGAGGCGCGCACGTACGGCGTCCGCTCCGGCATGCCCCTCCGCAAGTGCCACCAGCTCTGCCCGCAGGGCGTCTTCGTCCGCGGCAACTACCAGGTCTACGAGGCGTTCTCCGAGAAGTTCTTCAACGTCCTCCACGACTACACGCCCGACGTCGAGGAGGCGTCCCTCGACGAGGCCTACCTCGACCTGACCCGCTGCCGGCCGCTCTATCCCTCGTTCCCCGAGGCGGCCCGGGACATGAAGCGGCGGGTGGAGAAGGAGCTGGGCATCACGGTCTCGGTGGGCGCCGCCCGGAACAAGGTCATGGCCAAGCTGGCGACCCGGATGGCCAAGCCGGCCGGGTTCTTCGAGGTCCCCGAGGGCGGGGAGGAGGACTTCCTCCGCGGCCTGGACATCTCGGACCTCCCCGGCATCGGCCCCAAGGCCCAGGTCGTCCTGCGGATGCTCAACATCCAGAGGATCGGCGACCTCTGGGGCCTGCCGCGGCCGACCCTGCGCTCGCTCTTCGGGCTGGGCGGCGAGGAGATCTACCTCCAGGCGCGCGGCATCGACGCCCGGCCCGTCGCCGGCCGCGAAGGGCCGAAGTCCGTCTCGCGCGAGACGACCTTCCTCCAGGACCTCTGGGACGAGCGCCTGCTCCTGGCCCACCTGGCCTATCTCTGCGACCGGCTGACCCTGGCCCTGCGCCGGGACGGGCTCTACGCCCACGTCATCGAGGTCAAGGCCCGCTACTCGGACTTCAAGACCGAGATCAAGCGGCGCCTCGTCGTCATGCCGCTCCAGGAGATGGGGAAGATCTACAAGATCGCCGAGGAGCTGTTCCGGGAGCTCGTCGCCTCGTCGCGCCTGGCCCTGCGGCTCGTCGGGGTCAAGGCCTCCGAGCTGGTCAAGGCGCGCCCCCTGGCCCTGTTCGAGCCGTACTCGGAGCGCCCGGAGCGCCTGGGGAAGGCCATCGACCGCGTCCGCGGCAAGTACGGCTTCGGCTCCGTCCTGACCGTGCGGGAGCGGATGCTCGACGAGGTCTACGACTTCGAGCCGCGGCGGGGCTTCGTCCTCAAGACGGCCTCGCTGACCAAGTGAGGCGCCGCCGATGTTCGTCCCTCTGCGCATCCATTCCGTTTTCAGCAAGGGCCGGGGCGGGGCCACGGTCGCCGAGGCCGCGTCCTGGGCGGCGGAGCGGAGGCTTCCGGCGGCGGCCCTCGCGGACATCGGCAACGTCTACGGCTGGGGAAAGTGGAAGCGGGCGGCGTCGGGGACCGGGTTCAGGCCCCTCTTCGGCTGCGAGCTCGAGGTCGCCGGGGAGCGCTTCGTCTTCCTCGTGAAGGACCCGGAGGGCTACCGGAACCTGATGGAGATCTTCAACCGGAAGGAGGTCCGGAGCGCCGACGGGCTCGTCGCCATCCACGTCCCGGCCGGGCCGGGAGGCGCCGCGATCGAGGGCGGGGACGCGAAGCGCGAGGCGAAGGGGGACGGCGGGAACAGCGCCGAAAGGCACGGGGGCCGGACGGACGGAGGCGCGCGAAACCGGCATCCTGGCCGAATTGCGGGACAAGATGCCCGCCGGCGACCTCTACCTCGGCTGTGAGTTCTCCAATTTCCGGAGGGCGGCCGGACATGAGGGCGGGGGAGGGGCCGGCCTCCGGCCTGCCTCTCGTCTGGGCCAACCCCCTCAAGTTCGTCGGGAGCCCGGACCGTCTCATCCTCCTCCACGCCATCGCGAAGAAGGTCCCGTTCCCCCCGGAAAAGGAGAAGCTCGCCGGCCGCGTCGGCGTCTTCGGCCCGGGCCAGGAGGCGGTGGCGCTCAAGAGGTTCGGGACGGAGGCGAAGGAGGCCCTCGGCGCGCACGTTCGAGGTCGCCGAAAAGTGCGCCTTCGCCTTCGAGGACATCGTGCCGCCGCTCCCCGCCGGCCTCTTTCCCAAGACCCTGCGCGAGACGGTCATGGCGCGGCTCACCGCGGCCAAGGACCTCTCCTGGAAGGAGCGCCAGCGGGCCCGCCGCGAGCTCGCGGTCATCGAGAGCTCGGGCTTCGGGCCGTACTTCCTCATCGTCCACGACGTCGTCGAGTTCGCCCGCCGCCGCGGCATCCTCCACAACCTGCGCGGCTCCGGGGCGTCGTCCTACCTGGCCTGGCTCCTCGGCGTCTCCCACGTCAACCCCGTCGTGTTCGACCTCTATTTCGAGAGGTTCCTCAACAGGGGCCGGCCCGACCCTCCGGACATCGACATCGACTTCGACTCGCGGCGGCGCGACGAGGTCATGGCCTACGTCCTCGAGCGGTACGGCCGCGGCGGGACGGGGGCGGCCTTCGTCTGCAGCCTGAAGAACTTCGGGGCCCGCTCCGCCCTCTACGAGACCGCCCGGGCCTTCGGCGTCCCGCCCGACGAGGCGCGCGGCATGGCCAAGCGCGTGCCGTTCTTCGCCGAGCCGGATTACCTGCGGACGGCCGCGCCCGCCCCGGGCTTCCTCGACGTCTGGAAGCTCGCCGCCGAGCTGGACGGCGTCCACGCCGAGATCTCGCTCCACGTCGGCGGGGTCATCCTGACGCCCGCGCCGGTCGAGCGCTACCTCCCGCTCGAGGAGTCGGCCAAGGGGCTCCTCATGTGCCAGTACGACAAGAACGTCGTCGAGGACCTCCGGCTCATCAAGCTCGACCTCCTCTCGGTCCGGGGGCTGGCCGCCATCTCGGAGACGAAGGAGGCGCTCGGCATCCGGAGCATCCCGCCGGGCGACGCCGCGGCCTACCGGATGCTCGGGGAGGCGCGGGCCATCGGCTGTTTCCAGGTCGAGAGCCCGGCCATGACGAACCTCCTCCGCCGGATGAAGCCGAAGGACGTCTTCGAGCTGACCCAGGCCCTGGCCCTCGTCCGGCCGGGGCCGACCGAAAGCGGCATGAAGGAGGCCCTGCTCCGGGCCCGCGAGGGGAGGCCCGCGGCGCGCGACCCGTTCCTCGAGAAGCTCCTGCCCGAGACGGGCGGCATCCTTCTCTACGAGGAGCAGGTCATGCAGATCGCCGAGCGGGTGGCCGGCATGCCGCCCGAGGACGGCGACCTCCTCCGGCGGAGCTTCCGAAAGAAGGGCGGCGACCCGGACCTCCGGGGACGCTTCTTCCGCGAGGCGAAGGAGCGCGGCTACGCGGAGGGCGAGGTGGACAAGCTCTGGAAGACCATGGAGAAATTCTCCTCCTACGCCTTCAACAAGGCCCACAGCGCCTCCTACGCCGCCATGGCCTACCAGGCCGCTTACCTCAAGGCCCACCACACCGTGCCCTACCTCGCGGCCGTGCTCAACGCCGGCGGCGGCTATTACGACCTCGAGGAATACGTCGAGGAGGCCAAGCGGCAGGGGATCGCGATCCTCGGGCCGGACGCGAACCGGAGCGGCCGCGGCTTCGCGGTCGAGGGCGGGGCCATCCGCGTCGGCTTCGGGTCCATCAAGGGGCTGGGGCTCAAGGCCGTCGCGAAGGTCCTCGAGGAGCGGGCGGAGGGCGGGGAGTTCCCGTCGGTCGAGGACTTCCTTCGGCGCGTGCCCCTGGCCAAGAGCGAGCTCCTGGCGCTCATCCGGGCCGGCGTCTTCGACGGGCTCGAGCCGCGCCGGACGCGCCAGGTCCTGCGCTACTTCCAGGGGCTCGAGGACATGGACCGGGTGGCGGACATCGACGCCTCGGAGAAGGAGCGGATGCTCTACGAATCGCTCGGCTTCAGCCCGGCGGGCGATCCGCTCGCCCTCTACGGCGGGAAGCGGCCGCCGCTCCGCATCCGGGACCTCAAGGCCCGGGCCGGGACGGTCGTCGAGCTCGTGGTGCGGGTGGTGGACGCCCGGCAGATCCCGCTCAAGGGCGGGAGCCGGTATTTCTTCCTGTTCGAGGACGAGACGGGGCTCCTCGAGGGCATCGGGGAGACGAGAGGCCTGACCTTCGGCACGCCTCCCGTCTGTTGCCTGAGAGGCGAAGTGCGCAACGGCGGCGGCGCCGTCAAGATCCACAACTGCAGTTTTCTGAGGACGTTCTGATAGTAGAGCGAGACAAGCGGGACGAGCGAGACAGGCGAGACAAGAGGCTCGATGAAGAATGTTTCCGTAAGAGTGAAATGCGACAAGGAGATGATGCTGAGCGGGATAGGCGGCACGGGACGGAACTGTAGCCGCAGGCTTTAGCCTGCGCTTTGAATCCGGATATCCGATGGAGGAAAGCCGATGAAACGATACAAGTTCTCGGTGGTGGTGGAGAGGGAGCAAGGGGGATTCTATGCCTCGTGTCCGGCCCTGCCCGGGTGCTACACGACCGGGAAGAGCCGCGGAGAGGTCATGCGGGCCATACGGGAGGCCATCCGGGTCCATATCGAGGACAGGATGGGCGACAATGAATGCGTCCCCCAGCCGGAGCCGGTCATCTTCACCCGGCTCGAGGTCGTGCTTTAGGCTCCGGCTCTCTTCACCCGGCGGGCGATCCGCTTGCGGATCTTCTCATAAGAGGGCGGGGGGCCGGTCCGGAGGGGCTTCCCGTCTATGAACAGCGCGTCCGAGACGCCCCATTCGAGGAAGGTTTCGCGGTCGAAGGTGTCGACGGCGCGGAAGTCCACCCGATCGCCGAATTCGGCGGCGGCGCGCTTCGCCCGCTCGAAGGTCATGTTCATGGCCGGACACCATCCGTTGAGGAACGCCGTCACGTTCACCTTTCCCTCGCCCGGCTCCGGCCGCTTCTTCTCCCGGATCCATTTCGGCGCGACGGCGTCGTCCCGGAAGGGCTTCCAGAGGAGGACCTGCATGCCCATGCTGTCCGCTTTCTTATAGCCGTGCTTCCGGAACCAGGAAGCCCTCATGAAAACGGGGAGAGCCATCCCCCAAGCGGCGATTCCCGCCGCCCCGAGGGCCCGGGCATCGTTTTCGGCGGCTTCGAGGAGGGCCTTTCCCATGCCTTTCTTCCGGAAATCGCCGCGGCCTTCCTTATGGCCATGGACCCAGATGCAATTGACGAAATACAGGTCACGGCCTTCGACGAAAGAAAGTTCGACCGGCAGGTATTGGATCATCCCGCCGATCGTCCCGGCGTCGTCGAGGGCGAGCTTGACCCTCAGGCCCCTGTCCTTCATCCTCTCGTACCAGGCCCGCTTGTGGCCTCCGGCCTCCCGGATTTCGGGGGACCAGTCTTCGAGGCAGAGGCAATAGGGCTCCACGTCCTCCTGCCGCAGGTCGATGATGCGTATGCTCAGACCAGGACCTCCTTGGGGATGTCCCGCAGGTTGAAGTTCGAGGCCATGCTCCGGCAGTAGGCGCCGGCGCACAGGACGGCCAGGAGCCCGCCCTTCTTCGGCAGGGGCAAGAGCCTTTCCTTGCCGAAGACGTCGCCGGTCTCGCAGAGGTGGCCGGCCACGGTGATCCGGGGCCTTTTCGGCGCGTCGATCTCCAGGCAGTTGACGATCTCGTGGTTCGCCTGCATGTAGATCGCCGGGCGCGGCACCGTATTGAAGGTCCCGCCGTCGACGCAGGCGAAGAGATTGCCGTAGCTTTCCTTGACGTAGTTCACGCCCGAGGAGAAGGGCGCCGGCGTCGCCGACGAGGTATTTTCCGGGCTCGAAGGCCAGGGCCCTGACGTCCAGGCCGGCCTTCCCGACCTTTCCGCAAACGTAGCGGAAGTATTCGGCGACCGGAAAGAGGCTCTGGCTCTTGAAATACCTGGGGCCGAACCCGCCGCCGAAATCGAGGAACTCGAGCCGGAAGCCGAGGGCCCGGAGCTCGGAGGCCTTGCGGACCATGCGATCGACGGCCCGGCGGACCGTGGGGTAATCCTCGCGGACCCAGCCGGAGCCGAGATGCTGGTGCAGGCCGACGGGCGTGAACCCCAGCTTCCTGGCCCGCAGGAAGACGTCGATGACCTTTCGCTCCTCGACCCCGAACTTGATGGGCGTCCCGTCGGTGGACCGCTCGCCGGCGGTGACGGCCTTGGGATTGAAGCCCCGTCCGATGCCGGGGTTCCAGCGTACGGAGACGCGGATCTTCCGGCCGCGGAAGCCGGCGTTCCGGACCTCGCGCATCAGCTCGAGCTGTTCGGCCGCGTCGATGTTGACCGTCAGGCCGGGAATGGCGAAGGCCTGGCGCAGATCGTCGGCGCTCACGCTCGTCCCGGTGTAAAGGATACGGCCGGCCGGGAAGCCCGCGGCCATGGCGGCCCGGACCTCGTTGGGCGAGACCGCGTCGATCCAGGACCCCGCCGCCCGCAGCGTCCTCAGGATGCCCGGGTTCGGATTGGCCTTCATCGCGTAGCAGATCCTCGTTTCGAGCGGCGTCAGGCCCTCCACCAGGTCCCTGAGCTCCTCGAAGCGCGCCCGGATCCTTCGTTTCCCGTAAACGTAGATAGGCGTGCCGTGCGCCTTGGCCAGCTCGGCGGCGTCGACGCCGCCAAGCGCGAGCCGGTTCTCCTTGACACCCGCGAATTCGTTTTCCCACCAGTGCATATTATGATTCCTCGTTCTTCGAAAAGATCTTTCTGACCCTTCCGGATCCTCTTGAGGATCTCTTCGAGGGCCGGATACCGTTCGATGAGAAGCCCGGGGATCTCGAGCTTCTCGCCCGAGAGCATGTTCTTGATCTGCAGGGCGTTGGCCATGGCCTGGCCCCGGTAGTGGTTGTTGGTGATGACGTAGATCTTGCCGCTCTTCTGCCCCAGCTGCTTGATGCGGTCGATCCATTCCTGGAGCTCGTCCTTGTCGTAGAGATAGTCGTACCGGTCGTCGCGCCCGGCTTCTGCCCGGAACCAATTCTTGTAATTCCGACCGTGGAGGCGGACATAGGCGAAGTCGGGATTCGTGCTCACGGCGGAGGGCTTGATGGAATTCTTAAACACCGGCTGGTCGATGTTGCAGAAGGCGACCTTGTGGTCCTCGAGGAACCGGCGGAACTCCGGCGTGTCCCAGGAGGCGTGGCGGACCTCGAGGGCGAGCGGATACTCGGCGAACAAGCGCGAAGAGCCGGGCCAGGTGGTCCCGGTTCTCGGCCGTGTTGAGGTACGACCAGGGAAATTGGACGAGGACGGCGGCCAGGCGCTCCCGGAGCCTCAGGGGATCGATGCCGGCCCGGAAGTCGTCGACGTCCTTCTGCCCGAAGGCGTCCCGCTTGTGGGTGAAGACCTGATGAGAGCTTGACCGCGAAGAGGAAATTCGGAAAGGCCTCGACCTTCCTCAGCCAGGACAGGGCCATGGACGCCGACGCGGGCCGATAGAACGTGCTGTTGACCTCGACGATGTCGAGGAGCCCGGCCAGGAACGGGAGGGGGTGGAAGCCCCGGGGCTTCTGCGGCGGATAGACGATCCCTTCCCAGTCCTCATAGCTCCAGCCGGCCGTGCCCACATAGTAAGTCGCCATGGAAGGGCATTTTAAGACAATCCCCGCCCTTGCACAAGGCCGGCCGTCGGGAATGCGGATCACCGAGGTTGATTTTCCCGCGGCCGCCGCATAGACTGGGAGACCGGAAGGAAGGGAGCCGAAACGATGAGCATCGAATTTCCCGAACGACGTCCTCACGGCGTATGCCCGGATCCGCAAGGATATCCGACGCACGCCTCTCGAACCCTCGGACGAGCTCGGCCGGGCGACGGGAGCCCGGGTCCTCATCAAGTGGGAGAGCGACCAGATCACGGGCTCCTTCAAGCTGCGCGGTGCGCTCAACAAGCTGCGCTCGCTTTCGGCCGAAGAACGGTCTCGCGGAGTCGTCTCCGCGTCCACGGGGAATCATGGTCTGGCCATCTCCCACGCCGCCCGGCTCGAGGGGATCGAGCTGACGCTGTTCCTGCCCCGGACCGCCGCGGCCGTCAAGCGGGCCAAGATCGAGGCCCTCGGGGTCGATATCCGGACCTTCGGGGACGATTGCGGCGAGACCGAGGTCCATGCCAGGCAATACGCCGAGGGGGCGGCGAAGGTCTTCGTTTCCCCGTATAACGATCCCTCTATCATCGCAGGCCAGGGCACGATCGGCATTGAAGTGCTGGAGGACATCCCGGGTGTGAACGACGTCCTCGTGGCCATCGGAGGAGGAGGACTCATCGCCGGGATCGCCGGCTATCTCAAGGCCGTGAGCCCGGGCACGAGGATCATCGGCGTGGAGCCGGATACGTCGGCGTTCATGAAGGCCTCCGTCGAAGCCGGGCACCTGGTCGGTTTTCGCCGAGCGACCCGACCGTCGCCGATGCCGTGGCCGGAGGGATCGAGCCCGGCTCGATCACTTTCCCCCTATGCCGGGACCTGGTCGATGACTACCTCACGGTCTCCGAGTCCGCCATCGTCGGGGCGATGGCGGCCATCCGGCTTCCTGCGGCAAGCGCATCGAGGGTGCCGCCGCCCTTCCGGTCGCGGCCCTCCTCTGCGAGCCGGGGCGCTTTCGAGGCCGCACGGTCGTCTGTATCGCGAGCGGAGGCAATATCGATCCGGCGAGGTTCGATGCCCTCGTCGACGGAGCTTGATCGGCGCCCCTTTCCGAAGGGGGGTGGCTAACAGAACCGGAAGACGTATCGTCCTTTTCCGACTCTGATGGAATCGAGGATGGCCGCATGGATCATATCGGCCGCCAGGCCGCAGGCCTTCTCAAGCGAGCGGCCGCGGGCGAGATGGGCGAGGATGGCCGAGGACAGAAAACATCCGGTTCCGTGGACATCCCGGGCGATCTTTTCGTGGCCGAAGACGACGTGCGCGTCCGTCGAAGAGGATGTTGACGGCGCTCTTTTCCGAGATGCCCTCCCTTTGACCAGGCAGGGGACCGACGTCCGCCCGAAGATGGCTGCGGGCCGCCTCCGTCATGTCCGCGGGCGTCCGTACGGTCGACCCGGAGAGGAGGGGCTTCCTCATGTTCGGCGTCATGAGGGAGGCGTTGCTCCTGACCGCACGGAGAAGGGCGGATATGCCGCTTATTTCGAATAAAGCGGCGCCCGAGCTCGCCCGAAGGATCGGATCGATGACCCTGGGTATGCCCGGCGTGCGCGACGAGGATGCGCGCAACCACCGGCACGATCGCGCACGAGCCGAGCATGCCGACCTTGATGCCGGAAGACGTCATGTCGGCGGTCAGCGCCAGATACTGGGCGCTCACCGTCCGGGCGGTGAGACGGGACTGACCCTCCGGACCTCGACGGTGTTCTGGACGGTCAAGGCGGTGAGGACCGCCGTCCCGTGGAAACCGAGGGCCCCGAAGACGCGGACGTCGAGGAGGGCTCCGGCGCCTCCGGAGGGGTCGTAGCCGGCGATGGAAAGCAGGTTCCTTTTCACGTCTTTCGCCTCCCGGGATTGTAGGATCGACGGCGGTCGGTTGTCAACGGCCGGCTCGAGGGGATGCCCGGGCGGGGGGTCCAAAAAAAGATGCTTACGGCGGGTTGCATTTGTCATTAAAAACTATATATAATTACTAAATAAGTAATGGTTCGATCCCGGCGACGAAGGAAGTGATGATGAAAGAGACTCAAGAATCGTATTTTTCCAAGACCATCGAAAAAGGCTTGAGGATCCTGAACCTCTTCAATCAGGGCCGGACGCGCTTGAGCCTGAAGATGATCTCCGAGGAGATAGGCATCAACAAGACTTCGGCCTTCCGCTATATCAACACGCTGGTCCAGCTCGGCTATCTGAAGAAGGACCCGCAGACGAAACTGCTGGAGATCGGCCCCAAGGCCGTCTATCTGAGCTATACCATCACCAAGAGCTTCAATCTGCTCCAGATCATCAAGCCGCTCGTCGACGATGCCTCCGATACCCATAACGTCACCGTCCACTGCGGGCTCATCGACGGGGACGCGATCTGGATGATCTATCAGAAACAAGCCCGGGACAATAAAGCAACGCCGGATATTTTTTACCGGGATCGAAATCAGGTGGAAAAATGATCCATACCAGCATCTGCTTTCCGTCAGTGGTTTTTACCCATCTTTCTTCAACTTTTCCGATCCGGATAACATCATAAATATTCTTGTTGGTAAACGTAAGTTGTACATCGGAGCCAGTTGCCGAATCTATCTTGTAGATTTCTGCAGGTATAGACATACTGGCTTTTGTTGCTACGAGGTTACCACCCTGCAGGGCGAGGTCGGTATAATCATGCATACCTTTGGTTACCTGCCTGATGGTTCTGGTTTCCAAAGTGCATTCAAAAACCTGGTAGGTTGCCTTCACTCCGCTGATAAATTCGATTTTTTTACTGTCTTCGCTCCACACAAAATGTGCGGCATTCTGATCGAGATTTTCAGTGAGGTACGTTTTGTTCTCGTCCCTGAGGTCATATACAAACAATCGCTCCTTATCCGCTTCATATCCGGGGGTTTCCATGCTCATAAAAGCAAGTTGGTGACCGTCGGGTGAAAAAACAGGGTAGCGGTCGTAACCAGGCATTCCTTCTGTGATATTCTTTGTATTCCCATTGTTATCATACAGATAGATATCTGAATTGGTGCTTTCTGAAAATTCTCTTCCGCGCAGTTTTTTACTGGCATATGCCAGCATGCTTCCATCAGGGTTCCATGCTATATCCCTGATGTCGAAGTAAGGGGGCAACGGTGCGTCAAACGGTTCATCCTTCATGATATCCTTTCCTGCTTCAATCTTACCGTTGATCATTTCGGATATGAAAATGTGACTGTAGGAATAATCGTTCCATGAATCCCAATGACGGTACATCATGTCTTCAATAACCATTCCTTTGGCGAGAGGCAGATCGGGATAACGGTCGGTGGTTGCAGGGTCCATCTTAACATCCTGCAGGTAAAATAGTTTTTTTCCGTCCGATGCAAATTCAAAACCGTTGATGTCCCCGGGTACTAAGGATGCAACCTGTTTATCTGAACCGTCAGCCTGCATGGTCCAGATGACCATCTGGTCGTTCATTTTACATAGAAAGGCAATATTTTTGTTATCAATCCACCGGGGATTGGAACACGAAGCAATGTCTTCGGTAAGATTCACGGGTGTTCCGCCGGTCACCGGAACTGAAAAGATCCAGGCATGGTTTTTATCGGTGCGGATATCAAATCTTTTCACCGTATATATTAGGGCAGAACCGTCGGGTGATAATTGCATTTCGCCAAGGCGACCCATCTTCCACAATATTTCCGGGGTAAGCCGGGCATTTTTTATTTCTTCAGAGGATAACCGGTTGCTGAAATCAGCATTTTCAGTTTGTTCTTTATTTTGCTCGTTAGTGGAACATCCGTTCATAAGGCTCATCAGGATCAGTGCGGAAAATAGTATACAATTTTTCATAAAGTTAATATGGAATAGGGGATTAAAGTTAAGGTAAAACCTGAAAATCCCAAAAATCCAACTCCCAACCTTACGTTCATCACGAGTTCAAAAAGGGGCTTTGCCCCATACCCCACTTCATTCTTTGTCTTGACACAAAGAACGAAGCAAGAAAAGTCAAGACAAAACGACTCGCCAGCGCTCTCTGCCGCAAGGCAGGAATTTCTAATAAAGTGTCGCAAGCTCCTTTATTGAAATTCCAAGCCTTGCGACATTCACAGCCACACCGGCTCCGCGTTTTGTCACGGCCACCCCACGGTGCTTCGATTTACGGCAGTTCTTAATCAAAGCCGTCATCGCGATGACCGGTTCCTACGGTCGGAAGCTAACATGTTCATGAGCAGGACTTTGTCGGCCTGTGGGCGCGAATAATCTGCCCGAACAGGAAGACCATGATTTGAAGACAAGATGAAAGGTAACTATGACATATGCGGAGCTACTTACTGTGACGAAAGAAAGTGACAGAAAAATTTTATCTTTGAAACCATATCAACCCCATCACACTATCATGAAAATAGAACTTAAAAAGGACTTTACCTGGTCGCTATTGGTCCCTACCAGCATGGGAATCCGTTTAACACCGGTAAACGGGCAACCTGTGCAAAGCAGCGACATGTATTCCATGCAGGCCACCAGTGCAGAAACCAATGTTGCCAGTATTTCTTCCTACCTGGGACTTCCTGTTAAGGTACTCACCACTTTTGTCAAGGATAGTCCGATAGCCCAATTTATAAAAAGCAATCTTGCCGGCCGTCATATCCATACGAAGGAATTGAAGTCCCGCAGGGCGATCCCTGGGGTTACCGCCACCAGTTCAATATTGCCGACAGCGGATATGGTTCCCGCGGTCCGCGGGTACTAAACGACCGTGCCGGCGAAGTAGGCCGTACACTCAATGTTAAGGATTTTGACCTGGATCGGATTTTTGGCAAGGAAGGTGTTCAGATTATCCATCTTTCGGGACTGATCGGTGCCTTGTCGGCCGAAACCAGCCGCTTTTGCCTTGAACTGGCACGAGCAGCAAAAAAGCATGGCACCCGGATTTCCTTTGATCTCAATTATCGAGCTTCCTTCTGGAAAGGACAGGGAGAAAGAGCTTCATGAGATCTTTACCGAAATTGCCGGGGTATCCGATATTCTGGTTGGCAATGAAGAAGATTTCCAGCTATGCCTGGGCATTGAAGGTCCCGAAGCCGGAGGAAAAGATCTGGCGGCAAAGATTCATGGATTTAAAGGTATGATCACGAATGTGAAGAAAGCATTCCCGAATGCCTCGGTATTTGCTACAACACTTCGTCAGGTTATCAATACCAACCAGCATATGTGGGGTGCTATCATGCTCGAAGGCGATAATTGGCATGTGGTTGAACCGCGCGAAATTACTGTCCTCGACCGCATCGGCGGAGGCGATGGATTTGTCGGCGGCATGCTGTACGCTATACTGAAAGACTGGGAACCCGAAAAATGGGTGCAGTTCGGATGGGCAAGCGGTGCCCTGGCCACTACATTTCTTACCGATTATGCACAGCCTGCTGACGAAGAACAGATATGGAGCATCTGGGAAGGCAATGCACGGGTCAGGCGATAATCTTAAATTTCCTTTAATAAGGTATTGTTGGAGGAATTCCTGATATCCTCATAAAAAGAGTTCACGATCTGGTTGAACTTTTTAAGTTCTTCGGTTTCCTTTTCAAAGGGAACCTGCTGCCCCTGTTTCTCAAGAGCGTCAATTACATAACTGATGGTAATTTTTGCAGGATCAATGGCCGGCTGATATGCTACTTCGCGTACCATGGGCGTTAATGTCTCACAAATAATCCTGGCTGTGAGAAGATCAAATACAATTTCCCGTACAATTCTCACGGGTATGTTGAGATCAGCCGCAATAGTGGTATCGTTCAATGGTTCGTGTCCATCAGAGAAGTTCTTAACAATTTTATGCATCACCATCAATTCAAGAACTCTCTTGTGTTGATGGCTGACGTTAATTTCCTCAAATTCCTGTTCGTAATGTGCGGTATTCTGATAGGCATAGGAAACTTCAGCCCCAAACAAAACAATCAGCCAGCTCCATTCAAGCCAAATCATAAATAAGGGTAAGGCAGCAAATGTTCCATAAATTGCACCATAACCCGACAGCAATGACTGAAAATTCACATAGCCCCATTGCAACAATTGGAACAATGTACCTGCAAGGATCCCTGCCGCCAATGCCGGAACAAACTTTACCTTGGTATTGGGAACCACAATATAGATCAGGGTAAATACAAACCAGATCAGGGTATAGGAGAGTAAGGTCATCAGAATTTTCAGAATCGAATCAAGATAATGCAGGAAAGGCAGTTTCTCTGATATGACTTCAAGCTGGGAGACATTGAAACTACTGGAAATGATGAGAAATACCGGTGCAATGATCATCAGGGATATGTAATCGGTAAACTGACGGGTGATCACCCTTGATTTTTTTACCTGCCAGATGTTGTTGAATGAGCTTTCGATGTTGCCGAAGACTTTCATTACCGACCAGAACAAAATAACGATACCGATCCCTGCAATATATCCCGTATTAATGTGACCCAGATAGCGGTCCACAAATCCCAGAACTGTTGTAAGAATCTCCTTCTGTCCCTGTAACCGTTCCGTAAGCAGGGTGGCCAGTTTATCCTGCAGACCAAAGCCGCCTGCTATTCCAAAAATCAGGGCCAGTATGGGTACAATGGAAAGCAGGGTGTAAAACGACAGCGCCGATGAACGAAGCTGTATCTTATCTTTATTGAAACCTTTAAAGGCCAGAAATAATATTTTCCCCTGTTTGACAAGAAAATTGAAAACAGGATGCTTATCCTTAGTGGAAATCTTCCAGATATCTTTTTCAAAAAACTGGGAAACTCGTTGAATTATATTTTTTTCCATAAAAACGGTTGCAAGTTTAAAAATACGATTTTTATCTATATTTACGCTGAAATGAACAATTGGTTCTAAATGTCAGCGTTCAATCTTGAAAATAAAAAAGTACTGGTTGTTGAAGATGACGAAATGAGTTTTCTTTATCTTTCCCATATATTCTTGCTGACGGGTGCAACACTCATTCGAAAAACCACCGGGATAGATGCCATAGAGGAATTTCGATTTAACCGAAATTATGATTTTATTCTCATGGATA
>CAVZBY010000003.1:0-19731 GCA_963773685.1 Candidatus Aminicenantota bacterium
GAATGCCAGGATCAATGCAAGAGATAGCCATCTTTTCATTGAGTTCCTCCTTTGATTTTATGAATTATAGGTCTCGGAGGCGGGATCGAGTCAAGGACTTTCGCTTTCCCTCCGGGCGCGCATCTCAAGAGGTCTCTCAATGGGCTCTCACCCGGCACTTCGTTATTGGATCATATCCCCTGGGTAAAGAAGCTTAGATAGCGCAGGCAAGAAAAGTGAACCAGGGGGACTGGAGGAACGCGTCTCCGGAAGATCGATCGGAGACACGGTTCGGCTTCATCGGATCTTAATCCCCACTACCCCCTTGGAATTCAAGGGGGACTGGAGGAACGTGTCTCCGGAAAGATCGATCGGAGACACGGTTCGAGTTCATCGGATCTTAATCCCCCTACCCCCTTGGAATTCAAGGGGGACTAGAGGAACGTGTCTCCGATAAAGGAAGGGCGGACTACCCTACCCGGGCAATCCGCCCCAAATCTCCAAAGGGAACTGATCGCTAGTTCAGAACAGCGATCAGAAGCGGCCGCGGCCGCCGCCGCCGAAACCGCCACGGCTCGCGCCGCCGCCGCCGCCCGCAGGGCGGGGCTGGGCTTCGTTGACCTTGAGGCTGCGCCCCTTGAGGTCCTTGCCGTTGAGCCCGCTGATGGCCTTGACCGCCTCGTCCTTGTTCGGCATCTCGACGAAGCCGAAGCCGCGGGGCTGACCGGTCATCTTGTCCGTGATGATGGCGGCCTTGTCGACCGTCCCGAACGCCTGGAAGGCGGCCCGGAGGTCGTCCTCGGTGGCCTGGAAAGAAAGGTTGCCGACGTAGATGTTCATACTCGTCTCCTCCGACGATGGGTCCGCGCGGGGGGCTCCCGCGTCGTCCCGAAATCAAAATTCGATCGCAATAAAGGAGAGGAGTATGTCGCCTGTCAGGGCCTCTGCCCTCTAAGCCTTTATCCGACCCGCGCCCCCGAACCGGGGGATTCCGGAATAGGATACCACAAAAGCCGCGTCAAGAAAACAACAAAAAAAAATGCGTGCGCCCACGGACGGAGGATCTAATTCAGGGCGGCGGCGCGCTTCGCGGCGTCGGCGTACTCGGGGAGGTCCTTGTCGGCGCCCTCCCAGAGGAAGAGGAAGCGGTGGTATCTCTCGACCGCCTTCGCGGTCAGGCCCTTTCGCTCGTAGAGCTTTGCCAGCCGGTAATGGGACAGCGGATCGATGAGCGACCGGTCGGGATCCTTCGGATCGAACGTCGCGAGCCGTTCATATTCCGCGACGGCCTTGTCGAGCGCCCCCTGCGCCAGGTAGGCGCGGGCCAGGGTATCTTTAGGGAATGGCGAATTATAAAGGGACAGGATGTCCTGCATGGCCGGGGGCATGCCGGGGGGGGCGATCTTCTCGAGGACGGCAACGGCCTTGTCCGCGGCGCCTTCGGCAAGGAGAACCTCGCCCTGGAGGCGGTCATGAAGGACTCCCATGGCCGGCTTCATGAAGTCCGAGGCCCCGGAGTGAACGGTCCCGAACGCGGTCAACCGCGAGCGCGCTTCCTTCGGGCGGCCCTGGGCAAGATCGACGGACGCCATCAGGAGATGATAAAGAGCTTCCCCTCCCTTGTCCTTGGCGGGGGAAGGACCTTTCGTCCCGCTGTTCCAACGGTCGAACCCGGCCCGCGCCGCATCGAATTGTCTCTGCCGGAGCCGGACGCATCCCATAAGGTATTGCGACGAGGCCTGGCCGTCGACGTATCCCAGGGAGCCCGACAGGCTCTCCATTCTCTCGAGCTCGGAGATCGCTTCTGTCATGCGGCCCGTCCACATGAGAAGGTAAGCCTTCCCGAAAGTCCCCTTGCCCTTCATGCCCACCGACGGGGCCCCGGCGATATATTCGTCCACGGCCTTCAGCGCTTCCGGATATTCCTCGCGGAGCGCTCGAAGATAGGCGAGCCCCCAGAGCGACGCGGAGAAATCCGGCGCGATCGCGAGCGCTTCCTTATAATAGTCGACCGACTTTTCCAGCTCCCCCATCCGGAAATAGGTCTCGGCCAGGGAATCGAGGGGATTCGCGTCTCCGGGGAACGCAACGGCGTACTTCTTGAATGTCTCGACGGCCTTGGCGTATTCGCCCATGTCGGCGAACGTATAGGCGAGCATGTTCAGGGCGTACCCGTATTTCGGGTCGAGGGCCACGGCTTCCTGGAACTGCTCGACCGCCGGGGCGTACTGCATCTTCTTCCGGTACAACTGGCCCAGCTCGAAGCGGACGATCTTCTCCTTGGGGTACTTGACGACGATCTCTTTGAAGGTCCGGAGGGCCTTCTCGGGATCATGTTCGATGGCCCCGGCATAGGCCGCTTCAATATAGAGGCGCTCCTTCTCGGGGCTCCGCCCCGAAAGGGCCTTGGCTTTCCGGTAAGCCTTTTCCATCGCGGGCGGATCCCCCGTGGCGCTGTGAACGCGGGCCAGGCCGAGGTAGGCGACGGCGAATTCGGGGTCGAGCTCGACAGCCTGCTCGAGGGCCTCCAGGGCCGGGCCATAATAGAATCGTTCGAACAGCTCCGTGCCCTTCAGGTAGAGGTCGTACGCTTTCATCGAAGACGTTGTCCGCTCGGCGATCGCCGCGCCCCTGGCCGCGACCTTCGGGCCCGAGAGGCCCACGCCCCGGACGATCTCGCGGCTGAGCTCGCCGATCTGCCGGTCGAGGATGCTCCGGAGCCCGTCGCCTCTCGAGCCGGCGCTCTTCAGGAGGCGCTTGCTTTCGACGTCCAGGACCTTGACGTCCGTGGCGAACATGTCGCCGGCCTTGACGTAGCTTCCCAGGACGATGGTCGCGACGCCCTCCCGGCGGCAAAGCTCGAATCCCAGGTCCGCGTCGATCACCGACGCCTCGTCCCGGCCCATCTGCTTGAGGAGGTCCCGCATCCGTTCCCAGGTGATCACCGAAAGGTCCCGGGACTGCTCGAGGCTCGTGATGAGCAGGTTGGGGATGGCCTTCCCGAGGTAATCATAGGACTTGTCCCCCGTCTGGTTCTCGAACGTCATGACGGCGACGGAATGGCGGTGCGGGGGAGGCGAAGGCGCGCCCTTCTTGAGAACGAAGAACCAGCCCGCGACGGCCAGGGCCGCGACCCCGATGAGGATGGCCGGGACGCGGGCCCTTTTCAGGCCGGAGCCTCGGGTCGCTCTCCGGGCCGTCGACGGCTTGCGCCGGGGGAGGAGCCGCTCGGTCGTGGGAATGCGCTTCGCGATCCGCTCGAGCTCGGCCCCGAGCTCTTCGGCCGTCCGGTATCGCTTGTCCGGGTCCTTTTCCAGGCACTTGAGCACCAGGCGGCCCAGGTCCTCCGGGATATCGGGATTGAGCTCGCGGGGATTGTCCGGCGTTTCGGTCTTCTGCTTGACGCCGACGGAGAAAGGAGTCTCCCCTTCGAACGGGACGCGGCCGACGAGGCACTCATAAAGGATGATGCCCAGGGAATAGAGGTCCGAGCGGGCATCGACCTCCCCTCCCTCCACCTGCTCAGGGGACATGTATTCCGGCGTCCCGATGATGACCCCGGCCTCGGTCAGCCCTTTCGTCCGTATCGAACGGGCGATGCCGAAGTCCAGGATGCGGACCTGGCCGTCGCGATCGATCATGACGTTGCTCGGCTTGAGGTCCCGGTGGACGATGCCGCGGCGGTGCGCTTCGGCCAGGCCCTCGCAGAGCTGGCGGGCGAGGGTGACGGCGGTCCCGATCCCCAGGCGCCCGGACATCCGGATCATCGCCTTGAGGTCCTCGCCGGGGACGTATTCCATGGTGATGTAATAGAGGCGGCCTTCGCGCCCCAGGTCGTACATCCGGCAGATGTGCTTGTGGGAGATGTCCCGGGCCATGCGCAGCTCGTTGCGGAACCGCTCGATGGTCCCCCGGTCGGCCGCGACCTCGGGCTTGATGAGCTTCAGGGCGATCTTGGCGTTGACCTCCCGGTCGTAAACCTTGTAGACGTGCCCCATCCCGCCCCTGCCGAGCTCCTCGATGATCTGGTACCGTCCGGCGAACGTCGAGCCGGTGGCCAGCTCTTCCCTGGGGGTCTCGAGGGTCATGGTCTGGGCGGGAGTTCCCGGGGTATCGCGGAGCGGGGCCCCGCAATCCGCGCAAAAACGCGCGCTCTCGGGATTATCGAGGCGGCATTTGGGGCAGTTCACAGCGGCTCCATCGATATATACTCAATATACGTAAGAAGACGGCGAAAGATTAACAAGAACGGGAAGCCGCGTCAACATGGAAAGGGGCCCTGCCTGGGGCGAGCCGCCTGTCAATCGGGCGTCGAGGTCTTGGGCAGGTACCACTCGTTCCGGATCGCTCCGTCCTCGATCTCATAAATGACGACCCCGTACGACGGCCCCGCGCCGCCCGCGAGGCCCGTGATCTTCTCCCGGTCGATCACATAAGACCCGTGGGTGAGCCGCCCGGCGATCTCGATCCGGACCTCGGGATTCTTCTCGAAAAGCGCGACGAATTTCGCCCGGACGGCCGCCTTGCCGCGGAGGAACGCCTCGCCGCCGGGGAGCCTCCGGGCGACGCAATCCGACGCGTACATGGCCAGGACGCCTTCGACGTCATGCGCATTGAAGGCGTCGACGAGCGCCTGGGCGACCGCCGCGGGCGCACGGACATCCGGGACGGCCGGTGTTCCGGCGGCGGCATTCTGCCCGAAAACGGGACCTGATAGCAGTGCCGCAAGGAGGGACATCGGAATGACGGCTCCTGCGCCCCTTGGGAATCGACCTGACGAATTTCTTCGCATGGCGGTTTTCAATGATATCGTCCGCCGCGAGACGGTGTCAAGGAACCTGGCCCGTTCCTCCGGCGCCGGGGCCCCGCCTCTCCCTCATCGAGATGATCGGCCGGACCTTTCCCGAAGCCGTTCTGGGGATGGAGGAGACGACGGAGGCGCGGAGGGAGACGCCCTCTCCGAACAGGCCCGCAAGCTTGGCGGCCGCCCGCGCTTCGAATCCCGGGAGGTCGAAGGGTCCCTTGACGACCAGTGAGATGCGGAACGATAGCGGGGCTTCCTGCACGAGCTGATACTGAAGGACCCCACGCTCGTCCCTGAGGAGATGACCGACGGCGAAAGGTGTGAGAGGCCGGCCGGAAGGGAGCTCGAGCCAGTCGTCCCGGCGGCCTTCCGGGTATGACATCATCGGCAGGGAGCGCCCGCAGGAGCAGAGGCCGGGAAGCAGAGCGGCCAGGTCGCCGAGCCTGTAGTTCAGCAGGACCATGGCCCGGTTGACGAGGTTGGAGACGATGACCTCCCCTCGCTCTCCCGGAGGGAGGGACCGGCCGGAGCCGTCCACGACGCGCACGGGATAGATGTCCTCGTTGATATGGATCCCGCGGTGCTCTTTGCATTCAAAGCCTATGGACGGCGCCTCGACGGATGCGTAGATGCTGAAGGCGGGGATGCCGTATCCGTCCATCATCAGGCTCCGGGCCTCGTCCGAGAGTCCGTCGGCGCCGAACCCGGCGGCCCGGACCCGGTGAAAGGGCGATCCCGTCGCTTGAAGGTGCGCGAACAGCTCTTCGAGGTAGGAACCATATGCGTGGATGACGTTCCGGCTTATATTCATTGATGAGCGAGACGGCCTTTTCCAGCGGATCGATCATGCTCACGTACAGCCTGGAGGCAAACGGCCTGCGGTCGAGCAGAGTGTACTTCCGCCACGCAAGGCGATAAATGTGGACGTTCGCGCGGAGGCTCGGAAAGATCCAGGCCTCGCGCGCTCTTCCACGGCCCTTGACGGGCGACGCTTCCGCCAGGGCCCCCTGGTAGCGCTGGCCGTGCACGGCGGTCTGGAGCATGGCCCCGAGCTCGTGCCGGGCGGCGATGGGAGCGCCCGTGCTGCCGCCAGAGAGGATCGTGAAGCAGGTCCGGCGACGGAACGCCGAGGAGTGGAAACGCTCGGGGTCGGTTTGGATGTCGCGGCGCTCGAGGACGGGGAGCCGGGCCAGGTCCTCGGCGCTCCGGAAATCTTTGGGGGTCAGGCCCAGCCGCCGAAGCGTCTCGCGATAATACGGGACGAAGCGGACGGCATGACGGAGGATCCGCCGGAGGCGCCGCGCCTGGTCGCCGCGGATCTCGTCCGGAGACCGGAACGGATAGCCCCTCTGGGCCAGATAATGAAGGCCGACGTACGCCGACCAATACAGCCGCTTCACACGCCGACTATATCTTCCCCTCCGATCGGGAGTCAAGAACGCGCGAGGGGCCGGAGGACGGCGCTCGTCCGCTCGAGCAGGTCCGCCATTTCGGCCAGTCTCTCGTCGAGAAGGACGCGCCGTGCGCGGAGAGCGGACTCGAGACCGGGAACGGCTCCTGCCGCATCGCCGGATTCTATCTTCCGGTATTGGGGCATGATATCGAGCGGCTCGGGAAGACGGCCCAGCTCCCCGAAACCCAGTCTCGGGAAGCCCGGCGTAAGCCGCGCGAGCTGTTTCCTGTACACGGGATAGCTGAAGAGGCGCCCCCAGCGCGTCATGCCCGTTCCGGCCAGGGCCTCGAGGGCCGCCGCGCGATCGGGCTCCGCGGCGCCCAGGGCGGCCAGGGCCTTGCTCAAACCCTGGGTCTCCTCGAGAAGCGGCTGATGCGGATAGACCGTGGCGTCGTCGGCCGCGGGCGAAAGACAGGTCAACCCGGCGTTCAGCATCCTCTCGGCCTCGAGGAGGGCCCGATTCGCGTCCTCGACCCCGGCGGCGGGGATCGATGCGGATGCCGCTTCAAAGGCGGCCGCGGCGGCTTTGAAGCCCGAGACGGCCGCGGAGAGCCGGGAAACAAGGGCGGCATCTACGCCCGCGGCGCGAAGCGCGTCGGGCTTCACGGCGGCGCCGATATCGTCGGCCTTGGCCTTCATACTGTAGGGCAGGAGCCCGCGGTCCAGATCTCCGGCCATGCGGAAGGCAAGCTTGGCGAGCCGTGCCAGGTGTCCCGCATCCACGAGCGCGGCGGTCTCGCGGTTCGAATGATAGAGCCTGTCGTAAGCCTCGTCGGTCGTATCGAACTTCATGCTGGGGACCCCGGAAGCGGTGAAGGGCCACTGGTCGTTCCAACAGCTGACCGGGAGGATGATCTCGAAGCCGTCGGGCAGGAGGTTCGCGTTCCGCGCGGCGAGCTTCCTGAGCCAGGGCTCGAGCTCCGGCATCGTGCGCACGGAAAGCGCCGTGCCTTTCAGAGCCATGCTCTCGAAGTTGATCATCCCGCGGACCTTGCCGGGCCAATCCGGATGGGCGCGGGTGACCGCCCACCAGGCGCCGGCAAGCCAATCGTAATAGGAATTCGTCCAGCCGAATTCCTCGGCGGCCGTCGCGAGGAACACGACTGTGCTCTTCGGGCGATGCCCCGAGACGAGCATCGCCTTGGCCACGGCCAGCATGTTCGCGAGCGCGCCGGTATCGTCGACGCCGGCACGGAAATGGGCATCCTGATGCGCCGCGAAGACGACCATCTGCCCGTCGCCGCGCTCGCCGGGGAGCTCGCCAACCACATTGTAGGCGACCCCTCCGTCACCCTCGAGCGTGATCTTTTCCCTGAGGAGCAGGGTCGCCGTCACGGGACCGGCCGCGAGCCGCGCCTTGAGCCATTCGCCGTCACCCCGGGCGATGTAAGTCCACGGCGGCGCGTCGAGGTCGTATTGGCCGTCGAAACTGCCCAAGGTCCCGTCGTCGAAGGAAAAGTATTTCGTATCCTCGGGGGAGTACGTGCAGATGACACCGGCCGCGCCGCGATATCCGGCCTCGAAGGCCGGCCAGAAAAACCACCACGAGCTCAACCGCATATCGACGAGGACGAGCTTGCCGGAGACGTCGCCCGCGGCGTCGAAATCGGCCGCCGTCCCGGCCTTGACGTAGACGACAGGGGCCGTGATGCCCGCGTCAGGGGTCGGGCGGGCGCCCGCGATGGTCGAGGCGATCATCGTCCGGTCGCCGACGGAAACGCTCGCCTTCTCGAATTCGAAGACGTCCACGGGGATGGGCTCGAGCCGGACGTTCGCGAGGCCCATGGCCCGCATCTCGGCCGCCACGCGCTCGCCGACGGCGCGCTCGGCCGTGGTCCCGGCCCAGCGGAACCCCAGGTCGGGATTCGTGCCGAGAGAGCAGAAATATTCGACGAGCGCCTGCGGGGTGCCGTCCGCGAACAGCCGGTCGACGGCCTTGTCGAACGCCGCCGTTCCGTCCCGGCCTCCGCAGGAAACGAGGGCCGCGACGGAAAAGAGGATGACGGGGAAAAGCCGGGAAGATCGTTTCACGCTCGCCTCCGGATGCCGGTTGAAGAGCACGCGGTTACGTTAACAGGAATCCGGCGGACGGTCAAACCGGATGCGGCCCGCCGGGTCCTTCGAAGCGGCTTGACTTCCGCCGGGCCCGGGGCCATCATCCCCTCATGCTTGTCTGCCCGCCGTGGCTGTCCTGGACGCTCATCAACCCCATCCGGAGCCTCACTCAGGACCCCGAAAGGATCCTGCGACCCTTCATCAAGGAGGGCGACACGGTCCTGGACGTCGGGTGCGGGCCCGGCCATTTCACGGCGGCGATGGCCAGGCTCGTCGGCGGAAGCGGCCGGGTCATCGCGACGGACATCCAGGAATGGATGCTCGAACGGGTCCGGATACGGGTGGAAAAGGCGGGTCTTTCGGAGCGGGTGCGCCTGCATCTCGCCCGGTCCGGCGGGCTCGATCTCCCCTCGGACCGCGTGGATTTCGCCCTGGCCTTCTGGATGGCGCATGAAGTGCCGGACAGGGAAAGGCTGTTTGCGGAGATCCTGGCGAGTCTCGCGCCGGGAGGGGCCCTCCTCCTGGTCGAGCCGCGCCTTCATGTCGGCGCCCGATCGTTCACGGCCATTGCCGGCGCCGCCCTGAGATCGGGATTCGTATCGGCCGGCCCTGTATCGGTCCGCCTCAGCCGCGCCGTGCTCCTGAGGAAGGCACCCGCACTTTAGTCTTCCGTCCCTCTTCCGTGTCCGGAACGGTCGTCACCCCCGGCCCTCCCGAGGTTTACACCTCCCCCGCAAAGTGCTATATATCGCCATCATGAAAAGGGCGATCGCTTTCATGGTCTTGGCGGGGGCGCTGTCCCCGGCGTTCGCCCAGGAGCGCGCGAAAGAGGCCTCGCCGCTCAGGATCGAAGAGGCCATCGCCGTGGACGGCGCGCTCGACGAGCCGGCCTGGCAGAAAGCCGGCGAGCTTACGGACTTCATCCAGTTCCAGCCGAACCGCGGGGATCCGGCCTCGGTCCGGACCGCGGTCAAGGTGCTCTATGACCGCCGCTATATCTATTTCGGGTTCCTTTGTTACGACGCCGAGCCGGGGAAGATCGTTAGCCGCGTGACCCGGCGCGACGCGGACATCGAGGCGGATGACGCCGTGGCCGTCGGCCTCGATACCTTCGACGATCGGCGCACCTGCTATGTTTTCATAACCAATATCCTCGGGACCCAGTACGACGGCCGCATCGTCGACGACGGGAACACGAGCGACCCGACTTGGGACGGAGTGTGGCTCTCCGCCGGTCGGAGGACCGACTTCGGCTGGAGCGCGGAGATCGCGGTGGAGCTCGAGAGCCTCAAGTTCGATCCCGACCGGGACAGGACCTGGGGGTTCCAGGCCGGCCGGGCACTGCCCCGGGCCCTCGAAAAGAGCTACTGGACCGGGCCGCTCGATAAGCCGGGGAGGGTCTCCCGATTCGGAGCGCTCAAGGGAATGGACCTGGAGAAGGTCGGAAAGAAATACCAGGTCATCCCTCACGTCATCGCCAAGCTCGAGGAAGGGAAAGCCCCCGAGTTTGAGGTCGGGCTGGACGCCCGCTATGCCTTCTCACAGCTGGTGTCGGGCAACCTGACCGTCAATCCCGACTTCGCCACGGTCGAAGCGGACCAGGAGCAGGTCAACCTCACCCGGTTCGAGCTCGACCTTCCGGAGAAGCGCAACTTCTTCCAGGAAGGCTCCGAGATCTACGAACAAAGGATCAATCTCTTCTACTCCCGACGGATCGCCGATATCGACGCCGGGGTCAAGCTGTATGGCAAGTCCGGGCGCTTTGAATTCTCGGGGCTGAGCGCCCAAACGAAAAAGGACGACGCCCTCGGCCTCGACCCGGCGAACTTCAGCGTGGTCCGGGTGAAGGCCGATGTCATGAGATCTTCGAGCGTCGGTTTTCTCGCCGCGAACCGCCTGGAGAACGGGCGGAGCCGGGGCACCGCAGGAATGGATGCCAGCCTCAATTTCTCCGACAAGCTCCATTTCACCGGCCAACTCGCCCTGAGCTACGGGGACAAAGTCAAAGAGGATTTCGCCTTCTTCGTGCGGCCGAGCTACGATTCGGCCACAGCCCACTTCCATGTCCGTTACAGTCAGCTCGGCCAGAGATTCGGCGACAACGCCAACGCCGTGGGGTTCGTCCAGGACGACGACCGGCGGGAGCTGGATTCGGCCCTGAGCAAGACCTTCTGGCTTCGGAAGGGGCCAATCGAGCGGATCGGCTACGAATCCAACTACAACGTCTACTGGGGCTTCGACCGAAGCCTGCGGAGCTGGCAGATCGATCAGGAGCTCAAGTTCGACCTCAGGAACAAGTTCAGCCTTGGCCTCGACCACACCCAGGAATACAAGCTGTACGAAAAGGGTTTCCGGAACGACGCGACCGAACTTTCCCTGAGCTACAACGAGCGCGAGTGGCAGTCCGCCAGGGCCTCCTATTCCTTCGGCAGGAATTTCGACCGGGACTTCCGGCTGTTCGAAGGCGGCGTGACCTACATGCTCGCCAGGAGCTTGAGCCTCGAGTACAGCTTGGAGAGGCTGGTCTTCGAGCCGGACCCGGAAAGGGAGAGCACCTGGATCCACGTCGTCCGGGCAACGAGCTATTTCTCCAAGGACCTCTTCCTCAAGGTCTTCTTTCAGACGAATACGTCCATCGACAAGCACAATATCCAGGTCCTTTTCGTCTGGCGCTTCCAGCCGCCGTTCGGCCTGGTCCAGATCGCCTTCCAGAAAGGCACGGCCCGCTTCGGCGTCCGCGGGAACCAGGGGAATACCCTGTTCCTCAAGTTCGCCTATATGTTCTGAGTTTCGGCAGCGCCTCCCGGCGCCCCGCGGCATGAAACTTGCTGTTCCAACAGGCAGGAGAAGATCATGAAAGACGACGAAACCGGCATGGAAAACGGGGACGAGGGCGCCCGGATCGGAGAGCTCGACAACGAGGACCTGAGCATCGAAGAGCTGTTGGACATCGAGGAGAAGATCGAGGAGAGGATCGAGGGATTGGAGGGGGAATCGGAAGCCTTGTCCGCGGACCTGTACGGGGAGAAAATGACGATGGAGCAGAGGAAGGACAACCTTTCCCGAAAGGAGCGGATCGCGGAAGCCCTGGAGGAGCTGGAAGGTCAGAAGCGCGTCGTGCGCGAACGGCTGAAGGAGCAGGCATACGACGTCGAGGAGGGGGATCTCAAGCCGGAAAGGGAGGAAGTCTGAGCCCCCGAGCCCCCGCGGCCGGCCGCGCCATAACGGCGGACGGTCCTGTTCCCCGGCAATTCGTCCTGTCCGGCGGGAAGCGAGGGGTATAATCATTGAGAGAAGAGGGATCCGGATGACGCTCGGACGGAAGGCCGCGATGACCGGGTTGGGCGCGCTCCTCTGCGCGGTGGCCTTGGTTCCCGCCTGCGGGCCCCCGCCGGTCTCGCCCGTCGAGGCCACCCGGGAGGTCCTCGAAGCCCGGATCGGTCCGGCCGAAGCGGGAGGGCCGATCTATTGCCGATATGACCAGATCTGCGGCTCGGACGTCCTCCCGTCGTTCTACAGGACCCGGGATTTCCGCCCGGCCTGGATCGACGAGGGCCTCACCCTGGCCGATGCCGCGTCCTTTCTTGACGCCCTTCGTCTCGTCGACGAGGACGGACTGGACCCCGGGAATTATCATCTGGCGGCCATCGAAACTCTGATCGCCGAGATCCGCGCAAGCCGGGAAAAGAAGCGCAACAAGATCGGACCCGATACGCTGGGTGACTTGGAAATGCTCCTCACCGATGCCTTCTTCCTCTGCGGATCGCACCTCGTCCACGGCCAGGTCGATCCGGAGACGGTTCAGTCTGAGTGGTCCATTACGGGCCGCATCGAGGACCTCGCCGCGGCACTTGAAAAGGGTCTAGCGGACAAGGACATAGCCGCGGCCCTAGAATCCTTCCGGCCGCAGCACGCCGTGTACAAGGGCTTGAAAGAGGTCTACGCGGACCTCCGGGCCGTCGCCGAAAAGGGGGGATGGCCGGAGCTCCCCCCGGGCCCGAAGCTCGAGAAAGGCGTCCGCGACGAAAGGGTCGAAGCCCTCAGGCGGTCTCTTGAAGCGAGGGGGGACCTCGCCCGGACCGAAGGCGGCGACCGTTCCGCGTTCGACGAAGACCTCCAAACCGCGGTGAAGGCCTTTCAGAGCCGCCACGGCCTCGAGCCCGATGGTGCCGTCGGCCCGGCGACCGCGGCTGCTCTGAACGTCCCCGCCTCCGCGCGGGCGGCTCAGGTCCGGGCCAACCTCGAGCGCTGGCGCTGGATCACCCAGGATCTGGGAGCGAGCTACATCCTGATCAACGTCGCCGATTTCCGCGTGAGCGTCGTTGAAGGGGGTCGGGAGGTCCTATCCATGCCGGCCATCGTCGGCCGCGATTACCGGCGCACCCCGGAATTCAGCGGAAAGCTGTCCTACATCGAGATCAACCCGTTCTGGACCGTCCCGCCGAAGCTCGCCCGCGAAGACATCCTGCCCAAGGTGAGGAAGGACCCCTTCTATCTCGAAGACAAGGGCATCCGGGTCTTCAAGGACTGGTCGAAGGGCGCCCCCGAGATCGGCCCGGACGAGATCGATTGGTCCAAGGTGAAGGGCGAAACCATGTCCTTCAAGTTCCGCCAGGACCCGGGGTCCGAGAACGCGCTGGGCCGGATCAAGTTCATGTTCCCCAACAAGTTCGACGTCTACCTGCACGACACGCCGGAACGATGGCTCTTCGCGCGCGCCGTCCGGGATTTCAGCTCGGGCTGTATCCGCATCGCGAAGCCCCTGGAACTGGCCGAATACGTTCTGAGGGACGACCCGGAATGGAGCCGGGAGCGGATCCAGGAGGCGTTGGATGAGGGGAAGACGCGCGTCGTCCCCCTCCGCAATCCCATAGGCGTCCACCTGCTGTACTGGACCGCGTGGCGGTCCGAAGATGGCCGGGTGGAATTCCGGGAGGACATTTATAAGCGGGACGCGGCCCTGTACGGGGCGCTGGCGGAACCGGCGTCGGCGCCGGACCGGACGGGCGCTTTACCAGGTTCGAACGCGTCCGGTATCGATATGAACAAAATCCGAAGCGGGGTAAATTCCCACGCCCCCGCCCCGCAGAGATAGCGCCGCCCGATAGAGCTCCCGGAGCCCGACGCCGGGCATGCGGACATCGACAGCCCGCCCCAGGAGGTGGAGACTGCGCTCGGCGACGCCCCGCCCGTGGGCTCTCAGATAAGCGTTGGTCCGGGGCGACCGGTATCCCGAGATGACATGGAAAGGCTGGCCCGCGGCGGTCTTCCGGGAGAGCGCGTTGAGCAGATCGAGGAGCCGGACATCGATCTCCTTGACCTCGCCGGTCCGGTAGTCTCTCAGGACGTGGTTGATCGTCTCGAGCGACGGCGGGATGATGCGGCCCGAGCGGCAATACGCGACGGCCGCGGACTCCCCCGTATGGATGTTGAATAGGGAAAGATCTCGGTCGAGGGGAAGCGGAGCCGCCTCTGCTATGGAGGGCAGGCGGCCGAGGATCGGAAGGGCCAGGGCCGCCAGGCCAAGTCCGATGAACCGCCGCCGGCTCGGAATCTCAGGGGCCATCGTCTTCGGATTATTCTCGTCCATGGATTCCCCAATCATCGGGGAGCATTATAACAGATGTGTCAAGCTATGCCAGCCCCGCCTCATTTCACCTCGAGAAAGCCTTTGACGGCGTCCTTGTGGACCATGAAGTCCATCATCTTCAGCTTCACGTAGTCTTCCGTCAGGAAATAGTATCCCTTCGGCTCGGCGTTATGCGCGCTCGACCCGGAATCCTTGATGAGGAACCAATTCCCCTTCTTCGTCTCCATATAGCCGATGAGATGGATGCCGTGGTCATCGGTCGTCGACCCGTTGGCAAAACGGTACTGGCGCGCGTTCTCGTCGATGTTCTCGGAGGGGATATCGAACGTCGGGACCATGAAGACCTTCTTCTCGGCGTTCCTCCCCGGCTCCGAGATGTCCCCGCCGAGGCTCACCGAATAGCCGCCGCGCAGGGCGCTCTCGAGGATCTTCATATAGGTATCCAGGGGGACGTTGTAGTAATCCGCGTTGTGCCACCAGTTGTCCGGGACCTCGTATTCGACCTGCTGGTCGTAGGGCTTCTGCATGTAGGACAGGACGTCGACGTAATCGTCGGGGTCGATCTTCAGGTAGTCGCGAAGATAGCTTTTCGGCGTGTACTCCTTGCCTTCGACCATGAATGTCGCCGGGGGCACGCCCAGATGATGATCCAGGATCGAGACGACCGTCGCCACGGCCTCGTCCTCGTTCCAGGCGTTTGCGCTCTTGAGGTGGGCGAGATAGGAAGAGACCTCGGCGATCAGCTTCTGGTGGTCATGGAACTTCTGGCCGGGCAGGAGCCCGGAATAGGCATCCCAAGGCATACAGCCGTAGAGCTTCCAGTCCCGGGTGACCGCGTTGGCCTCGGAGCCCTCGGCGACGGCTGAGTTTCCCCGCTCGCGGACGAACCGCTTGGCCCGCTCGATATACTCCCCTCGGACGGTGTACATCTCCGAGAGGCGGACCTTCTTTCCGTGGATCCGGAAGATCTCCGATTCGAAGAAGGAGGTCGTCGAGAAGCACCAGCAGGTGTTGGTGGCGGCCTGCGAGACGGGCGGATTATGCCAGACCGCGTTAAAGCCGTCGAGGCCCTTGGGGGCGTCGAAGGCCGAGAGATCGACGACGAAGGCCTTCCGCAGCTCCGGTTTCGCCTTCCCGAACTCCGCTGTCGCCTTCTCGATCTCATCCCAGAACGCGTTCTTGGGCTCTACGAAGATACCCTTGTCCTTCTTCGGCTTCTCCTGGGATACGGCGAACCCGGGAACGAGAAGCGCGATAACGAGGATCGATATAAGCTTTTTCATGCGAATCTCCTATCGACGATGGAAGGAATATTACGGTCGGGGCGGCAGGTCCCGCCCGGCGAGGGATCGCCCCGGTGGTGCATTCCGGTAATATAGCGTCCCGCGGGCGGTCCTGTCAAACGGCGCGGATGCCTAGCGGCCCCGGCGGGCGCCGCAGCGCGGGCAGGGATCTTCGGCTCTTCGAGGGAGCGGGACCTGAGCCCCGCAGGAGCCGCATTCCTCGGTCTCCGAACCCCAAAGGATCCCGCAATGGGGGCAGAAGTCCCCCGCTTTCGAGGTCAAGGGGACCTCCCGGTGGCACGCCGTGCACTTCTTGACATTGATGCCGGCCGCGGGCGCCTTCTGGTGGTATGGAAGGGCAGCGGGCGTCAGGGTCTTGACGTAGAAGCGCACGCCCGGATGTGCGGAAGCGAAAGCGTCCCGCCGCTCCTTCTTGATGCGCCGCGCCAGTCTTTGGACGGGCAGGGACGGGCCGATCGCGAACATGAAGGCCACGAGAACCATAGCTCCGATGAGAAAGGGGCCGGGCCCTTTACTTCTCATAGCGAGTCCGATCCAGGCTCCCATCATCACAAGGGCCACGCCGAGGAAGACGAACTTTCGTCCGTGACAGCGGGAGCAGACGACGAAGTCATGGCTCTTGAAGCCGGCCTCCGAGCGCAGCGGGACTATATCGGTCGGCTCCAGGGGAACCCTCTTATCCGGGCGCGTGACCACCTGGGAAAGCAAGGTGTAGGATTTACCGGGTACGGCTTCGCGCCCGCAGAGATCGCACCGGGCGGGGACAGGCCGCTTTTCATGCGAGGCCGATGTCATCGTTTTCTCCCGCGTCATACCTTCATTTCCTTCGAATGCCCATCAGGCCGGCAGGCTCTTCCCCATGCCGCAGGAAGGGCACGACTTCACTTTCATCGGAAATTGTTTCCCGCACGACCAGCAATGGATCCTCGCCTGTTCGGCCGCCTCTCGGCCGGCCGCCAGCATGCCGCTGATATCCCGCCCCGACGCGTTGATAACGAACGAGCCGGACATGAGGTCGCGGAGCTCGGAACGGAAATAGGACTCGCCGCAATCGGAAGAACAGAAATAATGGACGGCCTCCTTTCCGATCTTGGCCGGCGAGCCGGATTTCCCGCAGAACTGGCAGTATCCGGACGGCGGATGGGTCCTCTCGCCGATCTCGACGCGGATCCGCGCCTTCTCCTTATAATAGACCTCGAAGATCGCGGGCTGGAAAACGGAGGCGGAGTAGGTATTCGGCGTCTTGCCCATGCCCAGGACGCCCTTGCGGCCCGGGATCTTCATCACCAGCGATTCGAGACGGTTCATGCTGGGGATCAGCTCCTTGATCTTCGCCTCGGCCGAGGCCTGATCCCACGCCTGCACGTCGATGGCCTTTCGCCCCGGAGAGACCGTCAGCGTCTCGCCGACGATCGTCTTCCCCGCCGGGACGTTCCTCTTCGCGACGGCCGAAGCTTCCTCGACCGTATCGGCCGTCCAGGCGGACGTCATCGGTTTGCCGTCCGCCAGGACCTTTTCCTGGAGGATGAAGAGCCCGGGAGGCGTCTTGGCTTTGGCTTCCGCCCTGACCTCCTCCAGCGATTCCCCTTCGATCTCGAATACCAGATCTCCCATCTCCTTCCTCCTTCCCGATCCCGGCGCGGTCGCCCTTCGGCGCAGTCTTACCGGGATGGTATTCCCGGGCGGTGAGCGGTGTCAAGGAATCTGGGCGTTCCAGGTCGTTCCGTTTGACAGCCGGCGGATAACGCGCTTATAGTTCCCGTATCATCGGGAGGAGGGATCATGGCCCCGAAACACATGCCCCGGAGGGATTTCCTGGTTTCCATGCTGGCCGGTATTCCGATCGTCGCGCTGGATTGGGAGAGCTTCCCCAGAGGGAAGCCGGACGCCCCGTCGAAAGGGAGCGGCCCGGCCTATGATGCGGTCATCATCGGCGCAGGCCTGGGCGGCCTGAGCTGCGGCGCCGCCTTCGTCCGGCAGGGATTCCGGCCCCTCGTCATCGAGAAGCATTTCAAGCCGGGCGGATACGCGACCACGTTCGGCCGTCCCGGCGGGCTTCGTTTTCGACGCGTCCCTGCACTCGACGACGGTCGGCGAGCGCGACGGGGTCTTTGACCTCCTCCCGGGCTTCCCGGAGATCAAGGACGTCGAGTTCGTCCCGCACAAGGTCCTGTACCGGGTCATCTATCCCGAGCACGACATCCGGGTGCCCTTCCGCGACGTGCCCGGATACATCCGTATGCTCTCGGACCGGTTCCCCGAAGAGAAGGCCGGCATCGAGGGCCTGGTCGCCGACATGCAGGGCCTCGCCGCGGACATCGGCAGGTATTCGGCGGCCGGGGGCAAGATCGACATGACCCGTTTCGTCCAGGATTACCCGGTGCTCGCCAAGACCTTCGGCAAGACCTGGGGGGCGATGGTCGACGCCCGCATCGTGAACCCGAAGCTCAAAGCCATCTTCTCCTCGCTCTGGGGATATTACGGACTCCCGCCGTCGAAGCTGTCTCCCTATTATTATGCCCTCCCGACCATCGGCTATCTCGAGCAGGGCGGGTTCTACCCGATGGGCGAATCGCAGAAGATCAGCGACGCCTTCGCCAAGCGCATCAAGGACGGCGGCGGAGAGGTCCTCCTCGGGACGCGGGTCTCCAAGATCCTGGTGAAGGACGGCGCGGCCGTCGGCGTGAGGACGGAGGACGGCCGGGAGTTCGGCGCCAGAGTCGTCGTCTCGAACGCCAACGCCCCGGACACGTTCGGAAAGATGCTCGACGAGCCGGAGCTCGCCAAAGCGACCCTGGCCCGGATGGAGAAGCTGAGCATGAGCCTCGGCGCGTTCCAGGTCTTCCTCGGCCTGAAAAAGGACCTCGTCGGAGAGCTCGGCCTCGAGGATACGGAGATCTTCTACAACACGGGCTATGACATCGAGGCCGATTATGGCGCCGCCGTCCGCGGCGACTTCGCGAACGCGGGCTTCGGGCCACCTTGTACGACAATCTCTACAAGGGATATTCGCCCGCGGGGAAGAACACCCTCTCCATCATGACCCTCCAGGGCTTCGATCACTGGGAAAAGTACGCGGCCGATTATTTCGCCGGGAAGAAGGACGCCTACCGGGCCGAGAAGGAGCGCATGGCCGACGTCCTCATCGATCAGGCGGAAAAGACGCTCCTGCCGGGCCTGCGCAAGGCCATCGAGATCAGGGAGGCGGCGACGCCGCTGACGAACATCCGCTACACCGCGAACCCGCGCGGCGCCATCTACGGCTGGGACCAGACGCTCGACAACTCCGGCCCGTCCCGCTTCCCGCAAAGGACGCCCGTCAAGAACCTCTATCTCTCCGGCGCCTGGACGTCGCCGGGCCACGGCTACGGCGCCGTCATACCGAGCGGCCTGATGTGCTTCGCGGAGATCATGAAAGATTGGTAGCGGGGCATTGGAAAAGATCTCGACTCGCTTTACAATACACTGGAGAGAGGTGACATGAGCACACTGCACGGACCGGATTATGCCGTCATCCTTGTCTATTTTATCGCGGTCTTCGCCATCGCCGCCTACTATTCGCGGAGGGCGGGCAAGGACACGCGCGAGTTCTTCCTTTCGGGCCGCAACCTCCCCTGGTACATCGCGGGCACGGCGATGGTGGCCACGACCTTCGCCGCCGACACGCCGCTCGCGGTGACCGAGCTCGTCGCCCGCAACGGCATCGCCGGCAACTGGCTCTGGTGGAACATGGCCATCGGCGCGGTGCTCACCGTCTTCTTCTTCGCCAAGCTCTGGCGGCGGGCCGGCATCATGACCGACGTCGAGTTCGTCGAGCTGCGCTATTCCGGCAGGCCGGCCGCCTTCCTCCGCGGCTTCCGGGCCATCTATCTCGGCCTGTTCATGAACGCCATCGTCATGGGCTGGGTGAACAAGGCGATGGAGAAGATCTTTCACGTGACGGTCCCCGGCGTCGATTCCTTCACCCTGGTCGTCATCACGGCGCTCATCATCGCCGTCTACGCTTCGGCCTCGGGCCTGCTGGGCACGGCCCGCACGGATAGCTTCCAGTTCGTCTTCGCCATGGCGGGCTGTATCCTCCTGGCGTTCATCGTCGTCGGCCTGCCGCAGGTCGGCGGCCTGGCCGGCCTCAAGGGCCAGCTCGCGCCGCAGGTGCTGAGCTTCTTCCCGAAGATCGCCAAGGCCGGGATGGGCGGGCTCACCGGCGGGGTCCTGGCCCTCACGGCCGGCGCGTTCATGGCCCACGTCGGACTGCAGTGGTGGTCGAGCTGGTATCCCGGCGCGGACCCCGGCGGCGGCGGCTACATCGCCCAGCGGATGATGTCGGCCAAGAACGAGAAGCACAGCCTGCTGGCGACCCTCTGGTTCACCATCGCCCACTACACCATCCGCCCCTGGCCGTGGATCCTCGTGGCCCTCTCGGCCCTGGTCATCCTGCCGCGCGCCGAGAGCCCGGCTGTCCTCCAGACCGAAAACCCGGCCTTGTTCGCCCAGGTCAAGGTAGCCTACCAGGAGGGAACCTTCAACGCCGCCGCGGGTACCGTCA
>CAVZBY010000004.1:0-154884 GCA_963773685.1 Candidatus Aminicenantota bacterium
GCTGCCTTCACCACGGTCGGGAAGAAGTACGACATCCTCGGCAAGACCAAACAGGAAATTATCGAAAAGTACGGTATGTAACCGCCGGCTCCGTTCCAGCGGGCTCTCCGGGCGGATTCGAACGACCACGGACGGACAGGGTATATATCGGCCGGCCATCCGGTCGAAATGCCCCCGTCTCCGTCCGCGGCGATATCCGCCTTGAAGGAGGACTCATGACCGACGCAGCGACGAAGCTCGCCAACCCCGCACCCCTAGGCCTGATGGGCTTCGGGATGACCACCGTGCTCCTCAACATCCACAACGCCGGATTCTTCCCCGTCAGCGCCATGGTCCTGGCCATGGGCATCTTCTACGGCGGGCTGGCCCAGATCGTGGCCGGCATCATGGAGTTCAAGAAGGGCAACACGTTCGGGACGACGGCCTTTACGTCCTACGGCCTGTTCTGGCTGACCCTCGTCGCCATCTGGGTCATCCCCGGGACGAACGCCCCGAACGGCGGGCCGACCCCGGCTCCTTATCTCGGCTGGTATCTCTTCCTGTGGGGGCTATTCACGGCCTTCATGTGGGTTGGTACGCATGGCAAGAACAAGGTCCTCCGGTTCGTCTTCCTGAGCCTGACGGTCCTGTTCTGGCTCTTGGCCGCCCGCGACTGGACGGGCTCCGCGCTCGTCGGGAAGATCGCCGGTTTCGAGGGGATCGTCTGCGGGCTGTCCGCGATCTACCTGGCCATGGCCGAGGTTATCAACGAGGGCCGAGGCCGCACCGTCCTGCCAATAGGCTGAGCCGTCCGAAAACGCTTCTTTGTAGCCGCAGGCTTCAGCCTGCGCTCAAAGGTATTGAAATCGACGAAGATGGCTCAGGCTAAAGCCTGAGGCTACAAGCCGAGTTGCCTCATGATGCGCCCGGGTCAGAATTCGGGCGATTCCCTAGAAATTATACTGGATCCCGAGGACGAGGCCGGCCTGGGAGAGACCGATCTTCTTCGACAGCTCCGTGATCTCGGGGCTGAAGTAGGTCGCCTTGACGTCGAGGATGAGCGACAGCTTCGCCGATAGCGCGTACTCGAACTCGGCCCTGAACCCCGCGACGAGACTCGAGGCCGACGTGTCGGCATAGGTGACCTCCCGGATGCTGAGCTCGGCCTCGGTGTAAGGAGGGGCGTCCGCGATGTCGATCGTGTCGAGGAGCCGGTACTTCCCGGAGGCGAAGCCGATCTCTGGCCCCGCCGCGACCGTCAGCGTTCCGTTCGTATAGATCCGGGCAAGGGCGAAGGCGGTGACGGCCGTGAAGTAGCTCCGGAACGAATTCGCCTGGTCGAGGGTCCGGTCGGTGTCCGCCAGGAAGGGATGGGGGACCGTGAATACGTGTGCCCCTTCGCTCTTGAAATTCCAGTATTCGATGTCGAGCCCCAGTTTGAGGCTCATTTCCTGGAGCCGGACATATCGTCCGAAGCTCAGCGCGGCCGGTGTGTTCAGCTTCGGTGTGTAGACCGATTCCGCCGTCCCCTCCCTGTCGTTGATGGGGAAGCTTCGGACGACCGTCGATTCGGGGCTCAAGAAAGCCCCGATCCCTCCGCCGAGGGAGACGAAGAAGCCTCTTTCAGACGCTTCGGCGGCGGCGACGGGAGCGGCGCTCATCGCGGGCGGCTTTTCTGCGGGCTTTTCCCGGGGCGGGGCCGCCGGGGCGGGCAGGGTCTCCACGGGCTTTTTGGGCTTGGCCTGGGGCTCCCTCTTGGGCTCGACCTTGGGCTCGGCGGGAGCGGCCGGCTTCGCGCCGGGCGCGGGGACGCCCTCGCCTTCCTTCCAGAACGTGACCTTCAATCCCTCGGCGGTCCTGTCGATCCGGTACATCACGCCCGGCCCGACCAGGTCGAAGACCAGGCGGGCGACGCTGGCCTGGAATCGTCCCGTCCTGACCCGCAGGACGCCCCCCTCGTTGACCTCGGTCTGATTCGCGGCCGCTATGTTCTCGATGGGAGAAACGTCGATGACGAGCCGCTCCGGCTCCTTGAGCGTAAAGGCTTCGTTGCCGAACTCGCCCCGGATGCGCACGGTGAAAACGACTCCGGGAGCTTCTTTGACGAATGCGATCGACTCCAGGTCCGCGGCCGGGAGCGCGGCAGGCCGGAGGCAGGGGACCGCCCCCAGCGCGAACGCCGCCGCCAACGAAAAGACGAGGAGCTTCTTGCGTATCATGTCATCCTCCTTAGAAGAAATAATAGGTCGCCAGGAGCAGGCGGAGGTTCGCGGCCCGGGTCGCGCCTCGCACCCGGCCGCGCGCGTCGGGAGTCCCGTAAGCCGCCGAGGTCAGCTCGGCTTCGGCCGCCAGCCGGAGCTTCCCGGAATTATAAACGAGGCGCGGCGCCACCCGGAAGAGGTCGCGGATATCGGTCCCGCGGCCGTAGCTCGGGCCGGCGAGCGTCTCTGATGCGCCAAGGTTTCGGGCGAAAGCCCCGAAAACACCCCCTTGCCAACGGGCGCCGTTGGTGTGGGCCTCGGCCCAGACCGAGAGCGTCTCGAGGGGGGCGTAGTCTCGGGTCATCAGGACGGGGTCGGCGACCCGTTCGACGCCGTAGCCCCCGATCATGGTCAGGTGGCTGAGATTCTGTCCGTAAACGCCCTCGGCCTTGAACGTCCAGCCGCGCGTCCTGAGCTTGCCGTAGGCCATCACCGCCGCGCTCCCGAGCGACTCGCCCGTCCGATAGCCGGCGTCGGTCACCCGGCGCGGCGCGATCCGCATATAATCGGCTCCGAACCCGAAGAGGGTCTCGAGTCCGGTCTCGGCGTTCTTCGAAGAGACCTGGGCTTTCAGGTTGAGCTCGGGCATCGCCGCGTTTCGGATGTACACGGAGCTCGTCCCCTCCGGGCCGCTCGACGCGAAATCGCGCTGGGAGAGGGCCGTGGCGACGACGCTCAGGCGGCCGAACGTCCGGGTGAGCCGGACCTGCGGCGCCCGGGCGAACGGCTGGAACGGCGCGCCCGTATTGAACGAGACGACGTCGGGGAAGCAATCGGTGATGAACATGGCGTGCCAGAACTGGCCGACGAGGAGCTCGGTCCGCTTCCATTCTAGCTTGACGAACGCGTGGCGGAGCCGGAAGCCATTCGTGTCGCCGTCGGCCGTGCCGAAGAACTCGCCCTCGATGAGCCCCGACGTTTTCGCGCCCAGGGCGTCCGGGCCGGTCACCTTCCCGACGAGCCGGGTCTGGATGGAGAGGATGTTGAAGACGGGGCCGGCGTTGATGTCCTTCCCCGCCGGGTCGAGCGACGGGGCCTTCGGGAGGAGAAGGAAGTGGCCCTCGCGCAGGCTCGTCGTCTGCCGCGAATCGAAGAGGGCGTCGGTCTTGATGAATCCGGTGAACGCGATGCCGAACGCGGGCTTGGCCTCCTCGGCCCTCGCCATGCTCGCGCCAACGGCCGCGGCGATGATCAGGAATGCCGCCGTGCTTTTGCGCATTTCCTAATATATATCAAAAAGCGTCCGTTCTGGCGAGAGCGATTCGCGGATTGACACGGCGCCGCGTCCGCGGTTATAAGGGAGGCTCCTGAACGCCCGGGAGGAGGGGAACGATGCTCGTCAAAGCCATCGTCATCGGCGCCTACGCCCTGATGACGCTCGTCATCGGCTATCTCGGAATGAAGAGGGTCCGGTCGTTCGACGACTACTTCCTCGGAGGCCGGACCGTCGGTCCATGGATGTCGGCCTTCACCTACGCCGCGGCGTATTTTTCGGCGGTCCTGTTCATCGGCTTCGCGGGCAAGATCGGCTGGGGTTTCGGCATGTCGGGGCTGTGGATCGCCCTCGGGAACGCCGTGGTCGGCGTCTTCCTGGTCTGGGCCCTCCTCGGCAACCGCATCCGGCGGATGTCGGTCGAGCTCCAGGTCACGACCATGCCGGAGTTCCTCGAAAAGCGCTATGACAGCCGGTTCCTGAAGCTCGTCGCCTCGCTGGCCATCTTCATTTTTCTCGTCCCGTACTCGGCGGCCGTCTTCATCGGCCTGTCCTATCTCTTCAAGGCGAACTTCGGACTGGCCTACGGGACGGCCCTCATCTTCATGGGCCTGTTCACGGCCTTCTATCTCGTCCTCGGCGGCTACAAGTCCATGACCATGATCGACGTCATATTCGGGATGATCATGTGCCTCGGCTCGGCCGTGCTCTTCGCAAGCACTCTCCAGAAGGCCGGCGGGATGGGGCCCTTGACCTCGGGCCTCTCGGCCATCGATCCCCGGCTGACGGCCGCCGTCGGCCCGCCCGGCGCCTGGCCGCTGTTCGCCCTCGTTTTCCTGACGAGCGTCGCCCCTTTCGCCATGCCCCAGCTCGTCCAGAAGTTCTACGCCATCAAGGACCAGCGGTCCATCCGGCGGGGGATGTTCGCCTCGACGGCGTTCGCGGCGCTGATCGCGGGGACGGCCTACTTCACGGGGGCGGCCGCCCGGCTCTTCCTCACGCCGGAGAGCGCGCCCTCCGCGTTCGCCGGGGGGAAGCCGGTGGTCGACGTCCTGATGCCGGAGTTCCTGGCCAGGGTCATCCCGCCGTCGCTCTCCGTCCTCATGATGCTGCTCATCCTCTCCGCCTCGATGTCGACGCTCGCGGCGCTCGTCCTGATCTCGAGCTCCTCGGTCGTCAAGGACCTCTACGCCGGCTTCATCAATCCCGGCGTCGGCGACCGGGACCTTACCCGTTTGATGCGGATCATGGCAGCCGTCTTCGTCCTCCTCTCGGTCGTCCTGGCCTTTTTCCGCCCGGCTACGATCGTCGCGATCCTTTCGCTCTCGTGGGGGGCGCTCGGCTCGTTCTCCCTCGGCCCGTTCGTCTGGGGGCTCATCAGCCGGAGGGCGACGAAGCTCGCGGCGATAGCTTCGGGCATCCTTGGACTCGGGACTTGTCTCGGGCTGTCGTTGGCGGGGATGGCGCCGGCCGAATCGGGAACGATCGGGATGATCGTCTCATTCGCGAGTCCTCCGCTCCTGAGCCTCTTCCGTCAGCCGGGGGTCAGTACCGGAACATAAGCTCGAAACGGAGCCAGTTGAAACCGTCGGCGCCCGGCGCGTAGAAATCCCCGGGCCGGAAATGGTCCCAATGCAGGTGTCCCGTGAAGGCCTTGCTGATGATGAAGCTCAGCCGGCCGACGATGAGCGCCCCCCGATGAAGCCCCGTCCCGCCCGGGAATACGCCGGGCCGGACGAAGGCCGCCCCCAGGCGGTGGACCGCCACCGTTGCGTTGGCCCGCTCGCCGAAACCCAGGACGACGGAGCCGTAGATGGAATTGAGGTTGCTCCAGTAGGCGACCCGGCTCTCACGGCTCAAGGTGTAGATATAGCCTTCGCTCCACTTCGGCCAGCGGCTGAAGACGGGGTCCCATCCCTCCATGCGTCCCGTCGCCGGATCGTCGCCGCTGAGGAGGATCGCGCCGAGCGTCAGCGTTTTGAGAAAGGGGACGCCCCATTCGGGCGAGCCATCGAGATGAGCGATCGCGCCGTAGGCCGACCTTCCGGAGGGGCCGTAAGAGCCCGTCTGCAAGGCCCCTTCCGCCGTGATCGACAGCGGCCCGAAGACCGGCGCTTGGACCCGGGCACCGAACGTGTTGACCGTGCCCGCCACGGGCCAGAGCCTGGTCCCCTCGGTCACTTTGCGGACGGCATAGGCGTCGACCTTCGCCTTCCCGAACGCCCCGGCATAATAGGCGGCCAGCGCTTTTTCCGGCTGTTCGACCAGGGCTTGGTCCTGGTCGTGGATCACGGGGAGGTAATCATCCGTCGTCCTCCCGGCGTGGGCGAACAGGGTGAGCTTATGGTCCGCCCCGAGGCCGGCGTCGACCCGGAGGGCGTTGAAGTAGTATGAGCGGGAGCCGTCGAGCGGCGTGCTGTCGGCGATGACGAAGCCCTCGCCGAGGTTGATGTCCTGGCGCCCCGCCGTGATCGTGATGGGATGACGGCCGGGGATCGTTCCTTTGACATAAAGATTGTCGAAGAACAGCTCATGCCTGTTGAGCGGGCGGTTCTTCGGGGCCAGGTAGACGCGGAACTCGTTCGTGACCTTGCCCACGACCTCGAAGTTACTTGCCGCGAGCCACCGTAGGCCGAGAGTTGTCCGGTTCCGGGTGTAGGCGAAGCCGTCATCGTTCGCATCGTCGAGGTTGATGGCGTTGTCCCAGGCCTCGACCCGGAAACGCTCGACGAAGATGAGGCTCAGCCGGGGCGCGGGCTTTTTATCCTCGGCCGCGGACAGAAGTTGCGCAAAGGTCGCGGCCAGGATTCCCAGGATAAGCAGTTTGCGTCCCACCGCCATGGCTCCCGAATGGGCTTTCCGGCACATATTATCACAACGGCGGGCGCGGGAGGAACCGCCTTCCTACGCCATGGGCCGGCGGGAGCGGCTTCTCCCAGACGGGGCTTTATGATAATCTGCACTCCCCGGCCTTCCCCGGTGCTCTCGTCTTAGGGCAGCCGGAGAGACCCGGGAAAACCTATGAAGTCCGCCAAGCCCGGAATCCAGCCGTCAGGGAAAAGGAAGGTCTGGCTTTGGGGCCTGGCCGGGGCCGCGGGCCTCATCGTCCTGCTGTATCTCGGGGTCGGCCAGCCGTTCCGCGCAAAGGGGACAGGAGCTTTCGGCGACGCGAACGTCCTGCTCTTTACCCTCGATACGACTCGGGCCGACCATCTCGGGTGCTACGGCGATACGGACGCCCGGACATCCAATATCGACAGGCTGGCGGCAGAAGGGGTCCGGTTCTCGAACGCGGCCGCCCAGGCGCCTCTCACCCTGCCCTCTCACGCCTCACTCCTGACAGGGACGTATCCGTTCGTTCACGGGGTCCGGGACAACGGCGGGTTCTACCTTGACGCGGCCAAAACGACCCTGGCCGAGGTCCTGGAAGCCAACGGATGGGCGACGGGCGCGTTCATCGGCGCCTTCGTTCTTGATTCCCGCTGGGGGCTGAACCAGGGATTCTCGCGATACTTCGACGATTTCGACCTGTCGGTGTACAAGAAGGCCAGCCTCGATTCCGTCCAGCGCAGGGGAGGGGATGTGGTCGGGGCGTTCCTGGATTGGTTCGAAGGACTGGGGGGCCGGCGCTTCTTCGGTTGGGTCCACCTTTACGACCCGCATACCCCCTACGATCCGCCCGAGCCTTATAGGGGGGCCTTCGCGGGCCGACCGTGGGGACTTTACGATGGCGAGATCGCCTACGTCGACTCGCTCGTCGGGAAGGTCATCGAACGGCTTCGGGAGAAAGGCGTCCTGGAACGGACGATCATCGTCGTCGCCGCCGATCACGGCGAGAGCCTCGGCGAGCACGACGAGAGCGCTCATGGCTTTTTCATTTATGATGCCACCATCTCCGTCCCCCTCGTCATGAGGCTCCCGGGGCGAAGGCATCGAGGGAAGGTCGTCGAGGGCCAGGTGGAGATCGTGGACATCATGCCTACGATCCTGGACCTCCTCGGGCTCGACGTTCCACGGGAAGTCCAGGGAACGAGCCTTGTCCCCTTGCTGGGAGGGCGCCGGGCGGACCCCGAGCGCATGGCCTATAGCGAAAGCTATTACCCCCGGTTCCACTACGGGTGGAGCGAGATCAAAAGCCTGAGGAACGTGAGCCATCGCTATGTCCAGGCGCCGCGCCCCGAGTTGTACGATCTCGTCCAGGACCCCGGAGAGACGAAGAACGTCCTCGACCGAAACGTTTCGCTGGCCGCCAAATTCGCCGCGGCGTTGAAGGCCCGCGAGGAGGGCGCTTCCGTTCGGGCAGGGCGGGAGCCGGCGCCCGAACCCCCGGACGACGAAACGATGGAGAAGCTGAGGGCCTTGGGCTATATAGGCGGATTCACGTCGAGCTCTAGGCTCCAAGCCTCGTCCGGGCTTGCCGATCCCAAGGACAAGATCCTCCTCTATAACAAGCTCAAACAAGCCGAGGCGGCGTCGGCGAGAACGGCGTATGACGAGGCCTTGAAGGGCATCGGAGAGGTCATCGCCGAGGATCCCGGGATCATGGAGGCCCGCCTGGTCAAGGCTCAGATAGACATGGATCTCGAACGCTATGAGGACGCGGTCCGGGAGTGCCGGGCAGCCCTGGAGATCGATCCCGAATATGGGGCCGCGGTCTTCACGATGGCCCAGGCCTACAAGAGGCTGGGGATGCCGCGGGAGGCCGCCGCCGGCTACCACCGCCTCATCCAGCTCGACCCCAAGGATCCGAAGCCCTACTTGAATCTCGGCGAGATCGCTCTCGAAACGGGGGACCTCGATGCAGGGATCTCCTATCTCGGGGAGGCCATAGCCGCCGACCCCGACCGGAGCGCCGTCGCCCGGAACCTGCTGGGGTCTGCGTATCTCAAAAAGGGACGGTTCGACGAGGCGGGGCGGGAGATCCTGAGGGCTTTGGAGCTCAGGCCGCTGGTCCCGGACGCCCATTACCACCTTGGCCTCCTGTACGAGGCGAAAGGCGATATCCCAAGGGCCGCGGAAGAGTACCGGAAGGAGATAGAGATCCATCCGGGCGCCTATACGGCCCATTTCAACTTGGCCTTGGTCAGCCGGAAGATGGGCGACAGAGAAGGCGAGTCCCGTCACCTCGAGGAAGCGATCCGCGCGAATCCCCGTTTCGCGCGGGCATACCTCTTTCTGGCCAAGGCCATCCTCGACCGGGCCGGAGACCTCGAGGAGGCCATCCGCCTGGTCCGCAAGGGGCTGGACCTGGAACCGGATTCGGCTTCGGCCCCCCTTGGCCATTATATCCTCGCCGACATTTACGACAGGCTGGGGCGGGCGTCCGAATACCTGGCGGAGCTCGAAAAGGGACGCGCCCTCGAGGCCGCTGCCATGAAGAGATAGGGCCTCCGCCGAGCACGGCCCTGCGGCTCCCCGCATTCCCTGCCGCCCTTTTCCCCCTCTTGACAGGTCATTGTTTTAAATATATATATAAATAAGAAAGTTTTGAAACATAATATCTGGCCCTTGGCCCGGGGTGCGATCTTCCCCGAGCCCCGAGCCCGGAGGACAACATGGGCATGAGAACTCCCCTTGGATGGACAGCGGTCCTTCTTCTCATCGTATCCGCCGGGTGCGGAACGGCTCAAACATCCCCCGACTATGATCTCATCATCCTCAATGGACGGGTCATCGACGGAACGGGGAACCCGTGGTTCTACGCCGACATCGCCGTCCGTGGGGATTCCATCGCGGCCGTTGGACGCCTTAAGGGGCGGACGGCGTCCCGGATCATCGATGTCCACGGTCAAGCCGTCACCCCGGGATTCATCGACATGCACACCCATTGCGAAACGGGCCTGGCCACCCCTGCCTTGAAGGCCAACCTGAACTATATAACCCAAGGCGTGACCACGGTCGTGACCGGAAACTGCGGATATGGTCCGATCAAGATCCAGGAAGTCTCCCGCGCCATGAAAGACATCGGGACGAATGCCGTTATCCTCGCGGGCTTCGGGACGATCCGGAACGAGGTCCTGGGAACGGAAAATCGGGCCCCGTCCTCCGAAGAGCTGGAGAGGATGATCTCCATCTTGCGCCGCGCGCTGGAAGAAGGGGCCTGGGGCCTTTCGACAGGGCTCCAATACATCCCCGACCGGTATTCGGGGACCGAGGAGATCATCGCCCTGGCCAAGGTCGTCGCCGAGTTCGACGGGATCTACAGCTCTCACATGAGAAGCGAAGAGGAGAACCTTCTCGACGCCGTCCGGGAAACGATCCGCATCGGCGAGGAATCCAAGGCCCGGGCCAATATCTCCCATTTCAAGGCGACCGGGAAACCGAACTGGGGATCCCTGGAAAAGGCGGTCCGTCTGGTGGGCGAAGCGCGGGCGCGCGGCGTCGAGATCACGGCCGACATGTATCCCTATAAGAACTCGGCCACGGTCCCGCTCCAGATCGTCTTCCTCGTGCCTCCCGGCCTGGGACCGTTCGAGGAGCTGGAGAAAACGGCGGCCCGCGAGGGAATGAGCGGAGAAGAAAGGGCCTCCCTCGCCGCGCGCTACGCGGCCGAGCTGGCCAATGCCCTTCGCAACCCCGAGCTCCGGAAGAGGATACGGAAAGCGACCGAAGAGGGGTTGCCCGATCGGGTCAACTGGGTGGCCAAGGGCGGGTGGTCGAACTTCAGCATCATGAGCAGCCGGAAACATCCCGAGCTCATCGGCCGGCTGTTCTGTGACCTGGCCGCCGAGCAGGGCCGGAAGGAGTTCGATATCGCCGCCGACCTCTATGGAGAGGAGGGGGACGACGTGACCATCTCCCTAAGCACGATGTCCGAGGACGACGTCGTCCAGGCCCTGAGACAGCCCTGGACGATGATCGGCACGGACGGCGCCGTCGTCGCCGAAGGGGAGACCAGCGTCCACCCCCGGAACTTCGGGACGTTCCCCCGGGTGCTCCGGAAGTACGTCCGGGAGGAAGGGCTCCTGGGGCTCGAGGACGCCGTCCGGAAGATGACCTCATTGCCCGCTTCGCTATTGCGGCTTGCCGACCGCGGCCTCATCAAGCCCGGCTTCAAAGCGGACCTGGTCATCTTCGATCCGGGCGTCGTCGGGGACGAGGCGACCTTCGATGCCCCGACCCGGCCGAGCGTGGGCATCTCCCACGTTCTCGTCAACGGTAGGGTCAGCCTCGAGAACGGCCGGGTGACGGACGCATCCCATGGGATCGTCCTGCTCCACAAGACATCCGGAGCCCAATAATATCGGAAGGAGAACGGTTCTTGAAGACCCAAAGCCCTGTTGAGGCGTTTCACGCCATCCCGAGACTGCCGCTGCTCAACCTCGGGACCCCCATCGAACGCTGTGCCCGCCTCGAGAAGGAGATCCCGGGCTCTCCGAAGATCTTCATCAAGCGGGATGATTGCCTCGGATACCTGATCGGCGGGAACAAGGTCAGGAAGCTCGAATACGTCATGGCCGACGTCCAAAGGCGCGGCGCCACCGCCGTCGTCACGATCGGCTCCGTCCAGTCCAATCATGCCCGTATCACCGCCCTCGTTGCCCGGCGATGTGGCCTGAAGTGCGCTTTGATCCTGAACGGCGACGCGCCGGAAACGCCGACGGCCAACTATCGCATCAACAAGCTGCTCGGCGTCGAGATCCATCACGTCGGCACGCGCGAGGACAGGTCGGCGCGGATGGTCGAGGTCGCCGCCGAGCTCCGAAGCCGGGGAGAGATCGTCTACGAGATCCCCCTCGGCTCCTCTCACGGGGTCGGATCCTTTGGCTTCGTCAACGCCTTCGAGGAGATGCTCCGTCAGGAGAAGGAGATGGGGACCGCCTTCGACGCCCTCTTCATCGCCAGTTCATCGGGCGGAACCCAGGCGGGGCTCGAGGCGGGGAAACGGCTCTTCGGAAGGACCGGCCTGCGGATCTTCGGTATCAGCCCCGACGACCCATCGGCGGCCATTCGCGGGACGGTCTCGGGAATCATGGACGACATGCTCGAACGGCTCGGATCCCCGAACGGCAGGGGCGGCACGGACGTCGAGGTCGACGACGCCTATGTCGGGGACGGATACGGGATCCCGTCGGAGGCGTCCCGGGAAGCGGCCGCTCTCCTCGCCGGGACCGAGGGAATCCTCCTGGACCCCATATATACGTCCAAGTCCGCTGCGGGGCTCATCGACTACTGCCGGAGCGGCCGGCTTCCGGCATCCGCGAACGTCCTCTTCTGGCACACGGGCGGGCTGGTTGCCCTCTTCGAATAGTCCTTCGCCCGGCCGCTTGTTTTTGCCGGCGGCCTCAAGAATAATGGTGGGGCCCGGAGACTCCCGCAAGGAGGCGTGATTTGTCGGAAACCTTCGGCGTTCTGTCGCTCATCCCCCCCGTCGTGGCGATCGGGCTCGCCCTCTGGAAGAAGCAGCTCATCCCGGCCCTTATCCTGGGCGTCTGGATCGGGGAGATCATCCTCAGCGGAGGCCGCGTCCTGCCGTCGTTCTTCCGGACGATGGACGACGCCCTGAGGGTCGCCTCGGCCAAGGGCAACGTCGAGATCATCGTCTTCAGCCTCCTCGTCGGCGCTTTGCTGGCCCTCATCCGTGAATCCAACGGTTTCCGGGGGTTCATCGCCTGGGTCGAGAATACGAAGCTCCTTCGGTCCAAGGGCGGCGTTTATCCCATGACGTTCCTCCTCGGGATCGCTATCTTCATCGAATGCTACTCGAGCATCCTCGTCAACGGCTTCCTGATGAGGCCCATCTACGACCGCCTGCGGATCTCGAGGGAACGCCTGGCCTATTTCCTCCACACCATCAGCATCAATTTCGTCGCCATCGTCATCGTCAACAGCTGGGGCGCTTACTACATGAGCCTGTTGGCGACCCAGTCCGTCACATCCCCGATGAAGCTCCTCGTGGGCGCCCTCCCGTACAGCTTCTACTGCCTCGCCAGTCTGGCCCTCGTTGGCGTGGTCATGGCCACGGGGTTGACGATAGGCCCAATGCGGGCGGCTGAGAGGGCCGCCGCCGCCGGGACCCGCGACGAGGGGAACGGCGGGCCGGGGCCGGAATCGGGCTTGGGCGGGGGGCGGCCGGGGGTCAAGCCGAACGCGCTTTACATGATCGTGCCGGTCGCCGTCCTGCTGATAATGGTCTTCGTCGCCCTTTATGTCACCGGCGACGGGAACATCATCAAGGGAAACGGCTCGTCCTCGATATTCTATGCGGCGATCGTCGCCATCCTGGTAGCCTCCATACTGCTGTTGGCCAAAAGGGCCCTCCGCTTCGGCGAGATCCTCGACATTCTCTTCAAGGGCATGGGAGAGCTCCTTCCCGTGGCCGTCCTGCTGGTCTTCGCCCTGACCCTCGGGGACGTGAGCCGGCAGTTGGGGACCGGGATGTTCCTTGCGGGGGTGGCCAAGCAGGGACTACCGGCCTTCCTCCTTCCCGCCCTCCTCTTCGCCCTGGGCTGTGTCATCTCCTTCGCCACCGGGACTTCTTACGGGACGTTCGCCATCCTGGTCCCCATAGCCCTTCCGATGGCGGCCGTCCTCGGCGTCAAGCCCGCCCTGGTGTTCGCCGCCTGCATCAGCGGAGGCGTCTTCGGGGATAACTGCTCGCCCGTATCGGATACGAGCATCGTCACGGGCATGGCTGCCCGCGTCCAGGTCGTAGATCACATTAAAACCCAGATCCCGTACGCGCTCATCGCGGCCTCGGTCGCGCTGGTCCTGTTCGCCGTGACGGGGTTCGTCACCCGAGGCCTGTGATCCGGAGGGAACGGACGATGCTCCAAGGACGCGCCCCCCGTTCTGGGCGTCCTTTCCCGGCCCTGATCCTCCTTTTCGCGTGCGGATTGGCGCGCGCTGCCGGCCCCGCGGCCCAAGAGCCCGTCACGACGTCCGTCGACCTCCTCGACGAAGTCCGGCGCCTCAAGACGATGGCCGGCCGGGTTCATCTCGAATGGCTCTATCTTGAAGATTCTATAGATGGGCAACCGGATCAGACGGCCCTAGTGAAGAGCGGCCGCGATGTCGAATTCGGGGAAGGGCTTCTGTACCACGGCCGGGATGGCTTGGACGAAGCCCTGCGAGCCGGGCGCGTCGAAGGCCCGAGCTACCTGACGCGAGTTCCCCATGTCTGGGCCATAGGCCCGTTCCATTGCCTTTCGCGGAGCCCTGCGATCTTCGTCATCGAGGCCGGCGATTTCAACCGGCTCCGTGACGAGGGCAAGGCCGTCCTTGAAGCCGAGATCGACCGGGAGTCGGGGATCATGGACCCCTACCCAAAGATCATGAAGGGGATTCCCTTGGACATGGTCCGAGAGATCTGGATCGACCAGGATACGGCGGACAGGTACGATAGGCTTTGCGGCCGTCCCGTCGGGGATCTCGACGCGCTCGATCGGGCCCTCAGGGATGCCGTCGCCGGGTGGCGGGCCGCCGGGAAGCTCGTCATAATCCCCGGGCTCGCCCATGCGGCGCTCCCGACAGGGGCCTTCTATCCGGCGGCCTTCGAAGCCGTCGGGGCCTACTTCGTCGGCAATAGGCTTACGGACAGGATCCCCGTCTTCAGGCCGCGGTGAGCGCTTATTTCCGCCGATCCATCGCCTCTCGATATAACCTTGACACCCGGGAACAGATGATATATTTATGTATATAAATATACATTATTATTGACCATCGGCCGAATGGCCGGGACGGATCGCCTAAAGGAGGAATGCATGAAGAAACAAAGGATCGCTTCCGCGGCCGTAGGGCCGCTCCTCATCTTTTCCGTCCTGTTGCCGATGAGCGCCTTGGCCCAGACCAAGAGGATCCTTCCGGAAGCCGAGGCTTCGGCTTTCAAGTGCGGGCTCCTCATCGATCCCGCATCCGGACGGTCCCTCCGGGACGCCGTCATCGTCGTCGCCGGAGGCCGGATCCTGTGGATCGAACAGGCGGCCTCGGCGCGGATCCCGGAGACGTTCAAGGTCGTCGATTTCGGCGGGAAGACCATCATCCCCGGACTCATTGACACTCACGGGCACCTCTTCGGGGGGCTCGCCCGGCGGCACACGACCTGCGATCTCTTGGCCCCCCTCTTTCTCGCGGCCGGGGTGACCACCGTGAGGAGCCCGGGATCGATGGAGCCGGAAGGGGATATGGGCCTCCGGAACCGGATCAACTCCGGACGCATCCTCGGCCCTCGCTATTTCCATTCCGGGCCGTACATCGAGGGAGACCCCGTGACCGTAGGCTGGATGAATCCCGTCCGAACGCCCGAGGAGGTCCGGCTCAAGATCGAAGCCTGGATCAAGTCAGGGGCGTCCTCGGTCAAGGTCTACGCGAACATGAAGGGGGAACTCCTCAAGACCGCCATCGAGTTCGGCCACCTCCAGGGCGTCAAGGTCATCGGTCATCTGGGGGCGACGCCCTGGAAGGAAGCCATGCTCATGGGGATCGACGAACTCTTTCACGGCATCCTGGCCCTGCCGGAGATCGCGCCGCAAGGCTCGGCCGCCAGGGACCCGAAGGACCCCTACGGCTGGCTGGCGTCCGCGGACCTCTCGGCCCCCGAGCTCAAGGACCTTCTTCGGCTGGCGGCCGAAACCGGGGTCGTCCTGACGCCGACCGCCGTCGTGCTCGAGTCCCTGGATCCCATGCCCAAATACCTGGAAGAGGAAAAAGGGTTCATGACCACGGACGCCTGGGCCAAGCTTCTGGAAAGGAGCGCCAAGCCCTACATCACCAACCGCGACCAGGTCATGGCGAAGATCAGAGAGTTCATCAAGATGGCCTACGACGCGGGCTGCGTCCTCAGCACCGGGACCGACCAGGTGGGCTTCACGTTCCTCCCGGGATTCGGCCTCTGGAGAGAAATGGAGATATTCGCCGAAGCCGGCGTGCCTACGATGGACGTCCTCCGCGCGGCCACGGTGAACGGGGCCAAGGCCATCGGCGTGAGCGATCTCCTGGGCGCCCTCGAAGCCGGCAAGCTCGCGGATTTCGTCGTCCTGGACGGCAATCCCCTGGAGGATATCAGCCGTGTGCGCTCCGTACATCGGGTCGTCAAGGGCGGGGTCGTGTTCGAGCCGGAGGCCGTCCTCAAGCCGGCCCTCGGCAGGATCGATTGACAAGGAGATGATCATGAAGAGACGCGATTTCGTCGCCGGGGGGGTGGCCGCGGCCGCCGCGGGCTGTCTGGCCCCGAGATTCGCATTCGGCCGCGGGCAGGAGCCGGCCGCGGTCCAGGACGCCCTGGCCGCCGCCCTCGAGGAGCGCAAAACCCATCCTCTCTATTTCGAAGGGATGACCTATTTCGGCGGGACCAAGGAGCCGTTCCGGAACTCGGGCCTGTCTGGTCTCCTCTGGGACGTCTCGGCCGGCAATATGTCCGACGGCAGGTTCATCCGCCAGCTGGTCCCGACTTTCAAGTCCGTCGGCGCCGCCGTCAAGTACCTCCGGACCAACGACATCGGCATGTTCCTGGCGACCAAGGGCAGCCAGATCAAGGAGGCTCATCGGACCGGGAAGACGGCGGTCTTCCTCCAGTTCCAGAGCGCCGAGGCCCTGTCCGACGACGTGGACACGATGGACGCCTTTTACGAAATGGGCCTTCGCATCCTCCAGTACACTCACCATTATGACAACGCCTATTCCGGAGGCGGCCTGGTCAAGGAATGGAAAGGCCTCACGGACCTCGGGCGGAAGGCCCTGGAGAAGATGAACGCCCTGGGCATCGTCCCGGACCTCTCCCACGGCAACGAGGTCATGGGCCTTGAGGTCTGCCGGCTTTCGAAGAAGCCCGTCATCGTCTCCCACACGGGCTGCCGGGCCCTGGTCAACAACGCCCGCTGCGTGGCGGACGCCGTGATCAAGGCCGTCGCCGACACGGGAGGCGTCGTCGGGATCTTCTCCATGAGCTTCTGGCTGACGGAGGACCCCGTCCCCACCGTTGACTCCTATATCCGTCAGCTCGAGCACGTCATCCAGGTCGGCGGTATCGACGCGGTCGGCATCTCCAACGATTACGACGTCGCCGGCGAGCTCGGCGCGCTCAGTGTCGGCAACGACAACACGAAGGCGATCAAGGGCTATCTCCCCTGGTGGAAGCAGCACTCTGGGGTCCTTGGCTTCGACAGGCTCCCGGAGCACTGTGTCATCCCCGAACTCAACAACATCCGGCGCTTCCATACGATCCAGGCCGCTCTGGAGAAGAAGGGCTTCAAGCCCGTCGAGATCGAGAAGATCATGGGAGGCAATTGGGTCCGCCTGTACACCGAAAGCCTCGGATGAGGAAAGGCTTGAAATCACTCGGACGACTTAGATAGAATGGCTTCGGAGCCTGAGAGGAACGCCATGATCAAGTGGTTCATCGATAAGAACAGCCGGATGCCTCTCTATCTCCAACTCAAGGACCTGATCAAGTACTTCATCTCCACCGGAGCCATCAGCGACGGCGACCATCTCCCGGGCGTCGTCCAGCTGGCCGGGGAACTCAAGATCAATTTCGAGACCGTGCGCAAGGCCTACAAGGAGCTGGAGAAGGAGAAGCTCATCGCCATGAGCCCCGGGCGGGGGACCTTCGCCACTCTGCACAAGGATGCCGTCCGGATGCTCAAGAACCGGAAGGAAGGAGAGCCGGACGCTCCGCCGCGTCCCGAGGCCCTCATCCAAAGGGACGTCGCCGGGCTCCTCCAGGAGGGCCGGACGGTCGACGAGATCCGGGCGCTCGTCGAGTCCATCCTTTCCGGCATCTCGCAGGACCAGTCGCGCAAATACGTCATCTTCACGGAATGCAACCCTCTCCAGGTCCGGGAGATCTCGCAGACGCTTGCCCAGAACGTCCGCATCAGGGTCAAGCCCGTCCTCCTTACTGAGCTTCGTGAGGAGCTTCGCAAGGGGAGCCCGGAAGAGGGCGAGCTCCTCGGTATCGTCACCACCGGCTTCCATGTCAACGAGGTCACCGATATCGTCGGCGACCTTCCCCTCGACATCGACATCCTCATCACCAACATGTCCCCGGACACGATGGCCAGGATCGGCTCGTTCGACAAGAACCTTCGTTTCGGCTTCATCAGCCGGGATAAGGAGTCCGTCCCCCTATACCGGGAGCTCCTCCGGTCGGAGTTCGGGCGGAAGATCAACCTGGCTGCCTCGACGCTGGGGGAAACCGAGAAGGCCAGGGCCCTCCTGGATTCGGTGGATGTCCTTCTGGCCACGCCTCCCGTCTTCGAGGACGTGAAGAAGCTGGCGGCGGGCAGGATCCCGGTGTTCTGCACGTTCGACCGGGTGGATCCCCAGTCCTTGAAGCTCGTCAAGAACGGGATCCTCAAGAAGCTGAGCCTAGCTTGACCCGGGGTCCGTCCCGGCGGGCGCGCCGCCGGGAGCCGCTCAGCGGTCGAGCCCGTTGAACAAGTTGATCAGACCTCCGGTATGCCAGAAGAGGACCCGGTCCGACGGCCGGAACATCCCTCGCCGGATGTACGCGAAGAAAGCCGCCGAGGCCTTCGCCGTGTACACCGGGTCGAGGAGGATCCCTTCGGTCTCCGACCACAGCCGGCATGCTTCGCGGGACGCGTCGGTCGGGATCCCGTAGGCCTCTCCGGCGAACTCGTCATCGACCGTGATCCCCGTCTCGAATCCCTTCTCCTCCAGGCCGAGGATCGCGAACATGGGCCCCATCGCCCTGGCGACGTTCGCGGCGATCTCTCCGCTGGAGTCGTCGGGGCTGACACCGATGATCCGGGTCCGGGCCATGCCGAAGAGCCTCTTGCCGATCTCGAGTCCGGCCTGCGTCCCGCCGGAGGACGAGGAGACGATGATCGCGTCGAATCCGGCGTCGGGCCGCGGCACGGCCGCCGCCACGTCCTCCATCGCGGCGACGAGCCCGAAGGATCCGAGCTCGTTCGAGGAGCCGAGCGGCACCACATAGTTGCGTTCCCCGCGACGTTCCAATGATCCGGCCAGCTCCTTGACCCGGGGCTCGCGCTCCTCCCGGCTTCCGACGAAATGGACCTCGGCCCCGCTCAGGCGGTCAAGAAGGAAGTTTCCCTGGGGATATGTCTGGTCCGCGCCGTTCAGGACGAGGACGCACTTCAGTCCCAGCCGGCGGGCGACCATGGCCGTGATCCTGGCGTGGTTGGAGTGGGTCCCGCCCGTGGTCAGGACGGTCGTCGCGCCCTTCGCTAGCACGTCGGCCATGACGTATTCCAGCTTCCGGAGCTTGTTCCCGCCGCAGAGAAAGGGCTGATGATCGTCGCGCTTGATGTAAAGGTCCGGACACCCGGGAACCGCGGCCCGCAGACGGACACACCGCTCGACCGGGGTCGCCGGACAGATGAGGGGGACGCGCGGAATGCGGCGGAAGGCCTCGATCGCCTCCGCCAGGGGAGGCTCAGCCGCCGTTCCCGGGAGACGGACGTCCCGGGACATCAGTTCGCCTTCCGGAGAAGGGGAAAGACGTTCCTGAAGAGATGCTCCTTGATGCGGACATCGAGGGCTTTTGTCTTCGGCCCCGTCGTGTTGTAGCCGACGATGTAGGCCGCTCCGGCCTCGGGCAGATAATAAAAGTGCGTGACGAACGCGTTCTGGCCGCCGCTGTGCCCGATGAACCGCTTGCCGAAATTGTCCTCGACGAAGTAGGTGAAGCCCATATGGTCCTTCCGGTTATCACCCGGATAGGCTTTTTCGAAGTCCTCGGCCGGGATATCGATCCGGGGCCCGAACATCTCCTCGAGCGTCGACCTCTTGAGAACGCCGTCATAGACCGCCTGCTTGTCCGGGTTCCCGATGAGGAAGTCCACGTACTTCACGAAATCCGTGAAAGGCGCGTTCAGCCCGCCGTTGGATACCGTGATCCCCGTGTTGACGTCGAAGATGGCCGGGGTGAGCTTCCCGGCCTCGTCCTGCCAGTAGCTGGGGGAGCGATGCTTGAGCAGGTGATAGGGGGTGGCGTCGAAATAGGAGCGATACATCTCGAGGGGCCGGAGGATATTCTTGTCCACATAGACCTCGTAGTCGTCCGTGGTCAGAAGCTCGATGATCCGGCCGAGGAAAACGATGCCCGGATTGGAATAGCTCCATTTGCTGCCAGGCTTGAACTCGATCTCCGTGTAGGGGAACATGGCCTCGAGCTGCTCCCAGTGCAGGGGCTCGTGCGGCTGCCAGGGCTTGTCCTTCCATGGCCAGGTCGCTCCCCGGAAGCCCGCCGTGTGGGATAACAGCTGGGCGATCGTGATCTCGCTCATGTCTCCGAACGGATCGTGGACCTCGCGGAGCTCGGGAATGTACTTGATGACCGGGTCCTCCAGCTTGAGCAAGCCCCGATCCCGGAGCTGCATGATGGCGATGCCGGTGAAGGTCTTGGTGATGGATGCCCAGTGGTAGATCGTATCCTTGTCCACCGGCTGATTTTTCTCGATGTTCGCCAGGCCGTGATATTCCTCGAGGAGGATCCGGTTGCCGTGGTCGAGCATGAACGAGCTGCCGGCGATGCCGGTCTCTTTCAGGGCCTGGGCATAGAATACGGAAAAATCGGCCAGGGCCTTCTTCAAGGCCGGATCGGTCTTGGGAACGGCGGCCCCGGCCGAAGCCGCGGCGCCTAACAGCATGAGGATGACGGCGCAGGCCGTCCGCCTACCGCCCGATAGGTTGTTGTTCATGGACGTATCCTTTCTCAAAGGGCGCCCGCGGAAGGAGCCGCGGGCGCCCGTGTGGTCTGCCGTGTCCGATCCCTTAGAAACTGAGGCCCACGCCCACCCGGAAGATCCTCGGCGGGAGGATCGCCGTGATCTTCCCATAGGTCGGGCTGTTGTAGAGCCCGCCGGTGAGGATGGCCGTGTTGGCGTTGAGGAGATTGAAAGCCTCCAAAAAGACGTTCGGCTGGAGGCGTCCCGCCTGGAATCTCTTTTCGAGACGGACGTCGATCATGTGCTGGAAGGGGGTCCTCTGTGTCCCCGGGATCTCGGCGTTGAAGGCCGAAGTGCCCTGGTTGAGCTTGACGTTGAAGGTCCGGGCATAGGGCGTCCCGGACTGGCCGATGTAGTTGATCCCCAGGATGAAGCCGTACGGGGCGTAGTAAACGCCGCTGAACTTGAGCTCGTGGGGTTTGTCCAGGTCCAGGCGGCCGCGCGTGTTGACGTACATGTTCGGGTTGTTCCAGGTCCCGCTGGACGTCATGCCGCCGCTTCCCCACGTGCCCAGGGCGACCATGCCTTCGGCCTTGCTGTAGGTGTAGGAGAGGAGGAACTGGTAATGGTTGGAGAGCCCCTTCTCGAGGATGAATTGGAGGCCCTTGTAGTTCCGGTTGGCCTCGGAGGGGTTCGTATAGTACATCTGGCTCATCGGCGCGCCCGGCTTCCGATTATAGACCGTCAACGGGGCCTGGGTGATGGGGTTGAGGACCTCGTACGGATCGTACCAATCGGCGGTCCTCGCCAGGTCGATCGTCCCGATGAAGTTCCGGCTCTTCTTGTAGATGCCGTTGACCTTGAAGGCCAGGTTCTTCACGAGCGACATCTCGAAGCCCAGGACAAAGGTATCCGAGTAGGGGCGTTTGAGGTCCGGGTCGACGGACGATGTTGCGGCCCTGTAGACGTCGATGAGAACCGGCTCTCCCCCTAAGATGAGATAGGTGTAATAGGTTTGGGAATTGGGATTTGTCAGCCCCAGGGCCATGCTGTTCGTATAGTAGCGGCCGTAGTGGGCCTTGACAACCATCTGGCGCCCGCCGCTGGAGATGTCGTAGGCCAGGCCGATGCGGGGCTCGAGGTTGGTGAACTTGTACTCGGTGAAGGCCGAAGGGACCATATCCTGCTTGGGGATGATGTTGCTCACCGAGTTGACGCGCAGGCCGATGTTCATGGTCAGGCGGGCGTCGAGCTTCCACGTGTCCTGGACGTAGCCGGACAGGGCTCGGAAGATGTTATTGCTCACCTTATGGGCGGGGTCGTCGACCTCCCACATATAGGGGACGCCGTAATAGGTGTAGATGAACGACGGGCCGCCCTCATAGTCGGTCTGGCTCGTGCCGTCATAACCCGATTCCCCGCGCTCGAATTCGACGCCCATCTTCAGGTCATGGTCGCCGAGGAAACCCTCCGCCCAATGCGATAGACTGACTTGGCCCTGGTAGCGGCGGCGGGTCTGCGTGTTGTGGAAGCCGGCGCTTCCGGTCATCATGCCGGTCGTCAGCTCGTAGTACATCGGCCCCGGGCCGTTCGAGTTGTATGTCGTGGCCCTGTCGACATATGCGGCCCGAGTCTCGAGCAGACTGTTCGGGCCGAGCTGGAAGTTCCAGGTGAGGTTGAAGGCCGAGGTCCACTGGAGCGAGTTCAGCGTCGATTCGGGGGTCCGGAACTGGCTGGCGAACATGTGATTGAGATTGTCCCGGCTGTAGTTGTACATCAACGAAAGGCGGTTCTTGGCGTTGAGCTGGGCCGTGACCTTCCCGAAGCCGTAGTATTGCTTGCGGTTGATGTCGGCGTCGAATCCGGCCGTCTCGGAGTCGGTGGGCATGATGTTGCCGCTGGCGAAGAACCAGATCTTGCCCTTCATGATGGGACCGCCGAGGTTGAACGACCCTTCCCACTCCTTCTTGACGGCGTTGGTCGGGGCCGAGAGGCCCGTGCCCTTGAAGTTGTCCGTCCGCATGGACTTGTTGCGGAAATAGAGGTTGACCAGGCCGGTGAAGGCGTCGCCGCCGGACTTGGTGATGACGTTGATGACGGCCCCGGCGGAATTGCCGTACTGGGCGTCGTGCCCGGTCCCTTCGACCTGGGCTTCCTCGATGATGTCGTAGTTCCAGTAGATCATCTGGGTGCCGGCGCCGGGGTCGGTCAGGTAGGTTCCGTCGACGCTGTAATAGTTCTCGCGGGAGCCGCTCCCGAAGGCGGCCCGCTCGGGATACTTGGGGTCCGCCCCGAAATCGACGATCATGCCGGGCGTCATCTTGAAGAAGGACTCCAGATTCCTGGAGGACGGAAGCTTGGCCAGCATCTCCGTCGTGAAGTTCGTCGACAGGCGATTGCTCTCCACGTCGATGACCGGCGTTTGGGCCACGACCTGGACTTCCGCCTGGAGCGTGCTGGGGACGAGTTTGACGTCCACGGTCGACGTCAACCCGAGCCGGACGCGGATATCGCTCTGAGCGTACGGCGTGAAGGCCTGGATCTCCGCCTTGAGAGCATAAACGCCGGGATCCAGGTTCATGAACCGGTAGACGCCGCGCTCATTGGTCGTCTCGGCCATCGACCCTTGGATGAGCGCCGGGCTGCTGACGGTGATGGCAACCCCGGGAAGGGGTTCCCCCTGGTCATCCACGACCCTGCCGGTCAGGATGCCCGTCCGGACCTGCGCGACGGCGGCGACCGACATCAGCAACAGGATCAGGACCGCGAAAACGCACTGTTTCTTATGCATACCGATACCTCCTCCCTTTAAATATCTATAATAATATATAAATGTAAAAACATTCGGGTGTCAAGCAAAATCTCAACCTCTGGACCTGAGGAACTCGATGGCCTTTTCCAGGACCTCGTCCCGGCCGGCGCGGATGCCCTCGACGGTCGGCTCGACCCGGACGTGGGGTTGGATGCCGACCCTCTGAAGCTGGCGGCCGTCCGCGTGACGGACGTCGTGGCCGGTGAAGTTGACCGTGATGCCCCCCGGCAGGATCGTGGTCGTGACGTCGCCGTTGGCGCCGTTGGTCGGACTTCCGATGAACGTCGCGTTGGCCGCCGCCTCGAGGAACAGGCACGTATGTTCGGACTGGCTGATGGCCTCCTCGTTGATGAGGACGACGACCTTGCCCGTGTACCGCCACGGCCCTCCCGGCTCGGTCATCTGGTCGAAGGCGCATTGAGACGGCCAATCGAGGAAGACGCCGTGGGGCTCCGGACGGCGGAATTGCGCCGCCGCGACCTTCTTTTCGACCAGGCGCGGAGCGATGGCCCAGGCCGTCCCCTTGGGATAGCCGCGCATGTCCATGATCACGGCCCGGGTCCCCTTGATGGTCTCGAAGGCCTTTTCCACTTCGGCGACGGTCAGCCTGGCGAGGTCCATGTAGCCGAACCCTTCCGGCAGGACGCCGAAGACCGGAGTCGTCCGCTCGTGGCGGTAGGTACATAACGGTCCGGGGCACTTCGACCTCACGGATCTCCTTCCGGGCGTTTTCGAAATTCAGTCTGGCCGCCGTCTTCTCCCCGCCGGCGAGAAGCGTTTGATGGACGCGCCAGGTCAGCGCCTGAGGCGTAGAGGCGGCAAAGTAGCGGCTGAGCCGTTCCCGGCGGGCGGCGATGTCCTCGCCGTCGACGGCCAGGATCACGTCTCCCGCGCGGATCTCGGGCTTCGTGCCGTCGGAATTGTCGGCGACATAGGTGACCACGGTCCGGCCCTCGATCCATTTCACCTCGACGGCGGGGAGGTGCGTCCCGAGGTACTTCCGGAAGCCGGGGTTGTTGGAGAAGCCGTGGGTGTCCCGGATGTTCGCGACGAGCTCCATCACCTCGAGGGCGTAGTCGGTGGCGTCCGCCGCCGCCTGAAGCCTGGGGATGAACTCGTCCAGGGTCGCCTCCCAGGGCCTGTCGAGCAAGTGCTTGTAAGGGAAGAAATAGTCGATGACGTTCCAGAACCTGAACAGGGACAGGAGCCGGTATTCTTCCGAGGGGTATGTCATCTCGGCATAGGGGTTCTCTCTGAGCAACGGCGGATTGGGAGCCGCGGCCTGGGTCTTGGGCTTGTCGACGGGGGTCTTCCCCATCGCGATATCCAGGGACAGGGCGAGGGCGGGGTCCTGTCCTCCTTTCTCCCGGCTCGCCGGGGCAACGACGGCGTTTGGCGCGGACCCGACCGAGCCGTCGGGCTGGACGGTTTCCTGAACCCTGATAAGGGCGCTCAGGCCCTCCGTCAGGGTCATGAAATGTTCTGCCCCTCCGGGCTCGAAGGCCCCGGTTGCCGCCGGGGCATCCTCTTCCCGAATGATAACGGCGATCCCTGCCGATTGGAGGCCGCTCAATTCGGATTCCAGGCCGGTCGGCCTCCCGTTGGTCAGGAAGATCAAAGGAGCTTTCCGGTCGCCTTGGGCGCGGCCTTTGAGGGCGGGCTGCTGATCATAGACGAAACCCGAGTAATACCCGCCGCTCGATCCGCCGGTCTGGGTCGGATAGCCGGAGTACATCCTGTGACGGGAGGACGGGAGAGGGATGTTGCCGGGAAAAAGCGAGGGAAGGCTTTGGAGGAACGCCCGGCTGAAGTAGTAGATCGAGCTCTCGTCCTGATCGGTCCGCCTGATGTCGAAGATGATGGCGTTCGCCTTCGAGGCCTGCTCGAAGAGGCCGGGAAGCCGGCTGACCTTGGCCGGGTCGGAGAATTGCCGAAGATCGGTGGCCGCGAGGAGGGCGACATCGGGCCGCGGCCAGCGGAGCGAAGGCTCATCGACGGCCGGACCCGAGCTTTCGGACTTAGTGCCGGGGGAGGACGGCGGAGTTTCCTGCCGCATCGTCCGGGTCGCGGGATCGTCGAGGAAAGAGAGGAGGTGGTCCAGGGCGGCCTGATATTCCGCCGGGGAGGATGCGGCCTTCACTCTGGGAATGGTTTGGACCAGAGCCATATCCCAATCGACGGGCTTGTAGGCGAGGTAGGGGTGAAAGTACTTGACGGCGCCCCAGAGCTTGCAGAGGCTCGCCAGCCTTTGGACACGGAGGTCGTCGGGCCGGGCGGCGACCTGGACATCAGAATAAGAAAGGACGCCGCCGAGGATGACCCAGATCAGCGCAAGGCCGATGACATTCTTGGCTTTCATCATCGAATCTCCTTCATTCCCTTTTTGGGGGATCACTTCCCGAAGAAGAGGGGCATGAGCCTGGCCTGGACGAAGTCGTTGACCCGGGCGAAGACGGATTCTCCCCGCGGGCCCCGGACCTCGGGCACCGAATTGTATGCGACGACGTAGCCGGTCTTCGACTCCGGGTGGATGAAGAAATACGAGGCGTACGCGTTCTGGCCGCCGCTGTGCCAGATGAGCCGGATCCCGCCGCGCTCCTGGATGAAGAACGTCAGCCCCATCATGGATTTCGTGTCGGAGCCCGCCTCCGCGGGCAGGGTGATCGCCGGCCGCCACATCTCCTCGAGCGAGGCCCGCTTGAGGACCCCGTCGTAGACCGCCTGCTTATTCGCGTCGCCGAGAAGGAACTGCACGTACTTGACGAAGTCGCCCACCGGGCAGCTCAGCCCCCCGTTGGAGACCGTGATCCCGGTGTTGACGTCAGGATCGGCCGGGACCGGGGTGCCGTCCTTTCCGACGGTGTAGCTCCGGGTCTTGTCCTTCCAAAGGTGATAGGGGGTGTGATCGAAATAGCTCCGGGTCATTCCCAGGGGCATGAAGATGTTCTTGTTGATGTAGACTTCCCAGTCATCGGTGGTCAGGAGCTCGATCACCCGTCCGAGGAAGACGATCCCGGGGTTGGAATAGCTCCACTGGGTGCCCGGCTTGAACTCGATCTCGGTGTAGGGGAACATGGCGACGAGCTGGGAAAAATGAAGCGGTTCGTGGGGCTGCCAGGGCTTGTCCTTCCAGGGCCAGGTGCCGCCGCGAAACCCGGATGTGTGCGTCAGCAGGTGGCGGATCGTGATCTCGCCCATGTCGCCGTAGGGGTTATGAACCTCACGGAGCTCGGGGATGTACTTGATGATGGGGTCGTCGAGGCTCAGGAGGCCCCTGTCCCGGAGCTGCATGATGGCGATCCCGGTCAAGGTCTTGGTGATCGAAGCCCAATGGAAGAGGGAATTCTCGTCGATCTTCCTGTTCTCTTCCACGTTGGCCAGCCCGAAGAGCTCTTCGGCAAGGACCTCGTCACCGTGGATGAAGCGGAACGAGCTGCCGACCATCTTGTCCTTGGCCAGAGCCTCTTTGTACAGGGTCCGGAATTCGGCCATGGTGTTATCGAATTCCTTACCAGTCTTGCCGGCCATGGTCTTATCGGCCCCCACAATGGGCCCGGCGGCCATCAGCCCGCAGATGAGGAACAGGACCAGAGTCCATTTTGCCGGTTGAGTCATGAAGTCCTCCTTTCAGGATGCCGTTTTTTTTGGGCGCATGCCGGTCGGATTGGGCAGGGCCCGGGTCGTCGTCCCGAAATAGACGAGCCCGTCGTAGTTCTCATCGATCCGGGTCGGGGCGTAGAAGCTTCCCGCTTGCTTCACGGAATAGCCTGACCCGATGGATCGCATGGGCATTTCCGTCTCCAGCCATTTCGCGACCGTCGGATTCCTCGGGGCCCACTTCACGTCGATGAGGTAGGTGGGGATGCCCGGACGGGCCAGGAACCAGTCGACGCTCCCCTCGGGCGCTTCGCCCACCGTGAATTCCGTCAGGATACAGCCCTCGCTGGAATTTCGCGCGGATTCCATGTCGCAGGACTGGAACGCCCCTTTGTTGAAGGCGAATCCGAGGGCATAATAGGCATCGCCGAAGAATTGCCTGAGATACGCGCCCATGGCCGGCGTCTCTCCCAGATCGCCCCGGGCGACGTGGGCGTTGTGGGCCCAGACCGCCATTTTCGTGTCCGGGCCGAGCGCCTGCATCAATTGCCAGATGTTATCGGCCATGTAGAAGTCGCGCGAAAGCCGCGCGGCCTCGTCGGGCTTGGCCGGTGTCGCGGCGTAGCTGTTGAAGAACTGGCCGACGACCCTGATGTGCTGCATGACGTCTTCGTACTCCCCGGCGGAGCTTCCGCGGACATAGGGGGTCCGATTGAAGGCCATGAGAGCCAGAAAGCCGTCGTACGCCGCCTTGAGCTTCGCCCTTTCTTCGGGGCCGGCCTCCCGCAGAGATTGGATGCGCTTCATATCGAGCATGGGCTCGAGGGCGGTCCGGGCCATCGGAACGGCGCTCGGGTCCAGACGGTCGAGGTAGGCCGTGACCACGGTCATGACCCGGCCGAGGTGCTGAATGTCGTATCCCAGGAACCTGACTTTCCTGCCCTCCGTTGCCGTTGTGTTGTAATCCCGCATCCAGGCGATCATGTCGGCAACTTCATTGGTGTCCCAGGTCCAGAATCCCTGGCTGGCCAGGGCGGCCGCCGGGTCGCCCTTCCCGGTGAGCACATATTCGTTGATGTTCCAACAGGCGGGATAGCTGGCTTCGATGGCGAAAACGGTGAATCCCATTTCCTTGACCAGGAACTCCAGCATGCGATGTTTGAACTGGAAGAATTCCCTGGTTCCGTGGGTCGCTTCGCCGAGCCCCACGACCCGGACGTCCTTGAGGATGGATTTCAGCGGCCGGAGATCATCGAATCCGGCGCCCGCCCGGACGCCGGAAAGAGGGATGGCCCTTTCCCCGAGCCAACCCGTCACGGCCTTGATCTCGTCCCGGCTCCATTTCGTCGGGGATGGAGCGTGTCGGACCCGCCCCCCGGGCGGGTCCGACGACAAGCCCCGCCGCGAACATAAGAACGATCCCGTTCCGCAAGATCCTGCTGTGATATGTCATGCTCATCTCCTTTCCGTTTAGGGGCCTTACGGCCGCGTCCCCGAAGTCTCCCGCGCGAGGAGCTCCTCCCAGCGCTTGTCGACCATCTCCTGGATCCTTTCCACGCTCTCCCGCCAGCGGGGATCCTTGAGGTGCTTGAAGCGGCCCTGCATGAACAGCCAGTCCGTGACCGGGAGGCGCTCCTTGGGCTTGTGGTTGACCCTCGTGACGCCCTTCTCAATCTCGAAAAGCGGCCAATAGCGGGTGGCGGCCGCGACGCGCGCCGTCTCGACGGCCATATCGGACTCGATGCGCCAGCCCGGGACGCAGGGGCAGAGGACGTTCAGGAAAGCCGGGCCGTCCAGCTCGATCGCCTTTTTCAGCTTGTCGGACAGGTCGATCGGGCTATGGATGGACGCCTGGGCCACGTAATCGATATGGTGGCCGGCCATGATCGCCGTCAGGTCCTTGGGGAACTGGGGCTTGCCTCCGGAGACCGTCCCGGCGGGGCTGGTGGTCGTGGATGCCCCGAAGGGGGTGGCGCTGCTTCTCTGGATGCCGGTATTCATATAGGCGCCGTTGTCGTAGCAAATATAGACGAGATCGTGGCCCCGCTCCATGGCGCCGGAAAGGCTCTGCAGGCCGATGTCGTAGGTCCCGCCGTCGCCCCCCAGGGCGACGAACTTGATCCTCCTCGCGGTCCCGCCCCGCCGTTTCTGCGACCGGTACAGGGCCTCGACGCCGCTCATGGTAGCGCCGGCGTTCTCGAACGCGGTATGGATCCAGGGGACGTTCCAGGCGGTGTAGGGGAAGATCGACGTGGCGACCTCGAGGCAGCCGGTGGCGTTCCCGACGACGATCTCGTGATCGGTCACCTGGGTCAGCATCCGGGTGACGATCGGTACGGAGCATCCCGCGCACATCCTGTGTCCTGGGGCGAGAGCCGGCCTTCTTCGGGCGAGTTCCTGAAGTCCCGGCATGGTCATTCTCCTCTGACGCCCAGATACCCGGACGCCTTCACGGAAGCCCCGGTTTCAAGGCATCGGCGGCTTTCCTCAAAGAGATCCCTGATGTCGCCGGCGAACAGGTCCCGGCCGCCCAGACCAAAGGTCCTCCCGGCGACCAGCGGCCTCGGCTCCAGATCGTAGAGGGCCGCGCGGATCTCGGTGAAGAGCGGCCCGTAGGCGCCGAAGCTTTCCGCACGGTCGAGCACGGTGACGATCCGGGCCTTCTTCAGGGCCTCCCGGATCTCGTCGTAAGGGAACGGGCGGAAGACTCGGATCTTCAGGAGGCCCACCCTCTCCCCGGCGTCGCGGAGCCCGTCGACGGCCTCCTTGACTTCCCCGCAGACGGAGTTGATGGCGACGAGAACGCGCTCGGCGTCGTCCAGCCTGTAGCCCTCGAAGAGGTCGTAACGGCGGCCAAAGGTCTCCGCGAATTCCCGGGAGACGTCCCGGATGACGGACTTGGCGTTCATGACGGCCTCGTGCTGTCCCCGCTTGTGCTCTATGTAGTAATCCTGGAGGTCCAGCCCGCCCCAGCTGGCCGGATGGGCCGTGTCCAGAAGGGGATGGATAGGGGTGAACTCCCCGACGAATCCCCGGACCCTGGCGTCCTCCTCGAGGCGCATCGTTTCGATGCAATGGGAGATGATGAACCCGTCCATACAGACCATCACCGGCAGGCGGACGTCCGGATGTTCCGCGATGCGCGGGGCCATGATCAGGTTGTCGTAGGCTTCCTGGTTGTTCTCGGCGAAGATCTGGACCCATCCGGCGTCCCGGCATCCCATGATGTCGCCGTGGTCGCAGTGGATATTGATCGGCCCCGAGAGGGCGCGGCTGACGACGGTCATGACCACCGGCTGGCGCATGCTGGCGGCGACGTAAAGCATCTCCCACATCAGGGCGAGGCCGCAGGAGGACGTGGCCGTCATGACCCGCCCGCCGGCCACGGCCGCGCCGACGCAGGCGGACATGGCGCTATGTTCGCTTTCGACGGTGACCAGCTCGGTCCCGACCCGGCCGTCGGCGACGAACTTGGCGAAGTCCTCCACGATCTGCGTCGACGGGGTGATCGGGAAAGCGGCCACGACGTCCGGATCGATCTGTCGCATGGCTTCGGCGGCGGCCCCGTTCCCGGTGATGGCGACGAGGGGGCTCATGTCAGTTCTCCTCCTTTTCCATGACGAGGGCCTGCGCCGCGCCCTTCCTGTTGACCGGGCACTCCCTGACGCACAGGCCGCAGCCTTTACAGTGGAAATAGTCGATCCCCCGGATCCCCCGGCGCTCCCGGCCGCCCGGTGCGGAGCGATCACAGAGATCGAAGGCTCCCTCGGGACAGAACACCCAGCAGGTCAGGCAGTGGGTGCAATGGCCCGCATTCCAGACCGGCCGCCGGGTCCTCCATGTCCCCGTCTCGTAATGGAGGGAGTTGCCGGCGTCGGTGATGACGCCTCCGGCCGCGAGCTGCCGCCACGTCATGAGCGTCCTGTCGTCCTTCATGCCCGGTCTCCTTCCGCGAAGCCCCGCCGCACGGCTTCGACGTTCTTTTCCGCCAGGGTTTTTCCCAACAGGGATACGAAGACGTGCCGGGTTTCGACGGCCAGCTGTTCCAGGGAGATGACCTCCGGGCAGGCTCGGGCGACGGCGCCGAGCACGGCGGAATTGGGGATCTCCTTTCCGAAGAGCTCCCGGGAGATCCGGTTCGCCGGAACGGTGAACAGCCTGTTCCCGGAGAGACCGAGCGCCGTTCGGGTCTCCCCGGCGCTCTTCTCCGTATTGACGATGAACGTGACGCGGTCCTGAACGCCCTCGACAAGCTGGGGATTGCCGATCAGCGTGGGATCCATGATGATGACCAGGTTCGGGACACGGACGGGCGAGTGGATGCGGACCGCCCCTTCCGCGAAACGGTTGAAGGCCCGGACCGGCGCTCCCCGGCGCTCCGGCCCGAACTCCGGGAAGGCCGTGACGTACTTACCGGTTCCTTGGACGGCTTCGGCCAGGGTCTTGGCTCCGGTAACCGTTCCCTGCCCTCCTCGCCCGTGCCAGCGGATCTCGAAATAGGTCGGCATTTCCCCTCCTTCCGGAATAGATCTCCATTCCCCTTAACGGGGGCCGGGGGCTTCGCTTTCGATGCGAGTGCTGGGCTCCATGACGTCCGTAAAGATCACGGCGTCGAAATGCCGGGTCCAATCCGTCTTCATGGGCGAGTAACCCAAGGGACTGGCGACGATCCCCTGCCGGATCCAGTGATGAGGATCGTTCCGGAGCCGGCGGAGATCGAGGAACATGAACTTCTGACCGGTCCCGTGAAAGGCCTCTTCCAGGCTGTCCTTCCCGGCTTTCGGAATTTCGCCGGCTTCGGTGGCCGGCCTGTGGGCCATACCCGATTTCCCTTGATATGCGGTGAAGGTGATGGAATACGCTTCGTCCCCGAGCTTTTCGAGAACCTCGTCGCCCATGGTTCTCAGGGACTTGTAGTCCAGCCCCGGAACTCCGGTCTCGATCTCGGACCCGCGCCACATATTGTGGAAGCTCGCCGCCCAGACGATGATCTTCCTCCCCCGATAGTGTTCGTTCGCCAGCCAGACGAGGGTCTCGCCCATGGCTCGGTCCCTGGAATTGTTGTCGGAGGCCTTGGCCAGCTTTCCGGCGGCGAGGACCTCGAGCATATCGTACAGGCTATTCAGGTTCCGGGCGATACGGTCCCAATAGGAGATCTCCCTCGAGCTATGGACGCTCTCCAGGGCGGGCCGGTTCTTCTCGATGATCTGCGGCAAACGGCCGACAAGGTCCTTATAGGGGCGCCTTTCTTCCGGGCTCATCTTCATCAGGGCCTGAAGGTCGAGGGCAGAGGAGAGCCGTCCTCATCTCCTCGGGGCTCAGGGCCGACGGGCCCGCGCCCTCCAGGAAACCGATGAGCTTTTTCGGGAAGGTTTCCTTCGAAGCGGGCGCGGAGAACTGACAGTCGAACCCGGCCATCTCGAGGGGATCCGTACCGCCGTGGGTGGAACGGGCATATTCGAAGACGGGCCGGACCTGTCGGCTGACTCCCCAGATCGCAAAAATGCCCCTGCTTATAACCTCCTGCAGGGGGAGGTCCCGGTGAAGCGCGGCTTCCATCTCCCGGCAATCATACAGGCCGCTCTCCCAGGCGAGAACGTCGAATCCCATGGCCTCGTGCAGGAACTTCACGAGCCGGCACTTCATCAGGAACGTCGCGCCGTCGCCGTGGCTCTGTTCACCGAGGAGGACGACCCGGGCGTCGCCGATGGCCTCCCTGAGAGGAATGAGGTCCGAGAGATCGGTGTTCGCGGGATCGCCGGAACGTATCGGGACGCCGTTCGCGAGAAGCCACCGGGCCCTCTCGTCGGATGGAGCGGGGGGCGCCTGAGCCTTCAGGAGAAGGATCCCCGGCTCTATCAGAAGGAAAAATAGGATAAGGTTCCTAAGGCTTCTCGATCTTTTCATGGCTCCTCCCGTCGCGATCTTCGAAAGAAGTGGACACGATATTCCATCTATTATATATTTATATACTATAATATAATATCCAGGACAATGAAAATATTTTTCATGGGTCGTCGTTCCCTTCGGGATCGATGTTGCCGTGCCTTCTCTTGTCCCTCAATTCCAAAGGTCATTTTGAGGAGGATCATGAAAACCAAGCAGGGATTCGTTCTGTTAGGACTCCTCGCCGGCCTGGTCACGGCCGCCCATGCGGCCTGGGAGCCGGCCTATGCCATCGTCGGCTGCCGGATCGTCCCCGTCTCCGGGGCTCCGGTCGAGGACGGGGTCATCATCATCCGCAAGGGGCTCATCGAGGCCGTCGGCGCCAGGGCCAAGGTCCCCGTCCCGGAGGACGTCGAGATCGTCGACGGGAAAGGAACGATCGCCTATCCCGGCTTCATCGATGCGTATTCCTCCGTTTTCGTCAAGATCCCTGCCGAGCCTCAGCCGGATCCGGGCGAGCTCTTTGGCAATGTCTCGCCGGCCAACAAGGTGACCGGGCGCACCCCGGAATTCATGGCCTTCGATCATCTCGAGCCCGGCGACGCCGCTCGGGATGCCTGCCACGCCGCTGGGATCCTGACGGCTCTCGCCGTCCCGCAACAAAGGCTCTTCTCCGGGCAGAGCGTCCTGCTGAACCTGAATGGCGGAAGCCCGGCCGAGATGGTCATTATGAACCCGGTCGCTCTGCATGTCGGCTTTACCGGCGGACGCGGGACGTATCCGACGACGGGCATGGGCGTCCAGGCGCTCTTCAGGCAACTCAGCCTGGACGCGGCTTACTACCGATCGACCAAGGAAAGCCTGGCCAAGCTGGGGAAGGGCGTTCGCCGGCCCGTCTATGATCCTTTCCTCGAAACGCTGACGCCCTATCTTCTCGGACGAAAGCCTGTGATCTTTGCCTGCGACAACCAGGAAGATATCAAGAAGGCCATGCGCCTGATCGCCGAATGCGGAATCCGGGGATATATTGCCGGGGCGTCGGAAGCCTGGAGAGTGGCCGACATGCTGAAGACCGCGACGGTCCCCTTGTTCCTGACCGTGAATTTCGTCCCCCCCTATACCAGCCTCTATAGCCAGAAAGGGAAGGAGTCCCGCGAAAAGGCCGAAAAAGAGATCTATCCGGCGAACGCCGCCAAGCTGAGCCAGGCCGGCATCGTCTTCGCATTCTCGTCGTACGGACTGGAAAAGAGCGGCGATCTTCTGTCCCAGGTCCGCAAAGCCGTCAAGGCCGGGCTGGCCGAGGCGGAGGCCCTGAAAGCCTTGACGATCCACCCCGCCCGGTTTCTCGGCGTCGACGGCCAGCTGGGGACCATCGAGCCGGGGAAGATAGCCAATATCGTCCTGGCCGGCGGAGAGATATTCCAGGAAACGACGCGTGTCCAGCAGGTGTTCGTCGACGGCCGGAGATTCGAGATCAAAGAGGACAAGAAAGGAAGCGTCGCGCCGGGGGTCTCGGGAAGATGGAAGGGTTCCCTCACCGGCCTGGAGGGGATCTCCGAGATCTCTCTGGAGCTCAAGCAGGAACAATGCGTGGTCACGGGAAAACTGACGGCCGGCGGCAAGGCCTACGATCTCAAAGACGGCAGGACGGGAGAGGCAGGCCTGTCGTTTTCCGTCGTCCTCCCCGTCGCGGCCGGGGATACAATGATGACCTTCAGCGGCAAGGTCACGAAAGATACGCTGGAAGGGACCTTCTCCTATCCTTCAGGGAAAGTGGAGCTCAAAGCCGAACGACTTCCGGAGAAAACGGACGATGGAGGATCGCGATGAAGAAGAGAATCACCGTCTGGACGGCGGCGCTGGCCTTGGTCCTGTGCCCTCTGGCCGCCGGCGCCCAGGATCTTCTGATCAAGAACGCCACGGTCCTCACCGTGACCCGGGGCACCCTTCCCAAGGGAGACATTCTCATCCTCGGGGGGATCATCCGGAATATCGGAGAGAACATCGAGGCCCCGAAAGGCGTACGGGTCGTCGACGCCGCGGGGAAATTCGCGGTCCCGGGCCTGTTCGACTCCCACACCCATATCGGCCTGACCGATATCAACGAGATGGGAGAGACCATCACGCCCGAGGTCAGCGTGGCGGACGCCTTGAACGCCGAGGACACCCGGATCTTTTACTGCCTGACCGGGGGCGTGACCATGGTCCACACCATGCACGGCAGCGGGAACCCCATCGGCGGTCGCAACGTCACGCTCAAGATGAAATGGGGGAGAACGGCCGAGGAGATGATCGTCCCCCAGGCCTTCGCGACCATCAAATTCGCCCAGGGCGAGAACATCAAGCAATCCTATTATAATCCCCCCACGGCGCGCTATCCGAAGTCCCGGATGGGGGTTGCCGCCATTGTCCGGCGGGAGCTCCTGAAGGCCAGGAGCTATACGGAGGAATGGGACCGCTACCGGGCCGCCGCGGGCGCTAAAAAGCCCGGCGGCCCTTTGATCCCCCCCAGGAAGGACCTGCGCCTGGAGGCCCTGGCGGATGTCCTGAGGGGCAAGCTCCTGGTCCGGTGCCATACCTACCGGGCCGACGAGACCCTGGAGATGGTCAACCTGTCCAGGGAACTCGGATTCAAGATCGCCTGCCTGGACCATGCGTCGGAAGCCTTCAAGATCGCCGGGGAGTTGGTCGCCGCCGGGATCGGGATCTCGGTCTTCACAGACAGCTGGTCGTATAAGCTGGAAACCGCCGAGGGGATCGCCTATAACGCGGCCGCCTGCGCGAAGAAGGGCGTCCTCGTATCCCTCAATTCGGACGGAGGCCCCCAGATGCAATACATGTTCAACGAAGCGGCCAAGACGATGAAGTTCGGCGGCCTGCCCGCCGACGAGGCGCTGAAGCTCATCACCATCAATCCGGCCATCCAGCTCGGCGTGGACAGGATCGCCGGCAGCCTGGAAGCCGGCAAGCATGGCGATGTGGCCATTTTCAGCAGACATCCCCTGGATTCCTATACGCGGTGCGAGATGACGATCATCGAAGGGGAGGTCTATTTCGACCGGGATCAGGACGTCAAAGAAAGACAAGAGAGGAAGAGCGCCGACGCGGAAAAAGACAAGGTCGGGAAGGAGGCCTGAGATGAAGAAGAAATCCATGATCGGCGGTCTTGTCCTGGCTCTCTTTTCCATGGCTTGGGCAGCGGCGGAGAAAGGGCCGGAGGTCATCGTGATCCGGGGGGCCCGGATCGTTCCCGTCGTCGGGGAGGAGATCTCCGGGGGAATGATCCTGATCCGCGACGGACGCATCGAAGCCTTGGGCCGGGAGCTGGCCATCCCGGAAGGCGCGGAGATCGTCGAAGCCGCCGGGCTCATTGCCTATCCCGGTATGATCGATTCCTGCAGCAGTCTCGGCCTGAACGAGATCTCCAACGTGGCGGCCACGGCCGACTCCTCGGAGATCGGCCGGATCAATCCGCAGCTCCGCATCGCGGACGCCCTTCACATGGACTCCGTTCACATCCCGATCGCCCGGGCGAGCGGGGTCACGGCCGTCCACGTCGTGCCCGGCGGAGCCTTCATCGCCGGGCAGAGCGGCATCATCAGGTTGAGCGGGCGCATCCCGGGCGACATGATCGTCAGAAGCCCGGCGTTCATGCGCATCCATTTCCAGGCGACACCCCAGTTCCTCAACGGGAGCGTCGTGCCCGGGGGCAAGATGGACGAGCTGGCGAGGGAGCTGAAGGAGATCCTGGGGAAAGTCCGCCTCTACGAGAAGAACAGGAAGGCCTCGCTCAAGGAGCCCGCGATGCCCGGTCCGGAATTCGACGAGGCATTGGAGTTCCTCCTCCCTGTGATCGATGGGCGGCTTCCCGTGATGATGGATGTCGGCAGCAAAGAGGAGATAGAGGCGGCCCTGAAGATCGTAAAGGAGGAAAAGCTCAAGGCCGTCCTCTTCGGCGCCGAGGAAGCCTGGAAGGTGGCCGGGGCGATCAAGGAGGCCGGCATCCCCGTCATCCTCTCGAACATGTACGATTTCCCCCCGAATTGGGAGGATGGCTATGACGCCCGCTTCCGCCTGCCCGCGGAGCTGTGGAAGGCCGGGGTGAAGTTCGCCCTGGCCTCGGACAAGTACCTGCCGCCGTTCAGCATCGATCTTCCCTTTCAGGCGTCCAAAGCGGCGGCCTTCGGACTGGACGGGGCCGAGGCCCTGAAAAGCGTGACCATCCGTCCGGCGGAGATCCTCGGCGTTTCCGACATCATGGGCAGCCTCGAGCCGGGGAAAGCGGCCAACATCGTTCTCGCCGATGGGGATATCCTCGACCGGAGGACCCGGATCGTCCGGGTCTTCATCGACGGCAGGTCCCTCGACCTGTCCAACAGATATACGGAGCTCTTGAAGAGGTCCGAAGAGGATCGTTGACGGACCGAAGGAGGCAACGCATGGGGCATATTGGACATTGAACCCGAGCAGGGCCGGGTCTCTCCTGGCGACCCTGCTGATCGTTTCGGCCGCCGCCGGATCGGAAGCCGCGGCGCCCGTCCCTAAGGAAGAGGCTCTCCGGACGACCGTCATCAAGGCGGGGACCCTGTTCGACAGCGACAAGGGGGTCTTCCTGAAGTCCCGTTACATCACGATCCGAAAGAACCGGGTCGTGAGCGTCGAGGCCACGAAGCCGGACGCCAAGGACGCGCAGGTCATAGACCTGAGCCGGTACACCGTTCTGCCCGGCCTCATCGATTGCCATACGCATCTCCTGTTCCTGGAAAGGGTCGGTCGTCAGAGCGGCGGGCTCTCCGCGGAGAGCGTCGGCGCCCTCGTTTTCGAAGGGGACGCGCTCCGGGCCCTCCGCGGTGCGGCCCGGGCCCGGACCTTCCTCGACGCCGGCATCACCACGGTCCAGGACCTCGGCAACAGCGGGCAGTTCGCCGATGTCGCCCTCCGGCGGGCCATCGAGGAGGGGAGCGCGACCGGCTGCCGGATGCGGGTTTCCGGACCCGGCTTGAGTGCCGAAGGCGGACAGATCCCCGGACTGATCGCGAAGCATCTTCCCCTGGCCAACGACGAGTACCGGATCGTCAGGGGGCCGGAGGATGCCGCCGCGGCCGTGAGGGAGAACGTCGTGATGCGGGTGGACGTCATCAAGCTCTACGCCGATAGCGCGCCCAATCTCGGCCGGCTGTCCGTCGAGGAGATGGCCGCGGCCGTCAAGGAAGCCCATCGGTACGATCTTCGTGTCGCCGCTCACGCGGTTGCGGACAGGTCCATCCGGGACGCCGCCCTCGCCGGCGTCGACAGCATCGAGCACGCCTATGCCCTCAGCGACGAGACGATCCAGCTTCTCAAGGAGAAGAATATCTTCGTCGTCCCGACGCTCTTGTCCGCCGACGCCTACGGGCGATACATGGAGATCAGCGGGGAGACCGACAAGAGCGTCATCCGGGAACAGGTCCTTGCCATGCAGAAGCAATGCGGTGACGTCCTCCAGCGGCTCGTGAAGAACGGCATTACGATCGTTTCGGGCTCGGATGACTACATCGATCTGAATATGCCCCAGGGGCAGGGAGCCCGGAAGGTCCTCACCGCCTACGCCGAATGCGGGATGAGCGTTCTCGATATCCTCAGAGCGACTTCCGTCAATGCGGCCAAGCACCTGCGCCTGGAAGGCCGGATCGGCGTCATCAAGCCGGGGGCCTTCGCCGATATCATCGCCGTCGAAGGCGACCTGGAAAAGGATATCCGGGTCCTGGAGAACATCCGGTTCGTCATGAAGGACGGGACCGTCTATAAGGAGGCTCCCGCGCCCCGGTGAGCCCCGCGCGCTCCTGCGACAGGCGGTCCTCTCCGTTCCCCGCGGGGGAGCTCCCCGATGATCCGCCTCAGTCCCGGGCGTGCTTCAGAAATTCGACGGCACGCTCCAGAAGCTCGTCGCGGCCTTCACGGACGCCCCGGATCGTCGGCTCGACGCGGATGTGGGGCTGGATCCCCATTCGCTGAAGCTGGCGTCCGTCGCCGTGGCGGACGCTCATCCCCGTGAAGCGGATGACGATGTTCCCCGGCACGACCGCATACGTAATGTTCCCGTTGGCCCCGCTCGTCGGACTGCCGATGAAGGTGACATCGGCGACCGCCTCGAGGCCGAGGCAGGTATGTTCGGCGGCGCTTTGGGTCGATCCGTGGATGAGGACCGCGATCTTCCCCCGGTAATCGAAGGGATCGGGGTCCGGATACGCGTATCCGGTCTCCTCCCGCGTCGAGAAGCCCCCCGCGGCCCCGGAGAACTCCGGGAACTCGAACAGCGTGAAAGGCGTTTTCTTCCTGGCCAACCGCGAGATCAGCCGGAAGGTCCCGCCGATGGGGTAGCCGCGCATATCCAGGACCAGGCCCGGGGTGTCCTTGATCTTTTCGAGCGCGGGTCCGACCTCGGCGTCCAGGAGGCGGCCGAGGTCTATGTAGCCGAAACCGTCGGGAAGCACGGTGACATTCGGCAGAGACGAAGGCTCCGGCCGGAGCGGGACCTCCTGGATGCGCGGCAGGGTCACGTTCACGATCTTCCCGGACGCTTTCCGGAGGGAGATCGCGGCGGGCTTCTCCGGATCTCCGGCCAGGAGGGTCATGTCCACCTTGGCTTCGAGACGCCCCGGGGTCGAGGCCGGGAGGATCCTTTTCAGGCGGGCACGGCGGGCTTCGGTCCTTTCGCCGTCCACGGAGAGGACGACGTCCCCGAGGCCGATCCCTTTCTTCTCGAGGGCCGGGTCCTTGATCAGCGATATGATCGACAGGCCCTCGACGAAGCTGACCTGGACGGAGGGATTCAGGCGGCCCGTATATCGGGCATAGATCGGGTTGATGATCATGCCGTGGGAATCCTGGATCCGCGCCGTGAGCTCGGCCACGGCCAGCGTATATTCGAGGGCATCGGCCGCAGCCTCCATTTTCGGGATGAATTCGAGGAGCGTCGCGTCCCAGGGCTGGTCCATGAGGTCCTTGTAGGGGAAGAACCTGTCTATGACGTTCCAGAACCGGAAGAGGGCCAGAAGGCGGTAGTCCCTATCCGGATAGGACATCTCCGGGTAGGACCTGTCCATCAGGACGAATTCCCGGGCCGCGTTCCCGGCGCTCCCGGTCCCCCGCCGCGGCTCGACCTTCCGTTCGCCCCGAAGGATCTCGAGACCGGCCTCCCGGCCGCCGGAAGCCACGACCAGATCCGGCTCGAGATCCCGTTCCCCGCCCTTCCTCAGGATCTCGGCGCATCGGACACGAGCCCGGAGGGAATCGGGAAGGTCGAGGTCCGCCGTCGGGACCGAAGACGCGGGGGCCGCATCGCCTTCCTGCACGACGATCGCCGATCCGTTGTCCTGCAGGGCGGCCAGATGAAGGGGAACGGCGTTGCTGTCCCCGTTGACGAGGAATACGACGAGGGCCGGGGCCGGCCCCGAAGGGCTCATGGCCCGGATACAGCCGCTGCTTCGGGCGGCGAGCTCGGCGTGATAGATCATCGGCTCCTTCTGAGAAGGGTACCCCATATAAGAAAGGAAGCGGAGCGGGGGAAGGGGAACATCCCGGGTCAGGAGCCAGGAGAGGTTGTCGGACAGGGCCATGTCGAGAAGATAGGAAGGGGGACCGCCCAGGTTCCGCAGGTCGACGAGGACGCGGGGCGAACGGGCCGCTTCCATGAAGGACTTCTTGAAATCCGCAATGATCCGGACCCACCCCGTGTTCTCGGCCGAGAACTGCCGGTAGTCGTTGGCCACGACGACGGCGATGCCGTCCTCCGTTCGTTCGACGTAGGGCTGGGTCCTTCCCCCGGCGCCCGGAGCGGCGGGCTCCGGGGAAGACCCGCCGGCGGGGGCGGGCCGCTTCGCTACTGAAGTCACAGGATCGCCGAGCGGATCGACGAGCGACCGCAGGGCTTTTTCATAATCCTCGGCCGATACGGCGCCGCGTACGAGCGGGATCGCCTTGATCAGCGCGGCGTCCCAGTCGACGTCCTGCGTCGCGAGATACGGATGGCAGAACTTGACGAGACCCCAAAGCCGGCAGAGTCCGGCCAGCCGCTCGCCCGACGGCGCGTCCGCGGCGGCGGCGGGAGACTGGGTCCAAATGCACACCATGACGAGCAAAAGCGCGAGAGTCCTTGTCAGATTCTTCATACCGTCCTCCTTGGCTCTTAAGGGTGAAACTTCCTCTCCTACGGAGCTGTCATGCCCCGCCCGGGGGGCCCCCGCGGGTCCGATCGGAGGCTCAGGAAGTGTAATTATCAGATTTGTTATCAATAGATTGCGATTTATCAGGCCGTTTGACCCGAACAAAGCAGGGGAGGCCCGATAGAGATCGAGCGCTCGGCCGGGGCTTCGGCGGCTCATTGTGAGAGTCGAAAAAAACCAGTTGACATTATTTATTTTAGCATAATATTATATAAATAAATATAAAGGTCAACATGAGACCAAAAGGAATTAAGGGAGGTCATATGAAAAAGATCGGAAGTCTCATTGTTTTATCGGTCCTCTGCGTTCTGCTTATGCCGGGCACGGGCAATGCCCAGGCATCGGTGACGGGCATTCTCACGGGGACCGTCGTCGAGGAGCAGGGCCAACCCCTGCCCGGGGTGGAGGTGACGATCTCCAGCCCGTCCCTCATGACGCCCCGGCTCTCCCGTGTCACCAATGATAAGGGCGCGTTCCGCTTCACGTTCCTGCCCCCGGGGATCTACACGTTGAGCGCCACGCTCTCCGGATTCGGGACATACAAGACCGAGAACATATCGGTCCTCTTGAACATGACCACGGAGCTCGGCATCACGATGCTGCCCGCCAAGCTCGAGTCCGAGGTTGTCGTCGTCAGCGCGGCCCCGATCATCGCCGTAGAGAATACCAAGCTGGCGACGAACATCGACGCGAAGGAATTGAAGGACCTGCCCGTTTCCCGGAGCGTGTCCGCCGTCCTGAACCTGGTCCCGGGCGTGGTCGGAGGGTCCGTCTTCAATTCCGGGACCCGGGAAAACTCCTGGAACATCGACGGCGTCCAGGTCACCGATCCCGGGAGCGGGAGCGGCATGAGCGCCACCCAGTCGATGGACGCTTATGAGGAGGTCCAGATCGAGACCGCGGGGCACCCGGCCGAGCTCGGGAACGCCGGCGGCGCGGTGGTCAACGTGATCACCAAGTCCGGCGGGAACACCTTCAGCGGCGAGGGCAGCGTGTATTTCACCAATTCCGACCTGCAGGCGCTGAACATCAAGGGAACTCCCGTGAAGGCTCCCACGACCCAGACGCTCTACAGCTACGGGGTCAATTTCAGCTTCGGCGGCCCGATCATCAAGGACAAGCTCTGGTTCTTCGTCAGCTCCGGATACTCTCCGTCCAAGACCCGGCTCGACGGGTTCTCCGAGGATACGCCCTACTCGACGATCAACCCGATGGGCAAGCTGAGCTATCAGCCCAGCGCCAATCACCGCTTTTCCTTCAGCTTCAATTACAACAAGACCCGCAACCCGTATATGTTCGCCGGCCTGTACACGCGGCCCGAGGCCACCTTCAATACGACCATCCAGGCCTATGCTTACAATGCCAACTGGCTGTGGACCCTCTCCCCGGACACGATCCTGGAGGTCCGCGGGTTCCACCTCTTCAGGCCGACGAACTATCTCTCCCGGACCCAGAGCGTCATCTATTACGATTACGCCACGGGCGTCCAGAGCGGCAGCGCGAACGACTGCCTCCAGGAGCGGTTGCGCTGGCAGTCCAACGCCACCCTGAGCCAGTACGTCGACGACCTGGCGGGCAGCCACGAGCTCAAGGTCGGGTTCGAATACGAAAGGGGCGAGTCCCGTAACGCCTCGAATTATTTCCCCGACCAGTATGGTATGGTCATGTACGATACCTGGGAAGGGACCCCCTTATATGCCTACAAGTACGTCCCGGCACGGGTCTCGGCGCAGATCGACCCGTACAACCAGTTCGCCGGGTTCGCCCAGGATACGTGGAAGATCAACAAGCACTTCGTGGCGAATATCGGGCTTCGGTACAATTTCGTCCACATCTACAATCCCCCTCAGCAGGAACAGAAGGTTTCGGTCCCCCTGAAGGATTGGAAGAACTTCGAACCGCGGCTGTCCCTGGGGATCGATCCCTTCGGCGACGGGAAGACCGGCATCAAGGTCGGCTATGCCCGTTATGCTCACATGATGTGGACATGGTTCTACGGCCTCAATCCCAACACGGCGAAGCTTTATATGTATGAAGTCTGGGCGCCGGGGGTCTTCAACCTCGTTTATGAGTCGTCGCCTGAAATGTATACCCTGGACCCCGATCTCCAGCGGCCCTATGTCGAGGAGTTCCTCCTGTCCGTCGATCGGGCCATCACGAAGGATATCGGCTTCAAGGCCAGCTATATCAACCGGAAGACCAAGAAGACGGTCACCTACAGCAATCAGAACCTGGGACCGGAATGGTATGTCCCCATCTCGATCACGAACCCCCTCACCGGGCAGCCGATGACGGCCTACCAGCTGAAACCCGACGCTCCCTTCGAGGCCAATACGCTCTACAATAATGACCCGAGAGCCAAGAACACTTACCAGGGCATCATCATGGAAGTGGACAAGAAGCTCTCTCACAATTATTCGTTCCGGTTCTCCTACACCATGGGATTGACCAAGGCCAATGCCATGACCACGAGCAGCATGATGGGCGTGGGCGGCTTCGATAATCCCAACTTCTCCAACTATGACTTCCAGATGACCGATGACGCCTCGCACGTCATCAAGTTCCAGGGGATCTGGTATGCGCCGCTCGGGATCGTCCTGAGCACCAATTACCTGGGACGGTCGGGCGCTCAGTACGCCGCATATTTTACCTACAATCTGGGCGGTCAACAGGGTGTCACTTCTTTCCTGGCTGAGAAGCCCTCCAGCCGCAGGATGCCCTTCCTGAATTACTTCGACGTCCGGATCGGAAAAGACTTCAGGTTCGGGGACTCCCAGCTGAGCCTGTTCATGGACCTCTACAACGCCCTGAACGCCAACACGACGACCAGTCGTTATACCCGATTTGGCGCTTCCACCCCGTTCGAAAAAACGACCGGTATCCAATCCGGACGCTTGGCGCAATTCGGGATCCGCTATCAGTTCTGACCTGTTCCTCTAACCCTCCGCGGAGGCGGCATAGCGTACATGCCGCCTCCCCCCTTTTCGGGGGAACCGCGCCGGCCTCCGCCTGCCGCAGGGCTCCGCTATAGTTCTTTGGAAACCTCGACGACGCCCGCCTCGTCCGTCCTGATCTCGAATCCGCGCTTCCGGAAGACGGCGACCATCCGGGGATTGTCGGTCGTCGTGACCGCCGCGACGTTCCGGACCCCCCATTCGCGGGCGATCTCGAGGCAGGTGTCCGTCAGGATGCCGCCGAGCCCCTGGTCCTGCCAGGCGTCTGTGACAAGGATGGCATACTCGGACGTATGACGGTCGGGATCGGCGATGAGCCGCCCGACGCCCAGGAGCTTCCGGTCGGCGCCGCTCCCCGTCTCGGCGACGATGGCCATCTCCCGGTCGTAGTCGATGTAGCAGAAGCGGGTCGCGACCTCGTGCGACTTCCAGAAGAAGAAGTGCCGGAAGCGGGAATAGATGGTCTCCTTCGAGCAGGAGGCCAGGAGGTCCATCCAGAGGGGCTCGTCCTCCGGCCGGATGGGCCTGAGCGTGACCTCGGCGCCGTCCTTGAAGACGATCTTCCGGACGAACTCCTCGGGATAGGGGCGCAGGGCCAGGTGGGCGTAGGGCTTGGTCCCGGGGGGCGGGGCGGCCTCTACGACGATCCGTGCGTCGAGGGCGAGGACTCCGGCCGGGCCGACGAGCAGGGGATTGACGTCGAGCTCGGCGACCTCGGGAAGGTCGGCGGCGAGATAGGATAGGCGGATGAGGGCCCCGATGAGCCCGTCGACGTCGGCGGCCGGACGGCCGCGGTACCCGCGGAGGAGGGGCCAGATCTTGAGCGACTCGAGCATGATCCGGGCCAGCCGCTCGTTGAGCGGCGGGAACCCGAGGGCCCGGTCGCCGAAGAGCTCGGCCGTCGTGCCGCCCGCGCCGGCCATGATGACCGTGCCGAAGGTCGGGTCCTTCTTGACGCCCAGGATGATCTCGATCCCGTCGCCCGTCCGGACCATCTTCTGGACCGTCGCCCCCTCGAGCCGCGCCTCGGGGCGTTTCCCGGCGACGGTCCGCATCATCCGGCCGAAGGCTGTCCGCACCGCGTCCTCGTCCTTGAGGTCCAGGGCGACGCCGCCGACGTCGGACTTGTGGGTGATGTCGGGAGAGAGAACCTTGAGGACCACAGGAAAGCCGATCTCTCCGGCCAGGCGCGCCGCCTCCTCCGCGGTGGCCGCCCGCCGGGGCAGGGTGGTCGGGATGCCGTAGGCTTCGAGGAGGGCCTTGGATTCGTCCTCGGCGAGCGTGCCCGCCCCGCGGCCGAGAACGGCGGCGAACCGCGTCCTGACCGCGTTCCGGTCCGAGGGGAACTCCACGGGGATGTCCTTCGGGGTTTCGTATTGGAGCTCCAGGTTCCGGGCGTACGAGACCAGGGTCATGAACGCTCGCACGGCCTGTTCGGGGGTCGTGTAGGTCGGCACGCCCGCGTCGGTCAGGACCTGGACGCCTTCGCGCATGGACGCGCCGCCCAGCCAGGCGGCCAGGACGGGCTTTTTCGCTTCGGCGGCGAGGCTTCCGACCTCCTTGGCGATGGCCGTCGGGTTCGTCATGGCCTGCGGCGTGATGATGACGAGGACCGCGTCCGCGCCCGGGTCCTGGAGGACCGTTCCGACCGCTTTGGCGACGAGCTTGGATTTGGCGTCTCCCAGGACGTCCACCGGGTTTCGGCGGGACCACATGGGGGGCAAAGCATCGTTCAGCTTGGCCATGGTCTCGTCGGCCAGGCGGGCCAGGACGCCGCCGGCCGCGATGAGGGCGTCGGAAGCCATGACGCCGGGACCGCCGGCGTTGGTGACGACGGCGAGGCGGGCGCCCTTGGGGACCTTGTGCCGGCCGACGAGCTCGGCGACGTCGAAGATCTCGCCGATGTCGAAGACGCGGGCGACCCCGGCGCGCCGGAAGGCCGCGTCGTAAACGGCGTCCTCCCCGGCCAGCGCGCCCGTGTGCGAGGCGGCGACCGCGGCCGACTCGGGGAACCGTCCGGCCTTGTAGGCGACGATGGGTTTTGTCCGGGCGAAGGCGCGGGCGGCCGTCATGAACTTCCGGGCCCGGTCGATGGACTCGATGTAGAGGATGATGGACTTGGTCTCCTCGTCCTCGCCGAAGTAGTCGATGAGATCGCCGAAGTCGACGTCGAGGGTGTTGCCGATGGACACGAAGTGGGAGAATCCGATCTTCTCCTGCAGGGCCCAGTCGAGGACCGAGGCGCCCAGGGCGCCCGATTGGGAAATGAAGGCGATGTTCCCTTTTTTGGGCATGGCCTGGGCGAAGCTCGCGTTGAGCTGGTGGCCGGGCGAGATGACCCCCAGACAGTTGGGCCCGATGATCCGCATGCCCTCGGTGCGGCGCAGGGACTCCCGGATCTCGTCCTCGAGGGCCTGGCCCTCGGCCCCCGCTTCCCGGAATCCGGCCGAGGCGATGATGATCCCGAGGATGCCCGCGTCGCCGCATTCCCGGACGAGGCCGGGGACTTGGCCGGCCGCCGCGCAGATGATGGCCAGATCGGGCGTCTTCGGGATGTCCTTGACCCGGGGGATGCAGGGGATCCCCATTACGGCTTCGCTCACGGAACTGACGGGGTAAACGACCCCGCGGAAGCCGCCGCCGACGAGATTGATGAGAATCTTGCCGCCGACGCTCTTGGGGTTGGGGGTGACGCCGACGAGGGCGATGCGCTGGGGCTTGAAGATCTTATCGAGCGTCTGAATGGACATGGGCTTCTCCTGGGCTTGGGCAACTGTCCATTGTCGCTCATTTGGGGCCAAATTTGAAGAGCTCGAAGCGCCGCACGCGGTGTAGCCGCAGGCTTCAGCCTGCGTCCTTGTCGAGGGCGCAGCCTAAAGGCTGCGGCTACAAGCCCAGCGCGAGTCGGAAGCCGATATGCGCTCCGAAGCCGGGCGAGCCGTAGCCGTAGACCATCTCATAGCGCCGGTTGAAGATGTTGTCGGCCCTGAGGAAGAGCTCGGCGCGGCGGCCGACGTCGCAGGAGATCGTGGCGTCGAGAAGCGCGCAGGAGGGAAGCGTGACGAGCGCCGCGGGCCAGGCGGTGAAATCCGTATCTGTGCGGCGTCCGACCACGGTCAGGCGGAGTCCCAGGTCGAGCCCCTTCACGGGCGTGACGTCGATCCCCGCCGAGAGCTTGTCCTTCGGACGGCGCGGGAGGTCGAGACCCGTGCCCAGGTCCTTGGAGGACATCCGGGTATAAGCGATATGGCAGGCGAATCCCCCTGAGGGCAAGAACGCGGCGGTGAGCTCGGCTCCCTGCGTCCGGGCGCGGCCGACGTTGACGTATCCGAGGGCGGTGTCGAAGGTGATGAGGTTTCGGAAGCGATTCCGGAACCATGTCGCCCCGAGCCGCAGGCGGCCTCCGGCGAGGTCCTGCTCGACCCCGGCGTCCCATCCTGTGCTTTCCTCGGGTTCGAGGTCTCTGCTCCCGATCGGGCCCCAGGCGGTCGGCGGGGCGTGGAGCTGGTAGAGGGACGGGGCCTTGAAGCCCGTCCCGAACGTGGCCTTCAATTTCAGCCCCGTCCGGCCGAAGACCCAGGCCGGGGCGACCCGGTAGGTGACGGCCGTCCCCGAAAGGCTGTGAGCGTCGATCCGGACCCCGGCCGTGGCGAAGAACCGTCCTCCGATCCGGAGCTGGTCCTGGGCGTAGGCCCCGAACGTCGATGCCGTGACCCTCGGGAAAACGCTCACGTAGGGCCCGTAGAGACTTTCCGAAAAGTAATCGGAGCTCCCGCGCTCGCCCTCGTACTCTGCCCCGAAGGTCAGGGTATGGGAAGGGCGCAGAAAGACGTTGTTCTGCCAGTCCAGCTTGACGAGCCCGCTCCGGAAATCGCCTTTTTCCGTATCGAAGGGGTGCGCTTCGTCCGCCGGGTTTTCGTTGCGCCGGTCGGAACCGATGACCGCCGCGCCGAGCCGGGATTCCCACCGCCCCGCAAGGAAGAGCCCGCGCAGGCCGGCCCTCGCGAACGTCGTTTCATATCGTTGAACGTTGTTGATGTCGTCCCCGTAGGCTCCGCCGAAGTTGTCGATCTCGGACCGTGCCCGGACGGTCCTGAACGAGAGGTCGAGGTCCAGGCCGCGACCGAGCCCGATGCCGGCCCGGCCGGTCAGCGAAATGTTCCGGTAGCCGTCCTTCTCTCCGTTCCCGGGCAGGGAGGCGTCGGCCGCCGAGACCCCGGCCGTCCGGAGCGCGGAGATCCCGAGAGTGTAGGATACCCGTCCCGAGGAGCCGGAGATCCCCAGCCGCCCTTCCGCCGTCGCCAATGCCCCGCCCGTCCCGAACAGAACGACCCGCGGACGGCCCGCTCCCGTCGCGGTGATGATGTTGACCACCCCGCCCAGGGCGTCCGAGCCGTAGAGCGTGCTTTGGGGCCCGCGCAGGATCTCGATGCGCTCGACCTGGTCGAGCGGGATGTGCGCCAGGTCCGCGGAGCGCGAGGGATTCATCGGGTCGTTGAGCTCGACGCCGTCGAGGAGGACGAGCGTGTGCTCCGAGTTGGCCCCCCGGAGCATGACCGCGGCGGCGCCGCCGGGCCCGCCGCTCCGGATGACGGACGCCCCCGGGACGTCCCCGAGGACATCGGCGATCGTGGCCCTCTTCGCGCGGGCCAGGTCCTCCCGGGTGATGACCGTCAGGGAGCTTGCGATCTCCTTGCTCGGGGTTTCGACCCGCGTCGCCGTGATGACGACGTCGTGACGGAGGTCGGGCGGGGGGACCTGGGCATCTTTGTCGGGATCGACAAGCGGGGCGAGGAAGGCGAGGGAAGCGGCCGTCAGGACGGCGAGGGCGTAATGGAACATAACGGCTCCTTTTTGAGCGCCCCCGCTTGAGACCGGGCTCTTCGCCCGGGATCCAAAAAAAAACGACCCTGTCTTCCACCCGAAGACGGGCTCTTGCGGGGCCTGAAAAAGGTCTCCTGACTTCCGGATCTCTCTCATCCCGGGCCTTCCGGGCCGGCGTTCCGGCCCGTGGCGTCGTCCGGGAATCGTCCCCGGTCACAGTAGCGGGGGCTGTGTCCGCCTTTCACGGACTTCCCTTACTTCAGACCCTCGAAAGGTCGGTCAAAGAACGATGAGCGCCCTCGATGGGGCTCTCCTTACTTATAGAACAGCGCGAACGGACTTGTCAACCGTCTGAACGGCGCCTGGGATGCTTCGAGACAGCCGGGCTGCCCCGTTCCTCATCGGGACGGGGCAGCCCCATGAAGGGAAGGGATCAGTAAAAGGAAAAGGAGGTTTCCACACACATCTATTAATACGACGGCGGGCGGCGAAGGGTTGCTCAACGGACGGTGGACAGGACGATTTATTTATCGGGGAGGGGGGGAGGCGAAGGCCGGTTTTCCGGTCCTTCTGATGTCAATAACTATTATATCACAAAACCGGGAAAACAAGCAATATTTTTTCGCCGGTTCCTGCAATATCGCGGTTATATGGGGGGGACGGCGTTCTCGAGGGGCGAATTCGGCTTTCGGCGACGCTCCTGGCGCGCGAATGGCGCCGCGAAGCCGGAATTTTTGTGCTTTCCGCGGAATAATTGTATATTGACCCCCTGGAGAAGGACATGAACAAGGAAGAATTCCTCAAATACGGGCACGAATTCGTGGAATGGACGGCGGAATACCTCGAAAACGCCGAAAAATACCCTGTCACGGCCAGGATTTCGCCCGGGGACATCAGAAAGAAGCTCCCTGCGGCCCCTCCGAAGACGGGCGAACCCATGGAAGCCATCTTCAAGGACTTCCAGGAGATCGTCATGCCGGGCATCACGCACTGGCAGCATCCCGGCTGGTTCGCCTATTTCCCGGCTAACAACAGCCCCGCCTCCGTCCTGGCCGAACTGCTCACCTCCGGCCTCGGAGCCCAATGCATGAGTTGGAACACTTCCCCAGCGGCCGCCGAGCTCGAGGAGGTCGTCCTCGGCTGGCTTCGAGGGATGCTCCGACTTCCCGAGGGCTGGGCGGGCGTCATCCAGGACACGGCCTCGACCTCGACCCTGGCGGCCCTTCTGACCGCCCGGGAGAAGGCCACCGGGTATGAAAGCAACGCGAAGGGACTGAAGAGGCCCCTCACCGTCTATGCCTCGACCGAGACCCACTCGAGCGTCGCCAAAGGCGTCAAGATCGCCGGCTACGGCCGGGAGAACCTTCGTATCGTCCCCGTCGACGAGGACTTCGCCATGGACCCGGCGGCCCTGGAGCGGGCCGTCGCGGCCGACGAAAAGGACGGTTTCGTCCCGGCTTGCGTCGTGGGAACCGTGGGGACCACCTCGTCCGGGGCGATCGATCCGCTGGCCGCGATCGGAAGGATCGCCCGCGACCATAAGATGTGGTTCCACGTCGACGCCGCCTATGCCGGGACCGCGGCCCTGCTTCCCGAGAAGCGCCCCGTCCTCGACGGGGTCGAGCTCGCGGACTCCTTCGTCTTCAACCCGCACAAATGGATGCTGACGAACTTCGATTGCTCGGCCTATTTCGTCCGCGACGCCGGCGCCCTCGTCAGGACCTTCGAGATCCATCCGGAATACCTGAAAACGGGCGTGGACGCCCAGGTGAATAACTACCGGGATTGGGGGATCCCGCTCGGCCGCCGGTTCCGCGCCCTCAAGCTCTGGTTCGTCCTCCGGTCCTATGGGGTCGAGGGCATCCAGGATATGGTTCGGGAACATCTCCGGCTGGCCGGCCTGTTCCGGGACTGGGTCGAGGCGCACCCGCGGTTCGAGCTTCTGGCGCCCGTTCCCTTCAGTCTCGTCTGCCTCCGCTGGAATGACGGACGGTCCGAGGCCGAGCTCGATGCCCTGAACAGGCAACTCCTCGAGCGCGTCAATGCCTCCGGCCGCGTCTTCCTGACCCATACGACGCTTCGCGGGAAATTCGCGATCCGGCTGGTCGTGGGACAGAGGACGACCGCCGAGCGGCACGTGCGCGAAGCCTGGGATATCATTCGCTCCTCGGCGGAGGAACTGGCCAGCCGCTGAAGAAATCCCCCCAACCCCCCTTTGGAAAAGGGGGGCGAGGGGGGATTTGCCGCCTATTTCGCCTTGTAGATCCCGGATCTTTTGGCCCCGAGATAGACGGACCGGTGGAGCCAGGGATCCGCGGGGCTGAGCTCGCGGGCCATTCCTGGCGTGATGAGCGGGACGTGGCGGGCGGCGTTGAGAGCGTCACCGATATAGCCGATGTCTTCCTCTGTTGTAATCCAGTGCCGGGCGTCGAAGCGGGCGAGGCTCAAGGGCAGGGAATAGGTCCGGAGCGATTTCCGCCGCTTCGTGTTGAAGCAGACGTCGAAATAGGACATCGCGAGCTCCCGGACCGTCCGATAGACGGGCTCGCGGTACCGGAGGACGGCAAAATTCGATTTGGCCGCCGCCCCCCAATGGCCCCGCCGCTTGAAGACCGCGATGACGTGATCATCGTCGTTTCGGCCGACAAGGTCCACGAGGAGCGGGCGGTAGCCCAGGGTGCGCAGGGCCGCCGCGGCGAAAAGGGCTCCCTCGAAACAATTGGCCGCGCCTTCCCGCGCCGTCCAGAGAGGAGATCGCGTCCCGGGGCGGTCGTCGTAATCGAGCCTGTCGAGGAATTGCTGGACGCGATACGGGGAATCGAGCCCTTTGAATAGCGTCCCGGCCTCTATATTGCGCAACCTATTCCTTCTTGCCCACGGACCCCAGCCCGAATGAGAGCTCGCTCATCGGGTCGGCGAACCTGAGGAAAAATCCCCAGCCGCCGCCCCCCTGGAGGACCTTGACGAGGATCCTGTTCCAGCCCTTCCTGAGGCTGACCGTCACGTCGTCCTGGTCCGGCGCGGCGCCGCGGAAGACGGGATTGGAATGGACGATCTCGCCGTTGATCCAGATTCGGACCCCGTCGTCGCTGCCGACGAGCATCCGCGTGTCCCGGTCCGACGGGGCCTGGACATAGGCCAGGGCGTAGGCGACGGCCTTTTCGGAAGGCTGAAGGACCCGGTCCAACCGGACGTAACCCGAAGCTTCCGCCCGAACGGTCCTCCAGGCGATCGCGGCCCCTCCCTTGCCCTCGTATTTCTCCGTGAGGACGGCCCGCTTCTCCGGAGGATAAGCCGCCGCGAGGGATTCCACGCCCTGGGCGTCGAAAGGACCGGCGACGTCCCAGTCGGCGACGAAGTGCCGGGCCGATGCCGCGGGAGCCACGCCCATGAAGCTGAGGTCCGATCCGCCCGACTTCGGGTCGCGGCCGGAAACCTCGAGGACGATGCGGTTCTCTCCTTCCCGTAGGAGAACGCCCTTCAGGCTGACGACGCCCATCTGCCGCTGTTCCGCGTAGCCCGAGAATGCCCCGGACTCCTTGAGGGCCGGCTTCGGGTCATCCGTTCGCGCCGGAAGGAGGACGCGGACGTTCCCGAACGCGGGCCCGCGGACGAGGTACAGGTCGACGTCATAAAGCTCCGTGGCCCGGACGGAGAGGTCGAGCTCCGCCCGCGTGCCTTCGACGGCGCCCTCTGTCGTGACGACGGGGAATCGCGTCCCCCGCTGGTCATAATAGGAGGTGAGGGCGGCGGCGAGACGCGGCGCCGCGAACCGGAGGCCGGCCTTGGCGTCCTCGAAGACGGAGCGACCGTCGGCATGGGCGGCCTCCCACTCGGGAAGGACGAAGTTCTCCATGGATTCCAGGGCGAAGGGGAGCCGTTTTTCGACGGGCGGGAGCTCGGGGAACGGTTCGTGAGGCTCGGCCTGGTACCAGTAAGCCACGGACGAATAGAAATCCGCCCGGTCGTTGGCATGGCCGTGTTCGAAGGCCACGCGGAGGGACTTGGAGAACGGGATGGGGTCGGGGACGTGGAATCTGTAGGCCGTGGCCTTGGACCCCGCCTGGAAGTCCTCTTCCTGGATGGGACATCCATAGAACAGGTTCCCTCCCTGCCTCAGGCCCCAGGCCTCGGAGAAGTAGTCCTCCGTGCCCGTGCCGCGCAGGGTCGGTTCCGCGTCGCCGTCCACCGTGATCTTATCGTCGCCCTCCCCCCACCAGCCCGGAGATCGCTGGAGGACGCTGAGGTTACAGCCCACGTAGTGGCCCCGGCCGACGGCGTCCAGCAGGACATAATCCCTGCCCGGCGCGCACGGCGTCTCCTGACGGTATTGGGCGTGAAAATAGGGGGCTGCGGGATCGAGGGTCTTCAGCTCGCGGTAATCGATGGCGAAATAGAAGGCGTCGACGGGCCGCGCCCCCTCGTTGGTGACGGTCAGGCGGCAGGACCACCGGAAGGGCATGTTCCAGTAGGCGTTCCGCGCCCGGCCGCCGGACGAGCAGGCCACGGGCAGGGAGCTCAGGTCGCGGTCGAGGCCGTGCCCCACGCCGAAGAAATCGCCGAGGGGGGTCTCGACGGAAGGGGCCTCTTCTCCGTCCCAGAAGGCCCTGAGGACGATCTTCCGCCCGTAGAAGGCCTCGGCGGCGACGGTCATCCAGATGTGATGGATCGCCGCGGGTCCCTTGATGTCGGCGATGACGACCGTCGTCCCCGGCTCGATCCGTATGGCGTCGGCGTTGCCGCCCGAGCGGTCGTAGGATGAGATCCGCCGGCTCTGGAAATCCTGCTTTCCGGCGAGGTTGCCCAGCATGTCCTGGACGGCGGCCGGAAGGTTGCCGGCGGAGAGGGCCAGGAGCCCTGCCGCGGCCAGAGCGCGCCCCGAACGGGTCATCCGTCCCTCCTCGACCCGCGCGGCATGCCTCGGAAATCCACCATCGTCCTTTCTCAGGCCGGCTTGATGTCGAGGATGGGAGTGCCCTCGACCATATCCAGGCCCGTAACCTTCAGGACGTTCCCTTCCCGCGCCTCGAGCCTGACCACGGTTATGCCGATGGGATTCGGCCGGTGCGGGGAGCGGGAAGCGAAGACGCCCCTCGGCTCGGTTTCGCCCGGCGGCGTCACTTTGATATGGAAAGAGCCCGCCTTGTGGAAGCCGAACAGGACGATGAGGGAGGCTCCGGGTTCGAGGCCGTCCAGCCCTTCGGCGAACTCCGGGAATATCTCGAGCTCGCCGGCAACCGCGTCGAACGCGCCCTTTCGGCGGTTCCATTCCCGGGGAATATCCGAAGGCTCCACGAACGGGGAGTGGACGATCCCGACGGGCCGGAAAGCGAGGGCCGTGCGCCCTTCCCCGGTCATTTGACGTACGTCAGCCACTTTTCGTATTTCGAGTCCGCTCCCCGGACGATCCCGGCATAAGCCTCCCGGAGACGTTTCGTGACCGGGCCGAGCTTCCCGGAGCCGATGGCGTGCTCCGTCTTCGGAACCTTCGGGTCCGAGCCGTCGGCGACGAGGATGAGGGGCGTGATCTCGACGGCCGTTCCGGAGAAAAAGGATTCGTCGGCCGCGAAAAGGTCCGCCTTGGTGATGGGCCCGACGGCGGTCGGATATCCGAGGTCGCGCGCGATCTCCAGGACGCTCGTCCGGGTGATCCCTTCGAGGATGGACTCGGACCGGTCGTTGGTCTTCACGACCCCGTCCTTGACGAGGAAAAGGTTCTCTCCGGGGCCTTCGGCCACGTTGCCCTCGAGATTGAGGAAGATGGCCTCGTCGTAGCCCTCGGCCCGCGCTTCCATGCCGTACATCGTCGACTGGACATAGACGCCGCCGAGCTTGGCCCTCATGTCGAGCTGGCTGTGATGGACGCGCCGCTTGGAGAGGATATAGGCGGAGACGCCCTTCTCGGCCTTCTCCCCGAGATACGCGCCCCACTCCCAGGCCGCCATGAGGAGCTCGACGGGACATGATTTGGGGATGAGCCCCAGGTTGCCGTAGCCGTAGAACATCAGGGGCCGGACATAGGCGCTCTCGAGGCCGTTCTCCCGGACGACGAGGCGTGCGATATCGATGATCTCTTCCCGCGGGTAGGGAGGGGTCATCCTGAGGACCGAGGCCGAGTGGAGGAACCGGTCGATATGCTCCGGAAGGCGAAAAATGGCCGTCCCCCGCGGGGTCTTGTAGGCCCGGATGCCCTCGAAGGTCGAAGTGCCGTAGTGCAGGGCATGATTCATGGGGTGGTAGTGGGCTTCCGTCCAGTCGTAGAACTTCCCCATATGCCAATATTTCTTCGCGCCGGGGAAATTGGTGTTAGGAAACATGCGGGACTCCTCCTGACGGGTGATTTCCGGGTTCTTGACCGTACATTTCCCCCTTGGAAGATGAGGGATGCGTCTCGGTCGTAATGAAGGCACGCTCTCCGTACGCGATTATAGTAACACAATTCCAATAATAAAAGCCAATAGTCGGATAAGAGCGGGAATCGTATTCGCTGTTTCTTTTTGTGCCTGGAGGAATTCCCGGCTCGGGGTGCGCCTTCCGTCGGCCGCGATTTGTCCCGGCGTGCCAAATCGCTTTCGCTTCGGGCTTCGCTCTCCCCGTCCTGTCGGTACGGGGAACCGTGCCCGCTCCGCCCTCAGACGACCTCCTCCAGGCATCACCCCTGCGCCATTGATTAACAAGGCACAAAAAGAAAGACGATCTCCGACGGGTTGATGGAGGCGTGCCCGGGGCGAGGAGGACCGCCCCGTAAGCCCCAGTCGGGAGGGGGGCCCATCGCTCTGGCGATGGGGGAACCCGCCTGCAGGTTCATGGGTCTGGGGCCAAGGGGCGGCCTCCGAACCCCGGAGAACGCCTCCCAATCCCACCTATCTCTAGATTGCTCGGAGAGAACGGTTCCCGAGGAACTGGGAGAAGAGCCTTTTAAAGGGGTTCGAAGTAGGTTTTCCCGCCGTGGGGGACGCCCCGGAGGCGCCCCGCGGCGACGAGAGAAGCCAGGACCTCAGCGATCCGGGCCGGTTCGCGGCCCAGCGAGGCGGCGATATCGGCCGCGGTGACGGGGCGGCGGCGGACCATGGCCAGGATGGGGCCCTCGAGCCCCGCGCGGGAGCGAGACCGGGCCCTTTTCGGGAAGGCGGCGACGACCTCGCATGTCGGGCCGAGCGCCCTGCAGATGGCCTTCATCCGGGCCTCGCCGAGCGGCCGGGCCGTCCTCACGGCCGGGGGGCGGACGACGGTGTTGAGATGGACCTTGTCGGCGCCGGTGGCGTCGATGATCTTCCGGAGCTTCCGGATGTGGGCCGGCGAATCGTTGAGCCCGGCGACAAGCATGACCTCGAGCCATATTTTTCCCTTGAATTCGCGGCGAAAGGCCGAAAGGCCCCCGATCATCCGGTCCAACCGGAGGGCTTTGTCGGGCCTGTTGACCCGGGCGAAGAGCCCGACCGTGGCCGCGTCGAGGTCCGGGACGACGACATCGGCCTCCCGCAGGTCCCGGCGGACGTCCTTCCGGTTGAGGAGCGTCCCGTTGGTGAGCACGACGATCGGGATGCGGGTCCCCTTCTTGATGCCCCGGATGATCTCCCCGAGCGATTGGTTGAGCGTCGGTTCCCCCGAGCCCGAGAAGGTGATGTGATCGATGCGCCCCCCGGCCGCCACCGCTTCAAGGACCTGGCGGATGACGGCCTTCGGGTCGAAGAAGGCGCGCCTCCGGACGGTCGTCCGGGACGACGGGCCGAGCTGGCAATAAACGCAATCGAGCGTACATGTCTTGAAAGGGAGGATATCCACGCCGAGGGAGAACCCGAGCCTCCGCGAGGGAACGGGCCCGTAAACGAAACCCGGCCCTTCCTTCGCGCCCGAGGACATCAGGCCTTTTCCTTGTAGATCCGGATGAAGGCCCGGAGCGACCGGTCGTAGGTCTTCTCGGCGGCGTCGGGGAAGAGGCAGGCGGGGAGCTCCTTGTGGCTCCAATGATAGGCGATGCACTCGCAGCAGATCCCCTTGCGGCTGCACGGCTCCCAGCTGCAATTGCACTTGGCGGCGTTCTTTATGCTCCGGCATTCGTTCATCGTGTCCCTCCTGGAGCGTCCTCCTGGCCCGGGCCTCGATCCCCGAGGGCCCGTCCTCCGGGGCCCGCCCCCGCGCCGCCGCCGCTTCGATACGCCGGTTGAACGGCCCAGAGAACGGCGAGGAGGATGAACGAAAGGACGGCCGTCAGGACCAGGGCCCCCGCCCAGCCCCTTTTGAACTTCGTCCGGGCCATCCCCTTGACCCAGTCCCAGTTGAGCAGGACATGGACCGTGACGAACGCGGTGAACGCGAGCGAGAGATAGAGGTGGATGTTCCCCCAGTCGTGGCGTTGGACGTCGAAGAGCACCTTGGTCTCGGCCGGCGCCGCGCCCCTGGGGATGACGAACGCGAGCAGAAGGCCGACGACGACGATCCCGAGCAGGGAGACGAACATCAGGGTGTCGATGGCGTATTTCCAGTCGTTCTTGTTCATGAAGAGCGGGCCCTCCGGGGCCGTTTGTCTTACAACGCGGATTACGGTATCATAAACCGTCCCGACGCGAAAGAGGTTGCCATGCCAGGATATACCCAGAAAGAAGCGAAGGCCGGCCTGAAGGCCAAGCTGCCGGGGATCGAAACCTTCGCCAACCAGTTCCCCGGCTATGAGATCAAGGTCGACATCCCGGAATTCACATCCGTCTGCCCCAAAACGGGCCTTCCGGATTTCGGCACGCTGACCATCGCCTACGAGCCGAAGGACCGCATCCTGGAGCTCAAGTCCCTCAAGGAGTACGTCCTGGCCTACCGGAACCTCGGCATCTTCTACGAGAACGTCGTCAACCGGGTCCTCGAGGACGTCGTCGCGGCCTGCCGGCCCGTCCGGGCCACCGTCAAGGGCGTGTTCAACCCCCGGGGCGGGCTCCTGTCCACGGTCGAAGCCCGCTACCCCCGGCCGGGGAAGCGTCCTCGAAAGGCCCGGGGCTGACGTCCGCCCCGCGATAGGCATGTCCGCAATGGCTCGGCCGCAAGGGGGGACCGTAGGGACGGCGAACGCCGAGAACGGCGTCCGGTTCGGGGCCACCGACGCCGCCATGCTCCTGACGACCCTCATCTGGGCCGTCAACTTCTCCGTCGTCAAGTACGGCATCCGCGTCTTCCCGCCGCACGGATTCAACGGGGTTCGGATGACGCTCGCCGCGCTCATCTACCTCGTCGTCTGGGCGTTCCTGAGGGACGGGTTCGTTCTCCGCAAGGGCGACCTCTGGAAGGCCGCCGGCCTGGGGATCCTGGGGACGACGATCTATCAGGTCCTCTTCATCCAGGGACTTCGGGCGACGACGGCCTCGACGACCTCGATGATCGCCCCGATGACGCCCGTCTTCATCGCCATGCTCAGCCATTTCCTGCGCTTCGAGCGCATCCACTGGGCGGCCTGGGTCGGCATCGCCGTGTCCTTCACGGGCTTCTACCTCCTCCTGACCGGGCAGGGCGGCCCCATGACCCTGAATTCCGTCACGGTCCGGGCCAACCTCCTCATCCTGGTCGCCAACCTGTCCTGGGCCTGCTATACGGTCTTCTCGAGGCCCCTGCTCCGGAGGATCCCGCCGCTCCGGCTGGCCATCCTGACGACGTCGTTCGGCACGCTGTTCTACCTGCCCTTCGCGGCCTCCGGCATCGCCGAGATCCGCTGGGGCGTGATCCCCGCCGCGGGCTGGGGAGCGATCCTCTATGCCGGCGTCCTGGCCATCGTCGTCGGCTATGCCCTCTATTACATCTCGGTCCGCAAGGTCGGCAACACGAAGACCGGCATCTACAGCAATCTCAATCCCGTCTTCGCCACCCTCTTCGCCGTCCTCGTCTTCGGGGAGAGCGTGACGCCCCTCCAGGTCGGCGGCGGGCTCGTCATCTTCCTCGGCGTGTATCTGACCCGGTCGGGATACCGGTATTTCCGGAAGGCCGGGCGATAGGGCCGAAGCCGCATTGAATTTTCCGGCCAATGCATATATAAGATGAGACGGAGGGTTCGATGACGCTCGTCGAGATCTTCAAGTCGCTGCGGCCCCAGCAGTGGATCAAGAACCTCTTCATCTTCGCCCCCATCATTTTTTCCCGGCACTTCCTCGAGGGGCCGCTCGTCCTGAGGACGGTGGCCGCCTTCGTCGCCTTCTGCCTCGTCTCGAGCGCCCACTACATTTTCAACGACATCCAGGACCTCGAAGAGGACCGGCTCCATCCCGTCAAATCGCAGAGGCCCCTGGCCTCGGGGCGGCTCAAGAAGGGCCCGGCGGTCGCGGCCATGCTGGTCCTGGCCGCCGCCGGTCTCGGGCTGGCCGCCGCCCTGAGCCTGCCCTTCTTCTATGCCGCCGTCGGCTATCTCGTCCTCCAGGTCCTGTATTCCCTCCGGCTCAAGCACGTCGTCATCCTGGACATCTTCGTCGTCGCCGCCGGGTTTGTCATCCGGGTCGTCGCGGGAGGCCTGGTCATCGGCGTCACCATCTCCTCTTGGCTCCTCATCTGCACGATGCTCCTCGCCCTGTTCCTGGCCATGAGCAAGCGCCGGCACGAGCTCGTCCTGCTCGTGGGCGAGGCAGGGAACCACCGGCCCATCCTCAAGGAGTACACGACCTACCTCCTCGACCAGATGATCTCGGTCGTCACGGCCTCGACCCTCGTCGCCTACTGCCTGTACACCATCTCCGAGGAGACCGTGGCCCGGTTCGGAACGAAGAACCTCATCCTGACCGTGCCCTTCGTTCTCTACGGCATCTTCCGCTACCTCTACCTCGTCCACCAGAGGTCCGGGGGCGGTTCGCCCGAGCATCTCATCCTCAAGGACAGGCCCCTGCTCATCGACATCTTCCTCTGGGTCGTTTCGGCCCTTCTCATCATCGGCCTGAAGTGAGCGCGATGAGCCGGGCCCGCGTTGCCGTCCTGAAGACCTCTCCGGCGTCCGTCCGCGACGATTACGGCAGGCTCATGCGCCTGGCCGAATATGCGCGCTTCCTCCCGAAGGAGAAGACGACCCTCCTCAAGCTCAACCTGTCGTGGACCAAATATTTCCCGGCCTGCTCGAGCGAGCCCTGGCAGGTCGAGGGCGTCGTGAAAGCCATGCTCGAGGACGGCTATCCGCGCGAGCGGCTCGTCCCTATCGAGAACAAGACCGTCGTCACCAACCCGCGCAAGGGCGCGCGGAACAACCGCTGGCTTCCGGTCCTCGAGAGATACGGGCTGGAGTTCACGCCGCTTCCCGAGGTCGAATGGGGGGTCCACGCGTTCGCGAGCCCGCTCCTCAAGCTCAACGAAATTTTCCCTGAAGGCATCCTCGTCCCGAAGATGTACGCCGGAACGAACGTCCTCCACCTGCCGACGGTCAAGACGCACGGCCACTCGACGACGACCGGCGCGGTCAAGAACGCCTTCGGCGGGCTTCTCAAGGAGGTCCGCCACTACGCCCACAAGTACATCCACGAGGTCCTGGTGGACCTTCTCTATATGCAGAAAGAACTGCACACAGGGGTGTTCGCGGTCATGGACGGGACGGTCTGCGGCGACGGCGCCGGGCCGCGGACGATGCATCCCGTGGCCGGGAACGTCATCCTCGCGAGCGGGGATTCGGTGGCCATCGACGCGGTCGCGGCGAGGATCATGGGCTTCGAGCCGCTCGACATCCCCTATATCCGCATGGCCCACGAGAGGGGGCTGGGCGTCGGCGACCTCAGCGAGATCGAGTTCGCGGGCGATGACATCGCGGCCCTGAACCTCGGCTTCAAGACGCGCCGCAGTTTCGTCATCTGGGGCGACCAGATGATCCGCAAGGGCTTCCTCCGGCAGCTTCGAGAGACTGCTCCTCCATTCGCCGCTCGTCGTCTGGGCGCCGTTCGCCTCGAACGTCTATCACGATCTGCTCTGGTATCCCACCATCGGCAAGCGCCGGGTCCACAAGTTCATGAAGACGGATTGGGGCCGGCTGTTCAAGACGTACTGAGAACGCCCGGCCGATAAATCCCCCCTAACCCCCCTTTAGGAAAGGGGGGAAGTGTCGTCACAGGCTTCAGCCTGAGTTGGGGGTCCGGCCTGGCTTGTAGCCGCAGGCTTCAGCCTGCGTCTTTCCGGCCCTGTGGCCGCGCGGGCTTTAGACCGCGCGCGAGAAAGGATCTTCTTAAGCTCAGGCTAAAGCCTTAGGCTACAAACATCGCCGATGGCAGGCCTCCGCCTACGCCTGAATCCGTGCCTGGTGCGCAGCCGCAGGCTTCAGCCTGCGCTTCGCTGCCCCCGGGAATTGACAGGCGCTCCCGAAAACCCTATTAATATTGTAGGCTTTATGGATCCCATGGAGCCGCAGGGGCCGGGGGTCGGATCCCGCGGTCCCCGAACGCCGAGAGGGGGAAGATCATGACCGATCCCAAAGACGGCCGGCTGGAATTGCTCACGGACAAGAACAGCGTTCTGGCCCTGGTGGATTATCAGCCGACGATGATCAGGAGCGTGGCGTCCGGCGACAAGACCATCATCAAGGGCGCGGCGATCGGGGCCGCCAAGGCGGCGGGCATCCTGGGGATCCCGGTCGTCCTGTCGTCCATCAATCCGAAGTCCAACGGGGAGTTCTTTCCCGAGATCGCGGGCCTGTTCCCCGGCCTCGAGGTTTTCGCCAGGAAGGTCCCGAGCTTCGACGCCTTCGAGGACAAGAGGAACTGGAGCGCGGTCAAGAAGTCCGGGAGAAGGAAGCTCGTCATTGCCGGTCTCTGGACCAGCATGTGCTTCGCCTACTCCGCCATCCACGCGGTGAAAGAAGGGCTCGAGGTCTATGGGCTCATGGACGCGGCCGGGGATTCCACGCCCGACGCGCATAAGTTCGGGATCAAGCGGATGCTTCAGGTCGGGGTCGTGCCTATGACCCTGGAAACGCTCGTCTCGGAATGGATGCACGATTGGGGGAATCCCAAGGCGGGCGAGCTGGTCAAGGAAGTCTATTCAAAATACGGAGCGATGATCGGGCTTCATTAGGCTACTTGATCTTGAGGACCTTGTGGAGCTGGACGGACAGGCGGATGTTCGTCAGGCCGTCCTTGAGGCCCCGCTCGAGGATGCCCATGGCCCGTTTGGCGCTGGCCGGACGATTGGATTCCGGCTGGAGGACGATCGGCGTTTCCGCCGGGAATTCCTTGCGCAATCTTCGAACGACGTCGAAGTCGAGCTCACGGCTCGCGACGAGCTTGACCTCCCGGGCCGCCTTCCGGAACCTCGGCTGATAGAAGTAATCCTTCGGCTTCGGCGAGACCGTGTACCAATCCACGGGGAGCAGGCGGTCGATCGTGCCGTTGGTTTCGACCTGGACCTTGAGCCCCTCCTTCTTCAGGTCGCGGACGAGTCCCGAGATGTCCTGGAGAAGGGGCTCGCCGCCGGTCAGGCAGACCCAGCCGGCGGGGAAGTCGAGGCGGAGCCTCCGGACCTCGGCGACGACGGAATCGCGCGTCCTCATTTCGCCGCCCGTCCGGGCATATTTCGTGTCGCAGAACGAACAGCGGAGATTGCAGCCCGCGAGGCGGACGAAGATGGTCGGCTCGCCCAGGCGGAGGCCTTCGCCCTGGACGGACGGGAAGACCTCAGCGATCCTCAGCGTAGGTCGCGGAAGCATCCTCGGATTCCCAGACGGTCACGGCCTTGACCGGGAAGAGCTTCTTGAGCTCCTCGAAGAAATGGCGCGAGAGGTTCTCGGCCGACGGGTTGAAGGCGTAGACCTCGTTGAGGAGGGTGTGGTCGGGAAGGACCTCGCCGAGCGCCTTCTTGATCTCGGTGAAGTCGACGGCGATCCCGGTCCGGTCGAGCTCCGTCGCCTCGATGGCGACCTCGACGTGGAAGGTGTGGCCGTGGACCTTCTCGCACTTGCCCTTGTATTCGCGCAGGAAGTGCGCGGCCTGGAACTTATCCCTGACCTTCAGCGTCCAGCCCATGGCGGTCCTCCTTTTTCAGCCTCGCGACGAGCGGGTCCTCGCGGCCCGCTTCCTTCCACGCCCGCGCCCGGAGCAGGCACGACGAACAGGCGCCGCACGGCGCCTCGCCGCCCGAATAGCAGGAGACCGAATACGAATAATCGGCGCCGAGGGCGAGCCCCTTCCGGATGATCTCCGATTTCCGCATGCCGACGAACGGCGCCAGAATCCGCATCGCCGGCCCGCCGCAGGCGGCCCGGGTCCCCGCGTTGACGGCCTTTTCCATGGCCCGGATGAACTCGCGCCGCGTGTCCGGGTAGTTCGGCGAATCCAGGACGTTGAAGCCGCAGATGAGGTCGGTGACGCCGCGCGCTTCGGCCCAGGCCGCGGCGACCGCCAGCAGGATGCCGTTCCGGAAGGGAACGTAGGTCGGCGGGGTCCCGGCCTTGAGCTTCCCCAGGCCGCGGGGCCTGGGCACGGGGATGGCCGGGTCCGTCAGCGCCGACCCCCCGACCTGCCGGAGGTCGAGCTTGATGACGACAGGCTCGAGGCCGAGCCTGCGCGCGGCCCGCTTCGCCATCCTGACCTCGACGCGGTGCCTCTGACCATAATCGAACGTCAGCGGGAAGACCCTGTCGTAGCGGTCGAGCGCCCAGCACAGGGCCGTCGTGGAATCGATGCCCCCGGAGAACAGGACGACGCAGGATTTCATGATCTCTGCTCCCCATGATATGGCATGAGAGTCCCGTTTTCAAGGAGGCCGGGCCTGCTCCTCTTCTCGCAGGATTCAGGCCGGCTATCTATTCACGTTCGAGCCACCTCTCGTACTCATCTAGAAATCTCTCGAAGTGATGGGCAAGCACTCGGTAGGGAATCGTCCGCTCCGGATGCCGAGGACGATAAACTCCCGCCATGGCGGGAGAAAGAACCCAAGATTCGGGCCAAGATCAGGTTAATTTCTTCTCGGCGCTCGCCGGGGGCTCGGAACTACCCGCCGGATTACCCGGCAAAAAAGATGCTCACTTCTGAGGATCTCCACCGGCTTCTCCACCCCGCTGCCGCTTATTTGCGGAAAGTAGTCTCATATTCATTGTTCCGATGTTCGATATCCCGGCTGTCGGCAATACTGCCGGCGCTCTCCACGAGATAAACACGAAGACGAACCAATAGTTCATTCCGGCTTTTTCCGACCCCGTCCATCTTCTGGGTTATCGTATAAAGCCGTTGTCCGGGAACGATGTTGAACGTCTTGACAAACATCCAGGGTCCTTTGGACTCGCCCCACTCATCAATGCTGCCCAGCCTGAACTTGTTTAAAGAGCCTATATTCCCATCGATCCGGATAGTGATCGTCATGACCTCCTTGGCCCAATCCAACGTCGCCCCGAACAATATGGCGTCATAGCTATAGGCCAAGGCCATCGGCTTCAGATTGTACGATTGGGAATCGCTGGCCATCCCGTTGACCTTGTTTTCGTTTATCTTCACGGTGACGAGATTGCCGATCGTCCAATCATCGGGAAAATGAGGATTGCCGGGGCCCAAGGGATACTTGATTTCATACCCAAAAAAGGACGGGACTTCCCATCCCGGCTGGGCTTCGAATGCGGGAATTATAAGATTGCCCTGGGCGACTTCCTTATTGTCGATGAGCACCCGGTAATTGGGCTTCACCGGCATGTCCGAGGCTTTGGGCAGAGGGCCCGTTCCGGAGTTCTTGTAGGCGAACGTGATCACGAGCCCGTCCTCGTATGGGACCAGCTTGACATCGGAGATGGACAGGGCCGGAAATTTCAGGCGGGCCGCGGCCACCGTTTGCGCATCGGCGAGGGGTCGATCGACCTTTATCGGAGGGTTGGCGGAAACGGCGGCGATATTGAAGGCTTTGCCGATGCCGACGATATTGTCGCCGATCGTTCGCACGCGGATCTTATAGGTGTCCGCCGCCAGGGTCGTGGGAATCGTCCACGAGTAAGAGCCGTTATTGGGCGTGCTCTCCACGATGTCCGTGACAAAGGTCGCACCCCTCCAGAGCATGATCTTGACGGTGGGTTTCGTCGTCCCCGTCGACGTCCATTGAATGACGTACGTTCCCCCCGTATTCCAGGTCACGCCGGTGGCGGGCTGGGTCACGGTAATCTGCTGGGCCCATCCGCTCCCGCCCAGGATGAAAAAAAGGACACCAAGACATAAGATCTTTTTCATTCCCTTTCTCCTCCGGCCCAGAAGGAAGCCCCCCCAGGCCGCCTTACTTGATTCAAATATAGCCCTCGTATTCGAGCCCTGTCAATGGACTTCGGCAGGCGAATGTGGGGGCTCCGGGCCCCGATCTCCGTCACCGCTAAGCGTCAAAGGGATAGGAATTTCCGGCCAAAAACAGAAGCTATCAGGCATAGATCAGGAGAGTCCGCCGGCGTAGTGATCTTGCCATGATGGAATGATCGATCGCCGCGGCAACCTCTGTTGACAGCCCCTTTCCCGGGTGCTAATGTTCTTATCCCGGCACACGATCATGACAGACGCCTACGAACTCATCGACAGGATCGGCTCGCGCCGCCGGCTCATCGTCCGCGACGACCAGAACACGTTCGAGGAGCTCCTGGACGCGGCACGGGCGTCGCGTGAGCGCAAAGAGCGGTTCGGCGTCCTCGACACGGGCAAGCTCGGAGTTTCGGAGCTCGAGTGGATCGCCGAGGCGGGGGCCGATATCTTCACCTCCGACGAAGCGCGGCCGGGCGTCCTGGAGCTCGCCCTGATCGCCAGGGCCTGCGCCCGCGGCGGCGGAGCGGTCGCCCTTCTCGTCAACGGCGGGCTCGAAGACCGGCACGCCGACCTGGCCCGGGACGGCATCATCCTCCACGTCTCCAACCGGGAGCGGGCCATCGACTACCTCGCGCTGGCGGAGCTGGCGCGGGCCGCCCGGTCCGGAGGCGGATTCCTGGTCTATTATCACCATGGGGCCCCCGTTCCCGAGCTCGCCGGGCCGGCCGCCGCGGGCGGCCGCATTCACCTTTCCGACAAGGCCCTCGAAGAGAAGGACCTGGACCTCATGACGACCCTCCTCGAGGCTTCGCGCGCGGGAAAAGGGGAGGTCCTCCTTTATATAGAAAAGGGGATGCCCGTCCGCTTCCTCGGGACGCTCTTCGACGCCGGCGCCGTCCTGCTCTTCAAGACCCCTCCGAGCGACCGCCGGTCGCTCATGCGCGGCCTCGAGCGGAAGGCCGCCAAAAGGCGGCCGGACCCGGGCTCTTTCTACATGCAGGACGCGTTCCTGCTCTGAGCCCCCTTCCGCTGGAAGGGCCGATGAGCTATAATTCCCTGCTTGCGCCAGGATAGAACATGAACGATACGAAAACCGCCGTCGACGCGAAGGCCGCCCTGGACTTGATCCGCAAAGCCGAGGATGAAGCCGCCGCCATCGTCCGGAACGCCCGGGAGAAGGAAGGCCCGCTCCTCGTCCAGTCCGCCCAGGAATCCGCCCGGAGGAGCCGGGAAGATCTCCTCGAGCGGGCCCGGAAGGACGCCGACGCCCTGAAACGCGCCGCCGTCTCCGAGGCCGCGAAACAGGCGGAGGGGATCCGGACGGAGACGGAACGGGAAAAGGCCCGGATGCGGGAGCAGGCCGCGCCCCGGCTGGACGCCGCCGTGAAAGAGGCGGAGCGCCGCCTGGCCGCGGTCCTCGAGGGAGGCTCGGTCTAGCCCGTGTCCGTCGCGCCCGTTTCCAAGGTCCATATTTTCGTCCACTCGGGGCGAAAGGATGGGCTCATGTCCGCCCTTCAAGAGGCGGGGTTGGTCCACCTCGAGGAGGCGAAATTCGAGGGGATCGATCTGCGCCGGACGGCGGCGGACGCCTCCGAAGCCGACCGTACCCTCGCCAGGCTCAAGCACGCCCTCGACGTGTTCGCTTCCATGGACGAGACCTCGGGCCTCAAGCGGCTCCTCCGCCCGAAGCCGGAGCTTTCCCTGAAGGAAAGGGCCGGGGCTCTGGGCCGCGACCACGGGCGCGTCCTCGATGAGCTGGAACGGCTCGAATCCGAGCGCAACGCCCTTTCCGGCGAAATGAGACTCCTCGACAAGGAAGCCGACTTCCTCCAGCCGCTCAGGGACGTCGCGCTGCCGCTCGAGGCCTTCCGCGGCACGCGGACGGCCGAAGCGAGGCTCGTCGTCCTCCCTGTCGTTGAAGCGGAGAAGCTCGAGGAGAAGGCGGCGGAAGGCCCGTTCTGGTTCGAGGTCGTCTCCCGGGACAAGCGTGCCTGCCGAGCCGTCGTCGTCTTCCCCCGCGAATCCGTCGACGAGGCCGAGGCCCTGCTCGAGGAGCTCGGGGCCGAACCGGTCGACCTCGATTCCCGCGTGGCGGCGGCGAGCCCCGGCGAAACGATCGCGGACCTGCTTGCGGCGAACAGGCTCGCGCGCGGCCGGAAAGAGTCCGCGACGAAGGATCTCGATGCCGGGATCCGCGCCCTGGCCGTCCACGCCCCCGTCCTGATGCCGGCCTACGACGTCCTGATGAACGAACGGGAGATGCTCCTCGCGGGCCGCCTGCCCGGAGATACCGAGGCCGTGAGCTGTATCGAAGGCTGGGTGCTGACGGCGGACAGGGAGCGACTCGAGAAAAAGGTCGCCGAGGTCTCCGACGCCGCCCAGGTCTGCTTCCGCGAGCCCCTTCCCGAAGAGGAGCCGCCGGTCTTCCTGGATAATCCCCGGGGGGCCCGCCCGTTCGAGATCATCACGAACCTTTACGGGCTTCCCGAACGCGGGTATCTCGATCCGACGCTCCCGCTCGCGCCCTTCTTCTTCATCTACGTCGGGCTTTGCGTCAGCGAGGCCGGCTACGGCCTCCTGGTGGCGCTCCTGAGCCTCCTGTACCTGAAGCTGGCGCGGCCGCGCGGCGGCGCCCGGATGTTCGCCAAGCTGGCTCTCTACCTGGGCATTTCCAATATCATCCTGGGCACGCTTTTCGGCGGCTGGTTCGGCTTTCCCATCAAATCCCTGCTTCTCATCGATGCCCTCAAGAACCCCATCCCGTTCCTCGGGCTGTCGCTTGCCCTGGGGTTCATCCAGGTGTGGTTCGGGACGCTGCTGAGCATGATCGGCGGCATCCGGAACAAAGCCTACGTGGAATCCATCTTCGTCAAAGGGGGCTGGCTCGTCCTGCTTCCCTCGCTCATCCTCTACTTCGTGACGAAGCACCCCGCCGCCGGGATCGCGGCGCTCGTCGGGGCTTCGGGCGTCGTTTTCTTCGCGGCGCCCAGCCGCAATCCGCTGTCCCGGTTCTTCGGCGGCCTCTACAGCCTTTACGGCATATCGGGCTACCTCTCCGACACGCTGTCCTACTCCCGCATCCTGGCCCTCGGTCTGTCCACGGGCGTCATCGGCATGGTCGTCAACAACTTGACGGCGACGGCGTTCCGTATCCCGGTCGCCGGCTGGGTCCTGGCGCCGATCATTTTCGTCGGCGGGCATCTGTTCAACCTGGGCATCGGCTTTCTGGGGGGCTTCGTCCACTCGATGCGCCTCCAGTTCGTCGAGTTCTTCACCAAGTTCTACAAGGGCGGGGGGCGGCCCTTCAAGCCCCTCCGCCTCGAGAATCGATACGTCGAGTTCGTCGAATGACGGAACGCGAAAATCGGGATAAGGAGGTCACGCTAAGATGACACTCGGATTGTTGTTGGCAATCGGCGGCGCGGCCCTGGCGGTCATCCTGGCCGGCATCGGGTCCGCCATCGGCGTCGGACTGGCCGGGCAGGCCGCGAGCGGCGTCATGAGCGAGGACCCGGGCAAGTTCGGCGGCGTCCTCCTGCTCGTCGCGCTCCCCGGGACCCAGGGCATCTACGGGTTTCTGAGCGGGTTCCTGGTCATCCTCAAGCTCGGGCTCATCTCGGGACAGGTCATTCAGCCCACGGTCGCCCAGGGCTGGGCCATCTTCATCGCCTGCATGCCCGTGGCCTTCGCCGGGCTCGTCTCGGCCATCCACCAGGGCAAGGTCTGCACCTCCGGAGTTCACATGGTCGCCAAACAGCCCAAGGAATCGGTGAAGCCGCTGGTCATGGGCGCCCTGGTCGAGACCTACGCGGTCCTCGGGCTCCTGGCTACGGTCCTCCTCCTCAACGGCATCAAGCTCCCGTAAGCCGGACCATGAGCCTGGACATCATCATAGCCAAGGTCCTGGACGACGCCCGGGCCGAGGCGGACCGCGTCCTGGCGGAACATCGCCGCAAGGCCGAAGCCCTGCTTCAGGCGGAACAGCGCTCGGGCGAAAGCCAGGCCGAGGCCGTGCGGCGCGAGGCCGCGGACGAAGCCGCGCTCGACGCCGGCCGGATCGTCACTCAGGCGCGCCTCGAACGGCGCATCGGGCTCCTCGCCGCCCGCAAGGCGCTCGTCGACGAGGTCCTCGAACGGGCCTTCGCCAACGTGCCCGTCCGGCACCGCGCCCTATCCAAGACGATCGTCTCCCGCAGCGGAGAGACCGAAGAGCCGTTCGAACGGGCCAAGCTCATGGACGAGCTCCGGCCCGGGCTGGAGAACGCCATCGCCGAGATCCTGAAGATATGAAACGACGCTCTCCCCTCGATTACGCCTACGCCGTCGGACGGGTCCGCGCGCTGGAGCCGCGGCTCGTCGGCAAGGCCGTCTTCCGCGAGGCCGCCGGCGCGCCGGACCTCGCTTCCGCGCTGAAGATGATATGCGAAGCCGGCCGTTTCCTGGAAGGCTTCGCCGACGTCCGGACGGCGTCCGCGCTGGACGCGGCGCTCGAAGGGGAGAAGGCCTGCCTCGACGCCCTTCTCGCCGAGCTCCTAGCCGATACGGAGATCCCGGAGATCATCGGCCTGGACGCCCGGCCCCAGGAAGCGCTCGAGTTGGCCGAAGGCCTGGACAGCCCGTTCATCACGGACCATCTCCGGCGCGCGATCGATCTCGGGAACATCAAGATGTTCCTGCGTGCCCGCCGGCTCGGGCTCCCGGAAGAGGACTTCGCGGCGATGGCCCTGCGCGGCGGCTGCCTCGACGACGGCCTTTTCGTCCGGGGCTACGCCGCTTCGGACGCGGAGATCGAAGCGAAGCTCGGCTCGACGCCATACGCCGGCCTCTGGCAAAGCGCCGTGCGCGCGCTCGCGGAGAGGGAGACGTTCATCGACCTCGAGCGGGGCATAGAAGACTCGCTGATGGCCGGCCTGCGCCCGGCCCTCACGATGGTCTTCGGCCCGGAGCCGGTTTACGCCTACGGGCTGGCGAAGCGGCGCGAGTTCCGCCTCGTCCGCCTCGTGGCCTCCGGCAAGATCAACGGGCTCCCGGCCGCCCTCATCGGGGAAAGGATCAGCGACACCTATGTCTGAGGGGATGAGGATCGCGATCGTCGGGGACGCCGGGCTCCTCTTCGGCTTTCGGGCGCTCGGCATCGAGGTCTTCTCGCCGGCGAGCCTCGACGAGGCGCGGGACGTTCTGGCCCGCCTCGAAAAAGAGAACTTCGGCCTCTGCCTCCTCCACGAGAGGTTCTTCGGGCCCCTCAAGGAGGAGCGGGAGGCGCTCGGCCGGAAGTTCTGCCCCGTCGTCGTGGGCTTTTCGGACTACAGGACGGCTTCGGACCATCTGGAGGTCATGCTGAAGGAAATGGCCGTCCGGGCCACGGGCTCGGACGCCCTGGTGAAACGGAAGGGATGAACATGCAAGAAGGAAAGATCGTTCGCGTGGCCGGGCCGCTCGTCGTCGCGTCCGAATGCTTCGGCGCCAAGATGTACGACATGGTCAGGATCGGGAGTCTCGGCCTCATCGGCGAGATCATCGAGCTCAAGGAAGACCGGGCCTACATCCAGGTCTACGAGGACACGACCGGCGTCGGGCCGGGCGAGCCGGTCGCGCTGACCGGGCGGCCGCTGAGCGTCGAGCTCGGGCCGGGCCTCCTCGGGTCCATCTACGACGGCATCCAGAGGCCGCTCGACGGCATCCGGGCAAAGACGGGGGACTTCGTCGCCCGCGGCGTCGAGATGCCGGCGCTCGACCGGGCCAAGACCTGGGAGTTCAAGCCCGTCCGCAAGGCCGGCGACGAGGTCGCGGAGGGGGACGTCCTCGGCGAGGTCCAGGAGACCCCGCTCACCCTTCACCGCGTCCTGGTCCCGGAAGGGTGCGCCGGCAAGGTCGTCGCAATCAAGTCCGGGAGCCTCGGCGTCGCGGAGATCGTGGCCCGCATCGCGACCCCGAACGGGACGAAGGAGCTTCCGATGTTCCAGACCTGGGCCATCCGGCGCCAGCGGCCCGTGACCGAGCGCATCATGCCGGAAGAGCCGCTCGTCACGGGACAGCGGGTCATCGATATGCTCTTCCCGCTCGCCAAGGGCGGGACGGCCTGCGTCCCCGGCCCCTTCGGCTCCGGCAAGACCGTCGTCCAGCACCAGCTGGCCAAATGGTCGGACGCGCAGATCATCGTCTTCGTCGCCTGCGGGGAGCGCGGCAACGAGGTCGCGGACCTGCTCATGAGCTTCCCCGAGCTCAAGGACCCGACGACGGGGCGGCCGCTCCTCGAGCGGACCGTCATCATCGCCAACACGTCGAACATGCCCGTCGCGGCCCGCGAGGCCTCCATCTACACGGGCATGACCATCGCCGAATACTTCCGGGACATGGGCTACTCCGTGGCCCTGATGGCCGACTCGTCCAGCCGCTGGGCCGAAGCCCTGCGCGAGATCTCCGGCCGGATGGAGGAGATGCCGGGCGAGGAGGGCTATCCCGCTTACCTCGCCAGCCGCATCGCCGAGTTCTACGAGCGGGCCGGGCGCGTCATCGCTCTCGGCCGGGACCGCCGGCCGGGCGCCCTGAGCGTCATCGGGGCCGTCAGTCCCCCGGGCGGCGACCTGTCCGACCCGGTCGTCCAGGCCACGCTCAAGGTCGTCAAGGTCTTCTGGGCCCTCGACGATCACCTGGCCAACGCCCGTCACTTCCCGGCCATCAACTGGCTCCTCAGCTATTCGCTCTACAAGGACAACATCCGGAAATACTTGGCTGCCAACGTCGCCGCTGATTTCGTCGACCTGAGCCAGGAGGCCATGCACCTCCTCGAGCTCGAGAGCGAGCTTCTCGAGATCTCGCGACTGGTCGGCGTCGAGTCCCTGTCGTCGAAGGACCGGCTCGTCCTGGAGTCGGCCCGTTCCATCCGGGAGGACTTCCTCCACCAGAACGCCTTCCATCCCCAGGACACCTACACGTCCCTCCGCAAGCAGTACCTGATGCTCCAAGCCATCCTGCGGTTCCACCGCTCGGCCCTCAAGGCCGTCGAGGACGGCGTCGATCTCGACAAGGTCCTGGGCCTGGCCGAGCGCGAGGGCATCGCCAAGATGAAGTTCCTCCCCGAGGACGAGGCCCGGCTCGGCGAAGCTCCGGCCGCGCTCGAAGGGGCGCTCGCCAAGCTCCTCCGGGGTCAGGATTGAGAGGTCCCATGCGCAAGGAATACCAAACCGTATCGAACATCGTCGGGCCGCTCGTCATCGTCGAGAAGGTCGTCGACGTCAAGTTCGGCGAGCTCGTCGAGATCGAGACGTCCGGCGGCCGGCGCCGCCGCGGCCAGGTCCTCGACATCTCGACCGAGCAGGCCGTCGTCCAGGTCTTCGAGGGCACGGTCGGCCTCGACGTCCAGGGGGCGCGCGTCCGGTTCCTCGGCCGCTCCCAACAGCTGGGCGTGTCCGAGGACATCGTCGGCCGCGTCTTCGACGGCTCCGGAAGGCCCAAGGACCGCGGACCGCAGATCATCGCGAAGAAGATGCTGGACATCAACGGCAGTCCCATCAATCCCGACGCCCGCGACTATCCGTCGGAGTTCATCCAGACCGGCATCTCGTCGATCGACGGGATGAACCCGCTCGTTCGCGGCCAGAAGCTCCCGCTCTTTTCCGGGAGCGGCCTGCCCCATCCCCGCATCGCCGCCCAGATCGCCCGGCAGGCGAAGGTCCTCGGGAAGGAGGAGAAGTTCGCGGTCGTCTTCGGCGCCATGGGCATCACCTTCGAGGAGGCGAGCTTCTTCATCGAGGACTTCCGGAACACGGGCGCCCTCGAGCGGGCGGTCCTCTTCCTCAACCTGGCCAACGAGCCGCCCATCGAGCGCATCTCGACGCCGCGGCTGGCCCTGACCTGTGCCGAGTACCTGGCCTTCGACCTGGACATGCACGTCCTCGTCATCCTCGTGGACATGACGTTCTACGCCGAGGCCCTGCGCGAGATCTCGGCCGCCCGCAAGGAGATCCCGGGCCGGCGCGGCTATCCCGGCTATCTCTACACCGACCTCGCGTCGATGTACGAGCGGGCCGGCCGCATCAAGGGCCGGAAGGGCTCCATCACGATGATCCCCATCCTGACGATGCCCGAGGACGACAAGACCCATCCCATCGCCGACCTCACCGGCTACATCACCGAGGGACAGATCATCCTGAGCCGGGAGATCCACCGTAAGGGCATCTACCCGCCCATCGACGTCCTGCCGAGCCTTTCGCGGCTCAAGGACAAGGGCATCGGCGCGGGCAAGACGCGGGAGGACCACGCCGACGTCCTCAACCAGCTCTTCGCCTGCTACGCCCGCGGCAAGGAGGCCCGGGAGCTGGCCCTCATCCTCGGCGAGGCGGCCCTGACCGACCTCGACAAGCTGTACCTGAAGTTCGCCGACCGGTTCGAGGACGAGTTCGTCCGGCAGGGCGAGTTCACGGCCAGGACCATCGTCGCGACGATCGACCTCGGCTGGGCCCTGCTCCGCGACCTGCCCGCGGCCGAGCTCAAGCGCATCCGTCCGGAATATCTGGAGAAGTACTATAAGGAGGCTCAAGCTAAAGCTTGAGGCAACAGATCATGGACGAGCGGCGCGATAACGGGGCGCGATCTGCGGCCGAGGCAGCCGCGGGCTCATGCCTGCGCGGACCTGTTGCCGCAAGCTTCAGCCTGCGCGGACCTGTAGCCGCAGGCTCATGCCTGCGTGGATCTGCAGCCGCGAGCTTCAGCCGGCGCGGACCTGTAGCCGCAGGCTTTAGCCTGCGTCTTCCCGGTCTTGTGGCCGCAGGCTTCAGCCTGCGCTCGAAGAAGAATCCTTTTTATCTCAGGCTAAAGCCTGAGGCTACATCCAGAATCCCGAAGTCCGAGGCAACAAAAGAGACCCGTCGCGCCGGTCTCGCCCATTTTGCTTGTCTCGCCTGTCTCGCTTGTCCCATGGGGACCCCATGAAGCTCAACGTCAATCCGAACCGGATGGAGCTGCTGAGGCTGAGGCGGCGGCTCGCCCTGGCCGAGCGCGGCCACAAGCTCCTCAAGGACAAGCTCGAGGAGATCATGCGGCGGTTCCTCGAGACCATCCGGCGGCTCTCCGCGCTCCAGTCCGAAGTGAGCGCCGGCCTCGACAGGATCTTCACGGCGTTCGCCCTCGCCTCCGGCCGGAGCTCCGCGGAAGAGATGAGGCGGCTCGTCCCGGACGGCGCGCTCGAGCTCGCCGGCGAACGGACGCGCGTCCTGAGCCTCTCCATCCCGTCGTTCTCCGTCGAGCGCCTCGCCGTTTCCGCTTACGATCTCCTCGAAACCGAGGGCGAGCTGGACATCGGCGTGAAACGGGCCGAATCGCTCGTCCCCGTCCTTCTGGAGATGGCCCGCTTGTGGAAAGCGGCCGATCTCCTGTCGCGGGAGATCGACGTCACGCGCCGGCGCGTCAACGCGCTCGAGCACATCCTCATCCCCGGCATCCTCGACGCCATCCACTCCATCGCTGCGCGGCTGGAGGAGATGGAGCGCTCGACACAGGTCCAGCTCATGCGCGTCAAGGAGATCATTCGACACCACTAATAGTGGCCCCGAAAGGCCGTTCTACAGAAAAAAGTGGTCGTCCCTATAAAAAAATATTGACATTTGTAAAAAACCGCGTATATATAAAGCTGAACAACGATGAGGAACATCAGTTCGAAGAGAGCATAGATATGATCACGCCGCGCGGTACGTACGTCCATCTCAGTCGTCGCTGGAGCTAAGAGCGATGAAGATAGCGTTGCTCTATAGCTCGAAGACGGGAATGGAAGCATCGCTCGGCAAACGTCCCGGAAGCGAGAAACGGGACGAGGAGGACGAACCTCCACCCGACCTGCTTGCTGAATGCGACTCTGACGAGACCATTCTCGCCATTCAGCAAGTCCTCCAGGAGAGATACCAGGTCTTCCCGATCGAAGCCGACGACAAGGCCTACACGCGCCTCAAGCGGCTGAAGCCCCACCTCGTCTTCAACGTCGCCGAGCGCGTCTTCGGCCCGAACCGGGAATCCCATATCCCGACCGTGTGCGAGATGCTGGAAATCCCGTACACGGGCTCCGACCCGCTGACGCTCGGCATCTGCCTCGACAAGTCGCGGACCAAGGAGATCCTCTCCTACCACAGGATCCCGAACCCCGGGTTCTGGATCGTGGAGTCCGCCTCCGCCCTGCCGCGGGACATCCGCCTCCCGGCCATCATCAAGCCGATGTTCGAGGGGTCGAGCAAGGGCATCAAGAACAACTCCGTCGTCCGGACGCCGGCCGAGCTTTACGAGCGCGTCGCCGACGTCGTCCGGCTCTACGAACAGCCGGTCATCGTCGAGCGCTTCATCGGCGGGCGCGAGTTCACCGTCGGCGTCCTGGGCAACGTCCCGGACCTCGAGGTCCTGCCCATCGTCGAGATCGACCACTCCCAGCTCCCGAAGGGAGCGACGCCCATCTATTCCTACGAGGCCAAGTGGATCTGGGACACGCCCGACAAGCCCCTCGAGATCTTCCACTGCCCGGCCGATATCCCCGAGGAGCTCCGGCTCCGCATCGAGCACCTCGTGACGCGGACGATCCGCGTCCTCCGCATCCGCGACTGGTGCCGGATCGACGTCCGGTGCGACGACGCGGGCGTCCCCAACATCCTCGAGGTCAACCCCCTGCCGGGCGTTCTCCCGAACCCCGAGGACAATTCCTGCCTGCCCAAGGCGGCGAGGACCGCCGGCTACACCTACTCCGGCCTCATCCACCGCGTGGTGGACGAAGCCTGCGGACGGTACGGACTCAAGCGGCCTGCCGCGCGTCCCGCCGCCGAGGCTTTCGCTCAGGCCGAGATGAAGCCATGAACGATCCCTTCCCACGGGTGGGAATCGTCTTCAACGCCTACGAGCCCCGCCCCATCAACACCGGCGAGCGCCTGTCGGAGGAGTCTGTCGCGGAGATGGCCAACCAGGTCCACGGGGCCGTCAAGACGCTGGGCTACGACCCGACGCTCATCCCGCTCCAGCGGAGCCTCGTGAACTTCATCGGCCGGGTCCGGGAGCTCAACCTGGACGTCCTCGTCAACCTCTGCGAAGGGTTCTTCGGGCGGCCGCAGTGGGAGTCCAACATCGCGGCCGTGTTCGAGCTCCTCGGGATGTCCTTCACGGGCAGCGACTCCAAGACCCTCGCCCTCTGCCAGGACAAGTACAGGGCCAAGGCCGTCCTGTCCGCCCGCGGACTGCCGACGGCCCCGAGCCAGCTCGTGACGGAGCCCGGCGAGGCGCCGGCGATCCGCCTGCCGGCGATCATCAAGCCGAACTCCGAGGACGCCAGCCTGGGCATCACGCCCGACTCCGTCGTCCGCGACGCGGAGGCCTTTGACGTACAGACGCGCCTCGTGCTCGAGAAATACAATCAGCCCGCCCTCGCCGAGGCGTTCATCGACGGCCGGGAGTTCAACGTCGCGGTCTACGAGAACGCGAAGCCCGAGGCCCTGCCGGTCTCGGAGCTCGATTTCTCGGCCATGCCCGGCTCGACGCCGCATATCCTGAGCTACGCGGCCAAGTGGTTCGAGGATCACGCCCTCTACACGGCCTCGCCGCCGGTCTGCCCGGCGCCCATCGACGACGAGCTTCGCTCGAAGCTCCAGGCGACGGCCGTCGACGCCTTCCGGGCCCTCGGCTGCCGGGACTACGCCCGCGTCGATTTCCGGATGGACGGGAAAGGGCGCATCTTCATCCTGGAGGTCAATCCCAATCCGGACATCAGCCTCAACGCCGGGTACGCCCGGGCCATCAAGGCCGCGGGCCTGTCCTACGAGGCTTTCTGGAAGATCATGCTCGCGAACGCTCTGAAAAGGAAGGCGTCCCATGATACGCCCGATGTCGGCGCCCGATAAGCCGGCCGTGCTCGGGCTCATCCGGGCGACGGACATGTTCGCGCCCGCCGAGGTCGCCGTGGCCGAGGAGCTCATCGATATCTATCTCGGCACGCCCGGGCAAAAGGACTACGACGTCGTCGTCGTCGAGGACGACGCGGGCGGCGTCGCCGGCTACATGACCTGGGGCCCGACCCCGCTCACCGAGGGGGCTTACGACCTCTACTGGATGGCCGTATCGCCCCGCGAGCAGGGGAGGGGCCGGGGCAAGGCGCTCGTCGCCTGGCTCGAGTCGCAGGTCCGGACGCTCGGCGGCCGGATCGTCATCATCGAGACGGCCGGACAGCCGAAGTATCACCCGACGCGGGAATTCTACCTGCGGCTCGGGTACAAGGAAGTCGCGCGCGTCCCCGATTTCTACAAGGACGGGGACGACCGCATCATATACACCAAGCGCATAGGAAAAAGGAGCTCGTAGAGCATGGACGACTGGCAACGGATATTGAAGGGCAGTCTCAGGAAACCTGAGGAGATCGCCCAACGGTTCGGATTGGACCTGGACGAGGTGCGGCGCATCGCCCGCCAGTTCAAGATCCAGATCACGCCGCACTACGCCAGTTTGATAAAGGAGAGGGGCGACGGCATGTGGCGCCAGATGGTGCCCGACGTCGCCGAGCTCAAGGCGAACACCGGCGAGGCCGACCCGCTCGAAGAGGACCGGGATTCCCCGGTCCCGAGCATCGTCCACCGCTACCCCGACCGCCTGCTGTTCCTCGTGTCGCACAGCTGCGCCTCGTACTGCCGCTTCTGCACGCGGAAGCGCAAGGTCGGCGACCCGAGCAAGATCCACCCCCGGTACATCGAGGACGGGCTGGACTACATCCGGGCCCACACCGAGGTCCGGGACGTCATCATCTCCGGCGGCGACCCGCTCATGCTGAGCGACCGGCGGCTCGAGAACATCGTCAAGGGCGTCCGGGCCATTCCCCACGTCGAGATCATCCGCATCGGGACCCGCGTCCCGTGCGTCCTGCCGCAGAGGGTCACCGAGAAGCTCGCGGCCATGCTCAAGAAGTACCACCCGCTCTACATGAACGTCCACTTCAACCACCCCGACGAGCTGACGCCCGAGGCCAACGCGGCCCTCGGCCGGCTGGCCGACGCGGGCATCCCGCTCGGCAACCAGACGGTCCTGCTCAAGGGCGTCAACGACGATCCGGCCGTCATGAAGCGGCTCCTCCAGAAGCTCCTCGTCGCCCGCGTCAAGCCGTACTACATCTACCAGGCCGACTACGTCAACGGCACGGACCACCTTCGGACCACGGTCGAGAAGGGCATCGAGGTCATGGAAGCCCTGCGCGGCTGGACCTCGGGGCTGGCCGTCCCCTACTACGTCATCGACGCGCCGGGCGGGGGCGGCAAGATCCCCGTCCTCCCGAAGTACGTCCAGACCGTCGGCGACGAGCAGGTCGTCATGCGGAATTACGCCGGCGAAACCTACATCTACCCGCAGACCAAGTCGTCGAAGCCCAAGCCGAAGCGCCGCGAGCGTCCCGTCATCGCTCCCTGCATGGATTACGACGCCCCGCCGATGACCTAAATCTTTCGAGTCCGTTTTTCAGGGGTCTTCTCCCAATTCCGGGAGATCGTAAGTTCCGTTTCTTTTTGCGCCTGAAGGAATTCCCGGCTCGGGGTGCGCCTTCCGTCGGCCGCGATTTGTCCCGGCGAGCCAAATCGCTTTCGCTTCGGGCTTCGCTCTCCCCGTCCTGTCGGTACGGGGAACCGTGCCCGCTCCGCCCTCAGACGACCTCCTCCAGGCATCACCCCTGCGCCATTGATACGAAGGCACAAAAAGAAACGTGCTTATCCGGGTATCCGCCGACATGGGTTCCCGGAATTGGGAGAAGACCTTTCCAAAGGGGGGGTTTAGGGGGGATTTCCGTAGCCGGCTCTTGATGTAGCCTCAGGCTTCAGCCTGAGCTCTTTGGTTTACGGGCAGATCAAAAATCGTCCCGATAAGACGCAGACTGAAGTCTGCGGCTACAATGCTATAATCCGACACAAACTAAGGGCTGCGGCTGTGCCGAGCATCCGGATATGCCGGTTGAAGTCGGCGCATCGCTTCCCCCCTTTCCTAAGCGGGCGGCTCAATGGAGATGCGGCCGTTGAATTCCCCCCTTTCCAACGGGGGGTTCGCTATTGGCCCGCCCCATTTCCCCCCTTTCCAAAAAGGGGGGTTTAGGGGGGATTTCCGTGGCCGGCGCTTGATGTAGCCTCAGGCTTCAGCCTGAGCTGCATGAGATTCCGCATCGTTGCCGCGTGCCGCGCGGCGATAGGATGCAGGCTAAAGCCCGCGGCTACAACACCGGCTGGGGGCGGAGTCGTTCGATTTCTTTACGCAGCACCGCCGGAGGACAATTGATCTCGATCAGGGTCTGATGCAGCATGCCCGCCGTCTGCACGTGATCCCGGGACGCGAATATCGCCGGATCCCATTTTGGAATGGATCTGAATGCTTCGTCGCCGGGCGCCCAGATACCGTATAGCTCGTTCTGCCTGCGGGCGAGCCGTTCCAGCCAGGGAAGCGTTTGCGATAGCGCCCCGGCCGCCAGCTCCTTGATAGCATGCGGATAGCGTCTCGCGACGACGGGCGGATTTTCGGAGGCCGGCTCATCGAAGAAGACCTGGAAGCGGGCCATGCCCGGTTTGCCCGCCGTGTCCGCCCACGACCAGTTGGCTTCGAGGAATCGCAAAAAGAGGTCGAGCAGCCAGACGTAATGGGTCGCCAGGAAACGGAGGTTCTCCTCACGGCCGGTCTTCTGGTTGAACGTTGCCTCCAGGAGCGCTTCCGTAAGGGCTTCGACCTTCGGACCATATTGGGAAGCCGTGAGCCTGTAAATGAGGATGCTCTCCCAGTGCTCGCCCTTGGGCCAGAGCGCCCGTGCCTCAGTGTGCAGGTCGGCGATGGGGCGCCCGTCGAGGGCTCCCAACATCCTTCGCTTTCTGGCGGCGCCCGCCGCCTTAGTGATGAAATAGACGGGGATCATGACGATCACGAACAGGACCAGAATCTTGAGATAGCCGGACATGGCGCCCTCCTTCCGTCGTTTCAGAGATAATAGCCGGGCCGCCGGATGGAGTCAACAAGAGGGGTCAGGTCTCAATTTTCAAGTTTTCAAGCTGTTGATCAACGTTCGAGACGCCGACCTTCGATAAACTTGAAAATTGAGACCTGACCCCTCAGATAGCCGATAGATAATCGCTCAGGCCGATCTTCCTCAGGATCTCCAGCGCCTCGTCATTCGTGACCCCGCGCTTCTCCTTGAGCGATTCGAGGATCCGGATGATGGATAGCCCCACCTCGGCCGTCTGCCCGGCCATGTCCGAGCGGCTCTTGATGTAGGCGATGGAATCGTAGAGGACGGCATTGGCCTCGCCGTACGTGATGGGCTTCCGGGGCCCGCAGGCGCGGACCCATACGGGCCGGCTGAGGGCGTCGTTGACGTGCGACTGGATGAGGAAGGTTGCCCGGCCGATGAGCTTGAGGTTGCTCGGGCTGACGTTGGTCATCGTATTGCCGACGACCTTGTCCAGCTTGGCCATGATGGCCGTCGAGTGGGCGTTGAGGAGCATCTTGACGCCGACCTGCTGTTTCAGCCTGAACGGATCGTTCGCGGCCCCGATGCGGAGGGGCACGACCCGCGGGGCCGGCGAGCTTGCGGCCGCCGCCTTGCGCATGGACGCCTCGATCGAGGGGAGCCTCTTCTCGGGGAGGTCATCCGCCAGGACTAGGAACGTCGCGGCGCCGCTCGACGTCGATAGATCGACGAACCGGCGAAGATAGGAGTCGGGCTTTTCGAGCTCCGTCCGTTCGTCGCCGAGCACGACCGCGACGCCGACGTCGCCCGCGGCCGGGGCCCGGCCCTTCAGATTGGCCATGGAGAACGACAGGTCGTAGAGGCCCGCCTGATCGTTCCCGGCCTTCTTCAGGCTCTCCAGAGCGGCCGTTCGCAGATAAGGGTCCTCGATCTCGTTCTCGAAGGGCCCGCGGTAGAACGCCGGGTCGAGCCCGCGGAAGGGGCGCCCGAGGAACACGAGCCAAGCGGACCTTGGGTCGGGCGCCTCCGCCCAGACCTGGATCCAGCACTTCCGCTTCGGCTCCCGGACCGTGTCCAGCGGGAGAAGGCGGAACGTCGGGCTCCGCTCGGTGGCGTCGGTGAATACCGTGACGAGGCCTTCCCCGGCGAAGTATGTCGAGAAGCGGCCGGCCGCGTAGGCGGCGGATTCGGCGTCCGTGAACGGCACGAGGGCGGGGACGGCGGCCTTGACCGAATCGAGGACCCGGCGGAAATCCTTGAGGACGCCGGCAATATCCCAGGAGCCCTCGAAGCCGATGCGGCCGAGCTCTTTCGCCGAGAGTGTTCGCCCGAGGGCCCTTCGGACCGCGGCTTCCAGGACGGCCCCGACGACGTACGTCTCGCTCGTCGTGGCCTGCATCCGGGTCGAGCCGGTGATGGATTGAGGCCCCGTGGTCAGGTTGATGCGCGTGATCCCCGGCTCCTCGATGACCCGGCGGCTGCGGGTGAAGGGGAGGAGCCTGTCGTCGGGATTGTTGTAGACGAAGTACAGGCTCCGGCGGCTCTCCCCGGGATCGTAGCCGGGCGCGGCCTTCCACTGGTCGAGGGCTGCGAGGATGGTGCCGATGACCGAAGAGGTCTCGCCCCCTTCGGTGACGCAGATGACGACGTCGCCCTTGCGGATGCCCCGGTCCTCGAGCTGGAGCCGGCCGATGAGCAGGAGGTCCTCGAAGCCCTCGAGCGAGGAGATGAGGGCCCGATCGGCGCCGGTCATCTCCCCGATGAGCCGGTCCTCGATGTCCGCCCCGACCGCGGGCGCGAGCTTCTTCCAGAGCTTATCGTCGGCCTTGACCCTCCGCCAGAATGGCCGCCAGAAAGCGCTCTCCATCTGCTTGGCGAGCCGGCCCGTTGCCCCGCAGCCGTAAACATAGACCTTCTTTCCCGAGAGGACGGCCTTTTCGACCGCGGCCGCGGCCGCTTCGAGGGCCTTCGTGTCCACAGCCAGCGCGTCGAGGCGCGCGGCCACGTCCTCGTCCACGGCGAAGAGCATTCGCAGTCCCGCGGCGGTGTCCTTCCGGACGCGCTCGCCGAGGTTCCAGGTCTTGGGGTGGCGCTGTTCGGTGAGAAGGGTGTGCAGCTGGAACTGGGTCTTGTTCTGGACGTAATCGATGGATTCAGGCGACGCCGCGAGCCCGAGGAGCTTCAGGAGCCCGAGCTCGCTTTCCCGCGGGACGGGGCCGACTTCCTGGGCGGGGCCTTCCGATGCGGGCGCTGCGCGAAGGGAAGCGGACACCGGCAGAAGGGTCGATAGCGCGATGAGCGTGAACAGCGCCGCGAGCGCCGCAGGAATGATCTTCCGGGGGCGTGCTTGATGGGGGGATATGCTTGCCATGAGCCTTACCTCCGGGCCCGCGCCCGCCTCGTTCAATCTCCGTTCTTCTTCCCGTACTGATGCGTGTCGTCGATGATGTCCGATTCCTGCCAGTCCTTGATCCACCCGTCGATGGTGAAGACGTTCGCCCCTCCCGATTCGGTCGAGCAGACGACGCGCCGCAGGCCGCAGTTGATGATCATCTTCTTGCAGATGAAGCAGGGGAAGGCGTCGATCCGCTTGCCCGTCGCGATATCGAGGCCGAAGATATACATGTCGCCGCCGAGGAGGCTGACGCCCGCCCGGGCGGCGTTGATGATGGCGTTCTGCTCGGCGTGGACGCTCCGGCAGAGCTCGTAGCGCTGGCCGTGAGGAATGGCGAGCCGGTCCCGGAGGCAGAAGCCGTGGGTCAGGCTGTCCTTGGTCTTGCGCGGGGCGCCGACGTACCCCGTCGAGACGATCTGGTCGTCGCGGACGATAATGGCCCCGATGGAGCGCCGGAAGCAGGTGCTCCTCTTGGCCACCTCGCCGGCGATGCCGAGGTAGTAGTCGTCCTTGGACACGCGCGTTCCGGTCATAGGCACTCCTCCACTTTCCGCCACAGCTCCTCGAGCGTCCCGTCGTTCATGAGGCTCCGGTCGGCCATGGCCATGCATCGGGCGAGCTGTTGGCCGTTCTCGCTCCCGGCCATCTCCACGTCTTCCTTCGCCCGGAACTCCTCGAGCGTGGCCGCCGATTCGTCGCGGCCCCGGGCCCGGGCCCGGGCGAACCGGACCTCGACGGGGGCGTCGATGGCGATGAGGATGAACCCGTCCTGCCGCCTCAGGTAGTCCACCTCGCGGGGGTTCCGGATGCTGTCGATGACGGCCGGGCCGAGGACCTTGGCCATCGTCCGGCGGGCGAGGACGTCGGGTCCGAACCGGGCCCGGAGCTCGTTGCCGATGACGATGAGGTTGTCGCGGCTCGCCGCGAGGCCCCGGGCGGCCAGCTCCTCCCGGAGGACGTCCGAGAGCGAGCGGTACCCGTAGCCTTTCTTCCCGAGATAGGCCGCGACCTCGCCCTTTCCCGCGCCGTTGGTGCCCGTCAGCCCGACGAGGGCCGGCCTCTTCGCGCGCTCCATCGTTCTAGCCCGCCGGCGTCCCGGCTTCGGCGCGCCGCCGCCGTTCCTTGTTCCGGCGCACGACGAGGGCGATGAGGATGCCGATCCCGTAGAGGCCGATCATCGGGACGGCCACGATGCTCTGGGTGATCATGTCCGGCGTCGGCGTGATGACGGCGGCGACGATGAAGATGACGAGGACGGCGTACTTGAAGTTGCGGACCATCCAGCGGGCCGTGATGACGCCGATCTTGGCCAGGAAATAGACGAGGGTCGGGAGCTCGAAGACGAGCCCGATGCCCAGGAGGACCCGGATGGCGAATGTGAAGTACTGGTCCACCGTGATGACCGGCTGGAAGTCGGCGCCCAGCTGGAGGAAGAAGCGGCAGGCCCAGGGGAAGACCAGGTAATAGGCGAAGAGGATGCCGGAGATGAAGAAGACCGTCGTGAAGAAGACGAAGGGGAAGACGTATTTCCTCTCCTTCTGATAGAGGCCGGGGGCGACGAAGTACCAGATCTGGAGGAAGACGTAGGGCGAGGTGAAGATGAGGGCGGCCAGGAAGGCGATCTTCATGTAGAGCATGAAGGGCGCGGTCAGGTGGGTGAAGGCGAGCTTCGTCCCGGGGGGGAGGTACTGCGTCACCGGCCGGGCGATGATCTGGTAGAGGTCCTTGGCGAAGATCCAGCAGGGGATGACGGCGACGAACACGCCGATGAAGATATTGAAGAGCCTTTTCCTGAGATCTTCGAGATGCTCGAGGAAGGTCATCTCGTCAGGAGACTTTTTTTCCTTCCTCGGCTTCATCTTTCGGTGGTTCCTTTGTGGTTTCGTCCTTCAGCAGATCGTCCCTGAGGCCCGTGACCTCTTTGCCGATGCCGGTGACCTGGTCCCGGAGGTCCCGGGCGGCGTCCTTGATCTCGGAAGCCTGGATCTCGTCCTCGATGCGGCCCTTGATCTCCTCGGAGGTCCGCTTGAACTCGCGGATGGCCTTGCCGACCGATTTTCCGATCTCGGGGAGCTTTTTCGGCCCGAAGACGAGGAGGGCGACGATGAAGATGAGGATGAGCTCCGCCGGCCCGATGCTTCCGAACATAGGCCAAATATAGACGTTCGAGCGGGCTAAGTCAACCGAAGCGGAGGCGGGACGGGCGAGATAGGCGAGACGGGCGAGACGAGCTGGACGAGCGAGATGCGAGGAAGGCCCAGGCCCCTCGGCAAAGGGAGGAAGTCTGAAATCCCCCCAGGCCCCCCTTTTGTAAAGGGGGGAATCTAAATCCCCCTCCCCCCTTTAGGAAAGGGGGAAATTCATCGCGGGCTCCGGCCGGCGTTCCTGTTTTGGCCTCAGACCGTGAGATGCCCCTTTTGGAATCGGTCACAGGCTATGAGATGCACCCTTTGGACGGGGGGGATGTGGAGCCAGGCTCGTGGAGCCAGGCTAATAGTAGTTCTCCCCTTTGGAAAAGAGGAAAACGGAACGGGCAATAGCGTACCCCCCTTTGGGGAAGGGGGGAAGAGGTCCGTAAGGCGTGGCCTATGAGATACCCCCCTTTGGAAAAGGGGGGCCGAGGGGGGATTTGATGCCATTCTATTCTTGCGATACCTAAATACATCCCGGGATATCCTATGCATTCCGGCGTATCCTTTATGTTTCGGCGTATCCTTTTGCCTTCCATATTAATGCCCCGCATACTGCCTTAACTTTACTTTATATATCCCATTTGCTAAGATGAAATTCGCCCTTCGAGGCGTAAACGCATGAAAAATAAGGTCTTGGTCTTTGCGCTCGCCCTCCTGGCCCTGGTCCGGCTCCCGGTCCGGGACGAGGACCTCTGGACGGCCTCCCTCGACAAGGTCCAGTCCATCCTCGGCATCCTCGACAGCGGCTATTACAAGGACCTGGACCACGAGAGACTGGCCTACGCTTCCGTCCGGGGCCTCCTCGAGACCCTCGACCCGCACTCCTACTTCCTCGAGCCCAAGGACTTCTCGCGGATGCGCGAGGACTACGTCGGGAAGTACTTCGGCGTCGGGATGCAGATCCAGAAGCAAGAGGACCGGCTCGTCGTCATCGCCCCCATCGAGGGGACCCCGGCCTGGCGCCTGGGCATCCGGCCCGGAGACGTCATCGCCGAGATCGACGGCGAGAGCACGAAGCCCATCACGAGCTTCGACGCCATGCAGAAGCTCCGCGGGGAGAAGGGAACGAAGGTCCGCGTCCTCTTCGTCCGGGACGTCCTGGACAAGCCGTTCGAGCTGACCTTCGTCCGCGAGGAGATCCCGCTCTACAGCGTGCCCTACGCGTTCATGCTGGACGCCGACACGGGCTACGTCTTCATCCGGACGTTCGCCGAGGCCACCGACGACGAGCTCCTGGAGAAGCTCCGGGGCCTCAAGGATCTCGGGATGAAGGACCTCGTCCTCGACCTGCGGGGCAACTCGGGCGGCCCGCTCGTCTCGTCGATCGAGGTCTCCGACGAGTTCCTCCCCAACGGGGCCGCGGTCGTGTCGATCCGGGGGCGGAACAGCTCCTACAACAAGGATTTCCGGGCCATGCGCGACGGCCAGTTCGAGACCCTGCCCCTCGTCGTCCTCATCGACCAGGGGACGGCCAGCGCCTCGGAGATCGTCAGCGGCGCCGTGATGGACAACGACCGGGGCCTCGTCGTCGGCCACGACTCCTGGGGCAAGGGCCTCGTCCAGACGGTCTTCCCGCTGGCGACGAACATGGCCGTGGCCATCACGACGGCCAAGTACCTGACGCCGAGCGGCCGGGCCATCCAGAGGGACTACAGCCATATCGAGGATTACCTCATGGGCAAGCAGGCCCCGACCGAGAGCCGCGAGATCAAGTACACCCTCAAGGGGCGCAAGGTCCTCGGTCAGGGCGGCATCTCCCCGGACTACGCCGTCCCCTTCTCGCTCAAGCCGCTGACGTTCGAGTTCATGATCCGCGGGGCCTACTTCAGCTATGCCCGCAAGTTCACCGAGCACCGGACCGCGGCTTCGGCCGGGTTCGTCTTCCCCGGCGACAAGAAGGGGGACGGAACGGCCGGCAAGGTCGTCATCGGCGACGCGTTCACAGCCGGGCCGGGGATCCTCGAGGATTTCAAAGCCTATGCCCGCTCGGCCGGGATCGCCTTCGAGGAACCGAAGTTCAAGGAAGCCGAGGGCGAGATCCGGCGGGAGATCGAGAGGGAGGTCGCTTCGGCCCTCTGGGGCGTCGAAGGCGGCATCAAGGCGTACCGCCTGTCGGATCCCGTCGTCGCCAAGGCCCTGGAGGTCATGCCCGAGGCCGCGAAGTTCGTCGAATAGCCAAGGAAGAGGGGGTCGTCATGAAGATCGCGCTCGCCTCGGACCACGCCGGATACGAGCTCAAGAAGGCCGTCGCCGATCACCTCGCCGAAAGGGGGATCGACCACGTCGATCTCGGCTGCGGCCCGGGGGAGAAGGTCGATTACGTCGATTTCGGCGCCCGCGCGGCCGGGGCCGTCGCCTCCGGGGAATACGACCGGGCCATCCTCATCTGCGGGACGGGCATCGGCATGGGCGTCGTGGGCAACAAGTTCAAGGGCGTCCGGGCCACGCCGTGCTGGGACGAATACACCGCCGAGATGACCCGCCTCCACAACGATTCGAACTGCCTGACCATGGGCGGACGCGTCCTCACGGCCGCCCAGGGCATCCGTTTCGTCGATATCTGGCTGGACACGGCGTTCGAGGGAGGCCGCCACGCCGCCCGCCTGGCCAAGCTCGCGGAGATCGAGAACCGCAATTTTAAATGATTCTTCAGCGCAAGGAGCCGATATCATGCCGTCATTCTTCGAAAAATCCCGGGACCTCATGGCGCGGACGGGCCGGAACAACGCCTGGCGCCAGCGGGAGTGCTTCAACCTCATCCCGTCGGAATCCACACCCTCGCTCCTCGTCAAGATGTGCGAGATCTCCGACCCCTCCGGCCGGTACGCCGAGCACCGGGCGATGAAGGGCGAGGAGATCTATTTCTACCAGGGCACGGACTTCATCCGCGACGTCGAGGTCGAGGCCCGGGCCGAGCTGGCCAGGTTCTTCAACTGCGGCGAGGTCGAGCTCCGGCCGGTCAGCGGCCAGATGGCCAACGAGGTCGTCTTCAAGGGCATGGTCAAGTTCATCAACCGCGGCAAGGCCGGCGGGACGACCTCCCGCCGCCTGCGCCTCGTCATGAACAACGACCTGTCCATGGGCGGCCATCTCAGCTCCCAGCCGATGGGCTCGCTCTTCAACTTCGTCGAGGAGGACCCGGCCACCGGCAAGGAGCGGGTGGTCCACCTGCCCGTCCTGCCCGACAATCCCTACAAGCCCGACCTTCCGAAGCTCGCCGAGATCCTCCACGATCAAAAACCGGAGCTCGTCGTCTTCGGCAAGAGCATGTTCATCTACCAGGAGCCCGTCCGCTTCGTGGCCGACATCGTCAAGGACTGGCCGCAGAAGCCCGTCCTGATGTTCGACATGGCCCATGTCCTGGGCCTCTACGGCGCCTTCCAGGAACCGCTGGCCGAAGGCGCGAACATCGTCACCGGGAGCACCCACAAGACGTTCTTCGGGACCCAGCGCGGGCTCGTCGCCGGAAACTTTCCCCAGGGGACGCCGCTCCGCAACCTCTGGCTGGACATCAAGGCCCGGGCGTTCCCGGGCTCGACCTCGAACCACCACCTCGGGACGCTCCTCGGCCTGCTCATGGCCGCCTACGAGATGAACGAGTTCAAGGCCTCCCTCCAGAAGCAGGTCAGGGCCAACGCCAAGGCCTTTGCCGCCGCCCTCAAGGACGCGGGCATCCCGGTCGAGGGCGATCCGCGCGACGGTTTCACCGAGACCCACCAGGTCCTCATCCGGGTCAAGCCGTTCGGGGACGGGATGGCCATCGCCCGCCGCCTCGAAGAGAACAATATCCTGACGAACTATCAGGCCCTGCCCGATGACGAGACCTTCCTCGTCTCGAGCGGCGTCCGGATGGGCGTCCAGGAGATGACCCGCTTCGGGATGACGGAGAAGGACTTCGGCACGCTCGCCGGATACGTCGCCGACTGCGTCATCCGCGGGAAGGCCGTCAAGGACAAGGTCGCCGCCTGGAGGCGGAATTTCCTCGAGATGAAATATTGCCTGCCCGCGCGGGAGGCCGTGCCCCTCGCGGCGAAGGTCTTCCGGAGCGCCTTTTCGGACCCGGCCTTCGCCGACCTCTTCCTGGAGAACCTGCGTGCGGCGTCGGGAGATTGACGCGGAACGAAGCCCATTCGGACACGGAGGCGGAAGATGAAGATACTCGTTGTCGGCTCCGGCGGCCGGGAGCACGCCCTGGCCTGGAAGATCCTTCAGAGCCCTCAATGCGAGGCGCTCTATTGCGCCCCGGGAAATCCCGGCACGGCGGCCCTCGGGACCAACGTCCCCCTCGCCGACACGGACCTCAAGGGCCTCGCGGCCTTCGCCGAGAAGGAGGGCATCGGCCTCACGGTCGTCGGGCCCGAGTCCCCGCTCGTCCTGGGGATCGTGGACGAGTTCGAGGGCCGCGGCCTCCGCATCTTCGGCCCGCGGAAGAAGGCGGCCGAGCTCGAGGGGAGCAAGATCTTCGCCAAGCAGTTCATGGAGCGGCACAAGATCCCCACCGGCCGGTTCAAGATCGCCGACGGCCATGAGCAGGCCCTGAGGATCATCCGCTCCGGCGAGTTCGGCTACCCGCTCGTCGTCAAGGCCGATGGGCTGGCGGGCGGCAAGGGCGTCGTCGTCTGCCACAGCCCGAAGAAGGCCGAGGATACGGTCGCGGAGATGATGGTCCAGAAGAAGTACGGCCCCGCGGGCAAGCGCGTCCTCATCGAGGAGTTCCTGCGCGGCCGCGAGGTGTCGTTCATCGTCGTTTCCGACGGGGCGCGGGTCCAGGTCCTGGCGAACGCCATGGACCACAAGGCCGCCTACGACGGGGACAAGGGACCGAACACGGGCGGGATGGGGGCGATCTCCCCGTCGCCGCACATGACCGAGGAGCTCTACACGACCGTCATGGAGTCCATCGTCTTCCCGACGGTGACCTGCATGATCGAGGAGGGCCGCACGTTCAAGGGCGTCCTCTACTGCGGCCTCATGCTGACCCTCGACGGGCCGAAGGTCCTCGAATACAACTGCCGGTTCGGCGATCCCGAGACCCAGCCCCAGATGCTGAGGCTCGAAAGCGACCTCATCGACCTCCTCCTGGGTTCCATCGAAGGGGAAGCCCTCCGCAGCGAGGTCCACTGGAGCCCCAAGCCCTCGGCCTGCGTGGTCCTGGCCTCGGGCGGCTACCCGCTCAAGTATGACAAGGGCAAGGTCATCACCGGACTCGAGGAGGCCGCGGCGGTGCCGGGGGTCGTCGTCTTCCACGCCGGGACGGCGGCGGAGGACGGCAAGCTTCTGACGGGCGGCGGGCGCGTGCTCGACGTCTGCGCCGCCGACGCGACGCTCGAGGGGGCGCTGAAGAAGATCTACGAGGCTGTCGGCAAGGTCTATTTCGAGGCCATGCATTTCCGGCGCGATATCGGCGCCGCGAGGGAGGAGTGACCGTGAGCGTGACCGTGTTCCTGGGGAGCGATTCCGACTTCGACGTCATCGAGGGGGGCTTGGACATCCTGAAGGACTTCGGCGTTCCCTTCACGCTCGAGGTGACCTCGGCCCATCGTTCGCCCGAGCGGACCCTGCGCCTGGTTCGGGAGGCGGAGGCGCGCGGGACGGCGGTCTTCATCGCCGTCGCCGGGAAGGCCGCCCACCTCGCGGGCGTCGTCGCCGCTCACACGGTCCGGCCGGTCATCGGCGTCCCGGTCGAGGGCGGGGCGCTGTCCGGCATGGACGCCCTGTTCTCGACGGTCCAGATGCCCAAAGGCATTCCGGTGGCCACGGTGGCCCTGGGCAAGACCGGGGGGGCGAACGCCGCCCTGCTCGCCGTCGAGATCCTGGCCGTCGGGGACGCCGCCCTCCGGGAAAAGCTCGTCGTCCACCGGAAGAAGATGGCCGAAAAGGTCGAGGCGAACTCGAAGAAGCTCCAAGAAAAGATATGACCTCGTTCGCCGTCCGGAGCTTCGGCTGCCGGGTCAACCAGGCCGAAGCCTTCGGGTGGGTCGAGGAGCTCCGGAAGGGCGGGCTCCGGCTCGAAGAGGATCCCGGGCGCGGCGATTATCTCCTCGTCAATTCCTGCACTCTGACCGGGCGCGCGGACAGGGACGTGCGCCGGTTCGTCCATCGGGCGGCCCGGGAAAACCCCGATGCGCGGATCGTCGTGACGGGGTGTTTCTCCGGGGGCGCGGCCGACGAGTTGCGCCGGATGCCTGGCGTCTGGCTCGTCGTCCCGAACGGCGGGAAGCACGGCTTGGCGGCGAGGGTGATCGAAGCGGCCGGGGAGCGGAAAGGCGGAGCGACGGAATCCGTTCTTATGGATTCGGTCCCGTTCCGCGCCCGGGCCTTCCTCAAGGTTCAGGACGGGTGCGATTTCCACTGTGCGTACTGCGTCATCCCGGCCGTCCGGGGCCAGGGCGCGAGCGTCGCCGGGGACGAGGTCGTCGGGCGCGTGAAGGAGCTCGTCGTAGACGGCTACCGGGAGATCGTCCTGGCCGGCATCCACCTCAGCTCCTACGGGCGCGACCTCGAGCCGCCTAGCTCGCTCCGCGAGCTCCTCACGCGCATCGAGGCGGTCGAAGGGCTCGGGCGCGTCCGCCTGAGCTCGCTCGATCCGCGGTTCTGCGATGAGATGCTCACGGCTCATCTCGCGGCGAGCCCGCGCATCGCGCCGCATTTCCATCTTTCGCTCCAAAGCGGCTCGGCGAGGACCCTTCGGGCGATGGGCAGGGCGTCGCGTCCCGAGTCCTATTTGGATATCCTCACGGACCTCGGGCGCCGGCGGCCGGACGCGGCCCTCGGGGCGGACATCATCGTCGGTTTTCCCGGCGAGACCGACGACGACTTCGAGATGACGCGCGGGTTCCTCGAGCGGTCGCCGCTGACGTACTTCCACGTCTTCCCCTTCTCGCCGAGGGAAGGGACGCCCGCGGCCGCAATGGAACCCGTGGACGCAGCCGTCAAGGCGGAGCGGGCCGATGTCCTGCGGCGCCTGTCGCGGGAGAAGGACCTGGCGTTCCGGAAGAGATTCATCGGCCGCGAGCTCGAAGCCGTGGTCATCATACGGAAGGGGCGCGGCGCGGAGGTCCTGACGGGCAACAACATCAGCGTCGCCGTGCCGGATTGTGATGTCCCGCGTCGGGAGTTCCTCGAGGTCCGCATCACCAAGGCGACTGCCGATTCGACCATCGGCGCAGCTGTCCTGCCGAGGGGTCGGATCTCCTGACCCCTCCCGGCTTGCCCGTCGTCGCGAGGTAAGCTTCCCCGATACCTCTTCGGCAGATGCGCCCGATAAATCCCCCCAACCCCCCTTTAGAAAAGGGGGAAGAGATCCGAGGCTTAAATCGGCTTCTCGTTGTAGCCGCAGACTACAAGAATCCCCCCCTTTGCAAAAGGGGGGCCAGAGGGGATTTCCCGGACTGCGTCTTGCCGAAGCCGTAAGCTTCATCGTGCGCCATCTTAGAAGATAACTCAGGCTAAAGCCTGAGGCTACATTCAGAGCAGGCTCAGGTCAAAGCCTTAGGCTCCAATCAACAACGAGCCTGAGGCCCCATAATGTCGCTCCCGGCACTGGAATCCCCCCCTTTAGGAAAGGGGGGAAGAGATCCGAGGCTTAAATCGGCTTCTCGTTGTAGCCGCAGACTACAAGAATCCCCCCCTTTGCAAAAGGGGGGCCAGAGGGGATTTTCCGGACTGCGTCTTGCCGAAGCCGTAAGCTTCATCGTGCGCTATCTATGAAGATAACTCAGGCTGAAGCCTGAGGCTACAAACGACCACGAGCCCGAGGCCTAATTAGCAGGGCTTGAGGCATCTTGATGTAGCCGCAAGCTTCAGCTTGCGCCATCTTAGAAGATAACTCAGGCTAAAGCCTGAGGCTACATTCAGATCAGGCTCGGGTCAAAGCCTTAGGCTCCAATCAACAACGAGCCTGAGGCCCCATAATGTCGCTCCCGGTCTGGAATACCCCCCTTTGTAAAAGGGGGGCCAGGGGGGATTTTCTGAACCCGCGTCTTGCCCTCCCGGCGAGGGGTCAGGTCTCAAGTTTCAAGTTCTTAATTCGATAAAAACTTGAGACCTGACCCCTCCCCGGTATATGTTAAAGGCATAATCGCCATGCAAAGAATACATGTCCTCCCCCCCGACCTTGCGGGGAAGATCGCGGCCGGCGAGGTCATCGAGCGGCCGGTCTCGGTCGTCAAGGAGCTCGTCGAGAATGCCCTCGACGCCGGGGCGACCGACGTCCGCGTCGAGCTCGCCGACGGCGGGAAGAGGCTCATCGCCGTCCGGGACAACGGCCAGGGCATGTCCGCCGAAGACGCGGCCCTGGCGTTCCGCCGGCATTCGACGAGCAAGATCTCCCGCGAGGAGGACCTCGAGAGCATCGCGACGCTCGGCTTCCGCGGCGAGGCGCTGGCGAGCATCTCGTCGGTCTCCCGTGTCCTGCTCAAGACCTCGAACGGCGAGGGCGACCGCGGGACGGGCATCGAACGGGAAGGGGAGAGGGTCGTCGGGGTCGCCGACGTGGCCTTCCCCAAGGGGACCTCGATCGAGGTCCGGGACCTGTTCTTCAACCTCCCGGCCCGCCGGAAGTTCCTCCGCTCCGACAGGTCCGAGCTGGGCGCCATCGCGAAGTACCTGACCAACGCCGCCCTGGCCGCCCCGGCCGTCCGGTTCGTCCTGACCCACGGCGGGCGGACCGTCCTCGATTGCCCGGCCGTTGCGGGTCTGCGCGAGCGCATCTTCCAGCTCTACGGGCGCGAGGTGCTCGACGGCTTGATGGACGTCGACTTCGCGGAGGGCGGCTGTCGGGTCCGCGGGTTCGTATCGCGTCCGCTCATGGGACGGGGGGACCGAAACCACCAGTTCTTCTTCGTCAACACGCGGCCGGTCAAGGACCGGACGCTCCAGGCGGCGCTGAACCAGGCGTTCGAGGGGAAGCTCGAGAAGGGCCGGTCGGCCGAGGCCTTCCTCTTCATCGACGTCCCTTACGGAGAGGTGGACGTCAACGTACATCCCGCCAAAGCCGAGGTTCGCTTCCGGGAGTCCCAGACGATCTTCCGCCTGGTCCTGCGCGGGGTCGAAAAGGCGGCGCTCCGGGTCAGCGGCATCAAGGAGGTCGGCGGGCCGGCGGCCGGCGAAGGGATGGCCGGCCCCGAAGCGCGGACGCGGGTGGAGGAGCCGGGCCTGCCCATCCCTTTCGGGGCGGAATGGAGAGTCGGAAAACGGCGCCCGGAGATCGACGAGGGCGTCGGCCCGGCCGCCGAGGCCCCGCAAATGGGCCCCAGGGTCCTGGGCCAGTATCTCGACATGTATATCGTCGTCGTCTCGGAGGAAGGGCTCCTCGTCGTGGACCAGCACAACGCCCACGAGCGCATCCTGTACGAGAAGTTCCTCGAGATCGACCGGACGCGGTCCTGGCCGCGGAAGATGCCCCTCATCCCGGAGATCATAGAGCTCGCGCCGCCGGAGGCCCTGGCTCTCGAGGAGAACAGGGCGCTCCTCGAGGACGCGGGCTTTCTCGTCGAGCCGATGGGCGGCCGGAGCTACGCTCTCAAGGAATATCCCGAGGTCTTCAGGGACGGCGAGGTCCGGGACGCGCTCCTGGACCTGCTCGAAAAGGTCGGAAGGACCAAGGCGGCGGGGCGCCGGGAGAAGCTCCTGGCGACGATGGCCTGCAAGTCGGCCATCAAGGCCGGCGAGCCGCTTCCCATGGCCAAGATGGCCTACCTCGTCGAGGAGCTTTTCAAGACGGCGAACCCGACCCTCTGCCCCCACGGCCGGCCGGTCGTCGTCAAGCTCGACCGCTCAGCCATCGACAGAGGCCTTGGCCGCTGACCCCTCATATGCTATTGTTTTACCGGCGGGGAGTGGCGCAGCCCGGTTAGCGCGCCTGCCTTGGGAGCAGGAGGTCGGCGGTTCAAATCCGCTCTCCCCGACTTAGACACAAGCGAGACGAGCGAGACTTGCGGGACGGGCGAGACGAGAGGCAGGTTCAAGGCTTCTCGGCAATTAGGAGAGATGCTAAGTACGCGCCTGTAGCTCAGTTGGACAGAGCAGCTGCCTTCTAAGCAGCGGGTCGGGTGTTCGAGTCACCCCAGGCGCGCTTTTCTATTCCCCCCCGTCAGGTCCCGGCTCGCGCTCTCCTCATTTACCGGGGATTGTCCCGTCCCATGATGTAGTTTTCGAGCTGCTGGATGGTCACGTTCTGGCCCGAAATGACGGCCTTGACCACGTCGCCGATGGAGATGACCCCGGCGAGCTTGTCCTTTTCCAGGACGGGGAGGTGCCGGATCCGCCGGTCCGTCATCAGCGCCAGGCACTCCTCGGCCGACGCGCCGGGATGGATCCCGTAGACCTGCGTCGTCATGATATCCTTGACCGGCGTGTCCTGGGAGAGCCGGCCCATCAGGGCGATCTTTCGGGCATAGTCCCTCTCGGACAGAATGCCGACGACCCGGCCGTTCTCGACGGCGACCAAGGCGCCGATCTCCTTTTCGGCCATGAGCTTGAGCGCGTCGAAGACCTTGGCATCGGGTCCGATCGTCCAGGCCTGGCGCCCCTTCCCATCGAGGATTTGCTTTACGGTGATCATAGCGGCCCTCCTGCTCGGCTATCGATGCCCTATTAATAGACGAACCTTGTCGGGTTGTCAATTCGCCGCCGGCCCCGGTTGACCGGTTTTATCATCATCCTGCTATACTAGAAGAAGGGCAGGCGAGAACTGCCGGATCTGGTCCATGACGGATCGGGGAGGTCGGACAATGGCGGCTCCCGAGAGACAAGATTACATTCCGATGCTCGGCAGCATCCAGGAAGCGCGCAGGCTGACGAGCCTCGAGAAATTCTTCAGGATCGGTCTCCCCGACGGCCGCGCGCTCGACCATCGACCCGGACAGTTCGTCCAGGTGTCCGTCATCGGCGCCGGCGAGGCGCCGATATCCATCAGCTCGTCCCCGACCCGCGGTCCGCATCTCGAGCTCACGATCAGAAAGATGGGGAAGGTCACAACCGCGCTCCACGGGCTCAAAGAGGGGGATGCCGTGGGCATCAGAGGGCCGTTCGGCTCATCTTTCGATATCGGGAGATTCAAGGGGAAGAACGTTCTCCTGATCGCGGGGGGGTTGGGGATGGCTCCCATGCGGTCGCTGATCCAATACGTGATCGATACGCGGGACCTTTACCGGGAAGTCACCGTCGCCTACGGGACGAAATGTCCGGAAGAGATCCTGTTCCCCGAGGAGATCGAGTCCTGGAAACGGAGGGGCGGCTTGACGGTCCGGGAAACGGTGGATGTCGGCTCTCCGTCGTGGACGGGGCCCGTGGGCCTGATCACGACCCTGATCCCGCCGCTCGATATCCGGGCCGATACGATCGTCGCGATCATCGGGCCCCCGGTCATGTACAAATTCGTCATCGGCGAATTGGACAAGAAGAAGGTGCCCCACGGGAACATCGCCGTTTCTCTCGAGCGCTACATGAAATGCGGCGTCGGGAAGTGCGGTCATTGCACGATCGAACATCTCTATTGCTGCCTGGACGGCCCCGTCTTCTGGCTCAATGAGATCGAACTCCTCAAGGGGGCGCTATGAAACGAGTTCTGACGACCTGCCCCTACTGCGGGACGGGGTGCAATTACTACCTGATGGTCGATGACCGCGAGCGGATCATCGGGGTCGTCCCGAGCACCGAGAACGTGGTCAACAAGGGACAGCTCTGCATCAAAGGCTGGAACTCGTTCCAGTTCGTGCAGCATCCGGACAGGCTCACCCATCCGCTGATCCGAAGGAACGGGACATTCGAAAAGATCTCCTGGGAAGAGGCCCTCCGGACCATCGTCAGGAAGCTCAAGGAAACACAGGCCGCCTACGGGAACGACGCGGTCGCGTTCTTTGCGTCGGCCAAGGCGACCAACGAAGAGAATTACCTGATGATGAAGATGGCCCGGGCCGCTTTCAAGACCAATAATATCGACCACTGCGCCCGCCTCTGCCACTCCTCGACGGTGACCGGCCTGTCGGGGGCGTTCGGTTCGGGGGCCATGACCAATTCGATCTCCTGCGTCGAGGAGGCCGACGTCATCTTCGTCATCGGATCGAACACGACCGAACAGCATCCCCTCATCGGCACTCGGGTGATCAAAGCCAAGAGGAACGGCGCGAAGCTCATCGTGGCCGACAATCGGATCATCCGATTGGCCCGGATGGCGGACCTCCATATCCGGCACAAGAACGGCACCGACGTGTATCTTCTGAACGCGATGATGCAGGTGATCATCGCCGAGGGTCTCCAGAACCGGGACTTCGTCGAGGCGCGGACGGAGGGCTATGAAGAGCTCGAAGCCACCGTCCTGGACCGGAAATATTCCCCGGAACAGGCGTCCGTCGCCACCGGAGTCCCCGCCGACCAGATCAGGGAGGCGGCCCGGATGATCGCCAAGGCCCCCAAAGCGATGATCATCTATGCCATGGGGATCACACAGCATTCGCACGGCGTCGATAATGTCCGGTCCTGCGCCCATCTCGCGATGCTGACCGGGCAGATCGGGATATCGGGAACCGGGGTGAATCCTCTGCGGGGCCAGAACAATGTCCAGGGGGGGTGCGATATGGGAGCGCTCCCGGACGTCTACACCGGGTACCAGGCCGTGACGGATCCGGGCATCCGGAAGAAGTTCGAGACCGCCTGGCACGTCGATTCTCTCCCGGACAAGGCGGGGGAAACGGTCACGACCGCGATCAACGGTGCCCATGAGGGGAAGATCAAGGCCCTTTATATCATGGGGGAAAATCCGGTGATCTCGGATCCGGATACCCGGCATGTCCGGGAGGCCCTGATGAAGCTCGATCTTCTCGTGGTCCAGGATATCTTCATGACGCCGACCGCGGAGCTCGCCACGATCGTCCTCCCCGGGGCGACGTATGCGGAAAAGGACGGCACGTTCACTTCGACGGAACGGCGGGTGCAGAGGGTCCGGAAGGCGATCGAGCCCCTGGGGGATTCCAGGCCGGACTGGCGGATCCTCTGCGACGTGGCGCGGGAAGCGGGATATCCCCACATGGCCTATCCGGGCCCCCGTCAGGTCATGGAAGAGATCAATGCCTTGACGCCCAGCTATCAGGGGATCACCTACGATCGTATCGAGAAGCTCGGTTTGCAGTGGCCGTGCCCGGGCACGGATCACCCGGGCACCCCGATCCTCCACCGGGACCGATTCACCAAGGGCAAGGGCACCTTCAGGGCCGCGGAATATCGACCGTCGATGGAATTGCCGGATGCCGATTATCCCTTTGTGCTCACGACCGGAAGGGTCTTTACCCAGTACCATACGGGGACCATGACCCGGAGGACTCAGCTTCTTGAAAGGGAAGAGCCGCAAGCCTTCGTCGAGATCCATCCGAAGGACGCGAAGGATCTGGGGATCCGGAATGACCAGTCCGTCTCCGTATATACCCGGCGGGGGGAGGTCCAGGCCAAAGCCCGGGTGACCGACGTCGTGCCTCCCGGCGTCCTGTTCATGCCTTTTCACTTCCAGGAGGGGAGCGCCAACGTCCTGACGAACAACGCGCTGGACCCACTGGCCAAGATCCCCGAATTCAAAGTCTGCGCCGCGAACGTGAGAACGTCAGGATGAAGACGATGAAAGTCATCACCGAGCCCCGCTTGGTCGAGCTGTTGAAAAGCTTGCAGTCGGATTATCAAGTTTATGTCCCGATCGAGCTTGCGGACGGGACCCGCGTGATGGGGAGTATGGACGAGGGCCCTATCTCCCTGCTCGGAGGACAGGTGGCGGCCAAACCGACGGCCTTCTTCTTTCCCCAGATGGATAGCGTGTTTCATGTCGAACGGGGAGCTATCCAGGAAGAGGGCTCGATGGGAAAGCCGATCCTCCTCGTCGGGCTGTCGGCGGCCGACGCGGACGGGCTGGCGTTCATCGATCGCTTTTATAATATCGACTTCCGGGACGAGATCTACAATAGGAAAAGGGAGCATTCCCTGGTCGCCGTCATCTCGGGGAAGCTGGGGAACGGAGCGAAATTCGAGCCCGTGGCGGGGAAGAATTGCGACATCGAGCTCGCTTATGACGGCTCGCAATTCTACGTTTCCGCCTATACGCCCAAGGGAAAGGCCCTGGAACAACGGATCCCCGACGAGGATTCGGCCCTTCCCTTCGAGCACCTCCAGCGGATGTCCGTCGCTCAGGGCCAGGAATCGAGATCGATCCTGAGACATGCCTCCCAGCTGATCCTGGCGGGAAAGGTGACCGACGATTTCTGGCAGAAGATCGCGGATGAGTGCATCGCCTGCGGCTCCTGCATCTTTTATTGCCCGACCTGCACCTGCTTCGACGTTTATGATTGCGGGGACGGCGATCGGAGCGAACGGATCAGATGTTGGGATGCCTGCCTGCTCGGCGGATACACCAGGGAGGCGAGCGGGCATAATCCCCGAAACGAAGCGGAACGGAGCCGCCGGAGGATCAGCCACAAGCTGGAGGCCGATATGATCCGATTCGGGGAGCTGGGCTGCGTCGATTGCTGGAGATGCGACGTGTTCTGCCCGACGGGGATAGGGATCCATGCGGTCGCCAAACGGATCGTCGATCGATTTTCCTGATCTTCCTATGGACCCGGTTGCTGATCGGGGAAAAGGAGAGCCGTTCGTGCGCGCGGTCCCGACCATGATCCTGGTGGGGTCAACGGCGAGAAACTTGGGAAAGACGGCGCTGGCCGCCCGTCTGATCGAAGCCCTCCGCCCCCGGGAAAAAGTGATCGGCGTGAAGGTGACGACGATCCGGGACAGGGGAGCGAAGTGTCCGCGGGACGGTGACGGCTGCGGCATCTGCTCTTCCCTGATCGGGAACTATGAGATCCGGGAAGAGAGGGATCCCGACGGAGACAAGGATACGTCCCGGCTTCTCAAGGCCGGGGCGGCCCGCGTTTTCTGGCTCAAGGTGATGAGAGACTCCCTGGCGGAAGGTCTGGACGCGCTGATGACGCGTATCGACCGGGAGGCGGTGATCGTGGCGGAATCGAATTCCCTGCGGAAGGTCGTCACGCCCAGCCTTTTCCTCATGCTGAAGGGATCGGACCGCGGCCCGGTCAAGCCGGCCGCCCGCGAGGTGATGTCCTTCGTCGATATCGCCGTTCCCTCGGCGGGCGGGAACGCCGCCTATCCCGTGCGGGATATCCTGAAGAGGTATTATTCTTATTTCACCTCCATAGTTCTTGCCGGCGGGACGAGCCGGCGGATGGGACAGGACAAGGCTCTCTTACCGATCGACGGCAGGCCGATGATCCAGTCGCTTATCCGCGGGCTGATCCCCGTCTCGAGGGACGTCATCGTCAGCTTGAATGACGGGGAACGTCATGAGGAGCTGAAACAGGCCCTTCCCGCCGGTGTCAGGGTCGTTTATGACGAACGGCCCGGGCAGGGGCCGCTCATGGGGATATATGCCGGACTGAAAGCGTCGGAAACGGATGTCAATCTTGTCGTCGCCTGCGATATCCCCGAGGTCGACCCCGGATTCATCACCGAGATGCGCTCCTATACGGGCGACCATGATGTGGTGGTGTCCGTGGACAATGAGGGGAGAACGAACGCCCTGCTGGCCATGTATAGAAGGTCCGTCATCCCGCTGATAAAGAAACAGCTCGATGAGGGACGGAGGAAGATCATCCTCTTCTATCCTCAGTGCCGGGTGAAATATGTTCCCATGCGCGACGTCGCATGGTACAGGAATATCAATACGATGGACGACTACAAGACGTATCGTCGGAACCGGATCGACCCTTCTTCGCAGGGGGAATGAGCGTCAAATATCTTGGGGAGAGGTCTGCCTTTTCACCCGGGGAGTCCTGCCGGCCGTATCTATCTCAGCTGTAGATAGACCAGGATCACGGCCGCGACGGACATGATGAAGAATGCCGCCAAACCGAGGATATTTGACGCTCTTCCGTTCGTATATTCTCCCATGACCCTTTTATTGTTGGAAATGTGAAGGATGATGGCGATTAGAACGGGCGCCGTCAGTCCGTAGAGAATGGCGGAATAGATCAGCGCCTTGACGGGCGGAATGCCGATGTCCTCGAGCGACAGGCCGATGACCAGCGAGACGGCGATGACGATATAGAATGCCTTCGCCTCGTGAAACTTCTTGTCCAAGCCTTCTTTCCAGCCGAACGCTTCGGTGATGATATAAGAAAGGGAGCCGCTCAGAACAGGGATGGCCAGGAGGCCGGTGCCGATCACGCCCAGAGCGAAAAGCCAATAGGCCATATTTCCCGCCAGAGGCTTCAAGGCCTGGGCCGCCTGTTCCACGGTGTCGATCCGATGGATGCCGCCCTGGAAGAGGACTGTGCCGGTGGTCAGGATGATGAAGAACATGACCAGATTCGAGAACAGCATCCCGAAATCGACATCCTGATGCATGTCGTGAATGATCTTCTTGTCCACCATCAAATGATCTTTCTTCTGCTTCATGCCTTCCACTTCCATCGTCGCCTGCCAGAAGAAAAGATAGGGTGAGATGGTCGTCCCCAGGATGGCGACGAGAATGCCGATGAACTCCTTGTCGAGCTTTACGGCCGGGATGAAGGCGGCCTTCAAAATGGCCGCCGCATCCTGCTTGTATAAGAACGGAACGATGAGATAAACCAGGAGGACGACGCAGAGATATTTCAGGATGGAGGCGATCTTTCGATAGGGCAGATAGACGATCAGCGCCAAAAGCAGAGCGGTGAACGCCAGGCTGAACGTGGATGCCCGAATCGAAGGGAACAGCAGATTCCCGACGGCGCCCATCCCGGCAATGTCGGCCCCGATGTTCATCACGATGGCCGGGAAGCTGAACAACAGCATCAAATAGAGAACGGGTTTCGAATAATAGGTTTTGAGCGTTCCGCACAGGCCCTGCGACGTGACCAGGCCGATCCTCGCGCACATTTCCTGAACGGCGGCCATGAGCGGGAAGGTGATAAGGGCGGTCCAGAGGGTCGAGAGTCCATAAGCGGCCCCCGCCTGCGAGTATGTCGCAATGCCCGAAGGATCGTCATCGCTTGTCCCCGTGATGAATCCGGGACCAAGGATCTTCCAGAAACGCGATAATCTGCCCTTCGCCACGCCGGTAATATATCGTCGGCCGCGCGGCGCTGTCAAATCATCGGACGAGGCGAGGTCTTCGGGAAGGATCGAGCCTTGCGGACCGCCTCGAAGAGCGCGCGGGCATTCCCCGCCGTGGCCCGGTCCTCGAGACAGATCAGAAGCCGATCCCCGACGGCCCGAAGGCTCAAGAGCCTTCCGCGGTCGTCGGTCAGGTCGAACGAAAGGCCTTCGCCCGGCCTGAAGTCCCGCGTCCGAAGGTCGCTCTTGAGCGCCTGCGCGATGGCCGGGAAGCCCTGCCGCAGGGTTTCCTCGCTCGGGTAGGAGAGGATGAAAAGGGACGCGCCCGAGGAATAATCGCCCCTGACGCCCTTCTCGAACCGGAAGGCCTCCTTGCCCAATGAGGGATAATTGTTCATGAAACCGAGGTAGCCCTTGAAGTAGCGGACGCCGGCGTCTTTGAGTCCCGCCAGGGGAAGCTCCGCGACGAGAGGAGCCGGGTCCGAGGGGCCTTGGAGCCTGCCCGCCACGGCCCGGGCGAGCTCGAGCAGTCCACGGGTGGTTTCCGGGCTTTCGTCCTGCCCGGTGATGGTGGCCAGAAAATTCCCCTTCCAGAGGTTCAGATAATAGTCCTCGAGCCGGCCTTCGGCGCCGATCTCGATCGACGCGCCCCGCGGGCTCCTTTTGAAGGTATACATGCCGTAGGCGCTTTCGGGGCCTGTCATCCGGAAGATCTCGAGGGAGAGCCCTTTTCCTTCACCGTTCCTGTACTCCTGGACAATGACTTCCTCGAATCCGTACTCCCGGTAGATCTCGGCCCCTCCGTCGATGTAGAGGTAGAGGTCTTCCCCTTTGAATTCCTGCGGGGGACCGTCCGCTTTCCACTCTCCCGCTTCCTGCCCGGACGGGAGGAGAGAACGGAGGCTGGGAGGATCGGGGGAGACCTGTCCCGCCGAGACCAAGCTCAATGAGAGGGCGATACCGATCAGGCAGAAGAGCCGGCGGACCCCAGGCATCGTCCCGATGAACACGCCGTTCAGACGGCGATCTCCCGGATATTGACCTTTTCCAGGTCCATCTCGCCCAGGCCGTGTTCATAGCCTTTCTTGATCATGAGGATCTCGTGGCCTTTGAATCCCCTGAGCGAGGCGCAATAGCTGTCGACGGCGATCCGGTCCACGCCGGCGACGATCTTCCGCGGCGCGGCCAGCTCGCCGGGCCCGAAGGGGCCGTTGGTGGTGATGAATTCCGTGGCGTCGACGATCGAGAGGACGGGCGTGACCGCCAGGTTGAGGTCGGCGATGCATTGATCGAGCCGGTCGATATCGTCGGGGTTGGTCTTGAAATCCCCGCTGTGGAACGTCCGGTTGACCGGAGCGAAGTTCAGGCCCATCAGGTTCTTCATCGCCCCGGTGAACTTGTTGCCGGCGTGGTCCTTGGTGATGGGCAGGTTGATCAGGCAGTCGTTCTCGAAGAGCTCCTTCATGATCTTGGCTTCCTTCAGGATCTTCCCCTGGGGAAGGGCGACCGGCTTGAAAAAGTCCTCGGTTCTGAGGTCGACGATCTTGAGCTCGGCCCCTTCTTCCTTGAGGACGCCGGCGAGGCCCGTCGCCGTCCAGAACTTTTCGGGGAGCCAGCTAAGGCAATTGACCTCGCGGGCCCCGGCGGCCTTGCACATGCGGACGACGGCCCTGACGATGTCCGGCTTGGTGAAGGTCCCCGGGTGCGCGCTCTGAGCGTTAGGCAGGATCGCTACCCGGGCGTTCTTGGGGATGAACCGCCCGATCCCGCCGATGAGGTCTACGGCCTTCCCGGTGTTCGCCAGGTAATCCCGGCCCTGGACGACGGCGACATCCGGAAATTCCGAAAGCGCCGGGCGGGGAAGGCCGGCTCCGTTCCGGGGCCAGGCGAGCCCGCCCCCGATGAGCGCCGCCGCTCCCGTCCCCGCGCTTTTCTTGAGAAAATCCCTGCGGTTGAGCTTTCGGTCCACGATAACCTCCTGCGACGGACTTTCAGACGCCGGGGGCCTGTTCAGCGTTGTTCCTGGAGCAGCGTCTTCATCACTTGAAGCGAGCCGTAGGCGTCGATGATCCCATGGCCGACGACGTCGTCGGGCTCGGTCAGATCGAGAATATCCAGTCGGGCGGCTTTCGTCAAGCTGAGCGCGACGAGACGGCAGTACTCGCCGCGCTTCTCGAGGAGCTCGGGGGAAGGCGGCGCCGCGCCGCGGAGGAGCGCCACGACCCCGGCCGCCAGAGGCGCGGACAGGGACGTCCCCGCCACGGCCATATCCTGCATTTCCTTGATATAGACGGGAACGGCCACGAAGACATCGGCCGAAGGGGTCGCGATGTCGATCTCGTCGTGGGGCACGGTGATCGGCCACGGCCTGACGGCGTCGCCTTCCTTGGCCACGCCGCCCGCCAGGATGACCTCTTTCTTCATGGCCTTGAAGATCTGATCTTCGAGATGCAGGCCGAACTGGATGCGGGAAATGTTGCCGGCGGACGTGCAAAGGGGGACGTTTTCCCGGTAGGCGTACTTGGCGGCCTCCAGGAGGGGAAGCTCCGTGGCCGGCAGGGGCGCGCTCAGCGAGATGACCTGGGCGCCGTGATGAACGGCATAATAGATGCCGGCCGCGATGAATTCATAGACCCAGTAATCGTAGACCGGATCGTTCATCGTGTCCCCGTCGTGGACCCGGATGGGCATGATCCTGCAGTCCGGGGCGACGGCCAGGAGGGCCGAGGAACAGCCCGTGCCGTGCATGCCCCAGTCGATCATCGGAGGATTCTCGTCCGTCCACGGAGGCGTCGTCCGCCCCTGGAAGCTGAAGCCCGGGACGGTCCTGTCCTTGAACAGCGAATTGTAGGGATCGAGCCCCGAATCGATGACCGCGACCACCACCCCCGCTCCCTTGGACGTGGGCCAGCAGGGCCGGACGTTGAGCGCGTCGATGGCCCACTGCGACCCGTATTCGGGCTTCATCCTGTTGGTGAACCATTGTTCCTTGGGGATCTCGGGCCTGTCGTTCCGGCCGTTGAACCCGATCGATTGAAGGACGAGATCGAGCCGGGACTTCCCGCGGTTATGAGGGAGGGAGATCTCGAAATCGTACTGGCGGGTCTTGCGGAAGAGCGAGCCGACGAACCGGGCGGCGTATTCCTCGGCCAGCGCGACAAAGGCCTTGCGGAACTTCTCCAGGGACGCGGCGTCTCCGCGCTCCGCCCACTGCGTGAATTGGGGTTCGTCCTTCTGATAGGCATAGACCATCAGCCTCTCGAACAGGTAGGGGATCTCTTTCGGGCCGTTCAGGAGCCGGGTCCGCTCGGCGTCGCCCAGCTGGTCTTTCATCGGATGGTTCTGGAGGATCCTTCCGACCGTTCCGTAGAACGAGCCTTTGGCCTCGGTGAAGATCGGATCCAGCTTCTTGTCGACCTCGGGAGAGGTCTGGGCCTGGGCGGGAGCGCCCAGGCCCCAGAGGACGGCGGCGAGCAACACGGCCCGGGCCAGGGAGATTCCTATGGTTCTCTGCATCTGTTGCCTCATGAGCGTTTGTATATCTCTCGGTCTCGGGCCGTGCTTATCCCCGCGTTACTTGAAATTGACTTCCACGCCGATCTGGGCCCAGCGGCGGGGATTCGGCGAGTCGCTCCTGTCCCAATACAACTGATTCGTCAGATTGAAGATGTCGATGAAGAGTCCCAACCGGGTGTTTCCCGGGAGCTTGAAACCCTTGGAGATCCGGAAATCGACGATCCATTTCTTGTCGTGGGGATCGAACAGGGAAGCGGTATCCGGGTCCATGTTCCACCAGATCCAGCGGGCCCTGAGGTTGGCGAAGAAATCGCTCTTCTCGTCCTTGAACATCAAGCCCGCCTTGTGGGTCCTCGTGGGGATCCAGGTCAGGAGAACCGCCTCTTGGGCGGTCGTGTTCTCGTGCTTATTGTAATTGGTCCCGATATAGCCGGTGACTCCAAAGGGCGTCAGGACCCCGACCTCGGCCTCGTAGCCCTTCTTGAGGAACTTGGAGATGTTCCCCCACGTGAACCGGCCCTCGATGTCCGCGGGGACCCGTACGATCCCGTCGGTCATCCGATGGTAATAGCCGGACAGCTTCAGATAGAGGAAGCGCAGCTCCTGGGTCTCGAAGCCGGCGCTGTAAGCCCAGGCCCGTTCCGGCTTGAGATCCGGATTCGGCAGGATCATGTCGAAATAAGAAACGCCCAGCGTGTACCATAGGTCGGGGACCTTGAAGGTCCGGGCCGCGTTGACCCGGAAAAGCGACGCCTTGAGGAAGTTGAACGTCGCCCCCACGGACGGGCTGAGCTGGTTTCCGAAAGAGCTGTCATGGTCGTAGCGGGCCCCCAGGTGAAGCCCCAGGTTCCCGATCCGGTATTCCATGTTGACGAACGGCGCGACCGAGTTCACGTAGATCACGGGCTGGCTGGCGATGTAGCTCGAAAAATCGGCCTTGATCCTGTAATAATCCAATCCCGAGATGACCGAGAGCGCCTCGGAGGGCCGATAGGACCCCTTGAGGGTGAATCCCATCTTCTGGTCGATGAATTTCGAGGTATCGACGACCCCGGCGGGCGGCTGATAGAGGGACCCGTCGAGGTACTCCGTCGAGCCGTTGAAATTCGACCGATGGAACTTGAGCTGGGTCTCGAGATTGAGCGCGGGGGTGACGTTGGTCGAGAACCTCATCGAAGCGACGTCCGTCGTCGCCCGGTAATTGGCTTGGTAGTTCCAATAATACGGGAAGTCGGGTCCGAGGAGGTCCGGCAGGTAGAGGAACGAGAGGGTCTGCGTGTCCATCTTGTTCCGGTTGTAAAGGAAATCGACGAACGTATCGTCGCTGAAGTCGTAGCTGAACTTGGTGAAGATGTTGTAGTTCTTCTCCTGGCCGCCCCTGACGAATCCGTCGTTCCGGGTCCCGCTGTAGCCCAGCATATAGCCGAACTTATCCACGTTCCCCAGGATATTGGCGGAATAGCCGAGGTTGTCGCCCTTGATGCCGAACGCGTTCCCGTTCTCGAAATCCATGGCGTTGAAACGGGAGTACGTGCTTTTGAGCGTGATCTGGGGCCGGGCCAGGTCCCGGGGCCGCTTCGTGATCACGTTGATGATGCCGCCCATGTTCGATCCCCAGACCGAGGACGAACCGCCCTTGACGACCTCCACCTGGCTGATCATATCCTGGGGGTAGGAATTCAGCATGCTCCAGTTGTTGACGACCTCTCCGACATCGACGCCGTCCACCATCTTCCGGATATAGACGTCTTCGTAGCCGTCGATGTACATGAACGTCCCCAGCGTCGTGTTCCCGCTCCCGGATTCCACGTCGACGCCGGGAATGTTGTTGAGCGCCTGGACGATGTTGACCTGCGGCGTCTCGGCGAGCTTCTTCTCCGTCACGATCTCGATGTTCTGGGGGACCCACTGAAGGCTGACGGCTTCGCGGCGGGCCGTGACGGAGATCTCATGGGCGAACCCGATGCTCAGGGTGACATCGAGCTCCACCGTCTGCCCCGCCCCGATGACGACGTCCCTCCGGGTCTCCGGGATGAACCCGGCGAGCTCGAAAACGATCTTGTAGGTGCCCGGGGCGATGTTCGGAATGACGAACGTTCCCTCGGCCCCCGTGAGGGCGAACTTCTTGGTCCCGGCGACCGTCACCCTGACCGTGGGTACGGCCAGCTTTTCATTCGCATCGATGACCTTTCCCTTGAGGACGCCGCCCTCCTGGGCCTGCAGGACGCCCGTCATCTGGAAAAGGACGATCCCCAGAAAGAGGATCCCAAGGACTCTGAGTGTTTTTGTCATGCTCTCTCCTCCGCGGCGAGGGGATTTCGCGTCGGCGCGCAAAACAGGAATCTCGCCATTTTATTATAGGACGACGAAAGGGTCGCGGTTGTACCATCCCCGATCCCTGGTAAAATAGCCGGCGGGCGGACGTCCTTAAGGAGAGAGATGGAGGGCCCATGAGAAGATCGTTCCGGAGATCCTCGCTTATCGGCTTGTTTGGCGCGGGCCTGGTCCTGGCCGGACCCCTCGGGGCGGCCGGGCGCCCGCCGGTTCTTCCGGAGGCCTGGCTGCGCCTCATCGGCGGGGAGGTCAGCGGCACCGCCGCCTTCAACAATCTGGCCGTCATCGCGACCTATCACCGGACGCTCGGCTCCGACCAGACCCACGAGATCCTGGAGAGGCTTCGGGAGAAGTGCCGCGACTACGGCCTGGGATCCGCCGAGATCCTGCGGGTGCCGGTGCGGACGGGATTCGAGTTCTTCGGCCTGCAGAACTTCGACGGCCAGGTCCCGACCCGGGTGCGCGGGGCGGAGCTCCGCCTCGTCAAGCCCGCGGCCAGGCTCATCGCCACGACGGAGAGCGCCCCGAGCGCCCTCATCCAGGGCAGCCGCTCGGCCGACCTCACGGCCCCGGTCGTCTGGATCGGCCCGGGGGCCGACCCGAAGAATTATGAGGGAAAGGACGTCAAGGGGAAGATCGTCCTGGCCGGGAACGCCCTGCCCGAGGACGTCAAGGAAATGGCCATCCATCGCTATGGGGCCGCGGGCGTTCTCTTTTATTTCGACCGGCCGCACAACAGCGGCGACAACCAGGACGCCAACCTCGACATGTGGTGGTCCCCGTGGGGAAAGGACGGCCGGGACTCGACTTTCGGATTCTCCCTGTCCAATAATCAATACCGCTTCCTGAAGGGCCTGCTCGACCGGGGCGAGGAGGTCGTCGTCAGGGTCCGGATCGACGCCGAGATCAAGAGCGGCGACGAGGCCGTCTTCGAGACCCTCGACGCGGCCATCCCGGGCTCCGAGTATCCCGACGAGGAATTCCTGTTATGGGCGCATATCGACCATGCCTTGCCCGGGGCCGTGGACAACGCGAGCGGCTGCGCCGTCATCCTGGAGGTCGCCAGGACCCTGCAGGCGCTCATCGACAACGGGCTCGTCCCCCGGCCGCGGCGGACCATCCGCTTCCTCTGGCTGCCCCACGTCTCGGGCCTGTATATGTATCTTTCGAAGCATCCGGAAAAGATAGGCAGGATCCGCGGCGGGCTCTCCGTGGACAGCGTCGGGATCAGCCAGACCCTGTTCTCCAATTATTTCGCGCCCGGAAGACCGTCTCATTCCCTCCCGTCCTACTGGTCGGCCGTCCTCGAGAGCCTGGCCGGCGAGCTCGAGGAGCGGACGAACCGTAACTTGTTCGATTTCAGCAACCTGGACAATCTGTTCGCCCCCGAAGGAAGCCGCGATCAATTCCATATGCGGGTCATCCCTTATAGCGGCTTCGGCGACGAGATGCAGAGCAACAACAACACCGTGGGCATTCCCACCATCACCTTCGGCTGTCTGCCCGTACCTCCGCGCCACAGCCAGGTCAATTTTCTCTCCTACATCGACCCCACGGGCCTGCATCGCACGGCCTATCTCGGGGCGGCGCTGGCGGCCGTATTCGGCTGGACCGACGGCCGGAACGCCGGCCCGCTGATCGATGAGGTCTTCGCCGCCGGCCGGTCCAAGCTCATCGGAGAATCCAACCTGGCCCTGGCCGCCTTGACCCGGGCCGACGCGGGCACGATCGCGGCCGTCTTCAAACGAGGGCAGGACCTGCTCCGCTCGGGGTTGGAGAGAGAGCGGGCGATGCTCGAGTCGGTGAGGCCCCTCGTCCCCGGGGATGAGGCGGCCTCTCGGCTGATCGGCCTGCGCCTTCGGGAAGAAACGGACCTGGCCGGTTCCCTCTCCGCCCATCTCGGCGGGGAATACCGGCGGCTCTGCCGGGAGCTGGGCTGTCAGCCGCGGCCGGCGGCGCTTTCGCCGGAGGAGAGGGAGCTTGACGGCCTCGTTCCGAAGCCGGTCCCCGGGGTCATGGGCACCTCGGCCTATTTCGGCAATTATTATGAAAAGGTCCTGGGCAAAGAGAAGCTCGGATCGTTCGGGCTCGCCCCGGACTTTTCTTATGGACATCTGGGCTACACCGAGGCCCATAATTTCATCGACGGCCGCCGGAGCGTTCTCGGGATCTTCCGGGCCGTCGATTCCGAGCTCTGGAGCGAAGGATACCCGGCGACGCACGCGATCGGTCTCCGGGAGGTCGCGAGCTACATGCGGATGTTGGAGGCGGCCGGGGTGATCACCCTCGAAAAGAGGGCCGCGAAGAATTCGAACCGGGAGGTCGGTCATGATTAAAAAGGGAGCCGTCATCATCCTGCTCATCGGCCTGGTCGTGATCCTCAGGGGCGGGCCCGGGCCGGAGGACCCGGACGTTCTCCCTTCCTTGAGCCCCGGCCGGGTCAAGGCCATCATCGACGGGGCCTCGGGAGAACGGGCCCTCAACGACATCCGGCGCCTGGCGCTCCTGCATCGCTGGTTCGTGTCCCCGGGCTACGACGAGGCGGCGTCTTATGTCATGGCCGAAGCCCGGAAGATCGGGCTGGAGGGAGTCGGCCTGGAAACGTTTCCCGCCGACGGGAAGACCTATTACGCGACAAGCCTCAGCCTTCCCCGCTGGTCGGTGGAGAGCGCGGAGCTCCGGATGGTCGCTCCCGAGGCGAAACACCTCGTCTCCTGGGCGGAAATGCCGGTCGCCCTGGCCAGCAACAGCCGGTCGGCGGCCGTCGAAGCCGAGCTCATCGACGTCGGCGAAGGCGTCCGTCCCTCCGACTATGAAGGAAAGGACGTCGCGGGCAAGCTCGTCCTGGCATCCTCGCCCCAGGGGAAAGGCCGGATCGACCTCGTCCACCGCCTGGCCGTCCTGGAACGCGGCGCGGCGGGAGTCGTTTCCTACCGCAGTTATTATCTCGACGATTTCCCGGACCTCGTCACCTGGGATCATCTCTACACCCTCGAGAAGAACGGGCGGACGTCCACCTTCGGCTTCTGCGTCTCGAAACGCCTGGGCCGGGAGCTCCAAAGGCTTCTCGGCGATGGGCGGAAGGTCGTCCTGCGGGCCGATATCAAGGCCGAGCTCTCCCCCGGGGAATACGGGATCGTCGAAGGAGCGATCCCCGGAACGGACCTCTCCGGCCAGGAGGTCTGGTTCATCGCCCACCTCGACCACGCCAACCCCGGGGCCAACGACAACGCCAGCGGCAGTGCGGCCATCCTGGAGTGCGCCCGCGCCTATCAGGCCCTTATCCGGTCGGGGGCCCTGCCCAGGCCCCGGCGGACCCTGCGGTTCCTGTGGGTCCCGGAAGTCAACGGTACGTTCGCCTACCTCGTCTCCCGCCCGGAGCGCGTCCGAAAAGCCGTGGCCGTGATCAACATGGACATGGTCGGCGAGGATCAGGCGCTTTGCGGGTCGACCTTCCAAGTGACGAGGACGCCCGACTCCGTGCCGTCGTTTCTCAACGACCTGCTATCGATCGGCCTCGATCGGCTTCTCGGAAGCCCCCTTCTCCCCGGGCATGAAACGGAGGCCCCGTTCGCGATCACTTCTCCGGCCGGAACGCGCGGCCCTTGGAAAGCCGGGCTCGTGCCCTATTCGGGCGGGAGCGATCACGAGGTGTTCATGGGCGGCGGCCTTCAGGTCCCGGCCGCGATGTTCGGCAGCTGGCCGGACTATTTCTATCACACGAACCAGGACACCCCCGACAAATGCGATCCGACGGCCCTTCGCCGGGCCGTCGTCCTGGGGATGATAGCGGCGGGTTCGATCGCCAACATGGACTCCGCGTCGGCCGTCGATTTCGCCGACCGGATGTATGCCAGGGCGGTCCAGCGGATGGGCCGGGACCTCGAAAAGGCCTTGATGACTCTCGAGGGGGGGAGGCCGGGAAGGGAAGACCTGAAGGAGGCGCTGAACCTCATCGACCGCGGATTCGACCGGGAGCGCGGGACGCTCTCATCTCTGATGATCCTTTTCCCCGGCGACAAGGACCTCGGGCCGGCGATCCGCCGGAAGATCGAGGCCCTCGGATCGGCGAGAGGATCGGGCGAGAGGGATGTCCGCGCCGCCTGCCTGGCGTTATGCGCCCGGCGGAAGGTCGAGCCCGCGCGGGCCCCGGCCGGCCTCACGCCGGAGGAAAAAGAGGCGGCGAGCCTCGTTCCCAGCCGCGTTCCGGGTTTTCCGGGACCTCTGGCGGACGATTATATCGCCCTTCGGCTCGAAACCCTGGGGATCGCCTATCGCAATCCTTTTTCCGAGGCGGCGGGGTTCGAAGTGGGCGCATTCATCGACGGCCGGCGCAGCGTGCTCGAGATCAGGAATGCCGTCAGCGCCGAGTGCGGTCCGGTGCGGCTCGACGACGTCCGGGACTATATCGAAAAGCTGGTCCGGGCGGGAGTGGTGGTACTGAAGTAGCCGGGCGTCCGGCCCGGGACTAATTCAGCCAGCGGGCGAACCATTCCAGGTTGCGCTCCATCATGTCCCGCATGTATTTCGGCTCGTCGGGGACATGGCCCTGGCGGGGATAGATGATCAGCTGGACGGGAACGCCGTTCTTCTTGAGCGCCGCGTAGAGCTCCTGGGCCTGGGGCAACGGCACCCGGAAATCCTTCTCCCCATGCAGGATAAGGGCCGGCGTCTTGAGATTTCCGGCATGGAAGACGGGGGAGCGCCGCAGGTACAGGTCCATGGCTTTCCAGGGGACATCCCCCAGATAATATTCCGTGTACCCGGGGATGTCGGTCTGTCCGTAGAAGCTGACCAGGTTGGACATCCCGGCCCCCAGGGAGGCGCACTTGAACCGGTCCGTCTGGGAGATGATCCATCCCGTCATGTACCCGCCGTAGCTCCGCCCCATGATCCCGAGCTTCGCCGGGTCGGCGATCCCGCGGCCGACCAGCGCGTCGATCCCGGACATGATGTCGCGATAGTCGCCGCCGCCCCAATCCCGGAGGTTGGCCTTCCGGAACTTATCGCCGTAGCCGTAGCTCCCCCTGGGATTGGGCATGAAGATGGCGTACCCCAGGCCCGCCAGGACATGAAGCGGGTAACATTCGGCCTGGATCGGATAGGGCGAGCCGATCTGGGGAGAGAATTCGGCCGCGAATCGGGCCGAGGGGCCGCCGTGAACATAGGTGAGCATGCGATACGGCTTTCCTGCGGGCGCCCCCGGGGGAAGGAGAAGAAGCCCTTCGATCTCGAGCCCGTCGGGGCTTTTCCAGCGAACCGTTTCCGGCCGTCCCAGGCTCACTTCCCGGAGCTCGGGATTCGTGAACGTGAGCCGGACGGGGTCGAATACCGCCAGGCCCGAAACGAAAACCTCGGTCGGAGTCAGGGAGTCGGTGCCGAGGAAGGCCATTTTCCCGGAGTCCGCGGAAAAGCTGAAATCGCTCCAGACAAAATCGCCGTCGAGGAGCGGGGCCGTCTCTCCCGCCTCCGGAGAAACCGAGAAGAGCTGGTTCCTGAGGCCCGCGGGGCTTTGAAAGAAGATCCTGCGGCCGTCGGGGGACCACTGGGGAGTGAACATGAATTCGTTGAATTTGGGGGTGAGGTTGCGCGGCGCCCCGCCCTCCGCGGGGACGAGACAGAGATACCAGTTGGCGATCCACTCCGTCTTCCCCTCGGTCGAAAGGAAGGCGATCTGTCTTCCGTCCGGAGACCAGCGGGGGAACGTATCGATCCCGGGCCGTCTGACCAGGTCCCGGACCGTTCGCGTCTCGAGGTCGACAGAGAAGATGTCCGTTCGAAACAGGTCCGGGATGCGCGGCGAGGGCTGGGCCGCGAAGGCGATCGTCTTTCCGTCGGGAGACCACGTAAAGTCGACGACGGCCGCCGGGGCCCGGGTCAACGGACTCGTGTCCTTCGATGCCAGGTCGAGGACAAAGAGCTGGAGGCCGGGAACATCCGGATCGTATACGATTACGTCCGCGGGAGCGTTCGCGGCCTTGGCCGGCTCGAGCGGTTTCGGGGCTCGGGCCAGGAAGGCGATCTTCCGGCCGTCCGGAGACCAGGCGAAATTCGACACTCCGCCCTCGACCGAGGCGGGCTTGACGGCTTCCCCTCCGGCCGGGTCGATGAGCCAGATCTGCCTCGAGCCGTCCCGGTCGGAGAGAAACGCCAGCGACTTCCCGTCCGGCGACCATCGCGGCGTGTCATCCCGGCCGGGGCCCGCCGTGAGGCGAAGAGCCGTCCCGCCGGACGTCTCGACCAGCCAGATGCGGCTGGGAGTCGCGTTCTTCTCCCAGTCGATCTCGGATCGGACATAAGCCACCCGGTCGCCGGCGGGCGAGATCCGGGCGTCCACGATATTCCGGATCCGGAGCAGGTCTTCGAGCCGGGCCGGCCGGGCGTCCGGATAAAGAGGGCGCGGGCCGAGCGATAGTAAAGCGGCGGCCGCGGCCGCCGCAACGCTGAGGATCACGGGCCTTCGTGCGCCGCCGTTCAATGGAGGTATTTCCTGAACCAGCTCTCGGTCTTTCTGAGCTTGTCGAGCTGATGGTTCGGCATCATCGTCCCGTGGCCTTCCCCGGGATAGATATAGAGCTCGACGGGCGTCCCGGTGGTTTGGACCGCCCGGAAGAATTCAATGGCCTGTTCCACGGGGACCCTTTCGTCCTTTTCGTTCTGGGTCAGGAGGAGCGGCGTCTTGACCTTTCCGGCGTAGGTCAGCGGGGAGAGCTTTCGGTAGATCTCGGGGTCCTCGAGCGGCGTCTTTTCGAAGTACTGGCGGCAGAGGATCCGCCCGATGGGTCCGATCGACCACAGGCTCTGGAGATTGGAGATGCTGACCTCGCTGTGGGCGGCCTTGAAGCGGTCGGTCTGGGTCACGATCCAGTTGGTCATGTAGCCGCCGTAGCTCCCGCCCCAGACGACGAGCTTGTCCTTGTCGGCCAGGCCCCGGGCGATGAGGACGTCGAGGCCGGACATCAGGTCGCGGTAATCCCCGCCGCCCCAGTCCCGCATGTCCTTCCTCAGGAACTCGGATCCCCAGCCGATACTGCCGCGGACGTTGGGCATGTACACGAGGTAGCCCTGGCCCGCGAAATACTGGGCCGGGCAGTAGTAGAGGCCCGAGAAGGAATTGTTGAAATTCCCGGCCGGGCCGCCGTGGATGAGCGTCACGGTCGGATAAGCCTTGCCTTTTTCATAGCCGAGCGGGTAGACGATGTTTCCCTGGATCTGGAGCCCGTCGTCGGCCTTCCAGGTCATTTCCTCGGTTTCGCCAAGCCATATCCCGGCCAATTCCGGGTGGATATCGGTCAGGCGCCTGGCCTTGTCGGGAGCATTGATGTCCCCGAAATAGATCTCCTGGGGCCGGTCCGGCGTGGAGGCCGAGAACGCGATCGTCTTGCCGTCGGCGGCGAAGGAAAGCTGGTTGACCTCCATCTTCGGGAAATGGGAAAGCTGGCGGGCTTCCTTCTTCAGGACGTCGAGACGGAAGATCTGGGCGTTGAGCAGGTGATAGGCGACGTAGGTGATGCTGGCGCCGTCGGCGGACCATCGGCAATTATAGAGGAAATGATCGGTCGTCCCGGAGGCGTTGAAGACCTTTCCGGTCTGGAAATCATAGACCTGGATGATGTGGTTGTGAAGCTCCGGCTTGCCGAGGTCACCGACCTCCAGGCTCAGATATCGGCCGTCCGGGCTCCAGGCGGCCTCGCCGCGACGCGTGAAAGCCGCGTAGTAACGGAAATCGAGGGCCTTCATCCCGCTTCCGTCGCGGTTGACGACGCAGAGCGTCTGGAAATCCCAGGTCACGGGTTCCAGGTTCCTCGGCGAGGTCACGAAGGCGAGCCGGGAACCGTCGGGCGACCAGGAGAATCCTATGATGTGGAAATCTCCGGAGACCAGCGGCTTTGCGGTCCCGGCGGCGAGGTCGAAGACCTGCATTTGCGAGCGCGGCCTTCCCTCGTCGATGTCCATGGCGTCGAAGCCCGAGCTCCGGGCTTTCGTCTTGTCCGGGTCGGGGGTCTCGGGGGTCAGGAAGGCGATGGCCTTTCCGTCGGGCGACCAGGCGTATTTCTGGACGCCGCCCGCCGCCTCGATGAGGGGCTCCGGCTCGCCCTGCCCCGGCCGGAAGATGAACAGCTGGGGCTTTCCCAGCCTCGTCGAGAGGAACGTCAGGGCCTGGCCGTCCGGCGACCAGGCGGCCGCCATGGACATATCCGGCCCCTTGGTCACGGCAAAGCATTGACGGCCGGCCGTGTCCGCGAGCCAGACGCTCGACGTGAACGTGTTGCGCGGCCAGTCGACCGAGGTGACGTCGAAAGCGACCATCTGGCCCGAGGGGGAGAGCGCCACCGTGCCGATGGACTTCAGGGAGAGCATCTCCTCGAGGGTCAGGGGCTTCTTCCCGGCCTGGCCTCGGGCGGCCAGGGGAACAAGGAGGAAGATCAGCAGGATCGGGATAACGGGGGATCGCCTTTTCATTTGGACCTCCGGGCTTCCTTTTCGGCCGCGTCTTTCCGGGCGGCCTCCTCGGCTTCCTTGGCCCGCTGGGCCATGCGCTTCTTGAAGGTCTCGTCGAGCTCGTTCATCTTCTTGGTGTAGGTCTGGACCGCGGGGCCGACGGCCTTTTCGGCGTCGATGAGCCCGTAGCCGATCCGGGGATCGAAGGTCGCGAAGCCGAGGACCTTCGGGTCGGCCGATTTATGCAGGATCTCCGCGATCCTCTGGACGTATTGCCCGGGAAGCTCTTTCCCGGTCTTGGGAATATGCGGCGAGAGAATGGCCGCGAGACCGCCGCAGGCGCTCACCGCGTAGGCGTTCGAAGGGGCGATCCCGGCGCCGGGAAAGGCCGGGGCCGCGACCGATGTGGATTTCGACGGAGAGGAGAGCGCCCAGGGAAGGGGACGGCCCTTCCCTTCAGCGGTCAGCCCGGCGACCGCGAGGACCGAATTGTAGGCGGCGGGGTAAGCCGGCCGCTCCCCGGCTTTCCCGGAGGGCCGGAGGCCGTTCGGGGCGAAGATGACGACATTGCGCAGGTAGGCGGATTGGCAGGCCTGCCTCAGGAACGGGAAGTCGCCGCTGAACGCCGCGCCCGTGAGGATGAAGTCGTTCCCGTCGTCGGCCGCCTTATAAATGGCCTGGGCGAGCTCCATGGCGGGCCAATACTCGTAGGGCGAATCGGGGCCGCCGCCCGTCCGGTAGGTCCTGATCTCGGCCTCCGGGGCGAACCGGGAGGCCATGAGGGCCATGAGCGTTCCCCGGCCCGAGTCGTCCCCGGGCGTCACGGTCTCTCCGCTCCAGGGCGCCTCGGCCCTTCCGACGAACGGAGAAATCGCCGACGTGGTTGATCTTCGCTTTTTGCGAAGCGTCGGCATCGGGGGCCCAGCCGGAGTCGATGACGGCCAGCTTGATGCCTTTTCCCTTGCCGGACTTCTGGGCCTCGCCGAACTTCCCGAGAACGAACGCGGGGCTTTGGTCGATCGTCAGAGCGCTCAGCTTTTTCAGGACGTCCGGCGACGGGAGCGATCCGGATCTCCGACCCAGGGAGGCGAGGACGAGGTCCAGCCGGCCGCGCCCGAGGTTCGGGGCGGAGGCCAGGAGGGCCTGTGTATCGGGGCTTTCGGTGAATAGGGATTCGACGAAGCGGTCGGCCGCGTTCCGGCAGAGGGCAAGGTATTTCTCCTTGAAGGCCGGGAGGTCGTTCTTTTCGCGGAGCGACATGAGCTCCGGCCCGGTCTCCCAGAAAAGGATATTGACCACGCTCTCATAAAGGCCGGGGACGCCGTCCGCGCCGCGCTCGATCCGATCGATCTCCGCGGGCAGGAGCCTCATCTTCTCCGGGTGCAGGCCGAGCGCCAGTCTGAGCTGGCGATAGAAGACCCCCTGCCCGTCCGAAAAGACTTCGTCGGTATTCACGGGCGGGGCGGGAAGCGCCTTCTCCTCGGAGGGGGCCTGGACCCGGCGGGCTTCCGCCAGCCGGAGGGCGGCCTGGACGGTCTTCTCGGCATCGATCAGGCCGTAGCCGCACTCGGGGGAAAACCCGTCGAAGCCCACGGCCCGGGGATCGGCGTTCTCCGTCAGGAGCCTCTTCACGGTCTCGGCGTATTGCCCCGGGGGCTCGGTGCCCAGGCGCGGATAGACGGAGGCGACCAGGGCCGTCAGCGAGGCGACGATGGGGGTGGCGCAGGATATCCCGGCGGCGTATTCATCCTTCTCGTCGACATAGGTCGGGTAGGCGACGAACGGAGCGTCGGGCGACCCGACCGTGGTCGTCGCCTCGGGGGCCGCGATATCCCAATATCCATACTTGTTCTCGGCGAGCCTGGTGATGGCGGTGACCGAGATGTTGACCGTATACTGTCCCGGATAATCCTCGTTCCCGCCGAGGTACTTGCCCATGTAGTAGGGGCTCGTCGTGACCAGGATCACGTTGTTGTCATAGGCATACTGACAGGCCTCCTGGAGGTAGGGGACGTGCAGGTTGGTGCCGGCGCTGATATTGATCACGTCGTTGCCGTCATTGACGGCCTTGTAGATCGCGGCCCCCATCTGGCTGGTGACGCCCCGGGGGAGAGGGGAATCGTTCTGCGTGTCGGCGTCGAGATAGCGGTACATGGTGATCTGAGCTTCCGGCGCGTACCGGGCCACGATGGAGCTGACGATGGTGCCGTGCCATCCCCAATCCACCATCGGAGGGCCGGCCGGGCTCCAGGGAAAACCGTCCCGCCCGACGAAATTGAAATGGGAGCCCCAGCGGGTATTCTGGAAGACCGGGTGGGTCATATCGATGCCGGAGTCGAGGACCGCGACGCGGACCCCGCGTCCCTTGGTTAGCTTGTGGGCGGTCCGGAATTTGGCCGCGTCGAGTCCCCACTGCTTCTCGAACTCCGGGCTGAGGGTCCTCTTCCCGATCTTGTCGGGCGAAGGGAGGTCGAGCTTGGCCATGTGGCCGGCGGACATGGCCACGATATCGACGGTGTCCTTGCCCGCGAATCGCGGGATGAGGTCTCTGAAGTAGATCCCCCACGAGCTGGGCTGGAAGAGGCTGTCGGCGAACAACTGCGCGCTGAACCGGGTCAGGTCAAGGTACATTTCCCGGAATCGCCGCAGGGACCCTTCTCCGCCCTCGTCGAGGAGCGCCTGGAAGACGGGGGCGTCCTTTTGATAATAATAGTTCATCAGGATCCCGTAGAGACGCGGATAGACGCTCTGAAGGTCCCGGATCTTGGCCTTTTCCGCGGCGTTGAGCTTGTCCCGCAGGGGATGACGGTCGACGTCGTCCGCTACGGCCGTGTAAAAGAGCGTCCGGCCTTCGTCGAACAGCGCCTCGAGAGGGGGCTTGGCCGGACTCTTCGAGGAACAGCCCGAATGGATCCCGGCGGCAAGAAGGCCGGCCAGGGCGATCGCCGCCGCGAGAAGCAGCCGTGAGTGAGATCGTGTGCGCATAGTTCCCTCCTCTTTCCTATAAAAGACGACAAGAAGCGTTCATCTATACCATGTGTTATGATAATATCAGCAAAATGCAGGACCTCGAGCAGAGCACCAAGGCCGTCATCGACCGGTTCTCCCTGCTCATCAAGAAGGTCATCCAGGGCCATCTCCATCGAAGCGACGACATCGATCTCGAGGACATCGAGCAGGAAGTGCGGCTCAAGATCTGGGTCTTTCTCAAAAAAGGCAAAAACGTACAGAATCTTCCGTCCTATATAAAGAAGGTCGCCTACTCGACGACCATCGACGAATTGAGAAAGATGATGAAGCAGAGACCGTCCGGAGAAGCGGAAAAGCTGAAAAGGATCTTCGCCGGGTCCGCCCTGATGAGCCGGCCCGTCAAGGATTTTTCTCCCGAGGCGGGCATCGAAGATACCGAGGCCAGGGAAAAGATCCTGGCCCTGGTCGATTCCCTGAGCGAGAACAGGAAAAAGGTCCTGCGGCTCTATCTGGAAGGCCTGTCCATCGACGAGATCTGCACGTCCCTGCATTGGGAAAAGCCCAAGGTCCGGCATCTCTTCTACCGGGGGATCGACGACCTGAAAGAAAAGACCCGCTTCCTCCAGGGGAGCGTGGGCGGAAACATTCCGGGCCCCTGGCCCCCAAGGGGATAGCATGAAGCTTAAAGGATGTCCCTCGAAGGACGAGATCATCCGGTTCTTCGAGGAAACGGCCGCCGAGGGAGACGGAGGGAGCTTTCCCGACCACGCCCGTTCCTGCCCGGAATGCCGGGTCGTTTTCGAGGCGGTCCGGGAGATCCGGTCGCAGAGCCCGGGGATCCTCAGCGGCCTTGAAGGCTTGGACCTGCGGAGCCGCGAGGCGCGGAGCCGCCTGCGGGAAGAAGCCCGCCGGGAGATCCTCCGCCTCCGGGGAAACCGGCGTCCGAAGAGGCTGAGCGCGTTCCGCCGGTTCTGTATTCCGGCCGTCGGGGCGGCCATGGCGCTCCTCGCGATATTCGTCATCGTCCCGAACATCGGAACGCACCGGACGAACGCCCTGGAGCGGAACGGGTCGCCGCTCGAGATCGGCCTCCTGCGGCCGCGGGGAGCGGTCTCCGCGTCGGCGTTGACCTTCGTGTGGACGCGTCGGCCCGAAGCCCGGAGCTATCGCCTGGAGATCTATGACCGGGCGCTCGAACCGGTCTATCGATCCGGCCCTCTCGACGGAGACGCGTTTTCCCTCCCCGGGGACGCCGCGGCCCTGATCCGAAGGAACGAGGTCTATTTCTGGAAGATCGTGGCCGACTTCAAGGACAGCCCGACGATCCAATCGGAATTCGCCAAGTTCATCCTTCAGAACTGAAGGAGCCGGCGCCAGAACGATGATCCGCGGAGAGGGACGGCCGCGCCGCCTTCGCCGATCAGGACGAAGGCCGCCCAATGATACGGGCGCCAATCGTCGGAACGGCACATCCTGATCTTGGTCCGGCGGAGGCTCTCCTGCTTCGTTTTGCCGTCGGTCAGGAAGCCGTAGAACGTCTTCATGAAATAGGACGTGGATTCGTCGTTGACGTTCCACAGGCTCGCGACGACCGACCGCGACCCCGAGCAGAAGAAGGCCCGCGACAATCCCTGGATGCCTTCGCCCTTCTCCATCTTCCCCCCCGCCGTCTGACAGGCCGAGAGGACGACCAGGTCGGCGTTGAGCTCGAGATTGTAGATCTCCCGGGCCTGGAGGAACCCGTCCTCGCCGGACGCGGCATCCGCGGACAGGACGAGGGCCGACCGGCTGGCGACCATCTCGTCGAGAAGGCTGTGGGTGGCGAAATGAAGGATCTTGTATCCGGAAAGGGGGAGCTTCTTGACCCGGTCTTCCGTGGCCTCGGCGCCGGCGACGATCCTTCGCGAACCGGGGGCCAGGAGCTTCGAGATGGCCTCCATCTCCCGGGACGCGAACTCGAGCGGATGAAGGACGAATCGCTTCTCGAGATAATATTCCGAGAGGAGGTCCTTCCCGTTCCGGCCGAGGCGGGGACTGCCGATGGAGAGCAGGTCGGCTTCGGCGGGGGGCCGTTCCCGGCGCTCCAGGATGCTCACCAGGGTCGAGGCGGAGGGGGCATAGGAGATCCCGTAATCTTCCAGGAGGAAGCGTGACGGGGCCCGGTCCGAGCCGGCCCGCGCCCCGGGGACGAGGGCTTCGAACGGCAGGTAATGGAGCGTCCGGTCCGGAATGAAGATCAGGTTCCTGATCCCGGAGAGATGTTCCCGACCGGCGGCGCCGATGAGGGCGTCGTAAAGCTTGCGGCCCGCGGGAACGACGTCCGCGTTCGTGATGTCACCCGACGACAACAGCCCGATGAAGTTGCCCGCCAGGCGGACGGTCCGCCCGCTCTCCGGAGGAGCGAGCCGGCGGACCGAAAGGTCCCGGTCGGTGATGAAGAAGATATAGATGTTCTCCTCGCCGACGAAGTATTCGACGATCCCCGTCTCCCCGTCGAGGAGCTTTCGGCGGATCTCCGGGAGGCGGCAGGGCTCGCTCGAGACGACCCTGGAATAGCCGGGGTTTGCGGCCCGGACCTTCTTGGTGAAGAGCTGATAATCGTCTTCCGCTTTCCCCAGCTGTTCCTGAAGACCCGTCCTGTCGGCCGGGCCGAGCGAGCCGTCGTTCAATTCGGCCGAGAGATGCGATATCTTCCGGGAGATCTGCTCCAGCTCGTCCAGGGTCTCCCGGGGCAGGGAGCTCGAATCGATCCTGGCTTTCTGAAGGTCGTCCAGGAAAGAGCGGGCCTTGGCCTTCTCGGCGTAGTAGAGGCATTCCTCGAGGGCTCCGGCCGAAGGATTCTTTTCGGAGTCTTCGAAAAGAAGATCGACCAGCGCCTCGTAGATGGGGATCTTGCTCTTGAAAAAGCCCGAGCTGTATTCCCGGAGCAGAAGCTGGACCCTCAGGTCCTCGATGATCCCGATGGCCTTTTTATAATTCTCGATCGCCGCGGGGACCTCTTTCCGTGCCGCGTGGAGGGCCCCCAGTCCGGCGTAAGCCTCCCAGATCGCGCTGGGCTGTCCGGTCTCGCGGCCCACTTTCTGCGCCAGCCCGTACGCCTCCATCGACCGGCTCCACGAGCCCGTCTCGCGGTAAAGGTCGCCCAGCCGGTTATGGTTCTGCGCCTGGATGACCTTCTTCCCGGCCAGGCTCGCGGCGCTCAGGCTCCTGGAAAAGAACTCCCGGGCGTTCGGAAAGTCCCCGAGCTTGAAATAGGCGAAGCCGATATTGTACAGGCAGCGGGCTTCTTCCCGGCCGTGGCCGATCTTCCGGATGTACGCCAGCGCCTCCTTGAAATAGGGCATGGCCCGGGCGTAATCCTGGAGCTCGATGTAAACATAGCCGATCGTGTTCAGGCACTCTTCCCGGCTCCACTTGCCGATGTACCGGTCGGCGACGCGGAGGGCGTCCTTGTTGAATTCCAGGGCTCTCTCGTAATTGCCCAGGGCGAGATAGATATCGCCGATCGTGGTCAGATGGAACGCCTCGCCGGTCTTGAAGGCGATCCGGCGGCTGATCCGGAGAGCCTCGTCGGCACAGGCCATGGCCTTGGAATAGTCGCCCTTGTCCTTGTACAGGAGGGTCAGCCAATAGAGACAAATGTCCTGGCTTCTCAGGGCCGCCGTGCGCCGATAATAATCCAGGGCCTCGGAGAGGTGGTCCTCGGCCCGGGCGAGATCGCCCCTCTCCAGGACGATCACCCCCATCGTCCGAAGACAGAGGACCTCCAGCCGGCGGCAGACCCTCTCCCGGGCGATGGTCAGGGCCTTCCGGCAGGCCTCGTAAGCCTGGGCGTCCTTCCCCAGGTCCATCCAGACAAAGGCGCTCCGCTCCAGGCACTGGATCTCCAGCATCGCGTCTCCGATCTCGCGGGAGATCCGGAGCGCCGTCTGGGCCTCTCGCAGGGCGCCGGCGTAATCGTTGAGATACGTGAAAACATCGCTGAGGTTGAGGCGGCATCGCCCCTCATCGCCCCGCGCCCCTCTCCCTCGGAAGAGCCCCACGGCCTTTTCCAGGGAATCCCGGGCGTCATAATACTCCGACGAATAATAGTGGATGAGGCCGATGGACTGATGGAGGAACGCATTGTCCGGGCTCAGCTTCAGGCGCGCCCGGAGAAAGGCCGCCGTGTCCTCGATGTCCTGGCTCGTGCGGTACCCGTTGACGAGCTCGCTGTAGGCGTCCATGAAATCGGCGCCCCCGGAGATGCTCTCCTTCAAGCGCTCGTGGGCCAGGGCGGGCATGTCCTGCATCCTGGAGAGCACGCCCGATCCATATCGATAATGGACGTCTTCCGGGTGTTCCCGAAGCAGCTTCTCCATGTGACGGGAGGCATCGAGAACGGCGGCCGCCCGGGCCTGTGCCGGCGTCTCCTCCAGGGCCTGGAACAGCCACGCATAGGCGGCCACGTCCGCCGGATCTCGTTCGATGATCCCGAAACAAGCCGAGATGGCTTCGGCGTTCCGGCCGGCGCCGAGATCGGCCGGGATGGTGGCGGCCGGGGGCCCGGGCCGCGTATCGAGCGGGCTCGACGGGAACAGGAAGGAAGGCGCGGCCAGGACCAGGGCCAGGGGAACAAGGGCCGTAGCCAAGATCCTTCCCTTACTCATTTGGAAGCAATTCTAGTCCAGTCGGCTTGCGAATGCAAAATGCCGGATGTAGGGGGACGAGGGGCGGGGTGGTACAATCCAAAAGGCCTTTCCGTCCTGTATGAGACCGAGAATCCATGATCCAACCACGAGAAAGGGAGACGGCCATGACCTATCGAAAATCCCGAGTCGCCCTCTTGTTCATTCTTTTGGGCTTCACGAGCCTTATTTTCCCCGGATGCAAGAATAAAGGCGCCGCCGGGCCCGACCAGGCCTGGCTGGATTCCGTTTTTGTCCACGGGAAAGTCCTTTTCTATCAGACGATCCGGGACGAAATAGCGGTCCATCCCGACCGCGCCCGTCTCACGGAGGTCGAGCTCCGGAAGATCGCGGAGGCCGAGACCCGGTACGGACGGCTTTACGGCATCCTGATCAACGTCTTTTACCAGAAGGACGAGCCGACCTTTTCCGCCCTGCTCCGCAAGGGAGACCGGGAATCCGTCAAGCGCTTCTCCGAGATGTATCTTGACCTCGCCCGCTTCGCCGGCCACATGTTCGTCGAGACATTCTTCCAGACGGACTTCGCCACGGACCTCGCCCGTAAGAGCAAGCCGGCGTACAAGGACCTCGATGCCGTGGACCTCGTCGTCCGATCGACGGGATATGAGGCCAAGCTCGACCTTCCTCCGCAAAGGGAGTTCTTCAAGGACCCGGTGAGCCCGGAGTTCGAAAAGCAGGGGGCCCTGGACGGGGCCCGCTTCAGAGACGCCCTCCGCTTGACCCGGGGAAAGGGGGCCAAGATCGCCATCCTGGACTCGGGGATCGATGAGAGCCATTCGATATTCAAGAATACGAGCTGGGGCAAGAATTTTTCCTTCGTCGGCCGGGACGGACAGCCCTGGTCGGACGATGCCCCCATGGTGGACTGGGGCTGGCACGGCACGCTCATCTCCTCGGTGGCCGCCTGTTACGCGCCCGAAGCCCAGCTGACGGTCTACAAGGTCCTCGACGGCGATACGCAGAACGACCCTCCCTATCTCCTCCTCCTGGAATCCTTCCTCGCGGCCGGCATCTACCGGGGCGTCCATGAAGGCAACGACATCATCAGCATCAGCGCCTCCGGGGCCACGCTCGATTCCGATTACCTCAGGGAAGCCTGCCAATACGCCTACGATCAGAACCGCGTTCTCGTCTCGGGGGCCCTCTACAGCCGCTGGTTCAATCAGGGCATCCGCCGAAACTTCCCGTCCCAATACGAGACGGTCGTGGCCGTGACCGCCGCCCAGAAGAACCCCGACGGCACGTACGGGTACTGGGACGTCTGCGCCTCCCAGGACGAGAACACGGTGGCGGCCCCGAACGACATCTTCGGCGCCTTCCCGACCTATGTCGGCGAGAAGGATCGCTACATCCCGAGCATTTCGGCCGCGATCCCGGTCGTGTCCTCCCTGTTCGCCCTCGCCGTCTCCGTCCATCCCAGGCGGGGGGACGAGCCTCCGGGGGAATACGCCCGGCTCCTGATGGATCTCGTCATCGAGAACGCGAACCCCGAGCGGGTGGGGTTCCACGGATTCTCGCCTGAATGCGGCTATGGCCTGATCGACGCGGAGAAGACCGTCCAGGCGGCCCTGGCCCTGAACGCGAAACGCTAGCCGGCCGGGGCTCGGGGCCCCCGGATCCTGCCCCGTCCTCGGGAGGAGGAGAACATGAAGAAGCCGAACTTCGTCCGTGCCTGCGTTTGGCTCGCGGCACCCCTGTTCCTTTTCGCGGCTTGGACCGTCGACGGCTCCAAGGACCGGGTCCTGAAGCGGGAGGCGGGTCTCCGGATCGGCGTCTCCTACCCTAAGGAGCTCGGGCCCGGGCCCTTCGACGGGAGAATGCTCCTGATGCTGGCCGATAACGACGGCCGGGAACCCCGGTTCCAGGTCAGCTCGCGGAACGAGGATGCCCAGCCCGTTTTCGGGATCGACGTCGAAGGCCTGATGCCCGGGGAAGAGGCCGTCTTCGACGCCCGGGTGTTCGGCTTCCCTGTGGACAGCCTGGCCAAGATCCCTCCCGGCGAGTATGTCGTCCAGGCCCTTCTCCACAAGTATGAGACCTTCCGCCGGGCGGACGGACATACCGTCAAGCTCCCCATGGACCGCGGCGAGGGACAGATGTGGAACATCGCGCCTGGGAACCTCCTCAGCGTCCCGAAGAAGCTCCGGATCGACCCGGCGCGTGACGGGATGATCCATTTGACCCTCGAAAAGACGATCCCGCCTTTCCCCGAAGAGCAGGACACGAAGTACATCAAGCATATCAGGATCCAGAGCCCGCGCCTGACCGAGTTCTGGGGCCGCCCGATGTATCTCGGCGCCGTCATCCTCCTGCCCGAGGGCTTCGAGGAGCATCCGGAAGCCCACTACCCCCTGATGGTCTACCAGGGCCATTTTTCCCGGAAGTTCGATGCCCTCGTGGGATTCCGGGAAGAGCCGCCCGCTCCCGGCGAAACTTCGGAGAACGCCAAGAGGCCCGGGGTCTGGGGCGAATACTTCAGGGAATTCGAGAACGCCAGCTATCAGTTCTATAAGGACTGGACGGGCCCCGGCTTCCCGAGGATGATCCTCGTGACCCTCCAGCACCCCAATCCCTATTTCGACGACTCCTACGCCGTGAACTCGGCCAACCTCGGGCCGTACGGGGACGCGCTCACCTATGAGCTCATCCCCCACATCGAAAAGCTATACCGGGGCATCGGCCAGGGCTGGGCCCGGACGCTTTACGGCGGGTCCACGGGAGGCTGGGAATCGCTGGCCGTCCAGGTCTTTTATCCGGACGAATATAACGGGACGTGGACATTCTGCCCCGATCCCATCGATTTCCGGGCATACTCGCTCGTCGATATTTACAGCCACAAGAACGCCTATTTTTCGGACGGGCGGTGGAAGCGCACCCCGCGGCCGGCCTTCCAGAATGAGATCGGCGAGGTCCTTTCGACGAACGAGGAGACAAATCACTTGGAGCTCGTCCTGGGAACGAACGCCCGCTCGGGCTATCAGTATGACATCTGGCAGGCCGTCTTCGGCCCTGTCGGCGACGACGGCTACCCCAAGCCGATCTGGGATAAGATGACCGGGGTCATCGATCATGGCGTCGCCGCCTATTGGCGCGAGCGCTATGACCTCCGGTACATCCTGGAGCGGGATTGGAGGACGCTCGGGCCCAAGATCAAGGGCAAGATCCACATCTACACGGGCGATATGGACAACTGGTACCTGCAAAACGCCGTCTACCTCATGGAGGCCTTCCTCGAGAACACGAAGGACCCCTATTACGACGGAACCGTGGAATACGGAGACCGCCAGCCCCACTGCTGGTGCGGCGGGAAAGGGCTTTCGCTCCCGGCGTCGATGCTGACCATCAACCAGCGCTTCGCCCCAGAGATGGCCGCCCACATGGTCAAAACGGCCCCTCCGGACGCGGACGTCGCCAGCTGGCAATATTAAGGCCGGGAAATCCCCCCTCACCCCCCTTTGTAAAAGGGGGGACCTCGTACCCTGCGGCTTGCGGTTCGTTTGTAGCCTCAGGCTTCAGTCCGAGCCGGAATGTAGCCTCAGGCTTCAGCCTGAGCCGGATTGTAGCCTCAGGCTTCAGCCTGAGATATCTTCGAAGATAGCGCAAGCTGAAGCTTGCGGCTACAGGAGAAGAGCGAGGCTTAAGCCCGTGATGACTCCCCCCCTTTGTAAAAGGGGGGACCTCGTACCCTGCGGCTTGCGGTTCGTTTGTAGCCTCAGGCTTCAGCCTGAGCCGGATTGTAGCCTCAGGCTTTAGCCTGAGATATCTTCGAAGATAGCGCAAGCTCAAGCTTGCGGCTACAGGAGAAGAGCGAGGCTTAAGCCCGTGATGACTCCCCCCCCTTTGTAAAAGGGGGGCGCTGGGGGGATTTATGGGCCGGGAAACTTGAAAATTGAGACCTGACCCCCTTCTCGGGCCCTGCTCCGGACGCGGAACGTCGCCAGCTGGCAATATTAGGGAATACCCGGCCGGAATGTCCTCGCCTTCCTTTTTCAAAGGGGGGACTTTGCAGCCCCGCTAGCGCGCCTGTAGCGCAGTTGGACAGAGCCGCTGCCTTCTAAGCAGCGGGTCGGGTGTTCGAGTCACCCCAGGCGCGCCATCTATGGAGCCCGACATTCCCTATGGATTGACTTCCGGCGAACCGCCCGCTATGCTCTGTTCAGCGCGTTCCGATGGGGGTGGGCCATGCGTCTTCGAGAACGTCTTTCCAGCGTGACCATCGCGGTGCTTCTGACGGTCGGTCTCTTCTCCCGGTTGGCGGCGGCCCCGGCGGCGGGGCGATCGGATCCCGACGCCAAGCTCTCGCCTCTCGTTCTCCGGCTCTACGGGGGATTCACCCGAGCCGAGGCCGGGGACATCAACGAAGGCCTGGACGGCTATTTCGAGGTCCTCGAGCTCTATTCGGCCCTCGGGCTCGGGACGACCACGGGCGCCTTCAGGCCTCTTCACGACGGCCGTAATTTCGGGGCCGACCTCGTCTTCCAGATCACTCCGCATGTCGGCATCGGGATCGGAGCCGGCTACCTGCGATTCTCGAAGAGCTCGTCCATGACCTTCACGCATGGATCGGGGAGCGTCGAGCTCTCAGCCGCCCCGGTGCTGAGCGCCGTCCCCATCCGGCTTGGCCTGTTCCTCACGTTCCCCCTCGGCAGAAGGCTGAATCTGACCATCAACGGCGGCGCCGAAGCCTACGCCGCGCTCAAGCTCGACGCCGCCCAGCGCATCAACGCCTTCGGCGATCTGGCCGAAACGTCCCTCTCCGCCAGCCGGAGTGCCCCGTCGTTCAACAACCTCGGCTTCGAGGGGAGCCTGGGATTCGAGTTCTTGGTCTCCCGGAAAGTTGGCTTCTTCATCGAGGCCGCCGGCCGCTACGCCCGTCTCAAGAACTTCGCAAAGGCCGCGTTATCGAACTCGGAGGGGACGGTCGATGGCCGGCTCTATCTTGAGACGTTTACATACCCTGAGGGAACCTGGAACCAATTCACGGTCGAGAAGGCCCCGCCTGCTTCCGACCCTCCGTTCAAGGCGTACAAGGAGCCGAAGATCGACCTCAGCGGCTTCAGCCTCCAAGCCGGTTTCCGCCTCCGTCTTTAAGAACTCCCGCGGACGTCGCCGGCCGGCAATATTAAGGCCGGGAAATCCCCCCTCACCCCCCTTTTCCAAAGGGGGGAAATCAAGAGCCTGCGGTCTCCGATAATTTCCCCCTTTCCAAAAGGGGGGTAGTTCGTGGCCTGCGGCTTCCGTTTAGCTCGTAGCCTCAGGCTTTAGCCTGAGCCGGATTGTAGCCTCAGGCTTTAGCCTGAGATATCTTCGAAGATAGCGCAAGCTGAAGCTTGCGGCTACAATTCAAGACGCAGACCAAAGTCTGCGGCTACATCGGGAAAGAACGCCTGGAGCCTGGGGTGATTTCCCCCCTTTGGAAAAGGGGGGTGAGGGGGGATTTGGCGAGGTCTATGCGGCCGGGACCCCCCTTTGTAAAAGGGGGGCTTTGGGGGGATTTAATGGGCCGAAAAGTTGAAAAGTTGAGACCTGACCCCTCCTAGGCTCGGGGAAAGACGCAGACTAAAGTCTGCGGCTACAATAAGACCAGGTCCTGCGGCCATGGGTAAAGACGCAGACTAAAGTCTGCGGCTACAATAAGACCAGGTCCTGCGGTCATGGGGAAAGACGCAGACTAAAGTCTGCGGCTACAACGAGAGAAGATGAACGCGGGCCTACGCTTTGAAGGCGAAGCGGCCCTCGATGAAGAGGCGCTTGCAGGCGTCCACGGCGTCGGGGTCGTAGAGGGAGCCGCGGTTCTTGGTAATTTCGTGGATGGCCTCGCCCAGGGTCAGGGCCGACCGGTACGGCCGGTGCGAGACCATCGCCTCGACGACGTCGGCCACGGCCAGGATGCGGGCGATGGGGCTGATGTCCTCCCCCCGCAGTCCGTTCGGGTAGCCCGAGCCGTTCATCCGCTCGTGGTGCTGGAGGACGATCTCGGCGATGGGCCAGGGGAACTCGATCGTCCGCAGGATCTCGAAGCCGATCTGGGGATGGTTCTGGATGAGCCGGAACTCGTACTCGCTGATCTTCCCCGGCTTGCTCAGGATCTCGGCCGGGATGGAGATCTTGCCCAGGTCGTGGATGGAGGCGGCCATCCGGATGGCGTCGATGTCCTCGACGGAGAGCTTCATCTCCGTGGCGATGGCCCGGGCGAGGTCGGAGACCCGCTTCTGGTGGCCGGCCGTGTAGGGGTCCCGGGTCTCGATGGTCAGGGACATGGCCTGGATGGTCGCGCCCATGGCCTTCCTCAGCCTTTCGAGCGTCCGGCCGAGCTCGTCTTCGGTCCGCCGCCTGTCGGAGACGTCCCGGAGGATGACGAGGTTGGCCTTCTTGCCCTCATAGGTGATGGGGCCGGTGTTGAGCTCGACGCTGATCCTCGTCCCGTCCTTGCGCTTGACGGCCGCCTCGAAGATGGCGGAGGCGTCCGGGTCCTCGGGGTTCCGGCTGTATGTGGTCTCGAGGAAGGCCAGGTCCTCGGTGGCCAGGTAGCGGCTGAAGGGCGCGTCGATGAGCTCCTCCAGCGTGAACCCCCCGATCTCGGCCGCCTTGGGGTTGATGTACTTGAACAGGGAATCCTGGACGATGGCGATGCCGTCGGTCGCCCGCTCGACGAGCTGGCGGTACTTCTCCTCGCTCTCCCGGAGGGCTTCCTCCGCCCGCCGCCGCCCCGTCGTCTCCCTCAGGATGACCAGCGTCCGGCCGTCCCCCCCGGGCATCTCGGCCGAGCTGGCCTCGACGAACCTGACGGCGCCTTCGTTGTCGACCAGCCTGTACTCCTGGAGGGGCCCCTTGGCGCGTGCCACGAGGGCCCTGTCCTCGGGGTGAACGAGGCTCCGGATGTCGAATCCAGGCTCGCAGATCTCCTCGGCCGGCTTGCCGACCAGGGCCTCGAACGCCGGGTTGACGTACTCGATCCCCTGGAGAGAGATGATATAGATGCCGTCGGTGGAATTGGTGATGAGGGTGCTGAAAAACTCATCGCCCCGTTTCCGAAGCTTCTTGAAGGTCATATCTGTCCCTTATTATAGTCGTGTCGCTCGACGGTAATCAAGACTTCTCCTTCCGGACCTTTTGTCGGACGAGCCCCCTGGAAATTGACAAATTTCTCTTGTCAAGGCCGTCCCTTTTACCTATGATGGTCCCGTCGAATTTCCGCGGAGACGGGTTCGGGGGTTGAACGCCTCCTCGCGGGGACGATGGGGTATCGCCCTCGACGATGAGACAAAAATTGTGAATATCACCCCCTGATTACTCCCCCGCGGTGATTGACCCCGGTATAGGCAGAGTGAGACAGTGGGAGCCGTCATGACCGAACCATCGTACTGGACGAGGATTGACAGATTTTGTCAATTCGCATAGGATTCAGGTAAAGAAATGGCCTCCAACCTCGGCGAGCTTCTGTTACGCGAGAAGATCATCAGCGCGGACCAGTTGAAATCCGCCCTCGATTTCCAGAAGAAGAACAGCCTGCCGCTCGGCACCAGCCTGGTGACGCTCGGCTTCATCTCCGAAGAGGAGATCGCCCAGGCCCTGAGCCGCCAGCTCGGCTACCCCTACATCGACCTCGACCAGTTCGAGGTTTACCCCGAGGTCATCAACCTCATCCCGGCCGAGGTGGCCAAAAAGCACATGGTCATGCCCATCCACCGGATCCGGTCCTTCCTGACCCTGTCGATGGTCGATCCGACCGACCTCGAGGTCATCGAGGACATCCGGTTCCGGACCGGGCTCAGCATCCAGCCGGTCATCGCCTCCGAGTCCGGGGTGATGAACGCCATCAACAAGTATTACGGAACGGTCGACGCGCTCAAGGTCAAGAAGATCGTCGAGGATATCGCCCTGGCCGACGAGGGGCGGATCAACATCGTCGAGGAGGAGCAGGGCGATATCGACCTCGAGGAAATTCAGACGGCGAGCGAAGAGGCCCCCATCATCACCCTGGTCAACACGACCTTCATCGACGCCATCAAGAAGGGCGCCTCGGACGTCCACTTCGAGCCCTACGAACAGCAGTTCCGCATCCGCTACCGCATCGACGGCGACCTCTACGAGATGGCCAACCTGCCCCTGAAGTTCCGGAACCCCGTCCTCTCCCGCGTCAAGATCCTCTCGAACATGGACATCGCCGAGAAGCGCCTGCCCCAGGACGGCCGCATCAAGATGCGGGTCAAGCTCGAGAGCGGGAAGCGCAAAGAGGTCGATATGCGCGTCTCCTCCCTGCCGACCCTGTTCGGGGAGAAGATCGTCGCCCGTATCCTCGACAAGGAGATGCTCAAGCTCGACCTGACCCAGCTCGGCTTCGAGGAGGAGTCCCTCGTCAAGTTCAAGGAGGCCATCGAGCGGCCCTGGGGCATCATCCTGGTCACGGGGCCGACGGGAAGCGGCAAGACGAACACCCTCTATTCGGCCGTCTCCAACCTGAACCGCCTGGACACGAACATCATGACGGCCGAGGACCCGGTCGAGTTCTACATCCCGGGCATCAACCAGGTCCAGATCAAGGAGGAGATCGGGCTGACGTTCGCCAACTGCCTCCGGACCTTCCTCCGGCAGGACCCGGACATCATGCTCGTCGGCGAGATGCGCGACTTCGAGACGGTCGATATCGCCATCAAGGCCGCGCTCACCGGCCACCTCGTCTTCTCCACCGTCCACACGAACGACGCCGCGAGCACGATCATGCGGCTCATCAACATGAACGTCGAGCCGTTCCTCATCGCCGACTCGGTCGTCCTCATCGCCGCCCAGCGGCTGGTCCGTCGGCTCTGCAAGAAGTGCGCCCAGCCCCAGAAGCTCCCCGAGAAGGCCCTCCTCGAGATGGGCTTCGAAAAGGACGAGCTTCACGAGATCAACGTCCTCAAGCCCAAGGGCTGTGACGTCTGCAACAACACGGGATACAAGGGCCGAACCGCCCTCTACGAGGTCATGCCCGTCGACGAGGACATCCGGGAGATGATCCTCAACCGGTCCCAGTCGCGGGAGATCAAGAAGAAGGCCATCGAGGCGGGGATGATCACACTGCGCCGGAGCGGTTTGATCAAGATCAAGAACAGCGTGACCTCCGTCGAGGAGGTCCTGCGCGAGACGATCCGGGATTCGAGCTGACCCCGCGCCGCGCGCGGGGACGGCCGCAGGGAGGACAATATGGCGAAGCCGATCCAGGAATTCCTGAAAATGGCGGTCGACGCCGACGCGAGCGACCTCCACATCACGACCTACATCCCGCCGCGGATCCGCGTCCACGGCGCCCTCAAGTCCGTCGATCATCCGCCCCTCACGCCGACCGAGACCAAGGAGCTCATCTACAGCATCCTGACCGACAAGCAGAAGAAGATGTTCGAGGAGAAATGGGAGCTCGACTTCTCGTTCGGGATGAAGGACCTCGGCCGCTTCCGGGCGAACGTCTTCATGCAGAAGGGCGCCGTCGCGGGCGCCTTCCGGCGGTTCCTGCCGAACATGTGGAGCTTCGCCCAGCTCGGCATCCCCCAGCGCATCGCCCAGCTCTGCTACCTCCCGCGCGGCCTCGTCCTCGTTACCGGGCCGACCGGCTGCGGGAAATCGACGACCCTGGGCTGTATGATCGAGCACATCAACCACGAGCGGGACGTCCACATCGTGACCATCGAGGACCCCATCGAGTACTATTTCAACCCCCGCAAGTCCATCGTCAACCAGCGGGAGCTCTTCGTAGACACCCAGTCCTACTCGAACGCCCTGCGGTCGGTCCTCCGCGAAGACCCGGACGTCGTCCTGGTCGGGGAGATGCGCGACTACGAGACGGTCGAGGCCTGCCTGCGCGTCGCCGAGACGGGCCACCTGACCTTCTCGACGCTCCATACGAACTCGGCCGTCGAATCCATCACCCGCATCATCGATATCTTCCCGCCCCAGTACCAGTCCCAGGTCCGCATCATGCTGTCGATGACTCTCGAGGCCGTCATGACCCAGAGCCTCCTGCCCCGGGCCGACGGCACGGGCCGGGTCCTGGCCATGGAGATCATCATCCCGAACTCCGCCGTCCGGAACCTCATCCGCGAGAACAAAATCCACCAGATATATTCGGCCATGCAGATGGGCCAGGAAAAGTACGGAATGCAGACCTTCAACCAGTCCCTGGCCAGCCTCTACTTCCGGAAGCTCATCACCTACGAGACGGCAATGAGCGTTACGTCGTTCCCCGAGGAGCTGACCGACATCATCCAGCGGAAGGAAGGGATGAGGCCGGAGAAGGGCACGGGAAATCCGGTCTCGACGTCGCGGAAGTAGGAGAGAAGAATGCCCGTTTACACCTGGAAAGGCAAGAACAAGTACGGCGACAACGTCGGCGGCGAGCGCCAGGGCGAATCCATCGATGAGGTGGCCCGCGCCCTGCAGAAGGATCAGGTTCAAATCATCAGCATCGCTCCCAAGCGGACCGCGCCGGGTATCCCATTCCTCAAGCGCGAGAAGGTCCGGCTGAAGGAGCTCGCGGTCTATGCCCGTCAGCTCTCGGTCCTCATCGACGCCGAGCTTCCCCTCATCCAGAGCCTCGGCATCCTTTCGGAACAGCAGAAGAACAAGTATTTCAAAAAGGTCATCGAGACCATCAAGAACGACGTCGAGGCCGGCTCGACCCTCCACCAGGCCAAAACGGAAGCACCCCAAGGTCTTCGACGACCTCTTCTGCAACCTCGTCGGCTCGGGCGAGCAGAGCGGCTCGCTCGACGTCATGCTCCGGCGCCTGGCCGAGTACATCGAGAAGACGGTCAAACTGCGGGCCCAGGTCAAGCAGGCCATGATCTACCCGGTGGCCATCGTCATCTTTGCCATCGTCGTCGCCATCTTCCTCCTGTGGAAGGTTATTCCGGTCTTTGCCTCCATCTTTATCGAGCTTGGAGCAGAATTGCCTGCGCTGACTGCCTTTATCGTCGCTCTGAGCAATTTTGTTCAAAGCTACATCATCTTTATCTTCCTCGGCACCATTGCCTTCATCCTGCTTTTCCGATACTACAGAAAGACGCCCGGCAGGCCGCTGGACCGTCGACCGCATGCTGCTCAAACTGCCGCTCTTCGGCAAGCTCCTGCACAAGGTCTCCATCTCGCGCGTGACCCGGACCCTGGCTACCCTCATCTCGGGCGGCGTCCCGATGCTCGAGAGCCTGAAGATTACCTCCTCGACGGCCGGGAACGTCCTCATCGAAATCAGATCCTCGAGACTCGACGCCTTGTCTCGGAGGGCAAGACCCTCCACGAATCCCTCAAGGAAGCCGGGACCTTCCCGCTGATGATGACCCAGATGGTCAACGTCGGCGAGGCGACGGGCACGCTGGACGAGATGCTGACGAAGCTCGCCAACTTCTACGACGACGAGGTCGAGACCTCCGTGGCCGCCCTGCTGTCCATCATGGAGCCGCTCCTCCTCATCTTCGTCGGGGGAATCGTCGGGAGCCTGGTCATCTCGATGTACCTTCCCATCTTCAGCCTGATGAATAAGTTCTGAAGCGCTTCCGCCGAGGAGACTCGCCATGACGCAGGATACGATCGAGCGCAAGGACATCTTCTGGTACATCGTCCTGCGCTTCATCATCGTCACGACCATCCTGGTCTCGGCGGTCATCCTCCAGTTGGCCGGGGCCGCGGTCCTGCCCATCATCCCCGTCTTCTACCTCATCGGGCTCGCCTACCTGATGACGGTCTTCTGTCTCTTCCTCTATTCCCGCGGCAAGTATCTTGGTTTCCAGGCCTATATCCAGCTCGTCTTCGACCTCTTCCTCATCACGGCCTTCGTTTATATCTCCGGCGGCGTTACCAGCTCGATGTATTTCCTCTATGTCTTCGCCATCATCGCCGCGAGCCTCGTCATCTCGAAGCGGGCCGCCTACCTCGCCGCCGGCCTCGCGGCCATCCTCTTCGGCCTTCTCGTGGACGGCATGTACTTCGGCATCATCCCTTACTTTTCGCCCGAGCACGACGTCCGCCTGGGCCTCGGGTCCATCCTGTTCACCATGCTCATGGCCTGGTCGGTTTTCTTCATCATCGCCTTCCTCACGAATTATCTGTCCGAGAGCCTCCGGAAAACGAGGGAACAGCTCCGCCGGGCCCAGAAGGAGCTCGTCATCAAGGAGCGGCTGGCCGAAGCCGGCCGGGTCTCGGCCTCGCTGGCCCATGAGATCCGCAACCCGCTGGCCGCCATCTCCGGCTCGGTCCAGGTCCTCCGGAAGGAGCTTCCCCTGGCCGAGGAGCACCGGGCCCTGATGGACATCGTCGTCCGGGAATCGGACCGGGTCTCCCAGTCCATCGACCAGTTCCTGGACTTCGCCGTCCCCGTGAAACAGGTCTTCACCGAGGTCAATGTCCCGGACCTCCTCGACGAGACCCTGACGATGCTCCGCTCGAGCGGCGAGCTCAACGGCCGTGTCCGTCTGGCCGGGAGCTACGCCGGGCCGGGCCCGAAGTTCGTCGCCAGCGCGAACCAGCTCAAACAGGTCTTCTGGAACCTGGCCAAGAACGCCGTCAAGGCCATGCCGGAGGGCGGGACCCTGACCATCGACCTTCTCGGGGACAAGGGCGGGCTGAAGATCCGTTTCGCGGATACGGGCGTCGGCATGACCGAGGAGGACAAGACCCACATCTTCGAGCCCTTCTACTCGGGTTTCGAGAACGGCCGCGGCCTCGGCATGGCCAACGTCCGCCGCATCGTGGACGATCACGACGGGACCATTGCGGTCCGTTCCGAGCTCGACAAGGGCACCGAGATCCTCATCACTCTGCCCTGCCCACGGAGGGGATGTAGCCGCAGGCTTTAGCCTGCGTTGTAGCCGCAGACTTTAGTCTGCGCTTAGGATAAAACATGGAAACCATATTAATCGTCGACGACGAAAAGAGCCTTCTCGACCTGCTCTCCACCGTTTTCAAGAAGGAAGGCTACGGCGTCAAGGTCGCCTCTTCCGGCACCCAGGCGCGCGAGATCCTCGAGAAGGAGCCCGTGGACCTCGTCATCACGGACATCAAGATGCCCCAGACGAGCGGCATGGACGTCCTGAAGTTCGCCAAGGACCTCGATCCCGAGATCCCGGTCATCCTCATCACCGCCTACGGGAGCATCAAGCAGGCCATCGACGCCCTCAAGGCCGGCGCCCTGGATTACGTGGTCAAGCCGTTCGACGTCGAGGAGCTGAAGATCCTCGTCGGCCGCGGCCTGGAGAAGCTCCACCTCAAGCAGGAGAACATCCTTCTCAAGAGGGACCTCAAGGACCGCTACGGCTTCGAGAAGATGGTCGGCAAGAGCCGGACCATGCAGGAGATCTACGGGCTCATCGAGAAGGTGGCGGCGACCGATTCGACGGTCCTCATCACGGGCGAGAGCGGCACGGGGAAGGAGATGGCCGCCCGGGCCGTCCACGCCCAGAGCCTGCGCCGGGCCGGCCAGTTCGTCTCCATCAACTGCGCCGCCCTGCCCGAGAACCTCCTCGAGAGCGAGCTCTTCGGCCACGCCCGCGGCGCCTTCACCGGGGCGGTGTCCGAAAAGAAGGGGATGTTCGAGGCCGCGACCCGGGGCACGCTCTTCCTCGACGAAGTGGGCGAGATGTCCCCCTGGACCCAGGTCAAGCTCCTCCGGGCCATCCAGGAGCGCGTCGTCCGGCGGGTCGGCGGGAACGACGAGATTCCCATCGACGTCCGCATCATCGCCGCCACGAACCAGGACCTCAAGAGTCGCATCGCCGAGGGCAAGTTCCGGGAGGAGCTCTTCTACCGCCTGAACGTCATCTCCTTCGAGATGCCGCCCCTCCGGAAGCGCCCCGAGGACATCCCGCTCCTCACCGGCCACTTCCTCGAGAAGTACTGCACGAAGCTCGGCAAGACCATGAAGCGGATGACCCCGGACGTCATCGGCCTCCTCGAGGCCTACCACTGGCCGGGGAACATCCGCGAGCTCGAGAACGTCGTCGAGCGGGTCGTCGCCATCGAAGACCGGGAGACCATCACCGCCGCCTGCCTGCCCCTGGAGATCGTCAATCCCCAGCGCAAGGAGGAGACGCAGTTCCTCTTCCGGCCCGGCTTCAACCTCTCCACCTACGTCGACGAGCTGACGAAGAAGTACGTCAACCAGGCGCTCATGGCGACGGCCGGGAACCTGCGCCAGGCCACCCAGCTTCTGGGCATCTCCTACCGGACCCTCCGCTACCTCATCGACAAGTTCGAGCTGAAGAACGTCCGGAAAGAGGAGCGGGCCAACGGGAACGGCGGCCGGAAGTTCGACCCCAGATAAGTGACACAAAATGTCATACAATGACAATTATCGGCACTGTTTTCAGTGGAAAAGCGGAATCACATCAGTATCTCTATTGTTTTCAACACATATTATCGAGCCAAGATCTGGCACGCCTCTTGCTAATAAGATAGGCTCTGAGTGTCCAACCAAAAAGGAGGAAGACACATGATTAAAAAGATGAAGGGATTCACCCTCATCGAGCTGTTGATCGTCGTCGCGATCATCGGCATCCTGGCAGCCCTTCTCATCCCCAACGCCATGACGGCCATCCAGAAGGCCAAGCAGAAGGGGACGATGAAGGACATCAACACCATCGCCACCGCCGCGATGGACTACATCACGGACAAGGGCATCGCGCCCCCGTCCACCGGCGGAGAATTGGCGACCAACGATCACGTTCGTCCTCGCCCTGACCGATTTCTACATCAAGGCCCTGCCTATTTACGACCAGTGGAGCCACCCGTTCCAGGTCTGGACGGGACTCGGGCTGTTCGGGCGCGTCCACCTTCGGGGTTGCTCTTACCGCTTCGGGCGCCGTTTGGGGTGATGATGATTACATCGTTGCCTCCACGGGACGGAATGCCGGCTTACGACCGATTCCGGATACGCTTCCGCCAATCCCAGCTCGGGCTTCTATCAGGTCAACGGCATGACGGACTTCAACAAGGAACTCCTGGTGTGGAACGGCTCCTGGGTTATCGGTCCCAGGACCATGACCGCCCTCGGCTCTTGATGAGCTGAGCACGCACAAGCAGAACAACGGATAAGCAGAACCTCAAGGCGGCAGGCTTTCGGGCCTGCCGCCTTTTTTTTGCCGGGGACAAATCCCCCCGCACCCCCCTTTAGGAAAGGGGGGACGAATACGCCCCCTAGGAAAGGGGGGACGACGAGGATTCCCCCCTTTGGAAAAAGGGGATTCAGAGAGTTTCCCCCCTTTGGAAAAGGGGGGTTGGGGGGGATTTATAAGCGTATAATGTGACCAATATGCCCAGCGCATCTCGCTGCCATCACAGCATCCCTGCGCGGACTTATCCGCCCGGACGGCGGCTGTCCCTATTATCCAGGCTCTGAATCATTCTGCGAGCCGACCCTGCTCTCCCTTCTCGCGCTCAAAGCCGCCGGCGCGCCGAAACAGGATACCGAACCGACTCCTCACGTGGCTTCTTGCCGCCCGGAACGGCGACGGCTCCGTCGGCCTGAGCCCCGAGCATAGAACGCAGGGGACATGGCTCACGGCGCAAATGGCCGTCGCGCTCCATCATTACGATGCCCCGGGACCGCTCAAGCAGGCGGTGGATTGGCTCATCCGGACCCGCTCGGCCCCTGTCGCCCAGGACAGGAACGTCGCCCAGGACAACAGCCTCATCGGCTGGCCCTGGGTCCGCGGCACCTTCGGCTGGGTCGAACCGACCGCCTGGGCGCTCATCGCCCTGAATCTTCGAGGCCTCGCCGAACACCCTCGGGCCGTCGAGGGACGGAAGCTCCTTCTGGACCGCCAGATCCCCGCCGGCGGCTGGAATTATGGGAACCGGGAGGTCCGGGGCCGCGAGCTCCTGGCCTTCGTGGACGCGACCGCCCTGGCGCTCATAGCCCTTCGCGGCCGCGCACCCGAAGAAGCCATCTCGGCCAGCCTCGGTTTTCTGGGGCGCTCCGCTGAAACCGTCGGTTCGCCCTATGACCTTGCCTGGGCCATTATCGCGCTGGAAACCTACGGGCTTGACGCAGGCTCGTCGAAAGAAAGGCTCTCCGGCGTCATCGGCTCCATTCCGCCCGGCGAATTGAACGCCGCGCATCTCGCGATGGCCGTGATAGCGCTGTCCGGCAGGAGAGTATTCCTCGCATGAACAGGCGCCAGTTCATTCAGGGGTCTTCCGTCCTGATCGGGACGGCCGCGCTGGGCGAAACTCCCGCCTGCAGACGGGGGCCGAAATATCCCGTGACGGTCATCGCCATGCCGGACTACTCCCGGGACGTCTCGCGGGAGATCGCGGCCGCCTTCGCCGCCGACGGCCTGATCCTGAAGGGAAAGCGCGTCCTCATCAAGCCGAACTTCGTGGAGGTCCATCCGGACCGCCCGGTCAATACGCATCCCGCCGTCATCGCCAACACGGCGGCGGCCTGCCTCCGGCTCGGGGCGGCCGAGGTCGCGGTCGGCGAAGCCCCCGGCCACCGCCGGGATCCCTGGTACTCCGTCCTCAACCCTTCCCTCAGGTCGGCACTCGACCCGAGGGTCCGGCGGCTGGACCTCAACCACTGCCGCGCCGTCGCCGTGCCGAACAAAGGCGACCGGAGCGGGGTGCGCGGGTTCTTCGTCGCCGTCCCCGTCATGGCGGCCGACGTCGTTATCAGCATGCCGAAGCTCAAGACCCATCACTGGACCGGGGTCACGCTTTCCTTGAAGAATATGTTCGGCGTGCTCCCGGGCATCTACTACGGCTGGCCCAAGAATCCGCTCCATTTCGCGGGCATCGAGAACTCCATCCTCGACCTGGCGAAAACGGTCCCTATCCATTATGCCGTGATCGACGGGGTTATCGGCATGGAAGGCGACGGTCCCATCATGGGAATGCCGAAGCCCGTCGGCGCGCTCGTCCTGAGCCCGCACCCGCTCGCCGCCGACGCCGTGGCCGCCCGCATCATGGGTTTCGCCCCGGAGCGGGTCCCATACCTCGTCGGAGCTTCCCGGTTCCTGCCGGGGCTCGAGGCCGGGACCATCGAGCATAGGGGAGAAGATCCGAAGCGCTTCGCCGCCCGGTTCGAATGCCTGCCCGAATTCCAGGCGATGCGGCGGGACGATCGGGGATGAGCGGGGCCTCGGATCCGGCCTTGGACAACCGGCCCCGGGACGCATATAATCATCGAAATCGCGCATGAACGACGGGAACAAGAAAAGATCGATCATGCTGGGCCGCTTTTTCGGCCTGACGGGAATTCTCTCCACCCTGCCCTACGCCCTCTTCATCCTCGCCCAGAGCTTCCTCCTCAAGCGGGCCATGCTCCTCCAGGCGGGCTCCCTGCTTTCCGAGCTCGACACTTTCCGTATCTGGCGGGGCGACCTGATGTTCTTCGGCATCTTCGGCCTCGTCCTCGCCATCCTCATTTCCGCGTCGCGCAAGGCGCTCCGCGCCGGCCTCATCGGCATCTTCTCCGCGGTCCTGTTCGTATCCGGCATCTATCAGATCGCCAACTTCTATTATTACCAGGGCACGGGAGCGGCCCTCTCGCGCGAGGTCCTGAAATACTGGTTCCAGAACATGGGGGAGAACCAAAGCCTTCTTGTCAGCGAGGCGAGGCCCGGGCGCCTTATCCTCATCGGACTGCAGGTTCTTGTCCTCGTCCTGGCGCTCCTTGTCCCCAGGCTGAAGGGCGTCAGGCGGTGGGCGGAGAGAAACCAGGAGGCGCACGGTCAGCGGGTCCTTGCCGCCTACCTCGTCGCGGCCATCGTCCTCGAAGCCTATTCTTTCGTCCCGCCGCTCGCGGACGTTCACCCCGCCCTCGAGCCGTGGGCGCCCAACGAAGGGCCCGTCGGCGACCCGGCGGGAGACGAGAAGCTGCCCGAAGGGTTCGTCATCCCGGCGTCCGACCGCATGGACGCATCCATCGATCTCGTCAAGGACCCCGCCGTCCCCGCGCGGAATATCGTCCTCATCATCTTCGAGTCGATGAACTGGAAGAATTCGGACGTCTATACCCCGGGCAAGGGGACGACGCCCTTCCTGGCGGACCTGGCCCGCCGGGGCGCGGTCATCGACAGGATCTATACCGTCGTCCCGCACACGACCAAGGCCCTCGTCCCCATCCTCTGCGGCATCTATCCCTACCTCGAGCCCGACGTCAAGGAAGCCATCCCCGGCATCCTGCCGGAGCGCGGTCTGGCTCACATACTCAGAAAGGAAGGTTATGCGACGGCCTTCTTCCAGACGGCGAACAACTACGAGGGCCGGAACCAGGTCGTCGCCAACATGGGCTTCGAGACCTTCAAGGGCGTCTTCGACATGCCCACGAAGGGATTCGCGGACACGAACTACTTCGGCAAGGAAGAACGGATGATGCTCGGCCCGAGCCTGGAATGGGCGGAAGCCCAACGCGGCCGGCCCTTCTTTCTGACCTACCTTACCCTCTGCACCCATCATAATTACGAAACGCCGGCCGACCTGGCCCATCGTCGATTATGGCGTCAAAGATCCGCTCGAGAACCAATACTTGAACGCGGTCCGCTATACGGACGAGTTCATCAAAGAGGTTGTGGCCGGGTTCGAGAACAAGGGCCTGGCCAGGGACACGCTGTTCATCATCGTCGGCGACCACGGCGAGGCCTTCAATGAGCACGGCGCCAAGGGGCATAACCAGACGCTGTTCGAGGAGGGGCTCCGTTCTCTCGGATTGCTTTATGCCCCCGGCATCATTCCCGCGGGAAGCCGCATCGCCGGCTACCGGTCCATCCTCGACATCGTCCCGACGGTCTGCGATTTCCTCGGCCTCCGGGTCAAGGAGGGGAGATTCATCGGTGAGAGCCTCTTCAAACCCGTCCCGCCGGACAGGCAGCTGATGTTTTCCGCATGGTCCAGGCGATGGGGGCTGGCATCCCGGCGGGGGCCCGAGAAGATCATCTACTGGCCGATGAAAAAGAAATTCGAGGTCTTCGACAACGACAGCGATCCGTTCGATGATCGCGCCCTCTCGGGGACCGAAGCGCGTTCGACGAACGAGCTCGAAGTCTCCAGGGAGCAGATGTCCCTTTGGGCGGACATCGTGGACGCGCAGTATCTCGAGTGGGAGAAGGCAACCAAGGAAATCGCGTCGACGACCCCTCCCGTTCTGAAGAACACGGCTTCGGGGACATTTGGCGGCCTCGTCTCCCTCGTCGGCTATGAGGCTTATCCGACCGAGGTCCCGCGGACGCGGAACGTATGGCTCAAGCTCGCCTTCCGGTCGGAGGCCAGGATCCTTCGCCCCATCGTTCTCGATGTGAGGCTGGCCCACGAGGGCGGCAGAACTCAGACCTGGGCCGTCCCGGTCCAGGCGCTCGAGCGATACGATAAGCTCGAGCCGGGGCGGTACTTCACGACGGAGACGTTCCTACGCGTGCCCGAAGACTGGCCGACTGGGCGATTCGGGCCTATTCGTCGGATTCCAGGACAAGCGGAGCCGGAAAGCGCTCCCTCTTACGGGAGCGGACCGAGCGCAGGAAGCTCAGGGCGACGGCGTCCGCCTGCGCGCGCTGAAAGTGCTGGAATGATCAGGCTCCTTGAGGACCTCCGCTCAAGGGATGCCGCTGCTTGAAGGGGTTTCGTTATCGCTAATTTCCAATGGGAACCTCATGGAAATCATAAGGACGCCGATACTCGGAGAAGTAGCTCTTATCTTCAAGAATATCCAGATTGGCAATAAAGAACTTGTTAAATATCAGCCTGAGCTGATAAATTTCACGGGAGTGATAGATGCGGGAATTAGCCTAATCCATCGGGGCCAAATATCGCATTGAGAATAGCCAACCTTCCTTTTTGCAGGAACTCGTCGTGCGAAACGTCAGTCGACGTGGGGCCATGATCGGATTGTAGGACTATGATCGGCGGGCGCGCTGATCCCTTGATAATGCTCTTCACGGCGTCCAGCACCTTGCCGTTGACAAAGCGTAGCTGTTCCAGGTAGCGAACCTTGTCCCTCCATAGGTGCTTATCGAATTCGAATTGGGTATTGAGGTCCGCCTTCCGTTGGACTTTGCCAAAACGATCGAAGAGATAAGGATGATGAGGTGGCAGGGAATGAAAGAAAACGAACTTCGGCCCTGGGATCTTATATGCCGCCTTCAATTGGCCGAAATTATAAAGGTGGTGGGCGGCCAAGTGGTTTTCTTGGGCCTTTTCGAACACTCTGAGGAAGGGACGTCGCAAGCAACATGCGGACGAATTCTTTTTTTAGAATTCCTTTCGAAAAATCGACCTCCAAGTCTGCCTTGGGATTGGTTTTGTGGCGCCCCACGTGAATCAATATGGACATATCGATATCCATATGATCTGAGAAACTGTGATATGCGATTGCTTCAGATCATTTCGAAAAGGACTGACCTGTCGCGCGAGTCCAGCCCTTCGGAATCGGCGAGGGAGTTGATGGTAGGAAAAGTTTAGAGACGAAGATAGGGAAAGGAACGTCCAATTGTAGTTGGCCCGACTCTTCTCGGCGATGTGGAAACCTGTCCGCTCCAAGTCTTTCAGAAAGGCCGTGTTATCGAATTGATAGTACTCTTTCAGGATGTCTCCTCTCGCGTAGCCATCAAGAATAATGTCAAATAGATGTCCGGCAGGTTCCGGATAAGCTGCGTTTCCGGGGAGGCTGATGGCAGGTTTACGAAATTTCGACGAGGTCGACTTCGCCGGGGCTTTGAGGGATAAGTACGCGATTAGCGGAAGGACCAGAGCGATACCCATAATGGTCAGGGTACCAGTTGTTTTCGAAAGATTGCCTTTCTTGCGGAGAACGGTCATGAAAAGTGCTATGGAGAGGAGGGCATAGGAAAGCCCGGACGAGATGTTGAATAGGGGTTCATGCGCAAATTCCAATCCCACCGCCTGGAACCGTCCTTAAAAAGGGAACCCATGAAGCGACATCGATGAGAAGGTTATTATAATGCCCGTAGGAACCGAACAGAAAGATCGTAAGGGTTGCTAAAATGCCGGCTTTATCGCTCCCCTTGGCCAGGAGATTCAGCACGACGACAAGCAGGAGCGTTGAGAACATCAAAATGATTACGGGAAGAAAAAGGTCTTCCGGGAGTACCATGTCATAGTTGAAGGCATATAATGAAAGAATGGGAAACAAGGCGAATAGAAAAGGATGGAACATCGCTGCTGATCTACCCTTTGTTCGCAGCATGATATATCCGCCGGATTCTTCGCGTATCATAATCCAGGCGTGTTGGAATGGCAATTTCAAGGGCGAAGTGACGCTCGGCGCCGCTTTGCGGCCTGGACTTTAGCTCGCCTCTTGAATATGCTTTGGATAAACCGGAGCATGTCCCTCTGGAGGATACGTTGGAGGACAATGATAACGCCCAAAATCGGGATCCCGTGACCTTGTCCTTCTTGCGATTCTCATGGCCGTCGGCGCGGCGGCTCGACTGTTCTTCCTCAGCGCCCAGGGCATTCCCCGGTTCGATCCGTGGCGGCATCTGCTCCTCGTCGAGAACCTGAGGGCGGGGAGGGGATTCACGCTGTTCGCGGGCCAGCCCTATATCTGGTATCCGCCGTTCTGGCATGGATTAGCAGCATTGATGCCGCGGGGGCTGGGCTTGGATCAGCTTTCCGCGCTGTTCTCTCTGTTCACGATTCCTCTGATCTATCTTTTCGCCAGGTTCGGGGTCAGATTATCCATGGCCGGGGCGGGGGTTGCATCCCTGTTTTTCGCCTTGTCCGGCCCTTTGATCGCTTTCACGAGCTATTACGGACCTGAAGCCTTCGCGCTGTTCTTGCTCACGGCGGCTTTATGTCTTGTCGGGTGTTCGAGGCGACCGGTTCCCGCCCTTATCGCGGGTATCCTGCTTTCGGTCGGGTTGCTTTTGAGGATAAATATGGCGGTCATGGCGTTCCTGTTCATCCCCTATCTCTTAAAGCGACTCCGCGCCGTGCTGTTCTTCGTCGGGGGCGCCATCCCCTTGGCATTCATAGGACTCTGGAACCATAGGGTTATTTCCGCGAACCCGTTCATCTTCACGTGGGACGGGCTTGCGACATCGCGCCTCCGATTACGGGATCGTCTCCACGGTATTCCCGCAGATGGATCACTCGGTCCAGGAAGCCCTCCGACAGCTCCATTCCGTGATCATGCGGTCGCCCGAGTGGCTCAGCCAGGGCGGGATCATCCGGTGGGACACGATCCTATTCATGGCCTTCGGGGTCCTCGCGGTCCTTCTGAGCCGCCGTTTCGCCTGGATCGCAGCGGCTGTTTTGGGCATGGCTTATATCGTCTTTCTGGATAGCTCTCACTCCACATATTTCTTCCGCTATTCCCTCGGCCTTTTCCCCATCTTCTTCCTGTCGTTCGGGGCGCTCGCGGACCGTGTACGGGCGGCCAAGTCCCCGAGGTTCCGATGGTATTACGCGGGCTTCGTCGCCTTCGCCCTCCTCTCGGGAGCGCGGCTTTATGCCCCTCCGCCCATGCCCGATCTCGGCCGCATGGTGCCCCCGGCCGAAGTCCTCACGGAAAGCTCTTATATGGTGAACAGCGGTTATTATCATCCGGAATGCCTCATGGCCCGGTATCCGGACAAGCGGTTCATAGGCCTGCCCGCGCGCCCCGAGGAATTCGACGCGTTCGTCCGGGCCTACCCCGGATATCCGGCCATCGTCTGGCACGAGGAATTCAGCGTCCAGGACGCCCTCCTGCGCGCCCTGGTCGATTCGGGGCGCTGGCGCGTCACGGCCCGGTGGACGAGCGAATACGGGGTCCATTTCCTCGTCCTGAAGCCGGCGAGCGCGACCACTGCCGGGGAAAAGGGGAAGGGGAAATGATCCGCGCGGTTTTCCTGCTCGTCTTCTACACGGTCCTCCTTGTCGTCGGGCGCCCCGTTCGTGCTCTTCTGCATGGCGTTCAAGATCAGCCGGCCGCTCTTCGTTGTCGCGGAGTGGACGATGCGGGTGAGCCGGGCGATCCTCGGCATCAAGGTCGAGACGTCGGGGCTCGAACGGTTCGACCCGAATAAGCCTTATGTCTTCATGGCCAACCACGTGAGCTTCCTCGACGGCCCGCTGCTGTTCGTGGTTATCCCGGGGAGCGTCCGCGTCATTCTCAAGAAGAGCGTCTTCGCCTTTCCGGTCCTCGGGTGGATCATGATCACCTCGGGTTTCGTGTCGGTGGACCGGAGGGCGGGAGGCGGGGGCGTGAGGAGCATCGAGAGGGCCGTGAGGGCCATGAAGGAGAAGGGGTATTCGTTCCTCATATTTCCGGAGGGGACGCGGAGCCTGGACGGGAACGCTCAAGCGGTTCCGGAGGGGCGGATTCTTCCTGGCCGTCGGGGCCGGGGCGCCCATCGTTCCGGTGACCATCCGGGGGACGTTCGAGCTGATGCCCAAGGGGCGGTTCGGGTCGCAGCGCGGGACGGTCGGCGTCGAATTCCACCGACCCCATTCCGGTCGAGGGCTATGCGGTCGGGGATTTGGACGAGCTTGTGAATAAGGTCAGGGACGCTATATCATGTCCCGAATGAGGTGAGCAAATGAAAAAGATCGTCGCTGTTATGGGTTTGTTCGGCCTGTTGAGCATCGGGTTCCGCGTTGCCGCTGCCGAGGACGCCGAGGCGGGCGTCCTGGCCATCACGAACGCCCGCATCCTGACCGTGACCAAGGGCGTCATAGAGAAGGGCACCGTCATCATCGAGAACGGGAAGATCCGCGAGGTCGGGGCCGAGGTCAAGGTCCCGGAGGGCGCGCGGGTCATCGATGCGGCGGGATGTGTCGTCACGCCGGGCCTCATCGACTCGCATTCGCACCTCGGGCTCGGGTCGTCGTACGGCGTTACCGAGGACAACGAGATGACCGACCCGGTGACACCCCAGCTCCGGGTCATCGACTCCATCCATCCCGAGGGCTCGGGGCCGGATCGGGGCCAGTTCCGGAACGCCCTGGCCGAGGGGGTGACGACGGTCATCGCCCGTCCCGGGAGCGGCAATGTCATCGGCGGACAATCGGCCGTCCTCAAGCTCCGGGGCGGGACGGTGGACGACATGGTCGTCGTCTTCCCGGCCGACATGAAAATGGCGCTCGGGCGGAAGGGCATGTACGCCAACAAGGGCGTGATGCCGATGACCAAGATGGGGACGGCCTACCTCGTGCGGCAGGCGATGCTCGAGGCGACCGATTATCGGGACGCGCTGGCCCGGTACGCGAAGGAGAAAGCGAAGAAGCCGGACGCCGCGCCGCCGGCCCGCGACCTCAAGAAGGAGGCCATGCTCAAGGTCCTGGAGCGCGAGATCCCCGTCCACATCCACGTCAGCGCCGCCGACGACATCATGACCGCCGTCCGCTTGGCGAAGGAGTTCGGGTTCCGCGGGCTCTCCCTCGGCCACGGCGAGGAGTCCTACAAGGTCGCCGACGAGCTGGCGAAGGAAAAGGTCGTCGTCGTGGTCGGCCCCCAGATGATCACCTACGAGGAGGACGGGACGCTCGTCAACCTGGCGGATTTTCTGCTCAAGCACGGCGTCGAGGTCAACATCATGACCGATGCCGATGTCGTCCAGGAACAATTTCTCCGCTTCCAGGCGGCCGTAGCGGTCAAGCACGGGATGGACCCGGCCGAGGCTCTCAAGGCCATCACCATCAACCCGGCGAGGCTCACGGGTCTCGAGAAGCGCATCGGGAGCATCGAGCCGGGCAAGGACGCGGATCTCGTCGTGTTCAGCGGCGATCCGTTCGACATCCAGAGCCGGACGCTCCAGGTGATGATCGACGGCAAGGTCGTGTACGAGGCGCAAAGCTCTTCCAAAATCCCCCCGAGAGCCCCCCTTTAGAAAAGGGGGGAAGCATGAAATCCCCCCTAAACCCCCAGAAAAGGGGGGAAACGAAAAGGACCCCACTTTGGAAAAGGGGGGCTGAGGGGGGATTTGGAAGCCCAGGGCAACGGGACCTCCGCGCCCGCGCAGAAGCCTGAGCCGGCCGGGCCCATCGTCATCAGGAACGGCCGCATCCTGCCGATGAGCGGACCGGTCGTCGAGGGCGGTATGGTCATCGTCGTGGACGGGAAGATAACGGCGGTCGGGAAAGACCTCGCCGTGCCGGAGGGCGCGGCGGTCATCGACGCGGCCGGCGGATGGGCTGCTCCCCGGGCTCATCGAGGCGCACTCAACGGTCGGGCTGAGGGAAGGGTTCGGGCCGGCCGGCAGTGACGAGCTTTCCGACCCGGTCACGGCCCAACTTCTGGCCGTCGACGGGCTTAATCCGTTCGACAAGGGCATCCGGCATGCGCGGGCGGCGGGAGTCACGGCGGCGCTCGTCACGCCGGGGCGCGGCAACGTCATCGGCGGCCAGGCCGCCGTCGTCAGGCTGGCGGGGAAGACGGTCGAGGAGATGACCATCCTCTCGCCGGCAGGCGTCAAGCTCTCGCTCGGCGAGGGGCCGAAGGACGCCTACGGCGGGAAGGGTGCGCCTGCCCTCGACCCGGATGGAAGCGCTTACGTCGTGCGCAAGGCCCTTCTCGAAGCGGGCGAGTACGCGAAGAAGATCAAGGATTACGAAGCCGGCGAAGGCGAAGAGCGGGGGGAAAGCGAAGGCATCCAAGGCCGGAGACGAGGCCCAGGCGCCGAAGCGCGACCTCGCCCTCGAACCGCTGGCCGCGCTCCTCGAGGGGAAGCTTCCGGCGTTCATCGAATGCTACCGGGCGGACGATATCATGACGGCGCTCCGGCTCGTCGACGAGTTCAAGTTCAAGGCCGTTCTCATCGGTTGCGCTGAGGGGTTCAAGGTCGCCGCGGAGATCGCGAAGCGCGGCATCCCCGTCATCGTCGGTCCCATGGGAATCGGGCCCAAGCGGGTGGAGACGATGGACGTGACATTAGCCAACGCCGCCACCTTGGCGAAAGCCTGGGTCAAGGTCGTCCTGGCATGCCGAGGAGAATGCGCTGGGGGCCGGCGCGCTCGAGGAACTGCCGCTTACCGCGGCGCTTGCCGTCAAGGGCGGGATGGACAGGGACGCGGCCCTGAGGGCTATTACATTGACGGCGGCCGAGGTTCTGGGCGTCGCCGACAGGATCGGGAGCCTCGAGGCGGGCAAGGATGCGGATGTGGTTATCTTTGACGGCGACCCGCTGGACTACCGGACCCGCGTCCGAACGGTCTTGCTCAAGGGAAAGGTTCTGTAGGCGGGATCTTCCCTCTCATGCCCTATCGTAATCGAAGAGCCGTAGGTCGCTCCTGGAACGTGCGAGTTGCTCAATCTCCGGGGTGAATCCGGACCTCGAGAAGAGACCGAAAAAGATCTGGCGGGACTCGGGGAAAAGCGCGGACTTGGCTTCCAGCTCGCGCAAAACGCTTAAGCCGACCTTCCGGCTCGTCCATTTGCATTCACAAAGTAGAGAGGCGGCCCGCCTGTCCACAGCGACGATGTCGATCTCATTTCGGCCGTCCCACCACCGGCCGATGTTCGCGGCTCGAAAGGGGAGGCGACCGAGGGAGTTGAGCTTTTTCAGCCTCTGCGTACAGATATCTTCAAAGGCGCGGGCCGGTGAAGTTTTCGAGATCCGGTTTGATCTTTTCCTCCCAGACGAAACGGGCCCCCGCGGCGTCGAGCGAGCTCATGTTGGCATAGACATATCTGAACCAGAACCTGAAATAATTGTCGGCCAGAACGTAGATTCCCTTCCGGGACTTGTAGGGCTTGTCCTCGGTGACGGGGACCTCCCTTTTGACGATTCGGAGATCACGGAGGACGGAGATATATTTGTTGACCTTGTGCCTGTCAACGATGCCCGTATCCTGGGCGATTTCGTTCAGGCGTGTTCTGCCGAACGCGATGGCCTTCAAGATGGAGAAATAGAGGGACGGCTCGTTCAGCTCCTGCATGAGCAGGAAGCGTGGCTCTTCAAAGAGCGGGGAGTGTTTGTCCAGGATCCCTTCCCGGATGTTGCCCTCCAGGGTCAACCGGACGTCGTAACGTTCGAGATAGGCGGGGATTCCTCCCAGGACAGCATATACGCAGACCCGATCATGGGCCGGCAGGCCAGGGAAAAAGTCCGCCAGGGCGTCGAAATCAAATGGCTGGAGGTCCATCTGGCCCGTGCGGCGCCCGTACAGAGGGCTCTTCGCGCTGAGGACCTCTTTTTCCATGAAGCCGATGGTGGAGCCGCACAGGATCAGAAAGAAGCGATGGTCGACCGGGCTCTGGTCCCAGATCTTTTGAAGGATCGAAGGGAGAGCCCGGTTGGAAGCGCAAAGATAAGGGAATTCATCGATGATGACGAGCGGGGCCGAGGAGGGGAGATGGTCGAAGATATATCGGAGGGCGGATTCCCAGGAACCGAACGGCTGGGTTTGCAGAAAGGCGTCATGGGTGAGCTGGAATACGTTTTCCGTGAGCTGTGCCAGCTGATTGTGCTCGGAGGACAGGTCGGCGGAATAGAAGAGGCATTTCCTGCCTTTGGCGAAATGCCTCAGGAGCGCCGTTTTCCCGGTGCGGCGGCGGCCGAAGAGGATCAGGAGTTCCGGCCGGGCGGACTCCCCGAGGCGCGTCAGGTGCGAGAGCTCGTTTTGCCTGTCAACGAACATCCGGCCCTCCTGCAATTTAGTATACTCTAAAGTAATATACGTATATAGTATACAATGTCAAGCCCTGGCGGGGGCGGTATATGCCGCCAATCAGGTGTGGACTCGGGGCTAGGCCCCGCTTATAATGCAGACATCCTGTCCGGGGAGGACACAATGAAAGGGTTCAAGGCCGTCGGGGAGCTTGCGGAGGTGCTGGGATCGCTCGAGAAGGCGGGGAGCGGGAGCCTCGAGAAGGCCGTAGAGACCATTGTCCAGGCGGTGAAGAAGGGGCACAAGGTTCTGGCCTTCGGCAACGGCGGGAGCGCGGCCGAGGCCCAGCATTTCGCGGCGGAGCTCGTCAACCGGTTCATGATAGAACGCAAGGCCATTCCCGCCATCGCCCTGACCACCGACACGTCGGCGCTGACGGCCATCGCCAACGACCGCTCGTTCGAGAAGATCTTCAGCCGCCAGATCGAGGCGTTCGGCGACAAGGGCGATGTGGCCATCGCCCTGACGACGAGCGGCCGGTCGCAGAACATCATCGAGGGCCTGAAGGCGGCAAAGGCGAAGGGGATGGCGACCATCGCCCTGACCGGCGAGGGCGGCGGCGCCGTGGCCGGCCTGCCCGACATCCTGCTCTACGTCCCGTCGAAATCGACGCCCCGTATCCAGGAGGCGCACCTCGTCCTCCTGCATATCCTGGCGGAAGCCGTCGAAGCCTCAATTTGATGGGGTCGCTCTATAAATCCCCCCAAGCCCCCCTTTTAGAAAGGGGGGGAACCAAGGATCTCCCTTCGGCGTCCCCCTTTGAGAAGGGGGAATTCGAGAAGTCGCGGCAGAAATTCCCCCCTTTTGGAAAAGGGGGGTGAGGGGTCTGTGTCCCCCCTTTGGAAAAGGGGGGCTTTGGGGGGATTTCCTGTTGTTCCCCTTTATGGAAGGGGGTAAGTCAGCTTGAAGAGCGCATAAGAGCCCTTTTCGAGGACAGGCTCGCAGAAGCGGGCGAGAAAATCGTTGAACCGCTCTCGCGCGCCTGGACTCAGCCCCCGGCGGGGATCGTGAGCGGGGCCCGATTGATCATGATATGGGTCGCGCCCTCCCGCGCGAAGAACGCGGGCGATTTCCGGTCCGGTCGCCCCGCTGTCGAGCAGGGTTTCGAGCCGGTAGCGCTCGAATACGAAATCCCCCGTCCACGGCACCGTCCAGGTAATCGCCGTAGTCTCCTCATGTGGATGAGGTAGAGCTTGCTCCCGCTTCCCATGTGCGCGGTAGCTTCGGCGTATAAAGCCAATACCGGCACTTGCCGCTCGAGGTAGGATCGGCGGGTCATCTTTCCGCCCCAAAGGTCCCAGGGCGCCCGCTTCGCCAGCTCCTTTACTCCGATTCCCATGTTGAAGAGCAGGAGAAGCGCGACGAGGCCCGTCAGCCAGGCCCTTTTCCAGGCCCGGCAGGCATAAGCCAGCGCGATGCACAGGAAAGGGATGAGGGGCAGGAGAAACCGGACCTGCTTCGTGGAGAACGCCCAGTACAGGATGAAGATGAGCGAGAACGTCAGCAGTGAGCCGAGCCCCTGCCGCCGCTTCTTGGACAGCACGAGGAGAGGGACCAGGAGGAAGACCGGGCCCAGGATGCCGTCATAGAAGCGGACACTGTCGAAACGTCCCTGGACGAAGACCCGAAACGGAGCGAGGAGCGTGTCGGCCAGGGTCCCGCCGTCGGCGGGAGGCGCCGAACGACTGAAGAAACCTCAGGAAGAGCCCCGCCCTGTCCGGGTCCCAGTTGAATCCCGGCTTGAGGGAGAAGAAGGGGAGGGGGAAGGGGAACATCGGCCAGCCGGTGACGAGCAGGTTGCGCACGAGCCAGGGGAGAGCGCAGAGCCCGGCTCCGGCGGCGATGAGCGCGGCTGGGCGCACGACAGGGAGGTCGCGGACCTTCAGGCGCGTGATGGCCAGGAGGCAGAGGACGAGCGCGGTCATCTGGAGGCCGGTGTATTTCACGCTGACCGCCCCGCCGAGCATCAGGCCGGCGAGGAGCGCGTGGCCGAGGTTGCGGCCCTCGAAATATTCTCTGATCGATATGACGGCCAGGAACGTGAACAGCGCGAACGTCAGGTCTACGTAAGCCAGGGACAGGATAGCCATGACCGACGGGACGGTGAGGAACGCGGCGGCTGCCAGTCGGGCGTGCTTACGATCCGTCAATCCAAGCGCGAACCTGTGGACGGCCAGGAAAAGGAGGAAACCTGCGGCGACGTGGAACAGCTTGGCCGCGGCCTCTCCTGCCGTCCCCAGGCCGAGCAGGAATGACATCTCTCCAAGCTGGGGGAAGAAGGCGTAGATGTTGTCGTGGAACGGGAACCCCCCGTGCGTGGCGAGGAGGGTCTTGGGGATGGCGGAGGTGGTAGATCATTCGTCGTTCATCGTAGCCGGGAGCGACGTCAGGGCGATTGCGACCGCGAAATAGAGCGCGGCGGCAAGCGTCCATGCGTTTCGCCACGATGCGTCTTTCAGGAGTGCAGGGGCGGTCTTGGCCCACCGAATGACCTCGGGAGCCGCGAGGAGGGTGCACGCCGCCACGATGCCCCAGAGCAGGCCTCGATAGACGAGACGCACCGCCACGAGTCCGAACAGCAGGAAACCGATACCCATCATCCCGAGAGCCGTCGCGGCGACTCCCGAGAGAACGGGATCGGGGAACGGCGGCTTGTTCTTGAAGATGCGGGCGAGGATGTCCCGGCCGACGGCCTGCGCGCCGAGGATGACGCAAGGACGAGGCGATAATGCCGATGATGAACATCATGTTGTATCCGATTTCGTGTTTTAGGGTCATTGTAACCCGTCGCCGCGGGAATCGAAAGTCGAATTATCGCTGCCCGACGCGGCAGCTTTCGCCGCGAAGTCCTCTTCTGGGAGCCCGAGCCGGGAGTTCATTGCGGGGCCGCGCGGCAGGCGAGGGTAGTTGAATTAATTTCGGGGGGTGCGGCCGGGGCGGGAGCTGTCCCTATTTCTGGGGGATTTGGCTTATTGTAGCCGCAATCTTTAGATTGCGTCTTTCTTGCTGTAGCCTCAGGCTTTAGCCTGAGTTCAAGAAGACTCTTTTTCGAGCGCAGGCTAAAGCCTGCGGCTACATCCGGAAACCGAGCGCAGGTTAAAACCTGCGGCTACATCCGGAAACCGAGCGCAGGTTAAAACCTGCGGCTACATCCGGAAACCTAACGCAGGTTAAAACCTGCGGCTGCACATGGCCCCTCCTCAATTGAACAATCCTTGGAGGACCTCATCCAAGCTGCAAAGGAGGGCTCCGCTGAAGGCATACTCCTGCCATCGATCGACCAGTCCTTTCCGGACGGGATTCTCGAGGATGTACCTGACGTGGCGGGCCAGGTTTTCTTTCTCCCGCATGATGTGGTCGTGAAAATCCTTCTGCCAACGCACGCCGAGGTTACGGGCTAGCCAGAAACCTGAACGCTGTTTGTATGCGCAGAGCGGCTTCCAGATATTCGAGGACTCTTCGCCGCCCAGAAGGATCAGATGTTGATGATCGGGCATGAAGCAATAAGCGGGTACCAGGCAGGATTCGCGGCGGGCAGAGCTCGTCAGAAGATTCGTCAAGGGGTTGATGATGTCTGCCTTCACGAAGGCCGAGATGCGGTTTTCCAGACACAGGGTGAAGGAGATCGCCACCTGGCCCCAATAAAGTCTAGAGGTAATCGATGATGTTTTTCGCGGGTCAGATTTGGGTCCACATCTTTGAGACGCACGTCCGGCGCTATTATTCTCATGGCGGAGAAGAAGCTCTGAGTTGTAGCCTCAGGCTTGGGTTGTAGCCTCAGGCTTGGGTTGTAGCCTCAGGCTTGGGTTGTGGCCCCAGGCTTGGGTTGTGGCCCCAGGCTTGGGTTGTGGCCCCAGGCTTGGGTTGTAGCCTCAGGCTTTAGCCTGAGCTCAAGAGACTCTTTTTCGAACGCAGGCTAAAAGCTTGCGGCTACATCCGGCGCAGGCTAAAGCCTGCGGCTACATATCGGGGCGGCGCAGGCTAAAGCTTGCGGCTACATCCGACACAGGCTAAAGCCTGCGGCTACGAAGGCCTGCGGCTTACAGGCCGATGAGCTCCTTGATCTTGTCGGCGCCGGCGACGCCGCTGTTGAACAGATAGCACGTCGTATGGTCCAGCAGGCGCGCGTAGAAGGATTTCTCCAGCTCCAGGCGCTCCGGCGCGGCGTCCATGCGCTCGGGCAACGCGCCGGCGTGCCCCGGCCCGGCGACAAGAAGATGA
>CAVZBY010000005.1:0-510462 GCA_963773685.1 Candidatus Aminicenantota bacterium
GTCCATGGTGCTTATCCTTTACCCAACGAACGGACGTATTCCATTATACCCTCATAGATGCCCTGGACGACCACCGCCCGGTAAGCCGGGGTCTTGAGCCGGGCTTCCTCCTGGGCGTTGCTCAGATGGGAGATCTCGACGAGCATCGAGGGCATCTCGCCGCCGATGAGGACCCAGAACGGCCCGCCTTTGACTCCGAGGCTGTTCATCCCGGGGTACTTCGCGGACAGGGACTTGAGGAGGCCGCCGTGGATCTTCTCGGCCAGCTCCTTCGATTCCTGAATTTTGGAGTTCCGGACGATGGCCTGGATGATGTTCTTCATCTCGGAGATGTTCTTGGCCGAGGTCGCGTTCTCCCGGGCGGCGATCTCGTTGACCGCCGGGTCCGGGCTGAAGTTCAGGTAGAAGGCCTCGATCCCCGTCCTCTTCCGGTTGCGGGTGGCGTTGGCGTGGATGGAGACGAACAGGTCCGCCCGCTTCTGGTTGGCGACGACCGTCCGGTCCTCGAGAGGCACGAAGATGTCGGTTTCCCGGGTCAGGATGACGTCGAACCCGCCCTTTTCGACGAGCATCTTCTTGAGGGACTGGGCTACGTCGAGGACGACGTCCTTTTCCCGGCTCCCGGACTTGCCGAGACAGCCGGGGTCCGTCCCTCCGTGGCCGGGGTCGAGGACGATCGTCCGGACGCCCAGCCCCAGGCTTCGGATCATCGTGTAGCCCGAAGCCGACGGATCGGGCGGCTTGGCGACGGCGTTCTTGGGCGGCACCGTTTCTTTCACCGGAGCCGGAGCGGACGGGCCCGTTTTCGGCGAGATGTCGATGACGACCCGGAAGGGATCGAAGAGATGATAGACCCGGTACGCCCCGACCTTGGCGAGATCGACGTCGGCCGCCACGCGGACGGTCGAGACCGTCTTCTGCGAGACCGATATCTGCTTCAGGTAGTCGGTGGAAATGGGGAAGGTCTTGTCCATGAGGATGGGGTTGAGCCGCGCCTGGAGGACGTCCACGTAGATCTTCCCCTGCTCCTGGATCAGGCCGGGGGTGTACTCGCGGAGCTTCCCGATATCGAGGACGATCCGGGTGAAATTGGGATGCGTGTGATACCGGAGGTTGGCGATCTCGACCCTCGGGTCCGGCGCCTGCCCCTGAAGGAGACAGATGCCCGCCAGGGAAACGAGCGCCGCGCACGAGCGTCCGAGCTTCATCGCAGCGTATTATATACGAGCGGGACTGGCGAGACTAGCGAGACAAGCGAGACTCGTAAAGCCGGGCCAAGAGCCTGGCCCTGGGGTCCGGCGGAACGGGCGAACCGGGCGAGACGAACTATTGTTTGACCAGCTCGACCCGGCGGTTCTTGGCCCGGCCCTCCTCGGAGTCGTTGGACGCGACGGGGGCGAACGGGCCGCATCCGTACGAGCTCAAGCGGGCGGCGGCGATGCCGTGGTCGCGGACGAGGGCCTGGAGGACCGCCTCGCCCCGCTCCTGGGAGAGCTTGATGTTGGCGTCTCGGCCGCCCACGTTGTCCGTGTGGCCCACGACGTGGACCTTGAGGCCCGGGTCGGCCTTCAGGAGCTTGGCGATCTCCTCGATGGCCTTCGCCGATTCGGGTTTGATAGCCGACTTCCCGGTATCGAAATAGATGCCGTAGACTGCGGCGTGACCCGTGGTCCTGATATCATTGCCGAACGCCGCGGCGTCGGCCACGATGACCTGCTCCATTTCCTGTTTCTCGACGATCCTCAGCCAGATCTTCCCGTTCCCCCTCTCGGCCTGGACCCAGACCTCGCGGCCGTCCTGGACGATCTTCCCGTTGACCCACCAGGTCGGTACGCTCTGGAGGATCGTGCCTCCCGCCTTCTTGATGGCATTCTCGTAGTTCCGGACGACGGCGACGGCGCTCGGCTCGTTGGCGCGGGGGCCCGTGAAGGCGTAGGTGATGAACGTGAACTTGCCCTCGACGGGGACCTTAGGGCCCTTCGTCACGTAGAATTCGTAAACCCCGAAGTCTTCGATCTTGCAGTCCGCAATGCGGTAGTCGGGCATGCGCGTGGGGAACAACGGGTGGTCAATGCAGTTCTTGAAGTCCGGCTGTTGGGCAAAGGCGCCCGTCGCCGACAAGAGCCATAGGGCGCTCATCAGAACGATCATGGTCTTCTTCATGGTTCTTTCTCCTTTAAGAGCGGTCCGGGGTCAGGCGCCGAATTTCTTGAGCTTCAGCGCGTGGGCGAGCATCATGGGCATGGCGTAGATGGACCGGAACCGGCCGAGCGCCCCGCGAGCGCAGGCGGCCTCGGTCAGCGCCGCGACGTCGTCCGGCTGGGCGTTCGGGGAGACCAGGACGAACGGGTTGGGATGCCAGGAGTGCCCGTGGAGCAGTGCCGGCGTCGAGTGGTCCGAGGTCACGACGAGGACATCGGGCTTGAGGGCGAGGAGGCGCGGGATGAACCGGTCGATCTCCTCGATGGCCGCGACCTTCCTGTCGAAGTTCCCGTCCTCGCCGGCCGCGTCCGTCTTCTTGTAATGGACGTAGAAGAAATCGTGGTTCGCGTACCCGCTCTCCAGGGCGTCGAAGAGATCGGCCGTCTCGGCGCCGACCGAGAGGACGTCCATGCCGAGCAGTTTGGCCAGCCCCTTGTACATCGGGTAATTGGCGACGGCCGCCGGCCGGAGCTTGTAGAGCTCGGCCATGTGGGGGATGGAGGGGAACTTCGAAAAGCCCCTGAGCAAGGCCGTGTTGGCGGCGGGCTCGCTCTTGAGGAACTCTGTGAGCTCGTCCAGGAAGCGGTTGACGATGACGGCCGTCCGCCCGGCCTCGGGCTTGAGCGCGGCGGCCTGGACCCGCGGCTTGCCGTCCTTCTGGGGATCGGCGTCCGACAGGGCGTCCGAAAGGCCTTCGGCCCGGAACCGGGCGACGAAGCGGTGCTCCTTGCCCGGCGTGAGCTCGATCGCGACGCCCTCCTGTCTCGGGAGCCCGCTGTTGAGCCGGGCGCAGAGCCGTTCGTTGTCGGCGGTCGGGATGCGGCCGGCGCGACGGTCGACGACGAGCCCGGCTTTAACCGTGGCGAAGTTTCCGCGGGCGACGACGTCGTTCCGCCCGACCTCGACGCCGGAGCCGAGGGCTTCCAGAATGCCGCGCCCCAGCTGGTATTCCAGCGGCTCATAGCCGAACAGGCCCAGGTGGGCCGGTCCGGAGCCGGGTGTGATGCCCATGAAGACCGGGTCCGTGACGCCGCAGACGCCGCGGCGCGCGACCTCGTCCAGGTTGGGGTGCTTGGCCTCTTCGAGCTCCGTCCGGCCTCCCATCGGAAGGCCGCCGAGCCCGTCGCAGACCAGGAGCACGATCTTCGAATCCGTCGTTGTTGCCAGTTCCCTCGCGATATCTTCCCATTTCATAGTACTTTCAATATAGGGGCGGCGGGGGCCCTGTCAATTTTAAGGTTCTTCTCCGGATTCCGGGGCCTCGTTGCGCCGGCGCGGTGATGAGGCTGCCCTCTCCCCGACCCCGGGATCCAGTCCCGTCGGTTCCCCAGCGCCAAGCCCGAGGGCCACTCCGCTACGGGGGCTTCGGCCACCCCATCACCGCCGACGAACCCCGGAATCCAGAGAAGTACCGATTTTAAGCCGGCCCCCCCCGTTGACAGGCCGCGCGCCCGGAGACATACTTCCGTGGACACGCGCAAGGAGGACCGGCATGGCCCAAAAATACAAGAACCCCGGCCGGATCGCGTTCGAAGCCGTCATCAAAACGACGGACGGGGGAGGCGCCTTCGTCGAGTTTCCCCACGACGTCGAGGAGAAGTACGGGGTCAAGGGCCGGGTCCCCGTGAAGGTGACCTTCGACGGCATCCCTTACACGGGCTCGATGGTCAGGATGGGCACGGAATGCCACCTCCTCCTCATCCTCAAGGAGATCAGAGAGAAGCTGGGAAAGGACCGGGGCGACAAGATCCGGGTGACCGTCGACCTCGACGACGCGCCCCGCGTCGTCGTCCTCTCGCCCGACGTCGAAGCCGCGTACAAGAAGGCCGGCGTCCTCGATCGTTACCGGGCGATGTCATTCAGCCACCAGCGCGAGCGCAACCTGTGGATCGAGGACGCCAAGCAGGATGAGACGCGGAAGCGCCGCATCGCCAAGTCCGTCGAGGAGCTCCGCAAGCGCAAGGCCTGACGGCGCTGTTGAAATCCCCCCTGACCCCCCTTTTCCAAAGGGGGGGTCAACGCCCGTCTTCACCGAAAAGATCAGAAACGATATCCGATCGTGATCCCGACGAGGCCGTAGTGCGACTGCGAGAAGGACCGCCAGCCAAGTATGCGGACACGATCCGCGGCCCGCCGAATAGCCCGCGTGGAGCTTCCAGGCGGGGGAGAGTGATCCGAACCCGCTGTGGGCGACTAACGGCCGAACGCGATCCCGGCTCCGACGAAAAAATCCTTGATGTCATAGTCGCAAGGAGGACCGAGGAAGCTAGAAGTCCGAATCTGACAAGCCCAGGTGGAGTTCAGGACAGATCGACAGGGCTTTCCCGCGGGAATCGTGATTTGGACACCGACGGTGCAAATTGGTCCGGAAAGACGATGAAAGTTCGCCCTTGGTGCCGCGATACCGACAGCCAGGTCGAAGGAGACGTTCGCGATCCGGAGCGGATCCGCGAAGGCGTGTCCGGCGAAGCAAGGAGCGCGAAGACAAGCATGATCCCGGGCCCATAACGGATTCTCTTCATCTCACCCCCACGATGAACGGTTCCCGATGGGGATTCATACGCCCAAAGCCGGCTGCAAGGGGCCGGCCTGACGCCAGATTGTTCCCGTCCGGTAAGGAGCCGTCGATTGCCCCCCTTTGGAAAAGGGGGGTGAGGGGGGATTTGGAGGGCCTCAGGCGCCCGGCCCGGCCATGGCCTGGAACAGGCGCCTTATGGCCGCCCCCTGCCTCGTCAGCTTCTTCCGCTGTTTGATGACGAACGCAAAACGGAAGGGTGAGCGCGCTTCGAGGCGCGCGATATAATCACGGCTGTAGAGGCGGCTCGCCCGGCCCGCGCAATTGATGACGCCCATCCGCGTGACGGAACGGAAGAGGTCCTGGAGAGCCTCGGTCCCGGGGGCCGCGAAGCCGCCGATCGGCGCGAGGACGCGCTCCCCGAAATGAAGGACGCGGCTGGTGACGCCGTCCAGGAACCACCCTTTCGAAGTCTGCGAAAAGACGGTCATCCGTCCGGCCTTGAGGTCCTCGAAGACGTCCTCGAGGTCGTCCATCAGCTGGAGGAACGCGCCGAGCCCGTAGGCGAACGCGATCCGGGACGCGTCGAGCGAGCCGGCGACGAGGAACGCGTCGGCGAGGACCGATGTCCCGCCCTTGTCCAGGCTTATCCCCAGAACGTCGGCCTCGTAGGGCGAGCCTTCGGGGCGGAGCAGGGCGAGGCTCTCGACCTGGGCCCGGTGGATCTCCGTCAGGCTCTCGAAGACGCGAGGGTGGTTCGTCCGCTCGTATTCTCCTTCGATCATGGCCACGAGGTCGAAGACGGCCTTTTCCGCGGGGTTGGCCGGCGCGACGTCCCGGCCTTCGAGCCGGGCCCTGAGCCTCTCGTTGAATTCCTTCTTGGCCTCGCGCGAAACGGACGGGTCGTCGAGATAATTATCCGTGTGCGGGTAGAGGAGGCTGTAGGCGGTGATGGCGGGAGTCAGCCGGACCGGGAGGCCGAGGAGCCTCTGCAATCCGTTCGCCACCCAGACGTTCCGCGAGGCCTGGAGGATGTCGTCGGCGCCGAGGCCCGGGCCGAGGGACCGCGCCGCTCTTCCGAATTCCATCCCCGGACGCTCGAATCCTCCCGAAAGGATGACGGCAAGATGCCGTTCCTCCCAGCCGAGGGCGGTCCGGGCCAGGGTACTGCCGGCCGCGACGAGACGTTCCCGGACTTCGCCCGCCGCTTCCTGAGAAGCGGGCGGCCGGCGCGCCTCTGTTTTCAGAAGGTCGACGAACCGGGCCAGCTCCTTACCGTTAGCGGCCTGTTCCTTGGGCGAGTACACGCGGCCGGCCGGGGGCTCCCCGTCGCCGCATTCCATCCACATGTCCGTGAAATCGCGACGGAGGCCTGAAACGATCTTGCTCAGGGCGTTCGACTCCGGATTCCGGGACTCGTGCGAGGTGATGGGGGCTGGCATCTCTTCCTCGCAAGAAACCATACTTCATTTTTACGAAAAAACCCAGTTCCGGTTCCGTTTGAAAGCCCTTGGAGCGTCTGATAGAATCTATCCATGCAGAAGGTCCTCATCCTCGATTTCGGGTCCCAGTACACCCAGCTCATCGCCCGGAAGGTCCGCGAGCTCGGTGTCTATTCGGAGATCGTCCCTTTCAACACGCCCATCGCGGCGATCCGCGCCGCCGGGCCGAGCGCTCTCATCCTGTCCGGCGGGCCCTGCAGTGTCTATGAAAAGGGCGCCCCCCGCGCCTCGAAAGCGATCTTCGACCTGGGCGTGCCCGTCCTGGGCATCTGCTACGGCCTCCAGCTCGCGACCTACCTCCTGGGCGGGCGGGTCGTCCCCTCGGGCAAGCGGGAATACGGCTTCGCCGCCCTCCGGATCCGCGATCGCGGCGGCCTCCTGGCCGGGGTCAGGGACGGGGCTCAGGTCTGGATGAGCCACGGCGACCGGCCCGACCGCCTGGCCCCGGGATTCCGGATCACGGCGAGCACGACGAACACGCGCGTCGCCGCCGTCGAGAATAAGGAACGCCGCATCTACGGCGTCCAGTTCCACCCCGAGGTCATCCACACGAAGCCGGGCCGCAGGATCCTCGCGAACTTCCTTTTCCGCATCGCCGGCCTCCGGGCCGACTGGAACATGGCCTCGTTCATAGACCGGAAGGTCCGGGAGATCCGGGCGTCCGTCGGCAAGGGCAAGGTCGTCTGCGGCCTGAGCGGCGGCGTGGACTCGCTCGCGACCTCGCTCATCCTCCACCGGGCCGTCGGCGACCGGCTGACCTGCGTCTTCGTCGACAACGGCCTGCTCCGCAAGGGCCAGTACGAGGGGCTGATGGCGGATTTCCGCGAGCGCTTCGCCCTCAAGGTCGTCGGGGTGGACGCGGCGGACATCTTCGTCGACCGGCTCCGCGGCGTCACGTCCCCCGAGCGGAAGCGCAAGATCATCGGCGGGCTGTTCATCAAGATCTTCGAGCGGGAAGCGCGCAAGGTCGGCGGGGCGCGGTTCCTGGCCCAGGGCACGATCTATCCCGACGTCATCGAGAGCAATCCCGTCAAGGGGCCCTCCTCGGTGATCAAATCGCATCACAACGTCGGCGGCCTGCCGAAGGGCCTCAGCTTCGAGCTCGTCGAGCCGCTCCGGGAGCTGTTCAAGGACGAGGTCCGGGCCCTGGCCGTGGAGCTCGGGGTGGACCGGGGGTTCGTTCGCCAGCACCCGTTCCCGGGCCCGGGGCTCGCGGTCCGCATCGTGGGCGCGGTCGATCGAGAGAGCCTCGAGATCCTCCGGGAGGCGGACGACATCCTCCTCCGGGAGGTCCGTCGCGCCGGTTTCTACGACCGCCTCTGGCAGGCCTTCGCGGTGCTCCTGCCGGTCCGGTCGGTCGGGGTCATGGGCGACCAGCGGACATACCAGCGGGTCATCGTCCTCCGGCTCGTCCAGAGCGTCGACGGGATGACCGCCGACTGGTTCGCGGCCCCGGCCGCGTTCCTGGCCCGGGTGTCGACGCGCATCGTCAACGAGGTGCGCGGCGTCAACCGGGTGGTCGTCGACATCACGAGCAAGCCGCCGGGGACGATCGAGTGGGAATGACATGGAGCTCTCCTATATCCATCTCCACAACCACACCGAGTACAGCATCCTGGACGGCTGTCTCAAGGTCACCGACCTGGCCGAGGCGGCGCTTAAGAACGGGATGCCGGCGGTGGCCATCACCGACCACGGCAACGTCTTCGGGGCCGTCTCCTTCTTCAAGGAGGCCCGGGCCCGGGGCGTCAAGCCCATCCTCGGCTGCGAGGCCTATGTCGCCCCCGGGAGCCGGCTCGACAAGGGAGGGTCGCCGAACGAGGAGACCCATCATTTCCACCTCGTCCTGCTCGTCAAGAACGAGCAGGGCTACCGGAACCTCTGCCAGCTCCTGACCAAAGGCTACCTGGAAGGATTCTACTACCGCCCCCGCATCGACAAGGAGATCCTGGCCGGCCGGACCGAGGGCCTCATCGCCCTCTCGGCCTGCCTCAAGGGCGAGGTCAACTTCCTCCTGGCCCGGGACCAGGACGAGCGTGCGGAAAAGGCCGCCCGGGAATACGCGGCGCTTTTCGCCCCGGGCGATTTCTACCTCGAGCTCCAGGACCACGGGCTCGAGCGTCAGCTGGCCATCAATCCGAAGATCATCGCCCTGGCCCGGAAGCTCGGACTGCCCCTCGTCGCGACGAACGACGTCCACTTCCTCCAGCGCGAGGACACCGAGACCCAGGACGTCTCTCATCTGCATCCAGACCAACAAGAAGGTCACCGACCAGGACCGTCTCCGGTTCAGCGGGGACCAGTTCTATTTCAAATCGTCCGAAGAGATGGCCGAGCTCTTCAAGGACATTCCCGAAGCGGTCCAGAACACGGCCCGGATCGCGGCCCAATGCGATTTCGAGTTCCCGTCCCACGTCTACTTCCTGCCGAACTTCCGGCCGCCCGACGACTCGTCCCTGAGCGAGTATTTCGAGGCCGTCGCCCGCGAAGGGTTCCGCGCGCGGATGGACCAGCTCAAGAGGAAGGTCGAGGCGGGCGGGGCGAACGGGAACGGCCACACCCTCAAGGAGTACGAGGACCGGCTCGAGCGCGAGATCCGGCTCATCAAGGAGATGCGCTTCGAGGGCTACTTCCTCATCGTCTGGGACCTGATCAAGGCCGCCCGCGAGAAGAACATCCCCGTCGGGCCGGGCCGCGGCTCGGCGGCGGGGAGCATGGTCGCCTACTGCCTGGGCATCACCCAGATCGATCCCATCGAGTACGATCTCCTGTTCGAGCGCTTCCTCAACCCCGAGCGCATCAGCCTGCCCGACATCGACATGGACTTCTGCGCCCGCCGCCGGCAGGAGATGATCGAATACGTCACGAAGAGGTACGGCCAGGACAACGTCAGCCAGATCATCACCTTCGGGACGATGGCCGCCCGGGCCGCCATCCGGGACGTCGGCCGCGTCCTCGAGGTCCCGCTCCCCGAGGTCGACCGCATCGCCAAGCTCATCCCCGCCGTCGGCCCCGACGCGACCCTCGACGCGGCCATCAAGGCCGTTCCGGAGCTCCGCGAGCTCCAGGCGAAGAACACCAAGATCGCCCAGCTCATGGCCATCGCCCGGAAGCTCGAGGGCCAGGTCCGCCACGCCTCCATCCACGCCGCCGGCGTCGTCATCACGCCGAAGCCCCTCGTCGAGTACCTCCCGCTCCACCAGTCGGTCAAGGGCGAGGTCACGACCCAGTTCGCCATGGGCGACATCGAGGCCATCGGCCTGCTCAAGATGGACATGCTCGGCCTGCGCAACCTCACGGTCATCGACGACGCCCTCAAGCTCATCGAGAAGGGCACGGGCGAGCGGATCGACATCGACGCCATCCCCCTTGACGACCGGGCGACGTTCGACCTGTTCCAGGCGGGCAACACCGACGGCGTCTTCCAGTTCGAGAGCCCGGGCATGAAGGACCTCCTGCGGAACTTCCGGCCCGAGGTTTTCCGCGACCTCATCGCCCTCAACGCCCTGTACCGGCCCGGGCCGCTGAAAAGCGGAATGACCGACGAGTTCATCCACCGCAAGAACCACCCGGAGCGGACGACCTACGAGTTCCCCGAGCTCGAGCCCATCCTCCGGGAGACGCGGGGGATCATCGTCTACCAGGAACAGGTCATGCGCATCGCCGGCAAGCTCGCGGGCTTCTCGCTCGCCGAGGCCGACATCCTGCGCAAGGCCATGGGCAAGAAGGTCAAGGATATCATGAAGGCCCAGAAGCAGCGCTTCCTCCAGGGCGCGCGGAAGAACGGCATCGCCCAGTCCAAGGCCAACAAGATCTTCGAGCAGATCGCCCAGTTCGCCGAGTACGGCTTCAACAAATCGCACAGCGCCGCCTACGCCTATCTCGCCTACCAGACCGCCTACCTCAAGGCCCATTACCCGCGCCACTTCCTGGCGGCGCTCCTGACCTCCGAGGCCGAGCGCGGGGCGACCCCCCAGGTCGTCAAGTACATCGGCGAGTGCCGGGAGATGGGGATCAACATCCTGCCCCCCGGACATCAACCGGAGCGATTACCACTTCACGGTGGAGAACGGGGACATCCGGTTCGGCCTCGCCGCGGTCAAGAACGTCGGCGAAGCGGCCATCCGCGAGATCCTGGCCGCGCGCGGGAAGCGCGGCGGGTTCGCCGCTCCTTTCGACCTTTTCCAGGACAACGATTCGCGGGTCGTCAACCGCAAGGCGCTCGAGAGCCTGATCAAGGCGGGCGCCTTCGACTCCCTGGGCTGGCGGCGCTCGCAGAGCTTCCACATGCTGGACCGGATGATCGAATACGGCCACGAGGTCCAGCGGTCCCGGGCCCAGCGCCAGAACCTCCTCTTCAACGCCGGAGTCCTCGAGCCCCCCGAGGTTCCGGACGAGGTCCGCGAGATGGGGGAATGGAACGAGACCCTCTTCCTCTCCTACGAGATGGACGCCCTGGGCTTCTACATCACGAGCCACCCGCTGGCCCAGTACAAGGGCCGCCTGGCCACGCTCGTCTCCCACGACATTGCCGATCTCGGCGAGAAGGACTTCGAGAAGGAGATCCGCGTCGTCGGCGTCATCGCCTCCCTCAAGCCGCTCAAGACGAAGAAGGACGAGCGCATGGCGACCTTCGTTCTCGAGGATATGACGGGGCGGATCGACGTCGTGGCCTTCCCCGAAAGCTTCGGGAAGCACCACCTCTATATCCGGGAGGGGCTCCTCGCCTGGGTCAAGGGCAAGGTCATGGGCGAGGGGGAGAGCCGCCGCATCAGCCTCAGCCAGGTCATGCCGCTCTCCGAGGCCCTGGAGAAGATGGCGAAGAAGATGGTCATCCGCGTCTATCTCCCCGGCCTCGAGGAATCCGTCCTGGCCGAGCTCAAGGCGCTCCTCGACATGTCCGAGGGGGCATGCCCGGTCTATTTCGAGCTCGAGACGCCGCATGCCTTCAGGCTGGTGACCCGTTCGGCCGAGGTCCACAGCGTGACCCCGTCGGAGGACCTGAAGAAGCGCATCGAAGCCCTCCTCGGCGAGGGCTCGGTGACCATCGAGTATTGACGGGCGGACAGAGAAAATGCTAGAGGAAACACGTGCCCTTTAAGATCGTCGTCGCCGACCCCGGCCCCTCCGTCCAGAAGGCCGTCCAACTGGCCTTCCCCGAGCCTGAGTTCCGCCTCTGTTCCATCGAGGAGGGGAGCCGGCTCATCGAAGAGATCGCGGCGTTCGGTCCCGACACCGTGCTCCTCTCGCTGTCGCTCCCCGGGACGGACGCCTACGGGGCGGCGCGGGCGCTCGGCCGCCTGGAGGCCCTGCGGGACGTGCCCCTGTTCTTCCTCAAGGGGACCTTCGAGATCTTCGACCGGGACAAGGCCGAGGACATCCCCTTCGAGGGCATCATCCAGAAGCCTTTCGACTCGGAGAAGCTGGCCGCGACGGTCCGCGAAGCGATCGACCGAAAGGTCTCTCCGCAGACCTGGCCCGAAGAGCTCCCTCCGGAGGAGCCCGCGGCGGAGCCTCCGGCCGCCGGCGCGCCGACATTCAGGCGGCCCGGCCCCGCTTTTCCGGGAGCCGACGCCCTTAGAGCCCAGGTCCGGGAGATCGTCCGCGAAGAGGCCCTGGAGATGGAACGAGAGCTCGAAAAGAGGATCCGGGCCAGGATCCTCGCCGACCTCGGAAGAAAAGAGCCCTGACGCCGTCCGTTCGCCGGACGCGGAACATGAAGATCGGAAACGAAATACGCCGGTTCGCCCGATGCGGGTCCACCATGGACGAGGCCAGGGTCCGGGCCCTCGCCGGAGCCCCCGAGGGCCTCGTCGTCGTCGCCGACGAACAGACGGCCGGACGCGGAACCAAAGGCCGGACCTGGCATTCCCCTCCCGGCACCGGGCTCTACGCGACCTTCCTATTCCGCCCTGCCGCGGAGCCTACGCTCCTACCGTTGGCCGTCGGGCTCGCCGTCCTCCGGGCGGCCGCGGAGACGGCGCCGGCCGTCCGGCTGAAATGGCCCAACGACCTCGTCTGGGAAGGCCGGAAGATCGCCGGGGTCCTCTGCGAAGGAGGCCCGGATGGAAGCGGCGGGCGGTTCGTCCTGGCGGGCATCGGCATCAACGTCGGCCAGACCGAGGAGGACTTCCCCCCGAGCTCGCGGCCCGGTCCGCGTCCCTGCGCATGGCCTCGGGGGGCCCGGTCGATAGGGAGCGCCTGCTGGACCGATTATGCGAGGCCCTGGAAACATGGTATAATATCTTCACTCGTGGGGCCGGGGAAGAAATCATTAGAGAATTCGAGGCCGGGATGATCTTTGCCCGCGGGGACAGGATCGCCCTCGACGCCGCCGGGGCGAGGATCGAGGGGACCTACCTCGGACTGGACGCGTCCGGCGGCCTTATCTGCCGGACGGCGGAAGGACTGAAGACCTATTACTCGGCCGAGGTCGGGGCGCCCGGCGCCGGCTGAACCTGGAGAAACGACATGCTTCTGGCAGTGGATATCGGGAACACGACCGTCGCCCTCGGCGTTTTCCGCGGCCGGACGGTCGCCGCCGACTGGCGGATCAAGACGGACAAGGACAAGACGGCCGACGAATACGGCATCGTCCTCCTCAGCCTCTTCCGCCGGGCCCGGATCCGGCCCGACCGGATAACCGCCGTCATTCTCTCGAGCGTCGTCCCGCCCCTGACCCCCGTCTTCCAGGCGGTGAGCGAGGACCTGTTCGGGAAGAAGGCCCTTGTCGTCGGGCCGGGCCTCAGGACGGGAATGCCCATCCTCTACGAAAACCCTCTCGAGGTCGGGGCCGACAGGGTCGTGGCCGCCGTCGCCGCCTACGAGAAGTACGGCGGGCCGTGCATCGTCGTGGACTTCGGCACCGCGACCACGTTCGACGCCGTCTCAGCCAAGGGCGAGTATCTCGGCGGGGCCATCGCCCCGGGCATCCAGATCTCGGCCGAGGCCCTGTACCTCAAGACGGCCCGCCTCCCCCGGATCGAGGTCAAGAAGCCGAAGAAGGCCATCGGAAGGACGACGGTCGCGAGCATGCAGTCCGGGCTGTATTTCGGCTACGTCGGGCTCGTCGTCCATACGATCGCGCAGATCGGGAAGGAGCTGGGCCCCGGGTTCCACGTCGTCGCGACGGGAGGCTTCGGCGCGCAGATCGCGGCCGAGGTCCCCGGCATCGAAGCGTACGAGCCTTCCCTCGTGCTCGAGGGATTGAGGATCGTCTACGAGAGGAACCAAGACGAGTAAGGAAACCTACTACCAGACGATCGCCCGGGAGTTCCTCGCGCGAAGGGGGGCGCCGTTCTTCCTCTCCCCGAAGGATGTGGCCCTCATCGCCCGCTGGGAGAAGGCGCGGGTCCCCCTCGACGCCGTGCTCGAGGGCATGGAGAGGGCGTTCGCGAACTACCGGAAGGGCGGGCGTCCGGCCCGGGCCCTGACCCTGGCCTTCTGCGAATACCAGGTGGGGAAGGCCCTCGCCGGGAGACGGGAGAGGCGGGCCGGCGGAGAGCGGAAGCCCGCCCCCCGGGACGCCAAGAGGGAGTTGTTGCGCGCCGAGATCGGACGCTTCCTGGAGCAGGTCCCTCCCGGGCTCGCAACGCTCGCGGACGTCTTTGCCGAGGCCGGGGCCGCCCTGGACGATCCGGCGGCCGGTGAGGAGAAGCTCGAAGCGCTCGACGAAGCGGTCGACGAGGCGCTATGGCGGGCCGCGCCGGAAGGCGAAAAGGCGGGCGTCCGGAAGGATGTCCTCGCGCGGCATGCCGGGAAGCGGGCCCTCGACCTCGATGACGTCGCGAGGACGAAGCTGGTGAAGGAGATGAGGGAACGGCACAAAGTGCCTTACCTCTCGCTATATTACTATTGAAGGAAGGAAATGATGGAAAAATTGGATAAGAGGATCGCTCCCCTGCTCAAGAAGCATAGGGAAGGCCTGGTCCTTCAGGATATCGCCGGGGAGCTTCGGGTCCCCCGCAAGGACAAGAACAAATTGGCCGAGACCCTTCAGGGTCTCGAGCGCGAAGGCCTCGTCCGCCGATCGCGCGGGAGGTACCTGCTGGCGCCCCGCTCGAACGTCGTCCGCGGCCGGCTGGTGACCGTGCTCCGGGGATTCGGGTTCGTGACCCCGGAGGGCGGGGCGACCGAGGACATCTTCATCCCGGCGCGCGACTCGGCCGGGGCCCTTCAGGGCGACACCGTCGAGGTCATGGTCCGGGAAAGCGAGCGGAAAGGAAAGCTCGAAGGCCGCATCCTTCGCATCCTGAAGAAGGAGCGGAAGAGCATCCTCGGGGTCTTCGTGGAACGGGGCGGCGCCCCGTATCTCGAGGCGTTCGACTCCATGGCTCCGGAGGACATCCCCATCCGGATCAAGGGCAAGGTCCTGCCCCGTCCCGGCCAGATCGTCGAGGCCGACCGGGGCACCCATGAGCTCGTGTCCGTCCTCGGCTTCCCGGACGACCCCGGCGTCGACACGCAGGTCGTCATCCGGCGCCATGGCCTGGCCTCCGAGTTCCCCGCGGAGGTCGCGGCCGAAGCCGACGCGGCGCGCGCGACCGTGACCCCCGAGGACCTCGCCGGACGGACCGATTACAGGGACTGGCTGACCGTCACCATCGACGGGGAGAAGGCCCAGGATTTCGACGACGCCGTGAGCGTCAGGTTCCTGGACAACGGACATTATCTCCTCGGGGTCCATATCGCCGACGTCTCCCACTATGTCAAGCCCGGCACGTCCCTCGACGCCGAGGCTCTGGCCCGAGGAACGAGCGTTTACTTCCCCGATACGACGCTCCCGATGCTCCCCGAGCGGCTCTCGAACGACCTCTGCAGCCTGCGGCCGCGGGTCCCGCGGCTGACCGTTTCCGCGATCCTCGAGATCGACGGGGCGGGGCGCGTCATCCGCGAGGATTTCCACCCGTCCGTCATCCGGACGGTCGAGCGGATGACCTATACTTCGGTCAGCCGGATCTTCGAGGGCGACCGGGCGGAGCGGGAGCGCTACGGGCACGTCGTCCCCGCCCTGCTCCTCATGCGGGAGCTGGCCCGGCTCCTCCGGGCCCGGCGGGCCGAGGACGGGAGTCTCGATTTCGACCTGATGGAGCCGGAGCTCGTCTACAAGGAGGGCCTGCTGACGTCCATCGTCCCCGCCGGACGGAGCGAGTCCAACCAGCTCATCGAGGAGTTCATGGTAGCGGCCAACGTGGCGGTGGCCGCGCGCCTGGCGCGGTCCGGAGTCCCGGCCCTCTACCGGATCCACCCCGCCCCGGCGGTCGAGGACCTCGAGAAGCTCCGGGAGCTTCTCTCCCATTTCGGGCTCGTCCTCCCGCGGGGGGAGCGGATCGGGCCCCGGGACCTCCAGGCCGTCCTCGAACGGATGAAGGGCCGCCCCGGCGAGAAGTTCGTCAACGTCCAGGTCCTCCGCTCGCTTAAGATGGCCGTCTACGCGGACGAGAATCTCGGCCACTACGGCCTGGCCAAGGCCGATTACACGCACTTCACCTCGCCCATCCGCCGCTACCCGGACCTCGTCGTGCACCGCGCCCTCAAGCGCCACCTGGCGGGGGGGAAGGCGGAGAAGGCCTCGCTCGCGGCCCTCGCCCTCCAGTGCTCGCAGAAGGAGCGGCAGGCGGACGAATCCGAAAAGGACCTCCTCCTCTGGCGGATCTTCCGCTTCATCAAGACGAAGCTCGGCGAGGAGTTCGACGGGATCATCACCGACGTCACGAAAGCCGGCCTGATCGTCGAGCTCGACGAATATTTCGCCGGGGGGATGCTGCCGTTCCAGTCGCTCGACGGAGATTATTACGTCCAGCGCACCGCCAAGACCCTGCGCGGCCGCAAGAAGGGACGGACGTTCGACCTGGGAGACCGGGTCCGCGTCGTCCTCGTCGCCTGCGATCCGGTCCTGCGCCGGATGGAGTTCTCCCTGAGCCCGGAGATGGGGGGCAAAACATGATCATGACCCAGGTCTTCGACGTGTCCCTGGACGTCCCGTCGAAGAAAGCGGGGACGCTCCGCGAGGCGCTCTTCGTCTTCCGGAATAAGGTTTATTCGGCCGAGGTCCGGGAGTATCCGGCGGACCCGTCGGCCCCCCGGCGCCGTTATGCCCGGGCGACCGCGGGACTGCCGTTCCACCTGAAGTGGCAGGAGCCGTTCGAGGTCCTGGACGGGACGCGCGCGCCGCTCGGCCGCGGGGTCGTGCTCCACCCCGTCTCCGAGGACCCGAAGAAGCTCAGGACGGCGAAGCGCCTCGACCGCCTCGATCTCCTCGCGGGCGGACCGAAGGACATGATCCTCGGCCTCGCCGAGGCCAAGGGGTTCGATGGCCTGAGGGAAAAGGAGATCCAGGATTTCGCCGGGCTCGGGCCCGAGGACATGGAGACGGCGGCGCGCCTGCTCGAGGAGGAGGGGAAGGTCCGCATCCTCGCGTTCTCGCCCCTGTTCCTTCTGTCCCAGGAGAGCTTCGAATTCCTCAACGGGAGGATCCTCGAATTCGTCGGCCAGTTCCACGCCAAGCATCCCGAATCCCGGGGCGTCCCCGTCGAAAAGATCGCCAAGCGGTTCGAGCTCCCGGAGATCGTCGGCCAGCTCGCCATCAAGCACCTTCTCAAGTCCGGGGCCATCCAGGTCCTGGAGGGCATCGTGGCCCTGGCGGATTTCAAGGTCCCCCTGTCCAAGACGGAGGAAGACACGCTCGCGGAGATGGAGAAGATGTGCTACGAAGGCCGGTTCTCCGCCGTCACGCTCGAGGACGTCAGGGCCCGTTTCTTTCTCTCCCCGTCCCGCCTCCAGACGCTCCTCGGCATGCTCGCGGAGAAGAAGCGGATCGTCCAGGGCAAGGACGGTTTCTACATCCACGCGACGTGGCTCGACGAGATCGTCCGGAAGCTCCGGGAACGGGGGAAGACCGATCTTTCGGTCGCCGACTTCAAGGAGATGACCGGGCTGTCCCGGAAGTTCGCTATCCCGCTCCTCGAGCTCCTGGACGAGATGGGTGTCACGAAGCGCAGCGGCCCCGGCCGCCTCGTCCTCTGAGCCCGGGTTCGGTAAGGAGAATCCATGTCCGATAAAATTCTGGTTACCGGGGCTACGGGCAGAGTCGGAGCGGAATTGGCCGGGTTGTTCATCGCCCAAGGAGGGTACGTCCGCGCGGCCGGACGGGATCCGTCTGCGGTCGCGACGAAACTGCCGGGGATCACCGAGGCCGTCGCATTCGATTTCGAGCGGCCGGAGACTTTTGCGCCCGCGCTGGAAGGCGTCGCGAAAGTCTTTCTCATCGCCCGCCCCGGAGATAACCATTCCGACAAAGTCGCGATGCCGTTCATCGATGCGGCCGTAATAGCCGGCGTGCGGCTGATCGTGGACCTTACGGCGATGGGGACGGAACAGGACGAGACTTTCATGTTGCGCCGGCTGGAGAAATATGTGGAGGGATCGGGGGTCCCTTTCGTCCATTTGCGGCCGAATTGGTTCATGCAGAATTTCGATTCCGGGCCGATGCTGGCGGACATCCGCGCCACCGGGGCCCTGCATCTTCCCGCTTCGGATGCCAAGCTTTCATTCATCGATGTACGGGATATCGCCGCGGTCGCCTTCGCCGCGCTTACGGAAGCGCGCCACACGGGCCACGCCTATACGCTCACCGGGGGAGAAGCGTTGGACCACTACGAGGTCGTGGACATCTTATCCCGGGCGTCCGGTCGGGCCATCGCTTACCAGCCTTTGAGCGAAGAAGCGGCGAACGAAGGATTACGCAAAGCCGGCGTTCCGGCGGCATTGATCGAACGCTGGACGGAATTCTACAGGAAGGTGCGCCAGGGCTTCTGCGCGCCTGTGACTCATGATACCGAAACGATCCTGGGCCGGCCCGAGATTCGGTTCGAACGATATGCCGGAGATCATGCCGCGGCCTGGAAGCGGGAATCCCTCTAGGCACCGGGAATCGGGGCCCTCGCCGCCGTGACGCCCGGGCGAGCCCCCGGGAAAGGGTCGTCTCCCCACTTGCGAAATCCCGCTCCTTTTGCTATTTATGCATCTTGAACAGATCGTTCCTCCCCGCTCTGGCCCTGCTCCCGGCCCTCATGGCTGCGGCCGGCCCCCTGCGGCCGGACGCGCCCTCCTCGAGGCCCCGCATGACGGCTGATTTCCGGGCGGAGATCGGCATCGACTCCCTGGAACGCCGCTATTATCGGCCGTCGTTCCGGTTCTCCTTTCCGGTCCCCGGGGCCCCGTCGTGGCGATGGAACGCGGGCCTGATGTACGACCAGAGAATGAACGGGAGCCTGCGCGGGGCGACCGATTACTGGCTCAGCACCGGCGTCGAGCGCCGCCTGGGGGGGAATTGGAGCCTCGAGGCCGCCGTCCGCCATATGTGTCGCCATGAAACGTCGCGCGACAATCCCGTCATCCTCGACGTCAACGAGGTCGTCGGCGTCCTCCGCCTTCGCGAACGGACCTTCGAGCTCGGGCTCGGGTTCGGCGGCTACATCGGCAAGACAGGGGATTATCGCCGCCTGGCGACGGCGAGCTTCCTCCTGCCCGGCTTTCCCGCCGAAGGGATCGCGCTCGAGGGCGAGATCAAGTGGGTGGATTTCACGGAGTGGCTTTATGAAGCCGGGTTCTCGGTGGCCCTCGGCCACAACACGGCCCTCTTTCTCAGGGGGGCCCGGACCTATCGTTTCCCGGCGTCGGTCTATCTCGGTTTCCGGTACGCGTCCTCCCCGGGCGGGCGGCCTCTGGAGCATTTCTGGTTCGCGGCGGGCGCGGTCCCGTTCGATGCGCGCACCAAGCTTGCCGCCACGGGTGAATACCGCCTCGAGGTCCATACCCGGGATCGATCGAGGCTGTTCGCGGACGTGGGCTTCAGCTCCCCGATCCTGGCAGGGGACAGCTTCTTCGCCCAGTCCCGGCCCGAGAAGCTGGCCTACGCCATCAGGGGCGAATACGAGCGGGTGATCGGCAGGGCCCTCTATGCCTCCTGGTACGCCGCGTACGCCGCCGACCTGCCCGCGGACAAGGCCCGTCCTTTTACCGGCTCCCTCGCGACCGGGATCGAGCTCAAGAACCAGCCGTGCTTCGACCGGCTCGACCGGGGGTTCCGGTTCGACGTTGCCGCGGGCTGGAACTTCAAGCTCGACCAGGAGCTGTCAGTGCGGGCGGGCGTCAATACGACGCCGGATAAGGGGGTGAGGCTGGGCGCCGACTTCGGCTGTCGGATGAGGGGGCGCGGCCGGGCCGGGATCGATGTCCGCGTCTTCGCGGACACGGGCGGGACGGTCGCCATCCGGCCCTTCGCCGGCTTCCGCAACACTCCCTCCATCAGCGGAGACGGGTCCACGGGGACGTTCCAGTTCGTCGCCGGCGTCGGCCTGTATAAGTGGCTGTGAGCCCGACCGGGCTCAACCCTTCTTTTTCGGCTTTTCCTCCCCGGCTTCCTGTTCTTCCGCTTTTTCTGCGGGCTCGTCTTTCTTCTTGACGAGGGCGGACTTGAGCAGGTCGCCGAAGACGCCGAACTTGGGCTCTTCCTTGGAGACGGGCTTGGCCTCTTCCTTCTTTTCCTTCTTCTCTTTCTTATCGCGGGCCGTCCGGGCGCGCTGTTCCCCGAGCTCCTCTTCCTGCTGCTTGATCGCGGCCAGCGCGTCCATAGCGGATTCCTCTTCGACGAGCCGCTCCTCGATGACCCGGCGCTCGCTCTTCTTGGGCCGGGCGCTCTTGTCGCCTTCGAGCTTCAGCTTCTTCTTCTTGGGGGCCTTTTCCTTCTTGGCCGTGGCGGCCGCCTTCTCCTTTTCCTTTTCGGTGGTCGGCGGCGTCGGCGGCGGCATGGGCGGCTCCTCCGCCGGCCCGGCTTCGCGGGCCTGGGGCGGCGCCGGGGCCCGCGGCGTGAGGTCGATGATCTCCGGTTCGCCTTCCTGGAACGGCTCCTCCTCTTCTTCCTCGAGGAAGCCGACGGTCCCGGGCGGCAGGTAGTCCGCGCTTCGCCGAGCCCTGGGGACGACCTCCTCCTCCGCCTGCGGGGCTTCGGTCGGGACCACGTCGAGGATGGACTCGATCTCGGAGATGGGCTCCTGGTAGAAGAAGATCCCTTTCTTCTTCTCGGACTTGGCGAATTCCGGAGTGTTGAGCAGGGTGAACTCCACGTCCTCCTGCGTCGTCTGCTTCAGGATGTCGACCAGGTGGTAGGCCCGGAGGAAGTGGAGGGCGTGGCTGGGCGAGGAGAGGGCCGGGTCCCTGAAGACGAGGACGAGCAGGTCCTTGAGGTCGAGGTCGTCGCGCTGTTCGGTGAGCGGCAGGAGCGAGGCGATGTTCTCCCGTTCGAGGTAGATGATCTTGTTGGGCTCGGAGAAGGTGAAGGCTTCCTCGCCGGTGTCGGCGAAACGGTCCTCGGCGGGATCATAGGCGAGCTTCAGGGCGGAGATCTTCTTCTTGGACTTCTTGATCCAGAAATGGAACTGGCCCGGGCCCTTGCGCTCGAGCGTTAGGCTCGTCCCCTGGGGGATGTTGTTGGCGACGTAGAAATCCCTCAGGCCCAGGAAGTAACCGGCGTTCGGGTAGTAGAAAAGGGTGTAGGTCTTGTTCTCCTCGGGGTCCGTGAAGGCGTACTCCCGCGCGCGGCTCAGGGCCTTGGCCAGGCTCCGGGGGACCTTGATCCCGCCCGAGAGGATCTCGCGCCAGGTCAGGTAGACCTTGATGGGGAAGTCCTGGACGTGGCTCATCTCCGGCTTCTCGAGCTCCACGAGATCGGGGACCCGGGCGAGCGGGGCCGCGAGGGGGAGGTTCCCGGGCAGGGCGTTGAGGATCTTCTTGAGGTGCCATCGGCCCCAGCCGTCGAGGGTCATGGAGACGAAGTCCTTCCGGTGCTTCTTCTCGAGGGCGTAGCCGAGGCTCATGCAGGTCAGGTCAAACTGGTCGCTCGAAGGCTCCAGCCCGAAGAACTTCGTCACCAGCTCCTCGGTCGAGGCGGAGGCCTGGGTCCGCTCGAACTCGGCCACGATCTCCTTGATCTTCGGCTCGGGGATCTCGACCCGCCGGGAGACGAGCTGCCAGGATTCGTTCCAGCCGAAGAGCGCCGCCGACCGGGAGAGCTCGCTCCGGAGGCTCTTCTCGAGCGCTTTGAGGTCCCGCTCCGTCATCGGGAGCTCGGTGAGCCGGGGGTCGCTCGCCCGGTCCAGGACCTCGGACGCCGCGTTGCGCCCCTCGACGTTCGACGGCAGGAGGACCTGGGTCTTCGTCTTCTTCATGTAGTCGATGTACTTCCGGAAGACGCCGCCGCCGTCGTAGTCGACCTCGAGCATGTCGGCATTGAAGCTCTTGTAGAAGGTCCGGCCCACGACCTTGAGGATCACGGAGCCCTTGAAGTGGTCGACGCTCTTGCTCCCGACGGTCAGGGTCTCGTCGTAATCCTTGTAGATGTAATCGCCCACCTCGTACCGGGCGTAGGGGTCGTACCGTTTGACGTCCTTGGACCTCCGGCCGGCCGTCTTCAGGAAGGCCAGCTTTTCGGCCAGGGCGTGGAGAGAGACCGGCCGGGGGCTCCGGGCGAGCTCCTCCTCGATGAAGGCCGCGTCCCCGGGGGCGATGGCCGTGAGATTCGCGTTCTCAGGATTGTTCATGGCGTTACTTGTTTCCCATCAGCAGGAGGCAGATGACCTTCTGGACATGAAGGCGGTTCTCGGCTTCGTCGTAGACGACGGAGTTGGCCGAATCGATGACTTCGTCGGTGACCTCGTCGCCCCGGTGGGCCGGCAGGCAGTGCATGAAGAAGGCGTCCGGCTTGGCGCGGGCCATGAGAGCGGCGTTGACCTGGTAGGGCGCGAAGATGCGGGCCCGCTTCTCCTTTTCGGCCTCCTGTCCCATCGAGGCCCAGACGTCCGTATAGACGGCGTCGGCGCCGCTCGCGGCCTCGGCCGCGTCGTTCGTCAGCTGGAGGCTGAAGCCCGTCTCCCGGCCGTCCTCGAGGGCCAGCCGGACGATCTCCGGGTTCGGCTCGTAGCCCGCGGGGGTTGCCACGGCCATCTTCGTCCCGGCCTTGGCGGCGGCGAACATCAGGCTATGGCAGACGTTGTTGCCGTCGCCGACGTAGGCGAACTTCAGGTCCGGGAGCCCGCCCTTTTTCTCGTGGAGCGTGTAGAAGTCAGCCATGGCCTGGCAGGGGTGGAGGAGGTCGGTCAGGGCGTTGATGACCGGGATGCGGGTGCTCTTGGCGAGGTCGAGGATGATCTGGTGGGCGAAGGTCCGGAGCATGATCCCGTCCACCCAGCGCTCGAGGTTCTTGCCGACGTCGTAGATGCCCTCGCGGGAGCCAAGCTGGATGTCGGAGGGGGCCAGGTAGATGGCCTCGCCGCCGAGCTGGAGCATGCCGACCTCGAAGGTCATGCGCGTCCGGAGAGAGGGCTTCTGGAAGATCATGGCCAGGATCTTGCCCCTGAGGGCCTTGTCGTAGTGCTTGGGTCGTTTCTTCATGTCGTCGGTCATGTCGAGCATCTGCTGGAACTCGTACCGGGTCAGGTCGTGGATGGCGATGAAATCCTTGTGCATCGTGTCCTCCTATGCCGTAGCCGCGGCGATGATCTTCGTCCCCGAGCGGTTGATGAGGGCGGCCCTGAGGTGCCCGGCCGTCGTGATCAGGACCTCCCGCCCTCCCGCCTCGATGTATTCGACGGCGGCCCGGATCTTCGGGCCCATCGATCCCGGCGGGAACTGGCCCTCGGCCAGATGCCGGCGGGCCTCGTCGACCGTCAGGACGGGAGCCTCGCGCTGGGTCGGCTTCCCGTAATCGAGGCAGACCCGCTCGATGGCCGTCAGGATGACGAACAGGTCCACCTTGACCTCGCGGGCGAGCAGGCTCGCCGCGTAATCCTTGTCGATGACGGCCTCGACGCCCTCGAAGAGCCCGCGGCCGTTGATGATGACCGGGATGCCGCCCCCGCCCGCCGCGATGACGATGCGGCCGGCCTGGACGAGGTCCCGGATGATCCACTTGGGAACGACGTCGATGGGCTTCGGCGAAGGGACGACCTTGCGCCATCCCCGGCCGGCGTCCTCGATCATCGTCCATTTCTTCTCGGCGATGAGCGCCCGCGCCCGCTCCTCGGTATAGAAGGGGCCCACGGGCTTGGTCGGATTCTGGAAGGCCGGATCGTCCTTGTCGACGACGACCTGGCTGACGACCGAGGCGACCTCCTTGTCCAGGGACTGCCGCCTCAGCTCGTTGATCAGGCTCTTCTCGAGCATGTAGGCCATGCTGCCCTCGGTCATGGCGTCGGCGACGTCCAGGGAATAGGGAGGGATGCGGTCGGCGGCGGATTCCATCTGGATGAGAAGATTGCCGACCTGGGGGCCGTTCCCGTGGACGATGATGAGCTCATAGCCCTTCTTGACGACGTGGACCATGAGCTCCGCCGCTTCGCGGGCGTTGGCCAGCTGGTCCTCCTCCCGGCCGTGGTCGTTGTCCGGCAGGAGGGCGTTGCCCCCGAAGGCGATGAGGGCCGTCTTGCGCTTCATCCGTCCCTTTCCGTTCCCTTCCTCAGAAGCCCTTCAGGACGTCCTTGAGGGTCGGCGAGCCGATCTCCTCGAGCTCGTAGCCCACGCGGAGGATGGGTTGGCGGGTCGTGAGGACCCGGGTGATGTCGATGGGCGTCCCGCTGACGATGAGGTCGCAGTCGATCTTGGCGATGGTCTTGGCCAGCTCGGAAACCTGCTTGTCGCCGTACCCCATGGCCGGCAGGACCTTGTCGAGGTGGTTGTACTTCTCGAAGGTCCTCTTGATGCTGCCCACGGCGTACGGCCGGGGGTCGATGATCTCGGCGGCGCCGTACTTCTGGGCGGCCACGATGCCCGCGCCGTACTTCATTCCGCCGTGGGTCAGGGTCGGGCCGTCCTCGATGACCAGGACGCGCTTGCCGGCGATTCTCTTGCCGTTCTCGACGATGATCTTGGAGTTGGCCTTGATGACGACGGCCTTGGGGTTGACCTTCTTGATGTTCGCGAGGACCTGGGCGACCTTCGACTTTTCGGCCGTGTCCATCTTGTTGATGATGATGACGTCGGCCCGGCGGAAGTTCGTCTCGCCCGGATAGTAAAGGAGCTCGTGTCCGGCCCGGTGCGGATCGGCCACGACGATCTCGAGGTCGGACTTGTAGAACGGGAAGTCGTTGTTGCCGCCGTCCCAGAGGATGACGTCCGCTTCCTTCTCGGCCTGCTTGAGGATGGCCCCGTAATCGACGCCGGAGTAGATGATGATGCCGTTATCGATATGCGGCTCGTACTCCTCCCGTTCCTCGATGGTGCACTCGTGCTTGTCGAGGTCGGCATAGGAGGCGAAGCGCTGGACCTTCTGCTTGGCCAGGTCGCCGTAGGGCATCGGGTGGCGGATGGCCGCGACCTTGCGCCCCTTGGCCTTGAGGAGGAGGGCGACCTTACGGCTCGTCTGGCTCTTCCCGGAACCGGTCCGGACGGCGCAGACGGAAACGACCGGCTTGCGGCTCTCGATCATCGTGGCGCACGGCCCGAGGAGGACGAAGTTGGCTCCGGCGGCCTGGACCTGGGAGGCCTTGTGCATGACATATTCGTGGGGGAGGTCGCTGTAGGCGAGATGGACATCGTCGACCTTGTACTTGGCGATGAGGGCGTCCATGTCGGATTCGGCGAAGATGGGGATGCCCTTGGGATACAGCTTCCCCGCGAGAGACGCGGGGTATTTGCGGCCCTCGATATCGGGGATCTGAGTCGCTGTGAAAGCGACGACCCGGTATTCGGGGTTGTCCCGGAAATAGGTGTTGAAGTTGTGGAAGTCACGCCCGGCGGCGCCCAGGATGAGTACCTTTTTCATGCGATTCTCTCCTTATAAAAATTGAAAAAATCCACCACTCGCTCTTTTCTCATATTCGATTGTCAGGAAATAGGCCTTAAGTATAACAAAAATCAGCGCTAAGAACAAGAACAGGCGTATAATGAAGGGATGATAGGCCTCATGTCCGACTCCCATGACAATCTGACGGCGATCCGGCGGGCCGTACGCCTGTTCAACGACGCGAAATGCGACCTCGTCATCCATGCCGGGGACTTCGTGGCCCCGTTCGCGGCCCTCGAGCTCCACAATCTCGCCTGCCCGGTCAAGGCGGTCTTCGGGAACTGCGACGGCGAGAAAAAGGGGCTCACGGCCGCGTTCGAGGGGATGGGTGAGATCGCGGAGGCCCCTCTCGGCTTCGCCCACGCCGGCCGGAGGTTCCTGGTCTCGCACATGGGGGTCCCGGTCCCGGGCCGCCGGACGGGCCCGACCTTCGACGTCGTCGTCATCGGCCACACCCACAAGCCGCAGGTCCGTCGCGAGCGCGGCGTCCTGATCGTCAATCCCGGAGAGGCCGGGGGCTGGATGCACGGCAAGAGCACGGTCGCCCTGCTCGACCCCAAGGACCTGACCGTATCCATCGTCACGGTATGATCGCGGAGACTTCCCATGAACAAAGGTATGCCGAACCGATACAAGCCCGCCTGGCGGAAGGGACAAAAGCCGCTGCCGCCCTCCCGAAAGGTCGGTCAGACCATCAAGAAGGGGCCGTCGCGGGCCCCGAACACGGGTCGCAAAGGTTGAGCGAGCGGGTGGTCAGGCGAGACGAGCGAGACAAGAGGGAAGGCCGGGCGTCCAGGATCCGAAGAGGGTTTGTCCAAGACGCAGGCTGAAGCCTGCGGCTACAGGTCCGGCCGGGCCCGCTCTTTTGAGACAGATGCATTGCAGAGCCGCCTGTCTCGCCCGCCTCACCCCTCTCGCCGCGGAGCCAGGGGCTTTTAAGGCTTCTTTTGGCCCGTCTCGCCTGCCTTGCCTATCTCGCCCTTCTCGCTGCGGAGAGCAGGGCTCAAGAGGCCTGCTCTCCGCTTGACAGCCCGTCCCGATTTCTTTAGTATATAACAGCCTTAAAAAGCTGAGGATAGGCGCGTGGCTCAGTGGTAGAGCGCTTCCTTGACACGGAAGAGGTCGTGGGTTCAATTCCCTCCGCGCCTACCAATTGGTGTTCGGGAGTCAGTGTACATTAGCACGTCGCATCGTCGCGTTCTGAAGGACCTGCCCCCCTGCTTGAAATAACACGATCATGAACGATACTTATCGCGTCGGGAAGGGAACGACGGTCGCCGCGGCGATCTCCGGGCTGAACCTCGGCCGGAAGCCGGTCGCGGCAAGGATCGGCGACCGGCTCGTCGACCTCACCGTCCCGCTCGACGCCGACGCGGAGGTCGCCCTCGTCTTCCCGGGATCGCCCGAAGCCCTCGAGATCCTGCGCCACAGCGCCGCCCACCTCCTGGCCCACGCCGTCCTCGAGCTCTATCCTGAGGCCAAGACCGGCATCGGGCCCGCGGTGGAGAACGGCTTCTACTACGACTTCCTGCGGGAGTGCCCGTTCACGCCCGAGGACCTCGAGGCCATCGAGAAGAAGATGAAGGCAACCGTCGAAGCGGACATGCCCGTCAGCCGCCGCGTCCTGGACAAGGAAGAGGCCGTCCGCCTCTTCGAGGCCCGGGGCCAGCAGCTCAAGGTCGAGCTCATCCGGGAGAAGGGCGACGCGAAGGTCACCGTTTACGAGCAGGGGGGCTTCGCGGATTTCTGCCTCGGCCCCCACGTCCCGTCGACCGGCTTCCTCCGGCAGGTAAAGCTTCTTTCCGTGTCCGGGGCCTACTGGAAGGGCGACGAGAAGGGCCAACAGCTCCAGCGCATCTACGGCACCGCCTTCTTCACCAAGAAGGACCTCGACGAATACCTGACCATGATCGAGGAGGCCAAGAAGCGCGACCACCGGAGGCTCGGCCAGGAGCTCGACCTTTTCAGCACCGCCGAGGACCTCGGCGGCGGCCTCATCCTCTGGCATCCCAAGGGCGGCCGGATCCGGGCCGTCATCGAGCAGTACTGGCGCGAGCGGCACTGGGACGGCGGCTACGAGATCCTCTACACCCCCCATATCGGGCGCGAATGCCTCTGGCAGACCTCGGGGCACCTCGGCTTCTACAAGGACAGCATGTACGCGCCGATGCCCATCGACGAGCAGAACTATTACCTGAAGCCGATGAACTGCCCGTTCCACATCATGGTCTACAAGTCTCGGATGCGGTCGTACCGGGACCTGCCCCTGCGCTGGGCCGAGCTGGGGACCGTGTACCGCTACGAGCGGAGCGGGACCCTCCACGGACTGCTCCGCGTCCGGGGATTCACCCAGGACGACGCCCACATCATCTGCACCCCCGGCCAGATCGAGGACGAGATCCTCCGGGTCCTGGACTTCTCCATCTCCATCCTGGCGGCCTTCGGGTTCACGGACAACAAGATCGAGCTCTCCGTGCGCGACCCGAAGAATCCGGGCAAGTACGCCGGGAGCGAGGAGATGTGGGTCCAGGCCGAGGCCGCCCTGGTCAAGGCCCTCAACGCCCGGGGCCTTCCCTTACGAGCGGATGGAGGGCGAAGCCGTCTTCTACGGCCCGAAGATCGACATCAAGATCAAAGACGCCATCGGCCGCTTCTGGCAGTGCACGACCATCCAGTTCGACTTCAACATGTCGGCCCGGTTCGACATGACCTACGTCGGCGAGGACGGGCAGGCCCATCGGCCGTACATGGTCCACCGGGCCCTTCTCGGGTCCCTGGAGCGGTTCTTCGGGATCCTCATCGAGCATTACCGCGGGGCTTTCCCCTTGTGGCTGGCCCCCGTCCAGGCGATCGTCCTGCCGATCGCCGACCGTCACGAGGCGTACGCCCTCGATCTCGAACGGAAGCTCAAGGCGGGCGGCCTCCGCGCGACCGTCGATCTCTCGAGGGAGAAGGTCAACCGGAAGATCCGCGATGCCGAGGTGCAGAAGATCCCTCTCATCCTCGTCGTCGGGGACAAGGAGGCGGCCGCCGGGACGGTCTCCCTCCGCGTCCATGGGGCCGGCGACCGGGGCGCGATCGGCGTGTCCGAGCTCCTGGCCAAGGCCGGGGAGCTCGTCCGGAATAGGTCTCTGGTTGTCAATCTTTAGAGGAGGACCCACATTTTTAGACGTCAACCTTTCCATCCCGTGAGCGCGAAGGCCAAGCCGCACCGGATCAACGAGATGATCCAGGCCAGGGAGATCCGAGTCATCGACGACGAGAAGAAGCCGTTGGGGGTCCTGACCACCCTCCAGGCCCTGGCCATAGCCAGGGAGCGGGGCCTGGACCTGGTCGAGATCGCTCCCCAGGCGGCGCCGCCGGTCTGCCGGATCACGGATTACGGAAAGTTGCTATACGAGCTCCACAAGAAGGAGCACGAGGCCCGCAAGCACCAGAAGCAGGTCCAGATCAAGGAGATCAAGTTCCGGCCGAAGATCAGCGGGCACGATTACGAGTTCAAGATGAAGCACATCCGCCGCTTCCTCGAGGACGGCGACAAGGTCAAGGTGACGGTCATGCTCAGGGGACGGGAGAAGCAGAAGCCCGAGCTCGGGATCGCGGTCCTCGACAAGGTCCTCGGGGCCATCCAGGGGCTCGGCGCCCGGGACGGGGACATCCGGAGACAGGACTGGTCCGTGTCGGCGCTCGTCGTCCCGGCGAAAACAGGAGGAAAAGATGCCAAAATTAAAAACCCACAAGGGAGCCCAAAAGAGATTCAAGGTCACGGCGAAAAAGAAAATCCTGCACAGTAAGGCCAACAAGAGCCACATCCTGACGAAGAAATCTTCCAAGAGGAAGCGCCATCTGGGGAAGAAGGCCGTCGCCAGCCCCGCGGACATGAAGTCCCTCAGGAAGATGCTCCCGTACGAGGCCTGAGGCCGGCCGCCGGGAGAGCCCAAACACAAGGAGCACACGATGCCTAGAGCCAAGAGAGGAACGAAGAGGAAGGATAAGAGGACCAAGGTCCTCGAGCGCGCGAAGGGTTACTGGGGCGCCAAAGGCCACAATTATAGGACCGCCAAAGAGGCGGTGGAGAAGTCCCTCCAGTACGCCTATCGGGACCGCCGTGCCAAAAAGCGCGAGTTCCGGACCCTGTGGATCATCCGGGTCAAGGCGGGCGCCATGGCCAACGGGATCACCTACAGCCGGTTCATCCAGGGTCTGAAGAAGCTCAATATCGAGCTCGACCGCAAGATCCTGGCCGAACTGGCCGTCCGCGCTCCCGAGACCTTCGCCGCCGTCGCCGCGAAGGCGCGGGAAGCCCTGGCCTGACCCGGGCGATGACGCGCCTCAAGGCCCGGATCGAGGAATTCACCCGAAAGCTCGGGGAGGAGTCCGCCCGCGTCCGGGACGCCCGGGGCCTGGCGGACCTCCGGAACGAGTTCCTCGGCCGCAAGAAGGGCTGCCTCGCCTCCCTGTTCGAGGAGATGAAGGGCCTCCCCGCCGCGGAAAAGCGGGAGGCCGGCGGGCTCATCAACGCGTTCAAGGAGCGCGCCCAGGAGGCGATCGCCGCCCTGGAGGCGAAGCTCGCCGCCGCGCCCTCGGGGCCGGGCCGGGAGATCGACCTGACCCTGCCGGGCCGCCGCCCCTACGCGGGCGCGCCGCACCCGGTCGTCCTCTTCCAACAGGAGATCGAATCCATCTTCACCGGCATGGGCTTCGCCATCGAGGAAGGGCCCGAGATCGAGACGGATTACTACAACTTCGAGGCCCTCAATTTCCCGCCCCATCATCCGGCCCGCGACAGCTGGGACACGCTCTACGTGGCCGACAAGGTCGTCCTCCGGACGCATACCTCGCCGGTCCAGATCCGGGTCATGGAGAAGCGCAAGCCGCCCATCCGGATCATCATCCCCGGCAAGGTCTATCGCCGGGAGACGACGGACCCGACCCATCTCCCGATGTTCTACCAGGTCGAGGGGCTCGTCGTCGACGAGGGCATCACCTTCGCCCACCTCAAGGGGACCCTGGAGCATTTCATCCGGGCCCTGTTCGGAGAGAAGCTCAAGGTCCGCTTCCGGCCGAGCTTCTTCCCCTTCACCGAGCCCTCGGCCGAGGTGGATATCGAGTGCTTCGTCTGCGGGCACAAGGACCCGGCCTGCCGCGTCTGCGGCGGGACCGGCTGGAAGGAGATCCTGGGGGCGGGCATGGTGGACCCCCAGGTCTTCAAGAACGTCAACATCGACCCCGAAAGGTATTCCGGCTGGGCGTTCGGCCTGGGGATCGACCGGACGGCCATGCTGTCCTACCAGATCCCCGAGATGCGCTTCTTCTACGAGAACGACCTCCGGTTCCTCAGGCAGTTCAACCTCAAATGAAGATCAGTCTGGATTGGCTCAACGAATACGTGAAGGTGGACCTCCCCCTTCCCGAGCTCCTCGAGCGGCTGACGATGATCGGGCTCGTCTGCGAGAAGGCGGAGGAGGCCGGGGCGGACCGTGTCCTCGAGGTCGAGACCTACGCCAACCGGCCCGACACGCTGGGCCATCTCGGGATCGCCCGCGAGGTCGCGGCGATGACCGGCGCCCGGCTCATCGAGCCGAAGTGGCCGGTCGTCGAGCTCGAGGAGCGGACGGCCGACCTCACCGACGTCCAGGTGCTCGACGAGGCCCTCTGCCCGCGCTATTGCGGCCTCCTTGTCCGCGGCGTGGTCGTCGGGCCCTCCCCCGACTGGCTCCGGACGAGGATCGAGGCCATGGGCCTGCGGACGGTCAACAACGTCGTCGACGTGACGAACTACGTCCTCTTCGCGACCGGACAGCCCATCCACGCGTTCGATTTCCGGAAGCTCGCCGGCGGCCGGATCGTCGTCCGCCGGGCCAAGAAAGGGGAGAAGCTGACGAGCCTCGACGGCGGCGTCATCGAGCTCGCCCCGGAGATGCTGGTCATCGCCGACGTCGAGAAGCCCGTCGCCCTGGCCGGCGTCATGGGCGGCGAGGAGACCGGCGTCACCGAAACGACCGTCGACGTCTTCATCGAGAGCGCCTGCTTCGACCCCGTATCGGTCCGGCTGACCGCCAAGAAGGCGGGGTTATCGACCGACGCTTCCTATCGTTTCGAGCGGGGGACCGACGTGGCCTTCCCGCCCGAGGCGGCCCAGATGGCGGCCTCGCTTCTCGGCCGGTTCGGCGGCAAATCGTCCTGCGGCCTCATCGACGTCTATCCGAAGCCCCGCAAGCCCAAGTCCGTCATCCTCCGCCATCGCCGCATCACCGACCTGCTCGGCGTCGAGGTCCCGGCGGATTTCGTCCCGAGCCTCCTGGCCGACCTCGGGTTCCGCGTCGAGGAGAGCCAGAAGGGCACGTGGATCGCCGAGGTCCCTTCCTTCCGGGTGGACATCGAAAGGGAGGCGGACCTCATCGAAGAGGTCGCCCGCTTCTACGGGTACGACCGGATCCCGTCGGAGCCGACTCCCTTCCGCTCCTTCGAGCCGCCGGCCAACCGGAGGCGGGAGCGCGTCCAGAAGCTCCGCCAGGTCCTTCTTCACCACGGGTTCGACGAGGTCATCAACTTCAGCTTTTCGGACCCGGAGAAGGAGGCCGCCCTGGGGAGCGGCCGCGAGCCCGTCGCCCTGCTCAATCCCCTCTCGGCCCGGTCCGCGACGATGCGGACGACCCTGATGATGGGCCTCCTCGAGAACGCCGCCCGGAACCTCAACCGGGGCCTCGAAGGCGTCCGCCTCTTCGAAGCGGGCGCGGTCTATTTCCGGCGCGAGGAGTCTTATTGCGAACAGCTCTCGCTCGGGCTCCTCGCCGCGGGGCAGACGGGCGCGCCCTATTGGCAGTCCCGGACGGAACCGACGGACTTCTTCGTCCTCAAGGGCGCGATCGAGTCGGTCATGACCGCCCTGCGCTACGAGCCGTTCTCCTTCAAGGAGACCAAGCACCCGTTCTTCGAGACCGGGGCGGCGCTGGCCCTGGTCTACAAGGGCGAGAAGGTCGGCTTCCTCGGGATCCTGCGAAAGGCCCTGACGGACCTGTATTCGGTGGAGGGAACCGTCTACGCGGCGGAGATCGACCTGGCCGGGCTCTTGGAGAAACAGCCGAAGCCGTTCGTGTTCGCGCCTGTCCCCAAGTTCCCCGGCGTCGTCCGCGACCTGTCGTTCCTCGTGGACCGGAAGCTCGCCTGGCGGGACGTCGCCCAGGTCCTCTCCCGGATCGCGGTTCCCATCCTGGAGGGGTTCGATCTCACCGACCGGTTCTCCGGGCCTTCGGTTCCGGCGGACATGGTCAGCCTGTCCGTCCGTTTCCGGTACAGGAGCGCCCAGCGGACCCTCCTGGCCGAAGAGGTCGACAAGGCCCAGCAGGAGGTCGTCGGCCACCTGAGGTCCGCCCTGAACGCCACGCTGAGGGAGGGAGGCAAAATTGACAACCGAACTTGACCGCATTAAGATACTCGAAGGGAAGATCTCTCAGGTCGTCGAGTACGTCAACAAGCTCGGCGCCGAGAACGAGAAGCTCCGCCAGCAGCTCAAGGAGTTCAAGACGGAGAAGAAGGAGCTCGAGGAGCAGGGGAAAAAGGTCGCCCGCCTGGACGAGGAGCTGAAAAGGAGCGAGGGGGAGCGGGAGGCCGTCAAGACGAGGATCGAGGCTCTCATCGGCCAGATCGACCAACTGGGGATATGATCGACAAAATCGTCGAGATCGAGATATACGGTCAGCGTTACCGTATACGCGTCAAAGGAGAAGAGGATGAAAAGTATATCGGCCACTTGACTTCGTACGTCGATCAGAAGATGCACGAGGTGGCCGTGAAGTCCAAGTCGGCGGACGCGACGAAGATCGCCGTGCTGGCGGCCCTCAACATCGCCGACGAGCTCTTCCTCGGCCAGAAGCAGCTGGATCAACTGAACGAAGCGATCGGCCACATGGAGACCGAGATGGAAAGTTTGGAGGTTCATCTTTCGCGAGATGAAAATACATACAAGAGCCTGGGAAAGGTCACATCATGATCCGGATATTCGAGGCCGCGCCGCCGGGGGGACGTTTCGATTGAGGACCCCCGGGAGCGCCGCCCGGCGCCCCTCGCGCGAGGGGACATTACGCGCCCTGTAGGCCTTCCCTTTCCTCCCGCATCTCGTCTCCTGTGATCACATAAGGAGGTGAGCATCGTGAACAACGTCATCATCTACGCCGGCGGCGCCCTCATCGTCGCCCTGCTGGCGGCCGTCGTCGTCCTCTCCCTCAAGAAGAAGGACGCCGCCCGCCGCGTCGCGGAGGTCGAGGAGGAATCGAAACGGATCCTGTCCCGGGCCGCCGAGGACGCCGAGAAGATCAAGCGCGAGGCCGCGATAACGGCCAAGGAGCGCGACCTCAGCCGGCAGGCCGAGTACGAGCTCCAGACCCGCGAGCAGAGGAAGAAGGTCGCCGAGACGGAGCGGCGCCTCATCAACAAGGAGGAGAACCTCGAGAGGCGCTTCCAGGCCATCGAGCGGAAGGAGCGGGATTTCTCGCAGAAGGAACAGCGCCTCGAGACCAAGGAAAAGGAGATCGAGGCCCTCGAGGCCAGGATCGGGGAGGCCCTGAAGAAGGAGATGGCCGAGCTCGAGCGCATCTCCGGCCTGACCCAGGAGGACGCCAAGGGACAGCTCATCCGGAAGATCGAGGACGAGGCCCGGATGGAGGCCATCCAGACCGTCCGGCGCATCGAGGAGGAGGCCCGGGAGAAGGCCGCCGTCTCGGCCCGCGAGATCGTCATCCAGGCCATCCAGCGCTCGGCCGCGGAGCACGTCGTCGAGACGACCGTCTCCGTCGTCGACCTCCCTTCGGACGACATGAAGGGGCGGATCATCGGCCGCGAAGGCCGGAACATCCGGGCCCTGGAGCAGGCGACCGGCGTCGACATCATCGTCGACGACACGCCGGAAGCCGTCATCCTGTCGAGCTTCGATCCGATCCGGCGCGAGCTGGCCCGGCTGTCGATCGAGAAGCTCGTCATGGACGGGCGCATCCACCCGGCCCGCATCGAGGACATCGTCGAGAACGTCAAGGCCGACCTCGAGCAGAAGATCAAGCAGGAGGGCGAGTCCGCCGTCCTCGAGCTCAAGGTCCACAACGTCCACCCCGAGCTGGTCAAGCTCCTGGGCAAGCTCCGCTACCGCACGAGCTACGGGCAGAACGTCCTCCAGCACTCCAAGGAGGTCGCCATGCTCGCGGCCCTAATGGCCCGGGAGCTGGGGGCCGACGTCAATGTCTCCCTTCGGGCGGGGCTCCTTCACGACATCGGCAAGGCCGTGGACAAGGACGTCGAGGGAACGCACACGGAGCTGTCCGTCGAGCTGACGCGGAAGTACGGCGAGAACGAGAAGGTCGTTCAGGCCATCGCCTCGCACCACCGCGACGTGGACTTCCCGTCCGTCGAGGCCGTCCTCATCCAGTCCGCGGACACCCTGTCGGCGGCGCGGCCGGGGGCCCGGCGCGAGCTCCTCGAGACCTACATCGAGCGCCTGCACAAGCTCGAGGAGATCGCCGGCTCGTTCGAGGGCGTTCAGAAGACGTTCGCCCTGCAGGCCGGGCGGGAGATCCGGATCATCGTCGAGAGCCAGAAGGTCTCCGACGACCGGGCCTCCCTCATCGCCCGCGATATCGCCGCCAAGATCAAGAACGAGCTGGACTACCCCGGGCAGATCAAGGTCACGGTCATCCGGGAGATGCGAGCGGTGGAATATGCCAGATAGAGCCGGGATCCTCTTCCTCGGGGACATCGTCGGCCATCCCGGCCGGCGGGCCCTGCAGAGGTTCCTGCCCCAGCTCGTCCGGAAATACGCGCCGACGATCGTCATCGCCAACGGCGAGAACGCCGCGGGGGGCATCGGGATCACGGAAGAGATCGGAAGGGACCTGTTCCTCCAGGTCGACGTCCTGACCTCGGGCAACCACATCTGGGACAAGAAGGAGGCCCTGCCCTACCTCGAGCGCGAGCCGCGCCTCGTCCGCCCCGCCAACTACCCGGAGGGCAACCCCGGCCGCGGGAGCTACGTGTTCCAGGACGGGGGCGGCATCAAGATCGGCGTGCTCAACCTTCAGGGCCGGGTCTTCATGGAGGCCATCGACTGCCCCTTCCGGCGGGCGGACATCGCGGTCGACGCCCTGCGGCAGGAGACCCCGGTCATCATCGTCGATTTCCACGCCGAGGCGACCTCGGAGAAACAGGCCCTCGGCTGGCACCTCGACGGCCGCGTCTCGGCCGTCATCGGAACCCACACCCACGTCCCGACCGCCGACGAGAAGATCCTTCCCGGCGGCACGGCCTATATCACCGACGCCGGCATGGCCGGCGGCTACCGCTCGGTCATCGGCATCCGGAAGGAGCAGGCCCTGCAGAAGTTCCTGCTGGGCCGGCCGCAGAGGTTCGAGCCGTCCAAGGAAGGCCTCGTGCTCTCGGCGGTCTTCGTCAAGGTCGACGCCGGAACGGGCCGCGCCCTGTCCATCAAGAGGGAGATCCTGTTCGAGGAGGACAGCGACGAAGAATAGCCTGGTCAGGCCCGACACGGTCTATTCGGTCTCGCAGGTGACCGAGCTCGTCAAGATCGCCCTGGAGACGGCGGTCCCGTCGATCTGGGTCGAAGGGGAGGTCTCGAACTTCCACCGGCACACCTCCGGCCACGTCTACTTCACGCTCAAGGATGCCCGGAGCCAGCTCCGGGCGGTCATGTTCAGCCACGCGGCGCGGAAGACGATCTTCGACCTCAAGGACGGGCTCAACGTCGTGTGCCGCGGAAGGCTCAACGTCTACGAGCCGCGGGGCGAATACCAGATCGTCGTCGAGGTCGTCGAGCCCAAAGGCAAGGGGGCCCTCCAGCTCGCCTTCGAACAGCTCAAGGAGAAGCTCCGGGCCGAGGGGCTTTTCGAGGCGGCCCGCAAGAAACCCCTGCCGCTCCGTCCCCGGACGATCGGGATCGTGACGTCCCCGCGCGGCGCGGCCATCGCCGACATCCTCCGGATCCTCGAGCGCCGCTACGCGCGGCTCCGGATCGTCATCTACCCGGCCAAGGTCCAGGGGGAGGGGGCGGCCGAGGAGATCGTCGAGGGCATCGATCATCTCGGATCGATGGGCGGGATCGACGTCATGATCGTCGGCCGGGGCGGCGGCTCCATCGAGGATCTCTGGGCGTTCAACGAGGAAAAGGTCGCCCGGGCCATCTGCCGGTGCCCCGTGCCCGTCATCGCGGCCGTCGGCCACGAGGTCGACTTCACCATCGCCGATTTCGTGGCGGACATCCGCGCCTCGACCCCCTCGGCGGCGGCCGAGATGGTCATCGAGAAGGAGGCGGCTTTCGCCGAGCGCATCGCCGGCCTCGCCGAGCGCGCGACCCGGGCCGTGAAATATTCCCTCCAGGAGACCGAGAACCGGGTGGCGGAGCTGGCCGGGCGCCGCGTCTTCGAGGGCTTCCGGATCCGTCTCCTCAATCTGGGCCAGCGCGTGGACGATCTCGAAAGCCGGGCCGCGAAGGTCCTCCGGGCCGGGCGGCAGGACCTGGCCGAGCGGCGCGCGGCCGCGGCCCTCGCCGCCGAACGCCTGCGGAACCTCGTGACGGCGCGTCTCCGGGAGCTCGGCGCCCGCTGGGACAGCCTGTCGGTCGGATTGCACGCCCACAGCCCCCTGAATATATTGGGAAAGGGGTACACGCTCTGCTGGAGGGAAGAGGGCTTCCGGCTCCTCCGCGCGCCCTCCGAAGTGGGGCCCGGCGAGGGGGTCGTCGTATCCTTCGCCCGGGGCGAGCTGGCCTGCGAGGTCAAGCGCGTCGACGCCGACAGGACCATCGAATCCAGGCTGGAGAAGGAGGGCTCATGACGAACACCGGCTTCGAAAAGGCGCTGGCCGACCTCGAAGAGGTCGTCGCGAAGCTCGAGAAGGGCGGGACGCCCCTCAACGAATCCCTGGCCCTCTTCGAGAAGGGCGTCAAGCTGGCCCGGTTCCTCCGCGCCGAGCTGGACAAGGCCGAACGCAAGGTCGAGATCCTCCTCAAGGACGAGAAGGGCGCCGTCCATGCCGAGGACTTCGAGCTCGGGGAGGAGGGCGAGGAGACCCGGCCCGCGGCCAAAGCGAAGCCCAGGACCCGGCCCAAGGTCGAGGTCGAAAAGGAAGGCGGCGCCGGCGCGGACGATGATGCCGGCGATGACGCCGACGACACGGACGACAAGGGAGGGAAGCTCTTTTAGCCGGCCATGGGACGCTTGAACGCGACGGCATCCTTTGCCGCCATGAAGACGGATATCGAGGCCGAACTCGACCGCCTGCTCGCGGGCGATTCGCGCCTGTACGAGGCCCTGCGCTACGCGGTCCTCGGCGGGGGGAAGCGGTTCCGGCCGCTCCTTCTTCTCTCGGCCGGCGAAGCCTTCGGCGGGGAACGGAAGACGCTTCTCCCGTTCGCCTGCGCCGTCGAGCTCATCCATGCCTACTCGCTCGTGCACGACGACCTTCCCTGCATGGACAACGACGCTGTCCGGCGCGGGAAGCCTTCCTGCCACAAGGCGTTCGGGGAGACCGGCGCTCTTCTTGCGGGGGACGGCCTGTTGACCCTGGCGTTCGAGGTCCTCGCGGACGCGCCGGCGGGGGCTGCGCGGTCCGGGCGCAAGGACCGGGCCGTCCGGAGCATCGCCGAGGCCGCGGGGGTCAAGGGCATGATCGCCGGCCAGTGGCTGGACGTCGCTTTTGACCCGGCCCGGGCCGACGAGACGTCGCTCCTCGAGCTTCTGTCCTTGAAGACAGGCGCCCTCATTCTGGCCTCGGTCCGGGCCGGGGCGATCATGGGCGGGGCGCCGGCCCGCGTCCTTCCGGAGATCGATCGCTACGGCCGCGGCGTCGGCCTCGCCTTCCAGCTCCGGGACGACCTGTGCGACGCGAAGAAGAGGATCGAGGGAAGGGCCGGGACCCGGCCGAACGCGGCGGTCCTGTTAGGTCCCGAGGGGGCGAGGGCGCGGCTTCGCGGGGCCGTCGACGACGCCCTCGCCGCACTCGACGACGCCGGCGTTCGCTCCGCGGAGCTCCGGGCCCTGGCCTCGGGCCTTTGCGTGCCGGATTAAGATGTCATCATGAGCCGAATATTGGATACCATCGCTCGGCCGGAAGATATCCGGAAGCTTTCCATGCCGGACCTCCAGCGGCTGGCGACCGAGATCCGGGCCGAGATCGTCTCCACGGTCGCCAGGAACGGCGGCCACCTGGCCTCGAACCTCGGGGTCGTCGAGCTGACCCTGGCCCTGCACTATGTCTTCGATTCGCCCCGGGACAAGTTCATCTGGGACGTCGGCCACCAGTGCTACACCCATAAGATCCTTACCGGGCGGCGGGAGCGGTTCCGCGGCCTCCGGCTCTTCGACGGGCTCCTCGGGTTCCCCTCCCGGGAGGAGAGCCCGCACGACGCCTATAACACCGGCCATGCCTCGACGGCGCTCTCGGCCGCCCTGGGCATGGCGGTGGCCCGCGACAGGAAGAAGGAGGATTTCCACGTCGTCGCCGTCGTGGGCGACGGAAGCCTGACCGGAGGCGCGGCCCTCGAGGCCCTCAACCAGATCGGTCACATGCGGGAGCGGCTGATCATCGTCCTCAATTACAACGAGATGTCGATCTCGGCCAATGTCGGCGCCTGGTCCAAGTACCTGTCCTACCTGGCCTCGGGCCAGCATTACCTCAAGATGAAGGACCAGGCCAAGTCCATCCTCAAGAGCATTCCCAAGGTCGGCTGGCCCCTCATCAAAGCCGGCCGGGCCTTCGAGGAGCTCGTCAAGAAGACGTTCTTTCCCGCCCTCGTCTTCGAGGAGCTCGGGATCCGGTATATCGGGCCCGTTCAGGGCCACAGCCTCCCCTCTCTCATCGAGGTCTTCGAGCAAGCCAAAGGCTACGAGGGCCCCATCATGCTCCACTGCGTCACGCAGAAGGGGCGCGGCTATGCCCCGGCCCAGAACAATCCCGAGCGCTTTCACGGCGCCGGTCCGTTCGACGTGGCGACCGGCGAGCCGAAGAACCATGAGAAGGCCCGGACCTATTCGTCGGTCTTCGGCGAGGCCGTGCTCGCCGAGGCCGAGGCCGATCCCCGGATCCTGTCCGTCACGGCGGCCATGACCGAAGGGACGGGGCTTCACGAGTTCGCCGCGAAGTACCCCGCGCGGGCGTTCGACGTCGGCATCGCCGAACAACACGCCGTCATCTTCGCCGCGGGCCTGGCGGTCTCGGGCCTCAAGCCGATCGTCGCCATCTACTCGACGTTCCTCCAGCGGGCCTACGACCAGGTCTATCACGACGTCTGCCTGCAGGACCTCCCCGTCGTCTTCGCCCTGGACCGGTCGGGGATCGTCCCGGACGACGGGCCGACCCACCAGGGGATCAACGACATCGCCTACCTGCGGCACTTGCCGAACATCGTCCTGATGGCTCCGAGGGACGAGAACGAGCTCCGGGACATGATCCATTCCGCCTTCCGCTACGGCCATCCGACGGCCGTCCGCTTTCCCAAAGGGCGCGGCCCCGGCGTGCCCCTGAACGCGGAGCCCCGGGAGCTCCCGCTCGGGAAGAGCGAGCTCCTCAAGGAAGGGAAGGACCTCATCTTCGCCCTCGGGAGCATGGTCGGCCCCGCCCTCGAGGCGGCCCGCGAGCTCGAGAAGGAGGGCCTCTCGTTCGCGGTCGTCGACGCCCGATTCGTCAAGCCTCTCGACGAAGAGACGGTCCTCCGCTTCGCCGGGCCGGGCCGCGTCATCGTCACCGCCGAGGAGGGCGTCGTCGCCGGCGGATTCGGGAGCGCCGTCCGCGAGCTCCTCGACCGGGAGAGGAGGTTCGACGTCAGGTTCCTCGCCCTCGGCCTGCCGCTCGAGGTCTACCCTTGCGGCAAATCCGGGCAGATCAAGGCGCTGCTCGGGCTCGACGTCCCTGGGCTGGTCAAGAGGATCAGGGAGTTCTGCGCAAAGTAGCCGCAGGCTTCAGCCTGCGTTAAGGATCCGGATGCGGGAAGACGCGGCCTAAAGGCCGCGGCTACACGCCGGAGGAAGACTCAGGCTGAAGCCTGAGGCTACAATAAGAACGGGCACCGGGTGCGTCCACGGATCTGTAACGGCGCCCGGATGCGGCCTCGAGTTTTGTAGCCGCAGGTTTTAGCCTGCGTTAGGGATTCGGACGCGGTAAGACGCAGCCTAAAGGCTGCGGCTACACGCCGGAGGAAGCCTCAGGCTAAAGGCTGGGGCTACAAGAGGAGACGCGTCGATGCGCCAGGGGATGGAAGACGGAGGCGAGCCGGGACGACATGAAAGAGCGGGCCGACAAGTTGCTGGTCGATAGAGGCCTCGCGCCGAGCCTCGAAAGAGCGCGCGCCCTGCTCATGGCGGGGCTCGTTTCGAGCGGCGGAGAGCGCGTCACCAAGGCCGGGATGCTCCTGGACGTCGACAGGAAGCTCGAGGTCAAGGCCCCACAGCCCTTCGTCAGCCGCGCCGGCGCCAAGCTCGCTCAGGCCCTCGACGCTTTCGGCATCGATCCGGGCGGCAAGACGGCGGCCGATATCGGGGCGTCGACCGGCGGCTTCACGGATTGCCTCCTCGACCGAGGCGCCCGCCTGGTCTACGCGGTGGACGTGGATACGAAACAGCTCGATTGGAAGCTCCGCGGCGATCCGCGCGTCGTCCTTGTCGAAAAGAACGCCCGTTCGCTCGTCCCGGCCGACTTTCCGCGCGCTCCGAAGATCGTCTCCATGGACGTCTCGTTCATCTCCGTGCTGAAGATCCTCCCCGCCCTCAAGGCGGTCCTCGCTCCCGGAGGCGTTCTCGTGGTCCTCATCAAGCCGCAGTTCGAGGCCCTGCCGTCCAAGGTGGGGAAGGGGGGCATCGTCCGGGACCCGGCCGTCCGGGCGGAGGTCCTCGAAAGGGTCATCCGGGGGGCGGAGGAATCGGGCTTCGTCCTCGGCGGTCTCGTCCGGAGCGCGACGCGGGGACGAACGGGGAACGTCGAGTTCCTCGCCCGCTTTTCACGGAAAGGCGCCGGGCCCGGGCCGGAAGCCCTGGCGGCGCTCATCAGGGAGGTCGTCACCGATGAATAAGATCCGCAGGGTCGGTTTCGTCATCAAGCCGCACGCCCCGGGCGTCGCGGACATCCTCCGGGACCTGGTCGGGTTCCTGGAGGGCCGCGGCGTCGCCTGCGTCCTCGAGGGCGCCGCGGCGGAAAAGCTCGGCCGGCGGGGAGGCGTCCCCCGAGGCAAGCTCCCTCTGAGAGCGGACCTCGTCGTCGTCCTCGGCGGCGATGGGACCCTTCTCAGCATCGCTCCGCCCGCGGCCGTCGCGGACGTCCCCGTGATGGGCGTCAACCTCGGCCGCCTCGGATTCCTGACCGAGATCCCCGTCGCCGAGGCCCTTCCGATGCTCGAGGCTTTGCTCGGCGGCGCGGACGGTTACGTCGGGAAGAGGCGGTTCATCCAGGCGCGCCGCGGCCGGGCGGTCCACCACTGCCTCAATGACGTCGTCATCAACAAAGGGGCCCTGGCCCGGATGATCCAGATCGCCATCCGCATCGACGGGCACGAGGTCGCGGTCCTCAAGGGCGACGGCCTCGTCGTCTCGACGCCGACCGGCTCGACGGCCTATTCTCTCTCGGCGGGCGGGCCCATCGTCCATCCCAACGTCCCGGCCCTCGTCCTGTCCCCGATCTGCCCGCATACGCTGACCTTCCGGCCGATGGTCGTCGCGGCGGATTCGGTCATCGGGCTCCGCCTGCTGACCGACGGCGAGGAGGTCTATATGAGCCTCGACGGCCAGCGCGGCGCTCCCCTCGAAGAGGGCGACGAGATCACGGTCCGCTCCTCGCCCCTCGAGCTCAGGCTCGTCTCGTCGCCCGCCCGCGGCTATTTCGACGTGGTCAAGGAGAAGCTCGGCTGGGCGGAGTAGGCGCCGTCGCCTGCCAAATTGACATTTCCGCCCGTCGCCCGTATCATCGGGCCGTGAGGACGAAGCGGAAGCTCCGCGTTGCCTTCGTAACCCCCGAGGTTGCGCCCTATGCCAAGTCCGGGGAGCTGGCCGACGTCGCGGCATCCCTGCCCAAGGCCCTCGCCGCGCGCGGGGTCGAAGTCTCCCTGTACATGCCCCTGTACCGCCAGCCCGGCGTCGATTCCCTGTCGAAGGTGCCCGTCCTCGCGAATCTTGCCGTTCCCGTCGGCCGCGACAAGGTCCGGGCCGCCGTTCACCGGGCCGAGCTCGGCTGGGCCGACCTCTACCTCATCGATTGCCCCCGGTATTTCCATCGGGAGCACATCTACGGCCCGTCCAAGGGCGCCTACCTCGACAACGATGAGCGCTTTGCGTTCTTCAGCCGGGCGGTCCTGGAATACATGTCCCGCGCCCGGACGGCTCCCGACATCATCCACTGCAACAATTGGCCCGCCGCCCTCATCCCCGTCCTTCTCAAGACCCGGTACGCGGCGCGGGCGCTGTTCCGGACGACAGCCTCGGTCCTGACCCTCCACAACGTCGCCTACCAGGGGGAGTTCCCGGCGGATTCCATGTCCCTCGCCGGCCTGACCTGGAACGACTTCGCCGCCTGCCGGCTCGCGTTCGACGGGAAGTTCAATTTCCTCAAGGCCGGCGTCCTCTTCGCCGACGCCGTCAACACCGTCAGCCGGGAATACCGGAAGGAGATCCTTGCCGGCGAGCAGGGGCCGGGCCTTGCCGAGATCCTGAAGAGCCAGGGCCTCGCCCTTCACGCCATCCGCAACGGCATCGACACCGAGGAATGGGACCCGGGGACCGACCCGTTCATCACGGCCAATTACGGGCCCGCCGCCCCCGACGGGAAGCGGGAATGCCGGCGCGATCTCCTCAAGGAATTCGGCCTCTCCCTGCCGGAGAGGATGCCGGTCGTCGGGATCTCCTCTTATCTCACCCGGCACAAGGGTTTCGGCCTCCTCCGGGAAGCCGCTCCGGCCCTCCGGGAGCTCGATTTCGGCCTGGTGGTCCAGGGGCGGGGCGACGAAGCCTACGAGGACGTTTTCCGGGCGCTCCGGGCCGGCCGCCCGGACCGAGTCGCGGTCCGCTTCGAGATCAGCCCGGCGCTCAGCCATAAGGTTATCGCGGGCTCCGACATCCTTCTCGCGCCGTCCCTCTACGAGCCCTGCGGCCTGACCCAGCTCTATGCGTTCCGCTACGGGACGGTGCCCGTCGTCCGGGCGACCGGCGGTCTCCGGGAGACCGTCGAGCCCGTGGGCTCGTCCCCGCCGCTGGGCGACGGCTTCGTCTTCGACGAATTCACGCCGTTCGCCCTGACGGAAAGCCTGCGGGAGGCCCTGGACCTGTTCGGCCATCCGAAGATCTGGCGCCGGGTCATGGCCGCGGGCTTCCGCAAGGATTTTTCCTGGGGGCCGTCCGCCGGGAGCTATATCAGGCTCTATACCCGGAGCCTGAATTCGAGGAGAGGAGAGGGCCATGTCCGATGAGATCCTGCAGGGCTCGGACGCGACGTTCGAGCAGGACGTGCTGAAGTCCGCGGTCCCCGTGCTCGTCGATTTCTGGGCGCCGTGGTGCGGACCGTGCCGGATGATCGCCCCGGCGGTCGAGGCCATCGCCGCCGAGCGGGCGGGCAAGCTCAAGGTCGTCAAGCTCAACGTCGACGACAATCCCGCGACGCCGCAGAAATACGGCATCATGGGCATCCCGACCCTCATCCTGTTCCTGGGCGGCGAGGTCAAGGAGACGATCGTCGGGGTCGTCCCCAAGGCGACGCTCGATCAGATGATCGCCAAGCACGTTTGAGCCGCCGCCGCTCCGATTTTTCCAATTTTTTGGAACCCCCTTGTATCCGGACCGCCTCTGTTGTTAAAATCATAAATAATGGTAAGTATTCTTGCCCCGTTTGACATCGAGAGGAGGTGATAATGGCGGATCTCCCGCGTCATCCGGAGCTCAATGTCTTTTTGGATCCAATCAGCGAAGGAGGTTTAGAGTGAAATTAAGATCGATCATTGCACTCGCCGCGCTCCTCATCGTCCTCTCTCCGGCCCTGTTCTCCCAATCCCGGGAGACCGGTGCCATCATCGGAAAAGTGACGGATGAAGAGGCCAACGCCCTTCCCGGCGCAACAGTGACGCTCACAAGCGACAAGCTGATGGGCGCTCGGACGGCCGTTTCTGACGGGCAGGGCGGGTTCCGCTTTCCGGCGCTTCCGCCCGGTGTCTATGCTGTCAAGGCGGAGCTCCAGGGCTTCGGGACGGTCATCAGCGAGAACATCCGGCTGACGACGACGACGACCCTGTCGGTTGACATGGTCCTGAAGCCGGCCACGGTCCAGGAGGAGGTCACGGTCATCGCCAAGACGCCGACCGTGGACGTCAAATCCACCGAGACCGCGTCGGTAACCCTGAGCAACGAGATCCTGCGGAACATCCCGAACAACCAGTTCTCGGCCGACCTCGTTGAGCTGGCGCCCGCGGTCAATTGGGGCGTCGCCTACGGCGCCGGCTACGGCCGCGGCATCTCCTGGCAGATGGACGGCGTCGGCGTCGGCGACCCCGCCGGCGGGACGGCCTGGGTCTTCCTCGACTACAACATCATCGAGGAGGCCAAGATCATGGGCGTCGGCCTGCCCGCCGAGTACGGGAACTTCACCGGCGTCATATTCAATACCGTCACCAAGTCCGGGGGCAACGACTTCTCCGGCCACGTCGAGCTCGATTTCCAGGGGCATCCGGCCCGGGAGGGCGTGCTCGAAGGCACGTTCCCCGGAGGGTCCTTCTGGGGGACGGAGAACAACGGTGCCTATGTCAAGGACTGGCCGAACATCACCTCTCCGCTTTCGGGCCTCTTGGACGCCAACGCCCACCTCGGCGGCCCCATCATCAAGGACAAGCTCTGGTTCTTCGCGGGCGCCCAGTGGTACCGCTCCCAGGACTGGGTCACGGGCTTTCGCGAAGCCCAGGACTATAAACAGCCCCGCTTCTTCCTGAAACTGTCGACCCAGCTTTCGAGGAAGACGACCGCCACCTTTTCGGGCGAATACGATGATTACAATGGAACCTACCGGGGGGCCGACGCGTATGTCATGCCTGACGCCACGCGGGACCAGATCGATCCCGAGCACGTCCTCAACTTCACCATGACCCATATCTTCAGTCCTTCGACGTTCTTCGACATCAAGGCGGCCTACTTCAGCGGCTACTACAACCTCGAGCCGAGGACGGGTCGGGACACCGCGATGCACTGGTTCTGGAACGATGACCCCAGCACCCCCGATTTCGACGAGACCGGCTGGAAGTTATACAACTGGGGCAGCTGGGCCGAGCATGACCGTTCGCGGTTCCAGGCCAACGTCAGCCTGACCCACTACGCCGAGAAGTTCATCCAGGGCAGCCACGACTTCAAGTTCGGCGTCGAGTTCGAGCGGTCCAAGGTCCGGGACGCGTTCGCCTATACGGGCGCGAACCACATGCGCTATTACGACTATTGGGGCTACGGCTACTACGGCAACTACAGCGCCTACCAGTACGAGGGCTACCTCATCAAGGACACGATGCTCCGGTTCGAGGGCTTCGTCCAGGATTCCTGGCAGGTCACGAATCGCCTGAACGTCAGCATCGGCGTCCGGGCCAGCCAGCTCCGGGGGAAGATGGACGGGGTCTCGGGGACGGTTTACAAGTCCTCCCGTGTCGCCCCGCGCCTCGGCTTCACCTTCGACCTCCTCGGCGACAAGACGACCGTCCTGAAGGCCCACTGGGGCGAATTCACGGACGGCATGTATTCCTACAATTTCGACCGGACAAGCCCGGGCATCGCGGACTGGAAGCAGCTCTATTGGGATGCGGACGGCCAGTTCTGGTACGAGGACATCGATGCCAGGGTCGTTCACACGCCCTTCAAGATGGACTCGGACATCAAGCACCCGTTCATGCGGCAGTTCTCGGTCGGCCTGGAACGGGAGCTGTTCAAGGACACGTCCTTCTCGGCCACCTACATCAACCGCAGCTACCATAACTTCCAGACCGCCTACAACGCTCTGGCGACCTATGAACCGGTCGATTATTATGTCCCCGAACTCGACCAGACGTTCACCCTCTACAGCAAGACCTCCGGCGGCGCGTCCGACTGGCACATCGGGAACATGGAGAAGCTCCAGGGGCTCTATTCGAACCTCGGCCTGACGATCAACCCTTACCGGAAGTTCTGGGGCCTCGAGTTCCAGTTCAACAAGCGCTTCTCCAACCGGTGGCAGATGATGGCCTCCTACGTCTATTCCCAGACCTCGGGGACCATCGACAACTGGGGCGGGAGCGAGGACATCGGTTACGGAGGCAAGGAAGACCCGAACTATTGGATCAACCGGGACGGGCGGACCACGGCCGACTACAACCACCTCATCAAGATCTCAGGGACATACATCCTGCCGTTCGACATCGCCCTGAACGCCTACTTCCACGTCAACTCCCAGGACCGCTGGACGACCCTGTACCGGACGTCGAAGAGCGCCACCGAACAGGGCCGGGTCACGTTCAACACCGAGAAGTGGGGTGCCAACCAGCTGCCGATGGCCAAGACCCTCGACCTGAGGATCGAGAAGATCTTCAACATCGCTTCCAAGTACAGGCTGGGTCTCATCTTCGACGTCTTCAACGTCTTCAACGACGACACGGTCACCTCGTGGTACTCCAGGCTCGGCTATGATTATTACCCGAACGACCCGACATACTCCCCGTCGACGCAGGGGCACGAGCTGGACGGTATCGTCCTGCCGCGGCGGGCCAGGGTCGGCATCCGGCTCATTTTCTAAAGAGCGGGACAAGCGAGACAAACGAGACTCGCGAGACTAGCGAAACGGGCGGGACCGGAGGCCGGAAAAGGCCCGCGGTCCCGGCCCGAACGTAACTTCCGGGCGGCGGGCCGAACGGGCCCGCCGCCCTTTTTTTTCGGTTCTTCTCCAGATTCCGGGGACCGTCGGCGATGAGGAATGCCGGCCCGAAGCCCCCCGAAAATGGTGCCGCAGGCTTTAGCCCGCGTTCATGGTTTGTAGCCGCAGGCTTTAGCCTGCGCCGAGGACGCAACCTGAAGGTTGCGGCTACAACAAAAGGACGCTCAGGCTAAAGCCTGAGGCTGCATCCAAGCACGGGCCTCGCGCGACCTGTCGCCGCGGGCTTCAGCCCGCGCTATTTGAAGCTCAAGCCGCCTGCCAAGACGCAGGCTAAAGCCTGCGGCTACGGGGCGGCTGCCGGCTCTGTGGCCCCCGAGACGGACGCCGCGGACTGTGATAGAATTCCTTCATCGACAGATGACCTTGAAGCGCCGGATCGTCATCGCCGCGGCAGCCGCCGGGCTTGCCCTTGCCGCTGTCGCGGTCTATCTGGCCCGTCCCCGCGGCGGCCCCGATTTCGGCCGGCTCCGCGGCGGCCGCGACCTCAACGTCATCCTCGTGACCCTGGACACGACCCGCGCCGACAGGCTCGGCTGTTACGGCTTCCGGAACGTCGAAACTCCGACGATCGACCTCTTCGCCTCGCGGGGGGTCCGTTTCGAGCGCTGTTTCGCCCAGACGCCCCTGACCCTGCCGTCGCACACGACGCTCATGACCGGCACCCTCCCGCTCTTCCACGGCGTCCGGGACAACGGCGGGTTCGTCGTCCCCTCGCCCCTGGTCACCATGGCCGAGCTCTTCAAGGACAGGGGATACGCGACCGGGGCCTTCATCGCCGCCTACGTCCTGGACTCCAAGTGGGGCCTCGATCAGGGGTTCGACACCTACTTCGACAAGTTTCGACCTGGGCAAGTTCAAGCGGATCTCGCTCGGGACGGTCCAGAGACCGGCCAACGAGGTCATGGCCGAGGCCCTGCCCTGGCTCGAGCGGAACAAGGGCGGGAAGTTCTTCGCCTGGATCCATCTCTACGATCCCCATTCGCCCTACGACCCGCCCCCTCCTTACGACAAGCTGTACGCCGCCCATCCGTATCTCGGAGAGATCGCCTTCGCCGACGACCAGCTCCGGCGGCTCTGGGAGCTCCTCGAGGCGAACGGCCTCGACCGCAACACGGTGATCGTCCTGGCCGGGGACCACGGAGAGAGCCTCGGCGAGCACGCCGAGCAGTCCCACGGGTTCTTCGTCTATCAAGGGGCCATCCACGTTCCCCTGATCGTCGTCACGCCCTATCCGAAATTCCGCGGCGTCGTCGCCTCCGAGGTCGCAGGGCTTTCCGACGTCCTGCCGACGGTCTGCGAGATGGCGGGACTCCCCGTTCCGGCCCAGGTCCAGGGGCACAGCCTGGTTCCGGCCTTCACGGGCGCCCGCCGGACGGCCCCGGCGCCGGCCTACAGCGAGACCTACTATCCCCGGTTCCACTACGGTTGGTCGGACCTCAAAGCCGTCCAGGACGAGAGGTACAAGCTTATCCTGGCTCCCGTTCCCGAGCTCTACGATGTCGCCGCCGACCCGCGCGAGGAGAAGAATCTCGTCTATCTGCAGAAGTCGGTCTATGACAGGCTCTCCGCCGAGGCCGAATCCTTCATCCGGAGGTCCGGAGAGAACGCCTACGAGACCGACCTGACGAAGGTCGACGAGGAGACACGGGAGAAGCTGTCGGCCCTCGGCTACGTCGGCTCGTTCACCGACCCGGCCAAGCTCGCCGGGAGGAAGCTGGCCGACCCCAAGGAGAAGATCGCCGTCTTCAATGAGCTCTCCCGGGCCCGGGAGATGGGGATGGAGGGAAAGCCGGACGAGGCCATCGCGATGATCCGCGGCATCATCGAGTCCGACCCGGACATCACGGACGCCTATTTCACCCTCGGCAACATCTATTTCCAACAGCAGAAGTTCCGCGAGGCCATCGACTATTTCCAGCAGGTCCTCGGCCGGAAGCCCGACGACACGTTCGCGGCCATCAACGTCACCCTGGCCTACGAGGGGATGGGGGCTTACGACGACGCGGAGCGCTTCCTCCTGGGCTATATGGCCAAGGGCGTGGTGGATTCCCAGTTCTACTTCATGCTCGGGAACATGAACTTCATCCAGAAGAAGTACGACAAGGCCATCCCGTATTTCGATAAGTGCATCGCCCTGAACGCCGAGTCCGCGGGCTCCCACAACGTTCTGGCTGCCATCGCCATCGTCAGGGACGACCTCGACGGCGCCGGGCGCCACCTCGAAGAGGCCCTCCGGCTCAATCCCAAGCTCGCCAACGCCCATTACAACCGGGCCCAGCTCTTCGAAAAGAGGGGGCTCCCGAGGGAGGCCGAGGCCGAGTACCTCACGGAGCTCGAGATCTCCCCCAAGCACTTTAAAGCGATGTACAATCTCTCCCGCCTCTACCGGGAGACCGGAAACGAAACGAAGGAATCCGAATACCTGAAGGCGTGCCTGGAGGCCGACCCGGCCTTTCCGCTCACCTATTTTTACCTGGCCCGCATCCATCTCAACCGGGGCGAGCGGTACGCGGAGGCCGTCGACCTGGTCAAGAAAGGGATCGAGCTGAAACCGGACAAGGCCGATCTTCCCCTGGGCTACTTTCTCCTCGCCGACCTCTACAGCCGCCTGGGGGACCCCGCGCTATCCGAGGAGTACGCCCGAAAAGGACAGGCGGCGGCGGGGGAGGCGCGATGATCTTGCTTGACTCGCGCGAAATGATGTGGCCGCGGCCTTCAGGCCGCGTCTTGCTCTCCGGCGCAGGCTAAATCCTGCGGCTACAGGCAATTGCTGTGTTCCCGGCTTTCGCCCGGCGAAACGGCTGGACAGGCGAGACGCGCGAGATCCGTAATGCCGGCGAAACGCGCCGGTAAACGCTAGTCTCCCCCAGTCCGCTTCTTTTCGAGTTCTTCCACCCGTTCCCTCAGCCTCTTGACCTCCTTGACGAGGTCGTAGAGGCGGGGGGCGGCGGCCCAGAACTTCCGCCACTCGCGGATGTCGACGTGAGGGATCCCGGCGACCATCGCCCCGGCCGGAACGTCCTTGGTGACGCCCGACTTGGCCGCGACCACGGCGCCGTCCCCGATGGCCACGTGGTCGGCGATGCCGACCTGGCCGCTGAGGATGGCGTCCCGGCCGACCGAGGAGCTCCCGGAGACGCCGACCTGGGCCACGAGAACGGCGTTCTCGCCGATCTCCACGTTGTGGCCGACCATGACCAGATCGTCGATCTTGGCGCCCTTCCGGATGATGGTCGCGTCGAGCGCGGCCCGGTCGACGGCCGAGTTCGAGCCGATCTCGACGTCGTCCTCGACGACGAGCCGCCCGACCTGGGGGATCTTGACGCGCCGACCGTCGGACGCCTTGAGGAACCCGAACCCGTCCGCGCCGAGGACGACGCCGTCGTGGATGATGACGCGCCGGCCGACGACCGTCCCCTCGCGGACGGAGGCGTGGGCGTGGATGACCGAGCCCTCGCCGATCCGGACGCCCGGGTAGACGGCGGCCAGGGGATGGATGACGACGCCCGCCCCGATCTCCGCGTCCTCGCCGATCCAGGCCAGGGGCCCGATCGATACCCCCGGGCCGATCTTCGCCGAGGGCGCGACCGCGGCCAAGGGATGGACCCCCGGCGCGGGCCGGACGGGCTCGTAGAAGAGCTCGACCGCCCTGACAAAGGCCAGGTGCGGGTCCGGGGCTTTGATGACCGGGATGCGCCCGTAATCCTCTCCCTCGGGGATGAGGGCCGCCGACGCCCGGCTCGCGTCGAGAGCGGTGCGATGCTTCGGATGGGCGAGGAAGACGAGATCGCCCGGCTTCGCCCCCTCCAGGCTCCCGACCCCCGTGAGGCGAGCGTCGCCGTCGCCCGCGAAGGGGCAGCCGAGCCGCCCGGCGAGCTCCCGGACGGTCAGTTCGAGACCTGTCTTACGCGGCATGGGCTTCCTCCCTTTCGTTGAGGACCGCGGCGAGCTCCGCCCCCCAGAGCAGGATGGTCAGGGAGAAGGAGATCCAGAGAAGGAAGAAGATGATCGAGGTCAGCGTCCCCGCGAGGAGCTTGGACAGGACGATCCCGATGGCCGAGAAATTGGCCACATAAAAGGCGAAGCCCCGTTTGAACGCCTCCCAGAGCACGGCGGACACCGCGGCGGCGATCAGGGCGCTCTTCGTGTGGACCTTGACCTCCGGGATGAGCTTGTAGAGCGTGAAGAAGACGATGAAGGTCAGGGCGTAGGGGAGGATGTACTGGATGAACACGTTGTTGACGAGCCCCAGGACCTCGGGATTGAGATAGTCGGCGACGAGGGCGCTCGAACGGATGCTCCGCTGGAGGGCGGTCCAGACGGCCGTGATGGCGAGCGAGAGGAACATCATGACGCCGATGATGACCATGAGGACGTATTCCATCAGCCGGTTGTAGAAGAACGACTTGTGGTACTTCGTCCGGAAGATCTGGTTCATCGCCGAGATCAGCGACGAGAACAGGAAGCTCGCCGAGACGAGCGAGCCGGCCAGGCCGAACCAGCCGAGATTGCCCAGCTGATCCCCCAGCCCCTGGAGCTTCTGGAAGAAGGCCGGGTCGAGGTGGGCGAAGAACTCCTCGTTGAAGATGTTCAGGCCGCGGAAGACGAGCTCGGAGCTGCCCAGGACCTTGGCCGAGACATAGGCGAACAGGGACAGGAGCGGGATGGCGCAGAGGAAGGCGAAGTAGGAGATGACGATGGCCGAGGTCCAGCACTTATCGTCGTTGAACCTCTTGAACGACGCCGCGATGATCCGGAAGAGGGAGATCGCCATCACCGTTCGGGCGCGGGGCGGCGGACGCCGCTCAGATCCCCGGGTACTTGTTCCACTGGACCATGAGGATGATGATCGTGATGAGCAGGGCGTAGATGACCAGCGTTTCGATGAGGACGAGCCCGAAGATGAGCAGGAAGCGGATATGCGGGGCGCCGCCGGGATTGCGGGAGATCCCCTCGCAGGCCGCGCTGATGGCCCTGGACTGGCAGATCGCGCCGGCGATGACGGCCAGGGTGATGACGGCCCCGCCGACGATGATGGACACCCGGAAGAGCGAGGCCTTGGCCGGGCCCCCCGTCGCCTCCTGGGCCAGGAGCGGGGCGCTCCCGAGGGCGAGGGTGGCCAGGGCCAGACCGAGGGATTTCAATCTTCTCATCTCTATGCTCCTTGACGGATTAATGTTCTCCTTCGTGCGCGACGGCTCCCGCCAGGTAGATGCAGGAGAGCAGGACGAAGACGAAGGCTTGGATCACCGCCGTGAAAATGGACAGGGCCATGAACGGCAGGGGAAGGACGAAGGGGATGATCGAGGCGATGATGACGATGAGCAGGTCCTCGGCGAAGATATTGCCGAAAAGCCGCATCGAGAGCGAAACGGGCCGGGAGAAGTGGCTGATGACCTCGATCGGGAACATGAGCGGGGCCATGGCCGGGATGGGGCCGGCGAACGTCTTGAGATACTTGAAGGCGCCCTGGGCCTTGATGCCCTGCCAGTGGTAATAGACGAAAACGACGCAGGCGCAGCCCAGGGTCACGTTGAGCTTGCTCGTCGGGGACATGAGGCCCGGGACGAGGCCCAGCATATTGGCCGTGAAGACGAAGATGCCGACCGTCCCGATGACGGGCAGGTACTTCTTCCCCTCCGGGCCGATGGTGTCCGTGATCAGGCCCTCGAACATCCCGTAGACGAGCTCGAGGAAGCTCTGCCGCTTCGAGGGGACGAGGTCGAGCTTCCGGGACATGAGCCCGAAGACGAGCGCGAGGAGGATGACCGCGAGGAGGCTCATGACGATGTAGTCGGGGACGAGGCGGGCCGGGTCGGCGGTCCTGATCCCGAGGAGCCCCAGCAGGGCGGCCAGGGGCTTCCCGAAGGCCCTGTTGAAGAGCTCGACGAGGGCGAGGCTGTGCTCTAGCTCTTCCATTTCTCCGTTCGCCGGAGGGCAAAGATGCCCTCGAACAAGAATACCGGGACGGGGGCCGAAAAACCCGCCGCAAAGGCGAGAATTCGCCCCGGAAAGAACCGAATTATAAGGAAAAAGACGGCGCAAATCAAGACGAGCCGGGCCCCATAAACCAGGGCCCCGGACCTGAGGGCCCCCTTCCGCCCCCGGATGAGGACGCGGGTCAGCGCGGTCTTCATCCAGAGGAATCCCAGAGCGGCCAGGAAGGCCCCGGCGGCGACGAAAAGGGCCGTATGCGCTCCGAAGAACGGCAGGGCCAGGAGTCCCATGAGCGTCCCCGCGGCCGCGATCTCCAGCGGAATGCGGCGGAGAATGGCCTCTTCGAGCGGGTCTGTCGCGTTCATGGTCCGGACCTTGGTCAGGAAATAGTATATACCAGGAAAGCGAGACAAGCGAGACGGGCTAGAAAGGCGAGACAAGAGGCTCGATGAAGAATCGGATTATAAAGAGCGAGACAAGCGAGACAGGCAAGACGGGCGAGACGAGCGTGATTTGTAGCCGCAGGCTTTAGCCTGCGTCTGAGGAGCGATGAGCGAGGCAGGCGAGACGAGAGGCTCGATGAAGAATCCGCTTAAAGAGCGGGCCGGGCGAAATCGGGTCCGGGAATGTAGCCGCAGGCTTCAGCCTGCGCTTCGAGATCACATATATTTTCTCATTGCCCTGTACAGGCTCAGGAGGCCCGAAATGATGCCGAGCACCACGAATATCAAGAGCATCCACGGTTCCGTGTGGAGCCACTTATCGAGCATGTAGCCGAAGAACAGGCCCACGGCGATCGACGAGGGCAGGATGAGCCCGACCGAGCCCGCTTCGGCCAGCTTCCGGAAATCGACCCCTTTTCCCAGAATTCCCATGGTCTTCGCCGCTCACCTCGTCGGGGACGGGCGGAGGGCGCCTTCTTCCCGGAGATAGTCCTCGAGCGCTTCCTGCCAGGTCCGGAGAGGGGGGCGGCGGAGGCTCCGGAGCGACGTGTTGAGCGGCCGCCGCAAGCCGCCCTCGAGCTCCGGCGTCTCAACGCGCCTCTCCAGCCGGATCGAGGTCCCTATCCGCCGGAAGATCTCGGCCGCGAAATCGTGCCAGCTGCAGTCGCCGGCGTTCGAGACATGGTAAATGCCCGGGGGCGCTCCGGACTCGACGATCTCCCGGATCCGGACAGCGGCGTCCACGGCGTAGGTCGGGCTCGAGACGATGTTGGAGGAAACGGAGACCCGGTCTTTCGTCCGGGCGGCGGCGAGCATGAGCTTGACGAAGTTCGCCCCGCCCTTGCCCACCGAGCCCGCGATCCCGAACAGGCTCGAGAGGCGGATGACGTGGTGGACGGGGACCTGCCGGGCGAAGAACTCGCCGGCGAGCTTGCTGACGCCGTAGGTGTTGACCGGGCAGGGGGCGTCCTCTTCGGTGTACGGGGCGCCCTTCGTGCCGTCGAAGACGTAATCCGTGCTGACCTGGACCAGCCCCGACCCGATGCCCAGGCAGGCGTCGCGAAGGTTCTTGACCCCGACGGCGTTGACCGCGAAGGCCCGGTCCGGGCTCTTCTCGCACTCGGGGACGTTGTGGAAGGCGGCCGTATTGATGACGATATCCGGTCCGCAGGCGTCCAGGGCCTCGCGCAGGCGGACGGGTTCGCAGATATCGACCTCGCCGACATCGAGCGGGATACATCCCGGGCCGAAGACCTTAGCCAGCTCCCGGCCCAGCTGACCCCGGGCGCCGATGATCGCGACGTTCATGTGACCCTTCCCCGGGTTTTATAACACGAATTCCGGCCCGTGTTAAGGCGATTCAGGGAATCGGCCTGGGCCGGGGAGGATCTCCCTCGGGCCGGAGGCCCCCGCCCGCGTCCGCGTCCCGGGAGGCGCCGATGTCTTTCATGACCCTGGAAGGCGCGAAGATCGGGACCGGTTCCACGCTCAGGAATATCGCGCCCAGGGCGATCCTGGGAATATGGGCGACGAGGTGAAGGACGATCGCCAGGCCGAGCGCCTCGCTCCTGGGGATGCCGAAAGCGGCCAAGGCGGCGATGATCGAGACTTCGAAGATGCCGATCCTGCCGGGGGCGGCCGGCGGGATGTTGGCGATCGACCGGGCGAAGGTCGTGAACAGCGCGGCCCCGAAGGAGAGATCGAGGTGAAAGGCGCGGAACATGACGACCATCATCGCGAGCTGGAGGAAGAGCAGGAACGCCGTATAGAGGAAGACCGCGGCCGCGACCCTGACGTCCCGGAGGGGCGTGAAGGCGTCGGCGGCGTGCCCGAGAAACGCGTTCACCTTCGCCCGCCAGGGAGACGGCAGGATGCGGGAGACGAGCTCGGCCATCTTGAGAAATACGGCGGGTCGAACGACGAGCCCGACGAGCACGGCCAGGCTTGCCAGGGCCAGGGCGCCGACCGCGAATCCGGCGGCCGGCGGGAAGATCCCCTTCCCCAGGCCGAAAACCGCGGGCCCCGCTATCAACGCGGCCGCGAAGACCGCGAAATCGAAGACCCGCTCGACGGCGATGGTTCCCAGGGCGAAGCCCGCCGCCGTCCCGCCTTCGACGCTCGTCAGCCAGACGCGTAAGAGCTCGTTCGTCCGGGCCGGTATGACGATGTTCGCGAACTGCGAAAGGATGTTCCAACGGAAGAGCCGCCCGAGGGACGGGCGGATCCTGGGAGCCAGCAGGATGCGCCAGCGCCGGCCGAGGACGTTGACGCCGAAGAGAGAGAGGGCGACTGTCGTCGCCACGAGCAGGTAATCCGCTCCGGCAAGAGCCTTGCCGACCGCCGCCCAATCGACGCCCCTGAGGCTTAGCCACAAGGCGAGGGCCGTGAATCCCGCGGCGACGATGACGGCCAGCGCCTGCCGCGTCCTCTCCCGGGGGGTCCGCTTCCTTTTGGCGCCCATGTCACCAATCGGCCGTGAGGCCCCAGAGGAATCCGGCGCCCCAGGCCACTTGCATGGTCATGAGGGCCGCCGCCGCGACGAGGCGCGTCTCGAAGCCGGACGTGCCCGGATCCTCCGGCGCGGGCCCGGCGAGGGCCGCCGCGAGCATGCTCGCCGCGTAGGCCGCGAAGAACAGCAGATGCATAGGGGCCTTGAAGCTGCGGACGATGGAGAATCCCATCATGGCGATGAGAAGCGGCGCGGCGATCTGCCGCCAGCTCGTGAACGCCCGGTGCTTCTTGGCCGTCCGGGCGCGTCCCCTCCCGAGCCGGAAATACCGTCCGGCCAGCGCCCCGAGCGTCGGCGGGACCTCGCGGAAGACCTTCAGGCCGCCGTCCACCCAGATCTTCCGGCCGGCCAGAACGATGCGGACGTTCATCTCGGAGGCTTCATCGCCCCTCGACCCGGCGTCGAAAAGACCGATCTCGTCGAAAAGCTTCCTCCGGTACGTCCCCGACTCGGCCCTCTCCGCATATCCGGAGTACCCGGGCTTCGCCGGCCGGCCTCCCAGAGGATGGCGGATAGCCAGGGCGAGGGCCTGCCCGAGGCGCCCTCTCCCGGCCACGGGGACTTCGATGCCGCCCGCGTTGGCCGCCTCCTTCTGTTCGAGGAGCTCGACGCAGCGCCTCAGGTAGCCGGGCGCGTAGGTGGCCCCTGCGTCCGCCCGGGCGATATAGGCTCCCCGGGCCTCCAGGATCCCGATGTTCAGGCCCCGGGAGGCAACGTGGAACGGGTTGTCGATGATGCGGATGACCGGACGCCGCCGCCCCCCGACGGGAGGGTTCCAATCGTACCGGTCCCCTTCCCGGGCCTCGCGCACCCATGTCCCGCGGGAGGACGCGAACCAGAGCACGTCGTCATTCAAGAAATCCCCCCCAGCCCCCCCTTTTGCAAAGGGGGGTAACTGGCCTGCCCTAGCGTCCCCCTTTCCATAGGGGGGTGATGGACTTGCCCCAGCCTCCCCTTTGTTAAAAGTGGGGTTGGGGAGAGATGGATTCCCCCCTTTATAAAAGGGGGGTGCGGGCGGAGATGAAGACCCCCCTTTGTTAAAAGGGGGGGTGGGGGGATTTATCAGTTCCTCGACCTCCTGCCGCGTCCTGTCCGTGCTCCCTCCGTCGACGATCAGGAATTCGCAGGACTTGATCGACCATTCGTCGAGCAGGCTCCGCAGAGCCCGCCCGACGGACCCCTGCGCATTGCGGCAAGCCATCACCACCGTTACCAGAGGTCTTTTCTCGTTCGCCATAGAAGGTCCGGAATAACTTGTAACCCATTTGGGGAGGAAAATAAAGGGCCTTCTCCGGATTACAGGGTTCGTGGCGCCGGCGCTGTGCCGGAGCCGACCCTGCCGCTCAGCTGAATTCGCCCGTGTCGATCCATTCCTTCTTGAGCACGCTCCAGAAGTCCTCGGCGAGGCCCCGGAGAACGTACGCGTAGGGCAGCCAGCCGTAGCCGCGCTCGCCCCAGGCGGCGCCCCAGGAGTTCCGGATGAGGAAGGCGCCCTCGGTCGGGAGCTCCTTCGCCCCACTCCCGGCGTTCTCGATGCGCATCCTGTCGTCGTACCCGACCGCGACCACGGCGTGCCCGCCCTCGATCCGCTCCCGCGGGCCGGGGAAGGGGATCCGGCCCGTCGCGTCGGCCTGGGCGATGGAATCGTAGACCGAGAATCCGAACATGGCGGGGTGCCCCGCGACGAGCCCGGATTTGACGCGGGCGACGACCTCCTGCGCCGGGCTCCCCGGCGGGTCGTGACGGTAATATTTGACGGCCTGGCAATTCTGGGCGAAGGCATAACAGAAGGCCGGGGGCTCGCGGTCGAAAGCCTCCCCGGCATCGGAATAGGGCCAATGCTCCTCGGGCGGGACGCCGAAGAGGACCATCGCTCCCATGGTCGACCTGAGGGTGGCGCCGGTATCCCCCTTGAGCTTCATCAGGTTCCGGGTGACCTTGTAGAGGAAGAGCCGCGAGGCTTCGAGGTGCCGGCCGAAGGCCCGCCTCTCGTAGTACTCGATGACCCCGACGCCGGCGTTGGCCGTGCACGATCCGAGCCGCCCCTGGTCCTCCACCGGCGGGCACCAATCGCGGAGGTCGATCGCCCCAGGGGGCGCCGCGGCGGGCTTCCGGGACCCCGGGACTCGCGCTGCGGCCTCCCGTCCCGCAAAGATCTTCCTGACCTCCGCCGTCCCGATCGTATAATCGCGGAGATCCGGGTGATCCGGGAGCCAGCCCATTCCGTGCCCGAAGGCGTCGCTCATGCCCGCCTCCCGACCCGCATTTCGGCGCCGTCCTTCATTTCATCCGGCCGCGCCCACTGGCCGCCCTCGACGACGATCCCGTTCCAGCCGAATCCGAACCCGAACGCCAGGCAGAAAAGCTTGAAGTAGGCTTCGAAACCGGGGCCCCCGCCGGAGGGGGCGGGCCCCTGGGGGAAGATGACGAGCGTCAGGATGAAGCCGATGGCGAGCGAGGCCGCGGCCGCATGGATGTACCGCCGGTCGAACTTCAGGGCCCGGCGGTCCCGGAGCTTTCTCAGCCAGGGGAGCAAGGTCCTGGCCAGGACTCCGAAGAAGACGCCGGCGAACTTCAGAACGAATTCCGTCGTCACGCTCCCTCCTTCCCGCGGCGCTGGGGCGCATCATAGAGGCTTTTATTGATTAATGACGGTGGAGACGCCGAAAATTTCTCACTTCTCGAGGTTTTTTCGTCGTTCCTGCGAACGAGCCTTCCCGTGGCGGGCGAGACCCGGGGCCCGGCCGTCCCATCCGCGCCGGAGAACGCAGATCCTCCCTTGGAGGAACGACCGGGGGAGAAATTAGGGACGGCTGTCGGCCGGCGGGAGGGAATCAGCGGAAGGCGATCTTCCCGACGGCGACGCCGAGATCGCGGGCATCCCGGATCTTCCGCGTTTTCCACGGATTCCAGGTCCTGTCGACCTCGATAAGAAGGAGGATGTCCTGTCCGAGCTCCGGCGCGAGCGAAAATTCGAAGGCTTTCCAATCTGCGTCGCGGAGGACCGCTTCGCCGATGATACGCTTGTGCCTGAAAAGACCCCGGATCGCGAGGACCCTGGCTTTCACCGGGTTCCGGCCGATGTCCGGATGGGCGGCCTGGAGGGGGATCAGGACCGAAGGCTTATCCACACGGAGGGCCGTCCCGGCATGGCGGCCGGTCCAGCGGAAAGCCCGGCCGTCCAGGGTCTTCTCCATCCGGGAGAATCCGAAATCCTGGCGCAGGCCGAATTCCCGGGTCCGGCTTTCCAGGGAGAGCGAGCGGGTCGAATTCCAGAGGAGGGCGGCGCCATAGAGGACGAGCCCGGCGACGGCCAGCCGCCGGAACCAGGGCTTTGACGGGCGGCCGGCGCCATCGCTATAGCCGGGGGCGGACGGCGTGCGCCCGGCGGCCAGAACGATCGCAACAAGGAGCCAAAAGAAGTACTTGATCTCGAAGCTCCCTATGTATGTGTGGACCTGGAGCGCGAGGAGATAGGAGACGATCCCCGCGACGGCCCCCGTGACGATCCACCTTTCCCCGGAGGCGGGGGCGGAGGCCGAGACGCTTCTCTTCATCTGCTTTACGAGCTCGAAGAAGGCCCAGAGAACGAGGGCCACCCCGATGAGCCCCGTCTCCGTGGCGACCTGGAGGAGATAATTCTCCGCCGATTCCGGCACGCGCTTGGTGACCCCGAGCTTCTTCGCGTAGTTCGAAACCTCGATGATGAAACTCCCCGTTCCGAGCCCGGTCAGGGGATAATCCCGGATCATCGGGAGGGCCAGCTTCCAGAGAACGTCGGCCCGGCCCCGCAGGACGCCCGTCATCGACTCCTGTTGGAACATCGCTTTGAGCCGGAAGGACGTCCGCGAGGTCGCGGCCTTTTCGAACAACGCCTTGCGGAAGATGACGCCGTTGGCGACGAGGGCCAGGATCACCAGGACGACCGCCCACGACGACCAGTGGACGTTCTTCCAGGACCGGGCTCCGGCCTCCCCCCTGTCAGGGCGGGCCCCACGCACGTTCATCAGGGCGAAAACGCCCAGGGAGACCGGAAGGCCCAGCAGGCCGCTCTTCGAACCCGTAAAGAAGAGGACGTACGCGGCCGAGAGGAGGGTTGCGAACGCCAGGACCCGCACGAGCCCCCGCCTGGCCAGGGCGATCCCCAGGAGGAGAGGGATGACCATCGCAAGATACGTCCCAAAAGAGAGCGCATCCTTCAGCGTGCCGTTCACGAGACCCTGTCGGATGCTTGTGGGGTTGTTCCCGAGACTCAGGTGCCCGAAATGCTGGAGGAAACCGAAGGATACGGTGACGCAGGCGCCGATAACGACGGCGGCCAGGACGGAGCCCATATCCTTCCCGGACCTGAACGTGTTATAAGCGACGATCAGGAACGCGATCCCGGTCAGATAGTTCAGGGTGCAAAAGACGACGCTCATGAGGGCCCCGCCCGCGGAGACGCCATGGGCGTTGGTGATCAGCTCATAGATATGGTCGCTCCGGAAGGGGGCGAAATTGGCGTAGCGCCAGAAGGCGACCAGGCCCGAAAGGGCGGCGAGGGCGGCGAACAGCACAAGGGGCCTGAAGAGGGGGGCGTTCGGAGAAGGCTTCGGGCCGCGGAAGAGGAGCGATCCGAGCCAGCCCCCGAAAAAGAACAGGAAGAGGACGAGCGCCGCCGGCGCCATGGGCAGGGGCTCGTAGAGCTTGAAGAAATAGGGCAGGCCGTTGACGAGGGGGAAGAGGGCGATGAAGAGGAGGGTGCCCTTTCGGGCATCGATGAGGGTGATGACGAGAACCGCGGCGAGGACCGGCAGGAAGACCGCCTGGAAGGGACCGACCAGGGGAACATACGTGACGTAGAAGAGATAAGCGCCCGCGGCGTAGACCGCCAGAGCGAGAGAGAGGATGAGAGACCTTGTCCGGTGGGGCACGGGTTCCTCTCGGCCGTCCTCTGCCCGGGGCCTAAGCGACCCCGCCGCGCCAGGCCCCCTGGTAGCCGATGCCCATTTCCCGGAAATGGCGGATGATCTCCGCCTCCTGGCCCTTTTCCGCGACCTGGATCAGGTCTTCGAGCTTTTTCTGCAGGTCGCCGTTGCGGTACGGCTCCGGAGGCGCGACGTAGATCTTTTCGAATCGCGTGGCCTTGGCCCGCTCCCTGTCGATCATGATCTCTTCATAGAGCTTCTCGCCCGGCCGCAGCCCGGTGTACCGGACCTCGATGTCGCCGTCCTTGAACCCCGAGAGCCGGATGAGCTCCCGGGCCAGGTCGTCGATCTTGATCATCTTCCCCATGTCGAGGACGAAGATCTCGCCGTTGGTCCCGATCGAGCCGGCCTGGATGATGAGGGACACCGCCTCCGCGATCGACATGAAATAGCGCCGGACGTCGGGGTGGGTCACCGTTACGGGACCGCCCAGGGCGATCTGCTTCTGGAAGAGAGGCACGACGCTCCCCCGGCTCCCCAGGACGTTCCCGAACCGGACGCAGGCGAACTTCGTCGCGCTCGGGGCGGCGACGGCCTGGACGAAGATCTCGCCGATCTTCTTGGTGGCCCCCATGACGCTCGTCGGGTTGACGGCCTTGTCCGAAGAGATGAAGATGAAGCTCTCGACGAGGTGCCGGTCGGCCGCCCGGGCCACGTTCATCGTCCCCATGACGTTGTTCAGGACGGCTTCGCTGACGTTGAATTCCATGAGCGGGACGTGCTTGTGCGCCGCCGCGTGGAAGACGACTTCCGGCATGAACCGGGAGAAGACGGTCTCCAGCCGCTCCGCGTTCTTGATATTGGAGATGATCGGCGTTACGCGCAGGCCGCGGGTCCCGTGCCGGAGCTCGCTGTCGATCTCGAAGATGCTGTTCTCGTCCTTGTCGATGAGGATGAGCTCGCCGGGCTCGTAGGCGCAGAGCTGTCGGCACAGCTCGCTTCCGATGGACCCTCCGGCCCCCGTCACCAGGATGCGCTTCCCCCGGTACTGCTTCTCGACGTCGGGAAGGTGGGTCTTGATGTCGACGACGTTCCGGCCCAGGAGGTCGTCGATGTTGATCTCCCGGACCCGGGTGATCTTGATGCGGTCATCGAGCATCTCGAACAGCCCGGGGACGATCCGGACCGTGATCCCGGCGCCTTTGCACAGGTCGACGATCCGGCGGATGTCCTGAGAGGAGGCGTTGGCGATGGTGATGATGGCCTCGTCGATCATCAGGCGCGGGACGATCTCGGGGATCCGGGCGGTGGTCCCCAGGATCCGGATCCCTTGAATGGCCTTGTCGCGCTTCTCGGGATCGTCGTCGACGAAGCCGGCGACCTCCAGCCCCAGGTCGCCCCGCCGGCCCAGCTCCTGGGCCACCATGTTCCCCGCGTCTCCCGCCCCGATGAGGAGGACCCGCTTCACGGCCCCGTTCCGCCGGCGCGTCAGGCTGTCGCGCCGGGTCGACTCGAGCGTGATCCGGCGGATCATCCGGACCCCCGTCGTCCCCAGGATCACCAGCAGGAATTCGAGGACGATGACGCTGATGGGGAGGCGCAGCATCGCGAGCCGTTGGGGCGCGAGATAGCGGGCCAGGATGAGCAGGGCGGTCACCGGCAGGATCGCTTCGCATATGCGGACGACGTCCCGGATGGAGATATAGCGCCAGACGATCTTGTAGACGGACAGGAGGTGAAACGAGATGGAGCGGGCGATGACGATATAGGGCAGGAGGATAGCGAGCTGCCACAGGAAGCTCTCGGGGAAGACGCCCTCGAAACGGATGATGTAGGCCGCGGCCAGGGACAGGGCGAAGACGAGGAGATCGACGATGCCCCGCCTGATCCTGAAGAGCATCGGCACGAATATCCGCTTCATCTTTCTGTTCCCTTCACCGAGTGCGGCCGGGCGCCCGGCGGCACCCCCCGATGATCCCGGCCACGCGTTCGACGTCATCGTAGCTCAACTGACTGCCGGAGGGCAAGCACAGGCCGCGCTCGAACAGGTCCTCGGCGACATCCCCGCCGCGGCGGCGGCATCCGGCGAAGACCGGTTGAAGGTGCATCGGCTTCCAGATCGGCCGGGCTTCGATGTCTTCGGCCTCGAGGGCCAGCCGCACGGCTTCGCGATCCGCGCCGAACGCGTCCGGAGAGATCAGGATGACGGTCAGCCAGTCGTTCGGGCTCCCGTGGGAAGCGACGGGCATGAATTCGACGCCCGGAAGGCCTGCCAAGGCGGTCCGGTAATGTTCGTTGATACGGTGTCTCGCGGCGATCCGGTCGTCGAGGGCCCTGAGCTGCCCCCTCCCGATGGCGGCCAGGATGTTGCTCATCCGGTAATTATAGCCGATGCGGGAGTGCTGATAATGGGCCGCCGGATCCCGGGCCTGCGTGGCCAGGAAGCGGGCCTGGCGGACGAGCTCCCCGTCGGAGGAAGCCAGCAACCCCCCGCCGGAGGTCGTGATGATCTTGTTCCCGTTGAACGAAAAGACGGCCATTCGGCCGAAGGCTCCGGCCTGCTTCTCCCCGCATGTGGCGCCCAGGGCCTCGGCCGCGTCCTCGACGAGCGGCACGTCATGGGCCCGGCAGATCTCCTCGATGCGCCCATAATCGGCGCATTGCCCGTAGAGGTCGACGGCGATGACCGCCCCGGGCCGGCGGCCGGCCTTTGCCAGCCCGGCTAGCTCCTCCTCGAGAAGGTCCGGGTCCAGGGTCCAGGTCTTCCTGTCGCAATCGATGAACACGGGGCGCGCGCCGACGTAGGCGACCGCGTTCGCCGTCGCGCCGAAGGTCAGGGTGGGGCAGAGCACGTCCTGGCCGGCCTGGATCTCGAGGAGCAGCATCGACAGATGCAGAGCGGCCGTCCCCGAGGAGAGCGCCGTGCCGTGCGCGACGCCGACGCGGGCGCACATCTCCTTCTCGAAGGCGTCGACCATCGGGCCGAGCGGGGCGATCCAGTTCGACCGGAACGCTTCGGCCACGAACGCCTGCTCTTCGCCGGACATGTGGGGAGGGGAGAGATATAGGCGCGGCATGTCAGTCTTCCTCGTTCATCCTGAGAAATCGTGCCGGGTTCCCGGCGACCACCCAGGAATCCGGGATGTCCCGGATCACGGCAGCCCCCAGGCCCACGATGACATTCCGGCCGATCCGGCAATTGTTGATGACGGAGGCGCCCAGGCCGATCCAGCTTCCGGCCCCGACGGAGACGCCCCCTCCGAGCCGGGCCCCGGGGGAGATGTGGACGAAATCGCCGATAAGGCAGTCGTGATCGATGCCGGCCGCCGTGTTGACGATGACGTGGCGGCCGACCGTGGTCCCGCAGTTGATCACGGCCCCGGCCATGACGACCGTCCCCGGTCCGAGGCTCGTGTTCCCGCCGATGACCGCGGACGGGTGGACGGCCGTATCGAAGGCTGTCCTTCCGGCGGCCTCTATTTTCGCCGCGGCCCGCTTCCGGGCGGCGTTGTCGCCGATCCCGATGATCAGGCGAACTCCCGCTTCCATCCCGGGCCCCAGGAGCGCCTCCGGCCCGGCGATCCGGGGCCCCGGGCCGTCCGTCCCCCATTTCGACGGGTCGTCGTCGATGAAGCCGGCGAGCGTCCTTCCCGCGAAGGCGAGGATGTCGGCGATGACCCGGGCATGGCCTCCCGATCCGTAGATGAACAGGCCCGGGCTCATTCGCCTTCCCCTCTGCCCATGAATTCCTTCATCGTGGCCTCCTCGGGATGATGGATCCCCTCGCGCTTCAGGACCTTGCCTGCGGTCCGGGCGATGATCCTGATATCGAGCTCCAGGGAAACGTGGTCCACATACCAGACGTCGAGGCGGAACCGCTCGTCCCAGGTCAGGGCGTTCCGGCCGTTGACCTGCGCCCAGCCGGTGATCCCGGGCCTGACCTCGTGGCGTCGCGCCTGTTCCGGAGTGTATCGCTCGAGATATCGCTTCAACAGGGGGCGAGGGCCAACGAGACTCATGTCGCCCTTCAGGACGTTCAGGAGCTCGGGAAGCTCGTCCAGGCTGAGCCGGCGGAGGATCCCTCCGAAAGGCGTCAGGCGCTCGGCGTCCGAGGCACAGGGGTTCTCGCCGTCCCGGGCCTCGACCATCGTGCGGAACTTGACCAGGGTGAAGAGCCTGGCGTGCCGTCCCGGCCTCTGTTGGCGGAAGAGAACGGGAGCGCCGAGGATCAGGCCTACGAGCGCGGCCAGCACGGCCATGAGGGGCGCCAGAATGACCAGGGCCGGAAGTGCCAGAGCGATGTCGAACAGGCGCTTGCCGAAGCGCCGGTAAAAACCCTCTTTCCGGTCCCCGACGTCCATGGCGTGATCGCTCACCGCGGGCTCCGCGTTCCGGCGGGGCCGTCGGCGTTGCCCGCCGCGGGACCCCCGACCGCCTCCAGAATGCCCGCCAGACGTGCGGCGAGCAGGTCCCGATGGAACATTTCGTTGGCCATTCGCCGGGCCGCCGCCGAGGCCTTCGCCAAGCGGGCCGGATCATGGAGAAATTCCGATAGCGCGACCGCCGCCTTCGCGGGATCGTCCGCCGGGAGGACGATCCCCGCGGCGTTCTCCCGCAGGAGATCGGCCTGCCAGCCGGGATGATTGATAGCGACGGGCTTGCCGGCCGCCAGGGCGTCGAAGAACTTATTCGCCGAATTGTCCTGCAGGGCCTCCAGGGGAATGACCACGGAGACCGCGACCGTCGCGGCGGCCAACAGATTCGGGACCTCGGACTTCGGGACCGGAGGCCAGATCATGAGCGTGCGATCGAGGACGCCCGCGCGTTCGGCCCGCGCTTTCAGCTGGACGGCCTCGGCGCCGCTTCCCACGAGCAGGAAACGGACCTCGGGGGAGATCGACTTCATGGCGGCGGCGAGGTCCACGAGATAGCTCAACCCGTTGATCCGGCCGAACGCCCCGGCATAGACGACCAGGGGCTGTCCCGGCGCCATGCCTAACCGCTCACGGACACGATCCCCGCTCCCGCCGGGAACGTCGAAGAGGTCGACGTCGCTGCCGTTCGGAATGACGGTGACGCGCGAGGCCGGGATGCCGCGCCTCATGACGCCGCGGGCCATGCCGGGAGAGAGGGCCACGATATGGGCCGAAGAATGATAGGCTACCCATTCCAGCCAGCGGGCGGCCGTTCGGGTCAGGGGATCGCGGAGGGCGCCCACGGCGATGGGCAGGTCCGGCCAGAGATCGCGCACCTCGAAGACCAGCGGGATCCGGTGGAACAGCTTCGCGGCAAGCGCGGGAAGGATGATGGTCAGGGGCGTGCTCGTGGCGAAGACGACATCCCCCTTGGCCTTCAGGACGCGGCGGGAGGCCGCGGCGGCGAACCGGAAAAAGGCGCGGATCCGGGAGGCGAAGGGCATGGCGTTGTCGTAGGGCACGCGGACGATCTCCAGGCGGATCCCCTCGAGCTCGCGGGCATGCCAGCCGTCCGACGGCGCCCAGGTTTCGTCCAGATTGGCGGAGGATGTGATCATCGTGACGCCATGACCTTTCGCGGCCAGGCGGCGGGCCATCTCGTAGGAGCGCGTGCCTCCCGGCCTGTCCGGGGGGGTGAAGTACTGATGCAGATAGATGATGCGCATGGACGCTCAGCGGGAGAGAACCGACCGATAGAAGGCGACGAGCTTCCGGGCCTCGGTTGACCAGTTGAATTCCTTGATGACCGCTTCCCGGCCCCGGGCCCCCATGGCGACGGCTTCCCCGGAATTCCGGGAGAGGTATAGAAGGGCCTCCGCGATCCGTTCCGGGTCAGCGGGATCGACGCAGAAGCCGCATCCGACGCGTTCGACGACATCCCGGTACAGAGGAAAATCCGATACGACGACGGGCAATCCCAGGGCCATGTATTCGAACATCTTCGTCGGATAGGATTCGAAATAGTTCGGAACGGACTGCAGCACGGCGAGACCGGCATGGCAGCGAGCCATGACCCGCCAGCCGTCCTCCGGGATCATCCGGCCGTGAAAAACGACGTCGGCCGCCTCCCCGGAGCGGCCCTCGCCGAGCAGGGTGCGCTTATGATCTTCTTCGACCGGCCCCACGAAATGAAGCCCCGCGCCCGGGCCGCGCGCGGACAGCATCCGGACGGCTTTCACCATGGCCAGACTGCCCCGGATCTCCGATATCCCGCCCATGTACCCCGCCGTGAACGCCGCGAACTTGTCTTCCCGGATGGATGACAAATCGAGGACATCGGGGAGATTGAGGACGATCGTCGAATCCTTCGAGGCCGGGAAATGCTTGGGATAAGATTTCTCGGCGAAGACGACGGGCATTTTCCCGAGGAGCCGTCTCTCGAGTCCGCCGAACAGCGCCGCCGCCGGCCGCCTCAACGAGCGCGGGATCCATCCCTTGGTCAACAGGGCGCCCCGGAAATTTTCGTGCATGTCGAAGACGACCCGCTTTCCCATCAGCCGGAGGCATCGGGCCCAAGGCAGGAGCTCGGGGTCATGGAAATGGTAGAGATCGGCATCCTCCTCCCGGGCGGCCCTGAAGACCCGATATCCCGTGCCCGTCATGCGCCGGAGGCGATTCGCCGGCCGCGGGACCGAACGGATCCTCACGCCGCGGATCTCCCCATCGGCCCTCTCCTCCCTGGGCACGATCAGGACGACCTCGAACCCTTCCCGGGCCAGCGTCCGGCACTCCTGGTAAAAGATCCGGGTATCGTGCAGGCCGTGCGCGGAGGTCATATGGACGATCTTCGTCATGGGGCCGGCCTCCGCGGGTCCCGTTGAGCGGCGGATGGAGGCGGGACCGCGAATACGCCCATCATCGAATACCACAGGGTCGGCTCGATGACGGAAAGGCTCAACAGGCCGCGCAGGAAGAATACGAGGAACAGGCAGGCGATCCAGCCGTGGGCCTGCCGGACCGCCAATATGGCCAGGCTGCGTTTGATCGCGGCCAGGGACAGGACGAGAAAAGCGAGCCCCCCGAAGATCCCCGTCGCCATGAACGCTTCGAGAATATGGTTGTGGGGATAGATGAGGCGGCTCCGCTCCTCGAGAGAGCTCCCCAGCCAGGGGTGGTGCAGGAACTGGACGGAGGCGTTCATGGCCATTCGGATCCGCCCGCCGCCGGCGGTCTCCGGGTCGGTCTTCAATTGCGTCACCAGTTTTCCGTAGCGCCACAGGGTCCGTGAATTCATTTGGGTCATGAGCAGGACCATGATGATCCCGATGCCTCCCGCCGCGATGAGGATCCTTGTCGTGCGCCGGCGGCCGGGCCTTCGTAGGCTCTTGAGAACGACGATGCCGCAGACGATAAAGCAGACCAGGAACGCGGAGCGCGTCCCCCCGAGGAGGAGGAGCGTTCCCCCCATCACGACGACGGCCAGGAGCCCGGCCTTGAGCAGCGTCCTGCGTTTTCCCTCCCATTTCATGAACAGGAGCTGAACGCTGATGACGACGGCCGTCGCCCCGATATAGGAGAGGGCGATCGGGGACAACAGATTCGCGGTGTCATAGCCCAAGGTTTGCAGGCTGCGGTAGGATTTGTCCAGGATGTCGCGATTGAACAGCAGGAGAAGCGACACGCAAGCCATGTGCACGGAGAAGAAGCCCCATAAGGCCGAACGATTCTCCTCGGGGCCCAGCCGGGACAGGAATACGAACATGGGAAAGAACGTCATCCCGACCGCTCGCTGGACGTATTCGCCGGGCGGTTGTCCCAGGGGCACGGGGGCCAGGAAGCCGTCCAGGGCGATGCGCAGGAAATAAAAGAGCCAGAACGTGAACAGGGGGATCCAGAGCCAGCCCAGAGACGCCAGGGGCTGACGGGAGCGCGAGAGGGCCAGGAAGATCAGGGAGAAGCCCAGGAAACCGATCCTGTAGGGCACGGTGAACGTCCGGGCGGCGGCTCCGAAGCCCGCGGTCAGGACGCAAAAGAGAAGCAGGTCGAAGCCCGAAAAGCCTCCGCCATAGGCGACGGCGACGAGGCCGCGCGAAGGCTTGATCATCCTGGCCCCTCGGTCTTCCCGGAGGTCGTCCTGGAACCGCTGTCGACGGCGCCCATGACACGATCCGCGAACCGGATGTCCTGCTCCCGGAGGAGGGCAACGAGCCGGTCCACGGCCTCCTCGATATCCTTCAGGCCCGTGACCCGGCGGCCGGGCGGTTTCGCGGAACCCCAACGGATCCGTTGGACGAGTTTCCTACCCCGAAGGATGAAGAGCGAGACGCAGGCTCCGAGGAATTCCAGCGTTCCCCGAAGACGCCCCTTTCGGACCTGTCTCAGGGCCCGATAGAAATTGGGCAGGGTGATGGAGATCTCTTTCGGATGGAAGACGGCGCATAGGGCGTGCAGAAGCGGGACGTTGAACTCGGCCAGGAGATCCTTCCGCCCGGCGGCTTTCAGGGCTTGGACGACGTCCTCTCCCCATATCGTCGGGCCCCCGAAGAACCGGGGCACGAACGGAGACCAGTCCCTGACGGCCCTTGCCGGAACGTGCGTCCAATCCTCGAGCCTTCCGACATGCTTTTTCACGGAGCCCAACCCGGCCATGCTCCGGCCGGCGGCCCCGGGGACGAAAAGGGGATAATCCACCCAGCAGATCCTCTGGACGACCGTCCCGAGGGCCACCGCGCTCGAAAGGTCCGGGCTCGGGCCGGGGAAGTACGTCCCCGTCCGGTCCCGCACGGCGTCGAACGAGCTGCGCTTGACGGCGCCATAATAGACCTTCGGGAGACGCGCGGCGCTTCCCCCGGCCGCTCTCGCGCACGCGCGCAATTCTTCGTCCGGGTCGGGCCAGGCCACCGTCCCCGTGAACGCGGATAGTTCGAGGGACCCGGAAAAGGCGGATCCATAATAGCGATATCGATGGTCCGGCCAACGGTACTGCGCCGGCCGGGACGTGACGATGGCCTCGATGCCCATCGCGTCGCACCAGGAAACCGCATCCAGGAGCTCCGGATTCACGCCGTCGTCGTCGCCCAGGAAGGTGATGTATCGGCCGGTCGCGAGCTCCGCCCCTCGCTCGAAATTCCGGTTGGCGTCGACCTTGTCCCTGTCCCGGTTGTATTTCACCCGGGGATCATGCAACGTTCCTACGAATTCCTCGAGCTCGCCGTCATCGCTGTTGTCCTGGATGACGAGCTCCATCCGGGGCCCGGGGACCTTCAGGGCGCTCCGGATGGCGGACTTGGCGTATCGCGCCCTGTTCCGGGTCGGGATCACGATGGACAACAGAGGAACGTTATGACCGGCATCCATGGTTATCTCGCTTCCGGACGGGAACTTCGGCCTGGGAACGGGAACAGCCGGGCGGCCCTGTCCGCGACCTCCCGCCGAAGCCCGGGGACGGCGATGACGGCGCATGCCGCGGACAGCGCCCAGGCCAAGGAGATCGTTCCGAGGGTCATCAGGCGCGAATCGGGCAGGGGCAGGAGGCAGCGGCAGATCACGACGGCCGGCAGGGCGGCGAGCAGGGGGCGCCCCACGTCGCGCAGGATCCACGTCCCGAGCTCTCCGGGCAGGAAGCGCCGATGGAGAATGAATATGTAGGGCGGCAGGATACAGAAGTTCATGACCAGCCACGAGATCCCTCCGCCGATGATCCCGAAGCGGGTTATCAGGAAGACCGAGAGCGGCGTGATCAGGATCACGGAGACGATCAGGAGCCGCAGATTCAGCGAGACCTTCCCGTGGGCCAGGGCCAGATGATACGGGACGACGGAGATCGCCTGGAGGATCGAGCCGCCGACGAGAAGCGAAGCCGTCAGCCCGACCTTCTCGACGGCGTCCGCCGAGCCCGTCCAGGCCAGGAGAAACGGGCCGGAATAGGCGGAGAGCGCCAGCCCGACCGGGATCACGACGACGCTGACCAAAGAGCATGCTTTATGATATATCCGCTTAAGGGCGTCCCCATCGGCCGTGGATACCAGCCCCGTCAGGCGGGGGAAGACGGCGGAGGCGATCGGGCCCGCCAGCACGATGGGCGCCACGGCCAGCGTGCCAGCCAGCATATAGTAGCCAAATACGTCCAGAGGCATGAGCTTGCTGACCACCAGCTTGTCCGTCTGTTTCTGGATCGTCGACAGCACGCTCAGGCAGGCCACGCCCGCGGCGTACCTCCATGTGCTGCGCAGGACCGCCCGTTTGATCCCGGGGCTTCCCGTCCGGGCGGGCAGGGCGTGCCATGCTTCCGAGCGGATGGCGAAACAATAGACGGCATTCGACAACACCTGCCAGAGCGAGAAGGCCACGATCGTCGGCGAGACGAGCCAGAGGACCAGGACCCCTCCCACGCCCCTCATCACCCCCCACCCGATCTGGATCGAATTGGCGAGGACCTGTCTCTGCAGCCCGAATAATCCGCCGGCATAGAGATGGGCCGGGAGCTGAAGGGCGATGCCGATCCCCATCAGCCGGATCGCCGCGGCGATCTCCGCCCGGGGCAGCGTGCCGGCCCGAAGCCAGCGCTCGGCGATGAACGGGGCGGAGAACCAAATCGCGGCCGCGAGCGCGAGCGAGATGCCGAGATAGATGGATTCATAGGTCCGGAGCAGGTCGCCCATTTCTCCGGCCGAATCCTCGTGAACCTCGAGCCGGGCCATTTCGCGGCTGAGCGTCGCCGTCAGCCCGAGGTCGGCGAGGGCCAAGATCCCCAACAACGTGGAGTAGAACCCGACCAGGCCGAAGGCTTCGGCGCCGAGGAACTTCAGGTAGAGCGGGATGAACAGGTAGATGGAAACGGCGCCCCAGGCGCGCCCGGCATAGTTGGCTATGGTGTTGGCCCTGAGCGTGTTCATGATCTAGCTGTCCAGGTCCGGGGGGCTTTCATGCCATGATCCATAAGGCGTCGTGTCCTCGGCCAGTTCCCGAATCATGTCCGGCCAGGACGGAGGGGCGTCGTTCATCGCTTTCCGGAATCGCGTGCCGTCGAGACTTCTGTCGATCACCGGCGTGTCCGACGGGAGGATGTTCCCGGTCAGATGAAAGGCGTCCCTCACCATCAGGAGGAGATCGTACTTGCTGATCGGCTCCGAGGAGACGTGGTACACGCCGTCGAGCTCGCCGGGGGCTTCGATCACGGATCCCAGCACGCGGACGAAGGCCGCCGTCGTCAGGCCCGAGAAGATCGCCTTTCGATATCCGCGGACCTCCTGCGACCCCGAGGCCAGGAACCATTCGATCAGGCCGTTGCGCGATCCCAGCTCCCGTCCGATGATCGACGTCCGGAGCGTGAGACAGCCCGGGCCGCTCACCTCCCCCAGAAATTTCGTGCGTCCGTACAGGTCCGTCGCGTCCGGGGCGTCCGTCTCCCGGTACCGGCCCCGGTTCCCCGAGAAGACGCAATCGGTGCTGATATGGATCAAGCGCGCTCGGCCCGACCGGCAGAGGTCGGCGAGCTTGTGCGGGAAAACCGCGTTGACGGCGATGGTCGTCCGCGGGTCCGTCGCCGTCTCGAGCTGCTTGATGACACCGACACAATTGATGACGAAGCCCGGCCGGACGCGCTCGAACACCGAGGCGACCGTGCCGATATCGGCGGCGTCGATCCCCCCGATCAGCCGTGCGGCCCGGAACATCTCGAACCGGCCGTATTGTTCCGCCGCCTTCCGCACGGTGCCGGTCACGTCATATCCTTTCGACAGCCCTTGGACGGCCTTGTGCCCGAGCATGCCTCCGGCCCCGAGGACGAGGACCCTTGCGTCTTTCATGTCAGATGCCCCGCGCCCTTGTCCTTCACGCCCAGGATCTGGAACGCCCGACGCGGACGATCGCGGACGGCCCTCCGGCTGAGAAGGGAAATGACGCGCCAGAGGAAGCGGGGGGGCCAGCGCATGCCGGCCTTTTCATCGCGCAGGCATTTCCATCCGCCGAGCCCGATGACACGATAGGCCATGGACTCCAGCTTCTCCGGCGTCCAGCCCGAGCGATGAACCTGGAAGGGATTGCCGCCGGCGTCGCCTTGCGGGAAGAATCCGTTCGGCGTCGAGAGGATGACGAAGCGCCTGGCCAGGCGTTCCATCTGAGCGATCAAAGCCACGGCCTCCTCCTCGTTCAGGTGCTCGATCACCTCAAGGGCCAGGACGCCGTCGAATGAGCCCGGACCGAACAGCTCCCCTATTTTGAGCACCGATATCTGATGATACTCATCATGGATGCCCAGGGCGCAGCTGGCTTCGATGGCCGGGAGATGGCCGTCGACCCCGACCAGTCGGCCCGGCCGGACCCGGAGATGCCGTACCGGCGAGTCGCGTCCGCAGCCCACGTCGAGCAGGCTTTCACACGATGGGCCTATGAGGCGATCCAGCTCCTTGACCAGGGGAGCCCGGGGCGAACCGAAAAGGGCCATCCAGGCCTTGACGAGAAATGTCTTCGCGGACATGGCCGCTTCCTGCGTTCAGGTTTCGATGATCTCGATCCCCTTGAGGGCCTTGGCCTTGGCGTCCGCCCTGAACCATCCGTCCGACCTCAACATGGCCAGGATCTCCTTCCGGGTCAGGAGGTGCGTTCCCGCGGACGAATATTCGGACACCGGGCCCTCCTTGGGGGTGCTCTTGTCCTGGGACCGGGCCCAGGACGGGATGATGAAATAGTCCTTGAGTTCCGTGGTCCGCCACATCTCCTCCTCGGAGACGAGGACCTCATGCATCTTCTCGCCCGGCCGCATTCCGACGACGGTCATGGGGTAGTCTTTCCGTCCGGTGATGCCGAAGGCCAGCGCCTGCCCCAGGTCGGGGGTCTTCGCCGCGGGCATCTTCTGCACCCACAGATCGCCGGATGTTCCCTTGATGGTCGCCCAGAGGACGAGCCGGACGGCTTCCTTCAGCGTCAGCTGGAACCGCGTCATGTCGGGATGGGTGATCGGCAGGGGCCGGCCCTTCTGAATGAGATCGTAGAACAGGGGCACGACGCTGCCGCGGCTGCCGAGGACGTTCCCGTACCGGACGCAGACGAACTTCGTCGCCCCCCCGCTGTAGGTCGGATCGAGCATGATCCGCTCCTGGATCGCCTTGGTCATGCCCATGACGTTGACCGGCTTGACCGCCTTGTCCGTGCTGATCGAGACGACGGTCTCCACGCCGGCCTCGATAGCGGCCCGCCGCACGTTGTTGGCCCCGATGATGTTCGTTTCGACCGCTTCGAAGGGCGCGAATTCACAGCTGGGGACGTGCTTGAGGGCGGCCGCGTTGAAGACGATGGCGATGCCCCGCATCGCGTCCCGCGTTCTTTCCAGGTCCCGGACGTCGCCGATGTTGAACCGCAGGCTCTTGTTCCCCGGATAGGACGCGGCCATGTCGTATTGTTTCTTTTCGTCTCGGCTGTAGACATGGATGAGGCTCGGCCCCCAGCGGTAACAGCTCCCGGATGATCTGGTGGCCGAAGCTCCCCGTCCCGCCGGTCACGAGGATGTTCTTCCCTCGGAACGCGTCTTTCAACGATCGTTGGGTCATGCGATCCTCTCTTATTTTTGGCTCTTCTCCGGAATCCGGAGAAGCCCCTTACTTTTTCAGGGCGTTCCGGCAATCGACGAAGGCCCGCCCGGAAGCCCGGATCCGTTCCCAATCGTAGGCGGCATGATCGGTCACGATCATCACGCAATCCGCCTTCCGAAGGGTCGCGTCCGTCGGCTCGGCGAACGGAACGTCGAGTCCGGCGGCGGCGAGCGAGGCCACGAACGGATCATGATAGCTGACGTCGGCGCCCAGCTTTTTCAGCAGCTTGATGATATCGAGCGCCGGGCTCTCGCGCAGGTCGTCGATATCGGGCTTGTAGGTCACCCCCAGGACCAGGACCCGGCTCCCGTTGACGGCCTTCTTCGCGGCGTTGAGGACGTCGACGACCCTCTCGACCCAATAGGCCGGCATATGGCGGTTGATCTCCTCCGCCAGCTGGACGAACCGGGCGTTGTAATCGAGCGTTCTCAGCTTCCAGGAGAGATATCCGGGATCGAGCGGGATGCAGTGGCCGCCGACCCCGGGGCCGGGGGTGAACTTCATGAAGCCGTACGGCTTGGTCGCGGCGGCCCCGATGACCTCCCAGGCGTCAAGGCCAAGCTTGTCGCACATGAGGAGGACCTCGTTGGCCAGCGCGATATTGACGGCCCGGAACGTGTTCTCGAGGAGCTTGGCCATTTCGGCCGCGGCGACGGAGCTGACCGGGACGGTCCTTTCGGTGACATGGGAATAGAGCGCCGTCGCGACCTCGAGGCAGGCCGGGGTGACGCCTCCGACGATCTTCGGGGTCGTCTTCAGGGTGAAGTCCTTGCGGCCGGGATCGGTGCGCTCGGGCGAGAAGGCCACGAAGACCTCCCGGCCCACGGCTAGGCCGCTCGCGGCGACCTTGGGAAGGATGATCTCATCGGTCGTACCGGGGTAGGTCGTGCTCTCCAGGACGATGAGCATTCCGGGGTGGACGTGGCGGGCGACCATGTCGACGGCCGCGATCACGTAGGATAGGTCTGGATCGTGGGTCTTCGAAAGGGGGGTCGGAACGCAGATGGAGACGGCGTCGCAGCCGGCCAGAACGCCGAAATCCGTCGTCGCCTTCAATTTTCCCGAGGGGACCGTTTCTGCCAGATCGCCCGCCGGCACGTCGATGACATAGGAGCGGCCGGCGTTGAGCTCGGCGACCTTGCGCTCGACGACGTCGATGCCGAACGTCGGAAAGCCCGACCGGGCGAATCCCACGGCCAGGGGCAATCCGACGTATCCGAGCCCGATCACGGCGACACGGGCCTTGCGGGACTCGATCCGGGCTAAGAGATCCTTGCGTTCTTGACTCATGGGACAACCTTTCTCGGCCTTCCTCGGGGCCTGACCGTGAGATTCCTGTTCAAGGAGCCCTCCAGGGCCCGGATGAACTCCCGGTCCCCGCAGGGCTTCCCCGTCTTCATATTCTTCCGGAGGGCTTCGATCGCCGCGGGATCGCCGGGGCCTCTCAGATAGGCGGCCCAGTCATCGACCTGGAGGTTGATCGGGCAGGGGGGCCGGAGGACGGGGTCGTCCGCGCCGGAGGAGTGGCTCCGGGCGCTCGACCACGGATAGGCCGGGGCTTCATCGACGAGGCGCCAGCGGAGGGGGTTCGTTTCGACGAAGCGTACGGCCTCATAGGCGTGGGGCCCGTCGAGGATGGAGGAATAGAAACGCCCCTGCCAGAGATGCCCACGGACGTTTCGTTTCAGGTTCATATACTGGGCGTAGCGCATGTGGAGGGCATTGAACGTCCGCCCCAGGCCGGTTTCCGTACGGGGAACGCAGATGTGATGGACGTGGTTCGGCATCAGGCAGTAGGCCAGTATCGTGACGCCGAACCGGCGGCCGTATTCGGCGAGCCATTCGAGATAGCGCTCGTAATCGCCGGCGTCCTCGAAGACGCGATGGCCATAGTTCCCGTACTGGAGCACGTGATGGGGGAGTCCCGGCGCGACCGTGCGTGATGTGCGCATGTTTATTAGGGACAGGGGCTATTAAATAGAAGCTACCGCCGTCTGTTTGAGATAATCCTCTCTTCGCGCGAGTCCCATGACTCTGCCGTCGGCCTTCCGGGCCGAGCCGGGCTATCAGAATAGAACAACCCCCGAGGACGGTGAACAGTGAGCGACGGAACCCTGAAGCCGCGGCTTGCCTAGATACTAAGAGCGCGCCCGGAGGATGTCAAGGCGAAAATCGGGACAGCTGCTGATTTAGGCGGCATGACTCTTGGCACGGCCTGGCCGGCCGCCGGCTCAGGCAGGGGGTCCCGGACGGCTCCTTCGTCTTTCGACGGCATCCATGAATAGGGCCAGGATCGAGAACGCGAAGAGCGCCAACACTCCGCCGATCGCGACGTTCGCCGCCTTCTTCGGGGAGACCGGCGCCAACGATACGGTCGGCTCCTTGACGAGCTGGGCGGGATCGATGCGCTGCTTCTGTTCCTCCAGGAGCTCCATGTCGCTCCGAAGGGCGACGATCTCCTGCTCGATCTTGTCGATCTGGGTCTTGATGCCCCGGATGTCCTGTTCTTTTGCGCGGAGCGACAGCCGGAGATCCTCCTGTGTGTTCCGTTCCGCGCTCAGGCTCTCCTCGAGGGTATTGGAGTAGCGGACGTTCTGCTGGACCTCGTTCGCGTAAAGGAGGAGCCCGAGGGTCTCGACCCCGCTCTGCTTCTCGGCGAGCATCGACCGCTGTTGTTTTTCGATGGCTTCGATGCGCGTCCCGACGTTCTTGATCTCCGCGATAAGCCCCTGCGACCGGTCCTCCGAGATCTTCAGCTTGTTTCGGGCGGTCGTGATCTCCTGGCGGGCCGTCTCGATCTCGATGTTCCTGGATTGGATGTCGTACCCCTTGGCCTTGATATCGCTTTCCTTCGACGCGATCTGTGTCGTGATGCCTTTGATCTCGACGTCGATCCTTCGGTCGAGTTCCCCCTTGATCCGCCCGAAGAGAGCGGCGAGGATCGGCCTGTCCTTCTCCGGGTCGGCCGTCCGGAGACTGACCCGGACGAGTTTCGTGTCCTTCAGGACCCCCGCCTCGAGTTTGGGGAACGGCCTCGGGGGCAGGTTGAGATCGGCGGAGATCAGGCGGTTGTAGGCCCCCTGGTTGATCTGCCCGGCCAGCTGTTTGGGGTCCATGACCACGACCTCCGTGAATGTCCCCTGCGCGGATTTTACGAAGAACTTGCTCGGCTGGATGATGGCATCGACCTCCCACCGGGACGGGAGGAGCCAGTTGAAGACGCCGACGGCGAGGGCGATGAGCACCGTGGGCCCGATGACGAGCCACCGTCGCTTCCAGAGGATCTCCAGGTACGCGATCAGGTCCGTTCCGTTTTCAGACTGGTCCATGGGCGCCTCTCTCTTCCCCTTAATTAGTCCAGGGGCCGAGGCTTGTCAAGCGCGACCGGCGGGCGGCCCCGTCTGTTGAATCCGATGGACGGATGATATAATGAAGCCCATGCGCGGACGGATCCGTATTCCGGCGTTCCCGGCGGCCCTGAAGGCGGTCGTCCTGCGCGCCGTTCCGGCCGTCCTCGCCCTCTCGCTTACCGCCCCCTCCGCGGCCCGGGGCCAGGAGGCCCGGACGGTCGTGCCGCCGGCGCCGGCCGCCGCATCGCAGGCCGCGCCCGCGGAGAACGCGGACGCCCTCACCGTTTATGCCCGGACCCAGGAGAAGACGAAGGACCGCATCTTCCTCACCGGCGACGTCGAGATCCGCTACAAGGACCTCCGGCTCTTCGCCGACCGGGTCGAGATCGACACGGCGACCAAGGACTGCCTGGCCACGGGGAACGTTACGATCCAGCTCCCCAACGAGTCGATCACCGCCGAGGAGGCCCGCATCAACCTCGAGACGAAGGAAGGGAAGCTGGTCAAGCCGGACGGCATGGTCCAGCCCACCATCTTCTATCGCGCCGCGTCGATCGACCGGAAGGCGGGGGACCTCTACGGGCTCATCGACGCCCGGATCACGTCCTGCGCCCAGCCCGTGCCGCGCTGGCGGTTCGACGCCTCGCGGGCGAACTTCCGCAAGGACGATTACGTCGAGATGTGGAACGCCGTGCTTCACATCAAGAAGGTCCCGGTCTTCTACATGCCCTATATGCGATACCCCGTCGGACGCGACCGCGCGACCGGCTTCCTCCTCCCGAAGATCGGCTGGTCGGGCCGGAAGGGCTTCAATTACGAGCAGGGGTTCTACTGGGCCATCGCCCGCAACGTGGACGCGACCGTCAACGCGGAATACTACGCGGCGCGGGGCGTCGGCGGCGGGCTGAACTTCCGGTACCTCTTCCGCGGCGGGACGGGGGGCGAGATCAACCTCTTCGGCTTCACCTTCAAGCGCGACGCCTCCGGGATAAAAGAGGACAACGCCTACATCCTCCGCCTCAACCACAACCAGCCCCTGCCGCTCGGCTTCACCCTCGTCGCGGACGTCGACCTCCAATCGTCCTACGACTTCCTCCGCGAGTTCGACAACAACTTCGGCCGGGCCACCGTCCGCAACCGCAAATCCCAGGTCTACCTCCAGAGGTCGTGGTCCTATTTCAACCTGAGCGCGCGCGTTTCGCAGTCCGAGACCTACTTCGGGCAGATCAACAGGTCCGTCGTCAGCCGGAGCCTGCCCGAGGTCAACTTCAGCATGTTCAAGGTCAAGCTCTTCGGGCCGCTCCACGCCTCCTTCACCTCGGGATACAGCCGCCAGGAATACGGCCTACAGCAGGACTACGACAAGGGAAAACAGCGGAAGACGGCCAGCCTGTCCTTTGCCCCGACGCTGTCCGTCCCGTTCACGGCGCTTCCCTGGCTCACGGCGAACACCGCGGTCACGGGGAGATTCGTCTATTACCCGAAGACCTACAGACTGGGGACGTCCACGGTCGTCGACGAGCCCCTGTTCGCCAAGAGCGCCTCGATCACGGCCGAGGTCGTCGGGCCCGTCTTCGCGAAGGTTTACCGGAACGCGCGAGGGAGACCCGGTTTTCAAGCATAGCATCGAGCCCTTCGCGAACTACCAGTTCGACAGCCCGATCCCGGAGTCGAAGCGCATCATCACGACGTACGCCTACTTCTTCCGCTACCACAAGATCGAGTACGGTCTCACCAACCGGTTCTACGTCAGGGACCGGAACGACCAGCCGCGGGAGCTGGTCCAGGTGGGCGTGAGCCAGACGTTCTACCTGGCGCCCGAGGAGGGCCCGCTGAGCCAGTTCCGGGTCAACGGAAGGATCCCGCGCTTCTCCGTCGCCGAGGGGCGCCTGCGGATCTACCCGGCCGCGCAGTACAACCTGGACGTGGCGGCCGAGTTCAACCCCTATTACAAGCATCTGACGAGCCTCCGGCTGAGCGCGAACGCCGGGTCGCGGGTGAAAGGGCAGTACGTGTCCCTGAGCTGGTTCAAGAGCTATAAATCCTGGTTCCGCGACCTGGTCAGCGAGGTGTTCAGCAACCGGCATCAGATCGGCGTCTCGGCGGGCCTCAAGATCCCCAAGCTCCCGATCGACCTGCTGGCGGAATGCGATTACAACATCAAGCAGCGGAAGCTCCTGTTCCTGGCCTCGAGCGCCGTCTATCACTACCAATGCCTTGATTTCGAGTTCGAGGTGAAGGTACTATACTTCCGCCTGAAGCCCGAGACCCAGGTCAAGTTCTCGGTGGGCCTGGGGAACATCGGGAAGACGACGGATTTCCTGGGAGGGTTCGGATTTTGAAAGGCTTGATCCTGAGCGGGGGCAAGGGAACGCGGCTCCGGCCGCTGACGTTCACCCAGGCCAAACAGCTCGTCCCGGTCGCGAACAAGCCGGTCCTCTTCTACGGGATCGAGGCGCTCCGCGACGCCGGCATCACCGACGTCGGCATCATCGTCGGGGACACCCGGGACGAGATCCGGGCGGCCTGCGGGGACGGGTCGCGCTGGGGCGTCCGCATCACCTATATCGAGCAGGATGCGCCTCTCGGCCTGGCCCACGCCGTCCTGACGGCCCGCGCCTTCCTCGGGCGCGACGCCTTCGTCATGTACCTCGGCGACAACATCCTGAAGAGCGGCATCACGTCCCTCGTCGCCAAGTTCCGGGAGAGCCGGCCGAACGCGCTCATCCTGCTGACGCCCGTGCCCGACCCGAAGATGTTCGGGGTCGCGGAGTTGCGCGCGGACGGCCGGATCGCCCGCCTCGTCGAGAAGCCGGCCGAGCCGAAGAGCGACCTGGCCCTGGTCGGGGTGTACATGTTCGACGAGCACATCTTCGAGGCGGCCGGGGCCATCCAGCCGTCCGGGCGGGGCGAGCTCGAGATCACCGACGCCATCCAGTACCTGGTCGACCACGGCTACGAGGTCCAGCCGCACCTCGTCCGGGGATGGTGGAAGGACACGGGCAAGATCGAGGACATCCTGGAAGCCAACCGCCTGATCCTGGAGGGGATGGCGGGGCAGATCGAGGGCGACGTGGACGCGGCCTCGCGGATCAGCGGGAACGTCGTCATCGAGGCGGGGGCGGTCGTCCGGAACAGCATCATCCGCGGGCCGGCGATCGTCGGCGCCGGCACGGAGATCGCGCGACGCGTACGTCGGGCCGTTCACGTCGATCGAGCCGCGGTGCCGCATCGTCGGCACGGAGATCGAGCACAGCATCGTCCTCGAAGGGAGCACGATCGAGGACGTGGGAGCCCGGATCGACGAGAGCCTCATCGGGCGCGAGGTGCGGATCTACAAGTGCCCGTCCAAGCCCTCGGCCTACCGGTTCATGGTCGGGGACAAGAGCGAGATCGGGATCAAATGACGGAGGCGAACATGATCGACGGCGTCAAACTGAAGAAGCTCAGGGTCATGCCCGACGAGCGGGGCCGCCTGACCGAGATCCTGCGGAAGGACGACGACCTGTTCCTGGGATTCGGCCAGGTCTACGTCACGACGACCTATCCCGGCGTCGTCAAGGCCTGGCACAAGCACATGAAGCAGACGGACAACATCGCCTGCGTCGTCGGGATGATCAAGGTGGCCCTCTACGACGGGCGGGAGAGGTCCCCGACGCGCGGGCAGGTCGACCAGTTCTATCTCGGCGTCCACAACCCGGCCCTGCTCCAGGTTCCGGCCGGGGTCACTCACGGCTGGATGTGCGTCAGCGCCGAGGAGGCCGTCATCGTCAACGTGCCGACCGAGGCCTACGCCTACGCCGCGCCCGACGAACAGCGGCTCGACCCGCACGACAAGAGCATCCCCTACGACTGGACCAGGAAGGATGGCTGACCGCAGATTTGAATGGCCAGACGCTCCTCGTCACGGGGGGCGCCGGCTTCATCGGCAGCAACTTCATCCGCCACATCCTCGGGCGCTACCCGGACGTCCGCGTCATCAACCTCGACAAGCTGACCTACGCCGGGAACCTCGAGAACCTGCGCGACGTCGAGGCCGACCCCCGCTACGAGTTCGTCCACGGCGACATCCGCGACCGCGACCTCGTCGCCCGCCTCTTCCCGCGCGTCCAGGGGGTCGTCCATTTCGCCGCCGAGACGCACGTCGACCGTTCGATCGTCGACGCCGGCGAGTTCGTCCTGACCGATGTCCACGGGAGCTATCGTCCTGTTCGAGGCCCTCAAGGAGTCGCCGCACGTCGCGTTCTTCGTCCATGTCTCGACCGACGAGGTCTACGGGAGCCGCGACGAGGGCTTCTTCCGCGAGACCGACCCGGTCGCCCCGTCCTCGCCCTACGCCGCCAGCAAGGCCGGGGCCGACCGCCTGGCCTACGCCTACCATGTCACTTACGGCCTGCCGATCGTCATCGTCCGGCCGAGCAACAACTACGGCCCGTACCAGCACCCCGAGAAGTTCATCCCGCTGTTCGTGACCAACGCCCTGGAAGGGAAGACGCTCCCGCTCTACGGACGGGGGACCAACGTCCGCGACTGGCTCTTCGTCGGCGACAACTGCCGGGCCATCGAGATCGCGGCCCAGCGGGGCGCGGCGGGCGAGGCCTACAACATCGGCGCGGGCAACGAGGCCCGGAACATCGAGGTCGCCGGGCGCATCTGCGACCTGCTCGGGAAGCCGCGCGAGCTGATCAAGCTCGTCCCCGACCGCCTCGGCCACGACCGTCGCTACGCCGTCGATTGGACGAAGATCCGCGCCCTCGGATGGGCGCCGGAGACGCCGTTCGACGCCGGCCTCGAGGCCACCGTCCGCTGGTACGAGGGCCATCGCCCGTGGTGGGAGGCCATCAAGAACCGCAACCGCGAGTTCAAGGCCTTTTACGAACAGTATTACAAAGACCGCCGCTGATACGGCGGAAGCCTGGCTTGATATGTAGCCGCAGACTTTAGTCTGCGTCTTCATTTCGCAAACTTGTGTTCAGCCCATCATGAGGGAAAGGGAGGATCTTGCCTCCCATGTTCGATACGCCCTCGAGAATCCGGCACGCAAGGGTGGGGTCGCGAACTCGCGGGAATACCTGTTCAACGGAGCCTTTGGGTGCGAGGTGGGCGAAGTTTTGGCAGGGCTGTTTGGTTAAGAGATGCGGCTAAAGGGCGGATAAATCCCGGCCGATACCAAGGGCTGCGGAAGACGCAGACTAAAGTCCGCGGCTACATCAAGAGGAAGTCCCGATCAACGGAAAGCCCAGATCAAGGAGAAGTTCGGGCTGCGGTGAGCAGGTCTTTCAGGGTCCGGGCGATGGAGATACGGGGGGACCAGCCGGTGGCGGCGACGATCTTGCGGCTGTCGCCGATGAGGAAGGGGACATCGGTCTTCCGGAGCTTGGCGGGATCGACCTCGACGCGGATGGACGGGCCTGCGTCCGGCCCCGTCCTCGCCTCCCCGAGCAGGAAATCCAGGACCTCGCGCAGGGCGATCGCTTTGCCGGAGCAGACGTTGTAAACCTCGCCGCGCCGGCCTTTCCGCATGAGGGCCGCGTAGGCCTCGACGACGTCCCGGACGTCGCTGAAATCGCGGCGCACGTCGAGGTTCCCGACGCGCAGGATGGGCTCCGCCTCCCCGCGCTCGATGCGCACGATCTGCCGCGCCCAGTCGGCGCAGACGAAATCCGGCGCCTGCCCGGGCCCGGTGTGCGGGAACGGCCGGGCGATGACGATGTCGAGGCCTTCGATCCTCTCGTAGAATCCGCACATCATCTCGCCCGCCGCCTTCGAATAGGCGTAGGGGTTGGTGACCCGGAGCGGCCGGTCCTCTGCCAGGGGCGCCTCCCCCTCCCCGGCGACGCCGTAGACGTCCGAGGAGCTGATGAACAGAACGCGCGCCCGCGGCGCCTCCAGCCGGACGGCCTCGAGCAGGTTGTGCGTGCCCAGGACGTTGGTTTCGAGGGTTTCTCGCCGCGCCTGCCACGAATTGCGGACGTTGGAGACCGCCGCCAGGTGGAATACCTGGTCCGGCCGGACCCGGCGGACGAGGTCGCGGACATCGCATTCGGCCCGAAGGTCGAGGTAGAAGACGTTGGCGGCGCCTGCCGGCGGGGCCTGGGGGAAGGAGGTGCCGAAAACGGCGGCGGCCTGGTCAGGGCCCTCGCTCCTAGGCTCCAGGTTCTTCGCGAGGTGGCTCCCGACGAAACCTGTTATGCCCGTGATCAGGATGTTCATCTTTTGCTGAGGGGGCGGGCCCTAACATTCGGCTCTTTTGATGAATGTTAGGACCTGACCCCTCATCGGTTCTAGACCCGCTCCCGCCAGTAGTTGAGCAGGTCGAGGATCGTCTGCTTGAACGGGATCATCGGCCGCCAGCCGGTCAGGCCCATGAACTTCGAGCTGTCGGCGAGCAGGACCGGCACGTCCGAGGGCCTCAGCCGCGCCGGGTCGACCTGGACCTCCATCCGGGCCCGGCTGAGGGACATCAACAGGTCGAGGACCTCCTTCATGGCGAAGGCCTGCCCCCGGCCGATGTTATAGACCTCGCCCTCGACTCCGCGCTCCAGGGCGAGCCAATAGGCCCGGACCATGTCGCGGACGTCGGTGAAGTCGCGCTTGGCCTCGAGGTTGCCGACGTAAATGACCGGCGGCCGCTTCTTCTTCTCGATCTCGGCGATCTGCTTGGCGAACGACGACGTCACGAAGACCTCGCCCCGCCGCGGCCCGGTGTGGTTGAAGCCGCGCGTCCGGACCGTCCTCAGCCCGTAGCTCTTGTAGTACTGGAAGGCCAGCAGGTCCTGGGCGACTTTGCTCACGGCGTACGGGCTCAGCGGCCGGAGCGGGTTGGTCTCTTTCATCGGGATCTCGTCGGAAAAGACCTGTCCGTACTCTTCGCTCGAGCCGGCGATCTGGACCTTGGGCTTGAGGTCGAGGGCCAGCACGGCCTCGAACAGGTTGATCTCGCCGATGGCGTTGATGGCGAACGTCTCGGCCGGGCAGGTCCAGGAGGCGGGGACGAAGCTCTGCGCGGCGAGATGGAAGATGCGGTCGGGTTTCGATTCCGCCAGGGCGGCCCGGAGGGAGACCTGGTCCTTGATGTCGGCCTCGATGAGCCGGACCTTGTCCCGGATCGGGACGATGTTGTCCATCCGGCTCCGCCAGCGGACGAGGCCGAAGACCTCGGCGTCGGGGTGGTTGGCGAGGATATATTCCGCCAGGTGGCTCCCGGCGAAGCCGGTGATCCCGGTGATCAGTACGCGCATCGCGCCTCCTTCAGCTCAGATGTTCAGCTCCAGCTGGTCCTCCCGGGCCTGGGCCCGCTCCTTCTCGATCTCGTTCAGGAGCTCGGCCGATATGTCCCCGGTCGGGTAGACCCCGTCGAAGCAGGCGGCGCAGAACTCGCCCAGCTTGGGGTTTTCGAGCATGACGGCCTTTTTCAGGGCGTCGAGGCTCTGGTAGATGACCTTGTCCGCGCCGATCCGCTTGGCCACCGTCGCCTCGTCGGCGTTCCGGGCCACGAACTCGGTCTTGGACTGCATGTCGATGCCGTAGACGCAGGGGAAGCGGAGCGGGGGGGAGTAGGATGCCAGGTAGACCTTCTTGGCGCCGCACTCCCGGATCATCTCGATGATGGCCCGCGACGTGTTGCCCCGGACGATGCTGTCGTCGACGAGAAGGACGCGCTTGCCCTTGACCTCGGAGGCGATGGGGTTGAGCTTCTGGCGCACCGAGCTCTTCCGCTTGTCGTCGGCGGGCATGATGAACGTCCGGCCGATGTACCGGTTCTTGACGAGCGCCTCGCTGTACTTCAGGTCGAGCTTCCGGGCGATCTCGATGGCCGCGTCCCGGGCCGAGTCGGGCACGGGCACGACGACGTCGATGGGGATCTTGCGCCGCCGGATCTCCGCCGCCAGGAACCGGCCCAGGTTGACCCGGACCTTGTAGACGTTCGCGTTGTCGATGATCGAATCCGGCCGGGCGAAATAGACCCACTCGAACAGGCAGGGCGTGTGGCGGCAGCAGGACAGGCGCTTCGCGTGGACTTTCCGTTCCTTGTCGAAGAACACGGCCTGGCCGGGCTCGACGCTCTTGATGTTGCCGAAATTCATGAGGTTCAGGCTGACCGTTTCCGAGGCCACGGCGACCGACGGGACGAGCCCGTCGTTCCGCGAGCCGTAGACCAGCGGCTTGATGCCGAACGGATCGCGGAAGGCGACCATCCCCTGGCCGGCGATGTAGGCGACGACCGAGTAGCTCCCGTGGACCTTCTTGTAGACGCCCGCGACCGCCTTGAAGACGTGCTCGGGACCGAGGTCCCGCGTCTTCTGCTCGCCGAGCTCCTGGGCGAAGATGTTGAGGATGACCTCGAGGTCGCAGTCGGAGTTGAGCAGGCGGTGGTGCTTCTCGAAGAGCTCTTCCTTGAGCTCGCGGTAGTTGGTGACGTTCCCGTTGTGGGCCATGATGATGCCGAACGGCGAATTGACCTGGAACGGCTGGGCGTCCTCGCCGCCGCCCCCGCCGACCGTCGGGTAGCGGGTGTGTCCGATGCCGACGTTGCCGCGCAGGCGCTGGATGCTCTCGACCGTGAAGATGTCGCGGACGAGGCCGTCGCCCTTCTTCGTGTGGAACCGCCCGTCGTAGGTGATGATCCCGGCGGCGTCCTGCCCCCGGTGCTGCATGGCCAGCAGGCCCTGGTACATATCGCGGACGATATGGTCGTTAGCCCAGATCCCGATGACGCCGCACATAGCTCAATTATAGCAGATGGGGTCAGGCCCTGACATTGAAGAACTTAATGTTAGGACCGGACCCCTCTCAAGAGCTCCTCGGGGGTGACCGCCGCCGTCCCGATCTTGCCGACGACGACCCCCGCCGCGGCGTTGGCCAGCTCCGCCGCCTCGAGGAGGGTCGCCCCGGCCAGCAGGGCCAGGGCGGCCGTGGCGATGACCGTGTCGCCCGCGCCGGTGACGTCGAACACTTCGCGGGCCACCGTCGGGATGTGGACGGGCGCCTTCCCCCTCTCGAAGACCGACATCCCATGCTCGCCTCGCTTGAGGATGAGATAGCGGCACTCGACGAGGTCCAGGATCTCGGCGCCCGCCCGCTCGACCTGGGCGTCGGTCCGGCACTCGTGGCCGACGATCCGCTCGGCCTCCAGATGGTTGGGCGTCAGGAGCGCCACCGGGGCGAAGAGGCGGATGTTCGAGTTCTTGGGATCGACGAAGACCATCGTCCTCGCGGCCGCGGCCGCGGGCAGGACCTCGGCGAGAAGCTCCGGCGTCAGGATGCCCTTGCCGTAATCCGAGAGGATGATGCCCCGACAGCCTTCCTTCCGGACGAACGCGGCCAGCCTCTTCCGCATCGCGTCCGAAACGGCCCGCCGCCGCTCCTTGTCGAACCGCACGACCTGTTGGTGGCCGGCGATGACCCGCGTCTTGACCGTTGTCGGCCGGTTCGGGTCCATGAACACGCCGCGCCCGTCCGGGACGTGCCGCCGGATCCAGCGGCCCTCCGGGTCCCGGCCGACGACGCCCGCCGTGACCGGGGCCGCGCCCAGGCTCTCGAGGTTGCTGGTGACGTTCCCCGCGCCGCCCAGGCAATTCGTATCGTGCGCGACCTCGACCACCGGGACCGGCGCCTCGGGCGAGATGCGGGACACACTGCCCCAGATGTACGTGTCGAGCATCAGGTCGCCGAGGACGAGCACCCGGCGGTTGCGGAACCCGCGAACGATCTTCTCCATGCGGCCGGCCTTGGTCATGACGTTATTCCTTTCTCAGATAGATGGGGTTCGAGACGATCCAGGGGATGTCCGCCCGGAGAGGCGTCCGCTCCTTGAGATAGACCTCGACCCGATAGACCCCCGGACCCTCGGCGGGAACGTCGAGCCCGGACCCGCGCGTCGCGGCCATGACGCGCCCGTCGCGAAGGAGACGGATCTCCTTGCGGAACCGGCTCGGCATCAGGGCCCGGAATCGGATCTTCATCGGCGCGGCCGTCGCGATCGCGATCGTATCGCCCATGCCGTAAGAGCGCCGGCGGTGTCCGGCCGGGTCGCCCGATGCCGCGCCCGCGGAGCCCTCGTCCTTCTCCTCCAACGCTTCGAAACGGAAGCCGCTCGCGTCCGCGACCGCTTCGACGGCGTTATAGAACCGTCCGCGATGGAGCGATCGCCAGACCGCGGCCCCTTCGGCATCCGCGTCCGCGGGATCGCCGCCGCCCGCGGTCCCGCTCGGGCCATCGACCAGGACATGGAGCCGGAGCAGGGCGAAGATCCCGCGGTAATAGAGGTGCGCGTCCGCGCTGAAGTAGCCGGCGATGGCCGCCCGCGCGCCTCGCTTGTCCCAGCGCTGGAGGTTCGCGGCCGGGTGTTCGAGCATCCGGATGAGCGGCAGGCGCGAGCCAAGGAGGAGCAGCGGTGCGTAGGCGATGACGCGGCGGATAGTTGTTCTTGAACATCGTATCGGCGTTGATGATCTCGATGCCCGAATAGTCGGAGGATTCGCCCCAATCGCCCCAAGACCACTTGACCTTCGAGTAGGGGTGGGCGATGACGGTGAATCCGCCGAGGGCCTTGACCGCGCCGACGGCGTCCTCGGCCTTTGACGGGAGCGTCCCCTCTCCGGGCGGCGTCCGGAAGCCCAGGGCCACGAGGTGACCCCGGTTCACGTTGAGCTCCGAGCCGGCGAGGACGAGCACGCCCCTGCGCCGGCCGGCGGCGCGGAGGCTGGCGTAGTTCGGATTGCCGTGGTCGGTCAGGACGACGAAATCGAGGCTTTCCCGCGCCGCCCGGGCCGCCACCTCATCGACCGTGGCGTGCCCGTCGGAGAAGGTCGTGTGGATGTGATAAACGCCCTGGAGCTCCCGCACGAGGCGACCGCTTGGGTCCCGGACCGCCGCCGCGCGCTCCCCGTCCGGATTCTTGTAGCTCCTGAAGGAGAGCTCGGAATACGCCAGCCATGCGGCGTAGATCGCGACGACGGCCAGAGCCCAGCGCAGGATCTTGCGGACCGTCGTTCCAAGCGTCATGCTATTTCGTGTCCAAGCTTAAAATCGTGCCGAGGCCAAGTCTGATGTAGCCGCAGACTTTAGTCTGCGTCTTCCAGAGCTCAGGCTAAAGCCTGAGGCTACATAAAGCCCTGGCGCCGAAGCCTGAGGCCGCGTCGGACACCCTCATCGAGGCCTTCTTTTATAGCCGCAAGCCTCAGCTTGCGCTTTCCCTGCCCGCGAACGGCATCGTAATCAGGTACAGGAACAGGATCGCGATCTCCGAATCCCCGAAATTGTATTCGAAGAACCCGGCGACCACCAGGACGGTCAGGGCCGCGAGTCCGCCCGCCGCGAGGGGCAGGCGGGCCGGGTCCCGGGCCCGTACGACCTTGACAAGCGATACGCCTACCCAGACGATGAACGCCAGCCAGGCCGCCAGGGCCGGGAGGCCCCGCTCGGCCGCGATCTGAACGAAGTTGTTGTGAAGGTGGACGTTGCGCTTGGCCTCTTCGGACAGGCCGTATTTCGGGTTCTGGAACACCATATCGACCGTGTCCGGTCCCGTCCCGAGCAGGGGATAGTCGCGGATGATGCCGGCGCCCGCCCGGAGATATTCGACGCGCATGCGGTTCGAATAGCCCTCGAGGGTAAAAATGCTGAGGGCCCGCTTCTTGACCGAAGCCGGGCTGGCGAAGAAAACGGCCACGACGAGGGCCGGGACGATCAGAACGAACTTCGGCTTCCAGATGAGGACAAGGACGCCCGCGGCCGCGGCGATGCCGATCCAGGCGCTGCGGGTCAGGGTCATCTCGAGCGCCGCCCCCGCGGCCAACGCACCCGCCGCCCATAGGTACCGAGCCTTGCCTTTCCCGAAGAGGGCCATGGCCATGGCCAGGGACATGAACAGGGCGAGCAGTCCGGCCTGCGTCATGTAATGGCCCATGAATCCCATGATCCTCTCTTCCGGTCCGGCCTTGAAGAGCCCGCGATAAACGGCGTAGAGGACGCTCACGGCCGCCGATGCGAAGACGGCGTAATTAGCCCGCCGGACATCGCGCAGGGCGCGGAGGGACATGTAGGCAACGGGGATCATGAGGTAGAGGGCCATCTCGCGACAGTCGCGGAAGCTGACCGCCGCGTTGACCGAATAGGCCGACGCCAGGAGGGACAGCGCCATATAGGCGAGGAGCGGGATGAAGAACATCGGGGCGGCAAAACGCCGCTTTTCGATGATGAGTCCGACCGCCCAGAGGGCGGTCGCCAGGAAGAGGAAGCCCTCCGTCAGGCTGATCGAGACGAGCGAGAAGAGAAGGCTGAAAGCCAGGACCTGGCCGGGAAGGGCGCCCCAGAGGCGGGAGGGCTTGACGGTCGGTTCGGTCGGCATCGGCTTAGATTCTAGCCTAAAAGGGGTCAGGTCTCAACTTTTCAACCTGATCCCTTACCTCTTCCGGAGTGATGAGCTGAAGGCACCGGAAATCGCCGTGGACGCATGTCCTTTGTTTACAGGGCCGGCAGTCGAGGGCCTTCTCGATGATCCGGGCGCCGCCCGCGGGCCTCCAGGGGGCGAAGTTCGCCGGCAAGGTGGGCCCGAACCAGGCGACGATGGGCGTTCCGACGGCCGCGGCGATGTGCATCGGCCCGCTGTCCGGTCCGACGAAGACCGTCGCCTGCCGGATGAGCGCGGCCGTCCCGGCGAGGTCGAGCGCTCCGACGTACGAAAGCGTTCCCGGCACCCTCCCCAGGATCTCCGCTTCGGCCGCCTTGTCCTCGGCGCCCCCGATGAGGGCGACCCGCGTTCCCTCCGCCTCCCCGAGCAGGCGGACCAGGCGGACCAGGTTGTCGGTCCCCCAATACCGGAAGCGATTGCCCGCACCTATATGGAGGACGATCATAGGGCCGCGGCCCTGAAGATCAAGGATCGGGGCCTGAGCCCTTGGCAGGACGAGCCCCGGTATCTCCCCGACCGCGACGCCGAGCGCCCGGACAAGGTTGACATGATTCTCGACGCTATGTATCCGTCCCTGTTCGGGCGCGCGCGGGACGCGAACGTCGTACAGGAATCCCCTGTACTTGACGGCATAGCCCGCCTTGACCTTCGCCCCCGAAAGAAGCGCGAGCAGGGACGCCCGCGGCCCGCCGTGGAAGTCGATGACGGCGTCGAAACCCTCTTTCCGCAGCGCGCGGGCGAGCGCGAGGAACTCCCGGCGGGACGCCCCCTTCGGGACCGCGACGATGCGGTCGATGTCGGGGTTCCCTTCGACGAGCTTCCGGTAGGGCTCCTCGACGACATAGACGAGCTCGGCCCGGGGCAGGGCCGTCCGCAAGGCCCTTACGGCCGGGGTCGTCAGGATGATGTCGCCGATCCGCCGCAGCCGGATGAGGAGGACCTTGCGGAAGAGGGACGGATCAGTCCTTGATCCGTCTCTCGGGCTCAATGGAGGCCTCGTCGATGAGCATCACCGGGATCTCGTCCTCGATGGGATAGACGCGGTGGCACTCGACGCACTTCAGGCCTTGCCCGTCGGCGGTCTCCTTCACGTCGGCCTTGCAGTAGGGGCAGGCGAGGATGGCGAGAAGTTCCGGGTCCAAAGCCATGGCGTTCTCCTCTCTATATTCATCGTATATGACCCCAGGTCCCCCGTCAAGGCGAGGGGTCAGTTGAGACCTGACCCCTCCCCGACTTATAATGGAAAAATGAATTGGCTCTTCCTCGGCGGCTACGACCCCGCCTATCCGCGCACGGCGGTCATCCGCAAGGGCCTCGGGGCCCACGGCGACGGCGTCATCGAATACGCCGCCGACCCGTCCTTCAAGGCCTGGCTCCGGTACCCCCTGCTTTTGGCGCGGATCGCCGCGGGCTCCGTATCGCGCTTCCCCCTCCGCCGGGCCGACGCCGTTTATGTCCCCTCTTTCTGCCAGAAAGACGTTCCGCTCGCCCGCTTCCTGGCCGCTCTCATTGCCCGCCCGGTCGTCTTCGACCCGCTTGCCCCGCGGCACGAGACCAAGATCCTCGATCGCGGCCGCCGTCCCGCCGATTCCCTGACCGCCCGATGGAACTGGTGGATCGACGCTCTGGCCTTCCGTCTCGCCGATATCGTCCTCGCCGATACGGCCGCCCATGCCGCCTATTATAAAAGCGCTTACGGCGTCCCGGCCCGGAAGCTGGTCGTCGTCCCCGTCGGATACGACGATGCCCTCTTCGACCCCGACAGCGGGGCGACCGCAGCGGCACGGGCCTCGGCCCGGTCTCCCTCCGGCGCGGCCTTCACGGTCCTCTTCTTCGGTTCCTTCCTGCCCCTTCATGGAGTGACGGCCGTCGTCGAAGCCGCCCGCGAAGTCCTCCGCCGCGACCCCGCCGTCCGTTTCCGTTTCGTCGGCTCGGGAGACACATGGGCCCGGGCGCGCGCCCTGGCCTCGGACCTGGGCGCCTCCAATTGCGTGTTCGAGCCCTGGGTTCCTTTGGGCGCCCTTCCGACGCTCATCGCCTCGGCCGACGTTGCCCTCGGCATCTTCGGCCGGACCGACAAGGCCCGGCGCGTCGTCCCCCACAAGATCTTCCAGTCGCTCGGCATGCGCAGGCCCGTGATCACCGCCCGAACCCCCGCCGTCGAGGAGTTCTTCGCCCATGGAGAGGACATCTGGCTGTGCGACGAACCTTACGCCGGGACGCTCGCCGACGCGGTCCTCCGCCTGAAAGCCGATGCCGCCTTCCGCGAGCGCCTCGCCGCCGGCGGGTTCCGCACGGTCAAGGAGAGGTTCACGCCCGCCGCCGTAGCCGCAGCGCTGAGAAGCGCGGTTTTAGATCGTCGCCGCGGGCCTGCCGGCCCGGACTTGTAGCCGTGGGCCTGTAGCCGCAGGCTTTAGCCTGCGTCTTATCTTGTACCCGCGGACCTAAGCCTGCGTCTTCAAGAGCTCAGGCTGAAATCTGAGACTTCATTGCTCCTGTCTCGCTTGTCTCGCACATCTCGCCTGTCCCGCGCCTCGGCGTTGCCGGGTTCCTTTAAATGTATTATTATGACGGGCGAGGAGCGATCCCCGCCCGACGATGACCAACGAAAAACAACGAACTGTCGGCCTCCAAGCGCCCGAGCCGACGGACGATTCCCCGCGGCAGGGCCCGCCGGCCTTCGCCGCCGTCGATATCGTCCTCGGAGCCTATCACGGCGCTTTGAATCCCGATATCGACGCGCCCGCGTTCCGCTCCGCCCTGGCCCACCCTGCGGCCCTCGCTGAAGGCCCTTCCGCCCGCGTCCTCCTCGACCGGCGCAATCTCGTGGCGGTCGCCTCCGTCCCCGCCGGGCCCTCCGGCCGCGCCGACGCCGTCGTCAAGATGTTCCGCGTCTCGGGCTTCAAGCGTCTCAAAACGCTCCTCGTCCCCGGCAAGGCCGCCCGCGCCTGGCGCGGGGCCTTAGCCTGCCGCGCCCGCGCGGTCCCGACGCCCCTCCCCATGGCCTACCTCGAGCGCCGCGTCCGCGGCTTCGTCGTCGAGGGCTTCTACCTTTCCGCCTACCTTCCCGACGCCGTCGAGATCCGGTCGCTTCTCCGCGAGCTTCCGCCCGACGATCTCGGCCGGCTCCTCGCCGGGCTGGCGAAGTTCCTCGTCTTCTGCCATAACGAGGGGATCCTCCACCGCGATCTCTCGGACGGGAATATCCTCGTCCGCTCGCCCCGGCCGGGCGCCTACGACCTCTGGCTCATCGATACGAACCGCATCCGCGTCCGGCGCTCGATCCCCGTCCTCGTCCGTCTCCGGAACCTCGTCCGGCTGGGCGTCCCCGCCGCCTACCAGGACCTTTTCCTCCGCTGTTACCTCGGCGACAGCCGCGCCTCCCGGGCCCTCTTCCTCTGGTACCGGGCGAACAAAGCCTGGTATTCCGGCGTCATCGCCCTCAAGAGGAAGCTCCGCCTGCGCCGTCTCGCCGAGCGCCTCGGGATCCAGTGACATGAGCTTCCCGTTCGAGTGGAACCCTCTGGCCGATCAGCCGCACAACGTCGCCCCGCGGTCCGAGCGCTTCCGCCATCACCTTCGCCATGCCGGAAGCTATTTCGAGATCGCCGGCGCAAACCTCCGCCGCCTCGGACCCGGCCTGCTCCGCTACCGCCGCGCGATGAAGCGCCTCTATCGCGAGCCGGTCGCCATTCCGCCCGGCGCCTTCGGCTGTGCCGTCTCGCCCGCGCCCGTCCCGGGCTCCGTCCCCGGCCGCGCGCCCACCGCCGCCGGCGACGCCCAGGTCCTCGACTTGTTCGGCGAGACCGGAGCCTCGCGGGCCCTCGTCCGCCTCGCCTCATGGGAGCGCCGGGACGGAGACCTCGCCGCCCGCGAGGCCTTCGTCCGCGGCCTCCGCGCCCGGGGGGTCGATGTCATTCTCGCGCTCCTCCAGCGCCGCGCCGACGTCCTCGACCCCGGCTCCTGGCGCGCCTTCCTCGAGGAGGCGTTCGGTCGCTTCGCCCCCCTCGTCTCGGCGTTCGAGATCGGCCACGCCTGGAACCGGACGAAGTGGGGGGTCTGGGACCATCGGGAATACCTAGGCCTTGCCGCGCCCGCCTTCGAGCTGGCCCCGCGGTTCGGCGTGAAGCTCGCCGGCCCGGCCGTCATCGACTTCGAGTTCCATCTTTACGCCGTGACCCTGCCGCGACTGCCGTTCGACGCCGTGACCTCGCTTCTCTACGTCGACCGGATGGGCGCGCCCGAGAACGGTCAGTGCGGCTGGACCGCGGAGAAGAAGCTGGCCCTGCTCAAGGCCGCCGTGGACACCACGGCGCGCCCCGGGGCGGGGCGGGGCCTCTGGATCACCGAGGTCAACTGGCCCCTCGCCGGCACGGGCGCGTTCTCTCCGGCCGCGGGCAGGCCCAACGTCGGCGAGGACGAACAGGCCGATTTCCTCGTCCGCTATTATGTTCCCTGCCTGGCCTCGGGCCACGCCGAACGCGTCTATTGGTGGCAGCTCGTCGCGCCCGGCTACGGCCTCGTAGACGATCGCGAGAGCCCCTGGCGGCGGCGCCCGGCCTTCCGCGCCTTCGCGGAACTCCGCCGCCGGCTCGAAGGAAGCGTTTTCGAAGGGCGCGGGACGGACAGGGGCGGCGCGGCGGAGGCGTCAGGCATCGAGGTCTTCCGCTTCCGCGGAGAAGGGGGAGCCTTCGCGATCTGCTGGGCGCCCGGCGGGGGGCCCGCCGAGCTCGTCCCGACGGCGCCGGTCGCCGCCGTGTTGGATCGCGAAGGCCGCGAGATCCCCGGCGCTTCCGCGGCGCCTCGCAAGATCGTCGTCGACGGGAGCCCGAAATATGTCCTCTTCGAAGAATAGAACCTCGTCCCCGAAGCCCTTCGACCGCCCCGGCGTCGCCGATTACGAGAGGCGCCGGTACAGGGGCCTCGATCAGAAGCTCGTGGATCTCCGCGAACGGCGTCTCCTGCGCCGCGCGTTCGCCCGGCTCCGGGCCTTGGATCCCGACGCCTGGGCCGCCCCGGTCGGACCCCTCGTCCTCGACGCGCCCTGCGGCTACGGCCGGTTCACCGGGCTCATCCTCGGGGAGGGCGCCCGGCTCGTTTCTGCCGACCTCGCCCGTCCGATGATCGAGCGCGCCCTCGAAGAACGGGACCGCGCCCGTCATCTCGGCGGGGCCGCGGCGGACCTGCGCGGCGGACTCCCGTTCAAGTCCGCCGCCTTCGGCTACGTCTTCTCGATGCGCCTTTTCCATCACCTTCATCTCCCCGAGGACCGGCGCGCCGTCCTTCGGGAGCTTGCCCGCGTCGCGTCGGGCGGCGTGATCATGTCCTTCTACCGGTTCCGAGGCCTGCACGCCCTCCAGCGCCGCCTCCGCCGCCTTCTCAAGCCGAGCCGCCGCGACATCAGGATGATGGCGGAGGAGACCTTCGAGCGCGAAGCCGCCGAAGCCGGTTTCGTCGTCGACAGGACCTATCCGCTCTTCCGCGGCATACATGCCCAGCATATCGTTATCCTGAGGAGGGGGTCAGGCCCTTACAAAAAAAAATAAATCTTAGGACCTGACCCCTCTTGTTCTATACTAAAGAGAGGACCATGAAACGCTCGATCATCGGCTTTCTGGTTATCGCCGTCTTGTCGACGACAGCCGGGCTTCCCGCCGTGGCCCAGGAAAAGCCCTCTCCGACCTTCAAGATCCTGGTCACCGCGGAGCAGGCCAACATCCGGGATACACCCGACATCGGGAGCCCCATCGTCCAACAGCTCCCCGAGGGCTCCATCCTCGAAGCCGAGAAGAAGCAGGGCGAATGGTATCTCGTCCGGTTCACCCGCGACGACGGACTTGCCGCCCGTGGCTACATTCATGAAAGCCTGGTCCGGGAACTCGAGGCCGTGCCGGCCATGCCCGTCGAAGAGGTCCGGCGGGAGCCGGTGAAGAAGGTCGAGGAGAAGCCCGAGCCCGCCGCCGTCGCGCCCGCGCGCCGGGAACCCGAGCGCGCCGAGGACCGTCCCGAGCCGCCGCGCCCCGCGCCCCGGCGCGTCTCCGCCGCGCTCCCCGAGGCCAAGACCTTCGGGTTCTCGCTCCTCACCGGCGCCAATTTCGCGGCGGTCGGCGACCTCAACACCGGCGCCCGGGGCCTGGCGGACTATTATCGGGCAGCGCTGGGCATCACCGAAACGGGCGGCGTCGGGGGACTCCATCTGACCTATATCCTGGGGGCCGAGATCTCCTACAGCCTGATGCCCGGGCTCTTCGCGACGCTCGGCCTGGACTATTTCTCCGGGAGACGCTCGAGCCTCCTGGAGTTCGCCTCCGGACCCGCCGCCGACTCTCTCCTGACGCGCCCGCGCATCCAGGCCCTCCCCGTCAAGCTCGGGCTGGCCTATTACCCCGTTCCCTATCTTTACCTCAAGGGCGGGCTCCAGTATTACTTCGTCTCGGTCAACTATCTCTACCGCTACGAGAAGTCCCTCTTCTGGCAGGAGTGGCAGGGCGACGCCCAGGCCCGCGGGATCGGGGCGTCGGTCGGGGCGGGCGGGGAGTATGAGCTCTATCCGGGCCTCTTCCTCGTCGGCGAGGCCGAGTTCCGGTTCGCCCGCTTCGGGGGCTTTACCGGCAAGGACATCACGATCAACTCCGAGGGCGAATCCTACACGGAACAGGGGACCCTCACCTATTTCCTGGCCGAGGTCGCCGGCCAGGGCGGCTATCCGCTCGTCTTCATCCGCGGCGACCTCCCGTCCGGGCCCGGCGTGAGCGAGGCCCGCGAGGCGCGCGTCAACCTCAACGGCATGTCGCTCAAGTTCGGGATCCGCGTCCGGTTCTGACCTGCGTCCCGGAAGAGCCGAGGGACGCAGGCTGAAGCCTGCGGCTACAGGAAGAAGATCGCGTTTGGCTGTCGGCGACGCCTGGGGCTCCAGCTAACGATGTCCCCGGATCCTTCGCAGTCGATCTCTGCCGCTTGACGCAGGCCGCCGATGGGCGGAGAACGCAGGCTTACTCGTACTCCGCCCAATGGCGGATCTTGAGGTCGCCGACCTTCCGGGCCGCGAGCGCGGCCGCGAACAGCTCTGCGATCTGGAGGTTGGTCAGGAGGGGCACGGCGAAATCCACCGCCATCCGCCGCATCCGGTAGTCGCTGTCGAACTCGCGCTTCCGGTCGGGATCCGGGACGGAGATGACGAAGTCGACGGCGCGGCGGGCGATCAGGTCGCGGATGTTGGGCTCCTTGGTCTCGTGGACCTTGAAGACCCGCGTGTTGGGGACGCCGTTCTTCCTGAGGAAGGCGCTCGTCCTCTCCGTCGCGTACAGGGCCAGTCCCATGTCCCGGAGCCGCTCCGCCGACCGCAGGAACCGGTGCTTGGACTCTTCGCCGCCGATGCTGACCAGGATGGACCGCTCCGGCAGGCTGAACCCGGCCGAGATGAGCGCCTTGAGGAAGGCCTCGTGAACGTCCTCGCCCAGGCAGGCGACCTCGCCCGTCGAGGCCATCTCGACGCCCAGGGCCGGATCGGCGCCCTTGAGCCGGGAGAACGAGAACTGCGGCGCCTTGACCCCGACGTAGTTGAGGTCGAGTGTCGTCTTCCGGTTCCGGACCGGCGCGCCCATCATCGCCCGGACGGCGACGTCGATGAAGTTGGTCTTGGCGACCTTCGACACGAACGGGAACGACCGGGACGCCCGGAGGTTGCACTCGATGACCTTGAGGACGTTGTCCTTGGCGATGAACTGGATGTTGAACGGCCCGGTGATTTCGAGGGCCTTGGCGATGCGGCCGCCGATCCCGCGGATGCGGCGGATGGTCTCGATGTAGAGCTTCTGCGGCGGCAGGACCATCGTCGCGTCGCCGGAGTGAACGCCGGCGTTCTCGATGTGCTCGACGATGGCCGAGGCGACGACCTCGCCCCGGTCGGCGACGGCGTCCATCTCGATCTCCTTGCCGTTGAGGATGAACTTCGAGATGACGACCGGGTACTCGGGAGAGACGAGCGACGCCTTCTTCAGGTATCGCTCGAGGTCCCGCCCGTTGAAGACGATGGTCATCGCGGCGCCGCTCAGGACGTAGGAGGGCCGGATGAGGACGGGGTAGCCGATGGACCGGGCGAAGGTCCCGGCCTCGGCGACGCTCCGGAGCTCCTTCCATTCCGGCTGGTCGACGCCCAGCTCGTCCAGGAGCTTCGAGAACTTGTAGCGGTTCTCGGCCCGGTCGATGCTCTCCGGCGCCGTCCCCAGGACGCGGAGACCCGCCCGCCGGCATTTCATGGCGATGTTGTTCGGGATCTGCCCGCCCATCGCCAGCAGGACGCCGCGCGGGTCCTCGCGCTCGTAGATGTCGCAGACGCGCTCGAAGCTCAGCTCGTCGAAGTACAGCCGGTCGCAGATGTCGTAGTCGGTCGACACGGTCTCCGGGTTGTAGTTGACCATGACGGTCGTCGCGCCCATCCGCCGGAGGGCCTCGGCGGCGTTGACGCAGCACCAGTCGAACTCGACCGACGAGCCGATGCTGTAGGAGCCCGAGCCGAGGACCATGACCTTGTTCTTGTCCGGCCGGAAGGCGACGTCGTCCGTGTCGCCCCCGTACGTCATATAGAGGTAATTGGTCTTCGCGGGGTACTCGGCGGCCAGGGTGTCGATCTGCTTGACGCACGGCACGATGCCGGCCCGCTTCCGCGCCCGGCGCACCGCCGCCTCGTTCGAGCGGACGCAGAGGGCGACCTGCTTGTCGGAGAACCCCTTCCGCTTGGCCTCGCGGAGGAGCTCCGCGGGGAGCGTCGCCAGCCGGTGCTCCTTGAGCTTCGCCTCGACGGCCACGACCGACTTGATCTTATGGAGGAACCAGCGGTCGATCCGCGTCAGCTCGTGGACCCGGTCGACCGACCAGCCCTTGGCGAACGCCTCGGCGATGCCGAACAGCCGCTCGTCGGTCGGATGGCGCAGCTCCCGCTCGAGGCTGGCGAACGAGTAATTGGCGTTGGCGACGAGGCCGTACACGCCGATCTGGAGCATCCGGGCGGCCTTCTGGACCGCTTCCTCGAACGAGCGGCCGACGGCCATGACCTCGCCGACCGATTTCATCTCCGAGCCGATCTTCTTCGACACCCGGCCGAACTTCTTGAGGTCCCAGCGCGGGATCTTGACGACGAGGTAATCGAGGGCCGGCTCGAAGCAGGCCGTCGTGGCCCGGGTGATGGAGTTCCGGAGCTCCGGCAGGGTCCGGCCGAGGATGAGCTTGGCCGCGACGAAGGCCAGCGGATAGCCCGTCGCCTTCGAGGCCAGGGCCGAGCTCCGCGACAGGCGCGCGTTGACCTCGATGATGCGGTAGTCGCCGTCGGCCGGGTTCAGGGCGTACTGGATGTTGCACTCGCCGACGATGCCGAGGTGGCGGACGGCCCGGATGGCGATCTCGCGGAGGCCGTGGTACTCGGCGTTGGTCAGCGTCTGCGACGGGGCGATGACGATGCTCTCGCCCGTGTGGATGCCCATGGGGTCGAAGTTCTCCATGTTGCAGACCGTGACGCAGTTGTCGGCCCGGTCGCGGACGACCTCGTATTCGATCTCCTTCCAGCCCTCCAGGTACTCCTCGACGAGGACCTGGCCCGCGCCGACGAAGGCCCGTTCGAGCGCCTCGCGGAGCTCCTTCGGGTCGTGGGAGATGCCGCTGCCCTTGCCGCCCAGGGCATAGGCCGCCCGGGCCATCACCGGATAGCCGATCTTCTCGGCGGCCTTCAGTCCCTCGTCGATGCTCCCGACGGCGACGCCCGCGCGGCGTCTTGAGGCCGATCTCGGCCAGGGCCCGGTTGAAGAGCTCCCGGTCCTCGGTCTTCTCGACGGCCTCCATCGGCGTCCCGAGCACCCGCGTCCCGGCGCGGGATAGGGTCCCGGACCTCCACAGGGCGAGACCGCAATTGAGGGCGGTCTGGCCGCCGAACGATACGACGATGCCGTCCGGCCGCTCCCGCTCGATGATCCGGGCGACGAAATACGGCGTCACGGGCAGGAAGTAGATGCGGTCGGCCAGCGATTCGGAGGTCTGGATGGTCGCGATGTTCGGGTTGACCAGGACGACCTCGAGGCCCTCCTCCTTGAAGGCCTTGATGGCCTGGCTCCCGGAGTAGTCGAATTCTCCGGCCTCGCCGATCTTCAGGGCGCCGCTCCCGAGGATGAGGACCTTCCGGGGGGCCGGCGCCGGGGAGCCGGCGGGCTTGGAGGTCTTTCGCGTCTTCGTCCTGCGCGCGGTCACGGCAGGGCCTCCAGGAAGCGATCGAAGAGGAACGCGGTGTCGGTCGGCCCCGGGCAGGCTTCGGGGTGGAACTGGACGCCGGCGAAGGGCTTCCGGCCGTGGCGGACGCCCTCGTTCGTCCCGTCGTTGGCGTTCGTGAACCAGGGCCGCCAGCCCCGCGGGAGCGTCCGCGTATCCACGGCATAGCCGTGGTTCTGGCTCGTGATGTAACAGCGCTCGGTTCCGTCCTCGAGGCACGGCTGGTTCTGGGAGCGGTGGCCGAACTTGAGCTTGAACGTGTCGCCTCCCGCGGCCAGGGCGAGGATCTGGCTGCCCAGGCAGATACCGAAGAGAGGGACGTTCGCGCGCATGAGCCGGCGGACCGTGCGGATGACCTCGACGCATCGTTTGGGGTCGCCCGGGCCGTTCGACAGCACGACGCCGCGGGGGGCGAACGACATGATCTTGGCGAACGGGGTCGAGGCCGGGACGCGGACGACGCAGGCATCCCGCCGGACGAGGCTCCGGACGATATTCTCCTTGGCGCCGCAGTCGAGGAGGACCACGGCCTTCGGGGAGTCGGGGTTGAGGATGTGGATGTCGCGGGTGGTGACTTCGGCCACGAGGTCCCGCTTGTTCGGATCGGGGAGGGCCCGCGCTTCGCGCAGGAAGGGGGCGACCCGGAACGGGGCGTCGGCGACGGCCAGAACCCCGGGCATGACGCCGTGAACGCGGAGCTTCTTCGTCAGGGCCCGGGTATCGATGCCCTCGATGCCGGGGACCCCGGATTCGCGGAGCCAGGCGTCAAGGGTCTTGCGCGAGGTGGCGTGCGACGGCCTTTCGCAGAGCTCGGCGACGGCGTAGCCGGCGATCTGCGGCCGCGGGGACTCGAAGCTCGCCGGGTCGACGCCGTAGTTCCCGATCTGGGGGTAGGTCTGGACGAGGAGCTGGCCGCGATAGGAAGGGTCGGTGATGGACTCGGGGTAGCCGACCATGCCCGTATTGAAAACGACTTCCCCCCAGGCTTTGGCGCTCGCGCCGAATCCCCGGCCTTCGAAGACGGTCCCGTCCGCGAGGGCCAAAATCGCGTGTTTCGTGGGCTACTCCAATGCGAAGAGTCGATGGAGTATAGCATAAAAGAGCGAGACAGGCGAGACGGGAGGGCCGGGGCGGATTGTAGCCGCAAGCTAAAGCCCGAGGCTCAGCGCGGGGCTTGCTTTTCTTGAGGAGGCTTTTACCTGGCTCGCGTCTCGCGAGTCTCGCTAGTCTTGCTTGTCCAGCTCTTTCTCATACTTATCGAACAGGGCCTTGAGATCCTTCTTCGTGATGATGTAGCGGCTGATGTAGATCGAGAGCGAGGCGCGGACAGGGTCGTTGGACTTGACGAGGATATAGTCCCGGAGCATCCCCGTCCGGCCGGGGGCCGGGAACCGGACCTCGAGCTCGACATCGCGGCCGGCCGCGAGGCTCATCGGGAATACGGCGGGCTTCCCTCCCGCGAAGAACTTGAAATCGGGGTGGGCGATCTCGATCTTGAGCTCGAGCTCGCCGACGCTTCGGACCCTGAACCGGGTGGACGTCGCCTCCCCTTCGAGGCTCAGCCCGAGGTCGGCGTTGTAGCGGTCGAGCTCGATCTTGGGCTGGGGCGGAACGTCGATCTCGGCCGTGACCTTGAGCTCCCGTCGCCGGCCCGAGGCGTCGTTCGACTCGACATAGACGTATTTGACGACGCTGCCCGCGTAACCTCGCGTGTCGAAGGAGGCCTTGATGCGGCCTTCCTTGCCCGGAGGGATCCGGTCCTCGGAAGCGAGCGCGGCCGTACAGCCGCACGACGTCGCCACGTTTTCGATGACGAGCGGCGCGTCGCCTTCGTTGACGAAGACGAACTCGTGGGCGAGAACCTCCCCCTGCTTGACCTTGCCGAAGTCCCAGGTCTCCTCCTTGAACTTCGCACGGGCTTCCTTGCCCGCGGCCGCCGCCCAGTTCCCGAGCAGAATTATGCCAGCCATCGCGATGATCGTGGTTCTTCTCATGCCTTCCTCCGCCATCAGCCATAATCGCATACTTAGAAGGGCGAGACAAGCGAGGCTGGCGAGACAAGCGAGACTGTAGAGGCGGCGCGAGAAAGATTCCCGATATCCGCCGTCTCTGATTATGAGCGGTGAACATGAGGGTTGGCGCCTTATTGATGATCATAGCGCGTGTCTCGCTCGTCTCGCATCACATAGCTTGCGATTTCGCCGATTCTTGATATCATAGGGGACCAGGTGGAAGGAGGGACCCAATGAAATACGAGATCAAGAACGTCCTGTGGGCGACCGACTTTTCCCGGGAGGCGGCCGACGCCCTGGCCTACGCGGATCTGTTCGCGCGCAAGTGCGGCGCCCGGATCTCCGCCGTCCATATCGTCCCGGAGATGGGGCCGGCGCTCCTCGAGGCGAGGCCCGCCTATATGGAGGAGGTCTTCCTCCAGGTGCAGGACAACAAGGAGAAGGCCGCGAAGAAGCTCGCCGATCTGGCCGGCAAGAAGGGGCTCGCGTTCGCCAAGGTCCTCATCGAGTCCGGCTCGCCGGTCAAGAAGATCATCGAGATCGCGGGCCGGGAGAAGGCCGACCTCATCGTTATGGGCAAGCGCGGACAGTCGACTCTGGAGAAGGTCCTCGTCGGGAGCGTCGCCAACGGCGTCCTGCGCCACGCCCCGGCCCCCGTCCTCTTCGCGGGGAAGAAGCGCCTGCGCCCGCAGATCAGGAAGATCCTCGTTCCCACGGATTTCTCCAAGCGCGAGGAGGTCGAGCGCGACTTCGCCTGGGAGCTGGCGTCGACGTTCGGCGCGGACCTGACGCTCCTTCACGTGCTGGCGCTCTACAACTACCGCGTCGGCGCGGAAACCGCCGAGGCCATGCTCCGGGACGTCCTGGCGCGGCTGAAGAAGCGCGAGATCCGCGAGCGGAAGAACTTCAAGGTCTCCGAGGAGGTCATCCGCGATTTCAACGCCGCGGCCGGGATCGTCAACTATGCCCAGAGCAAGAGGTTCGACCTGATCGCCATCTCGACCTACACCCACACGAAGCTCGGCCGGTTCTTCCTCGGCAGCAACACGGAACGGGTCATCTCGCTTTCGGACGTTCCGGTCTTCGCCGTCCCGGGGGCCTGCACCGAAGAGTGAGCGGATGTGGACGACCGCCGCGTTCCCTGGATCGCGCTCAATGCGGCCGTCTGCGAGTGCCCGAGAGCGGCGCGGATCGTCCTGAAGGCGTTCCCGGAGGTCGAGGAGGTCTTCGCCGCCGGAGAGGGGAGCCTTGTCGCGCTCGGCGTCCGGGGGGACGTCGCGCGGAGGCTCGCGGCGCCCGGCGCCCGCGACGCGGCCAGGGGGGAACTTGAGAAACTCGAGGAAAAGGCCTATAGTATCTTGACTTTCGAGGATGCCGCGTACCCGCCGCTCCTCCGGGAGATCTACGACCCTCCCCTCGTCCTTTACGTCTCGGGGCGGCCGGAGACGCTCGCGGGGCCGGCGGTCGGGATCGTCGGGGCCCGGCGTCCGACCCCGTACGGGCGGGCGATGGCCCGCCGGCTGGCCGGGGACCTGGCTTCGCGGGGACTCGTCGTCGTGAGCGGATTCGCCCGGGGCATAGATACGTGCGCCCACTCGGGCGCGGTCGAGGCCGGCGGCCGGACGGTGGCCGTGCTCGGCTCCGGGCTCGACGAGATCTATCCGCCGGAGAACCGGAATCTCGCGGCGAAGGTCGGGGAAACGGGGGCCGTCGTGACGGAGCTTCCCCTCGGAGCGCCGCCGCTCGGGTTCCACTTCCCGCTCCGGAACCGGATCATCGCCGGACTGGGGACGGGGGTGGTGGTCGTCGAGGCCGCCCGGCAAAGCGGTTCGCTGATCACGGCCCGGCTGGCCCTCGAAGAGAACCGCGAGGTGATGGCCGTCCCGGGCAACGTGACGTCCGGACTGAGCGAGGGGACGAACGGGCTCATCCGGTGGGGAGCGCGTCTCGTCGAAGATTGGGAGGATGTGGCCGAGGGCCTGCCCGCCCCGCTCCGCGACGAGGTCCTCGCGCGGCGGGCGGAGGAGGCTCCGGCGATCGTCCTTACGGAGGCGGAGAAGGCGGTCCTCGGGGCCGTGCCCGCGGACGCGGAGGTCCATGTGGACGCCCTGGCGGAGCGGACGGATCTCTCGGTCTCGGAGCTTTTGGGAACGCTCCTCGGCCTGGAGCTGAAGGGGCTGGTCGTCCAGAACCCGGGAAAGAATTTTCAGAGGAGAATGTAAGTGTCGCGATCGCTGGTCATCGTGGAATCGCCGGCCAAGGCGAAAACCATCAATCATTACCTGGGTTCGGGATACATCGTCAAGGCCTCCATGGGCCATGTCCGGGACCTTCCCAAGAGCAAGATGGGGGTCGACGTCGAGCACGATTTCGCGCCCACCTACCAGGTCATCCCCGACAAGAAGAAGATCGTCGCCGAGCTGAAGAAGCTGGCCGCCGAGAGCGAGAGCATCATCCTGGCGGCCGACAACGACCGCGAAGGCGAGGCCATCTCCTGGCATCTCCGCGAGCTCATCGGGGCCGAGAACCCGAAGGTCTTCCGGGCCGTCTTCAACGAGATCACCGAGGACGGCATCAAGAAGGCGTTCGAGCATCTCGGCGGGCTCGACATGCCCAAGATCGAGGCCCAGCAGACCCGGCGCATCCTCGACCGGCTCGTCGGATACCTCATCAGCCCGCTCCTCTGGAAGAAGATCGGCCGCGGCCTGAGCGCCGGCCGGGTCCAGTCGGTCGCCCTGCGGCTCATCTGCGACCGGGAGAAGGAGATCCGGGCCTTCGTCCCCGAGGAGTTCTGGAACGTCTCGGCCAGGCTCCGGGCGGCCAATCCGCCCGAGTTCAAGGCGGCTCTGGCGAAGATCGACGGCAAGAAGGCCAAGGTCGCGAACAAGGAGCAGGCCGACGCCGTCCTGGACGCCTGCAGGAAGGCGCCCTTCGTCCTCGAGGCGATCAAGGTCGAGGAGAAGCGGAAGACGCCGCTCCCTCCCTACATCACGAGCTCGCTCCAGCAGGACGCGTTCCGCCTCCTCCACTATCCGGTCAAGAAGACGATGTTCGTCGCCCAGAAGCTCTACGAGGGGCTGGAGATCGGCGAGCTCGGACAGACGGGGCTCATCACCTACATGAGGACCGATTCGTTCCGCATCGCGGACGAGGCGCGGGGCGCGGCCCGGTCGTACATCGAGCGGACCTGGTCCCCGGCCTACGTCCCGTCCAAGCCCAACGTCTACAAGAACAAGAAGAAGGCCCAGGACGCCCATGAGGCCATCCGCCCGGCTCACCTCGACCTGCCGCCCGACAAGGTCAAGGAATACCTCAAGAAAGAGGAATACGACCTCTACAAGCTCGTCTGGAACAGGTTCATCGCCTCCCAGATGGCCCCGGCCGTCGTCGAGGAGACCGACTTCGACATCCGGGCCGCGAACTATCTCTTCAAGGCCAAGGGCGAGGTCCTCAAGTTCGAGGGCTTCCTGGCCGTGGCCCCGAACGGGAACGGGGACATGGACATCCTGCCCAAGGCGTTCGAGGGGGAGGTCCTGGCGCTCGTCGACGGCGAGGCCGGCGTCGAGGCCAAGCAGAGCTTCACCCAGGGGCCCGCCCGGTACACCGAGGGCACGCTGGTCAAGGAGCTGGAGGCCAAGGGCATCGGCCGGCCGAGCACCTACGCGCCCATCATCGCGACCCTCCAGAACCGGGTCTATGTCTCCCGGGACAAGGGCAAGTTCATCCCGACGGATCTGGGCATGGTCGTCACGGAATTCCTGGTCACGCACTTCCCCGAGCTCCTGGACGTGACCTTCACGGCCCGGATGGAGGAGGAGCTCGACCAGATCGGCGACGGCGAGCGGCCCTGGCTCGAGAGCCTCCGGGAGTATTACGCCGTCCTCGAAAAGTCCCTGAAGGCGGGCGGCGAGGCCGAGGACCTCAAGAGGACCGGCATCCCCATCGAAGAGAAGTGCCCCAAGTGCGGCAAGGACATGGTCATCAAGTCGGGGCGCTTCGGCCGGTTCAAGGCCTGCTCCGGCTATCCGGAGTGCACCCACAAGGAGGCCCTGGTCAAGAAGGAGACGAAGCCGCTCGACGAGAAATGCCCCCAATGCGGCGCTCCCCTCGTCATCAAGTTCGGCCGCTTCGGCTCGTTCATCGCCTGTTCCTCCTACCCGAAGTGCAAGTACATCCAGAAGGACAAGGTCGACACCGGGATCGCCTGCCCCGAGGGATGCGGCGGCACCCTCGTCCGCCGGAAGACGCGCCGGGGCAAGTACTTCTTCGGCTGCAGCCTTTACCCGAAGTGCAAGTACGCGACGTGGGACGAGCCGGTGGCCAAGGCCTGCCCGTTATGCGGGCGGGCGTCCATCCTGAAGAAGAACTCCATCAAGGGCGATCCCTACCTCTATTGTCCGAACGAAAAATGCACCTACAAGGAGATCGTCCCGCGGGAGAAGCTCTGGGAGCAGGACAAGGAGGGGCCCTCCGCCCCGCCGGCCGATGAGAAAAGCGATTGAGGAGTTTCTCGCCCATCTCGAACACGAGAGGAACGCCTCCCCCCATACCGTCGCCGCCTACGGCCGGGACCTCGGCCAGCTCGCCGCCTACCTCGATGAGGCCCGGGCCGGCTGGAAGACCGCCGATAACGTCGTCCTGCGCGGCTTCCTCGCCCGCCTTTACGAAGGCCGGCGGAAGAAAACGTCCATAGGCCGCAAGCTCGCGGCCATACGCTCCTTCTATGATTATGCGGTGCGGCGGAAATGGCTCGCCGACGAATCCCGCCCGGGTCCTGGCGACCCCGCGCGCCGAGAAGCGGGTGCCGTCGTTCCTTTCCGAGGACGAGATGGCCCGATTCCTGGACCTCCCTTCCTCCGACCGTCCCCTCGACCTCAGGGACAAGGCCCTCCTCGAGCTCCTCTACGCTTCCGGGATCCGGGTCGGCGAGCTCGTGGCCATCGATCTCGCCGACGTGGGCTTCGCCGAGCGTCTCGTCCGGGTGAGAGGCAAGGGCAAGAAGGAGCGTCTTGTCCCGTTCGGCCGTTCGGCCGCGGCGTCGCTCGAGGCCTGGCGCCGGGTCCGGGTCGAAGGGCCGCGGGAGCGGGCCGACGCGGACGCCCTCTTCCTCAATTACCGGGGAGGGCGGCTGACGTCGCGCTCCGTGGAACGGATCGTCGCGAAGTACATCCGGCGGACCGCCGTCGCCCGGCATATCAGCCCCCACTCGCTCCGCCATTCGTTCGCTTCGCATCTCCTCGGCCGCGGGGCCGATCTCCGGACCATCCAGGAGCTCCTCGGGCACGCGAGCCTCGCCACCACCCAGAAGTACACGCACATGGATCTCAAACAGCTCCTCGACGTCTATCGAAAAAGCCATCCGAGATCATAAGGTTAGGATCGCCTTCGAAGGACTCAGGGGCATCCCTTGTTACGGCGCCGGCTGGGAATATAGCTCAGACGGGACGGCCTCGCTCCCGGTCGGAGGGCGCGGAGGCCGCCCCTTGACCCCAGACCCAGGAACCTCTTCGGGTTCCCCCATCGCAAGAGCGATGGGCCCCCTTCCCAACTGGGTTTACGGGGCGACGCTCCTTGCCCTATTTTGATGGTTGGCCTTTGATCCCGTCCGCTCGCCCGCTCCCGTCTGAGCCTCCAGCCGGCGAATTCTAACGATATTCGGATATCCCCTGCGACCTTTTCGACGATTCCCGTTTTCCTTAAGAGCCGCTTAAGTTCGTTCGGGGACCGGGCAACGGCTTTTTACGCAACGAGACGACGTTGGAGGAGGGGGGAGGCCCCCCTCCTCATGATTCGCGCTAATTCGTGCCTACCGTGATCAGGTCCTTGAGCTGGTTGAAGAGCTTCTCGCCCACGCCTTTGACCTTCATGATCTCCTCGATCTTCTTGAAGGCCCCGTTCTTCGTCCGGAAATCGACGATCTCGCGGGCGATCTTGGGACCGATGCGGGGAAGGCCCTCGAGCTCCGATTGCGAGGCCGTGTTGATGTTGACCTTGGGGCCGGAAGCCGCGGGCGTCTCGGCGAAGGCCCAGGAGAAGGTCAGGACGACGAGCGCCAGGACGAGGCCCAGCGCGGTTACGGTGATGCGACGGTTTTTCATGAAAACCTCCTTTCGACCCTTTCCTATGCGGATCCCGGGCCAAAAGAGGTTGACATGCAATGTCTTTAAATACAACGATATGCGAATAGGTTCGGTCGGCCCCGGGTCAATGGAGGTTCACGTTCGGGACGCCTGGGGATAACCGGGGTTGACCGTGACCCGAAGCCGGGAAGCCCGGCCGCCGGCCAGGAGCCGCTAGCGCCCGCCGGCTTCCCTTCGCAGGACCTTGACCATCTTCCGGAGGGCCCGGCCCCGATGGCTGACCTCGTTCTTGGCCTCGGGCCCGAGCTCGGCGAAGCGCTTCCCCAGGCGCGGATAATAGAAGACGGGGTCGTAGCCGAAACCGTTCGAGCCCTTCGGGGTCTCGGCGATGATCCCGCGGACCTCGCCGACGACCTCAGCGACGATCCCGTCGGGCCCGGAGAGGACCATGGCGCAGACGAACCGGGCCCGGCGCTTCGGGCGCGGGACGTCGCGAAGGAGCCGGAGGACCTTTCGCAGGTTCCTCTCGTCGGTCGGATCGGGCCGGGCGAAGCGGGCGGAATGAACGCCCGGAGCGCCGCCGAGCGCCTCGACCTCGAGCCCGGAATCCTCGGCCAGGGTCAGCAGGCCCGACAGCCGGGCGTAGTGACGGCTCTTGCCGCGGGCGTTTTCCAGGAACGTTCGGCCCCGCTCGCGATAGGAGGCCTTCGGCAGGACTTCGGCCAGGCTGACGACCTCGAAGGGAAGACCGGCCAGGGCGCGGCCGATCTCGCGGACCTTCCCGGCGTTGGTCGAGGCGACGAGGAGCTTCGCCCTATTCGATGCGGAGCTCATCGATCTCCCCGAGCGCGAGAAGCCCCTGGTTGAACTCCTGCTCCTTCTCTTCCGAGGCGAGGAAGGTGAAGCTGATGATGCTCCCGTCCTTTTCCTTCTTCAGGCTCAGCCGCTCGAGCTTGATGCCGTGATGGAAGCCGAGCCGGCGGAGCCCGGACAGGACCTGAGCCGGCTGTCCGACCTTGAGATGGTAATGGTGGAGGGTCTTGCGGAGGTAGGCGTCCTCGATCCTCCGGAAGAGGATGAGGGTGAACATGATGAGGGCCGTGAGCAGGACGGCCGGCACATAGTAACCGGAGCCGATGACGAGCCCCAGTCCGGCGACGACCCACAGCGTCGAGGCCGTCGTCAGTCCCGCGACCATTCCCCGGGCGTGGACGATGGTCCCGGCCCCGAGGAACCCGATGCCGGTAACGACGCCCGCGGCCATCCGGACGAGGCTGTCGCCCGTCCCCCCTTTCGCCCCGACGAGTCCCGCGGCGAGGCTCATCATCATGGCCGAGCCGACGCAGACGAGGATGTTGGTCCTGAAGCCGGCCGGCTTCTCCCGGGCCTCCCGTTCCAGGCCGATGAGCCCGCCGAGGGCGATGGCCAGGACGAGCTTGAGAAGGATGTCGACGAGTTCCATGGGGTCCCCCTTTCGTCAGTGTCCGTGCCGTCCGAGCAGGAACGCCGCGGCGAAGAGCAGGATGAGGGCGGCCGTATAAGCGGCGTACTTCGGGCGGGCCAGGAGCTTTTCCGGCTCCTCCATGACCTCCTTCTCGGCCAGGGTCTTGCGGAGGAAGAGGAACAGGTAGAAGGCCAGGAAGGGCGAAAGCGCATAGAAGCCGTTGAGGCCGTAGGCCGCGGCGAAGGCGAAATAGCCGGCGAAGAGGACGACCGCGCTCGCCCCCATGCCGAGGAGGAGCGTCCCCCGCGAATAGCGCCGGAGCGAGGCCCGGTAGTCGCCCGCCCGTTCTCCCAGGAACCGGAATTCCGAGAGCCGTTTCGCGACCATCAGGAAGTTGCCGAAGGCCCACCAGCAGACGAGCAGGCTCCACGGCGGGAAGGCCGGCGCGGCCAGGGCGTACCAGCCGATGAGGAAGCGGATGGGGTTGTTGACCGACTCCGAGATGGAATCCAGGAACGGGATGTCCTTGGTCCGGACGGGCTTGAGGTTATAGGCGAAGCCGGCCAGCAGGAGGGCGAGGAGCATGAGAAAAAAGGTCCGCGAATAAAGGAGACGGGCCAGGGCGAGGCTCGCGCCGGCGAGGATCGCCGCCCAGACGAGGAGAGGCCCCTTGCGGACCGCGCCGCTCGCGAGCGGCCTCGTCTTCTTCGTCGGATGGTGGACGTCGAACGGCGCGTCGGCGATCTCGTTGATGATGTAGTTGGCCGTCGAGACGGCCCAGGTCAGAAGGAACGCGCCGGCGACGCGGAGGGCGATCGCGGCCGGGCCGAGACGGGACAGGACGCTCGGATCGAGGACGAAGAGCGCGGCGCTCCCGACCAGGATGGCCGTACTGCGCGGCCACCGCTCGAGGCGCATGGCCTTGGGATAGGGATTCAACGGGGCCCGTCCTTCCGGGCGTAGATCTCGAAGGAATCGCCCAGGGCCAATCTTATCGGAATCCGGCCCAAAAAAGAAGCGAGCCGTCCGCTGACAAGGAAACGAAAGGCGGGTTTGCGCGAGGCAAGGTAGCGGGCGCTGAACGTCCAGCTGTAGGTCCGGCGCCGGACGACCGCGAACCCGGCCCGGCGGAGGAGGGCGTCGAGGCTCTGCCTCGTGAAGTAGGCCAGGTGGGCGGGGCGGAGGTGCCACCACGTCCTGCCGGCGAGCCGGGCCGCGACGCTCCGGATGTCCGGGGTTACGATGCACAGGAGGCCGCCCGGACGCAGGACCTCTGCGGCGCGTCGGAGGGCCTCGTAGGGCCGGGCCGTATGTTCGATGAGATCGACCATCGTCACGACGTCGAAGGAGGCCGGCGGGACCGCCGCGGTCTCGAAGACTCCCGCGCGGACGGCGAGCCCGTACCGGTCGCGGGCGAAGGCGACGGCCCAGGCGCTCGGCTCGACGCCGTCGACCTCCCAGCCGCGCTCCCGGGCCAGGTCCATCAGGATGCCCGTCGCCGCCCCGACGTCGAAAAGGCGTCCCTTCTCCGGCCGGAGCCGCTCGATCCGGACGAGGACGCGGCGGAAGTTCATCGCCCGCCCCCCGGCTTCCTCCTCGTAGAGCGGGTCCTCGAGGGCGCCGTAGAGGGACGCGATGAACGCGGGCGTCGGGCAGGGATCGGCGAAGATGTGCCCGCAGTCGCCGCAGCGGGCGAGGTCCCAGGTCAGACCGTAATGGCTGGTCGGTGATGAGGAAGGCCTCGGGCCTGAGGTCGGACGCGTCGATGGAGCCCTTCTTCCACGGCCGGAACCGCGCCCCCCCGCATGCGGGGCAGTGGAGGACCTTTTCGAATCGGGCCGCGTCCGTGGTCATGGTCAGCGCAATTATACACGGGAGGCGAGGGGGCAACCAAAGGGTATTTCCAACCGGAGCGGCCTCGGCGCGGAGCCGGGCTTCGTCCTTGACGTCCGTCCCCCGCTTCTCCTATGATGATTTCCGTTGAAAAGCGTCATCGACACAAGCCATCTCCTGGACCCCGGCTCCCGGAGGCAAAGGCTGGCCCTCGCGTTTCTGCTGTCTTTCCTGGTTCGGGCCCTGCTCGCGATCCCCGTCGTCGGGTATGGCACGCCGCCGAAGTTCGACGAGCAGTCGTATTTCCGGCGGGCCGAGGCGTTCGAAGGCATCCTGAAGGACGCTGCTCGCTTTCGCACCCCTCAGGCGGACGAGCGGGACACGTTCTACGATAGCGGGTACCGGCCCCCGTTCCAGTCCGTCGTGATGTCCTTGGGGATGCTTTTCCTGGGAAACAGCGCCGCTGCCGCCCGCTTCGTGATGGTCCTCCTTTCGGCCCTGACAACGGTCCTCATCCTCCTGGTCACGGAGCGGCTGGCCGGCCCGAGGGCGGGCTTGGCGGCCGCGGCCTTGCACCTGGCTTACCCGAGCTTCGTGGCCTTTTCCCATTATCTTTGGGCGGAGACTACGTTCATCTTCCTGCTTTTCCTGTCCCTGTATATGGCTCTCCTCATCCCGGATTGCCGGGGATCGCGGGGAAGGGCCGGGCTTTCCATTCTCCTGGGCGTCGTCTTCGGCTGTCTGGCCCAGACCCGCTCGGCGGCCTTCCTGCCGATGCTCATCCTTCTCGTCTGGATCGTGGCGGCATCGAAAGGGATGCGCGCGAAGATCTTGAGCCCCGTCCTGGTCCTGGTCTTCTCCTTCCTCACCATTCTTCCTTGGGAGGTCACCCTCTATCGCCGGGAGCACAAGATCCTGCCGTTGGCGAACAACACCGGGATCCTCTACTTCGTCCATAATCCCTGGCGAAGCGTAGAAGGGGAGGATTCCGACGAGAGCATCCGCCGGCACATCTGGGAGGCCACGAGGGCGTACGCGCAGGAGCGGTCCGTCGACATCGAGGCCGCGGCCACGGCCCTGGCCCTGAAGGAGATCACGTCCCATTTCGGGACGTTCGTGGCCCGGTGCGCTCGAGAGGCCGCGTTTCTCTGGACGTTCGACTTCTTCCCCGTCCGCCATGTCGTCAACGCCGTTTACCCCCCCCTGCCGGTCGGCTTGGTCCTCCCTCTGGTCATCGTCCTTGCGGGGAGCGCCGTCGTCCTCTATCTGCTCATTCTGAAGGGTCTGATGGTGCGAACGGCGCCGTTCCGGAAAAAAACCCTGCTCCTCGTCCTCGTGGCCGGAGGAGCGGCGCCCTATGTGCTCTCCTACGGGAACAGCCGGTACAACCTGCCGCAGATCGCGCTCCTTCTGCCCATCGCGGGCTTCGGACTGGCGTATTTCCGGGAGAGGACCCGGGGGTTCCTCCCGCTCGCTCTGCTCCTGGCGGCCGGGTCCATCGTCCTTTTCGTTAAAAGCTATCCGGGGTACGTCTCTCCCGGGATCAGGCCCAGCAGTATCTATTCCGGGCCGGTCGGCCAAATGGACAAGCTTTGCCGGACGCGGTCACTGTATGGGGACGAGTTCTTTCTGGAAGATCCCGGGGTAAAGTCCCCGGCCTATGTGACCCTGACCATCCTCAATGCGGACGGAAGCGATTATTCCTTCAGTCAGGAGGAGCCCCGGGACCAGCAACGGATCCTCATCGCGCCGAGGAGGACGCGGGCCTTCTTGGTCGTTTTCGCGAAAGCGCCCCGGGTTCCGCTGAAACTGAGGGTTTCCTCGCCCGAAAGAGGGGGGAGGTCGAATTGACGCCCACCGATCGGGTCTATTGGGACCGGTTCCGGGAGATCGGCCTCGGGGGTCTCCGGCTGAGGTGGCGGGGCGGCCGTTGAGCCCTGCGGCGGCCCGCCCGCGTCCCGCAAAAGGTCATTGTTATTGATGAGGAAATCCTGCAATAATGGAGCCAGCGGGGTGAGAACGGAATGAAAAACCTCCGGCAGAAAGAGCGCTATGCTACCCTGTTCGAGACCATGCCCATCGGGGTGGTCCAACAAGAGACTGACGGGACGATCAGCTACGCCAACGCCGCGGCCCTGCGCATCCTCGGCCTGACCGAGGACCAGATCATGGGCCGCAACTCCATTACCCCGGATTGGCGCGCCGTCAGCGAGGACGGCAACGATTTTCCCGGGGAGAGGCACCCGTCGATGTTGGCTCTGCGGACCGGCGCGGAGGTCCGGGGCACCATCATGGGCGTGTTCAATCCCGTGACCGGATCGAACACATGGATCAGCATCAACGCCGTTCCCCTGTTCGAGCAGGGGACGGAGCGGCCCTCCGGCGTTTACACGACGTTCGAGGACATCACCCAACAGCGCAACGCCGAAAAAGAGCTCCGGGACAGCGAGGAACGATACCGCATGCTCTTCCGTTCCAACGTCGCCGGCATGGCCCTCCACCAGATCATTCAGGACCCGGCCGGGCGGCCGGTGAATTACTGCTTTCTGGACGTCAATCCGGCCTTCGAGCGGCTGACCGGCCTCCGGGCCAAGGATGTCGTCGGCCGAACCGTCCTCGATATCCTTCCGGGGACCGACGCTTCCCTGATCGAGCGCTACGGCCGGGTCGCCCTGACCGGCGAACCGGAGTCCTTCGAGATCCTCCATCCCGATCTGAGCCGGCATTATGCCGTCAACGCCTATTCTCCGAGGCCGGGGCAATTCGCCGCGATCTTCGTGGACATCACCGAGCGCAAGGCGGCCGAAGCCCGCGTCAAGGCCCTCCTGGGCGACAGGGAGCTGCTCCTGAAAGAGGTCCACCACAGGGTCAAGAACAACCTGGCGACGATCGCCGGCCTGCTCTCGCTCCAGGCTCGCGCTCTCTCGGACAGCGAGGCCGCGTCGGCCCTGAAGGATACGCGGGCCCGCGTCGAGACGATGATGAAGATCTATGACCGGCTTTATCGCTCGGGCGAATACCGCGAGATGCCCATCAAGCCTTACCTCTCGAGCCTCGTCCGGGATGTCGCCGCGGTATTATCCGGGCGGGCGGAGATCGGGATCGAGGAGAGGATCGACGACATCATGCTCCCGTCCGGTTCGGTGTTCCCCATAGGGATCATTATCCATGAGCTGATCACGAACGCCTTCAAGTACGCCTTCCCCGACGGGCGGTCGGGGACGATCCGTGTCTCGCTGGCCGACCGAGGGCCGGAGGGCCTGGAGCTTCGCGTCGGGGACGACGGAGTCGGTCTTCCGGCATCGACGGATCCCGCCGACCCGATCGGCTTCGGATTCACCCTGGTTCAGCTGCTCTCCGATCAGCTGGGCGGGCGCATCGAGATCGATCGGAACAAAGGGACCGAATTCCGCATCCTCTTCCCCGGGCCCAAATAGGTCCTTGAAGCTCCCCCCCTCCCGTCTCGATACTCTCGTCAATCTCGCTCGAATGGGGAGGCGCCAGTCTCGCGCGTCTCGCTTGATGATAGACACGGGCGGCGGGCTGGTGATAAAATGCTCTGGCAAAACAGGAAGGTAAGAGGAGATAACCCATGTCGACTCTGATCAAGAAGATCCGCGGACGGGAGATCCTGGATTCGCGCGGCAATCCGACCGTCGAGGTCGATATCTGGCTGGACGACGGCTCGCACGGGAGGGCCGGGGTCCCGTCGGGAGCGTCGACGGGCGTTTACGAGGCCCTCGAGCTCCGCGACGGCGACAAGGGGCGCTATCTCGGCAAGGGCGTCCTCAAGGCCGTCGCTCACGTCAACATCGACATCGCCCAGTCCATCACGGGCCTCGACGCCCTGGACCAGGCGCGGGTTGACCGGGCCATGCTGACGCTCGACGGGACCCCCACGAAGAGCAAGCTCGGCGCGAACGCCATCCTGGGCGTGAGCCTGGCCGTGGCCCGGGCCGCGGCCGACGCGAAGGGCATGTCCCTTTATCGCTATCTCGGCGGCGTCTCCGCCAAGCTCCTGCCCGTGCCGATGTTCAATATCCTGAACGGCGGGGTCCACGCCAACTGGCAGAGCACGGACCTCCAGGAGTTCATGATCGCCCCGGTCGGCGCGCCGAGCTTCCACGAGGCCCTGCGCTGGGGGGCCGAGACCTACCACGCCCTGAAGAGCCTTCTCAAGGGACAAGGCTTCTCGACGGGCGTCGGGGACGAGGGCGGCTTCGCTCCGGCCTTCAAGAAGAACTCCGACGCGGTCGAGAACATCGTCAAGGCCATCGAGAAGGCGGGCTACAAGCCCGGCCGGGACATCGGCATCTGCCTCGACCCGGCGGCGAGCGGCTTCTACGAGGACGGCCTCTACAACCTGAGGACCGAGGGGCGGAAGGTCAAGGCCGACGAGATGGTGAGGATGTACGCCGAGTGGGTCGAAAAATATCCCATCTTCTCCATCGAGGACGGCCTGGCGGAGGACGACTGGGACGGCTGGAAGCTCCTGACGAAGACCGTCGGCTCGAAGATCCAGCTCGTCGGCGACGACCTGTTCGTGACCAACGTCGAGCGCATCGCCCGCGGCATCAAGGAAAACGCGGCCAATTCCGTCCTCATCAAGCTCAACCAGATCGGGACGCTGACCGAGACCGTCGCGGCCATCGAGATGGCCCGCAAGGCCGGCTGGACGGCCATGGTCTCGCACCGGAGCGGGGAGACGGTCGACAGCTTCATCGCCGACCTGACGGTGGCCATGGGCACCGGCCAGCTCAAGACCGGCGCGCCCTGCCGCGGCGAGCGCCTGGAGAAGTACAACCAGCTGATGCGCATCGAGGAAGAGCTCTCCGAGAACGCCGTTTACGCCGGCAATGCCGCCTTCAGGCGGTGATCGGCTGCCGGATCTTCGCGCCGGACTCGCAGCCGTCGGCTCAGCCCATAACCGCAGTAGCCGGATTGCCTATGAAAGGTAGTCTCAGGCTTGGCTGTGAACTGTAGCCGCAGGCTTCAGCCTGCGTCTTAGCTCAGGCTAAAGCCTGAGGCTACATCAGGATAAAGCCAAGACCCAAATATGAGGCGGGGTTCGGCCCTTAGGCTCGGCCAATCTACTGTAGCCGCAGGCTTTAGCCTGCGCAATTTCCCCCCTTTCCTAAAGGGGGGTGGGGGGGATTTGCCCGGAACTCAAGCTGAAATCTGAGGCCATGACAAGGCAAGAACTCAGGCTTAGGTCTGAGGTTACATTAGGACATAGCCAAGACCCAAATATGAGGCGGGGTTCGGACCCTTAGTCTCGGCATTATTGCTTTCTATCGGTGAGTTCAAACCAGAAAAATCGCTTGACAGAGCCATTTCTGTAGTGGTATATGACATTGTCGATTGAATTAGTCGACTAATTAGGCCAAGCGAAATGAAACTATCGACCAAGGGCGAATACGCGAGCCGGGCGATGCTGGAGCTTGCCCTCAAGTATGACCGGGGGCCCCAGCATATCATCAAGATCTCCCGGGCCCAGGCCATCCCCCAACGGTTCCTCGAACAGATCCTGCTCCTCCTCAAGAGGGCGGGCTATCTCAAGAGCAAGAAGGGCCCGAAGGGCGGCTATTACCTGGCGAAACCCCCCGCCGAGATCAATGTGGCCGAGGTCATCCGGGTCCTCGAAGGCCCCCTCGCCCCCATCGATTGCGTCAGCGTCATGGCCCACGAGCCGTGCCCGATGGAGGCGACCTGCGGCCTGCGCTGGCTGTGGAAGGATGTCCGGGACTCGGTGGCGGAGATCCTGGAGCGGACGACCTTCGCCGATCTCGTCCGGCTGAACGGTCCCATCAATGATCCGGATGAATAAAAGATGCGAGACGGGCGAGACAAGCGAGAGAAGCGAGACGAGAGGCCCATTAGGGCATTTTTTGGAGAATGACTGATGGTCGGTGCGGGTTCGAAATGTAGTCGCAGGCTTCAGCCTGCGTTTTAAAAAGAAGCCTCAGGCTGAAGCCTGAGGCTGCATGAAGGAAGCTCGAGATGAGGAGGAACCAGATGAACCGGATGATGCGGACGAAGAGGCTGGGGGCGGCGGCGGCGATGCTACTGCTTCTCGCGGGCGCGGCCTTCGCCCAGGACAAGGAAAAGGACAAGAAGGAATCTCCTTCCCTGGCCATCAGCAAGGCCTTCAAGCTCAGCGGCTGGACCCAGGTCCAGTACGTGGATTGGAAGACCGGGATGGACAGTTTCTCGGTCCGGCGGTCGCGACTGACCTTGAGCGGCGACATCATGAAGAACATGCACTACAAGATCCAGATGGACATCGCCAAGACCCCGACCCTCCTCGACGCCAGCGTGGACTACGAGTTCTCCAAGGCCGTCCAGCTCCGGGTCGGCCAGTTCATGGTCCCTTTCAGCCTCGAGAACGTGACGGGCACCTCGGACATCGACATGATCAACCGGTCCCAGCCCGAGGAAAAGCTCGTCCCCGGCCGCGATAACTCCGCCCAGGGCCGTGACGTCGGTGTTTCGGTCTTCGGGACATATTCCGTCGTCGATTACACCGCGGCCATCCTCAACGGAGCCGGGATCAACAAGGCCGACACGAACAGCCACAAGGACCTGGCCGGACGCGTCGTCTTCCGGCCTATCGACCACCTGGCGGTCGGCGGCTCCGTTTATCTGGGCAAGCAGAGCGCTGCCGCGGAGGCCCCGCTCGTCAAGCGCGACAAGGCCGGACTCGAGCTCGCCCTGGTCTATCCCCGCGCCTCGCTCAAGGCGGAGTACTACTTCGCCAAGGACGACACGATCTCCCGGGACGGCTGGTACGTCCAAGGCGGGTACTTCGTCCTCCCCAAGAAGGTCCAGGTCCTTCTCAAGGCCGACGCCCTCGATATGAACCGGGACCTCGACGGCGACCGGATCAACCGGTATTCGGCCGGCGTCAACTGGTTCATCGCCGGCCGGACGAAGCTCCAGGTCAATTACGAGATCTACGACGGCGAGCTCGAGAAGAACGACAACCACGCCATCCTGGCCCAATTCCAGGTGGCGTTCTGAGAGGCGGTCCCGGACCGCGAATAAGGAGAGCATCATGAAGAAAGCGTTCGTCGCGGCCCTCGCGGCCGTATCCCTGCTGGCCCCCGCGGCCGGCGTGTCCTTCGGGCAGTCCGGAAGCCCCGTTTCCGGCAACCTCAGCCTCTCAGGAGCCTGGGCCCTCTACCCGATGGCCCTGAAGTGGGTCGAGGAGTTCCAGAAGCTCCATCCGGGCGTCCGGATCGACGTCCAGGCCGGCGGCGCGGGCAAGGGCATCGCCGACGCCCTGGCGGGCATGGTGGACGTCGGCATGGTCTCCCGCGAGATCAATCCGGCCGAGCTCGAGAAGGGCGCGTTCGCCGTCGCCGTCACCAAGGACGCCGTGGTTCCCACCCTCAGCGCCCGGCACCCGCTCCTCAAAGAGCTCCTGGCGCGGGGCCTCAAGAGAGAGGAGTTCATCGGACTCTGGATCACGAAGACCGTCACGTCCTGGGACGCCCTTCTCGGCCGCAAGGGCAAGGCCGAAGCCCACGTCTATACGCGGTCCGACGCCTGCGGCGCGGCCGAGACCTGGGCCGCTTACATGGGGAAGAAGCAGGAGGACCTCGGCGGGGTCGGCGTTTACGGCGATCCCGGCCTGGCCGACGCGGTCAAGAGGGACCCGCTCGGGGTCGGATTCAACAACGTGAACTTCGCCTACGACGCCAAGAGCCTCAAGCCCGTCGCGGGCATCGTCATCCTTCCCATCGATCTCGACGGGAACGGGAAGATCGACCCGGCCGAGAGCGTTTACGCGACGCGGAACGACGTCACGAAGGCCATCGCGGACAACGTCTATCCGTCGCCGCCCGCCCGGGACCTCTATTTCGTCACCAAGGGCAAGCCGGCGAAGCCGGCCCTCGTCGCGTTCCTGAAGTGGGTCCTGACGGAAGGCCAGAAATACGTTCCGGAAACCGGCTACATCCCCCTGAGCGAGGCCAAGCTGGCGGAAGGGCTGGACAAGATCGGGGCGGCTGGGGCAAAATAAGCGGACCATGAGGCTCTTCAAGGACGTCTTCGCCAGGAAGACGATGTTCCTGGTGACGCTCGTTCCGAGCGTCCTGGTCCTGCTCATCATCTTCGGGCTCTACCAGAAATCCAAGGCGCTCCTGGGGCTCAAATCCCTGGGGACGCTCCTCTTTTCCACGACCTGGTCGCCGCTCAAGGGCGAATTCGGCTTCCTGCCCTTCATCATGGGCACCCTGTGGGTGACGGCCGTCGCCCTGGTCATCGCCATCCCCGTCTCCCTGTTCACGGCCATCTATCCTCTCGGAGTACGCCCCGAAGGTCTTCCGGGAGCTCGCCAAGCCGGTCATCGACCTGCTCGCCGGCATCCCCTCGGTCGTCTTCGGGGTTTGGGGCATCATGGTCATCGTCCCCTTCGTCGGCAACGTCCTGGCCCCGCTCTTCGGCGTCTACTCCAGCGGCTACAGCATCCTGGCCGGCGGCATCGTCCTGGCCATCATGATCTTCCCGACCATCATCCACGTCTCGCTCGAGGTTTTTGCCTCGATCCCCGTCGCCCTCCGGGAAACGTCCCTCTCCCTCGGCGCGACCCGGTGGGAGACGGTCCGCCACGTCGTCCTCCGGAAGGGCGCCCAGGGGATCCTGGCCGCGGCCATCCTCGGCCTGTCCCGGGCGTTCGGCGAAACCATGGCCGTGCTCATGGTCGTCGGCAACGTCCCCTTGGTCCCCAAGTCCCTGTTCCAGCCCGGATACCCCCTGCCGGCCCTCATCGCCAACAATTACGGGGAGATGATGTCCATCCCCCTCTATGACTCGGCCCTGATGCTGGCCGCCCTGGTCCTTCTCGCCGTCGTCCTTGTCGCCAGCATCCTCGGGCCGCTGGATCCTGGTCAAGGCGGAACGGAGGGCCGAATGAAGCTCGAGACGAGCCCGGCCCATCTCCGCCGCCGGCGGATGGTCGAGACCACCGCCCGGGTCCTGATGATCGGCTCGACGGCCCTCGTCATCGGGAGCCTCCTGGCCATCATCGGGGTCATCGTCTGGAAGAGCCTGCCCGTCCTGAACCTCGACATGATCACCCGGACGCCCAAGGGCGGCTATTACCTGGGCAAGGAAGGCGGCATCCTCAACGCCATCATCGGCTCGCTCTACCTCGGGGTGGGGGCGACGGCCCTGGCCCTCGTCTTCAGCCTGCCCATCGTCCTCTACCTGAACCTCTATACGAAGAAGAAATCCCGCATCGCCGAACCTGACGCGCTTCGCCTTCGACGTCCTCTGGGGCATTCCGTCCATCGTCTACGGCGCCTTCGGCTTCGTCCTGATGATGGCCCTCGGCCTCCGGGCCTCGCTCCTGGCCGGGATCATCACGGTCGCCCTGCTCGAGCTCCCCATCATGTGCCGGGCCATCGACGAGGTCATGGTCCTCGTCCCCCGGGAGCTCACGGACGCCTCCTCGGCCCTCGGGGCGACGCGGCTCGAGACCGCCCTCAAGGTCGTCATCCGCCAATGCATGCCCGGCATCCTGACGGCCATCCTCATCGCCTTCGGGCGGGGGATCGGCGACGCGGCCTCGGTCCTGTTCACGGCCGGGTTCACCGACCGCATCCCGACCTCGCTCCTCCAGCCGGCGGCGACGCTCCCCCTGGCCATCTTCTTCCAGCTGGGGACGCCCTTCCCGGAGGTCCAGCAGAGGGCCTACGCTTCGGCGGCCGTCCTGACGCTCCTCATCCTCCTCATCAGCCTCGCCTCCCGCCTCCTCATCAAGCGGCTCACGAAGCACGTCATCAAATGAGAGACAGGTAAGCCATGGAAGAACGAACGCATATCAGCATCCGGGACCTCAACGTGTATTACGGGGGGCTCCAGGTCCTCAAGGGCATCAGCCTGGACATCCCCGACCGGAAGATCACGGCCATCATCGGGCCGTCCGGCTGCGGCAAGACGACCCTCCTCAAGTCGCTCAACCGGCTCCTGGACACGGTCGACGGGGTGCGGGTGGACGGGAAGATCCTCGTCGACGGCGAGGACATCTACGGCCCGAAGGTCGAGGTGACGGCGGTCCGGAAGAAGATGGGGCTCCTGTCCCAGAAGCCCCAGGTCCTGCCGATGTCCATCTTCGACAACGTCGCCTACGGGCCGAAGCTGCACGGCGTCAAGAACAAGGCCCGGCTGGATTTCATCGTCCGGAACCACCTGGTCGAGGCGGGCCTGTGGGACGAGGTCAAGGACCGGCTCCACCATCCCGCGTCGCGCCTCTCGGTCGGCCAACAGCAGAGGCTGTGCCTCGCCCGGGGCCTGGCCGTCGGGCCCGAGATCATCCTCGGGGACGAGCCGACCTCGGCCCTCGACCCCCAGTCGAGCCAGCACGTCGAGCGGAAGCTCGTCGACCTCAAGAACGACTACACGGTCATCGTCGTCACCCACATCCTCCGCCAGGCCCGGCGCATCGCGGACTACGTGGTGTTCCTGTACCTCGGCGAGCTCGTCGAGCACGGCCCGGCCGAGGAGATCTTCTCGAACCCGAAGAACCCCCGCACGCGGGCCTACATGACCGGCGAGATCAGCTGAAGAAGCGAGGCGGGCGAGACGCGCGGGACAGGCGAGACGCGAGGTCGGTCAAGGCATCTGCGAGCCCAGGCTTCGCCGCCGCCCGAACTTGGGCGGGCCGTCGGGCCTTTCTCAAAGAAGATGCCGGATTGACGATCGACGATTTCAAGAAACTTCTCTGAATCCCATCCTTGTTATCCCGTTTTACGGGGATCGCCCTTTTGTTGTATTATCTTCGACAAGCGAAATTCATATGACCCCAGGATAACACCCATGACGATCGCGTTCGACAAGTACCAGGGCGCCGGGAACGATTTCATCATCATCGACAACCGGAAGGATGTCGTCGATCCGGCCGACTTTCATCTCATCAACAGGCTGTGCGACCGTCGTTTCGGCATCGGAGCGGACGGGCTCATCCTGGTCTCCTGTCACGACCGGGCCGATTACGAGATGAAGTATTTCAACGCCGACGGCAAGCTTGGCTCCATGTGCGGCAACGGGGGACGATGCACCGCCCATTTTGCCCTGAGATCGGGGATCGCCGGCGCGAAACAAAGATTCCTGGCCTTTGACGGGCTTCATGAAGCGATCGTCGCCCGGGATACCGTCCGCCTGCAGATCGGCGACGTCTATGAACACAGGAAGATCGGCGGGAATTATTTCATCGATACGGGATCGCCGCATTATGTGGTCTTCGCGGACGATCTGGACAACCTGAATGTCGTCGAGGAGGGCAGGAAGCTCCGATGGTCCCCCCTTTTCGCCCCGGGAGGGACCAACGTCAACTTCGTCCGGATCGACGACAAAGGGATTTCCATCAGGACCTTTGAACGGGGAGTGGAAGACGAGACCCTGGCCTGCGGAACGGGAGCGACGGCTTCGGTCATCGCCTCGATCCTGGCGGGGCGTTTCGATAGGGCCCCGGTCAGCGTCAGGGCCAGGGGGGGAGCCCTGAGCGTGGATTTCAAGATCCAAAAAGACAAGATCACCGACATCTGGCTCACGGGCCCGGTATCGTTCGTCTTCGAAGGGAAGATTGGAGTCTGACCCGGCCTTCGCCGATGGGAGAGCCCGATGAAACAATGGTACGAAGAGCTGTTCACCGATTACGCCCGGACCTATGACCAGGAACTTTTCACCCAAGGCACCCTGCAGGAAGTCGGGTTCATCGAAAAAGAGATCCGGAAGAACAAGCGGGTCAGGATCCTGGATGTGGGCTGCGGGACCGGCCGGCACGCCATCGAACTGGCGCGGCGGGGCTATGACGTCACGGGTTTGGACCTTTCCCCCTCCCAGCTCGAGCGCGCGAAGAGAAAAGGCCAGGGCGGCCGGGGTCAAGGTCAGGTTCGTCAGGAAAGACGCCCGCGATTTCGACTTCCAGGGCCGGTTCGGGCTGGTGATCATGCTTTGCGAGGGCGGTTTCCCGCTGATGGAGACCGACGCGATGAACTACCTCATCCTCGAGAACTGCGCGAAGTCGCTCCGGAAAGGCGGCAAGTTCATCTTCTCGACGCTCAACGCCCTGTATCCGCTCGTTTCCTCGCTGAAGAAGATCCTCAACGAAGGCGCCGTGGGCACGAGAACATCCGGGATCACCTTCGATATCGCCACGCTGCGCGAAAGATCGGTGCTGGAAGTCAAGGATGACAACGGGAAGACAAAGGTCCTCTGCTGCAGCGAGCGGTTCTATATGCCCTCCGAGCTGACCTGGATGCTGAGAACGCTGGGCTTCCGGAAAGTGGAGATCTTCGGGGGCACGGTCGGCAAGTTCAGCCGCAAAGCAAGACCGTCACCGAAGGAATTCGAATTGCTCGTGGTGGCGGAGAAATAGGAACGGGCTTTCCCGCCCCCCGACTCGTTACAGCTTGGCCAGGCGGAAAAGCTTGATCAGCGTCATCATGTCGCCGGCCGTGAAGCTAACGGTGTGCTCGTCCTTGCGGACCGCGTCCGGGATCCAGGAGGCTTTCTGGGCCCCCCCTTCGTCGGCAAAGGCGACCTCGAGCGTGTAGGGAGGGGCGAGCTTATAGGGTTTGAAATCCTTTATCCGGCGCAGGGCGGCGGTCGTCCTCTCGCGGATCAGGGCCTGGGCGGCCTGGGGGGAGAGGCCCAGCTCGGCGGTTCCGATCCCTTCCTTGACGACGACGGTCTCCACGTCCCCGAACAGCTCGCGGGCCTGCCCGCAGAGGGCCTTGTCGCCCGTGACCAGAATGACCGGGACGTCGAACATCCCGGCGATGAGTCCGTTGATACCGGCTTCGGGCATCTTCAGGCCGTTGACGACGACGTCGAGCAGCTTGGTCGTCATGGTGTGCTTGAGGACCGCGTCCGGGGTCGAAGCCCGGGCGTGGTAGCCGATGAAGATGACGGCGTCGAAGGACTTGTCGATCCCCTCCATCATGCTCAGCGGGCCATAGCTCCAATCGCGCAGGAGCTTGACGTTCGGATTCAGAAGGTCGGGAAGGATGTTGCGGCCGGTGTCGTGGGCGTCCCGGACGACGATCTCGGTCGCGCCCGCAGCCTGGGCGCTTTCGATCGCCGCGTTGACCTCCTGGGTCATGATCCTCCGAAACAGGCCATAATCCTGGCCGCCCGGGGTCACGTCGTCCCAGTTGACGATGCCGGTGATCCCTTCCATGTCCACGGAAATGAAGATCTTGAGGCCCTGGGCGGGCGCCTGGGCGGAGGCGAAGGCGACGGCCGCCAGGAGCAGGAAGATCGCGATGCCGGTCTTTTTCATGAGGTTTCCTCCTGGAATGAGAACATCTTATAAGCAACACATACGGCGTTCAAGCGGAGAATATCGTACGGCGCCTGCCCCTCATGACGGGCGGGCTCGGCTGAAAAAGCGAAAAGCGCGAGACCGGCGGGGAAAGATCTCTAGATCTGGTTGATCTGCCAGGTCCCGCTGCCCTTGCAGCGGTCGGTCGATCCGATCTCCTCCCAGGTCCCCTCGGCGTGCCATTTTCCGGACCTCATGCAGATGGTAGCGGTGAACTTGACCGTGTTGCCGCTGGGCGTGAGGAAGCTCCCCTCGAGCTTGCAGCACCCGCGGATCGCCGCCCGGCTGAGCGTTCCAGTCCAATTATTAACCGTTCCGGCGGGGTCGGTGATGGTCCCCTTGACATCCGCCCCGCACTCGGCCGCCTGCTTGATGGCCATCTTGAATATTTCCTTGACCGGGACGGGACAATTCGGCTTGGCATAGGCGATCTGAAAGCCTTCGTAGTCTCCGGCGACGCAACAAAGCCTCTTGGCTTGGGCCTGCAGGGAGATCCCGGCCGACAGGCCAATGACAAGAGCGAATAAGGCTATCGAAAACGCGATCCTGAAACTTTTGTTCACGGTCCCCTCCTTGCTTATGACAATAGAATAGAAAAAGCTCGTAAGAATATCAATGAATATTTGCTTGCCTCTCTGCAGTTCCGGGAGGCCGGGGCGCGGCTAAGCGAAGAGAATAACTGACCATTTATTGAACATATTCATGATTGCCTATTAAACTATTATATATCTATTATATAGCCTACATAGGTTGTCGTTAGTGTTCTTATTATGAACACTATTAGCATGCTATAAAACATCGCCAAAATCCTTCTATTTCTTTTATATTCTTTGTCTTACAGTCGCTTCGTCTCCGTGGCACGCTTTTCGCTTTAGTAAAGGTATCATGAACACGAAGGAGACGAAGATGAAGACGAAGAAGATGATGGCCGTCGGCGCGGCCGTTTGTATCCTGGCGATCGGTTCCCTGAGCGCCAAAGAGATCGAGTTCTCGCTCCTCGAGACCTCCGCGACCCCGCAGACGTCGCTGTTCTCGCCCGATGTGATGACCCTGGCCGCCTCCATGGTCGCCGCACCGGCCCCCGTTCCGGCCCCCCTCGCGGCGCTTCCGGTCAACATTGTCCGTCCCCGGGGCTTTTCCGACCCGTTCCGCGGGGACCGGCTCGAGAAGGGCCTCTTCACCGCCTCCCTCTTGGCCATGACGGCCCTGAACGTCGCGGACTACCTCTCCACCCGCCAGGCCCTCAAGAATACGGGGCTTGTCGAGGGCAATCCCCTCATGAAGCCCTTCGTCAAGAACGCCTTGGTGTTCGCCGCGGTCAAGGCCGGGACGACCGCCCTGAGCGTCTGGGGGATGAAGAGCCTCTTCAAGCGCGACAAGAAGACGGCCTGGGTCATGACGACCCTCTCCAACTTCCTTCTCTCCTACGTCGTCGCCAACAATATGCGGCTCATCTCAAGAGCGCGTCCAAGGTAGGGGCGCGGGGCGCCCTCTCCACAGCGGGCGGGGCCGGGCCGCATGGCTCGGCCCCCTTTTTTTGGGGGGGGGGCGATCCTGGTCCTCGATTAGTGCTTGATGTAGCCGCAGACTTTAGTCTGCGTCCTGGGCCGGACCTGAGCCTCAGGCTGAAGCCTGAGGCTACATCAAAGAGCCGGCAAGCGCCGGGACCGGAAAGCTGGCCGCGGGGCGGATCGCAGGAGAGAGGACCGCGCCTAATAATAGAGCACCGGGTTCTTCTTCCAATCCTTGTCCTTGTCGTGCCCGTACTCGGCTACCCGGGGCCGGCGCTCGAGGAGCCGCACGGACTCCAGCCCGCAAGCGTAGCCCGAGCTCCGCGCGCTCCTGCCGACGCAAACGAGACGGAGGACGTGCGGGCCGGGCTCGGGCCAGAGGTCGAGCAGGGGAAAGACGGTCCCGGAGGCAGGGTCCGCGAAGAAGTCGAGCGGTGCTCCGAGCTTCACGCCGTCGAGATAGGCCTGGTAGAGGCCGCCGTCCGGTGACGTCTTCGCCCCGAGCTCCAGCCGCAGAGGCTCTTTCGCCGCGACCGTGATAGGGAATTCCAGCCAGGCCCCCGCTTGCCGGGCCGGCCGGTACGCGAGGCTTTCGCTCCCGTCGAGCTCATCGACGGACTTCACGATCTCTCCTTCCCCGTGCCGCCGGGGCGCGGCCGGATCCCAGGCGCGGACGACCGTTCTGGCCAGGTCGGGAAGGCGCCGCTCGTCCGCCCCGGGGGCCCGGGAGGCGAAGGCGGGCGTCCCGGTCTGATACCAGAAAGCCACGCTGGCGTAGTCGTCCTGCCGTTCGTTCCAGCTCGTGGCCTTGTACTCGGGATTCTCGTCCTCGGACATCCAGCCCATATGCTCCAGCGTGACCTTGATCCCGGTATTGAAGACGACCGGGTCGTGGAGATGCCAGCGATAAGAGCTGACGTGCCCGCCGATCGTTTGGTGATCGAAGAAGGGGACGCCGAAATAGGGCGTGCTCGAGGTCCCCAGGCCCCAGGCCGCAAGGAAGTAATCCTCGGTCCCCGTGCCCCAGATGGACGGCGTCGTTTCCCCGTCGATATAGATCTTCTCGTCGCCCTCGCCGAACCAGTTCGGGCTCCGCATCCGGACGCCCAGGACCGCGCCGACGAAATGGCCCTTGCCCCTGGTTTCGAGGAGGAGATAATCCTCGCCTTGGCGGACGGGATATTCCTGGCGATACTGCGCGTAGAAATAGGGCGTGTCCTCCGGCAGGCCGTCCAGCCGGATCCAGTCGATGTTGTAATAGAGGAGGCTGAGCGGCTTGCCGCTCTGATTCTCGATCTCGATCCTGGCGGACTTGCGGAAGGGCATCCGCCAGAAGGCGTTGTAGGAGTCCCCGCCCTCGACGACGATCGGAACGCTGATGACCTCGCTGCGCCGGCCGAAGCAGTTGGCGAAGAAATCGCCCACCGGCGCTTCCACGGCCGGGCGGGGATCGCCGTCCCAGAAGATCCTCAGCATGAGCTCCTGGTGATCGGCGGAGCCGCTCGTCGCCCAGTCCTGGGGCTCCGGGCCGAGGAAGGTGAGCCAGATGTGGGTGATCACTCCGGGGCCCTGTTCGTCCATCAGGACGTGGGTGCCGCCGGGAGGGACGTTGAAGTTGTCCCAATTGCTCTTGACGTCGGCATCCCCCCGGGGGACGGCCGCGGGGTCGTAGCGGCGTTCGCCGGCGTTGCGGTCGCCGTCGGGCCCGCGGCGCAGCTCGCCCACCCGCATGGCCGAGGTGGCCCGCATGGAACGCCCCTGCTGGGGCTTGGCGAGCCCCTCGAGGGTCCCGCCGCCCGCGAGCCCGGGAGCCTTGTCTTTACGGCAGCCCCAGGCTACGAACAGAACGGCCAGGACCATCGCGGCCATTACCAATTTTCTATGATGTTTCATGGACATCCTCTCTTTCTTAGAGCGCGATTATAGCCTCTCCGGCGGGGGCAGGCAAGGAAGAGGCAAGGTGCAGCCATGGGGCCATAGCTTGTTCCTGCGGAGCAAGACTTTGTTTCGGCAACCGGGACAGCACCCCCATAAAACCTGCCGCCCGGAGAGGCTGTCGGGCGATCGCCGATCTCGGATCTCACAATCCTTCGGTAAAAGGACCCTAAAACCGCGGATCGTTCGAGGACCCGCGCGTCTTCGTCCCATGGCCCGATCTTGGCACATATCTGGCATTGCGCTTGAGACAGTTTTGGACCCTAAAGTCTATTGAGGGGAAGGAGGAGAGCATGAGGATCTTGGAGAAAAGGGCGCCGTACGTTCTTGCGTTGGCGCTCGCCGTGGTTTCCATCTTCGTCGTGGCGGGCCTTCTGGGCCAGGCCCAGCCGTTCCCGCCCAACCCGGCGGCCATTCCGGGAGGCACGCTGACCCCGGATCTCGTCCCGAAATACGTCATGCCGCTGGTCATCCCCCCGGTTATGCCCCTAACTTCGACGATCAAACCAAAAGGCGGCATGCAGATCGACTATTACGAGATCGCCGTCCGCCAATTCGCTCAACGGATTCTGCCGCCGGGCCTTCCGACGACGACCGTTTGGGGTTACGGCTCCGTCACGACGCCCGGGACGTTCAATTACCCGTCATTCACGATCGAAGCGAAGGCGAAAAGACCTGTCCGCGTCAAGTGGGTCAACGGCCTCGTCGACGCCTTGGGCAACTTCCTGCCTCCGATCGTGCCGGTGGACCAAACCATTCACTGGGCCAATCCTCCCGGCGGGACCGCGGACCGCGACAGCGTGGGCTCCGTTGGCACCCCCTACGCGGGACCTGTTCCGATCATCACGCATGTTCACGGCGCCCATGTGGAAGAGGACAGCGATGGCTATCCGGAAGCCTGGTATCTTCCCGTGGCCAACAACATCCCCGCGGGATACGCGAAAGTCGGCAGCTTCTACGATGCCAACAAGGCCCTGTTCCAGGCCAGGACCGGAGTCGTCTGGGAGCCCGGCTCCGCCACCTTCCAGTATCCTAATGACGGGCGCGCCCAGACCGTCTGGTACCATGACCATGCCCTTGGCATGACCAGGACCAACGTCTATTCCGGGATGGCCGGGTTCTACCTCGTCCGGGGCGGCCCGGCCGACCTCAAGCTGGGCTATCGCGCGCCCAATGCCGGTGACAAACCCGCTGTCGCCAAGAACTACACCGAGATCCCGATCGCCATCCAGGACAAGTCATTCAACGACGACGGGGCGCTCTTCTTCCCCGCTTCGAGGGAGTTCTTCGACGGCTTCACGGGCCCCTACGCCCCCGACCCGGCGAGCGACATCTCCCCGATCTTCAACCCCGAGTTCTTCGGGAACATGATGGTCGTCAACGGCCGGACCTGGCCGTCGCTGAACGTCCAGGCCCGCCGCTACCGCTTCCGCTTCCTCAACGGCTGTAACGCCCGGATGCTGATCCTCCGCCTGGCGACCGACAATACGCCCCTCGACGGAACGATCGATGACGGCGACTGGACCGCCCTCCCCGGGGTGTTCTGGATCATCGGCACCGAGGGGGGCTTCCTGCCGGCGCCGGTTCAGCTGGACGAGCTGGCCCTCGGCCAGGCCGAACGGAACGACACGATCATCGATTTTGCGGCCTATCAGGGCCAGACCCTCTATCTGGTCAACGTCGGCCCCGACGAGCCGTTCGGCGGCGGTGTCCCCGGCATCGATTTCGCGGCCTCGCATCCGGCGTCCACGGGTCAGGTGATGCGCTTCGTTGTCACGGCTCCTCTATCCCTGGACGCGACCGTCGCGCCGAGCCTGCTGACCCTGCCGGCCCTTACGCCGCTCGGCGCTCCGTCCGTCACGCGGCAAGTCTCCTTGAACGAGCTGGATTCGGCCCTTCTTCCCGGCGTCGGTCCGCTGAAGGCCCTCCTCGGTCTGGTCGATCTGATCACCGTACCCGGGACTCCTATGGGGATGCCGATGATGTGGGACGATGCCATCACCGAGAATCCGGCCCTGAACGCGACCGAGGTCTGGGAGATCTACAACTTCACTGAGGATGCCCACCCCATCCATCTTCACCTGGTCCAGTTCGAGGTCGTGAACCGGGAGGTGTTCGATCCGCTGCTTCCCGGCTTTGGCGTCGCGAGGCCTCCGGAAGCCTGGGAGACCGGACTCAAGGATACGGTCCTGGCCTTCCCGGGCGAGATCACCCGGATCAAAGCCAAGTTCGACCTGGCCGGCCTCTATGTCTGGCATTGTCACATTATCGATCATGAAGATCACGAGATGATGAGGCCCTATCGCGTTCAGTAGATAGGCCTTAGCAAACGACTCGCCGCCCGCGGGGGACTCGGCTCCCCTGCGTGGCGGCCTTTCCCGCTCCCGCCGGCAGGACGGATTCCTGCAGGGGCGGGATTCAGCGTCATCGCCTCGCCGACCCGAGTTTCGTTCCGTCGGGCCTCCCCGGTCGAAGCCGCCGCTCTCCCGCGAACGGCCTTGGCATGAATCTTGGATAGCTTCCATGACGATGAAACTCCATTCAGCCGGGAAGGGAGAACGACCATGAAAAGGATCCTGTTCCGAAAGTCCAAGGGCCTTCTGCTGTTCGCCGGGGTCATTGCGGCGTTCATCCTGCTCTACACGGGTCTGGACGCGCAGATGCGGGGCGGGGGCGGCTGCGGGCCCGGCGGATCGATCATCGACCCGCCGGTCGGAGCGGCCTTCAAAGACCTGTCGACCCTGCCTAACCAGAGCGGCATTCCCGGAGTCGTCGAGGTCTCCCTCGATGCCCGGTATGCGACCGTCAATTTGAACGGCACGAACGCCAAGCTCATGACCTACAACGGCCTCTATCCGGGACCCGTCCTCCGGTATAAGGTCGGGGACAGCGTCATCGTTCACCTGACCAACTCCCTGCCGGCGACGACCGAGCGCAACTATCTCGGCTATCAGAAGAATTTCACCAATCTCCATACCCACGGCTGGCACGTCTCGCCCAACGCGCCGGCGGATTATGTGATGTACGAGCTCGCTCCCGGCGGATCCTATACGCATACCTACGACACGTCGCTCCAGGATCCCGGGACCGTCTGCCTCTACCATCCCCACAAACACGGTCTTGTCGGCGAGCAGGTCTGGGCGGGCCTGATCGGACCGCTCGTCGCCGAGGATCCCGATACGAAGCTCGCCGGTTACGAGACGCACCTCATGCTGCTCAAGGACATCGGCCTGAGCGGCGGGAATCCCGCTCCCCATTCGAGCATGATGGACTTCATGATGGGCAAAGAGGGCAACATCGTCACCGTCAACGGCCAGGTCAATCCGCGCCTCACCATTAAAAAGGGCCAGGTCCAGCGTTGGCGGATCGTCAACGCGAGCCAAGCCCGGTTCTATAAGATCGCCCTGGACAACCACAGTCTTCAGCTCATCGGGACCGACGGCGGCCTGCTCGATAAGCCCTATCAGGTCCCCTACATCATCCTTTCCCCCGCCGAGCGCGTCGACGTCCTGGTCAAAGCGACGCAGAGCTCCGGGAGCTACAAGTTCAAGTCGCTCCCTTATTCCCGCGGGGGCTGCGGCGGCTGCAAGTCGACGGGCCAGACGATCACCCTGATGACCGTGACCTACAGCGGCACCCAGAGCCCGGCCCAGAGCTTCCCCGCCGTCGTCAATGCCGGGGCCGCGCGCCTCACGATCGACACCGCGAATCTTCCCCACAAGACCTTCACGCTGTCGATGGGAAGCGGTCAGGGATTCATCAACGGGCAGAACTTCGACGCCGACCCCCTGATGTCCATGTCGAACGTCGGGGATTACGAGGTCTGGACGATCGTCAACCAAAGCGGCATGGATCACCCCTGGCACCAGCACGTCGACTCGGCGCAGGTCCTCTCCATCAGCGGGGGAGATTCCGCTTACAAGCTCTATGCCTCTATCCCCGCCAGGAAGGACGTGACGCTGATCCCCAAGATGGGGAGCGCCACGATCCTCGTGCCGGTCATGGACTATGCGGGGATGACCATGTTCCACTGCCACATCCTGGAACATGAGGATATCGGGATGATGGGCATGTGGATGATCATGGACATGCCGATGTAGACGGCGAGCCGGCAAAGCGGCGCCGTCTCCGTCCGGGCTGAGTCGGGGCCGCCCCCGTGATCGTTGACTTTACGCCTCGCCGGAGATACATTCCGTGGCGATGGCCCGCCGGACCGCGTCGAAGGAGCCCTTGCGCTGGGCGGAATGCCGCGACAATGGGCGGTGCCTCATCACGGGAGGCGACGCGCTTCATGAGTGGATGTTGCCCTGGTGGTATGAGAATGCCCGGCGGCACTGCGGATTGCCCGTCGTTTTTATCGACTTCGGGCTGAGCCCGCGGGCCCTTGCCTGGTGCCGGGCGCGGGGCGAGGTCGTGCACGGGAGCGTTCCGGCCGCCAACGCCTTCGTGGCGAAGCCACTCGGGATCATCCAAAGCCCCTACGCGGAAAGTCTCTGGGCCGACCTGGATTGCGAGATCCTCGAGCCCGTGGAGCCGGTCTTCGAAGAGACCCTCTCGGAGATCGGCGTGGCGCGCGACGTGCCGGACGCCTTGGACCCCATCCAGGCCGGCGTCATCGTCGTGCGTCACGGCTCCGCGACGGCCCTGGAGTGGGCGGAGCTTTGCCGCGATTGGAAACAGCTCGACCGCTCGCGGATCCCCACCCTCCATAAGGACCAATCCCTGCTCGGTCACCTCTGGGCGGTAAAGCCGGAGGCGTTCACGCTCCTGGGGCAGAAATGGAACCGGTCGCGTGTAATTCCCGACGCGCGGGCGCCTAAAAATGAACCGAGCGCCGCGGGGGATGCGGCGATCGTCCACTGGTGGGGCCGGGACGGAAAGGCCGAGATCCGCCGGCGCATCGCCGCCCGCCCGCCCGCCGATCCATGCCGGGCCCTCGAGGGGAGGTCTTTCCCTCTCGCCCGACGCGCCTGGGCCGAGTTCAGGCGAAGGCGCCAGCGCGCCGTTCGTTGAACTCCGCACGGATGCCCCCCGGAAATTCCTTGATTTCGCCGGATGGGAGCGCTTATCATTCCGGGGCCATGAGAATCACGGAAGCCGCGCGTTACTATGCGGCTTCGGCCTTATTGGCTGAGACGCATGATCGCGAATCGGGCCGTTTCGCCCGAACGGCTCCGGCGCCGCCAGATCGCGAGGCTGCGGGCCGCATTGACCCATGCGCAGAGGCATTATCCTTTCTACCGGGCCCGCCTGGAAGAGGCCGGCATCGATCCGGGCCGGTTCTCCGACCTCGACGACCTCCGCAGGCTCCGGCCGCTCGACCGGGAGGCCTACCGGGAGTTCGCCGAAAGCCCCGAGACGGAATCCGTGCGTCTCGCGCCCTCCACGACCTTCGGCCTGACGAGCGGCAGCTCGGGCCGGCCGATCAAGGCCTTCCGGTCGCCGGGAGAGCGCGCCCGCCAGACGGCCAAGTTCTTCATGGCGCTCTTCCTGAACGGCTATCGGATCCGTGACAAGACCTTCCAGATCTCCATGCCCGGCGAAGCGACCATCCGGGACGGCTGGCAGAAGAAGCTCGGGATCCTGGGAGGGACCCACGTTTCCGGCGGCGAGGACGTCACGGCTGTGGATCGAGGCTTATGGCCGCCTCAGCCCCGAGATCCTGTACTCCGATCTGTGCCACCTCGTCCGAATGGCGCTTTACGCGGCCGAGCACGGCATCCCCCTCGTTCGTCCGAAACTCTGCGTCAGCTACGGCGAGACGATGGACGGAGCCTCCCGGAGGATCCTGGCCGAGACGTTCGGCGGCGGGAACACCGTCCAAATGTACGGTTCGGCGGAATTCGGGCTCCTCGGCTTCCAGACGAGGACGGCGCCCTTCTTCCATCTCTGCCACGAGACGAGCTACTTCGAGCTCGAGACGGGGCCCGCGGCCGAGGGCGCCGGCGGGGCCCTTCTCGTGACGGATCTCTATCCGCGGCCCTGCCCACTGATCCGCTATCGATTGGGGGATTCCGTCGTCTTCGGGCTGGAGGGCGGCCTCCCGGTCCTCCGCTCGATCATCGGGCGCGAGAACGATCTCATCAGGCTCCCGGACGGCTCGCGCCACGGAAGCCCCGTCTTCGAGATGATCATGGAGCGACGGGCCGAGGTCCTCCAGTACCGGATCGTCCAATCGGTCCCGGACGCGCTGGATATCTCCATCGTCGCCCGTAAGGATTCCGACCGCGACGCCTTGACGGCCCGGATCGTCGGGGACCTCGAGCGCGAATTCAGCCCCGCGCTCCGCTACCGCGTCCATCACGTGCCCCGGATCGACCCCGACCCGGGCGGCAAGCGGAGGGCCCTTGTGAGCAACTTGGCAAAGACCGCTATTTCGCCTCTCCGAGATATTGGCGGAACCACTCGATGTTCCGTTTCCCGGCATCGATGATGAGCCGCGGCTCTCCGATCCCGTGGGGCTGGCGCGGATAGACGATCATCTTGACGGGCGTCCCCTGCCGCTTCAGCGCATGGTACAGCTCGTACCCCTGGCCGATCGGGACCCGGATGTCCTGCTCGCCGTGCTGGATGAGCGTCGGGGTCGTCGCTCCCTTGATGTTGAACATGGCCGAATGCTTCTGGATGACCTCCGGATCCTCCCAGTGCTCCGCCCCGAAGTAGCTGACGATGAAGTCCGGGATGTCGGTCGTCCCGCTCATGCTCATGAGATTGGTGACCCCGGCCCCGACCGAGGCCGCCTTGAACCTCTTGGTATGGGTGATGACCCAGGAGGTCATGTACCCGCCGTAGCTCCAGCCCATGACGCCGAGACGGTCGGGATCGGCCACCCCCATGGCGATGACCTTGTCCACGCCGGCCATCAGGTCGCGGTAATCCTTCCCGCCCCAATCTCTGTAATTGGATAGGCGGAAGGCCTTCCCGTAGCCCACGGACCCGCGGATGTTGCACTTCAGGACGGCCCAGCCCTCGGCCGCGAACGCGGCGACGGGATAGACCCCGGGCGAGGCGATAAAGCTCTGGCTGAAGACCCCCGCCGGCCCTCCGTGGATCACGACGACGAGGGGACAGCGGCGCCCCTTCTCGTAGCCGGCCGGATACGTCAGGAGGCCTTCGATCTCCAGGCCTTGCGGGCCCTTCCAGCGGACGACCTCGGTCCGGCCGAGTGGATGCCCGGGGGCATCGGCGTTGGCCCGGCTGACCTGGACGGGCGCCCATTTTCCCACGGGCGTCACGAAGGCCTCGGACGGGGAATCGCAGTCCTGGATGGAAAGGCCGAACATCGTTCCGTCCGGGCTGAGCGACGCGGAGAGGACCTGGTCCGTTCCCGCATTGAGGGGCGCGGGCGCGCCCCCGTCAGCGGGAAGGAAGCCGAGCCGGATGATCGTCCCCTCGGATTCCGTATAATAGAGCCCCTTGCCGTCGGCGGACCAGCCGACGACGTTGGGCTCTTCGTCGAACGTGGGGGCGAGGACCCGGACCGGTCCTCCGGCCGCCGGCGCGACGGCGACCCGGGAGGCCCCCGCCCAGTAGGGCGGGATGTCGCTGACGCTGTAGGCAAGCCGCTTCCCGTCGGGCGAGAAGAGGGGCTCGGATTCGGAGGCCGCGGTCATGGCGAAGGGCTTCGACTCCGCCGTCGCCGTGTCGACGATCTCGATATCCGACCGGAAATGGTCGTTGGTCCGCAGAGAGGGGACATGGGCGAAGGCGATGGCCGCGCCGTCCGGAGACCAGTCGAACCCGGAGACCGTGAACGCGCCCTGGGTCAGCCGCTTCGGCTCCCGCTTTCCGTCCTTGTCCCGGGCGACCGCGACGACCCAGAGATGGTTCTTCTTTTCGTTCTCCCCGACGACCCGGGCGTCGTTCCGGGCCTTTTTATCCTTTTCCTCCTGGTCGCTCGGCGGGTCGGCCATGACGAAGGCGATCCGCGCGCCGTCGGGAGACCAGGCGAAGCCGCCGACGCCGGTCTTGACGTCGGTCAGCTGTTCGGCCTCCCCGCCGTCGGCCCGGATGATCCAGATGTTGCTCTTCCCGGAGCGGCCGGAGGTGAAGGCGATCCAGCGGCCGCAGGGAGACCAGGCCGGATTGGCCGCGGATTTGTCGCCGAAGGTGAACGGAAAGCTCCCCGAGCCGTCGGCGGCGGCCATCCAGAGGTGGGTGAGGAACTCGCTCTTGTCGTCGGTCATGACGGCCGTGGACACGGTGAATACGGCCCGCTTCCCGTCCGGCGAGACCCGGGGGACGCCGACCGATTTGAGCTTCATCATCTCTTCGGGGGTCCACTGGGCGGCGAGGGGCGCCGCCAGAAGAATGAGGAACAGGGCGGGGGCGAAGAATCCGTAGGCGCGAAGGCGGATCATGGCAAACCTCCTCGAGAACATGGCCTCAGGTTATCGCTTCCACCCGCTATAGTCAATAGTCTGTAGCGGCCCCCGGGGCCCGCGGACGATTGCCCCGCGCAGGCGATTGGATTATCATTCGGGCCTCGAATCCCGAGAGGAGTTTCTCTATGCGCAGAGACGTGATCTTCGCCGCCGCCCTTGCCGTCGCTGCCGTCATGATCCCGGGCGCGGTTTCGGAGGCCCAACGCGGTCCCTCGCGGTCCTATGTCGGGCACGAAAAGGACGACGACTCCCAGGCCTTCGTCCGCCATTATCCCCAAGCGGCGGGGACCCGGCTCGATGACTGCACGACCTGTCACCGGGGCGGTCCCGCCGGGACCGATGCCGAGAGGGAATACAGCCCGTGCAGCTACTGCCATCTCCTCGTCTACCCCAATGCCCGTTACAAAACCGGCGTGCCCGGGAGCTACGAAGAGACCTTGAATCCTTTCGGATCGGCCTATAAGAAGGCCGGGCGCGGCGAGGCCGCCCTGGCCGAGATCGAATCCCGCGATTCCGACGGCGACGGGACTTCCAACGCCGCGGAGATCGCGGCCCTGCGCTATCCCGGCGATCCGGCCAGCCGTCCGGGCCAGGCCCTGGCCCCGACCGTCACTCTGACTTGGGACGAATTGCGCGGGCTCCCGTCACGCGAGCAATTCCAGCTGATGAACACGACCCAGGAGGCCACCGACGATTATGTGACGTTCACGGGCGTCGCGCTGATCGACGTCCTCAAGGCGGCGGGCGTCGATCTTGAGGGCGCAACGGGCGTGACCGTCTTCGCCCCCGACGGCTACAGCGTCGACGTCACCCTGGAGGATGTTCTCCGACCCTTCCCGCAGGGGTACTTCTACGCCGGGCCGCGCTCCCTGGCCGGCACGGAACGGGCATTCGTCAAGTATCCGGACCGGCTTCCGTCCGGCCTTGCCGACGGGAAGACGATCCCCGTGGCCCCCTGGCTGTTGCTCGCCTATGCACGGGAGGGCCGACCGTTCGACCCGGCTTCCTACGAGAAAGGGACGGGGCGGCTGGCCGGGGAAGGCCCCTTTCGGCTCATCAAGCCCCAGCGCGATCCGGGGGGCGATCCGGCCAAGCCCGGCCGCCCCGACCGCTCGGTCAAATTCAAGGCTTACGGCGACGGGTGGGACTTCAGCCCGGCCATCGATCACAATGCCGGGGCCTGCGTCCGCGGGGCCTGCGTCCTGCGGATCAATCCGATGCCGGCGGGCGTCGAGGAGTACGACTGGAAGAACGGCTGGCCGCTCATCGCGGACCGGGCCCTTGTCATCTACGGGCGGGGAGTCCGGGACAAGAATAGCGCCTAGATCCTTTCGAACTCTTTTACGGTCCTCTCGCTTTCGACATCGCCCGTATGGGTCGTGCCGCGGGGCTCGACGACCAGCAGGTGGACTTCCTCGTCGGCCGGTCCGGGGGCAATGTTCGACTCCCCGGGGCACCAGGATGATCTCGCCCTCCTTGACGGGGACGGTCCGGTCCTTGAAGCCCATCTCCATCCTGCCCTTGATCACGTAGAACAGCTCGTCTCCGTTCTCGTGCTTGTGCATGACGAATTCACCCTGGATCTTCGACAGGTACACCTGCAGGCTGTCGCCTTCGGCGATCACGTGCGGATGCCATTGTTTCGTGAACAGGGCGAGCTTCTGTTTCAGATCGACGGACTTCATGGGGCCTCCCTCGTTTTGCGCGGGCTTCCCGGCCGGCGGCTATTGCTTCCGGAATTCCTGCAGGAACCTGAAGAAGTCGACCTCATTGGCGTCGAGCCCGTTGGCGTAGACGTAATGCCCGGCCAGGCGCGAGGCGAACAGGGCCCGGAGGTACGACGTCGGGATCCGCTGGAGGATCTTGGCGATGCCGATCCTGGAAACGAGGATGGGCGGGACGCAGCACTCGATGGACTTCCGGACGAGGTCCTTGTCCTCGAAGAGGGCCGACTCCCCGATGGTGTCCTTGATCCGGTTGATCTTCTCGCTGATGAGGTCGGTCAGGATCGAGCGGGGGGTGCCCGTCCGGGCGTTTTCCCTCCAGATGACCTCGAACTCCAGGGCCGCGTTCTTCCGGATGAAGTCCAGGTCCTCGGCGACGTACTTCTTCCGGAAGTCCGGGATCTTCCCGTCCTTGACGCACATCAGCTCGTCCCACTCGGCGTCGGTCATGGCCAGGCTGGCCAGGACCTCGAGGTGGGAGGACGTCACGCCGCCCTTGTTGGCCGAGGCGTCCTTGTAGAGGACGACGCCCTTTTCCTCGAGCCGGAGGCGCGCCTGCTGGGTGATGAAGAGGTTGGCGCCCTCGACGACGACCTTGAAGCGCGGCTCGCCGTTCGGCTCGAGCCATTGGGTCCAGTTGGTGATGGTGATGGAGGAGGGCCGCCCGCCGCAGGGAACGAAGACGTCGGCCTTGAACTTCGGGTGGAGGTGGAAGCCGTTGCGGAAGGCGAAGCCGCTCTCGACCTTCTCGCCGCCCGGCAGGACGATGTCGGTGTCCTTGACGTTGACGAGGAAGCCGCCCTCCGAGAGCTTCTTGCGGTTGAAGTTCTCGACCATCTTCCGGGCCTTGGCCAGGCGGACGATCTCCTTCCGGTCGATGCCCGCGGGGTCGTAGAGGACGCCGGAGCCGTCGACGACGGCCAGGAGCTTCTCCCGGCCCATGAGGATCTCGTTCGAGCCCAGGTCGCCGTCCGGGCCGCCGGTGATGACCTTGGTCATCTTCTCTTCCTTGAGGCCCAGCTTGGCCAGGGACCGGACGACGTATTCGCGGACGGAGGTCGTCGTCATGCCGTAGAGGTCGTGGGGGATGCCGCCCATCGTGACCGGCTTGCCGGTGGTGAAGGCCTTCCAGAACTTATAGCCGCGGGCCTTGGCCCTGAACGCGGCCCATTCCATGAGCTCGGCCGTGCCTTCGTCCGGGCCGAGGAAGAGGATGATCTCCTTGTTGCAGTAGTCCACGACGCCGGGGTCGGGGAGCATGAGGTCGAGGAGGCCGTCGATGTACTTCTTGAAGGCCGCCTCGGGCCGGTCCTGGAACCCCCAGCGCAGGAGGATGGTCCCCTTGGAGCCGCCGTCCGGCAGGTCCTTGTTCTTCCTCTGCTGGGTCAGGGCCAGGTTGTAGTTCTCGTCGAAGATGAGGTCGGAGTTGGCCAGGTAGCCCTGGAGGTTGGCCGAGCGGACGATCCGGATGCCGCCCCGGGCGATGTCGCGGAACCGGATGTGGAAGCCGCGGAGCTCCCGGCTGATGATGTGGAACACGCCGAAGGGCTTGACCGGGTAATCGACCGGGTCCAGGAAGTCCGGCCGGTACATGAAGGAGATGGCGACCTTCTCCCGGACGTAGAAATTCGTCTTGAGGATGATGTCCACGAACAGGCAGGCGGCCTGGAAGATGTTCCGGTCGGCCTCGGTCGGGACCGTCTTCTGGATGTCCTTCCGCAGGGCGGCCAGGCCGGACTTGATGTCGGGGTCCTTGACGGCCGGATTGAACTTCCGGTCGAAGAGGGCGAACAGCTTCCGGACGAGGCCCGGGCTGGCGAGGAAGGCCTCCCAACACCGGGACTCGGTGTAGGTCTCCCGGGCCAGCTTGACCTTGAGGTCGCGGAGGATGCCCAGGAGCTCGGGCGAGCCCTTGAGGGCGTCGGCGAGCTTCAGGTATTCCTCGTTATAGCCGCCGAGGAACTGGTGGGCGAAGCTCCAGGCGGAGTTGGCGAACACGAACTCCTGGGCCGTCAGGGCGCCCTCCCGGAAGAGCGACGACAGGGGGCTCTCGGGGATGACGTAAATGAGGCTGATGTCCTCGATGAGGTCCTGAAGCTTCTCGCGGCTCTTGATCTCGTCCAGGTAGAAGGTGTAGATGGTCCGGCCGTTCCCGAAGTGCTCGATGTATTTCCTCTTGGAGAACAGCCCGTGGCAATTGATGACGTCCGAGACGTTGGAGAAGAACCGCGGGCTGGCGTCGGTCCGGGTCACGACCGAGATGCGGAGCTCCTTGTCCCTGGGGACCGGGGTGACGTCGATGAGGGGGCTTTCCCAGCCCTTGGCCCTGTCGAAGCAGGCCCTCGTACCGGTCGACGGTCTCCTGGGGCACGGTGGAGAGGAACGTCTTGTCCCCGATCTTGTGAATGTCCGTCTCGTCGGGGCCGGCCTTTTCGGCCGGGTACTGCGGCTTGTAGACGACGTACATCCGGAGGTGCTGGAGGCCCCTGGCCTTGCGCAGGGTCCGGTAGGACTGGAGCCGGTAATGGGGATATTTGTCCTCGATCCGCTGTTCGATCTCGACGCCCCGGCGGTTGTCCTCCTCGATGAGGTAGAGGGCGTCGTTCTCGTGCTCGGTCTGGAAGTCGATGCGGACGACCTCCTCCTTGCGGAGCGTCGCCAGGATCTCGGCCGCCCGGAGGGCCTCGATATGGTGGGCGATGGTCTCCAGGGGGGTCGTCCGGAAGTAGAACTCGCTCATCCCCAGGCCGGTGGTGAAGGCGTCCAGCTCCCGGCGGATCGTCGCCTCGGGGTAGAAGCCGTCCGCCAGCATGATCTCCTCGACCTTCCGGAGCTGGACGGCGTTGAGGAAAGACAGTTCGGCGATATCGCGAATCGTCTTCATGGGGACACCTCCCGTTTCAAGTGGGCCGATTATAACACGGGCCTTCCCGGCCGCAAAGCCCCTTTCGTCCTCACGAGGGGGCCGTTTCCAGGCCCCTCAGGAGGGCCGGGCGCGTTTGACAGGCCCCATTCGAAGGGCTATATTATGGGCTCATCATATCCGGATATTTTTCAATACTTCAGGAGGAATTTTGATGGAGAAGAAGCCGTTCAACGCGTTCGAAATGGCCCAGCAGCAGTTCGACGCCGTGGCCGAGAAGCTCGGCCTCAACCCCGCCACCCGGGACCTGCTCCGGAACGCCCTGCGCGAGTATCATTTTCAGATACCGGTCCGCATGGACGACGGCAGCACCAAGGTATTCAAGGGCTTCCGCGTCCAGCACAACGACGCCCGCGGCCCCTGCAAGGGCGGCATCCGGTTCCACCCGCATGAAACGGTGGACACGGTCCGCGCCCTGGCCATGTGGATGACCTGGAAGTGCGCCGTGGTCGACATCCCGCTCGGCGGAGGAAAGGGCGGGGTCATCTGCGATCCGCACAACCTCAGCGACCGCGAGCAGGAAGGCATCTGCCGGGGCTGGATCCGCCAGGTCGCCCCGAACGTCGGCCCCGTCCAGGACGTTCCCGCCCCGGACGTCATGACCCACGGCCAGCACATGCTGTGGATGCTCGACGAGCTCGAGCGCATCCGCGGCGCCAAGCTCCCCGGGTTCATCACCGGGAAGCCCGTCGGCATGGGCGGGTCGCTCGGCCGGACCGAGGCCACCGGGTACGGCGTCATGTACACCGTCCGCGAGGCCATGAAGGAGCTCGGCATCGACATCAAGAAGACCAAGGCCGCCTTCCAGGGCTTCGGCAACGTCTCCCAGTACGCCGTCCGGCTCTACAAGGAATACGGCGGGACGCCCATCTGCGTCGCCTGCTGGGACCAGCACGACCAGACGTCCTACACCTTCCGCCGCATGAGCGGCATCGACCCCGACGAGCTCGTCGCCATCACCGACAAGTTCGGGACGATCGACAAGGACAAGGCCCGCAAGGCCGGCTACGAGGTCCTCCCCGGCGAGGCCTGGATCGAGCAGGACGTCGACCTCCTCGTTCCCGCGGCCCTGGAGAACCAGGTGACCGGCGCCAACGCCGCCAAGATCCACAAGAACGTCAAGATCGTCGCCGAGGGCGCCAACGGCCCGACGACCCCCGAGGCCGATGCCATCATCCGCGAGCGGGGCATCTTCCTGATCCCCGACTTCCTCTGCAACGCCGGCGGCGTCACCTGCAGCTACTTCGAGCAGGTCCAGTGCAACATGAACTACTTCTGGACCCGCGAAGAGGTCCTGACCCGCCTCGACGAGAAGATGACGGCCGGCTTCAAGGCCGTCTCCGAGCTGGCCCGCCGCAAGAAGGTCTATATGCGCGACGCCGCGTATATGATCGCCATCGCGCGGGTCGCCGACGCCTGCCGCCTTCGCGGCTGGGTCGTCTGAGACAGGGGGGCGCGGCGCCCCCGGGACCGGAGTTTCCACGCCGCCCGGCCGTCCGGGCGGCGTGATATATCGTCATGATCACGACGAAAGGTTCCGAGTCCGTCCCCGGCGGGCCCCTGCGGGAGCGCGTCAAGGAGCTCCGCTGTCTGCAGGGGATCGTCTCCGTCATCGAAACCCCCGGGCTCCGTCCCGAGAAGCTCTTCCGTCAGCTCGTCGACATCATTCCCTCCGGCTGGCAATACCCGGAGCTCTGCCGGGTCCGGATCACTTTCCGCGGCGCCGTCTATCCAGTCCCCCGACTTCGCCGAGACGCCCTGGGTTCAGCGCGTCCCTCTCATGGCCGGAGGCGCCCCCGTCGGCACCATCGAGGTCTGCTACCTGGAGAAAGCCCCCGGGCAGCCGCGAAGATCCCTTCCTTCTCGAGGAAAAGAAGCTCATCGAGCTGGCCGCCAACCGCCTCGGCCGGCTCATCGAAGAATGGGACACCAGGGCGGGCGCTTCCCGGGTCGGCGATGGGGCCGAGCACGCGGGGAAGCGGAAGCCGGAATGGGTCGTGATCATGGACCTCCTCAAGGAGACCGATCCGGTCCTCTACAAGCGCGTCCTGCGGCGGCTGATGAACCACCTCCACAGCCAAGGCGTCCCCGGCATCCACGGCCTCCTTCTCCAGTTCACGCCGGAATTCCTGGCCGGCTGGCCGGGCGACGTCCGGGACGACAACCAGCCCGTGCCCCGGCACGACGTCGTCGCCCTGGAGGAGGTCTTCGAGGAGGCGATGGCCATCGCCTCGCTCGCCCTCCCCGACGCGGAGATGTCCCGGCTCATCAAGCAATGGATGCGCCAGGACCGGCTGGGCTTCTTCATCCTGGCCACCGAGAAGCGGGACATCTCGCTCGTCGCCATCAAGGAGATCGTCGACCGCTTCTGCCGGTCCACCTCCGAGGATGAACAGGCCCTCTCCATGTCCGACGACCTCCAGGCGCGGGTCGCCCTCACCCGGAGGTTCCTCAGCGAGCGGCTGCCCTTCATCCGCGTCGCCCGGGACCATCATGAACATCCACGATTTCGACCGCCTTCTCGACCGGGTCACGGGACCGAGCCAGGGAACGGGGAAGCTCGGCGGAAAGGCGGCCGGCATGGTCGTCGCCGAGCGCATCCTCTCGGCCCACCGGAAGATCCAACCCGGCCATCGGCGATTTCAAGGTCCCCGAGACATGGTTCATCGCCTCCGACGGCCTCATCGATTTCATCCACTACAATTTCCTGGAGGACTTCCAGAGCTTCAAGTTCTCGCGCATCCAGGAGATCCGGCACAACTACCCCTACCTCCAGCAGGTCTGCAAGCACTCCTTCTTCTCGCCGGAGATGCACAACCAGCTCCGCCTCATCCTCGACGACATGGGCGAGGGGCCGCTCATCGTCCGGTCCTCGAGCCTGCTCGAGGACAGCAAGGGGACGGCGTTCTCGGGGAAGTACCGGAGCCTCTTCCTGGCGAACACGGGCGCCAAGGAGGAGAGACTGGCGGCCCTGGCCGAGGCCGTGGCCGAGGTCTACGCGTCCATCTTCAATCCCGACGCGATCCAGTACAGGGCCGAACGCGGCCTGCTCGATTACTACGAGGAGATGGGCATCCTCGTCCAGAAGGTCGTCGGCCGGACCGTGGGCCGGTATTTCTTCCCGGCCTTCGCCGGGGTCGCCTTCAGCAACAACGATTACCGCTGGTCGCCCCGCCTCCGCCGCGAGGACGGCATCCTGCGCATCGTCGCGGGGCTGGGGACGCGGGCGGTCGACCGGGTGGAGAACGACTACCCCGTCCTCGTCAGCCCCGGCCAGCCCGGCATCCGGGTGAACGTCATGCCCGAGGAGGCCGTCCACTACTCCCAGAGGTTCATCGACGTCATCAACATGGAGACCGGGCGCTTCGAGACCCGCTCCATCGACGAGGTCCGCCGCGAGGCGGGCGCCGAGTTCCCCCTCTGGGACCGCATCTTCTCGGTCTGGGACGGGACGACCGTCCGCCGGCCCAACGCCGTCCTGGACGGCCCCGAGGCCGAGGGCCTCATCGTCGACTTCGAAGGCCTATTCCGGGACACGGGCTTCATCGAGCAGATGAAGGCCGTCATGAAGGCCCTCCGCGACACCTTCGGACTGCCGATGGACGTCGAATTCGCCCACGACGGGAAGACCCTCCACATCCTCCAGTGCCGGCCCCAGAGCTTCCGGCAGGACGACGAGCCGGCCATGGTCCCGGAATGGGTCCCGGAGAAGAGGAAGCTGTTCTCGGCCAATCGGCACCTGACCAACGGGCACGTCCGCGGCATCCGAACTATCGTCTATGTCGATCCCAAGGGATACTCGGAGATGGCATCCCTGGGGGACATGATCGCCGTGGGCGACGCGGTCAGCCGCCTGAACACGATGCTCCCGCGCCGGTCCTTCATCCTCATGGGGCCGGGGCGGTGGGGGAGCCGCGGCGACGTTCGCCTCGGCGTCCGGGTGACCTATTCCGATATCAACAACTCGGCGATGCTCGTCGAGATGGCCCGGAAGGTGGGGAACTACGTTCCCGACCTGTCTTTCGGAACCCACTTCTTCCAGGACCTCGTCGAGGCGGATATCCGCTATCTGGCCCTCTATCCGGACGATGAGGGCGTCATCTTCGCGGAAGAGTTCTTCCGGGATTCCCCGAACTCGCTCACCTCCCTCCTGCCCGAATGCGAGCACCTTTCGGGCGTCCTCCGGGTCATCGATGTCCCCGCCGTGAGCGGGGGGCGCGAGCTCTGCATCATCATGGATGCCGATAACGAGCGGGGACTGGGATTCCTGGCGGATCCCAAGGGCTGCTGAGAAATCCCCAAGGCTCTTCCCCCGATCCCGGGGTTCGTTGCGCAGGCGCGGTGATGGGGCTGACCCTCTCCCCCCGACCCCCGGGAACCAGTCCCGTCGGTTCCCCCATCGGCAAAGCCGATGGGCCCCCTTCCGCTACGGGGGGCTTCGGGCCAGCGCCCATCACCGCCGACGAACCCCGGAATCTGGAGAAGAACCTATTGCAAAGAGGGGCATCGCTTCCCCCCTTTAGTAAAGGGGGGCTTTGGGGGGATTTCATATTACCCCGCAAGAGTCTTCGCCCGGGTGCCTAATCCGTCTCGATCTCGAGTTTTTGCAGGAAGATATCCATGCCTTCGAGGATCTCGAGGCCGGGGGCGCCACAGGAGGGACAGGCGAAGAGCGGCTCTTCCGTCTGAGCCTCCTTCCCGCAGGCCCGGCACCGGACGCGGAGCGGCGGCGTTTCGACCCGGAGCGAGGCTTCCGACGCGATCGTGCCCTTCTTGAAAGCGTCGAAGGCCGATTCGAGCAGGTCGGGGACGACGCCCGAGAGCCGGCCGACCCGGATAGTGACCGCGGTCACGCGGACGGCGCCGGCATCCCGGGCCTTCTCCTCCAGGATGTCGAACAGGCCGGAGACGACGGACAGCTCATGCATGGGGGGACCGGAGCTTCTCGCGCTCGCCGGCGAGGAACGCTTCGAGCGCATCCATCCCCTGCCCGGTCAGGGCCGAAACGGTGAAGACCTCGAGGCCCGGGTTGATCTCCAGGGCTTCCTTGCGGGCCCGCCCGGCGTCGAAGGGGAGATGGGGGATGAGGTCGGACTTGGTCAGGACGAGGACACGAGAGGACAGGAATGCCTCCGGATATTTCTTGGGCTTGTCGTCCCCCTCGGGCGAGGATAGAAGGACGACGCGGAGGGACTCTCCGAGGTCGTAGCTCGCCGGACAGACCAGGTTCCCGACGTTCTCGATGAACAGAAAATCCAGGTCGGCCGGGACCTCGGCCAGGACCTTGCCGATCATTTTCGCCTCGAGGTGACAGGCCCCTCCGGTCGTGATCTGCCAGGCGGGGATGCCTCGGGCCCGGATCCGCTCGGCGTCGCGCTCGGTCTCGATGTCGCCCTCGATGACGGCCATGCGGTATCTCCCGCCGAGCCGACCGGCCAGCGCCTCGAGCAGGGTCGTCTTCCCTGAGCCGGGCGAGCTCATCAGATTGACGGCAAGGATGCCCTTCTCCCGGAGCTTCGCCCGGATCTCGCCGGCTATCTTCTTATTGGTCCCGAGGATGTCCTTCAGGACGAGGAGCTCACGCTTTTCCATGGATTCCATAATAGCATATAAGGAGCGAGACGGGCGAGACGAGCGAGACAAGCGAGACAGGCAAGAACGTGCAAGGCATCGACTAGATGAGCGAGACGAGCGAGACAAGCGAGACAGGCAAGAACGTGCAAGGCATCGACTAAATGAGCGAGACGGGCGAGAAAGGAGGGACGAAAAGAGCATCCTATTAAGAAGCGAGATTGGCGAGGCGGCCGAGAATGTAGCCGCAGGCTTTAGACTGCGTTTTGCGGGGTTGTAGCCGTAGGCTTCAGCCAGCGTTTTGCGTTGCGAGATGCGCGGTCTTCCCCCCTTTGGAAAAGGGGGGCTGGGGGGGATTTGCAGCGGCGGACTTCAGTCCGCGTCTTCTCTTGCCTGAACGGGCGGTCATCCGACGATGAAGAGAAGACGCAGGCTAAAGCCTGCGGCTACAACTAGATGCGTTCAGCCAGCCCCTTGTCACGATCGTCCAGCGGGGTTGGCCACAACAAGATGCTTCAGCCTGTCTCTTGTCACGATTGTCCAGCGGGGCTCGCTTGTCTTGCCCGTTTAGCTCTTCTTGAGGCGGCCAAGAATGAATGCGAGGGCCGCTGATAGGTTGATCTCGGCCCGCGGCGAGAGGCCCTCGTCCAGGTCCCAGGCATAACCGCGGATAGCCAGGGTCCAGGCCAGGGGACGCTTCCCGTAGAGCTCCTCGCACAGGGCGAGGACAGCGGCCGGAGAGAGCTCGTGGGTCGTGAAGGCGATGTCGCGGGACGGCTCGAGAGCCGAGGAAGGAGAACGGTTCCTCGGCCGTTTCCGAAGCATCGACGAAGATGATGGTCCCGTGGGTCGACAAGGCCAGAGCGTCCTCGACGTTGAGCTGGTAGTTGGCGTCCAGGGCGACGCCCTCGAGCGCCGCGGCTTCCAGGAGCTCGACGAGCGCCGGACCAAGGCCGTCATCCTGGCGGCCGGGATTGCCGATGCCATAGACGAGGGTCCGAGATACTGCGCCAGATTCTTGGATCATGCGTTCGGCTCCGTCCGATATGATACGCGAGACGGGCGAGAAATGCGAGACAGGCGGGACGAGAGATGTAGCCGCAGGCTTTAGCCTGCGTCTTCTCTTCCTGAGCCGTGGTCCGATCCGCCGGAACAAGGATAGGGACGCAGGCTAAAGCCTGCGGCTACAACCCCCCTCAAATCCCCCCCAAGCCCCCCTTTTCCAAAGGGGGGAATTTAGGCTCGTCCTGCCGGTCCCGGGCGGCGGCCCGAAATGTAGCCTCAGGCCTCAGCCTGGGCTTGACACGATGCATTTTTGCGCAGGGCTTTTCTAACGGCAACAAAGATAAGACGCAGGCTAAAGCCTGTGGCTACAATCCGAATGCACAGGCTAAAACTTGCGGCTACAACTACCCCAGGCCCCCTTTCCAAAGGGGGTAGGAGGGACTTATCTCGCCTTCTTGTCGACGACGGTTCCCGCCGCGTCGAGGAGCTCGATCGCGAGCGGCATCTGCCCTAGGGCGTGCGTGGCGCAGCTGAGGCAGGGATCGTAGGCGCGGATGGCGACCTCGACCCGGTTGAGCATGCCCTCGGTGATCTCGGGCTTCCCCGAGATCATGTTCATGGCCACCCAGTTGACCGCCCGGTTCATCGGCTCGTTGTTGTTGGTCGTCGAGACGATGAGGTTGGCCATCGAGATCTGGTCGTTCGCGTCCACCCGGTAGTGGTGGAAGAGAGTGCCGCGCGGGGCCTCGATCAGGCCGACGCCCTCGGGCTGTCTCCTGCCCTTGCGAAGGAGCTTCTCGCCCTGCAGGTCCTTGTCGTTGAGCAGGTCCCGGATGACCTCGGCCGCGTGGAGAAGCTCGATGAGCCGCGCCCAGTGCGTGTGGAGGCTCATGTTGTTTGGCTTGCCGTCGGTGTACGCCTTGTAGATCTCGAACTCCTTCTGGGCGCGGGGCGTCGGGATGAAGTCGCACGTGTTGAGACGGGCGAGGGGCCCGACCCGATACCAGCCATCGGTCTTGCCCAGGGACCGCAGGTAGGGGAACTTCATGTAGCTCCAGGAGCGGACCTCTTCGCCGACATACTTGAGGTAATCCCGATAGTCGACGTCGTCGAGGACCTTCCGGCCCTCGCTGTCCACCGCCCGGAGGACGCCATGATAGAAGTCCAGCGCGCCGTCCTTCCGGACGAGGCTGAGGTGATTGCTCGGGAACGGAGCGAACTCGTCGATGAGGGCCGTGTTGGCCTTGTGGTAGGCCTTGAACAGGTCCAGGGCGCCCTGGGCCCACTCGATCATCGTGTCGGCGTTGAGCGGGGCGGGGCCCTTGAGGAGGACGTCGCGCTCGGCGACGGTCAGATTTTTGTTGATGCCGCCGGGAACGGCCCCGGTGCCGTGGATCTTCTTGCCGGCCGTGGCCAGGATGACCTCCTGCCCGAACTTGCGGAGCATGACCCCCTGCACCGCGAGGTCCCGGTGCGCTGCGGCGACGCCGATGATGTTCCGGATGGCCGGGTCGGCGTCCATGCCGAAGAGAAGGTCCGGCGAGGAGAGGTGGAAGAAATGCAGGGCGTGAGACTGGAGCATCTGGCCGTAGTGCATGAGCCGGCGCATCTTCTCGGCCGTCGGCGTGAGCCCTTCGGGACCGACGCCGGCGATGATGTCCATCGCTTTGGCGGCAGCCAGATGATGGCTCACCGGGCAGATGCCGCAGAGCCTCTGGACGAGGACCGGCGCTTCCCAGTAGGGCCGACCCTGGACGAACCTCTCGAAACCGCGGAACTCGACGATGTGGAAGCGCGAGCGGGCGACCTTGCCGTCGTCATCGAGCTGGATGGTGACCTTCCCGTGGCCCTCGACCCGGGTGACCGGTTCTATCGTGATCTTTCTTCCCATGGCGCAGTCCTTCAGTCGAATTTGACGATCTCGTAGGGCGGGGCGATCGGCCGCCCCTCGAGGAGCGCCGTCAGGGCCTCCCAGATGAGGTCGGCGGACGGCGGGCACCCCGGCAGGAAATGGTCGATCTTGACGATCTCGTGACAGGGGTAGACCTTGTCCAGGATGACGGGGAGCTCCTCGTCGTTCGGGATGAGCCGGTCCTCCGGGTCCACGGTCGGGCTGTTGAGATAGGCCTCTTCGAGACATTCCTTGAGGGGGATGTCGTTCCGGAGGGCGGGAAGCCCGCCCATGATGGCGCACTCGCCGCAGGAGATGAGGATCTTGCAGTTCTTCCGGAAGGCCCGCAGGTTCTCGACGTTCTCGGAATTGCAGCAGCCGCCCTCGATGATGCCGATGTCGCAGGGCTTGGTGAACGTCTTGATGTCGTCGATGGGCGACTTGTTGAACTCGACGAGCTCGATGAGCTTGAGGATGCGGTCGTCGATGTCCAGGATGGACATGTGACAGCCGAAACATCCGGCCAGGGAGGCGGTGGCGATGACGGGTTTGCTCATGGGGCTATCTCCGGGCGGTCTCTTCGATGTCGCTTCCGATGGGCTTCTTGTCGTATTTCCGCTTTCCGATGGGGACGGCGAAGCCGACCTCTTTTCTCAGGATGGCGCCCGTCGGGCAGATGTCCATGGCCTTCCGGGCCGTTTCCTCGGAGAGCTTGGGGCCGATATGCCGGTCCAGCGCCATCTTCGTCCGGCCGGAGCGGCGATGGACGGCGAAGATCTTCTTTCCGTCCTTGGTCCGGATGGCCCGGACGCACCGCTGGCACTGGATGCACCTGTCGTGGTCCATGATGATCTTCGGGTCCGCGCCCTCGGGCTCCCGGTCGGGCCACTGGTAAGGGAAGCGCGGGACCGCCATTCCGAAGCGGTAGGCCATGGCCTGGAGCTCGCAGTTCCCGCTCTTCTCGCAGGTCGGGCACATGTGGTTGCCCTCGACGAAGAGCATCTCGACGATCGCCTTCCGCATGTCCTGGAGGTCCGGGACCTCGCTCTCGACGGCCATGTCCGCGGCGAGGGGCTGGGTGCAGGCCGCCATGTATCGCCCGCCGACCCTGACCGTGCAGACCCGGCAGCTTCCCACCGGCTTGAGGCCTTCGTAGTCGCAGAGCACGGGGATGTAGATGCCGTTCTCCTTCGCGGCCTCGACGATGGTCTGGCCCGGGCGGCCCTTGCATTCCCGGCCGTCTATCGTGAACTTGATCTCACTCATGTTCGGTCTCCTCGCAGGCGGGTTTCCGTCCGGCGGCCTCGCACCCGGCCGCCATGGACGCGGCCAGATCGAATTCGGGGACGAATTCGCCGTCCTTGCGGACCCGGGCCTCATAGAGCTCGGGGAAGTTCTTGAGGGTCGTCAGGATGGGATTGGGGGACGTCTGGCCCAGGCCGCACCGGCTCGAGGCCTTGATGAGCTTCCCCCAGCTCTCGATCTCCTCGAGGTCCCGGCGCGAGGCCTTGCCGCCCGCGATCTTGGCGAACTTGCGGAGCAGGATGGCGTTGCCCGCCCGGCAGGGCGTGCACCAGCCGCAGGATTCCTCGACGAAGAACTCCATGAAGCCGCGGACGACCTCGAACAGGTCCCGCCCGGGGCCGAAGACGATGATGGAACCGCCGGTCGGCAGGTCGGTGAACGAGATCTTCCGCCCGAATTCCTTGGGGGCAATGCAGTTCCCGGACGGCCCGCCGACCTGAACGGCCTGCGCGTCGGGGGCGCCGACCATGTCCAGGAGCTCGCCGACGGAGAGCCCGAATTCGACCTCGTAGACCCCCGGGCGGGCGCAGTCGCCCGAGACGCTCAGGAGCTTCGTGCCGGCGGAGCTCGGGACGCCCATGGACTTGAACCAGGACGCGTCATGGGCGACGATCTGGGCGGCCGTCGCCAGCGTCTCGACGTTGTTGACGGTCGTCGGCTTGTCCAGGTAGCCGGTCTGGACCGGGAACGGCGGCCTGTCCCGGGGCTCGCCCCGCTTGCCCTCGGCGGATTCGATGAGGGCGGATTCCTCTCCGCAGATGTAGGCGCCGGCGCCGAGCTTTATCCTGATGTCGAAATTGAAGCCCTTGACCCCGGCGATCGCCTTGCCGAGGACCTTCTCCCGGCGAAGCTCCTCGAGGACGCGCTCGAGGGAGGCCTTGAGGTAGGCGTATTCCGCCCGAAGGTAGAGGATCCCCTCTTCGGCCCCGACGGCGTAGCCGGCGACGGCCATGCCCTCGAAGACGAGGCGGGGGAGCTCGGTCAGGATGACCCGGTCCTTGAAGGTCCCGGGTTCGCCCTCGTCCGCGTTGCAGACGACGTAGCGCTTCGGGCCCTTTTCCCGGCGGCAGAACTCCCACTTGAGCCCGGTCGGGAAGCCCGCGCCGCCCCGGCCGAGGAGGTTCGCCTTCTTGACCTCGTCGATGACGCCCTCGGGCTTCAGGGCCGCGGCCTTCCGCACGGCCGAACCGGAGGCGAACGGGCCGAAGAGGACGGGGCCCTTCTTGACGACGTTGTTCATGACCATCGCCCGGACGAGCTCGGATTGGTTGGCGCCGTCGCCGTAGGTCTTGACCATATCGGCTACGGGGACTCCGGCCTTCATGGCGGCCACGAGGTCCCGGGCCGAGGCCCCGGTCAGGCGCGTGAAGACGACCCCGTTGATGACGGCGGCCGGCTCCTGGTCGTTCATTCCGACGCAGGAGGTGTCGTGGAGGCCGATCAGCCCGTCGGCCGTCGTCTCGCCGAACCGGCAGCCCGCCGCCTCCTCGAAGGCCCGGGCGACCGCCGACCGGCCGCTCATCCGGGACGTGACGGAGTCGTTCAGGTGGACGGCATAGGTCCCGGCCGGCGCGAGGGAGAAGAAGTGGTAAAACGAGACCACCCCCTCGACGTCCGCCTCGGAGAGGCCCAGGGCCCCGGCCAGCTCGGCCACGGCTTCGGGCGGGACGTGGCCGCGGGAGGCCTGGACGTCCCGGATCATGGCCAAAAGCTCGGTCCGGTCCTTCCCGTGCCTTCCGACGATGCTTTTCACGCTTTCCATGTTCGGCACCTCGCCTCTTTTTTGAAAGAGGCTATGATATCAAAAAACCACGCCGCCGTTAAGGGCGGCGGCCCGGCTCTTATCATAAGGCTTGCATTCCGCCCCCAAATGACGGTAAAATCGGGGCGCCTGCGATATGCGCGAATCATTGGGAGGAGGAATAATGAGAAAAAGATCTCTGATCGTCATCGGCCTGGTGCTTGTCGTCGCCTTTTCGCTCCAGAGCTGTTCATCGAGCCCCGAGAAAGGGCTCCTGAAGAAATATTTCAACGCCGTCCGCTATAACGACAACGCCACCATGTCCTCCATGGCGCTCGAGCCTCAGACCATGGAGATCAGCGGGTTCGATATCGTCAGCATCTCTCCCGAGAAGATCGAGCCGGCCGTCCTGGCCCAGCTGGGCGCCAAGGAAGCCGAGCTCAAGAAGAAGCTCGAGGAGCACGTCGGCCCGACCATCGACGCCAAGGACGCCCTCGACGTCGCCAAGGAAGAGCTGGACACGGCGCGGACCAAGGCCGCCAAGGCGGCCGCTCAGAAGAAGGTCGACGAGATGCAGGCCAAATACGACCAGGAATTCGGCCTGCACAAGGACCTCCAGAAGGGCTACAACGACGCCAAAGCGGCCGCGGCCCGGGAAGAGGAGATCACGGCGTTCTCCCTGGGCGCCAAGAACCTGGCCAACATCCGCGACCTGACCGGGAACGTCCACTCCAAGGAAGTCGAGATCAAGGTCAACCTGAAGGAAGGCGGGACCAAGTCCTACAGACTGTCCATGCGCAGCTACAACCTGAAGGATGAAGCGACGGGCATGAAGCAGAACGGGCGCTGGGTCATCGTCAAGTTCGAGCCGCTGGGCTGAGCCCCGGCCCCCCCAGGGGGGGACTTGACTCATCACGGACATTCGTCTATTAATGGTCGTCCTTTAATTCGGGCCGTTAGCTCAGAGGGAGAGCACCGGCCTTTTAAGCCGGGTGTCGCTGGTTCGAGTCCAGCACGGCTCATTTTCTCCGCCCCTGTCGTCTAGAGGCCCAGGACATCGCCCTTTCACGGCGGCAACGCGGGTTCGAATCCCGCCGGGGGCGCCACTCCCCGACGATGCGGTCCTTCTCCTAATCCCCCTCTAAATTCTAGAGGGGGTAGGGGGAGTTAAGAAATCCAATCAAATTCTTGGACGCATCGCCGGAACTAAAAATCTTCTGCCGACGCCCCGACCATATCCAACCCCCCTTACGGAGACGCGATCCGGCTTTCATTGTGATCTTTATCCCCCTTCCCCCTTGGAATTCAAGGGGGACGTGTGGAACGCGTCTCCGGCAGAGGTTGGGGGTCGGGGGAGTTAAGAAATCCAATGGAAGTCGAATCGGGCTGCCGTATCTTCAAATCTTCGGCGATCCCGCGCCAACAGCACTTATTTTCAACGACGCGTCGTCGTACTCTTACCGACGCCCGAATCTTCTCCGAGCCCTTCTTGATGTAGCCTCAGGCTTCAGCCTGAGCGGTTTGCGGACGCAGGCTATAGCCTTCGGCTACTGCAAAGCCTGAAGCCTGCGGCTACAATCCATCCGTCTCGCTTGTCTCGCCTGTCTCGCTTAATGAAGACGCAGACTAAAGCCTGCGGCTACCATCCTCCCGTCTCGCTTGTCTCGCTTGACGAAGACGCAGGCTATAGCCTTCGGCTACTGCAAAGCCTGAAGCCTGCGACTACGTGCGCTGAAACTTGCGGCCATGATCAGGACGATCAGGGAAGGTTCCGGTCTCCAGCGTCCCCTTCGTCGATCGCAGGGCCAGTTCCGCCCTCGGAAGAGAGGCCTTGCACCTCCCTCCCGCCCCGCTTGTCTCGCCCGTCCCGCGCTTCTCGCCTTCTTTTGTATATCCAGAACACGGCGAAAGCGGGGAATTGATAAACGACGAGGATCACCGGGGACAGGATGAGCGAATAGATGTTGAAATCCCTGACGAAAAGGAAAATGAACCCCGCGATACCGAGGAGCGACAGGACAAGGGCGACAACCGGCAAGGGGTCAGGTCTCAACTTTTCACCTTTCGCGGTCTCGTTTCTTGCTGTGCCATGATCGTGAAGATCCCTATTCCAGGCTGAAGCCTTTTTCCTTGAACAGCCGGAGGCAGGCGTCGACCACCGCCGGGTCGTAATGCGTGCCCCTGTGGAGAGCGATCTCCGCGAGGGCCTTTTCGATCCCGTGGGAAGGCCGGTAGGGACGGTGAGAGGACATGGCCTCGACGACGTCGGCGACGATGATGATCCGGGACTCGAGGAGGATGGCGTCGCCCTTGAGCCCATTGGGATAACCCTGGCCGTCGAGCCTCTCGTGGTGCTGGACCACGATGTCGGCGATCGGCCAGGGGAACTCGACGTTCTTGAGGATGTCGAAGCCGACCTGGGGGTGGGTCTTGATGATCGTGAACTCGATGTCCGTGAGCTTGCCGGGCTTGCTCAGGATCTCGGCCGGGACGTAGATCTTGCCGATGTCGTGGATCTCGCCGGCCATGCGGACGCCCTCGACCTGGCGTTCGGACAGGCCCATTTCCCGGGCGATGGCGACCGACAGCCGGCCCACCCGACGTTGGTGGCCCGCCGTATAAGGATCGCGCATCTCGACCGTGACCGACATGGCTTCGACCACGCCCTTCAGGGCGCGGCGCAGCTGGTCCTCGGATTCCCTCCGGCGGGTGATGTCCCGGAAGACGTGGACGTTGCCCACCGGCCGCTTGTTCCCGTCGATGATGGGGGCCGAGGTCAGCTCGATGGGGAGCGTCCTGCCTCCCCGGGACGAGAGGATGGCCTCGCCGTCCACGCGGCCGGTCGATCCGTAGGCGTCGTCCGCGGGCGCGGACTCGTCCTTGCCGATCGTCTTTTCCGCGCCGGCGCCGAAGACCTCGCCGAGGGGCCTATCGAGGGCCTCGCCCTGGGGCCAGCCGGTCAGCTGTTCGGCCAGCGGATTCATGAACGCGATCCGTCCGCGGGCGTCGGCGGCGATGATGCCGTCCCCGATACTGCGGAGGATGGTCGACAGCCATTGCTCCCTCTCGCGGAGCCGCATCTCCATCTTGGATTTATAGAGGGCCATCTCGATGGTCGTCTGGAGCTCCCGTTCCTCGAAGGGCTTGAGGAGGTAGCCGAAGGGCTTCGTCAGCTTGGCCCTCTCGAACGTCGTGTCGTCGGCGTACGCGGTCAGGTAGATGACGGGGATGCCATACTCCTCCCACAGCTTTTCGGCGGCGGTGATGCCGTCGATCTCGCCCTTGAGGACGATGTCCATCAGGACGAGGTCCGGCGGTGACGCCGAGGCCTTCTGGATGGCCTGCTCGCCGCTGGCGACGACGCCCGTCACCTCGTATCCGAGGCTCCGGAGCATGTTCTGGATGTCGCGGGCGACGAGGCTCTCGTCTTCAACCACCAGGATCCTGATCTTGGGCATCTCTGACCTCGTCTATTCTAGCCTTTTCGCGGCGCGCGCGAAAGCCCTCCCGCCCTCTCGGAGGGGCGCGATCCGCCGCCCGATCAGATCCGGGGCTTGTATCGGAGCTCCCGGAAGGTGATCCGGAACGCGGTCCCGGGCTTCTTTTCGAGTTCGATGGCGCCGTCCAACTGGTCGACGAGCATGGTCACGAGCTGCATCCCCAGCGTGTCGGTCGTGCGGAAGTCGGCGCTCCCCGGCCACCCGACGCCGTTGTCGCCGATCGTGAGGGTGAACCGGCCCTCGGCGCCGGGACGGAGGGTCACCCGGACCTCGCCCTTTCGCCCGGCCGGGAAGGCGTGTTTCAGGGCGTTGGTCACCAGCTCGTTGACGATGAGGCCGCAGGGGATGGCCGTGTTGATATCCAGGGCGGCGTTCCCGACGTCGATCTTCAGCCGGACGCGGCCCGAATCGACCTGGTAGGAATGGACCAGGTAAACGACGAGGTTCTCGAGGTACTGCCCGAAATCGATCCGGGACAGGTCCTTGGACTGGTAGAGCTTCTCGTGGACGAGGGCCATCGACCGGATGCGGTGCTGGCTGTCCTTGAACATCCCGATGGCCTTGGGGTCCTGGAGGTGCCGCGACTGGAGGCTGAGGAGGGAGGAGATGACCTGCATATTGTTCTTCACCCGGTGGTGGATCTCCTTGAGCAGGACCTCCTTCTCCCGGAGGGACGCCTTCAGGGCCTCCTCGGCGCGCTTCCGCTGGATGGCGACGGCGGCCTGGGTGGATACATAGGTCAGCATATCCATGTCCTCCGGCCTATACCGGACCCCTTCCGTATAGGTCTGGACGACCATCGCCCCGATCGTCTTGTCCTGGGCCTTCAGGGGAACGCCCAGCCAGTCGATCGACGGGGCTCCGATGGACTCCACCTCGCCCGCCTTCTCGAGCTCGAGGAATTTCGCGGGGTCGGCCAATAGGGGCTCGCCCCGGCGGAGGACGTAGTCCGTGAGGCCGCGTCCCAACGGCTGGGGCCCGGGGGGCGCGTCGAACTCGTCGACGAAATAAGGGAAGCTCAACATCCGCGTGTCTTCGTCGTACGTCGCGATGTAAAAGTTGCCGGCGGGCATGAGGCCCCCGATGACCTCGTGGATGGAGCGGAACAGGTCGTCGAGGCTTCCGGCCGTGATGGCGATCTCCGATATCCTGTAAACGGCGGCGCGGATGTCCTCCGCCCTCTTCCGCTTGGTGACGTCCCGGAAGCTCCAGACGCGGCCGATGATCCGAGACTTGACCTTTTGGGGTTTCGAGGTCCGCTCGAACGTCCGGCCGTCCTTGAAGGCGATGACGTCGGAGCTCTCCCGCGACGGATGGGCATACAGCCAGTTCACCTTGGCCAGGAACTCATCGGGGTCGGAGAGCTGGGCGAGGACGTAATTGAGAAGGGGGGCGTCCTCTCCGGAGGCCGCCAGGTCGGCGGGGATGCGCCACATCTCCAGGAACGCCTTGTTCGTCGTCTGGATCCGGCCCGTCCGGTCCACGACCAGGATGCCGTCGACCGTGGACTCCAGCGTCGCCTTGAGCAGGGATAGGGAATTTTCGAGGGCCTCTTCGGCCCTGCGCCATTCGGCATCGTTCTGTCTCATCCCGGGCTCCTTTTGCCGGTTGGATCGTGGAGAGGACCTCCGGGGAGGTCGGGCGCCCGCCCGGGAGGCCCCGGTCACCCGGGCCTCCCGCCGGTCCCGGGTTCGGGGGCCGTTTCCGGCGGCGAATACAGCTTGAACATGTTCCGGCCGCCTTCCTTGGCGGTGTACATGGCGATGTCCGCGTTCTTCGTCAGCGATTCGACGTCCGCCCCGTCCCGGGGGTAGGAAGCGATCCCGATGCTCGCCGTGATGGGGATCTTCCGGTCGGTGAGATCGAACGGCTGTTTGAAGGCCCGGAGGATGCGCCGGGCCACGCGATCGGCCGCGCCCGGGCCCGAGATCTCGGGGAGGAGGACCATGAACTCGTCCCCGCCGAAGCGGGCGATGGTGTCGCTCCTGCGGAGGAGACCGGCCAGCCGTTCCGCGACGGACTTGAGGAGACGGTCCCCGACGGAATGGCCCAGGATGTCGTTGACCTTCTTGAAGCGGTCGAGGTCGAGCATCAGGACGGCGATCTCCTTCTTCCGGCGGGCCGCGTTGGCCAGGGCCAGGGTCAGGCGGTCGTTGAACAGGACCCGGTTGGGGAGCCCGGTCAGGGAATCGTGGATCGCCAGGAAGGCGAGCCGTTCCTCCTGCAGCTTTCTCTGGGTGATGTCCCGGAAGACGAGAACGGTGCCGTCGACCTGGTCCTTCTCGTCGCGGATGAGCGCCGCTCCGACCTCGACCGGGACCTTTTCCTCGCCCCTGAGGAGCAGTAGGCCCTGGCCGTCCGGGAGGCGGCCCCGCTTCCGGGAGGTCTTACGTACGGATATGGGGACCTTCCGGCCCGTTTTCGCCCCGACGAGGACGAGGACCTCGCCGAGGTCGCGGCCGAGACAATCGTCCTTCTTCCGTCCGGTCAGGGACTCGGCCACGGAGTTCATGAATGTCACCCGGCCTTCCCGGTCCGTGGAGATGACCCCGTCGCCGATCGAGGTCAGGATGGTGGACAACCAGCGCTCGCGCTCCTTGAGCTCCCGGTCCGTCTTGTGCTTGTAGAGGGCCATCTCGATGGCCGTGTAGAGCTCGCGCTCCTCGAAGGGCTTGAGCAGGTAGCCGAACGGATCGGTGACCTTGGCCCGCTCGAGGGTGGCCTCGTCGGCATAGGCGGTCAGGTAGACGACGGGGATGGCGGCCTTTTCCCAGATCTGTTCCGAGGCCGCAATGCCGTCCATGTCTCCCCGGAGCATGATATCCATGAGGACGAGATCGGGCAGGGTCCCCACGGCGATCCGGATCGCGTCCTCTCCGGTGGCGGCGACGCCGGCGACGTCGTATCCGAGGCCCCGGACCATGTTCTCGATGTGCTTGGCGACGAGGCGCTCGTCCTCGACCACCAGGATCCTTCTCTTGTTCATACGCTTTGGGCCCGGGCGAGGGACCCCTGCCAGAACTTATACCAAAGATATGGGGGGAATGTCAAAAAATTGACAAACGGGGCCTGTTTCTCTACCCTTAGGGTCGTTCGGCGTTGCCTCCTGAAGCACCCGAACGCCGGAACGGGGGCGGTTAGCTCAGCGGTAGAGCATCGGTCTTACACGCCGGGGGTCACTGGTTCGAATCCGGTACCGCCCACCAACTTCCAAGCGAGACAGGCGAGACGAGCGAGACGGGCGAGACAAGCAAAACATAAGCCTTCAATAAGAACGGCTCTTTGTGGGCGAATCGGGCGAGACAGGCGAGACAGGCTAGACAAGAGGCTCGATGAAGCCCTTGAGTTGTAGCCGCAGGCTTCAGCCTGCGTTTTAAATCCCAGCGAGAAGGTCCGGACGGGCGAGACAAGCAAAACAAGAGGCTCGAACAAGAACGGTTCTTTTAGGGCGAGATGGGCAGGACACGCGGCTCGGTGAGGTAGACATCTTGAAGGCGAGGCTGTTTTGTAGCCTCAGGCTTTAGCCTGAGCAGAACAGGACGCAGGCTGAAGCCTGCGGCTACATAAGCGGATACACCTAGTGAGGGGCCTTTGACGACATCTTTTAGTCTTTTCAGATGCCCCGACCTTCTTCCAGTCTCGCCCTTCTCGCCTGTCTCGTTCTTCTTAATTGACATAAATCCGGCCTTATGCTACATTTAACGTCCTGTTTTTATTCTTCAAAAAAGGGTAGTCCTATGTATGCTGTGATCAACACCGGCGGGAAACAGTACCGCGTCAAAGAAGGCGACGTCCTGGACGTCGAGAAGCTCGGCGTCGAACAGGGCGGGACGGTCCTCTTCGACCGCGTCCTGCTCATCGAGGACGAGGGCAAGGTCCTCATCGGGACCCCCGTCCTCTCCGGCGCCGCCGTCAAGGCGGAGGTCGTGGCCAATTTCAAGGGAGACAAGGTCCTCATCTTCAAGAAGAAGAGGAGGAAACAATACCGGAGAACGAAGGGCCATCGCCAACAGCTGGCCAAGGTCCGGATCGTGAAGATCTACCCGGACACCTCGCTCGTTCCCAGGGAAGAACTGCAGGCCGCCCCTCCGGCGCCTAAGCCCGTTCCGGCCCCCGCGGCTTCCGCGGCTCCCAAGAAGCCGGCGGCCCGTCCGGCCCCGAAACCGAAACCGGTCCCGGTCGAGAAGAAGGCCAAGAAGCCTGCCGCCGCCCCCGAAAAGGCGACGACGAAGAAGAAGGCGCCGGCCAAGCCGGCCGCGAAGCCGAAGAAGGCAGCGAAGGAGTAAGTCATGGCGCAGAAAGGCGGAGCGGCACGAAACGGAAGGGACAGCCAGTCCAAGAGGCTCGGCGTCAAGAGGTTCGGCGGCCAGCAGGTCAACGCGGGGACGATCATCGTCCGCCAAAGGGGCACGCCCATCAAGCCCGGCGAGAACGTCGGCAAAGGCAAGGACGATACGCTCTTCGCGCTCGTCACCGGAACCGTCCTATTCGAAGACAAGGGAAAGAAGGGCAAGCGCGTCGCTGTCGTCCCGGCCTGATGCCCGCCGCGCGATCGGCTTCGCCCACGGCCGAGAAGAGGTTCCCGGAACGGGAGCTTCCGGGCATGAGTTGGCTTTTGGGGGGATAAGAGTCCGTTGTTCGTCGATCAGGTCCATGTCGTCGTCAAGGCGGGAAAGGGCGGCAATGGATGCGTCAGCTTCCGCCGCGAATCCAAGGTGCCGAGAGGCGGGCCGGACGGCGGCCGCGGCGGCGACGGCGGGAGCGTCTTCCTGGTCTCCGAATCCAACCTGAACTCGCTCGTCTATTTCCGCTTCCATCCCCTCAACAGGGCGAAGAACGGCAAGCCCGGCGAGGGGAGCAACCGTCAGGGAAAGCGCGGCGAGGACATCGTCCTGCGCGTCCCCGTCGGGACCATTGTCCGGGAAGAGGGCCAGGAGAAGATCCTTCACGATTTTCTCGAGCAGGGGCAGGTCTTCCTCGCGGCCAGGGGCGGCAAGGGCGGACGGGGGAACGCCTCCTACGCCACCGCGACGCACCAGACCCCCCGTGAATTCCAGCCCGGACGGCCTGGCGAAGAGAAGGACCTGTTCCTCGAGCTGAAGATCATCGCCGACATCGGCCTCGTGGGGTTTCCGAATGTCGGCAAGTCGACCCTGATATCGGGGATCTCCGCCGCCCGGCCGGTCGTCGCCGACTATCCCTTCACGACGCTCACCCCGAACCTCGGGGTCGTGGAAGCCGGCGGGTCCCGCCGCTTCGTCGTGGCGGATATCCCGGGGCTCATCGCCGGGGCGCACGAAGGGCACGGCCTGGGGATCCGGTTCCTCAAGCACATCGAGAGGACGAAGCTCCTCGTCCATCTCATCGACGTCTCCCCGGCGACGGGGCGCGACCCCGCCGACGATTACGCCGTCGTCATGAAGGAGCTCGAGGCCTACGATCCCGCCCTTGCGGCCCGGCCGAAGATCATCGTGGCCAACAAGACCGACGCCCTCGGGGGCCGGAGGTCGCGGCTCGAGACGGTGAGACGGCTGGCGGCTAAGGAGGGGGCGCCCTTCTTCGCGGTCTCGGCGCTCACGGGGAAAGGGCTCAAAGAGCTGGCGGACGGAATGGCCCGAGCCCTGGAATCCCCCGGGCGCGCGGAAGGGACAGTCCCGGAATGACGGAACGGATCGGGCTCTTCGGGGGGACGTTCGACCCCATCCACCTCGGGCACATCCGGGCGGCCCGGGAGGTCCTAGAGAAGTTCGCCCTGGACAGGATCCTGTTCATCCCGTCCTTCATTCCCCCTCATAAGGAGAGGAAGGGGATGGCGCCGGCCCGGGACCGGCTCCGGATGGTCGAGCTGGCCTGCGCCGGAGAACCGCGCTTCGCGGCCTCGTCCATCGAGGTCGACGCGGGCGGGAGGTCCTATTCCATCCTGACCCTGGAGCGGATCCGGGCGCTCCATCCCGAGGCCGGGATCTTCTTCATCCTGGGCGCCGACGCGTTCCTCGAGATCGGGACGTGGCGCGAGCACCAACGGGTCCTGGACGAGGCCTTGTTCATCGTCATCTCCCGGCCCGGCGCGCGTCTCGCGGACGCGGCCGGGGCGATCACGGGGCCGCTCCGGAGCCAGGTCCGTGCGATCGAGGAAGGCGAAACCGTCGACGAGACCGTGCTCGCCGGCCATCGGATCTTCCTCCTGCCCATCCGGGCCCTCGACGTCTCGTCGACCGAGGTCCGGAGGCGCGTCCGGGCGGGGGAGGCGGTCGCGGGGCTCGTCCCGGAGGCCGTCGGGGACTATATCCGTTCCCATGGACTGTATCGCGACAGGGAGGCATAGAGGATGATGACCGAAAAGACGACGAAAAGGACCGGCAAGCGCAACCTTCCCCCGGAGGTCCGGCTGGCCGTCAAGGCCGCCCAGGCGAAGCTCGGCGAGACCATCCGCGTCCTGGACCTCAGGGACCTCTCCGCGTTCACGGACTTTTTCGTCATCACGAGCGGGAATTCCTCGCGCCATAACGCCGCGATTCTCGAGTCCGTCGAGGACGCGCTCAAGGCGTCGGGTCTCCGGCCCCTGAGCGTCGAGGGGAGGGGGTCGGCCGATTGGGGCCTCCTGGATTACGGCTCTTTCCTCGTCCACGTCTTCTCCCCGACGGCGCGCGACCATTATTCCCTGGAGAAGCTCTGGGGGGACGCCCTGAAGATCGAATACTAAGGCCTTGACTTTTCCCTTCTGAATCATTATTTTGTATGAACCTCGAAAGGCGTTCACCGGGCTTTCCGATGGAATTGAGATTCATTTGGCCGGGGAAGACAAAGGGTCCGGGGGCCCGGAGCCTCCAGGAATTCTATCTGGGCCGGATCCGGCCGCTGGCCTCGGCGAGCGTCTTCGAGACGAAAGAAGCCCGGGGGTTGGACGAGCGGGCGGCCGCGAAGATCCTGGATATCGAGGCCAGGGGCATGGAGCCCCGGCTGGACGGGAGCTACGTGATCTGCCTCGCCGATAAGGGGAAAGAGATGTCGTCGATCGAACTCGCCCGTTTCCTGGCGAAACGGGCCGAAGAGCCGTCCCGGCCGCCGGCCTTCGTCGCCGGCGGGTTCCTCGGCCTGGCCGGGCGGATCCTCGAGAGGGCGGATCTGCGCCTCTCGCTGTCGCGGATGACGTTCTCGCACGAGCTGGCGAGGGTCGTCCTCTTGGAACAGATCTACAGGTCCTTGACCATAATGAAAGGCACACACTACGCCAAATGAGGGGGTCGGAGACGTGACAAAGAAGATGAACAAGAAAGAGAAACAGGAATTCCGGAAGACGCTCCTGGACAAGAAGGAGCGGATCGTCCACAAGCTCAGCCAAGTCATGACCGAGAGCAAAGAGGTCGAGATGAATGTCGCTCAGGACCTGGTCGATAAGGCCGAGAGCTCTTATACCAAGGAGTTCCTCCTGAGCCTTTCCGACGGCGAGCGCGATCAGCTGATGCTGATCGACGAGGCGCTCCGCCGTCTGGACAAGGACGGGTTCGGCCTGTGCCAGCTCTGCGGCCGCGAGATCAGCAAGAAGCGGATCGAAGCCCTGCCCTGGACGCCCACCTGCATCAACTGCCAGCAGAAGGCGGAGGAAGAGTCCGCCGCGGAGTGACCCGGGCGCGGCGCTCGGTCGCGGGCGCCTGGCTCCGCCGGGCGGAGCTCGTTTTTTTCCCTTCGTTCTGCCGCCGTTGCGGACGTCTCCTCGACAGGCCGGGCGAACGCCTGGTCTGCGGGGACTGTTGGGCCGAGGCGCGCCCCGCCCGACGCGCGGCTCTCTGCACCGTCTGCGGCCGGTTCTTCGAAGGCGCGGGCGAATCCCACGTCTGCCGCGCCTGCGTCGAACACCGCCCCCCCTACGCCATCCACCGGTCCTGCGGGGCGTACGACGGGGCCCTCAAGGACATCATCCTCCTGTTCAAGTACCGGAGGCTGTCCGTCCTCGGCCGGGGGCTGGCCGGGATCGCCGGGGAGGCCGTCGGCGGGGATGCGGACCTTTGGCGGGGCGTCGACGCGGTGATCCCCGTCCCCCTCCATCCGCGGCGGAAGCGGGAAAGAGGCTTCAACCAGTCCCGCGTCTTCGCCGTGGAGTTGGGGAGGATCATGAAGGTCGATGTGCGCGACGGCGCGCTGGTCAAGGTTCGGAACGCGCCCCCGCAGACGTCCCTCGAGGGACGGGAGCGGGACGGGAACGTCCGGGGCGCTTATCGTGTCGCGAAAGAGGATGCCGTCGTTGGAAGAATTCTCCTGCTTGCCGACGATGTTTATACGACGGGTGCCACGGTCGGGGAGTGTGCCCGGACTCTTCTCGAGGCGGGCGCGAAAGAGGTCCGGGCGGTCACCATCGCCCGGGCCTGAATCAAATCCCCCCTGCCCCCCTTTTGTAAAGGGGGTACCAATTCCCCCCAACCCCCCTTTAGGAAAGGGGAGGAATCATGGGGCGCCCATGGGAATGAAAATCCCCTTTGGAAAAGAGGGGTTGGTGGGAATGAATTCCCCCCTTTGGAAAAGGGGGGCAGGGGGGATTTAAGCCTTACTTCTTCGACTTCTCGGCGGGTAGAGGGGTCACGATCTTGACGGTCTTGGGCTTGGACTCGGGCTTCTTGGGCATATGGACCTTGAGGACCCCGCCCTCATGCCGGGCCTCGATGTGCTCCTGATCCACGGTTCCGGGGAGCGAGAACGACCGGTAGAAAGAACCGTAGGATCTCTCGATCCGGTGATAGTTCTCCTCTCGAGTCTCCTTCTCGAACCTCCGTTCCCCCTTGAGCGACAGGGTGTTGTCCTCGATCTTGATCTCGATGTCCTTCTCGTCGACCCCGGGGACCTCTGCCGAAAGAACGATCTCGCTCTCCGTCTCATAAATGTCTACGGCGGGGGACCAGGAGCCGGTGATCATGTCCTTCTCCTCGCCCCGGGCGGCAACGGCGTCCTCGAACAGCCGGTTCATCTTGTCCCTCAAGGTGACGACGTCCCTGAACGGATCCCATCTGATGATAGCCATATATAGCCTCCTAACTTTAGTGTGATAATAATATAATATATGAGTATCTACTTGTCAACTATTAACATGAAAAAGGGCGGCCTGGATAACACCTGGAGTTTGGCCAAAATCCCCCCTAAACCCCCCTTTTCAAAGGGGGGAAATTTTGCGGATCTTCGGATAAGCGCGTTTCTTTTTGTGCCTTCATATCAATGGCGGAGGGGTGATGCCTGGAGGAGGTCGTCTGAGCGTTGGGCCAAAAGCGTATCCGTGGCGAGGAGGTCCGCCCCGTAAACCCCAGTCGTGAAGGGGGCCCATCGCTCTTGCGATGGGGGAACCTGCCTGCAGGTTCCCGGGTCTGGGGTCAAGGGGCGGCCTCCGAACCCCGGGACGCGTACCCCGAGCCGGGAATTCCTCCAGGCATAAAAAGAAACGGAACATGCGATACCCAGGAATTGGAGGAGGAACCTGGGAAGGGGGGCTGCGGGGAGATGGATACCCCCCTTTGTAAAAGGGGGGCTGGGGGGATTTAAGCGCCGTGGATCAATACCGTGGATTCGCCCTTGAAAGTCCTCTTCCCCGCCGCCTCGAGGAGCTCCGAGGCCGTGCCTCTTATGAACTCCTCGTGGATCTTCGTCAGCTCCCTGGCGATGACCGTCTTCCGGTCCCCCAGGGTCTCGAGGATCGCGGATAGGAACTCCGGGATGCGGCGGACCGGCAGGTAGAAGACCAGGGTCGCCTCTTCTTCCTTGAGGGAGGCCAGGAGCTTCCGCGTCGCCTCCTTCTTGGGCGGCGGGAACCCGGCGAAAAGGACGCGGTGTGTCGGGAGCCCGGCGGCCGAGAGCCCCGCGGCGAGGGCCGAAGGTCCGGGAATGGGGACGACGCGAAACCCTTCTTTCAAGGCCTCGCGGATCAGCGGGAATCCGGGGTCGGAAATGCCCGGCGTCCCCGCGTCCGAGACCAGGGCGATGTCTTTCCCCGACTTGAGGAGGCCGATGATCTCCGGAACGCGCCGGTTCTCCCGCGGCTGGAAGTAGGAGATGAGCCGCTTCCGGATCTCATAGGCGTTGAGGAGCTTGACCGTCTGGCGCGTGTCCTCGCAGGCGATGGCCTCGACCTCCTTCAGGACGCGCAGGGCCCGCAGGGTGACGTCCTCCAGGTTCCCGATGGGCGTCGCGACGATGTAGAGGGTCCCGCTCCCGGAGGTCCCGGAGGATCTCGGCTCCACGGCTCACTTCTCCCGGTCGTAGGGATAGAGGAAATCGTGGCCGACGGTCCGGGACGAGATCTTGGCGATCGGCGGGAGCTTGCGCTTGAACTCCGACCTTCGGACCATGTCCGCGACGCGCCCGACGACCTCGGCCTTGAAGCCCAGGGCGACGATCTCCGGGACGGACTTCCGGCGGTCCGCCATCTCGTAGAGGATGGCGTCGAGCTCCGTGTAGGCGATTCCCAGCTCGGCCTCGTCCGTCTGGCCGGGCCAGAGCCCGGCCGTCGGGAGCTTCTCCAGGATGGGTTTCGGCACGCCCAGCCAGGCCGCGAGCTCGCGGACCTGGGTCTTGTAAAGGTCCCCGATGGGATTGATGGCGCAGGCCATGTCGCCGTGGATCGTTCCGTATCCGACCAGGAGCTCGGATTTGTTGCTCGTTCCCAGGATGAGAGCCTTCTCGCGGGCGGAGACGTCGTAAAGGATCGACATCCGCTCCCTGGCCATCTTATTTCCGCGGAGGACGCAATTGTCGGTCGGATGACGGGAGAAATAAGCGTCGACCTGCGGGGCGATGTCGATGGTCTCGGACCGGATCCCCAGCGTGCGGGCCAGAGCGCTGGCGTCCGCGACGTCGGCGGGGCAGGCCTCTCCGTACGGCATGATGAGGGCCAGGACGCTCCCGGGGCCGAGGGCGCGGGACGCGAGGATGGCGCAGACCGCGGAATCCAGGCCCCCGGAAAGCCCGAGGACGCCCTTCGTGAACCCGAACCGGCCCAGCTCCTCGCGGATGAACCGCGTCAGGACCTTCTCCACGAACGCGCCGTTAATCTTCATAGCCGCGGACGATCCTTTCCAGGGAATGGAGGACGATCTCCGGCCGCTCGTCCCGCTTGAACGTCCATCTCTTGCGGACGTCCCGGACGAGGCCGAGGTCCAGGTCGCAGGCGAGGACCGCCTCGTCCAGGTCGGGGGCGCGGGCGAGGAGCGTGCCCTCCGGGTCGAAGACGAACGACCCTCCGGCGAAGATGGCCCCGTCCTCGGAGCCGACGCGGTTGCAGTACAGGACGAAGGCCGTGGAGAAATGGGAGACCGCTTCCCCCATCAGCGCCCACATCCGGCTCGTCTCGAAGCCCTCGCTCCCGGAGACGCCCCGTCCCGGCGCGGCCGAGACCACGATGAAGACCTCGGCGCCGCCGGCGAAGAGGAGGTAGCTCGATCCGTATTGGAGGAAATCCCTGCAGATCATCATCCCCGCCTTCCCGAACGGGGAGCGGAAGGGAAGGACGTTCCGGCCCGGGGCGAAGATCTTGGCCTCCTCGAACATCCCGAAGGTGGGCAGGTAGACCTTCCGGTGGATGTGGAGGATGCGCCCTTCGGCGAGGAACGCCGCGGAATTGTAGAAGAGGCCGGGCTCGTCCTCCTTCTCCTCGACGAAACCCACGACCACGGACATCCCCCGTCCGGCGTCCAGGAGCTCCTTGAAAACGGGGCTCCGGGCCGGGTTCATGGCCACGTCGGCGACGAGGTCCTTCAGGGTATAGCCGGTGAGGCTGAGCTCCGGGAATACGACGAGCTCCGCGCCTTCGGCCCGGGCCCGGGCCAGGGCTTCGAGGTGCCGGTCGAGGTTCGCCCGGACATCGCCGAGCCGGGGCGCCGTCTGGATCAGATGGACTTTCATACGCCGAAAGTAGCACATTTCGGCGGCCAAGTAAAACCCGCCCGCCCGGCCCCTTTCGCCTTGCATATCCGGCCCGAATTCGTTATAAATAGGACAAGAATGAAACACGTCGCCCTCTTCCTTCATGATATCTATTTCGGCAAGAAATCGGGGCGGCTCGTCTTCAAGAGCGGGGACATCGAGAAGTATTTCTTCTTCACGGACGGGGACCTTCTCCAGGTCAAGACCAACCAGCCCGAGGAGCGGTTGGGAGAGGTCCTGTTCCGGCTGGAGAAGATCTCGCGCGACGACCATGCCCGGATGGACGATTTCATCGAGCCGCGCACGAACATCGGCGAGGTCCTGAAGAGCAAAGGCCTGATCTCGGAGGCGGACCTGGAGGAGGCGCTCGTCTATCAGCTCCGGGAAACGACCCTGAACACGTTCCCCTATTTCGACGCCGACGTGGTCTTCCAGGAGCGCACCGGCGCGCGGGGGGAGAAAGGCATCCACAGGATCAGCGTCCCCTTCCTGATCGAATACGGCATCCGGCGCATGGCTTACGATCCGGCCCTGAAAGCCTTCCTGGCGAAGAAGGTCCCCAGGCCGCACGCCCGGTCGATGGTCCACCTCCTGACCCCCGAGGAGAAGAAGGTCCTGGCCGTGATCACGGGCGGGGCCCCGGCGGAGAAGGTGCTCACGGGCCTCGGCGGGGCCCCGGAGCTCTTCTGGAAGAGCCTCTTTCTCCTGTTCTGCCTCGACCTCGTCGCCTTCGAGAGCGAAGTCGCTTCCCCGCCGGCGGAGGCCCCGGCCCCGGCCCGCGGGCCCGCCACGGGAGGCGACGGGACGGCGGAGATCGCCGACGTCATGGCGATGCGGGAGAGCCTGGAGACGAAGACCTATTATCAGATCCTCGACGTCCCGAAAACGGCGAACGAGGAGGAGATCAAGAAGGCCTATTTCAACCTGGCCCGGAGGTTCCACCCGGACCGGTTCGACCGCAAGGTCCAGTCAGCCCACCGCGACCTGATCGATGAGGTCTTCGACGCGATCACGAACGCCTACAGGACCCTCATCAACCGGGACAAGCGAAAGGCGTATGATTCCGGCTCCGGCGGACGCGGCGAAGCGCCCGAGGATGCCATGAGGAAGGCGGACATCAAGTTCCGGCAGGGGAAGACGCTCTACGCCCAGGAGCGTTACGACGACGCCGTCTCCCTGCTCGAGGAAGCCGTCCGCATTCGCAGGAACAAGGGCGATTACTACCTGCTTTTGGCGATGGCCGAGTCCAAGATCCCCGCCTACAGCAAGAAGGCCGAGGAGGATTTCCTGAAGGCGATCGGCCTCGAGCCGTGGAATCCCGAGGGTTATGTCGGGCTGGGCTTCCTGTACAAGAACGAGGGCCTGGTGACCAAGGCCGGCCGGCAGTTCCAGAAGGCCCTCGAAGCCGACCCCGACCACAAGCAGGCCCTGCAGGAGCTCGAGCTGATCAACCAGGGAAACCGGCCGAAGGGCTTCAAGCGCCTTCTGTCGATGGACCTCTTCGGCTCGAAGAAGAAATAGCCCTCAGCGGCCGCCGAGGAGCTTCAGGAACTCGTTCTCTCCGATGATCCGGATCCCCAGGTCCGCGGCTTTGTCGCGCTTCGACCCCGGCGATTCGCCGGCGACGAGGCAGGTCGTCCGGCCCGAGACCGAGTCGGCCGTCTCTCCGCCCAGGCCCTCGATCCGCCGTCGCGCCTCGTCGCGCCCGAAGCTCTTGAGCGTCCCCGTGATGACGAAGACCTGGCCCGCGAGCGGGCCGCCGCGGGCGGACTTTCCCCCGGCCGTCGGGTCGATCCCCGCTTCTTTCAGCCGGGCGATGAGCTTCCGGTTCTCGGACTGGGCGAAAAAGAAGACGACGCTCTCCGCGACCCGGGGCCCGACATCGTCGACCGTGACGAGGTCTTCGGCCGTGGCCGCGGCGAGCCCTTCGAGCGTCCGGAACCGCTCGGCGAGGCTCTGGGCGAGGCGCTCGCCGACGTGGCGGATGCCCAGGGCGAAGACGAGGCGGGCGAGGCTCCGCGTCTTCGAGGCCTCGATCTGCCCAATGAGGTTCGCGGCGCTCTTGGGCCCCATGCGCTCGAGGGCGGCCAGGTCGGCCTCCGTCAGGGCGTAGAGGTCCGGGATCTCCCTGACGAGCCCCTTCGCGAGGAGCTGATCGACGAGCGCCTCTCCCAGTCCGTCGACGTCCATGGCCCGCCGCGAAGCGTAGTGGAGGATGGATTCCCGTATCCGGGCCGGGCACGACGGGTTGACGCACCGGGAGACGGCTTCTCCTTCGGACCGGAAGACGGCACTCCGGCAGACGGGGCACTTCGCCGGCCAGGCGAAGGGGCGCTCCTTGCCCGTCCGGCGCTCCTTCATCACCGCAACGACGTGGGGGATGACGTCGCCGCTCCGCTCGAGGAGGATGACATCGCCGATGCGGATGTCCTTGCGCCGGAGCTCGTCCTCGTTGTGGAGCGTCGAGCGGCTGATGGTCGTGCCGGAGAGCTTGACCGGCTCGAGGAGGGCGACCGGCGTCAGAGCGCCCGTGCGGCCGACCTGGATCCGGATGTCGTTGATCCGGGTGGTAGCCTGGCGGGCCGGGAACTTGTAGGAGATCGCCCAGCGCGGGGACTTGGCCGTCGTCCCGAGGGCCCGGCGGTCCTCCGCGGGATCGATCTTGACGACCACCCCGTCGGCCTCGAAATCGAGCTTGTCCCTCTTCTCCGTCCATTCGCGGTAATACGCCAGGACGTCGTTTATCGTCGCGCAGCGGCGGGAGTGGGGATTCGTTTTGAAGCCGAGCTCGCGCAGGCGCGTCAGGGTTCCCCACTGGGTTTCGGGCTCCTCGCCGTCGATATAGAGGGTATAGAGGAAGACGTCCAGGTTCCGCGCCGCGACCTCTTTCGCGTCGAGGAGGCGGATGGACCCGGCCGCCGCGTTCCGCGGGTTGGCGAAGAGCGGCTCTTCCCGATCCTCCCGCTCCCGGTTGATGGCCAGGAAGGTCTCGGTCGGCAGAAAGACTTCCCCCCGGACCTCGACGTCGCTGGCCTCGGCGATGGACAGGGGAAGGGACCGGATCGTCTTGACGTTGGCGGTGACGTCGTCGCCCCGGACCCCGTCGCCGCGCGTCACGGCCCGGGCGTAGCGGCCGCCGCGGTAGAGGATGGAGATGCCGAGCCCGTCAATCTTGAGCTCGGCCACGTAGGCTATCTTCCGGTCCGGAAGGAGCCGGCGGACCCGGTCCTCGAAATCCCGGAGCCCCTTTTCGTCGTAGCAGTTATCGATGCTCAGCATCGGCCGGTCGTGAACGACCGGAACGAAGCCCTCGACGGGCCGTTCGCCGACCCGTTGGGTGGGGGATTCGGGGGTGACGAGGTCGGGATAGCGGGCCTCGAGGCCCGCCAGCTCGCGCAGGAGCGCGTCGAACTCGGCGTCGGAGATCTGGGGATCGTTATCGACGTAGTATTTCTTCTCGTGGTAGGCGATCGCGTCCCGAAGCTTGGCGATCTTCTTCAGGGCGGACGGCCGGGAGATGGACCCCGTCAACTGCTCTTCCCCGATCCTTTCGAAATCAGGGGCCCGGGGATATCCGCTCTACCCGAGCCTCTTCTTGACTTCCTCCACGCGCTTGGCCCATTTACCCGTGATCTCGCTCGACGAGGCCTGGAGCTTAGCGATCTCGGCCTTGGCGGCGTCGATGTCGCCCAGGATCTTCTTCATCTCGGCCTTCTCGCCGTCGGTCAGCTCTTCCTCGTTCTTTTCGGCGAACTTGGTGTTGAACGACTTCGTCAGGTCGTCGATCCTTTTCTGCACACCCTCGATCTTCTTGATGACGTCGTTGATCTTGGCGTCGGGCGAGGAGGTGAAGAACAGGTTCTGGGCCATGCCGAGGGCGTTCTGGGCCTGGGCGGGATAGCGGAGGCTGGCCACGATGAGGTAGTCGATGGCCTCCTGCGGGGATTTCTTGGCGAGGATGATGCCGATGTTGTAGGCGAGCTCTCCGGTCTGCTTCTTGGCGTAGGCTTCCTTGAAGAGGGCCAGGGCTTCGTCGGGCTTGTCGTTCTTGTAGAGCGTCTGTCCGAGGATGAGGGCGCTCTCCGGGTCCTTGTTCTGGTTGTAGAGCGTCCGGAAGACCTTCTCCGCCTCGGCGAACTGCTTGGCGTCGTAGAGGGTCTTGGCCAGCTTCTTGATCTGGGCCATGATCTTCGGGTCCTTCAGGATGGCATAGGAGGCGATGTAAGCGTCGGCGGCGGCGCCCATATCCTTGGCCTTCTCGGCGGCCTGGCCCTGGAGGAAGTACCCGGCGCCGATGAGCTTGTTCCACTGGGCGTTGGACGGGTCCTGCTCCTTGTTGGTCTTGCCCATCTCGATGAGCTTGCCCGCGGCGGCCTTGGCCTTGTCGAGGTTCTGGCCGCTCTTGATGGTGAGGTCGGCCACCGTGGCCAGAAGCTGGATCTTCGTGCTGTCGTCGAGCCCGGAAAATGTCAGGGCCTTCTCCCCGTACTGGATCTTCTCGGCCGCGGCCTGGCTCGGGCAGGGCGTCAGGCTGACGTAGGCGTTGGCGAAGCTCTCATACTGGCTGCCCTTCCCCGAATACTGCTGAAGGAAGGATTTAAGAGCCTGGATCTTCTGGCAGGGGTCGCTCTGGGTCATGGCCTTGACATAGGCGTCATCCGCCGGATTCTGGGCTGAGACGAAACCCGTCGCGACGACCGCGAGAAGGAGGATAGTCATGACGATTCTTTTCATTCGCAACCTCGCTTCAAATTTGGCAAATCATATATTGCCGTATCCCCATTGTCAATACGCCGCAAACACCGATAGATTATAGCAAAATCCGTGCCAAGGCGATAGAATATGGCCATGGAACGGAACGCCGGCGTAGCCTCTGCCTTCCGGGAGGCCGTCGGGAAGCCCCTGGCGCAGGACGTTTCCCTGAAGGAGATGTCCAGCTTCCGGATAGGGGGCCCGGCCGACCTCTTTTTCGAGGCGACGACGGGCGAAGACCTCGCGGTCTCGATCGGATTCGCCCGGAGGACAGGTGTCCCCTGGTACGTCATTGGCGGGGGGTACAACATCCTGTTCGCCGACGATGGGTATCGGGGCCTCATCGTCCGCAACCGGACCCAGGGGCTCATGCTCGGGCCGGGGCCCGGCCAAGTGACCGTCCTTTCCGGCACCTCGTTGCCCAAACTGCTCCAATACGCCCTTGACGAGGGGCTCGAGGGGCTGGAATTCCTGGCGGGGATCCCCGGAACAGTAGGCGGCGCACTCTACGGTAATGCCGGGGCGTTCGGGCGGGCGATGGCCGATATCTTCGTCGCCGCGACCTCCCTTGGCGAGGACGGGACCGAACGTCCGATGAGCCGGGAGGATATGGGCTTCGGCTACCGGCACTCTTCCCTCAAGGCCCGGCCGGCGGTCCTGTCCGGCGCCGTGCTCAAGGCCCTCCCCGGGGACCCTGAGGCCATCCGGAAGGCGGTCCGGGAGAATATGGAGTGCCGCCGGGAGAGACAGCCTGCCTGGGGAACGCCGTGCGCGGGCAGTTACTTCAAGAACCCCGTCCTGGCGGACGGCAAGAAGGTCCCGGCCGGACGTCTCCTCGAGGAGGTCGGGGCCAAGAAACTTCGGGTGGGCGACGCAGCCGTTTTCTCCGGGCACGCGAATTTCCTCGTCAACCTCGGCGGGGCGAAGGCCGCTGATGTCCTTGCCCTGGCCGCGGAGCTCAAGAAGAGGGTAAAAGAAAGTTCGGGGATCGACCTGGAAGAGGAAGTTATTTATCTTCCAGGAGACGTTTCAGCGCTTTAGCCGCTTTCGGGGAGAGCTTCCCCTTTCCCACAGTCTCCAGGCCCGCCAGACCCAACGCCGTATATAGCCTCCGGGCGGGGCCTTTCGCGGGCAGGACTTTAAAGTGGGACCGGACGGTCTGGACGTCGCCTCTCGAAATGGGCCCCGTGAAGGCCGCCGTCGCGCCAAGTTCCTTTACGTTCCGTAAACTCTTTTCAGCCAGGGGTATGAGGACGCGGGCCGCAAGGCGCGTCTCCAAACCCGTCCCCGCGAGGAGGCGGGAGGCGGCATCGAAGACCGCCGTTCCCCCGGCCGAGCAGACGACACAGGCGGCGTGATAGAGGACCTTATCCTTTTCATCGAGGAGGATGGCCGAACCGCCGAGCCGGCGGGCGATGGCCAGCGCCGACTTTACGGCCGCCGGATCCCCTTCGAGGCCGAAGAAGATGCCCCGGAAGAGTCCCGGGTCGGCTTCCTTCCGGGCGAACGTCTGGGCCGGGTGAAAGGACGCCGTGCGCGCCCCGGCCCGGGCGAGGGGCTCGAGGACGCGCGAGGAGACCAGCCCGCTCGTGTGAAAGACCGTCCTGCCCTTCCAGTCGAGCCGCGACGACGCCAGGGCCGCGGCAACCTCGGGAAGCGCCCTGTCCGTGACGCACAAAAAGACCGTGTCGGAATCCCCCGCCGCCTTGACGATGTCGGTAAGGGCGCGGCCCGCCCCGGCGATCCGGGCGCTTTCCCGCGCCGAGCGCAGGGTCCGGCAGGAAACGGCTCGAAGGTCGTAGCCGCGGCGGACGAGGGCATGGCCAAGCGAAGCGCCGAGCCGGCCCGCCCCGATGATGGATACGCTTTTCATGTCATCCCGGCGGCCAGGCCATCTTCCGCCCGCCGATGAGGTGGAAATGGATATGGAATACGGCTTGTCCGGAATCCTGTCCCGTGTTGAGGACCACGCGATAGCCGCTTCGAGCGATGCCTTTCGCCTCGGCCAGGTCGCGCGCCTTCGCGATCATCCGGCCGAGCAGGGCCTCTCCGGCCTTCCGGGAGATCGTTGAGCGAGGCGAAATGCTCCTTGGGGATGATGAGGACGTGGACGGGGGCCTGGGGGTGGATGTCGTCGAAGGCCAGCATCTCGTCGTCCTCGTAAACGACGGACGCCGGGATCTTCTTCGCGGCGATCCGGCAGAAGAGGCAATCGTCCATGGCGCCGGCTCAGCTCCGGATGCGCTCGATGGAGGCGCCGAGACCGCGGAGTTTCTCCTCGATCCTCTCGTAGCCCCGGTCGAGGTGGTCGATCTCGTTGATGACCGTCTCGCCGCCGGCGATCAGCCCGGCCAGGACGAGGGAGGCCGACGCCCTGAGGTCCGTGGCGATGACCTCGGCGCCCGAGAGCGGGGTCCGGCCCCTGACGACGGCCTTGTCCCCCTGCACCTCGATGTTCGCCCCGAGCCGGAGGAGCTCGTTGACGTGCGAGAAGCGCCGGTCGAAGATGGTTTCGGTGATGATGGACGTGCCCAGGGCCTGGGTCATCAGGACCATGAACTGGGCCTGCATGTCGGTGGGGAACCCCGGATACGGGGAGGTCGTGATGTCCTGAGGGCGGATCTCCCGGCTCCCGATGACGCGGAGCGCGTTCCCCCGGACGGTCTCGAAGACCGCCCCGGAATACTTCAGCTTCTGGACGATCGTCTGCAGGTGGACCGGCTGGATGCCGGTGAGGAGGATGTCGCCCCCGGTCAGGGCCCCGGCCACGAGGAAGGTCCCGGCCTCGATCCGGTCGGGAATGATCTCGTGGCTGGCCCCGCCGAGCTCCTTCACGCCCTGGACGCGCATCGTCTCCTCGCCGATGCCGTCGATCCGGGCCCCCATCTTCACCAGGAGCTCGCAGAGGTTGGCGATCTCCGGCTCGAGGGCGCAGTTGCGGAGGACGGTCTCTCCCTCGGCCAGGGCGGCGGCCATGACCAGGTTCTCCGTCCCCGTCACCGTCTTCTTCTCGAACTCGATCGTCGCGCCCGTGAGCTTGTCGGCCGAGGCCTGGATGTAGCCGTGCTCGAGGTTGATGGTCGCGCCGAGCTTCTGAAGCCCGCTGATGTGAAGGTCGATGGGCCGCGAGCCGATGGCACAGCCGCCGGGCAGGGCGACGACGGCCTTCCCGAAGCGCGCGAGGAGCGGGCCGAGGACGAGGATGGACGCCCTCATCGCCCGGACCAGCTCGTAGGCCGCCTCGTCGGAGCGTGATCTCGCCGATGCGGATGTCGAGGGCGTTCCCCTCGACCTTGTATTCGGCCCCGAGCTGTTTCATCAGGGTCAGGATGGTGTGGACGTCCTTGACCAGGGGGATGTTCGTCAGGTGGAGGTTCTCGCGGGTGAGCAGGCCGGCCGCGATGGCCGGGAGGACGGCGTTCTTCGAGCCGCTGATCCGGACCTCGCCCCGCAGGCGCAGGTCGTTCGTCCCCCTGATGCGGATGCTTTCCATGGCACCTTATTTTACATGAAAAGAGCGAGACAAGCGAGACAGCTTCTTGTAGCCGCAGGCTTTAGCCTGCGTTCACAAAGAATCTTTCGAAGATAGCTCAGGCTAAAGCCTGAGGCTACAATGCACTTCAGCCTGCGTCTTTGTGCGCGCGTTTAGCGGCGGCTTGGAATTCCCCCCTTTGGAAAAGGGGGGCCAGGGGGGATTTACACGACAACTAAAAATCCCCCCCAACCCCCCTTTAGGAAAGGGGGGAAGTCAGAAGCACAGGCTGACGTCTGAGGCTACACTGGGCTTCGACCCGGGCTCGACGCTTGATCTGTAGCCGCAGGCTTTAGCCTGCGTCTAGGCGCGAGCAGGCGAGACGGGAGGAATGTCAAGGCATCATTATTTAGAGGAGCGAGACAGGCGAGATAAGCGGGATAAGCGAGAGGGGAGGCTCATCGTCCAACTCTTTATCGTAGCCGCAGGCTTCAGATTTCGTCTACGGCTGTAGCCGCAGGCTTTAGCCTGCGCCCTCATGTGCGCGCGGTTAGCGGCGTCGTCGAATTCCCCCCTTTGGAAAAGGGGGGCCAGGGGGGATTTCCATGTCCCCACAAATCCCCCCAACCCCCTGTTAGGAAAGGGGGGAAATAAGCCTGTCTCGCTCGTCTCGCCAGTCCAGCCCGTCTCGCTACACTTTCTTCAGTGCCTGATCGAGATCGGCGATGATGTCGTCCGGGTCCTCGCCGCCGACGCACAGCCGGATAAGCTGGGGCGGGACGTCCGCCATCTTGCGGGCCTCCTCGCCCTGCTGGGAATGCGTGGAGATGGCCGGGATGGTGGCGATGCTCTTGATGCGGCCGAGGTCGGTCGCCCGGAAGATGATCTTGAAGGCGTCGAAGGCCTTCCGCGCGTTCGCCGGCGGGCCGTCCACCCGGAAGCTCATGAGGTGGCCGTAGCGGTTGACCTCTTTTCCCGGGCCGTCGCCGGAATCGACGAGCTTCAAATATTCCTTGGCGACGCCGTGGAGGTGAAAGCTCGGCAGGCCAAGGTAATCGACCTGGTAGACCTTGGGATGGGTCTGCAGGAACTCGGCGACCCTCTGGCAGTTCCCGCTGACCAGGTCCATCTTCGACCGCAGGGTGCGCAGGTCGTTCAGGGCGATGAGGGCGTTGAACGGGGACTGCGACGGGCCGTTGTCCCGGAACGGCCAGAACTTCACGTACTCGGCGAAGCTCTCGATGAACCGCGGGTCGTCGTTCCTGACCTTGGTGACGATGGGCTTGCGGCTGATGAGGGCGCCGCCGACGGCCAGACCGCCGGAGGTGATGGATTTCGTCAGCGAATGGACGACGATGTCGACCCCGTGGGCGATGGGCCGCATCAGGGCGGGTGTGGCGCAGGTCGCGTCGAAGATGACCGGGATGCTCCACGAATGGGCCAGGTCGGCCAGCGCCTTCACGTCGCAGAACGACTGCTGGGGATTGCTCGGCGCCTCCATATAGAGGAACCGCGTGTCCTCGTCGATCTTCGACCGCCACTCCTCCATGTCCTCGGGGTGGAGGACCCAACGGCACTCGATGCCCCGCTCCTTCATCTTGCGGACGGCGAAGTGCTGGAACGTCCCGCCGTAGACCTGGATGGACGAGACGAAGTTCATGCGCTCCGGCCCGTCCTTCTGCTTGACGAGGAAGGGGTCGACGGCCGCGGCGATGGCCGACATCCCCGACGCCGTCACGAGACAGGACGTGTCCGAGCCCGTCCCGTAGCCTTCGAGGAGGGCCAGCATCCATTCCAGGTAATAGATCGTCGGGTTGGCGATTCGCGTGTAGCACCAGGTCGGGATGAGGTAGCCGAGCGCCGCCTCGAGCTCGTCGGCGTCGCGGTAAGCCTGGGACGTGGCGAGGTAGAGGGGCTCGATGATGGCCCCCTGGTTGCAGTTGAGGGCCTCGGTCATCGAATAGAGCCCGTGGACGGAGAGGGTGTCGAACTTCATCGTCTTCATGCGGGCGATGTCGGCATCCCGTTCGGCGATGAGCTTGGCGGCTTGCTCGATATACTTACGGACTCCGGGGCCGTATTGCGGATCAGGACACATGATTCCTCCAGGACAAGGCTGTGACGTAGGGGGTTTCGGGCGAAAGAACGTTTATATAGCCAAAATGCATGACACAAAGTCTGCTCGTCTAGATTAGCTTCAAAGGGGGGAGCGAGTCAAGTCGCGGGCCTGAAATCCCCCCAAAGCCCCCCTTTAGAAAAGGGGGGAATCGCGCAGGCCGAAGGCTTGAAATACAGCCTCAGGCATTGCTTAAGCTTAAGATGATGTTAGGAGAAATCGCGCAGGCTGAGGCCTGCGGCCAGGGGGGGGAATCGCGTAGGACGCGGCCCTGGAGTCCCCCCTTTAGAAAAGGGGGGTCAACGGGGGGATTTTGGAAAGATCAGCGTAGGTTAAAGCCTGCGGCTACAATGAGGTCGCGTCAAGTCGCGACCGCGGCTTCGGGCGTGGGCATATTTACAGCCTCGGCTTTTAGCCTGAGCTTAAAAAAAATGTATGGGAAGACGCAGGCTAAAGCCTGCGGCTACAACAAGGGGACCGCGCAGACTGAAGTCTGCGGCTACAGGAGCTCGCGTCAAGGCGCGGCAGCGGCCCCCCTTTGGGTATAGGGACTGGGAGGGGTATCTTCCCCCCTTTTGGAAAAGGGGCCAAGCGCAACGCCCCCTTTTTGCAGAGGGCTGGGCGGAATACCCCCTTTTTTGGCCTAGGGGCCGGGAGGGAGTATCCCCCCTTTGAAAAAGGGGGGTCACGGGGAGAAAGCTTCCCCCCTTTATAAAAGGGGGGTTGGGGGGATTTATCGCCCGTCTCGCAATAAGATGAATGGCTTTGCGACGAGCCTCTCTTGTCTCGCCTGCCTTGCCTGTCTCGCTTGTCTCGCCTATTTATGGTACCGGTTGATGGCGAGCAGGTCCGAGAGGATGGCGTATCCGGTCTCGATCTTTCCGGCGCCGGCGCCCTGGATGGTGACCTTGCCCATGAGGTCGGTGTCGAACGTCAGGGCGTTATGGGCGCCCATCACGCCGGCCAGGGGGTCGGTCAGAGGGAGCTTGACGGGGGCGACGGAAGCCTCGATCTTCCCGTCCACAAGGGCCGTGCGGCCGATGAGCTTGTAGCGGAAGCCCTGAGCCTTGGCGGCGAGGACATCGTCCTTGGAGATGGCCGAGATGCCGGTCCGGGTCACGTCGCCGGTGCCGATCGAGCCCCCGAGGAGGACGTTGGACAGGATGACGACCTTGGCCAGGGCGTCGAAGCCCTCGACGTCGGCGGTCGGGTCGGCCTCGGCGTAGCCCAGCTTCTGGGCGAGGGCCAGGGCGTCGGCGTATTCCATGCCATCCTGCTCCATCTTGCTCAGGATGAAGTTGGTCGTCCCGTTGAGGATGCCGCGGATCTCGCGGATGCCGTTGCCGGCCAGGCCGCACTCGAACAGATGGAAGACGGGGGTCCCGCTCATGACGGTCCCCTCGATGCGGAACTCCAGGCCGTTCTGGCGGGCCAGCTCGTGGAGGTCCTTGTAATGGAGGGCGGCCGGCCCCTTGTTCGAGGTCACGACATGCTTGCCCATGCGCAGGGCCTTGCGGATATAGGAGGTCGCCGGTTCCCCGGTCTTGATGTCGGTGTAGGACAGCTCGGCGATGATATCGGCTTCGCTCTTCTCGATCATGTCCAGGGGGTCGATGGCTTCGACCGCCGCTTTCGGGGCGCCCGGGTAGTCGGAGACGGGCTTCCCCTGGGCCAGGAGCGCGAGGAGCTTCGGGATGTCGATGCCGTCGGGAAGGAGGAGCGTGCCCTTGAGCTTGTCGCTCACGGCGACGAGGCGGACCTCGAAGTCATAAGCGTCCCGGAGGTGTTCGCGCTTCGATTCCAGGATCTCGAGGAGCCCCTGCCCCACGGTTCCGCAGCCGATCAGACCGAGCTTATATTCCATGGCTCACTTCCTTTAAGAAATTACGAACCCATCAGAAACGCCCGCGCTCCATACTAGCATAATCCGCGCCGGAAAAAAAAGGGCCGCCCCCGGGGGGGGCGGCCCGGTTACTTCAAAGACGCAGGCTATAGCCTTCGGTTACTGCAAAGCCCGAAGCCTGCGGCTACGTCAGACCAAAGCCCGCGGCTTACTTGGCCGGGGCGGCCTTGACCTGGCTCTCGACCCACTCGGTCGTGACGCTCTTCGGTCTCTCGATGGGGAGTCCGAGGGCGCGGTCCCAGACGAGCTGGGACAGGACGCCGATGGCCCGGGAGACCCCGAAGAACACCGTGTAGAAGTCGTACTCGGTGACCCCGTAGTGGTAGAGGAGACAGCCGGAGTGGGCGTCGACGTTCGGCCAGGGGTTCTTGGCCTTGCCGTGCTGGGTCAGGATGTCGGGAGCGACCTCGTAGACGGCGCTGACGACCTTGAAGATGTCGTCGTTCGGCAGATGCTTCTGCGCGAATTCGCGCTGGGCGACGTACCGGGGGTCGGTCTTGCGGAGGACCGCATGGCCGTAGCCCGGGACGACCTTGCCGGCCTTGAGCGTGTCCCAGATGTACTTGGAGAGCTGTTCCTTGTTGGGAACGCCGCCGAGGTCCTTCATCAGGTCCATGATCCAGCGGAGGACCTCCTGGTTGGCCAGCCCGTGGAGGGGCCCGGCCAGTCCGTCCATGGCGCCGGACAGGGAATAATAGGCGTCGGAGAGGGCCGACCCGACGAGCCGGCAGGTGTGGGCGGAGACGTTGCCGCCCTCATGGTCGCAGTGGATGACGAGGTAGAGCCGCATCAGGTCGACGAACGCCGGGTCGTCGGTGATGCCCAGCATCTTCGCCATGTTCCCGCCCCAGTCGAGCTTCGGGTCGGCGGGGATGTGCTTGTCGCCCTTGTAGCTCTTGCGGTAGATGTACGCGGCGATGCCCGGCAGTTTGGCCAGGATGTTCATGACATCCTCGTACATCGGGTCCCAGTAGTCCATCTTGTTGATGCCCTTGCGGTACCGGTCGGCGAAGACGGAGTCCTTCTGGAGCTGGAGGATGGCCAGGGCGAACTGGGTCATCGGGTGCGTGTCGGCGGGGATGGCCTTGAGGACGTCGATGAGGTACTTGGGGAGGGCGCTTCTCTTCCGCCATTCCTCGGTGATCTCGACCGTGTCCGCGTAGGTCGGCATGTCGCCGGTGAGGAGCAGATGGAAGATGCCCTCGGGGATGGGCTCTTCGCCGCCGGGGGCCTTGGGGAGCTTCTGCTGGAGCTCGGGGATGGTGTAGCCGCGGAACCGGATGCCTTCCATCGGGTCCAGGGCCGAGGTCTCCCAGACCATGCACTTGACGCTGCGGGCGCCGCCGTAAGCCTGGGCGATGGTCACATCGGAGATCTTCATGTCTCCGTGTTCCTTGAGGACTTTTTGGATCCTCTCGCGCATCGGGACCATTTTCGAAGCAAACTTTTCCTTCAGGTTCATTAAACAACCTCCTTAAGAGTGCGATTTGGAACGCCAAAATATAGCATGGGCCTGTCCCCGAAGTCAATCGAAAAGCCTTGATTTTTAGCCCGATTGCCCCTATTTTAGGATGGAACACCCCCCGAACGCCGGGGGCAAGTCCCTTAATAGGGGGACTAGTGCCCCTTTTAGGGGCAAAGGAGGAACCCATGGGATTCGCCGTCGTATTGCTCATCATCATCGCCGCTGTCGCCCTGATGGCCGTCGGCATGTACAACAGCCTCATAACCTTGAGGAACCGCTGTGACAACGCCTGGTCCCAGGTCGACGTCCAGCTCCGCCGCCGGTTCGACCTCATCCCCAACCTGGTCGAGACGGTCAAGGGCTACGCCAGGCACGAGAGCGGTGTCTTCGAGCGCGTGACCCAGGCCCGCACCGCGGCCATGGGGGCCACGACACCCAAGGAGGCCGGCCAGGCAGAGAACGTCCTTACGGGCGCCCTCAAGTCCCTGTTCGCTGTCGCCGAAGCCTATCCCGACCTCAAGGCCAACCAGAACTTTCTGATGCTCCAGGAGGAGCTGGCCGGGACCGAGAGCAAGATCGCCTATGCCCGGCAGTTCTACAACGACGTCGTCATGAAGTTCAACATGAAACAGCAGGTCTTCCCCTCGAACATCATCGCCAATATGTTCGCCTTCAAGGAGAAGGAATACTTCGAGATCGGGGAAGAGGCGGCCAAGGGCCCGGTCAAGGTCCAGTTCTGAGGAAGCCCTAGGGAAGCATGGGGGCTTCCGGGCCGGCGCGCCGGGCCCGGGCGGCTCCCGTCCGGACGGCTGATGTACGAACAGATCGCCCGCAACAAGTGGAAGTCCGCCGCCCTGGTGGGCTTCTTCGTGGTCTTCATCTTTCTCCTGACCTGGTTCTTCGAGTACCTGATGGGATGGGGGACGAGCGGCCTCGTCCTGGCCGTGGTCGTCGCCATGGCGATGGCGGCCGGCGGCTATTACGCGAGCGACAAGATCGTCCTGGGCATCAGCAAGGCCCGGCCGGTGACCCGGGAGGAATTCCCCTACCTCTATAACGTCGTCGAGGGGCTGGCCATCGCGGCGGGCATTCCGGCGCCGCGATGCTACGTCATCGAGGACACGGCCCCGAATGCCTTCGCCACGGGCCGCAAGCCCGAGACTGCGGTCATTTGCGTGACGACCGGCATCCTGGACAAGCTCAACCGGGTCGAGCTCGAGGGGGTCGTCGCCCACGAAATGTCCCATATCAAGAACTATGACGTCCGGCTCCAGACCGTGGTCGTGGTCATGGCCGGCGTCGTGGCCCTGCTCAGCGACTGGATGCTGAGGAGCTTCATGTGGGGCGGAGGGCGAAGGCGGAGCCGGAGGGGCGGCTCGGGCGGCGCCGAGGGCATCCTGGTCCTTGTCGGCCTAGCGCTGGCCGTCCTCGCCCCGTTCTTCGCCACGATCATCCAGCTTGCGGTCTCGCGGAAGCGGGAGTTCCTGGCGGACGCGAGCGCGGCCATGATAACGCGGTACCCGGCGGGGCTGGCCTCGGCCCTGCGGAAGATCGCGGCCGACAAGGAGCCCCTCGAGGCGGCCAACAAGGCCACGGCCCATCTCTACATCGTCAACCCCCTCAAGAACATCAAGGGCGGCGGCGGCATCAACCGCCTCTTCAGCACCCACCCGCCCATCGAGGAGCGCATCGCCATTCTGGAGAAGATGTGAGTCTATGTCGGGTCTCCTCTTGATATCGGGGCTTGATATTATGCAGGGCAATATTCTAAGTTGTGGATTATTCCCCCGCTAACTATTGACTGCCGGTTCTAGCTGAATGCGGTTCTTTCTAACGGCTTAATACGCTCAAAACCCTTGCCTCTTTTAAACCCCATACTATATACAAAGCTCTTCATGGAGTCCGACGGATCAATAGACTCAAAGTTGAGACTATCAAGCGTTTTTCGAGGTATTGCCACGCTTAAGATCGGAGATTCTTCGATATGCCCTGTGGCAGGGTTTACCAGATCAGCTAAAGAATTTACTATAAGCATCTCGAGTGGTAATGCCGCAAAGATCTCCCGGGCTACCCGAAGAGTGGCTGAGCATACATAGTCCTGATAAAGCTCATAAAATCTACTCGTAGGAAGCTGTTTAACAGATAAGTTACCCGACTTAAGAAGAGACCTGGATTCTTTTGGGACGACACTTTCACCATGCACTTTGAGGCTGCAAATGCCGAATTTATCCTCATTAATTGATACGTTTACTGATGAGCCTAGATGCTCGATTTCTGAAAGCGGGCTTATCTCTCGGAGTGCCTCTGTGTATCCGTCGAGATTCTTATCGCTGATTTTCTTTGCAAGCTCACTTATCTTTTTCCATTCCTGTAGTTCTACGGAATACTCTTCAAATGCTTTTTCATAATTGGCCTGGTCTGTTTGCTTGGCTTTTTCAATATTTGCCAGGAGCGCAGCTTTTTTCTTCTCTGCTCTCCGAAAGATTTTATCAGTCGTTGAAGGCGCATAATCTCTTAGAATATTTTGAGCTAAGACTTCGTTTTCATGTTCAAGCTTGGGCTCGGCAGGTGGCGGCGAGCTTATCAAAGCCGGCCAATCCCAGGCGTCTCCACATTCTTTGTGAACGGACTGAATTACTGAAATATAGTTTTCGTATTCATCTACCGCGAATCGGTTTCTTTCAAGCTCCTGCATCTTATCCAATTGTTTCTTTTGAAGCGCTAGCTCGCGTTGGCGTCTTCTTTCTGCCCGTTCCGATGAGGAGGATGATGATGAGGACAAACTTCTCAATACCCCGCGCGTGGTCGTAGGAACTCCAAAGGCCCTAGCTGTGCTTCTCCACCCCATTTGGTTCCTCCTAATCAATGTTATAAGGATTCTATTACAGCCCAAAAAGGACATCAAGGAGCCAGCAACAAGCTCTTCAGAACTCACCCCCACGATAAAGAGCCTATCGCGGACGCTGGAGAAGAAGTAATTCCTCCGTTTCCTGCTTGATGGCTGATTGCTAATTAAAGGTTCAGGTGTTATCCTTTAATTAGCTTTTGGCTTATTAAACTGACTTAATTAAGGGCTAGGAACGGAAGGCGGCGGGGACTTGAACACGGATTCTCACGAGCACGCGCCTTCGAAGGACGTCAAAGCCCTGCGCGCCGTCCTCCTGATTACGGCCGTCTTCCTGGGCGTCGAGGTCGTCGGGGGCCTACTCAGCGGGAGCCTGGCCCTGCTCGCGGACGCGGGCCACATGCTGACCGACGTGGCTTCGCTTCTCCTCAGCCTCATCGCCTTCAAGCTGGCCTCCCGGCCGCGCTCCTCGTCGAGGACGTTCGGCTGGCGGAGGGCCGAGATCTTCGCCGCGTTCCTGAACGGGATCGCCCTCTGGGGAATCGCAGGTCTCATCGGCTATGAAGCCGTGAAGAGGATCAGCGATCCGGTCGAGATCAAGGGCGGGCTCATGACGGCGGTCGCGGCGGCGGGCCTCCTTTCCAATATCGCCGGGGGGATGGTGCTTCGCCGTTCGAAAGAACGCAGTTTGAACATGAGGGGGGCATTCCTTCACGTCATGGCCGACGGCCTGGGGAGCGTGGGCGTCCTTGCCGCCGCCCTGCTGATAGCCGTTACGGGCAAGACCTTCTGGGACCCCGCGGTGAGCCTTGCGATCTCCGTCCTGATCGTCCTGAGCTCGGTCCGGCTCGTCCGGGAGTCCTTCCATGTTTTCATGGAGGGCGTGCCCGGCCACATCGACGCCGAAGCCCTGGAGAAGGCCCTGGGGGCGGTCCCGGGTGTTCTGTCTGTCCATGACCTCCACGTCTGGACGATCACTTCCGGCTTTGTCTCGCTGAGCGCCCACCTGACCGTCCGGAAGGGGGCGGACGCGCGAACCGTCCTCCGCGACGCCAACGAGGTCCTGACCTCGCGCTTCGGCATCCGGCACTCCACGCTCCAAACCGAGGAGGGCGACGAGCCCGCTTGCCCGACCGGCACCTGCGAAGGCCCCTGAGGGGTCATGAAGGCCCCTCTGGCAACGGGATGAGACCCCGGAGCGTTTTGTCCATTAAGCACCGTGTTCAAGGCAAGGAGGATGCTCGCATGAAGCACAAGCTCGTTTGGATATCGATCGCATTCGCGGCCATGGCCATTGCCGGGCTGGCCCAAGAGACCGCGGCCACCCTTTCCGATACGCCCGCAGGCCATAACGTCAAGGCTTACTTCCAGGCCTTTAACGCCGGCGAGGCCGCCATGCGGGACTTCCTGACCGGCCGGGTGGCGAAGGACGCGCTCCGTGAGACGCCCATCGAAACCCGTCTCGAGCGCTACAAGCAGATGCGGGAGATGATGGGAACCCTCAAGCTCGGGAAGGTCGTCGAGTCCCGGGGTTCCTTCGTGAGCGTCCTCGCCCGGACGACGAACGGCCCGCCTGTCCGTATGGACTTCGAGTTCGAGCCCAACGAGCCGTTCGGGCTCCTGGGCATCCGCATCGAGGCCATGGACGAGGGCGGGCAGGAGGGGCCGGCCGGGACTCCGAAGAAGGACGACGCCGAGCTCGTCGCGGCCGTCAAGGAGCACGGGGAGCGGATCGCCAGGGCCGACGAGTTCTCCGGCGTCATCCTCATCGCCAAGGACGGCAAGCCCATCTTCGAGCAGGCTTATGGCTATGCCGACCGGGATAAGAAGATCCTGAACCGCGTCGATACGAAGTTCAATCTCGGCTCCATCAACAAGTCCTTCACGGGGAGGGCCATCCGCCAGCTCGTCGCCGCGGGCAAGATCCGGCTCGACGATACCATCGGCAAGTTCCTCTCGGATTACCCGAACAAGGAGGCGGCCTCCAAGGTCACCGTCCGGCATCTGCTCGAGATGAGCGGCGGCGTCGGGGATTTCTTCGGGGAGAGGTACCGGGCGACGCCCAAGGAGAAGATCCGGACCCTCGAGGCCTACCTCCCGCTATTCGCCGACAAACCCCTCGAGTTCGAGCCGGGCGCGAAGAGGGTTTACTCGAATGGTGGATACATCGTCCTGGGCCTTATCATAGCGAAGGCCTCGGGCGAGGATTATTACGACTATGTCCGCGACCATATCTTCAAGCCGGCCGGCATGAACGATTCGTTCTGGCCCCCGAAGGACACCGATGTCCCGAACCGGGCCATCGGCTACGCACGGGACGGGTCCGATTGGGTATCGAACTACGAGACCCTGCCTGGGCGGGGAAGCTCGGCCGGAGGGGGCTATTCCACCGCCCCCGACCTGCTCAAATACGTCATCGCCCTGGAAAAGGGGACGTTGAAGGCGACCGACGAGGAATTGCGCGGCGGGATGGGCATCGCCGGCGGGGCTCCCGGCATCAACGCCATCCTCGAATGGGACCCGGAGCGGGGATACGCCGTCGTCGTCATGTCCAACTTCAGTCCCCCGAGCGCCGAGAAGGTCGGCCGCCAGATCCGCGCCTGGCTGCCCCGGAAGCGCTAGCCTGTGGGGATTGACCGGCGCCGCCGCGCGCCCAGGGCTGAAAACGCGTTTTTTGCGGCCCCCGGCGTCCTATTGAAATTCCCATAGCGAATCCGTATAATGACGGAGCCCATTTTGCGGGGTCGTAGTTCAGCTGGTTAGAACGCCGGCCTGTCACGCCGGAGGTCGCGAGTTCGAGTCTCGTCGACCCCGCCATCTTATTCCCTGGTTTTCCCCTGATAATTTCCGTTTTCCCTTTCGTTTCCGTTTAAGCTCCGTTAAGCCAAGTTAGGCGAGATTAGGCAAAATTTGTGACACCGGTGTGACACGGGTATTAGTCTACCTTGGTACGCAATTTATGGCCGGGGTGGTTTAGAAGCCAAGCGCTAGTGATATTTAAAGCATTGGTCGATAACCCCTCGGACTATAGATCTCCGGTACGCCGAGGTTTTCTCATTTTAAGGAGTCCGACGTTGGATAGCATTGGGTCAAAGACGAAGGAGGCGGCAATTTCATACCAGCATAAAATCTTTTCACGCATGAAGCAATCTGAAGACGCCCATAATATTATTGACGTGATAATAAAACATTCACTTTCCCGCTTGTATGAAGTAAAATCTCACTAAGTGGGATCAAATGGCCAGCAAGCTACGTGTAGAGATTAAGCCCGATATGTTGCGCTGGGCCCGAGAGCGCGCCAATCTCACTACTAAGAGTCTAGAACGATATTTTCCGAAAATAGAACGCTGGGAGAAGGGCGAAGCTTATCCTACCCTTAAGCAACTCGAAAAATTGGCAAGAACTACACATGTCCCTATCGGCTATCTATTCCTTGTTGAGCCACCGGCTGAGAAAATACCTATCCCTGATTTTAGAACGATAAATCAACTCAAGACCCAATATCCGAGTCCAAATCTCCTTGAGATGATTTATATATGTCAGCTTCGTCAGGATTGGTATCGTAATTATGCGAAGGCAATCGGAGAAGAGCCACCCAACTTTATTGGGTCTGCAAAGATGACGGATTCTATTGAAAAGACGGCCTTAAGGATGCGCCAGACACTCGGCTTTGAACTCGAAGCACGAAGGGATTGTCCGACCTGGACGGATGCTCTTAGACAGTTCATCGCTCAAGCCGATACATCAGGCATACTCGTAATGTGCAGCGGTGTAGTCCTTAATAATAATAGAAGGCGCTTGGATCCAGAAGAATTCCGTGGTTTCGCATTGACTGATGAATATGCACCGCTCGTATTTATAAACGGGGCTGATACTAAAGCCGCCCAGATGTTTACGCTGGCGCATGAGTTAGCGCACCTATGGCTCGGGCAATCGGCGCTTTCTAACGCAAGTCCAGCGCGGATACCCGTTCATGAGGTTGAGAGATGGTGTAATTGCGTGGCGGCGGAAATGCTTGTCCCTTTGGCAGTTCTTAAAGCCGAACTTAGCTCCAGCGAAGAACTAACGGATGGGGTTTCAAAATTAGCCAGACGCTTTAAGGTAAGCACGTTAGTAATCCTGCGAAGGATGTATGATGCCGGGGAAATGACTAAAGACATTTTTAATGCTACCTACGAGGCCGAAGTCAAGCGACTCCGGATGCTGCCCTCGGGGAAAGGCGGTGATTTTTACCTTACACAAGCGGCGCGCATTAGCAAACGATTTGCACGAAGCTTAGTCGTCAGCACGATGGAAGGACAGACGCTCTACCGCGACGCATTTCGCCTGACGGGAATTCATAAAACAGAGACTTTTTTAGAACTTGCACGCAGCCTTGAATATGCCTCATTATGAGCTATCTGCTAGACACCAATATCTTTATTGAAGCAAAAAATAAACATTATGGATTTGATTTTTGTCCAGCGTTCTGGGATTGGTTGGTAGTTAAAAACGCCTCCGGCCTAGTCTTCAGCGTCGAGAAGGTCAAAGACGAACTCCAAGCAGGAACTGACCAACTTGCTGATTGGGCCGTAGCACATGGACATGGCTTTTTTCTGCCCGCGGACACCAACACGCCGGCCGCATTAGCTCGAGTAAGCCAGTGGGTGGCAGGGCAGCGGTACGATCAAGCAGCTGTGAATCTATTCCTTCAGGATCCCGACTATTATGTCATCTCACAAGCTATGGCTCTTGGATTCACGGTAGTAACACATGAAAAGGTTGAAAACTCTCCCAAGAGAATCAAAATTCCGAATGTATGTAAGGGCCTGGGAATCGCTTGTTTATCGCCTTATGAGATGCTTCGGAGGGAAAGCGCTCGCTTTATTTTACCCTAGCCACGGCGGGTAGAGCTGAGCTATCAGCAAAGGCCTGTATCACGGACTCCCAAGGCTTCACTAAGGGATTGATACAATCGAACATCTCTTGCGATGACCAGCCCGTCGCAGTGCTCTGGGGGAAAGAACCCCTCAATTCATAGTTAAGCGACCGCCAAGATGCGAGTGTATCATCTTCTGAGGACAAAATGGGGCCTTAGCAATCTGGTGCATCAACGACTCAAGGTCGCCGAGTTTGCTGATATGAATGATCCCTTTGAGCTCTTGAGCGTTGAATTATCGAATAGAGCGATGCGGAGAACATTTTTAGCCTGGAAGAATAAAGCTATGCGGGAGAAGGGGGTCCTATGCTTTAGTCGCGATTGGAGCAGCCCTGTTTTGTGGAGTCACTACGCAGATAAACATAAGGGCATGTGTCTTGGCTTCGACGTTCCGGACAAGCTTTTGAAAGAAATCGTCTATACCAAGGGACGTTCAATCCTTGGAGACGGATTCCTTAAGAAGGGGCTACCGGCCAGCGATCATGTAGAACGCTTCTTCGTCACGAAATATGAGCACTGGCAGTACGAAGAAGAGGTTCGCCTTATCCTTCGTTTAAATGAAACAATCAAGGAGGATGGACACTACTTTAAGCAGTTCGACGAGGATCTGGTACTCAAGGAGATCATCCTGGGTGCTCGCTGGCCCGTTGGCAAGGCTCGAGTTCAAAGCGTGCTAGGCAAGCTATCGGGAAGTGTCACCATAACAAAGGCGCGTCTTGCATTCAAGTCCTTCTCAGTTGTGCCGGACAAACGTGGATTCCGAGGATCGCGGAGGTGCCTAACTGCGCACTGAAGCGAACCCGCGTTGCCGGACATCGAATACGAACGTTGGTTGGATTAGTAATGATAACTTTATCATTGTGGAGCACACGGCGAGCGGCGGAAAATGCCCTCAAGGGAGGCTTAAAACCGTTTGCCGACTTGCTCGATGAGACGTTTTCGGTTTTAGACATCTGCATTGATCGCCTTGAGAAGCTGAATCAGCCGTTTGGGCGTGTTTGTGGGCTTGTGGTTATCAAAGCGCGCAATCTCGGACTTGGCTGCTATAGCCTAACCTTGGACGGACTAGCGCAAGAAGCGGGAGCGCTCTTTCGTCCATTTCTGGAATGCCTAGAACTCCTTACTTACTTTAGGTTAGATACGACGAGAATTAATGAAGCCCTCGAGGATCGTCTTCCGCAGGCTGGGGTGATCGCGCAGAGAATCGAAGGCAAGTTCAAGGCTTTGCGCGATTACTTGAATGCTCATGCCTCGCACCTATCCATAAGCCCAGAGTCGATGGTGCACTTGGTCGATATCCGTACGAGCCGGTTGCGGCCGGTTCAATTGCACAACGACTCGATACTCCGCGGGAACCTAACTACTCTTTTAGGGGTTTTGATCTGGATTGCGATTGAGGCGGTTAATTGCACGACGCTAATAGGTGGCATTACCGACGACATAATCGCGGAAACCGTGGAAGACATAAGGCGCCGAACGGTCGTTCTTGTTGATGAGCCGATTAGTAAATAGTGCGAGAATCGTTCAATTGACTCCTTTAGTCGATAACGTGCGCCTATCGCTGAGTGCAAGAATCGTGACCGGGGCAAGAAGGTGATCGTTGCGAAAGAACGAGACGCTGCAGAACCTGATAGAGAGGATTCTTTTTTTGCCGACGCGTCTACGTACTAGGGCAAGGTCGCGTTCACGTTACGCGGTACGCGCGCTGACAATTGCAGCGACCCGTCGGCCCAGTACTGAACCATCCGGCGCGCCTCCTGCGGGTCGTCCAGCTCGTGCATCTGCAGGGTGAAAGCCCCCGGGCCTTCCAGGTAGGGGCTGGTGATGTGCATTTTGGGGCCGGGCACCTTGCCCTCGTTGATGGCTTTCTTGAGGTTGAGCTCGGCATACGGCTCCAGGCTGCCGGTCGTACGGATGGTCGTCGCCCCGCAGGCCAGGTACAGGCGCGGCGCGCTGAACTCCAGAGTGTTGTAGTGGCCCGGCCCGGCCGGGTAAAAGATATGGTCATGCATCCCCACCAATCCGGGGATGACGGTGTAGTCCTTCATGTCCAATACCTTGGCTTCCGGCGGCACCGGTGTGGAGGCCGCCCCGCCCAAGGCCTGGATCTTGCCGCCGGAGACGATAATGGTTTGATCTTCTCGCGCGGGGGCTCCGGTCCCGTCGATGACCCGCACGTGAGTCAGGGCCAAGAGGGGCGCCTCCACCGTGACAAAAGCTTTAACTGCGGGTGAAAGCGAGGGGGGTGTTTGCCCGCCCAGAGCGGCCAAGACTAAAAGCATGAAAGACAGGATCCCGACTTTGCGCATGCTGCACCTCATTTTGATTTTTGCCCGCCTTTTTAACGATAGGAGATTCATTCTCTCGAGGCGCTGAGAACGGCCCTTCGGAACGTTGAAATACTAATTCGGCCAACGCGGCGATGTCAAGAACTCATCCCTGCGGCCAGGACTGGTTCTTATGTGCGAGAAACCCGCCGCACCGGCCAAAAGACGATAGACTTTTTCTTCTAGCAAAAATGAGATGATCAACAATAGCCGCGGTTTTCCGTAATTCCAAGGCGGCACAAATAAGAACTTGCATATTCAAAAACTTGCTGACAAAATCAAAGATGTATGAGGAGCAGATGAAAGGAGCAGACTTTCGATTTCGAAGGCGGCATAAGTTCACAAAGATCGCATATTTAGCCAATCCTGATAGCAAGGAATATGATGGTAAAAATAATCCTTCTGTTAATAGTAGTAGTCAACGGCATTTTCGCAATTCAATTCATTCGAGATTTGCTAAAAAACAAAGCCGCGGCACTCAAAGAGTCAGGCCATAGTCTTTTCCTTGCCGGTTGGTCAGTTCTTGTATTTTTTCTCTCAACATTCGGAGTCTCAGATTTTGCTTTGTCAACAATTGTGTATCGGGCAAAGAAACTCATTCCAGACAAGAAGCTCCCGGGCACCTTGAATACTCAGTGTGTTGTTCCTGTGGCTGTTATGGCGCTTGCATATATCGCCGTTATCTCTGTTGATACCTTGACCTTGGTTCTCTGCATCATCGCTCAGGTTTCGGGAGCCTATATCGGGCCTGGAATTGTCGTGAGGCTTCCAGTTAAAGTAATACGAAAATTTATCGGGACAGGACTTGTTATAGCGGCGCTCTTTATTACTGCCGGAAAAGTAGGGATCCTTCCTGCAGGAGGAGCGGCAACGGGACTGACAGGCTCCAACCTTATGGTTGCCATCATTGCCCTATTCATCTTCGGGGCATTGAATAATATAGGAATCGGTTCCTATGCGCCCACGATGGCAACTATTTACGCGCTTGGCTTGAGTCCTGCCGTTGCTTTCCCTATTATGATGGGCGCCTGCACGTTTTCGGTGCCTATTGGGAGCATGCAATTTATCCGATTCGGGCAATATGGCAGGAAAATTACGTTTTATACCTCAACGTTTGGCATTATCGGCGTCCTTGTGGCCGTCTATGTTGTCAAACGCCTGAACGTTTCCCTGCTTCAGTGGGTGATTGCCGTAGTGGTTCTTTATGCCGGGCTCGATATTCTCATCAGGGAATTGAGAATGCACAATAATGAAGAGCCTGTTACAGGATAGTCCGTGACGCCTGCATCCATGGAGGATTTACACCATGCTGCTATTGAATAGAGATGACATTAAAAATGTTTGTTCGATGAGGGACGCGATCCACGTTGCCAAAGACGCTCTTAGGATATTCTCTCAAGGAAAGTGTGTTGTTCCTTTAAGGACAAAAATCAATTTGTCCAAGTTCGGAGGACAATGCATCTTCATGCCCGGCTATATCGAAGAAATGGGCAGTGCGGGAATAAAAATAGTGTCCGTCTTCCCAAAAAACATCGAGAAAGGGCTGATCTCAGTTCCTTCAAAAATGGTTCTCATTAACGGGGAAACGGGGGAAGTATGCGCCATCTTGGAGGGAACTTATTTGACGCAACTCCGGACTGGGGGAGTTGCTGGAGCAGCGACGGAAATCCTTTCAAGGGAAGATGCGGAAGTAGGAGCTTTGTTTGGAGGAGGCGGCCAGGGCGCAGCACAACTTGAAGCCATGCTCACCGTTAGGAAATTGAAATTGATCAAGATCTACGATATCAATCCTGAGCGGGCCAAGGAGTTTGCAGCAAAAATGCGGACAGAGCTCGCATCCTTTGATGCTGAAATCGTTGCAGTGGATTCATCCGATGAAGCCATCGAGAAAGCGGATATCATTACGACGGCAACAACATCAAGGAAACCTGTTTTTGATGGGCGAAAGATTAAAAAAGGCGCTCATATCAATGCGCTCGGATCATATACACCGCAAATGCAGGAAATCGATGACGAGATCATGAAGCGCGCGGACAAGATTTATCTTGATTCAAAAGAAGCCGTATTAGCTGAATCAGGGGATTTGATTATCCCAATAACCAAAGGCATGATCAGCATAAACGATATTACGGGAGAGTTGGGAGAGGCCGTTGCCGGTCTTTTGCCGCGAAGGGAACGCGATGATGAAATAACCATTTTCGATTCTGTTGGGATCGCAATCCTGGATATCGCGACGTCGCAATTGATTTTTAGAAAAGCGTTGGATCTCGGCTTTGGCATCCATATAGATTTCTGAGAACGCTTGGTCCGGGCACGAAAGGCGTGGCCCTTGAATCCAGTGCCCGGCCTGCACCCGATTATGGCCAAAATCAGAATGACGACGATGAAATCACTCGCGGGAGAGTAGCTCGTCTGCGAGCGGACCGGCTTCATAGATTTTCCTCAGTGCCTCCAGGATCCCGCGAGAATCGACGAGGATCGATCGTGCCCGCGTCCCGTCATAGCCAAATCGGTTGGCCAGGGCGGCGGGATTGATGTCGAAGAGCAATCCCACCAATTCCCCTTTCGTATTGATGCATGGAGATCCGGAATTTCCCCCGAAGGCATCTGCGGTGGTCACGAAATTGAGCCCTACGCGAAGATCGATGGAAGACTTCTTTTCAAGGAACCGGGGCGACAATTCGTAGGGTGGCTTATTGCCTGACGATTCGGCTCTCTTATAAAGGTTCCCGTACGTCGTACGGAACGGTATCTTTTTCCCGGATAGATCTGATAGGCCCTTAACCGTCCCGTAGGACAGCCTTAGGAAGCCGTTCGCGTCAGGCGGCGGCATAGTCTCTCCGCGAAATTTCAACCAGGCCTTTATGATCAGCCCGCCATTTTTTTCTTCGATGGAAAGGTACTCCTTTTCGTACCGGGACCGAAGTGCCTTAGCGATGGGTTCGAGAAAGAACGCGAGTTTGATCATAGGATCATTAGATTGTTGGACCGCGTCCTGGCCTCCGTTCACCAGCCTCCGGAGAGCTGCCGGGTCCTTGAGCTGTGTATCGGCGATGAGTTCTTTTGCCGTGTCCTCAGCCGTGCGCCCCCCGAGCAGCCACCTGACCTCGACCATGTCGGGGAAATCCTTGTTCAGTTGCTCGAGGCTGCTCGTCAAGGTCAAGATCTCCAGGGCGTCGTCGAACGGTTTGGGGAGTTCGATCGCTCGAGGATCGGGAGGGTACTCTCCTGAGGCCTGACGGATGATCGTCCTCGCCAGGCGGAAGTAGGCGGTGTCGAAGCCGAGTCCGTTCACGAAATAGGCGTATTTGGCAAGAAAGGAGGAATAATTCTTCTGGGCCTCCGCGATCTCGTCCCAGGCCCCGCCGACTTCCTTCACGAGGTCGGGGTCTTGCTTTATCCATTCGCGCAGGTCGTTCTCCGCTTCTGCCCTTTTTTTCAAGAAGCCGGGGTCCTTAAGGCCTGAAAGATAGCCCTGCGCTGCTTTGAGGCCATTCTCCAGCCCCCAGACCCGGATCGAGGCCAGCCGGGCTTCCTCCGGCCCTCTGCTCCCGTAGACGTGGAGAAGAGCCCTTTTCCTCTGCCGCCAGGAGATATCCCAAGGGAAATTCACGTCTCTCAGAAACTCGAGTTGGGCGACGGTGAGGAAGCGCGTCGTTCCCGACGGCGTGCCCGACAGGAAGACCAGTTCGCCCTCCTTGGGGCCCTTTGGGCTCCACCTCAGGTATTCGGGAGTTTCGAGCGGCTTGTCGTTTTCCCAGACCCGGAAAAGACAGATGTCCAGGCAATATCGGGGGTAGTCGAAATTGTCGTTGTCGCCTCCGAAAAAGGCGATCGATTCCTCCGGGGAAAAGACGAGGCGGATATCGGAATAGACCTTGTATCTATAGAGATGGAAGAGGTTGCCCGCGTAAAGGTTGACCACCGATCCCCTCGTCTCCTTCGCTTCTGAAGCGGAGGCCTCCATCTGGGCGATCTTGTCTTTCTTAGCTTTGGCCGAGTCGTCGCCGGACATGCCCGGGCGGGCAGATTCCAAGACCTGGGCAGTGACATCCTCGATGCCCTGCAGGACGAGGAGTTCCATATTGGGACATTTGAGCTCTTCTTCTAGAGTACTGGCGTAGAAGCCTGATCTCAGGATATCACGGTCCTTTGTGCTGAGCTCCAAGAGGACGGGGGTGCCGTGATGGACCGATAGGACGAGGCCGTGCGGAGAGACGAATGCAGACGAACCGTCCAGGTTCGTCGACGAGAGCTGAAAATGGGTCAGCCATTGGGGCGTAACGGAAAAGCCGTATCTTTGTTTGATGGTTTGGATCGGCGGCTTATTGAGAAGCCAAAACCCTTCATCGGTGGCGGCGAACCCTGGTAGAACGAGCAGAAGGAAGAGCGGGAACAAGAATCCTTTCGATCGTTTCACGGAGCCTCCTTTTGAGCGAGAAGCGTGGCCGATCTCGTCACCGTTTCTTGATGGAAATGACCCGGGCGTCGTTGAGGAGGCGGACGTATTCCGCCGTCTCCTCCAGGCTCAACGAGTGGCTGGCCGCGTAGTCCCCGCTCCAGAGCTCGGCCCGGACGGCCTCGCAAATATCGAGGACGGACCTCTTCCCATCAATGAAGTTGAGGGTTTCGTAGTACCCGGCTGACCCATAGGCGAAATAGTGAAGGATCTTCGGGTATTTCTTCAGGTAACCGGGTCCCAGAATATCTTCGAAGTAGGTGTCGAAATAGCCTGGGCTTCCCTTGATCTCCGGGTTCGGGACGGGGATGACGGATGCCCAGGGGGAATCCGGTGTGCTGGGGGGCCCTTTCAGAGGGCGGACGTTGAGCTTCCGGCAAACCGCCTCATAGCGCTTCGTCAGCTCCGGCAGGCTTGAAGCGGTGCAGGCCTCCACCGCTCTCCGATCATCGGTGAACCGCTCGTCAAGGGAGCCGTCGAATGCGGCGCTGTCCCGAAGGGCTGTTAACCCTTTTTGTTCTGTTTCTGCGCGCCATCGAAGCAGGAGGATTCCTTGACGATAGCTTTCATGAATGGCCTCGGGGCCGGCGCTTTCGATGAGGGCCTCTGCCTTCAGGAGGTCCCGCGCCAGCCGGTTCTTCGCCTGGCATATGTTTTCGTTCAATAAATAAGAGGCCGTTTTCGGTCCCATTCCGGCATAGGCATAGGCGATGATCGCGCCCAGGTATGAGACCCTCTGAAGGGTCGTCGGATCAATGTATTCGAGGACGTCGAGTTGGTTATGCCTGGGCGGGATGGGGAAATCGAAGAAGCGAAGGGAAGGGATGTTCAACGACGTCGTGTTTGCCGTGTATTCGTCCGAGCCCCCGTCGTAGGGGAGAAGGGTCGCTTGGTACATGTTCCGGCTCCCCTCCGGCGCGACTAGAAACCCTAACTTGTTGCCCTCGAGGAAGGTCCGGGAGAGCTTCCGGTTGAAAGAATCGAGCAAACTCTCTGCAATTCCGCTCAGCGGGCCAGGAAGGGATGCAGGAGGAAGGACGACATAAAAGAAGGAGGGGTACTTTAACTGATTGAGGCCGACGCAATCGAGGTTTATCCCCGCCTTGATTTTCCCGATCTTCTCCGGGTGCCGGCAGAGATACATGTTGAGCCCTGACATGTGAGGCATCCAGAGAAAGCGAATCGTTCGCGAGGGCCGGGGAAGGATGCCCTTCTCGACGAGGACGGAGAGGGCTCTGGCGACCTCGAGGACCGTTGCGTTGGCCCCCGCGTTATCATGGGCCCCGGGCTTGGGATGATCGAGGTGGGAATAGAGGATGAATTCTTCGTCCGGAGCCGTCGAGCCGGTGATAGCCGCCGTAAGGAGGTCGAATGTCCCGTCCGGAATGATATCGGCGTCGATCTCCGCCGAAACGATGACCTTTTCTCCCTTCTTCAGCAAGTCCTTAAGGAACGCACCCCGGTTCGCCGAAAGGCTGAAGCCAAATGTCGATCTGGCGTTGCCGTCCCGGCTTGAGGGGAGGATCCGGGTCCAATAGACGCCGTCTGATTCCAGGCTCTTGGCGGGAAACGGGTAATACAGAATGGTCCCTAGCGCCCCGAACCCATGAACGGCCAGCTCATGGACCTCTTCGTGGCTCCCTCCCTCCGAAAGGACGATTTTTCCACGGACGTCCAGCCCTTCATAGTCTTTAGCCGAATCCCCTTTACCAACGAAGACTAGCGCGGCCTCCGTCCGGGTCGATCTGCTGTGATCGGCGACCGTGCAAGAAGCGTTTTCATAGTCAGATATGAGCATCGGGTACGGATCGACGAGCCGGAGGGAGCCACGGCGGCATTCCCAGGGAAGGTAGCCCCCGGGCGATTGCATCCAGAAGGTCTCCCGGCCCGTTCGGATGGGCACTCTCTCGATCGATATGTCGCTCAAGCCATATTCGCGCGACTTACCGGCCAGATAGGCGATGGCCTCCGCGTAGTCCCGCGATCCCCAGCGCCGATCCAATCCGCTCAGTTTTCGAACATGCTCGAAGCAGATGCTTCCAGAGACCTCGTCTTCGATCCGCTTGAAAGATTCCTGGCCCGGAAAGACCGTCCGCTCCTCACCTGCGGGAGTGGACCAGCTAGGCGGCAGGGCCAGCAGGATGCCCGTGAGGATGAACGCCCCGACCGAGATTGCTTTATTCATGTTGGACTCCAAAAAGGTCTTGACAATAATAATTTCTTATTATAATAAACATTTATCAAGAATGCCAGTATCAAGAATGCCAGCGTCCATATGATGACACAAGGACGGAGAATGCATCCGATTCTCAAACTCTTCTGCCCAGTCGTCGACTGCATCGCCGATCTTTTCGGCTCCAACTGCGAGGTCGTCCTCCATGATATCACGCAGCCGGAAAAATCCATCGTCAAAATCCGTAATGGCCAAGTCACGGGCCGAAAAGTCGGGGACTCCCTGACCGACCTTGGATTGAAGATGATTAAGGACGCGGAAATGGGCCTGGAAACGACTGGTAACTATAATCCGCGGACCCGGAACGGGCGCCTGCTGAAATCGAATGCCATCACCATCAAGGACGCCAAAGGGGCGCTGATCGGGATTCTTTGCATCAACCTGGACGCCACCCGGATGCAGGGGGTCCAGAACGTTCTCCGGAAGATCAGCAGCGAGATTGGGGACTTTGTCTTGATCCCGGAGAAACCCGGCGCCGCCACTACCAGAGAAGAGCACTTCGAGAAGGATCTCCTGCCCATGTTGCAGGAGATCATTGATAAAACGGTCAAGGGGCTTGCGAAGAGCCCGGATTCCCTCTCGCCCAAGGACCGCCAGGAGATCATCGGGGCCATGGACGATAAGGGAATCTTCTTCATGAAGAACTCGGTCCATTGGGTAGCCGATTCTCTCGGCATCTCGATGCCGTCGGTCTATAGATATCTGGAAAAGGCGAGGCGAAACCGGCGGAAAGCGAAGGACGATGGGATCTATTGATGGAGACGGAGAGTTCTGCGAGGGAACGTCATGCCCATCCGGGGCGATGTGATCCGGGATTGCCCTGGAAAAAGGAGGCCGCATTTCGCGATCGAATCTTTGGGATCGTCGTCGTGAGGGACATAAGGATGAATGCAGAGGGCATTATGAAAGAAGGAGGGATCCAGAAATGAAGAAGAGTTTGATTTCGACCATCGTCATCATCCTGGTTTTTGCTTTGGGCGCTTTCGCTCAAATGCAGAACGGGAATATCATCGGGAAGGTCTCGGACAAGGCGGGCGAAAGCCTGCCGGGAGCTTCTCTTTCGATCTCGGGGCCCAGCCTGATCCAGGGATCAATGACCGCTGTATCGAACGACAAGGGGGCCTTCCGATTCTTCAACATTCCCCCCGGGACCTATGTCCTGGCGGCGGAGCTGACGGGCTTTCAGAAGGTCCAAAGGACGGGGATAAGGGTCCTCGTCGGCGAGACGGTGACCGCTGATGTCATGATGACAGAAGGCACGATCGAACAACTGATCACGGTCACGGCTCCGCCGCCCAGTATCGACGTCAAGAGGTCCGAGGTTTCGACCGTCCTGTCGTCGGAGATCCTTCGAAGCCTGCCCTTGAGGTCCTATGACCTGGGGATGCTTGACCTGGCGCCGGGCGTTGCGGACCGGGCGGCCCAAGGAAGCGGTGCGACTTCGGGTCAGTTCCAGGTCGATGGTCAGAACGTCACGGGCCAGTGGTATGGCACAATGACCACGGAAATCCCCCCCGATCTCATCGAGGAAAGCGAGGTCATCTCAGCGGGAGGCAACGCAGAGGCCGGGGAATATACCGGGGCGATGATCAATGTGATCACCAAGAACGGAGGCAATTCGTTTAAGGGCGAGTTGAACTTTTACTTCTTCAACAACAAGCTGGTTAATTATCGCAAGAACGAGGTTTCTCCTCCCGCGACCCACCTGGACGCCAGCGCCCTATTGGGCGGCCCGATCATCAAGAACAGGCTTTGGTTCCTCGTGACAGGGGCCTTCCGGCGCGATAAAACCCAAGATCCGGCCTTTTCGAACGAGGAAGCGACCCTCGTGACACGGCCTAATCTCTATGCGAAGGTCAACTACCTGATCAATGATAAGAACAAGGGTTTTGTATCCTTCCAATACAATCGGCCGAAAACCCGCTACGGCGTCAATCAGTATACACCCCCGACGGCCCTGGGAAGGGATCTCATTACGGAACACCTAGCGAACATCCAGCACCAGATGATCTTGAGCGAGAATACGTTCCTGGACTTCAAGCTCAACTACCGGAAGAATTATGAGGATATGGTCCCCGACAGCATGACGGAATCCATGCGGTACGACCTCGGCACCGGCATGATGGGAGGCGGGTATGGCGTCGTGGGAGGGGTGGATGGCTGGCGTTTCCGGGCCATGGCGGACCTGACCTATTTCAAGGACAACTGGCTCCTGGGTTCCCACGAATTCAAGATGGGCTTCACTTATGACCGGTCCAGGGGAACTCACCGTTACGGCTGGATAAATAATACCTATTACCTGGATTATTTCGGCGCCCTCTACATGAAGTATGAGCAGGACCGAAACGAAATGGGGCCACGCGAATTGCATGAAGCCCAGGCCTATGTACAAGATTCGTGGACCCCTATGGACCGGCTGACCGTAAACCTGGGTCTGAGGTGGAGCCACACTCTGGCCCGCATCCCCGATCTCACCATCGGCGGAGTATCCTATACCGGAAACAAGAAAGTCTACGATTGGAACAATATTGCGCCTCGGTTAGGCGCCTCCTATGCCCTGACCAAGGATAATAAAACCATCGTTAGGGCCAGCTATGGCCGATTCTATGATTTCACCGTCTGGCATTTCTTCTCAAGCTACCTCCCTTACTCCCGCGTCGTCTCTCTTTACATGTATGCGGGTGGGAACTGGATCCTTCTGGACCGGCAAGGTGGTGCGACCAACCAGAAGGTGGATCCAAATCTCAAAAGACCGTATTCCGATGTCCTGACCGTCGGTGTTCAGCGGGAGCTCTTCCAGAACTTCACGGTCGAGATGAACTATGTTCACAAGTATTTCGGCGATCAGATCACTGAGGTCAACACAGCCGGTCAATATGTTGAGACGACCGCCACGGATCCCGTGACCGGAAAAACCATGACCGTTTATAACCAGACGAATCCGGGCCAGAACTACTATGTCAAGACCAATCCGCCCGAGATGAACTACAAGTACGACGGCATCCAGTTCGTTCTCAATAAGAGACAATCCAACAATTGGTTCATGCAGGCGTCTCTGCACCTCCAGAAATGCGAAGGCCTGGGTAACAACGACCCGTACGCCAGCAAGCAGGCCGCGTATACCGGCCCTTTCAGGGATCCCAATAACAAGATTAACGCGTTCGGCCCCGCATCCTCGAACCGGTCCTGGCAGGCCAAGGTTCTGGCCGGCTACTTCTTTAAGCCCCTTGGGATCGATATCTCGGGGATCTATTCATACATGCAGGGACTCCGTTATAGCCGCAAGTTCACGGTGCCCCTGAACCAGGGCTACGTGCAGGTCTATGCTGTAGAGAGGAGCACGCTTCTAGCCGATTCCATTCAGCAACTGGACATCAGGCTTGAGAAACGGCTGAGGCTGGGCCCAGGGACCATCGGCTTTCTGGTCGACGCCCACAATGTCTTCAACAGCGATACGCCCAACAGCATCTCCGACATCCTGGATCTGCAGAAGGAACCTAATGTCTATGGCATACAGGATCCGAGGTATTTCCAGCTAGGGGTACGCTATATCTTTTGATGACAGATCCGATGGCGGGCCCAAGCGGGACGGCCTGAGGCCTTATCAGACCGAGAAGAGGGGCGGGCAAGATCCTGCCCCTCTTTCCATTTCTAAGTTTTCGGCCTAGAATTCCGGTTGATATGACGTCTGCAAAGAGCAAGGCGGCTGAATTGCGAAGGATCGTTTTTCTCATAATTCTGCTGACCTGGGCGTGCCGGGCCTTCGGCCGGGCCGAATCCAGATGCACGTTGGTCAAGAACGCCAGGATATATACTCTCGGAGAGAAGAACATCCTTGATCCCGGGATGATCCTCATTTCGGGTGGGAAGATCGAAGGGATTGGTCCGAATCTCGATGCGCCGGTGGACTGCGTCATCCTCGACCTTGGCGGAAAGACGATCATCCCCGGGTTGGTGTGCCCTTCTGCCTCCTTGTTTCTCAGGCCCAAGGACGCTCAATACCAAGGAGAGGAATCTCCAGACGCCGATATCCTGGACGGGTTAGATCCCTTCGACCCAACGGACGGAGGCCTAGTGAGGAACGGCGTGACCACCGTCCATCTTGGTCTTCGCTCCTATCAAGCCATCGGGGGGCTCGGGGCCGTCGTCAAGTTGAAAAGAGACGGCCGGGCCCCATTCGAAGTCATCAGGGCAAGGGCCAGCCTGCGTATGCGGCTGGAAAGGCTCCAGGACCGAAAGACTTCGAACGTCCAGAGGCTTGTACAGTTCGAGGGGATCCGGCGTCTTTTCCTCGACGCCCTGGAGTATCGGAAAATGTGGCTGGCCAACGGGCGAAGACCGAAGGATGTGCCGAAGGATGATAAAGGCCCCGAGCCTCCGACACGGAACGAGTCCAAGGAGGTTCTCCTCCAGGTCCTAGATGGGAAAATCCCCCTGCGTCTAGAGGCCCATCGCCCCGACTCCATCCTAAACGCCCTTAGGCTGGGGGAAGAATTTGGGATCGATATTACACTGGAAGGCTGCGAAAGTTGGCCAGACGTTCTGCCGGGCTTGCCGAAAGCCCCGGCACGCTTGCTTTCCAATTTTCTCGCCGATCCTGCGCGCTTTCTCGTCCCGGGAAGGGGGAAGGGGTATGCAGCCAATCGTCTGAAGGTCGGGGAGGAGGTCCTCTTTTATACGGACGATTTGGGATCCCTTCATGAGGCTCCGACTGCGGAAGATTTCCGCGGATTGAAGGACCGGGGGACCACCTTTGTCCTTGTTCCTCTCGACGATCTTCCCTTGTCAGCGGGGGGGATGCGAGATTACGCGGCGCTCATCGTGAGCCGCGGAGTTCCGGAACTCGAAGCGATGAAGGCTGTCACCATCGACGCCGCGCGAGCGCTGGGCGTCGAAGGAAGGATTGGAAGCCTTGAGAAAGGGAAGGACGCCGATTTCGTTGTCCTCGATGGTCCCCCCTTGAACACGCTTTCTAGGGTGGAGCAGGTTTATATCGGAGGCACGGTCGTTTGGGAAAGACCGCGATGATTAGGCGCCTGGAGGTTTTCGCCCTGCTCTCAGCGCTGATCGGGGTCACGATAGGCCCGCGGCTCCGCGCACAGAGTACAGCGCCCGAGGTCTTCGTGATCAGAGCCTCGAAGATTTTCACCTCTGGGCCCGCCGGCGTCCTCCATAACGCGGCCCTGCTTATCGAGAACGGGAAGATCAAGAGGATCATCCTGGACGAGAACCTGCCCTCCGTTCCGGTCAAGGATTATTCGGGTCTGACGATAATTCCATGCTTGGTTGACGCCCACACCTATGTATCCGGATACAAGGCTCTTCTCGGGCATACCGGACCGATGAGCACCGATCTACCTGCCTATGCCGTTTTCGACCCGGAGAGCCCCGAGGTCCAGGAGGCGCTGTCAGCGGGGATCGGCACCGTGAATTTCTCTCCCGATAATAGAAACGTCGTGGGAGGTATCAGTTCGGTCCTAAAGCTTCCGTCGGGTTTCAAGCAGCCGCTCGTTTTCCGGAAGGAAGCCTTCCTGAAGATATCCTTGAACTCGGAAACCCTGGACCCGGGAACGACCCCGACTTCATTGATGGGCGCTGAAGCCATGCTCGATGAGGCAGTTCGGTCTGCCCAGCGGGGAGAGGGGCCGAGGGATGGGGTCCTGGGACGGAGGGCTTTTAGGTCGTTGACGAACGGAAGCCTGCGGCCGATCGTAGCCGCTTCCTCCCTTCCGGAGATTCGTACGGCTCTCTCCTGGCTCGAAAGATGGGGCATTGCGGGGATCCTTTTGGGAGGGGAGGAAGCCGGGCCTTTCGTCGCCGATCTAAAGCGCATGAATGTCCCCGTACTTCTTTCGCCCATCCAATTCTCGTCTCCGGAAAAAGGGGTCGAAAACGCCATTGGGCTGCTTTCTGGAGGCGTCCAGGTCGCATTTGTCAGCGACATGCCCGAGGGGCGCCCCCTCGACCTCAGATATTCCGCCTTGGCCCTCTGCCGGCAAGGGGTAACCCAAGAGGAGGCCCTAAAGACGATCACCCTCCTTCCGGCCTTAATCCTCGGAGTCGGCGAACGGGTGGGGTCCATCGAGGAAGGGAAGGATGCCGATTTCGTTATCCTCTCCGGAGACCCCTTGAACTTGGGTGCCCGGATCTCGGCCATCTATATCGGCGGGAGGCTTGTGGACGATAGGGAAAGGCCGCGCTGAATGAGACCCGTGAACGGAACTCGGCACCGGCTATCGGCCGGATGGCTTATCGGGTTTACGTTGATATCGATGTCGGGTCTTCTGGGACAAACCCAGGAAACGCTCGTCCTGAAGGTCAAGAAAGCCTTGCTTGGGGACGGGCTGTCCGTCGGTGATGCCTCGATTGTGATCCGGAACGGCCGGATAGAGTCCGTGACCCGAGGAGTGAAGTCCCCGGGGCCCATGGGACAGCAAACCTTTGAGTTTCCCGGGTGTGTGGCGACGCCCGGATTCATCGCCGCGAATGCCTGGATGGAGACCTTCGGGAGGATTCAGGAAGAAGGGTCCGAAGTAACCCCCGAAATGAATCTTTATGGATCAATCGACCTCACCGCACTGGATTTCGAGAGAGCATGGCGATCCGGCGTAACGTGCGTCTATCTAGCTCCTGGACACCTCAATGTGGTCGGAGGCACGGGGACCGTCCTGAAAACAGTCGGCACCTCCCAGACAGAAAGGCTGGTCAAGAACACGGTCCATCTACGGGTGACCCTCGGAACCGAACCGGCGCGGGGGAATTCTAAGCCATTTTACGGGGATTTCGGATTAAGAACGCGCCGGCCGCAGAACCGCATGGGGGTCAACGCGATCATACGCGGCCAATTGATGGAAGCACGGAACAGAGAACGAGATCCGGAGGCCGCTCTTAGCTTCCAGGAAATCATGTTCCGCCGCGTGCTGCATCGGGAGATCCCCCTGAGGATCCGGGCCAGATCCTATATGGACATCAAGACGGCGTTCAGGCTCCAGGAGGAGTTCGGTTTCAACTGGGTTCTCGAGGACGGCACGGACGCTTATCGATATCTCGACGATCTGAAGGCCGGAGGGATTCCGGTTATTTATGGCCCCGCGTACAGGTCCAAAGGGAGAGCAGATTTTAATCCGGAGAATGACCGCTGGCAGGCCCAGAACGTCCGTCCTGTTGGCCGAAAAAGGCATCCTCTTCGCATTCCAGAATAGCTCTTCGAGCCCCGTAGAGATGTTAAGGGACGACGCCATATACGCCGTGCGCTCGGGGCTCGATTCGCGCGCTGCCCTCAAGGCCTTGACTTCCTCGGCCGCCGTCATCCTCGGCGTCGACGACCGGCTGGGGACGCTGGCGCCTGGGATGGACGCCGACATCCTGATCTTTGACGGGGACCCCTTCGATCCCCGAACGCGTCTTATAAAAGTTCTTGTCGGCGGGCGCCTGATGGATCCGAACGAATGAGCGGAGATGGAAATGAGAAAACATAACCCGGTGTTGATTCACTTCCTGTTCGGCCTCCTCGTCCTTTTGCCGTTGACTCTCGAATCCCAGGTAACGGCCATCAAGGCGGGTAAGATCTACCCCGGCGTCGGGAAGCCGATCGAGCCGGGCGTGATCCTCATCGAGCAAGGGCGAATCACGGCAGTTGGGGCGAACGTCGAGATCCCGTGGAACGCCGTGGTCCTGGATTATAGCCGCAATGTCATCGTTCCCGGGCTCGTCGAAGCCCATGCCGCGAGGGGCTACGATCTGGCCAATGAGACGAACCCGTTAACCCCGTTCGTGACCGTCCTGGACGCCCTAGACCCGTCCCACGACGCCTTTGAGCTGGCGCTCCGGGACGGAGTGACGACGCTAAACGTTCTTCCGGGAAATGACACGATCCTGGGGGGCATGGGCGCGCTCGTCAAGCCCGTGGGGCTGGTCGTTGAGGACATGCTCCTTCTCCCCGTATCCGGAATGAAGATGTCCGTTTCGGGAACATCGTCCTTTTCGAGGATGGGAGCCATGGCCCAGCTCCGCCGGTACCTGAACGAGACCAAAGACTATATGGCCGGGAACGCGGACGCCAAAGCGATGACCGCGGCGCCCGGGTTCTTCCGTTCCCCCCGATACATCAAATACGAGGCCGTCGCGGATCTCATGTCCGGCCGCTTCCAGGCATTCGTTTTCTGCGAGACAGCTGGGGACGTCCTGCGCGCGCAGGCCCTATGCGCGGAGTATGGAATCGCAAAGAGTTTTGTCCTAGGACCCGATTGCATAAGAGCCGCGGAGGCCGTCGTTGGGGAGAGGTTGAACATCGTCCTCGATCCGGATCTCATCCGTTTCGAGCAGGATCCTGAGACGAAGAGCGTGAGAAGGATCGAGATCGCCCGGGCCTTCCATGAAAAAGGCATCGCCTTCGCCCTTCAATCCGATCCCCTGAGGGTGGATGCAAGGAGCCTGTTCTATCAGGGAATGAGGGCCATGAGCCAGGGCCTAACGCGCGAGGAGGCGCTCGAATCCATCACCTTGATCCCGGCCCGTATCCTTGGGATGGATACTACGATCGGCTCCCTCGAGCCCGGGAAGGCGGCGAACCTCGTCGTCCTCGACGGGGAGCCCTTCGAGCTCATGACCCATAATGAATTCGTGATGATCGATGGGAAAGTCGCCTATGACCGCCGGAACGACCGGAAACTCAGACAGCTCATAGATGAGAAAATCGACCGATAGGACCCGTTGAGCGCGACATGAAGAGACGTCTTTGGTTTTTCGCTACGCTGTGGCTGGCGCTCTGGCCGGCCGCGAGCCAAGCGGCCGGGATCCTGGTCATCCGGGGAGGCCAGGTCCATACCGCGGTCGGAGACGTCCTGGATGATGTGATGATTGTCGTGAAGGACGGGAAGATCGTTTCCCTCGGGCCATGGGTTTCGGTTCCCCCCGGTACCAAGACCCTAGATGCCCGAGGCTGTATCCTTTATCCGGGATTCGTCGCTGTTACTTTGACCGACGATAAAAAGGAAGGGAAGGATATTCTGGCGATGACGCCCGATTCCGTGGCCATGGACGCGCAGGACGACCGGGCGGATCGGCGACGCCTTCTGGCCGGGGGCGTCACCTCGTTTTATATAAGCCCCGGCACATCCCGGTTCCTTCCGGGCAGAGGATCTGTCATCAAACCGGGAGGAGACGGCGTCCGTGCCTCGACCGTCCGGCGGGCTGCTACCCTTGGCATCAATTTTACCGAACGGGCTATGCGGTCCCCGTTGATCGACGTTTTTCCTGCCCCGATCGGTCCGGAGAATCCCCTGGTTCCCTCGCGAAGACAATTTCCGTCCTCCTCGTTGGAGGCCTATTGGGGCCTCCGCGAGCTCATGCTCGAATCCCCCTTCCAGGGTGAATTCGCCGCCGAAATGGCGGCCGTTTCCGGGACATTACGAGAGGTCGTTGAGCAGCACCTTCCGGTCGTCGTCGGATACCGAAAGCCGTCGGAAGCCCTGCGGATGATCGAATTATCTAAGGAACTAGACTTTCCCCTGGTTCTTATGGGAAATGAGGGGACGGCCCGGTTAGCGGATGTCCTCAAGGATAGTGGCATTTCCGTTATCGCTCCATTCTCTGCACGGCCTCTCGGCCAACTCCCGGGTGACGGGGGATCCGGGGAGTTCCCGAACACCATGGATCCCTCAGATATCGCCGAATTGATGCGGAAAGGCGTCCGCGTGGCCCTCTGCCCTTTGTTTGATAAGGATCTTCCGGACTTGTTCCGGCTGACCCAGTATTTCCGGAGATATGGCCTTTCCCCCGAAGAACTGCTGAAGACCATCACTATCAATCCAGCCGATATGTTTAGCGTGGCAGGCAGAATCGGGAGCCTTCGGCCGGGGCGGGATGCCGATATCCTCATCTATCGGAAAGACGGAGACAAGCCCTTCCTCAGGCTCAAATCCGTGATGATCGAGGGGGAAATCGTTCATGAAGAATAGTGTTCTCCGGACATTGAAGGGCGGGAGGCTGGCGATCCTTTCGCTTGCCCTTCTCTCCGGGACCGTTTCGGCGGCAGCACCGTCCGACAATCCCGTCTATATCCTTTCCCGGAGGATCTACGCCGGAGACCAGCATGCGTATATCGAGAACGGCGGCATGCTGATTCGGGACGGGCGGATCGTGCGCCTGGACAAAAAGGCCAAGCCGCCGAAAGACGCCAGAATCATCGATACCCGGGAGAAAACGATTATTCCGGGACTGATCGATGCTCACTCCCATCTCGGATTTGGACGGGAAGATCTGAATTTCGATTCGGTGCCTGCTCCCGCCTGGAGGGCCCCGCTTCCGGATTCCCTGAAGCCTTATTATCCCGTGAAAAGAGCGCCGGCCCCGCCGGAGATCGAGGTCCATTTTCGGGCCGGATCGGCGCTCTTTTATCGAGACACGGACTTCCGAAGGGCTCTGGCCGAGGGAGTGACTCTTTTGAAGGTCGCCATTTCTACTCCCGGTCCAACAAGCGGGATCTCCGCCTGCGTCAGGACCGGAGCCTCGAACCAGTCGGATTTCCTCGTAAAGGATCGCGTGGCCGTCGAATATTCCTTCGCGGGGTCCGGCAACGTCATGTTGAGTCACGGGAATCTCCGGAAGCTGTTTCGGGACGCCCGAGATTACGGGGAAAAGATCCGTAAGGCCCGGACGTCCCTTGAGAAGTCCCGAACCCGGGCGTTGACCGTTCCTCCGGAATCGAGCCTTATTCCAGAGCCCCCTGGAAATGAGAACCTGGACGCGGCTCTCGATGTCCTCGAGGGGCGAATGCCCTTGATGATTCGGGCTGACAAGGAGAACGAGATCCTTGCCGCGCTGGAGATCAAGGATGAATTCCATATTAAGCTGGTCCTTGTCGGGGCTGGCGAAATGAGCGGGATGGTCGGGGACCTCGTATCCAGGAAAGTGCCTGTTATCATCGACCCGCGGGCGCTCCTGGATGACGCGAAGGAGGGGGCGGAAGCCGTTAAGAGGCTCCTCGCGAGCGGCATCCCGGTGGCCCTCGGTTCCGGAACGGGATCGGCGATCGAATTTTTTCACTATGAGTTGCTTCTCCTCGTCCAGAAGGGATTGGACAGGTCCGATGTGCTGGACATGGCCTCCGTCCACGGGGCGAAGATCCTGGGGATGGAGAACAGGGTCGGGTCGCTGGCCCCGGGCCGTGAGGCCGATTTCGTGGTCTTGAGCGGCGACCCGTTCGAACTTGATACGCATATCGAACAGGTATTCATGAACGGCCGCAGGGTGTATGAAAGATGAAAAAGAACGCCTTTGTGATGGTGAGCCTTTGCGCGGCTCTCGTTCTCCCCGGATGGAGCAGATCTTCCGCCGAAGGGCCTTCCCAATATGCCATCAAGGCTTCGCGGATCCTGACGATTACCGGGGGGATCGTCAAGGACGGGATCGTCCTCATTAAGGGCGGGAAGATCGAAAAGGTCGTCGAATCGGCCGCGCTCCCTCCCGGCTACCGGCTGATCGATGCCTCCGACAAGTGGCTCCTCCCCGGTTTCGTGGATGCACATTCGCATTCGGGCGGGGAAGGCTGGGGGGATATCAACGAAGCCATCTATCAGCTGAATCCCGACCTGCGGATCCTGGAACGTCATCGCCCTGAACACGCCCCAGCTGAAGAGGGCCGTCGCCGGTGGGGTCACGACCATCAATTTCATGCCGGGCAGCGCGAGCAACAATGGAGGGACAGGGATCGTCATGAAAACGGCCGGGGACGACCTGGACGCGGTCGTCCTTCGCTTCCCGGGCGTATTGAAGATCGCCCAAGCGGGAAATCCGGAGAGGGCGCTCACGGGAGAAATCGGAGCGGGACGGCTGGGCATGACCTGGCAATTGAGGATGCTGATGAGGGAGATCATGGCCTATTATAACGCGTGGGCCGATTACCGGGCCGGAAAGACGGAGGTTCGGCCGGAGCGGGACATCCGATATGAGGACATCATGGGCGTTTTCGACAACACCTTGCCCATATTCGTCCACGCGGCCTGGGCCCAGCCCGTCCAGGAGGTCTTCCGGATGTACCTCGAGGAATTCGGGATCCGGACGGCCGTCATCACGCACGGGGAATTCGGGGCTTACCGGAACGGGCCGGCGATTGCCCAGAGGACCGTCCGCTTTGATTGCGGCCCCAGGCTTTATGATTTCGAGGAGGATTCGTTCCGGGGGATCGCCACAGAATACGCCAAGGGCGGGGTCAAGGGCATTTCGCTTAACACCGATTCGTACGGAGACGCGCCGGAGAGGCTGTTCCTCCAGGCAGCCATGGCCGTCCGGTTCGGATTCGACGAGGACAAGGCCCTTGAGGCCATCACGATAAATCCGGCGCGAGCGTTGGGATTGGATCGGAGGATCGGGAGCATCGAGGCGGGAAAGGACGCGGACCTCGTCGTCTGGACGGGGAATCCGCTGGACGCCCGCAGCCACGTCGTCCTGTCCCTCATCGACGGAAAGGTCGTCTATGATGGCTCCAGGGAAGAGCAAAGGTATTAGGATGGATACCCTGAAGGGAAGCGTCGATCGATCGTCAAGTCCTGAAGCTCGAGGGCGTTGCCGGGAACTTATTGGAGGGTCTCTTTTTCTTCTGGCAGTCTCCCTCGCATCGGGCCGGGACCTGATCGCCCTGAAGGCCGGACGCATTCAGACCGTCGCCAACGGAATGATCGATCGCGGGATCATCCTTGTCCGCGGGGATAGGATCATCGAGATAGGGCCCGACGTTATCATCCCGCCCGGAACCGACGTCCTGGACTTCCCGGACGGATTCATCATGCCCGGAATCGTTTCCCCGGATTCGAACCTCGGCATCTCCGGCCAATCCTCCCTCAGCGAAGACGAAGCCTCCAAGTTCCCAGCCGTCCTTGGAAAGAATATAGCGGATCATCGCGTCGTCTTTTCGATCGATCCGGGCCATTCTGATTATGCCTTAGCCTTGCGGAACGGGTTCACGACCTTGGCGATAGCCCCTCCCGCCGCGGGCATTTCCGGGTTGGGTGTCCTGGCCACACCCGGCCCCCGACACCTCCAAGACATGGTTTTCGAGAGGGACGCATTCCTAAAGATATCGGTCCTGATCAACACTCCGTTCCGGCGGATGTTGAAAACCTCGCTGGAGGGCGCGCAGAAGGGACTGAAGGAGGACGGGGGCAGCGACGGAACGGCCGGCAAGGGCGAAAGCCTGGACGAAAACTCGGAGGTCTTCATCCGCGTGGTGACCGGCCGGATCCCGCTCATCGCCGATTGCACGACTCCGAATTCCGTCGCGTACCTTCTTGACGCGATCGCTCCGTATCCCCGGGTCCGACTTGCCGTCAGGGGCGGTGCCGAGGTCTACAAAGCGGGAACGATTTTAAAGGATAAATCAATCCCCGTCATCCTGGAACCTTTGATCGGCGAGATCTCTTCAAGCACAAATCCCTATCCTGAAAGAACGAACTATGTCCTGAAATGTCTGCGGCTCGGATTAGAGATTGCTTTTCAAGCTCCGGGAACGGCTAAGGAACAAATCCGGCTCTTCGACTACCTAAACAGGCTTCGCGAGCTCGGCGTGGACAAGGAGGCGCTAATAAGGGGGATCACCGTTATCCCGGCCCGGATCCTGGGCATCGAGTCGCGCGCCGGAAGCCTGGAGAAGGGGAAAAGGGCTGATCTCATCGTCTTCCGCTGCGATCCGCTGGATGGCGCTCCCGTCATCGAAGCGGTCATGGCAGGCGGGAAGGTCATCCGATGAAACGGGTCGGAACAGCAATCCTATTGATCTTTTGGCTCGGGGCCGGTTTCACTGTCAGGGGCCAGGCGCCGTCCGAAGTGACCCGAAGACGCGTCCTCTTCATCAAGGGCGGGACTGTTCATACGATGGTCCGCGGCGACATCCAGGGCGGCTGCATCCTGATCGAGGACGGGAAGATCATTAAAGTCGGAAAGGACCTCGTTCCGCCGCCCGGGGCCGCCATCCTCGAGACCTCGAGCCGATGGATCATGCCGGGTTTCGTCGTGGCCCAATCCGTGCCCGTTGGGATGGCGCCCCTCGTCAAAGAGGATGTGGATCCCGCCGTGGCCGATTATCTTGATCCCTTTAGCCTGGAATTCCGGGTTTGTCTCGCTTCCGGGATCACGACCCTCGGCCCGAGCTTCGACTATGGGCTCTACCCTGTCCCCGGCCCCGAAAAGAAACCCTATTCTTTTCGGAACGCCGTCATCAAGCCGGCCTATGGCCGTCTCGAAGGCGTCGTAATCCGGGAGCCCGGCTACCTCTATATCGACGTGCCCGGCCTCACCCCCCCCGCGAAGGCCGACTTGAGGAACCTCCTGTTGAAAGCCCGTGATTTCGTCTGCGAAGGGGCGAAGTCCGAGCCTCCGGCCGAATTGCGCAATTACGTGTCCGTGATCAAGGGGGAGCTGCCCGTACGATTCAAGGCCGGGCAGAAAAAGGATATTTTAAAGGTCCTGTCGTTAGTGGACGAATTCGGGGTCCGAGCCCAGATCCTCGGCGCCGAGGAGGGGTGGCTTCTGGCTGGAGAGATGGCCCGAAGGAATATTACCGCCATCCTCCAGCCGCAAGCGGTCATCGAAAAGGATCCTTACCTAGACCGCCCGAACGGATCGGCCTTCCGGAATCCTCTTTTCCTGAAGAAGGGAGGAGTCAGATTCGCCCTGATCCCGCCTTCTCCAGGAGTGACCATGAGCGGTATTCTGGGCGGCGATCTACTGACTTTTCCCCTTACTGGAGCTTTCGCGGTCAGGGGCGGACTGGAAGAGAAGGACGCTCTCCGGGCGATGACCGTCGTGCCAGCCGAAATGCTGGGGGTTTCCCAGCGGGTCGGGACAATCGAGCCGGGCAAGGACGCCGACATCATCGTTTGCGATGGGAATCCCCTAGACTATCGCAGTTACGTTGTATACACGATTCTCGACGGGGAGATCGTTTACGACAAGACCAACTCTTCGTTCTTCAAGAACATCCCGCGTGCGAAGAGGCTCTTTTAGCGGGAGACGGAGACCGTTCTGCGGAGGAAAGTCCATGAAAAAACGCCTCCTCTTGGCGATCGTAACCGCACTTATCATCCAGACCGTCCCTTCTCACGCTTTCGAGGAACGCCGGCAAGGGCTGACCCTGGATTGGATCTTTGACTGGACCGCTCAGGCGAAACTGGGCATCCCTTATTACGTCTGGTTGAACGATGACCGCGCCCTTCTCTTCGACGCGCGCCTGCCCGAACAGGAACGGACCCTCGAGTTTCTCGATCCAAAGACGGGCCGGCGCTGGCCTGCCGTCGACAAGGGAAAGGCCTTGGAGCAGTTCAAGTCCGTCCTCGGCGAACGGGCGCCGTCTTTGCTATCCTGGCCGACGGCGGTCGACCCGAGCGGGAGAGCGTTTATCTATCTGATGGATGGTGACCTTTTCAGCGTCGAGACTGCCGATTCTACGGTCAAAAGGCTGACGAGAACGCCCGATCCAGAGACGAGCGTCGCTTTGTCGCCCAACGGGAAATGGGTGGGCTTCATCCGTCGGAACGATCTTTATGCCGTAGAAAGGCAGACGGGACGGGAGATCCGGCTAACCGAGGGGGCGACGGAAACGCTCCTTAACGGGCCCTTCTCCTGGGTCTATTGGGAGGAGGTGTACGATCATGCCTCCGTTCCGTATCAATGGTCTCCGGACTCGACGGCGATCGCCTACCTCCAGTCGGACGATTCGGCCGTTCCTCTCTCCGCCTATGTGAATTACGGCCCGCTGACGCCGGAGGTCGTTTATCAGCGGTATCCCAAACCGGGCCAAGCGAATCCCAAGGTTCGGCTGGGTGTCGTCGAGGTCGCCACCTCGAAAACGACCTGGATGGAATGTGGAGAGTACGAATACCTGGCCCGCTTCAACTGGCTTCGAAGCGGCGGGGAGATCGCCGTCCAGACGCTCAACCGCAAGCAATCGGACCTTCGGCTCCTGTTCGCGGACAGGGTGACCGGCAGGAGCCGGGAGATCCTGACGGAGCACCAGCCGACCTGGATCAACCTGAACAACTCCCTCCGTTTCCTCGGGGATGGGAAGCGGTTCATCTGGGCTTCCGAGCGCGACGGGTACCAGCACCTGTATCTGTACGAAACGAGCGGCCGCCTCTTGTGCCGGCTGACACAGGGAGAATTCATGGTCGTCTCCGGGGTTCTGGTCACGCTCAACAACGGGCTGGCCGGAATCGATGAACATTCGGGATGGGTATATTTCATCTCCAACAAGGCCGCCCTTCGAGAACGGCACCTCTTCCGGGTTAGGCTTGACGGGACGAGGATGGAACAGTTGAGCCGCGGGGAGGGGATCCATTACGCCCGGTTCTCGCCCGGCATGAAGTACTTCTTCGAATACTTTTCCAGCGCGGCCGAACCACCTTCGTTATACCTTTGCCGTGCGGATGGGCGAAGGATTTCGACCATAGCGGAGTCCGCGAAAAGCGAGTTGGAGAGGCTGGCTCTGACCCGCCCGGAGTTCCTGACGTTCAGGACGGAGGACGGTATAGAGCTCCCTGCCATGATGACGAAGCCTCCTCGGTTCGATTCGACGAAGAAATACCCGGTGATCGTTAACGTCTATGGCGGTCCGGCCGCGCAGACCGTCGTCGATGCGTGGTCTTCCGGCCAGTTCTGGAACGAGTTCCTGGCTCAGCAGGGCTATATCGTCTGTGTTCTCGACGTGAGGGCGGGGATGTCAAGCAGCAAGGCTCTCGAAGCTTCGGTCTATGGGGAGGCCTATGGTATGCAGAATGTCCGGGACATCCTGGCCGGTGTCGAGGGGCTCAAGAACCTGCCTTACGTTGACCCGAAACGGCTCGGACTCTGGGGCTGGAGCGGCGGCGGCTGCACGACGCTCTACACGATAACTCATTCGGACGTGTTCAAGGCGGCGATCGCGGTGGCGCCCGTCGCGGACTGGCGCTTCTACGATTCCGTTTACACGGAGCGTTTCCAAGGGACTCCCGAAGAGAATCCTTCGGGCTATGATGAGACGTCCTCGGTGAAAGCCGCTTCAAACCTCAAGGGCCGGCTTCTCATCGTCCATGGGACCTATGATGACAACGTCCTTCCGCAGAATACCTATGCCTTCATCGATAAGCTCATCGAAAGTCGGATATCGTTCGATATGATGATATATCCCTGGCGCAAGCATGGGCTCAGCGATTCTCCCGCGACTCTCGACCTTTACCGGCGGATGCTTATGTTCTGGGAACAGAATCTCAAGTAGGATGCGAATAAGACCTTTTTCAGAATTCTTAATATTGTTTTGTCAACCCCGCTGACTAAGAGGAAATCTTAGGAGGTATCACGGGCTGAGATTCCGGCCTTTTTGAAATCGTAGCGGGGATTTACCTCTCGTCCCGCATATAGATCTTCGGAGAAGATGCCCCGGCCTGCCCATGCTCCTCTTAGCCGCAGAGCCCAAGAGAGCCCTATAAGACAGGGGGCTAAGAGGAGCAGGGGCGAACCACCCGCCCCGGCCCGGAGGGGGGCCGGGCCCGTGCCCGGGCCGACCCTGCTCAGTCCAGGGAGGCGAGGCCCTCTCCAGGGTACATTGACTTGCGCGGCCGGCCTCTGCTACCTTGGTTTCAAAGGTCAGAAGAAAGGAAAAGCCTATGATAAAGAACCGTCGTCGTGAATTCTTGAAAAAAGGACTGGCCGGGATTTGCGGCGCCGCCGTGGCCCCGGGGATCCTGAACGCGCGCTCGGTACCCGCTTCGCCCGCCGCGCCATCGCCCGCCGCAGGCGCTATCCCGTCGCTCCCCAACCGCCTGCTCGGCAAAACCGGCCTCGCAACCCCGCTCATCAGCATGGGCACGGCAGAAGCCCCCACCGTCGAATTCATCCGCCAGGGCTACGACGCGGGCATCAAGTTCTTCTTCTCCGCGACTTACTATGGTCACGGAAACAATGAGCGGCTGGTGGGCCAGGCCCTGAAGGGCCTGCCGCGCGACTCCTTCGTCATCGGCACGGCCGCAACCGCGGACGGCACGAATCCCCGGGGAGGCACCCTGCCGAAGGACTTGAAGGCCGAGGCTTACATCAAGACGGCAGAGGACAGCCTGAAGCGCTTCGGCCTCGACTACATCGACATGCTCTTCCTGCCCTTCGCGGAGAAGCGGGAGTTCATCATCTTCGACCCCGTCCTCGAGGCCATGACGACGCTCAAGAAGCAGGGCAAGATCCGCTTCGCCGGGATCGCCACGCACAGCGGATGCGACGTCGCCCTCAAGGCCTCCGCCGACGCCAAGGCCTACGACGTGGTCATGACCTCTTACAATTACAAGATCCAGAACAAGGACGCGATGGACGAGGCCCTGGCCTACGCGGCCAAGGCCGGGGTCGGCATCCTGGCCTTCAAGACGACGGCCGGCGGCGCCTCGGACAAGGACCGGACCCAGCCGTTCAACGGAAGCGCCGCCCTGAAGTGGGTGCTCCAGAATCCGCACGTCTCCAGCATCATTTCCGGGATGACCTCGATCGAGGAGATGCGGAAGAACCTCGAGACGATCAAGGACCTCAAGCTGTCCGAGCAGGAGCTCGTGGACCTGAAGCTTGCGTCGCTCCGGCCGGAGCTGGGCCTCTACTGCCAGCAGTGCCGGCAATGTGCGACCCAGTGCCCGGCGAACCTCGACATCCCCACTCTGATGCGCAGTTATATGTATGCCTACGGATACCGGAACGCCGCGCAGGCCAGGCATACACTTGATACCGTCGATATGGATGGCGATCGGTGCGGGTCGTGCGAGGTGTGCGGCGTGAACTGCGCTTCGGGCTTCGACGTCAAGGGGCGGATCCAGGACATCGCCCGGCTGAAAGCCGTACCGATGGAGTTTCTAAAAGGTTAGACTCCGCTTCACCAGCGGTCGATGTGGATCCTCATGTCCAGGCCTTTGTCTTCCCCCGGTCCGGGCGCGGTCCGAGGGGAGCCAAAAGGGAGGGTATGGGGCTGCTGAGCCCTGAGCGGGCCGAGCGCCTCCTGGTGTTTTAAGCTTTTTCTTCTTTCTCCGCCCGGTCCAGGTTTTCGAATATGCGGCGGAGATAAGATTCGAAGCGTTCGACTTCCTTGTCTCCGAATCCGCGATAGTACAAATCGGCCATTTCCCCGGAGACGGCCTTGTAGGCGCGCTCGAGAGCGCGGTCCTTTTCCGTGCGCTCGATCAAGATCTGCCGCCGGTCCCGGGAAGAAGGCCGGCGGCGGACGAGGCCGGCCTCTTCGAGTCGATCGAGCATGCTGGTCAGGGTGGATTTCTCGAGAGACGTTCGTTCTCTGAGCGTTTGGATCGGAATGCCGTCCTGCTGCCAGAGGGCGAACAGGATCCGGCCCTGGGCAGGATTGATTTCGATGCCTGCGTCGCGCAACCGGCCGGCAAAGACGCGGCCGGAGACCTGATGGATCCTGGCCATCAGAAAACCGCCCTGACGCAGTTTGTTCAATGTTTCTCTCTCAAGTCGGGGCAGGAGGCGATCAGGTCCAGGCAGGAATTTTTCATTTGAGTTGCGGTTTGGTGATCGAAAAGTGGGAATGGACGAGGGCCCATCGGCCGTCATGCCGGGCATAGACCTCCGTGACATTCATGCGGAAGGCATTTTCTTCCTTTTCATCGTAATCGATCATGTTGTAGGAGAGAACGGCGGCCTCGCCATAAACCTGGACTTTTGGATCGATGATTTCATAGCGGGGGATCCGGAACGTGCCCTTGAGCGGGGCGAGAAACTTTTCAAACGCCTCGCGTCCGTCCAGGCGTTTTTCCAAGCTCGGATCGAAATAGGTGATTTCCGGGGCGGCCAATCCGAGGAAGCCGTCCGTATCGCCGGTTCCCCAACGGTCGAGCATGGCTTTTTCCAGGGCGATGATTTCGGCCGTCGGATCGTCGGTCGGGTCCGCCGATCGAGCCGGGTCGATCATGGCGAAAGCCGGAAGCATTGCCAGAAGCAGCAGCGCGGTCAACATGAATAGGCTCCTTTCCTAGTTCTATCTAGAATAATACTATATAGAACTAAATAGCCGTTGTTGTCAAGACCCCGAAAGGTGACCCGCCGATTGGCATAAGGAGGCTTCGAGGCAACCCGGATACGGGAGCATCTGGAGAAGGGAAAATAAGCTTAGCGGCCCGCTTAGGCGGATCCAGGACATCGCCAGGCAGAAAGCCGTGCCGATGGAGTTCCTCGAGGGCTAGGCCCTCGATCGGCCCCGCGCGCGGACTCCTTCTCTATTTGATCGTTACGGTCCTTGACGCGGAACCGCCCTTGCTGGACTTGACCCAGACCGTTCCCGGATTAGCGATGCCCTTAATCTGGAAGGAGTACGTCTTGGTCTTTGATTTATAGGTCATGGTGCCGATGTTCACGGTTTGGTCGGCGTTCCAGACCGTCAGGACGGCTGTGCCTCCCGCCGAGCTCGTGGCGGTGACCGCCATCGTGGATGTCCTTCTGGTGAACGTGGCCGTCTTCACCGTAACGGTATCCCCGGCGGCCTTGACCGTGATCGAGACCGTCGCCGTAGCGCTTCCCCCCTTGCCGTCGGAGGCCGCGTACACGAAGCTGTCCGGCCCGGAATAGCCGGCCGCGGGAACGTAGCCGAAGGATCCGTTCGCATTGAGGGTCAGTTGCCCGTGCGCGGGCCCGCTGACGAGCGATGCGGTCAGCGCGTCGCCATCGGCGTCCGTATCATTGGCCAGGACGCCGGGAGCCGCTACGGTCAGGGTCGTCCCCTGATCGGTTGAGTAGGAATCGTCCGTCGCGACCGGAGCGCTGTTCGTGCCCGCGACCGTGACGTTGATGGTGTCAAGCCGGGTGGTCGTTCCCACGGCCTGGACCTCGATCTTGTGGCTGCCGTTCGCGAGCCCGGAGGCGTTCCAGATCCCTTCCCAGAGGTTGGGGTTCGAGGCGTTCTTGGACATCGGGAACCAGGTCCCGGCTCCGTCGATACGGTATGTCACCTGGCTTACGTTTACGGTATCGAAAACCAGGGCGCGGATGGGATTCGTGCTCCCGTTGGGCACCGTGTAGGCATACGGATTAGCCGCTCCGCCAAGGGTCGAAGAGACCGGGGCCGTGATCAGGACGACCGGCCAGGTCTTGATGGATTGCGTGACGGCGGAGACCCCGTTGCCGTCGATCCCGACGACGGTGATGGTGTTGGGGGAGTCCTTTCCGAGAGAGGCGAGATTCAGATAGTAGATCCCTCCGTTGGACATCGGCCCCGTATAGGAATTCCCTGCGAACAGGACGTTGCTCACGGCGTGGGTATGTCCGTAGCCGTACATCGACGCGGCGTAGGCGTCCAGGTAGCTGATGAACTGCTGATGCCCGTAATAAAGGTATGTGTCGGAGGAGGACCCCGTGGACGTCACCGGATGATGGCCGAAGACGAAGGTCAGGTCCGCGACGGCGTTGGCGCCCAGCTCCGATTGGATGTACGAGAGCTCGTCAGCATCAAGCCCGGCATGGTCGCCGTAAGGAGAGAAGATGCTGAAGGCCGCTCCCGTGTTGTCGGCGGAGTTGATGCCGAGAAAATGGTAGGTCCCGAAGCCGGGCGTCCTCGTCCAGGAGTGCTGTTTCCGGCCGGTCGCCCGTCCCTGCACGGAGTTGGCAAGGTAATAGGCGAAGTCCCTATCGCTGTAGGCGTCGTGGTTTCCCGGCAGATCGAAGTAATCGGCCGACGTCACGTACGGGTCCACGAGGCTCTTGTATTCATTCCATTCCTCTTGATGGGGCCCGTCCGGGAGCCCCAGGAAGTTCCCGTTCGTGGAGTCCGTCAGGTCTCCGGTGGCTACGATGAAACTCGGAGCGACGGCGGCCTTGGCCGTCGTGACGGCCCAGGCGAGGTTGGCGGCGTCCGCCGATCCGCTCGTCCCGATGTGCGTATCCGAGAGGATCATGAACCAGAGGATGCGGCCATTGTCCGGGCTGTAATAGGCGCCGCGGGGCGCGCCGGCCTCGGCGGATGTGAACGTCAGGGCGAGCAGAGCGAGCGCGACGAGTCCGACGACGAAAGACGCCTTGCCGATGTTGAGCTTCGCGTTCATGATCGCTCTCACTTGCCCTTCCTGCTGGAACCTTCGGTATCGTCGAGCTTCTTAAGGAAGACCTGGAGCCACTTCAGGGCGTGGGGATCGGTCGTGCGCCCCTGGGCCGTCTGGAGCAGTGTCCGGGACTCCGCGAAGCGCTTTGCTTCGGCATATTCCGAGGCGGCCAGGACGAGGGCGTCGAGGTCCAGGAGGTCGATTTCCCCGGCCCTCTGGTAGTGCTTCGCCGCAAGGAGATGCTTCGCCTGCACCGCATAGAGCCGGGCCAGGTGCCTGTGCGCGACGGCGTCATTCGGATCCGCGGCCAGGGCCTGCTCGAACAGCCGGGCCGCTTTGGCGAACTCGGCCGCCGCTTCGGGGCCATGGCCCTTCGGCGTGTCCTCGTAGAAACCCTTTTCGAAGTGGGCCTTCGCCTGGGCGACGAGGTCGCCCGCGGGAGGTTCCTGGCCGGCCTGCGCGGGCGCGACGGCCAGAAAGGCGAGGCCCAAAACGGCCGCAAAAAGCCCTATCCACGGTTTCTTCACGGGCGACTCCTTACCCCTTAGAACATAGAAATCTGCGCTAAATTTAGCATTAGCCGTGCGCTCCCGTCAACCGGCTTGGAGGAAGCCGTTGATCATAATTACGATTTCACCAACGGTCGATATGGATCCTCTTGTCGAGGCCTTCGTCTTCTCCCGGTCCAGGCGCGGTCCTGGGGCGGCCAAAAGGGATGACCGCGGCGATCTCGAACCCGGCCGGGACCCCGAGGTGCTCCTTCAGGCCCTTCGAGTCGTAGGGCGTGTAGGTACAGCCGAAGAGCCCTTCCGCGGCCAGGGCGAGACAGATGTTCTCGATGCACATCCAGACCGAAGCCAGGGGATTTAGCTCGAACAGCGTCTTGCACGAGGCGAGGGGTTTCATCCGGTAGCAGACGACGAGGACCTCGGGCGCCTCCAGCATCATCGTCATCTGCACGGGGAGGGCCCTCCGGTAAACCTCTTTCAGCGTTTCGTTCTCGAATGCCGCCAGAAAGGACTCCATCTGAGCCTTGTCCTTTATGTCCCGCGCTTTGAGGCCCTCCACGACGGCCTTGCGCCTTCCCTCCCGGTCGCGCATCAGGATGAACTCCCAGCTCTTGAGATGGGCATTGGACGGCGCCGCGAGCCCGGCCGCGAGGGCGCGCCGCACCTTGGCCTCATCGACCGGACTCGGGTCGAACTCCCTGACGGTCCGGCGCCTCGTGACGGCTTCGTAGAAATCCATGGTTTTTCTCCCCGCACCGGATTATATATGGGCCCCTCCCGGCCTGGCAACCGAGCTCCTGGGCATTCTTTAAGAGAAAAAGTTAACCAACGAGGCAACATTCATCACCAAGGTTTCTTCTAGATAAGCTTATCGCTCCTCTTCGTTGATCGGTCCTTCCTGGCCACGAACACATCATAGGACAGAACTATTGCGATGGTTGAAAGGTTCGTTGATATCTTTGGTAAGTCCATCAGCTCAAGAAAAGCCTTAACACTCAGTTACCCTGGCGGGCTTGTACATTATGGGGGTGATTGGGGCCTAAAACAGATCCTATGGCTTTCCTTGTTCACCACTTAATTCGATACGCCGCCCCCTTGAAAGAAGTAAAGGGAGATTCTCGATGCCCATTATTGTTTTCTACTGATTAGAGAGATAGAATTCGTGACTGGGAAGGGGAAGAAGCGTCATGTAGGTGATCGGGACCACAACTCCGGCCAGACTGAGGGAGTGAACATGAATTTTGCAGATTATGACAAGTTCTTTAAAGACATTATTAAGCATAGGCACGGGAGAGACATCGATTTTTACCAAATAGAATCTAAGCTTGACCATCTTAGAATTGGCGAAGCTCTCAAGTATAAAGATCTTCTGACAATCGGTGATGACCGCTGTTGGCCTTTCAGCGCATACTGGATGTGGCCGGCAGAGCATCAGATTGCAGCTCGATTGTCCGAAACTGCAGGCTGGCTGAGCCAGCTCCCAGATAAGGAAGAACGCATTATTGGAGACCTGGATGCCATCCTTAAGAACATTTCACTTGTATCCATAATTTTGAGGTTCGTTTATCCTCAGCACTACGCAATTTATTCAAGGCCTCTCCTTAAGGCACTGCGGATAGAACGCGGCAGAGACGACACAGAGGAGTATCTGAACTATGTCCGTGTTATGCGAACATTGATGAGAAGCTACGGCGTAACAAGGGTCGCGGATGTTGATATCATCGTTTGGGCGACCACGAAGCTAAAAGGCAAGATCCAAAAAGGGCTAGTACAAATTCTTGCGTTGAATCTCCCTGAGTGTTTAACACCCGGAGAGGTGCTCGACTTCTATGCGCAGGATCCTCTCCGAATTGCTGAGCTTTATTATGCAAAGGATGATCATAAGACGGCAGGTTATTGGACAGCTATCGCATTCGAGCGAATCCTAAACGCTGAGTGTCCACCGCACATTGGACTAGAGGTCTCCACTAAGAAAGGACAGATACAGGCAAAAATCGAGTGGCTATGCTCCAATGGGGGGCTTGAGTCGGAATTTGGATTATTGGACGGGCTCAGGCGGCTTCGGAACAAGGCAATACACCCGCGAAATGGCTTTTCCCGGGAAGATGCGCGAATCTTTATTGAAGATACAAGGGAGCTGGTGGCCCGGTCGTCTTCTTGAGGATAGAGAGAGAACGAAAACCATGAATATATGATCGGCCTTCTTGGTCAATAAGAAATAGCCTCTCACACATTCCCGGCGGTCTCTTCTGGAGTCTTTTGGTTGACTCTCACTGTCCCTGGAGTTATAAAGGGCTGTAAGGGGGCTCCGCAATGAATAATGAAACACTCCTCGGCCATATTGCGGAAAGGTTTACCGGTCAGGTAGAGAACATTGCTACAGAAGCCCTGGCCTATATAGTAAACAAAGCTCCCGAAGCCAAAAATGCTCTTCTTAACTTCTTAAGGCAAGCGGGTATCTTATTAAATGAGAATCTAACGATACAGACTCAGAGGGCTGGCGAAGAAGAATCTATTCCGGATATTCAGGCAAAGGATAGCGAGGGGAAGATAGTTCTGATAATCGAATCGAAGTTCTGGGCAGGATTGACTGACTCTCAACCCAATAAATACTTGAAAACGCTTTCCAACGATAAACAAGCCATGCTAGTTTTCCTGGCACCATCGAGACGGCTGCCGACGCTCTGGGCAGAAATCTTAAGGCGATGCAAGCTGGCGGATTGCATTTTTTCTACCACGAAGCAGATTAATCCCGAATATTGGACAACAAAAGCGAAGGATAATGTCTGGATAGGTATCTTAAGTTGGAGAGCCCTTCTTTTGTATATCTTGCGTTCTGTCGAGACCGAAGGCAATAACGACATTGCCGCTGATGTTAAGCAGCTTATTGGGCTTTGTGAGAAGCAAGACAAAGAGGCCTTTATCCCGTTGGCGGCAGAAGAGCTTAGTTCTAATCTGGGAAAGCGAATTGCCCAATTCAATCGCATTGTCAATTTGGTGACCGACAACCTGGTTGCGAGGAATATTGGCTCTGTCAAGGGACTTAAGGCAACTGCTGCCGAGAACTGGTATGGAAGATATATGCGGATTCCCGGCTATGGATGCTTGATCCATTTTAACGCCTCTTATTGGGCAAAATGGCGCGAAACCCCCTTGTGGCTTAATGTTAAAGAGGAAACAAGCGAGGGATGGCAAGTGACATCCGGTCTTCGGAATGGCCTAGAAAGCCTGGCGCGAGAAGACCCCCCAAGGCTCCTTTTTGATAATGAAGACGATGATGTTCCCGTAATCCCGCTGTTTCTCCCCTTTAATACGGAGGAAAAGGAAGCCGTTGATAGTATTGCTGCGCAGATCATAGATGTCATGAGGCTCCTGAAATAGGCAGCCCCGACCGGCTGACGATAAGCTATTGGCGTGGTGAGGAGGATAGATACTTTGCCCGAAACGGGAAATCGACGCGCCCCAGAAGAGGAAACTCCTACCCTTCCATTACCGGAAAACCTGAAGCAATTCATCGAAAGAACGCCTTGGACCTTCGCAAAAACCTACGCGAAGACCTGGCCGCACGAATACATCGTTCAGGAAAAGGTTGATGGCGAATTGTTCCTCCAGTTGGCATGCTTTATTGATGCGAACGGCTATCCTTCTCATTTCTACAAGATGACCCAGAAGTATTATGACTATAACGGCCGCACTTACTGGCATATGGGAAACATCATCAATAGGTGCGATGAGAGCGAAACGTACCACAGACGAGAGAAAGACGGTAAGCTGCCGACTTTCTGAAAACCCGCAGGTCATGTAATCGAATCCCCCCCGCAATATCCTCAAATAATTCTTATCCTGAGTAACGACGAATCGGACGCCGGGCCAAGAACACAATTTTAGAATTGTATCCCTCGCCCCTGCTTTACTTCCTTGTCCAGCCCTGTTGTACGAGCCTGACGGATGGCTTAGAATCGCATCGAGCCCGCTTCGAGAACTGGGATAGACGCTTTATGGACATGGAGGCCCCGTATGAGACATCAGGACGGCTTGGTCAAGGTGAGAGTTATTCTGGTTTCGGTCTCGTTGATCATGGCCTCCGTCTGTCCGGCACTCTGTGCCTCAGCCGAGCCGCAGAATGAGCCTCCGGCAAATACGATCGTCCTCCGCGACGGCTGGCGTCTCCAGACGTTCGGTCCTAGCCGGGGAAAACGGCGAGCCGATCTCCCGTCCCGATTTCAAGACTGAAGGCTGGTACACGGCGTCGGTTCCCACGACCGTCCTCAACGCCCTCGTCCGCAACTCCATCTATCCCGACCCATACGTCGGCATGAACAACATGCGCATCCCCGATGCCTCGGACGAGTTCAACCGCATATACGGCCTGGCGAAGTTCAGCCATCTTCCCGGCGGCCGGAATCCCTGGTCCGATCCCTGGTGGTTCAGGACATCGTTCCAAGTGCCCGAGGATTTCCGCGACAGGAAGGTTTGGCTGACCTTCGAGGGCATCAACTACCGGGCCGAGATCTGGATGAACGGCCGGAAGATCGCCGGCTCGAACGAGGTCGTCGGCATGTTCGGCAGATGGACGTTCGACGTCACCGGGATCGCCTCGCCCGGCGGCGAAAATATCCTGGCCGTAAAGGTCTTCCCGCTCGACTTCCCCGGGTTGCCCGGCGAGCCCCAGATCAAGGCCTTTGGACCCTTCGGCCTGAACGGCGGCCCGACGGGCGATATCGGAAAGAACGTGACAATGCATTGCTCGGTGGGCTGGGACTGGATGCCGGAGATCCATGACCGGAACATGGGCATCTGGCAGGACGTCGAGGTCTCGGCGACCGGGCCCGTCGATATCCGCGACCCCCAGGTCGTCACGGACCTGCCCCTGCCCGACGTTTCGACGGCCGACATCATCGTCAGAGCCGACGTCTGCAACGTCTCCGATGCGCCCCAGGAAGGAACGCTAATCATCCGCGTCTTCCCGCCCGCCGGCGGCGGCAAGGAGATCGCCGTCATCACGCGAAAAGTCTCTCTCGCCGCACGCGCGACGTCGAACATCCAATTCGCTCCCCAAACCGAGCCGGAGCTGAAGATCAAGGGCCCCGACCTCTGGTGGCCCAACGGCCTCGGCCGGCCGGCGCTTTATCGACTGGAGCTCGAATTCGAGATCGACGGGCGCGTCTCCGCATCGGAGCGGATCCCCTTCGGCATCCGCGAGTTCTCGAGCCGGGCGGAGACCGTCGACGGCTGGGCCCGCCGCGAGTTCTTCGTCAACGGCGTCCGAATCCCCGTTCGCGGCGCCGCCTGGGTGCCGGACATGATGCTCAACCACTCCCCGGAGCGCCTGCGCAGGGAGCTTTCCCTCTGGAAGGAAGCCCATCTCAACCTCGTCCGCATCTGGGGCGGAGGGACGACGCCGCGCGGGGAGTTCTTCGACCTCTGCGACGAGCTCGGGCTCCTCGTCTGGCACGACTTCTGGATTACGGGCGATTGCCAGGGAACCTGGGACAAGGGAAGTGCGGATTACCCCTACGACGCCGGGGCGTTTCTCGCGAACGCCGCCGCCCAAGTGAAGAAGCTCAGGAACCATCCGTCGCTCCTCGTCTGGACGGCGGGAAACGAGGGATATCCGCGGGAGGAGATCTACCGCCCGCTCCGCGACGACATCGTGGCCGGGCTCGATGGAACCCGTCCCTTCATCCCTTCCTCGGGCTACCGCGAGCCGCCGAAGGGCTGGGGGCTTTCCTGGCCCGATAACGGGCCCGCCGGCACCTACTCGGGAGGACCGTACTACTGGGTGGATCCGGGGCAATACGCCCGTCTCGTGGCCGGCGGAAAGGACTGGCTGTTCAAGAACGAGGCCGGGATCCCGTCCGTGCCCCTCCTCGAAAGCCTGGGCGAGTTCCTTCCCCCCGAACCGGACCCGGCCGTGAAATTCCCGCTCAACGATGTCTGGGGTTATCACGACGCCTGTGAGGACAACGGTAAATATAGTCTCTACGACCAGGCGATCCGCGAGCGTTACGGAGAGCCCTCGAACCTGGCCGACTACGCCCGCAAGGCCCAGCTCGTCAACGCCGAAAGCTACCGGGCGCTTTTCGAGGCCGTGAATCAGGCGGGATTGAAGACCTCCGGGGTTATGCTCTGGAAAGGGAACCCCGCCTGGCCGAGCGTGAGCTGGCAGATCTACGACTGGTACCTGCGGCCCCACGCCGGCTATTATTTCATCAAGAAGGCCTGCGAGCCTCTTCACATCCAGCTCGATCCTTCGAATGGGAGCGCCTGGGTCGTCAACGCGACGCGCGAAGACCGGAGAAACCTCGAAGCCCGGATCCGGATCTATGACCCGGCGTTCAAGCTGACGCGGGAGTCATCGGCGACGATCGACGTCCCCGCGGGTTCCGTGCGGGAGGTCCCGGCCGCTTCCGCTCGGGAGGATGCCCGGTCCGCGCCCGACAGCCCATCCGCCGGCCTGCTCCCGCCCGGAGGCACCGGATTCGCGGCTCTGCGGCTCTTCGAAAAAGGGAAGCTCGTCTCGGACAACTTCTACTGGCTGTCGCCGGACGGCCGCTTCGGCTTCCTCGCCTCCCTTCCTCCGGCCGGCCTCGAAATCTCGGCGAAGCGCGGACTCGTCGAAGGCCGACAAGGAGTCCGGGTCCGGCTGAAAAACGGCGGGAAAGCCCCCGCATTCTTCGTTCACCTGCGGGTCTCGAGGGGCGGCAAGGAGATCCTACCGAGCTTCTGGAGCGACGACTTCCTGACCCTCCTGCCAGGCGAGTCGCGGGAAATCACCTGGAGATCCATCGAAGAGACCCCGACCAAGGAACCGCTGAGGGTCGAGGTCGAAGGCTGGAATGTCCCTGCCCAAGCCGCGTCTACTTTATAGGAGGAATCGAAATGTCCGAATTTTATCCTTTTATTATTCCTGATGAAGCGAATTATCGGGAGAAGCTCACTGGTGTGCTTGCTTATTTAAGAACCCTAATAGCGCTGGTCATCCAGGAAGATCGGGGAGAAAGCTCCATAGGGCGCATATCGGTTGGCCCGGATTGGGCTCGTTTCGTCGATAAGGAGGTCCTTCTGGGTATCAAGGATGCTTGGCCTGACATTAAGATACGCCTTGATAAGGCTGAAGCGCGAGTCCATGAGCTTACTTATGAGGATGCACAACGGCATGGCTTGGACGGCCCTGAACTCAAAATGAAACTGTTGCCACTTCTCTGGGCCTCTAAGGAATTGTCTAAGATACCTGGTAACAAAGAAGCGGAGCAAATCAGTTATCGAAAAGAAAAAAGGGTGATAGGGGTACTTAAAAAGAATTTTGATATTATAGAAACAATCGTAGGCAGTATCCTTGAAGCTACCAAAGCTGGTACGGCTTTAAAAGAGATCGTTAAAGTATTCTCGAATTGCTTTAAGGACTTTAATAAGAAATAATTAATGGCAATATTGATAGCTCTTAAGTCGATAACTTCAGTAGACAGGGCCTGAGAAACTCCGGGGAAAGTCTGAATATACCTGGGCTCAGAATCGAGGAGGTGAATATGGCTAACCTAAATCTGCACGGGAAGCAGATCGACAGCGTTTTTGAGCTTCTTGGCAAGAATGAGAATGATATCACCTATAGCATCGGCTGGGCGCTGGCTAACAGCCGCGCGTTTTTAAGCGTTCTGCTTGATAAGCTCGTCCCTGAAGCGGCCGCTTCCGAGGAAGATGTTATCCAGCTTCAAGAATATAAGAGAGAAAGCGGCATCACGGACATTGAAATTAGAGGAAAGGGTTATCACATAATTATTGAAGCTAAGCGAGGGTGGAGTCTTCCTGGCGAGGGGCAGCTTCGTCAATATGCGAAAAGGCTAAAGTCCGATAAGGATAAACGGAACTCCGTTGTAGTGATGTCTGAGTGTTCACATGAATATGCCGGGTCAATTCTGCCGGAGAACATTTTAGGTGTTCCTATTAAGTTCCTAAGTTGGAAAGATATAGATCGATTAGTAGATAATATAGGGAAAGCCCCTCATTCCGAGAAGTCCATTTTAAGGCAATTGCGGCTTTATTTGATGAGGATAGTAAATATGCAAAATCAACTTTCGAACATGGTTTATGTAGTCTCTCTTGGCTCCGGGACGCCCGAAAAAAGCACTATCTCCTGGATTGATATAGTCGAGAAGAAGCGTAAGTACTTTCATCCAATTGCGAAAGGATGGCCGTCCAATCCCCCTAATTATATGGGCTTTCGTTACGGCGGAAAGCTGCAAAGGATCCATCATATTGATTCTTGGCGGCGGGTTGATGACCTGCATTTAGTGATGAAGGAGCTTGCCGCTAATCATTGGCAGGGAGCATTTTTTTATTACTCTTTAGGGCCAGCGATTATCCCGAGCAAAGTGATCAAGAACGGCGATGTTTATCCCAGTGGGCGTGTTTGGGCTATGCTTGATCTCCTTTTGACCGGCCCTACGGTTTCAGATGCTCTCGCTAAAACAAAAGCACGTCTAGACAGATATCAATAAAGCGGCACCCGTCCTTCATCACGCGGCTTCTGGCTAAAACCCACAACGAGACGACGGTCTTGGCGGGCAGATTAAGTCAAGGTTTTCTCGACCTACTTCGGCATTATCATTGAGAGGTGTGTGGCCACACACTGCCACCGGCCCGCGTTCTTGATCAACACGTCTGTGCATTGATACTGGCCGCTGATATCTTGTCCCTGGAAGGTCTGCTTGGCGGTCATGCGGCCGGTCACCACCGCCGTATCTCCATAGATCCGGGCCTTCATGCCGTCGAGCACAAAGGATATTAACCGCTCCCTCCCCGGACTTCAGGCCTCCAAGAAACTGGGCCTTGGTCCAGACGTTGCCCACAGGGTCTGTCACCAACCAGTCCTCCACGAGGAACCGGTCAATGAAATCCATGTCGCCCTTGACCTCGGCATTCATCCAGTCCTCAAAAAGGTCCAGCAGTTCCTGTTCCGTAGTCCCTGTTTTCGTTTGGGCTGGGGTCTGTGACCGGGAGCCTAGGGCGAAAACCAGGACGGCCAGGCTGACGGCGATCATTATGCGTTTCATCGTTCTCTCCTTCATGATGATGGTCATTTTGCGTTTCAATTGAAGTTACGTATCCCGCTGAGTTTTTGTTCCCCTGTTTGAAGGCCGATACCGCCCTTGACACCCGATTTTCTCGCCCATATACTCCCGGTCAGAAGGCAGGGGTCTTATCCCTCGAAGACACAGCACAGTCCCCTGGCAGATGATATGAAAGCCGATCCCCTGTCATTCCAAGGTGAGCCGCTCTTCAAGGCCGTGCTGAACACCGTCAGCGATGCCATCACGGTGATCGACAGGGACCTGAAGGTCATCTTCCAGAACGAGCCGGTCCGGAAGCTCTACGGAGAAAAGGTCGGCGAGACGTGCTACGAGGCCTATCGCGGGCGCAAGGAGCCCTGCGAAAACTGCATGATCCTGGATGTCCTGAAGGACGGGAAGCCCAGGAAAGCCCTCCGGGACATCAAGCTTCCGAACGGGAACATCCTCTGGATGGAGGTCTTCGCGGGACCTTACAGGGATTCCGAGGGCACGATCATCGGCGCCGTGGAAGTCCACCGCAACGTGACGGAACAGATGCGGCTCTCGGAGACCTGCATGACGCTCCGCCGGGAGATCGAACGCCAGGCCCAGTTCCACAACATCATCACCCAGTCCAAACGGATGAAAGCGATCTTCCGCCTCATCGAAAGGGTGGCCTCGACGACGAGCTCGGTCCTGATCTCCGGGGAATCCGGGACGGGAAAGGAGCTCATCGCCCGGGCCATCGTCTTCAATTCGGACCGGAAAGACAAGCCCTACGTGGCGCTCAATTGCGGCGCGATCCCGGAGAACCTGATCGAATCGGAGCTGTTCGGCCACGTCCGGGGGGCCTTCACCGGGGCCGTCAGGGACCATCAAGGCTTCCTCGAGGCGGCCGACGGCGGCACGCTCTTTCTGGACGAGGTCGGAGAGATCCCCCCTGCGGCGCAGGTCAAACTGCTTCGCTTCCTCCAGGAAGGGGAAAGCCGCCGGGTGGGGGACACCAAGGTCCGGAAGTTCGATGTCCGGATCATCGCGGCCACGAACAAGGATCTCGAAGAGGCCGTCCGGGACGGATCGTTCCGCGAAGACCTTTTCTTCCGCCTGAACGTCATCCCCATCTTCCTGCCTCCGCTCCGCGAAAGGAAGGAGGACATCCCGCCGCTCGCCGCCCACCTTCTCCAGCGTCTCTGCGACGCGCATTCCCGAAACGTCACCGGGCTCTCGCCGGAAGCCCTGAGGGCGCTCATGAATTACGGCTGGCCGGGAAACGTGAGAGAGCTGGAGAACGTGATCGAATACGCCCTGCACCTCACCGACGAGGGAAATCCCATCCGCCCCGAACAGCTTCCTCCTCATCTCGTCGCCGGAGCCGGTGCCCAGGGAAGCCCCCGCGATTGCGTCTCCATCGAGGAATACACCCGACAGTCCATCCTCGCCCTGCAGAAGGACCATTCCGAAGAGCAGATCGCCGAGATCCTGGGGATCAGCCGGAAGAACCTCTGGGAGAAACGGAAGCGCTGGAATCTCCAGAAGCCGGGAAAGAATTAGTCTTCGGCGTGTCCAGCTTGAGCCCGATCAAGCAGATGGCCGAAATCGGGGAAGCCCGGAAGGGCCCTGGGGGGGAAATGATGCCCAAAACAAGACTCGGAAAATGGGCCGGCGTATTTATGGCCTTGTTTCTCGTGTTTTTGATCGCGCTTATCCTCGAGGGGCGTCTTCTGGGCAGCCCGCCTGGGAGCCTCCCCATGCGCATTACGGGAACATGTATGATGATTGCTGCGTTAGCAACTTTCATCAGCGGAGCCGTTAGCCTCATCAAGTTCAAGGATCGTTCATTCGTTGTGATAATGGCTACTATCCTTGGGTTCATTGCTGCTCTCATGACCATCATGGAGGTCGTGGAACTGGTTAGCCACTAAACGCCGGCAGTCCCAGGGCGAGATCGTTACCAAAGGTAATATCCGAAGCTCGGCCCATTACTTCCGGTAACCTCGGCTGCGCCTTCTCCTCCTTCCCTGAATTCGCGTCGCGCGACCTTATAATCTTTGATATCAATCGGTTATCCAGCGGTTTCCCTTTCGGCCGTCCCGCATCTCCTCCTTGGCACGCTTTCCGCAAAAGAGATAGGCGAAGTCCGATGAAAAAGAGAAGGCAAGGCATGAAAGAGAACAAGGATCAGCGGAGTCAGGCCAGCACCTGCTTCGAAGAGGCCCCCTGCGCCGAGATGATGGAGAAGATCCTGGGCGAACAGGGGATCGGCTCTCTCAGCGAAGAGATGATGAGAACCTGGGCGGAGCGGTGCCGGGAAGGCCGGAAGGGGCCCCAGGAGGCCCCCGAGGAAGGAAGACCACGGAAAAGAAAACTCAAATGGAGGTGTGAAATGATCGAATCCCTTATGAAGCTTCACAAGTGCGCCGATTGCCCCATCGGGTGCAGGGGGGCGCGGAAGCCCCGCTCTCTCTTCGGGCGCATCCACCGGTGGCACGCGACGTGGTGGCCCGGCTGGAAGATGTACCAGGCCGAGCTCCGCGCCCGCAACGCCAAGGCCGCGCCGCAGGCCTGAGGACGGGAGGAATCGAAATGAACACGACAAGCAAGCGTTTCGACGAGATCGCCGTGGCCCTGGCCCTGATCATGACCGGGGGCTTGTGGCTGGCTCCCTCGGGCTCATCCCCGAGGGCACGTGGCTGGCCGGGGCGGGACTGATCCTCCTCGGGCTCAACGCCGCGCGGCGCGTCCGCGGGATCAAAGTCAGCGGCTTCGGCATCGCATTGGGCCTCGTCGCCTTCGCCTCCGGCGTCGGTCGCAGTCCTCGGCCGGGAGCTTCCGTTCTGGCCGGCCCTGCTGATCGTCCTGGGGGTCGCCCTGGTCGTTAAGGCCGCTGTCGCGCCCCGTAAGAGCGAAGGCGCGCCCGGCGCCCTGTGACGGCCGCGGAGGAATGGTCATGTACGCCCTGGACCCCAGGCTCGCCGGGACCATGATCCTGGCCTCGTCGGTGATCTTCCTCATCGTCAAGCGATGGGCGACGGGCTCCTTCCTGAAGGGCAGACCGGAAGGAGGCTCCTTCCTTTGGTTCACGCACGTCTTCAACCTGTTCTTCCTGCTGGCCGTGAGCCCGGCGGTCACGATCCTGCTGGTGGCCCGGAGATGGGAGACTCTCGACCCGACGGTCCTGGATCCGGGGCGGAGCCCGTGGCACCTGGGTCTCGAGATCGGCGGGCTCCTGCTTTGCCTGGCCGGGAACTCTCTGATGTGCTGGGCACTCGTGACGATGCGGGGACATTTCCAGGTTCTCGGGAAGTCCCCCCGGCCGGCGGATCGCTTGCTCCTGTCCGGACCCTACGGGCTGGTGCGGCACCCGATGTATACGTCGGTCCTGTGCCTTTCGCTGGGCCTGGCGTTCGTCACCCAGTCGTTGGCGATCTTCGCGCTCTTCTGCGTTTATGCGGGGCTCATCCCGAGTCTCGTCGCCTTCGAGGAAGAGGGACTGCGCCGGGCGTATGGCGAGCCGTTCACTGCCTATCAAAGCCGGGTCAGGAAGCTCATTCCGCTGTTCTATTGATCGGATGAAGGAGGTCGCCGTGAACATGACCGTGATCGCCCGCCCGGATCCCCAGGAGAGCACGCGTCCTTGCGACGAGGTCGTGCCGCAGAGTCCCGGAGAAGCCGCTTTTGCCGAGCTCGAGGCAAGCGTCGGTCTGGCCCTCGAGACCTATTCCAACGTTCACCGGGGAGCAGGATACAACTCGATGGCCTCGACCCTTCTTTACGAGCGGGCCCGGGACACGGTCCTGGACGTCTGCGGCCTTGATAGAAGCCGATTTACGGTCGTCTTCTGCACGCCGGCCCGCGCCGCCGCCATCGAAGCCGCCGCGCGCCCCGCCCGTCCGCTCGTTCTATCGAGCCGCGACCTCGGGCTTCCCCTGGGCCTCAGGGCCGTGATCGTCAGCTCCCGCGCGCTCCCGAAGGGCGTCCCGTTCCAAACGGGCGGCGGAACGGTCAGGATGGTTTCGCGGCGATCCGTCGTCTGGGAAGGCGCGCCGGACCGTTTCGAGGCCGGGACTCCGCCCGTCATCAACGCCGTCGCCTTTGCGCGGGGCCTCGAGCTCGCGCGGAGCTTCGGGATCCGATCTTTTCAGCCAGGCGCCTCTGAGACGGCGGCGCCGCACGAGATCCTGCACCGGGACGACCTCCAGGAATTCACCGGCCGCGAGCTCCTCCTGCGGCTCAGGCGGACGACGATCGGGCGCGGCCGCCCGGTTCCGACTTCAGGAGGCTTTCTGCCGTATGTCCACCTCGACAACGCCGCGAGCACGCCGACCTTCCGCGCCGTGTGGGACGCGGCGCGTCAGGCCTGGAGGCTGCCGGAGGACCGGCGGGCCGAGCTCGTGGCCGCCGTCCGGGCCCAGTGCGCCGGATTCTTCGGAGCGCCTGCCGACCGCTACGACGTGATCTTCACCTCGAACACGACGGAGGCCATCAATCTCGCGGCCAAGGCCCTGATCCGGGATTTCCCCCCTTTGGAAAAGGGGGGCTTGGGGGGGGATTTTGCAGCGGCGGTTTGCCCCCGCACCGCGCCAAAGAGCGCGAGACCGTCGTGCTCAACACGCTCGCGGAGCATAACTCGAACGAGCTCCCCTGGCGATTCGCCGAGGGCGTCACGCTGGTCCGGACGCCCGTGAACGGCGAGGGGTTCCCGGACCTGAAGGAAATGGAGCGCCTCCTCAGGGAATACAACGTGGACCGGGCCCACGGGCGGAAACGGATCCGCGTCGTGTCCGTGAGCGGCGCCTCGAACGTCCTCGGGACATGCCCCGACCTCGCCGAGATCTGCCGGATGGCTCATCGCTATGAAGCGCTGGTGTTCGTCGATGCGGCCCAGCTTGCGGCCCATCGGGCGATCCGGATGGCGGCCGACGGCATCGACGGGCTGGCCTTTTCGGGCCACAAGATGTACGCGCCGTTCGGCACGGGCGGCCTCATCCTGAGGAAGGGGTTATGGCGCGCAGGGGACGAGACGTTCGAAGCCGCGCGGGAGTCCGGGGACGAGAATGTTGCCGGAGTCGCGGCCCTGGGCAAGGCCATCGATCTTCTGGAACGGATCGGGATGGACATCGTCCATGAGGAAGAACTGAAGCTGACCCGGACGGCCCTGCGGGAACTCGCGTCGGTGCCCGGCGTCCGGATCTACGGGATCACGGATCCGGATTCGCCGCGCGTCGCCCGGAGGCTCGGGGTCATCAGCTTCGGCTTGAAGCACGTTCCCCACAATCTCGCGGCCGAAGAGCTGGCCGAGACGGCCGGGTTGGGGGTCCGGACGGGATGTCATTGCGCCCATATCCTGGTCAAGCGGCTCCTGCGCATATCCTCGGCGCGGGAAGCCTTGTCGAACCTCGGAATGATGTTCGCCCCCCGGATCACAAGGTCCGTTCTGCCCGGGCTGGTCCGAGTCAGCCTCGGACTGGAAAACGACGAGGCCGATATCCGTCGCCTGGCCCTTGCGCTCGATAGGATCTCCAGCCGGCGCCCGTCCCTCGTCACGCGGCTCCTGGCCAAGACCCAAAACGCGACGCCGTTCCTGCCGGATACGGAGACGCTCAGGCGCATGCGCGCGGCCGTGGAAAGAGACGCCTCGTCCGTCCATGGCGCCGCCCCGGCCAGACACGCGGAAGAGCGACTGCGGCCTCCGGTTCGCTTGAGCTGGATCCACTCCGAGGGGTGACGCTCCTGGGGGCCGACCTTTGACTTCGATCAGGCGCCCGGGATATTCTCTCTCGCGGAGTGAAGCCCATGCCCCATTCTGCCCGGTACGAGCTCTTGATGAAAAAATTCCCGGAGATCCGACGGATGACGAGCGTCGCGGCCATGTTATTCGCCGGCGCGACCGCCGGATTTCCGGCGGGCCAAAGCGCCGCGGTAGAAGACGTCTTTCAGGTCATGGAACGGGTTTCAGCCGAAGGCGTGAAGTCCGCACGGCCGGATTTCGACGTCTCGGACATCCCCGTTCTCGTTTATGACGGGCTGAACACCTACCTGTTCCAGTCCAAGACGGCTCCGGACGGATTCACGAAAACGAACGAAAACAGCCCCGCTTTTTCCTTTCCGGGCCAACATCCTTTGGTGCGCGGGAATTCGATCGTCAGGATCGGAGACTCCTGGACGGCGACCAGCGTCCTCAGCCGGACCTCGAGGCGAACCGGCGAGACCTACGACGTCCGGGACATGGCGGGGATCATCGTTCACGAGCAATTCCACGTCTTCCTGAGGATTCGCCATCCCCGCTGGCGGCAAAACGACGGTGTGCTTCTTTTCTATCCGGCGGAAACGGCGGAAGCATTGTTTTTGCGCCGGAGGGAAAAGGAGGCGTTTCGGAGAGCCGTCATGGCCCCGGATAAGAATGAAAGAGCCGCTTGGGCCAAGCGGGCGCTGTCGTGCCGGGAGGAACGCCTGGCCGGGCTCGAGCCTCAGTTCTCGGTCTACGAAAAGGAGCTTCAGCGGACGGAAGGCCTTTCGGATTACATCGAACGGACCGTCCGCGGCCTGGACCCGCTGAACGCTTCCACCATCACCAACGGGATCGCTCCGGCCGGAGTGAGGGATCTGGGCTACGTCGAGGGCCGGTGGATGGCCATGATCCTCGACAGACTGGATCCGGGATGGAAGTCGGTCCTGGAGGAAAACGATTCCCTCTACCTGGAGGATATCCTGAAAAGCGCCGTCGACCGGATCTCCGTCGACGCCGAACGGTTCGCCTCAGATGATATCGACCGCCTGAAGATCCAAGCCGGCGAGGATATCGAGGTCTGGGAAGGGAAGAAGAAGAAGGAGGTCGAGGCGTTCGACCGAAGGACGGGATTCCGGGTGGAGCTCGATGCTTCGTCGAATCCCCTGGCTATCCGGCTTTTCGAGCCGCTGGAGATGGAGATCCTGGAGGACGGCGGGGTCTATCATCGGATGGTCTTCTCCGCCGCCGGCGAGAGCGGAAGCCTGAGGATCATGGATCAGTCGTGCCTGACATATTTCGACCCGGGCTGTCGGTTGACCAGGCTGATCATAACCGGCCTCAAGACGGCCCCCGAGATCGCGGACAACGAGATGGTCGTCCGGATCACCGGGGACGGTGTCGACCTGGAGCTCAAGTACATGACCGCCGTCGAACGGGGTGGGGTTTATACGATCAAGCTTTGACCGGGGCTTTCGGCTCCTGCAGACTCCAGGGCCTTCCGGCGTTCCGCCTCGATCTTCCGATATTCGAGAGCGTGGAGCGTCTTCAGCTGATGCCCGGTGATCCTGCCGTCCAGCCAGATCCGGCTCATCGGGAAGACCTCGGGATTGAGATGGACGTTGTACATGTGCCAGATGATGATCGCCAGGAAGGCCAGCATCGCCTCGTAGCCGTGGGCGATGACGAAGATGTCGAGGACCCATAGAGGGAAGAGGCTGAGTGACAGCTCGACGTTCCACATGAAGAAGCCCGAGAGGATCATGACCAGCGAGCCCCAGGCGACCGACAGGTACTCGAGCTTCTCGACGAAATTGTAGCGGCCGTAGTCGGGCGGCTTTTCGAACTTCCAGAAGGGGTGCCTGTCCATGAACCGCCGGAGGACCCCCTTCCGGTAAAGCCAGCCCGAGAGTCCGACGTTGTAGCCGAAAAGAGCGACGGCGTCGCGGACATCCTTGGGACCCGGAACGAGCTCGCGGAAGTTCTTGCGGCCCCGACGCGTCATGATCGTATAGCCGAAGTGCCAGAGGATGTCGGCGATGAGCAGGACGGCGGCGACGCGGTGGACGATGCCCCGGATGTAGAAGACGCGGCCATAAGCGAAGACCGCCCGGAAGAGGCGCAGCTCGTAGAACATCAGGGGAAGGCCGGTCAGGACGAGGAGGGTGAACGAGAGGATGAGGACCCAATGCTGGATCCGCTCCACGAGGTTCATCCGGAGGAAGACCTCGTCGTCGCGGATGAGGCCGCGCCCGGTCATTTCGTCCATCGGCTCCTCAGGCGGCGGTAAAGGTCGGCGGCGATGAACGCCAGGAACACGGACAGGAGCCCGCCGATGACGACAAGATAGACGACCTTGACGGTGTAGCCCAGGCGGTTCTCGGTCCTCTCCGATACGACGTGGACGCGACCCTTGGCGACGTTCGCGCCGGCGCCCGGATGGCATCCCCCGCAGGTCGCGGAGATATTGGCCGCGTTGATGGATGACTTCGGGTCGTTCGAGGGACGGATGTCGTGGTGCCCGTGACAGCTCGCGCAGTTGGCGACGCGGGTCTCGCCGGCCTTCGAGGCCATGCCGTGGTAGGAAGAGGCATAGGTCTTCAACCGGGATGTCAGCAGGCCATATTGCCGCGCCAGCCGCTCGTCGTCATGACAGCGGGCGCAGACGGCGGCCACCCTTGTAGCGTAGACGCCGGATTTCAGGTCCTTGGGGGACCGGATATCGTGCTCCGTGTGGCAGTCCGTGCAGACAGGCACGTCCCGGACTCCCTTGACGTAGGCCTTGCCGTGGACGCCTTCGAGGTAATCCCGCTCGGTGCCCACGTGGCATTCCCCGCAGGTTTCGATGATCTTCGCCCGGGAGACCTTTGAGCCGGCCGCATCCACGGGCCGGACGTCGTGCCCTCCGTGACAGGAGACGCAGGTCGCGGCCACTCTCAAGCCGGATTCGGACAGGGCCCGGAAATGGACGCTCTTAAGATACTGCCCGACGAAGGCCGGGCCGCGCCTGGCCTTAACCCTTTCGAGATGGCAGGACATGCACGTGTCCGGGATATTGAGGGCGAAGGTCCGGGAGGCCATGTCCTCGTGGGATAGGATCTCGTGGGTGCCGTGGCAGTCCTGGCATTGAACGGCGAAGGGCATCGGACCGGCGTGCGGCAGGCCGTGGGCGCTCTTGGCGATAGCGGCCGCGGCGGCGTCATGGCATGAAGCGCAGGCGACCGGCCGGAGATCCTCCGCGTGAGGAAAATCGGAGAAGCCCTCCAGGTCCGTATGGCAATCGACACAGGAGATCCCCGCCGAACCATGGACCGAGACAGAGAACTTGGCGCCGTCCACGAACACGGGCCGGTCCTGCGCCCCCTTCAGGTCGGGGTCGGCGTGGCAGACCAGGCAGTCCTCGTCCGGCGGTCCGGTCTGAACGGGCGCCGGGGCGCCGAAGAGCGCCAAGGCCGCAGTCAGAGCCGTGATCGCAGCCCATATTCTCATGGCGCTTTCCGGCCTCGCCCCCTCCGGATAAGGGAAGGCAGTAAATAAAAGAAGGTCAGCGCGGTCAGGATGAGCACGGTCCAGAGAAGCACCCTCCTGACATAATAAGGCGCGCCGGAGCTCCGGCGGCCGTAGTCTCTGTGGATCTTCGTTCCGGCGATCTTCTTCGTCATATCCGGGTGACAGGAAGCCTGACCGCAGGTCCGTGCCAGGTTGGCCGGGAAGACCATGGAGCCGGGGTCCGCGGCGGGCCGGATATCGTGAACCCCATGGCAATCGACGCAGGTGGCCTCGGCGGTCCCGCCCATGCCTACGGCGATGCCGTGATAGCTCTCGATGAAGGTCGCGATGCGGTCCTCGGGCACGCCGTACTTTCTCATGATCTCGGGCCTGGCGTGACAGGCGGAACAGGTATCGGGGATGCGGGCCTTGGCCGTGGGGGAGCCCGGAGAAGCGGCTTCGGCGACCGTATGCTCGCCATGGCAATCCACGCACAAGGGGACATCGGGGTTCCCCTTGAGAGCTTCCCGGCCGTGGATACTGCGGGAGTATTCCTCGAGGGCGGGGGCATGGCATGCGCCGCAGGTCTCGGGTCTCGCCGCTTTGAGGGGGAACATGCCGACGCCCTGGATATCATGGGCCCCATGGCAGTCGGTGCAAACCGCCGCGAAATCGGCTCCGCCCTCGCCGGACGGGCGGCCGTGGACGCTCCTCCGGTACACCTGGTAGGGGGATTCGGCGTGGATGTTGTACTTGAGGACGACGGCCATGTCATCGTGGCAACGAGAGCAGGTGAGGGGAATATGGCGCCGATTGACCAGGGATTCGGGGTCGGCCGCGGGCTTGATGATGTGGCGGCCGTGGCAATCCCAGCATTTGGCTACTTCCGGGACCCCGCGCTCGAGGTAGGCCCGCCCGTGGACGCTGTCGGGATAGGATTCCGGACTCACGCCCGGGCGCGAACCCGGAAGGGCCTCGTGGCAGGAGGCCCCGCACGTCGGAGGCGGGAGGTTCTTTTTGGCTTGATGGGGCGGGCTCCCTTCGCGCCGGTCGAATCCGGCGTGGCAGTCGGTGCAGGCGAGGGCCGTATGGACCGTGCCCGCCAGGGTCACGTCTTGGTGGCAATCGAGGCACGGTTTCGGGGAGGACGGGCCCTCATCCCGGGGCCCAAGGGAAAGGACGAACCCCGCCGCCAACCCGAAGAGGATAAGGCCAGACTTCAGTCGATTCAAGGTCGAACCGTTCGTCCCATACCGTGACGACTGCGGAGAGCCTGCCGTATTCATATCTTAAATTGGAGGCCGAGGAATGTCAAAGAGGGGGGACGGGATATTGCATATGAAGATGAGGATGGGCATAATCACAACACGAGAGAGGCACACCGAGGATATCATGGATCCGGCGTCCCGAAATTCCACCCGACCCCCGGCCTCGACATACGTTTCGTCTCTGAATGATGATTTGGAGTGATCCCCATGTCTAATCCAGCCCCGCATCGTTATCTTCTGACTGCCGCCCGAATACTGATCCTGTTCGTGGCCGTCGTCGGCGTTCTTCCGGCGTCCGGATCCCTGTCCGCGCGGGATCCATCGCCGCAGGTCAAGTATCCCGGCCTGCCCTCCGAGACCCCGGCTCAGTTCACGCCGGCGACCGAGAGCTTCGACTATGCCAGGCGCGACGTGATGATCCCGATGAGGGATGGGGTCAAGCTCCATACGGTCATCCTCGTCCCGAAGGGCGCAAAGGGCGCGCCCATCCTTCTGACGCGCACGCCTTACAACGCGACGGGGCTCACCAGCCACGCCGAAAGCGCTCACCTCGGACCCGTCCTCAACGGCTACGACCATGCCGTCGAGGTCGTCGTCGAGGGCGGCTATATCCGGGTCGTCCAGGACGTGCGCGGCAAGCATGGATCGGAGGGCGATTACGTGATGAATCGCCCGCTTCGGGGGCCGCTGAATCCGACGCCGGTCGATCACGCGACGGACACCTACGACACGATCGAATGGCTGGTGCACAACATCCCGGAGACGAACGGCAGGGTCGGCATCCTCGGCGTCTCGTACAACGGCTTCCTAACCTTGATGGGGCTTGTCGATCCTCACCCGGCCTTGAAGGTCGCCGTCCCCATGAACCCGATGGTCGACGGATGGAAGGGCGACGACTGGTTCCATAACGGCGCATTCCGCCAGCAGATGATGGCGTACATTTACAGCCAGGGGGCGACACGGACATCTGAGGCCAAGTGGTGGTCCACCCATTTCGATGATTACGATATGTTCCTGCAGGCCGGGTCCGCCGGGGAGCTTGGGCGCCGGCGGGGCATGGACCAGCTGGGGTTCTGGAGGAAGATTCTGGAGCATCCCGCTTACGATTCCTTCTGGCGCGACCAGGCGGTCGACCGCGCGCTCGCCGCGCGGCCCCTGACCGTTCCCACGATGATCGTCCATAGCTTGTGGGACCAGGAGGACATCTATGGGGGGATCGCCGTCTATAAGGCGATCGAACCGAAAGACACCGCGAACGATAAGGTGTTTCTCGTACTCGGGCCGTGGTATCACGGACAGGAGCTTGGGGATGGAAGCAGCCTGGGGGCGTTGGCGTTCAACAGCGACACGTCTCTCGCGTTCCGCCGCGAGGTCCTGCGTCCGTTCCTCGATCGATACCTCAAGGACGAACCGGGAGACACGAGGGATGTAGCCCCGGTAACGGCTTTCGAAACAGGAACGAACACGTGGCGGCGGCTGACGGCTTGGCCCGCCGGATGTCCCAGCGGCTGTACGATCAAGCCGACGCCGCTCTACCTACGGGCAGGTTTGAGCGCGGAGTTCGCGGCCCCCGAGGCCGGCGCCGACGAATTCGACGAATATGTGTCCGATCCCGCCAAGCCCGTACCATACCGCGCCCGCCCCGCCACGCCGACGCACTACGACGACTCCCGTCCGTGGTCAAGATGGCTGGTGGACGACCAAAGGGAAGCGTCCGGCCGTCCCGATGTCCTGGCATTCGTCTCGGACGTCCTGACGTCGCCTCTGAAGATCAGCGGCCAGCCGCTGGTTAACCTGGTCGCGTCCACGAGCGGGACGGACTCCGACTGGGTGGTGAAGCTCATCGACGTCTACCCCGACGAGGTCGCGCCCCGGCCCGCTCTCGGCGGCTATCAGCTGATGGTTTCGGCGGATATCTTTCGCGGCCGCTACCGCCAAAGCTTCGAAGCGCCGTTGCCGATCTCCCCGGACGAGCCGTTGGCGTATCGTTTCGCCCTCCCGACCGCGAACCACGTCTTTCTCCCCGGCCACCGGATCATGATCCAGATCCAGTCCAGCTGGTTCCCTCTCTATGACCGTAACCCCCAGACGTTCGTTCCCAATATCTTCTGGGCGAAGCCGGGCGATTACAGGAAGGCGGTCCAGCGCATTTATCATGCGGCGGGCCGGGCCAGTTTCATCGAACTGCCGCTCGTCGTGAACGATACGCCCTGATATCGAAAGAGGCGAAGCCGTCCTCTTTGCCGGGAATACGTCCCTATGGATAGGAATCCGGCGAGTCCCTTTCCGGGTTCCTATCCATCCGCCCCCTTAGGCCATAGCGGGGAACGGACTCTCCTGACTGGCATGATTCGTGCATATCATGCACATAAAAGGAGACGACTATGACACGAAAAGAGTTTCTATCGTTCGGGGCCTGGAGCGTTGCCGGGGTCCTGGCGTCCCTGGGCTTCGAAGCATGCGGGTCGAGCTATACGAGCTCCTCCCGTCCCGACGCCCAACGGGACGTTCACTTCGACGAGCGCGAACGGACACACCCATACCTTTACCCTCAGCCAGAACGACGTCCAATCCCCGCCCTCCGCGGGCGTTTCGGGCTCGACCTCTTCCTCGAGCGGCCACACCCATACGTTCGCCATGACCCAGGCCCAGCTCCAGCAGGTCAACGCGGGCGGGTCGGTCACGATAACGTCGGGGAGTTCCGACACCGGAGGGGCGCATACCCACAATTTCGATATCACCAAATGGTTTTAAGCAGACGAGGATCGGTTCAGGACCTTCGATGGAGGGAAAGATGAAAATCCTGAAAGCATCGGCGGCGATCTTAGTTCTCCTTTTGGGTTCTATCGGACTGGCGCAGGACGCCAAGGAGGTCCGGTTTGTCGCGGTCATGGGCGAAGACGGGATCCAGCGGGCGGAGATCACGGGGGGGAGCTATTACTTCGACCCGGAGGTCGTCGTCGTCAAGGTCAACGTCCCGGTCGAGCTGAAAGTCGTCAAGGCCGGAGGGGCCACGCCTCACAACATCTCGCTCAAGGCTCCCGAGGCCGGGATCGACTTCTCCGTCTCGCTGGGCAAAGAGCCGAAAACCGTAACGTTCACCCCGTCCAAGGTCGGGAGATATCCCTTCTGGTGCTCCAAGCGCTTCCTGTTCTTCAAGAGCCACAAGGACCACGGAATGAAGGGCGCTCTCGAGGTCGTGGAATAGCCGAATCTCCGCCCCCGATCTCCATTCTGACTTCCCCGGATTCCATCCGCACTCCCGGCTTCCCTCGGAAGCCGTTCGTCGAGCCTTGGAATCGTCCGGGGATTGAGATAAGATCGACACATCGCTTGAATAGGGCGGGGAATTCCATGAATCGAGAACAATGGCAAAAGACCGGTTGGGCCCTGATCATCGCGGTCGGCTCGATCGCCGGCTTATCCGCGAACATTGCCGCTGACAAGATCTGCCGGATCTCCGGCAGGGTGACGGACTTCCAGAACCGTCCAATTGAGGGAGCGATTGTCGAGCTCAAGAACTCGCGATTCGATACCGTGGCCGCGGCCGTTTCCGACGCCGACGGGCGCTATTCGATGTCCGCCCCCGCAGGAAATTATTTGGCCCTCGCCGCCGTGAAGGATTACCAGACCAAGTATCTCGAATACTGGGCCTGGAATGTTCCCTTGGACCGGGATATCGAGATCGATCCGCGGTTCGACCGGCTCGAGGTCTATGCGATGAACGCCTGGCGGCCCCAGGGCGGATATCCTTCGTATCAGATCTATTTCCGCCCGATGAGCCTGGCCCGCGTGATAAAGAAGATCACCGAATCGGGCGGCATGGAGGAACTGGGCAAGCTCCCCGTCATCGACATCGCGCCGGACCTGGCCGTCAAGGACATCGCCGTGACGATCGACGGCCAGGCCGTCAAGGTCCTGGAAGTGAACAGGGTCCGCGAAGCGGCGGGGCCGGGCCAATACATGTTCGGATATGTCATCCAAACGGAATTGCCGAAGAAGCCGGCCATCGGCGAGCCTGTCGTCATCACCGTCACCATAACGGACTCGGAAACGGGCGAAATGGGGGAAGGGACTCTGTTCTTCAAGCCCTCAAGAACGAACTGAAAGCATATTCCGGCGATCGGAAGCCTGATATGGAAAAGACATGAGAGAAGAGCTCGCGGAACTTACAAGCCGGCTTGTCGCCATTGATTCCATCAATCCGTCGCTGGCGCCCGGCGCTCCCGGGGAGAGGGAGATCGCGACCTTTGTCGCCGACCGGCTGAAGGGCGCCGGCGCGCGCGTCGAGATCGTACCCGCCGTCGCGGCCGATGACCGGCCCAGCGTGTTGGGAATTCTGCCCGGAACGGGCGGGGGACGCTCGCTCCTGTTGTATGCCCACCTGGATACCGTCGGCGCGGCGGGAATGCGTCAGCCGCACAAGCCGGTGATCGAGGGCGACCGGCTTATGGGGCGGGGCGCGCTCGATATGAAAGGCAGTCTGGCCGCCGTTCTCTCGGTCGTCGCGTCATGCGCTCGATCGGGCCTGGCCGGCGATCTGGTGGTCGCCGCGGTTGCCGACGAGGAAGGCTCCAGCCTGGGCATGGAGGCCGTCCTGAGGCGCATGATGGAGACGGGATGCCGGCCTGACGCGGCTGTCGTGACCGAGCCGACCGACCTCAAGCTATGCGTGGCGCACCGTGGATTCGCCTGGGCCGCCATCACCACTCACGGGCGCGCCTCGCACACGGCCCTGCCCGGCGAAGGGATCGACGCCATCGCCCGGATGGGACGCGTCCTCGTCGCCCTGGAAGGGCTCGATCGGTCGCTTCAAGCCCAACCCGCGCACCCCTTGATCGGACACGGCTCGGTGTTGGCCTCCCTGATCCGAGGCGGCAGTGAATTGTTCACGACTCCCGCGGAGTGCCGGATCGACCTCGTTCGCCGGACCCTGCCCGGCCAGACCGCGGCCGACGTAACGGACGAGATCGAGGGGCTTCTCTCGGAGCTTCGCGCTCGGGACCCGAAATTCGCGGCGACCTTCGAGCTCAAGCTGTATCGGGCGCCCCTGGAATTGCCTGTTGGATCACCCATCGCCGCCGCGCTATCCTCGAGCGCCGAAAAGTCGCTCGGGAGCCGGCCCGCCACGTTCGGCGCGCCTTACTGGACCGACGCCGGGCTCCTGGCCGAAGCCGGGATCCCGACCGCGATCTTCGGCCCGAGCGGCGAGGGCCTGCATTCGGAGGTGGAGTGGGTCAGCCTCTCGAGCCTGGAATCGTTGGCCAATATCCTGACGGATACGGCCAAGACATTCTGCTCGTCCCGGCTCGGTTGAGCCGGAGGAATCCCGAACGCCGTTCGCCCGGTATCCCCCGGCTCAGCCGCTGAAAGCGCGTCGGATCCTTGAAGTGACCTGGCCTGGTTTTACTCGACCTTCTTCTCTTTGTGCTTGACGGTCTTCCCCCCCAAGGCTTCCAGCTTCTTCATGTACTCGTCGCTCTCCATTTGGAGCTGTTTGAGCTTCTCTTCCAATTGGGCCTTCTTGTCCGGGTCGGTTTCCTTGTTCAGCACGTACTCGAGCTTCTTCATGTGGAGCATGCGCTCTTTCGCGCCGATCTGGAGCCCCAGGATCTCCTGCTCCTTGATGTCGGTCCGGATCTTCTCTTTCATCCCGGGATCGGTCGTTCCCTCGAGCTTCTGGTTGAGCTTCTCCAGCATTTCTGCGTTCTTGGCCTTCATCTCCTGGAGGTGGGCGAACTTCTCCTTGAGGGCCTTGACCATCTCTTCTTCGGTCGGCTCGACGACGGGGGCGGCCTCGGCCGCCGGGGTGGGCTCGACGGCGGGCGTCGGCTTGACGGCTTCCTGACCTTCCGGAACGACGACCGTCCGCGATTCGGCGAAGGCCAGGACGAAAACCAGGGCCAGGGGAAGGATCAGAAGAGGCTTCCACCGGGCCAATCCTTTTGTCTCCGGCTTGGATAACATGACGATTCTCCTTTTGATTTGTGATGTCCGGAAGCTGCTCGCAAGCTCGAGCAGACGTCCGCCCACATGCTGCTCGACGATGAGCAGTTGATACCGGGCGAGACCGCAGCCCTGCGCGATGACGGCTCGGTCTGCCAGGTATTCGTGGGTTTCGCGCAGCGATCTTCTGTATGGCCATACAAAAGGATTGAACCATTGGATGACGGTCAGAATTTCCGATATGACGATATCGAAGGAATGGAATTGCCGGACATGGGCCAGCTCGTGGGCCAGGATCCTGTCGAGGTCTCCCGCCGGGATGTTGGCTCTGTTGAGGAAGACGAAATTGAAGAACGAGAACGACTCTCCGGACCGGCCGCAGAGGACGACCTTCAGGCCGCGATGGCGCTCGCACCCGCACCTTCCGGCCATGTAGGCGAGCCGCCCGATCCTGACGAGGAAGAGGAGGAGGAACAGGCCGGCGCCGGCGGCATAGACGGCGAGCAGGACAGCCGCGGGCTCCACGGCGGGCGCCGAGCGGGCGACCGAGGCCGCCTCCGCCGCGATCGGCAGGGCGGGAGACGGGGAGTAGGTCACGGTCTTGATGAACGGCGAAGGGACCCGGGCGAGGGGGAGGAGGAGCGAAAGGACGGCCGATCCCATCAGGAACGCGCGGTTGAGCGCGAAATTCGTATCCTTCATCAGGAAGAGCCGGAAGAACACGTAGAAAGCGGCGAGGCACGCGCCGGACCGGAGAAGATAGAGGAAGAGGGCGCTCATTTTTCCGCCTTTTGTATCTTTATCTCTTCGCCGAGGGCGGCCAGGATCTCCTCGAGCTCGGCGACCGTCAGATTCCGGTCCCGGGCGAAGAAGGACACCAGCTCCTGGTAGGAATCGCCGAAATAGTTCCTGACGAAGCTCTTGAGGAAAGCCTGGGTGTAGTCCTTCTTGGCGACGAGCGGCTCATAGAGATGGGTCTTCCCGAAGGCCTCGTGGCCGACGAAGCCCTTCTTCTCGAGGATGCGGACGACGGTCGAAACCGTGTTGTAAGCGGGCTTGGGCTCGGGCAGGCGCTCGATGATGTCCTTGACGTAGGCCTTCCCGAGGGACCACAGGACCTGCATGATCTGCTCTTCGGCGCGGGTGAGTTCTTTCATGGCGCCCTCAATATAAAACTAAATGTTTAGTTTGTCAACTAATATTTTAGTTAATAATTGACCCGCGCCCCGGCGCCCCTTATAGTGGGAAGAGCGAGGCGCGATCTTGATGTCGAAACGGCCCATCGATCCCAAGCTCCTGCTCCACGTCACGGGGCGAAGCGAATGGCGCGCCTGGCTCCGGAAGCACCGCAGGACCGATAGGGAGATCTGGCTCGTCCACGACAAGAAACACACCGGCCGGCCGCGCCTCTCCTACAACGATTCGGTGGAAGAGGCCCTGTCGTTCGGGTGGATCGATAGCACCGCCCGGACGATCGACGAGGACCGGTATGCGCAGAGATTCACGCCGAGGAGGCCGAAGAGCCCCTTTTCGGCGGCGAACATCGAGCGGCTCAGGGCCTTGGCGCGGCGGGGCAAGGTCGCCAAGGACGTTCTCGCGACCCTGGGGGACATGCTGGATGAAGGGCCTCCCCGCATCCCGCCCGACATCCTGAAGGCGATCAAGGCCGACCGGCCGGCCTGGGAGAACTTCCGGGGATTCTCGGACGCCTACAAGCGCATTCGCATCGGCTACATCGACGGGGCCCGCGGCCGGCCGTCCGAGTTCGCGAAGCGCCTGCGGAATTTCGTCGCGATGACCCGGGCGAACCGGCTCATCGGATACGGCGGGATCGACAAGCACTATTGAGGCGGCGACAGAACGTTTGGCCGCCCGGCCCGTATACTAAGGGAAAAGGAGCAGAGACATGAAAAGAACCCGTGCCATCCTCGTCGTTTCCCTCTTGATGTCCTTCGCGCTCGCCGCCGGCCCGCTTGTTGAGGGCGGCCAGGCCGCGGACAAAGACGTCGCGGCCCTGATGGACGCCTACCTTGCGGCCTGCCATAAGCTCGACCGGTTCAGCGGGAGCGTCCTCATCGCCCACAAGGGCAAGATCGTCCTCTCCAAGGGCTACGGCATGGCGAATTATGAGCTCGGCGTCCCCAACTCCCCGGAGACCAGGTTCCGGCTGGGCTCGGTCACCAAGCAATTCACGGCCATGGCCATCCTCCAGCTCGAGGAGCGGGGGAAGCTCAAGGTCACGGATACCGTCAAGTCCATATTCCCCGATTATCCCGGCGGCGAGAAGATCACGATCCACCACCTCCTGACCCATACGTCCGGGATCCCCAACTTTACGGACTCCCCGGACTATTTCAAGACCCAGACCCTGCCCTCCCCGGTCCTGCAGACCGTCGAGCGGTTCAAGAACCTCCCCCTCGATTTCGCGCCGGGCGAGAGGATGAGCTACAGCAACTCGGGATACGTCCTCCTCGGGGCTATCATCGAGAAGGTGACGGGAGGGACCTACGAGGAGTTCGTTCGAGAGAACATCTTCCGGCCTCTCGGCATGGAGGGCTCGGGCTACGATCATACCGAGACCATCATCAAGAACCGGGCTTCGGGATATGAATTTCCGGCGGACAAGCTGGCCAATGCGTCCTATATCGACATGTCCATCCCTCACGCGGCCGGCGCCCTCTATTCGACCGTGGAAGACCTTTACAAGTGGGACCGGGCGCTCTACACCGATAAGCTCCTCTCCCCGGCGGCCAGGACCCGGCTGTTCACGCCCTTCAAGGGGACCTACGCCTACGGCTGGTCGATCGGCTCCTTCGCCGGCCACAAGACCATCGGTCACGGCGGGGGGATCAACGGATTTACCACGGATATCATCCGCTTCCCCGACGACGATGCCTGCGTCATCGTCCTCAACAACTTCGCCACGGGATTCACCGACGCGATCAGCGCCGCCCTGGCCGGGTACCTTTTCGGTCAGGCCGTCGAGATGCCGAAGGAAAAGAAGGAGATCACGCTTCCGGCCGCGACCCTGGACGCCTACCCCGGTAAATACAAGCTCGAAGGGATGCAGGCTATCCTGACCGTCACCCGCGAGGGCGACGCCCTCTTCATAGAGCTCCCGGGCCAGCCGCGGCGGCCTTTGCACGCCGAATCGGAAACGAAGTTCTTCATGAAGACCTTCGGCTTCGAGGTGACGTTCGAGAAGGACGCGTCGGGCCGGGTCACCCATTTCATCCTCCTCCAAGGGGGACAAGGGATGAAGGCGCTCAAGGTCGAATGAAGCCTCGGAGCCCGTTTCCGGCCGAGGACGCCGGCGTATGACGGGAGACGGGCCCTGGAGAAATAACCGGCTGCGGGGAAGGGATAGGGCGGATCCCTATCCCCGAGCCCTAATCGTAGGCTTCCATGACCTTTTTGTCTTCCTTCATCAGGGCTCCGGCGATCTCTTCCATCCCCGTCTCTTTCCAAAAGTCCAGCTGCTCGTGGACTTTCGAATACTTCAAGGGGATAGGATGGGTGCCGACCACCACCGGGATGCCGTACCGGGTCTCGATGAACTCTTTGAACTCCCGGATCCGGGGACAGGGGGGATAGCCGACGACGAGCCCCGTTGCCAGGTGGATGACCTGGGCCCCGTTCTTGATCATCTCTTCCGGGACGTATTCGACGTTCCCGCCCGGACAGCCGCCGCAGGTCGAAAAGCCGACGAGCTCGACGGGCTCATCCTTGGGATAGGCGGCGAACGCCCCGGCGCGCTCCCGCAAGGCCCTGAAACACTTCCCGCCGCCGCAGCTCTGATAGCGTCCGCAGATGATGATGCCGATCTTTTTCATCGTTCCTCCCTTGCCGTCAGCCTTCGTATCCGTCGGTCTGCCGCCTCTTATCCCAATCCCTATTATAATGAATATATATTCATAATATAATCCCGCGATCTCCCGGCCTGTTTGACGTTGCCGCTCATCGACTGTTAGAATCCCGGAGGCGTGAGCCGATGTCCCGGCGCGTTGATTGTGATATTGGCAATGACGGCATAAAGGAGACGCAGTTGAGCATAAAGAGAATCTCCCGGTCGTTCGGTTTCATCATCGCGGCCACGCTTGTGATGTTCATTCCCGTCGTCTCGATCTCGGGGGATACGGCCGGAAACTCCGCTTCGCCGGCAGTGCTTCCGGCGCTTCCGTTCGACCATATCCTCCGCTACGACGAGCTGACCGCGCTCCTGAAGGGCTGGGCGGCCGCCCGGCCGGGCATCGTCGAGCTCGAGAGCCTCGGCCTCACGCCCGAGGGACGCGAGTTGTGGTTCCTCACGCTGACGAACCGCTCGACCGGCCCGGCGAACGAGAAGCCCGCCCTCCTCGTCGACGGCAACATGCACGCCCTGGAGTGGACGGGCGGTGTCGCCGCGCTCAATTTCGTCTGGCGGACCCTTCGGGACTACGATACGGATGAGCGCGTCACCCGCCTCCTCGACTCCCGCTGTGTCTATGTTCTTCCGCGCGTGAGCCCGGACGGGGTCGAGGCGACCCTGCGCGATGGAAAGATCGTCCGCTCGGTCATCCGGCCGGGCGCGGGCGCGTCGCCCGATCCCGGTCTTCGCATGAGCGACATCGACGGCGACGGCCGCGTCGTCTATATGCGTTTCCGCGATCCTAACGGGCCATGGAAGACGCATCCCGCCGAGCCGCGCCTCCTTGTTCAGCGCGGCCCTGAAGATCAGGGCGGCAACGACGCCTGGCGGGTCGTCCCCGAGGGGCTGATCGAAGGCTATGATGGCGTGACGATCCCGGTTCACCCCGCGCTCGAGGGGCTCGACTTCGGGATGTTCTTCCCCGACGATCGGGAGACGTCCCCGCCCGCCGGGGCGGCCCCCCCGAACGCCTCCACCCCGCCCGAGATCGCCGCTTACGTCGCCGCTATAAAGGCGCGCCCCAACATCGTCGCCCACGTCACCTGCCATTCGTTCGGCGGGGGCATCCTCCTTCCCCCCATCAATCCGAACGAGCGGATGCCCGAAGCCGACCGTCAGGCCTTCGCGACTTTCGCGAAGAGGGGGAACGAGCTGACGACCTACAACCCGATATCCTACCTCGACCTGCGCGCCAGCCGGAACCTGGAGGTGCATATCCCGACCGAGATCGGCTGGCTTTACAACATCGCGGGGCATATTCTCCTTCATCACGGAATTCTGGAACCCGCTCCGCGCCGCCGGCATCACGCTCGAAGGGCAGATGTCGTCCTGGCTGGGAGGACTACATCCCGTCGAGGACGATCTGAAGCTCCTGAAATGGAATGACGAGGAACTCGGCGGGAAGGGCTTCGTCGCCTGGCATGTCTTCGATCACCCTCAGCTCGGCCTTGTCGAGATCGGCGGCTGGGACAAGGTGCGCTATTGGTACAACGTGCCGTTGGAGCGTCTCGAAAAGGAGGTCGGGCCGCACGCCGATTGGCTCATCTACCTCGGGCTCGCCTCTCCGCGGCTCGAGGTTCGCTCTTTCGACGCGACCTCGGCGGCCGAAGGGCGCTGGCGTGTCCGGCTCGTGGTCGAGAACACGGGATGGCTCCCGACCAGCGGCTCCCACCGGGCGATCGAAGCGAGGCTCGGGGGAGAGATCGAAGCCAAGCTGAATCTCCCGAGCGGCGCGCGCCTCGTCAGGGGAGAGCCTCGCCGGTCTGCGGGCCAGCTGGCCGGCCGCAGTGAACAGCGATCGGTCGCCACATGGTGGGGTTATGAGCCCGGGACCTCCGACCGCGCGGTCATCGATTGGGAGATCGCAGCGCCCGCCGGGTCCGAGGTTTCCGTCACGGCGAGCCATGTCCGCGCCGGGACGGCCCGCGCCAAGTGCGTCCTCCGGCCCGGGGAAACGCCCAAGGACAAGGAAGCCGCCCTGGCCGGCCGGGACTGATTAATAGCCGAGCCGGCTTAGATCTTGGGCGGAATGGGCCGGGTTTCTGGCTCTCTTCGGGGCCCCGGCTCTCGGGGCACCCTTGTACGCCGCTTGAACTCCGCCGTCACGGCCCTGTTCGTATCCATCGCCAGCGTCAGCGGATTCGCGTTCCCGTCCGCATCGCCCGTCCATCCCTCGAATGCGAATCCGGCCGCGGGCACGGCGGTGATCCGGACCCTGGAGCTCCGGGCGACGACATGGACGCCGGGAGCGGGCTCCGTGGTCCCGCTCTCTCCGGCGGCCAGGGTGAGAAGGCGTTGGCCGGCCGTATAGGCCTTGCCCGCGAGCACGCGGATCTCATCGGCGCGGTCCGTGACGCGGCCCACCACGATGCCGCTCTTGGGGTCCGCCAGGCCTCCCCGGCCGTTGATGGTGTCGCGCGCGGACGTCAGCCAGGCCCGGATGTTCGGATGGTCAGGGTGGTGCCGCGGATTCCGGTCGATGGGGTAGAGGATGTTCTCCGCCGCCCAGCGGTCCAGGGCCACGGGATCCTGGCTTGCCGCGATGCGGTTCAGCCGCCGCGTCGCTTCCTCCGGATAGCCTTTGAGGGCCGTGTGCGAGACCCAGACGGCGTCGAGGATGTTGAGCACGGGCGTCCGGACCCCTGCCATCATTGTCCCGCAGGTTTCCCCGAGCCCGTTATAATGACGGAAGCGTGACATGCCGTCGGCCATGGACACCAGCCCGTAGACGAGCTTGAGGGAGGCCGTGATCTCCGAGCCGCCGGAATCATGGTGTTTGAGGACGGGGACGTTGATGAGCTTCAGGTTCCGGCGCCATGCCCCTTCGCTCCAGGTCCCCTGTTTCAGCTCGACGCGATGCCCTCGCGGGGTCGTGAAGCAGGGATAGGAGACGTTGGCGAACCTTCGGTAGCCGTCCGTGGCGTGGTCGTCGTCGGCGATGAAGTTGCCGCGGATCGGGTCGAGAAGGACCGCGGAGACCCTCGGGTCACGGAAGACGCGGTCGACGAGGCTCTGGAAGGACTGCGCCGGGTTATTGGCGTTGGCGCTTACCGTCTTGTTCCCGTAGGCGGCCCAGTTGTCGCAGCGGAGGCTTCCCCGGCCCTGTCCGTTCTCGATGATGACGACCTCGCCCGTGAACGTCTCCGGGTGCTCGAGGACCCGGCGGACGAGGCCGCGGACCAGGTCGCTGTTGGTACAGCCGCGGTGCTTCCATTGGGCGTTGACCTTGACGAGGACGACGTCGCCCGCGGCGATGAGGCCGCTCGGGCCGCCGAGCGGGGATACCCCGGCCGTCCGGTAGAACTTCAGTCCGCTATCGCCCATGAGATAGAGGAGGGCGTCCAGGCCCGAATGGTGATCGTCCTGAAGATAATAGGGGTCGTTCGGGATGCCGCTGATGGAGAAGATGTCGTTTAGGACCGGCGAGGCCGCCGCTCCCCGGATGTGGCCGGCGCCGAGCAGGGGCAGGAGAAGGCCGGCCCCGGAACGCCGGAAGAATTCCCTTCTTCTCATGCCCGCTTCCCTCCGCTCCATTATACCACCCGGCTTCCGAGGGCCGAGACTGCGGGTCAGCGCTGAAGGACGTTCGCCTCGAACGCCTCGGCGCACTCGCCCCAGCTCCAGCCTTGTTGAAGGGACAGCGCGGCCATGTGCTGTCGCCGCCAAAGGGCGTCGTCCTCGAGCAGTTCGACAGCGCGCCGGGCGAAGGATTCGTCGTCCGGAGCGACGAACCCCGTGATGCCGTCGCGCACGCGTTCCGGCATGACGGCGATCGGCCGGACAACGGCGGGGACGCCCAGCGCCTGCGCCTCGGCGACGGCCAGGCAGAAGGCCTCGACATGGTGGCCTCCGTAGAGCATGACCCGGCTCGAATACAGGGAATCCCATAGCTCTTCGCGGCGCGCGGGAGGGTGAGGAAAGAGAGACCTCGACGCTTCCGCCGAATAGCCGTCGGGAACGAATCGACCCAGACGCTCGCGCGTCTCTTCCCAGCGATCCGCGTAGCGGTGCTTATAGTCGCGGATGCCGTAGATATGGAGCTCCGCGCCCGGGACCTGCGGCAGGATGCGCCGCTGCCAGACCTCGAGGAGCCATTTCAGGTCGCGCATCGGGTTCGACGCGAATACGGCGCGGGGCGGGGGCGGCGCGTCGAGGGGAGGGCGCCCGCGCACGGCGTCCGGAAGCCCGAAAGGAATGACGAGGGCGGGATCCGGCTTGGGAAGATAGCGCCCGTAGGCGCCGACCTGGAATCGGCTGACGAAGACCGGAAGGGGGCGATAGAGCCACATCCGAAGGAACAGCTGACGTCGGCGCAGTTCATGCGGAGGCCAGACCAGCCAGAGCGCGCGACGGCGGCAGCGCCGCGCCAGGTCGAGAAGCTCCGGATGCTGAACGGCAAGAAAGAGATCGCAGGGCCCCGCGCGCCTCGCCCCCAATGGAGACCATTCGACCCCTTGATGGACAATAGGCTCATCGCAATTCGTCAGGCACCTCACGGCGTGCCCGCGCCGGGCCAGGGCTTCCGCCAGCTGGATGACGGACATCTCCGTCCCGCCGAGCGGACGGGAAGCCACATCGCTTCCGTCGTAATGGTTGGTCCGGTCGGCGATGACGATCCGCGCCATGCTTCACACGGGATCCGGACGGGAATGCGCGCATTTCGCGAGGATGTATTCGCAGATCGCCTTGGGGGTCTGGTGCCGGAGCACGTGTTCCCGCCCGGCCTGGGCCATCCTCCGCAGCTTCCCTTTGTCGGCGAGGGCCGCTTTGACCACGGACGTCAGCCCTCCGGGGGAGGGTTCATAGAAGAGGCCGTGGACGCCTTCCTCCAACGGCCTGTGCCATACGATCCGGGGACGGTTGATGACCGGGACGGACCGGCAGAGGGAGGCTTCATAATGCCGAAAGCAATCCCAGCCGAATCCCTCGGGCGACCAGACCAGCCAGGCGCGGGCACAGCGCTCGTAGAATTCCTTCCGGGGGAGCCGGCCGGGCGGCACATCGACCTTGATCCCGAGCCGAGCGAGCTCGAGAAGCTCGGGCAAGCCGCGGTGCCTTATCTCGGAGGTCAGCCCCCCGGAAAAGAAGATATCCGTTGTCTTTTCCATCGGCTTATCCGGGATGTCGGCGAGCCTTTCATAGGAAAGTCCGAGCGATGTCGGTATCAGCTTGTGCTGATTCTCGCGGTAGAGCCGGCTTTGCAGGACGGAGTCGGCCGAATCGAACCATGGCGTCGTTCCCAATAGAAGCTCTTCGCGGGAGACGGGAAGCTCCCGCTTGAAGTACCACGAAGCGCGTTTCAGCAGGTGATGGTTGTGCCTGGGGATCGGTGTCCGGTCGCCGTAGTCCAGGACAGCCAAAGGCGCTGATCCCGTGAGCATGGGATGGCGGAGGAGGAAGTGGAAAAGAAGCCGCCGCGTCAGGGCCTCCCGCGTCCGGACTTCTCTCCAAGGGGGCAGGACCGGAGGATAGCAAAAGACAAGGTTAAAGGCCCCGGACGAGAGGCTGTGCCGGAGCTCGCGGACCTTAGCCCAGGAAAGCGGTTCGCAATCCGTGAGCGGGACGTCGCTGATTTGCTTTCCCGTCCAGACGAGCGTCGTCTGCTCCGGCAACCCGCGCTTGAATAGGGAGAAGACACCCAGTTCGAGGATTCGCGGCTTTCGACTCGGCTCGAGGGGTCGCTGTTCTGTCATGACACGCGGTTTCGTCAGGCGGGACTCCTGCATTATAACGAGGGCCGGGGCCATAATCCAGAACGCCTCCCTCACCCTTTCGAAAGCGTCCAATAATGTAAAGGCCCTTGACGTTCCGGTGCAAGCCCGTTCTTCGTGCTCGGGAGAGCCGGGACTTTACTCCGGCCGCTCCGCCACGGGCTCCTCTGTTCCGGTCTCCTGGACGGCCTTGGGCCGGGTTGGTATGTTTTGTGCATATCGGGGAATGAGGGCAGGCCATGATCAAAGTTCAATCCTTTTCGGACGTCTTGGAGCGTTATTTCGTCCTTTCGGGTAAGGTCCTGATCGACGTGGGCTGCGGCACGGGGGAACTCGTGCGCTGGGCGACGAGGCAGGGGGCCCGGGCCATCGGGATCGATACGGCGGCCATGATCACCGGGGCGGAGCGGAAGCCGCGTGCCGGGGACGAGAGGTACCGGATCGGGACGGCGGAGACGATGTCCTTCGAGAACGGGTCGTGCGACATCCTGACCTACTTTGCCAGCTTTCACCACGTTCCCCGCTTCCATATGATCAACGCCCTGAAAAGGAGCTGGAACGTCCTGAAGCCTGGGGGGGCGGCGGTCTTTCTCGAACCCATTCCCCAGGACGGGTCCTATTACGACATCGTGCGGCTTATCGAGGACGAGACGGAAGTCCGGGCGTTGGCCTTCCGCGTCATTGCCTCCGCTCTTTACCTGGGCTTCAAACCGGCGGCCCAGAAGCTCTTTTATGTCGAACGGTCCTTTGCCGATTTCCTGGAGCTCCTCGAGGCGTCCGTCGACGACGCCGGCCGGAGAGCCGAGATCACCGCGGCCGCCCGAAAGGCGACCGAGCGCTTGGCCTGGGAGAGGGGTGAGCGCTTCGACGAGGTCCGCTACCTGTCCATCTGCCGGTTGTACATCCTGGAAAAGACGTCCCTGCGCGGGGAAGCCGTCCGCGGCCTGTTTCCGGAAGGCGTCTGGGATACCTGAGAAGAAGCGCCCGTAGTTCGTCCACTTTACAGACTTCGCCCCGGCAGCCCGGATCATCCTGTCCAAATGAGCCTATTTATGACCCCGGCTTTGCTTCCGCCTCCAACGCGCTGAGGTTCCGGTAGAGGATGACGGCGGCGACGGCACCGGCGCCCAGGAACAGGACCGCGGGCAGCCAATCGGCGAAAAGGAGCTTCCCGACGCCGAAGAGGGCCGCGTAAACCAGCACAACGCCGCAGAGCCAGTTGACGAACATCCGGCCAAAGCCCGCGTCGCTCTTGACGTGGGGGAGGAGGGCGGAGACGGGCCGCCAGCCTCTGCCCCCCGGGTGGACCCTCTCATAGAAGCGCGTCAGCGTCTCCCGGGAGGTCGGGCGCGTGAGGAAGGTGGCCGCCAGCCAGACCAGGGTCGTTCCCAACACCGTGGGATAAAGGGTGATCGGCGACTGGAGGCCGAAGCCGAACCGGGCGATGGGGTAGATGATGAGCGGGGCGATCATCGCCGAGATCTCCGACCAGGCATTGACGCGCCACCAGAACCAGCGGAGGATGAGGACCGCGCCCATGCCCGCGCTGGCGTTGATGATGAACTCCCAGGCGCCGGAGATGGTGCTCAGGAAGTAGCGGGTGACAACGAGGGAGAAGACGACCATCAGGATGATGCCGATGCGGGATACGAGCACGTAGTGCCGCTCGCTTGCCGTCCTGCGGAGGAAGCGCTTGTAGAAATCGTTGATGATGTAGGATGTTCCCCAATTGAGCTGGGAGGCGATGGTCGACATATAGGCGGCGAGGAAGACGGCGATAAGGAGGCCGACCAGCCCGGCCGGCAGGAACCGCATCATCAGCTTGGGGTACATGACGCCGGGGTCGACGGTGTTCTCGTATTTTTCGTAGAAGGCCTTGAATTCAGGGCTGACGGTACCCGCGGCGGCGTTGAAGGTTCCCTCCTGGTAGGCTACCTTGACCTGGGCGAACAAGGCCGGGTTTTCGGTCTGGAGGACAGCCGGGCTCTCGGCGCGCGGCAGGATGACCAGGGCCGAGAGGGCCACGAGGATCCACGGCCAGGGGCGGATGGTGTAGTGGGCGATGGTGAACCAGAGGGTCGCCAGCAGGCTGTGCTTCTCGTTCTTGGCCGACATCATCCGCTGGGCGATGTAGCCGCCGCCGCCGGGGTCCGCGCCGGGATACCAGCTCGACCACCACTGCAGTCCGACGTGGGCCATGAACGCGCCGGCCGTGAGGGCCAGGACCCCGCCGGTGAGCCCGCCCATCCCGGCCTTGGCGATCTTCGGGAAGAAGCTCAGCACCTGCGGCGCGAGCTGGCCCTTGAGGCCGGCCAGGCCGCCGACCTGCGGCAGGCCGACGACGATGAACGCCAGGAGGATACAGCCCGCCATGGCGAAGACGAACTGGAAGCTATCCGTGCGGGCCGTGCCCAGCAGGCCCGAGGCCGAAGCGTAGACGGCGATGATGAGCGCCGTGATGACGACCAGGGTGAAGGAATCGACGCCGGGGACCGTCACGTGAAAGATCTTCTCCATCGCCTTGTTCACCCAGCCCATGACGATGGCGTTCATGAACAGGCCGAGATAGATGGCCCGGAAGCCGCGGAGGAAGGCGGCCGGCCTGCCGGAATAGCGCAGCTCGACGAACTCGACGTCGGTCATGATGCCGGCCCGCCGCCAGAGCTTGGCGAAGAAGAAGACGGTGAGCACCGCGCCGATGGCCATGTTCCACCAGAGCCAGTTGCCGGCGATGCCGTTGCGGGCGACGAGCTCGGTCACCGCGAGCGGCGTGTCGGCGGCGAAGGTCGTGGCCACCATCGCCGTGCCCGCGATGTACCAGGGGAGGTTGCGGCCCGAAAGGAAGAACTCGCGCGTGTCCTTGCCCGCCCTCCGCGAATAGTAGGCGGCGATGGCGAAGACCGCGATAAAATAGACAAGGATGACGGCATAATCCGGTCCGTGCAGTGTGCTCATGTCACCTCTCTCCAGTGTATTGTAAAGCGAGTCGAGATCTTTTCCAATGCCCCGCTACCAATCTTTCATGATCTCCGCGAAGCACATCAGGCCGCTCGGGATGACGGCGCCGTAGCCGTGGCCCGGGCTCGTCCAGGCGCCGGAGAGAAAGAGGTTCTTGACGGGCGTCCTCTGCGGGAAGCGGGACGGGCCCGAATTGTCGAGCGTTTGGTCCCAGCCATAGATGGCGCCGCGCGGGTTCGCCGTGTAGCGCATGTTCGTCAGCGGCGTCGCCGCCTCCCTGATCTCGATGGCCTTTCGCAGGCCCGGCAGGAGCGTCCTCTCGACCTGGTCGATGAGAATATCGGCCAGGCGCTCTTTCTCGGCTCGATAAGCGTCCTTCTTCCCGGCGAAATAGTCCGAGGCGTACTTTTCCCAATGGCCGAATCCCTGGAGGCTCAGGATGGAGAGGGTGTTCTTCGCCGCGGGCGAATGGCCCTTGTAGAGATTGTCGTACAAGGTCAGCCCGAATCCCGCGTTGGTGAAGTCGGCGCGGACGGCGGCGTCATAATCGGCCTCGATGTCATATCCCGTGTTGTAGAAGATCTCCGTATCCGGGACGCCGAGCTCTCCGACGAGGTCCTTTTTCAAGCCGAGAAAGACCTGGAACGCCGAGAGGCTCATGCTCAGCTTCTCCATCCGGGCCAGGGTCGCCCCCGCGAGCTCCGGCTCGCCGAGAAGCTTTCCGAACGTATCGGGAGCGTTGGCGTTCGAGACGACGACCCTCGCGCCGAACTCCCGGCCGTCCTCGGTCCTCACCCCGACGGCCGCGCCGTCCTTCATGAGGATCCCGGCGACGCGCGTCCCGAGAAGGACCTCTCCGCCCCCATCCTTGATGTGCTTGGCGAAGGCGTCGCTGATCTTCTGCGAGCCGCCCCTCGGATAGAACCCGCCGTGCTCGATATAGCCGATGGTCGGGAGGGCATAATAATAGGGAGACAGCTTCGACGGGGGCAGTCCGTAATATCCCCAGAGCGAGGAGAAGACGGCTTTGAGCTTCGGGTTCAGGATGCGGGCGTCCACCATCGCCCCCCAGGTCTTGCCGAAGGTCCTGGCGAGCACCGGGTAATCCTGGACGAAGCGGGCCATGTCGATCTTGCCCCCGGCCGCCGAATACCTGCCGATGTCCGCGGCGAGGCCCTGCATGTCGGCGACCAGGCCCTCGATGCCGGGTTTTTCTTCGGGGAACCGGTCCGAGAGCATACGGATGTAGCCGGGCGCGTCGCGGAAGGGGACCCGGATGTCGTGCTCGGGATAAATGGCCCGGTAAAGGACCTTGTGCGGGAAGAACTCGATGCCCTTGATCTCCGGGAATCCCGGGAGGAGGTCGTAGACCCCGTCGCGCTCGCCTACCGTCGTCGAATGCAGGGACGCGTCGAAAACGAACCCGCCGGGACGGCCGAAGGTGGTCGCGTATCCGCCCGGCTTGAAGTGCTTCTCGATGACGAGGGGCCTGAATCCCTGCCGGACGAACGCGGCGCCGCAACTCAGGCCGCCCAGGCCTGCGCCGATGATGACCGCATCATAGGCCGGGCCGCTCCCTTTCGACGGGGCGTCCGGCTTCCCTCTGGGGAAGCTCTCCCAGTCCAGGGCGACGATCGGGATACCGGCAAGACAGGAAACCAGAAAATCCCTCCGGGGCAGGTTCTTCGCGGCCATGGTCCCTCCTCCCGATGATACGGGGACTATAAGCGCGTTATCGGCCGGCTGTCAAACGGAACGACCTGGAACGCCCAGATTCCTTGACACCGCTCACCGCCCGGGAATACCATCCCGGTAAGACTGCGCCGAAGGGCGACCGCGCCGGGATCGGGAAGGAGGAAGGAGATGGGAGATCTGGTATTCGAGATCGAAGGGGAATCGCTGGAGGAGGTCAGGGCGGAAGCCAAAGCCAAGACGCCTCCCGGGCTCTTCATCCTCCAGGAAAAGGTCCTGGCGGACGGCAAACCGATGACGTCCGCCTGGACGGCCGATACGGTCGAGGAAGCTTCGGCCGTCGCGAAGAGGAACGTCCCGGCGGGGAAGACGATCGTCGGCGAGACGCTGACGGTCTCTCCGGGGCGAAAGGCCATCGACGTGCAGGCGTGGGATCAGGCCTCGGCCGAGGCGAAGATCAAGGAGCTGATCCCCAGCATGAACCGTCTCGAATCGCTGGTGATGAAGATCCCGGGCCGCAAGGGCGTCCTGGGCATGGGCAAGACGCCGAATACCTACTCCGCCTCCGTTTTCCAGCCCGCGATCTTCGAGGTCTATTATAAGGAGAAGGCGCGGATCCGCGTCGAGATCGGCGAGAGGACCCATCCGCCGTCCGGATACTGCCAGTTCTGCGGGAAATCCGGCTCGCCGGCCAAGATCGGAAAGGAGGCCGTCCATTATTTCTGTTCTTCCGATTGCGGCGAGTCCTATTTCCGTTCCGGCTTCCGCGACCTCATGTCCGGCTCGTTCGTTATCAACGCGTCGGGGCGGGATATCAGCGGCATGCTGGCGGCCGGCCGAGAGGCGGCCGAACAGGCGAGGATCCATTGCTGGTCGTGCGGGAAACAATTTCCGATGAAAGTGAAGTCGTGCCCTTCCTGCGGCATGGGGAAGAGCCTGCCGGCCTGATGGGCATTCGAAGGAAATGAAGGTATGACGCGGGAGAAAACGATGACATCGGCCTCGCATGAAAAGCGGCCTGTCCCCGCCCGGTGCGATCTCTGCGGGCGCGAAGCCGTACCCGGTAAATCCTACACCTTGCTTTCCCAGGTGGTCACGCGCCCGGATAAGAGGGTTCCCCTGGAGCCGACCGATATAGTCCCGCTGCGCTCGGAGGCCGGCTTCAAGAGCCATGACTTCGTCGTCTGCTCCCGCTGTCACGGACGAAAGTTCGTCTTCCTCGGCGTGGCCCTTGTGATGATGGGAGCCTGGATCGGACTCGCTATGAGAAGTAAAGGGCCCGGCCCCTTTCTCATCGGAGCTATGGTTCTCGTGGCCTTCATGTTCGCGATCGGCCCGTCCCTGCCCGTCCAAAGACTGGCGCGGCGCATCAAGAAGGAGCGGCGGGACGCTTTCGCTTCCGCACATCCGGGCGTGCGCTTCTACGTCAAGACCCTGACGCCCGCTGCCCTTCCATACCACCAGAAGGCGCCCGCGGCCGGCATCAATGTCAAGAAGTGCACGGCGTGCCACCGGGAGGTCCCCTTGACCTCGAAAGCGGGGGACTTCTGCCCCCATTGCGGGATCCTTTGGGGTTCGGAGACCGAGGAATGCGGCTCCTGCGGGGCTCAGGTCCCGCTCCCTCGAAGAGCCGAAGATCCCTGCCCGCGCTGCGGCGCTCGCCGGGGCCGCTAGGCATCCGCGCCGTTTGACAGGACCGCCCGCGGGACGCTATATTACCGGAATGCACCACCGGGGCGATCCCTCGCCGGGCGCGACCTGCCGCCCCGACCGTAATATTCCTTCCATCGTCGATAGGAGATTCGCATGAAAAAGCTTATATCGATCCTCGTTATCGCGCTTCTCGTTCCCGGGTTCGCCGTATCCCAGGAGAAGCCGAAGAAGGACAAGGGCATCTTCGTAGAGCCCAAGAACGCGTTCTGGGATGAGATCGAGAAGGCGACAGCGGAGTTCGGGAAGGCGAAACCGGAGCCGCGGAAGGCCTTCGTCGTCGATCTCTCGGCCTTCGACGCCCCCAAGGGCCTCGACGGCTTCAACGCGGTCTGGCATAATCCGCCCGTCTCGCAGGCCGCCACCAACACCTGCTGGTGCTTCTCGACGACCTCCTTCTTCGAATCGGAGATCTTCCGGATCCACGGAAAGAAGGTCCGCCTCTCGGAGATGTACACCGTCCGAGGGGAGTATATCGAGCGGGCCAAGCGGTTCGTCCGCGAGCGGGGAAACTCGGCCGTCGCCGAGGGCTCCGAGGCCAACGCGGTCACCCGGGACTGGAAGCTCTACGGCTGTATGCCTTGGGATGCCTATTCCGGGCTCCTGCCCGGCCAGAAGTTCCATGACCACCAGAAGCTGATCGCCGAGGTCTCTTCCTATCTCGCCCACCTCAAGAGCGCGAACGCCTGGAACGAGGACGAGGCCGTGGCGACGGTCGTCTCCATCCTGGATCATCATCTGGGCGTGCCCCCGGCGACATTCATGGTCGAAGGCAAGGAGTACACGCCGAAAAGCTATCTTCGCGACTACCTGAAGATCGACCCCGACGACTACGTCGACGTCCTGTCCTACATGCAGAAGCCCTACGGCCAGCAGGTCGAATACGAGGTCCCCGACAACTGGTGGCACAACGCGGATTACTACAACGTCCCCCTGGATACCTATATGAAGATCCTCGAGAGCGCCCTGCGCGGCGGCTATTCGGTGAGCCTCGGCGGGGACATCTCGGAGCCGGGGAGGAACGCCGAGAAGAAGGTCTTCATGGTCCCGACGTTCGATATCCCCTCCGAGAACATCGACGAGAACGCGCGCCAGTACCGTTTCTCCAACGGGTCGACGACCGACGACCACGGCATCCATCTCATCGGCTATATGGAGACGAAGAAGGGGAATTGGTTCCTCATCAAGGATTCCGGGTCGAGCGCGCATAACGCCGAGCCGAAGGGATACTATTTCCTGACGGAAGACTACGTGAAGCTGAAGATGATGGACTTCATGGTCCACAAGGACGCCGTCAAAGGCTTTCTCGAGGTGAAATGAGGCGGGGCTGGCATAGCTTGACACATCTGTTATAATGCTCCCCGATGATTGGGGAATCCATGGACGAGAATAATCCGAAGACGACGGCCCCTGAGATTCCGAGCCGACGGCGGTTCCTCGGACTTGGCCTGGCGGCCCTGGCCCTGCCGATCCTCGGCCGCCTGCCCTCCATCGCCGAGGCGGCTCCGCTTCCCCTCGACCGCGATCTTTCCCTATTCAACATCCATACGGGGGAGTCCGCGGCCGTCGCGTATTGCCGCTCGGGCCGTATCATCCCGCCGTCGCTCGAGACGATCAACCACGTCCTGAGAGACTACCGGACCGGCGAGGTCAAGGAGATCGATGTCCGGCTCCTCGATCTGCTCAACGCGCTCTCCCGGAAGACCGCCGCGGGCCGGCCCTTCCATGTCATCTCGGGATACCGGTCGCCCCGGACCAACGCTTATCTGAGAGCCAACGGGCGGGGCGTCGCCGAGCACAGTCTCCACCTCCTGGGGCGGGCTGTCGATATCCGCATGCCCGGCGTCGGGCTCCGGGAGCTCTACCGGGCGGCGCTATCTCTACGGGGCGGGGGCGTGGGGATTTATCCCGCTTCGGATTTTGTCCACGTCGACATCGGACGCGTTCGAACCTGGTAGAGCGCCCGTCCGGCCCGGCGCCGACGCGGGTTGCGCCAGGGCCTCGTACAGGGCCGCGTCCCGCTTATAAATGTCCTCCCGGAATTCCACCCGGCCGTCTTCGGTACCGCCACGCGGTCCAGTACAGCAGGTGGACGCCTATGGGGTTGCGGAGGAGGACGACGCGCGTCTTCCCGTCTCCAACGCCTCCTGGATCCGCTCCCGGCCCCATTCCGGGTCGTCCCTCAGAACGTATTCGGCCAGCTCCATGGGCTTCGCGACGCGGATACAGCCCGAGCTGAAATCGCGGACGGCGCGCGCGAAGAGCCATCGTTCCGGCGTGTCGTGCAGGTAGACATCGAACTTGTTGGGGAACATGAACTTGATCCGGCCCAGCGCGTTCTCGGGCCCCGGGTCCTGCCGGAACTTGAAGGACATGGTTTCGCCCTTCACCTTGGACCAATCGATCTCGTCCGGGTCGATCTCCGGGGCGCCCCTCGACCAGTCCTTGAAGACCCGGATGCCCTTGTCCGCGAGATAGAAGGGGTCCTTCCTGACCTTGGGCAGGATGTCTTCGCGGGCGAGCTTCGGCGGGACGGTCCAGGACGGGTTGATCTCGACGTAGGACAGCTTTCCGCTGAACTCCGGAGTGCGCCGGTAGTCGCGCCCGACGATGGCCGGCATGGACAGGACCTCCCGGCTCCCCTCGACGACGCTCACCCGGAAATCGGCGACGTTGATCAGGATGTACCGCTCTCCCAGGTCCTGGGTGATCCAGCGCCAGCGCTCGAGGTTGGCCCGGACCTGAGCCACCCGCGCGGAGGCGGGGACGTTCAGGGCGGCCGCGGTCGCCGCGCCGACGGCACCGTCGGGCTCGAGGCCGTGGCGGCGCTGAAAGGCTTTCACGGCGGTTTCGAGGCCCTCGTCGAACGCGGAACGGTCGCCGCCTTCCGTCGGGGCGAGGTCCCCCCTCGCTTCGAGAGAGCTGCCTGAGGGCTTCGACCCTCTCGTCCCGGTCCCCTTTCTCGAGCTTCGGGCCCGGCGGGAACTCGGGCCAACCGCCCGACTCGGCGACGGCCCGGAGGTCCCGGTAGGCCTCTTTCAAGCCCTTGTACACGGCGTTTTGCGGCCGGAAGGATTCGAGGGCCGTGGCGATGTCCTTGTCCGTCAGCCCCTTTTCAAGGGCGGCGGCGAGGTCCTCGACGCGGCCCTTGACGGACCACTCCGACTGAACCGTCTCCGGATCGACCTGGCCGTGGACGAGGTGCGATCCGCAGAGGAAGAAGGAGTCGGTGAGGAGCATCTCCAGGTCCACCAGGGTATCGGGTCCGATCTTATTGCGCTTCTTTTCCCGGCTGGCCCGGATCTCGGCGATCAGGGTTTCGATGGCCGTAAGATGATAGTTCCCGGGGTCCAGTCCGTCTTCGCCGACGAGACGAAGGGCGTCAAGAAAGGATGCGGCATCGGCCAGGGTGAGGCCTTCGTCGATCCAGGCCGGGCGGAAATCCCGGGTCCTGTAGAACGACGGGAGGACGTCGGAGCCGCAGATCTGGTCATACCGGCAATAGATGGGCCCTCCCGCTTCGGCCGGACCGATCCGGGCTTCGAGGACTTCCCGGGTAGCCTCGACGGGCGAGACCGGCGGGGGCCCGCAGGCGGGAACCAAGGCCGCCGCGCAGAGGAGGGCGCACAATCCGGTCATCGCGGCATTCCGTCCGAGCGTCATCCGGATCACTCTCCTCTCAATGATTATACTCCTCGCTTCTTGCCGAACAGGACGAATTGCCAGGAAACAGGACCGCCAGCCTTTCTGACGCGGCCGGCCGCCCGGGCTCGGGGGGCTCAGACCTCCTCCCTTTCCGGCTTGAGGTCCCCCTCCTCGACGTCGTATCCCTGCTCCTTCAGCCGTTCGCGCACGACCCGCTTCTGACCTTCCAGCTCCTCCAGGGCTTCCGCGATCCGCTCCTTTCGGGAAAGGTTGTCCTTCCTCTGCTCCATCGTCATTTTCTCCCCGTACAGGTCCGCGGACAAGGCTTCCGATTCCCCCTCCAATCCCTCGATCCTCTCCTCGATCTTCTCCTCGATGTCCAGCAGTTCTTCGATGCTCAGGTCCTCGTTGTCGAGTTCGCCGATCCGGGCGCCCTCGTCCCCGTTTTCCATGCCGGTTTCGTCGTCTTTCATGCTCTTCTCCTGCCTGTTGGAACAGCAAGTTTCATGCCGCGGGCGACGGGAGGCGCTTCCGAAACTCAGAACATGTAGGCGAACTTGAGGAACAGGGTGTTCCCCTGGTTCCCGCGGACGCCGAACCGGGCCGTACCCTTCTGGAAGGCGAGCTGGACCAGGCCGAACGGCGGCTGGAAGCGCCAGACGAAAAGGACCTGGATATTGTGCTTGTCGATGGACGTGTTCGTCTGAAAGAAGACCTTGAGGAACAGGTCCTTGGTGAAATAGCTCGTCGCCCGGACGACGTGGATCCAGGTGCTCTCCCTTTCCGGGTCCGGCTCGAAGACCAGCCTCTCCAGGCTGTACTCGAGGCTCAGGTTCCTGGCGAGCATGTAGTTCACGCCGCCCTCGAACAGCCGGAAGTCCCGGTCGAAATTCCTGCCGAACGAATAGGAGACCCGGGCGGACTGCCACTCGCGCTCGTTGTAGCTCAGGGAGAATTCGGTCTCGTCGTTCCGGAAGCCCTTTTCGTACCGCTTGTATTCCTGGGTGTGGTCGAGGCCCAGGCTGAATTTGTTCTTGAGGTCGAACTTGAGCTCCTGATCGATCTGCCAGCTCCTCAGGCTTCGGTCGAAGCCCCAGTAGACGTTGTAGTTGGACTCGTAGCCGATCCGCTCGATCGGTCCCTTCCGAAGCCAGAAGGTCTTGGTCAGGGCCGAATCCAGCTCCCGCCGGTTGTCGTCCTGGACGAAGCCCACGGCGTTGGCGTTGTCGCCGAACCGCTCGCCGAGCTGACTGTAACGAACATGGAAGTGGAACGTGGCCGAATCGTAGCTCGGCCTCAGGAAGAAGGCGAGATCCTCTTTGGCCTTGTCTCCGTAGCTCAGGGCCAGCTGGCCGGTGAAATGGAGCTTGTCGGAGAAATTGAGGCTGGCGTCCACTCCGGCCGTGCCCTGGCTCCGTCCGTTCTCCAGGCGGTTCGCGGCGAGGAAGCCGAAGCTCGACGATTTCAAGACGTCGCCCTTCACGCGGACCACGGTGAAGTTCGCCGGGTCCAGGCCGAGAGCGTCGTCCTTCTTCGTCTGGGCGCTCAGCCCCGAGAATTCGAAGCGCCCGGACTTGCCGTACAGCTTGACCCCGGCGTCGATGTCGGCGATCCGGCGGGAGTAGAAGAGATTGATCCTTTGTTCGTAGATCTCGGAGCCTTCCTGGAAGAAGTTGCGCTTCTCCGGAAGGTCGAGCTCGAACCGGGTGAGGTTGACCTGCTCCTGGTCCGCTTCGACCGTGGCGAAGTCGGGATTGACGGTCAGGTTGCCCGATACCATTTGGGAGAAGGCATAGCGGGCGTCCAGCCCGACCTCGAACTGCGGGGGCTTTTCCTTCCTCGAGCTTGGCGACGACGTGAGGAATGACCTGGTATTTCTTTCCGGCCTTCTCCAGGTCCATTCCCGTGAGCGCTCCGAATCGGGAGACCCTTCCCGGCTTATCGGGCGGCCCGGCCCAGTAGCTCTTTTCGAGCGCCCGGGGCAAGCGCCCGGCCGGCCTGGAACCCCCAGGTCCTGTCCCGGCCGGGCTCGAACTTGAGGCTCTCGAGCTCCACGGCGATCTCCGCGCTCCAGCCGAAGTCGGTCCTCCGACCGGCGGAGAGCCAAACTCCGTCCCAGGTCGGGTCGCTCGTGTTCCCGTCGTCGACGATGCGGCCGTCGTACTGGGTCCCGAGGATATTGGTTATGAAAACATAGCAGGTGCGCCGGTCGTCGAAGGTATCGAGGCCGACGGCCACGGCGTCATCCGCCTCGATGTCCGCGTCGCGCCGGGTCACCCGGCTGACGATCTTCCCCGGCTCGGCGTCGTAACAGAGGAACCCGAAATAGACATAGCGGCTGTCGTAGAGCACCTTGACCACGGTCCGGACCGAGGCCGGATCCCCGCGGTTCGGCTGGAACTGGATGAAATCGGTGAGGTCGCCGGCCTTCTGCCAGGCCGGCTCGTCGAGCGCGCCGTCCACGGCGATGGCCTCTTCGATCCTGACCGGCGAAGCCTCTTTCGCGCGCTCCTGGGCGAACGCCGGGGACAGGGCCCCCGCCAAGACCATGAAAGCGATCGCCCTTTTCACGATGGCGATTTATAGCACTTTGGGGGGGAGGTGTAAACCTCGGGGGCCGGGGGTGACGACCGTTCCGGACACGGAAGAGGGACGGAAGACTAGAGGGCGGGAGCCTTCCTCAGGAGCACGGCGCGGCTGAGGCGGACCGATACAGGGCCGGCCGATACGAATCCCGATCTCAGGGCGGCGCCGGCAATGGCCGTGAACGATCGGGCGCCGACATGAAGGCGCGGCTCGACCAGGAGGAGGGCCCCTCCCGGCGCGAGACTCGCCAGGATCTCCGCAAACAGCCTTTCCCTGTCCGGCACTTCATGCGCCATCCAGAAGGCCAGGGCGAAATCCACGCGATCCGAGGGGAGATCGAGCCCGCCGGACCGGGCGAGATGCAGGCGCACCCGCTCCGACAGGCCCGCCTTTTCCACCCGCATCCGGACCCGTTCGAGCATTCCTTCCTGGATGTCCGTCGCGATGACCCGGCCGCTTCCGCCGACGAGCCTGGCCATCGCCGCCGTGAAATAGCCGGGACCGCATCCGACGTCCGCCACGGTGTCGCCCTCCTTGATGAAGGGCCGCAGGATCCTTTCGGGGTCCTGAGTGAGGCTCCGGATAGGATTGATGAGCGTCCAGGACAGCCAGGGCGGGCAGACAAGCATGACGGGATGATGGTCCGGGGCCCGGCGGAAGTCAAGCCGTTTCGGCAGACCCGGCGGGCCCGGCCCGGTTTGACCGTCCGCCCGTTTCCTGTTAACGTGACCGCGTGCTCTTCGACCGGCACCCGGAGGCGAGCGTGAAACGATCTTCCCGGCTTTTCCCCGTCATCCTCTTTTCCGTCGCGGCCCTCGTTTCCTGCGGGGGCCGGGACGACGCGGAGGCGTTCGACAAGGCCGTCGACCGGCTGTTCGCGGACGGCTACCCGCAGTCGCTCGTCGAATATTTCTGCTCTCTCGGCACGAACCCCGACCTGGGATTCCGCTGGGCCGGGACCACGGCCGAGCGCGCCGTCGGCGAGCGGGTGGCGGCCGAGATGCGGGCCATGGGCCTCGCGAACGTCCGGCTCGAGCCCGTCCCCGTGGACGTCTTCGAATTCGAGAAGGCGAGCGTCTCCGTCGGGGACCGGACGATGATCGCCTCGACCATTGCGGGCGCGCCCCCGACCCCGGAGTCGGGCATCACGGCCCCCGTCGTCTATGTCAAGGCCGGGACGGCGGCCGATTTCGACGCGGCGGGCGACGTCTCCGGCAAGCTCGTCCTCGTCGATATGCGGTTGAGCTCGTGGTGGTTCTTCTGGCCGGCCTTCGAGGCCGGATATCGCGGCGCGGCCGGCGTCATCTGCACGTATTCCCCCGAGGATACGAAATACTTTTCCTTCGACGACGGGACTTTGGGCAGTTTCGACGGCCAATACGACCTCGACGCGCCGCCGTGGGCCTATATCGCCCGGGGTGACGGCGAATGGCTCAAGGCGCAGCTCGCGGCCGGCCCCGTGACCGCCACGCTTCTCCTTCGGGAAAAGGTCACGCTCGAGCGCGACGGCGGCGTCGCTACCAACGTGGTCGGCGAGCTCCCCGGCGAGCGCGGCGACGGGCAGATGGTCGTCTTCGCGGCGCATCAGGATGCCCACTTCCGCGCCGGCGTCGACGACACCGGCGCGCTCGCGAACATGCTGGCCGTGGCCAAGGCGATGCGCGCCTCGGGGCATCGCCCGAAGAGCACCGTCGTGTTCCTCGCGACGGCCGCAGAGGAATTCGGTTGGACGAATTCCTATTACGACTGGCTCGCCGGCGCCTGGTGGGCCGTCACCCGCGCCCATCCGGATTGGCCCGGCAAGGTCCGCGGGATGATCAACTTCGAGAGCATGGCTCTGAAAGGCACGGCGCTTTCCGTGCGCACGATGCCGGAGCTCGAGCCCTGGCTCAGGAAGCTCGCCGCGCGGAACGCGGACCTCCTGCCCGACGGCTTCGAGATCATCCTCCCGGTCAGCTGCTGGAACGACCAGTGGCCCTTCACCGCTTCCGGGGTCCCCAGCATGAAGTTCGATACGACCGACGAGGCCTACGACAGGCTCTATCATTCGAATCGCGAGACCGCCGCGCTCGTGGATGCGGGACACCTGGCACGGCTCGCCAAGCTTGCCTTCCGCATGGCCGGAGAGCTGGACCGCGGGCTCTTGCCCTACAGCCTGAAGGCCAAGGCCGACGATATCGGCGCCGCCGTGAAGCCCGACGCGCTTCGCGCCGCGGGCGCCGATGCGGCCCTTGTTTCCCGGCTGTCCGCGGCCGTTTCGGACTTCACAGCCGCCGCGGCCGCCTTTGAAGCGGCATCCGCATCGATCCCCGCCGCCGGGGTCGAGGACGCGAACCGGGCCCTCCTCGAGGCCGAGAGGATGCTGAACGCCGGGTTGACCTGTCTTTCGCCCGCGGCCGACGACGCCACGGTCTATCCGCATCAGCCGCTTCTCGAGGAGGTCCAGGGTTTGAGCCAGGCCCTGGCCTCCCTGAGCGTCGCGGAGCCCGATCGCGCGGCGGCCCTCGAAGCCCTGGCCGGAACGGGCATGACGCGCTGGGGACGCCTCTTCAGCTATCCCGTGTACAGGAAACAGCTCGCGCGGCTGACACCCGGCTTCCCGAGACTGGGTTTCGGGGAGCTGGGCCGTCTTCCCGAACCGCTCGATATCATGGCCCAATACCGGAAGATCGAATCCGGCGATGCGGCCGAAGCCGTTCCCGATCTCGAAGCCGCGCTCGGCGGACGGATCGCCCTTCTCGACAAGAGACTGGCCGAGATGGCGGACCTGCTCGAACGGACGAGCGCCGTCCTCCGGCCCTTCGCGCGTTCTTGACTCCCGATCGGACGGGAAGATATAGTCGGCGCGTGAAGCGGCTGTACTGGTCGGCGTACGTCGGCCTTCATTATCTGGGCCAGAGGGGCTATCCGTTCAGGCCTCCGGACGAGATCCGCGGCGACCAGGCGCGGCGCCTCCGGCGGATCCTCCGTCATGCCGTCCGCTTCGTCCCGTATTATCGCGAGACGCTTCGGCGGCTGGGCCTGACCCCCGAAGATTTCCGGAGCGCCGAGGACCTGGCCCGGCTCCCCGTCCTCGAGCGCCGCGACATCCAGATCGACCCCGAGCGCTTCCACTCATCCGCGTTCCGTCGCCGGACCTGCATGACGATCCACACGGGCGGAAGCACGGGAGCTCCCATCGCGATCCGGCACGAGCTCGGGGCCATGCTCCAGACCGCCGTGCACGGCCAGCGTTACCAGGAGGCCTTGGCCGAAGCGTCGCCCGGTCGGGGCCGCGGGAGAACGCGCGAGGCATGGGTCTTCCCGAGCCTCCGGGCGAACGTCCACATTTATCGCCTCGCGTGGCGGAAGTACACCCTGCTCGACCGAAGGCCGCTCGCCTCCAGGCTCTATGTGAGCATGCTCGACCCCCCGGAGAAGGCCGTCTCGCTCATCAACGAATACAAACCCGACGTCATCCACACGTACGGCTCCTACCTCGAAGAGCTGTTCGCGCACCTTCAGGCTGCGGGCACGCCCTTTCACCGGGTCCGGGCCGCCGGATTCGGCGCCGACGGGCTTTCGGACGAGGCCCGGAGACTGATGATGGACGGCTTCGGCATCCCGGCCTTCAGCATCTACGCGTCCGTCGAGGCGCCGTCCATAGGCTTTGAATGCAAAGAGCATCGCGGGATCCATATCAACGAGGACATCTATCCCGTGCGCGTCGTGGACGGCTCCGGGCGGTCCCTCCCTCCGGGAGAGCGGGGGGAGGTCGTTGTCTCCAACCTCGTCAACCGGGCCATGGTCCTCTTGAATTACAGGCTTGGCGACCTGGCCGCCCGCCTTCCCGGAACCTGCCCCTGCGGCCGTTCCTTTCCAATGATGTCCTACCCGGAAGGCCGCCGGGACGACCGGCTCGAGCTGCCTTCGGGCAGGCTCCTCCACGCTTCCGCCGTTTTTCCCGTCTTCCGGGAGGAGAGCGCGGTCCTCCAGTTCCAGCTGGTCCAGGAGGCGCCGCTGTCGTTCCGAGTCGCCCTGGTCGTCAAGGAGCCTTTCGACCTTCCGGGATTCGAGACGCGGGTGGCCGCCAAGCTCGCGGGCCTGTTCGGAGAAGGCGTCTCCCTCCGCGCCTCCGTCGTCTCCTCCATCCCCAGAACGGCTTCGGGAAAGGTCCGGCCGATCATCTCGATGAGGGAGAGGCGGGACCCCGGCGCCGGAGGAACGGGCCAGGTTCCTTGACACCGTCTCGCGGCGGACGATATCATTGAAAACCGCCATGCGAAGAAATTCGTCAGGTCGATTTCCAATGGGCGCAAGAGCCGTCATTCCGATGTCCCTCCTTGCGGCACTGCTTTCAGGTCCTGTTTTCGGGCAGAATGCCGCCGCCGGAACACCGGCCGCCGCGGATGTCCGTGCCCCTGCCGCGGTCGCCCAGGCGCTTGTCGACGCCTTCAATGCACATGACGTCGAGGGCGTCCTGGCGGTGTACGCGCCGGATTGCGTCGCCCGGAGGCTCCCCGGCGGCGAGGAGTTCCTCCGCGGCAAGGCGGCCGTCCGGGCGAAATTCGTCGCGCTTTTCGAGAAGAATCCCGAGGTCCGGATCGAGATCGTCGGGCGGATCGCCCACGGGTCTTATGTGATCGACCGGGAGAAGATCACGGGCGTGGCGGGAGGCGCGGGGCCGTCGTACGGGGTCGTCATTTATGAGATCGAGGACGGATCGATCCGGAACGAATGGTACCTGCCCAAGACCTCGACGCCTGAATGACAGGCGGCGGCTCGCCTCCGGCCGGGCCCCTTTCCATGTTGACGCGGCTTCCCGTTCTTGTTAATCTTTCGCCGTCTCCGTACGTATATTGAGTATATATCGCTGGAGCCGCCGTGAACTGCCCCAAATGCCGCCTCGATAATCCCGAGAGCGCGCGTTTTTGCGCGGATTGCGGGGCCCCGCTCCGCGATACCCCGGGGGCCCCGGCCCAGACCATGACCCTCGAAACCCCCAGGGAAGAGCTGGCCACCGGCTCGACATTCGCCGGACGGTACCAGATCATCGAGGAGCTCGGCCGGGGCGGGATGGGCCACGTCTACAAGGTTTACGACCGGGAGGTCAACGCCAAGATCGCCCTGAAGCTCATCAAGCCCGAGGTCGCGGCCGACCGGGGGACCATCGAGCGGTTCCGCAACGAGCTGCGCATGGCCCGGGACATCTCCCACAAGCACATCTGCCGGATGTACGACCTGGGGCGCGAAGGCCGCCTCTATTACATCACCATGGAATACGTCCCCGGCGAGGACCTCAAGGCGATGATCCGGATGTCCGGGCGCCTGGGGATCGGGACCGCCGTCACCCTCGCCCGCCAGCTCTGCGAGGGCCTGGCCGAGGCCCACCGCCGCGGCATCGTCCACCGGGACCTCAAGCCGAGCAACGTCATGATCGATCGCGACGGCCAGGTCCGCATCCTGGACTTCGGCATCGCCCGTTCGATACGGACGAAAGGGCTGACCGAGGCCGGGGTCATCATCGGGACGCCGGAATACATGTCCCCCGAGCAAGTGGAGGGAGGGGAGGTCGATGCCCGCTCGGACCTCTATTCCCTGGGCATCATCCTTTATGAGTGCCTCGTCGGCCGCGTCCCGTTCGAAGGGGAGACGCCTTTCTCCGTCGGCGTCAAGCAGAAGACCGAAACGCCGGACGATCCCCGCGAGCTCAATCCCGATATCCCGGAGGACCTGGGCCGCCTGGTGCTCAAGTGCCTGGAAAAGGACCCGGACAAGCGATACCGGACGGCCGAAGAGCTCGGGGCCGAGCTCGAGCGGATCGCGAAGCGCATCCCCACGACCGAACGGCTCCTCCCCCGGCGCAAGCCGTCGACGGCCCGGAGAGCGACCCGAGGCTCCGGCCTGAAAAGGGCCCGCGTCCCGGCCATCCTCATCGGGGTCGCGGCCCTGGCCGTCGCGGGCTGGTTCTTCGTTCTCAAGAAGGGCGTGCCTTCGCCTCCCCCGCACCGCCATTCCGTCGCCGTCATGACGTTCGAGAACCAGACGGGGGACAAGTCCTATGATTACCTCGGGAAGGCCATCCCCAACCTGCTCATCACGAGCCTCGAGCAGTCCCGGGACCTTTCGGTGATCACCTGGGAACGGATGCGGGACCTCCTCAAGCAGATGGGCCGGGACGAGGCGTCGGTGATCGACGCGGACCTGGGATTCGAGCTTTGCCGCCGGGAGGGCGTCGCGACCATCGTCCTGGGAAGCTACGTCAAGGCCGGCGACATGTTCGCCACGGACGTCAAGGTCCTGGACGTCGAAAGCAAGCGCCTCCTGAAGAGCGCCGGCTCGAGAGGCGACGGGCTCCGGAGCATCCTCGACCGGCAGATCGGCGAGCTCAGCCGCGAGATCGTCCGGGGCGTGGGCCTCTCGGGCCCGAAGGTCGCGGCCAGGGGCGCGGCGATCGCCGAGCGGACGACGTCTTCGATGAAGGCGTACGACCTCTACCTGAAGGGCACGGAGCTGTTCGAACGGTTCTATTACGGCCCGGCCCTGGAGGCCCTCGAGCAGGCTGTCGAGCTCGACCCCGAATTCGCCGTCGCCTACCTCGGCCTGGCCCGCGTTCACAGCGCCATGGGGGATCCGCCCGCGATGGAAAAGGCTTACCGGAAAGCCAAGGCCCTTTCGGGGCGGAGCCCCGAGAAGGAGCGCCTCTATATCGAAGCGGCCTATGCCGGGGCCATCGAACATGATCCCGAGAAGGCCCTCCGGATCTTCAAAGAGATCGTCGTCAAGTACCCCAAGGAGAAGATCGTCCGCTTCGAGCTGGGCCAGTTGTACCGGAAGAAGATGCAGTACGCCCCGGCGGTCGAGCAGTTCCAGGAAGCCGTGGCCCTCGACCCGAAATACGGGTACGCCCTGAACATGCTCGCCTATACGTTCGCCGACATGGGCGAATACGCCAAGGCCGTCGAGACATTCAAGAAGTACGCCGTTGCGTTCCCCGGAGACGCGAATCCCCTCGATTCCCTGGCCGAGACCTATTTCCGGATGGGGGAGCTGGAAAAGTCGGTCGACTATTATAAGGAAGCGCTCGCGATCGCGCCGGATTTCTCCGCGTCGCTCTGGGGGCTCGCCTATCTTCGAGCGCTCCGCGAGGAATATCCGGAAGCGCTGAAGGCCGTGGACGAATATATCGCCGGGGCCCCGTCGGTGGGCATGAAGGGCAAGGGGACTTTCGGGAAGGCTTACCTTCTCATGTGGACGGGCCGCATGACAGAAGCGATCTCCGAGCTCGAGAGAATGGAGAGCCTGTCGGGCTCCCTGGGATACGTCGACGGCCAGGCCTCGTCGCAATACCTTATGGGATGCGTCCGGCTCCGGCAGAGACAATTCGATGCGGCGCGGGCCGGGTTCGACCGTTGGAACAGCGGGACGAAAGGTCCTTCCCCCGCCAAGGACAAGGGAGGGGAAGCTCTTTATCATCTCCTGATGGCGTCCGTCGATCTTGCCCAGGGCCGCCCGAAGGAAGCGCGCTCGCGGTTGACCGCGTTCGGGACCGTTCACTCCGGGGCCTCGGACTTCATGAAGCCGGCCATGGGAGTCCTTCATGACCGCCTCCAGGGCGAGGTTCTCCTTGCCGAAGGCGCCGCGGACAAGGCCGTTGCCGTCCTCGAGAAGATCGCCCCCCCCGGCATGCCCCCGGCCATGCAGGACATCCTGTCCCTTTATAATTCGCCATTCCCTAAAGATACCCTGGCCCGCGCCTACCTGGCGCAGGGGGCGCTCGACAAGGCCGTCGCGGAATATGAACGGCTCGCGACGTTCGATCCGAAGGATCCCGACCGGTCGCTCATCGATCCGCTGTCCCATTACCGGCTGGCAAAGCTCTACGAGCGAAAGGGCCTGACCGCGAAGGCGGTCGAGAGATACCACCGCTTCCTCTTCCTCTGGGAGGGCGCCGACAAGGACCTCCCCGAGTACGCCGACGCCGCGAAGCGCGCCGCCGCCCTGAATTAGATCCTCCGTCCGTGGGCGCACGCATTGACGCTGCTGGACCTTCTGGCTGACGCGGCGGCACGCTGGTCTTTTGGGGCGGGTTCGTCTCCATTACGCGCCCTGTACACTGTATTGGCCCCTGCCTGCCGATTTCAGCCAGTTCAGCCCGCTGGGCGGCGCCGTCTTCATCCTGGGAATCGCCCTGGTCATGCTGGGGACGATGTTCTTCGTCATCAATATCTTCAAGACCATCACCTATACGCCAAGGGATGGGACCGGCAGCCCGCCGGAGCCCTATGGGCCTCGGCCCTGGGTTGGACGGGCATTAAGAACCTGTTCCGGAAGAAGAAGGAGGCCCATCTCGTGCCCCTGCCGGTCGCCGCGGTCGCCGAGGGACGGTGGACATGGCCCTCAACTCCGCCGTCATCCTCTTCACCGGCGTGCTCATCCTCATCTATATGGTCGCGGCCCTGCTCGGCCACGACCTGAGCCGGACGGCCATCGATGCCCTGCTCTACAAGAACTGGTTCTGGTGGGGCCTCGACCTCATCGCCGACGGCCTCGTCCTCATCTTTGTGGCCGGGACCTGGTACCTCCTGGCCATGCTCATCACGGGCAAGGACCTCTTCATGCAGAACATCGCCCGGGCCGCACTGCTCGTCGAGCTCGTCGTCTCTTGGACGGTCTGGTCGCACCATCTCCTCTCGGACCAGGCCCAGCCGGCCCTCCTCAAGGTCGTCTCCGGGGAGATGGTAACGGCCTTCGAACTCATCACCCAGGGCCTCGCTTTCTACATCACCCTGGCGACGCTCTGGAGCGCCCGGCCGTTGAAGATGACCAACGAGCTGAAGTTTCTGCTCGGCGGGCTCCTCGGCTTCGGGCTGGGCGTGCCCGCCGGCATCATCCAGGCCGACATCGGGCTGAACCGCATCCTCCACAACACCCAGTGGGTGATCGGGCCCCACGTCCACGTGGCCGTCCTAGTCGGTCTGACCATGACCCTGTACGCGGCCATCTACATCCTCTTCCCCATCCTCACCAACGGAGCGAAGCTCTACAGCCAGAAGCTGGCGAACGTCCACTTCTGGGCCCACCTCCTCGGCGGCATCGGCATGGGGGCCTTCATGGGCATGGCCGGACTGCGGGGGATGCTGCGCCGGACCGTGTACTTTGGAAACGAGTTCGACCTCTACATGATCCTCGCCGCCCTCTGCGGGGGGCTGCTGCTCGCCGGATTCCTATCCTTCTTCCTCAACATCGTCATGAGCGTAGGATTGAAGGGGGTGCTCGGCATCTTCCAAAGATCGGGTCTGGACAAGGATGAACTCCTCCGACTCGGGGGTGAAATCCGGGCCCGCTAAGGCGGCAGGAGCGGGCCTCCCGCTATTACACAAAGGATCGATTCTGGTATCTTATGTCTGATTAATCTGCGGCGGCGAACAGCGTGACAGGAGGAACCGAGAGCGGTGCTATTTTTTTTTTGTTGTTTTCTTGACGCGGCTTTTGTGGTATCCTATTCCGGAATCCCCCGGTTCGGGGGCGCGGGTCGGATAAAGGCTTAGAGGGCAGAGGCCCTGACAGGCGACATACTCCTCTCCTTTATTGCGATCGAATTTTGATTTCGGGACGACGCGGGAGCCCCCCGCGCGGACCCATCGTCGGAGGAGACGAGTATGAACATCTACGTCGGCAACCTTTCTTTCCAGGCCACCGAGGACGACCTCCGGGCCGCCTTCCAGGCGTTCGGGACGGTCGACAAGGCCGCCATCATCACGGACAAGATGACCGGTCAGCCCCGCGGCTTCGGCTTCGTCGAGATGCCGAACAAGGACGAGGCGGTCAAGGCCATCAGCGGGCTCAACGGCAAGGACCTCAAGGGGCGCAGCCTCAAGGTCAACGAAGCCCAGCCCCGCCCTGCGGGCGGCGGCGGCGGCGCGAGCCGTGGCGGTTTCGGCGGCGGCGGCCGCGGCCGCTTCTGATCGCTGTTCTGAACTAGCGATCAGTTCCCTTTGGAGATTTGGGGCGGATTGCCCGGGTAGGGTAGTCCGCCCTTCCTTTATCGGAGACACGTTCCTCTAGTCCCCCTTGAATTCCAAGGGGGTAGGGGGATTAAGATCCGATGAACTCGAACCGTGTCTCCGATCGATCTTTCCGGAGACACGTTCCTCCAGTCCCCCTTGAATTCCAAGGGGGTAGTGGGGATTAAGATCCGATGAAGCCGAACCGTGTCTCCGATCGATCTTCCGGAGACGCGTTCCTCCAGTCCCCCTGGTTCACTTTTCTTGCCTGCGCTATCTAAGCTTCTTTACCCAGGGGATATGATCCAATAACGAAGTGCCGGGTGAGAGCCCATTGAGAGACCTCTTGAGATGCGCGCCCGGAGGGAAAGCGAAAGTCCTTGACTCGATCCCGCCTCCGAGACCTATAATTCATAAAATCAAAGGAGGAACTCAATGAAAAGATGGCTATCTCTTGCATTGATCCTGGCATTCGCCGTCACGATGTCGGCGGCCGCCCAGAAAAGGCCGGCCGAATCCAAGAATGATAAGGCCGCCCAGGCTCAGGTCAAGCCGGAGGCTCCACCCCCGGGAGGTCCCGGGGAGGCGGAACCGAAGCCCTATGACAAGGTGATCACACCGGATTTCAAGACCCAAGCCGGACTTTTTAAGGTGCACACGAACAAAGGGAAAGTCTTCTTCGAGATCCCCAAGGCCGAATTGGGCAAGGACCTGTTGCTCGTGGTCCAGATCAAGAAGAGCCCGGCCCAGGAAAGCTATCCCGGCGAGGGGATTCGGAATCTTGTCGCCCGTTGGGACCTGCGCGAAAACAAGGTCCTCGCCCGGTCCGTGTCCTTCGCCAACATCGCCGACCCCAGCGATCCTATTCGAACGGCGGTCGAGGCGATGAACACGCCTACGATCATGATGGCCTTCCCGGTGGAGGCCTTCGCGGCCGACGGCGCCCCGGTCGTCGACGTGACCAAATTCTTCATCGGAGACGTGAACGAGATCCCGGTCAAGAAGAGCGTTGACGCCATGGGCGTGGATGCCTCCCGATCCTTCATCGAAAAGGTCCGGGCCTTCCCCATCAACATCAACGTCGAAGCCACTCAGACGTTCAATCCCAATCCTCCCCAGCTGCCCCCCGGATTTCCGCCCCAGTTCGCCAAGTACCTGCCCCCCTCGCCGAGTCCCACGGCCGTCGTCCATTATTCCTTCGTCAAGCTCCCGGAGAAACCCATGATGGGGCGCCTGTCCGACGACCGGGTGGGCTATTTCACCCACGACCATACCAACTACAGCCGGCCCGAGCATGAGGCCGTCGTCCGGAAGCTCATCGCCCGCTGGCGGCTGGAGAAAAAGGATCCGGCCGCGGCCAACAGCGAGCCGGTGAAACCGATCGTCTTTTACGTGGATCCCGCCACGCCGAAAAAGTGGGTCCCTTACGTCTTCAAGGGGATCGAGGCCTGGCAGCCGGCTTTTGAAGGAGCCGGTTTCATCAAGGGGATTCAGGCCAAGCTGGCGCCGACGCCTGAAGAGGATCCCGATTGGAGCGCCGATGACGCCCGTTATTCCGTGGTCCGTTGGGTGCCCAGCACCGTGGCCAACGCCATGGGGCCCCACGTCTCTGACCCGCGGAGCGGCGAGATCCTCGAAGCCGACGTGGAGATCTACCACAACGTCCAGCAATTGGCCAACGACTGGTATTGGGTCCAGTCCGGGCCCCTCGATCCGAGATCCAAGATCCTCCCCCTCTCCGACGAGGTCATGGGGAAGATCCTCCTCTATATCGTCACGCATGAAGTGGGACATTCCCTGGGGCTGCCCCATAATTTCAAGGCCAGCGCGACCTATCCCATCGAAAAGATCCGCGACAAGGAGTGGGTGAAGAAGAACAGCCACGTGTCGACTCTCATGGATTACTGCCGCTTCAATTACGTGGCCCAGCCCGAAGACGGCCTCGATCCCGACGACTTGATCCCGAAGATCGGCCCCTACGATCTCTTCTGCATCAAATGGGGATACGCGCCGATTCCCGGCGCCTCGATCCCTGACGACGAAAAGCCTGTCCTCAACGAGATGTGCCAGGTCCAGGAAACGACCCCTTGGCTGCGCTTCAGCACGGCCGGATCGAAAGGCTCCGACCCGGGCGAGGAGACCGAGGCCGTGGGCGATATCGACGCCGTCGCGGCCACGGGCCTCGGACTCAAGAACCTCAAGCGCGTCGTGGACATGCTGCCCGGCGCCGTGCTCAAGCCCGGCGAGGATTATGAGAAGCTCGAGCATATGTACGGCTCCGTCTGGAGACAATTCGACCTCGAGCTGGGGCATGTGGCCAATATCGTCGGCGGATACGACAGCGAGCCCAAGGTCGGCCCCGTCGCGGGCGTGCGTTTCGTTCCGATCGCGATGTCCCGGCAGAAAGACGCCCTGCAATTCCTCAGTGAGAACGTCTTCAAGACGCCCGGCTGGCTTTTCCCGGAGGCGATCCTCCGCAAGATCGAGCCGAGCAGCGGCCAGGCCAAGCTCGTGGCCCTCCAGCAGGGGATCCTGAACGATCTCCTGGAACGGGACCGCGTCACCCGCCTTCAGGAGCACGAGGCGATCCTCGGGGACAAGGCCTATACGGTCGGCAAGCTCCTCCTGGACCTCAGGAAGGGCATCTTCGGCGAGCTGCAGAACACCGCTGTCAAGATCGACCCTTATCGGCGCAACCTCCAACGGGCATATATCGACCTCCTGGGGAAGCGGATGGCTCCGTCCTCCGGCGGCCCTTCGCCCTTCATGGTCATGATGATGGGTCCGAGGGAGAATCCCATCAACGACGACAGCCGGGGCGCTATCCGCGCCGAGCTCAAGGCCATCCGGGCCCATCTGGTCGCCAAAACGTCCCTGGCCGCCGATGTACCCACGCGAAATCACCTGAACGATCTCAAGGATCAGATCTCGATCATCCTGGAGCCCGGCAACTTTCCCGCGTCCAAGTAAGAAAGCTGATATTAGGAACGCCAAATAACTGATCTCAAGGCCTCCCTTCTCGCCGGAAGGGAGGCCTTTTTTTTGGGCGCAGGCTCGGCCGGTCGTCCCCGGCTTCGGTCTGTAGCCTCAGGCTTCAGCCTGAGCTCAAGGATCCGGATTCTTAACGCGGGCTGCAGCCTGCCGGCTACAGGCAGGCCAAAAGCGCCTGCCGAAGCCCGCGGCTACAATTGGATCCGGCTTTTTGCGTTATGACGCGGGCCAAGCCTTGCGGCTATATCAGCCCGCCGTTATTTGACGACCATGTGGATGAACGGGCGGACATACGCCTGCAGGGTCACCAGCAAGCCCGACGAGCGAGGCGAGGGCCAGGCTGTGGAGGAAGACGTAGCGCAGGATCTCCCCCTCGTGGCCGTACCATTTGGTGGCCGTCGAGGCGACGACGATGCTCTGGGCATCGATCATCTTGCCCATGACGCCGCCTGAGCTGTTGGCCGCGGCCATGAGCACCGGATTCAGGCCCAGCCGCCCGGCCGAGATCGTCTGGAGGCTCCCGAAGAGGACGTTGGACGAGGTGTCCGACCCGGTCAGGGCGACGCCGAGCCAGCCGAGCAGGGTCCCGAAGAACGGATAGAGGACTCCCGTCCCCGCGAAGGCCAGACCCAGGGTCGCATCGAGACCGGAATAGCGGGTCACATACCCCAGGGCGAGCATCGCGGCCACGGTAAGGAGCGAGAAGCGCACGCGCTTGAGGGTCCTCCGCCACACGGCCGCGGCCTCCCGAAAACGGTAGCCCATGATGAGGGCGGAGATGATCGCCGTGACGAATATCCCCGTTCCCGTGAACGACAAGGCGTTGAAGGCGAAGACGGCGCGTTCGGGCGTCGCCGCCGGAACCACGGGCGGGACGCGGCTGATCAGCTTGTCCACGCCCGGGACCGGGATCTTGAGGCTGAAAAGCCCGTCGAGGAACGCCTTGACCTGGGGGATCCCCCAAACGAAGATGATGGCGCTCAGGATGAGCCAGGGCAGCCAGGCCTTGAGGACCGCCGCGTTCCCGTGGCCGTGGTTGGCGCGGGCTTCCCCGCCGTCCGTCGGCCCTTCGTGGCCCCATATGCGCTTCGGCTTCCAGACGAGCAGGAGGCCGATAAGGGCGAAAATCGAGACGACCGAAGCGCCGATGCCGGCGAGCCAGGGCCCGTGGTAATTGGAGATGAGGAACTGGGGGACCGCGAAGGCGATACCCGCGGTGAGGAGGGCCGGCCAGACCTCGATCATCCCGCCGAAACCGGCGTAAGCCCAGACGAGCCAGAAGGGAATGATGACGGAGAAGACGGGCAGCTGCCTCCCGACCATGGCCGAGAGCTTGAGGACGTCGATCCCGGTCACCCCCGCCAGAGCGATGATGGGCGTTCCGAGCCCGCCGAAGGCGACGGGCGCCGTATTGGCGATGAGCGAGAGCCCGGATGACATGAGCGGGGAGAAGCCCAGGCCGATGAGGATGGCCGCGGTCACGGCCACCGGCGTCCCGAACCCCGCCGCGGCCTCGAAGAACGCGCCGAACGAGAAGGCGATGAGGAGGAGCTGAAGGCGGCGGTCTCCCGTGATGCCGGTGAGGCTTTCGCGGAGGACCTTGAAATGCCCTTTTTCCTCCGCCAGGTTATAGAGGAAGATGACGTTCAGGATGATCCAGCCGATGGGGAACAGGCCGTAGGCGGCCCCGAACAGGGAGGCGCCGAGCGCCTTTCCCGCCGGCATCCCGAACGCGAGGATGGAGACGGCCAGGGCCGAGGCCAGGCCGAGGAGGGCCGCCACATGGGCCTTGATCTTCAGGGAGGCCAGCGAGCCGAGGAGGACGAGGACCGGCAGGGCGGCCAGCGCCGTCGACAGGATGGGATTCCCCAACGGATCGTAGACTTGATTCCAGGGCATTGGGTCTATTTTCTCCGTTCGGCCGATGGGCGTCAAGACGCTAAAAATCCCCCCAACCCCCCTTTAGAAAAGGGGGGAAGCTTCCCGTCTCGCCCGGCCAAGACGCAGGCTGAAGCCTGCGGCTACAATGAGATGGCCTCGCCGAGCCTCTTGTCTCGCTAATCCAGCCTTGGTCCCGCTTATCTCTCCCGAATTGCCCATCTCGCTCATCCCGCCCGTCCCGACTTTCCTGCCTGTCTCGCTTGTCTCGCCCGGCAAAAACGCAGGCTGAAGCCTGCGGCTACAATGAGATGGCCTCGCCGAGGCTCTTGTCTCGCCCGTCTCGCTCTACATTGACAAGCCCGCCCAGGCGCTTCTATAATGAACTTTGTAAAGGTTATGGGGGCGAACTGGTCTCGACGGAGATAGTGAGACCGGGGCTGCACGTCGAGGTCCCACCAACCTCGCAAAACAGGTGGAAAAAATTAACTGCAGAACCTTTAGCAGTCGCCGCCTAATAGAATAGGCAGCCGTTCCCCGGGTTCACTCCTGCGGCTCCCGGGGAGCGCGAACCAGCAGGATAGCGAACGGGTTCAGTCCTGGAGCCCCGGAGCGAAATTTCCGCAGGGCTGGTCCTTCGGGCCTCCTTCCTCTTCGGAGCCCGGGGGACGAGAATGAAGAAGGGGATATGCGTGTAGATGGCCTCGGTTGAATGTCTTCGGACGCGGGTTCGATTCCCGCCGCCTCCATTACTTCATGACGGCAAAGGACTGAGAATAGTGAAGAGACGAGGGATTTCGGCGTTCCTGGGCGTCTTTCTTCTCCTGTCCGCCGTCGGACAATCCCGGCCTCTGGCCGGTCAGGGAGCCCGTTCGCGCGGGCCCGCCGTCATCACCGTCTCCGTCCGCGAGCTTGGGGGCTCGAGCCGGGTGACGCTCTCGTCGACCGTTCCCCTGCCCTATTCCTTCCAGAAGAGGACCGGGGCCCTCCAGGTCACGTTCACGACGCCCTTGACGTTCCGCGTCAGGCAATCGGCCTTCTCGGGCGGCTTCGTCAAGTCCGTGGGGTGGTCGCAGGGAAACGATGCTTATGCGTTCACGATCGAGCTGACCTCGGATGCGTTCTCCTACCGGACTTCGGTCAAGGAGGACCCCTTCGAGCTTTCGATCGACCTCGGGCCGGCCTCGGCCGACGCCCCGCCTCCCGTCGCGGTTCCGACCGCCTCCGGAGGGGGCCTGGCGGCCGCGTCCGTCCCGGCGCCCGGGGAACAGTCCTCCAGGTTCAAGACCATCGTCATCGATCCCGGCCATGGCGGCATCGAGACGGGAGCCAAGGGGAAGTTCGGTGCCCTCGAGAAGGACGTCACCCTCGCCGTCGCTCTGAAGCTCCGGGCCATCATCGAAAGGAACCTCGCCTTCCGGGTGTTCATGACCCGGGACCAGGACACGAACGTCAGCCTGGAGAACCGGTCGGCCCTGGCCAACAACCATAAAGCGGACCTGTTCATCAGCATCCACGCCAATGGATCCCCCAGGAAGAACTCCCACGGCTCGGAGACCTATTTCCTGAGCCAGAACGCGACCGACGAGGAGTCGCGCCGGTTGGCCTACATGGAGAACACGTCGGGGGCCCTCGAGGGCCGGATCGAGGAGGACGGCAAGGACGACATCAAGCTGATCCTCTGGGACCTCGCCCAGACCGCGTACCTGAAGCAGAGCAGCCAGCTCGCCGAGCGGATCCAGGCCGGCCTCAACGCCCTCCTCGGGACCGCGAACAGGGGAGTCAAGCAGGCGCCCTTCAAGGTCCTGACCGGGGCGGCCTGCCCCGCGGTCCTCGTCGAGACGGCGTTCATCTCGAACCCCGAGGAGGAGAAGGCCCTCGGGACCGAAGCGTTCCAGGACAGCATCGCCCAGGCCATCTATCTGAGTCTCGTGGAATACCTCAAGCTTTATCCCTGACATGACCAAGAAACGCAAAAAAGACCCGAAGCTCCTGCTCCTCGCGGGCCTCGCCGCGCTCTTCATCGTCCTGGTCGTCATCTACTTCTCGGGCGGAGGCGGCGAGAAGATCCGCCACGAGACCGAGCCGTCCCCCGGCGGGGCCCCTCCGGCCCGCGGGGAGGCGCCCGAGACGAGGACGATCACGCTCTTCTTCCTGTCGGAGAGGGATGACCTCCTTCACGCCGAGAAACGGGAGGTTCCGGCCGGCCGGTCGGTCGCCGAGGACATCGAAGCCTCCGTCGGCGAGCTCCTCAAGGGCCCGTCGGGAGACCTGGTTTCCCCGTTCCCGCCCGATACGAAGATCCGGCAGGTCTTCCTGGACGAGGACGGGACGGCCTACGTCGATTTCTCGAGGGAGTTCGCGGAGAACGCGGCCTTCGGCGCCTCCTCGGAGATGGCGGCCGTCTATGCCGTCGTCAATACGGTGGCCGTCAATCAGAAGGCCGTCAAGAGGGTCGCCCTCCTCATCGAAGGCGGGGAGCGCGAGACCCTGGGAGGCCACATCGATCTCAGCCGACCCCTCCTTCCGCAGTATTCCCTGGTCGCCAGATAGGGCCGCGTTCCTGCAATGAAAAGAACGCCCAAGGTCGTCATCGTCGGGTTCCCCAACGTCGGGAAGTCCACGCTCTTCAACCGGCTCATCGGCAAGAAGAAGGCCCTCGTCCACAATCTCCCCGGCATGACGCGGGACTGCGTCTCCGCCCGGCATCGGTTCGGCGACCGGGCCTTCGAGCTCGTGGATACCGGCGGGATGTTCGGGACGCCCGACGAGCCGCTGTCGGGAAAGGTCCGGGACAAGGCCTGGGAGGCCGCGCGCTCGGCGGCGGTCGTCGTCTTCGTCCTCGACGGGAAGAGGGACCTGGCTCCGGCGGAAGAGGAGCTCTATATCGGCCTGAAGAAGCTCGGCCGCCCCGTCCTCGTCGTGGTCAACAAGATGGATGCGCCGAGCGGCGAGGACCACCTTGCCGAATTCTACAGGCTCGGGGACAGGGACATCATTCCCGTGTCGGCCGAGCACAAGGTCAACATCGACGAGCTCCGTGAGCGGATCGCCGCGCTCCTCCCCCCGGCGGACGAGGAAAGCGCGCCGGAGCCCCTGCGCGTCGCGATCGTCGGCCGCATCAATGTCGGTAAATCATCTATCATCAATAGGTTGTGCGGCGAGGAGCGGCTCCTCACGAGCGAGGTCCCGGGCACGACGCGGGACAGCACGGACACGATCATCCTAAGGGACGGGAAGCCGTTCTGCCTTGTCGACACGGCCGGGATCCGGAAGCCGGCCGGGGCGGACGATTCCCGCGAGAAGGCGGGCATCATCAAATCCCGCAAGAACATCCTCGAGGCCGACGTCATCGTCCTCGTCCTCGACGCCGGGGAATTCCCGACCCGCCAGGACGCTCACATCGCCAAGATGGCCCTGGATTCGGGAAAGCCCCTCATCCTCGTCCTGAACAAGTGGGACCTGGTGGACCGCCAGAAGGTCGATCCCGAGGCGGTCCGGGACCTCGTCCGGACCAAGCTCGAATTCGTGAGCTACGCGCCCCTTCTCTTCGTCTCCGCCCTGACCGGTCAGCGGGTGGTCAAGATCCTCGATATGGCCGAAAAGGTCCACCGGGACGCCCGGAAGCGCGTGGACACCGCCCGGCTGAACGACTTCCTGGCCCGGCTCAACGAAGAGCATCCCCCGCGGGGCAAGGACGGGACGAAGATCAAGGTCAAGTACATGACCCAGCAGGGGGTGGCGCCCCCGACGTTCGTTCTCTTCGGGCATTCCCGGACGACGCTCTCCCCGGCCTACGAAAAATCCCTGGCCGGGCTCCTCCGGGAGGAATACGATCTCTGGGGAACGCCGATCCGGATCTTTCTGAGGAAAAGCTGAGGAATCGGCCCGTATTGGCTTCCCTTTTCCTTGACTTTATGGGGCCATTCGTTTATAAATTAAGTTCAGTCCTTCGAGGCTTTACGAACAGGATATACGACGATCAAGGAGGTCAGGATGTTTCGTAAAAGGACGAACGCTCTTCTCATAACCGCCCTCGCGCTCATCATCGTCTTTTCCGCCGTCGGGTGCGAAAAGCTGAAGGTCAGCAAGCTGAGCGCGAGCTACCATTTCAACAAAGCCAACCAGCTCTTCACGGAGAACCAGTATCGCAAGGCCATCGCCGAATACGAGGCGGCCCTGAAATACGATCCCAACCTGATCCAGGCCTACCGGTTCCTGGGCGAGAGCTACAAACAGCTGTACAAGCCCGCCGTCGAAACGGCCTTGAACAAGGACATCGAAAAGAAGGCCCTGGATGCCCTGACCAAGGCCCACGAGATCGACCCGAACAACAAGGAGATCATCTACTCCCTGGGCGACATGTACGACAAGCTCCGGAAGTTCGAAGAGGCCGAGAAGCTCTATCTCCGCATCGTCGAGCTCGAGCCCGGCAACATGAGCAATTACTACGTCGTCGCCGAGTTCTACAAGAGATACGCCGGCGACCGGCCCGAAGCCGCCCGCAAGGCCGAATCGATGTACCTCCGGAGGCTCGAGGCCGATCCCGAGAACCCTCAGGGCTACGCCTACATCGCGAACTATTACGAGAACCTCCCCGCCTCGGCCGACAACATCGACCAGGCCATGAGCAATTTCGACCGGGCCGACGAATTCCAGGACATGCGCATCAAGCTCCAGCCCGACAATCCCGAAGCCTGGCTGGCCAAGGGCATCAACCGCTGGTCCAAGGCCTTCCGGTTCCAGAACCTGCCCAAGGCGGACAGGCTGGCCGTGGCCATGGACGCCCTCCGGTCCGTCGAGAAGGCCCGGGACCTCGACCCCAACTACCCCGAGCCCTACAGCTGGCTGAGCGTCATCTACAAGAGCGTCCTCTCCAAGCTCGAACCCGACAAGGAAGCCCGGTACACCGCCGAGGGCGATAAGAACCTCGACAAGTTCCAGGACCTCCGGAAGCGTTCCGCCGAGCGCAAGAAGCTCGAGGAAGAGCTCAAGAAGGCCCAGTAAGGCTATCGGCAACGGGATAGGATTTCCCCAGGCCCCGGGCATCCGTGCCCGGGGCCTTTTTTTTGGTTCTTCTTCAGATTTCCGGGGATTGTCGGCGGCGATGGAGCTGACCCTCTCCCCCGACCCCGGGAACCAGTCCCGGCGACGGCGACGCGCCCAAGAATCTGTCCGGAGTTCTTGTCTCCCCCAACCCCCTCCTTGATACGGAGGGGGACCGGGATGAGGTCCGCGTCGCCGGCAGAGGAGCGATGGGTCCCCCCTCCCTACCCCTGACGGAGACACTGACATCCAGCCCCCTTTGAATTCCAAGGGGGCAGGGGGATTAAGATACATACAAATTGTAAGTGTCTCCGATAATTGTAGGGGGGCTTCGGGCCAGCATCCATCACCGCACCCCCGTAATAAACCCCGGAATCTGGAGACGAACTTTTTTGCCCGCCTTGATTGACTTTCCCCCTATAAAACCGTATTCTGTACGGGTATTTGGCTCTTTGACCCCCGTCTTTTCACTTCCGGGTGCATCACCGAAGCCGGGACCGGGCGCGCTGCCGTATATGTTTGACTTTTAAGGCTAGATTGGGTATTGTAATCAATCACTAAAGTTCTGTTTTAAGGTTGACAGGCATGAAGACGTACAATCCGAAAAAAGAAGAGATCGAGCGCAAGTGGTGGCTGGTCGACGCCGAGGGCAAGGTCCTCGGCCGCTTGGCCACCGAGGTCGCCGTCCTGCTTCGCGGAAAGAACAAGCCCGGGTTCGCCGCCCACGTCGACACGGGGGATTTCGTCGTCGTGGTCAATGCCGAGAAGGTCCGGGTCACCGGGAACAAGCTCGAAGAGAAGATGTACTACCACCACTCCCAGTACCCCGGCGGGTTGAGGGAGCAGACCCTGAAGGAAGTCCTGGCCAAGAAGCCCGAAGAGGTCATCGAGAAGGCCGTCCGGGGGATGATCCCGAAGAACAAGCTCGGCCGGGCCGTCATCAAGAAGCTGAAGGTCTACAAGGGTCCGGTCCATCCCCACGAAGCCCAGAACCCCCAGGAAATCAAACTCTAGGAGGCACCTTGAGTCTAATCCAGTATTACGGGACAGGCAAAAGAAAGACGTCCATCGCCCGGGTCTTTCTGAGGTCCGGGAAGGGTGACTATGACGCTTTACGTCAACAAGAGGCCCCGGCCCTTTCAGGAATATTTCCGCATGGAACCGCTCCGGTACATCATCAAGCAGCCGCTTCTCCTGACCGAGACGGAGAACAAGTTCGACATCTTCATGAGGGTCAACGGCGGCGGGGCGAAGGGCCAGGCCGAAGCCATCCGGCTGGGCATCGCCCGGGCCCTCATCGAGTTCAACCGCGAGCTCCGGCCTGTCCTCAAGGCCGCCAGCCTCCTGACGCGGGACGCCAGGATCAAGGAACGCAAGAAGTACGGGTCTGCTCGGCGCCCGCAAGGCACCCCAGTACCACAAGAGATAACAGGGAGGAGTCGACTTGGTATCCGTAACCATGAAAGAGCTATTGGAGGCCGGCGTTCATTTTGGCCACCAGACGAAGCGCTGGAACCCCAAGATGAAGGAATACATCTTCGGCCAGAGAAACGGCATCTACATCGTCGACCTGCAGAAGACGATCAAGAACTTCAAGGAAGCCCTGCAGTACGTCAAGGGCGTGTCCGAGAGCGGAAAGGACATCCTTTTCGTCGGCACCAAGAAGCAGGCCCAGGACATCGTCCGGGACTACGCCGGCAAGAGCGAGTCGAGCTACGTCAACCAGCGCTGGCTCGGCGGGCTCCTGACGAACTTCGGCATCGTCCGCGGCTCCGTCGAGAAGCTCAAGGAGCTCGAGGAGATGAAGGAGGACGGGCGCTGGGACCTGCTCTCGAAGAAGGAACAGTCCCGGCTGGAGAAGGTCTACAAGAAGCTGTCCAAGAACCTGGGCGGCATCAAGAACATGACCTCCCTCCCCGGGCGCCCTGTTCGTCATCGATTCCTCCAAGGAGGACATCGCCCTCTCCGAGGCCCAGAAGATGCACATCCCCATCGTGGCCGTCGTGGACACGAACGGCGACCCGGACAATATCGACTACCCCATCCCGGGGAACGACGACGCCGTGCGGGCCATCGAGCTGTTCGCGGCCAAGGTCTCCGAGTCCATCATCGAGGGCAAGAAGAACCGGATCACCCGGGAGCTCGAAGAGGAGAAGCAGGCCGAGGCCCCTCCCGGGGAGGGCGCCCCCGGCGAGGGAGCCGGCGAGCCCGGAACGCCGGAATAAGGAGAACCCAGTGGAGATCACCGCGGAAATGGTCAAAGAGCTCCGTCAGCGGACGGGCATCGGCGTCATGGAATGCAAGGCCGCCCTCAAGGAGGCCGACGGCGACCTCGAGAAGGCCATCGATATCCTGAGGAAGAAGGGCTACGCCCGGGCCCAGGACAAGGCCGCCCGGCGGGCCAACGAAGGCCTCGTCGGCTCCTACATCCACTTGAACGGCCGGATCGGCGTCCTCGTCGAGGTCAACTGCGAGTCCGATTTCGTCGCCCTGAACGCCGAGTTCCAGGAGCTCGTCAAGAACATCTGCCTCCAGATCGCCGCCGCCAACCCGAAATACGTCGCGGCCGAGGACATCCCGGCCGACGTCGTCGAGAAGGAGAAGGAGATCATCCGGGACCAGTTCAAGGACAGCAAGAAGCCGGCCGAGATCGTCGAGAAGATCGTCCAGGGCAAGCTGGGCAAGCTCTACGAGGAGGTCTGCCTCCTCGATCAGGTCTATATCAAGGACGACAAGCTGACCATCCGCCAGCTCATCCAGTCGGCCATCGCCAAGACCGGGGAGAACATCAAGGTCGGCCGCTTCACAAGGTACGAGATCGGCAAATCCTGACGGGAAGGGGGCGCGCCATGCCGGAGCCGAAACCCGCTTATCAAAGGGTCCTCCTGAAGCTTTCCGGCGAGGCCCTCCTCGGGGCCCGGGGCCAGGGCATCGATTTCGAGCAGGATCGCGGCCATCGCCGTCGAGCTCAAGGAGGTCCGGGACCTCGGCGTCGAGCTCGCCATCATGATCGGCGGCGGCAACATCTTCCGCGGCAACCGCGGGACCGAGGCCGGCATGGACCGGGCCTCGGCCGACCAGATGGGGCTCCTGGCGACCGTCATCAACGGGATCGCCCTCCAGGACGCCCTCGAGAAGCAGGGGGTCGTCACCCGCCATATCTCCGCCATCGAGATCAAGTCCGTGGCCGAGCCGTTCATCCGCCGCCGCGTCGTCCGCCACCTCGAGAAGGGCCGGGTCGTCGTCTTCTCGGCGGGGATCGGCAGCCCCTATTTCACGACGGACACCGCGGCCGCCCTCCGCGCCCTGGAGATCAAGGCGGAGATCATCCTCAAGGCGACCAAGGTGGACGGCGTCTACACGGCCGACCCCGTCACCGACCGCTCGGCCGAGAAGTTCGAGACCATCTCCTACCTCGACGTCCTCCAGAAGGGCCTGCAGGTCATGGACGCGACGGCCATCTCGCTCTGCAAGGACAACGCCCTTCCCATCGTCGTCTTCAACCTCAACGAGCGCGGGAACATCCGGAACGCCGTCCTCGGGCACAAGGTCGGGACGAAGGTCTCATAGTCCGGGAGAACAGGGGGATCGCCATGGTCAGGGACACGCTCAAGGAGCTCGAGAAGAAGATGAAGGTCTCGACGGAGCACTTCCGCCGGGAGCTCACCAAGCTCCGGACGGGGCGGGCGAACATCAACATCTTCGAGGACATCAAGGTCCCGTATTACGGGACGCTGACCCCCATCAACCAGGTCGCGACGCTCGGGGTCCCCGACCCGACCCTGATCGTCATCCAGCCCTGGGACCCGTCGGTCCTCGAGGTCCTGGAGAAGGCCGTCCGGGGCTCCGATTTCGGCTTCAACCCCATCAACGACGGCAAGGTCCTCAAGGTCCCCATCCCGCCGCTCGACGAGGAGCGCCGCCGCGAGATCGCCAAGCGGATCGGCAAGATGCTCGAGGAGGAGAAGACGGCCCTCCGCAATATGCGCCGCGACAGCAAGGATTTCATCGAGGAGCTCGAAAAGGAAAAGGAGATCACCGAGGACGACAAGTTCTCCGGCCTCGAGAAGCTCCAGTCCCTCCTCGACGAGCACGTCAAGAAGATCGAGGACTACGCCGCGGCCAAGGAAAAAGAGATCCTCGAGCGCTGACCCTCCGCCGCCGTAAAGGTGGCCTCAAGAAGGACTCAGGAATATCCCTCAGGAAGCTAAGGCTGTAGTATTGGTTTGGGCGGGCGGGAAGGCCACCCTTTGCCCCAGACCCGGGAACCTGCAGGCAGGTTCCCCCATCGTCAAGGACGATGGGTCCCCTTCCCGACTGGGGCCTAAGGGCGGCCTTCCCCCCGCCCTCGTTCTGCCGCTCTCTCCCCGCTCTAGGCCAGGGTACGTGCGTCGGATATCCCTGAGTCCTTCTTTCGGCGATCTATTCGAAAGCTCGGCGGCCTCGGTTCGCGCTCGTCTTGAATTGGGGCAAGAGTGGCCTCGAGAAGGACTCAGGGACATCCCATTGGATTTCGAGGCCAGGGGATAGGCTTGGGCTCGGAGGCCGCCCCTTGACCCCAGTCCCGGGAACCTGCAGGCAGGTTCCCCTGTCGTCAAGGCCAATCGGCCTTGACGGCTGGTCCCCCTCCCGACTGGGGTTTACGGGGTGATCCTCCTCGCCCACTTATCCGTCCCGGCATCGCCCGATGTTCGCGGGATATCCTCTCGAGTCCTTCTTTCGGCGATCTATTCGAAAGCTCGGCGGCCTCGGTTCGCGCTCTTTCCAAAATTTTAAAGGAAGGCGATCGTTCTCCCGATTCCAACGGGTCCGGAGTGGTTCGCCGGACGAGGGACGGAGGAGATATCCTGACGGAAGCCCTCTGGAGGTCCGAGCGGGCACGGTTCCCCGTCCGCGAGGACGGGGAGAGCGAGGACCGGAAGGGGAGCGGCTTTGGCTCGCCGGGACAAAGACGCGTCTTCCGGAGGGATGTCTCCGAGTCCTGAGCCGGCGATCCTCAGACCGCGGCGGGAGACGGCGGCTTCCGGCCGAGCCAGTTGTCGGTCGTGCCGAACTTCGTCCGGATGACGGCCCCCCAGCCGAGGACGCTGAGGACGGCCGTGAAGAGGAAGCCGATGAACGGGATGAACCCGACGAAGCTCACGATGAGGAGCCCCATGAGGGACGCCCCGACGACCCGGACGTTCTTGGCGCCGAAGGCCTTGAGCAGGCTCTCGCCCAGGAGGTAGAACAGGACGACCCGGCCGAAGACCTTGATGATCAGGCCGGCCCAGAACAGGGCGATGGCCAGGGGGATCCCGATGAGGATGAAGCACAGAAGGGCGGCGAAGATCGCCAGGCCGGTGAAGATGATGACGGCCAGGAGCCCCGTCCCGAAGACGGGCCAGAAGGACGTCCGGATCGCGGCCGCCGCCCGGACGATCGGGCGGGGGAAGAGCGCGGCGACGACGAGGGCGGCGATGAGCCAGAGAAAGATGCCGATGAGCTTGATGATGAGGAGGAGGGGGAACAGCGGGAAGGCGAAGATCCCCTTGAACAGTCCCTGTTTGAAGAGGCGGCTCCCGATCTCGGAGGCCTTGAAGTAGACCGTGTCCCCGGTGATCAGGCACCCGGGGTCCTTCTGGAGCAGCCCGCCGATCGAGACGACGTCGCCCCGGACCACGGCCGTCGATTTCAGGGTGACGTTCGAGCCGATGCCGACGACGGCCTCCCCGACCTCGCCGCTGATGGTGATGGTCCCGCCGAAGACGACGACGCTCTGCTTGACCCGGCCCTCGACGACGACGTTGCTTCCGAAGGTGACGATGTTGTCCTGGGTTTCGCCCGCCGCTACGAAGATGTCCCTCTTTACGCTGATATCCTGTTGGGCGGCGAGCGGGGCGGCGAGCCCCGTCGCGACGAGCGCCAGGACGGCCAGAAGGGCGAATGTTCTTTTAGGCGTCATGGGTGTTCTCCCCATCGGCGATTTTCCTTCGAAGTCCCAGGAAGCAGGCCGCCGCCGCGGCCAGGGTGATGACGAGGCAGGCGGCATAGACCTCGGGGCTGATCATGGATCCCAGCCGGCCCATCGCTTCGATGAGCTCCGCGGCGATCCGGGCGAGCAGGGTGAGAGACAGGACGGCGAGCCTCGTCAGCTTGACGAGGAAGAGCGAGAAGTCCCGGGCGGCGCCCCAGGAGGCTTTCCCGGCGCCCAGGAGAAGGCCGGCGAGGTTCCCGCCGGTCGCGAGAAGATAGGCCAGCCCGCCGAAGACGAAAAGCGACGACGCGGCCGCCGTGGCGACGAGGCGTCTCGAGAGGCGGGCCTTCCGGGGGAAAGCCCGGGCCATTATCCTCGCGGCGAGGTCGGGCGGCACCTCGAGATCGGGCAATCCGCTCAGGGCTTCCAGGAAAACCTTCCGGTCCTCCCGTACGGCCCGGCAGGCCGAACAATCGGCCAGATGCGCCTCCATCCGGGCGGCCTCGTCGGGCTCCACCGCCCCCTCGAGGAGAAGATCGATCTCGTCCGGGCGAAGGTGGCTCATGCCGCCCCCCCGAGCAATCCGCGGACGAGCTCCTTGGCCTGGAAGACGCGGTTCTTGACCGTCCCCACGGGAAGGCCTTTGATCTCGGCGATCTCCTCGTAGGAGAACTCGTTGACGTGCCTCAGGACGAAAAGCTCCCGGAGGCCCTCCGGGATCCTGTTCAGGGCCTCTTCGATCCTCTTCCGGACCTGGGCGAGCTCATAGGCCTTCGCCACGGGCGTTTCGTCGTCCGGGATCTGGATCCGGTACTCCTCGTTCCCGTCGTCGACCGGCTGGTCCAGGGAAACGGCGCCGACCCTTTTCTTCCGCCAGTGGTCGATCATGAAATTCGAGGCGATCTTGAACAGCCAGGTGCTGAACTTGTACCGGGGCTGGAACGAGGGCAGGGAGGCATAGACCTTCAGGAAGACCTCCTGGGTGAAGTCCAGGGCAAGCTCCCGTTCCCCGGTCATCCGTCCGAGGTAGTTCACGAGAGGCTGCTGATAGCGTGTGATGATCATCTCGAAAGCCCTCTTGTCCCCGCGGAGCGTCCTCCTTACCAGTACGTTGTCCTCATGCATGGCTTTATACGGAATCCGGGGGAAAGGGTTTACCTCGCCAGGGAAGCGTCGTCCTCGATGATCTCGGTCCCCGGGGGGACCTCGAGATCGAAGAGGCCCGGCGCGAGCCTCGGGTTGACCTCGATGCGGCTGAAGCGGAACTCCTGCTTATTGCCCGCCCAGTCGAAGAAAATGGCCTTCCGGATGAGCCAGGTCACGGAGTCCGTCTCGAGGAGGATGTAGGTGAACTCCCCCTCGGCCTTTGGGGTCAGCCGGACCTGGACGGCGTTCTTGGCCTCGGTCGGGAACGGGCTCTCGTCGACCTCGTAGGCGTCCGTGAGGCCCTTCCGCCCCGAGAGGAGGGCCAGGATCTCGAGTTCCGAGCGGTCGGCCGAGGCCCGGCTCCGGATGAGCTGTTTCTCCTCCGGGAGATAGAAGAGAATGATCCCGTCCTTGTAGAGGAAGGTCTGGGCCTCCGGCTCCCGGGAGTCCCAGCGCATCCGGTCGGGCTTCTGAAAGAGGAGACGGCCCTTCTCGCTCAGAGGCTCGGAGGCGGTCATCGAATAGTACAGATGCTCGTACTCCGACCGGAGAGAGCTGGCCGCCAGAAGCTTTGCCTCGATGCGCGAGGCGGCCTCCCGGGGCGTCACGGCGGGCAGGGGATGCGCGGCGCCGAGGAGGGCCAGAGCGATCGCCGGGAATATCATCGACGCCCATTATAACACAAGGCCCGGGGGCGGGAGCGGCCCCGGCCCGGCCTTGCGACGGCGGCGCGCTTGGGCTATCATTCGGACGCATGAGCGCGCTGACGAACCTCCGCTGGGCCCTCGTCGGGACCCTGGGCAAGTCCCTCCTGTGGGTGTGGGCGAAGACCGCCCGGATCGAGGTCTCCGGAGGCGAGGCCTACCGGGCCCTCAGCCGGGAGCGGAAGCCCGTCATCCTGCTCGTCTGGCACGGCCGCATCTTCCTCGCCCCCTATTTCTTCCGGAACCGCGGCATCATGCCCCTGGTCAGCCCGAGCCGGGACGGCGAGATCGTGACCCAGATCGTCCGCCGCTGGGGCTACAAGGTCTCGCGGGGATCGAGCTCCCACGCCATCGTCCGGGCCTGGTTCGAGATGAAGAGGGAGCTCGAAGCGGGCGGACAGGTCATCATCGTCCCGGACGGCCCGCGCGGCCCGGCCCGGGAGCTCAAGCCCGGCTGTCTCAAGCTCGCCCAACAGACGGGCGCGCCTCTCATCCCGTTCACCTTTTCGGCCTCGAGGACGAAGGTCCTGGCGAGCTGGGACAAGTTCCTCATCTTCAAACCGTTTGCCCGGGTCCGCGCGGTCCTCGGCGAGCCCATCGCCGTCGACCCCTCCCTCCGCGGCGAGGCCCTGGAGACCGAAAGGAAACGCATCGAGCGGCTCCTCGTCGAGCTCGACGAGGAGGCGGATCGAGGGGTCAGGTCTCAAGATTCAAGCTTTTAAGAAGATAACTTGAATCTTGAGACCTGACCCCTTATTATCTTAAGCATCGGAGGGTAAAAATGAAAAAAACTCTGTTTTTCGCGGTAGGGCTCGTCGCCGTCCTGGCGCTGGCCGGGATCGGGTTCGGGCAGACGGCGGCCGATCACATCCTCAAGGGTGACGAATATTATGCCGCGTACGAGGACCAGAAGGCCCTTGACGAGTACCTCGAGGCCCTGAAGCTCGACGCGTGGAACTATGAGGCGCTGTGGAAGGCGGCCCGGGGGATCGTGGACGTCTCGGATCTCATCACAGGGACCGACAAGGCGTCCACGGAGAAGCGGAAGAAGATGTATAACGATGCCGTCTCCTACGCCCACAAGGCCGTGGCGGCCAACCCTAACGATACATGGGGGCACTTCATCCTGTCTTCGTCCATGGGCAACAAGGCGCTCCTGATGAGCACGAAGGACCAGATCGACGCCTCGAAGAAGATCCGGGCGGAGATCGACAAGGCCATCGAGCTCGACGGGACCAACGACGTGGCCTTCCATGCCTTGGGCCGCTGGCACCGGCGGATGGCCGAGATCGGCGGGGCCAAGCGGTTCTTCGGGGGCATCGTCTACGGCTCCATTCCCAAGGGGAGCGTGGCCGAGGCCGAGAAGGCGTTCCTGAAGGCCATCGAGATCAAGCCGGAGTACGCCAACCACCACATCGAGCTGGCCCGGACCTATATGGCGATGGGCAAGTTCGACCTGGCGGTTCCCGAGTATCAGAAGACGATCGACCTGCCGATGTCCAGCTCCAAGGACAAGGACCTCAAGGCCGAGGCCGCGGTCGAGATAGAGAAAGCCAAGAAAAAACAGAAGCTCGGCTGAGGCCTGCCGGCCTCAGCCCTCTTCGGAGAAGACCTGGGCCTCGAAGACCTCGATCCGGGCCCCCTTCTTCCATTCGTCGGGCGGGAGTCCGGCCTTGAGACAGCCGTGCCGGAGGTATTCCTCCCGGGTCCAACCGTATTCGAGAGGGACCTGAGGCAGGAGGAGGCCCTGGCGCGCGCCCTTGCCGATGATGATCCCGTGCCGTCCGACCTCCACCTCCTCGGGGCTCCCGACCGGCCGGGGCACGGTGAGGACGGAGATCTCGATCGTCGTCTGCGCGAGTTCCTCCGGGGTCAGGGGGGCGAAGCGGTAATCCTGGCTGGCGGCGGCCACGGCCATCTCGGCGACCGCCTCGTCGAGCTCTTTATAGGGAAGCGGGTATCCGATACAACCGCGGAGCTCTCCGTCCATCTTGAGGGTCACGAAAGCGCCTCTCTTCACCTTGAACGACGGGTCGCGGGGCTCGAGCCGGAGCTTGCCGCCGCCGGCGAAATAATTCTCGATGGACCGGCGCGCCAGAGCGAGGAGGGCCCGTTCCTGTGCCTTCGTCAGCTCGGCGCTCATCTTTCCCTCTTCCTCCGGGACGGTGCGATCGCTACGGACGCGAGGGCGAATCGGCCCTCGAACTCCACGGAGAATGCCTCGAGAGCCAGGCCCTGCACGGCGTCAAGGCGGGCTTCGAGGAAGAGCTTCCCGCACCCGAACGGCCGCAGGGCCTGCTTCTTTGCGGAGGACCGGCCGGGGCCGGCCGCGAAGAAGCCGAGGGCCGCGCCGTCGAAGATGCGGTCCAGGGTCCTGAGATCGGCGCCCGAGAAGGCCCGGCCCGCCGCCGCGGGAACGATGGTTTCGATGACGAACCGGGGACCGCGCCGGTGGCCGACGAGATAGCCCCGGGCGCCGCCAAGGCGCGCGAGCGCTTCCAGGGACCGCCGGGCGTCCGGCGTCAGGTACGCGTCCATGAAACCATTATACCTTTTTTTTCGCGAGGACCATGAGGCTGTAGCCCTTGAGAAAAAAGAGGAACAGGTCGAGGCGCGAGACGAGCCAGATCAGCGGATAGACCGCCGAATAGACCTTGAGCTTGCCGGACTGGGCGTCGTATTCCTCGGCCGTGGAGGGCCTGATGTGCCCGTCACGCAGGGCCTTCTTCGCTCCGCCTCGAGCGGTCATCCTGATATAGGCCAGATTGAGGGCGAGCTCGATGAGCTCCGACGCGAACTTGGAATAGGTCTTCGTCCGGACGACCTCGAAGCCGGCGTCCCGGAGCCCGGCGACAAGGTCCTTCTCGGAGTATCCTTCGCGCTTATGGCCGTAGAACTCGAGCTTCATGCCCAGGGCCGCCCTCAGCCGGTGGAGAAGAAAGAGGCGGCCGGTGTGGGGCGTGACGAAGACGGCCTCGCCCCCCGCCTTGAGGACGCGGAAGCATTCCCTGAGGCATTCGTCGTCGTTATCGATGTGTTCGAGGTAGTCCAGGCAGGTCAGGAGGTCGAAGGCCCCGGACCGGAACGGCAGGATGCCCTCGGGCATCTGGACGAGGCCTTTTCCCAGGAGCTCCCGGGCCGCCTTCAGGTTGGCCATGTCCTGATCGGCGCTCGTCCAGGCGCCTCCCTTCTTTCGGAGGTACCAGCTCAGGATCCCCTGGGCGCAGCCGATGTCCAGGGCGGTCCGCGACGGATCGCAGGCCAGCCATTTGTCGAGGAGCCGGAGCTTGTCCCTCTTCTTGATGGACTTCTCCGCGATCCTTATCTGCCAGGGAACATCCCTCATGCCCGCATTATATTTTCGCCGCCCGGATTGCGCAAGCCTGAGAGGCTGCGAGACGTGCGAGGCGGGCGAGGATGGCGAGACGCGCGGCTACGGGTCCGATCGGCGATGCTTCCAGCGGTCTCCGGGATTCCGGAAAGAGGCGAGACGCCCGCTTGACTAAGACCAGGTGACTTATTATCATGGGGCAAGGACAGGGCGATGAAGCAGGAGTTGGTGATCGTCGGGGCGCTCGAGACCAACTGCTATCTCGCCTACGACGCCCGAACGCTCGAATGCGCCATCATCGACCCGGGCGCCGAGCCCGAGAAGATCTTCCCGGTCATCACCCATCTCGGGCTCAAGCCGAAGATGATCCTCAACACCCACGGCCACATCGACCACGTCGGAGCCAACGTCGACATGAAGGAGCGCTTCGACGTCCCTCTCCTCATCCATCGCCTGGACCAGCCCCTTTTCGAGGCCATGAAGGATTCCGAGCTGAGCCTCATGCTCGGGGCGAAGGAGTCCCCGGCGCCCGACGGGTTCCTCGAGGACGGGCAGGTCGTCGCCATCGGCAAGGCCTCGTTCGTCGTGATCCACCTTCCGGGCCATTCGCCCGGGAGCGTCGGCTTCCATGGCCACGGGACCCTTTTCTCCGGGGACACGCTCTTCAGCGAGGGCGTCGGGCGGACCGACCTCCCCGGCGGGTCGCGCAAGGACCTCGAACGCTCCATCCGGACGAGGCTCCACACGCTTCCCCCGAAGACCCTGGTCCTCCCCGGCCACGGTCCTCTGACCACGATCGGCCGGGAGATCGAGATCAATCCGTCCCTCTCATGAAGGACCTCCCGTCGCCGGCCGAAGCGGCCGTCCGCGCGTTCCTCGATTACCTCTCCATCGAAAAAGGCCTGTCCGCGAACACGCTCGCCGCCTACGGGCGCGATTGCGGGAAGCTCCTCCTCTATCTGGAGAAGGAGAAGATCTCCTGGAAGAGGGCGAAGGAGGAGGACCTCGTGGGGCTCGTCCGCGCCCAGAGCCGGAGCGGGCTCTCCGCCCGCTCGCTCGCCAGGCTCATCTCGGCCGTCCGGTCGTTTTACAGGTACCTCCTCCTCGACGGAGCCATCGCCGCGGACCCGGCGGAGAGACTCTCGTCCCCGTCGGTATGGCAAGCGCTCCCCAAGTTCCTGTCGGTCAAGGAGGTCGAGTCGCTCCTGACCGCCCCGGACGCCGGGGAGCCCCGAGGGGTCCGGGACCGGGCCATGCTCGAGGTCCTTTACGGCGCGGGCCTGAGGGTCTCGGAGCTCGTCGGGCTGAAGCCCGCGGATATCAGCCTCGACGAAGGATTCCTCATCTGCCGGGGCAAGGGCGGCAAGGAACGGATCGTGCCCCTGGGGACCACGGCCTGCGCGGCGGTCCGGGCTTACATCGGCGGCGCGCGCCCGCTCTTCGACAAGCGATCGGCCGGGCCGCTCTTCCTCACCCGGCGCGGCGGCGCGTTCACACGGCAGGGATTCTGGAAGCTCCTCAAGGGCTATGCCCTTCAGGCCGGCGTCACCGCGAAGATCAGCCCGCACGTCCTGAGGCATTCCTTCGCCACGCACCTGCTCGAACGCGGCGCGGACCTGAGGTCCGTCCAGCTCATGCTCGGGCACAGCCAGATCACGACGACCCAGATCTACACGCACGTCAGCCGCGACCGGCTCCGGCAGGTCTACGACAAGTTCCACCCGAGAGCCTGAGAGGGGTCAGGTCGAGACTTGACCCCCTTGATTTGATCATGACCGTGACCTTGACCTCGTGGGTGTTGAAGAAGGGGCCGGCGGGGGGCGGAGCGGATGAGGGCTGGTAGCGCCTCCAGGACCATCGGAAGACCCTCTTGACGGGTCCGGCCAAGAGCGCCTTCTCGTCCAGGGAGACGTCATTGGATCCCTCCGATACCGAATCGTCGTAGCCCGTGGCGGCCGAAGCCGCGGGCTCCTTCTGGGAACACGGGAGAACGAGAGGGAATTTCTCCAGGGAGTCGTTCCGGGGCACGGGAAAGCCGTCGACGGTGAAAAAGAACCGGAGCCGGCCCTTTTCGCCAAGGACGTAGTTCATCAGGAAGACCGGGCGGACCGGGGAATCCTTCTCGGAGAGGACGGGCCCGGAGCCGTCCCGCTCCTCGAGCTCCCAACGATCGGTCTCCAGGGAGGAATGGTACAGGAGATAGTCGAGGTCGTCCCGTTCCATGCTCCCGGTCCAGACGGTCTCATAAGCGTATTCCCCGGCGTAATCCTTCGCGTCCCGGATGAGGGTGTAGCGGCCCCGGGTCTCGAGGCGGATCCGGACCTCCCACCACGCCGGGCCGTCCCCGGCCGGAGCGGGTGAGGGGAGGAGGAGCAGGGCGGCCAGCCCGAGGGCGGCGATTCCCGGCGGCGCGGAACTTTTCGAAAACCTCACGGCTCGATCCTTCGTATGTATTCTAGACGATTCGAAATCCGCTTGACAAGCCCAGGGCTTTCCGCTATCCTTTATGAACTTTTAGGTAGAGGAATTAAACCGGAGGGTTCAGTGAATAAACGAGTGAGTTCAACATGAGCAGGTCGACCTGAAGAAAGAGCGCGAGCGGAAGCGGCGCGAGGCCAACAAGGAGACCATCTTCCACGCCGCCGAGGCCGTCATCATCCGCAAAGGGGTGGCGTCCGCCACGATGGACGACATCGCCGGCGAGGCCCAGTTCTCCAAGGCGACGCTCTACCAGTATTTCCGGAGCAAGGCCGATCTCGTCGACGAGATCGTCCTGCATTATCATGACGACGTGCGCCGGCTCATCGAGCGCGTCGTCGCCCGGGACCTTCCGGCGGCCGAGAAGCTCCGCCGGATCATCCAGGGCTCCATCGAGTTCCACGACGCCAAGGAGAACATCTCGCGGGTCCTGATGGCGGACGACGTCCTCCGGGGCCGCATGAAGGCCTTCCTCTCGCAGGGGAAGGAGGACCTGTCCGCCCAGGAGAAGCGCTTCTTCCGGTCCGTGTTCGCCAAGTTCCGGGCGGTGGTCGACGTCGGCGCGACCGTCCTCCGGGAGGGCGTCCGGAACGGCGAGTTCCGGGAGATGGACGTCGACGCCGGCACCGCCTATCTCTCGGCCCTGGTCCTGGGCTTCCTTCACGACTACGGCACCAACGTCCGCAGGCTCTGCCCGCGGGCCAAGACCGGCATCATCATGGAGTTCCTGCTCAACGGGATCGCGGCCGCGCCCGGTCCCCTCAAAGGAGAGTCGAAATGAGGAGAATCGTTTCATTCGGCCTGACCCTCGTCCTGGCCCTGGCCCTGGCGGGGCCGGGCTATTCCCAGGAGAAGCTCGTCCTGACGCTGGACGATTGCCTGCGGCTCGCCCTGTCCGGCAATCCGTTCGTCCTGGCCACCCAGGAGAAGGAGGCCGCCGCGGAGGCCCAGGTCCGGGACGCCGCCTCCCGGTTCTTCCCCTCGGTCAGCGGGGTGGGGTCGGACATCCTCGACAAGAAGGTCTTTACCCTGGAATTCCCGTCCTTCGTCCCCGGGGAGCCGCCGCAGAGGGTCAAGTTCGATTTCACCAAGACCTATCAGTTCACCCTGAACTTTTCGATGCCGATCTTCACCGGCGGGCGCCTGATCTCCGGGTTCAAGCAGGCCAACTACAACCTGAAGGCCACCCGGGAGACCATCCGGCAGTCCCAGCAGGAGACGGCCTTCAACGTCAAGAGGGCTTTCTACGGCTATCTCCTGGCCCGGGACTTTTCCGCGGTCGCGGGCGAGGCCGTCGCCCTGGCCGAGAAGCATGCGGCGAACGTCCGGAATCTCTATGACGCGGGGCTGGCCTCCAAGTTCGACCTGCTGAGGTCGGAGGTCCAGGTGGCCAATCTGAAGCCCCAGCTGATCCGGGCCCGCAACAGCCTCGAGCTGGCCGGGCTCGCCCTGAAGAATATCATCGGCCTCGACCTGGACCGGCCCGTCGAGGTCCAAGGGGAATTGAGTCTCGTCCCGCTCGATATGAACGTCGAGGAGGCGGTCGTCCGGGCCCTCAGGCAGAGGCCCGAGCTCAGCCAGCTCGACTTCCAGCGCCGGATGGCCGCGGAGATGGTTAAGATCGCCCGGGGCTCCCGGCTCCCGTCGCTCGCCCTCGGGGGCGCGTACAATTACTGGTCGAACAACTTGAACTTCAGGAACAAGAACTGGGAGAGCTATTATACGATCAGTCTCAACCTCAACGTCCCCATCTTCAGCGGATTCTCGAGCTATGCCCAGGTCGGCCAGTCCAAGGCCCTCCTCCGGGAGCTCGAGCTCACCGGCAAGGGCCTGTCCGAGACCATCAAGCTCGAGGTCCGGCAGGCGGTCCTGAACTACGGCCAGGCCAAGGAATCCCTGGCTTCCCAGGAAAAGAACGTCGAGGAAGCCGCCGAGGCCGTGCGGATCGCCGAGCTCAACTTCGCCGAAGGCCTGGCGACGGGCCTGGACGTCAGCACCGCCCAGGTGGCCCTGAGCCAGGCGAAGACCAACCGGTCCCAGGCGCTCCACGACTGCGTCGTCTCCCTGGCCCAGCTCGAAAAGGCCCTCGGAGAGAACGTCGATACCGAAGATGCGAAATAACGGAGGAACCCCGATGAAACGCAACGCTTATGTCACGATCCCGGCCGTCGCGGCCATGGTCATAGCCCTCGTGTCCTGCAAGCCCGCCAAGAAGGACGCGGCCCCGGCGGCGGCGGCCGACCAGGCCGCCGTCGTCAAGACCTATACCGTGGCCCGGCAGAGAGTTTCGGAAAAGATCGCGTACACCACTACCCTGGAAGCCTCCCGGAAGACGAGCATCACCCCCGAGGTCGGCGGGAAGATCGCCCGCATTCTCGTCCATGAGGGCGACTCCGTGAGGGCGGGCCAGGTCCTTGCCGAGCTCGAGACCGAATCCATCCGGCTCCAGCTCAGGCAGGCCGAGGCCGGGGTGGCCGTCGCCGAGGCGGGCTACAACGACGCCCTGAAGAACAAGGAGCGCATGGACCGCCTGATCAAGGAGAACGCCGTTTCCGAACAGCAGGCCGAAAAGGTGACCCTCGGCTTCGACGCGGCCAAGGCTCAGCGCGAGCAGGCCCAGGCCGCCCTGAACCTGGCGAAGTACGCTCTGAACATCTCCATCATGAAGGCGCCCTTCTCCGGCGTCATCTCCGCCAAGAACGCCGAGGTCGGCGACGTCATCAATCCGATGATGGGCGGTTATTCCGGCGCGTCCGGCGTCCTGACGCTCATGGACTTCGCCAAGGTCAAGGTCGTCATCGACATGGCCGAGAACGACGCTCTTCGCCTCCGCCGCGGCCAGCCGGCCCTTCTCCGGGTACCCTCGTTCCCCGGACGCGAGTTCGTCGGCGAGGTGACCATCGCCAATTCGACGGCCGACGCCGCCACTAAAAAATTCCGCATCGAAGCCCTGTTCGACAACGCCGGGCGGGAGCTCCGGCCCGGAACGTTCGGCGAGGTCATCTTCGAAGTCAGCACGCATGAGTCGGCCCTGGCCGTGCCTCAGAAGGCCGTGCTCGAAAACTCTTATGTTTATATCGTTCAGGCGGGCAAGGCCGTCAAGCGCCCGGTGACCCTGGGCCTCCAGAATACGACCGTGGTCGAGGTCCTCACGGGCCTCGCCGAGGGCGAGGTCGTCATCGTCGAAGGCAACTACGGACTCGGCGAGGGCGCCCCGGTCCGCATCACCGAGAGGTAAGATCATGCAACTCCCAGAATTCTCGGTCAATCGCCGCGTCACGGCGACCATGATGGTCCTCATCCTGGTCGTCATCGGCGGCATCTCGTTCTCGAGGCTGGGGCTGGACTTCTTCCCCGACATCGAGTTCCCGACCGTCTCCGTCGTCACGACGTATTCGGGGGCGTCCTCGGAGGACATCGAGACGACCATCACCAAGCCCCTGGAGGAGATCGTCAGCGCGGTCAACCGCATCAAGAAGGTCACGTCGATAACCTCGGAGGGCGTCTCCGCCGTCATGGCCGAGTTCGAGTGGGGGACGAACCTCGACTTCGCCGCCCAGGACATCCGGGACCAGATCGGCCTTTACGAGAACTATCTGCCTCCCGACGCCTCGGACCCCATGGTCGTCAAGTTCAGCTTCAGCCAGTTCCCGGTCATGTTCTGGGGCGTGACGTCCGACATGCCGCCCTTCCAGCTGAAGAGACTGCTCGAGGACGAGGTTAAGCCGCGCCTCGAGCGCATCGACGGCGTCGCCTCCGTCCCCGTGTTCGCCACCGACGTCCGGGAGATCCTCGTCGACGTGGACAAGGCCGCCCTGGAGACTCGGAGCCTGACCCTCGATCAGATCGTCCTCGCCCTGCAGGCGTCGAACGCCAACATGCCGGCCGGCAACCTGACCGAGCGCCACTCCGACCTCCTGGTCCGGACGCTCGGGGAATTCGAGCTCGCTGGACGACATCCGGAGTACCGTAGTCGGGGCCTCCCCGACCGGCGAGCCCATCTATCTCGGCGACCTCGCCGAGGTCAAGGACACCCTCAAGGACGTCCGCTACGAAGCCCGCGTCCAGGGCCAAAAGGGAGTCTTCCTCTTCGTCAACAAGCAATCGGGAGCCAATACGGCCATCGTCGGCGACGCCATCCACAAGGAGCTCAACGCCGTCCGCCGGACCCTCCCGTCCGACGTCGCCTTCCACACGGTCATGGATATGTCCGACATGATCAAGATGGTCACGAAGCGGACCGCCGACAACGCCTGGCAGGGGGCCATTCTGGCCATCGTCCTCATCTTCCTCTTCCTCATGAACTGGCGGCCGACTCTGATCATCGGGCTGGCTATTCCCATCTCCATCATCACGACGTTCATCGCCCTGTATGCGGCGGGCTATTCCCTGAACATGCTGACCCTGAGCGGCCTCGCCCTGGGGGTGGGGATGCTCGTGGACAACGCCATCGTCGTCATCGAGAACACGTTCCGTCACGTCCAGGAAGGGGAGGACCACAAGACGGCCTCCATCCGGGGCGCCTCGGAGGTCGGCATGGCCATCACGGCCTCGACGCTGACGACCATCGTCGTCTTCCTGCCGATGGTCTTCGCCACCGGGATCACGGCCAAATTCACCCGGGGGCTGGCCCTGGCCGTCGCCTTCTCGCTCGTCTCCTCGCTCTTCGTCGCCCTGACCGTCGTGCCGCTCCTCGCCTCGTTCCTGTTCCGGAAGGGGAGGATCGGCGTGGTTTCCGAGGCCGAGGCCTCTTCCGCCAAGGGCCTCAAGGGCCGGCTGATGAGCTGGCAGGGCTTCGAAAAGGCCCGGGCGAAATACCGGCGGGCCCTGGAGGCCACCCTGCGCCGGCGCAAGCTCGCTCTCGGGCTGGTCATTCTCGCCTTCGTCCTGTCCCTGGCCGCCGTCCCCTTCCTCGGCACGGAGTTCATGCCGGTCATGGACCAGGATATGCTGTTCATCAAGCTCGGGATGCCCGTGGGGACGTCCCTCGAGGAGACCAACAGGGTCTCTCTGATGGTCGAAGAGCTGGCCCGGTAGCAGCCCGAGGTCAACATCATCACGTCCCAGGTCGGGTCCCAGGCCGAGGTCAATCCTTCGGACTCGGCTTCCGAGATGTCGGCCAGCGGCACCCACGAGGCCATCCTCTATCTCGGCTTGAAAAAGAAGGAGTTCCGTAAGCGCACCGGCCCCCAGGTCCTGGAGGCCCTCCGGAGCGGCCTGCCCAAGATCAAGGGCCTCAAGTTCGACACCCTTGACGTCTCGGCGGGCTTCATGGGGGGGGCCAGGACCCCGGTGGACATCAAGCTCTTCGGCAAGGACCTCGGTCTCCTGAAAACGCTGGCCGACCGGATGGTCGACCGCGTCCGGGACGTCCCGGGAATCCGGGACGCGACGCATACCCTCGCCTCCGGCAAACCCGAATACCACCTCCGTCTCGACCGGGTCCGGGCGGCCCAGCTCGGCCTGATGGTCGGGCAGGTCGGCACGACCGTCCAGACCGCCACCATCGGCAAGGTCGCCACCCGTTTCCGCGACGCCGACGAGGAGATCGATGTTCGCGTCCGGTTCCAGGAGCGGTACCGCGACAGCATCGACGAGATCCGGACCATCCCTCTCGTGACGGCGGCCAAAAAGACGGTCTACGTCGACCAGATCGCGACCCTGGAGTCGGGGAGCGGCCCTATCCAGATCACGCGCGAGAACCAGGCCCGCCGGGTCTCCCTCACCGCCAACGTCATCGGCCGCGACCTCGGCAGCGTCATCCGTGACGTCAAGTCGCGCCTGGCCGGATTCGAGAAGGAGCTGCCCTCGGGCTACTTCCTGGAGTACGGCGGCGCTTACGAGCAGATGATCGACGCGTTCAAGATCCTCTTCGCGGCCTTCGCCCTGGCGACCCTCCTCGTTTACATGGTCATGGCGTCGCAGTTCGAGTCCCTGCTCCATCCGTTCATCATCATGTTCACCATCCCCTCGGATTCATCGGCGTCGTCATCGGCCTCTTCCTCTGGGGGATGACGGTCAACCTGCCGGTCCTCATCGGCTTCATCCTGCTCGAGGGGATCGCCGTCAACAACGGCATCGTCATGATCGATTACGTCAACCAGCTCGTCCGGAGCGGGGTCGAGAAGAAGGAGGCCATCCTCCGGGGCTGCGCGACCCGTCTGCGGCCGGTCCTCCTGACCGCCCTGACGACGATCCTCGGCATGCTGCCGATGGCGATGACCAAGTCCTCCGGCGCGGAGATGCGGGCCCCCATCGCCGTCACGGTCCTCGCCGGGCTGACCGCGACGACGTTCCTGACCCTGTTCATCATCCCCATTCATCTACAGCATGTTCGAGAAGGTGTCGTTCAAGAAGCAATAAGGGCGAGACGGGCGGGACAAGCGAGACAGGCTAGACGAGGATCGTCCGAAGCCTCGTTTGGATGTAGGATTGAGTGCGGGTTGGGTTGGACAGGCGGGACGGGCGAGACGAGCAGCTCGACGACGCCATTGAATTGTAGCCGCAGGCTTTAGCCTGCGTCTTTGATTAAGCGAGACAGGCGAGACGGCTCACTACCCGCCTTTCCTAAAGGGGGTTGGGGATTTGCGCTGGCCTCGCGAAATCGCCGGCCCCCATTCCAAAGGCGGGATCGAGGCCAAGCGCCGGCTGTCGCATGGCTACGGCCTGCGGCTGACGACTCGTCGCGTCCATCCCGGTCATGCCTCGCTCGTCCCTCCTGTCCCGCTCGTCTCGCTAGATCTTATACTTGAGGAACGCCCCGATACTCCCGTACCTGTCGAGCTTCGTGGGGTCGGAGACCTGCCGGACCGTGCAGGAGCGCTTCGCGGCGGTCTCGATGGCCTCATCGACGATGTCCGTGACGGGGACGGTCTTCTTCAAGCACACCGGGCAGACCTCCTCGTCCAGGTACAGGAACCGGTCGTTCCGGCAGACGTGCCCCGCCCGCGAATAATTGTGGGTCACGACGAGCGACTGGACCTCGAACTGGTTGAGCCTCTGGAGGGTCTCCTTGATGCCGGAGCAGGCCTTGCCGCCGCGCTCGAGCTCGGCGACGAGCCTGGCCACGACCTCGACCTCCTCCTCCCGGTTCATCCGGTCCTCGAGCTCGAGGACCTCCTGGAGGATCTTCGCCGGCGGGTCGGTCGTCTTGACCTTGAGATGGGCCTTGAGGCGCTCCTTCAGATAGGGGTGGAGGACGGCCTCCGCGTGGGGGTTGGAGTCGTCCTCGCATCCCAGGAACAGCCAATCGAACAGCCCTTTTCGGAAAAGATCGAAGGCGAGCTGGGACGCCCTCTTGAAGTGCTCCAGGACGTGGGCTTCGAGGTTCCGCTCGATCCGCCGGGAGGCGGAGCCCTCGAACCCGGCGTCCTTCACCCGCCCGGGGACGTCGCTCGTCAGGGTCTCCAGCGGCTTGATCGCGCCCATCTGGACCTCGTAGAGGCGCGCTTCCCTCCGGCTGAGCAGGAGGACGCAGATGCGGCGATATTTTTCCAGGATGGCCAGGAGCGGACGGACATAGAAGTTCTGGTCGAAGACGATCCTGTTCCTCGGGCCGTGGGGCAGCTCGAGGACCTGGAGGAACTCCTTCCGCGAACACGAGAAGATGGCCAGGCCCGGGGCGTTGAGAGAACCGAGGCTTTGGGCGCCGAAAGTCCCGATGGCTTCGAGGTCGCCCGCCAGGGATTCCTTCTTGTCGCGGGCGAGGTCCGAGGCCTCGAGACGGTTCCGGCCCTCCTGGAGGAGCCCTTTGAGCGAGCCGGCGATCTCCTTCTTCGACAGCCGTCCTTTGTCAATATCCAGGTAGAACGACGTGGCCGGAAAGCCTCCGCCGTCGAAGCGCGAGAGCGTGTCTATTTGGGCGCGGCCGGTGATGAACATGAAACCTCCTTGGAATTTTTCTGGAAACCGGGTTCCCCTAGAGGGCACCGAAGGGATGAAACCACTGTTTTAAAGATACGGGGCGGCCGTGGGTTTGTCAAGTCCGCGCGAAGCGGGCACGGCTTTACACCCGAGGGCGTTCCGGCTATAATAACCGCCTGAAACCTGAGACGGACCCGGTCGCGGAAGTGGCGGAATTGGCAGACGCGTAAGCCTCAGGAGTTTATGGCCGCAAGGCCGTGGGGGTTCAAGTCCCCCCTTCCGCACCAGCTCCTCCTCCCGTCATGGCCCCGAAACGCAATTTCCTCCTGATCAATCCCTGGATCCACGATTTTACGGCCTATGACCTCTGGGCCCGGCCGCTCGGCCTCCTCTACATCGCCGCCATCCTCGAAAAGGCCTTTCCCTGCCGGGTCGATCTCATCGACTGCCTCGACCGCGCCCACCCCGCCCTCTCCCGGGGCCTCCGTTCCCGGCCCGACGGCCGGGGTCCCCTTCCCAAGGAAGCGATCCCCAAGCCCTCCGTCCTCGCGCACATCCCGCGGCGCTTCTCGCGCTACGGCATTCCCGTCGCCCTCTTCCGCGAGGCCCTGGGCCGCGTTCCGCCGCCCGACATCGTATTCGTGACCGGCGCGATGACCTATTGGTATCCGGGCGTTCAGGAGGCCGTAGGGCTGGTACGGGAGAGGTTCGGGCAAGTTCCCGTCGCGCTCGGGGGCGCTTATGCGACGCTCATGCCGGACCATGCCCGCCGGCACTCCGGCGCCGACGTCGTCGTCGAAGGGCCGGGCGAGAACAGGGTCCTGCCTCTTGTGAGAGAGGTCCTGGGCGACGCCCCGGCGGAGGCGGGAGCGTACCCGACGCTCGATAGCATGCCCCGTGCCGGCGTTCGATCTGCTCGGCGACAGGACCTGCCTCCCCATCCTGACATCCCGGGGCTGTCCCTACCGATGCTCGTTCTGCGCCGGCCGCCTGCTCTTCGACGGGTTCGAACAGCGGGCCCCGGCGTCCGTTTTCGCCGAGATCGCCGACGGAGCGGGACGGCTCGGGGCACGGCATTTCGCGTTCTATGACGACGCGCTCCTGATGAACAAGGCCGGGCACCTGGCTCCCGTCCTGGAAGCCGTCGTCGATTCCGGCCTGCCCGTGAGCTTCCATGCGCCGAACGGCGTCCATGTCCGGGAGATCGATCCCGCCTTCGCCCGGCTCCTCCGGCGGGCCGGTATGAAGTCCCTCTTCCTGAGCCAGGAATCCCTGGACGAGGAGCTCCTCGAGGCGCGGGCCCCGAAGGTCGTCCCCGGGGACCTCGAGCGGGCCCTCTCGGCCCTGGAGGGCGGGGGATACCTCCGGAGCGACATCGGCGTTTATCTGATCGCCGGCCTGCCCGGCCAGAGGGCCGAGACCGTCCGGGAGGCCGTTCGCCGCGTCCTCGAGCTCGGGGCGGTTCCCCGGCTTGCCCACTATTCTCCCATCCCGGGGACGCCGGATTGGGAGAGCCTCGTCCGCCGGGGCGCCCTGTCCGCCGACGCCGATCCCCTCCTCCACAACAAGACGGTCGGACCCTGGCTCTGGGGGAGCCTCTCCCCGGACGACCTCGCGGAGATCCGGGCGGATATCGCAAGAGCGCGCGAAGGGAGGGGCTGACCCGCCCCGTGCGGAGAGACCGTCATATGGTACAATGATGAGAAGGGATATAATCACATGAAAAGAACATCCTGGTTCGCCTTCGGATTGCTGGCCTTCGCCTTCGCGGCCTCATGCCGCCTCTACAACCTCGAGCGGAAGCTGAATCCCGAGGACGCCGCCTTCTTTTCCCAGGTGCAGTACATCATCACCAATGACGAGCGCAAGATCTTCCTCGAGCTCCCGGAGTCCGAGCGGGCCGCGTTCCAGGCGGAGTTCTGGAAGCGTCGCGATCCCGACCCCGACACCGCCGAGAACGAGTACAAGACCGAATACTTCCGGCGGGTGGAGCGGGCGACCGCTCTCTTCCACGGCGAGGGGCGGGCGGGATGGCTGACCGACCGCGGCCGCATCTTCATCCTTTTCGGCCAGCCGAGCGAGCGGATGACCTACCCCATGGACGCCGGGGGCTTCTGCCGCGAGGTCTGGTACTACGGGAACTTCCCGGTCATCTTCGTCGACGAGCACTGCTCGGGGAGCTTCACCCTGACCGCGGTCAACCTGGAGCACCTCCAGGAGCTCAACCTCGCCCAAGCCTACTTCCGGAAGTCGCCGTCCCAGGAAAAGAAGCTGTTCGACTATGACGTCACGTTCGCCGGGAAGGTCGTCAGCGGGGACCGGTACGAGGGAAGCCTCGTCATCGAGGTCCCGTACCGGGGCCTGTGGTTTACGGCCAAGGACGAGAAGCTCGCGACCACCCTGATCTTCACGGCGGAATTGAAGACCTCCACAGGGAAGATCTTCTGGAAGAAGACCCAGGAGTTCCCCATCATCGCCGACGAGGCCGACCTCCAGGCACGCCGGGACGAATCCTACAGGATGGAGCTCCCGATGGTCCTCGAGGGGGACCTCGGGGCCCTGCGGCAGGGGAAGGCCGTCCTTCAGGTCAGCCTGAAGAACTCGACCGAGGGCGAGATCCTCCGGAAGGACATCGATTTCCGCCTCGACCAGAACTAGAACTGTACGCCCAGGGTGAGCCGGACGGAACGGGTCCCGAGCAGGGAAACGTACTTTTCGTAGGTCGGGCTGAGCACCCGCGTCCCCTCGCTCGAATCCGCCGCCGTCGGATACCAGAACCCGCCGTCGTCGAGGTCGAGGAGGCCCGTCTTGTTCCCCAGCAGGTTGAAGACGTCGACCGTGAGGGTCAGCCTCTTCCGGCTCCGGAGCACGAGCTCCTTCTCGAGCCGCGCGTCCAGGCTCTGCTCGAACGCGAAGCGCCGGGCGCCCGGCGTCTCCAGATAGACCGTGACGGGCTCCGACACGACGCCGTTCGCGGCGGCCCAATCGGCCGGCGGGAGGATGGTCACGGTCCGGGCCCAGGGGGCCCCGCTGCGGCGGGCGTACATCAGGGTCAGATAGATATCCGCCGGGAACCTGTAGGTCGCGAGGAGGCGGATGGCCGACGGCCGGTCGAGGTCGAGCCGGGAATCCGTCCCGACGTTGACGAACGAGTTGGGGCTTCCCGCGAGCGCCGAAAAGCCCGAGCTCGCCTCGGGGCCCAAGCCCGCGTTACCCGTGGCCCGGCTCCAGACCACGGAGCCGAAGAACTGCCAGTTGCGGGACATCCGTTTCCGGACCGTGAGCTCGAACGCCGAATACTTCCGCTCGAGCTCCGGGACGTTCCGGAGCTGGTCGAATAGCGCCGGGGCGGTATTGGACCGGTAGTAAACCGTCACCGGCGTCTCGGGGTAAGGGCCCGAGGCGGGGACGGAGGTTGCGAACGGGACCCACCATCCCTCGTCCGCCTGGTCGGCCCGATACCAGGCGGCGCCCGTGGCCGGATCGTAAAGGACGTTCTCGACGATGTCCTTCTGGGTCTTGGACACGTATTGCGCCTCGATCGAGAGGTCCTTCATGATCTCCCGGCTGAGGCCGAACGCGAGCTCGGTGACGGTGGGTGCCTTGAGGTCCTCCGCGACGCGCTGGCGGCTGAACTCGGGCTTGTAGATCCGGTAATCGTCCTGGTAGAGGGCGAAGGCATCCGTCGTATCCACGGTGCCCTTCCCGTCCTCGTCGTACCAGATGAAGCTGTGGGAACGGGTCGGAAGGAAGGGGGAAACGCCCCGGACATAGCCCAAGGACAGATAATCCGAATACCGCGAGTATGAGGACCTCAGCATGGTCCGGCCGTCGCCGAGGAGGTCCAGGCTCAGGCCGATCCGGGGCGATAGCGCGTTCCAGGTCAGGAACTGGTCCCATTCCGGGATGACGAGCGAGTCATACAAGTTCACGCCGGCCTGGGGCTTGACGAGCGAGGTGCCGATGGCGACGCCCACGGCGTTCCCGCTCGCGGCCTTCGCGATCGCCGGAATGCGGGCGGACGACCGGTCGAAGCGCAGGCCGAGGTGAAGTGTAGCCCGATGGGCGATCGTCACCGCGTCCTGGGCGTAGAAGCCGAGGCGCTTCATCTCGTTCTTGAGGATGAAGCCCCCTTCTTCTTTCGAGGCCATGGAGAAGGAGATCAGGCCCTTGCCGACCGTGGCGCCGGTCTTCGGCGAGACGCCGGTCCCGAAATAATAGGGGCTTCCGTCGAACCAGGTCACGCCGAGGTTGTCGGTCTTCCAGGCTGAAAGGTCCGCGTAGCCGTCCTCGTACTCCGCCCCCGCCTTGAGTTCGTGGCTGATCCCCAGGGTGTCCTGGAGGCGCGTGATGGAGGCCGAGCCCTTGAAGCGCCGGTCCGTCGACGATTCGTTGTAAGGGGCGGCCCCCCAAATGCGATCGGTGGCCGCGTCCGTGTAGGACGGCCCGGTCCCCGAGTCGGGATTGAGGGAGAGGGGCCGCTGGCGCTGGGCGAGATTGAGCCCTACGTCGACGAAGGTATCCTGGTCCAGCTTGTAGTTGAAGGCCCCGGCGACCATGAAGAGGCTTTCGTGCTTGAGGGCACGGGTCGCCGTCTTCGGGAAGTTCCAGGTGAGGTAGGATTCGTCGATGGGCTGATTACGGTCCTGGAAGTTGACCGTGATCGACGCCCGGATCTGGGACGTGACCTGGGTGCTCAGCTTCAGGAAGGACATCAGGTCGCGGTTTCGCCAGTCATAGGCGGGATTGAGGGTCCCGCCGGGGTCCTTCCAGGGGATGAAGGGCGCGGGCATGGACTTGAAGGCCAGACGGAAGTCGAAAAAGTACCAGCCCCGGTCTTCGATGACCGGGCCTCCCATATCGAGGGAGAAATCCCAGATCCTGGGATTCACAGAGGGGGTTCCCAGGCCGTTATCCTCGAAATCGGACGCCGACCAGAGGCCTTTGGATAGCCCTTGGCTCGTGTGATGCAGCCGGAACTCGCCCAGGAACGCGTTCCCGCCCGACCTGGGGACGACGTTGATGAATCCGCCCTGAGCGGGATAGGTCTCGGCGGGGCGGGCGGTGCCCTCGATATCGACCTCTTCGATGATGTCCGTATTGACCGCCGCGAAAGGGGCCATGTTCAGGGGGTTCGTGACGTCGGCGCCGCCGAGGACGAATGTGTTCGCCCGGACGGAGGAGCCCAGGAACGCAAAATACCCCGAAGAGCCGTCCCCGACGGGCACGACCCCGGGGACCAGGGCGAGGATGGCCGAAAAGTCCCTGGGGAGGGGGGCGCGGCGGAGGAGGTCCCCGTCGATGACGAACGAGGCCCCGGCGGACCGGCCGTCGATCGCCGGGGCGGCGTCGAGGCTCGTGATCTCCTCCTCGATCTCCGTGGCCTCGAGGCGGATGTTCAGGGAGAGGACGCGGCCGGCGTGGACCCTGAGGGTGTCGACGTTGACCGTCTTGAACCCGGGCATCTCGACCGTCAATTTATAGGTCCCCGGGGGGAGCGTGAGAAAACCGTAGTTGCCGGTGTCGGCGGTGATGTAGTTCTGGATCCCGAGCTGGGCCGGGGACGAAACGTAGATGAAGGCGCCCGGAAGGGGAAAGCCGGCTTTGTCGGTGATCCGGCCTTTGATGGAACCCGTCTGCCGCTCGGCGAACGCCGGGAACACGGCGGCGAAATGATGAACAGGACGAGCATGGTACGAACCGATCTTTTGACCACGGAGGCCTCCTTGAACGGGCTCATTATACAATATTTCCGGTCCCGGGTATCCATGTATTTAACGCGCCCGGCCCCCGATCGGTTACAACGCGCGGGAGGAAAGAACGGGCTTCAGGAGGCTGCGGGAAAGGCCTGATCGCGGGCCCAGGCGGCCGCGCCGATGAGGCCGGCGTCGTTCCCCAGGCTGGCCTTGGCGATCGTCGCGCAGGCGAATGATACCCGGTGGGAGCGCTGTCGCGCCTGCTCGCACGGCCGCGTCCATGAGGAACTCGCCGCCGGCCATGACCCCCCCGCCGAGGAGGATCATCCCGGGGTTGAGCAGGTTGATGACGATGCCGAGCCCGATGCCCAGGTAGTAGCCGCAGCTGGCGAAGCTCTCGATGGCCTGGGCGTCGCCCTGCCTGGCGAGGTTATAGATGTCCTCGGCCGTGAGGTCCTCGCCGCTTCCGGCCATGTCGACGTAATTTCGGACGATCCTCGGAGCGGAGACCTCGGTCTCCAGACAGCCGTTGTTCCCGCAATTGCAGAGCGTGCTCGTCGGCCCCGGATTGACCGTGATGTGGCCGATCTCGCCGGCGAACCCGCACCGGCCGTGCCAGAGCTTTCCGTCCAGGATCAGGCCCGAACCGACCCCGGTCCCGATGGTCACGCAGGACGAGGGAATGGGCGTCCCGGCCGGCCCCGTGCTTCCACTCGCCGTAGGCGGCCATGTTGGCGTCGTTGTCGATACGGAACGGCACGTCCAGGACCTTTTGGAGGGCCGGGACGAGGGCGAAGCCGTCGAGACTCGGGTAATTGGGGGAATGGAGGATCTTCTGGTCCTTCAGGCTGAAGAACCCGGCGAACCCGAATCCCGCGCTCGCGAGCCGGGCTCCGTGTTTGGTCCGGAGCCTCTTCCAGATGTCGCCGATGAGGCCCATCAGGTCCTCGATGGAGCCGGGGCTCGGGCGTCCTGTCCTTGAAAACGAGGCTTCCCTGAGCGTCGATGAGGCCGAACTTGAGCTGTGTCCCGCCGAGATCGAATCCGGCATGCAGGGCGTCGCTCATGGCTTCTTCCCTATGACCGCGTAATTCGGCGGGGCATAGAGGAGGGCGTTGAGCTTGTCGATGTCGGCGTTCAGGGCCGCCGCGCGGTCGTCCGCCCCCGGGACCTCGCTCAAGCGCTCCTCTCCGAGGGCGGCCGAGTACCGGATTTCGACGTCGGCGAATCCCGAGCTCTCGAGCAGGAACTTGAGGGATAGGGGATGGACGGGCTGCTCATGGGACATGTCGAGGAAATAGATCTGGACCAGGGCGAAGACCGAGGTCGGATTGACGGTTTCGAGAACGATCCTCCCGCCCGGAGCGAGCTTGGCGAATGCGGTCGCGACGAGCTTCCGGAGGTAGGCGGGAGGCAGGTGCTCGACGACCTGCGAGGAAAAGATCCCGGCGAGGGACCCGTCGGGGGTCTCGCCGAGACGCTCCAGGAGATCCTGTTTCCTGCAGTCGAGCCCTTTGTCCAGGCACGCGTCGATCATCGCGCCGTTGAGGTCGACGCCCGCGGCTTCGACGCCGCGCTCGCGAAGGAGTTCCAGGAACTCGCCCCGGCCGCAGCCGAGGTCAAGGACCTTCCCCGCCTCGGGGAAGAGCGAGGCATATTCGGCCTGCTGTTTTCGGATGTCCTCCTCCGATCCCCGGAACCGGTTCTCGAACCCGGCGTAGCGCCAGTCCTCGAGCGGCTCGAGGAGGGGACGAACATCCGCCGCCGCCGGCGGCCCGCCTTTCTCCAGGGCGGCGAGCAGGGCGTCCAGCTTCTCATGAAGGAGCATGAACTTCTTCATGAGGATCTGGACGTCGTCGTACGCGGCGGCGAGCTTCGCGACGCGCCATTCCATGCTCTTGAAGATCATGCCGACGTGGTTGCTGCCCAGGGCGTCGAATTCCCGGTCGCGGGCCTCGCCCAGGTCGGATTGCTTGCCGACGAGGTCGACGAGGCCGGAAACGGCTTCGCGGGTGGAGCGAATATGGGCTTCGAGAAGGGAGGAAAGCTCCCGGACGGCCGATACGGCCAGCCCGAAATCCGCCGCCGGGACGGCGGCGCGCTTGGAGCCGAAGAGCGACCTCTTCTGCTCCGGGAAGGCGTGGAGGGCGCGGGCGGCCTTCTCCAGGGCCGCTACGGCCTCGGAGAGGCGGGCGGACCCGGCCTGGAGCTCCTCGAGGGCGCCTGCCTTCAGCGAGGCGGCGCTCCGGGCGAGGTCTTCGTCCTTCGCCCGGCGCTCCTCGGCGAGCTTTTCCAGGGTCCGTCTCATGACGGGTCAGTTGGCGGGCGGGTCGTTCTTCTTCGAGGTCTTGTCGTCCTCATCCTTGGTGTTCATGGACTTCTTGAAGTTCTTGATGCCGTCCCCCAGGGATTTCCCGAGGTCGGGGAGCTTGCGGGCGCCGAAGATGATGATGACGATGAGCAGGATGAGCAGGAGCTCCGTCGGTCCGAGCGAGCCTAGAAATAACATCGTTTTCCTCCATAAATCTCCGTTCCAACGGTACTTGAGTCATGCCGAATTGTCAAGGAACGCCCGCCTGGGACCGGGGTCCTCGACCCTCCGGCACCCTGGCTGGAATTTGGATCTTCCGGGATCCGACGTTCCCGGCCCTTCTCGGGGCTCTCAGTCCGCGACTTCGATGATAGCCTCGATCTCGACGGGCATATTCATGGGCAGGGAGCCGACGCCGACGGCCGAGCGGGCATGACGGCCGGCCTCGCCGAAGACCTCGATGAACAGGTCCGAACACCCGTTGATGACGTACGGCTGATCGCCGAAACCCGCCACGGCGTTCACCATGCCCACCACCTTGACGACCCTTTTGACCCTGCGGAGACTGCCCAGCTCCCGCTTGATGACGGCGAGCAGGACGAGACCGGTCTCCCGGGCCAGGGCATGGGCCGTTTCCTTGTCGATGTCCCGGCCGACCACGCCCGGCTTTCCGATCGGGCCCTTGCCGGAGATGAAAAGAAGATCGCCGGTCCGGACGCAATCGACATAGTTTCCGAGAGCGTCGGGGATCCTGGGCAGCTTTTGTTCGAGGTCTTCCAGGTTCATGGCCGGTCCCGTCGACTATCGGACGGCGATCGCGGAGACCTCGATCTTCGCGCCCATGGCGAGCTTGACGACCTGGACGGTCGCCCGGGTCGGGGGGACCGTCCGGAAATACTTCCGGAATACGGCATTGAACTCGCCGAATTCCGCGAAATCCGTGATGAACGCCGTCGTTTCCACGACGTGCGAGAGGTCCAGCCCCGCCTTCTTGCAGAGGACCTCGATGTTCCGGATAACCCGCTCCGCCTGCTCGGTCATGGTCGTCCCCACGAGCACCCCCGTTTTGGGGTCGATGGGGATCTGTCCCGAGACGAACAGGGTCCCCTGGACCAGGATGGCCGGGGAGTACGGGGTATCCGCGGGCTTGTCCGACAGCGAAAAGGCCTTTCGCGGGGACTGGGGTTCCGTCGAAGCCACGAGCGAGGGGGCCGCGAGGACCGCCGCGACGAACAGGACGATGATCATCATGGGAATTCTCTTGGTCATGGGACCTCCTTGTCCCCCCCATTCTATCAAGTTCGGAGCCCGGGCGTCACCTCCCAAGTCCCGAAAGGCGCCGGGCGGCCCCGCCCCGTGTCGCGCCTCCAGGCCTTTTCTTATATACTATCCGGGTGAAGAACATCCGGAACTTCTCCATCATCGCCCACGTGGACCACGGGAAGTCCACGCTGGCCGACCGGTTCATCGAGCTGACCGGCGCCCTGTCGGCCCGGGAGCTCAAGGAACAGGTCCTCGACACGATGGACCTCGAGCGCGAGCGCGGTATCACGATCAAGGCCCAGACGGCCAGGCTCACATATAGGGCGAAGGACGGCGAGGATTACGTCCTGAACCTCATCGACACCCCCGGCCACGTGGACTTCTCCTATGAGGTCTCCCGGAGCCTGTCGGCCTGCGACGGCGCCGTCCTCGTCGTCGACGCCTCGCAGGGCGTCGAGGCCCAGACTCTGGCCAACACCTACCTCGCCCTCCAGCACGACCTCGTCCTCATCCCCGTCGTCAACAAGATCGATCTCTCCGCCTCGGACGTCGAGCAGACCCTCGACCAGATGGAGAACATCATCGGCCTCGACCGCAAGGACGCCCTGATGGTCAGCGCCAAGCGCGGGACCGGCGTCGAGGCCGTCCTCCAGGCCGTCGTCGACCGCATCCCGGCGCCCAAGGGCGATCCGGACGCGCCTCTCAAGGCCCTCCTCTTCGACTCCTGGTTCGACGTCTACCGGGGGGTCGTCGTCCTCGTCCGGATCTTCGACGGCGAGCTCCGGACCGGAGACAAGATCCTCCTCATGGCCCAGGACGCCGAATACGAGGCCGAGGAGGTCGGCTACCTGACCCCGAAGCCCGTCAAGGCGGACCGGATCGCGGCGGGGGAGGTCGGCTACCTCATCGCCGGGATGAAGAAGCTCGGCCACGCCCGTATCGGAGAGACCATCACCCTCAAATCGCGGCCGACGGGCCATGCCTTCCCCGGATTCAAGGAAGCCAAGCCGATGGTCTTCTGCGGCATGTTCCCGGCGGGCGACAGCCGCATCGAGGACCTCCGTGACGCCCTGGAGAAATTGAAGCTGGTCGACGCCTCGTTCCAGTTCGAGCCGGAGAACTCGCCCGCGCTCGGCCTCGGGTTCCGGGCCGGCTTCCTCGGGCTCCTCCACCGGGAGATCGTCCAGGAGCGCCTCGAGCGGGACTTCGGGCTGAGCCTCGTCACGACGGCGCCGAGCGTGAGCTACCGGGTGACGAAGACCGACGGCACGGTCGTCGAGGTCCACAATCCGTCCGAGCTCCCCGAGCCGCACCTCGTCGCGACCGTCGAGGAGCCCATCATCAAGGCCCTCATCCTGACGCCGGACAAGTACCTCGGCAACATTCTCAAGCTCCTCGAGGGCCGGCGCGGCGAGCAGAGGAAGATGGAATACATCAGCGCCCAGCGCATCCTCCTGACCTACGAGATCCCCCTCAACGAGATCGTCTTCGACTTCTACAACCAGCTCAAGAGCGTCTCTTCCGGATACGCCTCGATGGATTACGAGTTCGTCGGATTCCGACCGGACAAGCTGGTCAAGCTCGACATCCTCATCAACCGCGACCCGATCGACGCCTTGTCGCTCATCGTCCACGAGGACAAGGCCTACACGATGGGCCGGGCCCTCGTCGAGCGGATGCGCAAGGTCATCCCCCGCCAGCAGTACGAGGTCGCCCTGCAGGCGGCCGTCGGCAAGCGCGTCATCGCCCGGGAGACGGTCAAGGCCTACCGCAAGGACGTCCTGGCCAAGCTCTACGGCGGCGACTACACGCGCAAGATGAAGGTCCTCGAGAAGCAGAAGGCCGGCAAGAAGCGCATGCGCCGCGTCGGCAAGGTCGACATCCCCCAGGACGCCTTTCTGGCCATTCTCGACATCAAGGACAAATAGCGGCGGATCCTCGTCTGCGCCCCGGTCCCGTTCGTCCCCAAGGCTTGACTTGACCCGGCGACTCGGATAAAAGTAGGCCCAAAGGGATTCTCAAGGAGAGCGCCATGGGTCGAATTCTGCTTTCGCTTTGCCTGCTTGCCGTTTCCGCGTGGTCCCAGACCATCACCGTCACTTCGCCCGCGGCCGGAGCCGTCTGGAAACAGGGCGAGACCAAGAATATCCAGTGGACCAGACAGGGCGAGACCGGGGTGAATGTCCGGATCGTTCTCCGCGCGCCCGGCCAGACCGCCGCCGTCCTGGAGATCGCCGACCCAGCGCCGAATTCGGGAAGCTTCACCTGGACGATCCCCGATTCCCTTCCCGCGGGGACCTACGTCATCCGGGTCAGGTCCGTTTCCAACAGCCAGGCCACCGACGACAGCGGCCAATTTCAGATCGCCGAGAAATCCGGCGGAATTCCGTTCCCGTTCGTCACTATTCAGGAGCCGGGGGAGAACGCCGTATGGGGCCGGACCTCGAGTCACGCCATCAAATGGACGAAGTACGGCCCCCAGCCGCCGACCGTGCGCCTCTCGCTGATGGACGTGTCCCTTGCGAACGTCGTTCACGTCATCTCCGAGTCGGCGCCGAATTCCGGGACGTTCACCTGGCAGGTCCCGGCCGCCGTGGCGAACGGGACCTACCGGTTGAGGATCGCATCCCCCGACGGGACAAAGAAGAGGGACAGCGGGAGCTTCCGGATCGCCTCCGTCCTGGCCCGACAGACCGAAAAGGCCGCCCTTTCGGGGGTGTTCAAGATCGACGTCTTCTTTCCGGCCGAAGGGACGCGGATGAACATCGGCGAGGGCATGATCGTCCAATGGGAAACTAAAGTCCCGGGGCCTTTCTTCATCGACCTGATGAGCGAGGACGGCCACACCCTCATGACGCATCTCTGCGAGGGCGCCGGCAACAACATCGGGGGGGATAAGTGGATCCAGGGGAACATCCATCCCGAGATCAACACCCAGGTCATCCTCCCAACGGGATACTACAGGTTCAAGGTGCGCGGAACGAGCTACGGGAGCGGGCTCGGTCCCAAGGTCCACATCACGGGCCCGCAGGTCGAGGTCCTGGAACAGCTCCTGGGGACGTATCACGACCGCCACAGCCGGCGGCGCATCGATGAGGACAATGATGTCCAGCCGGACCTGGCGACCGCCTTCTCCAGTCCCGACAAGGCGCGCGCAGGAGGGGATTTCCGTTTTGAATACTACGGGTGGGGAAGCCGCAAATGGGTGGGGTTCATCTTCCGCTCGCAGGTCGTCTTCCCCATCGAGCAGATCGACATGTCGGGCCACAAAACCCTCAAAGAGGCCTGGATCTACATCCAGGAGACTACCGAGAGGTCCGGGAGGATCGGCGACTCCTGCGGCGTCGAGCCGTATCCGATGCCCACGGCGCGCGGTTGGAAGGTGTACGGCCTGACCGGCCCCTGGAGCGGGCCGTGCATCGAGACGCCCGGCTACGAGGTCGGCGAGATCCCGAGCCACGTCAACGAGCACGTCATCCATATCACCGACCTCGTCAGGGGCTGGCTCGACCGGTCGAAGCCCAACCACGGCCTCATCATCGGCAGCCGGTTCGAGCCGTTCCCGGAATGGAATTGCTTCCTCGCCCTTTCCTGGTACAAGGTCACGCTGAACATGAAGTTCCTGAAGGACAAGGCCAATTGAACACGAGCCCCGCGGAGGGGGCCGGGATATTCCGGTTGATTTGCCGGGCCGAATAAAGTAAAAGAGAGGTAATGGACAAGAAAAGAGCCGAACATGTTCTCGATAGCGGGGTCAAGATCCTGGCCGATATCATGCCGCTCCAGACCTATCTCTATTTCCCCCTGCTCTATTCCATATGCGTCTGGGCGGTGCGGCGGATCTTCGACCTGAGGGAACGGGTCTTCGCCTGGCAGGTCTGGCTCGACCCCGGGATGATCGAGACCAAACCCGAAGCGTTCGTTCTCAATTTCTTCCAGGGGCACGTCGGTATCCGCCAGGCCTACGCCGCCGAGCTCGAGGCCAGGGACATGACGGCGCTCAACACCGCCTTCAAGGCCCTCTACCCCGTCTGCGGGCTCGAGGACGCGTTCCTCCTGGCCCTTTTCAAAGAGGAGCTCGAGGCCGAGGATTACCGGAAGATCGCCGCCGAGTTCGAGGAGCGGGCGCGCCGGGCCATCGAGGACATCAAGCCCGCCTCGGAGGTCCCCGAGTTCTGGAGGGGCCTGCAGGGCTTCGGCATGGACATGGCCAGGATCGGCATCCACGTCATGTCCGACGCGCAGGTCCGCAAGCTCATCCTTGAGCGCATCCGCAAGCGGGTCAAGACAGAAGACTGAAGCGTTGCCACGGCATCCTGATGTCGGGATGGGGGATAGGCCGAAGACGATGATGGGAAGGAAACGGGGGGATGTTTATCACATAAGCGGATGGAGGCTTTCCCGCCGTCTCGCGATCCCGGCGTTTTTAGCCGCCCTCCTGTTCGCGGCCTGCGCGACGCACCTCGAGCGGGCCAAGCTCCACTATTCGCGAGGACAGGAGTTCGCGCGGACGTATCGGACGGCCGAGGCGGCCGCGTCCTACAAGCGGGCCCTCGTCGAGGCCGGGAAGGCGGCTGGGCCGGGCTCCTCAGCCCAGGCTTTCATGGTCAAGGGCCTGGCCGAGACCGGGCTCGAGAGATGGGCGGAGGCCGAGGCGAGCTTTCTCCGGGCCTCGACCCTGGGGTTTCCCGACGGCCAGGAGTGGGCGGCCGATGTCGCGCGTCTCGGGCTGGCGATCTCGCTCGAAGAGATGGGCTTCGAGGATGCGGCGCTCCATAGCCTGGCCGGGCTCCTCGACCGGTCGACGTTCCGGCCGGTGGTGCCCGAGGCGGCGCGGCGGTGGCTCGACCTCAACCTCGCCCGGGCCGCGAGGATGGACGAACGGGAGCGGGCCAAGGGCCTTGCGGCCATCGTCCGGACGCTCGAACGGCTCGTCGACGGCGAATTCGCCTGCGGCTTCCACCACTACCTTCTCTCCCAGGCGCTCGGCCACGCCCGCGATTATCGGCGGAGCTTCGAGGAAGCCGCGGTCGCCCGCGACCTGGGCCTTCCGTCGGAAAAGTCGCTCCGCGACAACGACCTCCAGGCCGTCTTCTGCTATGATGCGCTGATGAAGGACCTTCCGCCGGACGACCGGCGGGATTTCGAGGCGCTTTACCTGCGCTGGACGAAGAAGTGGGAGTGGAAGGACGCCCGGACGCCGGGCTGGAAGAAGGACTGAACGATGCTGCCCGCCTTCGAATGGAAGAACGACCGGCTTGTCATGATCGATCAGCGGAAGCTCCCGCTGAAGGAGATCTACCTCGAATTCAAGGACCATAACGGCGTCGCCCGGGCCATCGAGACGATGGTCGTCCGCGGGGCGCCGGCCATCGGCGTCGCCGCGGCCTACGGCGTCGCGCTGGGGATGATGGGGCTCGCGAGCGCGGACGCCCTCGACCGCCGGTTCGCCGCCGTCTATCGGAGACTCGAGCGGACAAGGCCGACCGCCCGGAACCTCTTCTGGGCCCTGGAACGGATGAAGCGGACGTTCGAAGAGAGCTGGAACCTCCCGCTTCCGGCGCTCAAGCGGCGTCTGCTCGACGAGGCGCGGGCCATCGAACGCGAGGACGTCGCGACCAACGAGGCCATCGGCCGCCACGGCCGCTCCCTCATCAGGAACGGCTGGACCGTCCTGACCCACTGCAACGCGGGCGAGCTGGCCACGGCGGGCTACGGGACCGCCGTCGGCGTCATCCGGGCGGCCCATGACCAGGGCAAGAAGATCCGCGTCTTTTCGGACGAGACGCGGCCCTTTCTGCAGGGCGCGCGGCTGACCTGTTGGGAGCTCGACCGGCGTGGCATCCCGGTCGTCCTCATCACGGACAGCATGGCCGGCTGGTTCATGAAGAAGGGCGAGATCCAGGCCGTTGTCGTCGGCGCGGACCGCATCGCCCGGAACGGCGACACAGCCAATAAGATCGGGACCTATTCGGTCGCGGTCCTGGCGAAGGAGCACGGCATTCCGTTCTATGTCGCCGCGCCCATGAGCACCGTGGACGCGAGCCTCGCTTCCGGGGACGGGATCCCCATAGAAGAGCGGAACGCCCGGGAGGTCCGCGAATCGGGGGGCCGCTGCCTGACGCTTCCCCATATCGCGGTCAGGAACCCCGCCTTCGACGTGACCCCCGCGAAGTACATCACCGGGATCATTACGGAAAAAGGCGTCTTCCGGGCGCCTTTCCGTTTCAAGGCCTGAATCGCGGGCGGGCTGCCGCCGGCCCCATCTCGCGCCCGTCAGATATTTCCGATATACTGGGACTCCCATGATCATCCTCGGCATCGAAACGTCCTGCGATGAGACGTCCGCCGCGGTCCTGACGGGCCGGTACGAGGTCCTGAGCAATATCGTTCTGTCCCAGGACGAGGTCCACGCCCCATACGGCGGCGTCGTGCCCGAGCTCGCCTCCCGCCAGCACATCCGGTCCATCGATCTCATCGTCGGCGAAGCGCTGGCGAAGGCCGGGGTCGCCCTCCCGGCCGTCGACGTCTACGCCGTAACGCAGGGGCCGGGGCTCATCGGCTCGCTCCTCGTCGGGCTTTCGTTCGCCAAGGGCCTGGCCTACTTCCACGGGAAGCCGCTCTTTGGGGTGGACCATCTCGAGGGCCATATCGAGGCCGCCTTCCTGGAGAACCGGAACATCGCGTTCCCCGCCCTCGCCCTTCTCGTCTCCGGCGGCCACACGGCGCTTTATTGGCTGGAAAAGAAGCTGTCCTGCCGGCTCCTCGGCCGGACGCGGGACGACGCGGCCGGGGAGGCGCTCGATAAGATCGCCAAGTTCCTCGGACTGGGATATCCGGGCGGGCCGGTCATCGAGGGGCTCGCGGCGGGGGGCGACCCGGCGGCATTCGCTTTCGCCCGGCCGCGGATCAATCCCCTTCGCGGGATTCCGCGAACGTCGACCCAGGAGAGCCCCTTGAATCACCCGCTTCGGGGACCGGCGCTCCAATGCGGACGCGCGGCAGGCGCCGGCGCGACCGCGCGGAGCTTCGGGAACGCTTCCTACGATTTCAGCTTCAGCGGCCTCAAGACGGCCGCCCTCAGGCATATCCGGGAGGCGGGGATCGCCAAGGGAGGGCCGCGGCTCCGCGATTTCCTGGCGAGCTTCGAAGAGGCGGTGGCCGGTGCCCTCCTCGCGAACGTCGTCCGCGCCGTCGAGGAGTTCGGCCCGAAGTCCCTCGTCCTCTGCGGCGGGGTCGCCCGGAACAAGCGTCTCCGGGCCCGTTTCGAAGGGCAGGCCGCGCGCTTGAAGGTCCCGGCTTATATCCCCTCGCCGAAGATGTGCACGGACAACGCCGCGATGATCGCCGCGGTGGCCCTCGAGCGCCTGGACGCCGGCTTCACGGCCCCGGTCGACCTCGACCTCGACGCGTATCCACGGTAATGGCGAGACGGGCGAGACAAGCGAGACAATCGAGACAAGAAGCTCGATGAAGCCTTTGAATTGTAGCCGCAGGCTTTAGCCTGCGTCTAGAATCGAAGCAGGACGGGCGAGGCAAGCGAGACGTGAGGGTCGTTAAATCATCTATTGATAGCGAGGCGAAGGGATCCAGGCTCGGGTTCCAGTTTGCGTTTGGGTACGGGGGAGAGACAAGCGAGATAAGAGGCTCGATGAAGCCTTTGAATTGTAGCCGCAGGCTTTAGCCTGCGTCTAGAATCGAAGCAGACAAGCGAGACGCGAGGGTCGTTAAGACATCGTTGATAGCAGCCAGGCGGGGAGAAAGCCGTCGCAAGCTCTCGCTTGCATCTTGGACGCAGCCGCCGGCTTCTGCTTACGCATCTCGATTGCCGGGGCTTTGAATACCCCCCTTTGTAAAGGGGGGTTAGGGGGGATTTGGGGGCTAACGCACGGGCGTTATGAAAAAATAGAACGGGTCGAGCTGCATGTTCTCCGTCGAATATTTCGTGAGGTCGAGCACGACCTCATAGAGGTACAGCCCTTTGACCCGGTAAGCGGCCGGAGGCTCGAGGAGGAACTCCTTCTTTTCGAGGATCGTCCGGTCCTCGAAGAGAGGCAGGTCGAAGAACCGCGCCGTGACGCCATATTCCCCCTTCTCCGATCCATAGGTGAGCTTCAGCTCTTCCAGCGGACGGCGCGAGCCGAAAAGGAAGGTATAGCGTTTCGGGACGTGGAGGTAGAGCTCGCCGCCGGGCTTGACGACGACGCCCTTTCCGGTCGCCAGGTTGTAGAAGCCGAGCGTCCGCGTCTCCGAGTAATCGACGGTCTCGACCGGATAAAGAGGGGTCCTCGGAAACAGGGCCCATAGGTAAACGGCGGCGGCAGCCGCGGCGAGGACGAACACCGTCCGCACGGCCGGCCTTGCTTCACGGTCCCGTTTAAGAAAGATGTAGAGCAGGATGAATCCGAGCAGGGCCGCGACCCAGACGTAGTTCGGAACGTACCCCGTGTTGTCGACCTTGATGAACGACGGCAGGAGCGGCGGGAGGAACGTATGCATGTTGCCCAGGAAGACGAACAGGTCCCCCGGTCTCTCGGTGAAGTCATGGGTCGTCGGCTGATAGAGGAAAGCCGGATGGAAGAGCAGGACGACGACGAGGGCCAGGCCCGCGAAGGCGGCGAGCCGGAACGCCCCTGCAAAGAAGGGTTTCCGGTTGTGGGCGAGGAAATAGCCAAGGGCGATGGCGGCGACCCACGACACGGGCAGGAGCACCCGGCCTTGGGGTGAATATCCCTGGCGATGGGTGAAGAATCCATAATTGAGGACGAACGGAACGGCGATGAAGACGAGAGAGAAGAATTCGCGCCTGGACTTCCGGAACATCTCGACGAGGCCGGGGAAGGCGAAGACATAGACCGGCGCGTACAGGAGCAGGCCGTCCCGCTGGTCGAAGAAATAATCCAGGAGGGCGTCCAGCCGCTCCCGGAACGGGATGGCCATGACCATCTGCCGCCATTCCCGGAACTGCTCCGCCGACATGACCCCCTCGTAGATCGCGAACGGCGAGAACGTCCCATAGAGGCCGTGCACGTAGAGATAGAAGAGCGCGGTCGAGACGAGCGGAAAGACGAGGAAGGCTGCGATCCTGAGCCGGGCCCCGTGGACCTTCCACAGGTGAAAGCAGGCGACGAGGAGAAGGGGCCAGAAGATGATGTTGAACTTGACCCCGAACCAGAAGAACGTCGCCAGGAGGAATCCCAGGGCGGGATAAAGGACGAGCTTGAGGGGCCGTCCGGACGAGACCTTCCTGTATATGAGAAGGCTCATGAACGCGACCGGGACCTCGGGGTAGAGGTGGACGGCGTAAAAGAAGACCGGCGCCGAAAAAGCATAGAGCGCCCATAGGCCGAGCGAAACACGGCTCTTTTTCCATCGCTCTTCGGCGAAAAGGAACAGCTGGACGCCGAGGAGGGCCGCCCATACGGCCAGGCTCCCCTTCAGGACGAAGGTGAGGGCATTCCCGCCAAGGAGGCGGCCGAGGGCGTAGAACGGAAGCGTCAGGACCGACACCCCGGGCAGGTTGATGGGATAGATATGGTCCCGTCCCCCCTTTCCGTACCGGCCGTAGATCCCGAGCTTCAGGCGGGGATGTTCCTCCCTCGAATAGAAGTGGAACCAGTCCTCGCCGGCATAGTTATTGGCCAGATCAATGTCGCGGTCGTAGGTGAGGCTGTCGGCCGTAAGGAGGTAGTTCGGCTCGTCGCCCGAGAACTCGATGCCCTGCAGGACGAGGAGGAAGGCCGCCAGGTTATAGACGAGGAAGGCCGCGAGGAAGAGGACGGCGATCTTTTTCCGGCGGGGCCATGTATCGAATCGGGCCAGGGCGCGATCGAACGCTTTCCGCGGGCCGGCGGCGGAGCGGCGCAGATGGTCGCGCGTCAGGATGAGGAAGGCGACGATGACGAGCGCCCCGAGGATCCCGAGCCTCACCCGGAGGTCTTCCCGCGTCGTGTAGTGCGCGAGGAGGGCGGGGGACAGAAGGAAGAACGCGAAGGGCAGGAAGGCCGGGAGCCCGCCCGCCAGGGCCCGGGCCGGGGCCTCTTGGGTCTTCCTGGCCTCGGCCCGGCCGATGACCACCCAAAAACCCGCCAGGAGCAGGAAGGCCGCGACGGCCAGTATGGCGGCTTCCAGGGGGGCGATCCGGAGGGAGTGGTCGAGGATGGTGGCGCGGCCTGATCCGAGGCAGACGGCGAAATAGGCCGCGAGCCCCAGGGACAAGACGAACAGCAGGGCCAGGGAGAGGATCTTCTCTTTGCCCGTCATTTACCGGGATTATAGCGATTATCTTGAATATTGTCGAAGCCTCTGTTACCCTTAAGATTACCTCAATGGGCGTCTTTCCCAAGACTGATGCGGGGCTGGTTTCTCCCAAGACGATACTACTTGTCGAAGACGAGGCGCTCGTCGCGGCCGATGAGGCGAGGCTCCTGAGGGAAGAGGGCTACGCGGTCGTCATCGCCGCCAGCGGGAAAAAAGCCATCGAGTCGGTCCGCGCCCGGCCGGACGACATCCACCTCATCCTGATGGACATCGACCTGGGAAAAGGCATGGACGGGGCCCGGGCCGCCCAGGAGATCCTGAAAGAGTACGATATCCCCATCGTCTTCCTCTCCTCCCATACCGAGAAGGCGATCGTCGCGAAGACCGAAGAGATCACGTCCTACGGATACGTGGTCAAGGACTCCGGCATCACCGTGCTGGCGGCTTCCATCAGGATGGCCTTCAAGCTTCATAGGGCCCATCGCGAGCTCGAGAGGCACGAGGAAGCCCTGCGCGAGATGTCCGAGATGTTCCGCCTGTTCATGGAACACAGCCCCATCTACGTGTTCATCAAGGACAGGGATATCCGGCCCATCTACTTGAGCCGGAACTACGAGACGATGCTCGGCCGTCCGCTCTCCGAGATCCTCGGCAGGACCATGGACGATCTCTTCCCGTCCGAGTTGTCGAGAAGCATGATCGCCGACGACCAGCGGATCCTGATGGAAGGGAAGCCCGTCAACGGCATCATCGAGGTCCTCGAGGGGCGCACCTATTCCACGACCAAGTTCCCCATCCTCATCGACGGCGTCCCCCGGTACCTGGCGGGCTACACGGTCGATATCACCGACCGGACGAAGGCGGAGGCCGAGCTCCACCACTCCCGCGATCTCCTGGCCTATATCATCTCCCATGCCCGGAGCGCTATCGCCGTCCTCGACCGCGACATGAGGTATATCTTCGTCAGCGGCCAATTCCTCAGGGAATACCAGGTTTCGGAAAAGAACGTCATCGGCAGGCGTCATTATGATCTCTTTCCGGACCTCCCCGAAAAGTGGAAAGCGGCTCACCGGAGGGCGTTGGCCGGCGAGGTGGTCGGCGCCGAGCAGGAACCCTATGTCCGGCCGGACGGCACGACCGCGTGGGGCCGCTGGGAATGCCGCCCTTGGTTCGAATCGGACGGCGCCATCGGCGGCATCATCCTCTCCACTGAGATCATCTCCGAGCGCGTCCGGGCCGAAGATGCCCTGCGGGAGAGCGAATCACGCTATCGTTCCCTCTTCGAGCACATGGAGGAAGGCGTCGCCTATTGCCGGATGGTGTTCGATGAACAAGGCCGCCCGACGGACTTCGTCTACCTGACGGTCAACCCGGCGTTCGAGCGGCTGACCGGCTTGAAGGACGTCGAGGGCCGACCGGTGACCGAGGTCATTCCCGGGATCAAGGAGCGGACTCCAGAGCTCCTCGATGCCTACGGCCGGGTCGCGTCGACCGGGCGGCCGGAAAAGTTCGAGATCGATTTCACGCCGCTGGGTGTCTGGCTCTCCGTCTCGGTGTATAGCCCCGGGAAAGGGCACTTCGTCGCCGTATTCGATGACATCACGGAGCGCAGGAAGGCGGAGGAGGAGATCAAGAGCGCGCAGCTGCTCCTGAAATCCAGCATCGAGAGCCCCCAGCGGATGATCATCCTGTCCATCGACAGACAGCATCGATACCTATATTTCAACGAATGGCACCGGGAGGTGATGCGCGCCGCATACGGCCAGGACGTGCGCATCGGGATGGACCTGCTCGAATGCATCACCAACGAGGAAGACCGTCGGAAAGCGAGGCTCAACTATGACCGCGCCCTGGCCGGAGAGGCCCATTCCACGATCGAAGAATACGGCGACCTGGAGCGTCTCTATTACGAGACCTTCTACAGCCCGATCATCGATGAAAAAGGGGAGATCATCGGCGCCACGGCGTTCGCCCGGGACGTTACCGACCGGAAGCGGGCGGAGGAGGCCCTGAAGGAGTCCGTCCGGCAGAAGGAGATCCTCATGAAGGAGCTCCAGCATCGCGTCAAGAACAGCTTGGCCGTGGTCTCGGGCCTGTTGGGCCTCGAGCATGGAGACCCTGACCGATGAATCCTGCCAAGGCCGTCCTCGCCGACACCCGGTCCAGGATCCGCTCCGTCGCCGCCCTTTATGAACAGCTCTCGGGCACGGCCGACGCCGCCCATGTGGACCTGGGGCGATATATCGGACGCCTGGCCGAGTCGCTGTTCGAATCTATGCCCCGAAGACGGGGAATGTCCGGCTGAGGACCGAGCTCGGCGAGGTCACTCTGGAGACGAAGCGGGCCGTGCCCCTGGGGCTCATCCTGAACGAGCTGGTCATGAACGCCATCAAGTATGCCTATCCCGTCGGGTACGAAGGGCGAGATCCGCATCCGGCTCGAAGGGTCGGCCGGCAGGATCGCGCTCCGGCGTGGAGGATGACGGGCCCGGACTTCCCGAAGGGTTCGATCCCGGGGGCATCGGGCGGCATGGGCTGGAGCCTGGTCCGGATGCTGGCCGATGAGATTGACGCCCGTGTATCCGTCGAAAGCGAGGGCGGATGCCGGGTATCCTTGATCATGGGATTGGACGGGGATTGAATCATGATCGAGACGCTTGGGCCGAAGGGGGGAACGACACGGGCTGAAACTGACGGTATTCTCGGGCTGGGCGGCGTTCACCCTGGGCGCGGCATGTCTGGCCGGCTGGATCACGGGTTGGCGGACCCTCGCCAGCCTCCGATCCGAATTTATCCCGATGGCCCCCGACACGGGGCTGTTGTTCATGGCGCTGGGGGCCGTCCTGTTCTCGGGCGCTTACAAGAAGGGCCGAGGCTTCGGACGTTCGCTCGCGTTCGCCTTCGCGATCCTGGCGTCATGTTATGGAGCGCTGAAGTCGGCCGAGACCCTCCTCGGGATCGATCTCACCTTCCAGAGCGTTCTCTTCCCGGATACGGAAAGACTCGGCGCCATTGTCCTCGGGCGGATGTCGCCCGTCACGGGCATCCTCTTTTTCCTGAGCGGGCTCGCTCTCCTGCTCTACCTCGTCGGCCGGCTTCGCCGGCGGCTGTTGAGCGAAGCGGCGGGCGGCATCGGCGCGATCGTCTTCGTCGCGGGCAGCATCGCCGCCACGGGCTACCTGTTCGGGACCCCGCTCCTTTACGGAGGTGCGACCGTCCCCCTGGCCGCCAATACCGCGGCGGCGTTCATCTTCCTGGGTCTCGGCTTGACGGCCGCGGCGGGCAAGGATTCCGTCCTCATGCGCGAGCTTTCGGGACCGTCGGCGAGCGCCAGGCTGCTTCGGGGCATCCTTCCTATCATCGTCCTGGCCATCCTTCTTCAGGGCCTCCTGGGCACGAGGCTGGCCCATGTCCTGAACGTCAATCAGGCGCTCCTGTCGGCCAGCCTGATGCTGGTCCTGCTGGCCGTGACCGTCGTCATCGTCGTCCGGATCGCGGGGAGCGTTTTCCGGAGCGCCGAGCTGGCCGAAGCCGAGCGCAGGGGAGCCGAGGAACAGCTGCTCATCAAGGAAGCCGCCCTGGCCTCCTCGATGAGCGCCATCGGGCTCGCCTCCATGGACGGGATCCTGTTCTATGCCAATAAGGCCTATATCGACCTCTGGAGCGGCGGTCGGGCCGATGAGCTCCTGGGACAACGCCTCACCGCGTTCTCGGGCCACGAGGGACCGGTCAAGGAAGTCGTCGAGGCCTTGAGAGCCGGGAAGGGGTACATCGGCGAGAAGGTCGCCCGCCTGAAGGACGGGAGGGAGCACGTCGTCCAGCTGTCCGCGAACGTCGTGACCTCTCCCGACGGCCGCCCCATCTGCATGATGGCCTCCTTTATCGATGTCACGGAACGCCGGCGGGCCGAGGACGAGCTCCGCGAGAGCGAAAAGCGCTACCGCCTGCTTGCGGAGAACATGAAGGACGTTATCTGGACACTTGACCCGGAGAAGATGTTCTTCACCTATGTCAGCCCCTCGGTCGAGGCCCTGCGCGGATTCACTCCCGAGGAGGTCGTCGCCAAGCCCGTATATGACGCCCTGCTGCCGGAAGGTCAAGAGGCCATCAAACAGCTCATCAGGAGAGGTGTCGCCCGATTCCTTGCGGACCCCGACGGGGACAATTCCGATATCAATATGGTCGAACAACCCCGCAGGAACGGCTCGACCGTCCTGACCGAGGTCGTCACGCGGTATTTCCGGGACGAAAGGACCGGGAAGGTCCTGGTCCACGGCGTGACCCGTGACATCACGGAGCGGGCCCGGGCTGAGGAAGCCTTGCGCCGGAGCGAGGAGCGCTTCCGGCAGATCGCCGAGAACGCCGGCGAGTTCATCTGGGAAGTGGACGCCGACGGTCTCTACACGTATGCCAACCCTGTCGTCGAGAAGATCCTGGGATTCAAGCCCGACGAGCTCGTCGGAAAGGTCCACTTTTACGATCTCTTCGCCCCGGACGTCCGGGAGGAGCTGAAAGCGGGCGCCTTGGCGGCCTTCGCCCAAAAGGGATCCTTCCAGGCGTTCGTGAACCCGAACCTCCGGAAGGACGGGGCGCGGGTGATCCTGGAGACCAGCGGCTCCCCGATCCTGGACAGGGATGGGAACCTCAGGGGCTACCGCGGAGCCGACATCGACATCACCGAGCGCGTGAGGACGGAAGAAGCCCTGCGCGATTCGGTCGCATTGAAGGAAACGTTGATGAAGGAGCTCCAGCACCGGGTCAAGAACAGCCTGGCCGTCGTTTCCGGATTGTTGGGCCTCGAAATGGAGGGGATCGCCAACGCCCGTTGCCACGCGGCCTTCGAAAAGACGCGCGGTCGCATCCGGTCCGTTTCGTCCCTGTACGAACGCCTTTATCGCGCCTCCGATATCGACACCGTAGACCTCCGGGCCCATGTCGGAGGCTTGGCGGAGGATCTCTTCAAGACCTACACCCCCAAAGGCGTCCGGCTGACCACCCGGCTCGACGAGGTCCGGCTGGATACGAAACGGGCCGTGCCCCTGGGGCTCATCCTGAACGAGCTGGTCACGAACGCGCTCAAGTATGCCTATACCGGCGGGGCGACGGGCGAAATTCGCGTCGAGCTCGCGCGGTCCGATGACGGGATCAGGCTTTCCGTCGCCGACGACGGCGCTGGACTGCCCAGGGACTTCGATCCCGCGGAATCGGGCGGCACGGGCATGAGCCTGGTCCGCATGCTGGCCGCGGAGATCGACGGCGAGCTGACCTTCGAACGGCAGAAGGGGACGAGGATATCCCTGTTCTTCAGGGCGTAAAAAGACCCCCCATGACGACTCCGGCCAAAGCCATCCTCCTCGTCGAGGACGAGGCCATTCTGGCCCTGGACGAGGCCAAACAGCTGAAGGGGCTTGGCTACGGCGTCACGTGCGCCTACCGCGCGGAGCAGGCGGTCAACATGGTTCGGGAGCGTCCGGACGCGTTCGACCTCGTCCTGATGGACATCGACCTCGGGCCCGGAATGGACGGGGTCCAGGCCGCCCACCGCATCCTCGCGGAGCGGGACATTCCCGTCGTCTTCCTCTCCTCCCATACCGAGCCGGAAGTCGTGGAAAAGACCGAAAAGGTCACATCCTACGGTTACGTCGTCAAGGACAGCGGCCTGACGGTCCTCGCGGCCTCCATCAAGATGGCCTTCAAGCTCCACCGGGCCTACCGGGAGCTCGCGCGGCAGGAGGAGGACCTCCGGGAGAGCCGCGAGCGCTTCTCGAACGCCTTCGAATACGCCCCCATCGGCATGGCTCTCGTCTCGCCGGAGGGGCGGTGGCTCAAGGTCAACCGTTCCCTCTGCGAGATCGTCGGATACCCGGAGGAAGAGCTGTTGGGCCTGACCTTTCAGGACATCACCCACGCCGACGATCTCGAAGCCGACCTTTCGTTCGTTCATGACATGCTGGCGGGGAAGATATCCACATACCAGATGCCCAAGCGATATCTCCACAAGTCGGGGCGCCTGGTCTGGGCCCTTTTGAGCGTTTCCGTGATCCGCGACAAGAAAGAACAGCCCCTGTACTTCATTTCCCAGGTCGAGGATATCACCGAGCGCCAACAGGTCCACGAACAGCTCGTCATCAAGGAGGCCGCGCTTGAATCGTCGATGAGCGCCATCGGCCTGGCCGACCTGGCCGGGAAACTCATCTATGCCAACCCGGCCTACATCAAGCTCTGGGGCTACGAACGGGCGGACGAGATCCTCGGGATGCCGATCACGGCCTTCGCCGTCTCGGAGGAACAGGTCCGGGAGGTGGTCGCGACCCTGAAGGCCGGAAGGACCTACGTCGGCGAGGGCGTCTCTCGGAGGACGGACGGGACCGAGTTCATTGTCCAGCTATCGGCCAACCTGGTGACCTCTCCCGAAGGCCGGCCCATCTGCATGATGGCCTCTTTCCTCGACATTACGGCGCGCAAGCGGACCGAGGCCGCCCTCCATGAGATGTCGGAGGTCTTTCGCCTGTTCATGGAGCACAATCCCATCTATGTGTATATCAAGGACGCGGACGGCCGATACGTCTATATCAGCCGCAACTACGAGAAGCTGCTCGCCCGCCCCGAGTCGGAGATCGTCGGGAAGACCATGGGCGAGCTCTTCCCTCCCGAGTTCACGAAGCTCGTCGTCGCCGACGACCTTCGCGTTCTTCGGGAGGGAAGCTCCGTCGGGAACATGACCGAGGTCCTGGGCGACCGGACCTATTCGACCATCAAGTTCCCCATCCTCATCGACGGGGCGCCCAAGTACCTGGCAGGGTACTCCATCGACATCACCGACCAGAAGAAGGCCGAGGCCGGGCTCATCCACTCCCGCGACCTCCTGGCGTATATCATCTCCCATGCCCGAAGCGCTATCGCGGTCCACGATCGGGACATGCGATACATTTATGTCAGCGAGCAGTATCTCAAAGAGTATAAGGTCCAGGAACAGAACGTCATCGGCAGGCACCATTACGAGGTCTTCCCGGACCTTCCCCAGAAATGGCGGGACGTCCATCAGCGTGCCCTGGCCGGAGAGGTGTCCGGTTCGGAACGGGACCCTTACGTCCGGGCGGACGGATCGGTGGAATGGACCCGGTGGGAGTGCCGCCCGTGGTACGAGGCCGGCGGGGCGATCGGCGGCATCATCATCTACACCGAGGTCATCACCGACAGGGTCCGGGCCGAGGAGGCTTTGCTACAGGCGGTCCGGGAGAAAGATGCCCTGATGATGGAACTCCAACATCGGGTCAAGCCCTGATCGCCGCCCCTCGGGGACGCCATTCACCCGCCGGGAGGAATGTGCTATAACGGAGGCCGGAGCCGAGCCATGGAACGCGCCAAGAAGGTCATCGTCGTCATGCCCGCCTACAACGCCGAAAAGACGCTCGAGCGGACGCTCGACGACATCTCCCGGGAATGGGTGGACGAAATCATCCTCGTCGACGACGCGAGCCGCGACGGGACCGTCGCCCTGGCCCGGAAGCTCGGCCTGCGCGTCTTCGTCCACGACGAGAACCGGGGCTACGGCGGGAACCAGAAGACCTGCTACACCGAGGCCATGAAGCTCGGCGCCGATATCATGATCATGGTCCACCCCGACCACCAGTACGACCCGACCGTCATCCCCCAGCTCGTGACGCCGCTCCTCGAGGGGGCCTGCGACGCCGTGTTCGGGTCCCGGATGCTCGGCGGGCATCCCCTCGAAGGGGGCATGCCCAAATGGAAGTACCTGGCCAACGTCTACCTGACGGCCTTCGAGAACGCGACGTTCTACATGTACCTCACCGAATACCACTCGGGCCTGCGGGCCTATACGCGCCGCTATCTCGAGACGGTCAACTTCATGGCGAATTCCGACGACTTCGTCTTCGACACGGAGATCATCGCCCAAGGCGTCATCCACGGGATGCGGATCCGCGAGGTCCCCATCGAGACGCGCTATTTCAAGGAGGCCTCCCAGGTCGGCTTCTGGCGGAGCTCCGTTTACGGGCTGTCCATCCTCAAGACGCTCGTCAAGTACAAGCTCCACAAGAAAGGGCTGGCCCGGTTCAAGATCTTCGCGTAGCCCGTGCTCGACGGAGGCCGCGAGACTGGCGAGACGAGCGGGACAAGCGAGACGCGTGAATTGTAGCCGCGGGCTTCAGCCCGGGCTTAAAAGAATCCCAGGATCCGAAGAATACAAGAATTTGCCGAAGCTCGGGCTAAAGCCTGGGGGTTGCGCCAAGGGCATCCTTCGCCCCTCGTCGCGATTCGGCAAATCCCCCCTTCCCCCCTTTTCCAAAGGGGGGGCCAATTGACCCGTCGGCTCAGGAAATGCCTGGGGTTAAATACCCGTTCCTGAATACATGTACGTACCCCGCTCCTGAACACCTGAGTACCCGTTCTTGAACACCCGTAAGTACCCGTTCCTGAACACCCGTAAGTACCCGTTCCTGAACACCAGTCTTTGGATTGACTTGTGGCCGAAGGATTCAGCCTGCGTCTTCCTTCCTCCCCCCTTTACTAAAGGGGGGTTTGGGGGGATTTAGGGAATACGTTGCGACTGCCACCGGCTCAGGTTCAGGCCGAGGCCTGAGGCTAGGATCCCGGAATGAGGCTGAACCGGAACGGCGTCGCGGCCGATACACCGGTTCTCAATTCCTCCATCCGGACGGTCACGAAATAGAGCCATCCCCCGCGGAAGGCATAGGCGGGGGGATGGTCGAGCTCGAGGGAGCGCATCTCCCGGGCCGTCGTTCCCTTGAAGACCGGAGCGTCGAAATACTCCAGGGCCATCGGACCATCAGCCGTCTCTGAACCGAACTCGAAACGGAGCCGGCCGAGCTTTTCGGCGGACGAGAACGTGAACACGTAATCCCGGCCTCCGTCGGGGAGGAGGAACGTCCCGGGCTCGGGCTGGCGGACGACCCGGGACATCGAATAGAAGGTCAGGGATCCTCCCGACGGGAACGCCGTCCGTTGAGGGGCGTAAAGGACCGTTCTCGGATAGAGGACAAAGCCGGCGAAGAACAGGGCCCCGCCGAGCAAGGCGAAAACCGCATGGATGCGCCAAGGGAACGTCCTGTCCGCGCTCTCCCTGCGGCTCAGGGCGTAGAGCGCGACGAACAGGGCGAAGAGGCCCAGCCAGACGAAGTTCGGCGGCCACGGGCCCTCCCGGCTCTTCGCGTATGCCGGGAGCCATTCGGTCAGCCGCAGATGGAGGTTGCTCAGGACGTAGAAGATCCCCCCTCCCGTTTCGGCGGTCCCCATCGTCGTCTCCTGGTAGAGGCAGAGAGGGTTGAGGAGGAGGAGAACCGTCATGCCCAGCGTGTATCCCGAGCCGAGAGCGAACGTCCCCGAAAAAGACCTCTTCCTGTTCCCGGCAAGGAACCAGCCGATCCCGATGACCATGGCCCAGACGACCGCGACGAGCGGACGGGCCTGCGGCGCGTAGCCCGTCCTCTGCGTCAGGAAGGCCGAAACGAGGACATAGGGGGCGGCCACGAACAGGAGGGCCGGAAGCTCCGCGACCCTGCGACGGACCATCTCCACGATCCCGAGGGCCGCGTAGAGATAGATGGGCGCATAGAAGAAAAGCCCGTCCTTCTGGTCGAAGAAGTAACCGGCCAGCGTCTCCCAGCGGAAGCGGAAGGGGATGCCCGTGAGGAGCTCTTTCGCGTAGGAGAGCGTTTCTCCGGCCCCGAGACTTCCCTTCCAGGAGACGGCCGACAGGGAATAGGAGCCGTAGAGGGCCTTTTGAAAGACGAAATAGGCCGCGGTGATGACGATGGGGAAGGCGAGGAAGAGCGCGAGATCCCGCCCTTTCGCCCGGTTCCGCCACAGGACCCATAGGCCATAGGCGATAAGCGGTCCGGCCAGGAAGACGTATTTGATGGCATGGAACCAGATGAACGTCGATACGAGGAAGCCGCAGAAGAGCAGGCGCCTCCCGCTCAGCCGGTCCGGCGTCCGGAACAGCCTGAAGACAAGAAAGGCCAGGGCGCCGACGATGAGCTCGGGATAGACGTGGATGGCGTAGAAATAGACCGGCGTCGCGAGCGTGACGAGGGCCCATAAGATGACCGCGAGCCGCTCGTCCTTCCAGGTGTCGCGCGCGTACAAGAAAACCTGGAGCCCGAACAGGGCGCCGAAGAGGCTCATCCCGAACTTCACGAGCAGGATGAGCCCGGTCTTCCCGAGCAGGGAGCCCGCGGCGTAGAAGGGGAGCATCACGAAGGCCGTGCCCGGCGAATGGAAGGAGTATGCGGTCCCGGGCTTCCTCCCCCGGACGACATGGATCTGGGGGATGGTCACCGCTTTGGTCATATAGGCGTTATAATCCCTGTCGCGATAGTTTTCGGCCAGATCCAGGTCTCCGTCATGGAGCAGACTGTGCGTCATCAGCAGGTAATGGGGCTCGTCGCCGGAGAATCCAACGCCTTGCCTGAGCATGATCGCCGCGCCCGCGTTGAAGGCGACGACGGAGGCCAGGAACATGAGCCCGAGCTTCTTCGGGGCGGAGAGCCGGGAGACGGCCGGGAAGAGGGCCGGCCGCGGCCCCGAGGCCCGTCTGCCGCCAGCCCCGGAAGGCGGCGACCTTGAGGTAGACGACGAGGGCCACGGCCGCTCCGAGCAGCAGGCGCGACCGGAGGGCGACGTCCGCGGCCCCTATGTACCGGACCAGCGTGACGGGGGCGAGGGCGGTCGCGGCGAGCGGGAGAAGGGTCCAGGCATCCCTCCGCAGGACCTCTTCGAAGGGCGCCGCCGTGAGGCGGGATACGACCCGCGCATAGAAGACCTCGAAGGCGATGAGCGTCAGGCCGATGACCGCCGCCGCGGCCAACAGGGCGGGGAAGCGCGGCCGGAAGGCGTGCGCGAAGACCGTGTAATCCGGGATCGCGGACGCGAATTCCAGGTATACGGCCAGCCCCGCCGCGGCGAAGGCGACGGGAAGGCCGGCCCCGAGTGGGAATTTTCTCGTGTCCATGGCGTCTGAAGTGAGAACCCCGGAGGGCGAATATACGTATATTTTAAATGGTTGGATTTTGCAACAGGCCGAAGGAGGCCCCGATGGCTAAAAAGACACTGACCGTTCTCGCGATCCTGGCGCTTTTCGCCTCGGCCCTCGCCGCAGACGAGGCCAAGGAGATCCCCCTGACCCTCGAGGATTCGATCGTCCGGGCCCTGAAGAACAACCTCAACCTGGCCGTCGAGGTCTTCAATCCCGAGCTGGCCGACGCCACCCTCGCCCGTGCCAAGGAGGCATTCCTGCCGAGCCTGGACCTCAATTACAACGGCGAGAAGAACCAGGAGCCGCCCTATTGGTTCATCCAGGGCGCGGGGGTCGTGAAGTCGAAGCTGACGAGCTACGGAGCGTCCGTCGTCCAGCTCCTCCCCACCGGAGGGAACGTCTCCCTGTCGCTTCAGGGATATAAATCCGACACGAACCAGGCCTTTCAGCTCATCAACCCCCGGTACGGGAATACCCTCCGGTTCGACCTCACCCAGCCGCTCCTCCGGGACTTCGGGCCGAAGATCGCCCGCCGGGAGATCCTTGTCTCGCGCAACAACCTGGATATCTCCCGGAGCCAGTTCGAGGCGACGTTGATGAACACGGTCTATCTCGGTCCAGGAGGCCTACTGGAACCTCGTCTACGCCATCGAGAACCTCAACGTCAATAAGCAGTCGCTCCAGCTCGCCCGGGACCTCCTGGCGAAGAACAAGAAGGAGGTCGAGGTCGGGACGCTGGCCCCGCTCGAGGTCCTCAACGCCGAGGCGACCGTCGCCCAGCGCGAAGCCGACATCCTCCAGGCGGAGGCGCTCATCCGCCGGGGCGAGGACGTCCTCAAAAGCCTGGTCAACCCTGCCTCGGACGCGGACCTGCGCGCCCTGAAGCTCGTCCCCACGGACAAGCCCGTCCTCAAGCCGGCGTCCATCTCCTTTGACGAAGCCCTGGCCCAGGCCCTGGAAAGGCGCCCGGATCTCGCCGTGAACCGAACGACCATCCTGAACAACCGCATCGATCTCCGTGTCGCCCGGAACCAGCTCCTCCCCAAGCTGGACCTCAAGCTCTCTTACTGGAGCCCCGGGATCTCCGGCGACCGGCTCATCTACCTCAACGACGACCCGTTCCTGGGCGTCATCATCGGCACGGAAAAGGGCGGCGGCTCCAAGGCCTTCCGCGACGCGACGAAGTTCCTCTACAACAACTGGACCGTCGGACTGACCCTGTCCGTCCCCGTGGCCGACGTCGTCGGCCGGGCGAACCTCGCCCTGGCCCGGATCGCTCTCGACCAGAACACGGCCAGGCTGAAGAACCAGGAACAGCAGATCGCCCTCGAGGTCGGGGACGCCGTGCGGAGCGTCGAGACGGACGCCAAGAGGGTCGACGCCTACCGGATCGCCCGCGAGCTGGCGGCCAAGCGCCTCGAAGCCGAGACGAAGAAGCTCGGCGTCGGGCTGACCACGAACTATTTCGTCCTCCAATACCAGGAGGAGCTGGCCACCGCCCGCTCGATGGAGATCAAGGCCCTCGTCGACTACAACGTCTCGCTCGCCCGGCTGGAACAGGTCGTCGGCTCGAGCCTCCGGACGAGGAACATCACCGTCGCCGATTTCGCGAGGTAAGTCCCGCGCATGGCGTTTCAACTTCCCGGGCGATTGTGTTAAGATTTCCGCGTGGAAATCTCCGCCGTCCTCATCGTCCTCAACGAGGAAAAGCGACTGGAAGCGGCCCTGAAGAGCGTTCAGGGCGTCGCCGCGGAGATCGTCGTCGTCGACGGAGGCAGCACGGACGGGACCGTCCGCCTCGCCAAAAGATACACGGACAAGGTCTTCGAGCGGCCGTGGACGAATTTCGCCGACCAGAAGAACTTCGCCAACTCCAAGGCGACCCGCCCCTGGATCCTTTCGCTCGACGCCGACGAGCGGGTCTCGCCCGGGCTCAAGGAGGAGATCCTCGCCCTCGGGGACGGAGAGCCCGCCGGCGACGGTTTCTCCATCCCCCGCCAGGTCTTCTATCTCGGCCGGTGGATCCGCCATTCGGGCTGGTACCCTGACCGCAAGGTCCGTCTCTTTCGCGCCGGCCGCGCCCGCTGGGAGGGCGATTACGTCCATGAGACGCTCGTCTTCTCCGGGCCGTCCGCCAGGCTCGCGGGCCCCATCCACCACTTCACCTATGCCGGCATCGCCGACCATGTCGCCCGCATCAACCGCTTCAGCGACCTCGGCGCCCAGAAGCTCTATGCGAAGGGAAAAAAGTGCCGGCTCATCCACCTCGTCGGCTGGCCCGCCGGGCGCTTCATCAGATCCTACGTCCTCAAGCTCGGGGTCCTCGACGGGTTCCCGGGATTCGTCATCGCCGTCCTCAACGGCTACTCCGTCTTCATCCGTTATGCCAAACTGCGGGAGATCTGGAAAAAGGGGGAGAGAATTGAGCCTTTTCCAAATTGACGCCGGGCGCGAATGGCGCGGCGGCCAGCGCCAGGCGCTCTTCCTGGCCCGTGAGCTCGCCGGGAAAGGCTATCCCTTCCAGCTCGTCGTCCAGCCGGAGTCCCCGCTTCACGCCAAGGCCTCCGAGGCCGGCCTTCCGGTCCTGCCGATCACGATGAAGAGCGAGCTGGATCTCTGGGCCATCCACCGCCTGGCCCGGGCCATGCGGCGGGCGCGCTGCGTGCTGGCCCACTTCCACGACGCCCACGGCGCGGCCGTCGGCTCACGGGCCGCGGCCCGGGCCCACGTCCCCATCCGTATCATCTCGCGCCGGGTGGACTTTCCGGTCCAGTCCCGGCGCAAGTATATCAAGGGGATCGACTCGGTCATCGCCATCTCCGAAGGGGTCCGCCAGGTCCTGATCAAGGGCGGGGTCCCGGAGCGGCTCATCGAGGTCGTTCCGTCGGGCATCGACTTCGCCCCGTTCCGGGAGGTGAAGGAACGGGACTTTCTCCGGAAGGAGTTCGGCTTCGGCCCGGAAGATTACCTCGTCGGGATCGTCGCGCAGCTCGAGGACCACAAGGGGCACCGGGACCTCATCGAGGCGGCGAAGATCCTCAAGGACCACGCCCCCCGGGTCCGGATCGTCATCGTCGGCGAGGGCTCCCTGAGGATGCAGCTCGACCACCAGGCCCACGAGCTCCGCGTCGAGGACGTCGTCTATTTCCTCGGCTTCCGCGAGGACATCCCGCGCATCCTCGCCTCGCTCGACCTCTTCGTCCTGTCCTCCCGCATGGAGGGGCTGGGGAGCTCGATCATGGACGCCATGGCCAGCCGCCTTCCGGTCGTCGCCACCCAGGCCGGGGGCATCCCCGAGGTCGTCATCCACCGGGAGACGGGGCTCCTCGTTCCGCCGCAGGACCCGCCGGCCCTGGCCAACGCGATCCTGAAGCTCTACCTCGACCGGGCGCTGGCGGCCCGCCTGGCCCAGCGCGGGTTCGAGGTCGTCCACGAGAAGTTCTCGGCCGAGGCGATGGCCCAGAAGACCATCCGCGTCTACGAGCGCATAGCTTCCGAGAAAGGAGTCCGGCTTGGCGCCCAAAGTCCTCATCCGTAAGCTCACGCATCACGAAGATTTCGACAGGCTCCTTCCCATCCAGAGGGCGGTCTGGGGGCACTCCGAGACCGATCTGACGCCGGCCCACCAGTTCTGCGTTCATTCCCGGATGGGGGCTATCCTCCTCGGGGCCTTCGTCGACGGGACCCTGGCCGGGTTCGTCTACTCCTTCCCGGCCCTTCATCGACGGCATCCGCACCCAGCATTCCCACCTCCTGGCCGTCCTTCCCGAGTACCAGGGAATGGGGATCGGCAAGAGGCTCAAGAAGGCCCAGCGGCTCGAAGCCCTGAAGCAGGGCGTCGGCCTCATCACCTGGACCTACGATCCGATGCAGGCGAGGAACGCGAACCTCAACCTGCATTCCCTGCGGGTCCGGAGCCGGACCTACTTCCCCAACTTCTACGGGAACGTATCGTCGCTCTGCCTTGGGCCGGGCCTGCCCACGGACCGTCTGCTCGTGGAGTGGCGGATACGAGGCGGCGCGAGGCCCGGCAAGGGCCGGCCTGTCGCGCGGATCGAAGGACTCCCTGCGGCCCTGGAACGCAGGAAGGGCGAGAATCGACGGATTCCCTCTCCCGGTGCGTCCGAAGCTCGGCCTGAAGGGCCGCCGGGTCCTGGTCGAGATCCCGCCCGACATCAATGGGCTGAAATCCCGGCCGGAGACCCTTGCGGCCTGGCAGGCGGGCCTGCGGCGGGTCATGCCGGATTACTTTGCCCGGCGGATACGTCGCCGTGGACTTCATCTTCGGCGAGCGCAGCTTCTACGTGCTCGAGAGATAGCGGCCGGCACCGGCTGACCCGGAATACGGACGAAAGGACGGATCCATGACAATCGAACGCATCGAAATGGCGCTCCTCAAGCTGCCGTACGTGCACTTCTTCGAGACGAGCTTCAGCCGCGACTATGACCGGACGTTCATCATCGCCAGGGTCTACGAGGACGGCGTCTGCGGCTACGGCGAGATCGTGGCCGAGGAGGCGCCTCTCTACAGCGGCGAAACGACCGAGGGCGCCTGGCACGTGCTGAGGACGTTCCTCATTCCCATGATCTTCGCCGAGAAGATCACGGAGCCCGAGGATTATGCCGTCCAAGCGAAGCGGTTCCGCGGCAACCAGATGGCCCGGGGCGGGCTCGAGCTCGCCCTCTGGGACCTCAAGGCCAAGAAGGCCGGCGTGCCGCTGGCGAAGCTCTACGGCGGCGTCCGCGACGAGATCGAGGCGGGGGTCAGCTGCGGCATCGAGGACTCGCTTCCCGACCTCGTCGACGCGCGTCGACGCCTTCATCGGCCAGGGGTACCGCCGCATCAAGCTGAAGATCAAGCACGGCTGGGACGTCGATGCCTGCGCCGCGGTCCGGGAGAAGTTCCCCGACGTCCTTCTCCAGGTGGACGCCAACGGCGCCTACAGCCTGGCCGACAAGGAACAGCTGAAGAAGCTCGACGCCTTCAACCTGCTTCTCATCGAACAGCCGTTCGCTCCCTATGATCTGTGGGACCACGCCAAGCTCCAGAGGGAGATGACGACGCCCCTCTGCCTCGACGAGAGCATCATCTCGTTCGATACGACGCGGGCGGCCCTCGAGATGGGGAGCTGCCGCATCATCAACATCAAGGTCGGCCGGGTCGGCGGGCCCGTCGAAATGCGGAAGATCCACGATCTATTGCGAGGCCCAGGGCGTCCCGGTCTGGTGCGGCGGCATGCTCGAGAGCGGCATCGGCCGGGCCCACAACCTCCACATCGCTTCGCTCCCGAACTTCAAGCTCCCGCACGACCTCTCGGAGAGCCGGCGCTACTACAAGGAGGACCTCATCGATCCGTTCATCGAGTTCCACGCGCCGGGAAGGATCCGCGTGCCCACGGGCCCGGGGATCGGCGTCAACCCCGTCGAGGAGCGTATCCGCCGGGCGACCCTCAAGAGCGAGGTTTTCAAAAAGTAGGGGTAAATCCCCCCAGCCCCCCTTTTCCAAAGGGGGGTATCGGTTCCCCCGCGGCCCCTCTTTTGACTAAGAGGGGTATCGGTTCCCCCGGAGGCCCCCCCTTTGTAAAAGGGGGGTTAGGGGGGATTTAGTGGCCGTGGCCTCAGGCCCGTGCCGGCCGTCGTTCTTGACCAAAGTCTATAATTTAGATATTATTTGTAGGCTTGGAGGGAGAGCCCCATGAAAAGACTTGTGATCCTGGGCGCCGGGACCGGCGGGACGATCATGGCCAACCGCCTGGCCCGCCGGCTCGACCGGAAGGATTGGTCGATCACCGTCATCGACAGGGACGACGTCCATCATTACCAGCCCGGGTTCCTGTTCATCCCGTTCGGTTTCACCACCCTCGAGAAGATCACCCGGACGAGGTCGGAGTTCCTGCCGAAAGGGGTGGAGTTCGTCATCTCCCGGATCGAGCGCATCGATCCGTCCGGCAGCGCCATCGTCCTCGAGAACGGCCGGAAGATCGCCTATGACCTTCTGATCGTGGCCACGGGCGCGGAGATCGTCCCCGCGGAAACCCCGGGCATGCTCGACGGCTGGCGGGAATCCATCTTCGATTTCTACACCGCGGAGGGCGCCGTCGCCCTGGCCGGGAAGGTCCGGGCGTTCCAGGGAGGGAAGGTCGTCATCCACGTCAACGAGATGCCCATCAAGTGCCCGGTGGCCCCCCTGGAATTCACGTTCTTCGCCGATTATTGCCTCAAGCGCAGGAACCTGCGCGAGGCCTCGGAGGTCGTTTTCGTCACGCCGCTTTCGGCCGCTTTCACCAAGCCGGTCGCGTCGAAGGTCCTCGGCTCCCTGCTCGAGGAGAGGGGCATCCGTCTCGTCCCGGACTTCAGCGCCGAGCGGGTGGACGCCGCGGCCAAGAAGCTCGTCTCTTACGACGGCCGCGAGGTCCCTTACGATATCCTGATCACCGTGCCGACGAACATGGGCGACGAGCTCGTCGAGCGCTCGGGGATGGGCGATGAGCTGCGGTTCATCCCCACCGATCCGAAAACCCTGCGTTCGAAGACGTTCGAGAACGTCTTCGTCCTCGGCGACGCGACGGACCTTCCGAGCTCGAAGGCGGGTTCCGTGGCCCACTTTCAGTCCGAGCTCCTTGTCGGGAACGTCCTGAGAGCGATCAAGGGAGAGCCCCTGGCCGCGGAGTTCGACGGCCACTCCAACTGTTTCATCGAGACCGGCGGCCGGAAGGCCATCCTCATCGATTTCAACACCGAGGTCGAGCCTCTGCCCGGCCGATTCCCGTTCCCCGTCATCGGCCCCCTGCCCCTTCTCAAGCCGAGCCGGCTGAACCACCTGGGGAAGCTCGCCTTCCGCTGGATCTACTGGAATATGTTGCTGAAGGGGCGCCCGATCCCCTTCATCCCCGCGAAAATGAGCAAGGCCGGGAAACGGTTCCCGGAGAACGCCGAATAAGAACGGAAGGAGGGCCCCATGCCCAAGAAACAGCTCGGAAACGCCACGGTCGACGTCGACGATGAAGGCTACATGACGGATCATTCCCAGTGGACGCGCGAGGTCGCGGCCGCGATCGCCCGGGAAGAGGGGATCGCCGAGCTCGGCCCGGCCCATTGGAAGGTCCTGGAATTCATGCAGAAGGAGCTCAAGGAGAACGGTGCCGTGCCGACGATCCGCAAGATCAACAAGTCCGGCGTCGTCAGCACCAAGGAGCTCTATGACCTGTTCCCCGGAGGCCCGGCCAAGAAAGCCGCCAAGATCGCCGGGCTGCCCAAACCCGTCGGCTGCGTCTGACCGCGGCGGCCCCGAACCCAGGAGGACCCATGGAAGAAAAGATCAAGAAAGTCTCCATCATCGTGTCGAAAGGCTCCCTCGACGGCGTCTACCCGGGGCTGATCATGGCCAACGGCGCCCGCATGGAAGGGATCGAGGCCAGCCTCTTCTTCACCTTCTTCGGCATGGACGCGATCATCAAGAAGCGCATGGGCCGGATCAAGGTCGCCACGGTCGGCAATCCCGGGATGCACATGGCCTCCCTCCTCGGCATCCTGCCGGGGATGTCTTCCATGGCCACGGCCATGATGATGAAGACCATGGACAAGCTGGACATCCCGCCCGTGCCCGAATATATCGAGATGATCTCCGACGCCGGCGGCAAGCTCTACGCCTGCAAGGCGACCGTGGACATGTTCAAGCTGAAGAAAGAGGATTTCTGCCCGCAGGTCGATTCCATCATCACCGTCGGCCAGTTCTATGAAAAGGCCGCCGGCGGGCACATCATCTTCACTTGACGGCTTCGAGCTTTTCCCGGGGGAGCCAGCCGGCGGCGCGGTCGCCGTCCCGGACGCACCAGACCCAGCCGCACGTCTCCTCGCGGCCTTGAACCTCGTCGCCCTCCCGGGCCTCGAGCTCCGTCGAATCGTAGGCCACGCGGGCCAGGGCCGTCCCATCCCCGGCCTTCTCCAGGACGGGGAGCGGGACCCAGGCGCCGACGCCGGACCCGGATTCGCCCCAGATCCAGTCGGGCCAGCCCTCGGGGCCGTCGTAGGTTCTGCCCAGGGTGACCCGTTCTCCCGGCCGCAGGTGAAGCGGCGGCCGGTCGGGCCCCGTATGCGCCTGGATCACTCTGTAATTCGTGGGCACGTCCTCCTCGTCGCGGCAAGGGATATTGCCGATGCCGCTCCCCGGCGGCTAGAACTTGTGGATCTTGCCGTTGACGAAAACGAGCTCCGGCGCGCCCAGGGCGTCGAACGACTCGAGCGGGTTTCGCGCGACGACCTGAAGGTCGGCCAATTTCCCGGCTTCGACCGTTCCCAACTCGTCGGCCATCCCGAGGATGAGCGCCCCGTTCTTCGTCGCGGCGACGATGGTTTCCATGGCCGCGACGCCGAGCTCGACGAAATATTTCAGCTCGTCGAAATAGATCTTCGGATACATCCCGCGATAGAGGGACCCGCCGGCGTCGGTCCCGATGCCCATGACGATCTTCCGCTCGCGGGCCTTCCGGAACAGGGTCTCGTGCATGGCCTGGGACCAGTGCCTCTTCTCGACGAGGAAGCTGTTGATATCGTCCTTTTTATAGCTTTCGCGGTAAATGGTCATGGTCGGGACGTCGTAAACGCCTTTCGCGGCCATGAGGTCGAGGACGTCGTCCTCCATCTCGTTCCAGTGCTCGACGCATTCGACGCCCGCCTGGACCGCGATGCGGGTCATGGTCGTCGGGATGGTGTCCGAGAAGCCGCCGCCGTGGGCTGTAATATGCATGCCGAGGGTCTTCGCCTCCTCGACCGCGGCCCGGGCCTCTTCCGGCGTGAACGTCGGCGAGATCTTGATATGATGGAACCCGTCCTTGAACATCTCCCGCACGGCCTTGCGGAACGCCCAGGGGCCGTCGGCGGCCAGCGCGCCGTCCATCCCGTCCCCGTGCCCGCCTGTCACCGTGATGAGATAGCCGCAGGGGAAGAGCCTGATGGTGTCAATGTATCCGGCCGCCTGGGCCCTCCGGAGGGCCTGCATGGATTCGATCGGCGAGCCCACGTCGCGGATGGCTGTGACGCCGCTGGCCAGGTACTTGTTCATGAGCTGGAGCCCCCGGAGCGTCGCCAGGCTGTGGGAATCCCGGTAGGATTCGCGGTCGCTGCTCTCCGTCGTGATATGGGTGTGGCAGTCGATGAATCCGGGCAGGATGAACTTGCCCTTGACGTCGATGACCGTCGCGCCCTTCGGGACCTTGACCGCCGCGGCCGGGCCGACCGCCTTGATCTTCGGGCCTTGGATGAGGACGGTGACGCCGGGAACCGGCGCGCCGCCTGTCCCGTCGATGAGCGTGGCCCCGACGAGGGCCGTCACGGGCTCCTCGGCCTTTGCCGGCTTCTCCGCCGCGACGGCGAAGGACGCCAGGGCGAGTGTGAGGACAACGGCGACGGGAGCCGGTCCGTTCTTACGGATCAGATTCATGGGAGACCTCCTCAACGGCGGCAATCCGCCGGCCGCTTGATATCGTGGCCCGAGTTTAGACCGCGGGAGTGCTCCCTGTCAATAAGCGGCGATCGCCGGTCGCCCGTTCACCGCGCCCGCGGCTCGAGACGGAGCCGGAAGCCCGCTTCCAAGCGCCTCGAGGCCATGGGGTAACCGGGCTCGGTGGCATAAGCCTTATCGAAGAGGTTATCCACCTTGACGTAGAGCGAGAACATCCCGAAATATTTCTCGAACGAGGCGCTGGCGACGACATATCCGGAGGCGATGACCCTGGTCCCGCTGATGAGGACCTCGGAGCTCGACGCCGCGACTCCCCAGAGGGAGAAGCGATAGTCATCCGCCGGGCCGAAGCCCGCCACCAGGCTGAGCTGGGACTGGGGGACGAGGTCCAATCTGCGGTCCTCGTCCTTGTTCCAGGTATCGAGGAACGTGTAGGAGACCCTGCCGTCGAAGAGCCCGACGGACTTCGCGATCCCGGCCTCGAATCCCTTGACCGAAGCCTTGCCGATATTGATATAGGTCTTGTATCCGGTGGGCAGGCGGACGGAGTAGATCATGTCCTCGACCTCTGTCGTGAAGACGGCCAGGCTGCCTTCGAACGGCCCCCTCCAATCGGCGCCCAGCTCGACCGTCGTTCCGATCTCGTCCCTGAGGGCGGGGTTCCCCCCGGACGTGCTGTACAGGGAGCGCATGGAAGGGAACCGCGATTTGCGGGAGAGGGCCAGGTGGAAGCTCAGCTCGGGGGCCGGCGTGAACCGGATCCCCCCGATGGGGTTCAGGGAGGTCCTCGCGCCGCCGATCTGCTTCTTCAGGCGGTCGACGCTGAACCCTCCCGTGACCTGCCACTTGTCCGACAGCCGGAAGTCGTCCTCTATTCCGGCCGAATACGTTTGGTGCTCATAGGTTTCCCAGGGGGCCGTGGCCGAGCCCTGCTGTTCGACGTGGTCGATCCGGGCGTTGAGGCTGAAACGCAGTTCGTTCCTCTCTCCCAGCGGATGCGAGCCGAGGATGAAGGCGCCGGCGCCGTAATTCTTGTAGATGGATTCCCAATCCAGGGTGCTCATCGAGGCGTTCTTGTACTGGTCCAGGGTGTTGTCCAACTTCACGTAGTAGGTCCGGACCTTGAGGGAGCCTTCGGCGAATAGGGGAAATGTCCCGCCGAGCCCGAGGGTCAGGCGCCGCCAGTCCTTGAACCGCCAGTAACGGGACTTGTAGTATTGCGTGGCGTCGCCGATCCCCCATTCGGAGGAATAATAGGAGGCCTGGGCCAGGATCTCACTCTTTTCCCCGGGATAGATATAGACCTTCCCGGTCAGGGCGGTCTTGCCGTAGTCGGAATTGCCCAGGAGGCCGGTGGAATCGCCCACCGGGATCCGAAGTCCGTCCGAGTGGTCCTGGGCGACGGCGCCCATGAAGACGGTCTTCCGCCAGGCGATCGCGCCCGAGGCGGAGAGGAGATAGCTCGAATCCCGGCCGGCGGCGGCCCTCAGCGTCAGGGAGGGCGTCTTCGGCTTGAGCGTCAGGACGTCCACGATCCCGCCGAGCGTGTTGGCGCCGTAAAGGACCGATGAAGCCCCCTTGACGACCTTGACGGCCTCGACGTCCTCGGTGAGGACGGTCTTGAGGTCGTAGGAATTGAAGTAGGGATCATAAACGGGGATGCCGTCGAGGAGGAGAGTGGATTTATCGGTGTCGAGGCCGCGGATCTTGACGTGGGACTCGCCCTTGCCGCCCGATGTCGCGTAGGCGCCCGGGGCGTAGGAGAGGACGTCGGCGAGGCTTCGGGGAGCCAGGGGGATCAGGATCGAGGCGGGGATGAGCGCGGTCGAGGCGAGGGGCTTATCCTGGGGCGCGGGGGCCGTCACGACGATCTCTTCGGTCCGGACGCGGGCCTTCTTGTCCTTTTCTTCCTGTTCGGGGTCCTGGGCGAAGAGAGCCGGGATGGCGGCCAGCATCGTCCAGACGACGACGCCGGCGAGGGTGCGGGAGAACAGCTTCTCGAACTTCATCGTTCCTCCTTTCCAAGCTTGGGAGGCGAAGCTGTTTCCGGCTTCACCCTATCGGTCCGGGGGGCCTGGCTGAGCGCTTTAGCCCCGGGGACTCGGAGTCGATGTATCTTCTATCAGATGCCGGAGGCCGCTGTCAAGCGACCGGCTCACGAATTTCTTAATCCCCCGTTCCCCCTTGGAATTCAAGGGGGACTATCGGAACGTGTCCCCGGCACCGGTTCGGAGGATGGGACGGGTGAGGCACGTCGGGCCGCCGCTTCCCTTGAAGGCGATCTCGTCGCCCTTGACGACGCGGACCGCGCACCCCGCGGCCTCCATCCTCCGGAGGGTCACCGGATTGCGCTCGAGCATGACCAGACGCCGGGGCGCCAGGGCGAGGACGTTGCAGGCCTGGGTCGTATATTCCTCGTCGGGAACATCTATGAGCTTGACCCCGCGGTCCGCGAGCCATTCGAAAAGGGGGACCGGGAGAAGACGGCGGAAGACGACGGCGAGGTCCTTGTCGAGGAGGCTGATGAAAGATTGGAGATGAAGGACGTCGGACGGGCCGCTCCCGTAGGGGAGGTGGAAGTCCAGGACCGAGACCCCGAGCGGGCCGAGGATCTTCCGCAGGGATTCGACTCCGGCGGCGTTCGTCCGGAAGCCCCGGCCGACCGCCAGCGTATGGGGATCGAGCCAGAGCGTGTCTCCGCCTTCGGCGGTGGCGGGGTCGTCCACCGTGCCCAGGACGGGGATCCCCCAGGTCTTGAAAGCTTCGGCCATGGCCGGGCTCTCGCCCCGCCGCGCGGCCTTGCCCGTCCGGAACAGGACGGCCCCGGCATCGGTCACGAGACCCGGGTCATGCGTATATATCGAATCGAGGCCCGTGCGGCCGTCCGGCGGGAGGAAGAGCGCCTCGGCGCCGCTTTCTTCGATGGCCCGAACGAACGCATCGAACTCCTCTTCGGCCGCGTCGAGGTCCGGCGGGGCCGTGTAGTTCAGGTCCTTCCATTCCGCCGCGATCGCCGCCGCGTCGCGAAAGGCATCCCTGGGCCTTTTCAGGGCGACGCGCCGGAGCGGCGCGACCATGCTCTGGCTTCCATATCCGTTCATGGGGAGGATTATACGTTCCCCCGGGCGGGGGCGCAAGATGCGGCCGCTTTCACGGGCCTTCGGGAAATCTCATGCGGCGGAGGAGATCCTTAAAGCGCGGCTCGTCGCGGAGCTCGTCGAAGAAAGCCGCCGTTTTGAGAAAGACCATCATCGGGCCGTGCTCCTCGTATCCCCTTTCCAGGCACGCCAGGGCCGCTTCCCGCTCCCCGAGCCCTGCCCGGACGACCGCCTCGAGAGTCGGGTCGATTAGCCTTTGCCCGGAGATCCTGGACCAGGTCTCGAGCGTCTCCCGGGCCTCTTCCTGCCGGCCGCTTTTCGCGCAAACGAACGCGAGGACGGCATCGAGCATCAGGTCTGCGCCGACGGGAGCCGCCGCCCTCGCCGCGGCGCACGCCGGCCCGGACTCTCCGGGAGAGCCCTTGAACCAGTGATCGATGCCCAGGGCCATGCGCACGAGATGGTCCGACGGCACCGCATCCTTCAGCTGGTCGAAGACGGCGATCGACTCGTCGTACCGGCGGGCCCAGAAATACCCCCAGCCTGCCGTCCAAAAGCTCCGCGGGTCGATGGGATCGAGCGCGAGGAGGATCTTCAGGGTTTTCCCCATCTCGTCGAGTCGTCCCATCCAGCAGAGAAAGTACATATAGCCGTAGTTCGTCCTGTAGGAATTCGGGTTGAGCTCGAGGGCGCGGCGGAAGTGCCCTTCGGCGGCGGCCCAGTCCCAGTCTCCGAGCGCGGCGGCGCTGGCCAGCACGGCATGTCCCTTGGCCAGGGAGGGATCGAGCTCGATGGCCCGAAGGGCCGCCTCTTTCTGCCTGGCAAAGGCCTCAACGGAGGGGGCGAAGGAGTAGATGGCCAACTGGGCGTAACACCAGCCGAGCTCGGCGTACGCGGGGGCGAACCCGCCGTCGATCCCGATGGCCTCTTCGAAATAGCGGATGGCGGCCTCGAGGTCCGACTTGATGAAGGACCTCCCCAGGGCGGCCTGACCTCTCATATAGGCTTCATAGGCGGCGGGGACGACGGGCCGCCGGGCATAAAGCCGCTCCGACTGCCCGGGAGTGAGGACGGCCCGGACCTTCAGCGCCAGCTCCCGGACGATCTCCCGCTGAAGGTCGAGGATGTCCGTCATCTCCCGCTCGAAGTCCTGGGACCAGAGACGCCTCTCAGGCGAGGTCCGGTGCAGGCTCGCCGAGATCCGGACCCGGCTCCCGCTCCGTATGACGCAGCCGTCGACGAGGGCCTTGACGCCGAGCTCCCGCCCGATCTCCGAGAGGCCCTTGGGCGAATCCTTGAATCGCCATACGGACCGCCGCGAAATGACGCGGAAGGAGCCGATCGACCCGAGCTCGGCGATGAGCCCTTCCGTCAGGGCCTCGGCCAGATTGTCCTGGTCGCTGTCCTTCGAAAGGCTCCGGAGCGGAAGGACCGCGATGGAAAGCTCCCCGGCGGGGGAGGAGACCGTCTGGCGGAGCCAGAGGTCGAGCTCCTCGGGATAGGCGAAGACGCGGGCCTTGGGCGAGCCGTCCCGCCTGTGCACAGGAAGTCCGAGCCCGACCTCCCAGGTCCGGCAGGTGCGCTCCGACCGCTTCAGGTAGGCGGAGATCTCTTTCCAGGAATCCAGAACGCGGCGCTCGCTCACTGTTTCCCCCGGAGGCCTCCCCCAAGCGTTCTCAGTGTAAGGGCCGCTCCGGGCAAAGTCAACCTCTTCGGGCGCCCGAGCGGCGGGCCGGCGGATGTGATATCATGAGGCTGCGGAGGGCATATGACCAAGAAGAGATTCAGCCTGAGCGAAGCCCGGAAGATCGGCAAGGACCTCGGCCTGAGCTGGAGGAAGGTGAACCTCGCTCAGTTCCACCGGGGCCTCAACGTCGAGCTCGAGCACGGGACGCGGAACCTCGTCACGAACGTCACGGACGACGACTCGATCCTGACGGCCCGGATCGCCCTGGCCCACCTGGCCGAGTTCCCCGACTATTACACGCGGCTGGACAAGATGGAGAAGGCCGCCGAAAAGTACTGGAAGCCATAGGCCGGAGGGCCGCTCGCGCCCGGGGAGCCCCGATATGTCCCTGCCGCCGGATAGGATCCTGGTCCTGGGCGTCGGCAATATCCTGATGGGCGACGAGGGCGTCGGCATCCGCGTCATCCGCCTCCTCGAGGAGCGTCTGATCGATCCCGGCACGAAGATCGTGGACGGCGGGACGGGCGGATTGTCCCTGCTGGAGTATTTCCTGGACCGCGATCGCGTCATTCTGGTGGACGCGGTATTGGACGGAAGCGCGCCGGGAACCGTCTCGGTCCTGAAGCCGGTCTACAGCCGCGATTACCCCCGGACGCTCGTGGCCCACGATATCGGCCTGAAGGACGTCCTCGACGCCGTCGTCCTCCTGGACCGGGGGCCCGAGGTGTGGCTCGTGACCGTCAGCGTCGCGGACGCCGCGACGCCGTCGCTCGACCTGTCGCCCGCCGTCGCGGCGGCCCTTGAACCCGCCGTCGTCAGGATCCTCGAGGTCCTGACCGAGGCCCGCGCCCGCTGATCACCGGTCCTTGTTCCGTTTCTCGATGAACTTCCAGCCCCCGACGATCGAGGAGATGGTCCCCCGGCCCTCGATGTAGTCGTGATAGAACGACAGATAGATGTGCCCCATGAGGAAGATGATGAAGGCCCAGGAGGCCAGGTGGTGCCACTGGCGCAGGGCCGCCTCGCCGCCGAAGAGCGGAGTGATCCAGGCGAAGAGGCGGGGGAACCAGCTCGGGCTCATGGCCGAATAGAGGGCGAAGCCCGAAGCGATCTGGAAAAGCATGACCAGGAAGATGCCGGAGTAGATCAGCGCCGCCAGCGGGTTGGAAGCCGTGGACTCCATGGGGAGCTTGCAGATCATGAAGACGTCGAGGCAGATGACCTTCCCCATCTCCCGCCATTTGGCCCTCGTGAGCGGCAGGAAGTTGCGCCACCGGACGAACTCGTTCCCGACGAACCCCCAGTAGACGCGGCCCAGGAATCCCAGCAGGAACAGGTAGGCCACGAAGAAGTGAAGGAACCGCGCCCTTCCGAACCAGTATTGGGCCGATGCTTCCTTCGCGCTCATGAGGGCGGGGGGGTTGGCGATGATGAATCCCGTCGCGATGAGGGCGAAGACGCAGGCGAAATTCAGCCAATGCAGGAGCCGGATGGGGAGCTCCCAGACATAGACCTGGTTGTATTCGAGGATCCTTTCCTTGGCCATGGTCCCCTCCTAGAAGAACGTCACCCGGTTGAGGTGCTTTCCCTCCGGGTCGTGGAGATGGACGGCGCAGGCGATGCACGGATCGAACGAATGGATGGTGCGCAGGATCTCGACCGGCTGTTCCGGGTCGGCGACCGGAGTCCCGACGAGGGCGGCCTCATAGGATGAGCGCTGGCCCGCCCCGTCGCGCGGAGAGCCGTTCCACGTGGTCGGGACGACAAGCTGGTAATTGGCGATCTTTCCGTCCCTGATGACGACCCAGTGGGCGAGGGCGCCCCGGGGCGCTTCGCTCATCCCCACGCCCCGCGCTTCTTTCGGCCAGGTCTTCGGGTCCCATTTCTCGGCGTTGAACATCCGCGTGTCGCCCTTCTTGATGTTGGCGATGAGATCGTCGTAGAAGCGGAGGGCCCAACGGGCGATGAGCCGGGTCTCGAGACCGCGGGCGGCCGTCCGGCCGAGCGTCGAGAAAAGGGCCGTTACGGGCGCTCCGAGCGCCCCCAGGGCCCCGTTCACGACCTCACGAACCTCCTCGTGCCCGGAGGCGTAAGCGACGAGGAGCCGGGCCAGCGGGCCGACCTCCATCGGCCGTCCTTTCCAGCGCGGCGTTTTGAGCCAGCTGTACTTGGCCGCGACGTCGAGCTCTTCGTAGGGCGGTTTGGGCCCCGTATAGGCGAGCTCGGTCTCGCCGTCCCAGGGATGAAGGGCGACGGCGTCCCCCGACCCGTATTTATACCAGGAATGGGCGATGCTTTCACGGACCTGGTCCGGGTCCTCGCCTTTGACCTCCTGGACCTCGGCCAGGTTCCTGTCGATGATGGCGCCCCTCGGGAACAAGAAGCTGGCCGGATCGCCGTACCCGTTCGTGGGGAGGTCCCCGTAAGCCAGATAATTCGTCAGGCCCCCGCCGATCGCAAACCAGTCCTTGTAAAATCCGGCCACGGCCAGGAGATCCGGCAGGTAGACCTGTTCCACGAAGGTCGCGGCGTCGTCGAAGAGCTTTTTGACGAACGCCAGCCGCTCCGCGTTGAGGGCGTTGGCGTCCTCGATGTTGATGGCGCAGGTCGCCCCGCCGACCAGGTAGTTGGGATGGGGGTTCTTGCCGCCGAAGATCGTCATGACCTTGACGATCTCCTTCATCCATTCGAGGGCGTCGAGGTAATGGACGACGGCCAGGAGGTTGACCTCCGGCGGGAGCTTGTAGGCGGGGTGGCCCCAGTAGGCGTTGGCGAAGATGCCCAGCTGTCCGCTCGCCGCGAACCCCTTGAGCCGGTTCTGGACGTCCCGGAAGTAACCCTCGGAGTTCTTCGGCCAGGAGGACAGGCTCTGGGCGATACGGGCCGCCTCCTTCGGGTCGGCCTTGAGGGCGCTCACGACATCCACCCAGTCCAGGGCGTGGAGATGGTAGAAGTGAACGACGTGGTCCTGGAGGTAATGGGCGCAGAACATGAGATTCCGGATGAGCTCGGCGTTCGGCGGCACGGCGATGCCCAGGGCGTTCTCCACGGTCCGGACCGAAGCCAGGGCATGGACCGTCGTGCAGACGCCGCAGGCGCGCTCGGTGTAGGCCCAGGCGTCCCTCGGGTCCCGCCCTTTGAGAATGATCTCCATGCCGCGGACCATCGTCCCCGAGGACCAGGCGTCCTCGACCTTGCCGTCCTTGACCTGGGCTTCGACGCGCAGGTGCCCTTCGATCCGGGTTATGGGATCGATCACGACTCGCGAAGCCATCACGCACCTCCCTTCCGCCCGGGTTCCTCCCCGGCGGGCTTGATGTCCTTATCCGTCAGGCTCGTGTCCTTCCCGTGGCGGATCATCTTCCGTTTCCGGAGATTGGTCGAGACGGCGTGGACGGCCATCGCGCCCGCGGCCGCGGCGACGGCGTAACCCCCGATCCGATCCGCGGTGGTTTCGATCCCGAAGCCGGGGAACGATTCGAGGCGGGAATAGATCCGGCCGATGTCCCAATAGCCCTCCTCGCTGCATCCGATGCACGGGTGGCCCGATTGGATGGGGTAGCTCACGCCCTGGTTCCAGCGGATGACGCCGCAGGAGTTGTAGGTGACGGGGCCCCGGCAGCCCATCTTGTACAGGCAGTAGCCTTTGCGGGCGCTCGTGTCGTCGAAGGTCTCGACGAACAGTCCCGCGTCGTAGTACGGGCGGCGATAACAGGTGTCATGGACGCGCTTCGAGTAGAAGGCCATCGGCCGGCCTTCGCCATCGAGCTCCGGAAGGCGTCCGAAGGTGAGGAGGTGGACGACGACCCCGCTCATGACGTCGGCGATGGGCGGGCAGCCCGGGACGTTGATCACGGTCTGCGGGACGACCTCGTGCACGGGCCGGGCGCCGGTCGGGTTCGGGCTCGCGGCCTGGATACAGCCGTTCGACGCGCAGGAGCCCCAGGCGATGACGGCTTTCGCCCCCGCGGCGGCCTCACGGACGATCTCGAGGGCCGTCCGTCCGGCGATCGTGCAGTAGATCCCGCCGTCCTTGACCGGGATGGCGCCCTCGACAAGGCAGATGTACTCGCCGGGGTGGGCTTTCATCGTGGCCTGAAGGGTCTCTTCGGCCCGGGCGCCGGACGCGGCCTGGAGCGTCTGCGTGTAGTCGAGCGAGATCCTGTCGAGGAGGATCTCGGCGATCAAAGGATGCGAGCTCCGGATGAACGATTCGCTGCAGCACGTGCATTCCTGGAAGTGGAGCCAGACCATCGGCGGGCGCGGCTTCGTGTCCAACGCCTGGACGACGGCCGGCAGGCCGCTGGCGTCGATGCCGGCGGCCGCGGCCGCGACGGCGCAGAACCGAAGGAACTCCCGGCGCGAATACCCCCTGGACCTGAAAAGATCCCATACGGTCGCGGGTTTTTCCCCCATAACCCCTCCTTCTCCGATGATCGGATATTATGAATGAGGACGGTTGGATACGGGAGATGGGGAGGGGCTGTTCATCATGGACCGCTCATATCCAATCTAATTCATCGGAATTGTCGTGTCAAGTTCCTGCCCATAGATTTTTCGGCCTCTCGGCGCGCTCGGGGGATGCGGTCGTGGCGGGCCTGAAGCCCTTCGAGATCAAGACGATCAAATTGAAGGGCCGGCCCAGAGCGGGCCAGCCCCCGAACCTTGCCTTACTTGCCCTTGCGGATGTAGATGTCGCCGTTGAAGGTGTTGAACGTGATCTCCGGGCCGCCTCCGTTGATGGAGCCGGTCAGGAACCGGTCGAAGCTGATACGGTACTTGCCCTTCCCCGACTTCATAGCCTCCTCGGCGGGCTTCTGAGAGGCGGGCTTGAGGGTGACGTCGAAATCGCTGTAGATATCGCCCTGCTGGGTCTTCATCCGGACCGACGCCTTGATATCGGCCGGGAAGGTCACGTCGACGTCCCCGTTCATCGTGCTGAAGGACATGGGCTTGTCCGGCGTCACCCGGGACAGCTGCACCAGGATCTCTCCGTTGACGGTGTGAGCGACGACGTTCCCCGAGACGTTCTTCAGGGTGTTCGAGCCGTTGACGTTGCCGACCTCGATCGTCCCGCTGACGTTCTCGACGACGATGTCCCCGTCGTTCGTCGAGCTGAGCTCGAGGTTGGACGCCGACGGGACCTGGATCACGAGGTCCACGGCGTTCTTCCACGATTCCGAGCTGATGGTGACGACGTTGTTCTCTTCCTCGATCTCGAGGCCCGTGCCGACGACAGGAATGAGCTTCATTCCTGCGGCCTTGTCCCTGTCCTCTTCGTGCTCGTTCTCGGCCGGTTCGGCTTCTTCGGACTCGAGATGATCGTCCCCCTCGCCGAGCTTTTCCTCGCGGATCCTCGCCTCGACGATGATCTCCTTGCCCGCATAGCCCTTCACCGTGATCCCGCCCATGAGCACCCCGGCCTTGATCAAGGCCGGCTTTTCCGGGTTCGTCAGAGGCACGACCGCACGGTCGACCTTCGCGTCCTGGGCCAGCCCGAGGACGGCGGCCCCGATGAGCAGGAGCAGTCCCAGAAGCATGCAACGATACGATGTTTTCATGTTATCCTCCTTGGATCAGATGGTTTTCTTTATCAGGATATCCCCGTTGAGGGTTTCCAGCTTGATCTCGGGACCGCCTTTCCCGACGCGGACGCCGAAGAAGCGGTCGCTCGAGAACACGGTCCGGCCTCCCTCCTTCCGCGCCGTGGACGCCGCGGCCGGAAGGGCGGTCACGGGAAAGTCCGAGTAGGCCTCGCCGTTCATGGACTTGATGCGGAAATCGGCCGAAAGCCCAACGGGGAAGCTCAGCACGATCTCGCCGTTCACGGTTGCGAACGCGCACGCCCCGGCCGGCGGGCGCCGGAACGAGACCTCGACGCTTCCGTTGACCGTAGAGGCCTTGCCCGAGCCCGCGGCGCCGGCGAGACGAACCTTCCCGTTGACGTTGGCGACGTCGAAATCGCCCTCCACGCCCTTGATCGCGACGTCGCCGTCCATGACGGTGGCGATGGTGAGCTTCGTCCGGGCGGGGACTTTGAGCTCGAAATCGTACTTGACGATATAGCCGGCGTCCTTGCGGTGGCGGACCCCCCGGTGCCCGTCCCGGTCATTACAGCGGAACGGCCCGTCCACGTAAACGCTCAGGGCGTTCGGCGCTTCCGGGATGTCCAGCTTGACCTCGGCCCGGGCCCGTTCGAGCTTGTCCTTGGATTCGGCCATTATGGTCCGCCGGGCGACCATCTCGATGTCCGTCCCGCTGTGGCTTTCCACCGTGATGCCGCCCCAGACATTATCCACGGAGACCTCGGGGACCGAGCCCGCGGCGACCCGGACGGTCCTCCGGACCTCGTCCTTTTCCACGACGGGGTAATCGCGATCGTCGTCGTCCCGGGCGGGGAGAGGGCCGCCGGCGAGCAGACCGAGAACGGCCAGGGCCGGGAGACCGAACAGGATCTTCTTCATCGAAGCCTCCTTCACATGATCTGCTTGAGGCCGAGCTCGGCATGCTGTTTGACCTCGGGCGAAAGCCGGGCCCCGCCGAGGAGCTTCCTGAGGGCATCGGCCGCCCGCGCCTCCCTGATCTCGACCAGGAGGTCGATGAGGGCGACCTGGACGATGGGAGAATCCTGCTTTCCGAGCGAGCGGATCAGGCTGTCCTTGACCCCGGCGTCGTTCCGGAAGAGGTAGAGCGCGTCCACCGCGGCCAGCCGGACGTTGACGTTGGAGTCGCTGTCAAGGGTATCGACGAGCGCCTGGAGGGTCTTCCGGTCCGGGCTGTCGAGCTGGGTGCTCCAGCCGACCCCTTCGATCCGGTCGGAGGCCTGCGGACGGTCGAGCATCGACAGGGCGATGGTCCGGCGCATGTCCTGGAGCTCCCGATGGATGGTCGCCGTCCGGCCCGCCGTGCCCGCCTCGCGCAGGACGTATCCCGCGCCGACGCCGACGACCAGCAGGGCGAGGGAGAAGGCGTATACGAACGAAGGCTTCCGGAACGCCGTTAGGCCCCCCAGGAATTCCCGGAGACGGCCGCGGCCGCGACCTGCGGCTTCCGCGTCAGCCGTCCGCTTGGCATCTTCGAGCATCGCGTAGAAGCTCTCGCGCAGGCGGCCCGAGGGCTGTTCCCGGGGAATGACGCCGAGCCTGGCCCAGACGGCGCTCAATTCCTCGATCTCGGCCCGGCAAGCCGCGCAGGCGGCGATATGGTCCCGGACGGCGGACTTGGCCGTATCGTCGATGTCGTCGGCGAGATAACCGGCGAATTGTTCCCTGATCTTTTCACAGCTCATATCGTCCTCCCGTCCCGGAGTTCCAGGTAGATGCGGCCGAGGTCCTTGAGCGCCCGATGGACCTGGGCCTTGACGGTCCCGACCTCGACCCCCAAGAGCTCCGCGATCTCCCGGAGCTTGAGGTCCTCGTAGCGGCTGAGCATCAGGACCTCCCGTTTCTTCCACGGCAAGCGGCCCAGGGCCCGGTGCATCAGGGCGGCTTCCTGCCCCTCCTCGAGCGCGTCCTCGGGCCGGGGCTCCTGCGAGGGCGGCTCGGCGCAGGCTTTCTCGAGCGGGAGCTCGTCCTTGCGCCTTCTCAGGTGGTCGATGTGGGCGTTCCGGGCGATCCGGAACATCCAGACGGCGAACCGGTCCCGCCCCTGATATCCGGCCCTGTACTTCAGGATCCGCATGAAGACGTCCTGGACGAGGTCCTCGCTGGCGCTCCGGTTCCCGGTCAGGCGGAGGAAGAAGTTGTAGAGCACGACCTGGTGCCGCTCGAAGAGGACGGCCAGCTTTTCGATCCGGCCGTCCCTGACGGCTTCCATGAGTTCGTTATCGCTCGGGGCCATGGGTCTTCTGTCGCTCATGGTATAAGACCGTCTTTCGCGCAAAAGGTTGCGAAGCGGAGCGGATTTTCCTCGCCGGGGAAAATCAGCGTCTTCAGGAGGGATGTCCCCGAGTGCTTCGAAGGCGATCCCTCAATAAGCTTACTTTACGGTCTTGAGGATCTTCTTGGTCACGGGCACCCAGTTTTCGAGGTACTTGCGCCCCCCTTCCTTTTCGTCGACAAGGGCCTGGAAGATGGCCCTGAGGTGGTTATAGGGGAGGGTCCCGATGAGCATCCGGTTGTTGATGATCATGGTCGGCGTCGAGCGGATGCCGAAGGCCGCCTTCTCCGAGTTCTTCTCGTACTCCATTCCCGTATTGATGATGCTCGCGACGAGGGCCTGGGTCTTTTCGTCCGTCAGGGCGGCTTCGACCCCGTACTTGCGGGCGAGCGCCTGCCGCCACTCGGCGCTGGTCTTGGCCGTCCGGAAATTGGCGAAGATCTCGTCGTGGATGGCCGGGAACTTGGCCGGGTCGTAGGCGGACATCAGGGATAGATCGCAGGCCCCGGGATGGAGGTTCTTGGTGACGACCTTGTTGCATTTCGTTTCCAGCGGGAAGTACTGGAAGGCGATGTTGATCTTCCCCGCGAATTCCTTCTTCAGCTTGTCCATCTGCTGGGTGAGGTAGAGGCAGTCGGGGCAGAGGAAGTCGACGTACTCGACGACCTGGATGGGGGCGTCCTCGAACTTCTCTGTGGACTTGGCCGTCCAGAAGGGCGAGATGACGCTCGGCCAGGCGACCTTGGGCAGCTCGAAGAACTGCCGGACGACCGTCTGGGCCGTCCCCGTCTGCGCCTCTTTCTTGGCGTCATGGAACAGGATGACGCCGTAAGCCCCCATCGCCGCGATGGCCCCGAAGACGACGACCAGCTTCCAGGAGAAGCGGGCGTACCTGGCGAAGAAGCCGGGCGCGTCGCGGTCGATCCCGTATCTCCAGAATAGGAGGAAATTCAGGATGGAGAACACGTAATAGCCGCTGCAGAGAAGGCAGAGGCTCTTGAGGAAGAACACGGAGTAGGCGAACAGCGCCAGGACTCCCAGGACGTTGGCCAGGGCGATGGACTTGTTGGTCCTCTCGAAAGCCTCGGAAGGGAAGAGGGCGCCGAGAATGACCAGGGCTCCGGCGAAGAGCCCGAAATAGCCGATCGGGATGCCGAGGACCTGGGAGATGACCGAGAAGGCCGAGCTGTCGCAATTGAAGAACGCGCTGACGTCGCAGAAGGCGCCCTCGTAGATGGACGCCGGGTAGTTGGCCAGGAAGAAATGGCGCATGGTCATGATGGACGCCGCCATCATCCCGGCTCCCGCCAGGAAGCTCAGCAACCGCCTGCCGTATCCGTTCAAGGTCAGTGTTTTGTACATGCCGGTCTCCTCTCGGGGCCTTCCTCATGATTTATATGTGAGGCTCCCGCCGAAGTCAACGCCCTGCCGCCGCCCCGGTTTGACTTGCCCGGGCGGGGGATGATATTTTGATACCGGAAATCGCCGCCCAGGAGCGCTCTATGCCAGCCATGACGTACCGGAAAGCCGGGGTGAACATCGACGAAGCCGACCGGTTCATCGCGAAGATCAAGCCCATGGTGAGGTCGACCGTCCGCCCGGAGGTCATGGGGACGATCGGAGGCTTCAGCGGCCTTTTCGCGCCCCGGCTCAGGGGCATGCGGAAGCCGGTCCTCGTCTCTTCGACCGACGGCGTCGGAACCAAGCTCCTGGTCGCCGAGGCGCTCAAGAAGTACGACACGGTCGGGATCGACCTCGTGGCCATGTCGGTCGACGATGTCGTCGTCCTCGGCGCCGAGCCCCTCTTCTTCCTCGACTACATCGCGGTCGGGAAGCTGGACGCCGGGGCGATGGCCCAGGTGATGAAGGGCATCGTCAAGGGCTGCCGCGAAGCGAATTGCGCCCTCCTCGGCGGCGAGACGGCCGAGCTTCCGGGCCTCTATGCTCCCGGAAAGTGGGACCTGGCGGGCTTCTGCGTCGGCCTCGTCGACGCCGACCGGATCATCGACGGGCGCCGTGTCCGGCCGGGAGACAAGGTCATCGGCCTGGCCTCGTCGGGCCTCCACAGCAACGGCTATCTCGTTGGTCCGCAAAGTGTTCACGGAAAAAGAGATCCGCGGGAAGATCGGCCTCGAGCTGCTCAAGCCCACCCGCATCTACACCCGCGCCATCCTCGAGGTTCTGAGATCGGTCCGGATCAAATCGATGGCCCATATCACCGGGGGGGGATTCACGGACAACATCCCCCGCGTCATCCCCGAAGGCTGTCGGGTCGAGATCCGGCAGGGGTCGTGGCCCGTCCCGCCCATCTTCCGGCTCATCAGCGAGAAGGGTGGTATCCGGGACGCCGAGATGTTCCGGACCTTGAATATGGGCATCGGCATGGTCCTCGTCGTTTCGCCCGGGGACGCGGACCGGACCGTGGCCCTGTTCGGCAAGCTCGGGCAGAAGGCCTGGGTCATAGGAAACGTCGAGAAGGGGTCAGGCCTCAACTTTTCAACTTTTGATAAGAAAAGTTGAGGCCTGACCCCTCTGCCAACCGGTTCCGGTTTCCGCTCGTCTAAAGTATGTGAAACCGGAGACAACGATTGACCGACGAACACGAGCTCATCGCGGGGCTCGCGCGGGGCGACCGCGCGGCGTTCCGGGAACTGGTCGAAACCCACAAGAAAAAGGTCTATTTCCTCGCCTTGGACATGGTCGGCAATCCCGTGGACGCCGAGGACGTCTCCCAGGAGGTCTTCTTGAAGGTCTTCCGTTCTTTTGACACGTTCAACCGGGAAGCCAAGCTCGGGTCCTGGCTCTACCGGATCACATACAACGCCTGCATCGACCACCTGAGGAAACGCGCCTCGACACCCGAACCGATGGAGGACGAGGCTCTCGAGGCGAGCTTCCGGAGCCACCCCCAGGTCTCCGCCCCCCGGGCTTCCGACGACCCGGCGGTCGCCGCCGAGCATGCCCAGCTCAGGGAGCGGATCGAGCGCGCCCTCGAGACCGTCTCCCCTCAGGAGAAAGCGGTGTTCATCCTGCGCCATCACGAGGACCTGGCCCTCGGCGATATCGCCGAGGCCCTGGGCCTTTCCGTCGGCTCGGTCAAGAGCTATCTCTTCCGGGCCGTCCGGAAGCTTCGGAAGGAGCTCCTGCCCGCCGGGGCGGCCGCAGGCCTGGAGGGTTCCCATGAATGAATGCGCGAAGTGCCGCGACCGGATGGCCGAGGCGCTCTACGGCGAGATGACGCCGGAAGGCCGGGCTTCCTTCGAGGCCCATCTCAAGGCCTGTCCGGTATGCGCCTCGGAGTTCGAAGCGATGACCGAAACACGGAAGATCCTCGATACGAGGGAACGGCGGGATCCCGGGCCCGATTTCTGGGAGGGATACTGGGACCGGCTGGAGAAGCGCCTCGACGCGGAGCCGCGGCCCGCGCCGCGCCTCGTCCGCCGGCCTTTCGTCCTCTTCCCGGCATGGGGCTTCCGGTTCGCCGCGGCGGCCGCCCTTCTCGTCGTCGGCATCCTCATCGGGCGGACCCTCCTCCGTCCGCCGGCTCCCCGTGTCGCGCGGTCGACCCCCGAGACCATGATCCCCGCGCCGGGCGTCGAACAGGCCTCGGCCCCCGTCCTCAGGGCGCAGGACTACTTCGAGCGGTCCAAGCTGATCCTCCTCGGGCTCGTCAATTACGATCCCGCGGCCTCGGATGTCTATGGCCTGGACCTGCCCCGCCAGAAACAGCTTTCGCGCGCGCTGGTGAACGAGGCGGGAAGCCTCAAGAACGACCTCAAGGCCCCCGCCCAAAAGCGCCTGCGGGAGCTCGTCGCGGACCTCGAGACCATCCTCATCCAGATCGCCAACCTCGAATCGGCCAACGACCTCGAAGCCGTCGAGATGGTCAAGAACGGGGTCGAAGAAAAGGGCATCTTCCTGAAGATCAACCTGACCGAAATGGGGCCGTCACCGAAGGCCCGGACCGATAAATCGCCGATGTGAAGGAGAATATCATGAAAATGAGAACGTTGCGCCTGGCCGTCATCCTGGGCCTTGCCCTGGCCGCCCCTCCCGTCCGGGGCGCCGTCCCGCCGCCGGAGAGCGCGCAGGAAAAGGACGCCGTCGCCTATAAGCAGGCTTACAGCCTGATCCTCGGGGAGAAGTGGGAGGAGGCCCGGAAGGCCATGGAGAAGCTCGCCGCCGATTTCCCCTCCAGCTCCTGGATCGACGACGCCCGGTTCTGGAAGTGCTACTCCCTGGAGAAGCTCGGCCAGTCCATGGAGTCGGTCTTCAAGTGCTATAAGGAGTTCGCCGACGCGTTTCCCAAGAGCGATTGGGCCGACGACGCCCGGTCCAACATGGTCAGGCTCGGTCACGAGCTGGCCCGGGCCGGAAAGCCCGAATACGAGGCGGTCGTCAAGACGTTCGAGGAGAGCGGCGACGAAGAGGTCAAGCTCGCGGCGCTCTACGCCCTTCAGAACATGGGCGACGAAGAGGCCCTCAAGACCGTCATCGACCTCCTGGACAAGTCGAAGGACGAGAAGCTCCGGAACCGCATCGTCTTCATGCTCCAGGACTTCGAGTCCAAGGAGGCCTTCGCCAAGCTCCGCTCTCTCGCGCTCGGCGACGCCGACCCCAGGATCCAGAAGGCCGCCCTCTTCGCCATCGCCGAACGGGAGGACGCCGAGTCCCTCCAGGTCCTGAAGGACGTCCTCAGGTCCAAGGCCGATCCGGAGGTCCGGAAGACCGCCCTCTTCGCGCTCGGCGAAGCCGACGATCCCTCGGTCGTCCCTTACCTCGTGGATATCGCCCTGACCGATCCCGACGTCGAGATGGCCCGCACGGCCGCCTTCGCTCTCGAGAGCGTCGATTCGAAGGAGGCCCGGGCCGGGGTCCTGCGCATCCTCAAGGAAGCCAAGGATCCCGAGGTCCGCAAGGCGGCGCTCTTTTCGATCGGGGAGGAAGGGAGCGCGGAGACGCTTCCCTTCCTGAAAGAGATCATTCTCAGCGAGGCCGACAAGGAGCTCTCCCGGGCGGCGCTCTTCCAGGTCGCCGAGATCGGCGGCCCCGAATCCCTGGCGCTTCTCAAGGAGGTCGTGGCCTCGGGCAAGGACAAAGAGATGCGGAGGGCCGCCCTGTTCGCCATCGCCGAATACGAAGGCGCGGGCGTCAGGGAGATCCTGCTCGATGCCGCCCTCAATAACCCGGACGAGGAGCTGGCCGAAGCGGCCGTGTTCGCCCTGATGGAAGGCGACGCCAAGCTCGGCCCCGAGGCGATGCTCGATCTCATGAAGAAGGCGCGGTCGCCCCGGATCCGCCGGGCCGTCCTGATGAACATCGCGGAGGAAGGCGGGGCCGGCTCGATCAAGGCCCTGGTCGGGCTCCTCAAGGACGAGAAGGACCCCGAGACGCGGCGCATGGCCGTGTTCGGCCTGGGCCAGACGAAGAGCGACGAGGCCGTCCCTGTCCTCCTGGACCTCGTCCGCCTCGACAAGGATCCCGGGGTCCGGACGGCGGCCGTCCAGGCCCTCGGCGAGATCGGAACGCCCAAGGCCAAGGCGGCCCTGGTCGAGATCCTGAACCGGAAAGAGAACTGATCATGGGGTCCGGCGTTAAAAAGCTGAGGCCTAACCCCTGGCTGCGCGCCGGGCTCCCCCTGATATTGGCGGTCGCCCTGGGGGGGCATGAGCTCCCCCGGGAGGTCGTCCGGCATGCGGGCCCGGGGGAGTCCCTGAGCGCCCGGGTGGATTGGGCGCAGAGGGAAGCGCGCGCCCGGGGATATAAAACGGGCTTCTGGGCGGCCTACAGCATCGAACGCATGACGGGGGAGAATTCCCACATCGGCTCATTCGACTTCGGCTCGAGATCGTCCGAGCTCACCCTGGGCGAGATCATCGCGGGAAAGCGGCTCGACAAGCCTGCCTCCGCCCCGCGGAGCGTCCAAACCACCGCCCGCGAGGTCCTCGAAGACCTGGAGCGAACGCCCAAACCGGCGAAGAAGGTCCGCAGGGACGTCGCCCTCCTGTTCCGGTTCGGCGATACCGGCGGGGCGAGGCCCGAACACGTCGCCTTGAGCGATATGGACCTCGCTTTCGATCTCAAGGGACGGCCCCTTGTCTGGCTGGGAGGGGCGACGGACGAGGAGAGCCTCGGGTTCGTCCGCAAGCTCTTCGCCGCCGCCGGCGACGAGGAGATCAAGGAGGACCTCATCGCCGCGGCCGGCATCCATGACACCCCGGCCCTCGCCATCCCCTTTCTCGAGACCGTCCTGAAGAGCCGGGAGAGCGACGAGGTCCGCAAGGACGCGGCCTTCTGGATCGGTCAGCAGGGAGGCCCGTCGGCCCTGAAGATCCTCGGCGGAACGGCCCGGACCGATCCGTCCATCGAGGTCCGGAAGGGCGCCGTCTTCGGGCTGAGCCAGGTCGAGCTCGAAGCGGCCGTCGACAGTCTCATCGAGCTGGCCCGGACCGCCGGTCACCGCCGATGTCCGGCACGAGGCCGTGTTCTGGCTCGGCCAGCGGGCTTCGAAGAAGGCGGAAGCGGCCCTCGTGGGATTCGTGGACAAAGATGCGGACCCCAAGGTTCAGGAGCAGGCGCTGTTCGCCCTTTCGGAGCTTCCCGACAACCAGGGCGTCGAGCCGCTCATCAAGATCGCCAAGACGCATCCCAATCCGCACATCCGTAAGAAGGCCATCTTCTGGCTGGGGGAATGCGAGGATGATCCGAGGGCGCTCGAGGCCCTGATCGCGATCGTCAAGGGGTCTTAACTTATAGCCCCCCATCCCTTCGGGCTCCAGAATCGAACCCGATCTTTCAGATCATCGAAGTAGCCGTCGTTGACGACGCTCCGGACCTTCCCTTCTGCCGAGGCGCCGGCGTGGAGCTGTTCGAAACGGTGGCTCGTCAGGACCCGGACCGTTCGGAGATCGAAGCTGAATTCGTAATAGAGACCCGTATGGAGCGTGATCGCAGAGATCCGGCTGTCGTTCAGGACCTCTATGGCGGCCACGGCTTCCTGATGGGCGATAAGAGCGTCGATGTCCGTCGCCGGGAGCAGGATATAGGCTTTCTGAGTACCTGGATCGGATCCCTGACAGATATATTCGCCCTGGGATTGGGGCGATGCGCCGCGAACCCGGTCCGGATCGAATATCGCCAGGAAGCCCGATCGATATTCGTTGTTGGTCCCTCCGGCGATGATCTCCGGTCTCCCGTCGCCGTCCAGGTCGTGGACGATGATGTCGTTGAAATGCCCCGAATTCCAATATTCGCCCCGTATCCTCCCCGCATGGTCCAGGACAAGGAGTTGGCTGGGAAAATTGGGTCGGTGGATCGAATCGACCACGATCTCGGACCGGCCGTCGCCGTCGAGGTCGGCGACGACGAAGCCCTGGATCCGGTAATCGGCGGAGAATCGTTCTCCGCCGAATCGCATCTCCCGTCCCGTCCGCAATCTCCAGAGGATGTTCCCCCGGGGACCGAAGCAGATGATCTCCCCCTCGTTGAGCTCGTCCTGGGTCTGTGTGCTGAAGAGGACCTCCGGGCTCCCGTCGGCGTCGAGGTCCCTGATGACGAGGTGCGGCATGCGGCCGGCCCAGGTCTCCGGAACGATCCTCCGGTACTGGAAACAGGCCCTATAGCCGGCCTCGTCCACGAGGTTCTCGAGCCCCGTATCGTACTTCCAGAGCTCTCGTCCCTTGTTGTCGAGGATCGAGAGGACGGACCCCCGGATATGGAAATCCGAGGGCCGACGGGACGCGAAGAGCTTCGGGAGGAAGATAAGGGCGGCCACGAGCCCGACTGAAGCAAGCCCTATGAACGGGAGGGCCTTCGCGACCGCGTTCTTCCGCGGGCGCTCCGTTCCGTTCCCGCCTCCCAGACGCTCCTCCCGCCAATGGTCGATCTCGTCGGCATAGGCGAAGATCCTGGACCTGGACGCCCCTTCGACGCGGCGGACCGGCAGGCCGAGAGCCTTCTCCCAGCGGTAACAGGTCCGCTTATCGCACCCGAGGTAGGTTGCGACCTCCTTCCAGGAGCTCAGCAGTCTGCGCGGGCGCTCTTCTTTGGTCATGGAGATGGTTCCCTTTCCGCCGTAAGTGATATTTATAAATGAAATTATCGAAAGGCGTCAATAGGGAAGTTCACGCTTTCAGGTCCCCTCGGATGAACGGGCGCCTGCCGTTCGCTGACACGATAGGACATTACCGGTCATTATCGGACAGATTCCTCCGCCCCCGTTGACAGAGGGTTGAAGTGTGCTAATTTCTGTCCCGTGAGAACCCTCAAGCATCGGCCGAAGAGACCACCGTTCGCCGGATGGGCGCTATTCGGCCTGGGAACCGTGCTGGTGGGGGCATTCCTCTTCCTCCTGTCGGCCTCCGCGGCCAGGCGCCGCAGGGGGCCGGGCTATCCTTATTGACCGTGGGGCCTCCCGCCCCGGGGGGGGACGGGGGGCCTCAGGGGCCTCAAGTGTCGAAAGTTGAGACCCGACCCCTTTTATGGTACATTCTTTACACGCTTTCGGGGTGGGCGGTGGGACTAACATCAATTTGTTACATGATCCTCTTCGCACCATTCACCGGCGTCAAGTGCCCGATGTGCGGCGAGAGGATCATTGTCTCCGGGATCTACTTCGATAAGCGGGAGCCCGAGCTTGGCGTCACGAAGTGCGGATATTGCCAGACCGAGATCCAGGTCGCCAAGGATCCGCTGACAGGGGAGATCAGGGCGGGGAAAGTGAAGAAGAATTAGGCTACAACCTAACCATAAATTAAGGGGGGAATACATGGACATTAAACAAAAGCCCAAGGCTGGCGTAGGAGACATGCTTCATACTGTGGCAAAAGCCGGGCTATCAGCGATCCCTGTAGCAGGAGGCCCAGCCGCGGAGTTCTTCGCAGCTATAATCACTCCGCCTATAGTCAAACGGCGCGATAAATGGATCGAGTCATTAGGCAAAGATATAGCTGCCCTTCAAGAGAAGATTGAAGAATTTAATATTGAAGACCTCCAAAACAACGATCAGTTCATTACTGCCGTTATGCATGCTACTAATACCGCCTCAAAGAATCACGATCAAGAAAAGCTGGAAGCACTAAGGAACGCGATATTGAACGTTGCACTGAAGGTTGAGCCAGACGAAGACCTTCAGATAATATTCCTAAACTATATTGATGAGTTAACCCGATGGCACCTAAGAATATTATCCTTTTTTTCATCTCCATCCGAGTGGTACAAACGGCACGACATTAAAAGAAAAGAATATGTTATGGGGGGCCCGTCAAACGCTCTTGAAGATGCATTTCAAGAGCTGCGAGGAAACAGAGGCTTTTATGATCAACTAATAAAAGACCTCTATTCAAGAGGATTATTTACGATCGAGTCGCTTCATGTCGGGATGTCTCCTCAAGGAATCTATGCCTCTCGTACATCTGAAACGGGGGACAGATTTATTAAATTTATAACAGCGCCTATCGACAGAGAATCGGGTGAAATGGGCTAATAAATGAGGCCGGGGGCCTTTCGGCCCCCACGCGGGGCGCCCTCGAGGGGCGACGAGGGTCCGATGGCGGAGAGATCAGGGCGGGGAAGGTGAAGAGGAATTAAGGTTAAGGTTTAGTATTGAGAATGAGGAGGAGCATTGATGGATAACGGAGAAAAAGCCCTTTTTTCTGTTTATGCAGAAGCAAAGGATTATGACAAGCCTCTTTATCTTATCAATCTTACTTTTGCCAGACTCATCGAAGACGTGGTGATCCCGTTTGATAAAGGGGAATCTTTTATTATCGACGGGGTATCTCTTGATAAAAAGCAAATATTGCGCTTGAAGATATTGCAGCAGAAAGAGAAGTTTCTAACTGCGTTTTGTGATTTACACCATGGAATGAGGAGAAGAGAAAAGGAGCTACAGAAAACGCTTGGGGAACAATATCACATAAGATTGGATGCGGCCTTCCGAGAGGGCTGTGAAGATGTCACTTCACAAATGCTAAAAGCATACAAGTTGAAAATAAAGCCCAGTTTGGTAAGCAGTCTAATTGAAAACCCGGAGCTAATAAGGATTGCATCGGATTTCTTTGTGGAAAGCATAAAAGCTCTCGGCAAGCCTTATTAAAGTGAGGCCGGGGGGCCACGTTGCCCCCTAAGCGGGACGCCCTCGAGGAGCTAGAAAGACGTTATTAGGAGGGTCGCATGGAAAAGATGAATGAAGTTCTTAATACTCTTGAACATTTTAAAGAGATACCACGACTCCAATATGATTACTTTAAGCACCTCTCGACGATAAGCACTGCTTCTATAGGTGCAGTTATGGCATTTGTGGTCAAGTTGTTTTCTTCGTCCGCAATAGAGATTCTAGCTGGGCTGTCCGTTGTCTCATTTCTTATATGCATATTCTACTGTCTGTCTGGAATGACTGAACCTGCAAATATGATCATTTATATGTCATCCATCCACTCTACGGCTCTTTCTGAAGAGGGGGCACCCAGTTTGATAAAGGGACTAGTCGAGCTAGAAGACAAAATAAAGTCGCGCGGCCGTATTATGACGAAGGCTTATCATGTGACAAGATATTCGTTCTTATTAGGAATCATATTTGTCTTGGCTTACGCTACTGTGGTGGTTATAAAGAAGTGAGGCCGGGTGCCCTGCGGCCCCCTCGCGGGACGCGCTCGAGGAGCCGGAGATTATGGAGTCAAAGGAGTACGGGCGAACAGAACGGAGGTTGACATGAACATCCCAGAGTTTCTAGACCTCGCAACGGAAATCGAACTCATGGCGTCGGAGCTCTATAAGCTACTCGCAGCCAATGTAAATGATCCCCCAATATCGGTACAGCTCGAAAAGTTATCCAACGAAGAGGTCAACCACGCGAATATCCTCCAAGCAGGGAAAACCTATTATGAGTCCATGCCCGATCTCTTCGCCGGGCTAAAAGTTGATGAGCAAGACGCCCGAGAATCGCTCAAGGAAGCCAACGGACATCACGCTCTTTTTCTCCAAAAGAAGGCCCCGATACTGCGGCAGCTTCAGATGATGCTCGAACTCGAGAAACGATTCGAAAGCATTCATCTGGACACTTCCGTAAAGATAAGCGATGAAGCACTAAAAGCGCTGTTTCTGGGCCTCAAAAATGGCGACCATTCGCACTTCATGATGTTGACAGCTTTCATTGACATGCTCCAGGAGAAGCCATAAGAACTTAGCTGGGGAGAAGCCAGGGGCCTTGCATCCCCCTCGCAGGACGCCCTCGAGGGGCGGTTCGGCCTATAGCTGGGAAGATGAGTACGGAGAGGGTGAAGAAGAATTGGGGGGGGTAATGATGAACGGTTTCAAGATAACAACGTGCTTTTTTTGCGGGAACCAGGCTTTATCCTATGACTTTGTTGACGAGGCCATTCCTAACGAAGCAATCCGGCTTGGAGGCATAAAGTACGATTACTGTAAAGGAGGTTGTCCTCCATACGCAATTCCGGGAGATATATTTCTTTGGTTTCAAGCAATGAAGTCGTCAGGCGTCCTTGATAAGAGTCTTATGGATAGAATGATCTCCACGCTTAAGAAACACACGGAGGCGCACGAATATGAGGCCTCAGCGTTCTTTAAGATTGATGAGAACATCGTTAGGGAAGCTTGGGGGCTTGGCATTAAGAGGGAAAAGGGATGAGGCCTGGGGCCTTTACGGGCCTCATAGAGATAGATGGTGGGGAAGCTGATTAATTCTCATTTTCTCAATCTTATGTCCGGATCCACGACTAAACAAATGGTGGGAGAGGTGTATATGACGATAAGGGGGGCGAGAGGAGGCGCCCATGAAGTCTTCCCCTTTCGATCCCTCTGATCTCGGGATCATCGATTTGAATGCCGTTATCGTCGCTCAGGCCCCCGTAGGGATTTACGTTATGTCGGAGAGAGGCTTCGAATTTCTCAACCCCGCCTGCGAAAAGATTACCGGACTCTCACTTGAATATCTCCAAACTTGCGGACGGGAGTTCCTGAACCACCTCCATCCGGAAGACAGAGAGTTCGTCTTGGAGAGATATCAAGCAAGAAGGGAAGGGAAGCCCGCTCCCCCCACCCATCGCGCTAGGCTGATGGCCAAAAATGGAACCGTCAAACATCTGGAGTTTGACACGGCTTCGCTTCCGGGAAGGAAGGGTACCGTTATCGGTATCCTTAGAGATGTAACCAAAGAGAAACTCGGCGAAGATAAGCTGCGGGAAAGCGAAGCGCGGTTCAGAAACCTCGTGGAGAGGGCCAATGAAGGCGTGGTTATCGTCCAGGATGCGAAAATCAAGTACATCAATCCTTACATGGAAGAACTCTGCGGATTCTCGCACGATGAGTTTATCGACAAGCCCTTCTATAACTTCGTCGCCACGGATTATGCCGAGATGATGATCGAGTTGAATAAACGGCGCATGGCCGGGGACCAAGTTGTCTTAAACTACGAGGCTGCATTAAAAAATAACCGTTCTCTTCGAGTTCCCGTCGATATCAATATCAACGAGTTCCTGAGCGAAGGCAAAAGGACCTTCTTGGTGATCATCCACGATATCACCAGGCACAAGGATGTCGAGGAAGAGCTCCGGGCGGCCCTTGATAGACTCAGACATGCGATGAACGGAACGATCCAAGCGATAAGCATGATCTTGGAAAAGAGAGATCCCTATACAGCGGGCCATCAGCGCCGCGTCGCCGACCTGGCGCGAACCATAGCGACCAAGATGAGCTTATCTAATGAACAAAAGGAAGCCATTCGAATATCGGGGCAGATCCATGACATAGGCAAGATCTCCGTCCCGACTGAGATACTGACCAAGCCCACGGCCCTTACGGCTTCCGAATTCGAGCTCATCAAGACTCATCCGAAGATAGCCTACGATATTTTGAAAAACATAGACTTTCCCTGGACCATCGCTGATATCGTCTATCAGCATCACGAAAGGCTCGATGGCTCGGGCTATCCTCAGGGCCTAAAGGATGACCAAATCCTTGTGGAAGCTAAAATCCTGGCCGTAGCGGATGTCACAGAAGCGATGGTATCCGATAGGCCCTATAGAGCGGCGCGGACGCTGGAAGAAGCACTGGCCGAACTTATACAAAAAGGGGGGACGTGTTACGATCCTGCCGTCGTTGAAGTGTGCATCAAGTTGTTTAAGGAAGAAGGATTCAATTTCCATGAACAGGTACAGCTTTAATGATGACATCGGCTCGATAAAAATGTGCCGCATCAGCGAGATCCCCGCAGATTCGATCGTGTTCTTCAGCCCAGATACTTCGGGCTTCTCAAGACGATGTTCAATTATGTGATCTCCAAGGGCAAGCACCCTGGCCCGAATCCCCTAAAGGACGTGAAGCCCTACATCGTGGACCGCCGGCGCCGGTCCTACTCGCCCGATGAGCTCAAGGCGGTCGTCAAGGCGGCCGCGAAGCTCGAGAAAGTCCCCGGGGCCCGGGATCTCGCCCTCTAGGCCAAGAGGATCGTGCAGCTGCTCCTCTAATCGGGGATGAGATTCGGGGAGGCATTTTTTTAAATGGGGGGCATTCCAAGGTTGAGACGACGCTCCGGTACCTCCATGAAGATCTCGGCCGGATGAGGAAGGCCGTGGAGATCGTCGAGGAGAAGACCCGGGGGAAATCTTGATAATCCGGGCCTGTTCTGCTATCCTCAGGCCGTCCTCTTCCCCTGGTAGGGGAGGGGCCTTTGGCGAGACTTGGTCAAGATGAATGACCTCGTCAAAGTTAAATATCTGATAATAAAGAAATATACAGCGCGCTATACGTGGGCGGTTAGCTCAGTTGGGAGAGCGCGGCGTTCGCAACGCTGAGGTCGGGAGTTCGAGTCTCCTACCGTCCACCATCTTATTCTCTTTGAGATTTCAATCACTTACCCTGATTCTTCTTTTTAGCCTGAGTTATCCAAACTGAGCCATTTTTGGCGGTTTTGTCCACACCGTGTGGTCCGGGGACTTGTTTACCCTCCCGCCCGGACGCGCTGAGCAAGCCGATTTCCAAGCCGCCCAGAGGGGAGGTCACTTTATGGATTGACTTCGGACTTTTGCGGCGTTATGATTCAGCCAGCAAGAGATCGGGGGAAATCGTAGGCAACCTATTCGGAATATCTCTCTTTGCCGTATCCACGTCTCTGAATCGGTTCAAAAGGAGGGGTCCATGAAAACGAAATTTTCCGTAGTATGCCTGGCCGTGCTTTTTCTGCTCATGGTGTTCACTCAGGGCTACGCGCAAAAGCCAAAGTTGGACCTTAAGAAGGTCGCGGACAAGATCATCAAAACGATGAAGTCCTCGGATCCCGTAGCCGTCGCCAACCTCTATGCGCCGGACGCCGTCATGATCCAGGCGGACTTGTCGTCGCCAATGCACGGCCGTGAGGCCCTTTTAGAATATTATAAGGGGTTCTATAGGGCCTTCCCGGACTTTAAGGTCGATTTTTCTGTGGTCGCATTCTCCAGCGACACGATTGTCTTTGAAGGCGTGGGAAGCGGAACATTCACGGCTCCCCTGGCCACACCGGAAGGCGAAGTGGCGCCCACGGGCAATAAGGTTAGTTTCAAGGCTGTGTTCATCGCTAAAATCTCACCGGATGGGCTGGTTGCCGAAGACAGGTCCTACTTCGACAATCTGGCGTTTATGAAGCAACTGGGCTTGCTCAAGTAGTCATAGTCATTAAGCGAATTGGGGTCGGAGCCTAAGGCCTCTCTATATGGAGGCCGTGCGGAAAGGCCGTTCAACGGCCCGGATTCCCCGCTCTAGAGTCAGGATTAAGCGGGTGTACGCAATTCTTGTGACACCGGTATGACACGGCGGAGTGGTTTACCTACTCACGCCGGGGAGCCGCCCTGTCCTTCGAATTGACATTGGCTCTTTCCGGTGGTATAGGTTGACCTGCAAGAGATTGGGGGGAGTCGAAGGCAACCTTCACGGAATATCCCTTTTTGCCGTACCCTTGTCTCTGAATCGATTCAAAAGGAGCGGTTCCATGAAACGCATTGCTTTTGCAGTCTGCGTGGTTGCCTTGGTCTTGGCAGTCGCCGCCTGGGCACAGGCGCCGGTTCAACCAAAGAGCGGGAGCGCGGAACAGGAGTTGATAAAGCTGGAGAAGGAATGGGCCGATGCCCTGGTCAAGTCCGACTTGGCATTCCTTGACACGATTTTAGCGGATGATTATATGTCAACGGACTCCGAAGGGACCGTGGGGAACAAGGCCCAGGAAATCGCGACCTTAAAATCTGGCGATTACGTGCTCGTATCTACGGTGCTGGATAATATCAAGGTCCACGTATATGGAGACGCGGCAGTGTATTTTGGCCGGAGTACCGACAAAGCCCAGTTCAACGGCAAGGATATCAGCGGTCAGTATCAATGGACGGATACCTGGATTAGAAATGGCGGCCGCTGGCAGTGCGTGGCGTCGCACGGCTCGAAAATTGCTCAGAAGAAACTATAATTCTCCGGCTTTTTCAGTCGGTTTGGCAGGCTCTCGAGGAATTTGCAATGAGCGGATCGATTGACCATGACCGGCGGCGGATGATATCATGACACCAGGTGATAAGAGGTCCGGGAACGAGGAAAATGAACCGAAAGCTCGCGGCTTGGGTCGTTTTTGCCCTTTCTTGTTCATCGCTTCTCGCCACCGGCCAAAGCTCGCCCAAAGATCTTCCTGAACGCTACAGGACGTGGCTTCAGGAAGAGGTCGTCTATATCATCAGTCCCAAAGAGAAGGAGGTATTCCTCCAGCTCGAAACCGACAGACAAAGGGATATCTTCATCGACGCTTTTTGGAAACAGCGCGATCCCACTCAAGGCTCCTTGGAAAACGAATTCAAGAAAGAACACCGCCTGAGGATAGAATACGCCAACCACTACTTCGGCCGGGAAGCCACCGGGGCGGGCTGGAGGACGGATATGGGGAGGATCTATATCATCCTCGGTCCTCCCAAGGACATCGAAGACTACGACGGCCAGAAGCTGCTCTATCCGATGCAGATATGGACCTACAATGGGGATCCGGACCTCGGGCTTCCGGCCTCGTTCCATGTCGTCTTTTTCAAACGAGGGGGGATCGGCAACTACGTGCTGTATTCTCCGACGAGGGACGGACCGGGAAGCCTCATTCCCGGATATACCGGAGACCCGACGAACACCCGGGCCGCCTATTCCCGGCTTCTCCAGATCGAGCCCAACATTGCCCCGGTCGCGCTGTCCCTCATCCCGGGCTCGCCGGAGCAGTACGATCCGACCACCCGGTCGTTCGCTTCGGATATCCTCATCTCCGCCAACATCCCGACCGTGCCCTACAAGAAGCTCGAAACGACCTATGCCGAAAAACTGTTGAAGTACAAGGATATCATCGAGGTCGAATATACGGCCAACTATGTGGATAATGAAGCGCTGGTCAGGGTGATCCAGGACCCGTCGGGGATCTCTTTCGTCCATTATGCCGTCGAGCCCCGGAAACTGTCCCTCGAACAATATGGGAACAAGTTCGGCACGACTCTGGACCTGAGCGGAATGGTCACGGATCCCGAGGGCCGGATGATCTATCAATTCAAGAGATCATGGCCGGTCCAGCTCGATGCGGACCAGGTGGACAAGATCAAAACGCGATTGTTCAGCGCTCAAGATATGTTTCCGCTCATCGAGGGGCGCTACAAGTTCAGCCTGCTCATGAAAAATACGGTCTCCAAAGAGTTCACGTCGATGGAGAGCGAGGTCATCGTCCCGGACGCCCGATCGCTCCAAATAGGGCCCTTGATATTGGCCCATAGGGCCCTGAAAGGCCCGGCCGCGCCGGGGAAGATCAAGCCTTTTCTGGTCGAAGGCGCCCAGCTCGTGCCTTCCCCGCGGAACGATTTTTCCCGCTCGGACGGCCGGCTCTACCTGTTCTTCCAGGTATTCGGCCTCGAACCGGAGCTCCGGTCGAACGGTTCCCTGGAACTCTCTCTCTTCAAGGAACAGGAGATGGTCCAGACGAGGACGAACCGGCTGGATCCCGTCCAGGATGCCCCCCAATTCCTGGAGGAATTCGACATCAGCCGGCTGGCTCCGGCCAACTACTCCGTCAGGGTCGCGCTTTGCGACAAAGAGAAGCGTCCCCTCGTTGAAAAAGAGGAATTCTTTTATATTTCCCACTCCCCTTCGGTGCCCCGGCCCTGGGTCCTGGCTCAGATGTCTCCCGCCGGCTCCGACCCCGTCTATGCGAACATCCTGGGCGGTCAGTATCTGAATGCGCGACAGGCAAAGATGGCGCTTCCCTTGCTTGAAAGAGCCCATCGGGAGAAGCCGGAGAGCGCCAAGTTCGCCATGGACTATGCCCGCGTCCTCTTTCTCGGGGAGAGGTATGAGGAGGCCAGGGACCTTCTCCTGCCCTATGCCAAGACGAACACGAATCCGGGAGAGCTCTTCGGATTATTAGGGAGTCTCTATCAAAGATTGGGGAATTTCCGTGAGGCCGTCGGCCTATACAAGGAATCCCTCAGGCATCAGGGGGCTGATCTGAACATCCTCAACTCTATCGGGGAATGCTACCATCGGCTGGGAGAGGATGCCGAGGCCCTCATCGCCTGGGGAAAATCCCTGGAGATCGATCCCAAACAGGAGGAGATCCGTCGCCGTGTTCAATCCCTCAAGAAAGATTAAGCTGGTGACGAAGGCCCGATGGATCATCCGAACGGTCCTTCTTCTGGGCGGTGTCCTTCCTTCGGCTTTCTCCGTGTCCTGTAAGACCGCCGGGTTGGTCAACGCGCTGGATAAGGACAGCCGGGTCTTCTTCTCCCAGGTCCGGTACATCATCTCCCGCGAGGAGGAGAAAGCCTTCCTCGGCCTCCCTCCCGCCGAGAGAGGGACCTTCATCGAGGCCTTCTGGAAACGGAGGGATCCCGACCCGGGAACGGAGAACAACGAATTCAAGGACGAGTACCTCGGCCGGATCGCGGCGGCCAACAAGCTCTTCCGGGGAGGCGGGAAGGACGGCTTCATCCAGGACCGGGGGCGGATCCTCGTCCTCCTGGGCCCGCCGGATGAGAGGGACACCGAGCCGGTCGGCCGGTATTCGGGGGCGAGGGCTTACGAAACCTGGACCTACATGATCCCCTATCAGATCCGCCTGTCCTTCGTCGACTTCAGCGGCGACGGGGAATACACCCTGGTCCGGCCGGACACCCGGGCCCTGCAGTTGATCAACAACGCCCAGACCCGATTGCAGAGCGCCGAAATGTCCGGCGCCGATCGCTATGATTTCAGCGCGGAGGTCAAACAGGAAGACACTGTCTTCCTCCTGATCAGGGTCCCTTCCTGGAACGCCTGGCTCAAAGAGACGGGGCAGGCCGCAACCGAACACCGCTTGGCCGTCGACCTGACGATCCTGGATCCCTCCGGGCAGGCGGTCTGGCGCCATCAAAAGGAATACGCCGTTTCCTCTCATGACCCCTCGATCACGATCCCTCTCGACCTCAAGAAGGGTTCGTACCATGCGTACCTGACCTTGGACGACGCCCAGGCGAAAAACCCCCAACACAAGACATGGACCTTCGCCATCGAATAGGCACCTCGACGAACAGGAGGAAAGAAATGGACGGACGGAATCATTCCAGGGCGGCCGTCATCCTTTGCGCTTTGATCGCCCTTGCCCCCTACGGACTCTCGCAGACGGGGCGGGGCGAGGGGCGGATAAAGGGGAAGGTCCAGGCGGAAGACGGCACGCTGCTTCCGAAGGCCTCCGTCAAGGCCACGAGCCTCGTCTATCAGGACGTCGTTTTCGAAACACGATCGAACGAAAAAGGCGAGTGGGACATCCTGGGCCTGGGGACGGGCATGTGGCGCGTCGAAGCGAGGGCGGACGGATACTTTGGGGCCGCCCAGGACGTGAACGTCAAACAGCTCGAAAGGAACCCCGAGATCCTCTTCTCATTGAAGAAGCTCGGGCAGACGGACATGCCGACGATCCAGGATGCGTCGAGCTTCGTGCTTTTCGAGCAGGGCAACCAGCTCTTTTCCGAGAAGAAGTACGACGAGGCCATCGCCGCCTACGGGCAATTCGCCCAGGCCAATCCCAAAGCCTATCAGGTCCATTTCAATATCGGCAATGCCCTCAAGGAAAAAGGAGACCTGGCCCAGGCCCGCGGGGAATATGAGCTGGTCATGGCCGGGATCAAGGGAGAGCCGGGAGAGATGAGCGGCAACGAGCTCGCCGCCAAAACGCTGGCCGCTCTCGGGGAGACCTATGTCAAAGAGGACAATATGGAGGAAGCCCAGAAATATTTCAGGAATTCCATCGAAATATTCCCCAAGGACGAATCCCTGGCCTATAACGTCGGAGAGATCTATTTTTCCAAGGGCGGGATCGATGAAGCCATCTCCTATTTCGAGATCGCTTCCCGGATCAAGCCCGATTGGGCCAAACCTTACATCAAGCTGGGGTATGCCTATTTGAACAAGGGCGAGCTGGGGAAGGCGAAGGACAATCTGAAGAAATTCCTGGAACTTGAGCCGGAGTCGCCCGAAGCGCCGACCGTGAGGAATATCATCGACTTCATCGACAAGCAGAAGTAGGAGCCGTCAGGAAACTCTCGAACGGAAATACCGAAGCGCCGCGACGGCTTTTTCTCTCTCGGCTGTCTCCCCCTGGGGAAGAGACGCAAGATACCGCTCGAGATGGCCGATCGCCTCAGGGAATCTTCCCAGCTTCCCATAGGTCATTCCGAGGAGGAAACGGGTCTGCGGCTCCTCCCGGAGCGCCAATTCCTCCAGGAAATACCGTATTCCTTCTTCGGGCCGTCCCGTCAGGACGGAGAGCATGCCCAGATTGTGGCGGATCGAGGGATCGTCGGGCGTCCTTGTCCGTAAAAGCTCGTATTCGGCGAAGGCTCTCTCGTAGTGCTTGGCGAGAGTGAGGATGTGGGCGAGGAGGAGCCGGGCCGTCGGATCGTCGGGTTCTTTATGGACTGCCCTTTCCAGATAGGCGAGGGCCTTTTCGAATTCCCCGGCGTCGGCGTGGACTTCGGCCAACAGCATCAGCGAGCCCATATGATCGGTGAAGGTGGATAGGACAAGGAGGGCCTCGCTCTTCGCCTCCCCGGACATCCCCTTCCGGAAATAGCTCCTGGCCAGAAGATAGTGGGAATAGACATCGTCCGGATTGAGACGGACGGCCCGGGAAAGCGCCTCGATAGAGGCGTCGAGATCCCCGAGCTTTTGATAGGCTCTCCCGAGAAAATGGAGGAGCGACGGATTCCCCGGGTCTTCCGCAACGACTCTCCTCAGGATCTCGGCGGCTTCTTCGGGGGCGCCTCCGGCCAGGGCCGCCTCGGCCTTGACCATATCTTCGAAGACGCGGATCCTGTCTTTGGGGTCCGTATCGGAATGCCGGGGGATACGCTGGCTCCGGGCCCAGCCCGACATAGCCCAGCGAGGACAGCTTCTCCGCGTCTCCCTGGGACAGGGCGAATCTGGGCTCCCCGGCCGCGGGCGAGGAAAGCGCCTTCTCCAGTTCTTTGAGCCGCCGGAGCAGCCGGCCCGCGGTCTCCGCTTCCCGGTCGATGACATTGTCCTTCTCGAGGGGATCGCGCGCCAGGTCATAGAGCTCGGGCTTCGGGGCCAGGATGAACTTCCATCGGCCCGTCCGGATCGACTTCGTCTCGGACCAGCCGCAGGCGAGGAGCGGAAGGTAGGTCTCGGCGTAGGACTCCCGGTTGCTGTTCCCGCCTTCCATGTCAGGGATCAAGCTCGCTCCCTGACAGTCGGAGGGGACCGGGATCCTGAGGAGCTCGAGGATCGTGGGGACGATATCGACGGTCCGGGCCTGACCTTTGACCTCGATCCCGCCGGGGATGATGCCGGGGCAGGAAAAGATGAGGGGAATCTTCAAGGTCGAATCGTAGAGAAAGATCCCATGCGTATCCTCCCCGTGTTCGCCCAAGCCCTCGCCGTGGTCGCCGGCGACGACGATGAGGGTTCTGTCCCCGAGCCCTTTCTTTCTCAGGAGCTCCACCAGCTTCCCCACGTAGACATCCGTGTAGGCGACCTCTCCGTCATAAGGCGAAGCGTAAGCCTTATCGAAAGGCGCCGGCGGGGAATACGGCAGATGAGGATCATAATAATGGACCCAGACGAAGAATTTCTTCCCGGCATTCCGCTCGAGCCACGCGGCCGCGGCTCCGGCGACCTGTTCGGCCCTCCGCTGGGGCTCATAGCCTGAGAGCGGCTCCGGATTCTTGAATCGGTCGTCATAGAGATCGAATCCCTGATCCAGACCGAACTGAGAGTCCAGGGGAAAGGCCCCGATGAAGGCCGCGGTTTGATAACCCCTTTCCCTCAAGATCTCGGCCAGGGTCGTATCCTGTTCCCTGAGAGAATAGGTCCCGTTATTCTTGACCCGATGAAACGGCGGGTCCGTCCCGGTCAGGATCGAGGCGTGGGAGGGGAGGGTGAGGGGGACCTGACACACGGCATTCATGAACCGCGCTCCTCCGCGGGCCAATCCATCGAGGTGGGGAGTTTCGACGGCATGACCGCTGTACCCGACCCGGTCCGCCCGAAGCGTATCGATCGTCATCAGGACGACATTCAGGCCTTCGCTCCCGGAGATCTTCTTGTCCTTGGGCGCGGAGCAACTCCAGGCCGTAAGGAAGGCGAGCAGCAGGATCCCGATCACGGAGATCATTTTTCCGCGCATGAACGATTCCCAGGGCATTCTAGGCGTTTGTTCCCGCTTTTACAATCTTGCGGTCTTCGGAAGGCTGCAGACGAAAAAAAAAGCCCCGAACCGAGATCCTCGGTTCGGGGCTTTGAGCGACTGATTCTGGTTCTGCTCTCTGCTTAGAAGCTCAGCGCGAGTCCGATCCGGGCGCGGATCGGAGCCTGGTAGGTAATGCCTTTTCCGAAATAGGGATTGTCCGCCGTGGGGTAGTCGGTCATGTTGAAGTCCCAGGGCATCATGTCGGAAGGAATTCCCCAGTAGACGTTCCGCAGGTACAACAGCTCGCGATCGGTCTCGATCCTGGTGTTGAGGACGTTGAAGACGTCCGCGGTGATCCCAATCTTGTACTTGGTCGCGATCTTCAGATCGTAGCCCAGATGCAGGTCCAGCTGATTGAACATGGGAAGCCGTCCGTCCGAGCCCCTCGGGGTCAACGTGACGCAATCCCCGTAATACTCATTTTGCCCGATCTTGCTCAGGGATTTTCCGGAGTTGATCCGGAACGAGGCGCCGACGGACAGGCCCCTCAGGAACCGGGAGAACTGGTAGACGCCGTCGAGCTTGAGCTGATGGGGACGGTCGCCGGGCAGGATGCCGTTGGCGTTGTAGAGGAACTCCGGGAAGTCGAAGAGGGCCGTGATATTGGGATCGAGCTGTCCGTACTCCTCCCAGGCCAGGCCGGGGTGGTTCCCCCTGAGGTGGGCGTAGGTATAGGAAGCGGTGAACATGTAGTTGTGGGAGAACCTCTTGTTGAGCAGGATCTCCAGGGCCTTGTAATCTCTATGGGCCTTGGGGAAGGCGTCGACGTAGAGCTCCCGCGGCAGGCCGGTATTGGGATTGATCTCGCCTTCCGTGAACTGCCGTCCCGGGTTGAAGAGGAAGTAGGTCGAGCCCCCGTCGAACGAGCCGTCCTCGATGACCTGCCCCAATCTTTTCCAGACGCCTCTGACGCTCAAGGAAAGGTCCGTCGCGAATTGGTTCTCGAACCCGACGATGACCTCCTCGACATACTGCGCTTTGAGGCCCTTGTTCGCTTTCGTCGGATCGGGGAATCCGGACGCCGCGCTGCCGTAATGATATTCGCGGTAAGCCTGCGCCTTGGTCGGGAAATCGGTCAGAGGATTAAAATCACTGAGGTAATAATTGTAATAGGCATCGTCCTCCCCGCCGAACTGGCGGGTGTTGAGGTCGAGCGGCATCATTTCGAAGAACCGCCCGTAGGAGCCGAAGAGCTTGGAGGTGCCGTTGCCGAGGAGGTCGAAGGTGAATCCGACCCTCGGAGCCAGCTGTTCCCAGAGCTTGAAGTGGATGATGGACGCATCCGGGATCTCGAATCGCGATTTGTCGCTGGCATGGACGTTCTGGTCTTCCATCCGGACCCCGAAATTGAGGGTCAGGCGGTCGAAGACCTTCCAGGAATCCTGAACGAAGACGCCCAGGAGGTCCGTTCGGGACGTCCCGTGAGTCACGCGATATCTGTCCCTGAAATACCCGTAATCGGGCCGGATCAAGCGGTAAAAACCGCCGGTGTAATTGTCTTCCCGAAGCGACATGGCCCGGGACCACTGAGCCCCCACCTTGAAGGTATGGCCCCCGAGGTACTTCGTGATGTCCGCGTTGGCCTGCCACCTTTGCTTCGTATCAGGGTCGCAATACCAGCCGGCGCCGCCCGTCGCGTAACCCTCGGGCGCGCCCAGGTATCCCTGTTCGTACGTGATCCTCGGTTTCGTGAGATCCAGCGGTTTTTCCACCGTCTTGTCATAAAAGACGCCGCCCAGGGCGTGAATGATCCAGTCGTTCCCGAACACCCCGTCATACTTGAGGGCCGCATTATACGTGCCTCCCGATCGTTTGGACGGGGCGTACAATTCCCAGGTGTCGAAGTCCCGCAGCGTTCCGGGATTGTTGAGCGTTGCCTTCAACGGATCGCCAAACGCGCTCAGGGTGATCTTCTGGCCCGGGGTGGGCTCATAGGTGAGCTTTCCGGAGAAATAGTAGGTGTTGTTGGGCTCATCGAAGGATCGGGTGTCCCCGGTCCAGGAGTTCGTCTGCCGGTAGAAGGTCTTCCGGAAGCTGGGAGTGCCGCCGAAGAAGAACCAAAGCTTGTCCTTGATGAGCGGCCCGGAAAAGCTCAGCCCGAAATCGTAATAATTGAACTCGTCGATGGCGCCTCCGCCATAGACGCCGACCTTCGGCTTGCCGTAGAGGACGTCCGACTGATAGTTGAACAACAGGCCGCCATGCAGCTGGTTCGACCCGCTCTTGGTGATGATATTGACGACGCCGCCCAGGGCGCCGGCGAATTCGGGCTCGTAGCCGCCGGTCTTGACCTGAACCTCTTCGATGAATTCATAGGTCAGGTTGGTCCCGGCCAGTCCGTCCTCGACGTCCGTGGTGTTGACGCCGTCGATGATGTACATATTCTCCGCCCCGGTGGCACCGCTCATGGCCGCGCCCCAAGGATCGCTTTGGACGGACGGAGCCAATTGGACCATGTCCTGATAGGACCGTCCTTTGGGCAGGGAGTCGAAGAATTCCCTGCTGACGTTGGTGCTCAGTCTGGACGAAGTCAGGTCCACGATGGGAGAAATACCGATGACCGTGACCTCTTCTTCGATCCGTCCGACTTCCATGCGGAGATCGACCTTGCGGGTCTGTTCCAGGCCGACCGTGACCCCCGTTTCCATCATCGTCTTGAACCCGGCCAATGTCGCCGTGACGGTATACGTTCCCGGCTGTAAGGCGGGAAAACGATACGTTCCGTTCGATTCCGTGGTCATGCTTCTCTTGCCCGACGGACCCGTAACGGTCACGGCGACGCCCGGAAGAGGAACCCCCTCAGAATCCAGGATGACGCCTTCGATCCCGCCCGTCGATCTTTGGGCAAAAAGGACGCCGGCCGTCAACAGCAAAAAAGCGCAAAAAAATACCAACGATCTCTTCATTCAAACCTCCTTTACCAATGAGAGGGGAAAAAACCCTTCCCCATAAAGAAATAGACCTCTTCCCTTTAAAACTCCCTCCAACGATCCTTTCCTCTTGATCACGCCTCCTCTCGTTCCTGCGTTCCCGCTATTTGTTTAAGTTTTTAAGCAATATCTATGCCAAGTTATGTCCGGTTATTAATTGATTATTTATCAATGATATACGAAAGATATGCGCAAGCGAATTCGCCCCCTCGAATCCAATTAATTGGATTATTCCAAATATTTGAATCCATATCTCCAGTCAGGGTCCAGGAACCCGGCAGCCGCCGACCGGGGAATGCGGCCGCGGGGCGCCCCGGCCCGGTCGCCGAATTTGATTTTTTGTATCGACAACCGCTACGATAGGAATGGTTTCAGGCAAGGAGCCGCAGCCATCTCATGCTCAGAAGATCGTCGCTCGTAGGCTTCGCCCTCGCGGGGCTCATCTTCCCGCCTCGGCTCCCGGCCCAATTCACACCTGGGGAAATTGCGGAGAGACCGCAATGGGAGGAATTCCTGAAAACGGCCGAGATCGTGGGCTTCGAGAAGATCGGTGAAGGCGTCACCCGCCCGACGAGGCTCTTCCTGAAAAAGGGCGACAGGAACGCGTCGGGGGTCTGGAAGAACCCGAGCGGAATTCGGGGGGGATATCTCGAGGGCTGGCGATATGAGATTGCCGCCTATGAGCTGGACAAGCTCCTTGGCCTGGATATGATCCCGCCTACGGTGGAAAGGGAATTCCAAGGGGAAAAGGGTTCCCTCCAGCTCTGGGTCAAGGTCATGATGAACGACCTCGAGCGCATGAATGATCATATCCCCGTTCCCGACGTATCCGCCAAGCATTGGGAAAGGACGAAATACCTGACGCGGGCTTTTGACGGCCTCATCGCCAATGAGGACCGAACCCAACAGAACATCCTCTACACCGAGGATTGGCGCACGATCCTCATCGATCACTCCCGCAGCTTCCGTTCCACAAAAAAATTCACCGAGAGGCTGGTTGTCGGAAAGAAGGCCCTCGGCGTCCGGCCCCTGCTCATCAGGCAGATCCCCCGGTTCTTCTTCGAGAAGATCAAGGCCCTGGATCATTCGAGCCTGATGATCTCCGTCGGACCCTGGCTGGAAAAGAAAGAGATCGATTCCATCCTGATCCGCAAGAAGCTTTTGCTCGACGAAATTGCCGGGTCCATCAAGGAATTTGGAGAAGACGAGGTTTTGTACTGAGATCAGGGTCCCCCCATTGCCGGCCCACGGGAGTTCGAGTCTCCGCCCTTCCGCCATTCTGGTATAATGGCCTCATGCCGAACGGGATATGGGTGCTGGCGGGGACGGCGGCCGGGATCGGCTTCATCCACACGGTCATCGGGCCCGACCACTACCTGCCGTTCATCGTCATGGCCAAGGCCAGGAAATGGCCCCTTCCTAAGACCCTCACCGTGTCTTTTCTGTGCGGGCTGGGCCACGTCCTGAGCTCCGTCATCCTCGGCTTCCTCGGGCTGGCTCTGGGGATCGCCGTGACCCGTCTCGAGGGCGTCGAATCCCTTCGCGGCGGCCTGGCGGCCTGGCTGCTCATCGGCTTCGGGCTGGCCTATTTCGTCTGGGGGCTGAGGCGGGCCCTGAGGAACAGGCCCCACAAGCATCGCCATGTTCACCCGTCGGAAGCGGAGCACGAGCATGATCACGCCCACGTGGCCGAGCATTGCCATCCGCACGTCGAAGAAGGAAAGGCCAACGTTACGCCGTGGATCCTGTTCACGATCTTCGTCTTCGGGCCGTGCGAGCCGCTCATTCCTCTGGTCATGTATCCGGCCGCCCGGCACGACATGGCGGGCGTCGCCCTCGTCGCCGCGGCCTTCGGACTGACGACCATCCTGACCATGCTCTCCATTATCGCCCTCTCCTCCTGGGGCCTTAGCTTCGTCCGCCTCGGCCGGCTGGAGCGATATGCGCACGCCATCGCCGGGGCCATGATCTTCGTCTCGGGTTTGGCCGTCCAGCTTCTCGGCCTGTAAAAAGAACGCCCGGGACCGTCGGGATGGAGATGACCGGAGAACCCATGATCTTCGTCGCCGATTGCATGTTGGGCCGGCTGGCCCGCTGGCTGCGTGTGCTCGGTTTCGACGTCCTTTACTTCCCCCGCATCGAGGACGCGGCCCTGCTCGGGATCGCCCGGCGGGAAGGGCGCGTGCTGCTGACCCGGGACAGGGGCCTCTACGAGCGGAGAGGTGGCCATCCTGCCCTCCTCATCGAGAGCGGGAGATGGGAGGACCAGGTCGTTCAGGTCCTCGACGCCTTCGGACTGAAGGACCGGGTCGCGCCGCACACGCGGTGCCTCGATTGCAACGCGCCGCTCAAGCCCGTCCCCAAGGAGCGGGCCAGGAACCTGGCCGCGCCCTTCGTCGTGGAACGGGCGGGCTCCCTGGCCCTCTGCCCCGCCTGCGGCCGGGTCTTCTGGAAGGGGAGCCACGCCGCCGATATGGAAGCCCGGATCCGAAGGATAATGAACAGGCTCGGGACCGAAAGCTAGCGGGCGCGCGACAGGAGACGGAGGGCCGCGGCCGGGCGACTGTCACGCGGGCTTTTGATCGTTGAACGTGATGGTGAACGCGGTCCCCCGCTCCCGGTCGAGCTCGATGGTCCCGTCGAGCTGGCCGACGAGGAGCGTCACGAGCTGGAGGCCGAGGGTCTCCGTCATCCGGAAATCCAGGTCCTTCGGGAAACCCGCGCCGTCGTCGGCTACGACCATGCGGTAGCGCCCGTCCCCGAGATTGTCGAGCCCGATCCGGAGGGAGCCGGTGCGCCCCCCGGGGAAGCCGTGCTTGAGGGCGTTGATGATGAGCTCGTTGGCGACGAGCCCGCAGGGGATGGCCGCGTTGACGTCCAGCGAGACGTCCGCGGCCTGAAGTCGAGCCGGACGCGGTCGGCATCGGTCCGGCAGGCGTGGAACAAGGCCGCGGTGAGGCTCCGGAGGTACTCGCGCGAAATCGATCCTCGAGAGGTTGCCCGAGCGATAGAGCTTCTCGTGGACGAGGGCCATGGACCGGATCCGGTTCTGGCACTCGGCGAGGCATTCCCGGGCGGCCGGGTCCCGGACGCTCCCGGCCTGGAGGCTGAGGATGCTCGAGATGATCTGCATGTTGTTCTTGACCCGGTGGTGGACCTCCTTGATGAGGACCTCCTTCTCCCGGACCGAGGCGCGAAGGGCCTCCTCCATCCGCCGACGCTCGGTCGTGTCCCGGCTGATGCCGCAGATGCCGACGATCTCGCCGGATTCGTCCCGGATGGGCACCTTGATCGCGTGGAAAATGAGCTTCTTCCCCCCGGCGGGCACCTCGTGTTCCATCTCGACGACCTCGCCCGCCAGGACGCGCCTGTCGGATTCCGTGAAGCGCTCGGCCGTTTCCGTGCCGAAAAGCTCGGCGTCGGTGCGCCCGGCGAATCCCCCGTCCGTCAATCCGAGGGACTTCATAAAGGCCGGATTGCCGAGGGTGTATCTCAGATCCTTGTCCTTCAGGAAGATGACCTCCCGGGCCGTTTCGAAGATGGCCCGGAAACGGCGCTCGCTCTCCTCGACGGCCTGCTCGGCCCGTTTCCGTTCCGTGATGTCCTCGACAGTCCCTTCGAAGTAGAGGATCCTCCCCTCCGCGTCCCGGACGGCCTTGGCGCTCTCTCTCACGAAGATGATGGAACCGTCCCGCCTTTTCCAGGCGGACTCGAGGCCCCGGATCTCCCCCTCTTCCTCGATCCTCCTGACGAACTGAAGCCGGGGGTAGGAAGGCTCGAAGCCGTTCTCTTTCAGGTTCCGGACCGACAGTTCCTCGAAGGAGGAATAGCCGAGCATCCGGGCGAGCGTGGGGTTGGCCATGATGATGCGGCCTCCCAGGGTCGTCCGGTAGATCCCTATGGTCGCGTTCTCGAAGAGGCTCCGAAACCGATCTTCGCTCTCCGTGAGCCGCTCCTCCCAGATCTTGCGGTCGGTGATGTCCCGGCTGACCCCGACGAGACCGAGGATGTCACCGGCCTCTCCATGGATGGGGGACTTGATCGTTTCGAAATAGCGGGGGGTCCCGCCAGGGCCGGTCGAAACTTCTTCGAACCGGATGGAGCCGCGGCCGCCCAGGACCTTGAGATCGCTCTCCCGGCACTTGACGGCCAGGTCCGCGGGAAGGAGCTCTTCGTCGGTCCGGCCCAAGATCTCGGCAGCAGGCCTCCCCGCCATCTCTTCGAAGGCCTTGTTGACGACCATGTTCCGTCCTGCCGCGTCCTTGATGTAGACGATATCGGGGATGGCCTCCATCAAGGATTTCAATTGGGAAACGGCATCGGCAAGAGAGCTGGGGACAGGCGGGGCGGCCGCCCCGGATGTCCCGCAAGCATCAAGCCGTTGTTCTTTCGGAGCCATTCTGCCTTTCAATTTGCCCCCCCCTCGCTATCGATCTTCAAGCCCCACCGCGACCGAATAAACGCTTATGATATTACCGAAGCATCCGGAAATCAACTGCCGGCGAAAGTTAATTGGCTCCTCCGGAACATCGCGGTTGAGGGGCCGGGCCCGGCGGGTTATAATCACTCTACGCGGCCTGATGGTGCCGCCGGACGGCCGCGGCATCGAATCGAGGAGGAGTCCCATGCCACGAATGCGCGCGGCGATCATCGCCCTGCTTCTCATCCTGCCCCTTGGCGCTCTGGCGGGCCCCAAAGGGCATCTCTTCATCGTCGGCGGAGGCGACTGGCCGGACGGGATGATGGACCGGTTCGTGGACCTCGCCGGACACTTCGGGACCGGGAGGATCGTCATCCTCCCCATGGCCAGCAGTGTCCCCGAGGAGAGCGCCGCCGAGGAGACCGATGGATTCAAGAAGCTCGGGGCCAAGGACGTGGTCACCCTCATGCTGACCCGCGAACAAGCCCTCGAGCCCGCGAGCGCGGCGCTCCTCGAAGGGGCGGGCGGCGTGTTCTTTTCCGGGGGCGACCAGGCCCGGCTGACCGCCGTCCTTCTGGATACGCCCGTCCACAAGAAGCTTCTCGAGCTCTATGAACAAGGGCGCCGTCATCGGGGGCACGAGCGCCGGCGCGGCGGTGATGAGCGAGGTCATGATCACCGGGGACGAGGTCCGGAAGCCGGAGGCCGGGCACGAGTTCGAGACCCTCCAGGCCGCCAACGTCATAACCGCCCGAGGCTTCGGGTTCGTCCGCAAGGCCGTCATCGACCAGCATTTCGTGACGCGGAAGCGGCACAACCGGCTCATCAGCCTTCTCGCCGAGCACCCGGACCTCATGGGCGTCGCCATCGACGAGTCGACGGCCGTCCTCGTCCGGCCCGACGAGACCTTCGAGGTCGTCGGGGCCAAGCAGGTCGTCATCTACGATCCGGCGGGCGCGAAGTTCCGGATCCTCCCGAATTCGAACATCGCCTTCACCGGGCTCCTGATGCACGCTCTGACCCATGGGAATACCTTCGACCTGAAGACGCGAACGCCGAGCCCCTTATAGAAAGATCAACCCGCAGGCAACCTTTTTCCTCCCCCGGGCATCTCTACTGTTCGAGGAAAGAGAAGATGCCTGCGCTGTCGGCGACCCTGGCGCTCCGTGCGCGAATCGGGGATAATATCCTGAGCCGGATGCTCGGAGCCCGGCCCTTCATGATGGAAGAAGAATCGCCGAGACTCTCCCTCGATCCCGCGAAAAAGGCCGCCCTGGAGCGGCTCCTCGCTGGCGCCCGGTCGGGGGATGAAAGCGCCCGGGAAGCCCTTTACGGAACGTACAAGACCCGGGTCTTCGGCCTCGCCTGCCGCTATACAGGCGATCCCGTCGCCGCCGAGGACCTTCTCCAGGACATCTTCATCAAGGTCTTCACCCACCTCGGGGACGTTCGGGACGTGGAGACGATGTCCGCTTGGGTCTACCGCATCGCGTTGAACGCCTGTTACAGCTACCTGCGGAGCCGGCGGCTCCGGACGCGGACGATGGTCCCCTTGAGCGCTATTGAGGGCGGCCCGTACGAGGCGACCCGCGATACGCACGAGGCCGGGCTCGCGAAGCCCATCGAGGAGGCCCTCCGGGAGCTTCCCGCCCGCCTCCGCAGCGTTTTCGTTCTTCACGACGTGGACGGATTCAAACACGGCGAGATCAGCCGGATCCTCGGCTGTTCCGTCGGGACTTCGAAGTCCCAGCTCTTCAAGGCCCGGATCAGGATCCGGGAAAAGCTCAAAGGCAAGGGCCTGCTGTGAGGGGGAACGAACCATGAGATGCCGCAAAGCCCGGTTCCTGATCAGCGAATATACGGACGGGACTCTCGCCTCCCGGAAGTCGGCGCGACTGGAATGCCACCTCGCGACGTGCGCGGACTGCCGGGCGGTCCTCGCCGATCTCCGGGCTCTCGTTCGGGAAGCCCGGGAGCTCGAGACGCCTTCAGTCCCGGATGAGGCCTGGCCCCGGATCCGCGCCCGCTTGAGGGAGGCCGGAACCCCGGCCGCTCGGGATGAACGTGCCTTTTACAGGCGGCCGCGCCTGGCGCCGGCCCTGGCCGCCCTGGCCTTGACCGTGGTCGCTGCCGGAGGAGTTTTCATCGGTCTGAAGCTGGGGCGGAGGCCGGTCATGCTCTCGCCCGAGGCGCAGGAACAGGTCCACGCTCGCCAAGCTCGACGAGGCCGAGCGGTATTATGAATTGGCCATCAAGTCGCTGGGCGAAGCCCTGGCGGGGCAGAGCGGCAGGCTGTCGCCACAGGTGGCCGAGATGTTCGCCCGAAACCTCGAGGTCGTCGATGTGACGATCCAGGCCTGTCGGGAAGCCGTCCGGAACGAGCCCGACAACGTCATGGCCAGGGATTTTCTTCTGTCGGCTTACAGGGAGAAGGTCGTCCTCCTGGACGATCTCCTGGAAATGAACCGAACGACCCCCCCGGACGCCCCCGGCGAGGCCCTGTGAATACCAATAACACCCGAGGAGGTGGAAGATGAAAAAGGAACGCATGAGGAAAGCTTGGATGATCGCCGCGCTCGCGGCGCTGGGACTGGGAGCTTTGTCTTTGTCCGCCGCGGCCAGGGACAGGTATGAGGAGAAGTTCGAAAAGACCGAGGCCCTGGCGCGCGATGGAAACGTGTTCCTGGGCAACGTTTCGGGAAGCGTCGCCGTCAAGACTTGGGACAAGGCCGAGGTCCGGATCGAGGCCCTCAAGGTATCCGAATCCTCCTCCGAAGCGAAGGCCAAGGAGAACTGCGGCCTGGTGACCATCGAGATCACGCGCGAGGCCGGCGTCCTCCGGATCGATACGAAATACCCCAAACGGAAGAGCTTCTGGGGGAGCGATTCGATCAACGTTTCCGTCGATTACAGGCTCTGGATCCCCTCCGCGGCCGCTATCGAGGTGAAGTCGGTGAGCGGGGATGTGGACCTCGAGTCCCTCGGCGGGGCGGTCAAAGCGAAGGTCGTCAGCGGTTCGATCGACCTCCGGAAGGCCGCTTCGGGCGCCGAGCTGACCACGGTCAGCGGCGAGCTCACGCTCGAGGACGTCACCGGAAACGTCTATCTGAAGACCGTCTCCGGCGACATCGGAGCCGTCCGGATCAAAGGCTCGATAGAAGCCGGGACCGTCAGCGGCGGGATCGAGATGCGCGATGTCTCGGGCGCGGCCGGGGTCAGCGCCAAGACCGTGAGCGGCAACGTCGTTTTCCAGGGAGCGCTCGAGGACAAGGGCCGCTACGGCCTCAAGTCGCATTCCGGAGACATAGAGATGTTCCTGCCCGCGGCCGCGAAGTTCTCCTTCGACGCCGAAACGTTCAGCGGCGTCGTCGATTCCGACTTCAAGATCGAGGTTTCCGGCAAGATCTCGCCGCGCGAGGTCCACGGGACCATCAACGGGGGCGGGGCCGAGGTCCGGCTCGAGACCTTCAGCGGCTCCATCGACCTCAAGAAGAGCCAGAACAGGTCCGCCGCCGTCCTGGCGGCCACATCCGTGGCCGTGATGGGCAAGGGCGCTTAGCCCTTGGAGGAGATCCGGGCAAGGATGTTTGGGCGCATGGAAATCCAGGATTAACGGCACTTGATCGGCCGGGGGCGTGGATTGCCACGCCCCCTTTTTTTATCTCCGATCTTCGGTCCTCAAGAATCCCCCCTAAACCCCCCTTTTAGGGAAGGGGGGAATCTGAGCCGTCGACGATCCATGATAAGATGGTCGAGGCATGATCGCGCGGAAGGGCTCGGGTTTCGATATCATCCTGGTCAGCGGCGAGCCCTATGTCGACCACCCGATGTCCCCCGCAGGGGTCATCGCCCGGGTGCTCGAGGCCGCCGGGCACAAGATCGGCATCATCGACCGTCCCGATTGGAGAACGGACCGGGATCTTATCAAACTCGGAGCGCCGCGCCTTTTCTTCGGCGTCACGTCGGGGTCCATCGACAGCATGCTCGTCAACTACACCCCGCTCAAGCGGCGCCGGGAAAAAGATGAGCACGCCCCTTATGCCTCGGCCATGCCCGACCGGGCCGTCATCGTTTACTGCAATATCCTGAGGCGGCTCTTTCCCGGCTCGCCCCTCGTCATCGGCGGCATCGAGGCGTCCCTCCGTCGCTTCGCCCACTACGATTATTGGGACGACACGGTCCGCCGGTCCATCCTCCTCGATTCCCGTGCCGACATTCTCGTTTACGGGCCGGGAGAGCTTCAGGCCCTCGCGATCGCGGAACGGCTCGACCGGGGCGAGGACCTCGACGGGATTCCCGGGACCGGCCATCGTCCGGACCGCGCTCCCGGCGGGATTCCGGTCATTGCCCTCTTACGAGGCCGTTCGCGAGGACGCGGAGCGGTTCAACGAAGCCCAGAACGCCTTTGCCAACGGGCTCGATCTCGCTCAGCCGCACGCGGAGCGCTTCGTCCTCCAATACGCCGCGCCGGAATACGCGCCGGCCGACCTGGACCGGATCTACGCCCTGCCGTTCTCCCGGGCGGTCCCCGCGGACTTCCCCGAGTTCGCGATGGCGCAATTTTCGGTCGTCACCCACAGGGGGTGCTTCGGGCGGTGCTCCTTCTGCGCCCTCGCGCTCCACCAGGGCGACCGGATCGTCTCGCGGAGCGAAGCCTCTATCCTCGATGAGATCCGGCGACTCACCCGGCACCCGGACTTCAAAGGATATATCGATGACCTCGGGGGCCCGACGGCAAACATGTACGGAATGGATTGCCGCTCGGCCTGCCGCGGGAAAGAATGCCTGAAGTGCCCGCGCCTCGACCGGAGCCACCGGCGTCTCATCGCGCTGATGAAGAGAGCCCGCGCCATCCCCGGCGTCAAAAAGGTCTTCGTCCGGAGCGGCATCCGGTACGACCTGGCTCTGGACAGCGAGGAGTACGTCCGGGAGCTCTCGGAGCCATCATGTTTCCGGCCTTCTCAAGATCGCCCCCGAGCACGTCGCGCCGCGCGTCCTGCGGCTGATGAACAAGGGAGGGCGATCGTTCGAGGAGTTCCGCCGGCTGTTCCAGAGGTGCCAAAGCCGAAGCCCGGAGGGGCCCGACAAATCCCCCCGTCGCCCCCCTTTTCCAAAGGGGGGTCAAAAACAGCATCTCAAGTATTATTTCATGGTGGCCCACCCGGGGACGACCGATGCCGATGCCCGGGCCCTGGCGGCGGCCGTCCGCCGTCTGGAGCGGGAGGGCGAGAAGCCGGTCGAAGGCGTCCAGATTTTCACGCCGACACCCATGACCCGCTCGACCGCCATGTACCACACCGGGAAGGACCCCGTCACGGGCGAAGAGGTCTTCGTGCCGCGGTCCTATGCCGAAAAGAAAGAGCAGAAGCGCCTGCTCACGGCCGGCCCGGGGGACCCGCCTGGCTACAGCTCTCGACGCGTGGACGGGAAGCCAGGCTCAGGGTTAACCCCAGATAGGCCCCGGCCTAGCGGCCAGGGATCCAGGGGGTTGACATCCCGGGCGCGCCGGACGGATATTGGGAAGGGGAGGAAGAAGCCATGAAAACCAAGCTCATCCTGATCGGTGTCCTGTTCGTGCTCATCGCGATCGTCTTCCTCCAGAATCCCGGGGAGGTCATCTACCGCATCTATTTCTGGAAGATAAGCCTCTCCCAGATGATCCTCCTGCCGTTGACCCTCCTCGCGGGCTTCGCCCTGGGGTTCTCCCTGGCGAGCCTCCGCCGCCGGCGTCCCTGACGAGGATTATCCCTGCGGCTTCAGGGTGGCCTGAAGGGTGATCTCGATCGCCTTCAGGGCGCGCGAGACGGGACAGCCCTTCTTGGCCTCTTCGGCGAGCCGGGCGAACAGCGCGGCGTCGATGCCCGGCACATCGGCCTCGGTCACGAGGTCCGACCGCATGATCGTGAATCCCTCGGCGGTCTTGTCCATGGAGACCCGCGCCTCCGTCGCGACGCTGAGCGGCGTAAATCCCGCCAGGGCGAGGGCGTGGGAAAAGGCCATGGAAAAGCAACCGGCGTGAGCGGCGGCGATGAGCTCCTCGGGGTTCGACCCGGGCTCATTGGCGAACCGGGTCCCGAAGGAGAAGGCGAATTCGAGCCCGGAGCTCCCCACGGACATGCGGCCCTTGCCCTCCGTGAGGTTTCCCTGCCAGACGGCTTTGGACTTGCGGACGAGCATGATCCCCTCCCTTTCGGACCCATTATATCCGAAATTCCCGGTTGACAGAAATGCCGTTTGCCGCTATAAAAAGAGACTTATGACCCTGATCTCATCATGCGCATAAAGCTCGCCCTGACCCTTCTCGTCCTGGGCCTCGCGTCCCGGCTCGGGGCGGTCCCCGTCGTCCTCTCTGTGTCCTGGCGCGCGTCCGCCGGCATCAGGCCCCCCGACCTCGGCGAGACCCAGGCGCAGTGGGCGTCCATGGAAACGGCCGTGCGCAAGAAGATCGCCGCGTTCCGGGGAGAGGTCGGGCTCGTCATCCGGGACCTGGCGACGGGCTGGACCATCCAGATCAATCCCGACAGCGCCTTCCCGGCGGCCAGCATGGTCAAGGTCCCGATCATGGCGGCCTGCCTGGAAGCCGAGAGGGAAGGCCGTTTGTCCCTCGCGGATCAGATGACGCTGAAGCGTTCGGACAAAACGAGCGGCTCGGGGCTCCTGCGAAGGAACCGGTCCGGTTCCGTCTTCACGGTCGACCGGCTCGTGGAGTCTCATGGTGGCCCACAGCGACAACACCGCGACCAACATGCTCATCGACCGGCTGGGGTTCGATTACCTCAACGACGCCTTCCGGGAGATGGGCCTGGAGAGGACGAACCTCGCCCGCAAGATGATGGACTTCGGCTCGCGGGGAAAGGGGCTCGAGAACTACACCACGGCCCGCGAGATGGCGGATATCATCGAGCGCATGTACCGGAGGGACTGCTTCTCGGCCGAGGTCTCCGGGATGTGCCTGGAATACCTCAAGGCCCAGAAGGTCAACGACCGCATCCCGCGTCTTCTCCCCCGGAACACCGTCGTGGCCCACAAGACGGGTCTCGAGCGCTCGGTCTGCCACGACGCCGGCATCGTTTACACCGAGCGCGGCGACTTCCTGATCAGCGTCTTCACCCGGACCTGGTCGGGGAAGAATTACGCCAAGCGCCTCATCGCCGGCGTCGCCGCCCTGGCCTACAAGGTCTACGGGCCCGAGCCCGTCAAGGCCGCGGCCTGAGGCCGCCCCCCTTCTCTCTCCCCCGGACTTGACAAAACATGTGTAATATATGAATATATATTCATATGAGAGCATGATATGAAAGACATCATCAGGGTTTTCAAAGCGCTTTCGGAGCCGACGCGGCTTAGGATCTTCCTGCTCCTTATGGAGAAAGAGCTTTGCGTCTGCGAACTGACCTTTGTTCTGGAGATGAGCCAGTCCCGCATCTCCCATCAACTGCGTCTCCTCAGGGACGCGGATCTTGTCGAGGACGTTCGGGACGGCCGATGGATCGTCTACAGGATCCCGGATAGGGTGAGAACGGCCCTGAAACCCTTCCTTGAACAGTTCGCCCGCGACCAGCTGACCCCGTCCCGGAACATCCTCCAGGATCTCGAACGGCTCGATATCTGCCTCCGAGACGATGTTCGCAAAAAGCCCGGGCGAGCGGCGACGGTGTAAGGAGCGTTTTCTTTGAAAGAAAGAAGGATATTCCTGGTCCTCCTGGCCGTCTTCCTGGCGGCCTATTTCATCCCGTTCTCCAAGCTGGGCGTCCAGAACGCGCTCGTCGAGGCGTTCCTGATGGTGCAGGAATACGCCAGGCTGCACGTCCTGTTCTGTCTCGTTCCGGCCTTCTTCATCGCCGGGGCCATCTCCGTCTTCGTCCGCAAGGAATCGGTCATCAAGTATCTCGGGCCGAAGGCGAACAAGTTCCTGTCCTATGGCGTGGCCTCCGTCTCTGGCGCCATCCTGGCCGTCTGCTCGTGCACGGTGCTTCCCCTGTTCGCCGGTATTTACACGCGAGGGGCGGGGATCGGCCCGGCGACTGCCTTCTTGTATTCGGGCCCCGCCATCAACGTCCTGGCCATCACCATGACGGCCAAGGTCCTTGGCCTGCAGATGGGGCTGGCGAGGACGGTGGGCGCCGTCGGCTTTGCCGATCGTCATCGGCCTGTTGATGCAGACCATATTCCCGAAGCACGATGAAGGGATCCGTAACGGCTCCGAATTCGAGACCGGAGGCGATGGCGACGAAGAAAGGCCCCTGTGGAAGACGGCCCTGTATATCGGGACGATGGTCGGCATCCTCGTCTTCATGAACTGGGCCAAGGGCGACCCCTCGATCAAGGCCTGGTTCTTCGTCTACAGAATAAAATGGATCCTGACCGGCGGGCATTGGCCGTCGCCCTCGCCTGGATGCTCGTCAAGTGGTTCACCAAGGACGAGCTCAAGGAGTGGACGGCGTCCACCTGGATCTTCGCCAAGCAGATCCTTCCACTGCTCCTGGGGGGCGTCATGCTGGCCGGTTTCCTGCTGGGACGGCCCGGCCACGAGGGCATCGTCCCGAGCTCGGCCATCGCGGGACTGGTCGGGGGGAACGGCCTTTGGGCCAATCTCTTCGCCTCCGTTTCCGGTGCCTTGATGTATTTTGCCACCCTGACCGAGGTCCCGATCCTTCAGGGGCTTGATCGGGTCGGGGATGGGGCAGGGTCCGGCGCTGGCGCTCCTTCTGGCCGGACCGGCTCTTTCCCTTCCGAGCATGATCGTCATCGGCAGGATCATGGGGGCGAAGAAGGCGCTCGTCTATATCGGCCTCGTCGTCGTCATGGCCACGGTGACCGGGATGATCTTCGGCACGATCGCTCATTGAAGAGTTTCGATCAAGGAGAGTCATATGGAAATCAAGGTCCTCGGACCCGGATGCCCCCGATGCGGAGAGCTCGAGCGGCGGACGAAGAATGCCCTGGCCGAGCTCAATATCGCCGCGGATGTCGAAAAGGTCTCCGACATCAAGAAGATCATGGAGTACGGGATCCTATCAACTCCGGGACTCATCATCGACGGCAAGGTCAAGTCCTCGGGCCGCATCCCCCGGCCGGAAGAGATCAAGGCCTGGATCCTGGAGGCCAAGTGAGAAGGCTCGCGATCGCAGGTCTTCTGGGGATCCTTCTGTCCGGGGTCTTTGCCGGCGCAAGCGAGGACGTCCGGTCGACCGGCGGCACCGCTCCCATCAAGGCCGAGAAAGGCCAGGTCCTGGTCACGAACAGGCTCGATGTGGACTTTGCCGCCTATAAGGTCACGTTCATCGAGATCGGAGCCGACCGGTGCATTCCCTGCCGGAAGATGCAGCCCATCATGCAAGAGGTCGCGGCCGAATTCGCCGAGGACGTCCAGGTCGTATTCTACGACGTCTGGAAGGACCCCGAACCGGGCCGGAATTATGGTATTCAGCTCATCCCGACGCAGGTCTTCCTGGATTCGGCCGGGAAGGAGGTCGATCGTCACGTCGGCTTCTTTGCCAAGGATCAGCTCGTCGCGGTCCTGGTCAGGCAGGGCGCCAAGAAATAGGGAAGGAGAATATGGCCAGCCTGTTCGGCGACATCTCCCAGCTCCTCCAGCATAATCCCTGGCTGGCACCCGCAGCCGTGTTCCTCGGGGGCGTCACCACCGCCCTCAATCCCTGCGTCCTGGCCATGATCCCTCTGCTCATGGGCGTGGTCGCCGGCAATAAGGAGACCACGACCGTGAAGAGGTCCCTTGTCTTTTCCCTGTTCTTCGTCCTCGGCTTGGCCCTGACGTTCACGACGCTGGGCCTCATCTCCGGGTTGTTGGGCCGGATGTTCGGGGACGTGGGGGGCTTTTGGAAATATTTCGTAGCCGCCGTTTGCCTGCTCATGGGGCTCCAATTGCTCGGGCTCTTCAAGTGGAATCTCCCCGTCGCCGCCGGGCTCAAGGTCAACAAGCGGGGCCACTTCGGGGCTTTTCTGCTCGGCCTTCTGTTCGGCGTCGTCTCGACGCCGTGCGCCGTGCCCATCCTGGCGGTGCTCCTGGCCTTCGTGGCCGAGAAGGGGAACGTCCTTTATGGCGCTTTCCTGCTTTTCATCTATGCTCTGGGCCATTCGGCCCTGGTCCTGGTTGCCGGAACCTCGGTCGGGGCGGCGAAGGGTCTGCTTGAATCGAAAGGCCTGCGCAAGGCCCATGTCGTTTTCCAGAAGGCGGCCGGCGTCCTCATCATCGGCGTCGGAGCGTATTTCCTGTTCGGGAGATGATGGAAAGGAGAGACGACATGACACCCGGCAACGCGCGACTCAAGTTCCTGGACCGCTATTTGACCCTGTGGATATTCATGGCCATGGCCATCGGCGTGGGGCTCGGCTATCTCGTTCCCGCCGTCGTCGGCTTCATCAACAAGTTCCAGTCCGGGACGACCAACATCCCCATCGCCATCGGTCTCATCCTGATGATGTATCCGCCCCTGGCCAAGGTGAAGTACGAAGAGCTCGGGGACGTCTTCAAGAACGTCAAGGTCCTGACACTGTCCCTCGTCCAGAACTGGATCATCGGGCCGCTCCTGATGTTCGCCCTGGCGGTCATCTTCCTGCGCGGGTATCCGCACTACATGTACGGCCTGATCCTGATCGGCCTGGCCCGCTGTATCGCCATGGTCATCGTCTGGAACGACCTGGCCAAGGGGGACACCGAATACGCCGCCGGCCTCGTGGCCTTCAATTCCATCTTCCAGGTCCTGTTCTTCTCGGTTTACGCCTATGTGTTCATCACGGTCCTGCCCGGATGGGTCGGCCTTAAGGGGACGGCCGTGAACATCACCATCGGCCAGATCGCCGAGAGCGTCTTCATCTACCTGGGCATTCCGTTCCTCGCCGGGGTCGTCACCCGGTTCACGATGCTCAAGCTCAAGGGGAAGACCTGGTATGAGACGAAGTTCATCCCGAGGATCAGCCCGATCACGCTCATCGCGCTCCTGTTCACCATCGTCGTCATGTTCTCGCTCAAGGGCGAATATCATCGTCAAGATTCCGCTCGACGTCCTGCGCATCGCCATTCCGCTCCTCATTTACTTCGTCGTCATGTTCCTCGTCTCGTTCTTCATGAGCCGCAAGGTCGGGGCGGACTATCCCAAGTCGGCGACGCTGTCCTTCACGGCCGCGAGCAACAACTTCGAGCTGGCCATCGCCGTGGCCGTGGCCGTATTCGGAATCAACTCCGGCGAGGCGTTCGCCGCGGTCATCGGGCCGCTCATCGAGGTCCCGGTCATGATCGGACTGGTCAACGTGGCGCTGGCCTTCCGGAAGAGATATTTTTTAGCCCAGGCTAAAGCCTGAGGCTACAGAAACGGCCATTCGCGGGCCGGTTGCAGCCGCAGGTCTCGTGCCTGTGCTTGGCTGCAGCCGCGGGCTCGAGCCCGCGCATGAAACGATGGCGGGCCGACCCGCCTGTAGCCGCAGGCTTTAGCCTGCGCTTGAGAGAGATGCACGGCAGTGGAGAAGCGGAATGGGTGAAGGCGGCAGGAACTACGGGGAGAAAGGGGAACGCGAGGCCGGTTCTCCGGACGGCGCTCCCGTCGGGCCGCGCCGGAAGATCTTTCGCCTCAAGGCCGGGAAGGGCGCTTGCCTCGACGTCCCCCCGGACGTCGCCCGAAAGCTCGGCCTCGAGCCCGGCGCGGAGCTGGAGTTCATCTTCGACGGCGGACGCGTCGAGGTCCGGCCCAACATCCACAGCCTGTCCCGGCTTTACATCGAGCCGACCACACGCTGCAACCTGACCTGCGCGACGTGCATCCGAAACACATGGGCCGAGCCCCTCGGGGACATGGAGCTCGCCGTCTTCGACCGGCTCATGACCCAGCTGAAGACGCTTCCCCATGTCGAATCCGTCATGTTCGGCGGCTTCGGGGAGCCGACCGTCCACCCGGATATCCTGAACATGATCGCGGCGGCGAAAGGGCTCGGCCTCCGCGTCGAGATGGTCACCAACGGGACGCGGCTCGACGACACGATGCTCGCCGGTCTCGTGAAGACGCGGCCTCGACACGCTCTGGGTCTCCTTCGACGGGGCCTCGGAGGCGTGCTTCGAGGGCATCCGGGAGGGCGCGGACTACGGACGCGTCGTCGCGAGCCTGAGGCGGCTCCGGGAGATGAACGAGAAAGGCTCGCACCGGATCGAGGTCGGCATCGCCTTCGTCGTCATGAAGAGGAACATCGAGGACCTGCGGCGGATCGACCGGCTCATCGAGGCCGTCGGCGCGAGCCGCGTCTCCGTGAGCAACGTCCTCCCGTACAGCGCCGATATGGAACGGGAAATGGTCTGCGGACTCGCCCTGTCCCTCGAGACCTTCTCGTCGGTCCCCGGAAAGGCCGAGATCAGCCTGCCCCGGCTCGACATCAACAACCTGACGAAGGACGCCGTCTTCGAGCTCCTCCGGGGCTACGACAACCTGACCCTGATGGGGAATCCCGTCCGGACCGAGATCAAGTCCTGCCGGTTCATCCGGGAGCGCTGTACGTTCGTCCGCTGGGACGGCAAGGTCAGCCCCTGTATGGGCCTGCTCCATGACCACACGACGTACCTCAACGGCAACGAGAGGAAGATCGAAGCTTACGTCCTCGGGGACGTCTGCAGAGGCGATCTCTTCGACATCTGGACTTCGAAGGAATATCGTGAGTTCCGGGAGAAGATCGACGCCTTCGATTTTTCACCGTGCCATGCCTGCGGCGGCTGTAATCATCTCGAGAACAACCGCGAAGATTGCTTCGGCAGTTCGTTCCCGGCCTGCGGCGGCTGTCTGTGGGCCCAAGGAGTCATCCAATGCCCATGACCGTGCTATTCATCTGTGTCCACAATTCCGCCCGGTCCCAGATGGCCGAGGGGCTTGTCAACGCCCTCTACGCGGACCGTTTCACGGCCGTGAGCGGCGGGACCGAGGCCACACGGGTCCACCCGGCCGCCATCAAGGCCATGGCCGAGATCGGCATCGATATTTCCGGTCACCGCTCGAAGAGCATCGACGAGTTCATGGACCGGAAGTTCGACCTCGTCGTGACCGTCTGCGACAACGACGCCAAGGACTGCCCGTTCTTCCCCGGGGCCAAGGACACCATCCATCACGCCTTCGACGACCCGGCGGCCTGCTCTGGAACGGACGAGGAGGTCCTCGCCTGCTTCCGCCGGAGCCGGGACGAGATCCGGACTTGGATCGAGACCGGGCTCCTGCCGGGATTGCGGGACGCAGGCTGAAGCCCGCGGCTACACCAAGAGCGCCGGCTAAAGCCTGCGGCTACAACAAGAGCTCGGGTTGGGGCTCTCCGCGAGCGCGCGGGTCGAGGCATTCCATGTAGCCTCAGGCTTCAGCCTGAGCGGGCAGGGCCGGGTTAAGAGCACTCCCGGACGCAGGCTGAAGCCTGCGGCTAAAACAAGAGCGCCGGCTAAAGCCTGCGGCTACAACAAGAGCTCGGGTTGGGGCTCTCCGCGAGCGCGCGGGTCGAGGCACTCCATGTAGCCTCAGGCTTCAGCCTGAGCGGGCAGGGCCGAGTTAAGAGCACTCCCGGACGCAGGCTAAAGCCCGCGGCTACATCAAGAGCGCATGTCGGGGCTGTGAATGTAGCCTCAGGCTTAAGCCTGAGTTCTTCCGGGGCTGAGGCCGTCATTGGCATCTCTATCGCAGGCTAAAGCCTGCGGCTACAGCCCGCGTTCTCAGCCAGAGGACGGTTCGAAGCCGGAGGTCATTCGGCCCTGATCTCTATGAGCCGGCCGGAGGAATAGGCCGCGAACTCCGGGGCGTACATCGACTGCAGGGTGGCGGGCGCCGCCTTGAACGTTCCCGCCATCGCGCACCGCAGGCGGTGCTTCAGCGTGTATTCACCCTGGGGCAGTCCTTCCATGAAGAAGTTCGTTCCGCTGTCCCTGATCTCCTCGTAGCGGACGAGGCCCAGGTCCCACTTGTATCCGGAAGTCAGCGTCACGGGCTCGCATCCCGAAGGCCTGGGATCGCGAAGGTGGACGTACTCCGCCGGATGGCGCGCCCGGATCGAGAGCTGGACCTCGAGCTCGTCGCCGACGGCGAGGCCTTCCCCGTCGGCCAGGGGCTTCAGGACGACCTCGTCGCCTTTTTTCAGACGGCGGTAAGTACGTCCGCTCGACGGCGAACAGGTCGCCTTCACCCTTGTCCGGCATCCGGTCCGTGCTGAAATGCCACGTAGCGCTGGCGAAGGCCATGCCCTTGCCTTCCTTCGTCACGCGGACCGTAGCGCACTCGGGCGCCAGCTTTTCCCCGGGGATGACGATCTGGTTCTTCTTACCCGTGTAGCTCTCCGGCTCGAACGTGAACGTCGTTTTCGTCCGGCAGGCGTCGACGACGACGGACTCCCGGACTCCCAGGGCCCCGGTCTCCTTCAGGAACCAGGCCACCGAATAGATGACCTCGGCCGTGGCCCTGGTCGATTTCCAGTGGTTGAGCTTCTTGTTGAGGAAGAGCCACTGGACGAGCCCCTCGGCCCGTGGGTCGGCGGGCTTGAGCTCCTTGAGCGTCCGCAGGGCGAAGGCGTGGGTCTCGATGGTATCGTTGTACCAGAGCCAGCCGCGGTCCTCCGGCGCCCAGGACGTGCCTTCGTCCGCCGTCGTCTTGGCGCTGTCCATGACGCTGTCCCAGACGAGCGCGGCGTCCTTCGGCCTCGCCGCTCTTTTCAGCGTCAGGGCCAGGAATCCCTTGAGGTAGGGCGCGTGGCCTTTCCAATGGCGGAACGAGAAGTCGAGCATCTCCTTCCGTTCTTTGTCGGTGAAGACGCCTCCCGTCCAGGACGCGTCCGGGAAATTCGAGAGCGTGTAGCTCAGGAACGTGATGAACTCCCAGCCGACGTCGTGGGCCATGAGGTCCCGCACGTACTCGTCGAGATAATGCCTGTGAAGGTAATCGAACGCCCGGACCACGGGGTCCTTGGGCACCGTAACGCCGAACTCGAGGGCCTTCGAGAATCCGTGAACGATGTAAAGGGTCATATACGGAGACGGCGGCCCTCCCGGCCACCAGGGGAAGGCGCCGAGCGATGTCTGCGCCTTGAGGAGCTTGGCCAATGAGGCCTCCCGCTGAGCCTTGGTGACCCGCGGATCGAGCACCTTCTCCATTCCGTATCCCGCGTCCTTCCCCCCCTGGGCCGTGACGAGCCAAGGCGTCTCTTCGAGGCCCATCTTCCTGTTGGGATCGGCCGCGTCGAACGTCTCGTAGAGGGTTTCGCGCTTGCTCAGGGTCTGGGCCATGCGACCGACCGAGGGATACCTGTCGTAAAGACTCGTCAGGATACCCGTGGACAAGAAGCGGTTGAGCGTCTGTTCCGTGCATTCGTACGGATAGTTGACGAGATAGGGAAGGGCCTCCAGGAGGCCGTAGAAAAGCTGGGCGTCCACGGTGACCACGAGCTGTTCATTGATCCGCGTCGCGTCATCGGTCTTGGCCAGCTCTGGGAAGGTTAGCTCGCGGGGGATGCCTTCCTTGAGGGTTACGAAGCGGGATTGGACGAGATGCATGCGCCCCGGAAGGACGGGGAGCGGACGGAGTTCGCCGTCGGAGAAGGCCCCGGCCCGCGCCGTGACCTTGAAGGCGACCGTGCCGACGCGCGCCGGCGCGGATAAGGGGAAGACGACCGTCGAGCCGCCGCCCGGCTTCACCGTGAACGGCCGCGGAGGGACGGACGCCGGCAGGGCGAACGCCGGGGCCAGGTTCTCGCCCGTGGCCGGATCGCTGATCTCCAGGGACACGGCGCCGGAGAGGTCTGTCTCCCCCGCGTTGTTGACGACGATCCTGAGCTCGGCCCGGTCGCCCTCGCGGAAGAAGCGCGGCAGGTAGGGCCTGACCATGAGGTCCTTGACCGTGCGCGCTTCCTTTTCCAGGATGCCTCCCGCGAGGTCCTTCGTCACGCCGTGGACGAAGACGCGCCAGCCCGTCACCGAATCGGGAACGGTGAACTCGATCGCCGCGGAACCGTCCGCGCCGGTCAGGAGGTGAGGCTGCCAGAAGGCGGTCTCGGAGAAATTCGAGCGCAGGGGAATATCCGCCTCCGGCGGAGGCGGGGCCTCCTCGGGAGCGCCCTTTTCCTTTTTCGCGTCGAATCCTTCCGCCTCTTCCACGGCGTCCTTGACGGCCATGCTTTTCTGAGCGGCCATGGGCATGGCCATGCGGTCTTCCCTCATGACGCCGCCGACGATCCGTCCCCGTATGCCGGGGCCGCCGATGCCGTATCCCCCGAAGCTGGACGAGCACGTCGGGCTCGAACACGGGGTAAGAAGGAACCGTCGCCCAGCCCGAGTCATCGTGGAGCGCCTGCGGAGCCAGGCCGAGGGTCTGGTCCCATCCGACCGTCCCCGCCCGATAGGGATAGAGGCCCGATACCCGGGGCGGAACGTGCGGGGCGAAGAGATCGAGGCTCCGATCGTACATGTAAGCCAGGAGCTCGGCGGCGCCCTGGACGGCGGGCTTGCCGTCCGGGGTCTTGACCGTGACCCGCCATGTCTCCCGGCCTCCGGGAACGAGCTTGTCGCGGAAGGACGAGAAGGACAAAGCCAGCTCTTTGTTGTCCCACGGGACGAAGACGCTGGCCGCTTCGCTGATGAGCTGATGGTCCCGGAGCAGGGTAACGCGCGCGCCGAATCCGCCGCGCAGGTCCTCCGTCACCGGGATTTCGAGAAGGCCGCCGTCCTTTCCGGCCGCGAGCCAACGGCGTTCCCACGGCACCCCGCCCCGGAACGTCTCGAAGAGCAGGGGCTGGCCGGCGAAACCGCTGTGAAGGAGGAGGCGCGCGGTCCCTCCGACGGGGACCGAGGCGGATTCCGCGACGAGGAAAAGCGGCAGGCGGACCGACGCCTGTCGGCCGGAGACAAGAAAGTCCAGGCTCTCGCGGCAGGCCGCGCCGAAATCGTCCTTCGTTTCGTAGATGAGACGATAAGCTCCGGCCTCGAGAGACTGAACGGCGACCGCGGCCCGGCCGTCGGCGCCGTGTTCCGCGGTTCCGCGGGCGGCCTCGTGTCCCTCCTTCCAGAGGCGGAGGATCTTTTCCGGGACGAGGGGCGATTCCCAGCGGGCCCTCAGGCGGTCCCCGGCGGTCCGGAACGCCGCGTCTCCGGCCGGGACGGGCGGCTCGGGAATGGGCTGGTCGGCGGGAAGGAGTGTCGTCTCGGGTTCGATGAGGCGGACGATGCGCCAGGCCCCCTTTCCGGCTTTGGCCGTTCCGTTGAGGTCGGTGCGCGTGATCGTGAACGCATTGCGGGAATCGGTCCGGCCGAATCCGTTCGCCGCGGCGATCGACGCTTCTACGCTGACGAAGCCGAGCCGGAACGACCGTGTCGCCGTCCGGGTCTCGCCTCCCTCGTCCGTGATGTCGATGGAGAGCGTATACCGGTAGGTCAGGCCCGAGCCGGATCCGCCTTCTCGCTCGTCCACGCGCGGCGTGAACATCACCTCGACGGTCCCGTCCTCGCGGAGAGGGACCCTCCCGCCGGCGACGACCTGGGCGCCTCCGCCGGCAGGTGGTTCCCACCACCACCACTGCGGATAGAGGCTCTCGCGCTTGACCTGCCAGACGGCCGTGCCCGAAGCGACGGGAAGCCCGAAGTAATAGCGGGCCTCCCCCTTCAGGGCAGCCGGACGGTTCAGCCGAAGGGGCTTGTCCGGGTCCTTGACGGACACTTCGAACGTCGGCCGCTTGTACTCCTCGACCCGGACCCCGGCGAAACCGTTGGGCGAGGTTCGGAGGCGCCATGCGCCGAGGGGACGGCCGGCGGCGGGAATGACGAACTCGCCGCTCGCCGTGCCATAGCCGTTCAAGGCGAATGTCGCTTCGGCCACCCTCTGGCCGTTGATGTCCTCCAGCCATATCGACGCGCCGGCGTTGGCCGCCGGCCTGAGCTTGCCGAGATCACTGCGGCCCCGGAAGGCCAGGACCTTCCAGAAGAGCTTCTGGCCGGGCCGGTAAATGCTCCGGTCGGTGTAGATGAGCGCGGCGCTCGCCTCGGCGGGCGTCGACGCGGCATGGAGGTACATATATTCCTGATCGATGGCCAGGTCCTTTCCCTTGGCGGCGAGGAGGAAGAAAGGGCCCTGCCGTTCGGGCCGCGGCGCGAAATGGGCCCGGCCCTCCGCGTCCGTGGCTTTGGTCTCCGTCCGGCGATGACCCTTCTGCCAGTCGAAGGCGTAAAGGTCGACCGAGGCTCCCGCGACGGGCCGGCCCGTTCCGCCGGAGAGGACGACCGCGTCCAGGCCCCCTTCGACGGAGGCGCGGCGGAGGATGACCAGGTCCCCGACGATGACGTTGAGCGCCCGGATGCTGTTCGCGTTACGAGCGAAATCTCCGCGGGCTGAGGCGGCCACGAGATAGAGTCCCGGGGCGAGCCCGGTCGGCAGATCGACGTAGGTCTTATGGTCGCGGAAGTCGGGCGTGGCCGGGAGGTCGAGCTTCCAGGACGCGGCCGGGCGTCCCTTTTCGATGATGCGCCGCGCTTCGTCCCATTGCGGGAAGAGGTTGTAGTCCTTCGACGTCCGGATGAGCTCGGCGAGGTCGACGGCGTAGGCCCGCAGGTGTACGGTCGCCAGGTTCCGGTGCGTGAAACGGATGGAGCGTCGCCCGGGCGCGTCCGCGGCCATCATCTCCACGGAGTAATCCGGGGCCTCGATGCTCCGGGCGACATGAAGGCACCGCTGGCCTCCGGGGGAGTCGGGGTAGGCTTCGGCACCCGCGAGAGCGAGCTTCCTTGCCCGGACAAGGGCGTCGGGCGCGGCCTCCGACCGGGTGAATTCGGCGAGGAGCGCCTGTCCCGAAGCCCACCAGGGGTGCTTGCGGGCGGAGCCGAGGGTATCGGCCAGCCGGGCCCGGATGAGGGCCCGGTCCTCTTCCTTGGAGAATGACTCGTGGAGGGCCGCGAAGAGCTCGAGGCGCGCCTCGAGGGCGCCCTCGGGGCGTCCGGCGGACCTCCGGCACCAGCTTGCATGCTCGGCCAGGAGGGCCCGGAGCCTTTCGAGGGGATGGGCTTCGGCGGACTCGAGGACGGCGGCGGCCTTATCGGCGCCCGACGGCTCGGGGGAGAGCAGGCGCTCCAGGTCGAGGAGCCAGGTCTCGTTCGACTGGCGCGGCGTCCAGGAGCTCGTATCGGCGAGGAACCTGGCCATGAGATAGACGACGGCGTCCCGCAGGGTATCCCGGATCCCGGCGGGATAGTTGCCCGGGTCCCAGATATCCGGGAAATCGGAAGCCTTCTGGCTTGCCAGCACGTCCCTGCTCTTCCAGACGCGGATGAGGGCCGTCCAGGCCTCCGCGTTGATGCGGTCCGAGGTCCAGGCCTTGAGATCGACCGGGCCCGTCGATTCGATGCGCTCGCGGCGGCCGATCTCCCAGGAATAGGCGGAACGATAGGTCACGAGGGAACCGGCATAGAACAGGTCCAGCATGGCCCGCGGGACGGGAGAATCGGGCCACGGCTCGTCCTTGAGGAACCGGACCGACGGTCTCGTAGCCGTGAAGCGCCGTCCGGAGCTGGACCTCCCGGATGAGGGCCCAGGCCCAGAGCTTATCGTCGCCGGCGCGCCGGGCCTCGCCGCGGATCCGGGCGGCCTCTTTCGCGGCCTCCTCGTACTTCTGCTCGCCGATGAGCCGGTCGAGGAGATCGCGGCTCATCTTCTGCTCCGGCCGCTCGGAGGTTCCGATGGTCCCGGACGCGGTCCGACGACGGGCCGGCCCCCGAAGTCGACGGGACCACCCCGGCCAGGAGGAGGGCGACGGCGATAGCCCCGAGGCCGAAGGCCAGGATCCCCGCCTTTCGCGCCACCCGGATTCCGATCTTTTTACCGATGTTGGCCATCTCAGCCTCCCGGCGGTTTCGCCCGCCTTCGGACAGGAATCCCGGTCAACGACGGACCGGCATATCGACGGAACGCGCCCTGCATATCTCATGAACCGGAGCCTGCCTTGATTCGTTCCCGGAGAAGGTCACCCGTTCCTCTATATATCAAAGGGCGGAAAAAGGTGTCAATCGCGCCGGGCCGCTTTTGATATAATCAAGGGAACCGTGGAAGATATCTCCAGAGGGGTCCGGTCCTTCACCGTCGGCACGGCCGTGAGCCGGGTCATGGGCCTCGTGCGGGAGTCCGTCTTCGCCCATCTCTTCGGGGTCGGCGCCGCCACGGATGCCTTCAACGTCGCCTTCCGCATCCCCAATCTTCTCCGCGACCTCTTCGCCGAGACCGCCCTCTCGGCCGCGTTCGTCCCGGTCCTGACGGGGGAGAAGGCCAAGGGGAAGGACGCCGAGAACCGGCTGGCCTCGAACATCTTCAACGTCCTCTTCGTCGTGGCCGGCCTCGTCTCGCTCGCGGGCCTGCTCCTGGCGCCGGCCCTGGCCAAGGGGATCGCCTTCGGCTTCGGCGAAGATCCCCGGGAAGATCGACCTCACCGCCCAGCTCACGGCCGTCCTCTTCCCGTTCCTCCTGTTCGTCAGCCTCGGCGCCTGGGCCATGAGCTATCTCAACACGGAGAAGTCGTTCTTCCTGCCCTCCGTCGCCCCGGCCCTCTTCAACCTGTTTTCCATCCTCTTCCCCCTGCTGACCTACGGCTGGTACGTCGCCCGCGGGAAGGAGCCCATCTTCGGCATGGCCGTCGGAGTGCTCATCGGCGGCCTGATGCAGTTCCTGATCCAGGTCCCGCTCGTCCGGAAAAAGGGGTTCCGGTACAGCCTCTTCCTCAGCTTCCGCGATCCGGCCTTCCGGCAGGTCATGGCCCTGTTCATCCCCGTGGCCATCGGGCTGGCCGGGACGCGCATCAACGTCCTCGTCAATACGATCCTGGTCACGCCGCTGGCCCAGGGCAGTGTGAGCTGGCTGAACTACGCCTTCCGGATCATGCACCTTCCGCTCGGGCTCTTCGGCATCGCCGTCGGGACCGTGGCCCTGCCGTCGCTCTCGAAGCTCGTCCTCGACAAGGACGTCGCCGCCGTCCGGGCGACGCTCGACGATTCCCTGAAGATGGTCCTGTTCCTGACGGTGCCGACCTCGGTCCTCATCGCCTTCCTCTCCCGGCCCGATCACCCGGGTCATCTACCAGCGCGGGCACTTCACGGCCGAGGACACGGCGGCCACGGCGGCGGCCCTCGTCCTCTACACGCTGGGCATCCCGTTCATGGCGGCCCTCCGGAACGTCGCCTCGGTCTTTTACGCGTTCAAGGACGCCAAAACGCCGATGTACGCGAGCTTCGCCTCGATCGGCCTCAACATCGTCCTCAACCTGAGCCTGATGTGGGTCATGGGATTCCTGGCCTTCCCGCTCTCCACGGCGCTCGCCGCCGTCCTCAACGTGGCGCTTCTCATCTTCCTTCTGCCCAGGAAGATCGGCAAGACCGACCTGCGCCCGATGGGGCGATATTTCGTGGCCCTCGCCGCGGCCTCGGCCGCTCGGCGGGGCGGCGCGGCTGGTTCGCCAACGGCTTCATTCTCGGCCGGCTCGGTCCTTCGTTCCTCGCCGTCGCTGGCGAGCGTCGCCGTCTGCGGGCTTCTCGGGCTGGTCGTCTTCTACTGCGATTTCGCGCGTCCTCGGCATCACCGAGACGCGCGAGTACCTCCGCCGCTTCCTCCGCCGTGACCTCTTCATTTCCCCGCTCTTTCGTCGTGAAGGGAGGGCTTTGCAAAGGGCTGGACTTCCCGCTCCGGTCTGGATCGTCGGCCAAGGGCTCGGAGGCCACGCCCCTACCCCCGCCGATAATTGGCGGGGGGGGCCAGCCCTAGGTCTGCGTCACCGGTATTGGACGGAGGGATTGGCTCGAATCTGAACGACGACTTGGGACCTCTGTGGAGCCAACGCACCCGAAGGGCATCAATGGCTGAAGAAGGCCTGCTCATGAGAGGCCGAGCTGGGCAGCGGATCCCGCGCTCATGAGAGCGGGGAGAGTGAGGCCTCGAATCGAGCGACATGTGTCTCGCGCCGAGGGAGGCATCCGAGCCCTGACCGGTCGAGGCCGTTTCGCCCGAGGCTTAATACGAGGCGACGCTGCATCAATGACTGGCAACGACGCTAAGAGCACTTGTTCCAGCCGCAGTTGGGGCAGGTCGGGCACTTCTCGTCGGGCATGGTCGCGCCGCACATCCTGCAGATGTTCTTGAAGAAGTCCTTGGGATTCTCCTTGACCTCGCCGAGGTGGCGCTCGAGGACCTTGGCGATGGCGTCGGGGATGGACTGGACGAGGCCGCCCTCGGTGAAGATGGGATCGGCCCCGCCGATGCCCTTGATCTGGTAGATGACCTCCTGCGGCTCGACGCCGCTCCTCAGGGCCATCGAGATGAGGCGCCCGAGGGCCTCGGCGTCGGCCATGGTCGAATAGCCGCTCTTGCCGATGCTGGTGAAGACCTCGAACGGCTTGCCGTTGTAGAAGGTGATGGTCACGTAGAGGTTGCCGAAGCCGGTCTTGATCTTGTCGGTGATCGAGGGCAGGGACCCGGGCCGCTCCTTGGGCATGCGCGGCTCCTCGGCGACGGCCTTGTACAGGACCTGCTCGGCCTTGCAGCCGTCCCGGTAGACCGTGATGCCCTTGGTCCCGAGCTCGTAGGCCAGGAGGAACGCTTTTTCGATGTCGTCCTCGGTCGCGTCGTGGGGGAGGTTGATGGTCTTGGAGACCGAGTTGTCCACGTGCTTCTGGAAGGCGGCCTGCATCCGGATATGGCCCTCCGGCTTGATGTCGTGGGCCGTGACGAAATGGGCCGGCAGGGGGGCATCCGGGTTCTTCTCCTTCCATTCCTCGTAGAGCGGATGGATGTCCTTGAGCTCGCCGTCCAGGATCTTCGAGGTGAACTCGAAGGCGAAGACCGGTTCGATCGGACGAGGAACAGCCGGCGATGCGGGAGATCGTCCCGGTCGGGGCGATGGTCAGGACCGTGGCGTTCCGGCGGTCGGTCCCCTTGAAGACGGACTTTGCGACGTTGGGGAAACTGCCCTTGAGGCGCCCGAGCTCCCGGCTCTCCGCGTCCGCCCGTTCCCGCATGAAAGCCGACGAGCTCGTCGGCGAAGGCCAGGGCCTCCGGCGAATCGTAGCGGAGCCCCGTCTTCAGGAGAAGGTCCGCCCAGCCCATGACGCCGAGGCCGATCCGGCGGTTCGACCGGGTCATCTCGGCGATCTGGGGCAGGGGATACTTGTTGACCTCGATGACGTCGTCGAGGAACCGGACGGCGGTCGCGACGACCCCGGCGAACCGCTCCCGGTCGAAGCCGCCCGGCTTGCCGGGATCGATAGAAGTTCGCGACGTTGATGGAGCCGAGGTTGCAGGACTCGTAGGCGTGGAGGGGCTGTTCGCCGCAGGGATTCGTCGCCCGGATGGGGCCGAGGCCCCTGGTCGGGTTGCGCCGGTTGATCCGGTCGATGAAGACGAGCCCGGGATCGCCGACGGCCCAGGCCGATTCGACGAGGAGCCGGAAGACGTCGCGGGCCTTCTTCGTCCCGTCCTTCCGGCCTTTGTACGGGATCGCGGATCGGCGTAGGCGCCGTCCTCCTTCAGGGCGCGCATGAACTCGTCGGTCACGGCGACGGAGATGTTGAAGTTGGACGAGGCTCCGGCCGTCCCGCTTCATGGCGATGAATTCCTCGATGTCCGGGTGGTCGACCCTCAGGATGCCGATGTTGGCCCCGCGGCGCGTCCCGCCCTGCTTGACGGCTTCGGTCGCGGCGTCGATGACCCGGAGGAACGAGACCGGTCCCGAGGCGATGCCCTGGGTCTTGCGGACGAAGCTGCCCCGGGGCCGGAGCGCGCTGAAATCGAAGCCGGTCCCGCCGCCTTCCTTGTGGACGAGGGCCGCGTTCTTGACCGTGTCGAAGATGGAGTCCATCGAGTCCTCGATGGGCAGGACGAAGCAGGCGCTGAGGCACATGTCGCGCCCGGCGCCGGTCAGGGTCGGGCTGTTGGGGAGGAAATCCCGGTCCATCATGACCTTGAAGAAGGCTTCGGCCCAGCGGTCCCGTTCGGCCGCGCCCTTCTCGGCGCCGGCGATGAAGCCGGCGACGCGCCGGAAGAGGTCGGCCGGGGACCTGTCCAGGAATCCGCCCTTGTCGTTCTTGAGGTAATACCGGGCCTTCAGGATCCTGATGGCGTTGGGAGAGAATCCCTGATCGTCGTGCGTCCGGGACACCATATCTGACTCCTTCTTCGGGGATGACCCTATTATATAGTATTTTTATAGGATTCGTAGAGGGCAGGGGCCAGCCGTGGTCCCGGTCCGCGACGGGCGTCGCTATCTTCGGAAGGTATAATCGTATTTATTGTTCCGATGCTCGATATCCCGGCGGTCGCGGGGCTGCCGGAGGCTTCTACGAGAGATGACCACAAGGGCGACATTGAGCTCGATCTCGCGTGTCCCGACCCATCCAGCTTCCGGGCAATCGTATAGAGCCGCTGCCCGGGAACGATATCGATGGTTCGATCCCAACGGGTGCTTCGGCCAGGACGTTCGTAGGGCCCGAATACCTGAATTTGTTGAAGGATCCGAATATTGCCGTCGATCCGGACGGTGAACGTCAGCATACGCCGTGTCCCAGTCCTATGTCAGCCCGTTGATCATGACGTCATAGCTGTAGTTCAGGGCCATCGGCTTCAAATTGTACGATTTCGGAATCGCTCGCCATCCCGTTGACCTTGTTCTCGTTGATCTTGACGGTAACGAGATTGCCGATCGTCCAGTTGTAGTCGAAGACTTGCTCGTCTGATACTTGATCTCGTACCCAAAAAACGACGGGACTTCCCACCCGGGCTGGAGCTTGAAATGCGGGGAATATAAGATTGCCCCGGGCGACTTCCCTGTTATCGATGAGCACCCGGTAATCGGGCTTCACGGGCATCTCGGAGCTCTTGGGCAGGGGGCCCGTTCCGGAGTTCTTGTAGGAGAACGTGATCACGAACCCGTCGTCGTCAGCCGTCAGCTTGACGTCGGAAATGGACAGGGCGGGCAATCCTCAGGAGGCATCGGAGGCCGCTCCGGTTGGGATGCGGGCACGCGGCGAGCCGGACCCGATACGGACGTAGGGACCTTCGCCGACGACCTGACTATCGACCGTCCGGAGGATCAACTGGTATACTCCGGGAGGGCACATTCCCGGGGATCGTCCACGAATATGAGCCGTCGTTGTCGGTGGGATCGACGATGCTAAGATAGAAAGCCCTTCATGATTCGGGAAGAGCTTGATGCATACGCGATTGGTCCATCGGGCTCGTATGGGTCCATTGGATGAGGTGGGTCTCGCCGGGCTTCCAGGTCACGTTGGTATTCGGCTGGGTCACGGTGATCTTCGCGTCGGTGATCTCGAACGCGGCACTGATGCCGACGGTCGTCGCGCCGATCGTCTTCACACGGATCTTGTACGGTTCCCGGCGCGATGGATCCGGGGATCAGCCACCGGTACCGGCCGTTATTGGGCGTATTGTCCACGATGTCCAGGACGTTGGTCTCTCCCTTCCAGAGCATGATCTTGACGTTCGGTTGGGTCACGCCTGTCGAGGTCCATTTGATGTCCTGCGCGTCTCCGATATTCCAGCTCTGGCCCGACCAGGGGGTGGTCACCTTGATCTCCTGGGCCGATCCGATCCCGCCCAGGACCAACAGAAAGGTGACGATACAGGCAGATCTCTTCATGTTCTTTCCCTCCAACCGAAAGGCATGCGCCCTCACCCGGTGGCCTATCTTGATCCAAGTTTAGCCCTCGGCTTCGAATGCTGTCAATGGCTTGGAGGGGCATGCGTGAACCGAGACCCCCTTGCGGACGCACCCCTTCTGCCATGTATAATGGACTGCCGAGTGGCCGCCCAATGACCGATTCCGTCCCGACCTGCGACCGCGACCTCAGGCGCACCGCGCTCGCCGTGTCCGTCCTGGCAGGTTTCCTGACGCCCTTCATGGGCTCGGCCGTCAACGTCGCCCTGCCCGACATCGCGGCGGAGTTCTCCCTGAAGGCCGTGACCCTGGGCTGGGTGGCCACGGCCTATCTGCTCGCCGCCGCGGTTTTCCTGGTCCCGCTCGGCCGGCTGGCCGATATCCGGGCCGAAAAAAGGTATTCCTCCTCGGCGTCTCGGTCTTCACGGGCGCCTCCGTCCTTGCGGCGACGGCCCCGTCGGCCGCGGCGCTCCTGGCGTCCCGGGCCCTCCAGGGCCTGGGCGGGGCGATGATCTTCGGTACGAGCATGGCCATCCTGACCTGCGTATTTCCGCCGGGCGAGCGGGGGAGGGCCATCGGCATCAGCACGGCGGCCGTCTACATGGGCTTGTCCCTGGGGCCCGTGCTCGGCGGCTTCCTCGTCCACCGCTTCGGCTGGCGGAGCATCTTCTTCGCCGTGGTCCCGGTCGGATTGACCGGCGTTATCCTGACCGCTCATCCGGCTCCGACAGGAGTGGGACGAGGCCAGGGGTGAGAGATTCGACGCGGCTGGCTCGGGCATCTTCGGGCTGGGCCTGGCGGCCCTCATGTACGGGTTCTCGAGGCTTCCGTCCCTCATCGGAGCCGGCCTCGTCGCCGCCGGCCTGACACTGCTCGGGGCCTTCATCCTTTGGGAGAAGCGGCGCGGCCGCTCCCGTCCTGGACGTCCGCCTCTTCCGGGCGAACCGCGTCTTCGCTTTCTCAAACGCGGCCGCCCTCATCAATTACAGCGCGACGTCGGCCGTCTCCTTCCTCCTGAGCCTCTACCTCCAATATGTCAAGGGACTGCCGCCCCAGAAGGCCGGGCTCGTCCTCGTCGCCCAGCCGGTGGTCATGGCCTTGTTCTCTCCCCTGGCCGGGAGGGCCTCCGACCGGATCGAACCGCGCATCGTAGCCTCGGCCGGGATGGCCATTTCGAGCGCGGGCCTGTTCGCCCTCGTATTCCTGGGCCCCGAAACGCCCATCGGCTACATCACGGCCGCCCTCTTGGGCCTGGGATTTGGATTCGCCCTGTTCTCCTCGCCGAACACGAACGCGGTGATGTGTTCGGTCGAGCGCCGGGCGTACGGCGTGGCCGCTTCCACCCTGGGGACCATGCGCCTCACGGGGCAAATGCTGAGCCTTGGCATTTCCGTCCTCATCATCGCCGTCTTCGTCGGCAACGTCCGGATCGGCCCCGCGAACCTCCCCCTCTTCCTGAAGAGCGCCCGGACGGCCTTCGCGGTATTCGGCGCCCTCTGCGTCCTCGGCGTATTCGCTTCGCTGGCTCGGGGGAACAGAAACGGGAGGGGCCCCAAGGCCGACAGGTAGCGGAGCCTCGGTTGCGCCGCCGCCGGCTTTACCCTACAATCGAAAGGCTATTATCCTTCGAGAGGAGATATTCAATGGGTGTAACGAGAAAAGACTTTCTGAAGATTTTCGGCCTCGGCGCCGCCTCGGCCGGCCTCTTCGGCAGGAACGCCCTGGCCGCGGAACAGGCCGAGACGGCCCGCGCCGCCGCCGGGACGATGAAGATCAAGGCCATAGAGATCTTCAAGTTCGACATCCAGTTGACGGCTCCCTTCCGTATCTCCCTGGGGACGCTGAACGCGGCCAACGACGTCCTCGTCAAGGTCCACACCGACAGCGGACTGATCGGGTTCGGCGAGGCCTGTCCCTTCCCGCCCATCACCGGGGAGACCCAGGACACGAACCTGAGCATGGCCAGGAGCATCCGCGAGATGCTCATCGGCCGGAACCCTCTGGCCATCGAAAGCCTCGTGGCCGAGATGGGCCCCATGGCCCATTCGAATCCTAGCGTCGTCGCGGCCTATGATATGGCCTTATTCGACATCCTAGGCAAGGCCGCCGGCCTGCCGGTCTTCAGGCTTCTCGGCGGGGACAAGACGACCTTCGAGACGGACATCACCGTGGGCATCGACACGCCCGAGGCCATGGCGTCCGAGGCGAAGAAGCATGCCGCTAACGGCTACAAGAACCTCAAGGCCAAGGTCGGCCTGGACCCCGACGAGGATACGGCCCGGATCCAGGCCATCCGCGAGGCTATCGGCCCCGGCATCCGGCTCCGGATCGACGCCAACCAGGGCTGGTCGGTCCCCAACGCCATCTACGCCCTCAAGCGCATGGAGCCCTTCAAGGTCCAGCTCGTCGAACAACCCGTCGTCGCCTGGGACATCGCCGGGCTCAAGATCGTCCGGACGGAGAGCCCCATCCCGGTCATGGCCGACGAGGCCCTTTTCCTTCCGGCCGACGCCGTCAAGCTCATCCGGGCCGATGCCTGCGACACCTTCAACATCAAGCTGATGAAAGCCGGCGGCATCCTGAACTCGGTTCGCATCGCCCACATCGCCGACGCGGCCAACATCCGCTGCATGGTCGGCTGCATGCTGGATTCCAAGATCGCCCTGACGGCGGCGGCCCACGTCGTCGCCTCCCAGAAGAACATCGTCTATGCCGACCTCGACGGGAACGCGGACCACGTGGTCGATCCGGTCATCGGCGGCATGACCGTCAAAAGCGGCGTGATCACCCTTCCGGAAGCCCCCGGCCTCGGCGTAGACGTCGATCCGGCGTTCCTCAAGAAGATGGCGAAGGTCTAAGCCGTCCTTCGATCTCGAATGGAATACAAGGGGCCCTTCGAGGGCCCCTTTCTTATTTTGCTGGCCTATTTATAAACGGTCTGGGTGATGACGAGCTGGGGCTGGGTGATAAGACAGCGGGCCTTGACGTTGTTGTGGTCGTAGTTCTCGTTGCCGCCCCTGATGATGAGGCCGTAGTTCGGGGCTCTGACCGGTGCACCACGCCTGGACGACGGCCGTGACATCGACCTCGTTGGTATGGCCGAACTCCCAGGCGCCGATGGTCGCCACCGTGGTGGCCGCGACGCCCAACGCGTCGCCCGGGGCGTCGCGCCGCAGGACGTAGAGCGTCTGCTTCGTTCCCTGGGTGACGGCGAAACGGAGCAGGGCCTTGGTGACCTTGAAGCCCTGGTAGATGCCGGACGGGTCGACGATCGTCCGGTAAACGTGGCCGACGTATGTCCAGCACGGTCCGGCCGGGTCGTCATTGGCGTTCTCCCAGCCCACCGCCCAGTAACCGGCGGGGGGCATGTTCGCGCCCTGGCCCATCGTGTTCAGGCACCCGAGCCAATCCGACTGGCCGGTCCCCAGGTAGGCCACGGTGTGCGAGCCGGTGAAGATGTCGGTCTGGGGCACCGCATCGAGCGGGATGATATGGAAGACCCCGCTCCAGCCGATGTGCTTTTCGTCCGGCGTGGCGACGCGGATGGCGTAATCCTTACCCCACTCGTAACGGGCGTTGAAGATGATGGCCTCGTACTTCCCGGTGTTGTCCCTCAGCGAACTGGGCGCGGTGCCGATCGGACCTACCTTCGTTTTCTTGTCGGGAGTGAAGACGTCCAGGGCGACCTGCGGGTAAGCGGCGATCTTGGACTTGTCCCAGGCGACGAAGAACTCCGTTCCCGGCTCCATGGCCAGGCCCTGGGCAGGGCTCGAGACGGGGATCGCGTTGATGGCCCTGAGAGATCCCGCTGGAGGCGCCGGGCTCACGACCAGGGCGGACTTATCGATGGCCGCAAGCGAGTCGAGGGTGAAGGTCGCGGGGCTCTTATCGCCCTGGAACGCGTTGTTCATGTCCCGGACCCTGACCGCGTACCCTTTCTGCGCGGCCGCCGTTCCCCCGATGAAGTCTCCTGCCTTGGCCCAGGTCCAGCTTCCCTGAGTAATCGGGACCTTGATGGCGATGTCCCCGACCTTTGCCCCGTTCAGGAGCAACGTCAGCCGGGCCAGGGTGCCCGCCGGAAAATTCTTGGCGGTCCACGTGATGACCTTTGAGCTTCCCAACAGCCAGATTTCGCCGCCCTTGGGCGACGTGACGTCGATATGCTGGGCCGACGCGAGCGCGAAAGCACAGAAGAACAGCAAAAGACCGACAGCCGTTTTTTTCAATCGTGTCCCCTCTTCCCAAGATCTTCAAGATATCCTTGCGGCGAGTATGGCATGGATACCGGTCCTGTACAAGGGGCATTTCGCGGCGGCGCGGTTCCTTGACAAGGTCCTCCCCGCTTGCTACCTTTACCCCGGCCGAGTGCCGGGGACCCGAAGTTCACCCGGGAAGATATTCATGAATACGGGGAAAGCGATCGCCAGGGGAGCCATCGTCGCGCTCGTCTGCTCGAGCCTCCTCCTGGCTGGTCGCCGCAGGAAGACAAGCGGAAAAAGAAGGACAAGCCCCGAGAAAAGCCGAAGACCGAAGAGAAGGCCGGGAATACCAAGCTCTTCCAGCTTGATGAGATCATCATCGACGTCATCGAGAAGGCCCGCGACGTCGAGGTTCCGAACATGTCCGTGGTCAAACCCGAGCTCTTCCCCCTCAGCATCGGGACGACGGTGGACACGGCTCTCGAGCGACAGCCCGGCGTGGACGTCCAGCGCATCCAGGAAGTGGGCGCGGCTATGGACGACGACTCCATCAAGATCCGGGGGCTGGGCGCCCGGAGGATCAAGGTCCTCAGGAACGGCCGCCCCCTCAATACTTCGGGCGCGGCGGGCGGCTATTTCATCGATTTCACCATGATGCCGCTGGCCAACGTCGACCGCATCGAGATCGTCAAGGGCGTCGGTGACCCCCGTTACGGGAACGTGCTCGGGGGCATCATCAACCTCGTCCCCCGAAGGCCGCCGACGGGCCGGTCCGTGACCGAGCTCGAGGCCTCGATGGCGAGTTACGGCACGGGCGGGATTAACATCTTCCACGCCTTCAAGCCGGGCGCGTTGGAGTACAGCTTCGCCGCGGGCTCAGCCTGGAGCGATGGGTATCTTCGGAACGGCGATATGATCCAGGGGAACGCCGACCTCCATCTCGGCTACGATCTCTCCATTCGGAGGCGCCTCACCGCGGATATCTCGTTCATCCGGATCCGCAAGGGCTTCATCGTGGCCAACAGGGTCGCCAAGAGCCCCGACAGCGCCGATTACGTCCGGCCCCTCGACCCGGAATTCCGGGCCTCCGACGGGGAATTCATGTACGGGGGGATGGGCGCGTATCCCGAGCCGGACAGCCGCTGGACGAAGTCGAAATGGCTGTTCAATCTGGGATATGAACAAAGCGTCGCGGACGCCGGACTCCTGAAGATCTCTCTCTGGAAGAACTTCGGGAACCGCGAAGCGCTCAACACGCGGGACGCTCTCTCGAGGACCTTCCACAAGCTTTTCCGCGACGACCGTTCGCAGGGATTCCTGGCGGAGTACCGGCATGACCTCGGCAACCACGTCCTCAGGGCCGGGCTGGAATATTCCCACCTGCGCGACAACGGGGAGCACAACTATTTCGACGATTTCCGGGAGCCGTACAGCCTGGGCTCTTACGTCGAGGCCAGGAACCTGGAATTCTTCGCGATGGACGACATCCGCCTCGGGAACAGGAGGTGGTCCCTGACGCCGGGCGTCCGGTTCCTATCCTACAACGGGGTCGCCGGGCCCTCGGGACGCCTCGAAGGCATCCCGGACATCAAATTGAGCGGGCCCGCCCCGTCGATCAAGCTGGTCCGGAACGGCAAGGACGGGAGCCTGTTCTATGTCAGCCTGGCCCGGGCCCTTCGCATGCCGTCCGCGCCTGAGCACTATTGGCATTACTCCATCGATGCGGGAGTTTATACGGGGAACATCCCATTCCACGGAGAGGACGGGATCATGGCCCAGGCCGGCTGGCGCGGAACGCTCCCGACCGGGACGAGGATCGAGCTTTCCCCCTATTATTACGACATCAGGCGCTACATCCATTTCGACCTCATCAATTACGTCGCCTACAACATCGGCCGCGGGCGGATCTACGGCTTCGAGGCCGAGGCGGTCCAATCCCTGGGGCGGGGATGGTCCGCGTTCGCGAACTATACCTTCCAGCGGAGCCGGACGTCCGGGGACACGTTCCAGAGCCTCTTCCTGGCCGCGGCGGACCGGGGCTTCCATGAGATCCCCGGCCTCCCGCGGCATGCGGCGAACGCCGGCCTCCGGTTCAGGACCCGCCGGAACGCGAGCGTCGCCGTGTTCGCCCAGGCCGTATCGAAGCAGAAGGTCATCTACAACGACAATACTCTCTACAACACCGACCTCCGGGTCCGGACGCAGGCGGGCTATCTGCGCGTGGATGTCGAAGGGCGGCTCCCGCTTTTCCGGCGGCTCCAGGCCGCGCTCTTCGTCCGGAACGTCCTTGACGCGGAATATCAGGAGCGCTACGGCTTCCCGGCGGCCGGCAGGACGGTCGGACTGTCGTTCACGACATCTTTCTGAGGCGAAGGAGGGGAAACCATGAAGCGAAGAGAATTCCTCAAGACCTGCGCGGCCGCGCCCATCGCCCTCGGGGCGGTCCCCGGCCGGGGCGTCGCTCCGGGCCCGAAACGGGGCTACGACCCCAAAGGCCTGCCGACGCGTCCTCTCGGAAAGACGGGCGTCTCGGTCCCGCTCATCGGATTCGGCGCCGGTAGCCGGTTCTGCGCCGTCTCCGACCCGGAAACGAGCGTCGCCATCCTCACCTGCGCCCTGGACAACGGGCTTTACTACTGGGACACCGCCCATGATTATGCGGACGGGACGACGATCAGCGAGGAGCGCCTCGGACTCGTCCTTGCCGGGCGGCGGGACGAGGTATTCCTGTCAACCAAGACGCATGCCCGGACCTACGACGAGGCGATGCGCGACCTCGAGGAGAGCCTGGAGCGCCTCCGGACCGACAGGCTGGACGTCTGGAAGATCCACCAGGTCGAGTCCCTCGATGACGTCGAAGCCATTGGGGCCCCCAACGGCGTCCTAAAAGCCCTCGTCAAGGCCCGGGACGAGAAGATCACCCGGTTCATCGGCTTCTCCGGGCACAAATCGGCCGCGGCGATGACCGCCATGGCCGAACGCCACGACCTCGACGCGATGCTCATCGCCCTCGATCATTACGAGGGGACGGAGGGGGACCTCGAGAGGGCGGCCATCCCGGCCGCGGCCCGAAAGGGCCTGGGGATCGACGTCATCAAGGTCATCCGGCCCGGGAGACCGTGAAGGACGTCGCTCCGGAAACCCTCATCCGGTACGCCCTGAGCCTGCCCCACGTCACGGCGGCCGTCATCGGGACGGACGGAGTCGAGATCGTCAGGAAGAACGCCGCCCTCGCCCGGGACTTCAGGCCCATGGACGCGGACGAGATGAAGACGGTCCGGGCCGGCCTCCAGCCGTTCTTCGGGAACGACTCCCTGCCCTGGGCGCGTCCGGGGTACCGTGACGGAGAGAAAGGATAAGGGGCCGGACATGGCGAAGAAGGTCGCCTGGGGCATCCTCGGCTGCGCGGGCATCGCCGCGCGCGCCCTCATCCCGGCCATCCACGGCGCGTCGAACGGCCGGCTCCTGGGCATAGCCTCGCGGAACCCCCGCAAGGCGAAAGAATGGGCGGCGCGCTTCGAGATCCCCAAGGTATACTCGGGGTACGCGGCCCTCCTCGACGACCCCGATATCGACGCCGTTTACGTCCCCCTCCCGAACAATCTGCACAGGGAATGGAGCGTGCGGGCCGCGCGGGCGGGGAAGCACGTCCTGTGCGAAAAACCCATGGCCATGAACGCCGCCGAGGTCCGGAAGATGGCGGCAGCGGCGGCGGAGGCGGGCGTCCTCCTGATGGAAGCGTTCATGTACCGCTTCCATCCGCGGATGGAGCGGGCGCTCCGGCTCATCGCGCAGGGAGCCGTCGGCGAGGTCCGGTCCGTCCGGTCCGTGTTCACGTTCCTCTTCGACGCGGCCGCTCGACGATTACCGATGGAAACCGGAGTTCGGGGGCGGCGCCCTTTACGACATCGGCTGTTACCCCGTCAGCGCGGCGCGCCTCGTCTTCGGCGCCGAGCCGGTCTCGGTCTTCGCCCGGGCCCGCTTCCACCCGAAACATCGCGTGGACACGGAAACCGAGCTCCTTCTCGAATTTCCCGGAAACCGCTTCGCCTCGCTGTGCGGCGGCTTCGAATCCCAGTTCCGGAGCTATCTGGAGGTCGCCGGCAGCGAAGGGCTCTCTCGTCGCTCGAGCGGGCCTTTTCGGCCAAGCACTTCGAGACGGAGATCCGTCTCGTCGCCGGAGAGAGGATGCGGACGATCCCGTTCCCGGCGAACGACCAGTACGCGCGCATGGTCGAACATTTCGGGGAAGGCGTCATGCGGGGGCGCCGGCTCCGGTACCCTCCGGACGACGCCGTCGCGAACATGAAGGTCATCGACGCCGCCTTCAAGTCCATCCGGACCGGGCGGCCCGTCCGCTTATAGCCGGGCCGCGGCGGGCGGCCGCTCACGCGAAAAAGTCGCCGGGCATGCGCCCGAGACGGGCGATGTCGGAGACCCTTTCCTTGACGTCGAAGGCGGAGGCGCATCCGACCGGCAGGTCGAGCAATCCCCGCACGGATCCTCCGGGAGCCTCAACGAGGCGACCGTATCGTGCGCGGCCTCGAGGTTCCTGTAGCCGTAGGCGTACATGTAGCCGCGCATCAGGTCGGGGATGGGCAGGCCCTTGGGGCACTGGGCGAGGCAGGTCCCGCATTGCTGGCAGTAGAGCCCGCCGGTCTGGACCTCCAGCCTCAGGTCCTTCTTCTCGCTCTCCGTCAGCGTGATGTCGGTCAGGACGGCGGCGTCCGTCTTGAGCTGGTCGTAGGTCGTGAAGCCCGGGATGGCGGTCGTGATATCGGGATTGTTCAGCGCCCACTTCAGGGCGGCGGTCATGTTGATGGGGTCCTTCCGGCCCTTGTCCCAGAAGGCTCCGGCCTGGGTCTTCATGGCCACGATCCCCACTCCGGCCTGGACGGCCTCATGGATGGCCTTGTCGAGGTCGGCGATGTTCTTCTGCCGGAAATTGTAGGCGGTGAGGACGACGTCGTAGACCTTGGCTTCGACGGCCGCCCGGATGACCTCGGGCTCGTTTCCGTGGCAGGAAACGCCGACGAACCGGGCCTTTCCGCTCTTCTTGGCGGCTTCGACGTTGCGGAGGTTCAGCTCGGACAGGACCTCTTTCCGTGAGCCGAGGCCGTGGACGTAGAGGATGTCGACGTGATCGAGGCCGAGGCGCTTGAGGCTCAGGTCGAGCAGGCCGGCGAACTTCTCGTCCTCCCAGACCTTGGTGGCGATGACGAAGGAATCCCGGGGCCGGCCCGTGAGGACCCGGCCGATCATCTCTTCGTTCCGTCCCCGCTGATATCCGTGGGCGGTGTCCAGGTGGACCATCCCGGCGTCGAGGGCGGCCCGGACGAGGCCGTCGTTGTCGGCGTTCATGACGCCCATGGATACGACGGGCAGGACGAGGCCCGTCCTCCCGAGCTTGCGGGTGATGACGGGGGCTTTCGCGGCGGCCGCGGCCTGCCGGACCCGGGCCGAGGCCCCGGGCACGATGGCGGCTCCCGCTCCCGCGAGGCCGATCAGTCCGCGCTTGAGGAACGCCCTGCGGTCCAATCCATGGGTCGTTGTTTTCATGTTCACTCTCCTTCAGCTCGTCCATATATAGCGGCTCCGTCACCCGATGTCAACACTCGGGCCTCCTCCGCTTGAAATCCGGACCGAGACCCTATATATAGGATGCGAGAGGAGCCCGGATGAAGGACGGAAGGACGGCGGCCCCGTCGGCCGCCAGGAAATGGCTGACCGCGGCCCGGCCGTGGGCCCTGCCGGCCTCGACGATGCCCGTGATCTTCGGGACGTCGCTCGCCGTCGTCATGGGGGGAGCGCGCCTCGACGCGTTCCGCTTTTTCCTGGCCTTTCTGGCCATGATGATCCTCCACTCGGCGGCCAACATGCTGAGCGATGTCTTCGACTTCCGGCACGGGCTGGACACTGACGTTACGCCGGTCAGCGGCGCCATCGTCCGCGGCTGGCTCTCGGGCCGTCAGGTCGCGGCCGCTTCCGCCGTCCTCTTCGCGGCGGGCAGTCGCCATCGGGCTTTGGCTGGTCAGGATGACAGGGCCGGTCCTGCTCGGCGTCGGGGCTGCGGGAGTCGCCGTGGGGGTCTTCTACACGTTCTTCAAGTCCCGGGCGCTCGGCGATCTCGCGGTGTTCCTGGATTTCGGCATCCTCGGCGCGCTCGGGGCCTGGGTCGTCCAGACCGGCTCCTTCTCCTGGCTGCCGATGGTTTGGACGGTTCCCACGGCCATGCTCGTCATCGCCATCCTCCATGCCAACAATTGGCGGGACTCGGTCTCCGACAGCGGGCTCAAGGTCTATACGATGGCTTATCGACTGGGGGACCGGGGCTCTCTTGTTTATTACGGCTTCCTCCTTTTCGGCTCCATGGGGCTCATCATCGCCTTCGTGGTCGTCCCGCGCCTGGTCGCCTTGCCCCTTCCGCCGCTTCCCCCCGCTTTCCTCATCGTCCTCGCCGCCCTTCCCCGGGCCCTCGTTCTCTGGAAGAGGGCCCTGCGGAGGCATGCGCCCGAAAAGCCGATGGATTTCGTCATCCTCGACGGCGCGACGGCAAGCTACAATCTGCTCTTCGGCCTATTGTGCACGGCGGCGCTCTGGCTCCACGCCGGCGTCGAAGCCCTCGGGGTCCTCAGGTGAAGGGGTCCGGCCGCCTCCGGGCTTATGTCCCCATCGTCCTGGCCCTGACGCTGTTCCCCTTCCTTCTCCATTTCCGGAGGCTCGGCCCTCTCGATTTCTGGTGGGCGATGGGTCTCGTCGTCGCGGTCCTCGTCGTGTCGGCGTTCGCGGCCGATCCGGGGTATTTGGCCGTCGCTCCGCGAGGATGTGCGGACCCGACCCCTCAGGAAGGCCGCCCTCGGAGCGCTCTCCGCGGCGTCGCTCTTCGGCGTCTTCTATCTCGGCGGCATCCTCGTCCGCCGGTTCCTCCCCATGGGGGGAGAGGACATCAGTGCCGTTTATGCGCTCAAAGCCGGGGTCCCGGCCGTGCGGGTCGGACTTCTGCTCCTGCTCGTCATCGGCCCCGGCGAGGAGCTCTTCTGGCGCGGGCATCTCCAGAGGACGTGGCAAAAGAAGCTCGGGAACGCGGCCCTGCCGTTCACGGTCGCTGTATATACGGCGGTCCATGTCGCGAGCGGGAACCCGGTCCTTGTCCTGGCCGCCGCCGTCTGCGGGCTGTTTTGGGGCGTCCTCTACCAGCGCTCCGGGTCCGTATTTCTTGTGGCCATCAGCCACACACTGTGGGATCTCGCCGTCTTCCTGATATTCCCCCTCAGATAGGGGAAACGGGGAAATCAGGATACACGTATTGTGTTCCCAGTTAGGTCGGAGTCCCTTTTAGGAGGCTTTGTCGCGTCCGAATGAAAGGGGTATAATGCGCCTTCGGTTTATCATGAGCGAATTGCTTCGGCTTCTCGAGAACGAGGTCCAGATCGCGGCCCTCCTCCTTATGGCCGCGGTCTATACGGTCCGCCTGGTTTGGCTCCTCCATTTCCGGTCCCGCAAGGAACGGACCTTCGCCGAGGGCCGGGAGGCGGCCGGCGTCGGGCGCTCGCTCCTGCGCATCGCGGCGCCCGGGCCGGGCGAGGCCCCTCGCCGAGGAAGGCTCGTCCATATCCAGTTCATGATCTTCCATCTCGGCGTCGCGGCGGCCATCGCCGCCACGTTCATCATTCCCTACGCGCCCCGGCTGTTCGAGCTCCGGGCCGTCGTCCTGGCCTTCCAGGCCGTCATCGGCGCGGCGTTCCTCACCGGCCTGGCGCGCCTGTACCGGCGCCTCACGAATCCCGTCGTCCGGGCCGTCAGCACGCCGGATGACTACTTCTCCCTCATCCTGATGATCCTGTTCTTCGCGGCCGGGGTCCTGGCCGTTCCCAACGAGCCCGCCCGTTCCGAGGTCCCCCTTATCGCCTTCTTCGGACTGACGGCCTTCTTTCTTATCTATGTGCCGTTCAGCAAGATCGGTCATTACCTGTATTACCCCTTCACCCATTTCTTCCTCGGCCGGACCATGGGCCACCGCGGCGTGCTTCCCGGGAAGCGCATTTCGGCGGGAGGCGGAGCGTGAGCCGGGCAAAGAAGGTCCCCCGGGCCCCGGCCGTCTCCGTCCCGCTGGAGACAAAGTCTCAAATTAAGGCCCGGGCCGACAAGCTCCCCTCCGTAGTCTCTGGCCGGCTGAAGACCTTCGAGCCGGGCGCGGGCAACGCCGCCCGCTTCGTCGAGCTCCTCCGCAAGAGGATGAACCGCCAGATTGCGAGCTCGCTCGTTGCCTGCGTCCATTGCGGCCGCTGCGCGGAAGCCTGCCATTACTTCCTGGCCCGGCCGGACGACCCCGCCATGGCGCCGGTCTGGAAGGCGGATCAGCTCCGCCGGGTGTTCAAGCGGCGCCTGGATTGGACCGGCCGCGTCCTTCCGTGGTGGGTTCATGCCTGGGCCCCGGTCTCCGACGAGGACCTCGTCCGGCTCAAGGACGTCGTCTTCGGCACCTGCAGCGCCTGCCGGCGGTGCACGTTCACCTGCCCGATGGGCGTGGACACCGCGCTCCTCGTCCGTTTTACGCGCGGCCTCCTCACCGAGCTCGGCATCGTCCCCGAGGGCGTGTTCAACGTCAGCCGGGATCAATGGGAGACCGGAAACCAGATGGCCGTCACCGGCGAGGATTACGTTGAAACGCTCAAATGGATGGAGGACGAGCTCCGGGCCGAGCTCGATGATCCGTCGATCGAAATACCCCTCGAAAAGCGCGGGCGCGAGATCCTTTACGTCATCAATCCCCGCGAGATCAAGTTCGACCCCCGGTCGATCGCCCATGCGGCCAAGGTCTTCCATCTGGCCGGGGAGTCCTGGACCTTGCCCGAGAGCGGATGGGACATGACCAACTTCGGCCTTTTCTCCGGGGACGACGCCCTCGGCGGCTGGGTCGCGAAGAACGTCTACGAGGCCGCGGAACGCCTGGGCGTCCGGAAGATCGTCATCTCCGAGTGCGGCCACGGATACCGCTCGACGCGCTGGGAAGGCTTCAATTGGGCGGGAGTCGACCAGAGGCTCCCGATGGAATCGGTCGTCCTGACGCTCGACCGATACATCGCCGGGGGCCGGCTCGCGGTCGACCGGTCGAAGAACCCGGGCCCCGTGACATTCCACGATTCCTGCAACATCGCCCGTTCCGGGGGCATCACCGAGGAGCCCCGCCGGGTCCTTAAAGCGGTTTGCGCCGATTTCCGGGAGATGTATCCCAACCGCACGGAAAACTACTGCTGCACGGGCGGAGGAGGCCTGCTGTCGATGGTCGAGTACCGCCCCCTCCGGCTCGAGGCCGCCAAATTCAAAGCCGACCAGCTCCGGGCGACCGGGGCCAAAGCCGTCTGCACCATGTGCCACAACTGTGTGGACGGCCTGACCGACGTCATCAAGCACTACGGGCTGGACATGAACGTCGTTCAGGTCCTCGAGCTCGTCGCCAACGCCGCGGGGCCGGGGACGGGTCGCCGGAGCGGGAGGACCTGACCCATGGATAGGACCTTCACGAAACGATTTCCGGTATACACGTTCAACGTCGATTTCGAGGGAAAGGCCCGGCTGACGTTCCTCCTCGACCTCCTCCAGGATGTCGCCCGGGAACATGCGGCCCTCCTCAAGGTCTCCATCTTCGACCTCCAGGCCAAGGGCCTGACTTGGGTGCTTTCCCGCTACCATGTCCGGACATACCGCTATCCGGCCATGGGGGAAACGGTCGAGGTCCAGACATGGCCGTCGGGCAAGAAGGGCGTTTTCGCCCTCCGGGACTTCGAGGTCAGGGACCGCGACGGCTGCCTGCTCCTCGAGGCGACGACCTCCTGGCTCATCATATCCATGGCCGAGAAACAGCCGGTCCGCATGGACACGGTCTTCCTCGATGAGCACATCCTCGACCGCCGGGCGATCGCCGACGACTTCGAACGCCTGCCCGCCCCCGCCCGGAGGGACCGGGAGGCGGCCTTCAGGGTCCTCGACAGGGACCTGGATTTCAACCGGCACGTCAACAACGTCGTTTACGTCCACTGGGCCCTCGAGGGCATGCCGGAGGATGTCCTCAGGACCAAGCGGCCCGCCGAGGTCGAAGTCGTCTACAAGGCGGAAGCCTTCTACGGCGAAGAGGTCGTCGCCGGGGTCCAGGTCCCGTACGGCCCGGACGGCGCCTTCGTTCACGATATCATCCGGAAGTCCGACGGCGTCGAACTGGCCCGGCTCAGGACCTCCTGGCGATAGAGGCGACCCCCACGGAACGCCCTTCCCTTGATGAGCGTTGATATATCCTATATCATGGGTAGGGCCTTGTGACCCGAGGAGACTTCTTGAGAACGAAATTCCGTTTTATTCGGCTTGCGATCCTGCTCCTGGCGGCGTGGGCCGGGCTCGCGGCGGCCTCCGCCGCCGTCAATCTCCCCGAGCGCTACCGGAAGTGGCTCGATGAGGAGGTCGTTTACATCATCGCGCCGACGGAGCGGGATGTCTTCAAGCAGCTCCTGACGGACCGGGAGCGCGACCTTTTCATGGAGGCCTTCTGGAAGCACCGGGACCCGACGCCCGCCTCCCCGGAGAACGAGTTCAAGACCGAGCATTACCGCCGCATCAACTACGCCGACCATTTTCTGGGCCGGGAAGCGCCGATGCCGGGCTGGCGGACCGACCGCGGGCGGATCTACATCATCCTGGGCGAGCCGAACGATATCAACCGCATGACGAGCAAAGGGGAGCTCTACGATTGCGAGATCTGGTTCTACCAGGGAAAGACCGATATGGGACTGCCGCCGGGCTTCAACCTCCTTTTCTTCCGGGAGGGCGGCTCCGGCACCTATAAGCTGTATAGCCCGACCAACGACGGTCCCCAGGCCCTGATGGCCGGCTACATCGGAAGCTCGACGGACTATTACGAGGCCTATATGAAGCTCCGGGACATCGACCCCATCCTGGCCGACACCTCCATGTCCCTCATCCCGGGAGAGCAGGCGAGCGTCTACGGCCGGCCTTCGCTCGTCTCGGACATGATGCTCCAGAAGGTGGAAACGGCCGCCCTGCGGATGGTCGAGGAAAAATACGCCCGGAAGTTCCTCGAATACAAGGACGTCGTCGAGGTCGAATACAGCGCCAACTACCTGGACAGCGACTTCCTGGTCAAGGTCCTTCGCGGCCCGGACGGGATGAACTTCGTCCATTACGTCATCGAGCCCAAGCGCCTGTCCGTCAACGATTACGAAAAGAAGTTCTATACGGTGCTCAAGGTCAACGGGAACGTGACGACGACCGAGGGCCGCCACGTCTATCAGTTCGACAAGACCGTCAACCTCGAGTGGGGGGAGGAGGAGATGGTCGCCCGGAGCAACCAGCCCTTCGACCTCCAGGATGTGTTCATCCTCGTCCCCGGGAATTACAAGCTGTCGATCCTCGTCAAGAACGAGGTGTCCAAGGAGTTCACCTCCCTGGAGCAGACGCTCCGCATCCCGGAGGAGGGCGCCGGGGTCCTGATGACCGCCCCGATCCTGGCCCATAACGTCGGACCCGCCGACACCGCGAACCTGAAGATCCGCCCGTTCCGCCTGGCGAACCGCCAGCTTTATTGCCAGCCGGGCCGGGTATTCCTCCCGAAGGACACGCTGTCCGTGGCGTTCCAGCTCCTCGGACTCGGAGACGAGCTCCGGTCGAAGGGCGAGGTGAAATACGCCTTCTTCCGGCAGGACCAGCCCTTCCGGGAGACGGTCCGGAAAGCCGCCGAATACGCCTTGCTCCCGGATATCATCGAATCCTTCCCGCTCGCGGATTTCCCGCCGGACCACTACCGGATCCAGGTCTCGTTCGTCGCCGACGGGGCCGAGGTTGTCGCGGCCCGGGACGAGTTCGACGTGACGTTCGCGGCCGCCCTTCCGCGGCCCTGGATCTACGCGAGGATCCTCCCCGAGCCCGCCGATCCCCTCTATGCCCGGCTCATCGGGCTCCAGCTCTTCAACCTGGGGAGGTTCGAGGAGGCCCGGGCGAGCCTTGAATCCGCCCACAGCCGGAAGCCGTCCGAGGATACCGCCGCGGACCTGGCCAGGGCCCTGCTGGCCCTTGGGGCCGCCGCCGCTATCGATCCCCTGCTCGCCCCTTATCTCGGGCAGGAGAAGCCGGCAAGATACGAGGTTTATCTGACGGCCGGCCGGGCCGCCCGGGAATCCGGGCGATTCGCCCGCGCCATCGAGATCTACGATATTGCCGTGGCCCATTACGGAGCCAACACCACCCTCCTGAACTTCGTCGGAGACAGCTATTTCGGTCTCGGCAGGCTCGAGGAGGCCCGGGCCGTCTGGGAACGCTCCCTGACCGCCGACCCCAACCAACCTGAGATCATGAAGAAGATCGATCTCCTGCCCAAGAAGAAACCCTGAAAGCCTGAGGAGGTAGTCATGAAACGATACACAAATAAGGGCTCCCGGGGCCTTCCGCTCGTCGCGGGACTGGCCCTCATGATGATAGCGTCGCCCGGCGATCCTCGCCGCCCAGGAGGGCCTGGGCCGGGGCCGGGTCAGCGGTTTCGTCAAGGACGAGTCCGGCGCCGCCGTCGAAGGGGCGATCATCGTCATCGAGATCCAGGGCGGGGACGTGCGGTTCGACGCGAAATCGGACAAGAAGGGTCACTTCGCCGTCGCCGGCCTCGGCACCGGCATCTGGAAGTTCACGGCCTCGAAAGAAGGCTTCGTCGCCGCCGTCCAGACGCAGGAGGTCCGCCAGCTCCGGGCGAACGATCCGGTGGAGCTCGTCCTGAAGAAGGCGACCCAGGTCGAAGCCCTCCAGTCGGACACGGCGGGGCTGGAAGCCATCGACAGGGGAAACGCCCTAGCGGCGGAGGGGAAGCTCGATGAGGCCCTCGCGATCTATCGACGAGTTCCTCGTCAAGTACCCGGACCTCTATCAGGTCCGTCTCAACGTCGCTTCTGCCAGCGTGAAGAAAGGGGACACGGTGCGGGCCGAGACCGAGTACGGGATCGTCCTTGAAAAGTCCCTGCCCGCCGACCCGGCGGCCCCGAAGGACAACGCCTCGGCCATCCGAGCCCTTTCCGGATTGGGGGAGCTGGCCCTGAAGGAAGGGAATTTCGAGAAGGCGAGCCAGCATTTCGCCCGGGCCCTCCAGATCTCTCCGGAGGACGAGGCCGCGGCCTACAACGTCGGCGAGATCTTCTTCTCCAACCAGAAGAACGACGAGGCCATCCAGTATTTCGAGATGGCGACCAAGATCAAGAGCACCTGGTCCAAGCCGTATTACCGGCTCGGCCTGGTCTATCTCAACAAGGGGGATTATCCCAAGGCCCTCGAAAACCTGAACAAGTTCCTCGAGCTCGACCCGCAAAACCCCGAAGCCCCCAACGTCAGGAACATCGTCGCGACACTGGAGAAGATGAAAAAATAGACGGAGGTCGAATGGGGGGAACTCCCAACAAGGTCTTGATGGGGACCCTTTTTGCGGCCGCGCTCCTCGGGATCCTGTCCTGCGGAAAGGAGGAGGCGTCCCGGGAAGCCTCGGGGGAAGGAAGGGCGGAGATGGACGTCAGGCGGGAACCCTTCGGCCGTCTCCCGGATGGAACGGCCGTCGATCTGTTCACCTTGACCAACGGGTCGGGAGTCAGGGCGCGGCTCATGACCTGCGGGGCGACCCTGGTTTCGCTCGAAGTCCCCGACGGGGAAGGCGTCCCGGGCGACATCGCGCTCGGGTTCGATTCCCTGGACGGCTATCTCGGGTCCGGCGCCTATTTCGGGGCGACCGTCGGACGCTTTGCCAACCGCATCGCCGGGGGGCGCTTCACCCTGAACGGCAGGGAATACAGACTGGCGTTGAACGACGGTCCGAATCATTTACACGGCGGCGCATGCGGATTCGACAAGGCCGTCTGGTTGGGCGAGCCGGTGAGGGAAGCTGACGCGGTGGGCGTCAGGTTCGGCTATGTGAGCCGGGACGGGGAAGAGGGATATCCCGGGAATCTTGAGGTCTCCGTTACATACACCCTGACCAGGGCGAACGAGCTGCGGATCGCGTACGAGGCTGCAAGCGACCAGGCTACGCCCGTCAATCTGACCAACCACACCTATTTCAACCTTTCCGGGGAAGGGACGGGCGACGTCCTCGGCCACAAGCTCATGCTCAACGCGGATTCGTATACGCCCGTCGGCGGGGACCGTATTCCGACGGGCGGAAGCGCCGATGTCGCCGGCACGCCCCTGGACTTCGCGACCAACCGGCTCATCGGTTCGCGGATCGCCGAGATCCCCGGAGGCTATGACCACAACTATATCCTCAGGGAGAGCGGGGGAGTCCGGGAGCTGGCGGCGCGGCTGTTCGATCCCGTCAGCCGGCGCATGATGGCGGTCTTCACGACCGAGCCGGCGATCCAGCTCTATACCGGGAATTCCCTGGACGGCACGGTAGTCGGCAAAGGCGGTAAGCGCTACCATCAATATGGCGGCGTGTGTCTCGAGACCCAGCATTTTCCCGATTCCCCGAATCACCCGGAATTCCCGTCCGTCATCCTCGAGCCGGGCCGGAAATATTCGAGCCTGACCATCTACGAGTTCTCTGTCAGGAAATAGCTCCCAAACCCGGATCGCGCTTATAATGGAACGAAAACCGAAGCTTGACATCTGATATGTGATATATTACAGTTTCGGGTAAGTGAATTCCTTGAAGGGCCTGATCTTCGATATCAAGAGATTCGCGGTCCACGATGGTCCGGGCATCCGGACGACCATCTTCTTCAAGGGATGCCCGCTCCGCTGCAGCTGGTGCCACAATCCCGAAGGAATATCGAAAGAGCGGGAGCTCATGGAATTTCCGGCCCGGTGCGCAGGCGATTGCCGCGCCTGCATAAAGGCCGCTCCCAAGGGCGCGATCTCGAAAAAGGGCCGCCGCCTTGAAATCGGCAGGCCCTTTCCGGGCCCTGAAGGGATATCACGGGCGGCCGATGCCTGTTTGTACGACGCTCTTCGCTGTGTCGGCAGGAGCGTGAGCGTCCGGGAGCTTGTCGCCGAGGTCGAGAAGGACCGGTCCTTCTACGAGACGTCGGGAGGAGGAGTCACCTTATCGGGAGGCGAGCCCCTTTCCCAACCCGAGTTCCTGATCGCCCTTGCCGACGAGCTTTGGGCCCGCGGATTCAGGACAGCGCTCGATACCTCCGGGTTCGGCGCCTGGGACGTCCTGGAGCGCGTCGCCCGGAAGGTCGATATGGTTCTCTACGACCTCAAGCTCATGGAAGACGCCGGCCACAAGATGCACACCGGGGTTTCCAACCGGATCATCCTGGAGAACGCGCGACGCCTTTCGAAGCTGGGGCGGGCGATCCGGATTCGCATTCCGCTCGTTCCCGGAGTGAACGATGACCCGGAGAACATCCGGCGGACCGCGGACTTTCTGAAGCCCCTGGCCAATATCGAGCGGGTCACTGTTCTTCCCTATCACAAGGGGGGGCGGGCGAAAGCCGAGGGCGTCGGCAGGGGTCCGGAGTTCCGCGAGTACGCCGTTCCCTCCCCGGAGGCCGTGGATCGGATCATCGGGGAGTTGGCCCGCCGCGGGCTCCCCGCAGGAAAAGGAGCCTAGGATGAACGACAGGATCCGGAGACTCAGAAATCGTAGCCTGAACGCCGTCCCCTCGATCTCGGGCGAACGGGCCAAGCTCATCACGGAATTCTACGCGAGCGATGCCGCCGCCCGGGTGTCGGCGCCTCTCCGCCGGGGGCTCGCTTTCGCCTATCTCATGGACCACAAGGCCGTCGCCATCGGCGACGACGAGCTCATCGTCGGCGAGCGAGGGCCGGCCCCCAAGGCGACCCCGACCTATCCCGAGGTGACCTGTCACAGCCTCGAGGACCTCGACATCCTCGATACGCGACCGAAGACCTCGTTCAAGGTCGGCGCCGCGACGAAGAGGCTCTACGCGAAGACGATCATCCCTTTCTGGAAGGGCCGTTCGATGAGGGACCGCATCATGGCCGCGATGACGCCGGAATGGAAGGCCGCCTACGAGGCGGGCGTCTTCACCGAGTTCATGGAGCAGAGGGCGCCCGGTCACACGGTCCTCGACGGAAAGATCTACCGGAAAGGGATGCGGGATCTCAAGAAGGACATCGAGGCGTCGCTCGCGAAGCTCGATTTCTTCAATGATCCCGAAGCCCTGGACAAGAGCGAGGAGCTCAAGGCGATGGCCGTCGCGGCCGATGCCATCATCGCCTACGCCCGCCGCCACGCGGAGGCGGCCCGCGCCCTGGCGAAGACCGCGAAGGACCCGAGCCGCAGGAAAGAGCTGAGGACGATCGCCGAGGTCTGCGAACGCGTCCCCGCCCATGCCCCCCGGACATTCCAGGAGGCCCTCCAGTATTACTGGTTCGTCCACCTCGGGGTCATCACGGAATACAACACCTGGGACGCGTTCAATCCCGGCCGGCTGGACCAGCACCTTCTGCCCTTCTACAGAAAGGGCCTGGCCGACGGGAGCCTGACGCGCGAAGGCGCCCGGGAGCTTCTCGAAGCCTTCTGGATAAAATTCAACAACCAACCCGCCCCGCCCAAGGTCGGCGTGACCGCCGAAGAGAGCGGGACCTACACCGATTTCGCCCTGATCAATCTCGGGGGCCTGCGGACGGACGGGACGGACGGCGTCAACGAGCTGTCCTACCTCATCCTGGACGTCATCGAGGAGATGCGGCTCCTCCAGCCGAGCTCGATGATCCAGCTGGGCGCCGCGGCGCCGGACGATTTCCTCGCCCGGGCCCTGCGCATCGTTCGGACGGGGTACGGACAGCCCTCGATCTTCAACAGCGAGGCTATCGTCAAGGAGCTCGTCCGGGCCGGCAAGTCCCTGGAGGATGCCCGTGACGGCGGCTCGAGCGGCTGTGTCGAGACCGGCGCCTTCGGCAAGGAGGCCTACCTGCTGACCGGGTATTTCAACCTGCCCAAGATCTTCGAGATCACGCTCCACGGCGGCGTCGACCCGCGGACCGGGGAGAGGATCGGACTCGAGACGGGGGACCCGGCGAAGTTCAGGACCTTCGACGAGCTTTTCGAGGCCTACCGGAAGCAGATCCGTCACTTCGTGGACATCAAGATCCGGGGGAACAACGTCATCGAGAGGATGTACATGGAGGAGCTCCCGGCGCCGTTCCTTTCTCTCCTCATCAGCGATTGCATCGAGAAGGGCAAGGACTATCACGCCGGCGGGGCCCGGTACAACACGAACTATATCCAGGGCGTCGGGATCGGCACCATCACGGATATCCTGTCCTCGATCAGGACGCATGTCTATGAGTCGAAGAGGGTCACCCTGAGGAAGCTCCGCGCCGCGCTCGACGCCGATTTCCGGGGTCACGAGGATCTGCGCCGGCTCTTTCTCAATCGGACGCCCCGGTACGGGAACGACGACGACCGCGCCGACGGCCTGATGCGGAGCGTCTTCGACGCCTTTTACGAGGCCGTCGAGGGGAGGCCGACCGTGCGGGGCGGCCGCTATCACATCGATATGCTGCCGACGACCTGCCACGTCTATTTCGGCAAGGTCACCGGGGCCACGGCCGACGGCCGGAGGGCCGGCGAGCCGGTCTCCGAGGGCGTGTCGCCCGTCCAGGGAGCCGACCGGTGCGGCCCCACGGCGGTCATCAAGTCGGTCGGCAAGATGGACCACATCCGGACCGGAGGCACGCTCCTCAACCAGAAGTTCACGCCCCAGCTTCTCTCCGACGACGAGGGCATGGCGGCGCTCGGCCACCTCGTCCGGAGCTACTTCGGGATGAACGGGCATCACATCCAGTTCAACGTCGTCACGGCCGAGACCCTGCGCGACGCCCAGCGGCATCCCGAGAAGTATCGCGATCTCATCGTTCGCGTCGCCGGCTTCAGCGACTACTTCGTCGATTGCGGCCGCGAGCTCCAGGACGAGATCATCGCGCGGACCGAGCACGCGGAATATTGAACTGACTTCGCTCCTCCTATCCTCGTATAATAAGCTCACGGACCATCGTTCGGGGAAAGGATCGGGCATAAGTCGTTGACACGCAGGGACTTCCTGGGAACTTCGACGAAGGCGGCGGCACCGCCGCCTTCGAGTTCGAGAAGGACGGAAAGGATCCCCTCCCGGGCCTCGCGGAGTCCGTGGGCTACGTCAGGGGCGTCCTGTCATCAGAAGTGTAATCCGAAGCTGATCCCGGTCGCGAGGCCGCCGAGCTCGATTCTATGGGCCGGGAAGGCGACGGTAACGGGGACATCGATCAAGGCGATCTCACCAGTTTGCTCGGAAAGCGAAAGGTATGACCCGTCGAGGCTGAACGACGCAACGCTGGCTCGCGCGAAGCGATACCGGGCCCACACGCCGAAGGAAAGATTCCGGCCGTAATAAGCGTCCAATCCGGCGACGACCCCGGCGGCAGGGACCGTTCTTCTAAGGACTCTGCCGCTCACGGATGTTCCGTAGCCGTCGTTCATACCGAACGTCGCGCATGACGCGCAGAGTCCCATCTCGACCCCCAGCTTGAAGGAATATCGGTTGTAAAAAAGGTCAGGAACGGGTTTCCAGGAAGCCGTGAGGAAGTAGCCGTCGCCGGCGGAAGTCGCGGAGGTGTAGAGCTCCGAATAATAGGATCCGCCCTGGAACATCACGGGGATCATCCGGAAACCCTCGGCTCTCGTCTCTCCGAAATAGGAATATGCGAAGCCGACGGCGAAGGAACGATTCAGGGAATACTCGACCGTGAAGCTTCTCAGTGAGAGAACGGTATTGTTCGTCGCCTGAGGGTATGTCGTGGGCCCATATTCGAAGAACCAGAAGCTCCCGCCGGGATGCGTGTCGGCGAAATCCATATCCTTGAAGAGCCGGATATGGGCGTCCCCGGCCCTGGGCATGACGTAAGCGGGCTCGAAGCTCAGGTGGAACCTCGGGGGGCGCTGGGCGGCAAGGTCCTCGAATCGGCCGTCCTTCGTGTCCAGGAGAGTGCCAAGCTTCGGTTGCCTCCCGACCCCGTCGAAATCGGCCGGGAGGGGACCCGCGAATAGCGCCAAGGTCCGCAGTCTATCCAGGGCGAGGTCCCTCCTTTTCGCGGAAGCTCCGTCCAGGACCGCGGTCCGATCGGCCCCCCTGGACGCCCCCCGATAAGCCGCAATGAGCGCTCCGACCCCCCCGAAGGCGGCTATGGCGGTGAGCCGGCCCGACACTTTCCCCTTCCCGAGAAGGGCGAGGCCGCCCACGGGGACTGCCCCGTAGAGGAATCCGTTCATGGCTCGCTTGAGGACGTTCGCCCTCCGGACGATCCGGATCGCCCGGACGTCCTCGATGCCGATCGTCACGTCGCGGGCGGAGGCGCGGTCCGATACCACGAGCGTTCTTCCCTGAGCGGCAAGAAGCTCGCCCGCGAGGAACGTGCCATCCGAGCGCTGGACGACGACCTCGGCTCCCCGGTCGCGGTCCTTCGACCAGAGATCTCCTGCGGAAAAGACCATCAGGATGGCGATCGCCAGGACCGCCGCCGTTCCTTTGAGAAGCACTTCTTTGTCATGTCTCATCGTGGCCTCCGTTTTCCCCTCATTCCATACGGCAATATGGGCGCAGGGGGCCCGAAAGTTGTCAAGGGGACGTCAAGGCTTTGTGAAGAATGAGGGTGCGCCCACCTCGAGCGCGGGCTCCAGGAGGCGTATCAGGCTGGCCGCCCCATCAGAGGAACGATCCTGTCGGCTGGATATCGCGCGCCGCCGATAGGAAGCCTATTCGAAGGCGATCATCGCCTTGATGACACCGTCGCGGTAGTTGAAGACGGTTTCGTAGGCTTCCTGGACGCGGTCGAGCGGGAACGTATGCGTGGCGATGAAGTCCGCGTTGATGGTCCCCCCGGCCAGGAGTCCGAGGGCCTTCTCCAGACACCCGTTCTGGCGGCGGACGTTCTGGACACGGATCTCCTTGCGGCGGAGCTTGCTCGAGTCGAAGCTGACGCGCTCCTCGACGGGGATCCCGACGAAGACGAGCGTCCCGCCGGGCTTGAGGATGCGGACAGCCTGGTCGAGGGCCTCCTGTTTGCCGCAGCACTCGAAGACGATGTCCAGGCCCAAAGGCTCGAGGCGCAGGATCTCGGCCGCTACGTCCGTCCGGACGGGATTCCCCGTCCAGTCGGCACCCGCCTCTTTGGCGGCGGAGAGGCGGGCTTTGACCTTCTCGGTAACATAAATGGCCCGGGCGCCCTTGTGCCTTGCCCCTAGGAGGACGCTCAACCCGATGGGCCCCGCGCCGAGGATGCCGACGGTCTTGACCTCGATCCGTCCGGCCAGCGTGACCGCCCAGAGTCCTATGGACAGTGGCTCGGCGACGACGCCCAAAGCCGGACTCATTCCGGGAGGCAGGGGATGGCAATTGCGCTCGGGCATGACCAGGAGCTCGGCGAGGGCCCCGTCGAGCTGGCCCGGACTGCCCATGAACCGGCCGCGCCGGCAGGTGTGCGGCCGGCCGGCCTGGCACTGGTCGCACGTCCCGCAGGACACCGCCGCTTCCACGGATACGAGGTCTCCGCGCTTGAGCTTCGTCACGGCCGTGCCGACGGCTTCGACGACCGCGGTGCACTCGTGGCCCAGGCGGATGGGATAGCTGAGGTCGAGGTCCCCGACGCGCGTCGCCGAGAAGTAGTGGAGATCACTGCCGCATATGCCGACGAGCTTCGTCCGGAGGAGGACGTCGTCGTCCCGCCCGATGGCGGGCGCGGGGATATCGCGGACCTCGAACCTCCCGGGGCCCGTTAGAAGAGCGGCTTTCATGAAGCTATTCTAGCCCCGCGCCGCTCTTCCCGCAACTTTCAGCCGGCGATCCCGGATGTCCAGGAGGTCCTTCATGACGTTGTACAGGCTCCCCGATCCTTCTTTGGTCCCGAATGCGTCATGGAGCTGTTTGTACAGCCCGTAGAGCTCGGCGTAAACGGCGCGATTCCGCGGGTCGGGCTTATAGGTCTTCTTCTTCACTCCGGTCATGGCGGCCTGGGCTTCGGGGAACGCGGTATAGCCGCCGGCCGCTTTCCCGGCGACGACCGCGCCGGCGATGGCCGCGCCGAGGGCGCAGGTCTGGGCCGAGCGGGCGATCTTCATCTCCTTCCCCGTGACGTCGGCGTAGATCTGCATGACGAGCGGGTTCTTCTCGGGGATGCCGCCGCAGTTGCGGACCTCATCGACGGCGATGCCGTACTCCTCGTGCCGCCTGATGATGGTCAGGGCGCCGAATGCGGTCGCTTCGATGAGCGCCCGGTAGATCTCCTCGGGCCGCGTCCGGAGCGTCTGGCCGACGAGGAGTCCGGAGAGCCTCTGATCGACGAGGACCGTCCGATTGCCGTTGTTCCAGTCGAGGGCGAGGAGCCCGGACTGGCCCGGCCGGAGCCGCGCCGCTTTCCGCGTCAGCGCCTCGTGCGAACCCTTCCCGGGGCCGCCCGGCTGGATCTCGTTGACGAACCAGTTGAAGATGTCGCCCACCGCCGATTGCCCGGCCTCGAGCCCCAGGTAGCCGGGGAGGACCGAGCCGTCGACGATGCCGCACAGGCCCGGGACGTCCGGCAGGCTCCCATCGGCGGGCCAGACGCAGATGTCGCAGGTCGATGTCCCGACGATCTTGACGAACTTGCCCTTGGCGGCTCCCGAGCCGACCGCGCCGAGATGGGCGTCGAGGGCCCCGACCGCGACGGGAATGCCGGCCGCGAGGCCGAGCTTCTTCGCCCAGGCCGGAGTCAGCGCTCCGGCCATGACGTCGATGGCGTAGGTCCTTTCGAAAAGCCTGTCGCGGAGCGCGCCGAGCCGCGGGTCGAGCTTGGCGAGGAACTCTTTGGACGGCAGTCCGCCCCAGGCGTCGTTGAACATGGCCTTGTGGCCGGCGGCGCAGCGGCTCCTCTTCATGAGCTCGGGCCTCGTCGTTCCCGTGAGGAGCGCCGTGACGTAGTCGCAACACTCGGCCCAGCTCCACGCGGCGTCGAAGACCCGGCGGTCGGTCCGCAGGCAATGGAGGATCTTGCTGAAGAACCACTCCGAGGAATACGTCCCTCCGCACTTGGCGAGGTACTCGGGATGCTCCCTTGCCGCCAGCGCGGTGATCTCGGCCGCTTCGGCGTGGGCCGTATGGTCCTTCCAGAGCCAGGCCATGGCGTTCGGGTTCTTCCGGAATTCCTTTTTCAGGGCCAGCGGCGTGCCCTCGCGGTCGAGAGGCAGGGGGGTCGAGCCCGTCGTATCGACGCCGATGCCGATGATATTCGAGGGATCGAAGCGCCTGTCGGCGCGGCGGGCGGCCGCCAGGGCCTGTCTGACGGCGATGACCATCCCCTTGCCGTATTCGGCAGGGTCCTGACGGGCGAGGTTGGGGTTCCGGTCGTCGAGGATGACGCCGTCCCGGCCGGTCGTGTAGCCGTGGACGGCCGTGCCGACCTCGCGCCCGTTCTTCACGTCGACGATGAGGGCCCTGACCGAATTCGTCCCGAAATCGAGGCCGAGAGTGTACCGTGTTCTTTTGCTCTTCATGCAGCTTCCTTCGATAGCCCTTTGGAAAGGACCTGGTTTGTAGCCGCAACCTTCAGGTTGCGTCTTCGGCTAAGACGCAGGCTAAAGCCTGCGGCTACAGACGAATCCGCGTCTTCCTGAGGGATGTTCCCTAGCCCTTGGAAGGCGATTCTTCCTTTCATTTCTTCGGCAGGATCTCGAGCCAGTAGCCGTCCGGGTCGCTGATGAAATAGATCCCCAGGCCGGGATTGTCATAACAGACGCAGCCCATCGCGTCGTGTTTTTTCCGGGCCGCCGCGAAGTCGTCCGTCTCGAAGGCCAGGTGGAACTCGTTCTCCCCGAGGTCGTAGGGCTCTTTGTGGTCCCGGAGCCAGGTCAGCTCGAGGCGGTGCGGCGTCCGCCCGTCTCCGAGGAAGACGAGGATGAAGCTCCCGTCCTTGGGGGCTTTGCGGCGCGTCTCGACGAGATCCAGGGCCTCGCGATAGAACGCCAGGCTCTTCTCCAGGTCGCGGACGTTGAGGTTGTTATGGGCGAATGTGAAGGTCATGGGCGTCCTCCTGCCGGCTTCAGGATACCATACCGACCCCCATGACGGGTATAATACTCCCGTCCGCCGAGGGAGCGAGGAGAGAACGCCCATGAAGAACACGCCCGTCATAGCTTTTGGCCTGATCTGTGCGGCCGCGGCCGTCCTCGCCCAGGGAGGCCCGCCGAAGAAGGATTACCCGATCCGGCCCGTGGACTTCACCAGGGTCCAGGTGACCGACACGTTCTGGGCACCGAAGATGGAGACCAACCGGACGGCGACCATCCCCTTCGCGATGAAGCTCAACGAGGAGACCGGCCGGGTGGACAACTTCCGCAAGGCGGCGAAGCTCATGAAGGGCGCCTTTCAGGGAAAGCGCTACAACGACTCCGACGTTTACAAGGTCATGGAGGGCGCCGCCTATTCGCTTCTCCTCCATCCCGACCCCGGCCTCCGCAAACAGCTCGACGACCTCGTCGGGATCATCGCCGCGGCCCAGGAGCCGGACGGGTACCTCTTCACGACGCGGACCATCGACCCGAAGAACCCCGCTCCCGGGGCGGGCAAGGAGCGCTGGTCGGACCTCCGCCAGAGCCATGAGCTCTACTGCGCGGGCCATATGTACGAGGCGGCGGTCGCCCATTTCCTGGCCACGGGGAGCCGGAGCTTCCTCGACGTCGCCCTCAAGAACGCCGACCTCCTCGTCAGGACCTTCGGGCCGGGAAAGAAGCGGGGATTCCCGGGGCATCAGGAGATCGAGATCGGGCTTTCCAAGCTCTACCGCGTCACGGGCGAGCGGGCTTACCTCGAGCTGGCCAAGTTCTTCCTCGACGAGCGGGGGCGCTATTTCGGCGGCGAGAAGCACGGTCCGGGCGATCCTTTCGCCGTGTACAATTCGAACGAGTATCTCCAGAACCATAAGCCCGTCCTCGAGCAGGACGAGGCCGTCGGCCACGCCGTTCGGGCGATGTACATGTACGCGGGCATGGCCGATGTGGCCGCGCTCGGCGGCTGGCCGGAATATGTCGCGGCCATCGACCGGCTGTGGGCGAACGTGACGGGAAAGAAAATGTACCTGACCGGCGGCGTCGGGGCGCGCGAGGCCGACGAGGGATTCGGAGCGGACTACGAGCTCCCGAATGCCGGGTACGCCGAGACGTGCGCCTCGGTCGGCAACGCCCTCTGGAACCATCGGCTCTTCCTGCTCCACGGCGACGCGAAGTACGTCGACGTCCTGGAGCGGATCATGTACAACGGCCTCATCTCGGGGGTCTCGCTCGACGGCACGAAATTCTTCTATCAGAATCCGCTCGAGTCCGCGGGAGGATACGACCGGAGCCCGTGGTTCGAGGTCGCCTGTTGTCCGCCGAACATCGCGCGGTTCCTTCCATCGGTCCCCGGATACCTTTACGCCCAGACGGAGGATACGCTCTACGTCAATCTGTTCGCGGCGGGCACGGCGAAGGTCAACATCGGGGGGACGAAGGATGTCGAGGTCATCCAGAAAACCAATTACCCCTGGGAGGGGGCGGTCCGGATCGGGGTCAATCCCGCCTGGTCCGCGACTTTCGTGCTGGCCGTTCGCATTCCCGGCTGGGCCCGGAACGAGGCGGTGAGCGGGGGGCTGTACAGGTTCCTCGATCCGAGCGAACAGCAGGTCAAGATCTGGCTGAACAACAAACCCGTGACCCCGCCCATCGAAAAGGGCTATGCCCTGTTCAAGCGGACGTGGCGGAAAGGCGACGTCGTCACCCTCTCGCTCCCGATGCCCGTCCGGCGCGTGGTCGCCGACGAGAGGGTCAGGGGCGACGCCGGGAAGGTCGCTCTCCAGCGGGGGCCGGTGGTCTACTGCGTGGAGGCGACGGACAACGGCGCGGACGTCCTGGAGCTCGCGCTCCCCGACGACGCCAAGCTCCAGGCGTTCTTCCGGCCGGACTTCCTCGGCGGCGTCACGTTCATCCAGGGCCCGGGGGCGGTCGCGGGCAAGGGCGCGGACGGGAAGCCCGTCGCCGTGAAGCGCGAGCTTCTTGCCATCCCGTACTACGCCTGGGCCAACCGCGGTGCCGGCGCCATGACCGTCTGGCTGAAAGAGGAGGAGCTTTGAACATGGGCGGCGGATTCAAGTATCACCATATCGGCATCCCGACGGATGACGAACGTCAAAGGCATGGAGGCGATCCCGCATCTCAAGATCCATGCGACCAACCACGAATCCAATCCCTTCGGGATCCAATGGATGAGATACGATCAAGGGTGCCCTATACCCGAGCTTGTCCGCAAGGTGGCGCACGTGGCCTTCGAGGTCGAAGACCTGCGGGAGGCCATCAAGGGCAGGAAGGTCATCATCGAGCCCAATTCCCCGTCGCCGGGAGTCCTGGTCGCGTTCATCGAGGTGGACGGGGCGCCCGTCGAGCTGCTGGAACATAGCAAGGTGTAGCCGCAGGCTTCAGCCTGGCGCTTGGTGCCGGCATCCGAAGTTAAAGTCGGACCTGACCCCTCGTACCAGGACTTCAGGACCTGATGAAGGGCCGCCTCCGTCTTGATCGTGTAGAAGGCCGCGCGCGCCTTGGCCGGCTGAGGGTGCATCTTGGCGTAGCGGATGCCGAAGTTGTGGATGGTATGGATGGCGCGCTTCTGGTCGAGGAACTTCCGGGCCAGCTCGTAATGGCGCAGGATGATCTCGCGCTGGGCGGCGATATCCGGCTTGAAGGGTTCCCTCCCGGCGGCTAAGTCGCGCGCCTGCTGAAAGAACCAGGGGTTGCCGATCGCCCCCCGGGCGGCGCTGACTCCGTCGACCCCTGTCTCCGCGAGCATCCGCAGGGCGTCGGCCGCCGTGTGGACGTCGCCGGAGCCGATGATCGTCCGGTCGGGGAACTCGCGTTTCGCCCGCGCCAGGAATTCCCAATCCGCCCGCCCCTTGTACTTCTGATCGACGCTCCGGGCATGAACGGTGACGGCGGCGGCCCCGGCTTCGAACGCGCCCCGGGCGATCTCCCGGAACTCGTCGCCGCTCGTGTCCGTTTCGAGGAACGACCGGCGGAGCTTGACCATGACCGGCCGGTCGGGGACGGCACGGACGACCGCACCGACGATCGCGACCGTTTCGCCGGGGCGGCTCATGAGGAACCCGCCGCGCTTCTTCGAGACCACCTTGCGGACCGGACAGGCGAAGTTGAGGTCGATGGCGTCGAAGCCCATCTCCGCGAGCTTCGCGGCGGACTCGGCCATCACCTCGGGCTCGCTGCCCATGATCTGGCCCGCGACCGGGTGGTCGGCCTCGTCTATCCGGGTCATCCGCCGGCGGACCCTCTTCTCGATCATGACCTGGCGGTCGAGCAGGGCTTCGGTCGTGCAGAAGGGCGCCCCGAGCGAGCGGCAGAGGAGCCGGAAGGGGAGATCGCTGTACCCGGCCAGGGCCGCGAGGACGACCGGGAAATCGATCTCGAGGGACCCGATGTGAAGCGGCTTGAGCGGCGTTTTCATCCCCGCCAGTATAGCCAAACGGGGGACACAATACCAATTTCCGAATTTCCCCTTTTCCCCTGGGAATCAGCTCGTAATCGATAATCAGGAGACAGGTATCGTGTCTCCGTTTCAGGCGTAGGGCCGATCGTGGATCCGCTTGCCGACGCCGTTCTTGCGGGCCAGGCTCTTCAGGCCGAAATTGGCGAATAACAGATAGATCCACATCGCCATCATGGGCTTCCCGGCGAGGGCCGTCGCGGATTCCGGGATGAGCCCGCCTGCCGCGAGCGAAAGCGGCCGCGGCCTTGAGCGCCTTGACCACGTTCTTGACCATCCCGCCCGCTTTTTCCAGCGCGTTCCCGCCGACCGCTCCTCCCATGCCCATCGACAGCTCTCCGGCCCAGACGAATCCCGCTTCCGTGGCGAATCGCCTCATGATATCCACGGCCGCCTGGTTCTGGAACGTCTCGGGAAAACCGCAATGGACGATGACGGCCAGTCTCCCCGCGTGAGGCTCCGCCCCCGGAGCGGCGACGGCCTTGAGCCTTCCTATGCTCGGCGATGAGCTCCAGCACCTGGATGAGCGGAGCCGGAAGCTGGTCTATATAGAGAGGGAAGGAGACGATGACGAGATCGGCGGCGTCCACGGCCGCGAGCATATCGTCCCGGCTTTCCGGCGTCCGGAGGGCGGCCGATACGACCATCTCCTCTGCTTCCATGCCGGCGGCCTCGAGCTTGCGCAAGAGGTAGTTGCCGATGGCCCAGGATGCGCTGGCTTTCCCTTTCGGGCTTCCGATAAGAAGACAGGGCTTTCTGCGCGCTCATATCGCCTCCTCGGCCGCCGTCAGCAGCTCTTCGACCATGCCGGCCATCCCGGCGCCGTCCGCGCCCTCGTAGAGAACGCGGGATTCCGTCCGAACGGAATGCAGGTTGATGCCGTTCCTCCGGACCAGGTTATGGAAGATCCTCTCGGACTCCGCTTCGGCCGACGGGAGCGTCCCGAAGGCCAGGAAGCTTCGCCGCTTTTCGTAGCGTTGGGGGTGATGGATCTCGCCCTGGACCTTGATGAAAAGGGGAAGAGCGATGGAGATCGAGCGGTCGAGCGCCTTCTTGAGCGTCGGGCCGTAGCCCCCGAAGACGATGGGCGTGATCCAGACCAGGATATCGCTCGCGGCCATCGCCCTGAGGATGGGCTCTTCGTCGTCCTTGATGGCGCACGTCCCGGGATGCTTGACCCAGCAGGCGAAACAGCCCCGGCAGGGCTTGATGTCCAGGCCGGCGAGGTCGAAGCGCGAGACCGCGAAGCCTTTGGCCCGGGCCCGGCGCTCCGTCTCGTCCGCGATGCCGCGGCTCGTTGCGCCCCGTCCGTTCGACGGGCCGCCGTTGAGTATGACGATGTTCATTGGGACTCCTTGTCGCCCTTTTCGGGCAGGACGATATTCTTTTCCATGAGGATCCGCGCCCACTCGCGTTCGCTGTCGGGGCTCTCGTCGTCGGCGAGGCCGGAGAACTCGCCGAAGATCATCATGTTCCCGGCGTTCCTGAGCAGGCGGATGATGTTCTCCGTCGAGGGATCCTCCTGGTGCCCGTAGACGATCAACGCGGCCAGGCCGAAGGTATAGGTGCCGAGATAGTGGAGCAGTCGCTCGAGCGATGGGTCGGGGAGGAGGCGAAGCGCCGGGTCGTCCTTCATCCGTTCGAGGAAGGATGCGTTGACCTTGGCGACGATCTCGGGATGGTTGTGCCGCGTATGGAAGAGGGCCCTGAAGAGGTGCCCCTCCTCCCGGGCGAACACGACCACCCCCACGCCGATATTGAGGAAGGCGTTGTCGGTGTATGGGACCGAGGTCCTCTCATGCAGGCGGCGACGGGCTTCCTCGAGGACCTCGCGTTCGAGGGCCTCCATGGAGCCGAACGTGCTGTAGACCGGGGCCACCGAGGACTTGAGCCGCTCGGCGACCGCACGGGCCGTCAGGCTTTTCCAGCCCTTTTCCCTGACGAGCTCGACCGCCGCGGCCAGGACCGTTTCTCTGTCGAAGCTCATTTCTCTCGGGGTCATTTAAGGTGTCCTTTGTGTTACATTTGTTATCTAACGATAGTAATATAACGTATTGTTATTTAGTTTGTCAAGCGATTTTTTTCGGACAAGTTCTCACCTCCTGATCGGGAATCCGGGGGGCGCTCAATTCTAATGGCTTAAGAATGAATTAGTTAATTGATTTGTCCGCGTTCTTCGCAGAGAATAGGTATCGGGGGGAAATCGATATGTGCCGTGGACGCCATAAGGGGACAATGGGGAAGGCACTGTCTTTGTTGCTGGTCATTTCATTATCGGGATCTTCGCACAATCTCGTTGCCGGGGAGAAACAAGGGGCTATGCTTTCGGTGCAGAAGAAGGATGGCCATCAAGAAAACGGCGAATTGATAGCTGTAAAACCCAGCTCTTTGCTGCTCCTGGATTCGGCCTCGGGAGCGGACATCTCCATTGAAGCTTCGGACATCAGCACCATCAGAATCATCAAGAAGTCAAAAGCTTGGGCTGGCCTCGGATGGGGCGCGCTGGCAGGGGCAGCGCTGGGCGCCATCCTGGGGCTTGCCTCCTATCAAGGTTGGGATGTATGGTTTGATTCAGGGGAGGAGAAAGCATTTTTCGTAGGCGCCTTTTTCTCAATTCCTGCAGGGTTGCTTGGATTGGTAATAGGTGTAACCAAAGGAGCCGATAAGAAGATCAAGCTCGAGGGGAAGAGCGATCTTGAGATTCGATCCGCTTTGGAGGAACTGAGACGCCAAGCGCGATTCCCCGACTTTAAGTGACCGCATTCTTTTCATACGACGGCTTCGCTTTCGTGCGTCCTGCGGGAACGGGGATCTCCGCCGGGCCGACTCCCCCCTTCCTCCAGAGCGGCCGATGCCGGTTCGGAGGGGAGAAATTGCCCCCTTCGGAAAAGGGAGGGTCGGGGAGAGATACCCCCCTTTAGAAAAGGGGGGGTAGGGGGGATTTAGGACCCCCTGAAATTGCAATTTCCAGGGGCCTGTGCTATTTCTAATCCCTTATGACCACACCTGTCGAACGATGGGTCGAAGAACAAGCCCGGCTGTTCGAGCCGGATCGCGTCTATTGGTGCGACGGCTCGGAAGGCGAGGCGCGCCGGCTCATCGAGATGGGGATGAGCGAGGAGCATATCGGGAAGAACGATATCTTCCGCGAGCTCAACCAGAGCGTCTGGCCCAAGTCCTACCTCCATCGCTCCCACCCGACCGACGTCGCCCGGACCGAACAGCTGACCTTCGTCTGCCCGTCCGAAAAGGACGCGGCCGGCCCCAACAACAACTGGAAGTCCCCCAAGGAAGCCAAGGAGCTGATGACGAAGCTTTCCCGGGGGGCCATGCGCGGCAAGACGATGTACGTCCTGCCCTACATGATGGGCCACCCGGATTCGCCCTACGCCCGGGCCTGCGTCCAGGTCACGGACGTCTCCTACGTCGCCGTCAGCATGCGCGTCATGACCCGGATGGGCACGCCACGTCCTCGACAAGATCGGAAGCCGCGAGACCTTCGTCAAGGGCATCCACTCCGTCGGCGACTTCGATCCCGCGAAGCGCTACATCATGCACTTCCCCGAGGAAGGCCTCGTCTGGAGCATCGGCTCCGGCTACGGCGGGAACGCCCTGCTCGGCAAGAAGTGCTTCGCCCTCCGCATCGCCTCCTACCTCGGACTGAAGCAGGGCTGGCTCGCCGAGCACATGGTCATCATGGGCATCGAGGACATCCACGGCAAGGTGACCTACATCACCGCGGCCATGCCCTCGGCCTGCGGCAAGACGAACCTGGCCATGCTCGAATCCGCCCTTCCCGAGTACAAGATCACGACGCTCGGCGACGACATCGCCTGGCTCAACATCGGCCCCGACGGCCGGCTCTACGCCATCAACGCCGAGGCCGGGTTCTTCGGGGTCGCCCCCGGGACCTCGATGAAGTCCAACCCGAACATGGTCCGGACGCTCAAGGCCTCGAACTACTATCCGACGCTCTTCACCAACGTCGCCCTCGACACGGACACGAACAACCCCTGGTGGGAAGGCCTCGACGGCCCCGTCCCGGAGCACCTTCTCGACTGGCAGGGCAATCCCTGGAACCCGTCGCTCGGGACCAAGGCCGCCCAGCCGAATTCCCGGTTCACGGTGTCGCTCTACAATTGCCCGACGCTCTCCAAGGAGTTCGACAATCCCCAGGGCGTGCCCATCTCGGCCATCATCCTGGGCGGGCGCCGCTCCCAGCTCATCCCGCTCGTGACCGAGGCCTTCGACTGGGACCACGGCGTCTTCTTCGGGGCCCGGATGGGCTCGGAGACGACGGCCGCGGCCGCCGGCAAGGTCGGCGTCCTGCGCCGCGATCCGTTCGCCATGTGGCCTTTCTGCGGCTACAACATGGGCGATTACTTCCGCCACTGGATCAACATGGGCAAGCTCATCAGCCGGCCCCCGAAGATCTATTCGATGAACGCCTTCCGCGTCGACGAGAACGGGAAGTTCATGTGGCCGGGGTTCGGCGACAACATCCGGGTCATCAAGTGGATCCTCGACCGCGTCGCCGGCAAGGTCGGCGCCAAACAGACGCCCATCGGGCTCGTCCCGAAGGTCGAGGACATCGAGACCTACGGCCTGGACGTCCCGCCCGAGAACATGAAGAAGCTCTTCGAGTTCAAGCCGGAGGAATGGGGCGACGAGGTCGCGGACATCAAGACGTTCCTCGACAAGTTCGGCCGCCACATCCCCTACGAGATCCGCCGCCAGTACGAGGACCTCGCTTCGGCCATCCGCCGGGCCGGCTAGGGACGCAACGGCATGGTCGGGGAGGAGCCGTGAATTCCCGGGAGCGGGTCCTGGCGGCTATGGATCACCGGGAGCCGGATCGTAGTCCCGGTCGACTTCGGCGGACACCGGTCGTCGGGGATCGCCGCCATCGCTTACGCGCGGCTTCGCAAACACCTCGGATTGGAAGAGAAGCCGGTCCGCGTTTACGACATGGTCCAGCAGCTCGCCATCATCGACGAGGACGTCCTAGCCCGATTCGGCGCGGATACGATCGAACTCGGTCGCGCCTTCGCCTGCGACGAGGCGGATTGGGCCGATTGGGTATTGCCCGACGGAACGCCCTGCAAGGTACCCGGCATGGTCCATCCCCGAGCGGCTGGAAGGGCGATGGGTGTTGCGCTCGAAGAGCGGCCGGATCATTGCCCACATGCCCGACGGCGCGCTCTTCTTCGAACAGGCCTACTTTCCTTACGCGGATGATAGGGAGGATGTCCGGTCCATCCCGGCCGCCTTCGAAGAGTCGATGTGGCATGCGGTCGCGCCTCCTCCCGGCCCACTCATCGCAGGCCCGGAGGGCCCCCGCATCCATGCCGAGGGCGCGCGGCGGCTTCGGGCGTCGACGGACAAGGCCATCCTGGCTCTCTTCGGCGGGAATTTGTACGAAACCGGCCAGATGCTTTTCCGCAACGACAACTTCCTGATGATGCTCGCGGCCGAGCCCTCGAGGGCGCACGCGTTCCTCGACGCGCTGGTGGAGGTGCATCTGGCGAACCTCGAGCGGTACCTGGCCGAGGTCGGCCCTTATATCGACATCATCGTGTTCGGCGACGACCTGGGAATGCAGACGGGCCCCCAGATCTCGCCGCGCGCCTACCGGGAGTTCTTCAAACCGCGCCATGGATGATGTGGCGGCGGGCCAAACAGCTCGCCGGCGTCAAGGTGATGCTGCATTGCTGCGGCGGCGTGCGCGAGCTCCTCCCGGATCTCATCGACGCGGGCCTCGACGCCATCAATCCCGTCCAGATCTCGTGCCGCGGCATGGAAGCGGCCGCGCTCAAGAGGGATTTCGGCCGCGACCTGGTCTTCTGGGGGGGCGGCGCGGACACGCAATCCGTTCTCCCGTACGGGACGCCCGCGGAAGTCGCGGACCATGTGCGCCGTCAGGTCGAGGTCTGGCGACCCGGAGGCGGTTTCGTCTTCCAACAGGTCCACAACATCATGGCCGACGTGCCCGCCGCGAACATCGCGGCCATGTTCGATGCCCTGAGAGAGTGCAACGCATGAAAAGAACCGGGCTCTACGTCCTCTCCATCACCCTCGTCGCCGCCATCGGCGGCCTGATCTTCGGTTTCGACACGGCCATCGTCGCCGGGGCGACGCGCTTCATGAAAGAGCAGTTCGCGCTCGACTCGCTTCAGGAAGGATGGGCCGTGAGCGTCGTCCTCATCGGCTGCATGTTCGGGGCCGGCCTCGCGGGGCCCGCGAGCGACCGGATCGGCCGCCGCCGCCTCATGCTCATCTCGGCCGTCCTGTTCTTCGCTTCGGCCGCCGGATGCGCCGTCGCCCGAACGATGGCCGAATTCGTCGTCTTCCGGTTCGTCGGCGGCCTCGGCATCGGATCGGCCGCCGTCCTATCGCCGCTCTATATCGCCGAGATCGCTCCGGCCAAGGTCCGGGGCGCGCTCGTCTCCGTCAATCAGATGGCCATCGTCACCGGGATCCTCCTGGCCTACTTCGTCAATTGGGCCTTCGCATCCTCCGGCCCGGCGAATTGGCGCTACATGTACGGGATGGGGGCCGTCCCTTCGGTTCTCTTCTTCCTGCTCCTCCTCCGCGTCCCGGAGAGCCCGCGCTGGCTCATCAAGAAGGGCCGCGAGGAGGAGGCTCGCCGCGTTCTCGTCCGGTCGGACACGGCCGAGGCCGCCGCCCGGGAGATCCGGGACATCAAGGAGACCCTGTCCCTGGAAACGGGCTCCGTCGGCGAGCTCTTCGGGCCGAAATTCCGCCGGCCGCTCATGATCGCCGTCGTTTTAGCCGTCTTTCAGCAGATCACGGGCATCAACGCCATCCTGTACTATGCGCCGAGGATCTTCGAAAGCGCCGGCTTCGCCAGGATGTCGGCGCTCGGCCAATCGGCGATCGTCGGCGCGGTCAATATGCTCTTCACGGTCGTCGCCATCCTCCTTGCTGACAAGGTCGGCCGCCGGCCTCTGCTCCTGATCGCCACGGGAGGGATGGGCGTTTCGCTCGTCCTGCTCGGCGCGGCGTTCCGTTTCCAGTTCCTCCCTCCGTCGGCGCTCCTGTTCGTCATCCTGCTCTACATCGCCTTCTTCGCCTCGGCCATGGGCCCTCTCGTCTGGGTCGTCATGGCCGAGATCTTCCCCATCCGGATGCGGGGGGCGGCCATGGGGATCGCGACCCTCCTTCTCTGGCTCGCGGATTTCGTGGTGACCCTGACCTTCCCGGTCATCTCGGACAAGCTCAGCTCTTCGACCGCGTTCTGGATCTACGCCGCGATGTGCGCCTGCGACCTCGTCTTCATGATCTTCTTCCTGCCGGAGACGAAAGGGAAGTCCCTCGAGGAGATCGAGCGAAACTGGCTGAAGGCCGTGTAGGCGTCCTTCTTATTGCGACTTGGCCTCCGATGACGGCGATATCCATGCCCCCTTCCCGGCCTCACCTGGGCCCGTAAACCATCTCCTTGATCCAGGCCGATCGGCCGGCGGCGACCGCCCGGTGATAGATGAAGAGCTGAAGGAGCGGCATCACGAGAAGCATGCGCGCGTATTCGGACAGCCCCGAGCTCAATTCGATGACGAAATCCGTGCCGGCGGCAAGACCCGGGGCCGCTTTCTCGCAGACGACCGCGACCTTGGCCCCGACATCCTTGATCTTCGCCAGGGCGTCCAGCTGATATTGTGCCCCGGAATCGGAAAGGAGCACGGTAATGAGGGTCGACGCGCCGGCCGCGTGCTTCGGGCCGTGGAGATATTCGAGCGTTTCGCAGGCCTCGGCGGGCGCGCGGATGATCTCCTCGGTTTTGAGCTGGAGCTCCCGGGCGAATCCCAAGTACGGCCCTTGGCCGAGATAGATGAGCCGGTCGTAGCTTCCGAGCCCGGCCTTGTCCTTGACAAGCTCCCCATAGCGTTCCAGAAGTCCCTCGGCCAAGTCCGGCAGGCGCCGCATCTCCTCTTCGAGCACGCGATCCCTCGCCCGCCTGGCGGCAAGGGCCTGGAGGGCGAGCACGGTCGCCGTCAGGGCCCGAGTTGTGAACCGGCTCGTCTCGGCGGCCTCGTCAAGAACAAGCGAGCCTTCGCTTTCCGCGAGCAGCGGTGTGTTCGCGTGACAGGCCACGCCGATAGATCTCCATCCGTACGTTCCCCTCAACAGCCGGACGGCATCCCTCGTCTCGAATGTCTCGCCTGACCGCGAGATGCCGAAGGCCGTGCCTTTAGCCGGGCCGGACGCGTGGATCTCCGGATAGGTGATGATATCCGATGAGGACAGGGCCTGCGCCCGACCGCCGGTGTAATGGCGCCACATCTGGGCCGCGGCGATCGAAAGATAAAAGGACGAGCCCATGCCGACGAAGAGGGCCGGGCCGTCCCCGATGAGCGCGTCTATCCCCAGGAGCGGGCTTTGGGGCCCGAGCAACCGGTCGAGCGTGCGACGCCAAACGTCGGGCTGGGAGAGGATCTCCCCGAGGAGGTGATCTTTCAATAGCCCTCGCCGCGATCCGCCGGCGTTTCCGGTTTGCGTCCCCGGCGCTTCGCGAAGAAGGCCCGGAATTCGCGGATCGTCTTATAGCACCAGTAAATCAGGAGGCTTAATCCGAACGCCCATACCCCCCACGTGATCCAGTCGAGGCGCATGTCCGCATGATACTAAAATCAAGGACACAATAGCAATTTCGTAATGGGGGGAGAATCTCGTACTCGAGCGGCTTGCGGGACGCGCCCTTTATAGACTATATTTATGCCGTCCAGCAAGGAGGACCCATGAACCAGCGTCATTTCGCCCTCACGTTCGCGGCCGCCTGTCTCGTGCTCGCGGGCGCAGGACTCTTCGGCCAGAGCAAGACCCAGCAGACCCCGGAAAGCCAGGTCGCCAAGCCCGTGCCCAGGCCCGGGGACGTCATGAAAGCCAAGTGCGACCTGGTCGCCGTCTCCATCGACTTCGAGGACATCAAGTCCCACACCAGCGCCTCGGGCGAGAAGAGCTATTCGTGCAAGCCGTCCTACACCTTCAAGAACACCGGCCCGGTGGGCAGCGGGACCTTCGACGTCATCTTCGAGATCCAGAACCCCGTCACCAAGGAATGGTACTTCTACCTGACCATGCCCTACCAGGCGTCCCTGGCCGCCGGAGAGGTCCGGAAGTTCGGCGGAGCGGTTTCGGACATATGCAACTGGGCAGCGGGCGCGGAGCGTCCCAAGTTCCGCCTCAGGCTGGATTTCAACCACGTCGTTACGGAATCGAACGAGGACAACAACGACCTGATGAAACAGGTATCCCTGTACCAGCTGCGGCGGGTGACCGACTTGCCGATAAAGAAGATCAATTAGGCCTTGATCCGGATGTTCCGGAAATAGATCGGCGCTCCGGCGTGCTTGCCCTGGAGGCCGATGCGGCCCTTCGTCGCCAGCTCGGCGAGGGGCTTGCTGAGCCACGGCGGGATCTCGCTCCCGTCCGGGTTGTATTGGGCCGACGTCCAGAGGCTCATGTCCATCGCCGTGACCTGCTCGCCGTTCAGCATGACGTAGATCTTCCGGCCCTGGCATGTGATGGTGTAATGGTTCCACTCGCCGGGCCTGTTGACCAGGCTCCGGGTCGGGGCGAGGTGGCCGAATATGGCGCCGCAATGCCAGGTCGCGGGGGACTTGGCCCATTCCTCGGCAAAGTCGTCGGCGATCTGGATCTCGACCGAGTTGGGGATCCATTCGACGACGTCCGTGCAATACACGATGACGCCGCTGTTCGTTCCGGGCGCCGTCTTGAATTCCAGGTCGAGGATGAAGTTCTCGTATTCCCGCTTCGTCCAGATGGCCTGGTCCTCGCTCGCCGTGAGGATCGCCGTCCTCGACCGTCCAGACGCCCGCGGGGAACTCGGCGTCGGAGAGGTCGGGCTCGAACAAGGCCGGCCAGCCCTGGGTATCCGGATGCAGCTGCGCGGCGGGCCTGCCGCCGATGGCGAACGCGGCCGATACGAGGACCAGAAATCCGACGGCCGCCGGGAATATCAAAGGCGTTCTCGTCATGGCGGTTCCTCCTTTGCTCCAAGCGTAAGCGTACCAAATTCGCCGGCGCGTGGGAAGGGAGAGTCGAGGGGTTGACAGCCGTTCGAACGGGGCGATATAGTCCCTTTGATTCCAATCCCGGCTCGAAACGAAAGAGAGGATGCGCATGAGAATACGTCTCCCGGGCGTCGCGGTCTCGCTGGCTTGCCTGTTGATCATCTCGCAGTTGGCGGCCGGCGCCTCCATCAAGAAGAAGGAGGAAGCCGTCGCCTTCATCGATAAGCATGCGTCCGAGTTCATCGATCTCAGCGATCAGGTCTGGGGGTTTGCCGAAGTCGCGCTGCTCGAGACCCGGTCGTCGAAAGCGCTCGCGGATTATGCCGAAAGACAGGGCTTCACGGTCGAACGCGGCGTCGCGGGAATGCCGACGGCCTTTGTGGCAAGCTACGGCGAGGGCCGGCCGATCATCGGCCTCCTCGGCGAATACGACGCCTTGCCGGGCCTTTCGCAGAAAGCCCAAGCCGGCAAGGAGGTCCTGCAGGCCGGTGCCGCGGGCCATGGCTGCGGACATAACCTGCTGGGCGCGGCGGCGCTCGGAGCCGCCGTGGCCGTCAAGGACCTGATGGCCGCGGGAAAGCTCAAGGGCACGATCCGCTTCTACGGCACTCCCGCCGAAGAAGCCGTGGGAGGCAAGATCTACATGGCCCGGGAGGGGCTGTTCAACGATCTCGACGTCTGTCTGACCTGGCACCCCGACGAGAAGACGGAGGTCTCGGTCGACGGCTCGCAGGCGATCGTCGATTTCATCCTCGAATTCAGCGGCCGGACGGCTCACGCGGCGGGCGACCCGTGGAACGGGCGGAGCGCCGTGGCCGCGCTGGAGTTCTTCACCACGGGCCTGAACCGCATGCGCGAATTCGTCAAGCCCACCGTCCGCATGCACTACTCGATCCTGAACGGCGGGGACGTGCCGAACGTTGTGCCGGCCTACGCCAAGCTCTGGTGCTGGCTCCGTGATTCGAAGGGCGCCGGCGTCCAACAGCTGCTCGGCCGCGCGCGCCGGATCGCCGAGGGCGCGGCCATGATGGCCGAGGTCGAAACGAAGCTCACGGTGCAGGGGGGCGACTGGGAGACCCTCGTCAACCTGGCCGGGGAAAAGGCGATGTTCGCGAATCTCCAGTGGCTCGGCCCGATCCGGTTCACGCCGGAGGAACAGGAATTCGCCAAAGAGATCCAGCGCGCGACGGGGGCGGAGCCCAAGGGCCTTGACGGCTCGGTCAGGCCGTGGGCGGAGCCGAAGGCCGATCCCGAGGGCGGATCGACGGACGTCGGCGACGTGAGCTGGATCGTTCCCACGCTGAGCATGGAGGCCACGACCGCGCCCGAGGGCACTCCCTGGCACGCCTGGCCGGTCGTCGCCTGCGGCGGGACTTCCATCGGCCATAAAGGGCTTGTCTACGCGGCCAAGGTCCTGGCGGCGACGACGGTGGACCTGTTCGAGGACGCGAAGCTCCTCCAGGCCATCCAGGCCGAGTTCCGGGAGAAGACGAAGGGCGTCGTCTACAAACCGTTCGTCCCCGACGGGCCGCCTCCCGTGCCGAAGAACTGAGTCGTTTCGGAGAGCGGACCGCAGGACATCTTTTCCCGCGGAAAAGGACGCCTCTCGCCCAAATCGCATTGACCGGGGCGATGGCCGGTTTCTTTTCCCGTTTCCCCCTGGAAATCGACCCTTTCCCGACGGGCGGCAATGGCCCGTTTCTTGCATTATGAGCTTCGGGTTGGAGGTCTCTCTCCGATGCAAATTATCAAAGAACCGGCCAAATCGCTCCAGGAAGCGGAGCTCGTTATCACCCGGGTCTTTGACGCCCCCCGGGAAACCGTCTGGAAGACCTGGACGGAGCCCGAGCGCGTGAAGCTCTGGTGGGGGCCCGGAGGCTTCACCGTGCCGGTCTGCAGGATCGACCTTCGCGTCGGCGGGATCTATCTTTATTGCATGCGCTCGCCCTTGGGCAAGGATTATTGGAATACCGGTGTCTTTTGCGAGATCGTCGTTCCGGAACGGATCGTCGCCACGGACAGCTTCGCGGACGAGCAGGGCCATATCGTGCCCGCCAGTCACTACGGCATGAATCCGGCCTATCCTCTGGAGATGCTCGTGAAAGCGACGTTCGAGGACCTCGACGGCCGGACGCGGCTCACGCTGGAGCATTCCGGCCTCCCCGTCGGCCTGGACCGCGCCGGCGCCCGGGAAGGATGGTCCCAAAGCCTGGACAAGCTCGCCAAAGCCCTGAAACGGCCGGAGACCTCGAGCTGACCATGAGGAAGCTCATCGCGGACATGATGATGAGCCTGGACGGCTACTTCGAAGGGCCGGACCGCGAGATCGACTGGTTCGCCTGGGACAAGGACCTGCAGAAGCTCAGCATCGATCAGCTCAATGAGGTCGATACGATCCTTTTGGGGCGCTCCGCCTACGAGCTGTTCGCTAATTATTGGCCGACCCCGGCCGCGGCCGCCGAGAATCCCGCCATCGTTTCCGCCATGAACGCGCTTCCGAAGGTCGTGTTCTCGAGGACTCTCAAGAAAGTGGGGTGGCACAATTCGCGGCTGGTGAGGGAACGCGTCGCGGAAGAGATCTTCGAGCTGAAGGGCCAGGCGGGAAAGGATATGGTCACGTACGGCGGCGCCGGCTTGCTCGCGTCGCTCTCGCGTCTAGGGCTCATCGACGAGTATCGCCTCAGGATCAACCCGATCGTCCTGGGAAGGGGAAGGCCCTTGTTTCAGGACGTCAGGGCCAGTCTGAACCTGAAGCTCCTGAAGACCGAAACGCTCGGCTCCGGGGTCGTCACCTTGTTCTACCGGCGCAGTTGAATCTTTCGGCCGCCGGTCGAGGCCGGGTGCCGTCTTCGTAGGATGGGAAGGGGCCGACTGCCCCTGGGGGCTGAATCAGATGCACCCGCCTCGGCACGACGGATGATACGATAACCGCACGGATTCCGGGGGGCGCTTGACATTCTACAGAATGTAGAATATCATCATTTTATGAGCTTATTGAACCTATCGAAAAAGGCGGGAATGAGCGCCCTGTCGGACGAGCTCGAGCTCCCCGTCATGGAGATCCTTTGGACGAAAGGGTCGATGAAAGGGCGGGACCTGTTCGAGGAGCTCCGGGCCACGAAGAAGATCGCCTATACAACGGCCCTGACCGTCCTCGGCCGGCTCTCCAAGAAAGGGCTTGTCCTGAAGGACCGGAGGTCCGGGACCATCCTCTTCACCCCGGCCCTGTCCAGGGAAGATTATCGGAGCGCCGTCACCGGAGACCTTCTCCGCAGGGCCTTCGAGATCTCTCCGGACCTTGCGGTTTCCGCCTTCGCCGATTCTTTCTCGAGGGTCCGCGGAGTCGATATGGCCGGGCTCGAAGAGCTGATCGAGAAGAAAAGACGTGAAAAGAAACGCGGGTAGGAACAGCATAAGGCCCGGCCTCCTGTTGGGCGTGCTTTCGGTCTTCTTCTTCGCCGTCCTTCTCTATCTATTCCGCCACCCGGAAACGGCCCTCCTCCTCTTTTCCCTGCCGAACCCGGATACATTCGCCTGCAACGTCCGATGCCTCGGCCTGACCCCTTTCCTCCAGGTCCTCGGCGAAGGCGGAAAAGCGCTTCTCCTGATCTTCTTTTCTTCCGCTTTCCTGTACGCTCTTTACAGGACCGCCCTGCGCATTTTCCGGACGCTGGCCTTCATGGACGCGGTCGAGCGAAAAGCTGTCCCGCCCGGGAATGTCCCCGCGCCCGTCCTTCCTGGAGGGCGTCACGATCTTCGAAGACCCCGGACCCCTGGCGCTTACGATGGGATTCCTGAAACCCCGCGTCTTCCTTTCCACGAAGATCGTGGATGTGCTTGCCGAAGACGAGCTCCGGGCGGTCGTCCTTCACGAGTTCCACCACCGCGACTCCAAGGACCCTCTGAAGGGCCTGGGGGTCTCGTTCGTCACCGACCTCCTGTTCTTCCTGCCCATCAGCCGGTTCCTGAGAAAGACCTACTCCCTGACAGCGGAGACGGCGGCGGACGCCCATTCCGTCGAGCTTCGAGCGGACCCCCTGGACCTAGCGTCTTCCCTCCTGAAGGTCCGGAAGATCGGCGGCCCGGCGGCTTCCTGGTTCTTCGACCCATCGGCCGAAAGGGTCAAGTATCTTCTGGGCGAGCGCCCCGGCATCCGTCGCCCCCTGGCCCGCGTCCTCGTCACCGCGGTCCTCCTGGCCGCGACGGCCTTCATCGCCCTTGTCCCGGTCCGGAAGAGCCTTTCGTCGATGTTCATCGATCACGACAAGACCTGCGTCTTGAGAAAGAGCCATGATAAAACGGCGTCAAATGGAGGCGATCATGAAAAGATCCTCCCTTTTTAGCTTCCTGCTGATCTTGCTCCCGGCGCTCTTGCCCGCCCAAGATACCGCCTTGCGCCTTGACGACCTCCTGAAACAGGCGCTGGAGAGGAACCCAAGGATCAGAGCGGCGGGGCAAGAGGCCGACGCGTCGTCCTTCAGGATCCCCCAGGAGAAAAGCCTTCCCGACCCCATGGTCAGCCTCGGCCTCAAGAACATGGGCTTTCCCCAATTCACCGTCGGCAAGGAGATCATGAGCGGCATCGGCCTCTCCTTTTCCCAGGCCATCCCGTTTCCCGGTAAGCTCCGCCTCAAAGGCGAAATCGCCGAGAAGGCCTTCGAAAGGCAGAAGCAGGTCCGGGACTCCGTCGTCCTCGGCGTCCTCAAGGACGTGAAGACCGCCTACTTCGAGCTCTACGCCCTGCACAAGTCCATCGCCATCCTTCAGGAGCAGAAGGCCCTCATGCAGAAGGCCCTGGATCTGACCGAGACGATGTACTCCGTCGGAACCGGCGTCCAGTCGGACGTCCTGAAGGCCCAGGTGGAGGTCTCCCGTATGGACGAGATGATCACGCCCATGGCCGAGATGATCACGGCTCTCGACGCCCGGCTCAACCTCCTCCTCGATCTCCCCGCTGACAACCCCCTCGGCATGCCGCAGGACCAGGGGGTGGAAAGCCTCTCCATATCGCTGGAGGAGATCAGGAAGGCCGCGGAAGCGAACTCTCCCATGGTGAAGGAGGCCTCCCTGATGGTCGAGGAGGGAGCGAAGATGGTGGATCTTTCCAGGAAGGAGCGCTCCCCCAACTTCGTCGTCGAGGGCGGCTGGGACTTCAAGGGCAGGCTGACCGGCATGTACGAGGTCATGGTCGGGGTCGAGATCCCGCTCTATCTCAAGACGAAGCAGGCCAAGATGCTCGAGGAATCGCTGGCCCGCCTGGCGAGCTCGAAGAGCGGCCTGAGCTCGACGAGAAACGACGTGGCCTTTATGCTGACGGAGGACTTTCTCAAGGCCAGGTCGGCGGAGAACCTCATCAGGCTCTACAAGGACAGGATCATCCCCCAGGCCTCGCTCACGGTGGAATCCTCGATGGCCGGCTATCAGGTCGGTAAGACCGATTTCCTGGCGCTCCTGTCCGATATCAACACGCTCTTTTCGTACAAGATGGCCTATTACCGGGAGCTCGTCGGGCTCTGGAGCTCGATCGCCCGGCTCGAAGAATCTTCGGCGATGGAGATCGTGAACTGGGGAGGGACCCATGAAGACGTCAAGTAAGATCGCTATTATCGGGCTGGCGGCGACGGCCGTCATTCTGGCGGCGTCCTGCAAGGGCAAAGCCGGAAAGACCGCATCCGCTGCCGCACCCGGCGGGCAATCCTCCGCGTCCGAGCAAGCGAAGCCGTCAGTCGACGGCGAAGCTCTACAATTGTCCCATGCACCCGACGTACACATCCGACAAGCCGGGCGACTGTCCCATTTGCGGCATGAAGCTCGTGCCCGTGGAGTCCCAGGAGACGCCGGCCGCAACTCCCGCCGCGCCCCCCGCGACGAAGAAGATAATGTATCGATCCACCATGGCGCCCAACGAAGTCTCCGACAAGCCGGGCAAGGATTCGATGGGCATGGATATGGTCCCCTTCGAAGTCGAGGAGAGCGGCGCCGTAACTGAGGTGGGAGGCCGGATCCAGGTCAAGATCAGCACGCAACGACAACAGCTCATCGGCATCCGGACGGCCCCCGCGCGGTCCCAGTCCATCCATAAGCTCATCAAGGCGGTCGGCCGGGTGGATTACGCCGAGCCGAACATCTCGATCGTCAATCTCAAGTTCGACGGCTGGGTGGAAAAGCTCGCCGTGAATTCGACCGGCCGCGCGGTCCGGAAGGGCGAGCCCCTGTTCGACATCTACAGCCCGGAGCTCGTCGCCGCCCAGCAGGAATACCTCATCGCCCTCAAGGCCGGCGCGAGCTTCGGCGACGCCTCCTCCATGCTCAAGTCGGCCAGGGAGAAGCTGAGGCTGTGGGGCTTCACGGACCAGCAGGCCGAGGAGCTCGGACGCACGGGCGAATTCAAGAAGACCGTCACGGTCTATTCTCCCGGATCCGGCATCGTGCTCGAGAAGGACGTCGTCCAGGGGCAGAAGGTCATGGCGGGAGAAGCGCTGTTCAAGATCGCCGACCTCTCCAGGGTCTGGATCCTGGGCGAGGTCTATGAGTACGAACTGCCGTTCATCAAGAGCGGACAGGAAGTGAAAGTCTCCTTGTCTTATTACCCCGGGGAATCTTTCGCCGGGAAGATCACCTACATTTATCCCTACCTCAAGCCCGAGACGCGGACGAACCAGGTCCGCATCGAGGTCGCCAACCCCGGCCTCAAGCTCAAGCCCGAGATGTTCGCCGACATCGAGATCCATGTCGATTACGGGACCCGGCTGACCGTCCCCGCGGACGCCGTCCTCGATGCCGGCGACACCAAGATCGTCTTCGTGGCCAAGGGCGATGGCTACTTCGAGCCCCGCGAGGTCAAGCTCGGCGTCAAGGGCCAGGACCTCTACGAGGTCCTCGACGGATTGAGCGACGGCGAGAACGTGGTCATCTCCGCTAACTTCCTCATCGACTCCGAGTCGAGCCTCAAAGCCGCCCTGAGCCGGATGACCAAAGCCTCGGCTGGAGAAAAATAGCATGATCGAGAAGATCATCGAATTCTCGGCTAGGAACAAGTATATCGTCCTCATTTTCGCGGCCGCCGCCATCGTCGGCGCGGTCTTTGCCATACGGAACATCCCTCTCGACGCCATCCCGGACCTCTCGGACACCCAGGTCATCATCTATTCGAGGTGGGACCGGAGCCCCGACGTCATCGAGGACCAGGTCACCTATCCGATCGTGACGGCCATGCTCGGCGCGCCCAAGGTCAAGGCCATCCGCGGCTACTCCGACTTCGGGTTCTCCTATGTTTACGTCATCTTCAAGGACGGGACGGACCTCTACTGGGCCCGCAGCCGCACCCTGGAATACTTGAGCAAGATCACGCCCAGGCTCCCTCAGGGCGTCCAGACCGAAATGGGGCCCGACGCGACGAGCGTGGGTTGGGTCTATCAGTACGCGCTCGTCGACAAGTCGGGGACAAACGACCTGGCCCAGCTCCGCAGCTTCCAGGATTGGTACCTGCGCTACTGGCTCCAGGGAGTGCCCGGGGTCGCCGAGGTCGCTTCCGTCGGAGGCTTCCAGAAACAGTACCAGGTCAACGTCAACCCCAACGCCCTCCAGGCTTACAACATTCCCCTGATGAAGGTCATCGAGGCCATCCGGGACGGGAACAACGACGTCGGCGGCCGGCTGGTGGAGTTCTCGGGGAAGGAATATATGGTCCGCGGCCGCGGCTATGCCAAATCGATCAAGGACATCGAGGACATCGTCGTCAAGAACGACATGTCCGGGACCCCGGTCCTCATCCGGAATGTCGCCCAGGTCGTCCTGGGTCCCGAGATCCGGCGCGGCGTCGCCGACCTCGACGGCCAGGGGGATACCGTCGGCGGCATCGTCATCATGCGCTCCGGCGAGAACGCCCTGAACGTCATCAACCGGCTCAAGGAAAAGCTCAAGGAGGTCCAGCCCTCCCTGCCCGCGGGGGTCGAGGTCGTCACGACCTACGACCGTTCGGAGCTTATCAAGAGGTCCATCGAGACCCTCAGGCGCCAGCTCATCGAGGAAATGATCATCGTCAGCATCGTCATCATGCTCTTCCTCTGGCACTTCCCCTCGGCCATCATCCCCATCGTCACCATCCCCATCGCGGTCCTGCTCTCGTTCATCCCCTTATACGGCATGAAGCTGACCTCCAACATCATGTCCCTGTCCGGCATCGCCATCTCCATCGGCGTCCTGGTCGACGGGGCCATCGTCGAGGTCGAGAACGCCTACAAGAAGCTCCAGCTCTGGCAGGAGGGCGGCCGGAAGGGGGATTATCACGAGGTCCGGCTGAACGCGCTCAAGGAAGTCGGGCCCTCGGTCTTCTTTTCGCTCCTCGTCATCGCCGTCGCTTTCCTGCCCGTGTTCACGCTCGTGGACCAGGAAGGGCGACTGTTCAAGCCGCTGGCCTACAGCAAGAACCTGGCCATGGCCATCGCCGCCATCCTGGCCGTCACCCTCGACCCGGCCATGCGCATGCTCTTCACCCGGATGGACTACAAGCATTTCAAGCCCAAGTGGGTGTCCCACGTCGTGAACACGGTCACGGTGGGCCGGTATTATCCCGAGGAGAAGCACCCGGTCAGCAGGATCCTCTTCCGGATCTACGAACCCGTCTGCGAGTTCGTCCTCAAGTACCGCAAGGCAACGATCGCCGGGGCGCTCATCCTGATGGTCGCGACCGTCCCCATCTTTTTCAAGCTCGGGTCGGAGTTCATGCCCCCGCTCAACGAGGGGACCATCCTCTACATGCCGACGACACTGCCGGGGATCTCGGTGACCGAGACCCAGAACCTCCTCCAAACGATGGACAAGATCCTCAAGGACACGCCCGAGGTCGAACGGGTCTTCGGCAAGGCGGGCCGGGCCGAGACCTCGACGGACCCGGCGCCGTTCAGCATGATGGAGACGACGGTCGTTCTCAAGCCCGAACGCGAGTGGCGGGAGGCCAAGCGCTGGTTCTCGTCGCTCCCGAAATTCCTCCATGCGCCTCTCCGGCACATCTGGAACGACCGGATCACGTGGGAACAGCTGGTCAACGAGCTCGACCAGAAGATGCAGTTCCCGGGCGTCTCCAACGCCTGGACCATGCCCATCAAGGCCCGGATCGATATGCTGACGACGGGCGTGCGCACCCCCATCGGCATCAAGGTCTTCGGGGCGGACCTGAAGGAGATCGAGAAGATCGGGACCGATCTCGAAACGATCCTGAAGGACGTCAAGGGGACGCGAAGCATATTCGCCGAGCGCGTCACCGGCGGCTATTTCGTCGATTTCGACATCCGGCGCGCGGACATCGCCCGATACGGACTGACCATCAAGGAAGTCGAGATGATCATCATGTCCGCGATCGGCGGCGAGCCCGTGACGACGACCATCGAGGGCCGCGAGCGATACACGGTGAACGTCCGGTACGCCCGCGAGCTTCGGGACGACCTGGACAAACTGCGCCGGGTGCTGGTCCCCACGATGTCCGGCGCCCAGATCCCGCTCGAACAGCTGGCCGACATCCACCTGACGCTCGGGCCGTCCATGCTCCGGGACGAAAACGCCATGCTCTCCGGGTATGTCTATGTCGATATCACGGGCCGCGACCTCGGGGGCTACGTGGCCGAGGCCAAGAAGATCGTCCGCGAAAAGCTGATCCTGCCGGCGGGCTATTCCCTCCAGTGGAGCGGGCAATACGAGAACATGCTCCGGGTGAAAGAACGGCTCAAGGTGGTCATCCCCCTGACCATCTTCATCATCTTCGTCCTGCTCTTCATGAATACCAAGTCCCCGGTCAAAGCGGGCATCGTCATGCTGGCCGTGCCGTTCTCCCTCGTCGGCGCCGTCTGGTTCCTTTACATCCTGAATTTCAACGTCTCCATCGCCGTGTGGGTGGGCATGATCGCCCTTATGGGATTGGACGCGGAGACGGGCGTCTTCATGCTCCTGTTCCTGGACCTATCCTATTATGATAGGGTCCGGCAGGGGCGCATGAAGACGTTCCAGGACCTCAAGGAGGCCATCATCCACGGGGCCGTCAAGCGGATCCGGCCCAAGATGATGACCGTGACGGCGATGTTCATGGGCCTCATCCCCATCATGTGGTCCCTCGGGACCGGCTCGGACGTGATGAAGCGCATCGCCGCCCCGATGATCGGGGGCGTCTTCACGAGCTTCATCCTGGAATTGCTCGTCTATCCGCCGGTCTATGCCATCTGGAAATGGCGCTACGAGATGAAGCACGGGACGGTGGACCCCAGCCAGATTCCGGTTCCCCATATGAGGGGGCATTGATCTTAAAAGGGCTATTTTCGATGGAAGAGATGTCGCGATCCCGACTGCCGCCGATCGGAATTTTCGCGGTCGCCGCCATCGCGCTCTCCCCGGCGCTGAGCGCCCAGCACGCCGGGCACATGGAGATGGCTCCGATGACGATGTCGAGCGCCCTCTTCCCGGGCTTGCCCATGTCGCGGGAAGGGTCGGGGACGAGCTGGCAGCCCGATTCCTCGCCGCTCTTCGCCTGGCACATGCCGGCGGGGTCCTGGACCCTCATGATCCACGGCGGCGCTTTCCTCCGTTACACAAGCCAGGACTCTTCCCGGGCGGGAGTGCGGGGAGGCCGAAAGATCGATGCCCCGAACTGGATCATGATCATGGCTCAGCCTCCCCGCGGCGAGAAAGGCGGTTTCTCGTTCCGGGGGATGTTCTCTCTCGACCGGTTCACGGAGGGAGGAAGCGGCTACCCGCTTCTCTTCCAGACCGGAGAATCATGGAAAGGCGAGGCCCTGGTCGACAGACAGCATCCCCATGATCTCGTTTCCGAGCTCTCGGTGTCCTACGGTCGATCGCTGGGCCCGAACGCGGGCTGGTTCCTCTACTTTGGACTTCCCGGCGAGCCGGCGCTCGGCCCCACCGCCTTCATGCACCGGCCCTCGTCCTTGAGCAATCCGGACGCCCCCCTCGGGCATCACCTGCAGGATTCGACCCACATCACTTTCGGGGTCCTGACCGGCGGCGCAAGATACAAGGGGCTCAAATTTGACGCTTCCGTCTTCACCGGCCGGGAGCCCGACGAGAACAGGCTCGATTTCGACAGGCCCCGGTTCGACTCCTGGTCTGTCCGGCTGTCGCTCAATCCTTCCGGTCGCACCGCCCTTCAGGTCTCTCATGGCCTGCTCCACAGCCCCGAAGCGCTCGATCCCGAGGTGGACGTTCGGCGGACCACGGCCTCTCTGACGCTGAGCCGACCCTTGCGCCCGGGGAAGGATTGGACGACAACCCTCGTCTGGGGGGTCAATTCCTCATCGAATCGCCCGTCGACCCATTCGTTCCTCGCCGATTCGGAGGCGGCCTTCGGACGGGCTTCCGTCTACGCCCGGGTCGAGTTCGTTCAGAGGCTTGCCCACGATCTCAAATTGGACGAGCTTGGAAAGCGCGTTCTGCCCGTTGGCGCCCTGACCGCAGGAGCGGCCTGGCGCCTTGCATCGGACCCCCATTTCCATCTCTATGCGGGCGCTCAGGCTTCGATCTATCACATTGCCGACGAGTTGGTGCCGGCCTATGGGAGGCGGCCCTTCTCCTTCGAGATCTATCTGCGGATCAGCCCGCCGCGCGCTTACGAAATGGCTCCGATGGATCCCTGATGTCAAAATGATGCGACAGCCGACGCCTGTCAGGGGAGGAAAGCATGGAGTCCAGCCATCATCCCGATCATGATCATGCCATGAGCCGGTCTTTGGAGCACGGCGATCATGGGGCCGCCGCGCGCCGCCATCCGGGACACGCCGGTCATCACGGCCCTATGGTCGCGGACTTCCGGAAGAGATTCTGGATCTGCCTGGCCGCGACGGTTCCCGTCCTTGCCTTGTCGCCGATGATCCAGCACTTCCTGGGCTTCGGGGCGAGGCTCCGCTTTGCGGGCGACGGCTATATCCTTTTCATCCTCGCGTCCTTCATTTTCTTTTATGGCGGCTTCCCCTTCCTGAAAGGCTTTCTCGACGAGCTCAAGGCCAAAAAGCCCGGGATGATGACCCTGATCGCCTTGGCCATTACGACCGCCTACGCCTACAGCGCCGCCACTGTCTTCGGGCTTTCGGGGGAGGACTTCTTCTGGGAGCTCGCGACCCTCATCGACATCATGCTCCTCGGCCATTGGATCGAGATGCGCTCCGTCATGGGCGCCTCGCGCGCCCTCGAGGAACTGGCGAGGCTCATGCCATCGGAGGCTCATCGGCAGGAGCCGGACGGGACCGTTACGGACGTGCCCCTGAGCGATCTTAAAGCGGGGGACAAGGTCCTCGTCAAGCCGGGAGAGAAGGCCCCGGCCGACGGGATCGTGATCGAAGGCGAGACATCCGTCAACGAATCCATGCTCACCGGGGAATCGAAACCCGTGGCCAAGAGCGCGGGAGCCGTGGTCATCGGCGGTTCCATAAACGGCGAGGGGTCCCTGGTGGTCGAGATCCGTAAGACGGGGAAGGACTCTTATCTCTCCCAAGTCATGGAGCTCGTCCGGCAGGCGCAGGAAAGCCGCTCGCGGACCCAGGATCTTGCGAACCGTGCCGCACTATGGCTGACTATCATCGCCATCAGCGTCGGCGCGCTGACCCTTTTTGCCTGGCTCGCCTTCGCGGGCAAGCCGTTCGCGTTCGCCCTCGAGCGGATGGTCACGGTCATGATCACGGCTTGCCCCCATGCCTTGGGACTGGCGGCGCCTCTGGTCGTGGCCGTCTCGACCGCCATTTCCGCCAGGAACGGCCTCCTCATCAGGGACCGGGCCGCGTTCGAGAGGGCGCGGAAGATCCAGGCTATCATCTTCGACAAGACCGGGACCCTCACGGAGGGGCGGTTCGGGGTGACGAACATCCTGACCCTTGACGCCGAGATCGACGAAGAGACCCTCGTTCGATACGCCGCAGCTGTCGAGGCCCATTCGGAACATCCCATCGCCAAGGGCATCGTTTCCGCGGGGCCCAAAGTCATGCCTCCTGTTACGGAATTCAAGGCCTTGCCGGGCAGGGGCGCGGAAGGGCTCGTCGACGGGCGGGACGTCAAGGTTGTGAGCCCGGGCTATCTGAAGGAACACGGAATCGAAATGGCGGATGCGCGGATCGAACGTCTTTCGTCCCAGGGCAAGACGGTCATCTTCGTCCTCGTGGACGGGAGACTTGCCGGAGCGCTTGCCCTGGCCGATGTCATCAGGCCGGAATCCAGGGAAGCCGTGACCAAGCTCAAGGCGATGGGCATCCAGTGCATGATGCTGACCGGCGACAATCGCCTCGTGGCGAAATGGGTGGCCGAAGAGCTCGGGCTCGACGATTACTTCGCCGAGGTGCTTCCAAAGGAAAAAGCGGACAAGATCAAGGAAGTGCAGGCGCGCGGGCTCGTCGTCGCCATGGTGGGGGACGGGGTCAACGATGCCCCGGCCCTGGCCCAGGCCGACATCGGCATCGCCATCGGCGCCGGCACCGACGTGGCCGTGGAGACCGCCGACATCGTTCTCGTCAAGAGCAACCCGCTCGACGCCGTCGCCATCCTTGGCCTCGCCCGGGCCACCTACCGAAAGATGGTCCAGAACCTTGCCTGGGCGACGGGCTACAACGCGTTTGCCATCCCATTGGCGGCCGGCGTGCTCTACAAGTTCGGCATCCTCCTCAGCCCCGCCATGGGCGCGGTTCTCATGTCCTTGAGCACCGTCATCGTCGCCGTAAACGCGCGCTTATTAAGGACTTGAAGATTCCGCGGGGTTTATCATTTATCATGCTATATTTAGGACCCGCTCAAACATCGAATAATATCAATTCCTGTGACTCCGAATGCTTAACGTAGACAGTAATTCTCAATCCGGCTTTAAATAATCGTCATTATCTAATAGAATTAAAAAGGGAATTCCTTTTTCATGCAAAAAAAGCCTAAAACGCAGGAACATCTGAGAAAGAGCGGTTATTTAAAACCGTCACTTATTAGTGTCTATCTAGAAAAGGATTATAGATTCTATCGATCTCGAATGGAAGGCGAGACTCTTCAGAAGCGAACGAAATATCGGCTTATAGATTTATTTTCCGGCGCAGGCGGCATGTCCTTAGGGTTTACAAAGAAGTGCGGCCATCTTTTTATGCCCATTTGGGCTAACGATTTTGACGGAGACTGCGTTAGAACCTATAACCATAACTTTGGTTCTCATTGTGTTTTAGGGGATATTAATCAGATTCTTAACTCTGACCGGAATAGGATTCCGGAAGCAGATGTGGTAATAGGCGGACCTCCTTGTCAGGGATTCAGTCTTCTGAATAAGAATAGAGAAGGAGATCCGAGAAAACAGCTATGGCGACCGTTCCTCGAAATCGTTAAGAGGGCAAACGCGCATATTTTTGTAATGGAGAATGTCCCCCAATTGCTTGGTTCGTTCGAATTTGGAGAAATAATGGGAACCGCAGAAGCTTTAGGCTTCAAAGCTTGGGCGGATGTCCTCTGTGCGGCTGATTATGGAGTTCCTCAAACTCGAAAAAGGGCCTTTATTATCGGGTGTAAAACAATTGATCCGCGACAAGTATTTCCGCCCAGGAAGACGCATTATAGTCCCTTAAGGTTCAAGAATAGCCCCAAATTCATAGATGAACAAATCGGAGAGTACATTCCTGACGCTGGGCCGTGGTGTACTGTAAGGGATGCGATAGCAGATCTGCCAAAGCCCGTCGGCACCGAAGTACGAGCAGCACCCCCTCCTCTTGACCTGCACTTTGGCCGGACTCCGACCGATATTAGCCTAGCAAGATATAAGGCTATCCCCAATGAAGGAATGAATCGGTTTGATTTACAGCGAGTTGCGCCTAAGATTACACCTCGATGTTGGATAAATAAAAAAAGCGGTGGAACGGACCTTTTCGGTCGTCTCTGGTGGGATAGACCGGCTTTTACCATACGGACCGAGTTTTACAAGCCCGAAAAAGGAAGATATCTCCATCCTGTTCAAGATCGGCCCATAACTCATAGAGAAGCGGCACGGCTCCAATCGTTTCCTGACGATTTCATTTTTACTGGTTCAAAAATTGAAATTGCTCGCCAAATAGGGAATGCGGTGCCCCCAGTTCTGGCGGCGAGGGTCGCCGACATCGTGTACCTCCTTTTGACGCTTAAGAAATAATGATGGACGTTTTCTCTTTGGAAAAGAGAAGCAAGATAATGAGCTCCATAAGGAGCTATGATACGCAGCCCGAATTAATAATACGTTCATTAGTTCACCGTATGGGCTATCGCTTCCGATTACGAAGTGCGTCGCTTCCAGGAAGCCCGGATATTGTCCTGCCGAGGCATAAGAAGGTGATATTCATTCACGGCTGTTTTTGGCATGGCCACCAGAAATGCAAAAGATCTAAACGACCAAATGGAAATAAGGACTTCTGGAAACGCAAACTCGACCATAATATTAATAGAGATAAGCGCCAACAAAAAGAACTGAATAAATTGGGTTGGCATTATTTGGTAGTATGGCAATGCCAAATAAATAGGCCAGAGATGGTACGCAGGAGAATAAGACGGTTTTTAGATGGATCTTTGATATAGCGGGAGAATAATAAACATGTCAGAAAGGACTCCAGAATCAATCAATAAGAAGATTGTGGCTCTCCTAGGAAACTTTGAACGAGAACTCAAGGGAAAGAACTTACGGAAGAAGGTACAAGCGTTAATCCCGGTATTTCACAACCTAAAGGATCTCGGCAAGTCATTAATTCCGAAAGGAATGGCAGCGGCAGCGAGAGATAGAATCCTATTCTATTTTAAGCAATTCCCAAACACGATTATATTGGGCGATGAGTTGTTCGTAGTCTCGGGTATCCAAGAATGGGCGCGTCGAGTAAGAGAGCTACGAGTCCAATTCGGGTGGCATATAGTAAGTGGAACTACGGCGAAGCAGATGCTTAAAGAAGGAGAATTCCCGCTTAAGGGCTTAGAGTTATCGCTCTTAAGACCTGAAAACTACCTGTTGCTGGATACTGAACAAGATCGTGATAGCGCGCATCGCTGGAATATCGCGAATGAAATCCGGAGGAAGGACAGCTCGGTTCGCGACAAAATTCTAGAATTTCTTAGGGCAAATGTCGGGAAGGCAGTTAGTGGTGAAGAACTTCGTTATGTAGCAAAAGATAAGACAGAGTGGGCGAGAAGAACTCGGGAGCTGCGTACAGAGCTTGGCTGGCCTGTCGCTACAAGGAATACGGGAATGCCCGGCTTGCCGGTCGGGGCATATGTGCTCCAAGCCGATAGACAAAGCCCTGAACACGACAGAAGGATACCAGATTCCACAAGAAGCTCAGTCCTTAGGAGAGATGGATATAGATGCACGAAATGCACGTGGGCTCACTCTGAATGGAATGAATCTGATCCGAGAGCGTTAGAATTACATCATATAAAATACCACGTAAAAGGCGGGGATAACTTAGAAGAGAACCTTATTACGCTATGCACGAAGTGTCACGACCAGGCGCATCGTAGATAGTAGATAATTGATGCGGCTGTCGTCAAAGAAGCTTGAGAAAAGAAGACGACCCGGTCGAGATTCCCATCGAGGGGACACTGGACCTTCATACCTTCAAGCCCTCGGACGTTAAGGACCTCGTCCCTGAGTACCTCAGGGAGTGCGCCGCGAAGGGAATCCTAAGGGTTCGCGTGGTCCACGGGAAGGGGACCGGCGCGCTGGCGCGGACGGTCCACTCAGTACTCGGGAAGATGCCCGAGGTCGCGTCCTTCGAGCTCGCCGGCCCGGACGAGGGTGCCTGGGGTGCGACCATCGTCCTGCTGAAGGTCCCATGATCTCCTGGCGTTCCGTCCTCCGGGCCGATCCTACGGACTGGCTTCTCGAAAAAGAGAACCCTGGTGTCCGCGTCCTGGCCCTGACCAGGATCCTGGATCGCCCGCCCGATGATCCTGAAGTTGAAGGATCAAGGCGCGACATTATGTGCGTGGGGACTGTCCCCAAGCTCCTGGCCGGACAGCGTCCCCAAGGGTGCTGGGGGCTTCCCGACGACTTCTACGCGGCTAAATACAAAGGGACGGTCTGGCAATTAATCATCCTGGCCGAGCTCGGCGCCGACGGCCGTGATGAACGGATCCGCAAGGCCTGCGAATTCATTCTTAAAAACTCTCAGGATTCCGAGAGCGGCGGCTTTTCGTTTCATAGGAGCGCCAAAAGGGGCGGGGGCCGCCAAAGCGGAGTGATCCCCTGCCTTACCGGCAATATGGTCTGGAGCCTGATCCGGCTGGGTATGTCCGCTGATCCTCGGGTAAGACTCGGGATCGATTGGATCGCCCGGTATCAGCGGTTCGATGACGGGGCCTCGCGGGCTCCCAAGGGTCCGGCCTATAACAGCTGGCCTCAGTGCTGGGGGAAGCATTCCTGCCACATGGGGGTCGTCAAGGCGCTCAAGGCCCTGGCGGCCGTTCCTGAGAAAGACCGCACGCCGGAAATTGAAAAGACGACCCGGAACAGCGTCGATTATCTGCTGAAGCATCACATCCATAAAAAGAGCCACGACCTGGGTTCGATATCGAAACCGGGCTGGCTGAGGATGGGGTTCCCGTGGATGTACCAGACGGATATTCTGGAGATCCTGGATATCATGACCGGCCTCGGCTGTCGGGATCCGCGTATGCGCGAAGCCGTCGACATTCTGATCTCGAAGCAGGACGCCCAGGGCCGCTGGACGCTCGAGAACACCTTCAACGGACGCTTCCGGACGAACATCGAACGGAAGGGAGCGCCGAGCAAATGGGTGACGGCGCACGCCCTGGCGGTGCTGAAGCTCTATTTCGGCGGGGCTTGAGCCGCCGCGCGCGTCGTTTATTGCGAGAATCTTCGGAGCCGTCCCGCGTCTAAGTAATTGGGAAAGCCCCTTGACGGAAAGACGGAGGGAGTATATATAAATAATATATACTTTTGGAGGGCCGATATGAAGACCGCCAAGCTCTTCCGCAACGGGCAAAGCCAGGCCGTGCGCCTGCCCAAGGAGTTTCGTTTCGAAGGGGAGTTCGTTTACATCAAGAAATCCGGGAACGCCATTGTTCTGCTCCCGGCCAAGGGCGCCTGGGATTCGCTCGTTGGGAGCCTGGATAAGTTCTCGGAAGATTTCATGACGGAGCGCGGCCAACCGAATTCCCAGGACCGCGAGGCGCTGTGATGCGCTTCATGCTCGACACCGACTCCTGTATCGCCCTGATCAAACGAAAGCCGGCCAAAGCTCTACGCAGGTTTCTCTCCCTCGCGCCCGGCGAAATCGGGATTTCGGCGATCACGCTGGCCGAATTGCGGTTCGGCGTCGCTAAAAGCGCTCAAAGAGAGAGGAATAGCCAGGCTTTGGATGAATTCATCATCCCCCTGGAGATCGCTGATTTCGATGAAGCGGCCGCTGACGCCTATGGGAAGGTCCGGGCTACGCTCGAAGCGGCGGGCACGCCCATCGGCCCCTTCGACACACAGATCGGTGCTCACGCCATCAGCCTGGGCGCGGTCCTCGTGACTCACAACACCCGGGAGTTCAGCAGGATTCCCGGCCTCGCCCTTGAGGATTGGCTCGCCTAAAGGCCATCGCTTGACATGATATCAGTCGAGTGATATACATAATTTCAGAGGCTCGGCCATGATCAGAAGCATTATCTCCATCACCCGGGATGATAAAGATTGGCTTGATTGTTACGGTCGCCGCCATAAGATCTCGAGCGCTGAGCTCGTGCGGCGGGCGATCAAGGAGTACCGTGCCCGCGTCGAACGACGGAATCTGCAGACGGTCATCAGAGAAACCGCCGGCAAGTGGAAGTCCGTCAGGGGCGACAGCCAGAAGCTGGTGGAAAGCATGCGCAAGGAATGGGAACGTTCCCGATGAAGGCCGTCTATCTCCTAGATTCGGCCGTTCTCATCGATCACCTCCGGGGCATAAGCCCGGCCACCGACTGGCTTCGTGGACTCAAGGAGGCGGAAGCTGTCATCTCAGTGATCACGCGCGCCGAGGTTCTTGCCGGGGGGGAGATAGCCGCCTTCGAGCTATGCGAACAATTCGCGTGCCTGCCTTTGACGAAAGAAACGGCCGATCACGCCGCCGGTCTTCGTCGGGCGAACGGCTGGAAGCTCCCGGACGCCTTCCAAGCCGCGTTGGCTATCGACCACGGCCTTAGGCTGGTGACCCGAAACAGCAGGGATTTCTCCGAGAAAAAGCACGCTTTCGCGCTCATCCCCTATAAGCTGTGATGGGTGACGGCGCACGTCCTGGCGGCGCTAAAGCTCTGTTTGAGCGGGGCTTGCGCCGCGGGCTTCTCGCTCTCCCGCGGTTACTTCTTCAGTAGTTTGAACGCGCAATCCCAATTGTTCGTCTGGATGGCGTTCTGTATGTAGATCAGGGCGAGAGGCTCCAGAAGCCGAGCCGCCTCGAGCTTGCCCATATCCACGACCCCCCAGCCGAATTCGCGGCAGATGCCGGCAACGGTCTTCCTGGCGGCGGGGTCGTCTCCACAGATGAACATGTCGGGGGGCCCGCCCGGGAAAGACGGTTTGTACATATGGGCGTGATTGACCGTGTTGAAGGCCTTGACGACCTTGGCCTTCGGCAGCCAGCGCTGGACCTGCTCGCTTGCCGAGTCATCGCCCGAGACCGCCAGTCCGGGCAGAGCGTTCGGCTTGACGTGCAGAGGGTTGGTCGTGTCGACGACCACCTTGCCGGCGAGATTTCCCGGGCCGGCCAGCCGGATGGCATTCTCCGCTCCTGTCCATCGGATCGCGAAAACGGCCATCTCGCCGAAGGCGGCCGCCTCGGCGAACGTCCCCGCCGAAGCCTTTTTCCCCGCCTTCGCCAGCCAGGCCTTGATCTCGGCCTTGGCCGGAGTCCGACTGCCCATCTTGACCTCATGGCCCAGGCCGATGAATCCCAGCCCCAGGTCCTGGCCCACGCCTCCCGATCCGAGGATGCCGATTCGCATGGTTCCCTCCTTGCTAACGGACACCAATATTGTGGCAGGAGTTCAAGGACCGGTCAAATGGGCGCTCGCTCCGGCCGGCAGCGGAGCTCTGCGGGCCTCAGACGAACGAGCTTTCGTCGTAGCCGATCTTGATGAGCTCGATCTTTTCCGGGTCCGCGGTGCCGAGATGGTATTTCGTGTCGGCGATGGCGATATGTTTGGCCGGCGGATTGAGGGGCCGGTCGTCGCCGAAATAGTCCTTGCGGATGCCCTCGATGATGCGCAGGCCCGTGGCGTCCACGGCCACCGGGTCGAACCCGAGCATCAGACCATGGTATTTCCAGACGTACTTGGGGTTGAAGCTGTGGGGACCGAAGCTGTGGAACTGGGGCGTGAACATTACCAGGACGTTCAGGCGGGTCTTGCCCTTGATGATCGGGAGGTCCCAGATCGAGGCCAGGTCGGCGCAGGAATCGGGGTGGATGGTGATGGGCTCGGGAATGAACATGATGTAGTTCTTGATGAGCGAGCCGACCCCCGCCCAATGGTGGGAGCGCATCGGCCGGGCGTTGATGAGGGCCGTCGCCTTCTGGAAGATGGGATTCTGAAGGACGCCCAGGTCGTCGACGGCGATATTGGATTCCTTGACTCCGGCTTCCATGATCCTCGTCTTGAGGGCGTTCTCGACCTGGGCCGTCGTGCGCAGGTAATTCCACCGGTTGTTCTTGATGCCGACGACGTCGCTCGGCTTGATGAGCGTCTTCCAGGCGGACTGTGGGTCCGGCTTGCCTGTGAGCGCCTTGATGCCCGTATCGAGCATCTCCTGGACGACGGCTGGCTTGGGCAGTCCGTTCTCGTCCAGGACGTCGAGGTTGCGCACCAGGATGACCCGGCTCTTGGCCGGCGCCGGGGCGGCGGCTTGTTCCATTCCGCGGACCAGCAGAGGCGCCGTCAGCGCGGCTGCCGACGCGCCCTTGATGAATTGCCTACGGCTCATCGAACGTCTGGACTTCATCGGTTCCTCCCTTCTAGGGTTTGACTCTCGCTAGGGCGTCCCGGACTGTAGCGGCATCGGGGGCGCCGAGAACCACGCTGACACGGGCGCCTTGGATTCCGACCCCGGCCCAGCGGTTGTCGCCGAGCGCTCGCATCCCCTCCGCGGCACCGCTCAATATGTCTCGCCGGAAGCGGGCGGCGGCGGTCTCGGCCCGTCCTGCCTCCGGGTACTGGATAAGCAGGAGGAAATAGGTTGCTCCCTCCCGCCGGTACTTGGCCAGGGCGACGGGCGTATCCTTTTCGATGTTCAGAACGTTGTCGTTGGACACGAAATGAAAGGTATTCACCCAGATATAGTGATGGAAATAGCGGACGGACTCGGGTATCAGGCCATCGGCCGGGAGCCGGTCGAGGATGGGAGGCAGGGGGCCCTCGTTCGGGATGGCGCCGGCGATCGCGCGGCCCAGCCCGAAGACGATGTCCTTCGTGGAGGGCGCTTCTGGATAAGCAAGGATAGAAACGTAATAGCGGTCTTTCCAGAAGGTCAGGAGCCCTGCGGCATATTCACTGCCCTGGCCGATGGCCGCTATCGAGGGTCTCCCGCGAATGGGCGAAGACGCCGAAGGCGTCGTAGGACGAGCCCATATCGAAGATGTCGACGGTGATCTCGCGCTCGAGGGCGTCCACATACTTCACCGATAGGGCGCTCTTGAAATTGTAGGAGATATAGAGCTCGGCCCCGCCGTCGATGTAGGTCGAGAGGGTCTCGGGCGCATAGATCGCGGGGGGCCCGGCCTTCTTCCAGACGTCGATCGTCCCCGGCAGGACCTTATCGAATTCGCTGACGGTTTCGGGCATGGCGGTCATCCTCGTGAGCGCGAGCGCGGCCAGGATGAGGACGAAGACACCGGCGGGCCCGCGAGTCTCTAGTTTCGACAATGAAATCCTCCTACGTCATCCGTCATGGTAGCAAAACGAAGCGATAATTGAAAGGCCGGCGGACGCCAGGCGGCAACGGGAGAAATCTCCGTTGCTTGTCCACCCCCCTTTCTTTTACAATGACGATGTCTCCGTGGGAGGAATAACCATGAAACAGATAGGTCGCTGGCTTGCCGTGTGCTCCATCATCGTCCCGCTCTTCGCGTACGGGCAGAGCCCCGCTCCAGAAGCGGTGGCGCCTTCGCCCGCCGAGAAGATGGACAAGATCTTCGACTTCTGGAATCGCCTGGACCAACCCGGCTTCGCGACCGTCGTGGTCAAGGACGGGCAGGTGGTCTACGAAAAGGTCTTCGGCCTGGCCTGCCAGGAGCATCTCGTTCCCTTGACGCCGAACTCGCTCTTCAATACCGCCAACCTGGCCGAAGCGTTCGTCGGTCAGGCGGTGGCCATGCTGGAGGAGCAGGGCAAGCTGAGCCTCGATGATGATGTCCGGAAGTTCATCCCGGAGCTTCCGGATCTCGGGACCCCCGTCAAACTGCGCCACCTGCTCTACCACTCCAGCGGCCTGCGCGACTGGCTTCCCGTCCTCAGGCTCAAGGGCCGGGACCAGATGGAGATCACGATGGAGCGCGTTCTGGGCGTCCTCAAAGCCCAGAAGAAGCTCCTCTTCACTCCCGGCGACCGCGCCCTTTATACCAGCACCGATTATGACCTGCTGGCCGAGACCGTCAAGCGGGCCACCGGCAAGCCCTTCTCGGAATGGGCTTTCGAGAACATCTTCAAGCCGTTGAAGATGACGAGGACCCAGTTTCGCGATAATTACCGGTCCGTCCTCGACGACCAGGCCCTCAGCTACAACTTCACGCGCCAGGAATACCTCAGGGGGATCGACACCCTGTCCCTGGCCGGCTCGCACTCGCTGTTCACGTCGGTGCGGGAGCTCTCGAAGTGGATGCTGAACGTCGGGACGGGGCGCGTGGGCGGGGCGGCGCTTTTCGAGAAGATGCTTGCCCCGGGGAAGCTCAACGGCGGCGAGAGCTCGGGATACGGCTACGGCCTGAGCGTCGGGGAATATGCCGGCAAGCGGCAGGTCTCCGTTACCGGATCATGGGCCGGCTCCGGCGTCCTCCTGGCCTATTTCCCCGACCAGCGCTTCGGGTTCGTCGTCCTGGCCAATTGGGACTATACCCCCGTCGAGGCATTTGCATCGGACATCGTCAACGCCTGGCTCCCGGCGCCCCCGCCGGCTGTGCCCGCGGCCGCGAAGCCCAAGGCCGCGGCCAAGAAGGGAGTCAAGGTCAAGCCCGCGATCCTGGATTTGTATGTCGGGGATTATAGTCTCGGTCCCGGCCAGGTCTTCTCGATCAGCCGTACGGGCGACCAGCTCTTTTTCAACTTCCCCGGCCTGAAGATGGCCCTGACCGCCGCATCCGAGACCGAGTTCATCCTGGACCTCTTCCAGGCCCGCCTCGTCTTCCAAAAGGATAAGGACGGGAAGGTCGGGCGGATGATCTGGAAACAGGGGGGCGGCGAGCAGGAGGTCCCGAAGGTCGTTATCGTGAATCCGACTCCCCAGGAGCTCCAGGAATTCGCCGGGGCCTATTCGAACGACGAGCTGGACCTCGAGTACGCGCTCGAGGTCCGCGGCGACCGGCTCGTCATCATCCCCCCGGAAAGGGCCGAGGTCCGGCTGGCTCCCGGCGAGAAGGACCGTTTCACGTCAAACGCGCCGGCCCTCCCGATGATCATCTTTCAACGGGATGCGCAGAACCGCGTGACCGGCTTCATCATCGACAGCGCCGCCGTCCGCGACCTGGTGTTCAAGAAGAGCTGATCCGAACGTAAAGAGTAAAACAATTTTACGGAAAGGGCGGTGGATTTCTGCCGGCTTTCTCCCGTCGCCCCTGTCCGCTTTTGGCATGATTCCCGCTGTTCAAGAAATTGAAATTATTCGCATATTAGGGGAGGGTTCAATGAAAAAGCTCGTCCTTATGATCCTTGTGACGTGGCCTTGATCCTGGCGCTTCTCGTTTCCTTGGCCTGGAGCGAATCCGCGGACCAAGAGCTCGGGGCCGCTTTCGAGGCGGGGGATACGGCCAGGATCGTTCAGCTCCTCGCCGCCGACCCGCAACTGCTGAAAACCGATATGGGCGACGGGCATGACCCCCCTGCACTATGCCGTTTATTATGGATACGTCCCCGTCGTCGATCATTGCCTGAAGAACGGGGTGGACATCAACCTCAAGGACCGCACGCAGGCCTGTCGCCCGTCTGGTTCTCGGTCTCGGGGAAGCGGCCGGCCATGCTGAAAAAGCTCGCGGCCCTCGGCGCCGACCTCTCGATCAAGAACCCGCAGGGCGACGACATGCTGTTCCGCGCCGCTCTGGCCGGCGACGCCGAGGTCTTCGGCATACTGCTCGACAACGGCTTCAAGATCGACGGGAAGAACGCCTATCGAAATGACGCCCATCCAATACGCCGCGCGCGGCGACGCCGTGGACATCATGAAGCTCCTCGTCGCGAAAGGCGTGGACCCCAGAGGCGGGACGGACCCCAGCTTCACGCTCCTCCATCATGCGGTCCAGTCGAGGAAGTCCGGGGCCGATCCACTATCTGTTGGACATCGGCCTGGACGTCAACGCCATGCATCCGGGCACCGGGATGACCCCTTGGTCCTGGCCACGGATCTCGGCAATACGGACGCGCCCGGGCCCTGGTCATGCGGGGGGCCGACCTCAACGCGGCCGACGGGAACGGCCAGACGCCCCTCATGCTCGCCCTCAAGAAGGGGAGACGGGAACTCGTCGACCTGTTCCTTCGGAAGGGTGCGGATGCGGGGCTGGTCGATCCCCGGACCGGCAAAACCCTGCTCCACGAAGCGGCCCTGCGCGGCTACTCGGGAATCGTCGAAGCTCTGCTCGTCCGCGGTGTTCCGAAGGACGCCAAGGACCTTAACGGCCGAACGGCGCTCTCCTATGCGCTGAAATATGGGAACGGGACCGCGGCGGAGGTTCTTCGCAAGAGCGGGGTCGAGGACGTCCCCTGGGAGGTGAACCTCGACGACGCCGCGCTCCTCGGCAAGCCGCTCAAGGCGGGAGAGGCCACGATATGGTACCTCAAGCACTCGGGCTGGGCATCAAGAACGAGATCCGCGTTCCTCGTCTTCGATTATTGGGACGAAGATGCCGGCTCCGGACGAAAAGCTCCTGGCCAACGGCCATATCCGGCCCGAAGAGCTCAAGGGACTGCCCGTCTTTGTTTTCGTGACTCATGACCACGGAGATCATTTCGACCGGCAGATCCTCGAATGGAAGAAGGCCGTTCCCGACCTGACCTATGTCTTCGGGTTCGAGCCCCAGGGCGTGGACGGAGCCGTTTCCCTCGCTCCGCGAACCCAGAGAACGATCGGCCCGCTCGCCGTCACCACGATCCAGGCCAACGACGCCGGCGTCGGGTTCGCCGTCGCCGTGGACGGGCTGACCATCTTCAGGATCTTGCCGGGCCATCCCATTTGCCGGATGCACCGCGCTCGGATAAGATAACATCTTATGACTTCGCGGCATCCCGAAAACCGCCTCCTCCGGGAGAAGAGTCCCTATCTGCGCCAGCATGCGCACAATCCTGTGGACTGGTATCCCTGGGGGGAGGAGGCCTTCGAGCGGGCCCGGAACGAGGACAAGCCGGTCTTTCTTTCCATCGGCTACTCATCCTGCCATTGGTGCCACGTCATGGAGCAGGAGTCGTTCAACGATGAAGAGGCCGCCCGGCTGCTCAACGAGACGTTTGTCTGCGTCAAGGTGGACCGGGAGGAAAGGCCCGACCTCGACCAATACTATATGACCGTCGGCCAGATGCTGACCGGAGCGGGGGGCTGGCCGCTGACGATCGTGATGACGCCGGACAAGCGGCCGTTCTTTGCGGGGACGTACTTTCCGAAGGAGCGGCGGTGGGGACGGCTCGGGCTCATGGAGCTTGTCCCGCTGATCGGAGAAGCCTGGCGGACGCGGCGGGAGGAAGTCCTGCGGTCGGCCGAAGGGATATTCGATGCCGTTGTGCGGGCGCTGGGAGCGCGAGAGGAGGGCAGAGGAGCGGGACCTGATGCGGAATCGGGCCGGAGCGAGCTCACGACGGAAGCCCTCGATGAGGCGTTCCGGGAGCTTGAGGCGGATTTCGATGAAGCGAATGGGGGCTTCGGGAGCGCTCCCAAGTTTCCCGTTGCCCATACCCTGTCCTTCCTTCTCAGATATTGGAAGCGGACGGGAAATGCCCGTGCCCTTGCCATGGCCGAAAGCACTCTTGAAAAGATGGCGCTCGGCGGCATATGGGACCATCTGGGATCCGGCTTCCATAGATATTCGACAGATGCCGAATGGCGGGTCCCGCATTTCGAGAAGATGCTTTACGACCAGGCTCTCCTGGCCGGCGTCTATGCGGAGGCATCGGCGGCGACGGGCAAAAGCGAATTCGGGCGGACCGCCGTCGAGACCCTGGAGTACCTCCTCCGGGACCTCCGGGCGCCCGGAGGCGGATTCTATACGGCCGAGGACGCCGATTCCGAGGGCGGGGAAGGCCGATTCTACGTCTGGACGACAAAGGAGATCGAAGCGGCCCTGAAGAGCGAAGACGCGGCGCTGGCGGCCCGCATCTTCGACCTCCGGGCCGAAGGGAACTTCTCCGAACCGGGCGGCTCGAAGGACGGGAGGAACATCCTCTTTATGCGACAACCGCTCGCCGAGATCGCCGCCGAACGCGGGGTCCCGACGGAGCGGTTCGAGGCGGAAGTCGCGTCCATCCGCGCGAAGCTTCTCCGGGTCCGGGGAGAACGGGTCCGGCCGTTCAGGGACACGAAGATCCTTACGGATTGGAACGGTCTTGCGATCGGGGCGCTGGCCATAACCTCTCGGAGGACGGGGGAGAGTCGATTCCTCGAAGCGGCGGAGGCCGCGGTCCGCTTCGTTCTCGAAAAGATGCGTGGACCGGAGGGGCGCCTGCTCCACTCCTATGCGGACGGGGAAGCCCGCATCCCGGCCTATCTCGACGATTACGCCTTTCTCATCGGGGGTCTCCTCGAGGTCTATGAGGCGGGATTCGACCCGTCCTATCTGGAGCGGGCGATCGAGCTGACGAACATCGCAAAAGAGGATCTTGCGGATGGGCGCGAAGGCGGCTTTTTTTCGGTAACCGCGGCGACCGAGCTTCCCGTCCGGCCGAAAGAGGTCGCCGACGGCGCCATCCCCTCCGGGAACTCGGTCATGCTGATGAACCTCCTCCGGCTGGCACGCCTGACGGGGCGCCTAGACCTGGAAAAGGACGCGGCGCGGCTGACGGAGGCCTTCGCGGCCAAGGTCGCGAGCCGGCCGCGCGCCCATGCGGCATTCCTATGCGGGCTGGATCATGCCTTCGGCCCGGCGACCGAGGTTGTGGTCGTCGGCCGTGACGGGGATCGCCGGACGGACGCCTTGCTGAGCGCGCTCGCAAGGACTTGGCTTCCGAACACGGCCGTCCTCTTCAAGCCGGCAATAGAGCCCGCCGGGGTCGGACTTACGAAGATGGATAAGATCATGGAGCTCGTCCCCTTCACGCGCGACATGAAGGAAATCGACGGCCATCCGGCGGCCTATGTTTGTACGAACGGCCGATGCCTCAAGCCCGTAACCTCTCCCGAAGAACTCCTCCGGCTTCTTTCGAGACTCTGATCAACAAGCGATCCCGCGTTATCCAGCCAGCGTCAGGGTCTCGTGGGCGACGATGAGCTTGCCCTGGATGGGGACGCCGTAAGGACAGGCCCTCTCGCAGGGGCCCGCGCATTCCGCGCATGAACCCGCGCTTCGTCCGCCCAGCGCGGCGTAATCGGCCAGGGCCGCCTTCTCCCGCCCCTTCCCTTTGAAGTAGTAGTTGTAGCGCATGATGGAGTTGACCGGGACCCCGCGGGGGCAGGCGGCCTCGCAGGCGCCGCAGGCGAAGCGGCAGGTCGAGCTTCCGGCCACGTCGGCGCACCCGGCCAGGACCGATGCGTCGCCCGGGCTCATCGTCCCGCCGGAAATCGCCAGGAAAGCATCGAGCTGGCCGAAGGTGTTGATGCTCGGGCAGACGCAGTGGACGTCGGGATTGTCCAGGCAGAAGCGGATCGCCGCGTCGCGGGCCTGTTCGAGCCCCGAAAGGTTGTGGCTCTTGAGGAAGACCTCTGTCTTTTCCGCACGCTCCCGGGCGAGCCCGGCCACCTTGATGAACGGCTTCCGGCGGCTCTTGGCCACGGAGCTTGTACCGTTCCTCGATGGACGCCAGGATGTTCTTGTCCTCCTGGATATAGAAGGCGGGGTCCATCTTCATCAGGGTCGTCCCCATGCCCTTGGCTTTGCAGGCGGCGAGGATCCTCCCGCCGTCCTCGGTCTTGAGATAGTTGTAGACGAACAGGACGACGTCGAAGCGCCCGTCCTCCGCGGCGGCCAGCACGACCTGGTCCATCGGGTCGTCGAGCTTCCCGTAGAGGCTGAGGTCCGCGCCGTGGTTGGACAAGCCCGAGAAGCGGACGCGCCCCTCGGCCTTGAGCTCGCGGATGAGCGTCATGGTAAGGCTCGTGTTTGACCTGAGCCAACGAGCACATGTGGATCATCAGGCAGTCGACGTAATCCAGCCGCAGCCGCTCGAGGCATTTCCGGAACCTCTCCCGGAGCCCGGCCTTGTCGATCTCCTTGACGAAGGTCAGGTTGAGCTTGGTCGTCACGAAGACCGATTTCCGGTCCATGCCCTTGAGGGCCTCTCCGATGGTCCGCTCGGAGCCGCCCCGCTCGTAGTGCTCTCCGGTATCGATATAATTGACGCCGCGGTCCACGGCCGTCTGCAGGACGTTGGCGTTCGAGAGGCCGCCTGCGCCGAAGCTGATGTCCGAGACCTTCCACCCGGTCCGGCCCAGCGTTCGGTAGGCCTTGACCCTCGGCGGGCGGGCGGGCGGTGCGGGCGCGGCGGCGCCGGAGCGCTCCTGCCCGCGTTCTCCCGCATGCAGGCCCAGCGCCGGTAGAGCGGCCAACGATGCGCCGAGGAATCCCCTTCGCGTGAGTTCCTTCATATTGTTGTTCTCCTCTGCTTCACCAGATGAGCGGGACGAGGCGGTACCTGGTCTTTTGCGTGTAGGCTTCGTATCCGGGAAGGTCCCTGAGCAGGACCTTCTCCTCGTTGCGGATGCGCAAGGCGAGAAGGACCGGGAGCGGGAGGGCGCCGAGAAGTCCCCAATAGGAGCCGAGGGCCACCGGAGTGGCCAGATAGATCAACAGGATGGCGGCGTACATCGGGTGGCGGATGACGGCATAGGGCCCGGCCGTCATGAGGTTCTGGCCCCGCTCCACCTCGACGGTCCGCGCGGCGTAGCTGTTCGATCGCAGGACGCGGTAGAAGAGAATATACGCGGCTAAGAATAGGGCGTCCGCCAGGACGACCACGGGGACAGGAACCGACGACCATCCCCAACGAACGTCGAATCCGGGGATGAGCCATACGGCCAGGAGCATCGGGGCGACCAGTGCCTGGATCAACTTTTGGGCGCGCTCCTTTTCCTTCGCTTTCATCCTCCGTTCGAGCAGGTCGGGGTCTTTGAGAAAGAGAATGACCAGAACCGTGGTCACGGACCCGAAGAGGATGAACAGGAAGATCCATGCCTGCCAATAGCGGACCGTCCCGGCCGCCAGGAAGAGGGCGGGCCCCAGAACGATAGCGCCGCCTATCAGTCTCACGATCGCGCGCAGGAACAAGCGGCGTCGTCCCTTGCCCATAGGGCTATCAACGCTCATGAATATCCTATCGAACGTCTCTATTTCGGAGGGAGGACGACCAGGGTCCTCGTGATCTTGGCGACGAGGTTCGAGGTCGGGTCCGGGCATCTGACGTATTCTGTAGTCACGCCCTTGGGATCGATGACCTTCTCGTAGGGCGTGCCTTCGTATTTCCAGGGTAGGGTTCCGCCGCTCTCGAGGATACGGACGAAGTCGTTCAGGCTTCCCCTCAGCCACGGGCAGATCTTTCCCCAGTCCTCAGGGTACTTGAACTTATCGCCCTTCTTGTGGCACCAGGTGTCGGGCCGGGCCTCATAGATCTCGATCTCGATGGAGTACCCCTTGCGGACCGGCGGGGGTGGCGGCGGCGTTTGCGACGTCTCCTGCCCCGTGGCTCCGGCGGCACCCGCCACACCCGCGGCGGCGAGGCACGATGCCAGCCCGCATCCGGCCTTTCCCATGAAGTCGCGTCGGTTCATCAGGGCCTCCTGTGATCGCGGATAGAGGAGATTATAATGCAATAATTGTGCCCATCCTCGAGTCGGAATGCAATTGCCGTAAGAGCCCCAGGCGGCAGCGGAATCAGGTCGGGAGGGAATGAAACGAAGAACGCCCGGGGCGCACCCCCATGTCATTTGAAACCGGCGGGCCCTCGCGGACGTAAAGAAGATTGACACGGCCTGCCGTTCCTTCAAAAGTTTGATGGTGTTTCCGGGTGGAACTCCGATTCCCGCCTCGCCTGCCTGGCCCCTTATCCCATCGACCTCTACCAGATCCACAATCCGCTCTCCGTCTCCTCCACGGCCGCCCAGATGAGGGCCATGGCCGGGCTGGTCCGCGACGGCAGGATCAAGACCGTGGGCGTCTCGAATTTCGGGGCCCGGCGGATGGCCAAGGCGCATCGGCTCCTGGCCCGGGAAGGCGTCCCGCTGGTGTCCAACCAGGTCCACTACAGCCTGCTCAAGCGCGGGATCGAGAACAACGGACTGATGGACGCCGCCCGCGAGCTGGGGATCACCATCATCGCCTATTCTCCTCTCGATCAGGGCGTCCTGACCGGCCGCTTTCACGAGGACCCGACTCTCCGGAAGGCGTTGTCCGGGATGCGCCAATGGCGCGGATTCTACAGAACCGGCTTCCTGGAAAAGAGCCGGCCGGTCGTCGAAGCGCTCCGGGAAGTGGGGGCCCGCCATGGCGCGGTCCCGGCCCAGGTGGCCCTCAATTGGCTGTTCAGCGCCCATGGCGATACCGTGGTCGTCATCCCGGGGGCGACGAAAACATCCCAGGCGGTCGCGAACGCGGCCTCCATGGGCTTCGTCCTGACCCCGGACGAGATCGACCATCTCGACCGCGTCTCGCGCCCGTTCCGGAAGTGAACGGAATATTCCGGCCGGCGGGGCGTCCCCGTTCAAGAACGGGTGAGGGCGACGCTGTAGCCGAAGACCTCGCCCGTCATGATGCCGGCCCTGACGGCCGGGTCGTCCTTCATGGTCCGTTCGGCCGCCTCCATCGAGGCGGCCTCGAAAACGACGATGCCGAACGTTCGCTCGTCCAATCCCTCCGTCTTCCCGGCCAGGATGAGATGGCCGTCGGCGAGAAGACCCTTGAGATAGGCGAAGTGCTCGGCGACAACGGCGTTGTCCGCTTCCGTCCAATTGGCCTCGACCTGGAGGCGCGGAACAGGCTTGATGACATAGATGAACTGCTTGGGCGCCGCGACGAGGCTCGGGCCGAAGGCCCCGGCCAACAGGGCGAAGGAGAGAATGACGCTGGCTGATCTCTTTGCTTTCATGGATATTTCCGTGGGGCTCTATTTATTGTATGATCGCCGGACCAAGGTCACGACCAGGGAAAAGATCCCTGCCGCGGCCATTATGGCGACCGTCGGGGCGATGACCTTACCCATCAGGGTCCCGGGTCTCTGGGCGGCGAGACTGGTGAGGCTCACAAAGGCCAATCCCGCGAAGATGAGCAGGCAGATGCCGAGCAGGATCCCCCAACCCTTCCTGCGTCGCGAGCCGGCCCGGAGGCAGAAGAAGGCGATGACCGCGTAGATGAGGACCTGAACGATTTGCTCCGTGCCGACCCTCAGCCGGAGATTCGACCGGACAGCGGCGAGCACGCTGAACAGGATAGTGGCGTAGAGGAAGAAGGCTCCGAGGACGATGAGAGCTGTGCCCCATCGTCTCGGCTTCACGGCCTTGGCCGGCTCTCTGATAGGATGCGCGGCCTCCGGTGGGGCGGGCGCGAACGCTTTGACCTCGCCGGCCTTTCCGCGTCTCTCGAGCTCTGCCCGGGCCGCCGCCAGGGCCTCTCCGGTATACTCTTTGAGCCCTTTCTCGAGCATGCCCTTCAGCTCTTCGTCGGAGAGCCCCTTCAGCCGCTCCGCGAATTCGTCATTGCTCATCTTCCCTCCCTTCCGTTCCCGTTCAGAGAAATTTCTCGCCAAGAACCTTATATGCCAGCTTGCCGGCGACGAGGCCGGTGTAGAAAGCACGGAAATCGACTTCCCTTTCCGCGGGGACCCGCAGGACCAGCGTCACGAGCTCGCCGAAATCCTTGGAGGCGATCTCGAAGCCTTCATGGCCGAGGTAGGCTTCGAGAGGCGCGAGGGAGGCGTAGGGGACCGGAGCGCGGATCTCCCTGACGAGCCGCATCTCGGTCACGCCGGACGCTTCGATGGCCTTCTTCGCGGCTTCTCCGTAGGCCCGGACGAGCCCGCCCGCGCCGAGCTTAGTCCCCCCGTAGTAGCGGGTCACGACGACGAGCGTGTTCGTGAGGTCGTTGTGCTTCAGGACATCGAGGATGGGCGGCCCGGCCGTTCCCTGAGGCTCGCCGCTGTTGTCATAGCGGGCCTGGTCTCCCGACACGCCGAGGCGATAGGCCCAGCAGTGGTGCGTGGCGTCGCGCCAGTTCTCCCGGACGCGCTTGACGGCGGCCAGGGCTTCCTCGGGCGCGGAGCACTTGAAGCTCCGGCCGATGAACCGCGAGCGCTTGATCTCGATGGCGCTCTCGGCTTCGCGGGAAATGGTCTTCATTCGGCCTCAATCGACCTTGGTGAAAGCGAACGTCCGGACCGGGGTCTTTCCCGTGATGAAGATGCCCAGCCGGACATAAGCGCGGTCCGAAGGGTCGAACGGCGGATCGCCTTCGTAATCGTGCCACCGGTCGATGAACTCCCGCTTCGGGATGATGCCCCGCGTCCCGAGGAGCGAAGGGTCCTCGACATAGATGAACTCCGGATCGGCGCCGAGCAGGACGACGTAATGCCCGTCCTCCCAGTCCGCGGCCCAGGCCCGCTTCATCGGGCGGGGCGGCGGTCCATGCCTGGATGTCGCAGATGACGGGGATGCCGGCGCGATACGCCTCCTCGAGGTCTTCGTACTTCAGGTTCTCGCGCGGTTCCGCCTGGAAGCCGAGCTCTTTCGCGACCCGGACGATGTTATCCGGCGAGGTGCCGACGGCTTCGGACGTTTTGAGCATGTCCATCAGGTCCCGCTCGCGCTTGTCGACGCCGTAATAGCTCAGGACGGCCTGAAGGGCCGCCGCTCCGCAGGAGTAGTTCGTCGATTGACGGACGTCCGGGATGCCCGAGAGGAACCCGGCGGGAAGGGTCGTGAGCCGAGCTCAGCTTGACCGGCCTGGCCTGCTTGGCCGGCATCACGCGGGGCCCGAACAGAAGCCCCAGGTCGAACCCGGCGATGAGCAGCAGCAGTGCCAGCAGGATGAAGCGGACATTCTTGTTCATCGGGCCTCCTTGCGAGCGGTCCCTTACGGGCCTTCCCTTAGATTCTTATCAAAAGGTCCCGCCTGTCAAGATATCCGTCGTCTGGCCCGGGCCCGCCCGGTGATGTATGATATCCTCCTATCGAAAGGAGGCTCGCCATGTCCGATCATCCGCTTGCCACGATGCGCAAGCTCGATCCGGAATTCATGAAACACCTGGAGGAAACCGACGCGCTCGTCTATGCCGACGGCGCCCTGCCGCGCAAGGTCAAGCTCCTGATGGCGATGGCCTTCGACGCGGCCAACGGAGCCCCGGGCGGCGTCCGCGCCCTCGCCGAGCAGGCGCTGAAGGCCGGCGCGACGAAGGAAGAGATCGCAGAGGCCCTGCGCGTCGCCTTCCATCTGGCCGGCGTCGGTTCTCTCTATGCCGCTTCCTTCGGCTTGAAAGACCTCTTGGGCTGAATGATCAGTATCTTTCCTTGACTTATCGGCCTCGTCTTAGGGATAGTATCCCTTTTGGAAGACCGAATGCTTGAATTCAAGGGCATCAGAACTGCGCTTTTCCCGGCCGTCCTCGCGATAGCCGCCTCCATTGTTCCCTGCCTCCGGGCCGTCGCGCTTCCGGCGTCGCCCCCCATGACGAGGATGAAATTTGAGGTATTCAAACACGGTCAGGGTTTCGGGAACCAGACGGTCAATCTCCTTCTCCAGGATCGCGAGGGATTCATCTGGGCCGCGACCGAGCGCGGACTGTTCCGCTACGACGGTTTCCGTTTCGAATTGTTCGACGGCTCAAAGGGCCTTCCCGAGCTTCAGGCCCGGGCCCTCTGCCTGGACGCGGAAGGCGGACTTTGGGCAGGCACGGACGCCCGGTTGGCCCATTTGGAGGGCGATGGCTTCGTGACGATCATGAAGGGCCTGCCCGCGGGCGTCTCGATCTCCGACCTGGCCGCGGGGCCCGGCGGCGAATTGTGGGTGGCCACGGACAAGGGGCTCTTCGCGGGGAGCGAAGCCGCGGGATTCCACCCGGTCCAGGGCTGGAGCGACGCCATGGCCCAGGCGGTGTTCTACGCGCCGGGATCGGGTCGAGTCTGGGCCGTGGGGACGGAAGACCTCTGGCGTCTGGATCCGGGAGGTTCGTGGACGGTCGTGGATCGCGGGGGGGCGCCTCCCGCGACGGCCTGGAACGCGTGTTCGAAGACGACCAGGGCCGTGTTTGGATCCGGACCGCAAGCTGGCTCTGGGGGCTCGAGCCGGTGGGAAACCAAGCCTCGGATGGCCGACGCGCTCTGCCGCTCCGAGAACGAGATCAGCCGAATGTACCAGGATGCGAACGGTGTCCTTTGGGCCCCCAACGAGACCGGTTTGGCCCGCCTGGAAAAGGGCCGCTGGACCCAGTGGGAAGCCAGGGACGGGCTGCCCACGGATTTTTCCCGGGCGGCGCTCGTCGATCACGAAGGTTCGCTGTGGGTGGGGGGCCTCGGGCTGTCCCGTATCCTCGGACGAGGGGCGTGGCGTTCGGCCACTCCGAACGAGGGGCTTCCGGCGCCCGCTTGGAGCTTTCTCAGGACGGATGACGGCAATCTCTGGGTGGGGACGCAGAAAGGGCTCACCCGCATGACCCCCCGCGGATGGGAGGTCGTCCCCGGCACGGAGGGTTTATGCGTCCGAAGCCTGTGCCGTTCTCCCGGCGGGACCATTTTCATGACGGGCGAACCGGCCAGGATCTTGACCTGGGATCCCGTGACGAAGCGGATCGCCGCCCTGCCCGAGACTCCCGTGAGAAGTTCCTGGGTCTTCGGGATGCTTCTTGAAGCGGAGGACCGTCTTTGGATCGCGACGGCCGAGGCAGGGCTGGTGTCCGCGCGGAAGCTCGGCGGCGACTGGCGAATTCAGGCCGAGCCGTTGCCCGGAGGATCGGGCACGGAAGCCGTATACAGCATCATCCGTGACAGGGCCGGCCGTCTTTGGGCCGGAGGGGACGACGGCCTGGCCTGCTTTTCCGAGGGCCGCTGGACCCGTTTCACGAAGACGGATGGTCTCCGGGACACCCCCGTGACCTTCGTCGTCGAGGCGCCGACCGGGGACCTGTGGGTGGCCTATTACGAAAAGCTCGGTGTCTCCAGGGTCCGGATCGAGAACGGCCGCTTGCGGGTCCTTCAGACCATCGGGCCCGCCGAAGGACTTCCCGATATCGATATCTATCTCATCGGGCTCGACGCGAAGGGCCGGCTGTGGCTGGGTTCGGAAAAAGGCGTGGACGTCATCGAAAAGCCCGATTCGGCCTCGGGGCGCAGGCTCCACTTCGGCCTCGCCGAGGGGCTTCCCGATGAGGATACCGACACCATGGCGTTCCTGGCCGATCCGAACGGCGACGTCTGGATCGGGACGCGCAGCGGGATCGGCCATTATGTCGCGGCTCTCGACGGCGGCCCCCCGCCGCCCCCGCGGACGGTCATTCTCCGGGCCTCTCTCGGCGGGACGCCGGTCCCGACCGGTTCCGGCCGCCCCGTCCGGGTTCCCTACCGTTCGAACGAGCTCGACGCGTCTTTCGGCGCCCCGACGTTCATCTCTGGAGGCGCCGTCGAGCATGAGTTCCGGTTCTTGGGCTTGGAGGACCGTTGGATCGTCGTCAAAGAGCGCGAGATCCACTACCCGGGCCTGAGGCCCGGAGGCTATAGGCTGGAGATCCGTTCCCGAACCGGCGGCGGGGATTGGGGGCCTCCTGCGGCCCTCGCGTTCGTGATCCTCCCGCCGCCTTGGCAAACCCCCCTGGCCCGGGCGGGGGCCGTTGTCGTTGTCCTGGCCCTTTTCTATCTCCTGATCAACCTGAGGACCCGGACCCTGAAAAGGAGGGCCGGGAGCCTCGAGGCCCTGGTCGAGAACCGGACGGCCGAGCTGGCCGCCCGGACCCGGGAGCTGGCCGCAGCCAATGAATCTCTCAGAACGCTGAGCCTCACGGATACCCTGACGGGATTGAGGAACCGGCGCTTCCTGAAGCTCACCATGCCCGAGTATCTGGCCCAGGTCGACCGGGCCCACAATCGGCCGGAGACCGCGCCGCGCGAGGCGCCCGCCAACATCGACATGATGTTGGCCATGCTGGACTTGGACCATTTCAAGCGCGTGAACGATGAATACGGCCATGACGCGGGGGACAGGGTCCTGGTCCAGATCGCGGCGCTCCTTCGAACGGCCGTGCGGGACATGGATACGGTCGCGCGATGGGGGGAGAGGAGTTTCTCCTGGTCATGAGGAACTCGTGCCGGACCGAAGGACATGTCATTGCGGAACGGATCCGAAACCTGATCGCGTCTCATCCCTTCGAGCTGGGCGGCGGGCGTGTCATTCACTGCACCTGTTGCATCGGCTTCGCTTTTTATCCCGTCCTGGGCGGCCATCCGAGATCCTTCGCCTGGGAAACGGTCGTCGTCATGGCCGACCGGTGCCTCATAGCCGCCAAGCGTTCGGGCCGGGACACCTGGGTGGGGCTCACCGCTCCCGAGGGCGCGGATCCCGACCTGCTGAAACGCAAGCTCCCCGCCGACCTCGGCGGACTTGTCCGGAGCGGCCTCCTTCGGCCGACGACGTCCCTCCGCGATCCGGACGCGATCGTCTGGGGACCGCGATAGCCGGCATCGCGGGCCGGCGGCAGGACTTTTTAGCGGTCCCGAAATCTGATATCATAAAAAACATAACCGATCATGAACGCCATCATCTCGGCCCGGAACCTCGTCAAGAAATACGGACAGCTCACGGCCGTCGACGGCATCTCGTTCGACATCGCCGAAGGGGAGTGCTTCGGGTTCCTGGGGCCGAACGGCGCCGGGAAGACCACGACGGTCAAGATGATCCACTGCGTCTCGCCCGTGACGGCCGGGACGCTCACGGTCAACGGCCTGCCCGCCCGCGTCGAGAACCGGGCCCTCAAGAAGATGACCGGCGTCATCCCCCAGGAGATCACGCTCGACATCGACCTGACGGTCCGCGAGAACCTGATGGTCTTCTCCAAGTTCTTCGACATCCGGCGCCGCGACGCCGCCGCGCGCATCGACGAGCTCCTGCGGTTCGTCGAGCTCGAGGCCAAGCGGGACTGCCGGATCAACGAGCTGTCGACGGGCATGAAGCGGCGCCTCCTCATCGCCCGGGCCCTCCTCAACCAGCCGAAGATCATCATCGCCGACGAGCCGACGACCGGCCTCGACCCGCAGGCCCGCCACCTCATCTGGCAGAGGCTCCGCCAGCTCAGGGCCCAGGGCGTGACCCTCATCCTCACGACGCAGTACATGGAGGAGGCCCAACAGCTCTGCGACCGCATCGTCGTCATGTACCAGGGCCGCATCCTGAAGGAGGGCGTGCCCGGGCGCCTCATCGAGGAGGAGATCGGCCGCGAGGTCGCGGAGATCCGCATCCCGCAGGAGGAGGACGAGCGTCTCATCGCCGCCCTCGCCGGGACGTCCTGCGGCCACGAGCGCGTCGGCGACACCCTGTTCTTCTATTGCCGGGACGGGCACGAGCTCAGGCACAAGCTCTCCGAGCTCGACCTCCCGAACACGGTCCACCGGCCGGCGACCCTGGAGGACGTCTTCCTGAAGCTGACCGGACGGAGCCTCATCGAATGAACCTCTCCTACCGCGTCGCCTACGTCTTCTACCGGAATCTCATCTCTTACAAGCGGTTCATCGTCCCGACGTTCATCGCCAGCCTCGTCCAGCCGCTGTTCTACCTCATCACCTTCGGCATCGGGATGGGCGCCTACGTCGGCCTCTTCGGCGGCAAGCCCTATCTCAACTTCCTCGTCCCGGGCGTCCTGATCTCCGCCGTGGGCCTCTCGGCCTCCTACGAGTGCCTCTACGGGACGTTCGTCAAGATGATCCACGAGAAGCTCTACGACTCCCTCATCGCGACCCCGGTCTCGGCCGAGGACGCCGTCGCCGGCGACATCGCCTGGGCGGTCTTCCGGGGCATGGTCAGCGGGACCCTGATGATGGTCGTCGCCATGTTCATGGGCGTCTTCCCGGCCTCCGTGCCCGCCGTCCTGCTGAGCTTCGTCCTGATGGCCTTCGTCGGCGTCCTGTTCGGCTCGCTGGCCATGATCGTGACGTCCGTCGCGCCGAACTTCGACTTCTTCAGCTACTACACCGAGCTCGTCCTGACGCCGATGCTCTTCTTCTCCGGCGTCTTCTTTCCGCTGGACAATTTCCCGGCCTGGATGAAGTCCTTCTCCCGGTTCCTGCCGCTGACCCCCGCCGTCAAGATCTCCCGGGCGGTCTATTCCGGCGAATACAACACCGGGCTGGTCCTCGACTTCGTTTCCATCGTCGTCCTGGAGATCGTCGCCTTCACCGTCGGCCTCAAGCTCATGAAGAGGCGACTGATCCACTGAGGAGGGGCCATGAACGGTCTCGAACGGACGCGCGCGTTCCTGGAGGGGAGGGCCGTCGACCGGCCGCCGTTCCATCCCATCGTCATGCGCTGGGCGGCTAAGCATGCCGGCGTCCTATACCGCGACTTCTGCCTCGATCCCAAGGCCAAGGCCGGGGCCATGGTCAAGTGCGCCGACGATTTCGATTTCGACTGGGCCACATCCATGTCCGACCCCTGGGCGGAGGCGTCGGCATTCGGCGTTCGCGTCGAATACCCCGAGGACGACCTGCCGCGGGAGGCCGGGGGACGGCTCCCGGACCTCGAGGCGGCCCAGCATCTGCGCCCGTACGTCGTCCATGAGCACCGCCGCACGAGAAACCGCGTCGATGAGGTTCGCGAGCTCGGGCGCCTCTCGGGAGGCCGCCTATTCGTCGTCGGCTGGGTCGAAGGCCCCGTCGCCGAGTACGTCAATCTCCGCGGGGCGGGGGGCGCCGCCCTCGATCTCATGGACGAGCCGGACGCCGTGGCGCGGGTCCTGGACGTCATCGCCGAGGCCGCCCTCGAGCTCATCTCCTACCAGGTCAAGGCCGGCGCCCACGCCGTCGGCATCGGCGACTCCTTCTGTTCGCAGATCGGGCCGCGCCTCTACCGCGACCTCGCCCTGCCGCGGGAGAAGCTCATGGTGGACCAGATCCACGCGCTCGGGGCCGTCGCCAAGCTCCACATCTGCGGGAATACCGCCCCCATCCTTCAGGATATGATCGCGACCGGCGCCGACATCATCGACGTGGACCATCTCGTGCCGACGCTGGCCCCGTTCGCGGGGATGCTCGGCCCGGGCCAGGTCTTCTCCGGCAAGGCCGATCCGGTGAGCGTCGTCCAGGACGGCGCGCCGAAGGACATCGAGCAGGCGGTGCGCGAGGACTTCGTCGACGCGAAGGGACGGCTCATCGTGTCCGCGGGATGCGAGATCACGCCGGATACGAGCGACGATAACATGCGCGCCTTCCGCGCCGTCGCCGGCCGTCTGCTGGGCCGCGTCGGAGCCTGAGCCCGGAGGCCGGGCTCGCTTCGCGCCCTATCTGAGGTTCCGGTTCCAGAAATCCAACATCAGCCGCCTCAGGTGGAGCTGGTCCGCCGGGGCCGCGATGCCGTGCTTCTGCCACGGATAGATCATCATCTCGAACGGGATGCCGCGCTGGATGAGCTCGTGGATGAAGGCCTCGGTGTTCTGAGGATGGACGTTGTCGTCATAGGTTCCGTGGACGATGAGGAGCTTCCCCTTGATGTCCCCGGCCGCTAGGACCGAAGACGTCTCGGCGTAACCTTGGGGGTTGTCCTGCGGCCTATCCTGATAGCGCTCGGTGTAGATGGTATCGTAGTAATGCCAGTCGGAGACCGGAAAGAGAGAGATGGCGGCCTTGAACACGTCGCTATGGGTCATCGTGAAGAGCGTCGTGCACCCGCCGCCGCTTCCTCCCCAGAGCCCGAGGCGCCCGCCGTCGACGTAGGGAAGAGCCTTGATCCAGCGGACGGCGTCAAGGATGTCCCGGACATTCTGCATGCCGTAGGCTCGGCGGTGGGAAGACGTCTCGACGGATTTGCTCTTGGCCATTCCAGCCCGGACCTCGACGAAGAAGCAGACATAGCCCTCCTGGGCCATGAGATCGTCCCAAAGACGGCGGGGCCACTCGTTCATGGCCTCCTGGGAGCCGGGGCCGCCGTAGACGCAGACGAGGGCCGGGTACTTCCGCCCGGGTTCGAGGCCGGCGGGGCGTGTCTCGAGAACGGCAATGTCGAGGCCGTCGGCGGTCGGGTAGGTCCGCATCTCATGTCGGGCGATGGCGAAACGTGCCAGGACCTCGTTCGCCGACGGAGTGATGACCGCCAGCGTCCTGCCGTCAGAGCCGTGAAGCGTGAGCTCGGGCGGCGTTGCGCAATTAGAGTAGGTCTCAAGGTAGTATCGTCCCGAGGGGGAGAATACCGGAACGTGGACCCCGGCTCCCCGGCTCAGGAGTTCCGGCGCTGAGCCGTCCAGGCGGACCCGGTAGAGATGCCGGTCCGGGAGGGCGCCCATGTTCGACGTGAAATATGCCCATCCGGCCTCCTCGTCCACCGCGACGAGGCCCCGGCTGCGGCTGCTGAGGTCTCCATTGGCCGACAGTACGAGGAACTCGCCGTGCGTCAGGGGGCGGATGAGCGTCCCGTCCGAGGAATAGAGATAGAGATGCTGATAGCCGTCGCGCTCCGATAGCCAGATGAAGCGCGTCCCGTTCTTCAGGAAGCACAGGGCGTCGTTCAGGTTGATCCAGGCCGGCTGGCGCTCCTCGAGGACGATGTGCGAGCGGCCCGTGTCGCGGCCGGCGATGAACAGCCGGAGATGATCCTGTTCCCGGCTGAGCGTCTGGAAGGCGATCTCCCTCCCGCCGGGGAGCCAGTCGAACCGGGCCAGGTATTCGTGGTCGCCGCTCTCCACCCAGGTCGTCGCGGCCGACTCCAGGGCGACGATGCCGAGGCGGACCTTGGGATTGGCCTGACCCGCTTTGGGATAGCGCTGGCGCACGACGCCCTGGGTCGCAGGCCGGAAATCGACGAAGGTGGATACGGAGACAGGTGAATCATCCGTCTGGAGGTAGGCGATGGCCCCGGAGTCCGGCGACCAGCGGTAGGGGAGTTCCGCGTGGCCATAGATCTCCTCCCAGTAAACCCACGATAGGCGTCCGTTGAGCAGGGTGTCCGAGCCGTCCCTGGTCAGGCGGACTTCCCGGCCGCTCTCGCGCTCGACGGCGTAGAGGTCGGAGCCACGGATGAAGCTCACCCAACGCCCGTCTGGCGAGAAGGCCGCCGAAGCCTCTTCTTCGGGGGTTTCGGTCAGGCGTTTCCATTCCGCTGTCGCAGCGTCCCAGACGAAGATGTCTCCCTCGAACGTATAGAGGAGGAGCCTGCCCGCGGGCCCGATCCCGGCCGGCCAAGTGACCGATCGAGGGGCGCGGTCGCCAAGGAGGGCATTCAGTCCGGCGACGAACGCGTCGTGAGAGAGGGCGGGCTTCCGTGAACGGGTCACCGGGTCATAGACCTCGAGCGTCTTGAGAGCCTCGTCGATGCGAGGGTCCAGGAGCAGGGCGACATCGCCCTCCAGCCACTGGAAGCGCGGGACGCCGAGCGTCTCGCCGAGCTCGGGGGAAAAGACCTTTTCGACGGTCAGGCGCTCTGTCTCAGCCGCGCGGGCGGAACCGGCCCCCGTAAAGACGGTGGCCAGGAGCAATATCGGGATCCATTTCTGCATGATGACCTCCATTGCCTCCTGAGGGCGATATCCGGACTCAAGACTCCGGACTTTCGACATATAGGACGAGAGTATGGGCGTAAACGTGCCCGCGGGTGCCTTTCAAGATGCGGGGTTTGACGAGGCCCGCGCGTTCGCCCGTCGCTCGGCCTCGGACTTCAGGCGGGTGAGGCCGTCGGCAGTGGCCTTGTCCAGGGCCTTCTGCAGAGAGCGGCGGAACAGGTGTGCAAGGATCCCGTCCCATGATTCTTCGTTGAGGACGTGCGTTCCGAGGCCTCTGGGTTCCAGGTGCCAGGCGTGAATGGCCCGGATGCCCATCATCCGGCCCGTCCAGGCAATGAGCCGGGCGCGCTTGACGTTCTGGATGACGGAGACGATCCTCCAGGAGCCGGCTTTCCAGCTGAACCTGGTCCCTTTGGTTACGCTCCCTTCGACGGATACTGACTTGATATCCGGGTTCCAATCCGGCCAGCGATCGATCGTCGCCAGCACCTTCCAGACCGTTTCGGGGTCCGCGGCGATCTCGATTTCTCCCTTGGCGAGAACTGGGGCATTCCGCTTGATGTCCATAGGACGCCCTCCTCGGGCTCATCACCGTGCGAGATGCCCCCATGATATGAGCGCGCCCGGGCGCTGTCAATCCCGGTCGATTTCAAACACTCCTGCCAAATCGGTAGAGCTTGCCAGATTCTGAAAGAATCACCCTCCTTATTAATTGATAATCAGAACTACAGACAATGCGTATTCCCGTGGTAATAAGCTTATAGATGTTTGAAGAGGCCAATCAACATTGGTATTGAGATAATGATAATTAGAAAATTGACTTAACTCGGTTTAATGAGATATATTTTATAAATCAGGTTCTAGGGAGCGTTACTCTGATGGGGCGGACCAAAATAGGGGTTATTGTTACCACATTCACAAATAACTAACGTGAAGTAATGGGCAAAAGAGGCTCATCTGCAGGGTGGATTGTCCTTTTATTATTATCTGCGACTATTTGGATGATGGTGGAATATGGGAAAGCAATTCTTGTCATCGCTGGCCTCTTGTTATTTCTATGGCTCATTAGAAAAAGGATTGTTGATAGCCAAAAAAAGGCCGAAGATAAGCCCCCCTTGCCATATGCTGTTCTCGGGCAACAGGCCGTCGGATCTAACCAACGCTACTATGCGAATGAAAAACCTAAAAGCACTAATGGCGATGATTTCTGGGTTCCAATAGGCCGTTCTGTAAAGATTGGAGATTATGATTTAGGCAATATGATCTATTTTGGGCACGGCTTGGCTTCTGTGAGGGGAGAGGAAACAGAACCGACCTTAATTGATAAGGACTTGCCCCTGAACATAAGCATGGCGAATTGTACATTCCGCCATCTCCCCTATTGGCCATCGTACTCAAACGCTTCGCCAGAAGCCCGATCCTCTTATCTCCAATGGCTATCAACGGGCCGCAAGAATCAGGATGCCGATCTTGGGTATGTCTTTCTTTATTTTTATGGCCTTGAACGTCGAGCTCTAAATGATGCGAAAGACAGCCTCATAGCCAAGCTCGAAATACCAAATATCTTATTTGAAATTGAGCGTCTTTTGGAAATATATAAAAGCAGCGCATCGTTCCAAAGCTATGCAGGGGGTTTTCGAGATACGTTGAAAGCTATAAACCTCCAGGCGAGATTATATGAACAGACCCCACCGGCACTTCATATGGACAGATGGATGACCTTTGATCTCAAATTGGGTCTTGCTCAATGTGCATCGGACAATAAACCGTTGCCACCGGCATGGGCATATTCATGGCTCCGCGCAGACCCGAATTCTTGGCTGAGAACGCCAGCTCGACGTTGCCCAAAAGAATTTCGAGAACTTTTTGAATATCACTATAAAGAAAAGTATGGAGAAGGAATGGTCCTTCCCATCAATAGAACTCGTCTCAGACTCGATTATAGGAAAGCTAGTCCCACGTTTGGACATATGAGAAATGAAATTGGGAGGGAGTTAAATTTACCTGACGTTAGTGTGCTATCCGCGCCACTTGATAGATTACGCAAGATAGCGGATATTTGTTGTTCCAAGCTCGACGCCTTCAGTCGAAGCGTCGGAAAGAATGAAGCCAATATAGGGAATCTCGACACGCTTGTTGAGCTGCCTCTTATTCTTTGGCCTGTGGAATATAGGCAGCGAATACAAGAACTGAAGGCTCACCTACCCGGAGGGAACGAATCCAATATGGTTACTTTTGAAAGCCTTCTTGAAATATTGCCCAAATGGGAAGGAAGGTCTAAACAGAAGTACTCTTCTCTTTGTAGCCTCTTAGCCGAAGCTGGGATCGGGATAGAACCCGATGTACGATTTGGGGGTTCGATTCCCGAGCTGGGATCAAATATTGCCCTATTTCTTGACGACAACGGCATGCTTTTTAAAGAGGCCCGGACGGAATATACGGCGGCGGCACTTACCTTGCGGCTAGCGGTAAGCGTGGCCAGTGCTGATGGCATAATTACCGATGAAGAAGACATCTATCTTACAAAGATAATGGAAGAATGGCTTCATCTAAACGAATCAGAAAAGAAAAGATTGCATGCCAGCCTCCATCTGATGTTACTGAAGCCCGGGAAGGTATTGGGGACCAAGAAACGCTATGAGGGTTTGCCGGAAGCCTCACGGGATACCATAGCCACTTTTCTGGCGAACTTAAGCCAGGTTGATTCTGAGGTTAATCCAGCAGAAATCTCAAAGCTAGAGAAGGTTTTTGGTCTTCTTGGCATCGATCCGAAGCTCGTGTATTCGAGGGTTCACTCCGCCGCGACGGAGCCTGTTATTGTCCGGCCCGAGTCCTCTGAAAAGACAGGATACATTATCCCACACGCTCCGGCGGTTATGGGGTCCACGCGCTTATCTCTGGATGCTTCAAGAATCGAGTATTTGCATGGTGATACAGAAAGGGTATCGGCTATTCTTCGTTCTGTATTTTCTGATGATGAGAGCGACAAGGCTTTAGTCGAATATGCCGAACAAGATTCTCCGCCGGAAGAGCCCCTAGAATCATCAGTACTGGGATTAGATCCGCTTCATTCATCCTTCTTGCTGCTCTTAATGACTCGTGCAAAATGGACGCGCTCTGAACTTGAAGAAGTTTCGTTAGATAGGGAACTCATGCTTGACGGAGCCATTGAGCGTATCAATGACGCGGCCTTTTCTGCCCTAGATAAATCCATGCTCGACGGAGATGATCCTGTTTATCTGAATGCGGACGCCGTTAGAGAGGTAATAAAATGAGTGTTATAAGAGCCCGTGAACGTGATGCGATCATGAATTCCCTGCGTGCGGGAGTCGTCCCTCGTCTGGGCCAACACCTCATTCAAGTCGGCCGGTCTCGGGAATTGGAGACTCTAATCAATGATATTGAACACATTAGACAAGGGAGTTCTACATTCCGGTTAATAATAGGAGAATATGGCGCGGGTAAAACGTTCTTCCTTAATCTTGTAAGGGCGGTTAGCCTTGAAAAAAAGATGGTTGTAGTTAATGCCGATTTGACTCCTGACAGAAGATTGCAGGCGACAGGAGGGCAGGCGCAGTCTCTCTATGCAGAACTAATCCGCAATATTGCCACGCGAACAAAACCAGAGGGCGGAGCGTTGCCAGGAATTGTGGAGAAGTTTATTTCATCGGTACTAATGGAATCTAAGGCGTCGGGCCAGGACCCAGAAACAGCAATCTTTAAGAAGCTCGAGCAGCTTTCCGAAATGGTGGGCGGTTATGATTATGCTTCCGTTATAGCTGCGTATTGGAGGGGGTATGAGGGAGGTAATGAGCAACTCAAAGGGGATGCCATCAGATGGCTGAGGGGTGAATTCTCGACAAAAACTGAAGCGCGAGAGGCATTAAAAGTACGCGCTATCGTAGAGGATTCTTCCTTTTATGATCAATTGAAATTGATGTCAAAGTTTGTCCGACTCGCAGGATATTCTGGACTGATTGTTTGCCTGGATGAGCTCGTGAATATATTCAAGTTATCAAACACTCAAGCCCGCAACTCGAACTACGAGCAAATACTAAGAATATTGAATGATTCGCTTCAAGGGATTTCCGAAGGAACGGGCTTCCTTTTAGCAGGTACTCCTGAATTTTTAATGGACACTCGCAGAGGGCTATACAGCTATACGGCTCTTCAAAGCAGATTGGCGGAAAATGCATTCGCGAAGAATGGGCTGGTTGACCTGACTGGCCCGGTGCTGCGACTATCGAACCTCTCGCCAGAAGAACTATTTGTCTTGCTTCAGAAGCTAAGGCATGTTTATGCCTTCGGTGATGAAAGCAAGTATCTGCTGCCGGATGAAGCGCTTTCGGCATTCATGGAACATTGCTTAAAACGTATAGGAGAGGCGTATTTCCGTACGCCGAGGACGACAGTTAAGGCCTTTATCAATCTATTAGCTGTTCTCGAACAGAACCCGGGAGTGGAATGGAAGGCACTATTGGGAAATATTGAAGTCACTAAGGATAAAGAAACGCTACTCAATGATCCTGAAGAGCCTGACGGAGAAGAGAGGCCGAAAGGTGACGATGATCTCACCACCTTCAAACTCTAAGGGAGAGTCTGCTGCCTTTTCTCTTTTAGATGAGCGCATTCAACGCTGGGTTTGGCAAGCCGGGTGGACTGAACTTAAAGATATTCAAGAACAGTCTATCCCGCAAATTCTTGAGGCTAAGAGTGATATCATAATATCGGCTGCCACGGCCTCCGGAAAAACCGAGGCAGCGTTTTTTCCAATAATCACCCGATTGCTGAATGAGCACGATATTAAACCATGTGCGATATATATTAGCCCGCTAAAGGCGCTTATTAATGATCAGTGGAATAGGCTTGAGGAACTATGCCGATCGACTGATATCCCCGTGATCCCATGGCATGGTGACGCTTCGGAGGCTTGTAAAAGGCGCTTCATTAAGGATCCTTATGGATGTTTGCTAATTACCCCGGAATCTCTTGAGGGAATGCTTATCCGGTATGGGCATGCAATGTCGGGGATATTTGGCAATTTACGCTACTTTGTTATCGATGAACTTCATGCGTTTATAAACTCAGTGAGGGGAAAGCAACTTCAATCACTGATGCATAGAATTGAATATTCATTAAAGCGTAAGGTTCCTAGAATCGGCCTCTCTGCTACGTTAGGCGAAATGCAATTAGCCGCAGGGTTCCTTCGACCAGGGGCAGGGGAATCCGTATCGCTGATCGCCAGCCATGAAGCAGGCCAAGAACTCAGAGTGATCGTGAAAGGCTTTTATGATAAGCCGGTCAGTTTCCAAGACGGGCAAGAAATATTAGAGTCGGGCTCCGGGAAAGTATCTGATGGCGTACAAGCTATTAGCGAGGACATATTTTCTGCTCTTCGAGGGTCTAACAATTTGATCTTTCCTAATAGCAGGGCTAAGGTGGAGCTCTATTCAGATCGATTACGACGCTTGTGCGACACCCTGAATCTGCCTAATGAGTTTATGGCTCATCATGGGAGCTTGTCTAAAGAAGTTCGTGAAGAAGCGGAGAAGGCGATTAAGGCAGGGAATCGGCCGACCTCGATAGTTGCTACGACAACGCTTGAACTTGGCATCGATATTGGGAAAGTGAAAAGCATTGCTCAGGTCGGTTCGGCTCCGTCGGTAACAAGCCTTCGACAACGGCTGGGACGATCTGGCCGGCGCCGGGGGGAACCCTCCATCTTGCGCTGCTATTGTCTCGAAGAAGAACTGGAAACCAATACATCCACTTCAGACAGATTAAGGGAAGGACTTATCCAGACAATTGCGCAGATCCGTCTTTTAATAAAGAGGTGGTATGAACCCCCCCGCGTTGGCAACTTAAATCTATCGACCTTTATACAACAATTGCTTTCTCTCATTGCTCAATTTGGCGGTATTACGGCAAATCAAGCATGGAAAATATTATGCTTAAGCGAAGTGTTCTCTGGGTTGAACCAAACGGAATATGCAGACCTTCTTCATGAACTTGGGAAAAGAAATATTCTTATGCAGGATTCGAGCGGGTTATTGTTGCTTGGACCATTAGGAGAAAAGATAGTAAATCACTATTCATTTCTCGCGGCTTTTAATAGTGAAGAAGAATTTCGGGTTGTGTGTGCTGGAAAAACGTTAGGCTCATTGCCGTTATCTCGTCCAATCGAGGCTGGCAGTTATATAATCTTTGCAGGGAGAAGATGGAGGGTTATGAACTGTCGGCCAGAGACTAAACTAATAGAAGTCGAGCCGGCAAAGGGAGGTAAACCTCCAACCTTTGATGGGATGGGGGGTAAAGTGCATGATGGAGTCCGGCAAGAGATGCGCAATATTCTAGTGGAATGCACACCGATACCCTTCTTGGATAAGATGGGTATTCAACAACTTAAGGAAGCCCGATTAAGTTTTGATCAACTGGGATTGAGAAACCAGAGCATTATTCAAAAGGGGAAGGACGTTCAACTATTATCTTGGCTTGGCGATTGGGTTAACGACACGCTCGTCTTAATGTTTCGTAGGGCCAATTTGCATGCGATATCCGAGGGCTTGGTAATAACGGTTTTAGATACTGATCAAGTGCTGCTTCTCGAAAAGATGCGTGAAATAGTAAGCAGGCCTGCTCCGTCAGCTGAGCAGCTTGCGTCTTCAGTTATGAACGCGCAAAGAGAAAAATGGGATAAGCTTTTAACGGAAAAGCTTTTACATAAGACGTTCGCTTCACGCGAGCTTGATATATATGGGGCAAGGGAATTAATGATTGCTATTACCGGATCGAGTTAGAAAGAATATTCTTATCAGAGGCAACAACGTCGATAACCGTGTCCTCGACCTGGAGATTGGCGAAACCCCTTCATTCTCGACGAATAATCTATCGCCTCTTGTAGACAAGCCCCGTACCTTTAACCTAGCACAGAATATTATTGTTTGGCCCGGCGGGCCGTCTCGATGTCGAGGAGGACCTGGGGCCGGTACTTTTCCCACGAAAAGCTCTCTCCGGCCACATAGGGCACCTCGAAATAGTGCGAGCTCGTGATCTTGCAGAGCTTGTCCCAATGGGTGGAGGCTCGCTCGAGAAGCTCAACCGCTTTTGCCTTGACCTCCGCTCCCCCGAGGTGTCTATAGGTCTCCAACGCCGTCCCTGCGCGAAGCTTATCGGCGAAATACAGGCCCAGATAAGCCCAGGTCTCGAGATCCTCGAGCTCGCAGGCCAACGGACCGGCCGGGGCCGTCGAGGCCGGTCGCAAGGAATTGATGAGCGCGAGTGTTTCGCGTCCATCTGCCTCCAGGCCGTCTGCAAGCTCGAGAGGCGTCGTGAGGTCGGGGCCATCCGGCGTTCCCGAGACGAAATCGCGGATAGAAATATATGTCGGGTCGAGCGTTCTATTGGCGATGAGCTCGTCGATGGAGATAAAGGGCGAGGGGCCCTCTTCTCCGCTGGGCTTGACCGGCGCGAGGAAGCCTTCCGAATATAGAGTAAAATCCCACGTCGCCCTGTAGAATGACGCCAGCTTGAGCGGCATTCGGCTGGCAAGCGTGTATGCCTTCAATAACTTAGCTCCCTGTCCGGGGCCGTACCGGCGTTCGAGCTCGGCTTCGAATATCGCGTCGGACGTTTGCGGATCGTACAGGAGACGTCCCCAGAGCCTATAGAACATCCATTGCTTCTCGAATGCGTAGTCCCAGGTCAGGTGCGGCCCGGGCAAGTGCGAGTAATCCTTGGCCGGGATGTATCCTTCGGAGCCGACGAAATAGCCGCCGACATATTCGTTCCCGTTCGCGGCGATATGCGCGCGGATGAAGTCCGGCTCGCCCCAGCGCAGGATGAAGAAGTCCTCGTTGCGGACCATCCAGACGATCTTATAGTTCGTTGGCGCGGGGCTCCAGAAGCGCTCGTCGAGCCTTCCCGATTCGTAATCGTGGGTCATGGCCAACCGCGGCGTCGAATGCCCGTGCGACCAGTTGAACTTGATCTCCACCCAGACCGGGTCCGGGAGCGCCGCGTGGTCGATGACCCGGCGCAGTTCCATGGGGTCCCCGGAGAGCGTGGCCCGGTGGATGAACTTAGCGGGCCGCTTGGCGTTCTTCATTCCCGCCACGAAAGTCTTTTCCACGAAATCCTCGGCCTCTTTGGGCTTGAGACTGCCCATCCAGTCGGCCAGGGTCACGCCCAGGCCCGTCAGGTCCTCGTATTCGTCGATGACCTGCGTGATGCATTCGCGCATATATCGGCGGACGAGGGGCGATGTGTCCCCGTACTCCCCGGCGCCGTACGCGGCGGCGAATTCGGGCGAAACCACGATGTTCCAGTTGACGATATAGGTCTCGATACCGCGCTCTTTGGCCATTCGGAACAGCGAGCGCCAGAACGAGCGCCACTCCGTCAATTCTTTATCGGACAGCGGACAGGCTTTGGGAAAGTTCGTCGGGCGGACCATATAGGTGAACGGATGGAGATTCCAAAGGGTCAGAGCATTGAACCGGTTTTCGGCCATCATATCGAGAAATCGTTGCCAGAACTTGAGGTCGCGGCAGGTTTCCAAGTGGACATCCGCCGCGGGCCCGGGCCGGTACGGAGACCAAGGCAGGTTGAACTTAATGGCGCGGAAAGGGAAGCGCGGATTCGAGATCTTTTCCCTAACCCCGGTCAGGCCCCCGTTCATCCGTACCTGCTCCGCGACATCGAGGAGCCCGTACATGGTTCCGCTCTCGTCCCTGCTCAGAATGAAGATGCGCTCTTCCTTCCTAAGGATTTGGTAACCCTCATTTTGGACGGCCTTATCGAGCTCGAGTCCGAACGATGCCGCCTCAACCTCGCCGCAGGCGGCAATGATGTCTGTCTTATCCGTTGCCTTTGCCAGCGGGATGAGCGTGACCTTGCCGGGGAACGATTCAATGAGTCTCCCGGCCGCGAAATGACGCTGTTCGGAGCTCGTGCGGTAGGCCACGGTCAGCTCGGTAGTGCCGCGCGCTTGCCCATAAGCGTATCCGGCGAAAATAATGAAGCCCAGAACGATGGATCTAACGCGGATGGAGGTCATTGACCTGATTATAGATCGGTCGGGGAGAAAAGGACACCGCGAAATGGAGGGATATGGAAGCTAAGTTGTTTTGTGTCCAAGGTCTGGTTATAAAGCTCTATCGAGCCTGAATCCCGAGCCTGAATAGGGAGTGAGTCCTGGGCTATCGAGTCCCCCCTTTGGAAAAGGGGGGAAGGGGGGATTTGTCGAAGGCCTGAAAATCCCCCCCAAGCCCCCCTTTAGGAAAGGGGGGAATTCAAGTGCGGGCTAAAGCTTGCGGCTACACATACGGCCGGCGCAGGACGCAGGCTAAAGCCTGCGGCTACAATTCAACCGAGGGCTTGGAGCCGGCGACTGCATCCACCGCCTATAAAGGCGTCTCTCGTACGGCGGCTCAGCGATTCCCGCGGATCGGATACGCCGGGCGCTTGGGCTTCTGCGGCGGGTTCTTCTCGAGCTCCTGGAGCACGATACGGATGGCCGCCTCGAGCTGGGGATCGTGGCCGGCGATGACGTCGGCCGGCGTCTGCTCGACCTCGACATCGGGCGGAACGCCCACGTTCTCGACGATCCAGCCGTCCTCGGTCCAGATGGCCAGGTTGGGCGCGGTCACCATGCCGCCGTCCATGAGCATCGGGAAACCGAGCGTCCCGACGAGCCCGCCCCAGGTCCGCTTGCCGACCAGGGTCCCGACCTTGAACTTCCGGAACATGAAGGGCAACATGTCG
>CAVZBY010000006.1:0-120703 GCA_963773685.1 Candidatus Aminicenantota bacterium
AGGAATAAGAATTCCCGGGTTCTGAGCGCGCCTTCAGTCGGGGTTCGGAGGTCGCCCCTCGACCCCAGACCCGGGAATCTGCGGGCAGGTTCCCCCATCACAAGAGCGATGGGGCCCCCTCCCGACTGGGGTTTACGGGGCGTACCTCCTCGCCCCACTCTCCTAGAACCATGGGCATAAGCCCGGACTCTGAATGACACTTCTCCCATTTCCGGTGGCCACGCCCTTAGTATCCGGGGAATCGCCTTTCTTGTTGTGCCATCTGATCAATGGCGCAGGGGTGATGCCTGGAGGAGGCCGTCTGAGGGCGGAGCGGGCACGGTTCCTCGAACGGAGTTCGAGGAGAGCGAAGCCCGAAGCGAGAGCGATTTGACGCGCTGGGGCAAATCGCGTCCGACGGAAGGCGCACCCCGAGCCGGGAATTCCTCCAGGCACGACAAGAAAGGCTGAAGCCGGGTTCCTGTGGGGGATAATCCTCGGAATCGGGAGAATAAAAAAGCGGCCGGAAGCCCGGGGCGTCCGCCCCGGCCTACGGCCGCTTGTGGGACGTCGTCCTCAGGCCTTGGCCTTCTTGAGGGGCGTTTTCTTCGCCTTTTCCTCTTTGGTCTTATCCTTCTTCTTCTTGGCCTTCGCCTTGAATTCGGAACCGACGAGCTCCAGGACGGCCATCTCGGCCCCGTCGCCGGCCCGGGGGGCCAGCTTGACGATCCGGGTGTAGCCGCCGGGCCGTTCCGTGAACCGCGGGCCGATCGTCTCGAACAGCTTCTTGACGACCGCCTCCTGGGTGATGTAGGCCGCGGCCTGGCGCCGGGCGTGGAGGGTGTTCCGCTTGGCGAGCGTGATCATCTTCTCGGCGATGGGCTTGGCGGCCTTGGCCTTGGCCAGCGTCGTCCGCATCCGCTCCTTGTCGATGATCGACGTCACCAGGTTGCGCAGGAGGGCCCTCCGGTGGGCGGAGTCCCTCCGCAGATATCGTTTCTTGACTTGATGCCTCATGCCTCCTGCTCCTTCTCGCCGGGCGCTTCCTTGAGCTCCGCCTGGATCCGCTCGATGAGCTTGGGGTGCAGCTCGATGTTCAATCCGAGGCCCAGGTTGGCCAGGGTCTCCTTGATCTCGGCCAGCGACTTGCGGCCGAAGTTCTTGGTCTTGAGGAGCTCGTCCTCGGTCTTCTGGACGAGCTCGTAGATCTTGTCGATCCCGGCCGACTTCAGGCAGTTGTTGCTCCGTACGGACAGCTCCAGGTGCTCGATCGACTTCGACAGGATGTCGATCTGGGTCAGGTACGGGATCTCCTTCTTGGCCGCGACCTGCTCCTTCTCCAGGGGCTCGTCGACGACGTTGAGGAAGATGACCAGGTGGTCGCGGAGGAGCTTGGCCGCCTGGTTCAGGGCGTCGGTCGGCCGGATGGCGCCCGTCGTCCAGATCTCGAGGGTCAGGCTCTCGTAATCGATGCGCTTGCCGACGCGGGCCGGCTCGACCCGGTAGTTGACCTTGAGGACCGGCGAGTGCGAGGAATCGAGCGGGATGTAGTCCACGCTCAGGCCTCTCGTCGAGGTTCTGGTCGGCCGGGATGTAGCCGCGGCCGTTGCGGACGATCATCTCGATCTCGAGCCGGCCGTCCTTGTCCAGCGAGGCGATCGGGACGTCCTTGTTGAGGATCTCGACGTCCCGTCGTGGGCGATGTCGGCCGCGATGGCCTTGGCCGGCCCGTCCTTCTTCAGGGTCATGGTCACGGGACCCTCGCCCTTGAGCTTGAGCGGGATGGCCTTGAGGTTGAGGAGGATGTCCGTGACGTCCTCGACGACCCCCGGGATCGTCGAGAACTCGTGGAGGACGCCCTCGATCCGGACGGCGGTGATGGCCGCGCCGGTGATGGAGGACAGGAGGATCCTCCGGAGGGCGTTGCCGACGGTCACTCCGTAGCCCCGCTCGAACGGCTGGGCCTGGAAGCGCCCGTACTTCTCCGTCAGCGTCTCGAAATCGCAATCCAGGAACTTTGGCCTCTGAAATCCTGTCTCGGTCATGGGACCTCCTTATTTCGAATAAAGCTCGACGATCAAGTGCTCTTCGACCGGGATGCTGACGTCCGCCCTCTGGGGCAGGGCCAGGACGCGGCCCTTCATCCCGTCCCAGTCGGCCTCGAGCCAGCCGGGCATGGACTTGTTCTTGTTGGAGGCGACGAGCGCCTTCATGTCCTCGCTCCCGGCCGAACGGTCCTTGAAACGGACGACGTCCCCGACCTTGACGAGGGCCGAGGGAATGTTGACCTTATGGTCGTTGACGCAGAAGTGGCCGTGCGTGATGAGCTGGCGGGCGTGGGTCCGGGAGTGCGAAAAGCCCAGCATGTAGACGACGCTGTCGAGGCGCCGCTCGAGCATGGTCAGGAGGTTCTCGCCGGTGACCCCGCGCATCCGCTCCGCCCTCTTGAAGAAGAGGCGGAACTGCTCCTCGGACATCCCGTAGAACCTTTTCAGCTTCTGCTTCTCGCGCAGCTGGATGGCGTACCCCAGGATCCGCTTGCGGGACCGGCCGTGCTGGCCCGGGGGGTAGGCCCTCCGCTCGACGGGGCACTTATCGGTCAGGCACTTGTGGCCCTTGAAGAACAGCTTCGTCTTTTCGACCCGGCACAGCCGGCAGTCGGCGGCTTGGAATCTTCCCATGGTTCGCTCCTTATCTCCTCATCCCCTCAGACCCGCCGGCGGCGCCGGACGCGGCAGCCGTTGTGGGGGATGGGGGTGACGTCCTTGATGGACTTGATCTCGAGGCCGGCGGCCTGGAGGGCCCGGATGGAGGACTCGCGGCCCGCCCCCGGCCCGGTGATCCGGACGTCGACGTAGCGGACGCCGTACTCCTTGGCCTTGACGGCGACGTCCTTGGCCGCCAGCTGGGCGGCGAACGGCGTCCCCTTCCGGGCGCCCTTGAAGCCCGAGGTGCCGGAGCTCGCCCAGCAGACGGTGTTCCCGGCGCTGTCGGCGATGGTGATGATGGTATTGTTGAACGTGGACTGGACGTGGGCCACGCCGTATCCGATCTCTCTGCGGACCTTTTTCTTCTTCGTCTTGACTTTGGCTTTCGGCATGTGTGCGCTCCCTCAATCAGGCTTTCTTGGCGTCTCTCTTGATCGTCCGGCCCCGCGGCCCCTTGCGCGTCCGGGCGTTGGTCTTGGTCCTCTGGCCCCGGACCGGCAGCTTCCTCTTGTGACGGAACCCGCGATAGCAGCCGATGTCGATCAGCCGCTTGATGTTCATCGTCACTTCCTTGCGGAGATCGCCCTCGATCTTCTCCCGCTTCTCGATGATCTGCCGGATCTTGTTGATCTCGTCCTCGGACAGGGCCTTGACCTTCTTGTCCTTGTCGATCTTGGCCTCTTCGAGGATCAGCTTGGATTTGGACCTGCCGATCCCGTAGATGTAGGTCAGGCCGATCTCGATCCGCTTGTCCGGGGGAAGGGTGATGCCTGCGATTCTTGCCATGTTGACCTCGTCTTATCCTTGTTTTTGCTTATGCCTCGGGTTGACGCAGATGACCCTGACGTTCCCTTTCCGCTTGATGATCTTGCAGTTCCTGCAGATCTTCTTGACCGACGCTCTGACTTTCATGATGATGTCCTCTATTTGAATCGATAGGTGATCCGTCCCTTGGTCAGGTCGTAGGGGGACAGCTCCACCAGGACCCGGTCCCCCGGGAGGATGCGGATGAAGTGCTTCCGCATCTTGCCGGAGATGTGGGCCAGGATGACGTGCTTGTTCGTCAGCTCGACCCGGAACATCGCGTTGGGCAGGGTCTCCAGGACGACCCCCTCGGCCTCGAACACGTCCTGTTTAGGCATGCAGGCTCTCCTTGTCAAGGGCGTTCCCGGCGTAGGCCGCGTCCCCGGCGCTCAGGATCTCGATCCCGTACGCCGTGCAGGCGACCGTGTGCTCGTAGTGGGCGGCGAGGCTCCGGTCCTTCGTCACGGCCGTCCAGCCGTTGCCGGAGGATCTCGACCTCCCAGTCCCCCATGGCGATCATCGGCTCGATGGCCAGGACGAGGCCCGGGCGGATCTTCGGGCCGTGCCCGGGAAGCCCGAAGTTCGGGACCTGGGGCTCCTCGTGGAGCGACCGGCCGATGCCGTGCCCGACGAAGGCCCGGATGACCGAGAACCCGTCGGCTTCGACGCGCTTCTGGACGGCGGCCGAGATGTCCGAGACGCGTCCGCCCTCCTTCATCGCCGCGACGCCCGCCAGGAACGAGTCCCGGGCGGCCGCGATGAGCCGGGCGGCGGCGGGATCGATCTCCCCCACCGGGAGGGTGACCGTCGCGTCGCCGTAGAACCCCTCGGACAGCACGCCGTAGTCCAGGCTGACGATGTCGCCTTCGCGCAGGACCCGGTCCGAGGGGATGCCGTGGACGATCTCCTCGTTGACCGAGGCGCAGAGCGAGGCGGGGAAGCCGCGGTAGCCCTTGAACGCGGGGATCGCGCCCATCTCCCGGGTCCGCCGCTCGGCGTAGGCGTCGAGGTCCCGGGTCGTGACGCCCGGGGCGACGAGAGGGGCGAGCTCGGCGAGGATCTGGGCCACGATCCGCGAGCTGCGGCGCATGGCCCGGATCTCCTCCTCGGTCTTGTAGACGATCATCCCCGCGCGCCCGTCCTCCCGGCCCCGAGGGCCGCGTCCAGGATCTCCCGGATGGCCGCGGCCGTCGCGTCCATCCCCTCCTCCCCGTCCACCCGGTGGAGGGTCCCCTTCTTCCCGTAATAGGCCAGGAGCGGCTCCGTCTTTTCCGCGTAGACCCGGAGGCGCTCCCGGACGATCTCGGGCTTGTCGTCCTCGCGGCCGGCGAGCGTCCCGCGGCAGGCGTCGCAGACGCCCTCCCGGGCCGGCTTCCGGACGATCAGGTTGAACACCGCCCCGCAGTCGGGGCAGGACCGCCGGCTCGCCAGCCTGCGGACGATCTCCTCGGCGGAGACGTCGATGGCGATGACGATCTCGGGACGGTCCGGGTCGAGGGCTTCGACGTCCTTGGCCTGGGCCATGGTCCTCGGATAGCCGTCGAGGATGTAGCCGTCCCGGCAGTCCGGCCGGGAGATCCGCTCCCGGACCAGGCCCAGGACGATCTCGTCCCGGACGAGGCCGCCCTGTTTCATCGCCGCTTCGGCCTCGCGCCCGAGCGGCGTCCCTTCCTGGACGGCCTGGCGGAGAAGGTCCCCGGTGGAGATCCTCGGGAAGCCGTAGCGCTTCACGATCAAGTCTCCCTGGGTCCCTTTGCCGCCCCCGGGCGGGCCGAGGAGGATGATCCTCATCCCCTTCTCCCCTTGATCCGGCTCCGCCGCATGAAGCCGTCGTAGTGACGCATGACGAGCTGGGCCTCGATCTGCTGGAGGGTGTCCATCGCGACGCCGACGACGATGAGGATGGACGTCCCGCCGAAGTAGAAGTCGACCTGCATCCCCTGCGTGATCCACTTCGGCAGGTTCGCGTCGAGGAAGGCGCCGATGAGCGGCAGGCTCTGGACCTTGAACCCGGTCATCAGGAACTCGGGCAGGATGGCGATGGCCGCGAGGTAGATGGCGCCGACCAGGGTGATCCGCGACAGGATGTCGTCGATGTGGTCCGAGGTGTTCTTCCCCGGCCGGATGCCCGGGATGAACCCGCCGTACTTGCGGAGGTTCTCGGCGACATCGACCGGGTTGAAGATGATGGACACGTAGAAGTAGGTGAAGAAGATGATGGCCGCGACGTAGAACAGGTTGTAGAGCGGCATGCCCGGGCTGAACTGGCTGGCGATCGTCTGGAAGATGGGGACCTTGACGAGCTGGGCGAGGGTCGGCGGGATGGTGATGATCGAGGCGGCGAAGATGATCGGGATGACGCCGCCGGTGTTCACCCGGAGCGGCAGGTGCGTGCTCTGGCCGCCGTAGACCTTGCGGCCGACGACCCTCTTGGCGTAGGACACCGGGATGCGGCGCTGGCCGCGCTCGACGAAGACGATGAAGCCGATGACGGCGACCATCATGACGCCGAGGAAGATGAGCTTCAGGGGGTCCATCGCGCCCGTCCGGAGCCCGGAGACGACGCTGTTGAGGCCGCGCGGGAAATCGACGACGATCCCGGCGAAGATGATCAGCGAGATGCCGTTGCCGATGCCCCGCTCGGAGATCTGCTCGCCGAGCCACATGACGAAGACCGTGCCGGTGGTCAGGGTCAGGATGGTCAGGAGCTTGAAGCCGATGCCCGGGTTGGGGACGATGGGCGCCCCGCCGGGGCTCTTCAGCGCCTCGAGGAAGATGGCGATGCCGAAGGCCTGGATGAGGCAGATGGCGATCGTGCCGTACCGGGTGTACTGGGTGATCTTCTTCCGGCCGAGCTCGCCTTCCTTGGAGAGCCGCTCGAGGTAGGGCCAGACGACCTGGAGCAGCTGGAGGATGATCGACGAGCTGATGTAGGGCATGATCCCCAGGGCGAAGATGGTCATCCGGGACATGTTCCGCCCGGAGAACAGGTCGATGAACCCGAGGATGGACCCCTTCTGGGCCTGCCAGAACTCGGCCAGGGCGACGCCGCTGATCCCGGGGTTCGGGATCTGCGCGCCGATGCGGTAGACGGCCAGCAGGAGGAGGGTGAAGATGACCCTCTTCCGGAGCTCCGGGATGCTGAAGATGTTGCGGATACTGTCGAGCATTAGCGTTTCCCGATAAGGAGGGCCTTGCCGCCCGCCTCCTCGATCTTCTTTCGGGCGGATTCGGAGAACTTATGGGCGCTGACGGACTTGGCCGACGTGACGGTCCCGCGGCCGAGGACCTTCACCCGGGCGGACGCCTTCCGGCTCAACAGCCCGGCGGCGACGAGGTCCTCGGGCCCGATGGCGGCCTTGGCGATCTTGTCCAGCCGGTCCAGGTTGACCTCGGCGTACTCCTCCCGGAAGATGTTGGTGAACCCGCGCTTGGGGACCCTCCGGGCCAGAGGCATCTGACCGCCTTCGAAATCCCTCATCCGCGAGTAGCCGGCGCCCTGGAGCTGGCCCTTGCTTCCCTTCCCGGCGGTCTTGCCGGTCCCGGAGCCGGGGCCGCGCCCCACCCTCTTCCTGTTCGTCTTCGACCCGGCGGCCGGGCGCAGTTGGCTGAGGTTCATTGTTCCTCCGACGCTTCCACTTTCAAGAGATGGGAGATCTTGTTGATCATGCCCCGGACCTCCGGGGTGTTCGGGCGGACGACCTCCGAATCGATCTTCCTCAGGCCCAGCCCCCGCGCCGTCGCCCGCTGGATCGGGCGGGTAGCCGATCAGGCTGCGGACGAGCCGGATCCTGAGGAACGGGGCCCCCTCGGGCGCCCGGACCGTTTTCTTGTCCTTCTTTGTCATGGCGTGACCTTCACTTTCCCCCGGGTCCGGGCGACGGCCTCGGGACTCCGGAGCGTCCTCAGGGCCTCGATCGTGGCGTTGGCGACGCTGATGGGGTTGGAGCTGCGGATGGACTTGGTCAGGATGTCCTTGATGCCCGCCAGCTGCATGATGACCCGGACGGCGCCCCCGGCGATGACGCCGGTCCCCTTCGAGGCGGGCCTGAGGATGACGACTCCGGCCCCGTCGACGCCCTTGATGAGGTGGGGAATGGTCGTGTCGGCGAGCGGTACGTCGATCATGTTCTTCTTGGCGGCCTGGACGGCCTTGGCGATGGCCTGGGGGACCTCCCGGGCCTTGCCCTTGCCGATGCCGATCTTCGCCCCGCTCGTTGCCGACGGCCACGAGGGCCGAGAAGCTGAGGTTCTTGCCGCCCTTGACGACCTTCGTCACCCGGCGGATGGAGATGACCTGATCCTTGAACTCGGGGTCTTCCTCGACGCCGGGCCGTCTGAATTGTTGATTGTACACGCTCATTCCTCCTTGCTGCGGCCCGCGACTAAAAATCGATGCCCTCTTTCCTCATGGCGTCGGCCAGGGCCTTGATCCGCCCGTGATAGAGATAGGTGCCGCGGTCGAAGACGATCCGGTCGATCTTCTTCGCCTTCAGCCGCCCGGCCAGGAGCTCGCCGAGGACCTCGGCGGCGGCCTTGTTCTTGGTGTTCCGGCTCCGGTCCTTGAACTCCTTCTCCAGGGTCGAGGCCGCGGCCAGGACGGCGTTGGCCGTGTCGTCGACGACCTGGGTGTAGATGTACAGGTTGCTCTTGAAGACGTGGACGCGGGGACGCGCGGCCGTTCCCCGGACGCGCTCCGCGATCCGCTTCCTCAGGCGTTCCTTGCGGGCCCTTTTGACCTTCGAGCGATCTTTAAGCACCGGTCACCCCTGCCTTTCGTTCCTTCTTGATGAGCTTCTCGCCGACGTACCGGACCCCCTTCTGCTTGTAGGGGTCGGGCTTGCGGAAGCTCTTGATCTCGTAGGCCATCTGGCCCACGCGCTGTTTGTCGATGCCCCGGACCGTGATGAGGGTCGGCTTCTCGGCGACGATCTCGATGCCCTCCGGGATGTCGTAGACGACGGGCTTGGCGTAGCCCAGGCTCAGCTCGAGCCTGTTCTTGTCGACCTTGGCCTTGTAGCCGACGCCGACGATCTCCAGCTGTCTGGAGTATCCCTCGGAGACGCCCGTGACGGCGTTCTGGGCCAGGCTGCGGCACAGGCCGTGGAGCGTCCGCTGGTCCTGGCTGTCGTCGGCCCGCTTCAGGACGAGCGTTTCGCCCTCCACGGCGGCTTCGATGCCGGGATACAGGGGGGTCGTGAGCTTCCCCTTCTTCCCCTCGAACTCGATCCGGTCCGGGTACGGGACGACCTTCACGCCCGGCGGCAGCTTGACGGGTTTCTTTCCGACTCGTCGACATTTTATTTCCCTCGCGTTCAGGTTCCTACCAGATCGAGCAGAGGACCTCGCCGCCGACGCCCGGTCTCCTCGCACTTCTTCCCCGACATGAGGCCCCGGGAGGTCGTGACGATGACGAGCCCCAGCCCGTCCAGGACCTTCGGGACCGAGTCCTTCGTGCAGTAGATCCGGCAGCCGGGCGTGCTGATCCGGCGAAGCCCGGAGATGGCGGCCCGGTTGTCCTCGGTGTACTTCAGGGTGAGGTTCAGGCTCGCCCTGGACCTTGTCCTCGACGACCTTGTAGTTCCGGATGAAGCCTTCCTCCTTGAGGATCTTGGCGATCTCGACCTTGATCCGGGACGAGGGGAGGCTGACCTCTTTTTTCCGCGCCTTGGCGGCGTTCCGAATCCGTGTCAGCATATCGGCGATCGGGTCCGTGAGATTCATGGGCGTGTCCTTTCCGTGATTTACCAGGAGGCCTTGGTGATGCCGGGGATCTCGCCCTTGAGGGCCAGTTCGCGGAAGCAGAGCCGGCACATGTCGAACTTCCGGTAATAGCCCCGGGAACGTCCGCAGATCCGGCAGCGCTTGCGCGTCCGGATGGCGAACTTGGGCTTCCTGAGATATTTGGCGAAACGGGCTGTAGTCGACACTTTGACCTCCCTGATCAAGACTCGCGGAACGGCATGCCCAGCTTCTTCAGCAGGGCGAAGGCTTCCTTGTCGTTCCGGGCCGACGTGACGATGGTGATGTTCATTCCCCGGGGCCTCTCGACCTTGGTGTAATCGATCTCCGGGAACACGAGCTGGTCCCGGAGGCCCAGCGTGTAATTTCCCCTCCCGTCGAAGGACCCGGGGGGGACGCCGCGGAAGTCGCGGACGCGCGGCAGGACGATGTTGACCAGGCGGTCGAGGAACTCGTACATCCGCCGGTGGCGCAGGGTGACGTAGCAGGCGATGGCCTGGCCCTTGCGCAGCTTGAAGGCGGAAATGGACTTCTTGGCCCGGCCCACGGCCGGGAGCTGCCCGGTGATGAGGCCGAGCTCGGCCTTGGCCGTGTCGAGGAGCTTGATGTTCGGGATGGCGTCGCCGACGCCCACGTTGACGATGATCTTCTCCAGCTGGGGACGGCGCATGACGTTGGCGATGTCGAGCTCCTTCTGGAGCTCCGGCAGGACCTCTTTCACGTATTTCTCATAAAGGCGGCTCATCGGTTACCCCTCGTCACGACTTTTCCAGGCTCGAAGCGCACTTGGCGCAGACCCGGATCCTGGTCCCGTCCTCGAGCGTCTTCATCCGGGCCCGGACCCCCTGCTCGCAGTCGGCGCAGTAGAGCATCAGGTTGGAGACCTGGATGGGCGCCTCCTTATCCATGATCCCGCCCTGGACGTTCTTGCTCCGGTCCGGGCGGATGAACTCCTTGACGTAGTGGATCTTCTCGACGATGACCCGGTTGGTCTCGGGGAGGAGCATCAGGACCTTGCCCGTCTTCCCCTTGTCCTTCCCCTTCTTGACGATGACGATGTCGTTCTTCTTCAGGCGGATCTTATCCATCAGAGGACCTCCGGAGCCAGCGAAACGATCTTCATGAACTTCTTGTCCCGGAGCTCCCGGCCGACCGGCCCGAAGACGCGGGTGCCGACCGGCTCGTTGGCCTTGTCGATGATGACGGCCGCGTTGTCCTCGAACCGGATGTAGGAGCCGTCCTTGCGGCGCAGCTCCTTGCGCGTCCGGACGATGACGGCCCGGACGACCTTCCCCTTCGGGATCTTGCTCTCCGGGTCGGCTTCCTTGACCGAGGCCGAGATGACGTCGCCGATCGTGGCGACCCGGCCGACGCTTCCGCCCTGGGGAGTGATCGCCTGGATCCTCCGGGCGCCGGAATTGTCGGCGACCTTGAGCATCGTCCTCATCTGGATCATTGGGCGTCTCCGCTCGGGACGGATCCCGTCCCTCCGGCGGCCGGCCGGACGATCTCCAGGACCCGCCAGGTCTTCCGCTTGCTGATCGGGCGGGTCTCGACGATCCGGACGACGTCGCCGAGCTTGCAGGCGTCGGCCTCGTCGTGGACGAGGAACGTCTTCCGCCTCCGGATCATCTTCTTGTACAGGGGATGCCGGACCTGGCGCTCGACCAGGACCGTGACGGTCTTCATCATCTTCTTGCCGACGACGGTCCCCAGCTTGGTTGTCTTCCGTTTCTGTTCGTTGGCGTCCATCTCTCTATTCCGTCCCTTTGCCCGGCAGGTTCAGAAGGGTCTGGATCCGGGCGATGTCTTTCCTGACGTTCTTGAGCTTCAGGGGGTTCTCCAGCTGCCCCACGGACTTCTGGAAGCGGAGCTTGAACAGCTGGTCCCGGAGCTCGAGCTTCCTTGGCCCTGAGCTCGTCGGGCGTGAGTTCCTTGAGTTCGCTGATCTTCATCGGAGTTCCCTCGCTTCCCTGGATATGAAGCGCGTCTTGATCGGGAGCTTGTGGGCCGCCAGGCGCATGGCCTCGCGGGCGACGTCCTCGGGGACGCCCTCGAGCTCGAACAGGATCTTGCCGGGCTTGATGACGTCGACCCAGAATTCGGGATCGCCCTTGCCCTTTCCCATCCGGACCTCGGTCGGCTTCTTGGTCACGGATTTCCAGGGGAACGTCCGGATCCAGAGCTTGCCGCGCCGCTTCATGTGCCGGGTGATGGTGATGCGGCCGGCCTCGATCTGCCGGGCCGTCAGCCAGCACGGCTCCATGGCCTGGAGGCCGTATTCGCCGAACGACAGCGTCCCGCCCCGGTAGGCCTTGCCGCGCATCCGGCCGCGCTGCAGCTTCCTGTACTTGACCTTGCTGGGCATTAACATGACTAGATCTCCTCAACCTCCGCCATCTGGGACGTCATCTTCGGCTTCTCCACGTCGCCCCGGTAGATCCAGACCTTGATGCCGATCTGGCCGTAGGTCGTGAAGGCCTCGGTGAACGCGTAGTCGATGTCCGCCCGGAGCGTCTGCAGGGGCAGCTGGCCCTTGAGGTACCATTCCGAGCGGGCGATCTCGACCCCGCCCAGCCGGCCGGCGCACATGACCTTGATCCCCTTGGCGCCCATCTTCATGGCGATATCCAACGCCTTCCGCATGGCCCTCCGGTAGGCGATGCGCTTCTCGAGCTGGACCCCGATCCCCTCCCCGACGAGGAGGGCGTCGAGCTCGGGCTTGTCGACCTCGCGGATGTCCACGTAGACGTCCTTCTTGGCGATCCGCTCGAGAAGGCCCTTCAGGCTCTCGATCTCCTTGCCGCCGCGGCCGATGATGATCCCGGGCCGGGCCGTGTGGATGATGATCCGGATCTTGGGACCCACCCGCTCGACGTCGATCGACGGCGATGCCGGCGTGGTAGTACTTCTCCTTGACGGCCTTCTTCATGACCAGGTCCTCGTGGATGAGCCGGGCGTATTCGGGACCCTTGGAGAACCAGCGGGAACTCCACTGCTTGTTGAACCCCAGCCGGAAACCGAACGGATGCGTTTTCTGTCCCACGGTCTATCTCCCTTTTTTCTCTTCGAGCGAAATGTGGACGTGGCTCGTCCGCTTCAGAAGGCGGTAGGCCCGGCCCATCGGCGCCGGACGGATCCTCTTCATCATCGGCCCGCCGTCGACGTGGATCAGGGCGATGAACAGGTTGTCGACGTCGACCTCCGGGGACTTCTGCTGGGCGTTGGCGATCGCCGAGCGGAGGACCTTCTCGATGATCCCGCTGATCTTCTTCTTGTCCGAGAAACGGAGGATGGTCAGGGCCTCGCCGACGAACCGGTCCCGGATGAGGTCCGCCACGAGGCGGCCCTTCTGGGGGCTCATCCGCACGAAGCGGGCGGCCGCATGCGCGATGATGTTCTCGTTGTCCATGTCACTTCCCCACTTTGAGCTGCCGGGCCGTCTTGGAGGTGTGCCCCTTGAACGTCCGGGTCGGGGAGAACTCGCCGAGCTTGTGGCCGACCATGTTCTCGGTGATGAAGACCGGGATGAACTTGCGCCCGTTGTGGACGCCGATCGTCAGCCCGACCATCTCCGGGATGACCGTCGAGCGGCGGGACCAGGTCTTGATGACCCTCCGCTTCTCGTCCTTGGCATCCGCGGAGGTGATCTTCGCCGCCAGATTGGGATCTATGTAGGGACCTTTGCTCAACGACCTGCCCATGGTTATTTGCTCCTTCTTCTGACGATGAAGACCTGGGTCCTCTTGTTCCGCCGGGTCTTGAAGCCCTTGGTCGGGATGCCCTCGGGGCTGACCGGGTGCCGGCCGCCCTTGGCCTTGCCCTCGCCGCCGCCGTGCGGATGGTCGACCGGGTTCATGGCCGTGCCGCGGACGTGGGGCTTCTTGCCCATCCAGCGGAGCGCCCGGCCTTGCCGATGTCGATGTTCTGGTGGTCGAGGTTGCCGATCTGGCCGATCGTCGCCCGGCAGTCCAGGTGGATGCGCCGGATCTCGGACGACGGCAGGCGGACCTGGGCGTACTCCCCTTCCTTGGCCAGGATCTGGGCCCCGGTCCCGGCGGACTTGGCGATCTGGCCGCCCTTGTCCTTCTTCATCTCGATGTTGTGGATGATCGTGCCGAGGGGGATGAACCGCAGGGGCATGGCGTTCCCCGGGAGGATGTCGACCTGGGCGGCGGAGGAGACGATCTCCTGGCCGACCTTGAGGTTGAGGGGCGACAGGATGTAGCGGCGCTCGCCGTCCCGGTACCGGACGAGGGAGATGAAGGCCGAGCGGTTCGGGTCGTACTCGACGGTCTCGACGACGCCGGGGATGTCGATCTTGTCCCGCTTGAAGTCGATGATCCGGTAGAGCCTCTTGTGCCCGCCGCCCCGGTTGCGAATGGAGAGCCGGCCGCGGCTGTCCCGCCCGCCCGATTTCGACAGGGACTTCAGGAGGGGCTTGTGGGGGCTGTCGGCCGTCAGCTCCTCGAAGGTCGAGCCGGTCCTGTGGCGCAGGCCCGCGGTGACTGGTCTGTACGTCTTGATGCCCATGTTAGACCGCCTCGAAGTATTCGATCATTTTTTCGCCTTCTTTGAGCTTGACGAAGGCCTTCTTCCAGTCCTTGGTCTTGCCCGAGCTCCGCCCGACGCGGCGGACCTTGCCCGTCTTGTTCTGGGTCCGGACGGCCTCGACCTTGACCTTGAACAGCTGTTCGACGGCCTTCTTGATCTCGACCTTGTTGGCGTCCCGGGGCACCTCGAAGCAGACCTCGCGGTTCCGCTCCTTGAGCAGGGTGCTCTTCTCGGTGATGACCGGCCTCACGATGATGGAATGGGGATCCTTCACTTCAATCTCTCCATGACCGATGTCAGGGCCTGTTCGCTGAAAACAAGCCACTTGTGGTCCAGGACGTCGTAAACGTTGAGCCGCAGGGGGTCGACGGCCTTGACCTTGGGGATATTCCTCAGGGCGAGGTAGAGGTTCCTGTTGCCCGCCCCCTCGACGATCAGGGCGGAATCCACCTTCAGGCCCTTGAGCCACGCGGCGGCGGCCTTGGTCTTGGCCTCGGCGAGGGAGAGGTCCTCGAGGACCAGGATCCGGTTCGCCTTGAGCCTCATGGCCAGGGCCGACTTCAGGGCGTTCCGCCGGGCCTTCTTGGGGATCTCGTAGGAGTAATCCTTCGGCTTCGGGCCGAAGGTCGTCGCCCCCTTCTTCCAAAGGGGCGAGCGGGAGCTGCCCGCCCGGGCCCGGCCCGTGCCCTTCTGCCGCCAGGGCTTCTTGCCGCCCCCGGTGACGAGGCTCCGGGTCTTGGTGGCCGCCGTGCCGCGGCGCTGGTTGGCCTGGTAGTTGATCACGGCCTCGTAGATGAGGTGGTCCTTGGCCGGGTAGGAGAACACGCCCTCCGGCAGCTCGACCGAGCGAGCCGTCTTTCCGCCCTTATCCAATACGTCTAGCTTAAGCATGGTTCACTCTTTCCGTCAGGAAGCCTTGCGGTGGAAACTCCCCTTCTTGATCAGGAGATAGCCGCCTTTGGCCCCGGGCACCGCCCCGCGGACCACGAGGAGGTTGTTCTCCTTGTCCAACTCGATGACGACGAGGTTGCGGACGGTCTTCCGCTCGCCCCCCATGTGGCCGCCCATCCGCATTCCCTTGACGACCCGGGAGGGATAGGACGAGGCGCCGATGGAGCCGGGGGCCCGGTGGAACATCGAGCCGTGGGAGCCGCCGCCGCCGGCGAAATGGTGCCGCTTGACGACGCCGGCGAAGCCCTTGCCCTTGCTCGTCCCGACGATGCTGACCTTCTCGCCGACCTCGAAGATGTCCACGAGGACCTGGTCGCCTTCCTTGAGCTCCGCGGGCTCGGTGCAGCGGAACTCGCGCAGGGTCTTCAGGACGGGGACGCCCGACTTCTTGAAGTGGCCGAGCTGGGCCTTGACGGGCTTCCGGACGCCCTTCCCCTCGACGAGGCCGAGCTGGAGGGCGGCGTACCCCTCCTTGGCCAGGGTCTTCTTCTGGATGACCGTGCACGGGCCGGCCTGGATCACCGTCACGGGGACGATGTTGCCCGTCGCTGTCGAAGACCTGGCTCATGCCGATCTTCTTGCCGATGATTCCCTCGATCATGATCATTCTCCTGCGGCGCCGAACGCCTGGATCTCGACGTCGATCCCGGCCGGAAGGTCCAGCTTCTGGAGCTCCTCGATCGTCTCGTTGTTGTATTCGCTGATGTCGATGAGGCGCTTGTGGATGCGCATCTCGAAGTGCTCGCGGGACTTCTTGTCGACGTGGGGGGAACGGAGGACGCAGAACCGGTGGATCCGGGTCGGCAGGGGGATCGGGCCGGAGACGCTCGCGCCCGTTCTCTTCGCCTTGACCACGATATCCTTGACCGACTGGTCCAGCAGCCGGTGATCAAATGACTGAAGCCTGATTCTTATCTTTTCCATCTTCGTTCCTCGGTTCGTCGATTTCCGTTCCCGCTCGTCCCGCCGGTCCCGATGGCCCGCCCGGACCGGCTACTCGATGATCTCCGTGACCGTTCCGGCGCCGACCGTCCGTCCGCCCTCGCGGATGGCGAACCGCAGCGCCTTCTCCATCGCCACGTCCGCGATCAGCTCGATCTCCAGGTCACGCTGTCGCCCGGCATCACCATCTCCACCCCCGCCGGCAGCTTCACCGATCCCGTCACGTCCGTCGTCCGGAAGAAGAACTGCGGCCGGTAGTTCGAGAAGAACGGCGTGTGCCGCCCCCCTCGTCCTTCGTCAGCGCGTAGATCGTCCCCTTGAACTTCCGGTGCGGCGTGATCGACCCCGGCTTCGCCAGCACCTGGCCCCGCTCCACGTCGTCCTTCCCGATCCCCCGCAGCAGCGCCCCGATGTTGTCCCCCGCCTGCGCCTGGTCCAGCAGCTTCCGGAACATCTCGACGCCCGTCACCACCGTCTTGCGCGTCTCCCCGAACCCGACGATCTCCACCTCGTCCCCCACCTTCACCACGCCCCGCTCCACCCGGCCCGTCACCACCGTGCCCCGGCCCGTGATCGAGAACACGTCCTCGATCGACATCAGGAACGGCTTGTCCACTTCCCGCAACGGCTCCGGTATGAAGTCGTCCATCGCCTTCACCAGGTCCCAGATCGGCTTGGCCCACTCCCCCGTCGGGTCCGCCAACGCCTTCGTCGCGCTCCCGCGGATCACCGGCGTCGTGTCCCCGGGGAACTTGTACTTCGTCAGAAGCTCGCGAACCTCCAGCTCCACCAGGTCCAGGATCTCCGGATCGTCCGCCAGGTCCACCTTGTTGATGAACACCACGATCGCCGGCACGTTCACCTGCCGCGCCAGCAGGATGTGCTCCCGCGTCTGCGGCATCGGCCCGTCGGCCGCCGACACCACCAGCACCGCCCCGTCCATCTGCGCCGCCCCCGAGATCATGTTCTTGATGTAGTCGGCGTGCCCCGGACAGTCGATGTGCGCGTAGTGCCGCTTCTCCGACTCGTATTCCACGTGGCTCAACGCCACCGTCAGGATCTTCGTCGCGTCCCGGCGGAACATCTTCGCGTCCGCCTTCGCCACGTCGTCGTAGCTCTTCGCCGTCGCCAGCCCCTTCGTCGCCAGCACCTTCGTGATCGCCGCCGTCAGCGTCGTCTTCCCGTGATCGATGTGCCCGATCGTCCCCACGTTCACGTGCGGCTTCGTCCTCGCGAATTTTTCCTTGGCCATCACTTACCTCCTGTCGGCTTTGCGGTATGCATGATATCCCTACCTCTGAAGGGGCAGTCTCCCTCGATCCGGGCGATGATCTGTTCCTGGACGGCGGCCGGCGTCCTCTCGTACCGGAGGAATTCCATGGCGAACAGGCCGCGGCCCTGGGTGAGCGTCCGAAGCACGGTGGCGTACCCGAACATCTCGGAGAGCGGGACGTGGATCCGGACGACCCGGGCGCCGCCGCGCATCTCCATGCCCTCGATGCGCCCGCGCCGGGCGTTGATGTCCCCGACGATGTCGCCGAGGTACTCGTCCGGGCTGACGACCTCGAGGGACATGATGGGCTCGAGGAGGACGGGGGACGCCTTCCGGCCGGCTTCCCGGAAGGCCAGCGAGCCGGCGATCTTGAAGGCGATGGGGTTGGAGTCCACCTCGTGGCTGGAGCCGTCCAGGAGGACGGCCTTGAGGTCGGTCATGGGGAATCCGGCCGCGAGCCCGGCCTCCATCGACTCCCGGATGCCCGTCTCGACGTCGCCGATGAACTCCCGGGGGATGACGCCGCCCCGGGTCGCGTCCACGAACTCGAAGCCGCGGCCCCGCGGCAGCGGCTCGACCGAGATGCGGCAGTGTCCGTACATGCCCTTGCCGCCGGTCTGGCGGATATATTTCCCCTCGCCCTCGGCGGGCGTCAGGATGGTTTCCTTGTAGGCGACCTGGGGCTTGCCGAGGTTGGCCTGGACGCCGAACTCGCGCTCCATCCGGTCCATGATGATGTCCAGATGGAGCTCGCCCATGCCCCGGAGCAGGGTCTGGCCCGTCATCGGCGTCCCGCTGGACCTTGAGGGTCGGGTCCTCCCGCGTGAACTTGTCCAGGGCGGCGGCGAGCTTGGCGTGCTCGGACTTGGACCGTGGCTCGATCGTGGCCATGATGACCGGCTCGGGGAACTTGATGGATTCGAGGACGATGGGCCGGCTCTTCAGGCAGAGCGTGTCCCCCGTCGCCAGGTTCTTCATCGAGCCCATGGCCGCGATGTCCCCGGCGTAGACCTCCTGGATCTCCTTCCGCTTGTTGGCGTGCATCTCGAGGAAGCCGGGACAACCGCTCCTCCTCGTCCTTGACGGAGTTGTAGATCATGGACCCGATCTTGGCCTTCCCGGAATAGACCCGGAAAAAGGCCAGGCCGCCGAGGAAGGGATCGTTCATGATCTTGAAGACGAGGGCCGAGAACGGCTCGCTGTCGGAGGCCGCCCGCGACTCGGGGGCCCCCGAGCGGGGGTGGAGCCCGACGACCGGCGGGACGTCCGCCGGGGAGGGCAGGTAGTCGACGATGGCGTCGAGGAGGGGGTGGATCCCCTTGTTCCGGAAGGAAGCGCCGTAGAGCACGGGGACGAAGGCGTTGGCCAGGGTCCCTCTCCGGATGGCGGCCTTGATGTCCGGGACGGAGATGTCCGTCCCGTCGACGTACTTCTGCATCAGGGCGTCGTCCGTCTCGCTCAGCGTTTCGATCATTTCGACTTCTTTTCTCTTCAACCTCGTCCCGGAACTCGTCCGAGACCTCTCTCACCTCGAAATCCGTTCCGAGGATGTCCCGGCCCCAGTCGTACTCCTTCCGCTCGACCAGGTCGATGACGCCGCGGAAGCCCTCTTCCCGGCCCATCGGGACCTGGATGGGCAGGGGCCTGGCCGCGACCCGCGTCCGAAGCTCCGCCACGGCGCGCTCCGGGTCGGCGCCCACCCGGTCCATCTTGTTGACGTACACGATCCGCGGGACCCTGTACTTGTCCGCCTGACGCCAGACGGTCTCGGATTGGGGCTCTACGCCGCCGACCCCGCACAAGATCGCGATCGCGCCGTCGAGGACCCGTAAGGAACGCTCGACTTCCGCGGTAAAATCCACATGCCCCGGAGTATCGATGATATTGATACGGTGGCTATTCCACGTGCACGTCGTCGCGGCGGAGGTGATGGTGATCCCGCGCTCCTGCTCCTGGACCATCCAATCCATGACCGCCGTCCCGTCGTCCACCTCTCCCATCTTGTAGGTGATCCCCGTGTAAAAGAGGATCCGTTCCGTCGTGGTGGTCTTCCCCGCATCGATATGGGCCATGATACCGATATTCCTCACGTTCTCGATCGGGTGAGACCGCATATGCCTCTATGCTCCATATGATCGACGTGCCACGACGTGCCGCTCGGAAACGGAGACTACCATTTGTAATGGGCGAAAGCCCGGTTGGATTCCGCCATCTTGTGGGTGTCTTCCCGCTTCTTGATCGCGCCGCCCCGGTTGTTGATGGCGTCGATGATCTCCGCGGAGAGCTTCTCCGCCATGCTCTTCCCGTTCCTTTCCTGGGCGTATTTGATGAGCCAGCGGACGCCCAGCGTGAAGGACCGGCCGGCCGTGACCTCGATCGGGACCTGATAGTTGGCCCCGCCCACGCGCCGGGACTTCGTCTCGAGCAGGGGGCGGACGTTGTCGATGGCCTTCTCCAGGATCTTCAGGGGATCTTCCTTCGTCTTCGCCTGGATGATCTCCATCGTGCCGTAGACGACCCGCTCGGCGGTGCTCTTCTTGCCCTTCTTCAGGAACAGGTTGATGAATCGGGCGACCAGAGAGCTGTTGTAGAACGGATCGGCCAGCGATCTTCCTCTTCTTGATGATTCCGCGTCTCGGCATATCCGCTCTCCCTTAGGCCTTCGCCCGTTTTTCTTTGGGCCGCTTCGCGCCGTAGCGGGAGCGGGCCTTGAAACGGCTCTGGACGCCTTCGCAGTCGAGCGTGCCCCGGACGATGTGGTAGCGGACGCCAGGAAGGTCCTTCACGCGCCCCCCGCGAACGAGGACGATGGAGTGCTCCTGGAGGTTGTGTCCGACCCCGGGGATGTAGCCGGTGACTTCGATGTTATTCGTCAGCCGGACCCTGGCCACCTTCCGCATGGCCGAGTTCGGCTTCTTCGGCGTCGTGGTGAAAACGCGCGTGCAGACCCCTCTTTTCTGGGGGCTGCATTCCAACGCAGGCGCTTTGCTCTTGGACTTCCTGAGCGTCCTGCCCTTTCTCACAAGCTGATTTACGGTCGGCAAAACACCTACTCCTCGATAAAAAGATTCCGGTAGTTATTCACCCCAGGGAGAATATCCCGAGACGAATGTGTGGATGATAGCAAAATCACCCTTTCCTGTCAAGAAATTTGAGGACATTTCCAGGGGGCCTCCGCCTTTAATCCCGGGGCGGGACGTTCGGTCTCGCCCTCAGGGGTCTCGATGATCAGCTGCGGCAGCTCCTCGCCCTTCAATTCGACGTTCCGGTAGAACTTGTACCCCGTCCCGGCGGGGATCAGCCGGCCCATGATGATGTTCTCCTTGAGCCGCCTCAGATAATCCACCTTTCCGTACAGGCTGGCCTCGGTCAGGACCCTCGTCGTCTCCTGGAAGGACGCCGCCGCAATGAAGCTGTCGGTGCTCAGGGCGCTCTTCGTGATGCCCAGGAGGAGGGGCCGGGCCTTGGCGGGCTTGCCGCCCTTCTTCATCACCTTCTCGTTCTCCTCCTGGAAGATGAACTTGTCCACCTGTTCGTCCACCAGGAACTCGGTGTCCCCGACCTCCTCGACCTTGATCCAGCGCAGCATCTGGCGGATGATCGTCTCGATGTGCTTGTCGTTGATCGGAACGCCCTGGAGCCGGTAGACCTCCTGGACCTCGCGGAGCAGGTATTCGGCCAGCTCCTTTTCGCCCAGGACCTTCAGGATGTCGTGGGGGTTGACCGGGCCGTCCATCAGGGCGTTCCCGGCCTTGATGCGCTCGCCGTCGGCGACGCTCAGGTGGGCGCCCTTGGGGATGAGGTATTCCTTCTCGCCGCCCCGCTCGTTCTTGACGGTGATCTTCCGGTAGCCCCGGACCAGGCCGCCGATCTGGACGAGGCCGTCGATCTCGGAGATGACGGCCGGGTTCTTGGGCCGGCGGGCCTCGAAGAGCTCCTCGGCCCTGGGCAAACCGCCCGTGATGTCCTTGGTGCGGGAGGCTTCGCGCGGGATCTTGGCCAGGACGTCGCCGGCGAACACCCGGTCGCCTTCCCTGATCTCCAGGTTGGCCCCGGACGGCATGAAGTATCTCTTGAGGATGACGGGATGCCCCTGGTCGTCCTTCTTCTTCTCGTCGAGGATCTCGACCCGGGGCTGGAACTTCTCGTCCTTGGGGTCGATGACGACCTGGGTGATGAGGCCGGTGAACTCGTCCTGGACCTCTTCCATGCTCACGTCCAGGACGACGTCATGGAATCGGATGACGCCCGTCTCCTCCGTCAGGATGTACGTGTTGAAGGGATCCCACTCGGCGAACCCCTGGCGGGCCTTGACCTCGTCGCCTTCCTTGACCAGGACCTTGGCCCCGTAGGGGACCTGGTAATGCTCGATCTCGCGGCCCCGGTGGTCGAGGATGGCGATGTTCGCGTTCCGGTTGACGACGACGAGGACCCCTTCCTTGTTGGTGACCGAGAGGAGGCTTGTGAACTTGATGACGCCGTCCTTCTTGGCCTCGAGCTTGGACCGCTCGGCGCCCCGCATGGCGATGCCGCCGACGTGGAACGTCCGCATGGTCAGCTGGGTCCCGGGCTCGCCGATCGACTGGGCCGCCGTGATCCCGACGGCCTCGCCGAGCTCGACCATCTGGCCGCTCGACATGGCCCGGCCGTAGCAGAGCTGGCAGACGCCCCGCTTGGCCTCGCAGGTCAGGACCGAGCGGATCTTGACCCGCTCGATGCCCAGGTTCTGGAACTGCTGGACCACCGCCTCGGTGATCTCCTCGTTCATGTCGACGACGACCTCGCCGGTGTCGGGGTTGATGACCCGCTCGAGCGAGGTCCGGCCGACGATGCGGTCGATGAAAGGCTCGATGATCTCGCCGTTCTCGACGATCGCGGTGACGTTGATCCCCTTGAGGGTCCCGCAGTCGTGCTCGTCGACGATGACCTCCTGGGAGACGTCCACGAGCTTGCGGGTCAGGTATCCGGAATTGGCCGTCTTCAGGGCCGTGTCGGCCAGCCCCTTGCGGGCGCCGTGCGTCGAGATGAAGTACTGGAGGACGTTCAGGCCCTCCCGGAGGTTCGAGACGATGGGCGTCTCCAGGATCTCGCCCGAAGGCTTCGACATCAGGCCCCGCATCCCGGCCAGCTGGCGGATCTGCTGCTTGTTGCCGCGGGAGCCGGAGTCGGCCATGACGTACAGGGGGTTGAGGCCGCGGCCCTCGAACGAGATGCGCTTCATCTCGTTGATCATGGCGGCCGAGACCTTATCGGTCACCGTGCCCCAGATCTCGATGACGCGGTTGAACCGCTCGCCGGCCGAGATCGTCCCGTCGCGGTAGAGGGTCTCGATGCCGTTGACTTCCTTCTGGGCCTTGCCGACCAGGGCCGCCTTCTCGCCGGGGATGACGAAGTCGTCGATGCCCAGGGAGAACCCGGCCTTCGTGGCGTACTTGAAACCGAGGTCCTTGAGGCTGTCGAGCATCTCGACGGTCGCCTGGAGGCCCTTGCGGAGATAGCCGAAGAACACGAGGTTTTCGAGGCCCTTCTTGCGGAAGATGCCGTTGATGAACGGGATCCCCTTGGGGAGGGCGCCGTTGAAGATGATCCGGCCCGGGGTCGTCTCGATGTGCTCGCCGCGAACGTCGTTGATCGGGCAGGTCATGACGGCCTGGTCGTCGTAGAAGGTCGCCAGGTTCATGAACGGCCCCGAGAAGCGCAGCTTGATCTGGGCCTGGAGGTCGACCTCGCCGTTCTCCATGGCCAGAAGGACCTCGTCGGGAGAGCCGAAGATGCGCCCCTCCCCTTTCAGTCCCTTCTTGCCCAGGGTCAGGTAGTAGCAGCCCAGGACCATGTCCTGGCTGGGGACGGTCAGCGGCCGGCCGTGCGCCGGGGACAGGATGTTGTTGGTCGACAGCATCAGGGTCTGGGCCTCGACCTGGGCCTCGACCGACAGGGGGATGTGGACGGCCATCTGGTCGCCGTCGAAATCGGCGTTGAACGCGGCGCAGACGAGCGGGTGGATGTGGATGGCCTTGCCCTCGACGAGCAGGGGCTCGAAGGCCTGGATGCCCAGACGGTGCAGGGTCGGGGCGCGGTTGAGCATGATCGGGTGCTCGCGGACGACCTCCTCGAGGTAATCCCAGACCTCGGGCCGCTCGGCCTCGTGCCATTCGCGGGCGACCTTGACGCTCGGGACGAGCCCTTCCTTCTCCAGCCGGTTGAAGATGAACGGCTTGAAGAGCTCGAGGGCCATCTTCTTGGGCAGGCCGCACTGGTTGAGCTTGAGCTCGGGGCCGACGACGATGACCGAACGGCCGGAGTAGTCGACGCGCTTGCCGAGGAGGTTCTGGCGGAACCGCCCCTGCTTGCCCCGGAGGGCTTCGCTCAGGGACTTGAGCGGGCGGCGGTTGGCGCCCAGGTGGACCCGGCCGCGCTTCCCGTTGTCGAACAGGGCGTCGACGGCCTCCTGGAGCATCCGCTTCTCGTTGCGGATGATGAGCTCGGGGGCCTTGAGCTCGATGAGCTTCTTCAGCCGGTTGTTCCGGTTGATGACCCGGCGGTAGAGGTCGTTGAGGTCCGAGGTGGCGAAGCGGCCGCCGTCCAGGCGGACGAGGGGCCTCAGGTCGGGCGGGATGACGGGGACGACGTCGAGGATCATCCATTCGGGCCGGTTCCCCGAGCGCTTGAGGGCCTTGAAGACCCGGAGGCGCTTGGCGTAGCGGAGCTTCCTCTGCTGGGAGGTCTCCTTCTTCATCAGCTTCCGCAGGCGGTCGGTGTCCTTGGCGATGTTGACCCGCTGGAGGAGCGTCTTGATGGCCTCGGCGCCGATGGACGCGTCGAACTTGTCCCCGTACTTCTCCTGGGCGTCCTTGTGCTCGTCTTCGTTCAGGAGCTGCTTCTCCTTGAGCGGCGTGTCGCCCGGGTCGAGGACGATGTACGATTCGAAATAGAGGACCTTCTCGAGGTCCTTGATGGACAGGTCGAGGACGAGCCCGATGCGGCTCGGCGGGCTCTTGAAGAACCAGATGTGGGCGACGGGCGAGGCCAGCAGGATGTGGCCCATGCGCTCCCGGCGGACCTTGGACTTGGTCACCTCGACGCCGCAGCGCTCGCAGATGATGCCCCGGTACTTCATCCGCTTGTACTTGCCGCAGAGGCATTCGTAGTCGTTGATGGGGCCGAAGATCTTGGCGCAGAACAGGCCGTCCTTCTCGGGCTTGAAGGTCCGGTAATTGATGGTCTCGGGCTTGGTCACCTCGCCCCAGGACCAGCTCTTGATCTTGTCCGGCGAGGCGATGTTGATCCGGACCCGGTCGAAATCGATCCGGGGCTTGCCGCCCATGATCTGGCGCACGTCCATCATGAATCTCCTTTGACCGCCTGGGGGACCGCGATCCCCCAGGGCAGGATCTCGTCCTTTTCGCCCTTCTCGAGCTCGACGTTCAGACAGAGGCTCTGGAGCTCCCGGATGAGGACGTTGACGGACTCGGGGAGCCCGGGCTGGAAGTCCAGGTCTCCCTTGACGATGGCCTCGTAGATCTTGGCCCGGCCTTCGACGTCGTCCGATTTCACGGTCAGCATTTCCTGCAGGGTGAAGGCGGCCCCGTAGGCTTCGAGGGCCCAGACCTCCATCTCGCCGAACCGCTGGCCGCCGAACTGGGCCTTGCCGCCGAGCGGCTGCTGGGTGATCAGCGAGTACGGCCCGGTCGACCGGGCGTGGATCTTGTCGTCGACGAGGTGGTACAGCTTCATCATGTAGATGTAGCCGACCGTGATCTCCTGGTCGAAGATCTCGCCGGTGACGCCGTCGAAGAGGGGGGATCTTGCCGGATTCGGGCAGGCCGGCCTTCTTCAGCAGCTCCTTGATCTCCCGCTCCGAAATGCCGTCGAAGACGGGGGTCGCGATCCACATCCCGAGGCTCTTGGCCGCCCAGCCCGCGTGCGTCTCGAGGATCTGGCCGACGTTCATTCGGGAGGGGACGCCGAGGGGGTTGAGGACGATCTCGACGGGCGTGCCGTCGGGGAGCCGCGGCATGTCCTCTTCGGGCACGATCCGGGCGATGATGCCCTTGTTGCCGTGGCGCCCGGAGACCTTGTCGCCGACGGACATCTTCCGCTTCATGGCGATGAAGACCTTGATGGCCTGGATGACGCCGGGGGCCAGCTCGTCGCCCTTCTTCAGGTTCTCGACCTTCTCCTTGAAGATCGCGCGCTCGGCCTCGATCTGCCGCTTGACCTTCCGGTCGAGGTCCTTGAGGACCCGGTCCCGCTCCTCGTCCTCGGGGAGCTTGAGCTTGAGGGCCTCGTCCTCGCCGAGCTCGTCGAGGAGCCGCTCGGTGAGCTTCGTCCCCTTCTCGACGGTCAGGGAGCCCGCCTTATGGGTCTTCTCGACGGCCGCGCCCTTGAGCAGGGCCCGGGTCTTCCGCCACTTTTCCTCTTCGAGGATGGTGATCTCGTCGTCGAGGTTCCGCTTCATCCGGGCGATCTCGTCCTTCTCGATGGCCTTCGCCCGGGGGCCCTTCTCGGTCCCGCGCCGGGAGAAGATCCGCACGTCGATGATGGTGCCCTCGACGCCCGGCGAACAGTAGAGGGAGGCGTCCTTGACGTCCAGGGCCTTCTCGCCGAAGATGGCCTTGAGGAGCTTCTCCTCCGGCGAGAGCTGGGTCTCGCCCTTCGGGGCGACCTTGCCGACGAGGATGTCCCCGCTCTTGACCTGGGCGCCGATGCGGACGATGCCGTTGTCGTCGAGGTTGCGGGAGAGGTTCTCCGGGATGTTGGGGATGTCCCGGGTGATCTCCTCCGGGCCGAGCTTGGTGTCCCGGGCCTCGATGGTCTCCTCCACGATGTGGATGGAGCTGAAGACGTCCTCCTTGATCAGCTTCTCGCTGACGATGATGGCGTCCTCGAAATTGTAGCCCCGCCAGGGCATGAACGCGCAGAGGACGTTCCGGCCCAGGGACAGCTCGCCCTTGTCGGTGCAGGAGCTGTCGGCGAGGACCTGGCCCCGCTCGACCTTGTCGCCCCGCCGGACGATGGGCCGGTGGTTGATGCAGGTGTTCTGGTTGGTCCGCAGGAACTTGGTCATGACGTAGAGGTCGGTGCCGACCTCGTAGTCCCGGGCGTTCTCCTTCTCGTCGACCCGGATGAGGATGCGCTCGGCGTCGACGAACTCGACGACCCCGGAGCGCTTGCAGACGATCACGTCCCCGGACCCCTTGGCCACGAGGTGCTCGATGCCCGTCCCGACCAGCGGCGCCTCCGGCCGCATCAGGGGAACGGCCTGGCGCTGCATGTTGGAGCCCATCAGGGCGCGGTTGGCGTCGTCGTGCTCCAGGAACGGGATGAGGGCCGCCGATAGGGAGACGAGCTGTTTCGGGGAGACGTCGATATAATCGATCTTCTCCCGCGGGATGTTCTTGAAGTTCCCGACCTCCCGGGCGCTGACGAGCTCGCCCGTGAACCGGCCCTTGTCGTCGACGGGGGCGTTGGCCTGGGCGATGTTGAACTTCTCCTCTTCCCAGGCGGTGAGGTACCAGCAGAAGGGCTCGACGATAGGGAGGGACTTGCCCTTCTGGCCCTTGAGCGGCTCGCCGGCCTTGAGCATCTCGTCCTTGAGGACGATGTCCCCGACCTTGTAGGACGTGCTGCCGGGATGGACGACCTTGACGTAATCGATGATCCGGCCGTTCTTGACCTTCCGGTAGGGCGTCTCGAGGAAGCCGTAGTCGTTGACCCGGGCGTAACAGCTCAGCGAGGAGATGAGGCCGATGTTCGGGCCTTCCGGCGTCTCGACCGGGCAGATCCGGCCGTAGTGGGACGTCTGGATGTCCCGGACCTCGAAGCCCGCGCGCTCGCGGCTCAGGCCGCCGGGCCCGAGGGCGCTCAGCCGGCGCTTGTGGGTGATCTCGGCCAGGCTGTTGATCTGGTCCATGAACTGGGAGAGCTGGGAGCTCCCGAAGAACTCCTTGAGGGCGGCGATGACCGGCTTGGAATTGATGAGGTCCTGGGGCATGGCCGCCGCCAGGTCCGCCGTCACCGTCATCTTCTCCTTGATCGTCCGCTCCATGCGGGTCAGGCCGATCCGGAAGGCGTTCTCGACGAGCTCGCCGACCGACCGGACGCGGCGGTTGCCCAGATGGTCGATGTCGTCGACCGAGCCTTCGCCGAACCGGAGGTTGAGGAGGTACTTGATGACCTCGACGTAGTCCATGGGGAGCAGGGTCTTGTCCTCCAGGGACGTCTTGAGGCCGAGCTTGATGTTGAACTTCAGGCGCCCGATGCGGGAGAAATTGTACTTCTGGGGATTGAAGAACAGGTTGTGGAAGAGGTTGTGGGCGCTCTCCATCGTGTGGGGTTCGCCCGGGCCGCAGCTTCCGGTAGATCTCGCCGAGGGCCTGGTTCGTGTCCTTGCGGAGGTCCTTCTTCAGGGTGTTGACGATGATCAGTCCGGCCCGGTCCTCTTCGGGGAAGAAGACCTCGAACGGCTCGCCCCGGCCGGCCAGGAGGTCGATCTGGACCTCGTTGAGCTCCTCGTTGACGCGGACCTTGCCCTTGATGCCGACCATGGAATAGGCGCCCTGGAGGTCCTTCTTGGCCAGGGGGACCCGGGTGACCCCGGCCTCCTTCAGGGCCTGGACGGCCTCCGGAGTGATCTTCTTCCGGGCCGGGACCAGGACCTTCTTCGACTTGGGGTCGGTGACGTCCTCGGCCGCCGTCCGGCCGACGAGGCCGTCCCCGACCTCCCAGGCGAGCTTTCCGTCCTCGGGGACGACCTTGACCATCTTGTGGAAGAGCCTCAGGATGTCCTCGTCGGTCCCGAAGCCCAGGGCCCGCAGGAAGACCGTGGCCAGGAACTTCTTCTTGCGGTCCAGGCGGACCCACAGGTTGTTCTTGGCGTCGTACTCGAACTCGACCCAGGCGCCCCGGTACGGGATGAGCTTGCCGATGAAAAAGCCCTTGGTCTCGGCCTGCCGGAAGAATACGCCCGGCGACCGCTGGAGCTGGCTGACGACGACCCGCTCGATGCCGTTGAAGATGAACGTGCCCTTTTCCGTCATCAGCGGGATGTCGCCGAAGTAGACCTCCTGCTGCTTGATGTGCTTGAGGCGCTTGGTCTTGGCGACGAGGTCCTTCTCCCACGAGACGAGCTGGACGCGCAGCTTCAGCGGCACCGAGTAGGTGTAGCCCTTCTGGATGCACTCGGTGGCCGTGTACTTCATCTTGAGGCCGACCCGGTCCCCGCAGTGGTCGCAGAGGGGGATCTCGATCTTCCGCGCCGCCCCGCAGTACGGGCAGATCTCCTTCTCGGTCAGCACGGCCTCGGCCGGGAGGAGCGTGCCGCAGGCGTTGCACTTCGCCCGGGAGTTCTCGACCCCCTTGAGCCGGCCGCACTTGCATTCCCAGGTCCCGATGGAATAGCTGAGGAACTCGAGCTCGGTGGTCTCCTTGAAATCGGATATCGGGAAGACGTCCTTGAAGGCGGCCTGGAGGCCGATCTCCTTCCGCTCTTCGGGCAGAAGGTCCATCTGGAGATACTCGTTGTAGGACGCCACCTGGATATCCAGGAGGTCGGGCATGGCGAAGACAGACTTGATCTTAGAGAAGTCGACCCTCTCAAGATAAGCATTTGTTTCTTTGTGCATATTCTCTCTCTATCGAAAGAGTTTCACGGCTCCCGCCCCGGTCCGCGGGACCCGGGGACGCGGCCGTCCGGCCGGGCTCACTGAAGCTCGACGGCGGCTCCGACCTCGGCGAACTTGGCCTTGATGGCCTCGGCCTCTTCCTTGGTGACGCCTTCCTTGAGGGTCTTGGGGGCGCCGTCGACGAGGTCCTTGGCTTCCTTGAGGCCCAGGCTGGTGACTTCCCGGACGACCTTGATCACGTTGATCTTCTTGTCCCCGACGCTCTTGAGGACGACGGTGAACTCGGTCTTCTCTTCGGCCGGCTTGGCTTCGGCGGCGGGGCCGGCGGCGGCCACGACGGGGGCGGCGGCGGCGGCGCTGATGCCGTACCGGGTCTCGAACTCCTTGACGTAGTCCGAGAGCTCGAGGATGGTCAGGCTGTCCAGGTGGGCGAAAAACTGCTCTTTCGTCAATTTGGTCTCCATGTCTGTACTCCTTATTTCTTATCTTTCAACAGGCTCCACATCCGGCCCATAGTGGCCAGGGGCGCCTGCAGCGTCCGCAGGAACTGGCTCATCGGATAAGCCATCATGAATCCGACCTTGCCCAGGAGCTCGTCCCGGGAGGTGAGCTTGACGATCTCGTCGAACCGCTCGGGGGCCATGTAGTGCCCCTCGACGACGCCGGCCTTCACGGCCAGGATCTTGCCGCCCGCCGAATAGTCCCGGAGAAGCCTTGGCCAGCCCGATGGGGTCCTTCTCGGCGAAGGCGATGGCCGTCGTCTTCCGGAAGAAGGGCTTCAGGGGCTCGGGCGCGCTCTCCTGGAGGGCCCGGAGGGCGAGGCGGTTCTTGACGACCTTGTAGGAATAGGCGTTCTTCCGGAGGATCTTCCTCAGCTCGACGGACTGGGAGACGCGCATCTGCTTGTAGTCGACGAGGTAGTAGGTGCCGTTCGCGAGGAAGGCCTTCCCCAGGCCGTTGACGATCTCTTCCTTGTTTTCCCTTTTCACTGGCGTCTCTCCTGTTTCTCCAGTATGTCCTCGGTGATCTTGAAGGACGGCCCCATCGTCGAGGAGACGAACATGCTCCGGACGTATTTCCCCTTGGCGGCGGGCGGCTTGGCGTGGACGATGGCCTGGATGAAGGTCCGGATGTTGTCGACGAGCTTGTCCTCGGCGAAGGAGACCTTGCCCACCGTCGAGTGGACGATGCTCGTCTTGTCGACGCGGAACTCGACCTTGCCGGCCTTGGTCTCCTCGACGGCCTTGCGGACGTCGAAGGTGACCGTGCCCGACTTCGGGTTCGGCATGAGGCCCTTGGTCCCCAGGATCCGGCCCAGCTTGCCGACGCCCCGCATGACGTCGGGCGTCGCGATGACGACGTCGAAGTCGATCCAGCCGCCGGAGATCTTCTCGATGATGTCGTCGCCGCCGACGAAATCGGCGCCGGCCTCCTCGGCCTCCTTGATCTTCTCGCCCGAGGCGATGACGCAGATCTTCTTGGTCTTGCCGGTGCCGTGGGGGAGGACGACGGTGCCCCGGACCATCTGGTCGGAGTACTTGGGGTTGACCCCGAGACGGATGGACACGTCGACGGATTCGTCGAACTTGGCGTAGGCGGCCTTCTTGACGTTGGCCGCGGCCTCCTCGATGGAGAAGACGCGCGTTTCCTCGCCCTTGAGCTCCCGCGCCTTGATGTACTGCTTGCCTCGTTTACTCACTGACGATCTCCAATCCCATGTTCCGGGCCGTGCCCTCGATGATCTTCCGGGCCGCCTCGATGTCGTAGGCGTTGAGGTCCGGGAGCTTGATCCGGGCGATCTCCTCGATCTGCTTCCGGGTCACCTTGCCGACCTTGTCCTTGTTGGGGGCCCCGGAGCCCTTGGCGATCCCGGCGGCCTTCTTCAGGAGGTAGGAGGCGGGCGGGGTCTTGACGACGAAGGTGAACTTCTTGTCCTTGAAGATCGTGATCTCGACCGGGATCACGGTCCCTTCCTCCATCTTGCCCGTCCGGTCGTTGAACTGGCGGACGAACTCCATGATGTTGACGCCGTGCTGGCCGAGGGCCGGGCCGACCGGAGGCGCGGGGCTCGCCTGGCCCGCGACGATCTCGAGCTTGACTTTCGCGACGACTTCCTTGGACATCCTTTCCTCCTAGAGTTTTTCCACCTGCAGGAACTCGAGCTCCACCGGCGTCGACCGGCCGAAGATGGTGACGAGGACCTTGAGCGTGCTCCGCTCGTGGTTGACGTCCTCGACGATGCCGTTGAAGTTGAAGAACGGGCCGTCGATGATCCGGACGGCCTCGCCCTTCTCGAAGGAGTGCTTGGGCTTCGGCTTCTCGGAGGTGGTCTCCATGTGCTCGACGATCTGGCTGACCTCGTTCTTGTTGAGCGGGGACGGCTTCTTGCCGGAGCCGACGAACCCGGTGACCTTGGGCGTCTGGCGGATCATCAGCCAGTTCTCGTCGGACATCTCCATCTCGACGAGGATGTAGCCCGGATAGGACCGCTTCGTGGAGACGACCTTCTTGCCCGCCTCGGATCTCGATGACGTCCTCGGTCGGGATGATGATCTGGCCGACCTGGTCCTGGATGTCGAGTCTCGAGGGCCCTCTGCTTGATGGACTCGGCCACGAACTTCTCGAACCCCGAGTAGGTATGGACGACATACCAGTTCTTTGCCATCGTTCCCGTTCCTCTTCAGCTCACCAGAGCCTTGATCTGGGTGATGACCCAGGAAAAGATGATGTCCATGAAGAAGAGGTAGAAGCCGAAGAAGACGGTGGCGATGATGACGACGATCGTCGTGCTCGTGACCTCGTTGCGCGGAGGGCCAGGTGACCTTCTTCAGCTCCGCCCTGGTCTCCTTCAGGAAATTGATGAAACGCTTGTACCAACGGATCTTGTCATTCATGGTCTTTCCTCGTCTTCGCCCGACGTCCCTCAGGTCTCGCTCCCCCCGTCCCCGGCCGCGGGGGCCGTTGATTCTGGCAGGTGAGGCAGGACTCGAACCCGCAACCTGCGGTTTTGGAGACCGCTGCTCTAGCCAGTTGAGCTACTCACCTGCACCTCGGTCACTTCACCTCTTTGTGGAGGGTATGCTTGCGGCAGAACGGACAGTACTTCTTGAGCTCCAGTCTTCTCGGTCTGCGTCTTCTTGTTCCGCGTCGTCGTAGTAGTTCCGGCGCTTGCACTCGGTGCAGTTCAGGGTCACTGTGCTCGCGCATCTTCGCTTATCCTCCGAGGTCCGGCGTCCCGGGCCGGTCCGGCTACTCGATGATCTCCGTGACCGTTCCGGCGCCGACCGTCCGTCCGCCCTCGCGGATGGCGAACCGCAGCCCCTTCTCCATCGCCACGTCCGCGATCAGCTCGATCTCCAGGTTCACGTTGTCGCCCGGGCATCACCATCTCCACCCCCGCCGGCAGCTTCACCGATCCCCGTCACGTCCGTCGTCCGGAAGAAGAACTGCGGCCGGTAGCCCGAGAAGAACGGCGTGTGCCGCCCGCCCTCGTCCTTCGTCAGCGCGTAGATCGTCCCCTTGAACTTCCGGTGCGGCGTGATCGACCCCGGCTTCGCCAGCACCTGGCCCCGCTCCACGTCGTCCTTCCCGATCCCCCGCAGCAGCGCCCCGATGTTGTCCCCCGCCTGCGCCTGGTCCAGCAGCTTCCGGAACATCTCGACGCCCGTCACCACCGTCTTGCGCGTCTCCCCGAACCCGACGATCTCCACCTCGTCGCCCACCTTCACCACGCCCCGCTCCACCCGGCCCGTCACCACCGTCCCCCGTCCCGTGATCGAGAACACGTCCTCGATCGACATCAGGAACGGCTTGTCCACTTCCCGCAACGGCTCCGGTATGAAGTCGTCCATCGCCTTCACCAGGTCCCAGATCGGCTTGGCCCCTCCCCCGTCGGGTCCGCCATCGCCTTCGTCGCCGATCCCGCGGATCATCGGCGTCGTGTCCCCGGGGAACTCGTACTTCGTCAGAAGCTCGCGAACCTCCAGCTCCACCAGGTCCAGGATCTCCGGATCGTCCACCAGGTCCACCTTGTTGATGAACACCACGATCGCCGGCACGTTCACCTGCCGCGCCAGCAGGATGTGCTCCCGCGTCTGCGGCATCGGCCCGTCGGCCGCCGACACCACCAGCACCGCCCCGTCCATCTGCGCCGCCCCCGAGATCATGTTCTTGATGTAGTCGGCGTGCCCCGGACAGTCGATGTGCGCGTAGTGCCGCTTCTCCGACTCGTATTCCACGTGGCTCAACGCCACCGTCAAGATCTTCGTCGCGTCCCGGCGGAACATCTTCGCGTCCGCCTTCGCCACGTCGTCGTAGCTCTTGGCCGTCGCCAACCCCTTCGTCGCCAGCACCTTCGTGATCGCCGCCGTCAGCGTCGTCTTCCCGTGATCGATGTGCCCGATCGTCCCCACGTTCACGTGCGGCTTCGTCCTCGCGAATTTTTCCTTTGCCATCACTTACCTCCTGAATCCTTATCGGTCATGCGTCTAAGGACCTCGTTCTATGCATAAGCCCACGACCAGAATTGAACTGGTGACCCCGTCCTTACCAAGGACGTGCTCTACCAACTGAGCTACTTGGGCCCGTCGAACTCGAAAAGGAAGAGCGGGAAACGGGGATCGAACCCGCGACATTCAGCTTGGAAGGCTGACGCTCTACCAACTGAGCTATTCCCGCCCAGGAAATGGGCAGGGAAGGATTCGAACCTCCGAAGCGTTTCCGCAGCGGGTTTACAGCCCGCCCCATTTGGCCACTCTGGAACCTGCCCGACATTTCTATCCTCATCCTTTAATCTCTTGGGCGTCCCGGACCCGCCGGGCGACGCCCGCCGGCGCGAAGGGATCCGTCCCAAAAAACTAACCCGCCCGTCGCCAACGCTAAGCCAGCGAAGGGACTCGAACCCCTGACCCGCTGATTACAAATCAGCCGCTCTACCTACTGAGCTACGCTGGCGTCTCCTCGATGTCCTGCCCGGCGAGCCTGAGATCCCGCGAGAGATGGGGGGAAAGAGAATGGGCTTAAAAAACGATAAACCTTCTCTTATACCAGCTCGAGCTTCTTGTTTTTCAGAAGATACTTCTGAAAAAACGAAAATTTACAAGGGTCATAGTATCGGAATTATCCTTTTCTGTCAAGAATTTCTTTTTTCCAGGGGAAGGCTTCGGCAGGATCGCGGGCCGAAAAGGCCCATTCCCGATCCGCGAGGATCGCCTCCCTCAGACTCCCCGAAAGACCGATTGTCCCCTCGATCTCTCTCCTCCGCGGGGAACATCGAACCTCCAGGGCCTAGGATTCCTCGTCGCGGGTCATCGGAGGCGCGCCAGGGACCGATCAGGGCCAATCCTCCGCGTCATTCCGGAACGTGATGTCCCTGAGTCCTCGAGCCGGAAGCAGATCGCCAGGAGGGCGTCTCGAATCGGGCAGAGCTGACGAATTGACAGTCCGGGGGAGGATTGTTATGATGGGAGCTCTCATTCCCGAAGGATGGACGACCGATGATCGAACGCTACACCCTGCCCGAGATGGGCGGCATCTGGACCGAAGAGAACCGGTACCGCCGGTGGCTCGACGTCGAGCTCGCCGTCTGCGAGGCCTGGGCCAGGCTCGGGAAGATCCCCCCGGCCTCCCTGAAGACGATCAAGTCCAAGGCCGGCTTCTCGGTCGCCCGGATCGACGAGATCGAGAAGGTCGTCAAGCACGACGTCATCGCCTTCCTGACCTCGGTCAACGAGAAGGTCGGCCCGGACGGCCGGTTCATCCACGTCGGCCTGACCTCCTACGACGTCGTCGACACGGCCCTCTCCCTCCTGGTCCGGGAATCCCTGGAGAGGATCCTCGCCCGGCTCCGGGCCCTCGAAAAGGTCCTGAAGCGCCAGGCCCTCAAATACAAGAAGACGCCCTGTATCGGCCGGACCCACGGGATCCATGCGGAGCCGGTGACGTTCGGGTTCAAGCTCCTCGTCTGGGTCGAGGAGGTCCGCCGGCATATCGAACGGACGGAGCGGGCCATCGACGTCATGTCGGTCGGCCGCATCTCGGGCTCGGTCGGCACCTATATCCACCTGGATCCCAGGGTCGAGACGTTCGCCCTCCGGAAGCTCAAGCTTCGCCCGGCCAGGGTATCGACCCAGGTCCTCCAGCGGGACCGGCACGCCGAGGTCATGGCCGCCCTGGCGCTCACCGCGACCTCGCTCGAGAAGTTCGCTCTCGAGATCCGCCACCTTCAGCGGACCGAGGTCGGCGAGGTCGAGGAGCCGTTCACCCGGGGACAGAAGGGCTCCTCCTCGATGCCCCACAAGAAGAACCCCGTCCGCTGCGAGCGCATTTCGGGGCTCGCCCGCATCATCAGGGCGAACCTCCAGGTCGCCCTGGAGAACATCCCGCTCTGGCACGAAAGGGACATTTCGCACTCCTCCGCCGAGCGGGTCATCTTCCCCGATTCGTTCATCCTGACGGACTACCTCCTGGCGGAAATGACGGATATCCTCGGGAACTGGGTCGTCCACCCCGACCGGATGCGGAAGAACATCGGGGCGACGCGGGGGCTGATCTTCTCCCAGAGCGTCCTCCTGGCCCTGACCCGAAAGGGGCTCAGCCGGGAGCAGGCTTACCAGATCGTCCAGAGGAACAGCCTCAAGGCCTGGAACGAGGGGCTGGATTTCAAGGCCCTCATCCGGACCGATCCGGAGGTCGCCGCGGTCCTCGATGACGCCGAGCTCGAGCGGTGCTTCTCCCTCGATCCCTACCTCGGCAGGATCGACCATATCTTCGAAAGGGTGTTCTCCGATGAAAGTTAGGATCCTGGTCTCGTTCAAGGACAGCGTTCTCGATCCCCAGGGGCAGACCGTGAAGAATGCCCTGCACACGCTCGGATACGACGCCGTGAAAGAGGTGCGGCAGGGCAAGGTCTTCGAGCTCGAGCTCGTCGGGGTCTCCGCGGCGGAGGCCGGGAAGCTCGTCCCGGAGGTCGCCCGCAAGGTGCTGGCCAATCCGATCATCGAAAAATACACCTGGCAGATCGTCGAGGAATGAGCGGGGATCCCATGAAATTCGGCGTCGTCATGTTCCCCGGATCGAATTGCGACCGCGACACCCTCCACGTTCTCGGGGAGGTCCTGGGGAGGGAGACCGTCTTCCTCTGGCACAAGGACCATGACCTGCGCGGGGTGGACGCGGTCGTCCTGCCCGGAGGCTTTTCCTACGGGGACTACCTGCGCTCCGGGGCCATCGCCCGGTTCTCTCCCCTGATGCAGGAGGTCCGGACCTTCGCCCGCCGCGGCGGGCACGTTCTGGGCATCTGCAACGGGTTCCAGATCCTCCTCGAGCTCGGGCTTCTCCCCGGCGCCATGCTCCGGAACAAGGGGCTCAAGTTCCTCTGCGAATTCGTCCATATCCGCGTCGAGAACGCCCGGACGGACTTCACCCGGGGCGCGGCGAAGGGCCGGGTCCTCAGGATCCCGATCGCGCATTTCGACGGCAACTATTACGCCCCCGCCAGGGTCCATGCGGACCTTCTCCGGACGAACCGGGTCGTTTTCCGGTACTGCGACGCGGAGGGCCGGGTCACCGACGAGGCCAACCATCAACGGCTCCTTGGACAATATCGCCGGGATCATCAACGAGGAGGGGAACGTCCTGGGGCTGATGCCCCACCCCGAGCGGGCCTCCGAGGCCCTCCTCGGCAGCGAGGACGGCCGGATCATCCTCGAATCGCTGATCGCATCGATCGAAGGCGCCAGACGCCGGAAGAAGTGAACGGACACCATGGACGAAAAGATCATCAGGGACCACGGCCTGACCCTCGAGGAATACGGCATCATCGTCAAGCTCATCGGCAGGGAGCCCAACCTCACGGAGCTCGGCATCTTCTCCGTGATGTGGTCGGAGCACTGCGGCTACAAGAGCTCCCGCGTCTACCTCAAGGGCCTCCCCACGAAGGGGAAGCACGTCATCCAGGGCCCCGGGGAGAACGCGGGCGTCCTCGATATCGGCGACGGCCTGGCCGTCGTCTTCAAGATCGAGTCCCATAACCATCCGTCGTTCATCGAGCCCTATCAGGGGGCGGCGACGGGCGTCGGCGGCATCCTCCGGGACATCTTCACCATGGGCGCGCGGCCCATCGCGGTCATGGATTCCCTCCGCTTCGGTCCCCTCGACGATCCCCTCAACCGGTCGATCATGGAGGGCGTCGTCTCCGGGATCGCCGGATACGGGAACTCGATCGGCATTCCGACGGTCGGGGGCGAGATCCAGTTCGACCCCGGCTACTCCCTCAATCCCCTGGTCAACGTCTTCGCCCTCGGGCTCGCCGAAAAGGACAAGCTCTTCTACGCGAAGGCGGAAGGGACGGGGAACCCCGTCCTTTATGTGGGGGCCAAGACGGGCCGGGACGGCATCCACGGCGCCACCATGGCCTCGGCCGAGTTCGACAAGGACACCGAGCACAAGCGGCCCAATGTCCAGGTCGGGGACCCGTTCAGGGAGAAGCTGCTCCTCGAAGCCTGCCTGGAAGTGATGGCCACGGACATGATCGTCGGCATCCAGGACATGGGGGCCGCCGGCCTGACCTGCTCGACGACCGAGATGGCCGCCAAGGCCGGCACGGGGATGGACGTCGATCTCGACCTGGTCCCCCAGCGCGAGGAGGGCATGACCCCCTACGAGATCCTCCTTTCGGAATCGCAGGAGCGGATGCTCATCTGCGCCAAGAAGGACCGGGTCGGCGAGGTCCAGGCCATCTTCGCGAAATGGGATCTCGACGCCGTCGTCATCGGGCACGTCACCGAAGGCGGGAGACTCAGGGCGCGGTTCCATGGAGAGGTCGTCGTCGATATCCCGGTGGACGCGGTCGTCAACCTCTGTCCGATCTACCGGAGGCCCGTAAAGGCCCCCGCGTTCCTGCGGACGATATCGAAGCTGCCGGAGCTCCCCGTCCCGGAAGACCTCGCCGGGGCTTTCCTCGAGGTCATCGCCTCTCCCTCCATCGCGGACAAGGAATGGGTCTTCCGCCAGTACGATCATATGATCCAGGTCAATACGGCCTTCCTGCCGGGGGCCGACGCCGCCGTCCTGAGGATCAAGGGGTCTCGAAGGGCGCTGGCCATGACCCTGGACGGGAACCCCTTTTACGCCTATCTCGACCCGCGGTCGGGGGCGAAGATCGCCGTCGCCGAAGCCTGCCGGAACCTGGCCTGCGTCGGCGCCCGGCCCATCGGGGTCACCAACTGCCTGAACTTCGGGAATCCGGAGAAGCCCGAGGTCATGTGGCAGTTCAAGGAGGCCGTCGCCGGGATGTCCGAGGCCTGCGAAGCCTTCGAGATCCCCGTCACCGGCGGGAACGTCAGCTTCTACAACGATACCGAAGGCGTTTCCATCCACCCCACCCCCGTCCTCGGTGTGGTCGGGCTCATCGATGATATCGGCAGATCCGTCCGGCCGGGATTCCGGTCGAACGGGGACGTCATCATCCTCCTCGGGAAGAACGGGGACGAGCTCGGGGGGTCGGAATACCTGAAGGCGCGGTTCGGACTCCAGCGGGGAGTTCCGCCCGCCCTCGATCTCGTCCGCGAAAGGGCGGTCCACGAGCTCTGTATCGAGGCCGCCGGGCTGGGGATCCTCCGGTCGGCCCATGACGTCTCGGACGGAGGGCTCGCCGTCTGCCTGGCCGAATCCGCTTTCCTCGGCGACCGGAAACCGGGTTGTACGATCGACCTCGGGGACCGCATCCGGCCGGACGCCCTGCTCTTCGGGGAGACCCAGTCGCGGATCGTCGTGACCGTCTCTCCGCGCCGCGCCGGGGCGCTTCTCGCGCTGGCAAGAAAAAGGAAGGTCCCCGCGGCCCGCATCGGCCGGGTCGGGGGCCTCGACATCGCCGTCCGCGTCCGCGGCAGGGAGCTCCTCCGCGTCCCCGTCGCGACGGCGTTCCGAGCCTGGAAGGAAAGTATCCCCTCCCGCTATAAGATCAAAGGATGAAGTCCCGCGCCGTCCTCGTCCTTCTTCTCCTCGCCGCCCCCCTCCCCTCTTCCGGCCTGACGGTCCGTCTCAAGCTCGCCGGAAGCTATGGGGCTCCGGCGTTCGATGACGCCAACCTGGCCCTGAACGGCTGGGCGGAGTCCCTGAGAAGGCAAGCCGCCGCGACACCGGGTTGGAGCTTTACGGGCGGCAAGGACGGCCGCCTCCGCGGGGCTTTCGGCATCGGGGGCGAGGTCCTCCTGGATCTTACGCGACGATGGTCCATCGGGATCGGCTCCGGGTATGCCTTGAGCGAGGTCTCGGAAGGGGCGACGACCCTCGAGATCGAGCGGTCCTCCGTCCCCTACGTCTATGCCCGGCCGACGAGGGTCGCCGCCACCCCCTTGTTCCTGTCAGGATATCATACCTTCCCGCTCGGCAGTCGGCTCGGCCTATATATCGGAGCGGGCGCGGGCCAAGTTCGGGTCAGGTATTCGTCCAGCGCTGCCGTAAAAAGAGCCGCGAGCTCGGGGTTCGCCTATTCGGACGAGCAGTCCGCCTCGGGCCGGGGGAATCTTGTCCAGGGCACCGCCGGGTTCAAGTACGTCCATGACCAGAATATCGGGCTCTTCCTGGAAGCGGTCTGGAGGCGGGCCAAGGTCGAAACGCTCGAGAACGGGACGGGAACGCTCTACGCCTACGACGAGTATCGGGCGGACATCGACTTCTGGCAGGCCAAAATGGCCGTCCTCGATGGGCCGCCGGCCGGCGAGACCTTCCGTTCGGTCCGGAAGGCCGTCGCGGACGCGGGCGGCCTTGTCCTGAGGGTCGGGTTCCTCATCAAGTTCTAGACCGAAGGAGGCCGCCGTGTCCGAAGGATCCTTTCTCAGCCCGCGGAAGACGGGACGCGTCGCCGTCCTGTTGTCGGGAAGGGGCTCCAACTTCCTGGCTCTTCTCGCCGCCGTCCGTGAAAGCCGGATCGACGCCCGGATCGCGCTCGTCCTGAGCAACAAGGCGGACGCGCCCGGACTTGCCGCGGCCCGGGAGGCGGGGCTCGAAACGCTCTTCCTGGACCCCAAGCTTTTCGCCTCGAAGGAGGATTATGACGCGGCGATCGTCCGCGAGCTCGCTGCCCGGGACATCGACCTCGTCTGCCTGGCCGGATATATGAAGATCCTGACGCCGGTGTTCTGCCGGGCCTTCAAGGACCGCATCCTGAACATCCACCCCGCCCTCCTCCCGGCTTTCCCCGGACTCCACGTCCAACAGAGGGCCGTCGACTGGGGGGTCCGCTTTTCCGGCTGCACGGTCCACTTCGTCGCCGAAGAGGTGGATGCGGGGCCCATCGTCCTCCAGGCTGTCGTTCCTGTCCTCCAGGACGACACCGAGGAAACCCTGGCCGCCAGGATCCTCGTCGAGGAACACAAGATCTACCCCGAAGCCGTCCGGCTGTATTTCGAGGGACGGATCGAGATCCGGGGGCGCCGGGTCTTCATCCGGAGCTGACGCTTCAGGCCGGAACATTCAACGCCGCGAGCCGGGACTCACGCCGCGCTTCGTGGATCCGCAAGAGACCGACACCGCCGAGGATCACCAGCCCGCCGACGATCTGGAGACGGGACAAGCGTTCGCCGAGGAACGCGGAGGCGATGGCCGCCGTGAAGACCGGTTCCAGGCTGACGATCAGATTGGCGACCCCGGCCGGAAGGTAGCCGAGGCTCATGTTGTAGAGGCCGAACCCGGCAAGTGTCGGCCCGGCGGCCAGAAGGAACAGGACCCCCCACCCGCCCCAAGCGTTCCCGAGCCATAGCAGATCGGCCGGACGGGACGCCGTTCCCGGCAGGATCCCTCCCCCGAACAGATTGAACGCCGCGAGGAAGAGCGCGGCGATGCCGAACGTGTAGAGGACCGTCGTCCAGGCATTGAGCCCGCGCCTGGACGCAACGCGGCCCATGAGGCTGTAAGCGGCGTAGCCCAGACCCGAGAGGACGCCGGCCAGGAGGCCCGGAAGGCTTTGGCTTGGCACGGTCGCATCCAAAAGGCCCGAGACGAGAACACAGCCGCCCAGGGTCGAAGCGACCGCGAGGATCCTGGCAAGGTCCAGCCTCTCCTTGAGCAGCCACCGACCCAGAAGGACGGTGAATCCGGCAGAGGTGTAGACGAGCACCGTGGATACGGCAGCCCCCGCGAGGACGACCGAAAGCGTCCAGAGCGAATTGAAGATCGCGAGCAGGAGACCATAGGCCGCGAGGAACCGGACGTCCCGTCCGGCGATCCTCGTCAACGCGGGTCGAAGGGCCCTCAGAATAAGGAAGAGGATAAGGGCCGTGAACAATTCCCGCCAGAAGGCGAGGACGAGAGGCGGGATGCGGTAGGTCAGGGTCAGATAGCGGATGAGGATGGCGGTGGTCGAGAGGATGACGGCGCTCGCGAGCGCGATGGGATAGCCGCGGGCCTGCCCGGCGCGTTCGGCCGCGTCTGCTCCGGTGCCGGCTTGGGTCAAGGTTCGTCGATCCGCGAGGCCTGCCCGCGCTTCATTCGATGACGATCCGGTGGATCTTCTTCTTGCCCGCTTTGAGCATCATGCCGTCGGGCTTGACGTCCCCGATCGTCAGGAGCCGCTCGAGACTCTCGATGCGCTCCTCGTTGACGTAGAGCCCTCCCTGCTTGATCAGGCGCTTGGCCTCGCCGCGCGATGGCGTGAGGCCGACGTCGGTGAAGAGCTCGGCGGGACCGATCCCGGCCTCGAGCCGGGCGCGCGGTACGGCGGTCGTGGGGAGGGCCTCGACGTCCGCGTCGCCCGCGCCTCCGAACGCCGCCGCCGCCGCCGCGCGCGCCTCGCGGGCCGCGGCCGCGCCGTGAGTGATCGCCGTCGTCTCGTAGGCCAGGATCCGCTTGGCCTCGTTCGCTTCCGTGTCCTTGAGGGCTTCCAGGCGCCGGATCTCGTCGAGCGGAAGGAAGGTATAGATGCGCAGGAACCGGCCGACGTCCCGGTCGTCGCAATTGACCCAATACTGATAGAAATCGTAGGGGCTGAAAAGCTCCGCGTCCAGCCAGACGGCGCCCTTGGCGGTCTTGCCCATCTTGGCCCCCGAGGAGGTCGTCGTCAGGGGAAAGGTCAGGGCCTGGACCTCGGCCCCTTCGACCCGGCGGATGAGGTCGACGCCGGCCAGGATGTTCCCCCACTGGTCGTCCCCGCCCATCTGCAGACGGCAGCCGAGCGTCTGGAAGAGGTGGAGATAATCATAGGCCTGGAGGATCTGGTAGTTGAACTCGATGAACGACAGGCCCTTCTCGAGCCGGAGCTTGTAGGCCTCCGACGCCAGCATCCGGTTGACGGAGAAGTGCCGGCCGATCTCGCGGAGGAACCTCACGTAGCTCAAGGAAAGGAGCCAATCCGCGTTGTCGACGGTGACGGCGCCCTTCCCGTCGAACGCGAGATACCGGTCGAGCTGGGCGTGGATCGACCTACCGTACTCGCGGATGGTCGCCTCGTCGAGCATCTGCCGCAGCTCGGTCCTGCCGCTCGGGTCGCCGACCATCGTCGTCCCCCCGCCGGTCAGGGCCACGGCCCTGTGGCCGGCCCGGCGCAGGTGGACCATGGCCATGATCGGAACGAGGCTTCCGGCGTGGAGGCTTCGGGCCGTGCTGTCGAAGCCGATATAGAACGTGACCGGCCCTTCGCCGAGCATCCGGCGCACGGCGCCCTCGTCGGACGCCTGGGCGATGAAGCCGCGCTCCTTCAGTTCGTCGTAGATGTTGCCGCTCACGTTCGGTTCGACTCCTCGCCATTTTATAGCACAGCAGGCCGCCGATGACAACGGACGCCTCCGGATAAAAAGACGATTGTGCCGGCGCGCCGATTCCTTTATGATAGGAAGGGACGAAATGAAAAAGACGCGGGTCGCTCTCGTCTACAACGCGTACACCGACGGCGTCGTCGAATCCGTGGCCGACAGCGGCGGCGTCCGCTACCTGCGGCAGATGATCCGCGGGATGGCCCGGGCGCTCCGGAGAGGCGGCAACGACGTCCACGTCATCTCGCTCGCCGACGACCTCCAGCGCTTCCAACGGACCCTCCAGCGGCTGAAGCCGGACGTCGTCTTCAATCAGTACGACGACGTCGTCCACGGCGCCCTCTACGAAATGCGCGTGGCCGCGCTCGTTCGGATCATGGGATACCCGATCACCGGATCGCCGGCCCTCGCCCTGGGCCTGAGCCGGTACAAGTATATGTGCGCCAGCCTCCTCCAGGGCGCCGGGATCCCCATCCCTCCCGACACGACCCTGTTCGAGAGGATGCGCGACGTCGACGGCCCGAAGTGGTCCTTCCCGCTCATCGTCCAGCCGAGCCAGGAGCACGCCGGCATCGGCGTGGGCCGCGATTCCATCGTCCGGACGAAGACGGAGCTCCGGGCGAAGGTCCGCGAGATGCTGACCAAGTACCACCAGCCCGCCCTGGCCCAGCGCTTCATCCCGGGCCGCGAATTCAACATCGGCCTCGTCGGGGGCAAGAAGCTCCGCGTCCTCCCGCCGGCCGAGGTCGACTATACCCGGCTCCCGAAAAAGGTCCCACCGATCATGTCCTACGCGGCCAAGTGGATCGAAACATCGGTGGAGTACCAGCGGATCTCCGTGACCTGTCCGGCCGACGTCGAGCCCGGACTCGCCGCCCGCATCTCGAGCACGGCGGTCAAGGCTTTCCGGGCCATCGGCGGCTGGGGCTACGGGCGGGTGGATATCCGCCTCGACGAGGACCTCGTGCCCCGCGTCCTCGAAGTGAACTGCAATCCCTGCCTCGACAACGATATGGGGCTGGCCCGGTCGGCGCGTTCGGCGGGGATCAAGTACCCGGAGCTCCTGAACCTCATCATCCGGGCCGCGTTCGAAGGCCCGCCCAATGACGTCCATATCCCCATGACCTTCGCCGCGGGGCCCCCGGGCGCCCGGCGGAGGTGACCGTCAGCCGGTCAGCCTGCCCGAGTACGAATAATCCATCGCCAGCGCCGTCGCCAGGGCCGCGATGTCCATCAGTTTCCGCAGGCGACGATTCCTGGGAAATTCAAGGGCCAGGGCCTCCGCGCGGTTCTGGAGCTTCGTCAGGATGGCCGCCCCTTCTTCTTCGTTCAGGCCGGACCAGAGGACGATGAGGTCCAAAAGGTAGCGGTGATGCTCGCGCAGGAACGCGCGCCGCCGGCCTGACGGACGCCTTCCCCCGCACCGCCGGAAAGACCTGCCGGAGCCTGTCATCCACGAAGCCTTGGGCCGCTTTCCGGTATCTCTCGGCCCGCAGGCCATAGAACCGGATGAGCCTGATGTTCAGCGTCGAGACCGGGCTCAGCAATCCTCCCTCCCGGACACGGGGCGTCTCGTCCCGGATGCCCTTCATCAGGGCATCGACGTAATTCAGCTTCTTCAGGGCGGGCCAGAGCCTGTACCGTTGCCTCCACCGGCCGCGGGGGGTCAGCCAGACGGCAAAGGTCTCGGCGAAATCTTCGTCGGGGTGCCGTTGGGCGTACATCCGCCCGCAGAAGCTCGTGTCGAGGTGCCGGACGAACGACCGGCTCGCGCGGTCCGGCCGGAACGTCAGCGGATACCGCCGGGAGAACGCCCCGAAGGTCTCACGCCATCCCGGCTTGCGCCAGAGCCGGTACGCATAATTCACCGCGTGCCCCGCCTCGTGACGGAGATACATCATGATCTCCCGGCCGTCCTCGATCTCCCCCGCCTGCTCTTCCTCGAGGCGGATCAGCCGCGGGTCGGCGAGGTAGAACGGGATGCCGATGACCGGGACCCTGTTCGGGCATCCCCAGATGTCGGTGAGGTAGAACTCCGGACGGAAGCGGATCCCCCGGGCCTCGAGCTCCTTGAGGATGCGGCGGGTATAGGGCTCGACCGGCGAGCCCTCGAGACGCAGGCCGAGGGCCGAGATCTTCGTGTTCAGGAGTTCGAGGCGGACGGTCTCCCATCCGTGGACCAGCGACCTGATGTGCCTCTCCGACATGCCCTTCGCGCCCGGGGTCACCCCCGATAAACCGGAACTATACGCCGCCGGGATACGAAAAGCCAACGAATATTTTTCCCCTGGGGGAGGGCCCGGCGCCGGTCATTTGAGGAGGGGCGGAGGGATCATGGCGGGGAGGCGGCCGAAGACCTTCCGGTAGGTCCCGGGATAGGCGTCCTTGCCCCCGAGCAGCAAACAGGTCAGGGGCATGGCCTTCCGGGCCAGGGCGGACATTTCCCGGGCCAGACGGCGGATGTCCCATTGGGCGGTGGCGTCCTCCCTGAGCCTCGAAATATGATAAAGCTCCCTGGCGTTGACCTTGAGCAGGGCTCGCCGCCGATGGGCGTTGGTCAGGAGATAGTCCGCGGCTCCGCCAACGGCCTTCCTCAGGCGGGCGTGGGCTTCCTCGGTCCCCGCGATGACCTCCATGAACTCGGCCTCGGCCCCGATCTCCGCGACCGACGGCGGGACGGTCACGCCCAGCCCCGGATCGTAGGGTTGGACGGTCAGGGTCGCCATCCGGTGGCGCTTGAGCTGGGCAAAGCAGGAGGCCGATAGGATCAGCTCGAAGGTCAGGTCGGGGAACTCGAATTCCCGCAGGGGAAAATCGTAGAACTCCATGCGCCTGAAAGCGGCTTTCGCGACGCTCCGTCTTTCCGCGGCCGACAGGGCCCGGACCCGGCCCAGGCAGGCGTCATAAGGATCGCCGGAAACAGCGAAGGCCAGGGACGCGAGCAGCTTTTCGTCGGCGTCCGGGGCGGCCTGCAGGAGCCGGACCGGACGGGGCGGCCTCCCCTTCCCCGTCCGGCGCAGGCGGCCGGCCTTTTCGGACGCCGCGAACGCGTTGCCGACGTCCCGAAGGGTCTCGGCATCGAATTCCGCGCCCTCGGTGAACAGGACGATCGACGGAGCGACCTCCCGGGCCAGGGCGTGGAGCCGGGAGCCGATCTCGCGGAGCTCGGCGAGGGGCTTCGACGCGAATCGGCGGATGAGGAGCTCGAGGTTGCGCGCGTTGACGGTCATCCCCAGCTGGCCCTCGGCGGCCAGGCTCACGATATACCGGGCGTCCTCTTTGGCCCATCCGTCCAGGACGGAGTGGTTCCGGGGATCCCTCGCGGCGTCGGCGTTCCGCGCGAAGACGTGGGGCCGGAGCCGGTCGTAAAGCCGGTGGTACAGGGCGTTCTGATCCTGATCGCGGACGCGAAGATCCCTTCCAGCCCCGCCGCCCGGACCTCCGCCGGGACGACGAAGTCCTCGCCCAGCTTGATATAACGCTGGGATTTTTCCGTGAACGAGCAGAGGCGGAACCGCTCGAGGTCCTCGATGGCCAGGCGGGAGACGCCGATGACGTCGAAGTTGAAGACGGCGTGCTCGGCCACGGAATGGTGGCCCATGGCGAAGATGATGTTGCGGTTCGACCGGCGGGCCTTCTCCACCTCCGCCCGGGCTGCGGCCCGGAGCTCGTCGGCGGGCCGGGGGTCGCGGGAGATCCTGGCGTAGGCCGCCGAAAGGGTTTCGGGCGTGACGTCGTCCCGGGACGGAGAGGCGCGCTTCAGCTCTCCGACGACGTCGGCGTCGACATTGTACCCCGCCAGGACGATCTTCACGGGGACTAAGATAACAAAACGACGGAGGGGATTCAATGACGCGGGCAAGGGCCTTTCCTCGTGCCCCCTTTCGTTATATAATCCGGGCATAAGGGAGGGAATCATGACAATCAGAAGACTCGCCATCGGTGTCTCTCTGGCATTGCTGGTCGCGGCGTCTTTCTCCGCGGCAGCGTCGGCGGACCAGGCCCCGGTCAAGCCGAAACAGGCCCTCAACATCCAGTTCCGGCCGTTCCCGGACCTGAAGACCTGTCTCAACTGCGCCAAGCTGGATGTCCGCATCTTCAGCCTGCCCGGCGACGGCTGTCTGCATTGCGAAGATCTCGCCACCTACCTGGACACGTACGCCTTCATCGACCCGGACCTCTACATCAAGAACCTCGGAAACCTTCCGTCCAATCCGGGGACAGTGACCTTGCAGTGGTATGACCTCGTGAACAAGGGCCCCGCGAATGTGACGCTCTCCATCCCCGCCGTCCCCGTCGGCGAATGGACGGCCGTCTCGATCCCCAACACGCATATCATCTTCAAAAAGGAGGAAGGGGTCCGGATGACGATCGATTACTCGGACACGAACGGCGCCCGCCACAAGGTCCGCACCGTCACGAAATGCCCGGATAATTGAACGGAGCGGACGGGGGGAACGATCGCTCCTGAAGGATAGAAGGAGCAGGTCCGTCCGCTGGCCTGCGGGCGCTAGCCCTTCATGACGCCCACGGGGACGACCCGGGCCACCATGCGCCCGAGCCCGGCCGCGTGGGAGACCCGTACGACCTCGTCCACGTCCTTGTAGGCTTCGGAGGCTTCTTCGGCGACGCCCTTCCAGCTCGCCGAGCGCAATTCGATGCCCTCTCGCGGCCAGGTCGTCGCGGATGCGCTCGCCGCGGAAGCGTTTGAGCGCCTCGTGGCGGCTCATGACCCGGCCCGCGCCGTGGGCCGTCGAGGCGAAGCTCTTGGCCTCCGCCTCCGCCGTCCCCGCGAGGATATAGGAGGACGTGCCCATCGATCCGGGGATGATGACAGGCTGACCGACCGCCCGGTACGCGGCGGGGATCTCGCGGCGGCCGGGCCCGAAGCTCCGGGTCGCCCCCTTGCGATGGACGCAGAGGCGCGTCGCCGCGCCGTCGACCGTATGCGTTTCGACCTTCGCCACGTTATGGCAGACGTCGTAGACCTGGCCCATGCCCGTCGCGCTGCCCAGGACCCTCGCGAAAACGTCCCGGACCCAGTGCGCGATCATCTGGCGGTTGGCGAAGGCGTAGTTCACGGCGGCGCACATGGCGCCGTAATAGGTCCGGCCGAGGTCCGAACGGAAGGGGGCGTGAACGAGCTCCCGGTCGGGAAGGCCCGCCGTCCCGCGCTCGTTCTCCATGCGCTCGATGAAATCGCCGGCGACCTGGTGGCCGAGGCCCCGGCTCCCGCAATGGATCATGACGGTGATCTGGCCTCGGCCCGGATATCCCGAAGGCCCGCGCCGTCGCGGCGTCGAAGACCTCGGCGACCTTCTGGATCTCCAGAAAATGGTTCCCGGCGCCCAGGGTCCCGAGCTGGGGGATGCCCCGCTCGATGCGCCCGGTCCGAAACGGCGCCGGGGTCGGCGTCCCGCATCCGGCCGCCTTCTTCGGTCCGCTCGAGGTCTTCCGGAAGCCCGTACCCGTTCCGCACGGCCCATTCCGCCCCCTCGGCCAGGATCTCGCAGAGGACGCCGCGGCTGAGCTTCGTCACCCCTCCCTTGCCGACTCCGGCCGGGACTTCCTTGAAGATCTCGGCGAGGAGCTCCCTGCGCCGGGCCGCGATGTCCTGCTCCCGAAACCCCGTGGCCAGGAGCCGGACCCCGCAGTTGATGTCGTAGCCGACCCCGCCCGGCGAAATGATGCCCTCATCGAGGTCGAAGGCGGCGACGCCGCCGATGGGAAAGCCGTAGCCCTGGTGGGCGTCGGGCATGACGATAGGACGTCTTCCGGATGCCGGGCAGGCAGGCGACGTTCCGGGCCTGGTCCAGGGTCAGGTCCCGGCGGATGTCCTTGAGGAGCCTCTCCGAAGCATAGACGACGGCGGGGACGCGCATGTCCCCCTGCCTGGGGATCTCCCAGGTGATGTCGTCGATCTTCCGGAGCTCCATCCCCCCTACATATCGACCACGACCTGGACGGTGTAAAGGCCGCAGTCGCTTTCCTCGATCTTCATCTCGTTGTAGGTCACGGCCTTGACGGCTCCGAAGAGCTCATGGCGGTCCGTGAGATGATCTCCGATGAAGACGGCTTCGATCCGGCAGTCCGCCTCGCCCCGCTCGATCGGTCAGGCTCGCGACCTCTCCGAGCAGGAACCGCCGGGTCTCGAAAAGAAAGATGACCTCGCCGAGGAACTTGACGAGAAGCTGTTCGAGGTCCCGCGCCCCGGACGCGGACGGAATAGCGCGTCCGCGGCTCGACCTTGCGTCCAGTCCCACATGAGCGAGGCCGTGGCGAGGGCGGCGTTACCGAAGGCCTCTTCGAGGGTCGCCCCGAAGGCCTGGAACTTTCCGTCGGCGGTGTGCGGGAGGATCCTGTAGCGTTCGGGAACATCACCCATGTCCTCATTCTAACAGAGTGCCGCAGCGCCGGAGGCTGAAAGGCCTGCCGCCGCGGGCGGGCGACTGCAGCGAACGGGATTAGAAGATTCCCGCGATCCGGGTCCCGCAGGAAGGACAGTTCGAGCCCTTGAGGGCGTTCTTCCGGACCCGGAAGCCCTCGCGGCCGATGACGACCTTCCCGCAGGAAGGGCAGTGCGTGTCCTCGTCGAAACCCGCGATGTTGCCGACATAGACGTAACGCAGGCCCTCCCGTCTTCCCGATCTCGAGGGCCCTCTCGAGGGTCTCGGCCGGAGTCGCGGCCGCCTCGTCGTACTTGTAGTCCGGATGGAACCGGCTGACGTGCCACGGGATGTCCGGATCGACCGAGGCGATGAAGCGGGCGATCCCGGCCAGCTCGATCGTCCCCGTCGTTGAGCCCGGGGACGACGAGGGTCGTGACCTCGACCCAGATGCCCGAATTCCTTCATGAGACGGATGGAATCGAGGACGGGCGCGAGCCGGGCCTTGCAGACCTTCTTATAGGTCTCGTCCTTGAAGGCCTTGAGGTCCACGTTGGCGGCGTCGAGATAGGGGCGGATGGTCCCCAGGGCCTCGGCGGTCATGTAGCCGTTGGTCACGAAGACGTTCAGGAGGCCCTTGTCCCGGGCGAGCCGGCCGTGTCGAAGGCGTACTCGAAGAAGATCGTCGGCTCGGTGTAGGTATAGGAAATGCTCCGGCAGCCGCGGGCCAGGGCTTCGCGCACGACGTCCTCCGGCATCAGCTCGAACCCTCCGGCCCGCTCGTCCTTCTTGGAGGCCTGGGAGATGCTCCAGTTCTGGCAGAAGCCGCACTTGAAGTTGCATCCGATGGTCGCGATCGAGAACGACTTCGTCCCGGGCAGGAAATGATAGAGGGGCTTCTTCTCGATGGGATCGACGGACGCGGCGATGACCTCGCCGTAGACGAGGGTGAAGAGCTTCCCTTCGATGTTCCGCCGGACGCCGCAGACGCCGAACGCTGCGGGCGCGATGTCGCACCGGTGCGCGCACAGGACGCACGAGACGCGTCCCCTTGGAGGGGGGCTCGTCCCCCGTCGAGGGCCTTCCAGAGCATCGCCTCCTTGTTCACAGGCGGTCCTTGGCTCCCTTCGTCTTGCCGAGCTCGGGATGGAACAGGACGGCCGACGGGCAGAGACGCCGGATGGGACAGGACGGGCAATCGGGTTTCCGGGCCTGACAGGTCTTTCGTCCGTGGTCGACGAGAAGGAAGTTGAAGTCGAGCCAGTCCTTGCGCGGGACGATCGCCAGCAGGTCCCGCTCGATCTTCACCGGGTCCGTCTCCCCGCTCAGCCCGAGGCGCCCGGCCAGGCGGCGGACGTGGGTGTCCACGGCGATCCCTTCGGCCTTGCCGAAGCCGGCCGCGAGCACGATGTTGGCCGTCTTGCGGGCCACTCCCGGAAGCGTCACGAGGTCTTCCATCGTGTCCGGGAACCTTCTCGCCGTAGGCTTCGACGATGCGCTTCGCGGCGCCCATGAGGCTCTTGGCCTTGTTCCGGAAGAAGCCGGTCGAGTCGGATGGCCTTCTCGAGCTCCGACCGGTCCGCCCCGGCGAGGGCGGCGGCCGTCGGGTACTTGGCGAACAGAGCGGGCGTGACCTTGTTGACCTGCTCGTCGGTGGATTGGGCCGCCAGGATCGTGGCCACGAGGATCTGGTAGGGGACTCCGAAACTCGAGCACCGTCCGGCTGTCGGGGAATTCCCGGCGCAGGATGGCGACGATCTCGGGAATGCGCTCGGCTGCAGGTCTCATCCCGCCCTCCTTAGAGCCCAAGTTCGTTCCTCAGCTGGAGCTCTCTCAGGACGTCGGTCCGGCAGATGATGCCGACGAGCCTGCCGGCCTCCATGACGGGGATCTCGTGAACGTCCCCGGCCGTCAGCCGGGCCAGGATCTCGTTGCCGTCGGCTTCCGGGGCCACGGCCTGGAGCTCATCCCTCGGGGTCATGATCTCACCGACGGTAGACCGACGGCCAGCGGTCCCGGGGGGTCGCTTTGACGTCCTCCAGGCAGACGATGCCCTTCAGGTCGCCGCCGAGGTCGGTGACCAGGAAGACGCGCCCCTTCTTGGCAAGGATGTGATCGTCCACCAGCTTTTGCACGGATAGACCCGGGCATGACCGTCTCGAAATCCCTGGTCATAAGGTTTCCGGCGTTGAGGCCGCGCAAGGCCGATCGGACGGCGACCTGGTCATAGCCCCGGATCGAAGCGCTGTGAAGGAACCAGCCGATGAGGACGAACCAGAGCCCTCCCAGGTCGCCCCTGAGGAAGCGGAAAAGGCCCAGGAAGATGAAAAGGAACGCGAAGGCCTGTCCGCTCCGGGAGGCGACGCGCGTCGCCTTCTTCAGGTCGCCCGTGGCCTTCCAGACGATGGACCGGAAGACCCTCCCTCCGTCCAACGGGAATCCGGGCAGGAGGTTGAAGATCCCCAGCCCGACGTTGATGACGGCAAGATAGAGAGCGGAGGCATGGAGGGGCTGGCTCACGGCGCCGAGGAGGAGGGAGGCCAGATAAAAGAGCCCGGCGAGGGCGAAGCTGGTCAGGGGGCCCGACGAAGGCCATGCGGAATTCCTGGAGAGGCGCCTTGGGCTCCTCGCTGATCTGGGCGACCCCGCCGAGGAGGAACAGGGTGATGCTCCGGACCTTCTCGCCCTGCCGGATGGCGACCAGGGAATGGGCCAGCTCGTGGACGAGGACCGAGGCGAAGACGAGGAGGCTGGTCATGACGCCCATCGCCCAGGAAAGCTCCCTCGTCCAGTGCGGATACTGCCTCGGGAAGTAGCCCCCGGCCATCGACCAGCTGAAAAGGACGAAGATCACGATCCAGCTCGAATCGATGTTGATGTCGATGCCGAAGACGCGTCCGATGCGCCAGCCGGTCTTCATTCGGGAACGCCCTTCGGGGCCGCCCCTTCAGGGGCCGACATGGAACAGGTCCTGCGCGATGTGGAAGTCCTCGACGTCGTAATAATCGGGGAACCGGGACAGGAGGTCGATCTCGGAGCGGATCATGGCGGCATGGCTCCGCTCGACGCGGCCGAGATAGGTCAGGATCCGGCGGCTCGCCTCCTCCTCGGCCTTCTCCGCCGCCTCGCCGTACACCCGTTCGGAGATCTCCTCGGCCTCGAGCGCGGCCTTGAACAGGTCGAGGACCGAAGGGGCCTCCCCGAGTCCCGCGCCGATGGGCGGCATCGGCGAGCGCTCCGGCACCTCGAGGCTCATCCCGTCGTACCGCTCGGCGAAGAGCCGCTCGAGGATCTTCCGGTGCTGTTCCTCCTCGAAGGCCAGGAACGCCAGCTTCCGGACGAGGAGGGAGTTCTTCACCCTCCCCCCGAGCTTCTTGTAGAACGCCGCCGCGTCGATCTCCGAACGGATGGCCGCGGCGACGACCTGGAACGGCCGAAGTTCCGGCTGTAAAGCCATGGGACCCTCCATCGTTCCGGGCCCGGGGCCTAGAACTTTACGAATTTTTCCTTGGGCGAGCCGCAGACGGGGCACTTATCGGGAGCTTCGCCCTCCACGGTGAAGCCGCAAACGGAGCAGACGTGGATGGGCGCGGCGTCGATGTCCTTGCCCTTTTCGACGGCCGCCTTGGCCTGCCCGTAGATCCGGGCGTGGACCTTCTCCGCGGCCAGCGCATATTCCGAGTACATGAGAGCGGGCTTCTCGCCCTGGAGCTCCGCGACCTTGACATAGACGGGGTACATTTCGTCGATCTCGAAGGTCTCTCCCGCGATCGCGGCGCCCAGGTTCGCCGCGGTCGTCCCGACACCCGCGAGCGTCTTCAGGTGGTTGATCGCGTGGACCTGCTCGGAATAGGCGGTCGCCTGGAACATCCGGGCGACGTTCGGCAGGTTCTCGGAGGCCGCCTTGGCCGAGAAGGCCAGGTACCTGACGTGGGCCTGGCTCTCTCCGGCAAGGGCATCCTTGACGTTGGCTTCGGTCATCTTTTTCATGACGTCCCTCCTTCTTCTCTAGATGGCAAGCATTCTGACGATGGCCCCCCGGGCCCGGTCGGCCGTGGGGGTGGGGACCGTGATCCGATGGGTCCCCGTTTCGAGGGACCTCAGGACCTTGACGAGCGTGGTCTTTTTCATATTGACGCAGAACGCCATTTCCCGGGCAGGGAAATATTCCACGGCCGGGTTCTCCTTCTTCAGGCGGTGGATGATCCCCGCTTCCGTGGCCAGGATGACCGTCCGGCGGGCCGTCGTCCGGGCTTCCCGGACCATGCCTCCCGTGGACAGGACCTTGTCCGCGGCGTCGAGGACCTCGAGGGGGCATTCCGGGTGGGCCCAGACCTCGGCGTCCGGATGGAGGGCCTTCTTGTCCCGGATATCGGAGGCCCGGAACCGATTGTGGACGTAACAATATCCGTCCCAGGCGATGATCTTCCGTCCCGTCCGGCGGGCGACCCAGGCGGCCAGGTTCTTGTCGGGGACGAAGAGGACCTCGCCCGCGGGGAGCGAATTCACGACCCTCTCCGCGTTGGAGGACGTACAGCAGATGTCGGATTCGGCCTTGACCTCGGCCGTCGTGTTGACATAGCAGACGACCGGGCGCCCGGGATATTTCGCCTTCCAGTCCCTGAGCTCCGCGGCCGTGATCATATCGGCCATGGGGCAACCCGCGTCCTGTTCGGGGAGAAGGACGGTCTTTTCCGGGGCCAGGATCGCGGCGGTCTCGGCCATGAAGTGGACCCCGCAGAAGACGATGGTCCCCGCATCCACGGCCGCGGCCTTCTGGCTGAGCTCGAGGGAGTCGCCGACGAAATCGGCGGCGTCCTGGACGTCCCCCGGCTGGTAGTTGTGGGCGATGATGACCGCCCCCCGCGCCGCCTTGAGCCGGGCGATATCCCGGAAGAGCCGTTCCCGTTCATCGTTCATGGCCGGACCCGGGGCGCTATTTTTCCAGGGCTTCGCCGCAGTGGACGCAGGTTTCGACGCCCTTCTTGTTGAGGTCCCCGCAGGACGGGCACTCGACGAATTCGATGTCGCACTTCCGGCAGAGCTCTCCGGCGCCCTCCTCGACGAGCGGGCCTTCGCAGTAAGGGCAGGCGCATTCTTCCGCCGGGCCCTCCGGGGCCGCCTTCGCCCCGGCCCCTGCGGCGGGAGCCTGCTTCTCCCGGTAGTTGACGATCGCCGCATGGAGGGCGTCGGCCCCCAGGTTCGAGCAATGGAGCTTGTTCTTGGGAAGGCCGCCCAGCTCCTCCGCGACGAGGCTGTTGGTGATCTTCATGGCCTCGTCCAGGGTCTTGCCCATGGCCATTTCGCTGACGATGCTCGAGACGGCGATGGCCGCCCCGCAGCCGAACGTCTGGAACTTGATGTCCGCCAGGCGGCCGTCCGCGACCTTGATATAAAAGGTCATCATGTCGCCGCAGACGGGATTGCCGACCTGGCCGACGCCGTCGGCATCCTTGATGACGCCCACGTTGCGGGGGTTCTGGAAATGCTCCATGACCTTATCGGTATAGATCATGACGTCTTCTCCTCGAGGAATTTCGTGTAGAGCGGGGACATCCGGCGCAGCCTGTCGACGATCGGGGGGAAGACCTCGAGGACGCGGTCGATGTCCGCGGCCGTGGTCGTCTCGAGCAGGCTGAATACGAGCGAGCCCTGGGCCAGGGCATGGTCCAGGCCCATGGCCAGGAGGACGTGGGAGGCTTTGAGGGACTTGGAGGTGCAGGCCGAGCCGCTCGAGGCCGCGACGCCCTTCATGTCGAGGTGGAGGAGCATGGCCTCGCCTTCGATGAACTCCACGCAGAAGCTCGCGTGGTGCGGGAGCCGGTTCGACGGGTCGCCCGTGAGAACGGAGCGGTCCACCCGCTCGAGGAGACCGCGGATCAGGCGGTCCCGGAGAGGAGCCTCGGCCGCGATCCTCGCCGGCATCTCCGCCGCGGCGAGCTCGGCCGCGCGCCCCAGGCCAACGACGGCGGGGACGTTCTCGGTCCCCCCGCGGCGGCCCCCTTCCTGGACGCCGCCGTCGACGAGCGGAACGATCCGCGTCCCCTTCCGGAGATAGAGGGCGGCCGCCCCCTTGGGCCCGTAGAATTGGTCGGCGGCCAGGCTCAGGGCATCCGCCCCGATGGCGCGGACGTCGACCGGAATATTCCCCGCCGCCGCCACGGCGTCCGTGTGGAACAGGATCCCGTTTGCGCGAACAATGCGGGCGATCTCGGCCACGGGCTCCAGGGTCCCGACCTCGCTGTTGGCGGTCTGGACGGAGACGAGGACCGTGTCCTTCGTCAGCGCCTTCCGGACGTCTTCGGGATCGACACGGCCGAGCCCGTCGACGGGCACGAGCACCGTCTCGAAGCCGAGCTTCTCCAGGCTCTTGGCCGCGTTCAGGACCGAAAGGTGCTCGATCGCCGAGACGACGATCCGCTTGCCCTTGGACCGGCCGGCCAGGGCCAGGCCTTTGACGGCCAGGTTATTCGATTCGGACCCCGAGGCGGTGAAAAGGACCTCCTCGGCCGAGGCCCCGATGAGGCCGGCGACCCGGCCCCTCGCCTCATCGACGGCCTGAAGGGCTTCCTGTCCGCCGGAATGGAGGCTCTGGGGGTTCGCGAAGCGCTCCCTCAGGAAAGGGAGCATGGTCTCGACGACCTCCGGCCGCAGAGGCGTCGCCGCGATGTGATCGAGATATATGCCGCTCATGCCGCCCTGCCCGTCCTGGAGTCTTCCGGCATCAGACGGATTCGACGCTCTTGACCTCGGGGACCTCCTTCCGGAGGTGGCGCTCGATCCCCATCTTGAGGGTCATCTGCGACATCGGACATCCGCCGCAGGCCCCCGTCAGCCGGACCTTGACGACGCCGTCGACGACATCGACCAGCTCGACGTCCCCGCCGTCGGCCTGCAGGGCGGGGCGGATCTTGTTCAGGGATTTTTCGACCTTTTCTCTCATGACTGCGCTCCTTGGAAGGGCTGTCGAATAGAGTTCTATTCTACGTCTTTCCGGGACGTCTGACAATAGACCCTACAAAAATAGTAGGGAATGGGGCCGCGCCCTCCGCCCGGACCGAGGGGGCGGCGTCCCGGCCCGGCTACTTCTTCCCGCGCGTCTTCGGCGCGGGCTTCTTCGCCGGGGCCTTCTTCATCGGCGCGCCGCAGCAGATGAAGACGTGTTCCTCGGCGCAGCCGCAGACGGGGTCGATCACCGCGTAAGCACCGCAGACCGCGCACGAATAGGCCGATCCGGCGGTCTTCCCGGCCTTCGGTTTCGCTTTCGGTACAGGCATGGTTCCCTCCTCACTTCCAGTCCAGGAGCCTTTTCTGGCCTTCCAGGGCCCTGATCCCGGTGACGTCCTGAGTGACCTCGATGCATCCCTTGTACGTCCCGACCTTGTCGCGGACGGCGAAATAGCGGATGTGGACGAACCGTCCGCCGAGCTCGATCCAGAACTCGGCCGCGTCCCTCGTCCCCGACCGGAACGCCTCGAGGATCGCGTTCACGACGGGAAGGCTCTTCCCGGGGTGGCAGTTCTGGACGTTCCGGCCGATGACCGCAGGGGTCCGGACGAAGATCCTGTCCTCCGTCCCCGAATAATAGCGGACGACGTCGTCGGCGTCCACGAAGGAGACATCCAGCGGCAGATGGGTCAGGAGAAGATCGATCTGTTCGAGGGTCAAAGCCCCCATGTTCAGCTCGAGGGCCCCCCCGGGCCGGACATATGGAGGCACCGGCGCCGGCCCTTCCTTCGAGGGAGCGGACGGGACCCATTCCGTTCCGGGGAGGATCCAGGCATAGCCGATCTCTTCCTCCCCCTTCTTGACGCGGGCCCAATCGCCGTCGTCGAGCGTTTCCAGGCTCATCGGCAGGAGGATCTTTTCCTCCTTGTAGATCATGTCGGCCATTTCCGTGGCGAGCCAGCGCCCCAGGCGGAACGCGGAGCCCAGGTCGTTCGCCTCGAGAAGGCCCCGGAACTCCTTGAGGTGCCCGCGGATGTCGTCGTGGATGGCCCACATGACCTTGGACGGCCCGCTCACGCCCTTGGCCTCGAGGAGGGGAAAGAGCTGGTTCTCTTTTTTCAGGTAGTGTTTTTCCACCTCGGCCAGCTTCCCGGCCAGGGCCTTCAGGGCCGCGGCCGTCTCGGCCGGCGGCGGGAGAACCCTTCCGGAATCCGGTTCCGGGATCAGAGCCCTGAGCTCGGCGAGAAGCCCGTCCAGGGCCCGGTTCTCGGCCATGAGGGTGTGCAAAGGATGGCCGGGCATGGCCTCGGCCGATTCGCGGCCCTCGAGGGATTCCTTGAAGACCTGGACGTGGACGTCGCAGAGCCGTTTGACCTCGTCCTCGGGCATCCCCTCGTCGATCAGGGCCTGTTCCATGGCGGCGATCTCGGCCGGGGCGACCTCGCGGACGAGGGTGCGGAACCTTTCCTTCAGGGCCGCGAGGTCCTCTCCCCGATGAAGATCGCGGATGATCCCCTTGAGGACTTCCTGGCGGTCCTTGCGGGCGTCGACGGGCGAAGGGGCGGGGCCCGTTTCGACCTTGTCCCCCGTCCGGACCTCGATCTCGGCGGCCAGCGCGGCGACGAGCGCATCGAGATCCACGCCGCCCATCGAGGCCACCTTATCCAGGCGGACCATCTTCCCGACCGTCCGCCTCAGGATCGGGTTCGTGATCATCCCGAATTTGGGCGAGAAGCGAGCCAGGAACTCCGGAAGGAACGGGTATCTTTTCAGGAGGTCGTCCAGACGCGTATCGCCGTCGATCTTCATATTGACCCCTCGAAATGGCATTGTACCAGATTCGCCGGGCACGGTGAAGGCCGGGGCCCCGGTCCGGAACCGGCCGCCGCTACTTCCCGGCCTTGAGGCTCTCGAGGTCGACGAGTCCGAGGAGCTCCGGCTCGATGAAGATGGTGTCCTCCCGCTCGACCCCGGTCGAGATAATGGCCACCCTCGTCTCGATGAGGTCCTCGATCGCCCGGACATAATCCTTGAAGGCCGCGGGAAGGCCGGCGCGGTCCCTGGATCTACGGACGGAATCCTTCCAGCCCGGCATGGTCCTGTACACGGGTTCGGCGGCGTCGAGCGCCCACGGGTCTGCCGGGAAATCCTTCAGGACCTCGCCCTTGATCCGGTATCCCGTGCAGATCGCGACCTCGGACATCCCCTCGAGGACATCGGGCTTGGTCAGGGCGATGCGGTCGATCCCGTTGACCCGGCAGGCGTAGCGCACGGCGACGGCGTCGAACCAGCCGCACCGGCGCGGCCTCCCGGTGGTCGCCCCGAACTCGTCGCCGCGAGCCGCCATGTGCCGGCCCGGCTCGTCGTTGAGCTCGGTCGGGAACGGACCGCTCCCGACGCGCGTCGTGTAGGCCTTCGTGATGCCCAGGATGCCGTGAATGGACTTGGGCCCGACCCCGAGGCCGGTGGCAGCCCCGCCGGCCGTCGAGCTCGACGACGTGACGAAGGGATAGGTCCCGTGGTCGAGGTCGAGAAGGACGCCCTGAGCCCCCTCGAAGAGGACCTTCTTCCCCCGCTTCATCTCCTCATGGAGGAATAGAGAGACATCCCTGATGAAGGGCTTCATCCTCACGGCATAGCCCGCGTACTCATCATAGATCGCGCCGGGATCGAGGGCCGGGACGCCGTACGCGGCAAGGAGCTTGTTCTTGGCCGCGACGTTCTCGCCGATCTTGTCCCGGAGCAGGGCAAGATTCAGGAGGTCCCCCGCCCGGACGCCCCACCGGGCGGCCTTGTCCTCGTAGGCTGGCCCGATCCCGCGACACGTCGTGCCGATCTTCTTCGCCCCGCGCGCTTCTTCCGAGATCCGCTCGACGACGGGATGGTAGGGCATGATGAGATGGGCCTTGTCGCTGACGACGATCCGGTCCGCGTCCGCCGCCGCTCCTCCGGCGAGCAGGTCCTCGATCTCCCGGAAGAAGGCCTGGGGCGAGACGACGAGCCCGTTCCCGATGACGCACATCTTGCCCGGGTGCAGGATCCCCGAGGGAATGAGGTGGAGGACGATCTTGCGGCCGTTGACATAGACGGTGTGGCCGGCGTTGTGCCCGCCCTGGTAGCGGGCGACGACGTCGAAAGCGGGCGTCAGCAGGTCGACGATCTTACCTTTGCCTTCGTCTCCCCATTGCGTTCCGAGGACGAGCAGATTGGCCATGGGACTCCTTCTTTCATGTGCGGGCGCCCGCGTCGGACGGCGATCGCTCGAGAGGCCGGCGGACGCCGAATTCTATCAGAACCCGTGGGGCCGCGGCAAGATTAAAAGCTGATCGCGGCCTGGACAACGACGAGATTGTTCTTCAGCGCGGGCCCCTTTTCCCTGTTGATGTCGTATTCCGCCTTGACGACGAAGGTCGGGCTGAGAAAATAGCGGGCCCCGAGGGCCCACCGGCTCCGGACGGATAGGAGCTCGACGCCGCCTTCGAGGGCGATGAGAGGAAGTCCGGGACCGCTTTCCCCGGGATCCCAGCGCTGGAAGCTCGCCACCGGCTGGAGCTTGCCCATATAGAGGGCGACGAGCCCGAAGAAGCCGTCCGCCTTCCCGTCGGGGGCTCCTCCGGGATTGTTCCAGACGCCCCTCGTGTATTCGCCCCTGACCTCGTAATCCTTGGTGACCCAGGTCAGGTCGGCGCCTTCGAGGACGAGGCGAAACGAGTTGTCCGCGTCGTATTTCCCCATATAATAGGAGCCGCCGATCTCGAAGCCCTCGCCCAGGACGATCCCCAGCCGCCCGCCCTTGGCCTTGTCCTTGTTGATGTCCCGGAACATCTGCCCGGCGGCGGCACCGTCCTTCTCCCCCAACCCGTTCGCGAGATAGGCGGCGTAGCGCAGGAAACCGATGCGGCCCTGGGTCGTAAGCCCGATGTCCCTCCAGCTCTCGGGATAAGCCGCCTCGAGGTTGAGAGGGAGATTGACCAGAACCGTCTGCTGGGGGCGGTTGGATTCGTTGTACTTTCCGAACGGGACGAGGAAGAGCCCAAGCCGGAGGTCCCCGGAGCCTCCGAGCTTGAAGCGCGGCGAGCGCCTGTTCGAGCTCGAACCTCGACTCCGACCGGAACCTCGCCTCGACCAGGAACGAAAATCCCTGGCCCAGGTCTCCGCTCGCCAAGGCGCCGCCGCCGAGGTCCTCGAAGCTCCCGTGGCTCGCGCGGCCCCCCTCCTGCCCCTTCAGGAACGAGAAGGAAAGGTATCCGCCGGTCTGGATCTCGGCGCTGAAACCGAGGGACGCGATAAGGAGGATCCCGATCCCCGACAATATTCGTTTCATGGATCTCATAGGCCCGCCAGGTCGAAGCCTTCCTCGAGGATGTCGGCCTTCCAGGCGGCGACGTTCTTGCGGGACGCGGTCAGCCGGGCGATGTCGGCGGCCCCTTTCTTCGTCCCCATCCAGATCGCGCCTTCGAGGGCCCCGTCCTTCAGGACGAGCTTCTTGTAGACCCCGGCTTCGGCGTCCTCCTTGGCGATGATCTCGTACCCGGCCCCCTCGGGGTTGACCAGTCCGACGGATGTCACGAAAAGCCCGACGACCTTGAGCGTGTTCGACGGGACCGTGCCTTCGTACTTCTTGTCCAGGCCCAGCATGCCGTACGCGGCCGCCCGGGCCTGGTCGAAGGAGGCCGGGATGATGCCGTAGACACGTCCCTTGTGCTGGGCGACGTCACCCGCCGCGTAGACCGACGGATGGCTCGTCCGCAGGGAATCGTCGACGACGACGCCCCGGTCCGTTTCGAGGCCCGCGTCTTTGGCCAAGGCGACGTTGGGGTGCACGCCCGCCGCGAAGACGACCATGTCGGCCTCGGCCGAGCCCCCGTCCTGGAACCTCAGCCCCGAGGCTTCGCCGGCGCCCGTGATCTCCTCGGCCGACGCCCCCAGCCGGACGGCGATCCCCATCCGCTCGATCTGGGCCTTGAGAAGGGCGGCGCCGGGCGCATCCAGCTGACGCGGAAGGAGCCGGTCGAAGAACTCGGTCACGGAGACCTCCGCCCCCCGGGTCTTGAGGGCCCGGGCGATCTCGAGCCCCAACAGTCCGCCGCCCAGGACGGCAACCCGCCGCCGCGTCTTCAGCATCTCCAGGATGGATAGGGCGTCGTCGAGGGTCCTGAGCGCGAAGACGCCCTTCTTGTCCGCTCCCCTGACGGGAGGAACCACGGCCGAAGATCCGGTGGCCAGCAGGAGCCGGTCGAACGTTGAGGTGGCCCCTTCCCGGGTCGCGACGGTCCCTGACGCGGGGTCGATACGGACGACGGGCGATCCGAGACGGACGGAGATGTTCAGACGCTCGTGCCAGTTGGGAGGGAACGCGAAGAGCTTCTCGTACGGAAGGGATCCGGCCACGAAGTCGATGAGATTGGGCCGGGGATAATACGGGTAGCGCTCCTCGGCGATGATCTCGATCGCGACGGACGGGTCGAGCTCCCGCAGTCCCTTGGCGGCCATCGTCCCGGCCAGCCCGTTGCCGACGATGACGGCTTTCATCGGAGCCTCACGGACGTCCGGGCGTCAGGCGACCTTCTGGAAGAATTCCTTGCCGACGCCGCACTGGGGACAGACCCACGTTTCCGGGAGGTCTTCGAACCGCGTCCCCGGGGGAAACCCGTGCTCCGGGTCGCCGGCCGCCGGGTCATAAATGTAACCGCATGCCGTGCATTCCCACTTTTCCATGCCTGTCCTCCTCTTCGGTCGTCGGATATGCGCGCGTCAATCCTCGGTGAGGACGCGCTTGTCGTATTCGGTCTCGAGCTTGAGCTTGTGGAGCTTCTCCTGGACGGCGAGGAGCTCGAAAAGCCTCCGGTCCTCCGTCCGCCCCGCGCGCGCCGCAAGCCCGGCGTAGAGCCGGGCCGCCCGCTCTTCCTTCCGGGCGGCGAAGATCAGCGCATCCTGGAAGCTCATGTCCGGATGCGGCGGCTCGGCCTGCAGGCCATCCGTGATGCCGAGGTCCTCGACCGCGGCGGGCTCGACGAACGCGGCCCCGACGGGGTCCAGGCCTTCGAGGAGCCTTTTGTGCTCGCGCTCCTCGTCCCTGAGCTCGCGGAAAAGCTCTTTCAGCCCGGGCGTTTCGGCGGAGGCCATCATATCCGCGTAGCCCGCGGCCGCTTCCTCTTCGCGGACCACGGCGAACGCGATGATGCTTTCGAAATTCAGAGACGGCGCGACGTTCGTCATGATGGCCCTCTTCCTGCGGACGGAATCATTATAAGGTAAACCGGAGGCAAGTCAAACCCTCGCCAGCCTCGGTATGAACACCGAGGCACGTATGGGGTTAGTCCTGAGCTGCAGCGAATGGGCAAACCCTCGCGCCGCGGCATGAATGCCGTACGCGCACGGGGTTAGTCCTGAGCCTCTCTTCTCGCCGGGCCCTTCACGGCGGGGCAGACGTCAGCGAATGGGCAAACCCTCGCCAGCCTCGGTATGAATGCCGGGGCTTGCCCGAGGCGCCCCGTCCCGGGCCCTCACAGCCGGCTGAGCTCGATGAGCTTCTCCTTGACGAGCGAATTGCGCTTGACGGGCTTGTCGTTCTTGACAGCGATGTAGAGCGCCTTGTAGGAGCCGACGACGACGCTCAGCTTCTTGGCCCGGGTCAGGGCCGTATAAAAGAGGTTGCGCTGGAGCATGATGAAGTGCTGGGTCAGGAGGGGCATGACCACGGCCTGGTATTCGCTGCCCTGGGCCTTGTGAACGGAGACGGCGTAGGCGAGGACGAGGTCGTTGAGATCGTCCTTCTCGTAGAGGACGGACCTTCCCTCGAAGTCCACGACGACGCGGAGACGCGGCCCGTCGACGTGAACGACGATCCCGATGTCCCCGTTGAAGGTCTCCTTCTCGTAGTCGTTGCGGACCTGCATGACCTTGTCGCGGACGCGGAACTCGCGGGCCCCCCACTTGAGCCCTTCCCGGAGAGGATTGAGCCTCTGCTGGAGCTCCAGGTTCAGATTGTCGACGCCGCAGAGGCCCTTGTACATCGGGCTGATGACCTGGATCTCCGGCGACAGGGCGGGGATACGGAGCCATCGCGGGATCCGCGTCTGGCAGAGGCTGACGATGGTCTCGAAGGCCTTGCGCTCGTCGTCCTGCCGGATGAAATAGAAATCCGATTCCTTCGTGCCCTTCGGCGGATAGACGAGCCCCTGGCCCTGGTTGACGCGGTGGGCGTTGAGGACGATGTAGCTCTCCTTGTCCTGCCGGAAGATCTCGTCGAGCCGGACGACGGGCACGGTCCCCGACTCGATGATGTCGCGGAGCAGGGTCCCCGGCCCGACCGACGGCAGCTGGTCCTTGTCGCCGACGAGGACGAGGCGCATCGCCTCCGGCACGGCCTTGAGAAGGTGGTGCATGAGCGGCAGGTCCACCATCGAGAATTCGTCGATGACCAGGGCCTCGCCCTGAAGGGCGTTCCCCTCGTTGCGCTTGAACGTCCCCTTCTTGGGCTGGAATTCGAGGACGCGGTGGATCGTCCGGGCGTCCTGGCCCGTCGTTTCGGACAGCCTTTTGGCCGCCCGCCCGGTGGGCGCCGAGAGAACGACGGCCTTCCCCCACCGGCGGAAGATGTCGGTCACGGCCCTGATGATGGTCGTCTTGCCGGTCCCCGGGCCGCCGGTGATCACCAGGACCTTCTTCCGGAAACAGGAAAGGACGGCCAGCCGCTGGGCCGGCGAGAGGACGAGCCCGAGGTCCTTCTCCGCGTCGGCCACGGCGTCCTCGAGGTCGAACGGCGGCGGCAGGCAGGCGACGGACGCGAGATCATGGAAGGCCCGGACGACTTCGTCCTGGGCGACGTGGAACGACGGGCGGTAAAGGGCGCGGTCGGCGCCCAGGGGGTCGCGGGACGAGCTTCTTCCTGGCCGAGAGGGCGGCCAGGGCCGCGTCGAACTTCGGATCGTCCGCCCCGATATCTTCGAGACATCGGGCCCGGACCTCGCTTTCGAGGGAAAAGATGTGTCCCTGTTCGTTGTCCTTTTCCAGGAGGTAAAGGATGTAGGCCTTGACCCGTTCGGGGGAGCCGGGGTCCATCCCGAGCTTCAGGGCCAGCTGGTCGGCCGTCTTGAACCCGACGCCCCAGATGTCCAGGCTGAGCTGGTAAGGGTTCGTCCGGAGGACGTGAAAGGCCTTGTCCCCGTATTGGCGGTGGATCTTGGTGGCCAGATTGGTGGAGACGCCGTGCTCCTGGAGGAAGATGATGAGGTCCCGGATGTCCTGATGCTCTTCCCAGGACCGGCGGATCTCCCGGTATTTGACGGGACCGACGCCTTCGACCTTTTTCAGCTTTTCGGGCTTGTCGGTCAGGACGGCGATCGTCCCGGCGCCGAACTTCCGGACGATGCGCTCCGCCAGCACGGGCCCGATGCCCTTGATGAGTCCCGAGGCGAGGAACTTCTCGATGCCCTGGACCGAGGCCGGCAGGGCCAGCGAGAAGCTCTCGACGTGAAATTGTTTTCCGAACTTGGGATTGACCTCCCACTTGCCCTTGAGCTTCAGGACCTCCCCGGGAGAGAGGGGCGGGAACGACCCGACGATGGTCACCGGCTTCGGCCCTCCGGCGGCGAAGCGGCAGACCGCATAGCCGTTCTCCGGATTGTAGAAGACGATCTGTTCGACGGTGCCTTCCAACTGCTCCATGGGCCGCCTTGCGTTCCTTTATATTCTAAAGGAACGGCAGGGGCGAGACAAGCGAGACGGGCGGGACCGGCGAGACGCGTGCCCCGGCGGGGCGAGACCAGGGAGAAGAGCGCGTCTTGCCTTTCTCGCTGGTCCCGCTCGTCTCGCGGGCCGCGGCCCCCCGGGGCCTCGGCCGATTGACCCCCGTCCGCTTTCATGCTACTTTTCCTGCCGATGAAGTTCCTCAAGGTCCTGGCGAACGCGCTCGTCTGCGCGCTCTTCTTTTCCGGGCTCATCGCCCTGCTCACCTATGATATCAACATCAACCTTCCCTTCGGGGCCGGCGCCTTCCTCCGGCTCGTTCTGGCCTCGGCGGTCGCCTACGGGCCGATCGTCGTGCTCGCCGTCGTGGCGCTCTTCTTCGTCGTCCAGTTCTTCTCCGGGCGGAAGATCGGCATCAAGGCCGTCTCGCCCTCCTTCCTGGCCGTGGCCTTCCCCCTGCTCATCGCCCTGTTCCTCTTCATCTTCTGGGAGAACCTGCGGTACTTCGCGTCGTTCTTCGATCCGGACCACGGGGCCCTCCTCCGCGCCCAGGGCATCGCGCTCGCGGCCCTCGCGGTCCTCGGCGCGGCGGCCCTTTACGCGTCGCGGCGCTACGGAAAGAAGCTCGTGCCCCTCGGGGTGTATTTCGCCCTCTTCGCCGCCGGAATGATCCTCCTGGCCGGGCTTCGGGCCCGGTTCCCCTCCCCGCGGCCCGGCGCGCGAACGGGCCGGTTCGAGGCCCGGACGATCGGAAGGAACATCCAGCTCCTGGGGCTCGAGGGAATGAGCCTCGATATCATCTTCCCCCTCATCGCCGAAGGCAAGCTCCCGAACTTCTCCTGGCTCGTCGACAACGGCAGCTGGGGACGGCTCGGAACGCTCGCCCCGACCGAGACCTTCCTGCTCGAGCGCTCGCTCGAGACGGGCAAGCGCCCGGCCAAACACCGCCAGCTCTCCCTGAACGCCTACGAACCGGTCCTCGAGGCCCCCCGGCTTGAGGTCACGCCGAGATACATCTTATTCCGGCAGATGGTCCGGCTCGGATTGCTGAACGTCCTGCCCAACGTCCCCCCTCCGGGCCCCGCGGACCTCGGCCGCATCTTCGAGGCCAACGGATCCAGCGCCCTGATCGTCGCGCCCGTCCCGGGCGAGACACACGGAGTTGCCGATCCCCCGTCCGGACGGGCCTTCAACCAGGTATTCAAGACGGACGGTACGGAGACGGGCCCTTTGCTGGCAACCGCCCGCAAGGCCTTCGCGCGGGACTGGGCCCTCGAGGAGGGAGCTTTCGCGGACAAGGGCCGCCGTCGCGCCCGGCTACTTCCATCTCCGTCTCGACGGGCTCAATACGGTCCAGGCGTTCTTCTACAAGTACAGCTTCCCCGAGCAGTTCGGGAACATCGCTCCGGAGGATATCAACCGCTACGGAACGGTGATCTCCCGATACTACGAATACTACGACAGGTCGTCGGCAAGTACCTGGCCTCCCTGAAGGACGACGACCTGCTCGTCGTCTATTCGCCCTACGGCGTCGAGCCGCTCCCGCTTTGGAAGCGCTTCGTCGAATGGATCCTCGGGAACCCCGAGATCTCGGCCTACCACGAGGACCGGCCCGACGGCGTCGTGTTCTTCTACGGGAACGGGATCGGGAAGAGGAATACGGTCGAGGGGATGAGGATCGTGGACATCGCCCCGACGCTCCTCTACTACCTCGGCCTTCCCGTGGGCAAGGACATGGACGGGATCGTTCAGAGCCCGGTCTTCGTCGGGGACTTCACGGCCGAGAACCCCATCTTCTCCATCTCCTCCTACGAGGAATTCGAGTTCCGCACGCCGGGCCGGTAGCCCGACGGAACCTGGGAGACGCCCGGAACGGGACGGAGTCTAGTGGATGATCTTGAGCATCCGTCCCCAGCGGGCCCGGGGAAGGAAGCTCGCGAACTTGCGGAGCCGGTCCGAGACGGCCGTTCTTCTGCCAGGCGTCCCGTTCGGCCTTGTAGGAGAAATAGATGACCCAGGGCCGGCCCTTGATATTGTCGAGCGGCAGGAAGCCCCAGTAGCGGCTGTCGGCGCTGTTGTCGCGATTGTCTCCCATGGCGAAACAATGGCCGGGAGGGACGACGACCGGTCCGAAGTTGTCGCGGATGAGGTCGTCGTAATGATAGGAATCGTTCCGGGAATAGACCTGGGTGTCGTTGTGGACCTTATAGGGCTCGTCGAGAGGCTTGTCGTCGACGAAGACCTGCTTGTCCCGGATCTCGACCTTCTCGCCTTCGAGCCCGATGATCCGCTTGACGAAATCCTTGTTCATCTCGCGGGGATACTTGAAGACGATGATGTCCTTCCGCTCGGATGGGCTTATGCGGGCAGGAGGACGCCTTCGAGCGGGAGGACCGGCCTCGCGTAGGCCATCTTGTTGACGAGCAGGAAATCGCCGATGAGGAGCGTCGGCTCCATGGAGCCCGTCGGGATCTGGAACGCCTGGACGACGAAGGTCATCACGAAGAAGACGAAGACGGCGGTCTCGGCGATGAGCTCGAAGTATTCCCTGACGACGCCCTTGTCGCTCTTCTTCTTCTTTTCTTTTCGGGTCATGGGTCTTCGTTCGAAGCGTTACTATAGCCCAAATCCCAAAAATCCTCAAGTGAGGAAGCCAGGCTAAAGCCTGCGACTACATGTCGCTTGTCCCTCGCGCCCCGCTCGCCTCGCGTGTCCCGCTTATCCCGCCCGTCTTGCGCGCCCCCTCCCGTCTCGCGTGTCCCGCTTATCCCGCCCGTCTCGCGCATTTGAGCCGCGCATTGGGCGCGGCTCAAATGTTGACATGCGGCGGCGTTCGGTCTTTACTAAAACCGTGAACATCGTCCTGTTCGGCTATCAGGGTGCCGGAAAGACGACCCTCTTCCGCCTGCTCACGGGCGCGGAATCCGGGACGGGGGCCCGCGGAGACGGCAGGCAGGAGCCGCACGTCCGCGCCCGGACGCTCCCCGACGAACGGCTCGACGCGATCGCCGGCCTCTATCCGGAGAAAAAGAAGGTCCCCGTGACGGTGGAGTTCACGGACCTCGCGGGCGCCTCCCTCGGCGAGGTCAAGGACGCGGCCGTCTTCGATCGTCTCCGCAAGGCCGACGGCCTGGTCCACGTCGTCCGGGGATTCCGGGACGCCTCCCGGCCCCACCCGAAGGGGCGGATCAGCCCCGCGGACGACATCCGATTCATGGAGGAGGAGCTCGCCCTGGCCGACCTCGCCGCGGCCCACGCCCGGCTCGAGAAGCTCGAGAAGGACCTGAAGAAGATGAAGGACCCGGAGTCCGAAAAGGAGAGGGACCTCCTGGCCCGGCTCACGGCCTCCCTCGGGGAGGGCCGGCCCCTCCGCGCCTTCCCCTTCTCGCCCGGAGAAGAGAAGCTCGTGCGGAGCTTCGCTTTCCTGAGCCTCAAGCCCCTCCTGCACATCGTCAACGTCGATGAGAAGGACCTCGCCGGGCCCGCGGACGCGAGCCCCCTGACCTTCTGCGGCTCCATCGAATGCGAGATCCTGGAGCTCGCTGAGGACGAAAAGGACGCCTTCCGGGCCGAATTCGGCCTCACCGAGCCCGGGGCGGCGAAATTCTTCCGGGCCCTTCCCCGGTTCCTGGACGTCCTCTTCTTCTATACCGTGGGCAAGGACGAGGTCCGGGCGTGGCCGCTCCGGAGGGGCGCCTCGGCCGTGACCGCCGCCGGCGCCATCCACTCCGACATCGAGAAGGGCTTCATCCGGGCCGAGGTCATCGCCTGGGACGAGCTCGTCCGGCGCGGCTCCCTCCAGAAGGCCCGGGACGCCGGGGCCATCCGGCTCGAAGGGAAGGACTACGTCGTCCGGGACGGGGACGTGGTATACTTCCGGTTCGCCCAATGACCAAATCGTTCACCGTCGACGGCCCGCGATCCCGCCTCCTCGGCCAGGACGGCGGTCCTCGAGACGGCCCACGGCGTCGTCGAAACGCCCGCCTTCATGCCCGTGGCCAGCCAGGGCTCGGTCAAGGGGCTGACCCACGCCGTCCTCGAAGAGCTCGGGGCGCAGATCATCCTCGTCAACGCCTACCACCTTTCCCTGCGGCCCGGGGCGGACGCCGTCGCGGCGGCTCGGCGGGGTCCACGGCTTCATCTCCTGGCGGAAGCCGGTCCTCTCCGACAGCGGCGGGTTCCAGATCTTCAGCATGTCCCCCCTGGTCAAGGTCCGTCGAGGAAGGAGTCCGGTTCGCCTCCCACCTCGACGGGACGAAGATCTTCCTGACGCCCGAGGACGCCGTCGACATCCAGGCCAAGCTCGGGACCGACATCATGATGTGCCTGGATTACTTCCCCCCCTACCCCGCGACGGAGACGACCATGCGGGAGGCGTGGAGCGGACCGGGCGCTGGGCCGCCCGGGCGAAGAAGCGGTTCGACGCCCGCGAATCGCTCCCAGCAGCTCTGGGGGATCAGCCAGGGCGGCGTCTACCCCGACCTCAGGGCCAGGGGCATCGCCGAGCTGATGGAGATCGGATTTCGACGGCTACGCCTTACGGAGGGCTGGGCATCGGAGAGCCCAAGGCCCAGCTCTTCGAGGTCCTCGAGCAGGGCGACGCCCTCCTCCCGCAGGACAAGCCCCGCTATCTCATGGGCATGGGCTATATCGAGGACATCTTCGAGGCCGTCGAGCGCGGCGTGGACATGTTCGATTGCGTCCTTCCGACGCGGAACGCCCGGAACGGGTCGCTTTTCACGAGCCGGGGGCGGATCTCCATCAAGAACGTCAAGTACGCGGCGGACGCGGACCCCCTGGACGAGGCCTGTTCCTGCTACACCTGCCGGAACTTCAGCCGGGCCTATCTCCGGCATCTTTACGAGCGCGGGGAGATCGCTTCGGCGGTCCTCAACACCATCCATAACCTCCACTTTTATCTTGACATCTTCAGGCGAATCAGGCAATCTATTCAATCCAACTCGTTCAGCCTTCTGAAAAAGAGTATACTATCCGACTCTAACGTCGAAAAGGAAGAAAAGACATGATGTTCGCAAGCCTTCTTATGTCCGCCCAGCCGGCCGCGGCCGGCCAGGTCCCCAGGGGAAACATGCTGACCGCCCTCCTGCCCTTCGTCCTGGTCTTCGTCATCTTCTACCTGCTCATCATCCTGCCCCAGAGGAAGAAACAGAAGAAGCACCAGGAGATGGTCAACGCCCTCAAGCCCGGCGACCGGATCATCACGACCGGCGGCATCTTCGGGACGGTCATGGGCGTCCAGCCCGACCGGATCGAGCTCAAGGTCTCGGCCAACGTCAAGATCGACATCACCAAGAGCGCCGTCGGGGCCATCCTGGGCGCCGAGAAGGCCGAATAGCTCCGAGGCGGCCCGCCAGCGGCCGACGCCAGGGGAACCTCGACTCGCAAGCGAAGGGAACATGAAAAAAGGATTGCAGTGGAAAGCCATCATCGTCGTCGCCGTCCTGGCCCTGGCCATCTTCCTGGCCTACCCGCCCAAGGACAAGATCAAGCTCGGCCTGGACCTCAAGGGAGGCATCCATCTGGTCCTCCAGGTCCTCACCGAGGACGCCATCAACATGGAGACCGACCAGGAGATCGCCCGGTTCGAGGAGCTGTTCAAGAAGAACAACATCACCTTCCAGACGGCCGCCAAGGAGCGGCCCGGCCGGTTCGTCTTCTCCGGGACCGTCCGCCGACCAGGAAGGCAAGACCCGGGACCTCATCGACCAGTACACGCAGGGACTGGGATTACGCCTTCTCCGGGGACAAGCTGACCTTCACCCTGAAGGCCCCGATCGTCCAGTTCCTCAAGGACCAGGCCGTCAACCAGGTCCGGGAGACCATCCGCAACCGCATCGACCAGTTCGGCGTCGCCGAGCCGCTCATCCAGCGACAGGGCTCGGACCGGATCGTCGTCGAACTGCCCGGCGTCAGCGACCCCGACCGGGTCAAGGAGCTCATCAAGGTCACGGCCGTCCTCGAGTGGAAGCTCGTCAAGGCCGGGCCGGCCCCGGACGAGGAGACGCTCCTCAAGGACTTCGGCGGCACCGTCCCCGAGGACATGGAGATCGTCCGGGGCGATCGCCAGCCGCGGCGAGGCCGGCCTCTTCCTCGTCAGCCGGGTGGCCTCCGTCAGCGGCAAGGACCTCCGGATGGTCCGCCGGTCCGTCGACGAGTGGAACAATCCGGCCGTCTCCTTCACCCTGAACGCCGAGGGCTCGCGCCGGTTCGAGAAGGTCACGGGCGAGAACGTCGGCAAGCAGCTGGCCATCGTCCTCGACGGCAAGGTCCAGTCGGCCCCCGAGCATCAACCAGCGCATCTCGGGCGACGGCATCATCCAGGGCCGGTTCACCGTCGAGCAGGCCGAGGACCTGGTCGTCGTCCTCAAGGCCGGCGCCCTGCCGGCCGGCATCCGCTACCTCGAGGAACGGACGATCGGCCCGTCCCTCGGCGCGGATTCGGTCCGCCAGGGCCTGATGGCCGGGCTCGTGGCCATCATCCTGATCATGACCTTCATGGTCTTCTTCTACAAGCTCTCCGGCCTCAACGCCGTCGCCGCCCTGATCATGAACGTCGTCATCCTGTTCGGGGCGCTCGGCTACTTCAAGGCCACCCTGACCCTGCCCGGCATCGCCGGCATCATCCTGAGCATCGGGATGGCCGTCGACGCCAACGTCCTCATCTTCGAGAGGATCAAGGAGGAGCGGGCCGCCGGGAAGAACGTCCCGAGCGCCATCCAGCTGGGATTCTCGCGGGCCTTCAGCGCCATCTTCGACTCCAACCTGACGACGATCATCTCGGCCATCTTCCTCTTCCAGTTCGGCACCGGGACCATCAAGGGGTACGCGGTGACGCTGATCATCGGTCTCGTCGCCAACATGTTCACGGCCGTCTTCGTCTCCCACCTGATCTTCGACGTGACCGTCCCGAAAACCGCCAAGAAGCTGAGTATCTAACATGCAACTCTTCAAGAAACCCCCCACATCAACTTTATGAAGTACAAGTACGTGGCCCTGGCGGTCACGTTCGTCATCGTCCTGGCCGGCATCCTGAACATCACGGTCTTCCACGGCCTGAAGCCCGGGCGTCGACTTCGGCGGCGGGACGCTCATCCGCGTCGAGTTCAAGAGCCCGACCTCGATCGGCCAGGTCCGCGAACGCCCTGGCGGACGTCGGCCTCGGCGGGAGCACGATCCAGGAGACCGGGAAGAAGGGCCATGAGTTCCAGGTCCGGACGACGCAGTACGTCAAGGGCGCCGACGCCCAGCAGGAGCTGGAGGCCCACGAGAAGCTGGCGGACAAGGTCATCGAAGCCCTCCGCGGCGGCTCGCCCGACAAGCCTGACCGTCGTCAGCCGCGAGACCGTCGGCCCCCAGGTCGGCAAGGACCTCCGGAAGAAGGCCACCCAGGCGACCATCTGGGCCCTCATCGGCATGCTCATCTACATCGCCGTCCGGTTCAAGCTGGAGTACGGCGTCGCCGCCATCTTCACCCTGACCCAGGACGTCCTCATCACGATGAGCCTCTATTCGTTCACCAACCGCGAGATCAACCTGCCCATCATCGCCGCGCATCCTGACCATCGTCGGCTTCTCGATCAACGACACGATCGTCATCTTCGACCGGGTCCGCGAGAACTCCAAGATCTACCGCAAGGAATCCCTCGAGCAGATCATGAACCTCAGCCTCAACCAGACGCTGGGCCGGACGATCATCACCTCGGGCACGGTCTTCCTGACCCTCCTGGCCCTGTATCTCTTCGGCGGCGAGGTCATCAACGACTTCGCGTTCATCATGCTCATCGGGACGATCGAGGGCGTCTACTCGACGATCTATCTGTCCTGCCCGGTCGTCCTCTTCTGGCAGAAGGCCTTCAAGACAAAAAAAGGCTTCCGGAGATAAATTTCCCTTGATAAAAGCGAATTTTTCTTCTATACTGTTTCTTACGGAAAAATACTTCTGTGCGTGAGGTATAAAAATGGCGGAAGTCAAAAAGCCGAAACCCCAGGAAACGAGATCCCCGAGCTCTTCAAGGACTCCTTCTTCAAGAGCGAAACGGGCTCCAAGAAGAAAGCCCTCGCGTTCCCCATCGCCCTGTTCTTCCACGTCGCGTTCGTCGCTCGCCGTCATCGTCATCCCGCTGCTCTCCACGGCCACCCTTCCGACCGTCGAGGTCTATAGCGCCTTCCTCGCGCCCCCGCCGCCCCCCCCGCCTCCCCCGCCGCCGCCGGCCAAGAAGCGCGCCTCCTCGCAGGCCAAGACCCGCATCAAGCCCGTCCAGGCCTCCGCGACCATCGAGCCCGGCCGGCTCGTCGCCCCCGTCGACATCCCCGAAGAGATCGCCGAAGAACAGCTGTCCGACATCGGCATCGAAGGCGGCGTTGAGGGCGGCGTCGAAGGCGGCGTCGTCGGCGGCGTCCTCGGCGGCGTCGTCGGCGGCGTCCTCGGCGGCGTCGTCGGCGAGGTCGAAGCCCCCGTCCGGGCCATCGGCGAGATCAAGGCCCCCAAGCTCATCAAGCAGGTCGACCCGATCTACCCCGAGATCGCCCGCCAGGCCCGGGTCGAGGGCGTCGTCATCATCGAGGCCACGACCGACATCTACGGCCGCGTCCAGGGCATCAAGGTCCTCCGCTCCATCCCCCTGCTCGACCAGGCGGCCATCGACGCGGTCCGGCAGTGGGTCTACGAGCCGATGATCATCAACGGCCGTCCCCGGGGCGTCATCTTCACCGTTACGGTCAGATTCCAGCTCAAGTAATCAAAGCTAATCAATGGCTTTCGAGATTTAAAAGGAGGTATTTCAACATGCAATTCGGTCTGATTGAAATGTGGCAGGCCATGGGAGCCGTGGCCAGAACGGTTTCGATTCATCCTTATCGCCCTGTCGATCGTTTCCCTCTACCTGTTCATCGAGCGTCAGCTGACCTTCAAGCGCGCCAAGACGAGTTCCAAGCTCGTCGCCCCCAAGCTCGCCGAGCTCCTCAAGGCCGGACAGCTCAAGGAAGCCCTGGCCCTCGCGTCCAAGAAGGACAACAAGGGAAGCCACCTGGCCCGCGTCACGGCCGCCGGCATCCAGGATTTCCTGTCCGGGAAGGAAGCCAACCTGAGCCTCGATGAGCAGATCAACTCCGCCGAGCGCGGCTGCGACCGGGCCGCCGTCCTGTTCAACCAGGACCTGAAGAAGGGCCTGAGCATCCTGGCCACGATCGCCACGTCCGCCCCCTTCATCGGGCTGTTCGGGACGATCTCGGGCATCATCAACGCGTTCCGCGGCATGGCCCTGACCGGGTCGGGCGGCATCGGCGCGGTCGCCGGCGGCATCGCCGAGGCCCTCGTCACCACGGCCTTCGGGATCGGCGTGGCCATCATCGCCCTCTGGTGCTTCAACCTGCTGAACACCAAGATCGAAGTCTACGACGCCGAGATGAGCAACACGACCTCGCAGGTCATCGACTTCTTCCACAGAACCAGGTAAATCGACTAAAACAAAACGACGAAACTCTGATAAGAGAGGCACACAATGGGTTTTTCAATATCCGCGAGCGGCAAAGAAGAAATCCGATCCGAACCCAATGTCGTTCCCTTGTGTGATGTCCTGCTTGTTCTTCTGATCATCTTCATGGTCGTGACCCCCCTCGTCCAGAAGGGCGTCGACGTCAAGCTGCCCGCTGCCCTGAACACCTCCTCCATGCCTGACAGCCCCGATGTCGTCCTGGCCGTCAAGAAGGACGGGACGATCTACGTCAACGAGGCCAAGGTCACGATGGAGAACCTCCAGAACGCTCTGGAAGAGGCCTTCCTGACGGTCTCGGAAAAGAAGCTCTACATCAAAGCGGACCAGGACCTCGAATACGGCAAGATCGTGGATCTCATCGACGTCATGCGCGAGGCCGGCATCGAGATCGTCGGCATCATCACGGACAAGAAAACGGAAAAGGCTCTCTAAGGGCGCTTCGAAACCCGCAAGCCATCCCGGGGAAGGATGCCGAAAGGCTCCTTCCCCTTTTTTTTGCTCCCGCCTCCCTCCGGAATCTCCGCCGTCTCCGGATCCCCGTTCGGACCTCTGGCGGGCGGCTCAGGACCTCGTTCAGGCTGCCCGTGCGGTAGCCTTCGAGGTCGAGGGTGACGTAGCGGTAGCCGAGCCTTTTCAGGCCCGAGACGATCCTGCGGGCCGCCTCCGCCCTCACGGCCTTGGGAAACTCGCCCGGCGCGATCTCGATCCGGGCGACCGTCCCGTGGTGGCGGACCCTGAGCTGTCCGAATCCGAGGCCCCTGAGGAGGTCCTCGGCCGCCCCTACCTGTCGAAGGCCTTTCGGCTCGATCGGCGTGCCGTAAGGGAAGCGGGAGGCGAGGCAGGCCATGGAGGGCTTGCTCCAGGTCGGGAGGCCGAGCCGGCGGGAGATCTCGCGGATCTCGGCCTTGGTCAGACCGGCTTCCTGGAGAGGGGACCGCACGCCGAGCTCCCGTCCGGCCCTTGATCCGGGCCTGAAGTCCCTGCGGTCGTCGCGGTTCGCCCCGTCAAGGACGAGGGGGATCCCCTCCTCGCGGGCGATGGCGGCAAGCGCTCCGAACAGCTCTTTCTTGCAATGGTAACACCGTTCGGGGGGGTTCTCCGCGAATTCGGGGTTCGCGAGCTCATGCGTCCGGATGACCCGGGGACGGACGCCGAGGCGCCGAGCCAGGGCCCGGGCCGCGACGATCTCCTTTCCCGGATAGGTCTCCGATGTCGCGATGACGGCCAGGAGAGGCCGCACACGGGCGTCAAGGGCCGTCTTGAGGAGGAGGGTGCTGTCCACCCCCCCGGAATAAGCGACGAGGGCGCCCTTCATCCGGCCGAGGAGCTCCGTCAGCTTGTCATACTTGCGCCGCGTCGTCCCGGGAAGCCCCGATAGCGGGTTCTTGCTGATCATGCCTGCTTTCTCTCTTTCTGGATCTCCTCGATCAACGCGTCGACGATCCTTCGCTCCGGGACCTTGCGGACGATGCGTCCCTTGCGGAAGAGGACCCCCGTCCCCCGGCCGCAGGCGACGCCGAAGTCGGCCTCCCGGGCCTCGCCCGGGCCGTTGACCATACAGCCCATGACGGCCACGGTCAGGGGCCCCTCGAAGCCGGCCAGGCGCCTCTCGACCGCCGCGGCGATCCTCATGAGGTCGACCTCCGAGCGGCCGCACGTCGGGCAGGAGACGATATCGAGCCCCCGCGATCCCAGGCCCAGGTCTCGGAGAAGGCGCCGGGCCGTCACGACCTCTTTTTCGGGCGGGGCGGTCAGCGAGACGCGGATCGTATCGGCCAGCCCTTCCCCGATGAGGAGCGCCAGCCCCGCGGCCGATCTCACGCTCCCCGCCTCGAGCCCGCCCGCCTCGGTGATGCCGGCATGGAACGGGTAATCCACGCGGGCGGCCAGGAGCCGGTAGGCTTCGAGGGTCCTCGGGATGTCGGAAGCCTTGAGCGAAACCTTGATCGCGAAGAAGCCCAGGTCTTCGAGCATCCGGATATGGCGGAGGGCGCTGGCGACCATGGCTTCCGCCGTCGCGCCTCGGCCTCTCAGGAGCCCCTTTTCGAGCGACCCGGAGTTGACCCCGATCCGGATGGGGACGCCGCGCTCCGAAGCGGCCCGGGCGACCTCGCGCACGTTCGCCGGCGAGCCGATGTTCCCGGGGTTGATCCGCAATCCGTCCACGCCGGCGTCCAGGGCCTTGAGGGCCAACCGGTGATCGAAGTGGATGTCGGCGACGAGCGGCAGGCGCGACCCTTTCCTGATCGCGCCCAGGGCCGAGGCCGCGGACGCGTCGGGAACGGCCAGCCTGACGATCTGGCAGCCCGCCTTCTCCAACCGCCGGATCTGGGCGAGGGTGGCTCGAACGTCCCGGGTATCCGTCTTGGTCATCGATTGGATCGAGATAGGCGCCCCTCCCCCGATAAGGACGTCCCCTATCTTGATCTGCCGGGTCTTGCGCCTGGGAAAAAACTCCTGGTCCGTCATCTTCGCGCCTCTTATTCTAGACCATTAGCCGCATCCCGTCCATCAAAGGACAGCAAGCGGCCGTGATGGGGATGAGGGCTTTATCAAAGGGGTTCCCGACTCCGGTCTAGATCGCCTTAGCAGGGCTCGGAGGCCGCCCCTCGACCCCAGACCCGGGAACCTCTTCGGGTTCCCCCATCGCAAGAGCGACGGGCCCCCCTCCCAACTGGGGTTTACGGGGCGGCCCTCCTCGCCCCTGCTTCGGGCGCCTCTCCGTGATCCCCGCACGGTCGCTGACGCCCTTTGACAAAGCCCTCAGCATAGGTTAGTGGGCTGGACGTGCGGACGGGACGGACCGAGCGGACGTTGGAGGGTTTAGCCCGCACGAAGCCGATTTCGAGGAGATTCGGGCGAGGATGTTTGAGCGTCCAAAGATCTCGGACCTATGCCGCTTCGGACGAGGGCAGAATCTAACATCCCTGATAAGTTCGCGAGTTCCGAGCCCGCCGAAGAAATCGGCGAGGGCGCGGCGTTAAAAACCCGACCGGGAGCGAGGCCGGCCCGTCCGCGCTCTTAAACCAGCCCACGAACAAAGCTATGGACGTTTCTCGGTGGGGCTAGAACGGCAGGAGGCTGTTCCAGCCGTGGGGCAGCTTCTTCACGAAATCGTTCATGATGACGAAGACGATGAGGGCCACGAAGATGACGAACCCGATCTGGAGCCAGATCGTGCGGACCTTGGGGCTGAAATCCTTCCGGAAGACGCTCTCGATGAGGAGGACGAAGATCTGGCCGCCGTCGAAGACCGGGATGGGGAACAGGTTCAGGACGCCCAGCTGGAGGCTGATGACGGCGATCCAGCTGATCATGGCCAGCCAGCCCATCCGGAGAGCGGCGTAGGAGAAGTTCGCGATCTCGAGCGGGCCGCCGAGCTGGCGCGTCGAGGCCTGCCCGGTGAACAGGTCCTTGAGGAAACGGAAGACGAGAAAGACGTTCTTCATGTTGGACCGGAGGCTCTCCCGGATGGCCGCGAAGAACCCGTACTTGCGGACGACGGATTTCGCTTCCTGGAGGATCCCGATCTTGCCGACGTCGCCTTCTTTCCTCGGGGTGACGGCGAGGTCGATCGTCGTTCCTCCCCGCTCGACGGACAGGACGATCTCCCGCCCGGCGTTCGCCTCGATGACCGGGATGAAGGAATAGAAGTAGACCGGTTTCCCGTCGACGGCAGCGATGACGTCGCCCGGGCCGGAGCCCCGCTTTCTCGGCCGGGGACCCGGCCGTGACCAGGCGGATCTGGGTCAGGATCTTGGCCCGGAACCCGGCATAGCCCATCTCGTAGCGGGTGACGGACCCCGTCTTGAGCTCGACCGGCAGGACCTGTCCGCTCCGGACGATCTCGAGAGCGATGACCCTGTCCGGCTTCGTGCCGACGGCGATCTCGACATCGTTCCAGGTCGCGACCTTGCCGCCGTTGATGCTCAGGATCTCGTCGTCCGGCCTGAGGTCCGCCTTCGCGGCCGGGGAGCCGGGATCGATGTATCCTATGACGGGCTTCTGGTCCTGGTATTCGGGGGCGGGCACGCCGACGCCGTTGATCACGGCGACGAGGACGACGGCCAGGAGGATGTTCATGATCGAGCCCATCGCCATGACCAGGAGCCGGGCCCCGCGGCTCTTCGACATCATGTCGTCGGGGGCGAGCTCCCGGCCCGTTTCGAACATCCCCTCGCCCAGGAGCTTGACGTAGCCGCCCATGGGGATCAGGCTGATGCGGTAGTCCGTATCCCCCTTCTTGATGCCGAAAAGGCGTTTTCCGTACCCGAAGGAGAACGTCTCGACCCGGATGCCGACGAGCTTGGCCATGAAGAAGTGCCCGAACTCGTGGATGAAGACGAGGATGCCGAAGACGATGAGGAAGGCGGCCATGGTCCCGAATATCGTGCCCATTCTAGGTCCTTTGCTTGAGGATTTCCCGCGTCCGCTCCCGGGTCTCGCGGTCGATGTCGTAGACTTCCGGCAGGCCGCGGACGGGCCGCCGGACGTGCCCTTCGAGGCTGCGCTCCACGACCTCGGCGATCCGCCCGAAACGCATCCGGCCGGCGAGGAACGCCGCCACCGCGACCTCGTTGGCGGCATTGAGGGCCGCCGGAAGGCTCCCCCCGCGCTCCAGGGCGGTCCTGGCCAGGGCAAAGAGCGGGAACCTCGCCGGTTCGACGCGGTGGAATTCGAGCGCCCCGGACCGGGCGAGATCGAGCGGAGGAAGCGGCGACGCCTCCCGGTCGGGCCAGGTCAGGGCATACTGGATCGGGACCTTCATGTCCGTCCTCGAGAGCTGGGCCAGGACCGAGCCGTCCCGGAGCTCGACGAGAGCGTGGACGATGCTCTGGGGGTGGATGAGGACATCCAGACGGGCGGGCTCGAGACCGAAGAGCCAGCGGGCCTCGATGAGCTCGAGCCCCTTGTTCATCAGGGTCGCCGAGTCCACGGTCACCTTACGACCCATCTTCCAGCGCGGGTGGCGCAGGACCTCTTTCGGGCCCATGCCCGCGACCTCGGAGGCCGGGGTTCGGAAGAAAGGCCCCCCGGAGGCCGTCAGGATGACCCGGCTCACGAAGCGGCGCTTCTCCCGGGCCAGGCACTGGAATACGCCGCTGTGCTCGCTGTCCACCGGGATGATCCGGGCCCCGGAGCGGCGGGCCTCCTTCCTCAGGAAGGCGCCCGCGACGACCAGGGACTCTTTGTTGGCCAGGGCCACCCTCGTCCCGGCCCGGACGGCCGCCAGGGTCGGGCCGAGACCGTCGATGCCGGTAATGGCGGAAACGACGACGTCGTTTCCGGGACGGCCGGCGACCTCGGCCGCCCCTTCCGGCCCTGAGACGACCCGGATCTTCTGCCTTCCGAACCGGCGACGGAACTCGGCGGCGTCGCGCTCCGTCCTCAGGGAGACGATCTCCGGCCCGAAAGGCCGCTGCCTGCTCGAGGAGGAGGCGAACGTTGGAGCCTGCGGCGAGGCCGACGATCTTGAATCGTTCCGGGAGGCGCGCCGCTACCTCGAGGGTGCTCCGGCCGATCGAACCGGTGGAGCCGAGGACGGCGAGCTTCTCGCGGCGGTCTTCCATATATTCCGGGGCCTTATTTCCAGAGGATCCCGACGAGATAATAGAACAGGGGCGAGGCGAGGATGAGGCTGTCGATCCTGTCGAGGAAGCCGCCGTGGCCGGGCAGGAGGTTGGACGAATCCTTGACGCCGACCGCCCGCTTGAACAGCGACTCCATCGGATCGCTCGCCTGGGCGGCGGCGTGGACCAGGACGGCGATGAGCAGAGCCTTCCCGAGGGCGAGGTCCGGGAAAAGGATCTCCCGGGCCGCCCAGGCCCCGAGGCAGGCGAACAGGATGCCGCCCGCGCTCCCCTCCCAGGATTTGTTGGGGCTGGCGACCGGGGTCATCTTATGCTTCCCGAACGGCTTCCCGATGAAGAAGGCGCCCGTGTCCCCGAGGAAGATGACGGCGAAGAGGAAGTACAGGTAAGGGGCTCCGTACACGGCCCGGATGGTGAACATGAAGTTCAGGGTGCAAGCTCAGGTAAAGGGCCCCGAAGAAGGTGATCGCGACGGACTGGGGGAAAGTCGCAAGCTTCTCGAGCGTCGTGACGTGGATGACGTAATAGAAGCACGTCAGGAGAAGTCCCGAGAACAGGACGGCCTCGAAGCTCAAGCCGTCGACGATGAAGAAGGCCGCGAAGGCCGCCGCCAGGACCACTCCGAGCGCCCTCTGGGGGCGGAGCTTCTTCCGGGCGGCGAGGGAGTAGAACTCCCACAGGGCGCCCAGAACGAAGACCTGGAGCAGGAGGAAGAAGACGATATCGGGGGCGTACTGGATGACCGCGAAGACGCCCGCGAGCAGGACGAAGGCCGTGAGGGTTCGTTTTCCAAGTTCCATGGGGGATGGCGATGCGGAGTCCGCTCTCAATGGGGCCGGACGTCGCCGAACCTCCTTTCCCTGGTCTGATATTCGCAAAGGGCTTCGAGCAGGTGCTTCTTACGGAAATCCGGCCAGAGGACGGGCGTGATCCAGATCTCCGCGTAGGCGATCTGCCAGAGCAGGAAATTGGAGATCCGCATCTCGCCGCTCGTCCGGATGAGGAGGTCGGGGTCAGGAAGGGAGGACGTGTACAGGCGCCGGGCGAACCCCTCTTCGGTCAAGGCATCGGGATCTAACGTCTTGTCCCGGAGGAGGGCCTTTACGGCGTCGACGATCTCCGCCCGTGCGCCGTAGTTCAGGGCCAGGGCAACGGTCATCCGGCGGTTATCCCGGGTCCGTGTCTCCAACCGTTCGAGCTCGCCCATGACGGCCCGCGGGATCCCGTCCTTCTGTCCGATAACCATGAGCTTGAGATCGTTCTCGCTGAGAACCCGGCCGTCCTTCTTCAGATAGTCCCTGAGGAGGGCCCAGAGCCGGGAGACCTCCTGGCGCGGGCGCTTCCAGTTCTCCTTGGAAAAGGCGAAGAGGGACAGGACCTTGATGCCCAGGCGGGCCGAGGCCTCCACGATCTCGCTGACGGAGTCGGAACCCGCCCTATGACCTTCGATACGGGTGAGGCCCTTCTCCTGCGCCCAGCGGCCGTTTCCGTCCATGATGACGGCGACGTGGCGGGGGAGCCGGGAAAAGTCCAGGCGGCGGACCAGGGCCTCCTCTTCCGAGCCGGGCGGGATATAGCCCTCGAGGCCTTCAAACATGTTGACCATTATATGGTTGGGGACGGCGATTGTCAAAAACGACCGCGCCGGAGCCCGCCCATCTCGCTCTTCTAAGACGCAGGCTAAAGCCTGCGGCTATAGGTCCCGCCGACCCAACCCGTCTCGCCCGTCTCGCTTGTCTCGCTTAAATGGACAAGCCGCCGGCGATGGTCTAAAATATCGGTATGTGTCTTGCCATTCCCGCCAGGGTCGCCCGGGTCGACGAATCCGGCGGCGGCATCGTGGATTACCTCGGCAGCGAGGTCCGGGCGAACTTCGTCCTGCTTCCCGGGATAAAGGCCGGGGACTGGGTCATCGTCCACGCCGGCTTCGCCATCTCCAAGCTGACCCCGAAGGAAGCCGGGGAGACCCTGAAGCTCTTCGAGGAAATGGAAAAGGCCTAGAACGCGCCTTCGTCATGAGCGCCTCGAAGGACCAGCGGACCATCGACCGGAAGATCAAGGAGGCCCGGGCCCTCGCCTCCTCCCTCCCCTCCCCGGTCCGGATCATGGAGGTTTGCGGGACGCATACCATGTCCCTCCACAGGTCCGGCCTCAAGCCGCGGCTCGAAGAGGCGGGGATCGGGATGGTCTCCGGGCCCGGATGCCCGGTCTGCATCACACCGGATGCGATCCACGAGGCCGCGATCGACCTCGTAACCACGCGCGGGAACTTCATCCTGGCCACATTCGGGGACATGACCCGCGTCCCGACGCGGAAAGGTTCCTTGCGGGAGGCGGTCCCGGCCCCCGGCTCGCTCGTCCGGATCGTCTATTCTCCCGAGGACGCCCTGGATGCCGCCCGAAAGGCCCCGGAGAAGGAGGTCGTCTTCTTCGGCGCGGGCTTCGAGACGACGATCCCCGGCATCGCTTATACGGCCCGTCAGGCCCGCGAGGAGAACATCCGGAACTATGCCGTGCTCACGGCCCTGTGGCTCATCCCGCCCGCCATCCGGGCGATCCTCGAAGCGGGGGAGTGCGCCGTCACGGGCTTCCTCTATCCCGGGCACGTCAGCGCGATCATCGGCGAAGCCCCTTACGCGTTCGTCGCGGAGGAATTCCGCGTCCCGGGAGCGATCGCCGGCTTCGAACCGCTCGAGATCCTGAACGGGATCCTTTCGATCCTGGACCAGGTTCGGAAGGGGGCCCCCCGGGTCGCCAATGAATATTCCCGGGTCGTCCGCCCCGAAGGGAACCCCGTCGCCCGCGCCCTGATGGACGCGACGCTCGAGCCCAAGGACGCGGTCTGGAGGGGCCTGGGAAAGATCCCGGGGAGCGGCCTCAAGCTTCGTCCGCGGTATTCCGACTTCGACGCCGAAACAAAGTATGGATTGGATACGGGCCGGGCGGTCCGGGAGGCCCCGGGCTGCCGGTGCGGGGAGGTCCTCAGGGGCGTCATCAGGCCGAAGGACTGCCGGCTCTTCGGAAAGAGATGCACCCCGGATTCTCCCCTGGGGCCCTGCATGGTCTCGTACGAGGGGGCTTGCCTGATCACCCATAAGTATTCAAGGGGCGCCGCATGAAGAAGATCAGCCTGGAGCTCGGCAGCGGCGGCAAGCTCATGAGAGATTTCATCGCCGGCGAGATCGTCCCCCGGTTCGCCAACCGCTACCTCGGCGAGCTCAGCGACGCGAGCCTCCTGCCGGGCGGCGTCGCCTTCACCACGGACAGCTACGTCGTCGACCCCATCTTCTTTCCCGGCGGAGATATCGGGACGCTCGCCGTCAACGGGACCGTGAACGATCTTATCGTCTCCGGCGCGGTTCCCCGGTTCCTTTCCCTTGCCCTCATCCTGGAGGAAGGCCTGGATGCCAAGGACCTCGAACGGGTCCTCGGCTCCATCCGGACCGCCGCCCGAAAAGCGGGGGTTTGCGTCGTGACGGGAGATACGAAGGTCGTCCGCCGCGGCCAGGGTGACAAGATCTTCATCAATACGTCCGGCATCGGGCGCATCATCGCCCGGCCCTCGATCGCGAAGATCCGGCCCGGCGACAAGCTCATCCTCACCGGCACGCTCGGCGAACACAGCACGGCGATCATGCTGGCGCGGGAGGAATACGGATTCACGGCCCGCGTCAGGAGCGATTGCGCGCCGCTCCTCTTCCTCCTGCAGACCTGGAAGAAGGGCGCCTATCTGGATGAGGGACATCACCCGGGGCGGACTGGCCACCGTCCTATCGGAGCTGGCCGAACGCCTCCCCTATCCTCTCCTCATCGAAGAATCCCGCATCCCCTTATCCCGGCCGGTGCGCGCCGCCGCGGGGCTCCTTGGGATCGATCCCCTTTTCCTGGCCTGCGAAGGCCGGGCAATCGTCGTGGCGCCGAAGGACAGAACCGAGGCCATCCTCCGCGACATGCGCCGCGATCCTGCGGGGCGAAGGGCCGCCGTCATCGGTGAGGTCCAGACGCGGATCGGAAAGCCCGGAGAATTGCTCCTCGAGACGACGGCGGGAGGCTTGAGGCTCCTCGAGCCCCTGACCTCGGAGCTCCTGCCGAGGATCTGTTGATTCCAAGGACACGATGCGCGGAAGATCTGCCTTGACGCGCTCCGCGGCCCTGACGGGGTCTGCGGCGCTCGCCCTTCTGATCGCCTGCCCTCGCCCCCCCGTTCCCGGGTTCCGCGCGGAGCTCCGTTCTACCCTGGTTGCGTGCAAGGCCTTCGAAGCCGAGACCGCCCAGGTTCCGCTCACCATCTCGAACACGGGTTCGACGGCCTGGGAATCCGCGGGAGACGATCCCGTCTCCGTCTCCTATCATCTTCTCGACGCCGACAAGCGCGTTGTTCGCTTCGAAAATGCCCGGTCCTCTCTGCCGGGAAGGGTCGTCCCCGGCGCAACCGGAGCCCTCGAGGTCGCGGTCAAGGCGCCGCTCGAAGCCGGAAGCTACAATCTGGAATTCGATCTCGTCGCCGAAGGCTTCTCCTGGTTCAAAGACCGCGGCTCGAAGACCCTGGTCCTGCCGTTCGAGGTCGGGAGGCGGGAGTGGCCCGAGGACCATTACGAGCTTTCGCTCGACGCGGGACCCTATACGAAGATCGAATCGAGCGTTCCCGAGCTCGATACGCTCATGAAGCTCATCCGCATCACCCTGAAGCACAACGAGGTCTCCTTCGAGGGGCGGACGGGACGCGTGGAAGGCTTTTCCGCGGGCTCCGGCTATCCGCAAATATGGGTCCGGGATGCCGCCACCATCATCCCGGCATCCCGGTACTTCTACCCGGCCTCTTATATCCACTCCTGGCTCGACGAACTGCTCTCCCATCAGCGGCCGGACGGATCGCTCCCCGATTGGTTCGATTCCCGCGGCGTTACAGACAAGAATACCGTGGAAACGGACCAGGAGACGAGCGCCGTCCAGGCCGGACACCAGGTTTACCGGTTGTTGGGACCTGAATGGTACCTGCATGAGATCGATGGGGTCCCCGCGTACGAAAGGATGGAGCGCGCCCTCGAATTCGTCCTCAAGGACCGATTCGACCCCGTCCACGGATTGATCAAGGGCGCCCACACGGCCGATTGGGGGGACGTGGAGATGGAGGACGCCGATCAGAGCGCCATTTATGCCGGGGAGACGACGCGCTGGACGGCAGACATCTACGACCAGGGCATGTTCTATCAGGCGGCGTACGACCTCGCTCATTGGTTCGAGGTCGAAGGCGCCCGGGACAAGGCCAATCTCTGGCGTGACAGGGCCCAACAGGTACGCTTGAACGCCAACAAGCGGCTATGGCAGAACGATAGGGGTTTTTATCGTGTTCATATCCATCTCGAGCCGTGGCGGCATGATCTCGACGAGGACTCGATATTCGCTATGGGCGGCAACGCCCAGGCCATCATCTCCGGGCTGGCCGGCGAGCCGACGGCAAGCTCGATCAGAGAGCAGGATCATCGAACAGGCCCTCGCGCGCCAGAAGGAATTCGGCGTCTCCACCATCAGCGGGTCGCTCCTCCCTCCTTATCCCGCGGGCTTCTTCAAGCATCCGGCCCTGGACGAACCATACGAATACCAGAACGGCGGCCAGTGGGACTGGTTCGGGGGCAGGCTCGTTCTGGCCATGTTCGAGTCGGGCTTCAGCCGCGAAGCCAGGGAAAAGCTCATTGAGATCGCCCGCAAGAATATCGCGAACGACGGCCTCTATGAATGGGACACGAAGGACGGTCGGGGACGGGGAAGCGACTTCTACTCGGGCAGCGCCGGGAGCCTTACTCGGGCCCTCGTCGAAGGCTATCTCGGCGTCCGGATCGACGCGCTTCACCTCGAGATCTCGCCCCGGCTCGGCTTGGATAGCGCTCGGGTCCATATCAAGTCTTCCGGCCGCCGGCCGGTTCGTGGCCTATGACTACGGCGTGGACGAGAAGGCCCGGAAGATCCGCCTCGAGGTCGGCTCCAATAAAGAATGGCCATGGATCCCGATCCGGATCCTGAATCCCTGGGCGCCTTCCCCGTCGGGACGCGCGCCGAACAAATCCGGACCCCCGGACGTTCGGATCGACGGCAGGATAGTTCCTTTCCAAATGGAACAGGTAGGCCGTGATGAATACATCCACGTCGATCTGAGGCCGACGCCTCCCCCCAAAACATCCGTCATCGAGGTCCGCATCCTCCCCTCTCAGAACTGAGCTTTTCAGTCTCCGAGCCTATCCCTGCCCGTGCCGGAAAATATCCTGTTAAAGAGGAAAGGTGCTGTTTTATGGGGCGATCTTTGGGGCGGATAAGGCCGCAATAGTCGTCCGATCTGAGGCATCGAAGCGTCGAGCCCCCTGAATTCAGCTCTATTCCAGAGAGGGAATCCGTTTTCTGACATCTTGAGGACGCGGCAGTTCCTGGCACGAATACGGCAGTAAGATGGGCATCCTCTCCCCAGTCTCTTGCGCCGCTCCGGCTATCGGGCGGCCTGGGACGGCGAGGAGCAAAGAGAACAAGGAGGTTGGCATGTTAGGAACAATCTTGATCGTCCTGTTGATCCTGTGGGCGCTGGGCCTCTTCGCGTTCCACGCCGGCGGCCTGATCCATGTCCTTCTGGTCATCGCCGCGATCGTCCTGATCGTCCGGCTGGTGCAGGGCAAAAAGATCCTTTAACGGGGAAGAAGCCAAAATGGTGCGCCGAAGAGTCGGTGTTTCAGGTCGGATAGCGGGTCTCCTCGCAGGCCTGGGACTGATCACCCCCTGCCTCTTTTCCGCTCAGGTTTTCAAGTACTCGAAGATCAAGCCTGAAAAGGGATATCTGATCCAGACCGTTCCCTACGAAAAATGGCTGAAGAGGAATTATTGCGGGCCGGCCTGCCTGGCTATGGTCCTCAACTACTGGGATGAAGCGCGGCTCCTTCAGCCAGCGGAAGATCACGGACGAGATCTACGATTCCGAAAGCCAGGCGACCTATAACTCCGAACTGGTCCTGTATCCGCGCACCCAGGGATTCGAGAGCTATTCTTTCCAGGGAGACCTGAAGGTCCTGAAGGACGTCGTCGGCAAAGGACATTCCGGTGATCGTCCTGACCAAGACCATAAAACAGCTCGCCAAGGGACACTACCGGGTGGTCATCGGATTCGACGAGGACAGGAACGAGATCATCTTTCACGACCCCTTTTTCGGGGAGCGTCATGCCATGACGTCCGAGGATTTCATGAAGGTCTGGGACCTGGGAAAGGGGCGTAACCAGTCCCGGTGGATGATGGCCGTGGTTCCCGATCAAAGCGCTTTCCCTTTTCCCGCTCTGCAGAGCGACCCTCTGACCCCCATCAATCTGGCCACGGCCTATTACCGGAGGTCGGATTTCGCGAAATCGAAGGAGCAGTGGGAAAAAGCCACGGAATCTCTCGGCGACGATCCCTACCCCTGTACAGCCTGGCCATGGTCAGCCTGAGAGAGGGCAAGGCCGGGGAGGCCGAGGCCTATGCCCTCGAAGCCCTCGGAACTGGACGGGAAGAGCGCTTACGCCCATGACGTCCTGGGCCTGGCTTACGCCAGTCAGGGCAAGCTCGCCGAGGCGATTGCAGTCCCTCGAGTCAGGCGCTCCGGCTGGCCCCGGGCGAGGAGTTCATCCGAAAGCATTATCTGCAGGTCCGGGCTCTTTACATCGAAAGAGCCCGGCTTGAAAACATTCAAAAAAAGGAGAATCCGAATGAAAAAACAGATTAAGATCTGGAGCATCCTGTTGATGCTGGTGCTGGTTTCTTCCTATGCCGTCGCCCTTCAGAAGCCGGTGCTTCAGCAGTCGGGCACGTCCGCTCAGCTGGTGCTCAGCGGGCAGGACGTGATCACGGCCTCCGATGCCGGGGGAGGTTATCTCTCCACGAGGGATATCATCCTCGTCGTGATCATCATCTTCGCGGTCATCGGCCTGATCGTCGTCCTCTAGCTCGAGAGAGTGCCCGACGGCACCTCTCTCGGGAAGATCCGGCAGGACGCCGTTCTTTCAACTGATCCGGTAAGGACGTCCTCTCAAGGGGGAGGACGTCCGCTCCATTGCCGTTGGAAGGAAAAGGAGGGATGATTCCATGAAGCTCACAGGCATCGTTCTCATCGTTCTCGGAGTCCTGGCCCTGGCCTACCAGGGGATCCGCTATACGACTCGGGAAAAGGTCATCGATCTCGGGCCCCTGCAGGTCACGTCCACGGAGAAGAAGACCATTCCTCTGCCTCCGATCGTGGGCGGCGTTGCCCTCATCGCGGGGATCGCGATGATCTACGCCGACAGAAAAAAGAGATAGCCCTTTTCCTTGCCGTAGCCGGGCGTTCTCATCCTACGGCACTATTTGAAGCCAAAGGCGGGCGTCCGGGTCCGCATCGAAGGCCGCCAGGACCTCTCCCTCGAGCCCTGGGAAGAGAGCCTGCGGCCTCCCGCCCGCGCGTCCGTCCCCTTGCCCTTGACACATCTTTCTTCCTTGCGTAGAATTTTCCAGGAGGTGTCATGGGCGAAGATCCGATCACGACCGTCCTGATCATAGATGACGATAAGCTCATTCGCGACTGGGTCGCGAATGTGGTATCCCATCTCGGGCATCGTTCGTTTTTTGCCCGCACGCTCAAAGAGGGCCTCCGGAAGGTCGAATCCGAGGCGTTCGACATCGTTTTTCTGGACGTCCAGATGCCCGATGGGAACGGCCTGGAGGTCATCCCCAGGATCAAAGCTGTCCGATCCTCGCCGGAGATCATCGTGATCACGGGGCGGGGCGATCCCGATGAGGCCGAACTCGCCATCCAATCCGGCGCCTGGGATTATCTGGAAAAGCCGGCTCCGTTCGAAGCCATCAAGCTCCCCCTGCTCCGGGCCTTGGAATATCGGGCGGATCGAAAGAACGGGAAGCCGGCGATCCCCTTGAAGAGGAACGGCATCATCGGCGAATCCGAAAAGATCACCTCCGCCCTGGAGCTTCTGACCCAGGCCGCCGGCAGCAATGTCAATGTTCTCATCACCGGCGAAACCGGTACCGGGAAAGAGCTTTTTGCCAAGGTCATCCATTCTAATAGCGCGCGGGCGAAAAGAAATTTCGTGGTCGTCGACTGCACCGCGCTGCCCGAGACCCTCGTCGAAAGCGTCCTTTTCGGACACGCGCGGGGAGCTTTTACGGGCGCCGAGAGCCGCGAGGAGGGCTTGATCAAGCAGGCCGACGGAGGGACCCTTTTCCTGGATGAGATCGGGGAGCTGCCGCTATTGATCCAGAAAAGGTTCCTCCGGGTCATTCAAGAGCACCGTTTCCGCCCCGTCGGAGGACGCCAGGAGGTCGCGAGCGATTTCCGGCTTATCGCGGCGACGAACCGGAGCCTCGAAAGCATGGTCCAAGAGGGCCGATTCCGGGAGGATCTTCTCTTCCGGCTCCGGACCCTGCTGATCGAAGCGCCCCCGCTGAGAGAGCTTCTCGAAGACATCAAGAAATTGACGCTCTTTTATATGAAGGACCTGTGCGAGCGGTTCGGCATAGAACCTAAGGGGGCGTCCCCCGAATTCTGGGAGATCGTGACCGAATACAAATGGCCGGGAAACGTCCGGGAACTGGTCCATGCCCTGGAGAAGGCCCTGCTTTCGGCAAAAGACGAACCCATGCTTTTCCCCAAACACCTTCCGACCTATATCCGTATCCAGGTGGCCCGGGATTCCTTCCCGAAGAGTCCGGCAGGCCATGTCGAGCCGGAGATCTTCTCGAGCGGCTCAAAGGCGCCGCCGAAATTGAAGGAGATCCGGAAAGCGGCCGCCGACGAGGCCGAGCGACGGTATCTGAAGAACCTGCTCTCTTTCGTGAACGGAGACAGCGACAAAGCCTGCCGCATATCCGGTCTTTCCCGCTCGAGGTTCTATACTCTTCTCAGGAAGCACCGACCGGCCGGCGGGGCCTGACCGGAACGAGTGCTCATTTATCGGAATAAGTACTGCTTAAGAACACTATTCCGGGCCGATTCCGGGTGAAATCGGCTCAAATCGCCTCCTCGTCCCTATTAAGAACAGATCGCCGGGCTTTGTGATATTGGCATGTTTCTTGAATAGCTATCCATGGAAAGGAAAGGGAACGAGTCCCTTTGGAACGATATCCATGGAGGTGTTACATGCTCAGGAAGATCATGATCATATTGGCCGCGACGGTATCTCTCGTCGCCGCGGCGGCGGAGGTCTCCGCACAGGACGTGCTGATGAATTCGGCCGAGACCATCAACCAGGGCAATATCAAGCTGGCCCTGTTCCCGACCGTGCTTTTCGGCAAGAACGGCGGCGACTCCGTATGGGGTATGGCCGGACGGATCGGATACGGGCTTACGCCGAGCTTTGACATCGAGCTCAAGGCCGCGGCCTTCAAAGGCCTCAGCTACTTCGGAGTCGAAGCCGAATATTGGCTCATCCACGGGCGGGATGTCAACGTCTCGGCGGCGCTGGGGGGGCACCTGACGGACGCGAGGCCGGGAGCGGACAGCTCCGGTATCGACACCACTCTCCTGGTCAGCACCAGCCCCGCTCGGCGGCTGGAGTTTTATGGGGGCCTCAAGCTTGCCTTCGATTCGATCAAGGACTCGGATCGGAACCTCACCCGGGTGCATCTCGTGCCGGGGATCGAATACCGCGTCAGCGCCGACCTCGATTTTCTGGCCGAGTTCGGTATCGCCCTCAACGACAACGCGCGCAGCTATGTCAGCGTTGGATTGGCGTTATACCTTTTGCGCTGATGGCTCCGGCCTGGCGAACCCGGGCGCTTGGGGCAAGGAGCTTGAGGAACCCATGCGATTACTCTACTATTCAAGCCGGGACGATCGAACCCATAAGAGGCTCGAAGCGGTCGTTCATAAGGTCGTCCCGGAAGGCCAACTAGAGCTCTTCCGAGGACTGGATGCCTTCAGGGAGAGGCTCCGGATGCCCGTGGAGCCGAATTCCATCGCGGTTCTCGTGGCCTCGAACCGGGCGGAGCTTCAGGAGATGCAGGCGCTCCGCGGGCTGATGACGGAAATATTCATCGTCCTTGTCATCCCGGATCGGAAGGACGGGACCATCAGGCTCGCCCACCTCCTGTTACCCAGGTTCCTGAGCCAAAAAGACGACGATTTCCAGGATCTCGCCCAAGTCCTGGATAAGATGGTTCGGACCTCTCACTGATCGCGGAAGGCGACGGCCGGGCTTCGACGTCTCGATCCAACCCCGCCGCGCGATCTTAGGGTCCGTGATCCTTCCCCGCAAAGCTCGACCCGTGTTGCGCCAGCCACTCCAGTAAGGCGCGCACGCTGCCCGTGGCCAGGGCGATGCTCGTATCCGCCGCGCCGTAATACAGATGGAGCGTGTCGCCGTCGGGAGCGAGGGTATGGCCGCAGGGAAAGACGACGTAGCCCACGTCCCCCTGCTGCTCGTAGGGTTCTTCCGGGCCGAAGACCCATTCGTCGCCGCGTTTGAGACAGCGCTCCGGCTCGTCGCAGATCGAACAGCGCCAGTCCCAGCCGGTAAATGCAGCCCGCCGCCGTCTGCCGCACGCCATGGTAGATCACCAGCCATCCCTGCGGAGTTTCGATGGGCGGGGACGAGAGGCCGATCTTGTTCGCGTCCCACCAGGCGCCCCGCCGGGCCTCCAGCATCAGCTTGTGGCCGCCCCAGTGGCTGCAGGTCGGGCGAATAGGAGATCCACATATGCGCGCGGGGCCCGCTGACCGGGCGATGGATCAAGGCCCAATGGCCGCCGATCCGCCGGGGCAGCAGGGCCGCGTCCTTGTCCTCCGGCGACATGATCACGCCAAAGCGCTCGAAGTGGCGGAAATCCTCGGTGAGCGCCAGCGCCACCCCGGGGCCGTCGCGGGAGTAGGCGGTATAGACGACGGCATACTTCTCCAATTCCGGGACGAAGGTGATGCGCGGGATCTTCGATGCCCCAGAGCTCCTCCGGGTAATGTTCGGGATCGGGCAACAGGGTCGGCGCGGGTCGATCTGCCAGCCATCGATCGCCGTTGGCCGAGCGCGCCGCGCAGAGGTGCGACAGTCCGCGTCGATCCTCGACGCGGCACAAGAGCAGGGTCGTGCCATCCGGCAGCAGCGTCGCCCCGGGGTTGAAGACGCTGTTGATCGGATAGGGCCAATCGGCGGCGGTCAGGATCGGATTGAGCTCATGGCGGTGAAAGAGTTCGGGCTGTTGAGGATTCATGTCGATCGCGTCTCCACGGCTGGAAGAGTATTCTCCGCCAGGCGCAGTTCCAGCAAGGACTGAAGAAAGGCCAGGGTCGATTCCGCGCCCTGATTCTCGTTGGCGCGGTCGGGATGCAGTCCGTCGCGGCAGCCGCCGGTCGTCGGGTCGTAGATGGGCAGGTTCAGATCGTTGCGGCCGAGGAACCACTCGAAGGCGCGGCGCGCTTCCTTGCGCCAGCGCTTGTCGCCGGTGAGCCGGTAGGCTTCGAGGCAGGCCGAGACCATCGCTTGCGCCTCCACCGGCTGTTGATCGAATCGGGCCCGCTCCCCGCCGCGCTCGTAAAAGCCGTTGGAGCCGATCGGCACGAAGTGGCCCGCCGCTCCCCGCTGGATCGGCCAGCCAGGTGAGCGACTCCAGCCCGGCCTCGGTCATGCTCGCATTCGCAATCGACTGGCCGCACATGAGCAGGGCATGCGGCAGCGCGGCGTTGCAGTAGGTCAGCCCCGGCTCGAACCAGCGCCAGTCATCCCGGCGATGATCCTGATACAACGCCAGCAGCCGCCCCGCCAATTCCTCGCGGACCTGGCCGGCGCGCCGGTCGCCGGCGAAGCGCTGAAGATATTCGTGAATGCCGATGAGCGCGAAGGCCCAGGCGCGCGGACTGGTCGTGTCGAGGATGGCGGGCAGCGCCTGCTCGAAGACGCGACCGGCCATGCTCTGCAGGGACGGCGTGTTCGAGCGGCCCAGCACCGTGCCCAGCGCCCAAAGCGCGCGGCCATGGCTGTCGTCCGACCCGCCCTCTTCCAGCCAGCGCCGCTGATAATCCATGAAGTTGCGGAAGCGCCCGGTTTCCGGATTGAAGGCATACCAGATGAAGGCGAGATAGCGCGAGGCCAGCTCCAGCGCCTCGCTGTTGCCCCAGCGCTTCCAGCAGCGCGCTGACCATCAGCGCGCGGGCGTTGTCGTCGGTGGTGTAGCCCTCGCGATAGTTCGGCACGGTGAAAATGGCGTGCTGCAGCATGCCGGTCTCGTCCGTCATGTGGCGCAGGTGATCGAGTTTGAGCGGCGGCAGCTCGCCGGGACGCTTGTCGAGCGCCCTGGCCGCGAAGCCCCGGCGGGATGAAATGCCGGCGCTCGGCCCGCGCCCGCTCGAAAGCTCTCCATGTAGCGGCGCGCCACCTGCGGCCAGATCATCGCCCGGCCGAACAGATAGGCGCGCTTGCGCATGGCGTGGCGCTTGGCCTCGTTGTCCAGCAGGTCGATCACCTGGCCGGCCAGCGCCGCCGGATCCCGGAACGGCACCAGCGCGCCGCGCCCGTCGGCCAGCATCTCTTCGGCATACCAGTACGGCGTCGAGATCACGGCCTTGCCCGCGCCCAGCGTGTAGGCCAGCGTGCCCGAGGCGATCTGCGCCGCGTTGAGATAGGGCGTGATGTAGATATCCGCCGCGCCGATGAACTCGATCGAGCTCTTCCAGGCTGACAAAACGGTTGTAGAAGATCACGTGGCCTTCCACGCCTTTTTCCTGGGCCAGCCATTGCAGGGACAGCCGGTACGTTTCGCCCTCGTGCCGGATCACGTGCGGATGGGTCGCGCCGAGGATGATGTACACGACGTTCGGGTAGCGCTCGACGATCGCCGGCAGCGCGGCGATGACGTTCTCGATGCCCTTGTTCGCCGAGAGCAGGCCGAAGCTGAGCAGGACGATCTTGCCCTCGACGCCGAACAGGTCCTTGTGGAAGCTCGGATCGACGAACGGCACGTCGGGGATGCCGTGCGGGATCATGTCGATCTTCTCCGGCGACACGCGATAGATCTCCTGCAGGAATCTCGGCGCCGCGCTCGCTCATGACGACCAGCCGGTCGGACAGGGCCGCGACCTCCTCCAGCACCCGCCGCTGATCGGGGTCCGGCTCGCGCAGGATGGTGTGCAGGGTCGTGACGATGGGCATGCGCAGTTCGCGCAGCAGGGCCAGGATGTGGCTGCCCGCCCGTCCGCCGAAGATGCCGTATTCGTGCTGCAGGCAGACGAGATCGACGTTGTTGATGTTCAGGAAGTCGGCGGCGCGGCGATACGAATCGATATCCTTCTCCGTCAGTTCGAAGCGCACGCGGGGCGGATAGGCGTAGCCGGCCTCGATGTCGTTGACGGGCAGGGCGATGCACGTCGTTTCCCCGTATTCGGCGGCGATGGCCTCGCACAGGTCGGTCGTGAACGTGGCGATGCCGCACTGGCGCGGCAGGTAGTTGCCGATGAAGGCCAACCGGTTGACGGGCGACAGCGCGGGACCATGATCCATGCTCTGAGTCTCCTTGCGAACAACCATTACTCTACTCCATTTTGTCGATTCTTGCGCCGGACCTGCGATAATAGCGTCGGGCTTGTACGGTTCGAGCGAAGATCCCCCGCCCCGACGGCGTGATGGTCATCAGCGCCGTTCGTCGTCTAGGACCGGGCGCCGGCTGCTTATCATGAAAGCAATTATCATGCCATATTCTTTCCGTGCTCTCGGCAGGTCGGGGATCCCCCTTTTTCGATCATGGGCAGGCCGTTTCCGCGAATGGAGCCGTGTTTCCTCAAAATAGGACGTCTGAAGAAAACAAGCACGGATCGTCGGCCGGGATCGGCACTAGGTCGTCTCCGGAAGACCCCGGGCGAGCATCCTATATAACAGCACAATTCCTGCAAAAGGGCCCTTGGCCGGCCGGTCAGCCCCCTTCTGGGGCTCGGGGCCGGGCCATCCTTTTCGCCCCATATGTCATGGTTACCGGGGCCTGAAGGCATTTTGCGCCGGGGAGAGCGCGGAAAGGATGTTGTGAACGATTTGGCACAAGGCTTGCATAGCTTACTTGGGTAAAGGAGAACCACCATGAAAAAAGGACTCTGGATCATTCCCGTCATCCTCTTGATGACGGCGAGCTGTGCCGGATATCCCCCCGGCGACGGCTATTACGGCGAGCCTAATGTTCAGCAGTACCCGCCCCCTTCTCAACAGTACCCGCCCTCTCAGCAGTATCCTCCGCAGTCTCAGCAGTACGGCCAAGAAGATAGCTCCTATTTTTACAATCGCTTGTCCCCCTATGGAAACTGGATCGATCTCCAGCCCTACGGCTACGTTTGGACCCCTCGGCAGACGGGTTACCGCTGGCGGCCCTATAGCGACGGACATTGGGTCTGGACCGATTACGGCTGGACCTGGATCGCGACCGAGGAATGGGGTGATATTCCCTTCCATTACGGCCGCTGGGGCTGGGACAACTACATCGGCTGGTTCTGGGTTCCCGGCACGGTCTGGGGCCCCGCCTGGGTGACCTGGAGGACCAACGATCAATACATGGGATGGGCGCCTCTTCCGCCCGGCGCCGAGTTCGGACCCGGAATGAATTTCGATTCGCTTTCGATGAATATCCCCCTCATCTTCTGGATGTTCATCCAAGGCTCGCATTTTCAGGACCGCTATCTCAATCCCTACATCCTTCCCTATGAACGCAATCAGACGATCATCAACTACACGTCCATCACCAACAACATCTACATCCGGAACGACCGGATCATCAACGAAGGGATCGGGATCGACGCGGTCCGCCGGATCTCCGGACGGGCGGTCCCCAGATACGCGCTGCAGGATGTCCGGCAGCCGGGACGGACGAGGATCGTGGGCCAGGAGGTCCAGGTCTTCCGGCCGGCCATTCGAAGAAACGAAGCCGCAAAGCCAAAGGTCTATTTGAACAGGGACCAGGCCCGGCAGGAACTGGAGACGGTCAAGGTCTTCGACCCCCGGGGACAGCGGACCATCGACACAGAAGCCGCGATCGTCCGGAAGCGGCAGAATGAAGAAATGAGGCTCTTGAAAACGAGCCAGAACCAGGAGATCAAGGTCATGGAACGGAAGCTCGCCGCGGAGGAGCGTCAGCTCCGCAACACCTCCGAAAAGGCCAAGATCAAAAAAGATTACGCGGCCAAGATCTCCGAGCTGAAGAAGAACCACGTCGTCGAGAAGCAGCAGATGACCAAGCGGCACAACAGCGACACCGAACAGGTCAAGCAGATCAGGAAGATCAAGAAAACTCCGGCCGGAAAGAAGAATAAGGACAACTAGGACCGGATCCGGAACGGGTCGAGCTGTCGTCAGCCTTTTCACGTCGGCCCCGGGAAGCCCCTTTTCGGGGCCGACGATGAAAGTTCATTGAAATCGGCATCCCTGGCGCGGAGGGTATCTTGAAGGGAAGAGGACGCCGGCTCTCCGGCCGAAAGCGGGCTTTCGCGATGATGTCCTTGTTTTGCATCGCGTCCCTGGCCGGCGGCGCAGCGCGCGCGAACGGTCGCCGATCACCCGAGAGCAACGATCCTCCACGATCCGCGTGGCCTCGGCCTCCGCAGGCTTATTCGGCGGCTTTTCATCTCTCTTCGTTGCGAACGGACGCGGGGAACCCTGCGGGAGACGTCTCCGGACCCATGACATGGGCCCTCCAGCAGCAGCCGTTCAGCGAAGCTCCCCGTCGGCTGCGGGATGACGATCCGATCTACAACAAGAGATCTCCCGTATGGGCGGTTGGTCTCAGGGTCGTCTCCACGAATATCCTCGTATGGGCGGCCGACAGGTTCGTCTTCAACTATTCCTGGTCGCACATAGGTCCCGAGAGCTGGAAGCGCAACTTGAGAACGGGCTGGGAATGGGACAAGGACCGATTGGGCATGAATTTCTTTTTCCATCCCTATTCCGGCGCCGCCTTCTTCAACTCCGCCCGGGCGAACGGATACCGTTACTTCGAATCCGTGCCCTTTGTCTTCCTGGGCAGCCTGATGTGGGAGTATTTCGGGGAGACGACGAAGCCGGCCTATAACGATATCATCAACACGACCGTCAGCGGCGCGCTCTTCGGAGAGATCCTTTACAGATTGACATCGAACATCCTGGATGATCGAACGACCGGGGCCGAGAGGTTCTTCCGGGAATTCGGAGCGGCGATCCTCAGCCCCGGGAGGGCTTTCGGAAGGCTTCTGCAGGGAAAGCTGACGCGAGTCACTCCGAAGGAGGTCTATCAGAAAGAACCGCTCAATGTCACGCTGGCCGCCGGGACGCACTGGTTCAATCAGGGAACGAGTTTCGGGACGGGAAGCCTGAGCGCGTTCTTCGGATGTCAATCTCGATTATGGGGATCCGTTCGAAATACGACCCCGAAAGCCGTTCGATGTCTTCAAGCTCCGTGTCAATCTGAGCTACGGAAAGAACGTCGGCAGGAAATATCTCGACAATGTCATCGGATACGGTCTCTTATTCGGCAGGACGCTCCGCTCCGGGAACGTGGACATGCTCATCGGGGCCTTTCAACATTACAACTACTGGGACAGCCGGATCTTCGAAGTCAGCGCCCTGAGCTTCGGCGGAGGGGTCCTCGCGAAGTGGCAGATGTCCAAGAAATCCAATTTTCAGGCCGCATTCCACCTCGGGATCGTTCCTCTCGGAGCCAGCAACTCGCCCCATATCGATATCGTGGAGGGCGGGATCCCGGGCCGGAATTATGATTATTCCGGCGGCGGCGAAGCCCAGTTCGAAGGCACTCTCAATCTGGCCGATATCGGACAGGTGACGGCGACCTACTATCTCTACCGGCTCCATACATATATCGGACCGGCCGGGAATAAGACCATCGGAGTCTTCAAACCCCGGATGGCCATCAGGCTATTCAGCAATCTCAGCCTCGGATTTGAATATCTCTATTACCATAAGGACAGCATCCTTCGAGATTATCCGCATGTCCACCGGAGGAACAGCGAGCAGAAGCTTTATCTGATGCTGTATTTTTAAACAGGCACTTTTTACATATCGAAAGCCGGAAGATCTATAGGCAAAGGAGGCCCGAAAAATGAATGTCCTCTATGCGCAAGAAACCGGGAGTTTGAAGCCTCTGAACGAGATCCTTCACAGGATCCTCACATTCATCTATTTTCTCGCCCATCAGATCGGCGCCGGGATCATCAAGGTCATTCAGCCGCTCTTCCCGAACAGCATTTACCCGGACAATCTCGTCGATCCGCTTGGCTTCCTGATCATTTTGACCCTATTCATGTTCCTCGTCAGCGTCGCCAAGAAGATCGCCTGGATCATCGTCGGCGTGGGCTGGATCCTGTTGCTCATCAGGATCCTCATGATCATCTTCAAGCTCGGATAAGCGATCGAAGGGAAAGGATCTCGGGATTCGCTACTTGCGGCCGACCGAATAATACTCGAACCCCAGCCCGCGGACGGCGGCGGGGTCGAACATGTTCCGGCCGTCGACGATGATGGGATTGGCCATCAGCTCCCGGACCCGGGCCAGGTCGAGCGACCGGAACTCCTCCCATTCGGTGACGACGAGGAGGGCGTTCGCCTCCTCGGCGGCTTCGTAGCGGGTCCTTGCAGTAGGCGACGGCTGCCGAGGGAGGAAAGACCTCCTTCATGTTGTCCAGCGGCCTTGGGATCGTAGAGCCGGAGCCGGGCGCCTTCCCTGACGAGCTCCCGGACGATGCGGATGCTCGAGGCCTCGCGGATGTCGTCGGTCTCGGGCTTGAACGCCAGGCCGAGGACGGCGATCCTCTTGCCCTTGAGGATCCAGAGGGCCTTCTTGACCTTGTCCAGGAACAGCCCCGGTCCGCGCCTGGTTGACCTTGTCGGTCTCCCGGAGCAGGCCGCAGTCGACCCCCAGGTCCTCGCCGATCTTCATCAGGGCCTGGATGTCCTTGGGGAAGCAGGAGCCGCCGTAGCCCAGGCCCGCCTTGAGGAACTGGCGCCCGATCCGCGGATCGAGGCCCATGCCCAGGGCGACCTGCTCGACGTCGGCGTCGGTCCTGTCGCAGAGGTCGGCGATCATGTTGATGTAGGAGATCTTGAGGGCGAGGAACGAGTTCGAGGCGTGCTTGATGAGCTCGGCGGTGTCGATGTTGGTGACCAGGACCCGGTCCCGGAACTTCTCGTAGATCCGGACCAGCGATGTCCCGCGCCCGGTCGCGTCTCGACGCCGACGATGATCCGGTCCGGCTCGAGGAAATCCGGGACCGCCGACCCCTCCCGCAGGAACTCGGGGTTGGAGGCGACGTCGAAGGGGATGTCGCCCTTCCGGTAGAGGCTGATGACCCGCTTGATCCATTCCGAGGTCTTGACCGGGACCGTGCTCTTCTCGACGACGACCTTGTAGCCGTTGAGGTTCCGGGCGATCGAGCGGGCGACGCCTTCGATCTGGGACATGTCCGCGCGGCCGTCCTCGTCCTGGGGCGTCCCGACGCAGACGAAGATGACGCCCGGCCTCGCGGATGGCCGCGTCGACGTCGGCGGTGAACGAAAGGTTCCCGCTCGTCGAGGGTCCTCTTCAGGAGGTCGTCGAGGCCCGGCTCGTAGATCGGGGACGTCCCCCGGGAGATCAGCTCGATCTTGGCGGCGTCCTTGTCGGTGCCGATGACGGTGTGGCCGAACTCGGCGAGCCCGGCCGCCGTGACCAGCCCGACGTATCCTGTTCCGATGACGGCGATCTTCATGTGTCTGCTCCTCTCCCGATACCAGCGAATGGTCCTCTCCAGCCCTTCCTCGAACGGGACGGCCGGCCGGAAGCCGAGCCTCTCCGCGGCCCCGAGATATCCGCGGCGGAATGCCGGACGTCACCGCGGCGCTCGGCCCCGTGGACCGGCGCGAGGCTGCGTCCCGAGGACGGCGCGATCCCGGCCGCCAGGACGTTCACCGTCGTGCCCGCGCCGCTGGCGATGTTCAGGGCCTCGCCCGCGGAGGCACGGCGCGGCGGCGGCCAGGAGTTCGCCTCGGCGACGTCCTCCGACGTAGATGAAATCGCGGGATTGCTCCCCGTCCCCGTAGATCGACGGGCGCTTCGCCCCGAAGCACGCTTGGCGATGAAGCGGGGAATGACCGCGGCGTAATGCGGACGCCGGGATCCTGCCGGGGCCCGAAGACGTTGAAGTACCTCAGGGCCGCCGTCCTCAGCCCGTAGAGGGAGCTGAAGATCCGGCAGTAGTTCTCCCCGGCGAGCTTGCCGGCGGCGTAAGGGGAAAGCGGCGCGCCCTCCTTCCCTTCCCTCTGGGGAAGGCCCGGCGCGTCGCCGTAGACCGCCGACGACGAGGCCAGGACGAAGCTCTGCGCCCCGGCGTCCCGCGCGGCGACGAGCATGTTGAGGGTCCCGGCGACGTTGATCGGCGTCGGCCAGGATGGGATCCTCCACCGAACGCGGGACCGAGACCAGGGCGGCCTGGTGGAGGACGGCATCGACGCCCGCGGCCGCCTTCCGGCAGGTCGCGAGGTCGCGGACGTCGCCTTCGACGAGCTCGATCGCCTCCAGGAACGGGGCGAGGTTCGCGCGCTTCCCGGTCAGGAAATTATCCAGGACCCGGACCCGGGCCCCCCGGCGGACGAGGATCTCGACGATGTGCGATCCGATGAAGCCCGCGCCCCCCGTCACCAGATAGGAGTCCATCGCGGTCCGGGATTACAGGTAGCCCAGCTCCTCGAGCCTCTTGAGGACCTTCTGCGTGCTCTCCTCGAGGGTCTCCTTGTCGGTCTCGACGAGGATCTCGGGCTCGAGGGGCTCTTCATAGGGATCGGAGATGCCCGGTGAACTCCTTGATCTTGCCCTCGATGGCCTTCTTGTACATGCCCTTGACGTCCCGCTGGATGCAGGTGTCGAGCGAGCACTTGGCGTAGGCCTCGACGAAGTTCGCGATCTCCTTCCGCGATTCGGCGCGGATCTCCCGGTAGGGGGAGACGAAGGAGGTCAGGACGGCGACGCCGTTCCGCGAGAGGAGCTTGGCCACGAACGTGACCCGGCGGATGTTCTCGTCGCGGTCGGCCTTGGAGAAGCCGAGGTCCCGGGTCAGGCTCTGGCGGACGATGTCGCCGTCGAGCCGCTCGACCCTCAGGCCGCGCTCCTTGAGGATGTCGGCCAGCCGGTCGGCGATGGCGGACTTCCCGGAACAGGGCAGGCCCGTGAACCACAGCGTGAATCCTACTTGATCATCCTTGCACACGTGTCATGTCTCCTTACTTGATGACTTTGCCCTTCATGTCCGCGGGCACGGGGATGCCCAGGCGGTCGAGGACGGTCGGCGCGATGTCGAGGATGTCGGCATCCCGGGTCTCCCCGGCCCGGCCGGCCGGGTCCCGGAGGATGTAGATCCCCTCCTGGGCGTGGACCGCGTCGTCCGGCCCCGTGTCGTTCTCGGGGAGGAACATGGTCCCGTGGCCGAGCGTCCCGGCCGAGCGCCAGTACAGGTCGTCGAAATAGACCATCATATCCGGGTACTCGCCGTTCGCCTCGTCGTAGTATTCCTGGGGCCAGATGACCTTGGTCTTCCACTCCTCCCCGTTCGGGCCGCGAAGGGCCAGGAGCTTCTTGGTCATCGCCTCCCGCTCCTTCTCGTAATCCTCGGGCTTGATGATGCCCTTCGGCTCGCGGCCTTCGACGTTGAGGAAGACCCGGGCGTAATAGCCGCCCCAGGCCCAGGCCTTGGTCTTTCCCCAGTCGATGGCGAGGTCGTCGACGCTGATGACCTTCTGCGGCTTCTCCCGGACGACGAGGTCGCCTTCCTGGATGAGCCACTCGTTGACGCAGAAAGCGCCCTTCATCCTCTTGGCCCCGTGGTCGGAGACGACGAGGACGACCGTGTCCTCTCCGACCCGCTTCAGGAGCTCGCCGATCTTCCCGTCGAGGTGCTTGTAATAGTCCAGGATGGTATTCTCGTACTTGTTCCCGGGCTCGTAGAGGTGATGCCCGCGGTCCATGTACTTCCAGAACGCGTGGTGGACCCGGTCGACGCCGATCTCGACGAACATGAAAAGGTCCCAGGGCTTGTTCTGGATGAGCCAGTCCATGACCTCGAATCTCTTGTCGGTCATCCGGTAGATCTCGGACAGGATCTGGTCGCGGTCCTCCGTCCGGAAGACGACGTCGAAGATGTAGGGGCCGAAGCGCTCCTCGATCTCCTGGCGGAGGGCCTGGCGGATACGTGTATTCCTTGTCCTTGCCGGGAGGCGTGATGAAACAGGAGATGAGGTTCCCGGCCACCGGGTAGGGCGGGTAGCTCGGGGGGATGCTGACGAGACAGCTCTGGCCGCCCCGCTCGCCGATGATGTCCCAGAGCCTCTTCTCGTGGACGGCCTTGGAGTTGGCGATCCACATCTGGTCGTAGGAGTCGCCCTTCCGGTGCCGGAAGCCGTAGAGCCCGAGCTTGCCCGGGTCCTTGCCGGTGGTCATCACCATCCAGGCCGGAATGGTGATCGGGGGGTCGGAGCTGCGCAGGCGCCCGTGGACGCCCCGGTCCATGAGCCCCTTGAGAACGGGGAGCTCATCGCCGTGGTCGAAGACGATCTGGGGGGTGGCGCAATCCAGGCCGACGACGAGGACTTTGGCTCTTGCTCATGTCGTCTTCCCTCACTCGTTGAAGGGTTCCTTGAACCCCATGATGACCTTCGCCACTTCGGGCCGCATCAGCTCGATCTGGGGAACGATGCCCTGGACGAGGAGGTCGCGGATCTTCGTCCCGCTGAACTGGATCTGCTCGGAGGCGGGATGGGGGCAGATCTTCTCGTTGACGACGGAGCTGCACTTCTTGCAGAAATAGAACGAGCGGAAGAACAGCGGCACGATGCCCAGGTCGGGGAACTCCTCGAAGATGTCCTGGGCGGCGAAGGGGGGATAGTACTTGCCGACGCCGGCGTGGTCCCGGCCGATGATGATGTGGGTGCAGCCGAAGTTCTTGCGGATGACGGCGTGGTGGATGGCCTCGCGGGGCCCGGCGTAGCGCATCTCCATCTGGAGGATGGCCATGACCGCCCGCTCCTTGAGGTAGTAGTGCCGGATGAGCTCCTCGTAGGACGCCAGGATGACCTCGTCCTTGAAGTCGCCCTTCTTCTTCTTCCCGATGACGGGGTTGATGAAGATCCCGTCGGTGAAGGTCAGGGCCGCCTTCTGGACGTATTCGTGGCCGATGTGGGGGGTGTTCCGGGTCTGGAACCCGACGACGGTCCTCCAGCCCTTGGTCTTGAAGAGGACCCGGGTCTCCTTGGGCGAAAGCTTCCAGCGGTCGAACGGCGTCGGGGCCATGGTGACGAGGTCCACTTTCCCGGCCAGGAGGACGTCCTTCATGCCCATGACCTGGGCCACCCCGGGGTGGGCCGGATCGGTCGTTCCGAAGACCTTCTCCGACATCTCCGTCTTGTCGTAGCCGTATTTTTCCTCGAGGGACAGGATGGCGACGGGCTCGTCCGCGTCGTTGACGAGGGCGACCTCGGTGCCGATCTTCAAGCCGTCGGCCGCCGCCCGGTCGACGTCCAGGACGATCGGGATCGTCCAGGGGAGGTCGTTGGCGAGGCGCATATGGGCGAGGACGTTCCGGAAGTCCTTCTCCCCCAGGAAGCCTTCGAGGGGCGAATAGACGCCCGTGGCCAGGTTCTCGACGTCCGAGACGGACTCGGCGTCGAGCTTGAGGCGCGGCATGGACTTGGCCCTCTCGAGGGCCGCCTCACGCGCCGGGCCAGAGAGCACTCTCTCTATCAGTCTGCCGCCGTGGGGCTGGATCATGATATTCCTCCTTTGGGATCGTGGATTCGCGGCGCGGGCGCGCGCGGCCGGCGGCCGGAAGGCCGGACGGCCGTCTCAGTCGATGTAGCCGAGGGCCTTCAGGCGCTCCTTGACCTTCTCCTCGTCCTCCTGGCTGAAGACCTCCTTGGCCTCCTGCTCCTTGGAGAGGCTCTCCCGGACGACCTTGACGACATAGGCCGAGACGGAGGCGATCTCGGTTCCCTTGATCGCTTCCTCGACCTTCCTGTGGAGGGACGTGGGGATAGAGACGGTTGTGAATTCCTTGTCCATCGTGTTCTCCTTGACCGGTTCCGGTCGCCCCGTTTCGGAGCGGCGGGAAAAATTAAACTTATATATATACGAAACCGGGGACTTTTTCAAGGCCGAACGTGGGACCCGCCCGGGGGGTCGGCTTGACAAACCCCCCTCATTAATGTTTATTATTCCCTGCTTATGACCGCTCCCCTCTCCCCCAGAAGACCCTCCTGACATGGAAAAGATAGCCCACCCCTGTATCAGCAAGGCGTCCTTCCACGGGGTCCTCGACCGGAACCTGAGGCGGCTCGAGGCCCGCCTGGGGGTGAGCCTGGCCATCCGGGGAGACCAGCTTCTCATCGACGGCGACCCCGATAAGGTCGAATTCGCCCGGGCCTATTTCGACAAGATCCGGGAGCTCGACGAGCAGGGCCGGGACCTCAAGGAGGAGGATTTCCACATCGCCCTGGACCTTCTCGAGGAAGGGTCGGCCCGCTCCAGCCGGGCCCTCGAGGACTACGCCCCGTCGGAGCCGCTCAGCCTCTCCCGCAAGTCGGTCCGCCCCAAGAGCCTCAACCAGCAGGACTACATCCAGGCCATCAAGACGCACGACCTCGTCTTCGGGATCGGCCCGGCGGGCACCGGGAAGACCTACCTGGCCATGGCCATGGCCCTTTCCTTCCTCCAGAACAAGCTCGTCGAGCGCATCATCCTGACCCGGCCCGCGGTCGAAGCGGGCGAAAAGCTCGGCTTCCTCCCCGGGGATATCGCCCAGAAGGTCAATCCTTACCTCCGCCCCCTCTATGACGCCCTCTTCGATCTCTCCCAGTACGACCAGGCCAACCGGCTGATGGACAAGGGCGTCATCGAGATCGCCCCCCTGGCCTTCATGAGGGGCCGGACCCTGAACAACGCCTTCATCATCCTGGACGAGGCCCAGAACACGACCCGGGAGCAGATGAAGATGATCCTGACCCGCCAGGGGTTCGATTCGAGGCTCGTCGTGACCGCCGACATCACCCAGATCGACCTCCCCGAGCCCGAAGAAGTCGGGGGTCCTCCATGCCATGAAGATCCTCGCCCCGCTGAAGGAGATCGCGTTCATCCACTTCAGCGAGCGGGACGTCGTCCGCCATCCGCTCGTCCAGAAGATCATCCGGGCCTACCAGAAGGCCGAGACCCGGCCGGAGTGAGGCCCATGGACGTCATATCCTTTAAGAAGATCCGGCTCTTCAAGAGCTCCGAGATCCTCCCCCGCAGGGCCCAGCCCGCCCCGCCGCCCGGCGAGAGCCAGGAGGATGAGCCCCCGCCCGTTCGCAAGCTCGGCCGCAGCCCCTTCCTTCTCCTCGCCCTCTTCGTCACCGTCCTTTCCCTGGTCATCTCCTATTCCCCTTCGAGACGCTTGTCGGTCCCGGGGGTCGGAGAGATCGCCGGCGCCGATATCATCGCCCCCTCCGACCTGACCATCGAGGACCAGGAGACGACCGCCAAGCGGCGCGTCGCCGCCGAGCAGGCCGTCCTCCCGGCCTACGTCCTCGACACGAACGGCTTTCCCGAGACGGAGTCGCTCGTCCGGCGGTTCTTCGAGAGCGGCCGCGCCTGGCCGCAGGCGGGCGGCGGCGACCGGAGCGCGGAGGCCCTGCGGAAGGAGCTCGCCGACGCCCTCGGGATCGAGATCGAGGCCCGTCATTTGACCGCCCTGGCCAAGCTCAAGTTTCCCAAGGAGCTCGAAGAGAGCCTCATCAGCATCATCGGCAAGGTTTCCGCCCCGGGCGTCATCCTGTCCAAGAACCTGTTCATCCAGGGCGAGCTCGAACGGGGGTTCACCCTCATCGGGGCGCCCGGCGAGGAGCGGCCCGTCCGCGTTGCGGACATCCTGGACGTCCGGGAGGCCAAGGAGCGGCTCGCGGCCGAGGTCGATTCGCTGGACCTCCCGGCCAGGTCCAAGATGCTCCTCATCAGCCTGGCCGACGTCTTCCTCGTCCCCAACATCGCCTTCGACAAGGCGGAAACGGAGGCCCGGAAGGCCCGCGCCCGGGCGAGCGTCGAGACCGTCTTCTACACGATCAAGAAAGGGCAAGGTCATCGTCCGCAAGGGCGACGAGGTCACGGCCGAGGCCGTGAAGCAGGTCGGCCTGGTCAACGTCGAGCTCGGCCGGAAGTCGAGCTGGTTCACGAATTTCGCGGGGACGTTCCTGCTCTTCGCCCTGCTCTTCATCACCCTCTGGTATTACCTGAAATCCATCCTCCGGTCCGGAGATCCCCTCAAGAAGTTCGCGATGATGGGCACGTCGCTCCTGCTGAGCCTCGTCCTCTATCGATTGTCCCTCTTCGTGGCCCAGGCCCTCAGCGGAAACGCCTCCGTCTCCGCCTTCGCCACGAGCGACGTCTACCTGTTCGCGTTTCCCTTCCAGGTCGGCGTGCTCCTGTTCGCCTTCCTGACCTCCGACCATCTGGCCCTCATCTACGCCATCCTGAACAGCCTGATGGCCGGCTACGTGCTCGGCCCGAACTTCTTCGTCATGATCTTCTGCCTCATCGGCGGGATCGCCGCCATCTACGGGGTCAAGGTCTATCAGCGCCACCGCCGGACCTCCACCCTGAGGGCGGGGATCTTCATCATCGCCCCGGTCAACGTCGTCGCCGTCATCACGATCCACCTCATCCGGGGGCGGGTCGGGGGCATCGGGCAGGTCTCCTCGGAGGCGGTGATGAGCCTCGTCGGCGGCGCCCTGAGCGCCGGGCTGGCCTTCATCCTCCTCCCCGTCTTCGAGACGGCGTTCCGCTTCGTCACGTCGACCAAGCTCCTCGAATTGACGAACTCGGACCTGCCGATCTTCCGGCAGATGGCGCTCGAGGCGCCCGGCTCGTACCACCACTCCCTCATCGTGGCCACGCTGGTCGAGAAGGCCGCCGAGGAGATCAAGGCGGACGCGATGCTGGCCAAGGCGGGGGCCCTGTACCACGACATCGGGAAGATCAAGATGCCGGAGTACTTCATCGAGAACCGGACCGCCGATTTCGACCTCCACAAGGACCTGACTCCCTCGCTCAGCACGCTGGTCATCGTCAACCACGTCAAGGAGGGGCTGGAGATCGCCCGCAAGCTCAAGCTCCCCGCCCGGCTCCGGGACATCATCGAACAGCACCACGGGAGCTCCCTCGTCCGGTACTTCTACCAGAAGGCCAAGGAGAAGTACGATCCCGACCTCCAGAAGATCGGCGAGGAGGATTACCGGTATCCGGGCCCCCGGCCGAGGAGCAAGGAGGCCGGCCTGGTCCTGCTGGCCGATTCGGCGGAGGCGGCCTCGCGAAGCCTGCGGGCGCCGACCAAGGACAGCCTCCGGAGGCTCATCACCGAGATCTTCAACAGCTACCTCCAGGACGGACAGCTCGACGACTGCGACTTCTCGCTGAGGGACCTGCGGACGGCCGCGGCGTCCTTCTTCTCCATTCTCTACGCGGTCTATCACCCGCGGGTCGAGTATCCGGGCTTCGAGTTCGAGGAGAAAAAGGAAAAACGGGCCCAGGCCCCGAGGAAGGATAATGGTCGCGATCATCAACAGACAGCGCCGGCACCCGCTCAACCCGAAAAGGATCAAGAGCCTGATTGAGCGGCTGGCCGGACGCTACGGCCTCGCCGACGCCGATCTCTCCGTGGTCTTCGTCGGCATGCAGGCCATGCGGACCCTCAACCGGACGTACCGGAAGAAGGACGCCGCGACCGACGTCCTGAGCTTCCCCGTGGGCCGCCGCGGGCCGGACGGCCGGTTCACCCTCGGCGACATCGTCATCAGCGTGCCGACGGCCGCCCGCCAGGCCAAGGCCCGCGGACACGCCCTCGGGCGCGAGATCGAGATCCTCGTCCTTCACGGGTTCCTCCACCTGGCCGGCTTCGGGCACGGCGCCGGGCCGGGGGCGGAGGAACGGTCCCTGCGCCTCCTCCTTTTCGGGGAGGACGCATGACCGCGGAATTCCTGGCCTGGGCCGGGCTCGCCCTGAGCTTCCTGGCGGCCTTCGTCCTCTCGCTCTTCCACATCACCCTGGCCTCCTTTTCCAAGATCCAGGTCAGCCGGTTCCTCGAGGAGCGGGGCAAGGCCGAGCGCCAGGCCGTCCTCAGGGACTTCGACGACACCCGGATCGCCGTGGAGTACCTGCGCTCGGCCGTCATCATCGCCTTCCTCGTCTACCTGACGGTCGTCTTCCCCGGGCTCCGGCTCTCCCCGCTCTGGCTCTTCCTCGCCGCCGTGGCCGTGGCGACCGTGTTCTTCGATTATGTGCCGCGGCTCCTGAACTTCCGGGGCAAGAACGCCGTCTTCAAGGCGTTCCTCCCGGCCGCCCGGATGTTCCGCGCCCTCGGCGCCCCCATCCTCTTCCTGGCCCGCGACCTCGTCGAGCGCGAGGAGAAGGAGGACAAGGACGAGGAGCGCGAGGCCTCCGACGAGGAGATCGAGACGTTCCTCGACGAGGCCCGCGAGGAGGGGATCATCGAGAAGGGCGAGGACGAGCTCCTGCGGAGCGTCGTCGAATTCGGGGACACCGTCGTCCGCGAGATCATGACCCCCCGGGTCTCCATGGTCTGCATCCGGAAGGACGCGACCATCGACAACCTCAAGGACCTCATCATCCGGGAGAAGTACTCCCGCATCCCCGTCTACAAGGACCGCGTCGACAACGTCGAGGGGATGGTCATGGCCAAGGACATCATCGAGTACGCCGACGCCAAGCACAAGGGCCAGCCCATCGAGGCCCTCGTCCGCCCGGTCATCTTCGTCCCGGAATCGATGGAAGTGGCCGACCTGCTCAAGGAGCTCCAGAAGGCCAAGCAGAAGATGGCCGTCGTCGTCGACGAGCACGGCGGCGTCTCCGGGCTGGTGACGATGGAGGACGTCGTGGAGGAGATCGTCGGCGAGATCCAGGACGAATACGACACCGAGGAAGCGGAGATCGTCCAGAACGCGCCCGATGACTACACGGTCTCGGGAGGCGTCGAGGTCGAGGAGATGGAAGAGATCTTCGACCTGGAGCTCGCCGAGGACGATTTCATCACCGTCGGCGGCCTCGTCACGCACAACCTGGGCCGGCTCCCGGCCAAGGGCGAGGTCCTCGACATCAAGGGACTGAAGTTCGAGATCCTGGACATCGACCAGAAGAAGATCAAGAAGGTCCGGATCCGGAAAGGCTAAGGCGACGGCCGGGACGTCCCGGCCGATCACGTCAAAGAAGGGGAATATGGAAAAAGAGATCAAGGAAAAGACCGCCAAGGCGAAAAAGGGGACAGCGGCCGCGAAGGCCGCCCCCGCGAAGGCGCCGGCAAAGAAAGCCGCCGTAAAGAAGCCCGCGGCCGGGAAGACCGCGCCGAAAAAGGCCCCGGCGAAGAAGCGCCCGGCCGTAGAAGCCGTCGTCCCCGAGCCGCCGAAGAAGCCCGGGGTCCGGGTCGGCACCGTGGCCCTCCTCGGCCGCCCCAACGTCGGCAAGTCGACGCTCATCAACGCCCTGCTCGGCCAGAAGATCGCCATCGTCTCGGACAAGCCCCAGACGACCCGCATCAGCATCCTGGGCATCAAGACCTCCGACCGGGGCCAGATCATCTTCATCGACAATCCCGGCATCCACAAGCCCCTCCACACCCTCAACCGGAGGATGATGAACTTCGTCTTCTCCTCCCTGGAGACGGCCGACCTTCTTTGTCTCCTCATCGACGCCACCCAGCCCTTCGGCCACGGCGACGAGTTCGTCATCGAGGTCCTCAAGAAGATCAAGCTGAAGCCCATCTTCCTGCTCATCAACAAGGTCGACGCGGTCCGGAAGGACAAGGTCCTCCCCATCATCGAACACTACAAGGACCTCCTGCCCTTCAAGGAGATCGTCCCCATCTCCGCCCTCACCGGCATCAACGTCGGCGTCCTCGAGGACCTCGTCCTCAAGGCCCTGCCGGAGGCCGAGAAGGTCTATTCGGACGACGAGATAACGGACCAGTCCGAGCGGTTCCTCCTCGCCGAGATCGTCCGGGAGAAGATCCTCAACCACGTCAAGGAAGAGCTGCCGTTCGAGACGGCCGTCTATATCGACAGCATCGAGAAGAAGACCCAGACGGACAAGGACGGGAACCCGAGGCCTCTGACCTTCATCCAGGCCTCCATCTTCGTCGAGAAGGACAACCAGCGGAAGATCATCATCGGGCGGGGCGGCTCGCTCATCAAGATGATCGGCATCGAGGCCCGGAAAGAGATCGAGGAGGTCCTGGAGACCAAGGTCTATCTGGGCCTCCAGGTCCGCTGGCGGCCCCAGTGGCGCGATTCCGAGGACGTCCTCGACCTCATCGAAGGGCAGAAGGGCTGACAGACCTCTTGCTTCGTGCTGCGTCTTGATTGTAGCCTCAGGCTTCAGCCTGCGTCTTCTCTTTATTCTTCTTCCGCCTGCGCCTTCTCTTCTCCTGCCTCTTCGGCCCATTCCGCCCCCTCCCCGCTCCGGTTGACAAAACCGTCTCGAGATGCGAGAATTTGGTGCTTTTCAAGCGTGCGGTGAGTGTAGCTCAACCTGGTTAGAGCATCGGACTGTGGATCCGAAGGTTGGGGGTTCAAATCCCCTCACTCACCCCATCTTATTTCCCTATAATTCCAAGCATTTGCCCTGTTTTGTCTTTTACGCTCCAATACAGTAGTTTATCCGCTTTTCAATCGAATCTGTGACATATTTGTGACACGGGGAGAGGTCTCCGTTAGTTACAAAAAACGAGCGGGACTCAAAATCCCGTCCGGGGCAACTCGGGTGTGGGTTCGATCCCCTCCTCCGGCACTTCTATCCCTTTAAGAAATATGATACTTATGTGAGCCTAATGATGCCGTCCTCGGGCCTTCCGTCTTTCCGTCCGAAACCGTAATTTTCTAGCGTTTTCAATCTAATGTGTCACAAGATGGTCACAAAAAAGGAAGGGGCCTTTCTTGACAGTTTAAAACGTTCCGTAAATACTTAGCGCGGGAGGGCTTGATGAACGAAACAGACATTAGAAAGAGACTCTCAATTAACGCAAGTAGTTTGATCGGTGGCTTGGGGAATTGCAGTTATTTATATGCGCACATTGAGTATTTTGAGAATAAACTGGCAACCGAGATTGCTTCCTATGAACAAAACCTGGGGGACCCGTATTTGGCAAAATTGGCATATCAAAATTGCTCTAATTTTGTCGCTTGGATCAGGCTCTATCCTGAGTTTATCTGTAATAGGGCAATGGCCTCTCTTTCTCGCTCCGAAAAATGTGAGACGAATTTCACTGACTATACTTTTAGGCAAACCGCAAAAAAGATCTTTATACTAGCCCGGGATAACCACCGAAACATTGATATTTCTGAGGTCCGCCTTAACGAAAAGATTAAGGCTTTTAAACTAACGATTGAATTGAGACATACGATCCAACACGGAGGGCTACCTAGCGTTTTACGAGGCAAGCCTAAGTTTGACGGTATTGATTTAGAAGAAGTAGCCGAAATGGCGAATCCATTGAAATATCGAGAAACCAAAAAGATTTTTTCTGATGCAAATGAACTCATTCAGCTGCTCCCGGAGCCGGTAATCGTATTTATGGGGGACGGCGAGATCAAGTTCCGAGATGAGAAAGATAGTAAAATTAGGCACCGGCCAGCTAAGGCTTAACGTAGTATTCTGAATAGGGCGAAAAAATGACGAATAGAAAAAGACAAAAAAAGTATATGTATGGAATTTTTTACCACGAAACCTCTGAGTTTAGAACAAAATTGGCCGAAGTGGTTGAAAAGCATCGGGGCATAATTACTCGTAAGCTGCCGATTACGCATTCGTTGAACAACGAAATGATCAATCTACGGAATGAGATATTCGCTCTCTTACAATCTTGGATTGGTCAAAAGGTATTTGAGAGCAAATTTGGTATCAGGATTCCTCTTTCTTCAACAACGCTTTCGTTGGAAGACTACGTAAACCGGCAACAGCGATCAAAGAATGATATCTATGATCCTTGCGAAGTATGCGGAGAAAGGCGAATAACAGATTATTGCCATATCGTGCCCCGAATGATGGGTGGACCCAGCGCGGAAGAAAACTATTTATATCTTTGCCCAACTCATCATCATCTTTTCGATAGCAGGCGATTGTCGCCGGAGGAATGGAAAATACTTGACTTTTCGTCTAGGTCAGCCTCGGCACAAGCATATGCGAAAAAATATCTCGAACCATTCATAATGGGAGAAAAGCGCAAGAAAGGGATTTATGGCGTGAGACTTGAGGATTTCGGGATGGTAGCTCGAAAAAGAGGGCTTCCGGTTCCAAAGGGGGATCCCCGGCTCAAGCGCGCCGGGACTGCATCCAAGAACGTCAAGCGAGAAAAGAATATAATATCGTGATGATAGCAAGATTCCCCCTCTTCAGTCCGAAACCGTAATTTTCCGGCATTTTCAATATAATCTGTCACAATACTCTCGAAACTTCTTAGGTCCGAGTCTCCATCAATCTGCCGCGTCAACGAACAGAAGAACCTTTTTCTCTTTCTCACACCCCTATTTCCGCTTCTGATGCAGGTAAGATGCTTTGGTTTTCTGAAGACAATTTATTTATTCTGGCGGACTCTTATGAACTTCAATGATAATCTTGTTTTTTACTGAATTATAGTCATCGTTTATGCTATCCTCACGAAAATCCACCCAATAGTATCGCATAATGGGTTTTATTCTTTCACCCGAGACAGTGACTTCAAAGCAATACTTTCCTATCGGAAATTCCCATCTCTGCCCGGTCGTCGGAAAAATAATGAGCAATCTAAATATATCTGGATGGAGCGTTGATACAGTTAGAAGATTGAAACGATATAATCGATGGGGCACCAAATTTTTATCTTCTGTGGGTTTTTCATTTTGCTCATCAAAAATCCATTTGAGCCCAACGGATAACCAGTTGGGTTCTTTGTGCCACTCTCCATTTCTATATTCCCAAATTGCACTGAGTTGGGGTTGCACATTATTTGCAACTGTTTCTCCCTGATTTATTAATAAAAGATTTGCCCAATAACAACCTTTTGCAATTTTAGTTCCATTGTCATAGGTCCCTGGGGCTTGCCTAAAAAAAGGAGGTTCGTGCTTATAATCCGGAATATCTAAAATGGGCCTAGCGAGCCATCTAAGAATTAATTGTTGAAACACTACCCAAAATATTACGAAGGTAGAAGCTAAGGCTCCAATTGCCTGCCAATTTTTATTGGCTTCAAAAGAATCATAAGCTATGATGAATATTAAGATGGGTATCAAAAAGAAGACCACTCGAAAAAACCTCACCCTTAAAAAGACCACTCGTATAGATCTCATCGCTGTCTGTCCCTTACTAGGCTGCCTTTGGCGGTTTCGCCCCCCCTTAATCATAGGTCGTTGCTAACTTCGAGAGCAAGCCCTGATAATTCCTCTTTGCCAGATGAGACCCCCCCCCGCCTCCGTCTCTCTATTTGAGGCCTGGTCCGCTCTCGGGCGTCCCGCAGATCCGGGGAGCTCCTGCTGCGTATTCCGAGGGATTCCGGCCGGGTATTCCGACGAACGCGGCCACCATTCCGAGCGAAGCCGGACACTGATTCTTACGGGAAAGCGGCCGTTTTTTGGCTGTCTGTCGGAATGAGTGGCCGGAATCCCTCGGAATACGCACCGGCGCCAACGTCTCCCCAGCCCCATCTATAAAGAAAGGAAAATCGGCTGGAGGGGGGCATAGGCCAGCTCACCTATTTATTCGGATTCCAGGGCTTAAAATACATTAACAGCTCCCAGAAGAAGCCTGGATTTTTTGGAACTATATATATCCTCTTAACTTTCACAATTGCCTTGTTTCCATAGAAGCCAGTTCTAATAATTTCTTTAAAATGAATCTTTTCAATTATAATGTCGTCATTGCTTTCCACCCAATATTGCGCCGCATCTTCTTTCTTAAGAAAGATATGAAATCCACCATTTGGTGACGACACCCACCACGTCCCCCTACTAAAGTCACCCACATAATCATCTAAAGTACTTGATAGTTTTCGCCGTTCATCTCACGAAATAGGCAGTATCCGGTCCCTATGCGATTTGGTCTAGACTTACAGAAATATGTTCAATTCGCTCAATATGAAACTTGATAGCTTCCCCTGAAAAAATAACTTATCATTTTTAATGCCTTGTTAGCAGAATGATAGAATTATTCCTTTTTTCGGAACGTGGTAAGAAGCCGCTCTGGAGGCTTAATACCACAGCCTAACCGCGCTATTAAAATACCGTCGGCCGCGCGGCGATGTCAATGACCGCCCGCTCCAGTCCGCCCTTGGCGTCTGCAGATCAAGGAGCTCTGGCACCAGTTGTCTCCCCCGGCCTCCTTATGGGTTTTACTAAAGGTCTAAGGTTTCTTATAGGAAGGCCCCATTCCAGGACCTGGATGGGGTGAGTGTTCACCTACTAAATGATTATATTTATTGGGCACGGCTTGAGTTTTTCGGGGAGGGGAATGCTTCCTTTACGAGGAACGTTAGAAGCGGCATATTATGATATTTCTTGCCAGAAAACTGACTACCTATTGAACCGCAAGTATCTCTGCCATAAGTGATGGCACGGCGTTCCTATTGTGCCTGTGGATTTCTACTTGGGGTCCGGAAATCTTAAATTCCATAGGGCATGTTTGTATGGCAGCCATTTGCCATGATAGCCGCCTGCAGTTCCCCAATGAAACGGGCCACTTTGAGACCAGGTCTGGGCTTGACGTCCAATCGGCCGCCTTGCTAATTCGAGAGGAAGCCCGAGACCCTCGTTCTCCACCGAAATAACGGAGTCCGATCTTTCCCATCCGTACGCCAAGATAGTCTTCGGCCTCCCTGGGGATCGAAGGGAGAAGGTCTGCTCATCTGCCGTCTGACTTTCAAGTTCTGTGACGAATCGAAGGGGATTTCTCTATAGCTTCCTCTGATGTGCACGGATATTTCCCTCTGATCCTTGGCATCTAAGTCGCCCGCCCTCCTCGGGTGATGGTGCTCGGTTTTGGTAAAATTGGATTTATTGCCATCTGTGTTCTGCTATCAAAAAAAAAGCGCACGAAGTGGATCCGATTGTGACATTTAGGACAGCCGATGATGGGACGAAGGAGCTTGACGTCTGTGTTTAATTTGTGATCTCTTCAGAAATACAACTGAAATCTTTCTTCTTCACCGCTGTCGCAGTCAAGGCGGTGGATGTTTTCAAGAAGAAAGACTTGAGGCAGTTGAACCAAGCGAAATAGTGGTTGAAGAGTATTCTGCCGAGGGTCTTTTCATCCGCAGGTAAGCGCCTTGTATCGAATAAGCCGATTTTGAAAGGGTTGCAAGGAGGTCTCCGATTAGGACATTCGGCGACCTTTGGACGAATCGAATAGTTCCTAGTTGAAGTTCATTCTTGGACGGTGCTTCATTATGTTTCTGCTTATTTAGTCTAGGGTCGCGCACGAATGTTTGTCATAATCGTTGGAAACTCTACCCAATAAACCGCGCCTTTCAAATCCGTAGTCCAGCCCTCCGCAACCAGAAAATAGGCTAACAACAATCATTAATTAGATCTCCGGGTCATAAACAACCTCGGTCCTCTTTCTATTAATAGCATTTACAATATAGTCAGATTCCATTATCACACATATACGCTGAGAGATCTCGGCCCAAGGCTTTGTCTCTTGCGAAATCGAAATATGAACATTGACTTCCGCACTTGCACCAGTTCCCCAGGCTCTCAACCCTATCCCAGGTGTTCGTTTTGGCATCGTCTGCAATACCCGTATGACTTTCCTTGCTGAGATAACACAAAAAGTGGAAGCCGCGACGATTGGGTATAATCGGTCCCAATGCTTCATTGTCATGCCATAAATGAACTTATCCTCAGCATCCCTAATTCTCGAACCTGAGTAAGAGTTAAGGAATTCCCAAGCTATACTTTCCTCAGCCTCGAATTGGGGAACCAAATGGGTTTTTATGGTTTCAATTAGTGAATAGTCCACAGAAATTGCATATAGGAGATTCGGGGCTTTTTCGATTGCGTCGTAAGCTTTGTAAGCAGGAATAGGGATACAATCATTTGGGGCAATCCCAACCAGTTGCTGAGCATTCTCAAATCTTGTTCCTGCGTTCTTCACATTTATCGGAAGCTCGTTTTGTCCCTCTTTTAGGTCAAAATCAACCAGAGTATGGCCCGCAAATCTCTTATCTTCGCAATCAACCGTCGGTTCTTTGTTCCCATAATGAATCAACCCTAGTTAGAAACAGTTGCTCGGTAATGGCTGCAGGGAATAGTTTCGTAATGGGGTTTTCAGCTGATCCTGTTTTCTCACGCTTGGGAATCAAAGAGCTGAATCCGTCTGCTTTTCATTCTCGGTATCAGCTCCTTTGCTCTTTTGAGGGTAAAGGAGCCAGAAGAATATAACTGTCTGGCTATTGCTTCTTCATCAAGTGCTTCCATCAATTTCAAGTAGGCTTTCGCTAGCACTATCCCTAGCCAGTTGGACTCTCCAAGGACACTTACCAAGGCTCGTGCATAATCAACTTCTGCCATATCCTACCCCTCATTCAAGCTAATTGACTCTCCGTGCTATTCTTTCTGCAACTGATCTTGCATTGGCACTAATTTTTGATTCCCAGACTCTAAGGACCATCCAACCATCCTTACGTAATAACCGGGAATTTCTGCGATCGCGTTTCCTATTGTTTTCTCTGTTCTTTAATCCAGTATTGAGCGTTATGGCCCTTTTCAAGTTTACTTTTTCTCTCCAGCCAATTCCTCCCATGCCAAAAATCACCATCACAGAATATAGCAACTCTTAATTTCATAAAGACAAGATCTGGCTTTCCAGGTAAACTGTGATTTACTTTTCCCAGGGTAGAGACCAACTTGAAAAAGGGCTTTTCGCAACATCAATTCGGGTTTTGTATCTTTTTTCTTGCTTGCTCCTCTTCCAGCATTACTTGCCCGGACAGAGGCCGGACTCAATCCCCTATAGTTTGGATTACTCATTACTTCAATTAATCTTCCAGTGCTTAAGTCCGAGAGAGATCAACATTTCTGTCCTTGCCTTAATTTCCTAGCTGTCCATTGTTTTTGACCGAGCCACCAGTCGTTCAACTTCAAAGGAGTGGTTGGAGTATTTGATGGATGTTTTACCTTTTTTTCGAATGCGGCATCTTTAACCGAACAGTTATGTTCAACCGTAACAAGTGTCAGGTTTCCTAAAGTATGAACGAGACTTTTCATTACACTTATGGGCTGATGCCATAATTTAAGGTCAGTTTCCCACTTAACTGATGTTTGGGGGAATATGTGCTCAACCGTAAACTGGCCAGGGGCTTTCCCGAGCTGGAACCAATATGAACTCTTACCGACTGACTCGCTTTCGATTCCCTAAAATTGCTCCAATCCTGATACCCTTTGCCTTTTCATAATATGGGTGCATCCCGGCTATTGCAAGCTTCTTGATAATATCGTCATCTATCCAATCTGCACTCAATACTTTTTTAGGGTTCCAAAATCTGTCCGCCCATCAATTTCTCCCAGTATTTGCATAAACTTTGCCCTCAAGGGCGACAAGGGACGACCACCCAATATCCATCGTGCGATATAAGCCTCAAGGAGTCGGAGGTATTTGCAGAATTCATCTTCGGAATATGTGCCCGCCATGAAATTCACCATATAGAACATGATTGCGGGCACTACCAGGTACAGCACTTAGTTCACGAATTGACTGTAAGAGTTGTTGTGTCTCGGGTTTAAGGGTAACAGACACTCCATTGATTTCTACATCATTTGCACGCCCTAATATTGTCGGCCAACAAGACATTGATGGGGCAACGCTATCCCGCACGAAATCGACAAGGGCCTGGTCCTTCAAGCCCTGGGTCATATAGGCAAAATGCGCTGCTCCCCGGCGAGAATTAATCGGTCCCTGATTCTTAGATTCCCCTCGGCTAATTACATAATCATATAAGAACAGCGTTTGTGATTTGATTCTCTTTGTTGCAGAACCTCTTATCTTCTTTTCTAGGGGGGCCCAAATCTCATCAAAAGTCTTCTTGGCGAGTTCGTCCGGGGTTATTCTAATGAATAGGGAGTTGCGGACGTGGTCAAATGGTTCTAATGGAATTCGCGCCCCATTCAGTGTATCAAAAATCTCGGCATGTGATTCATCCACCTTCGGCTGATGCTCTAGAGTCCATATATTTAGATGGTAAAGAGTAGCGTCTCTCAACATACCTAAGTTGGCGGGTTTGCCCTTTGGATTCCTTTTTTCACGCAGTATTGAGTCCAGCCATCTTCAAGCGATGTCGGCGTTTTCCTGAATTTCGGCAATTTAATGGGTTCTTCGGCAAGCAGTGCATCTTGGCCCAGCCAAAGAATCCACCGGAAATATCCATAAGCGGCAATCGGTACATGATCTAAGCGATTTATCCAGAATTGGTTTTTCCACTGCTTGTTTAAGGCCGCCTGATATGACGGCATGTCTCAGTCTTGGACAATTATGTCTGCGTAATCAAATGATGGCAAGGGGCTTTTCAGGTCCTCAGCAGCATGTTCGAGAGCTGCGAGCCAAAGCCTTAAGGTTACGAGCCGTTGCTGACCATCGACGACGATATGCTGTTTATTTAGGGTATTTGGGACGGGTATCCCGCCAGTCCTAAGGAATATTCCCATCCAGTGTGGGGGGTCTGGGCGGGTAGTTACGTTCATTACATCACGAATAAGCCTCTGCCAATTATCGCAATGCCATTCATAACTTCGCTGATATGGGGGGTGAACGGATTGCTGATGGCCCCCCAATAGCGCCATTAGATCCAAACTGAGTCCGAGCATCTTGCCTCCTTGCCGGTTTTCGGCTGGCTATAGGCTCACGATTTGAACCTGTCGTTGAGTTTATTTTATCGACCTTAAGGATTTAAAGCTATAAATTTCGGTGGGCCTGAGATATGGCTTCTCCAGAGGGCTTAAGCAAAGAAGGGGGCATTCACAGACAAAGCGGTTCCTTATCGATTTTCGTTTTCTCCCTAGGGGGGGTCAGAAACCGAACTGCTCCTCCAGGCGCAGGGGCGTCATATTAGCTAAGCTGAGCTATGCTAAAGTATCAAGACCTACGCTTCTGAGCCTTCAGTTTTCTCCTGATATACCGATCAATCAATTGGAAAGCCAATAGGATTCGCTTTAATTAATTCCAATGCGGGCTTAATTTCATAGGAAATGATGATGCCCGTGTTTTCGTAAACTTCCAAGCCTGTTTTCTTACCGGCTGAAACGATGGGCGTTAGCACAGCACGATGTGCTGATATCACTCCAGCAACCTTCAATTCGTTCAAAGGCCGGCCTATTTCCGAAAAAACAACGGGGCCTCCAGAGAAGCCGGGATTGGCATGCCCATCTATCAAGAGGATCATCTCGCCGCTATCCCCTTTAACGACAGCCGAGAGCGCCCCCCTTTTAATTAACGGAAACGGGAAGTTTCGGTTGATTTCGCCCACTTCTGAATGCAGGCCATAAGGGAATCCTAAGAAATAAACGTCTTGTCCTAACGTAATCTTAGCCGTCGTAGCGGGCAACGACAGCTCCTTTCTGCTAAGCTGAATAGAAGGAGAGAGAACACTAATATCCATTGAGTCCTGGCCGTGCCCTACAACGTTGACAGACAAGTCCTTCCATTTCCCTTCATGAAATATTGAAACCAGTGTGTTCGTTGCCAGAGACTTAACAATATGCCGAGCTGTAATCAGGTATTGACGGCCTTCCCAATCGATTGTGAAGCAAGTGCCAATTGATTCCCCAGCTTTGATTTTAAACGTACGTTGCAACACATTGGCTGTAATCATATTTCCCCCCGAAACAATGTTTTAATCGCCTTTGCCACGCAAAGAGACTCTATCGTTAACCAAATACTTATGTCAAGAATATCACTTCTCCGACCAACCCTGGACAAGCGCAACTTTATTCTATTCTAAGAAGAGCTCAATGAAGCTGTTTAGTATTTAGCCACCATAAAAAAGGGTTGTTTTCAATAGGAATATCACCAGCTTTATTTTCCACTCGCTCGATTTGAGGCGACATAATGGCAAGCTTAAAAAGGTCAATATAAAATGGAAAAAAGAGAAATGTTGCTAAAGAAATGTAGGTGCCGACTTTGCGTATCTTTGCGAGTTGAAGGTAAAATCCATTTTTATAACAATTGTGGGCCTGCAAGAGATGGAATTGTTGAACGGCGTCAAGGATAGCCTTTTCTTCTGTTTCATTTGTAATTGAGTCAATAATGAATAAAAGACTATTAATAAACTTATCACTTTCAACCCTAATAAACTTGGAGCTTTTAAATACTAAGCTTTTCAGGCTAAGCGATATCTTTGTGACATGCGGGTTCCCCATAATAAAACCATTTCCACTTATTTGTGTATCTTGGAAGGCTTAAAAACGGATAGCGGAAAGAGCTTTGCTGCATATAAACTACCGACGTTACAAGTGCTGTCACCGCATAGGTCCCTAAGAAGGCGATCATCCCGCGTAACAGGGGCGTATATTCATGATCGGCAATCGTTACAAGGAGTCCAATTGCAGCCACAGAAAAGGCTAAAGTTTGTAACGCGAATTGGTTCATCTGAATCCTTCGCGTCTCAACCGTATCTGTCAGACTAATTTGATGTTTAATCATCCCTTTTAGATCTGTATATAGATCGTCCTTATCTTTTGGGGTTCGCAAGAGCTTTCCAAAAGCAGTATCAATGTCAATATTCTTTTCTTCAATATTGGGGCCATTATTTTTTATCATTGCACATCCTCCTTTTGATAGACGCACATTCCATCTTGATCTTTCTCATGAAGCCAAGCTATACCTAAATATTGGTCAGGAGCATTTACGGTACCTGGACGATTCCACTTTGCTTTTATATATGTCTGTACCGTATGATCTGAACCGGGGATACGGCACTTAGAATTCAGGACATCCCTCATGTTTCCAGGGAAATAATCAATCAGTTTATCCTCTGGATATCGCATCCGTCCCAATCTTCGCTGTTCGGATCAAGCCCGGTATATTTCCACGGAAACAATTAATAAAGCCCGCATACTTATCAATCCCACAACAGCATTGCGTGTCACTTAGATGATTAAGTCCATAATCTCCGGCCCCATAGGTCATGCCGCATAAGCGAATTTGATTGCGAATGGGTTCTATATTAGTTCATTTAAACAGGGCTGGTAACTGCCATTCGCGACCTACACAAATAG
>CAVZBY010000007.1:0-15664 GCA_963773685.1 Candidatus Aminicenantota bacterium
CTGACCGGCGCCCCTTTTCCCGACGTTGCCATCCGTCTTCCGTACCCGCACGTCTAAGTAAAGGGACCGGGATTTGGGAGTGAAAGGGACGGCTGATGATGTGTCGTGACATAAGAAGGATCCCGGGGCTCCTGATCTTCGGTGTCCTTTGTCTCTGGGGCGGCCCAGGTCTCCGAGCCGAGCTTCCGCCCCTGCTTCCGCGCGCCCTCATATTGGAGGACGCTAATCGGACCTTGCCGAAGCTCTCGCCGGACGGGAAAAGGCTGGCTTATGTGGCCTCGGTCGAAGGTGTCTCCAACGTCTGGATCAAGACTCTCGGCCTGAACGACGACCGGGCTATCACCCGTGATATCCAGCAGGGGATAAATTCCTTTTTTTGGCAGTATGACGGGGAAAAACTTCTCTATTTCCAGGATCAGGGCGGAGACGAGGCATTTCACCTGTTTCAGGTCGATATCGAAACGGGGGCCGTCCGCGATCTCACTCCCCTCCCGGATGTCAGGGCCAGCGGACTCATCCGCAACCCGAAATATCCGGACAGGGTCCTCATCCATTTGAACGCCCGGGACCGGCGGCTCCGCGACGTCCATCGCCTGGACCTTAAGACGGGAGCCCTCGAGCTTGTCGCAGAGAATCCCGGCGAGGTGGACAGCTTCGTCGCGGACAACGACATGGTCGTGAGGGCCGCGACTCTGAAGAAGCCGGACGGTTCCACCGTGATCCTCGTCCGCGACGGGGCGGCGCTACCCTGGCGGCAGCTCCTCCGCTGGGGCCCCGGCGAGATCGACTCGGACAATACGGGAGTCGTCGGATTCAATGAGGGCAACGACAAGCTCTGGATCGTCACGAGTCTCGACGCCGACGCGGAACGCTTTCTCGAAGTGGACTGTCGGACGGGCGAGAGGAAAGCCCTGGGTGCCGATCCGCATTTCGACGTGGACGGTTGGATGATCGACCCGGTCGGGAACACGCTCGAAGGGGTGTCCTTTCTGAAGGAAAGGTCGGAGTGGACCTTCTTCGACAAGGACGTTGCGGAGGATTATGAGTTCCTCGAGACCGTCCGGAAGGGCGAGATCTTGGTGAGAGGCCGGGACCGAGCGGACAGGACCTGGGTCGTACGCTTCCGCGCTCCCGACAGCCCGACCGTCTATTACCTCTTCGATCGATCCGCCAGGAAGGCCGAATTCCTGTTCTCCGAGGACCCCAAGCTCGAACGCTTCGAGTTCGCGAAGATGGAACCCGTCGGCTTCCGGGCCACTGACGGCATGACCATCCACGGTTATCTGACCTGTCCGCCGGGCGTCCCGGCCCAAGGGCTTCCCCTCGTCGTCCTCGTGCACGGCGGGCCCTGGACCCGGGATACCTGGAGCCTCAATTTCATCGTCCAATGGCTGGCTAACCGCGGCTACGCCGTCCTCCAGGTGAATTTCCGTGGCTCGACGGGCTACGGCAAGGCCTATCAGAATGCCGGCGATCTGGAGTGGGGAGGCAAGATCATCCAGGATCTTGTGGACGGGAAGAATTGGGCCGTGGCCAAGGGCATCGCGGATCCCCGGCGGGTGGCCGTCATGGGCGGGAGCTTCGGCGGATATGCCGCGTTGGCGTGCCTGGCCTTCCGGCCGCTGGAATTCTGCTGCGGGGTGGACATGAGCGGGATCAGCGACTTGAACGCCTTCCTGGCGGCCATGCCCGCCCGCTGGACGACGAGCCGGGCCCGGTTCGAAAAGCGGATGGGCAAGGATCCGGAATTCCTGAAGAGCATCAGCCCCGTTTTCGCCGCGGACCGGATCGTCCGGCCGCTCTTCATTTCCCACAACGCGAACGATACGCGGGTCAACCTGGAACAGGCCGAACGAATGGCCGCGGCCGTGAGGAAGAACGGGAAAGAAGTCACCTATCTCGTCTTCGGCAACGCCGGCCACTTGGGCGGAGGGGGGATCTTTAGCGTACTCAGGCGCTATGCGGCGATCGAGGAATTCCTGGGCAAAACCCTCGGCGGGCGCGTCGAGCCTCCCGGCCCGAACGAAAAGTGGGATGATCTGAAAAGATAAGAGGGACACAATGCCGGTCTCCTAATTCCCCGACCGGCTCGTCTTTCCGCGGTTACTTTGGGGTAGATGCGGCTTTGGGCGGCAGAAAAGATAAGATGATCTCCCTTTTGGCCCTATACCCGTCCGGTCCCCGTTCTATTAAGCCGAGCCTCATGAGCTCATTAAGGTCCCTTACCAATGTTTTTTTTGTCTTATGGGCGTAGTCTGCGGCGATCCTGGGGCTGATCCCGGTAATGGATCCGAGAGGAACACTAGTCGTTTCTCTTGAAAGATCCAAAGCAAGATGTCGTCGGCGGTGATGGGTCATCCCTGATTTATCTCGGAACTTTTCGTGGACATAGTTCCTCCAGGTGATATCCCATTGTTGTTCCCATATCATGTCGAGCTGGCCCTTCAGTCCGTCCCATAATCCCTGTACGGCATACGTGACGAAAGGCAGCATATCCCCTCCGGACTTACTGGTGCGGTCAAGCTGCCGATAATATTCGGCTCGGGTTAAATTGAAATGATTGCTCAATAAATGGGCCGCTGGAGAAGGAACTCCGGACGCGATCAGGGTTTGAAATTCAACGAGTCGCGCCGTTCGCCCGTTCCCGTCACCGAATGGGTGTATCCAGGCGATATAAAGATGAGCGATGACCGCCTTCAGGATGGAATAGGAGATTACCAGGCCTTGGGGAGGCTTGAAATCGTCTCCGTTCAGCCAATCGCATAGCTTGATGATCAGAAACTCGCAGTCCTCAGCCGGTGCTCCGAGGTACCGGCCGACCGTCACGGAATGCGCGCGGCACTCTCCCGGAATGACCTCGGATTCATGCTGGAGGTCCTTCAGGACAAGTCGGTTGATCTCCTTGATCCTATCGGGGTTTAGTTGAGGGACCTCTCCGGCCATAATGGACTGCAGCATCAGGTTGCAAGCGTCAATGATGTTCTGGACCTCGTTTTCCAGATACTTTTGGGAAGGAGGAAGAGACAATTTCCCTTGGAGGAGAAGCTGGACTTGCTCTTCGGTCAACGTGTTACCTTCGATGGCCGTGGTTGCCGCCGCTCCTTTGGCAAGATAGATGAGTTGAAGCCTTTGTCTTGTATCTGGGCGGAGGGGGACATTAGCGATATGTTCGCATTTTGATTGACACTCGCCCAGCATTATCCAAAGAGACGCTGGGGCTTTGCTTAAGTCTGCGCGAAAATTAATCCAGGGATGGGTTCTTTCATATGTTCTCATCTATGTCCCCTATTATGTCCATGGTATTATATTATTTATTAGCTATATAGTAATTAATTGTCCTATATTATGTCCCTATAGTAGTCCTATCTATATGACTTGTCAAGCGCCGGTTCATAAGACGCTCCCCCTTCCTCTGAATCCGGGCGGGCATGATGTTGATAAGGTCCGACAGCAAAGAGGGGACCCGTTTTAATTGACAGCCCTGGGTGGCGGGCGATATATTGCCGGCATGATCGGGGTGGAGCCGTGAATTCCCGGGAGCGGGTCCTGGCGGCTATGGATCACCGGGAGCCGGATCGTATCCCGGTCGACTTCGGCGGACACCGGTCGTCGGGGATCGCCGCCATCGCCTATGCGCGGCTTCGCAAGCACCTCGGATTGGAAGAGAAGCCGGTCCGCGTTTACGACATGGTCCAGCAGCTCGCCATCATCGACGAGGACGTCCTCGCTCTCTTCGGCGGGGATACGATCGAACTTGGCCGCGCCTTTGCCCCCGACGAGGCGGATTGGGCCGACTGGGTATTGCCCGACGGGACCCCCTGCGAGGTACCTGCCTGGTCCATCCCCGAGCGGCTGGAAAGGCGATGGGTTTTGCGCTCGAAAAGCGGCAGGATCATTGCTCACATGCCGGACGGCGCGCTCCATTTCGAGCAGGCCTATTACCCGTTCGCCGAAAACTGGGAGGATTTCCGCGCGATCCCGGTCGCCTTCGAAGAGTCGATGTGGCATGCTGTCGCGCCCCCTCCTGGCTCTCTTCGGCGGGAATTTATACGAAACCGGCCAGATGCTTTTCCGCAACGACAACTTCCTGATGATGCTCGCGGCCGAGCCCTCGAGAGCGCACGCCTTTCTGGACCGCCTTGTGGAGGTTCACCTGGCGAACCTGGAGACGTACCTGTCGGAAGTCGGTCCCTATATCGATATCATCGTGTTCGGCGACGACCTGGGCATGCAGACGGGCCCCCAGATCTCGCCGCGCGCCTACCGGGAATTCTTCAAGCCCCGCCATGCAGCGATGTGGCGGCGGGCCAAGGAGCTGGCCAACGTCAAGGTGATGCTCCATTGCTGCGGCGGTGTTCGCGAGCTTCTCCCGGACTTCATCGACGCGGGCCTCGACGCCATCAATCCCGTCCAGATCTCATGCCGCGGCATGGAAGCGGCCGCGCTCAAGAGGGATTTCGGCCGCGACCTGGTCTTTTGGGGCGGCGGCGCGGACACGCAGTCCGTTCTCCCTTACGGGACGCCCGCGGAAGTCGCGGACCATGTGCGCCGTCAGGTCGAGGCGTGGCGATCCGGAGGCGGTTTCGTCTTCCAACAGGTCCACAACATCATGGCCGATGTGCCGGCCGCGAACATCGCGGCCATGTTCGACGCCGTGAAAGGGAACGAGGCATGAAGAGATCGGGGTTCTACGTCCTTTCCATCACGCTCGTCGCCGCGATCGGCGGTCTCATTTTCGGCTTCGACACGGCCATCGTCGCCGGGGCGACACGCTTCATGAAGGAGCAGTTCGCGCTCGATTCGCTCCAGGAAGGATGGGCCGTGAGCGTCGTCCTCATCGGCTGTATGTTCGGGGCCGGCCTGGCGGGGGCCGCGAGCGACCGGATCGGCCGCCGGCGCTTCATGCTCATCTCGGCCGTCCTGTTCTTCGTTTCGGCCGCCGGCTGCTCCGTCGCCCGGACGATGGCCGAATTCGTCGTCTTCCGGTTCGTCGGCGGCCTCGGCATCGGCTCGGCGGCCGTCCTCTCGCCGCTCTATATCGCCGAGATCGCGCCGGCCAAGGTGAGGGGCGCGCTCGTCTCCGTCAATCAGATGGCCATCGTCACCGGGATCCTCCTGGCCTATTTCGTCAATTGGGCGTTCGCCTCCTCCGGCCCGGCGAATTGGCGCTACATGTACGGAATGGGGGCCGTCCCTTCGGTCCTCTTTTTCCTGCTCCTCCTCCGCGTCCCGGAGAGCCCGCGCTGGCTCGTCAAAAAGGGCCGCGAGGAGGAGGCCGGGCGCGTGCTGGCGAGGTCGGACACGGCCGAGGCCGCCGCCCGGGAGATCCGAGACATTAGGGAGACACTGGCCTTGGAACAAGGCTCCCTTGGCGAGCTCATCGGGCCGAAATTCCGCCGGCCTCTCATGATCGCCGTCGTCCTGGCCGTCTTCCAGCAGATCACCGGCATCAACGCGATTCTGTATTACGCCCCCCGCATCTTCGAAAGCGCCGGCTTCGCACGGATGTCGGCCCTCGGCCAATCGGCGATCGTCGGCGTGGTCAACATGCTCTTCACGGTCGTGGCCATCCTCCTCGCCGACAAGGTCGGCCGGCGGCCCCTGCTCCTCATCGCCACGGGAGGGATGGGCGTTTCGCTCGTCCTGCTCGGCGCGGCGTTCCGCTTCCAGTTCCTTCCGCCGTCGGCGCTCCTGTTCGTCATCCTTCTCTATATCGCCTTCTTCGCCTCCGCCATGGGCCCGCTCGTCTGGGTCGTCATGGCCGAGATCTTTCCCATCCGGATGCGTGGTGCCGCGATGGGGCTCGCGACCCTTCTTCTCTGGTTCGCGGACTTCCTGGTGACCCTGAGCTTCCCGGTCATCTCGGACAAGCTCAGCTCTTCGACCGCGTTCTGGATCTACGCCGCGATGTGCGCCTGCGACCTCGTTTTCATGATCTTCTTCCTGCCGGAAACGAAAGGAAAGTCCCTCGAGGAGATCGAACGAAACTGGCTGAAGGCTGTGTAGGCGTCCTTTTTACAGCGACTTGGCCCTGACGGCTCCGCCCAGAAAATAAACCACCATCCCGGCGACGGCTACCGCGGAGCCGGCGCTCATGGCGCGGCCGACCATAAGGACGCCGGCCAGGAACACGGCGAAGCCCGCGCCCAGGATCCAGGCCCCTATCCTTTTTCCGGCCGGCGACGCCGCCGGGAGGGTTTCCCCGGACGCGTTCGCCGCCGCGAACATTTCTTTGAGACGCAGGCCGCCGCCCCCGCCCGATCTCTGCGTGAGCAGGCTGACGGCCGGGCAGATGAACGCGGCGACAACACCGCTGATGAGCGTGACGGGCGCGACATCCACGTTGAGGCCGAACCGAAGGACGGCCCCGGTCGCGGATCCGGCGAGGTATCCCGCCATGGCGCCTTGCCAGGTGGTCTTTTTCCATAACAGGCCGAACGGGATGGCGATGACGAACAGCGGCATATCCATGATGCTGATGATGGTCAGGTAGGCGTCGACCGCCCCGCCGAGGTAGGGAACGAGATAAGTGATGCCGATCATCAGCAGGCCGGCGAAGACCGTGGCGATACGCACAGCCCGGAGCAGCTGTTTCGAGGTCGCTTTCCTATTGACGAACCGGCCGTAGAGATCGTTCGAAATGAGCGTCGCGACCGCGCTCAGGTTCGAGCCGATCGTGGACAGCCCCGAGGCGAGGAATCCGACCGTCACGAGGCCCAGGACCCCGAGGGGGATGAGGCTGACGATGAGCGTCGGCACCGCCATCTCCGGCTTTTCGAGGGCCGGGTAGAGGATGCGGGCCGCGAGCCCGGGCGTGATCCAAAGCAGGGCGAACGGGGTGATCATGATCCCCGACAGGACCATCCCCTTCGAAACGACCCGGTGGTCTCTTGCCGAGAAGGCCGACTGCAGAAGCCCCTGATCGAGGGTTGCCCATTGGATACCCAGAAGCACGAACGCCAGGACCGTCTTCCAGCTGTACTTGCCCGCCGTCGTCAGAAAATCCAGGTGCCCCGGCGGGACGTGGGCGACTAGGCCGGGCCACCAGCCCACGGCCTTCATCGCGACCGGCAGGATGATGAGGACGCTCGTCATCATCAACAGGAATCCCAGGTTGTTGGTCAGGACGACGGACCACATGCCGCCCGAGGTCGTGTAGATGACGACGATGGACGCGATGACGATGACCCAGAACGTGAAGGACCCGATGCCGGTCAGCCGCTGGGCCGCCGTGACGCCCGCGTAGAGGACGACTCCGATCCAGAACGCCAGCCGGAACACCCAGAGGACGCCGACGAGGATGCGAACCCCTCCGTTGTAGCGCATTTCCAGGAACTCGGGGATGGTCCGGATACGCAGGCGCCGCAGGACCGGGATGACGAACAGGCCGCTGAAGACCAGAGCCATGTTTCCCGTCCAGGTCAGCCAGATGATCGAAATGCCGCTCTGATAGGCCGTCCCGCTGACTCCTATCAGGCTGAAAAGACTGATGTTGGCGGTGGTCAGGGCCGCGGCCAGGATGAAGGGGGTCAGCTGGCGGCCGGCCAAGTAGAAGTCGTCCGGGTCGCCTATCCAGCGGTAGAAGCGCGAGCCCAGCCAGAACACTCCGGCGAGAAAGACGACGATGATCGCGTAATCGATCATGCCCACGACTATCTCCTCGGTCCCTTCATGGCGTCATGGGGCCCGGAAAGTGGCCCGGATGGCTCCGGTCTCGGCGGGGCGCTCCGCCAGGAAACGCTCGACCTCTTCGTGCGTCGGGAAGCCCGCGGTGCCGCCCAGGGCGCGCGTCGAGAGCGCTCCGCAGGCATGCGCCCAGACCGCGCATTCGGCGGGAGAGGCGCCCTGTAGAAACTTATAAACGAAGCCTGCGTTGAAGCTATCCCCGGCGCCCGTAGTGTCCACGGGATCGACCCGGAATCCCGGCGCGATGATCGTCCGTCCCTTCTCCGCCGTCATGAGACCTTTTGCGCCGCGCTTGATGACGACGCGCTTCGCGAGCCGGCCCAGTTCGGCTAGGGATGTTTCCATGTCCGTGCTCCCGCCGAGGGCCGCCGCCTCCATCTCGTTCGGGAAAAAGAGATCGACGTTCTTCAGGACCTCGCGGATCCCGCCGTCCCACTTCCCGGCCGGATCCTGGTCGGGATCGAGCGACGTCGTCAAGCCGGCCTCTTTCGCGGCGCGGAAGAGCTCCGGACAGCCGGGGCGGAGGGCGGGCTGGATGTAATAGCTCGACATGTGCATGTGCCGGGCGCTCCGGACATAGTCGAGGTCGACCTCGGCCAACGAGAACGTTTCGCGGATTCCCGGGAAGCTCGCCATCGCGTATTCCTTCGGGAACGACATCAGAACGCAGATGCCGGTGCGCCCCTCCGAGCTCCGGACGATGCGCGAAGTGTCGACGCCGCTCTCCTCGAGGCGCCGGACGAGGAAGTCCCCGAACTCATCCTTGCCGGCTTTGCCGACGAAGCCGACCTTCGCCCCGAGCCGGGCCGCGTTGCAGGCGAAGATGGCCGACGAGCTCCCGAGGGCGAACCGCATGTCCTTCGCCAGCCTCAGCTCCCCGTAGCCCGGAAGCGAAGCGAGGCCCGTCAGGACGAGGTCGACGTTGAGCTCTCCGACGACGACGATATCCATGCCCCCTCCCGGCCTCACTTGGCCCCGTAAACCATCTCCTTGATCCAGGCCGATTGGCCGGCGGCGACCGCCCGGTGATAGATGAAGAGCTGTAGGAGCGGCATCACCAGGAGCATGCGGGCATATTCGGACAGCCCCGAGCTCAATTCGATGAGGAAGTCCGTGCCGGCGGCAAGGCCCGGCGCTGCCTTCTCGCAGACGACCGCGACCTTGGCCCCGACATCCTTGATCTTCGCCAGGGCGTCCATCTGATATTGCGCCCCGGAATCGGAAAGGAGCACGGTAATGAGCGTCGATGCGCCGGCCGCGTACTTCGGGCCGTGGAGATATTCGAGCGTTTCGCAGACCTCGGCGGGAGCACGGATGATCTCCTCGGTCTTGAGCTGGAGCTCCCGGGCGAATCCCAGATATGGGCCCTGCCCGAGATAGACGAACCGGTCGTAGCCCCCGAGCCCGGCCTTGTCCTTGAGAGGCTCTCCGTAACGCTCCAGAAGTCCCCCGGCCAGGTCCGGCAGGCGTCGCAACTCATTTTCGAGCGCGCGATCCTTCGTCCGCCCGGCCGCGAGGGCCTGAAGGGCGAGCACGGTCGTCGTCAGGGCGCGAGTTGTGAACCGGCTCATTTCGGCGGCCTCGTCGAGGACCAGCGAGACCTCGCTTTCCGCGAGCACCGGCGTGTCCGCGTGACAGGTCACGCCGATAGATCTCCAACCGAACGTTTTCCTCAATAGCCGGACGGCATCCCGTGTCTCGAATGTCTCGCCCGACCGCGAGATACCGAAGACCGTACCCTTGGCCGGGCCGGACGCGTGGATCTCCGGATAGGTGATGAGGCCCGACGAGGACAGGGCTTGCGCTTGACCGCCGACATAATGGCGCCACATCGGGGCCGCGGCGATGGAGAGATAATAGGACGAGCCCATACCGACGAAGAGCACCGGGCCGTCCCCGATGAGTGCCTCGATCCCATGGAGGGGGCTTTCGGGCCCGAGCAACCGGTCGAGCGTGCGGCGCCAAACGTCGGGCTGAGAGAGGATCTCCCCAAGGATATGATCTCTCAATGGCCCTCGCCTCGATCCGCCGGCGTTTCCGGTTTGCGTCCCCGGTGCTTCGCGAACAGGGCCCGGAATTCGCGGATGGTCTGATAGCACCAGTAAAGCAGGAGGCATAAACCGAACGCCCATACCCCCCATGTGATTCCGTCGAGGTGCATGTCCGCATGATACTAAAATCAAGGACACAATAGCAATTTCGTAATTGGAGGAGAATCCCGAGCTCACGCGGCTTGCGGGGCGCGCCATTTATGGGCTATATTTGATGCGTCAAGCAAGGAGGAGCCATGAATCATCGTCGCTTCGCCGTCGCGTTCGCGGCTGTCTGTCTCGTGCTCGCGGGCGCGGGACTCTTCGGCCAGAGCAAGACTCAGCAGACCCCGGAAAGCCAGGTCGCCAAGCCCGTGCCCAGGCCCGGGGACGTCATGAAAGCCAAATGCGACCTGGTCGCCGTGTCCATCGACTTCGAGGACATCAAGTCCCACACAGGCGCCTCGGGCGAGAAAAGGTACTCGTGCAAGCCGTCCTACACCTTCAAGAACACCGGCCCGGTGAACAGCGGGACCTTCGACGTCATCTTCGAGATCCAGAATCCGGTCACCAAGGAATGGTACTTCTACCTGACCATGCCCTACCAGGCGTCCCTGGCTGCCGGCGAGGTCCGGAAGTTCGGCGGACAGCCCGTGGACGAATGCGGCTGGGCGGCGGGCGCGGAACGTCCCAAGTTCCGGCTCAGGCTGGATTTCAACCATGTCGTCACGGAATCGAACGAGGACAATAACGACCTGACGAAACAGGTCTCCCTGTACCAGCTGCGGCGGGTCACCGATCTGCCGCTGAAGAAGATTAATTAGGTTGTCGTTTCCCTGATCTTGATATTTCGGAAATAGATCGGCGCTCCGGCGTGTTTGCCCTGGAGGCCGATGCGGCCCTTCGTCGCCAGCTCGGCGAGGGGCTTGCTGAGCCACGGCGGGATCTCGCTCCCGTCAGGGTTGTATTGGGCCGACGTCCAGAGGCTCATGTCCATCGCCGTGACCTGCTCGCCGTTCAGCATGACGTAGATCTTACGGCCCTGGCACGTGATGGTGTAATGGTTCCACTCGCCGGGCCTGTTGACCAGGCTCCGGGTCGGGGCGAGGTGGCCAAAAATGGCGCCGCAATGCCAGGTCGCGGGGGACTTGGCCCACTCCTCGGCAAAGTCATCGGCGATCTGGATCTCGACAGAATTGGGGATCCATTCGACGACGTCCGTGCAATACACGATGACGCCGCTGTTCGTTCCGGGCGCGGTCTTGAATTCCAGGTCGAGGATGAAGTTCTCGTATTCCCGCTTCGTCCAGATGGCCTGGTCCTCGCTCGCGGTGAGGATGCCGTCGTCGACCGTCCAGACGCCGGCGGGGAACTCCGCGTCGGAGAGGTCGGGCTCGAACAAGGCCGGCCAGCCCTGTGTATCCGGATGCAGCTGCGCGGCGGGCCTGCCGCCGATGGCGAACGCGGCCGATACAAGGACCAGAAATCCGACGGCCGCCAGGAATATCGAAGGCGTTCTCGTCATGGCGGTTCCTCCTTTGCTCCAAGCGTAAGCGTACCAAATTCGCCGGCGCGTGGGAAGGGAGAGTCGAGGGGTTGACAGCCGTTCGAACGGGGCGATATAGTCCCTTTGATTTCAATCCCGGCTCGAAACGAAAGAGAGGATGCGCATGAGAACACGTCTCCCGGGCGCCGCAGTCTCGCTGGCCTGCCTGTTGATCATCTCGCAGTTGGCGGCCGGCGCTTCCATCAAGAAGAAAGAGGACGCCGTCGCCTTCATCGATAAGCATGCGTCCGAGTTCATAGATCTCAGCGATCAGGTCTGGGGGTTTGCCGAAGTCGCCCTGCTCGAGACCCGGTCATCGAAAGCGCTCGCGGATTATGCCGAAAGACAGGGCTTCAGGGTCGAACGCGGCGTCGCGGGGATGCCGACGGCCTTTGTGGCCAGCTACGGCGAGGGCCGACCGATTATCGGCCTCCTCGGCGAATATGACGCCTTGCCGGGCCTTTCGCAGAAAGCCCAAGCCGGCAAGGAGGTCCTGCAGGCCGGTGCCGCGGGCCATGGCTGCGGACATAACCTGCTGGGCGCGGCGGCGCTTGGAGCCGCTGTGGCCGTCAAGGACCTGATGGCCGCCGGAAAGCTCAAGGGCACGATCCGTTTCTACGGCACTCCGGCCGAAGAAGCCGTGGGAGGCAAGATCTATATGGCCCGGGAGGGGCTGTTCAACGATCTCGACGTCTGTCTGACCTGGCACCCCGACGAGACGACGGAGGTCTCGGTCGACGGCTCGCAGGCGATCGTCGATTTCATCCTCGAATTCAGCGGCCGGACGGCTCACGCGGCGGGCGATCCGTGGAACGGGCGGAGCGCCGTGGCCGCGCTGGAGTTCTTCACCACGGGCCTGAACCGCATGCGCGAATTCGTCAAGCCCACCGTCCGCATGCATTACTCGATCGTGAACGGCGGGGACGTGCCGAACGTTGTGCCGGCCTACGCCAAGCTCTGGTGCTGGCTCCGTGATTCGAAGGGCGCCGGCGTCCAACAGCTGCTCGGCCGCGCGCGCCGGATCGCCGAGGGCGCCGCCATGATGGCCGAGGTTGAAATGAAGCTCACGGTGCAGGGGGGCGACTGGGAAACCCTGGTCAACCTGGCCGGGGAAAAGGCGATGTTCGCGAATCTTCAGTGGCTTGGCCCGATCCGGTTCACGCCGGAGGAACAGGAATTCGCCAAAGAGATCCAGCGCGCGACGGGGGCGGAGCCCAAGGGCCTTGACGGCTCGGTCAGGCCGTGGGCGGAGCCGAAGGCCGATCCCGAGGGCGGATCGACGGACGTCGGCGACGTGAGCTGGATCGTTCCCACGCTGAGCATGGAAGCCACGACCGCCCCCGAGGGCACTCCCTGGCACGCCTGGCCGGTCGTCGCCTGCGGCGGGACTTCCATCGGCCATAAAGGGCTTGTTTACGCGGCCAAGGTCCTGGCGGCGACGACGGTGGACCTGTTCGAGGACGCGAGGCTCCTCCAGGCCATCCAGGCTGAGTTCCGGGAGAAGACGAAGGGCGTCGTCTACAAGCCGTTCGTCCCCGACGGGCCGCCTCCCGTGCCGAAAAACTGAATCGTTTCGGAGAGCGGACCGCAGGACATCTTTTCCCGCGGAAAAGGACGCCTCTCGCCCAAATCGCATTGACCGGGGCGATGGCCGGTTTCTTTTCCCGTTTCCCCCTGGAAATCGACCCTTTCCCGACGGGCGGCAATGGCCCGTTTCTTGCATTATGAGCTTTGGGTTGGAGGTCTCTCTCCGATGCAAATTATCAAAGAACCGGCCAAATCGCTCCAGGAAGCGGAGCTCGTTATCACCCGGGTCTTTGACGCCCCCCGGGAAACCGTCTGGAAGACCTGGACGGAGCCCGAGCGCGTGAAGCTCTGGTGGGGGCCCGGAGGCTTCACCGTGCCGGTCTGCAGGATCGACCTTCGCGTCGGCGGGATCTATCTTTATTGCATGCGCTCGCCCTTGGGCAAGGATTATTGGAATACCGGTGTCTTTTGCGAGATCGTCGTTCCGGAACGGATCGTCGCCACGGACAGCTTCGCGGACGAGCAGGGCCATATCGTGCCCGCCAGTCACTACGGCATGAATCCGGCCTATCCTTTGGAGATGCTCGTGAAAGCGACGTTCGAGGACCTCGACGGCCGGACGCGGCTCACGCTGGAGCATTCCGGCCTCCCCGTCGGCCTGGACCGCGCCGGCGCCCGGGAAGGATGGTCCCAAAGCCTGGACAAGCTCGCCAAAGCCCTGAAACGGCCGGAGACCTCGAGCTGACCATGAGGAAGCTCATCGCGGACATGATGATGAGCCTGGACGGCTACTTCGAAGGGCCGGACCGCGAGATCGACTGGTTCGCCTGGGACAAGGACCTGCAGAAGCTCAGCATCGATCAGCTCAATGAAGTCGATACGATCCTTTTGGGGCGCTCCGCCTACGAGCTGTTCGCTAATTATTGGCCGACCCCGGCCGCGGCCGCCGAGAATCCCGCCATCGTTTCCGCCATGAACGCGCTTCCGAAGGTCGTGTTCTCGAGGACTCTCAAGAAAGTGGGGTGGCACAATTCGCGGCTGGTGAGGGAACGCGTCGCGGAAGAGATCTTCGAGCTGAAGGGCCAGGCGGGAAAGGATATGGTCACGTACGGCGGCGCCGGCTTGCTCGCGTCGCTCTCGCGTCTAGGGCTCATCGACGAGTATCGCCTCAGGATCAACCCGATCGTCCTGGGAAGGGGAAGGCCCTTGTTTCAGGACGTCAGGGCCAGTCTGAACCTGAAGCTCCTGAAGACCGAAACGCTCGGCTCAGGGGTCGTCACCTTGTTCTACCGGCGCAGTTGAATCTTTCGGCCGCCGGTCGAGGCCGGGTGCCGTCTTCGTAGGATGGGAAGGGGCCGACTGCCCCTGGGGGCTGAATCAGATGCACCCGCCTCGGCACGACGGATGATACGATAACCGCACGGATTCCGGGGGGCGCTTGACATTCTACAGAATGTAGAATATCATCATTTTATGAGCTTATTGAACCTATCGAAAAAGGCGGGAATGAGCGCCCTGTCGGACGAGCTCGAGCTCCCCGTCATGGAGATCCTTTGGACGAAAGGGTCGATGAAAGGGCGGGACCTGTTCGAGGAGCTCCGGGCCACGAAGAAGATCGCCTATACAACGGCCCTGACCGTCCTCGGCCGGCTCTCCCAGAAAGGGCTTGTCCTGAAGGACCGGAGGTCCGGGACCATCCTCTTCACCCCGGCCCTGTCCAGGGAAGATTATCGGAGCGCCGTCACCGGAGACCTTCTCCGCAGGGCCTTCGAGATCTCTCCGGACCTTGCGGTTTCCGCCTTCGCCGATTCTTTCTCGAGGGTCCGCGGAGTCGATATGGCCGGGCTCGAAGAGCTGATCGAGAAGAAAAGACGTGAGAAGAAACGCGGGTAGGGACAGCATAAGGCCCGGCCTCCTGTTGGGAGTGCTTTCGGTCTTCTTCTTCGCCGTCCTTCTCTATCTATTCCGCCACCCGGAAACGGCCCTCCTCCTCTTTTCCCTGCCGAACCCGGATACATTCGCCTGCAACGTCCGATGCCTCGGCCTGACCCCTTTCCTCCAGGTCCTCGGCGAAGGCGGAAAAGCGCTTCTCCTGATCTTCTTTTCTTCCGCTTTCCTGTACGCTCTTTATAGGACCGCCCTGCGCATTTTCCGGACGCTGGCCTTCATGGACGCGGTCGAGCGAAAAGCTGTCCCGGCCGGGAATGCCCCGCGCCCGCCCTTCCTGGAGGGCGTCACGATCTTCGAAGACCCCGGACCCCTGGCGCTTACGATGGGATTCCTGAAACCCCGCGGCTTCCTTTCCACGAAGATCGTGGATGTGCTTGCCGAAGACGAGCTCCGGGCGGTCGTCCTTCACGAGTTCCACCACCGCGACTCCAAGGACCCTCTGAAGGGCCTGGGGGTCTCGTTCGTCACCGACCTCCTGTTCTTCCTGCCCATCAGCCGGTTCCTGAGAAAGACCTACTCCCTGACAGCGGAGACGGCGGCGGACGCCCATTCCGTCGAGCTTCGAGCGGACCCCCTGGACCTAGCGTCTTCCCTCCTGAAGGTCCGGAAGATCGGCGGCCCGGCGGCTTCCTGGTTCTTCGACCCATCGGCCGAAAGGGTCAAATATCTTCTGGGCGAGCGCCCCGGCATCCGTCGCCCCCTGGCCCGCGTCCTCGTCACCGCGGTCCTCCTGACCGCGACGGCCTTCATCGCCCTTGTCCCGGTCCGGAAGAGCCTTTCGTCGATGTTCATTGATCATGATAAGACCTGCGTCTTGAGAACGAGCCATGATAAAGCGGCGTCAAATGGAGGCGATCATGAAAAAATCCTCCCTTTTTAGCTTCCTGCTGATCTTGCTCCCGGCGCTCTTGCCCGCCCAAGATAC
>CAVZBY010000008.1:0-11573 GCA_963773685.1 Candidatus Aminicenantota bacterium
CGCTTAGCCGTCCCAGGACCCACGACTATTATCCCTGCTTTTCGCCGGGCGGGAACAGGATCGTCTTCTCATCGAGCCCGAAGGAAAAGGGGAAGAACGCCTACCAGCTCCACACGCTCGACCTGAAGACCGGCGAGGTCAAGAGGATCCTGACGACCTCCGGGAACGACAGCTTCCCTCACTGGTTCAATTGATGTAGACGATCCCTATGGCGAGGGAGATCCCGGCCATCCGGAGCTCCGGGAAACTTGATTAATCATCCTTTTTGGCTTATATACTGGAGACGCGCCGGATCGCGGGGAGGAGCGCCATGACCTTTGACGAACTGCTGAGGATCCTTGTGGAGAGGAAAGGCTCCGACCTCCACCTCGTGGCCGGTCTGTACCCGGCCATCCGCGTTCACGGGGAGCTCGTCGCTCTCTCGGATAAGGAGAAGCTGACCCCCCAGTCCGCCAAGGACCTGATCTACAGCGTCCTGACGCCCCATCAAAAGAATTGCTTCGAGAACGATCCGCATACCCGCAACGAGCTCGATTTCGGCTACGGCGTGCCCGGGGTCGGGCGGTTCCGGTTCAACGTCCACGTCCAGAGAGGCACGGTCGCGGCGACCGTCCGGGCCCTGGCCGACCGGATCCCCGAGATGAAGGACCTGGGGCTTCCGGACTCCGTCGGCGATCTGATCAAGGCGAAGCGGGGCCTGGTCCTCGTCACCGGACCGACGGGAAGCGGCAAATCGACGACCCTGGCCTCCCTGATAGACTCCATCAACAGGACCCGCTCGGACCACATCATCACGATCGAGGACCCCATCGAATACCTCCACAATTCCAAGAAGTCCTACGTCACCCAGCGGGAGGTGGGGAACTCGGGGGATACGCTGTCCTTCAAGAACGCCCTGAAGTACGCCCTGAGGCAGGACCCGGATGTCATCCTCATCGGGGAAATGAGGGACTACGAGACCATCGGCATCGCCATCACGTCGGCCGAGACCGGCCACCTCGTCTTCGGGACGCTCCACACCTCGAGCGCCGCCCAGACGGTGAGCCGCGTCGTGGACGTCTTCCCGGCCGACCAACAACCTCAGGTCCGTATCCAGCTGGCCGCGAACCTCATCGGGGTCGTTTCCCAGATCCTCCTGCCCCGCGCGGACAAGACGGGCCGGATCCTGGCCTGCGAGGTCATGATCGCCAACGGCGCCATCCGCAACAACATCCGGGCCGGGAAGGTCGAATCCATCTCCCAGACGCTCCAGACCTCCGCGGCGGAAGGCATGCAGACGATGGACCAATGCCTCATCCGGCTCTGCCGGGAGGGGAAGGTCGATTACGAAACCGCCGCGCCCTATCTTTTCGAAAGGACATCGCACGAGACGATCAAGGCCATGCGGAGATGAGCGCTCCGGGCCTATCCATCGATTAAGGAGGGGGCAATGTTCAAGGAATTCAAGGAGTTCGCCGTGAAGGGGAACGTCCTCGACATGGCGGTCGGCATCATCATCGGCGCCGCGTTCGGGACGCTGGTCGCGTCGTTCGTCTCCGACGTCCTCATGCCGCCGATCGGCCTGCTTCTCGGCAACGTGGATTTCGCCAATCTCTACGTCGTCCTTCATGCCGGCGGCGTGCCGGGACCCTACGCGTCCCTCGCCCAGGCCCAGGCCGCCGGGGCGGTGACCCTCAACTACGGCCTCTTCATCGATAAGATCATCGCGTTCCTCATCGTCGCCTTCGCCCTGTTCCTCGTCATCCGGACCATGAACCGGCTCAAAAGGAAGGCCGAGGCGCCCCCGGCGGAACCGACGACGAAGGACTGCCCCTATTGCGCCACGGCGGTCCCCGTCAAGGCGGTCCGCTGCCCGCACTGCACCTCGGAGATCAAGTAGGACCGCGGAGTCCATGAAGCGCAAACTGCCCTTCATTCTCCTCGCGGTCTCTCTCCTGTGCGTCGTTCTCGGGCTCGTCTCGGGGGAGTTCAGGGCCGTCCTGGAGAAGGCCATAACCGTCTGCCTCGAGTGCGTCGGCATCGGCTGAGACCGACGGGAGCGCGATGGAGACGCAACGGAAGAGGCGCTGGTTCCAGGCCGCCGCGGCGGCGGCCTTCAACGCCTATATCCCTTCGTTCTTCAAGGGGGGGATCTACCAGGGGCCGTCCAAGGGACTTTGCGTTCCCGTTTTCAATTGTTATTCCTGCCCTTCGGCCCTGGGCGCCTGTCCGATCGGGGCCCTCCAGAATTCCCTGGGTTCCCTGCGCCTCAACCTGTCGCTCGCCCGGCGCCAGTTCGGCCTCTATGTCATCGGCTTCCTCGGGGTCGTGGGCAGTGCCGTCGGGCGCCTCCCATGCGGCTGGATCTGCCCCTTCGGGCTCTTCCAGGAGCTCGTCCATAAGATCCCCTCGCCCAAATTCGGCGTTCCCAGGTTCCTGAGGTATTTTAAGTACGTATTTCTCGTCGTCTTGACCATTCTCCTGCCGCTCCTCGTCCTCGATGCGTTCGGCGGGGGAGAACCCTGGTTCTGCAAGTGGGTCTGCCCGGCCGGGACGCTCGAGGCGGGAATCCCCCTCGCCCTCCTGAATCCCTCGATCCGCGGCCAGCTCGGCTTTCTTTTCGCCTGGAAGATGGCGATCCTCGTGGGGTTCCTTATCTGGATGGTCTTCGTCATGCGGCCCTTCTGCCGGACGACCTGCCCGCTTGGGGCCATCCTCGGGCTGTTCAACAGGGTCAGCCTCTTCCGGATGACCGTGGACGAGGAGACCTGCACGCTTTGCGGGAAATGCCAGAAGGAATGCCCGATCGGGGTCAGCGCCTACGAAATGCCCGAATAGCCCGGATTGCATTCGGTGCCTGAAATGCGAGAAGGTCTGTCCCTTCGGGAGCATCGGTCACGAATTCCTCGGCGGGCGGTCCCGGGAAGTCGACCGGGCCGTCCCCGAACGAGGTGCGTCCATGAAGACTTCGCGGCTCCGCGGAATGCTCGTCGCCGGCTTCATCCTGGCCGCCGCGGGGCCGGCCGCTTCGGAGGGCCTGTCCATCCAGGCCCGGGGCGCCTATTTCAGCCCGACGGACAAGATCTTCCGCGAGATCTACGGGTACGGGATGAGCTGGGGCGGAGAGCTGAGCTTCTCGATCTCGGAGCGCGGGGCTATCTGGGCCGGCGGCGACTACTACTCGAAGGTCGGAAAGCTCGGCTTCACCCAGGACGAAACCAAGATCCGGATCGTCCCGCTGGCGGCCGGCGTCAAGTATTTCTTTTCCGGAGGCCGCCTGCGGCCCTATGCGGGAGCGGGGGCGGCCTATTTCCAGTACAAGGAAGCCAGCAGCATCGAGACCATCGAGAAAGGGGCCGTGGGATTCATGGCGCGGGCAGGACTGCTCGTGATGTTGGGCCCGACGTTCTTCATGGATCTCCAGGGAAGCTGGAGCACCTGTTCCGTCCAGCCCGGGGACGTCAAGGCCAACCTGGGCGGACTCTCTCTGGGGTTGGGATTGGGATTCGAGTTCTGAGCCGGCCGGGGCCGGGGATCGTCAGAGCGAGCTCGCGTCCGGCCTGAACCTTATCGCCTCGAAGACGTCCGTATTGATCTCGCGCGTCTCCCTCTCAGATTCGACGACGACGATCGTTATTTCGAGGTCGCGGCTTTCCGGCGGCAGGCAGGAGATATCGTTGCAGGCTTGGAACGTGACCGTCCCCTTGAGCGCGTAGGTCCCGGGCTTCAGAGAAGCGTCCGCTTTAACGAGCGCTCCGATCAGGGCGCTTTCCGAATAGACGGCGACATCGGACGCAGAGAATCCAAGGGAAACCATTAGCGCTTCGGGATAAACGATATCGAGGACATGGAAGGGAAGGGCGTCGGTCGCGATTTCCAGCCTCGTGGGGATGAGGAATTCGTCGTTCGCAGGACTGGCGTTGATATGCCATTCGGGCCCGATCGTCAGGCGCACCGCTGCCTTGAACGTCCCTCCGGCATGAACGGCGTCCCTCGAGACATATGTTCTCAGCTCAGTAATGACATCCCCCGGACTCGAAGCCTTTATTGATGCGCTCGAGCTCAACACGGCCATGAGGAAGATGAGGAGCCTCGGTCCTGGAACCCTTGTTCTCAACGGTATCTCCAGCTTGCCTTGGCGATCTCCCAATGTAGCCGCAGGCTTCAGCCTGCGTTCATTTTCTGCGCTCAAAACGCTTCCCGGGCCGTGAAGTAGATCCCCGACGTGCCTTTCCCGAAGGCGACGTCCATCCTGAGGTTCGTGCTCTCGCGCGAGCTGACGCGGTAGCGGAGCCCCGTGCCTATGGAGTACTTGAGGTTGTCGAATCCCAGGGCTCCGAGCCTTGGCGCCACATTGCCTATCCCGGCGAAGCCGACGATCCCGATCCTCCAGAACAGCGGCATCCTGTATTCCGCCTGGACCGCGGCCATAACCTTGTCGCGGTAGCGGCCCGTGTAATATCCGCGCATCATCGTGTCGCTTCCGAGCTTGGCGTAGCCGTTGAAAGCGGGCGTCCCGGCGATGACTTGGAATTGGCCCTGAAACGCAAGCACATGCGAGGTCCCCACGGGCAGGTACTTCCGGGCGTCCAGCTTCAGGTGAGTATAGGAGAATTCGCCCCCGAAGGCCCGGGAGTTGAAGAGCGCGGACAAGAGCCAGTAGTCGCCCCGGCGCGGGAAGAAGATGTCGTCGCGGCTGTCCCGGTTCAGGACGAACCCCAACCCGGTCACGGTCGCCCCCCGTCCCCCGGGGACGGCGCCGCTCTCGAGTCTGCCCCCGGGATCGGATTTAAGGACCCGGAAGTGCTCATAGCGAAACTGGAGGCCGGCATAAAGGTTCGCCGCGGGGAGCACCTTCCGGAGGAGCGAACCCTCTAATAGGACGGATCGCGGCGTATAATCCTCTTCGGCCGAATCGGGGGCGTCGGGGCCCGTTCCCCAAAACTTGTCCGGGTATCTCTCGACGAGGAATCGCCCCTTGGCGAGCCGCGATTCTTTCCGGAAATAGAACTCAGGCTCCCAGGACATCGAGAACTGCTTCATCTGGGTATAGATGGCGTAGAAATAGATGGATGAGGGCCTTTCCGCCGCTCCCGCACCCGGGCGGCGGAACGTCAAAAGACCGCCCAGGCCGCCGGCAAGCTTGGTTTCCGGGGAATAGAAGGCGATGGGCAGGACGATGACTCCGCCCGCTTTCGGAAGTTCCGCATCGGTGGGGGGATCTTGTGCCGGCGCGGCGGCAAGGGCCAAGGGTGCGAGGCAGGCCAAGCCGGCTATTAGCGTTGCGATGATCTTCTTGTTCAAGGCCCGATTTCCTGGGCGCCTATTTTACCATATCGGGCGGCAGGCTGAAAAAAGCCGGCTGCGGATCACGTCTTATTCATAGGAGTTCTTCTGAATTCATGCGCAACTCGCGGAGCCTTCGATGAATATGGGTCGCTGGTCGATCCGTCGCCCCGTAACCACAACCATGGTCTTCCTGGCCGTTGTCCTGCTCGGCTTCATTTCCCTCCGCCGGCTCAGCGTGGACCTCCTGCCGGACATCGGGTATCCGCGGCTTTCGGTCGTCACCCGATTCCCCGGCGTCGCTCCCGAGGAGATGGAATCTCTGATCACCGCTCCCCTGGAAGCCGCGGTCAGCCGCATCCCGGGGATGCGGAGGGTCGATTCCGTATCCAGGGAGGGCATCTCTTTCCTGACGCTCGAATTCGCCTGGGGCACGGATATGGACTTCGTCCTCCTCCATGCCCGGGAGGAGCTCGACAACGCCAGGGAGGGGCTTCCCCTCGAGGCGGAGAACCCGACCATCATCCCTCTCGATCCCTGCGCCAGACCCATCATCGTTCTGGCCGTGACGGGGGAGATGGGCCTCCTCGAGCTCACGGAGTTCTGCGCGGAGGTCATCAAGCCCCGCCTCGAGCAGATCGAGGGCATCGGCTCCGCCGACATCGCCGGAGGGGCCGAGCGGGAGATCCGGGTCGAGCTCGATCCGGAGCTCGTTTCGCTCTACGGACTGAGCCTGAGCGACGTTTCCCGGCGGCTCGATGCCTTCAACCGCAACCTGCAGGGCGGGACCATTCGCAAGGGCCGGTTCCAATACGCCCTGCGGGTCGCAGGCGAATTTGCCAACGTGGCCGAGATAGGGGAGACGGGCCTCAAGACCACTGGAAGGGGGGGTGTGGTCAGGCTCAAGGACGTGGCCAGGATCGTCGATTCGGTCAAGGAGCGGCAGGGACTGGCCCGCCTGGACGGCGGGGGAAGCGTCGGCGTCCTCGTCCGAAAGGCCTCAGGAGCCAACACGATCAAGGTCACCCGGGCCGCGAAGGCGGTCCTGGACGAGATCCGTACGGAGAACCCGGCCATCAGCATCCGGCTGGTCTCGGAGCAGAGCCGGTTCATCGAGGAAGCTGTCGCCACCACGATGGACGAGATCATCGAAGGGGGCCTCCTGGCCTTCCTGGTCCTGCTTCTTTTCCTGCAGGAGCTCCGGACCCCCGTCATCATCGGCATCGTCTTCCCTGTCGCCATCGTCGCCACATTCAACCTTATGTATTTCGGCGGCATCACCCTGAACATCATGTCGCTCGGCGGGCTTGCCTTGGGGGTGGGCATGCTCGATGACTGCGCGGTCGTCGTCTCCGAGAACATATTTCGCCACAGGAGCCTCGGAAAAGGCCCGGCGGAGGCGGCCGAGGCCGGCGCGCGCGAGGTCGGGATGGCCGTCACGGCCACCGCCCTGACCACGATCATCGTATTCCTGCCCGTCATCTACGTCCACGGCGTGGCCGGGCGGCTTTTCAGGGACACCGCTTTGACCGTGACCTTCTCCCTCATAGGCTCTCTGCTGGTCTCGCTGACCCTCCTGCCGATGCTCGCCGGACGCGGGACCTCGAAGGCAGGAGGAGGAGCGGGGGGAGGCGGAGGCATGCCGTTCGAGGGGCTGGCCTCCGCCTCGACAGGCGCGACGCTCATGAAGCGCCTGCGACGGTTGCCTGGGATGGCGATCAAAGCCTTAGGCGCGGCCGTTGGTTTCGTCGCGGGCTTTGTTCTCCAGCTCGCCGCTTTCGCCCTGAGGATCCTCAGCCTCCCGTTCCGCCCGGTCCTGCAGGCGATAGGCCGATCGTTCAACCGCGGCTATGAGCGATTCATCGTCTTTTATCATCGTTCCCTCGTCCGATGCCTCGAACACAAGGGACCGGTGCTGGTCCTGTTCCTGGTGTTCTTCGCTTTGATGGCATTCTCGGGGACGAGGATAAGAAGGGAGCTCATGCCGCGGCTCGAAACGAGCTTTTTCGAGGTCGGACTTCGAACGCCTGTCGCTTATTCCCTCGATGAAACGGCCGGGGTCGTAAATTCTCTTGATAAATGGCTGGCTTCGCGCCCCGAAACGCGACTGGTCTATTCCCAAACGGGCCTTGTCGGAGGCATGGAAGCGCTCGACCTCGACGTTTCGCTCAACTCCGCGCGTATCATGGTCGAGGCTTCGAGTCCTTCGGCCGGCGGCCGGCTCATCGGGGAGCTGTCACGGACGTTCCCTGCCTATGCCGATGTCGCGTTCTCGGTCACCCGGGAGCGGTCGGACGCGGCCCGAGCGCTTGCCCTTGCGGGCACCGATGTCAGCCTCGAGGTCCGCGGCGACGATCTCGACAGGCTCGGGGAGATCGCGACGGTTTTGGCTTCTCGCATCAGAGGGATCCCCGGCATCGCCGACGTCAACGTTGGTGTCGGTGAAGGCAAGCCCGAGTTCGTGGTCAGGATCAGGGACGATGCCCTGGCGAAATACCCCGGCCTCGACCCGGGCGCTCTCGGCGACCGGATCATCGATTCCGTCCGAGGACGAGTCGCGACGAGGTTCCGGGAGCTCGACAAGGCCTATGATGTCCGGGTCCGGCTGGACGAGGGAACGGAGGCGAACGTCGAAGCCCTGCTCGGCGGGCTCGTTCCCTGCGGGACGGCCCTGGTTCCCCTGCGCGAGCTTGTCACCTGGGAGATAGCCCGGGGGCCGAGGGAGATCCGGCGCGCCGACCAACAGAGGGCGGTCGTCGTGACGGCGGGGCTTCGGGGCGCTAAGCCGAGCCAGGTCGCGCCGCGCATCCAGGAAGCGATATCGGCGACGCCCCTCCCTCCGGGCTATCGCATCGTCTTCGGAGGGGAGCGGGAGGAGATGGCGCAGTCCTTCCGGAGCCTCATCGCGGCCTTCCTCCTCGCCATCCTCCTCAACTATATGATCATGGCCGCCCAGTTTGAATCCCTGCTCCACCCGCTTATCATCCTCGCCACAGTCCCGATGGGGCTCTGCGGCTCCGTGGCTGCCATGCTCGTCACGGGGACGACCGTGAACGTCATCTCGATCATCGGCATGGTCGTCCTGCTGGGCATCGTCGTGGACAACGCCATCGTCAAGATCGATTACACCAACAGACTCCGGAAACAGGGGATGGGCCTCCGGGAAGCCGTGGTCGAGGGAAGCCGGGTCCGTTTGCGGCCCATCCTGATGTCCACCGCGACGACGCTCGTCGCCCTTCTGCCGTTGTCGCTGGGCATCGGGAGCGGGGCCGAACTCCTTCAGCCTCTGGGGATCGTCGTGCTCGGAGGGCTGACCTTCGCGACGCTCCTGACCCTCGTTCTCATCCCCATCATCTACGAGATCGTCGAGGCCCGAAAGGAGACAAGGGGGAAGAGGGCTTGAAATTCCTCATCGAGCGCCCGATCGCGGTGGCCATGACCTACCTCGCGCTCCTCGCGCTCGGCGTCTTTTCATTCATGAACACGCCCATTGAGCTCGCCCCGGGCGGGGACTATCCCCGCGTCGATATCGCAGCGGCGTGGCCCGGCGTCTCCCCCGAGGTCGTCCAGGCGCGCGTCACGGCGCCCCTCGAGGAGGCCGTCGCCTCGGTCAAGGGAGTGCGCCGGATCTCCTCGGAGTCGAGGGCCGGCGTCGCTTCCCTGACCCTCGAGATCGACCCGCGGGCCCGGAGGGATTTCGTCGAGCTGGCCCTTCGCGAGGCGGTCGCCAGGACACTGGATAAACTGCCCTATGGAGTGCGTCCGGCCGTCAGCCCTTATGTTCCGGAGGACTTCCGGGTCCTGCCGTTCTTGAGAATGACCATTTCGGGCCCCTATTCGCTCCAGGAGCTGAGGGGACTCCTCAAAGAGCGCCTGGAGCTGGGCCTGGGATCGGCACAGGGAGTGTCTTCAGTGGAGGTGGCCGGGGGAGCGGACACGGAGGTCCGCATCGTCCTCGACGAGAGGCGGATGGAAGCCCTCGGCCTCCGGCCCTACGAGGTGAACGCGGCCGTGGCCGGCGCCCTGGCCGCCCGTCCCGCGGGCCGGGTGCGGCGCGCCGGCCGTGAATACATATTCAAGATCGCCCGGGAGGTCGGGTCCCTGGCCGATCTTCGCCGGACCCTGGTCGGGCGCACGAGCGGCTTGCCGGTCAGGCTGTCGGACGTCGCCGACGTCCTCCAATCTTCCGGGGATGTCGACTCCATCGTCCGTGTCGACGGCCAGCCCACGGTCATGCTGACGGTCGTTAAGGATAGCGGAACGAACACGCTCCGGGTCGCCCGCGAGGTCCGCCGGAGGCTCGCGGCTATTCGGGCGAACCTGCCGCGGGACCTTGTCTTCAGGACCGTGGACGACGAAAGTGCCCAGGTCTCAAAGAACCTCCGCCATCTCGGACTGCTGGCCGCCGTCATCATCGCCCTCATCTTCCTGATGATCTATGCGGCTTTGAGAAGGATCCTCCCGTCGCTCCTGATCCTGTCCTCCGTCGCCTTTGCGGTCGTCATCACGTTCAACCTCCTCTACGCCGTCGGGATCTCCCTGAATATGCTGACCCTGGGCGCCCTGGCCCTCGGTTTCGGGATGTTCGTCGACAATTCCATCGTCGTCTTCGAGAACATCCTGCGGCTCCGGGAACGCGGCCTTCCGCCCGCCCGGGCGGCCCTCCAGGGCGCCCGCGAGGTCTTCCTCCCCGTCCTCGCGTCCACGCTGACCACGGCCGCGGTCTTCCTTTGTTTTCCGTTCTTCCAGGGACGCCTCCGGGCCTTTTATCTTCCCCTGGCCGTCGTTATGTCCTCGGCCCTGGCCGCTTCTCTGGCGGTATCGTTCTCCCTGATCCCCGCGCTCAGCCCCCGGCTCATCGAGGCCCCCGGCCGGAAAGGGCAGGCCGGAAGGCGAAAGGAGCCTTTTGCGATGGCCCTGAGGTTTACCGTCAGGCATCCGGCCTGGACCGTTCTTGTCGCGGCCGCCCTCCTTTTCGGCAGTTACCGATGGTTCCGCGCCGAGGTCCCCGTGGGTGAGTTCTTCAGCTGGTATTCGAAGCAGCAGCTCGTCGTCAGCCTCGAGCTTCCGGACGGCACCGGGCTGGAAACGACGGACGCCGTCATGCGGAAGTTCGAGGACAAGGCTCTGGAGACCGGATACGATATGGAGATGACCGCGCGGATCTCGCCCGACGGCGCCTATCTCCGGATCGCCTTCCCGCCGGAGGTCGAGAGGTCCTTCAGGCCCCACGCCATGAAGGAAGAGCTCATCCGCCTCGCCACGCAGTTCGCGGGACTGACGGTCGGCATCTATGGGTTCGATCCCCAGGGCTATCATTCGAGCATGGCGGCGGGGACCTATTTCGATTCACAGATCAAGTTCCTCGGCTATGACCTGAAAAAGCTCCGGACGATCACCGGCGAAATGGAAAGGACCTTGCGCCGGAACCCGAGGATCCGGGAGGTCCGGACCGTTTCGAACCGCTGGGGATGGATGACCATGGACACGTTCGAGGTCATCCTCAGGCCGGACATGGGGGCGCTCGGGAGATTCGACGTCGATCCGTCCCGGCTCCAATTCCAAATCCGGTCCATGCTCGGCGGACGATTCGACGTCCCTCTCAAGGCGACGCTCGGGGGGCGGGAGACCGATATCGTCCTGAACGTCCCGGGGACCGAAAGAATGGACCTTCGGCGCCTCCTGGGATCGCTCTTCCGGACGGCCGGAGGGCGGTCCCTGCGTCTCGGGGACGTCCTGAGCATCGAAGAAAGGCCCGTAGCCGGCTCGATCGAGCGGGAGGACCGGCAATTCCAACGGACGGTCATGTGGGAGTTCCGCGGCCCCTTCAAGGCGGCGCAAAACACCAAGAAAGCCGTCTTCTCGGGATTGAGCCTTCCGCCGGGATTCTCGGCGACGCTCGCGGAGGACTGGCTGATGACGCGGAAGGAAAAGGGACAGATCGCCCTGGCGGCCGTCGTGGCCGTCGTCGTCATCTTCATGATCCTGGCCGCCCTCTACGAATCCCTCGTCCAACCCTTCATCGTCCTGGTGTCGGTGCCGCTGGCGCTGGCGGGGTCTTCGCGGCGTTCGTCGTCGCCGGCGCCCGGTTCGATTCCTCGGCCTACATCGGCGTCATCCTCATGGCGGGCATCGTGGTCAACAACGCCATCCTCATCGTGGACCATATCAACCTCAAGAGGCGGGAGGGAATGGGCCTGGTCGAGGCCGTCGTGGAGGGAACGAAGGAGCGCGTCCGTCCCATCCTCATGACGACCGGGACCACCGTCCTGGGCATGATGCCCATGCTCCTCATGCCCGCGGAAGCC
>CAVZBY010000009.1:0-127525 GCA_963773685.1 Candidatus Aminicenantota bacterium
TAAACCACGTTTCTGACGAAGGGCGGCACCCTTTTAGGGGTGGCCGCCCTTTTTTCTTTTGGGGGGATTTTAGGCACGAATTATGAACGAAATTTCCCCCTCCAAGATACTGCGGATCTTCTTCGAGCCGAGATGATCCGGAAGGTGCTGCCGGCGGAGGCTCCCGCCCGACGGCATTTGGGTCATTGACCCCTGTCCCGGGCCGCGATATCCTTTAATCCCGAAGAGCAGGAGAGAAAGAGATGAAAGCCATTGTATTCACCGAATACGGAGCACCCGATGTGCTGAAACTCGAAGAGGTGGAAAAGCCCGCCCCGAAGGACAATGAGATCCTGATCAGAGTGTATGCGACCCCCGTGAACTTCGGGGATCTGATGGCGCGAAATTTCAAGGCGGTCTCTCCACGCAAGTTCAACATGCCGTTCCTCTTCTGGCTCCCGGCGAAAGTATCCTTCGGACTCAGAAAACCACATATAACCATCCTGGGAAGTGAGTTGGCCGGCGAGATCGAAGCTGTCGGCAAGGACGTAAAGCGGTTCAAGAAGGGGGATCGGGTTTTTGGATATTCTGGTCTGAGCTTTGGCGCTTACGCCGAGTATGTCTGTCTGCCTGAAGCCGGCGCGGTGGCGCTCAAACCGTCGAACTTGACCTATGAAGAGGCGTCCACCCTGCCCTACGGGGCGATCATGGCGACGAGTCTGCTTGGGAAGGCCAACATCCGGCGCGGACAGAAGGTCCTCATCAACGGCGCTTCGGGCGGCATCGGCTCGATGGCGGTCCAGCTGACCAGGCAATTCGGCGCGGAAGTGACGGGTGTCTGCGGCACGCCGCGATTGGAATTCGTAAGATCCCTGGGTGCAGACAAGGTTATTGACTACACCAAAGAGGACTTCACCCGAAATGGCGAGACCTACGACCTGATCTTCGACATCCTTGGCAGAAGTTCGTTTTCACGGCTCAGGCGCTCGCTCAAACCAAACGGGACCTACCTTTTAGCCAGTTACAAGATGAAGGCGCTCCTTCAAATGCTGTGGACTTCGATCACGAGCGGCAAACAGAAGGTCATTTGTGCCTTCGCCCACGAGACATCCGAAAGTCTGGACTTCGTCAAGAAGCTGGTTGAAGAAGGGAAGATCAAAGCCATCGTTGACAGGAGCTTCCCGATGGCGCAGGCTGCCGAGGCGCACAGGTACGTTGAAGAAGGTCATAAGCAGGGGCCTGTCGTTATCGCCATTCGCGGGTGAAACTTTGCGCTGATTTGACTTGCCCGAGACCGCCGGGTACGATGGAACCGTTCGGGGGATCAACGAATTCGGGGAGGTTGAACCATGCCTTCAGAGATCAACGGTCTTTTCGGCGCCGGGACGGGTCCGGGGATAGACCGCCGCGAGTTCCTGGCCAAGCTGGCCGCCCTTACGGGAGGGACGGCCGTAGCCGTCGCGATTCTGCCCGTGCTCGAGGGTGGGATCGCGGCGGCCCAGACGATCCCGACGGACGACCCCCGGCTCGAAACGGGATACGTCGAGTACGACGGGCCGGCGGGGAAGCTCCGGGCTTACTCGGCGCGCCCGAAGGGGGCGAAGATCCTGGCCGGCGTCGTCATCGTCCATGAGAATCGGGGCCTGAACGCTTGGGTCGAGGACATCGCCCGGCGCGTGGCGCTCGAGGGTTTTCGGGCCGTCGCTCCGGACGCCCTTTCGCCCGCCGGCGGCACGCCCGAGGATCCCGACAAGGCGAGGGATCTCATCTACGGGCTCGACCCGGAGTCCAACACGAAAAACTACCTTGCCGCCGTCGAGTACCTGAAGACCGGGCCGCAGGCGACGGGCAAGGTCGCCTGCATGGGCTTTTGCTGGGGCGGCGGGGTGACGAACCAGGTCGCCGTGAACGAGCCCGGCCTCACGGCGGCCGTTCCTTTCTACGGTATGCCGCCCGCGGCAGCGGACGTGCCCAGGATCAAGGCCGCCCTCCTCATCCATTACGCGGGCGAGGATGCGCGCATCAACGCGGGGATCCCGGTCTTCGAGGAGGCGCTCCAGAAGGCGGGCATCGAACATGAGATCCACATCTATCCCGGCGCGAAACACGCCTTCATGAACGACACCGGTGCCAACTACGACAAGGCAGCGGCCGAGCTGGCCTGGAAGCGCACTATGGACTTCCTCAAGGATAAGCTGAAAGGGTAGCCCCTTATTACGTCCGGTCTCGCCAGGCGCCTGCGACCGCGTCCACAAAAGGGCGCACGTGCTCGAAAAAGGCCTTGTAGCCGGCGCAGAGGTAGTTCAGGCCGGGCTCACCATCGGGCGTGAGCGCGAAACGGTTCCTCGGGCATTCCCCGTGGCACATGTCCAGGACGCGGCAGGCTCGACAGTCGGACGGCAGAGAGTCGCGCTTGGCTCGCCCGAAGGTGAGCTGGGCGGGACTCTCGAGAAGGTCCGCAAGCGGCGTCTCCCGGATGTTCCCCAGGCGGTGCGCCTCGTCGACGTAATGATCGCAGGAAAACAGGTCGCCGCTGCGCTCGAGGACCGGGATCCCGCCGCAGACGGGGCGGAAGAGGCACAGGGAATGCTCCTGGCCGAAAGCCACCCGGACCGCTTCCTCGAAGATCTGGACCTTGATCCGGCCGATATCGCGGGCCAGCCACTCGTCGAAGACCGCGCTCAGGAAGTCTCCCCACGCTCGCGGCGAAACGCTGCCGGGACCGGCGCCGTCCTCCGCGCGGGCCGGGCGCTCGACAAGGGGCAGAAAGGTCAGGAACGTGGCCCCGATATCGCGGAAGAAACGATAGACTTCGGCCGGCCGTCCGGCATTATGGGCACCGACGACGCAGAGCAGGTCGGTCTGGACGCGATGGCGGCGCAGGATCTCCCAGCCCCGCAGGGCGGCATCGAAGGAAGGCCGGCCGTCGCGGGCCCGGCGGCGGCGGTCGTGGAGCTCGCGGGGCCCGTCGAGGCTGAGGCCCACCGTGAAGCCGGCCGAAGCGAAGAACCGGCCCCAGCCCTCGTCGAGCAGGGTCCCGTTCGTCTGGATCCCGTTGGCGACCTGTCGTCCCGGGGGCGCGAGGCGGCGCTCGATCTCGACGATCCGGCCGAAGTAGTCCACGCCAAGGACGGTCGGTTCCCCGCCATGCCAGGAGAACCGGACGATCTCGTCGGGAGAGGCGGCGATGTGCTGACGGATATAGGTTTCAAGGAGGTCCTCGGGCATCCGTGCGGGAGCGTCGGCGCCCGCCGCGGGGCCCCGGTCGAGGTAATAACAGTATTCGCAGGCCAGATTGCAGGCGGCTCCGGCCGGCTTGACGAAGACCTGGAAGCTCCTCGTGACGGGACCCATCGCTTCGATTTTAGCACCCAGCCCGGCTATCCGATAGGGAGGATGAAAGGAGGGGGGATTTTATGTATAATCGGCCCGGAAACGCCTTCAGAGAAAAACCATGGAACAAACAATTGACCTGCGAGAAGCTCCCGGGACCGGCCGCGTGACAGACTTGATCGGGAAGCCGGCGTCGCTCATACCGACGCCGGCACTGGTCGTCGAGACGGAGGTCCTGGAGCGCAACCTGCGCCTTATGTCCGACTTCTTCGCGCGCCGCCACGCCAAATTGCGCCCGCACTTCAAATCGCACAAGTGCGTCACGATCGCCAGGCGTCAGCTCGAGAACGGCAACGCCGTCGGCATCACCTGCGCCAAGGTTTCAGAGGCCGAGGTCCTGGCGGCGGGAGGGATCCGGGACATCCTCATAGCCAATCAGATCGTCGGACGGGACAAGGTCGAGCGGGTCGCCGAGCTGGCTCGGAAATGCCGTCTCACCGTCGCCGTGGACGACGAATCCCAGGTGCGGCAACTCTCCGCCGCGCTTGCCCGGACGCGCGCCACGGCCGGCGTCCTGGTCGAGGTGGACGTCGGATTGGGCCGCTGCGGCGTCCCGCCCGGCGAGCGCGCGCTGGAGATCGCCCGCGCCGCGGAGGCCGCCGCCGGCATCGATTTCCGCGGCATCCAGGCCTACGAGGGGCACTGCCTCTCCGTCATCGACCCCGAGGAAAGGCGCCGGCAGGTCCTCGCCTCGATGCAGAAGGCCGTGGACACGAGGCGGCTTATAGAAGCCTCCGGCCTGCCCGTCCAAGTGCTCAGCGGCGGCGGAACGGGGTCGTACGATATGACAGGCCTCATGGACGGCATTGACGAGGTCCAAGCCGGTTCTTACGCCCTGATGGACCATTACTATGCGAAAAGACGGCCTGAATTTGCCCTCGCCCTCAGCGTTATTACGACCGTGATCTCAAGCAACGGTTCGGATCACGCGGTCCTGGACGTCGGCGTGAAGGGGGTCGGTGCGGATCTCGGCCCTCCCGTCCTGGCGGACCGTCCGGAGGACGTGATCTCGCGCTTCGAGTCTGAGGAACACGCGTCCGTCAAGGTCGAAGGCCGCCCGCTGAAGGTCGGGGACAGGGTCAGGCTGTTCCCGTCGCACGGCTGTACGACCTGTAACCTGCACAGGCGCATCTTCGCCGTTCGGGGCGGGATGATCGAGGATGTTTGGGCGATAGAAGGAAGCGGGTGTCTGGAATAAGCGTTCGAGCGGCACCCCTCTGAAGGGTGGGAAAAGGCATGCCCGACGTACTCTGGACAGGGGATGTGTCATTCTTGAAGAAATTGTTGATGAACATCAACAATATCCTCGCCTGGGCCGCCGGGAACCTCAGGGATACGGAGTACATCAAAGAGAGGATCATGAGGTCCTACGACGGAGACCTGACACCTGTCGTGAACGACTACGATGAATACGGCCGGAAGCATTACGAAAAGATCGCCGATGAACTGCTGCGAGACCTCGATGTGAGCGGAAAATACGTTCTCGACATCGGATGCGGGACTGGAATCTCCACCCTGAAGCTCCTCGATAAAGGGGCCCGAAAAGTCTGTGCGACCGACATATCCGAATATATGCTGAAAGCCCTCAAGAAGAAGATCGAGGCCTCTGATTATGATAATGACAGTGTGGACCTGAAGGTCGCGGATGCCGAGGACCTTCCCTTCGAGGACAACGTCTTCGATTCCGTTGTCTCAAGCATGGTCCTCGGAATGGTTCCCGATCCTCGAAAGATGATAAGCGGGATGAAGCGGGTGGTGAAGCCGGGAGGAACCATTGCCCTCTCGGTCCACGGGCCCAAACACTACGCGGAGCTTCCCGATGCCGTGCTTGCCGTCGTTCCGAAGAGATTCGCCATGGGTCACAGGTTCTTCTACTGGCCCCGGGGCCCGGAAAAGGTAAAGGACTATCTCGGATCGAGCGGCCTGACCGATATCAAGATCGAACGCTCGACATGGCACGATACCTATGGGAATAGCCAGGAGATGTACGAGTTCGTAACATCTTCAACGGGGGAGTTCTACGCTTCGTTCCTCCCGGATGAATACCTGGATACCTTCCGCAACGATATCCGAAGGTACCTCGAGAAGAGGAGCATCCATAGAATTACGATGGATGTCGTATATGCATCTGGCAGGAAGAGTGAACGAATCTAGGGATCATCGGAAATTTTTTTTCTGACAGGATCGGGAGATGAATCTCGGTGTCTCGGTTATATGCGCCTTTAACAACCGGCAAAAGCTGGATACGTTCCTGATCCCGAGCCTGCAAAAACAATCATCGCCTTACGAACTGCTCCTTGTCGACAACACCCTGGGACGGTATTCATCCGCAACGGAGATCCTCAACGAGACCGCGCGTCGGGCCAAATACGATCATCTGATGTTCGTGCACCAGGACGTCTCGCTGAATTCCGATCATTGGCTGCGGGATGCTCTGGAATCGGTTTCCCGCCTTAGGCACTGCGGGGCCGCGGGAGTGGCCGGCAGTAACCGTCGAGGGATCTGGGCCAGCGTCTTTCATGGAGATCCGCCCCGCTTGGCCGGGCAAAGGGGTCCGCAAACCCTTAAAGGTGCAGACACTCGACGGCTGTCTCATCATCGTGCCGAAGGCGGTATTCGAGACCGTGCCGTTCGATCCAGCCCATAAAGGCTGGTATCTGTACGTGACCAATTACTGTCTCGATCTGGCCCGCCACGGTTACGGGAATTACGTCCTTCCCTGCGATGTCTTTCATGAATCAACGGGGCCAGCTCATCCCGACACTTATGAGGACGCGCGGAAATACATAATCGAAAAGTACCGTGACGACGTGGCGATCGTTCATACGACGGTCGGCAGTTGGAAGACCCGATAGCCAAATCTTCCAGAGACGCCGTTGGTTGTATCGGCATTCACCGGGCCTCCTCGGCTCTGATGGAAGTTGAAATCTGAGTCGGCATCAGGTAAAGTTCCCGTCCGAGAGAGGAAACGACCATGACCCCACCCGAAGCCGTCCATCCCCTGGAAAAGCTGAACCCGAAGGTCCGGGAACGGTTCCCGATGATCGACAGGGATTCGCGCGGGACTCCCCGCGTTTACCTCAACACGGGCGCCGGCAGTCTTACCGTCGATAAGGCCGCCGCGGCCGCCCGCGAGGCGCAAGGCCGGCTCAACCCCATGCCCGGTGTCGTCGCCTCCGGCGAGGTCGATACGGCGGCCCTGCACTCCCGGGTCAGGGCCCTCGTCGCCGACTTCCTCCACGCCGAGGACGGCCGGGAGGTCAGCTTCCATCTGTCGACCACGGCGGCGCTGTTCAACCTGGCCTTCAGCTTGCGGGGCGTCATCGCGCCTTCCGCCAACCTCGTCGTCACCGACCTCGATCACATGGCTAACGTCTCTTCCTGGGAGACCGTCTGGGGAGAGGGTCGCGGCGTGGAGGTCAGGCGGGCCCGCGTCACGCCCGAGGGAACGCTCGACGTCGACCACCTCCTCTCGCTCGTCGACCCCCGGACCGGCCTGGTCGCCGTAACCTCCACTTCGAACGGCACGGGCTCCATCGTCAACCTGAAAGAGGTCGCTTCGGCCGTCCGCCGTGTTTCCCCCGGATGCCTGATCGCGGTCGATGCCGTCCATCAAGCCCCCCACGGCGTCATCGATGTCCGGGCGAGCGGCGTTGATTTCCTGGCCTTTTCCGGCTACAAGGTCTTCGGTCCGATGCTCGGCGTTCTCTGGGGCAGGGCCGAGCTCCTCGAGAAGCTCAAACCCTATCGCGTCGAAACGAACAAGGATGTCCTGCCCGGGAAGTTCGAGATGGGCATGCTCAACAACACCTCCCTGGCCGCGCTCGAAGCGGCCCTGGAATATCTGCTCTGGCTGGACGGCCTCGTTTCCGGCCCCGCCTCCGAGGCGGCGGACAGGGGATCCCGGTTCCGCTCGATCATGACCGTCATAGCCGCGTATGAGGAGGGGCTCACCCGCCGCGTCCTCGAGGGCTTTCGCGAATTCGCTCCGGACCGTTTCCGGTGCTTCGGCATCACCGACCCCTCCCGCTCCGGCGAACGCGTCCCCACCTTCGCCTTCGACGTCGTCGGCCTCACTCCGACGGAGACGAAAAGGAAGCTCTGGGAGGAGGCCGGCATCCAGATCGCCGACGGGAACCACTATTCGGCGGCCGTATACCGCCATCTCGGCCGCCCCGAAGGCATCTGCCGGGCGAGCTTCGGCCATTACGACAACACGGCGACCGCCGACCGGTTCCTGGAAGCCGTCCGCCGGCTCCTGGGTTGATCGTCCGCTTATTACCTTTGCCCGAATATCGGATAGCCTTTGCGCTGTCTTAAAAAGGATCCGGCCGCCTCGGCCCAGGTATGAACTGGGCAGACGGGCTCCCGGCCGCCGCTTCGGCCAACAGACCCAAACGCTCGGGATGCCGGATGAGCTCGACAGTCCCTCGAGCCAGCTCCGCCCCCGAATCGAAGAGGAGCCCGGTCCGGCCCGGCTCGATGAACGGCTCCGAATAAGCCGCCCGCAGGGCCAGGATGGGCAGGCCGAAGGCTCGCGCTTCGTGGAAGGCCATCCCGAATGTCTCGCCCGGCGAGGGACTGATCAGGACAGAGCTTCGTCCGTATTCCACGCCGAGCTCTTCGGGCGGGATGAACCCCAGGTGAACCACTCTCTCCCGGAGAAGGGGATGGGTGCCGACGGCCTCGAGACAGGCGGAGGCCGTCTCCGGTTCGATGTCCGTCCGGCCGGCGATGCGAAGGGTGAAGACGTCGGTCCCTTGGACCTCCCGGCCGAGGGCGTCCAGATAATCCGGAATGCCCTTGCCGCGGATCAGACTGGAGACGATGAGCCCGGTAAAGATGTCAGGAGTGATGTGCGGGCCTTTCGGCGCGACACATGGAGCCGGCGGGACGACGAGGATAGGCCTCCCGGCGAAGCCTCTTTCCCCGAGAACGTCCGCGGTGCCCGGGCTCGTCACGAGAAAGCCCGAGGCCCCGGCGAAGAGCCGGTTCTCGGCCCTTCGCAGGCCCTCGGCCTCGATACGGGCGATCCCGGGGTCGGCGCTGGGCAAGCTGTGGATGATGAAGAAAAGGCGCTCCCCCGGCCCGAAAGGGCTCGCCGCCGCCAAGGCCGGGATATAGAGGCTGTCTACCCAGAACTCGGTCCGCGGGGGGTAGGATCCAAGGGCGAGATCGGCCAGCGTGGTCGTCTCGATCCGGAAACCCGCCCCGTCCAGGGCCCGAAGAAGGGACCTGTTGTAAAGATCCCCCCCGGAAGGCGGCCTCCCCGGAGGCACGACGAAGACGACGGAGTCCGGCGCCGGAGATGTCGCGCCGTCAGGCACTCTTGACCCTCGGCTTGCGCCTGGGGACGACGTCCCCTTCGTAAGAAGCCCAGGTCTCGGGCGATTCCCGGAGGGTGATCTTCAGGCGGCCGCTGAAACGGCGGGCGGCCCTGGCCGCGACGCCGTCGTGGATCCGGCGGGCCAGGAACTCCATCGTCGTCGGCACTCCGGCCAGGGCGGGGTTCTCGTCGAGATTCTTGTAGTGGTATTCGGCCAGGACGTCCTTGAGGATCCTGGAAGCCCGGACGACCTCCACTACGGTGTTGTCGGCGTCGAGCGCCGGGGCCTGGAATTCGGCATCGACGATCAGGGTGATGCCGTGGAGATCGCGCGCCGGGCCGAACACCTCCCGCTTCAGCGAGTGGGCGATGAAGGCGTGGCGGCGGACGGTGAGGCTGTACATGGCTCCTCCTCAATAGATGATGAGAGGGCTCAGGCCCTCGGGAGACCGTCGGACGAGCGCCTCGAAGGCCTCCGGCAGGCCCGCGAAGGGGACCGCCGGTCCGAGGTGGGCATCGAACTCGGGTCGCGCGAGCAGGCGGAAGACGAGGTCCGTCCGCCGGCGGATGTCCCATCGGGGCCGAAGGACGCCCGGGATGCGTGAGACCTGCGAGGCGACGATCCGCTTGCGCCGGCTGTGGAAGCTCCCTCCGAGGTCGAAGCGGGCGGATCCGGCGCCGAACCAGCTCACGGCGATGACCCGGCCCTCGGTCCCGACGGCGTCGATAGCCGCCTGAAGGCCGGCGGGAGATCCGCTCGTGTCGAAGGCGACATCGAAGGGCTCCGCGTCGGGGAGGGGGGACGTCCGGAATCCCATCCGCCGGACCAGTCGGCGGCGTTCGGGGCTCTTCTCGGCGATCTCGAGGTCGACCGCCGGCCCCAAGGACAGGATCCGGGCAATGAGCGATCCGACGATGCCGAAGCCAACGATGAGAACGCGCTCTCCCAACGTCGCCCCGGAATCCCAGACCGCCGTGACCGCCGTCTCCATGTTGCTCGCCAGGGTGGCGCGGGCAGGAGACAGGTCGTTGGGGATGGGTCGGACGTCCTCGGACCGGACGACGCACAGGTCCTGGTGGGGATGGAGCACGTGGACCTTCCGGCCGCGCAGATCGGCCGGTCCCCGGACGACTTCGCCCACGAGCGAATATCCGTACTTGACGGGGAACGGGAACCGGCCGCCCATGTAGGGGCAGCGCATCTCCTGCCGGAGAGCGGCGGGGACTTTTCCTCCCGCCACGAGGCGTTCCGTGCCCGGGCTGATCGCCGAGAACATGGCCCGCACGACGCACTTGTCCGGCCCGGCCGGGTCGGGCAGGCTCTCCCGCTTCAGCGCGCCCCGGCCCTTGCCCGTCAACCAGAAGGCTCGAGCTTGGATCATCCCGCCTCCTTCGGACCTCTGGGCCGGGCGATCGTTCCGACGAGCATCATCCCGTCGTCGACCGGCGTGAACGTGTGATAGGCCAGGTGGATCGAAGAGGCGACATCGGGAACGGGCGGCAGACGGAACGAGGTCAATCCCGAGCCCAGGATCAAGGGCGAGATATGGACCTGCAGGACATCGACGTTGCCTTCGCCGAGGAATCGTGACGTCGTCAGGGCGCCGCCTTCGATATAGACCGACCGGATGCCGCGGGCCATGAGCTCGCGGAGGATGGCGGAAGTCGCGATCGAGCCGTCGGCGCCGGGGAACGGAACCCTGTTCACGCCGGCCGGGGCGGCCCGCCCGTTACCGCCCACAAGATAGACGTCGCCGCCCGCGACCCCCGTCAAGGCGTCGAGCCCCTCGGACGAAGACGCCAGGACGATCCGGGCCGGCTGCCTGCCCTCGACATACCGGACCGTGAGCCTCGGCCGGTCCCGGAGCAGGGTCCGAGCCCCGATGACCACGCCGTCCGACAGGGCCCGCATGCGATGGGCGTGGACGAGATTGGAGGGGCTCCCGATCCGTTTCGAATCGCCCGCGAGCGTCGCGATCCGGCCGTCGAGCGATTGGGCGAAATGGCAGACCGCGAAGGCCCTGCCGAGCCGGCGTGCCCGCATCGGCGAGAACGCGTAGGGCAGGTATGTCCTGAACAACCGAAGCACGGGCCGGGGCAAGCCTCCGCCCCGGACCGTCCGTACGCGAATAAGGCCGTCGATCGAGAACACGGCGTCGGCCCGGGAAACGGGCGGGACGGGAACGGCGGGATCGAGGAGGACGGCGACGACCGGCCCGGAGCGGGAAGACGCTCTGAACGGCCGGCCCAGGGAGACGAGCCGTCCGCCGTCTCCCGCGTCCAGACCGGAAGTAACATTGGCCGAACGGCTCTTCGCAGAGGTCGACGGCTTCGCGGACCCGAAGAAGCGCGACCCAGCTCTTTTCGACGATGACAGCCGACATCCGCCCGCCCCCTGGGGACGATCCGAACTCCCTTCTGATGTCTCCAAGATAGTGGATGGACGGAGGGCTGTCAAACCCTTTCAAACCCCGGCGGTTTGTGGTACAAGAACCTTGAACAGGGGATTTGAGGAGGTGGGTTATGCACCAACGAAGACGTGTGATCGTCCTGACGGCGGCGGCCGCGCTGTTCCTGTCGGCCGCGGGATGGCGTCTCCCGGGCCAGGCCACGCAGCAAAAAGCCGCCGAGGCCGATAGGGTCGCCGTTCGGGGCGACCTCGCGATCGCCTCCCTGGACGTCGAACGGCTGGGTTTTAACGCCGATGGCGCACATCGCGTCCGCCTCAATGTCAAAGTGAGGTTCTCGGCGGCGGTTCGGACGGCTTCCAGCGGGCCTTTCAAGATCAGGGCCGAATATCGCGACGGCCTGGGTGTTTATCGTCTCCTCGGGGAGGCCGGTGTGGCCGGCATGAGCGTCGGAGCCGCGGCCGCCGTGACGCCGACGGAAACGCGCTCCTTCGATTCCGCGGTCGCCTCCGGAGCGACCCGGACCTTCCGGGTCACCGTCGACCCGAGGGGAATGGTGACCGAGACGAACGAGCTCAACAATCAGGCGACCAAAAGCTATGCGGCCACCGGCTGCCGGGGCGTCGATCTGGTCCTGACCCAGGTCGAGGTCGAAAGAACCGGGGGCGGCGCTTTGGTCCATGTCTGGGTCCGCAACCGTTGCCTGGATACGTGCGACGGAGAGGTCTCCTACTCCATCGATCCGAGGGAATGCATCCCCGGGGAGTTGGGCGTCACCCAGCCGATCGGCCGGCGCTTCGAGGGGGATACGCTCTACGGACCGCTCGGCAACGCGGTGGCGCCCGGCCGCGCCGGCGCCGACATCATCTACACCGTTTCGATCGACATCAGCGGCGCGGGCTGCCGGGACTCGGACCTGACCAACAATTCGAGCCGCGTCGTCCTGCCCGCGTCGGAGACCCGGAAGGTATTCCTTCTCCGTTGAGCGGTCGCTAGGCCGCGGGAGGGACCGCGCCCGTCTTCAAGTCTCCCGCGCGGCGGTAGAAGGCGACCGTCACGCCCGTGCCGGTTGTCCGGGAGCTGATCAGCTTCAGGGTGCGGGGAATCGTGCCGGTCCCAAAGAGCCGCTTGCCCGTTCCCAGGACCACCGGGAAGATCAACAGGCGGTACTCGTCCACGAGGTCCTTCGCGATCAGCGTTTGGGCGAGGACGGCGCTGCCATGGACCTGCAGTTCGCCCGCGAACCGCTGTTTGATCCCGGCCAGCTCTTTTTCGACGTCTCGGACCGCGGAGGCGCCCTCCCAGGGGAATTCCGACCTGCTGCGCGAGACCACGAATTTCGGGAGCGTGTTGAGCCTGGAGGCGACCGCGTCGTTCGGGTCCGTGACCTTGGGCCAGTACGACGCGAAGAGATCGTAGGTCGTCCGCCCGAGAAGGAACGCCTCGGCCTTCGCGAAGATCCCGTCGATGACCTTGCCGAAGGCCTCGTCGATGTGCGGGACAACCCATCCACCGTGGGCGAAGCCCCCGCTCCGATCCTCGTCCGGCCCGCCCGGACCCTGCATGACGCCGTCGAGCGAAAGAAAGGTCGTCATCGTCAGTTCAGCCATTTTTACCCTCCCTGTCAGCGATTGGCAACGGGGCGCGGCGCAGCCAAACGTGATCAGGGGCTTGAGGCGGCCCCGCATCCCGCCGGCCAGGACCTTCATGGCGATGAATCCGGCACCCTTTTCCCTGGCCCTGACGATCATGGGCTCTGCGGCCTCGCTTTCCAGGTGGTTGAGGTCATGAGGCGACTTCCCACGGCCCGGGCTCGATGCGGGCGTTCTCCCGCCCGGGAGGTAGAGCGAAAAAAAGACGCGTTGAAAACCACCAGGGCGTTGAAGATCATCTTGACGGTCCGCGAGCTCCAGTCTCTCCCTCGAGTCGAAGCTCGATAATCCCATTCCTGGGGCCCGGCTCGCTTTCTTTATGTCGCTCAGGATCTGCCGATCTTGGCGCCGAGCTGGCCGCAGGCCGCCATGAGGCCGCGGCCCCGGGGGCTTCGCAGCTTGACCATGACGCCGGCCCCCTCGAGGCGCCGGGCGAAAGACTCGACCTCGGCTTCGGTCGGAGCGCGGCCGACGGGAGCGGAGCCCGGATTGTAGGGGATGAGGTTGACGAAGGCCCGGCCGGGCGGGGCGGCGGCCCGGAGGAACGAGGCCACGCCTTCCGCCGCGCCCTCGCCGTCGTTCCGGTCCGGCAGGAGGCAATAGTTCACCGCGAGGGTGAAATTGCGGCGTTGGGGATAGAGGGCCAGGGCGCCGGCCAGGGCTTCGAGCCCGACGGTCCGGTTCGCCGGCATCAGCCCGCTGCGGAGCTCGTCGTCCGGCGCGTTGAGGCTCACCGAGAGATTGAGGCGCTTGAGCCCGAGCTCCTTGAGCCGGGCGATGCCCTCGGGCAGGCCGACGGTGCAGACCATGATATCGTCCTGAGAAAAGGCGGGGCCGGAGGCGTCGAGAAGGACCGCGAGGGCTCCCGCGAGGCCCTCGAAGTTGTCGAGGGGCTCGCCCATGCCCATGAAGACGATGTGACCGATGTCCCAGCCCAGGCTCAGGCGCGCGGCCGCGTACTGGCCCACGATCTCCTCGGGCCGCAGGTCCCTGACGAAGCCCTGTCGTCCCGATTCACAGAAGACACAGCCCATGCGGCAGCCCACCTGGGAGGATACGCAGAGGGTGGCCGGCCCTGGCTCGGGGCCGCGGTGCGCCACGGGAATGCGGACGCATTCGACGCGCTGTCCGTCCTCGAGCCTGAGAAGGGCCTTAGCCGTCGTTCCGAAGGGCCCTTCCTCCTCGACGACGCGCACGACGGCGGGAAGGCGGAGCGTGACGCGGGCGGCCAGGGCGGCGGCGGTCTCTTCGGAGAGGTCCTCGGAGCCGGGCTCGAAGAGACCCTCGGAGAAAGCCCGCTTATAGAGGCGGCCGAGGGCCCGCGAGCTTCCCGCACGACCGGCCATCTCCTCGAACGCCCGGCGGCTCAAGCCCAGGATGTTGACGCGCCCGTAAGGCTCCAGCATAGCGCCACTGTAGAGGAATCCCCGGCCTTATTCAAGGCGGGGTAGAAAGGGCCCCCGCGGCTCCGCCCCCGGCCGTCGCCGCCCCTCACCCCGCGTGGATGATGGACACCGGGCAGACATCGGCGCCCGCCCTGGCGCAGGCTTCCAGGTCGCCGGGGACCTCGCCCGCGGCGATATTCCCATCGATCCTGTAGGGCTCGGCGATCTGGGTCCAGTTGTCGTCGCCGTTCTCTTCGTAGAGCTTCGGGCATTCGACGTAACAAGCTCCGCAGGAGATGCATTGTTCGCGATCGATGGTCACTCGCATGTTATTCTCCCCCCATCGAATATAGAGGCGCCTCTCTGGCGTGTCAAGAAAGGTTCCCAGGCTCTCCTCCGCGCCCCCTGGGCCGTTTTGGGGCCGCTCGCCCCCTCTCTGTCCCGTCGAAGAGGACCGTTGGGGGCGGCGGCGTCAAGAGATCCGGTCCCCCGGGAAGGATCTCCCCTGGGCGACGAAGTTCGCCGCGGCGCTCCGGTTGGCACGTATCTTGGATATTATCCGGAACGATCCGTCTTTTACGTGTCTCCGGAATCAGCAAAAGGGGGGGATGGGGTAGGAAAGAGGGGCCGATTTCGTGTAAAAAAGGTGCTGAAGGAACGATCTCGGACATAGGGGAGGATACGATGACAAAGCCGGCTCAAAAGATCACGCCGAACCTCTGGTTCGACCGGCAAGCCGAGGAGGCGGCGAATCTGTACGTCTCGATCTTCAAGAATTCCCGGGTCGGCGATATCGTGCGCGCCGGTAAAGCGGGCTTCGAGATCCACGGCCTTCCCGACGGCACGGTCATGACCGTCGCGTTCGAGATCGAGGGCTGCCGGTTCGTCGCCATCAACGGCGGGCCGCTGTTCAAGTTCACTCCGGCCATATCCTTCCTCGTCGCCTGCAGGACGAAGGAGGAGGTCGACGCTTTATGGGAGAAGCTTGCGGCGGGCGGTTCGGCGCTCATGGAGCTCGGAACGTACCCCTTCAGCGAAAGATACGGGTGGATTCAGGACGGGTATGGGCTTTCCTGGCAGGTGATGGCCATGGGGAACCGCGAGATCAGGCGGAAGATCGTGCCGACGCTCATGTTCGTCGGCGAGCAGGCCGGGAAGGCGGAAGAGGCCATCCGCTTTTATGCGTCGCTGTTCAAGGATGCGGGGATCGGCGACATCATGCGCTACGGCAAAGGCGAGGAGCCCGACAAGGAAGGGACCATCAAGCATGCCGGCTTCACGCTGGAGAACCAGGAATTCGCGGCCATGGACAGCGCTTACGAGCACAAATTCGGATTCACCGAGGCGATCTCGCTCATGATCGGATGCGAGACCCAGAAAGAGATCGATGAATTCTGGGAAAAGCTCATTTCCGGCGGGGGGCAGGAAGGCGTATGCGGCTGGCTCAAGGATCGATTCGGCGTTTCCTGGCAGGTCACCCCCACGATCCTGGACGAGATGATGCGGGATCCGGACAAAGACAAAGCGGCCCGCGTCACCGACGCCTTCCTGAAAATGAAGAAGTTCGACATCGAGGAACTCAAGAAAGCCTACAAGGGATAAGGAGATCACATCATGAAAAAGCTGAACATCTACCTCAATTTCGCGGGTCATGCGGAAGAAGCGTTCACCTTCTACCGCTCGGTATTCGGCGGCGAGTTCAGCGCGGTCGTCCGTTTCAAGGACATGCCGATGGAAGGGGCGAAGATCCCGAAAGAGGACGAGACCAAGATCATGCATATCGCCCTGCCGATCGGCAAGGACGATATCCTGATGGCAAGCGACGCCCTGGAATCGATGGGGCAGAGGCTCACGCAGGGAAACAACGTCTACCTCTCGGTCCATCCCGATACCAAGGAAGAAGCGGGCCGGATATTCGGCGCCCTTTGCTCGGGCGGCGCGATAGAGATGGCGATCGCCGATCAGCCGTGGGGCGACTATTACGGCAGTCTCAAGGACAAGTTCGGCGTGCTGTGGATGGTGAACTACTCTTATCCGAAGACAAAATAGCGGCCGGCCCCGGATCCCGGGCTTCCGGGCGGGAACGGCTCAATACACCGGTTGGAAGAAGGTCAGTTCGATGGTCCCCTTGTAGAACGAGACGGCGTATTGGAATATGTGAAGCCAGGTCTCCGAGCGAGCCGTGACGAGGAGGCCGTGATTCGGCTTCGCTCCGCTCAGCCAACCCCGGACGAGGTCCGTGATGTCGCAGGTCCACTCCCCCCCGGCGTTTATCGGGACCTCCTTGAAGAACGTCACCGGGGTGTTCCAGAAATCGTTCCAGGACGCGCCGAGGACCATGAGCTTGCCGATGGTCCAGTGAAGGTCGCCGACGTTGTGGCGGACCCCGAAGCTCGTCTGTTTCAGCCTCAGGCTCGCTTTTGTGAACCGGAGCAGTCTGGCCTTGAGCGAGTCCATGGGGAACTGCATCCGCGCCCTGTAGACGACCCCCATATAGGGGGTTCCGCCATCGCCCGCGCTGTTGTACCACCCGATCCGGGCTTCCCCGGGCCGCTCCGCGGCGATGTGCTCGGCGGGCGCGCTCCCCGAAGGCTCCCTTTTCCAGCTCCAGCTGCTGTCGATGACGGCCTCGACCGCGACCTTTTCCTCGGTCCCGGGGATCCTGATCCAGAAAGGGGCGCTCAGGCCGGTGATGTTCCGGTTCCAGCTCCTGGCCCGGATCGTGTATCTCGCGTCGGGAACGTCATCCATGCGCGGCATTGCCCAGGCGAAGGAGTAAACCCCGGGCGCTGTCTGGGACATCGCCCCCGAGAGGATGTCGGTGACCCGGGCCGTCCCCGTCTCGTTGTAGAGATCGAGGTCGAACCCATCGCCCGATCCGTCGGCAGGGCCGGTGTTGGCCTGGACCTGGATCGTGATCGTGTCCAATTGATGGTAGGCATCGGCGCTCGACGGCTTGAGGATCTTGACCGAAGGGGCGGCCTGCAGCTTGAGAGTGCCCTTTCGGACGATCTTAAGGCGCGGGTGAAGGCCGTCCGAGGACGAACCGATGGTGAAGATGCCGCTTAAGGCTTCGATCGCCACATCCGTGACCTTGACCTTGATCCGATAGGCGCCGTCCGCCAGAGTGGCGGGAACGGTCCAGGAAAAGGTCCCCGTGTTCGGGGCCGCGTTGGCGATGAGCTGGACGAGGGCGGTCCCTCCCGAATCCCGGAGGGAGATCCGGACCGTGTCCGGCATCGTCCCCTGTTTCGTCCATTGGATCGTATGACTCTGCCCCTTGACCCAGGTCTCGTCGGCGGCCGGCTTCGTTACGGTGATGCTCTGGCCGGACGCGAGCGCGAGCGAGAAGCTGAATATCAGGCAGGCGAACAGGACTCTCTTCATGCTATTGGCCCCCTCGTGAACATAATGAACTTAGCGACCATCATCGAGGAAGCGGCGGGAATTGTCAACCGGACAAGCCGAGGGGGAGGAATGCGCGGGGGGCCGAAGGATGACGCCGGCGGGGGATTCGGATACAATCCGTACATGCCTTCCGATACCCAAGTCATCTTTTCCATGTCCCGGGTCGGGCGCGTCCACCCGCCCAACCGCCAGGTCCTGAAGGACATCTCGCTCGGCTTCTACTACGGGGCCAAGATCGGGGTCCTCGGGCTCAACGGCTCAGGCAAGTCGACCCTGCTCAACATCATCGCCGGCCGTGACCAGGGCTTCATCGGCGAGGTCGCCCTGAGCAAGGGCTATACCATCGGCCTCCTCGAGCAGGATCCTCAGCTCGATCCCTCCAAGACCGTCGTCGAGGTCGTGCGCGAGGGCGTTCAGCCCGTCATCGATCTCCTGGCCCGCTACGACGCGGTCAACGAGAAGCTCGGCGACCCCGGCGCCGACATGGACGCGCTCCTGGCCGAGCAGGCGCGGCTCCTCGAGGAGATCGAGAAGCATGACGCCTGGAACCTCGACAACCATCTCGAGATCGCCATGGAAGCGCTCCGATGCCCGCCTCCGGAGACGCCGGTGACGGTGCTGTCGGGCGGCGAGCGCCGCCGCGTCGCGCTGACGCGGCTCCTCCTCCTGGAGCCCGACATCCTCCTCCTCGACGAGCCGACCAACCACCTGGACGCCGAATCCGTCGGCTGGCTCGAGCGGCACCTCAGGGATTACCGGGGCACGGTCATCGCCGTGACCCACGACCGCTATTTCCTGGACAACGTGGCCGGCTGGATCCTGGAGCTCGACCGCGGCGAGGGCATCCCCTGGAAGGGCAACTATTCGTCCTGGCTCGAACAGAAACAGGCCCGGCTGGCGGTAGAAGAGAGGACCGAGTCGCGCCGCCAGCGGACCCTGGCCCGCGAGCTCGAGTGGGTCCGGATGTCGCCCAAGGCGCGCCAAGCCAAGGGCAAGGCCCGCGTCACGGCCTACGAGAAGCTCCTCGGCCAGGAGTTCGAGCGCTACCGCGACGAGCAGGAGCTGCCTATCCCTCCCGGCCCGCGCCTCGGCAACGTCGTCATCGAGCTCGAGGGAGTGACCAAGGCTTACGGAGACCGGACCCTCATCGACGGCCTGACCATCAGCATCCCGCCGGGCTCCATCGTCGGCGTCATCGGGCCCAACGGCGCCGGGAAGACGACCCTCCTGAGGATGATCACAGGGACGGAGAAGCCCGATGCCGGAAGTGTCCGGATCGGGGAGACGGTCAAGATCGCCTATGCCGACCAGTCTCGCGCCCTCGACCCCGGCAAGACGGTCTTCGAGGAGATCTCCGGCGGGGAGGAGCTCATCAGGGTGGGCGGCCGGGAGATGAACTCGCGGGCCTACTGCGCCTCGTTCGGTTTCGGCGGCACCGACCAGCAGAAGAAGTGCGCGATGCTCTCGGGCGGCGAGCGGAACCGCGTCCACATGGCCAAGGCCCTGTCGGAGGGCGGCAACGTCATCCTCCTTGACGAGCCGACCAACGACCTGGACGTCAACACCCTGCGGTCCCTGGAGGATGCGTTAGCGGGATTCGCCGGCTGCGCCGTCGCCGTCAGCCACGACCGCTGGTTCCTCGACCGGGTCGCCACGCACATCCTGGCCTTCGAGGAGGACGGCGGCATCCACTGGATCTTTGGGAACTATTCCGAATACCGGGAGGACCTCCGCCGGCGGGTCGGGGTCGCGGCCGACCAGCCCCATCGGATGAAACACAGGGCCCTGAAGCGCTGAACGCGACGGCGATGCCCTTCCCGGGTGGCGGGGGAGGGGGGCCTGTGCTAGAGTAGAAAGACAGGACCGATCGTTGATGGGGAGGGCTGTCTCATGACGAATCACAAGGGCATGTCTCGAAGGGAGTTCTTTGTCGCGGGGGCGGGCATAGCCGGCGGGGCGGTTTTCTTGCCCTCGGGAACGGCCCGCGGCGGAGGGCGGATCCGGGCGGCGGGCCCGGCCGCGGGATCACGCGTCGTCCTGGTCAGGACCGATTCCCGGGCTGACGGCGTGAAGAAATGCCTCGACCTCCTGAATATCGATCCGTTCAAGGGCAAGAACGTCCTCGTCAAGCCGAACTTCAATACCTCGGACGAGACGCCCGGCTCGACGCACGCCGATACGCTCACGGCACTCCTCGGGCGGATCCGCGAAATGGGAGCGAAGAGCCTCGCCATCGGCGACCGGAGCGGGCCGGAGCCGACGCCGCAGGTCTTCGAGAAGAAGAGCATCCCGGCTCTCGCCGCCTCCTTCGACGCCACGCTCCTTAATTTCGACGAGCTCGGCGCCGAAGGCTACGTCAAGATCACGCCGCCCGGCTCTCATTGGAAGGACGGCTTCCTCATCGCCAAGCCGGTCGTCGAGACGGAGTGCGTCGTTTCGACATGTTGCCTGAAGACCCATCAATACGGCGGGGTGTTCACGATGTCGCTCAAGAACTCCGTCGGCACCGTCCCGCGGAAGGGCACGACGCTCATGAGGGAGCTCCATTCCTCTCCCGACCAGCGCCGCATGATCGCCGAGATCAATTATGCCTATAAGCCGGCCCTCGTCCTGCTCGACGGGCTCGTGGCCTTCGTCGACGGGGGCCCGATGACCGGAACGCCCAAGGACGCCGGCGTCTTCCTGGCCGGGACCGACCGGGTGGCCGTCGACGCGGTGGGCGTGGCCATCCTCAAAGAGCTCGGGTCGAACGACGCCATCATGAAGCCGGCCGTTTTCGCCCAGGAGCAGATCGCCCGGGCCGCCGAGCTCGGGCTGGGCGTCTCCTCCGCCGCGGATATCGTCATCGAAACCCCCGACGCGGCCAGCGACGCGTACGCGGAGAAGATCCGGAAGATCCTCTCGGCCGGGTGATGGATCATCCAGGGGACGGGAAGACCGAGGAGGCAATGCATGGCGTCCTTCGAATCCATTAGGGGCAGGATCGTCGTCGTGACGGGGGCGACGGGCGCGTTGGGCCGGGTCGTCGTCAAGCGCCTTCTTGAAGCGGGCGCGTCCGTAGCCGCCGTCCACCGGAGCGAGGAGAGGTTTCGGGACCTCTCCGTCTTCGCCGCGGGGCCGCCGGAAGCCCTCGCCGGGTTCAAGGCCGACGTCACTTCGGAGACGGACGTCCGGAACATGGTCGACCAGGTTGTCCGCCGGTACGGACGCGTCGACGCCCTCCTGAATCTCGTCGGCGGGTACAGAGGCGGGGCGGACATCGCTTCGACGGGAGAGGATGATTGGGATTTCCTGATGAGGACGAACCTCAAATCGGCTTTCCTGTGTTCCCGGGCCGTTCTCCCGCTGATGATGAAGGCCGGCTCCGGCCGTATCGTCAGCGTCGCCGCCCGTCCCGGCGTCGAGAACAAGGGTCGGGCGAAGTCGGGGGCCTACGCGGTCTCGAAGGCCGGCGTCGTCGTTCTGACGGAGACGATCGCCGAGGAGACCAAGAAGTCGGGGATCACGGCCAACTGCATCGTTCCCGGGACGATCGATACGCCCAGGAACCGGGCGGATATCGCCGGCGCGGACGTCTCCAAATGGGCGGACCCCGGCGAGATCGCCGAGGTTCTTCTCTTCCTCGTTTCAGAGGCTTCCTCCGTCGTCAGCGGCGCCGCCATCCCGGTCTACGGGAAGAGCTGAGCGGCCGGCGACCGGACGCGGTCGCTCCGGATCGGAGCGCTCAGGATTTGAACTTGTCGGGGAACTGTTTCACGATCCCGTGGGTCAGCATGTCCGCGAACATCAGCATGTGCGCATGCCCTTTGTCGTAGGCTTCGATGTCCCCCGCCCAATCCTTCTTGAGCCGGCACACGACCTCCTGGGTCGTATATTCCAGGTGCTTGTGCAGCATGTCGGAAAGCTTGGCCTGGGGCCAGTTGGGATTGGCCCCGCTCAGGAAGACGGAGATGTCGCCGGCGTTTGCATACCATTTCTTGTTCGCCGCGTCGAGCGCGCCGGCATCGCCGGCCTTGGCCGCCTTGACGACGTCGGCGGCGATCAGGATATGGTCGCGGAGAAGCGCGGAGAGCTTCATTCCGGCCTGTTCCCCGTAGACCGGCTTGATCGCGTTGCCGATGTCGTCCTGGTTCCGCAGAAGCCGCTCGGCCACCTTCCCGGCGTCCTCCAGGCCCGCCAGGGAGCTGATGATGAAGTTCCGGGTATAGGTGATGTGGTCCTCCCAGAGCATCCGCATTGCCATCCCCAGCTCCAAGGCCGGCTTCGTCATCATCATCCCGCTCTCCATATGGGTCTTCATTTGCGATTGCCCCGGAGGAGCGACCGTGATCCAGATCGAAAACATGATCAGTGTTGCGAGGATCGTTTTTCTCATCTTTACCTCCCTTGGATATATTCGAGAATCCGGATCCCTAAAGAAAATCCCACGCCGAAGTTATTAAGCAATAAACATGCCAAATCGCAGGTTATCGGGATGACCCTGCCCGGCCCGAGAGCCGGAAAGGGGATCCCCGGCCGGAGGACTCGGGAGCTCGGGATAATCCCGAGGAACGGGACTTCCTCCTGAGAAATGGAACAAAGGAAGCCGCCTTATCCGGCGGGGATCGTGCGCTTCCGGATCAAATCATTGACGTCCGCCCGGCGCCGCGCCTATCATGGATTCTTGATAGGGAGGACGAGCCATGAAGATTCGGCTGAAACGGGCGTATGATCCGCCCGGGCCCGATGACGGCGCCCGCCTGCTTGTCGAACGCTTATGGCCCCGGGGCCTGACCAAGGAAAAGGCCGGGATAGATGAATGGTTCAAGGACGTCGCGCCCAGCCAGGGTCTTCGCAAGTGGTACGCCCATGACCTGGCCAAGTGGGAAGAGTTCCGCCGGCGCTACCGGAATGAGCTGAAGGATAACCCCGAGCCGGTCGACCGGCTGCGGAAGAGGGTGATAGAAGGGCCCGTCACGTTCATCTTCGCCGCCAAGGACGAAGAGCACAACAGCGCATGGGTGCTGAAAGACTATCTGGAAGGAAAGCAAGGAGGTCGCCCATGAGCTTCAGATCGAGGATCGTGCCGGCGGCGCTCCTTCTCTTCGCGGCCCTCGGGCTCGCGGCCCCGACCGCGTCCTTCGCCCAGCCCAGGTTCGCCCTTTCCTTTCCCGGGGGACTCTCGAAAACGCCCCTCGACGGCCGCCTGCTCCTGCTCATCTCGACGAACGGCGAAGCCGAGCCCCGCTTCCAGATCGGCGACGGGCCCCGCACCGGGCTCGTCTTCGGCATCGACGTCGAGGGCCTGGCTCCCGGAGACGAAGCGGTCATTGACGCCTCGGCCTTCGGTTACCCCCTGCGGAGCCTGGCCGAGCTCCCGACGGGCGAATATTTCGTTCAGGGCCTTCTGCATAGATACGAAACGTTCCATCGCTCGGACGGCCGCGTGGTCAAACTGCCCATGGACCGGGGAGAAGGCCAGCGCTGGAACGCGGCGCCCGGGAACCTGCTGAGCGCGCCCCTCCGGGTCCGCATCGATCCCGCCGAAGCGGCACCGATCCGAGTCGTCCTCGACCGGGAGATCCCGCCTATCCCCGCCCCCAAGGATACGAAGTACATCCGCCACGAGCGCATTCAAAGCGAGCTCCTGACGAGGTTCTGGGGACGGCCCATGCACATCGGAGCCTGCCTGCTCCTGCCGGAGGGGTTCGACGAGCACCCCGAGGCCCGCTACCCGCTGGTCATCTCCCACGGCCATTTCCCTTACACCTTCGAGGGTTTCCGCGAAACGCCGCCCGACCCCGGCCTGAAGCCGGATTGGAGCGAGCGCTTTCGGCTCGAAGGCTACAACCGTATCGAACAGGAATATGCCTACGCGTTCTGCCAAGAGTGGACCGGCAAGGATTTTCCCCGGGTCATTCTGATGGAGATCCAGCACGCCAACCCCTTTTACGACGACTCCTACGCCGTCAACTCGGCCAACCTCGGTCCCTACGGCGACGCCATCGTCCGTGAGCTCATCCCGTATATCGAAAAGAAATACCGCGGGCTCGGCCAGGGTTGGGCGCGATCCCTCTACGGCGGCTCGACGGGCGGCTGGGAGGCCCTGGCGGCGCAGGTCTTCTACCCCGACGAGTTCAACGGCTGTTATGCCGCCTGTCCCGACCCCATCGACTTCCGAGCGTACGGCATCGTCAACATCTACGAGCATCGGAACGCCTACTTTGTCGACAGCCCGTGGAAGCGAACGCCCCGTCCCGCCCTCCGCAACTGGCTGGGAGAAGTGGGGGCGACCGTCGAGGAAACCAACCACCGGGAGCTGGCTTTGGGGACGAAGTCCCGGTCGGGGGACCAGTGGGACATCTGGCAGGCCGTGTTCGGCCCGGTCGGCGACGACGGCTATCCCAAACCGATCTGGGACAAGATGACCGGGGAGATCGACCGGGAGGTCGCCGCCTATTGGCGGGAGAACTTCGACCTCCGGTACATCATGGAACGCGATTGGAAGACTCTCGGCCCCAAGCTCGAGGGCAAGATCCATATCTATGTCGGCGACATGGACAACTATTACCTCAACAACGCCGTCTACCTGACCGAGACGTTCCTGGAAAGCACCAAAAACCCCTATTACGGAGGGCAGGTCGACTACGGCGACCGGGCCGAGCACTGCTGGAACGGCGATCACACGCGGCCGAACGCCATCTCGCGCCTGCGCTATCACCAGATGTATATCCCTCAGATCGTCAGGCGCATCGACCGGACGGCGCCCCCCGGCTCCGACCTCAAGAGCTGGCGGTATTGAAGCCGGGTTCTCCGTCGGCGCAGGCGTGAAACCCGCCTAGCTCCGTTTGCGGCCGTATACGAAATCGCCGATGCGGCGCATCCGATCCAGCTCCGCCGGCGACATCGGCCCCGCGTCGAGGGCGGCCAGGTTCGCGCGCATCTGGTCGACGGTTTTCGCTCCCGACATACAGAGATCGACGGCTGGATTGGAGAGGACGAAACGGTAGCAATCCCCGGCCGTCGGCGCCTTTTCCCCTGCCGGCATCTTCTTCGGGTCGAGGAGCTTCCCCCAGCGGGTGGCGGTAAAGACCACCATCCCGGGGCGGCGCTCCTTCCCGACGAAGGGGAAGATATCCTGTTCCGCCCCGCGGTGAGCGGCGTTGTAGCGGAGGTGCAGGACGTCGAAATCCCCGTCACCCGCCAATTCACCGATGAGCTTGCGGTTGTGGCTGGAGAGTCCGATGAACCGGACGAGCCCCTTCTCCTTCATCCGCAGGGCGCCGTCGACGAGGCGCCGGGGCGGCTGCTTCGAAAAATAGCCGAGGACGAGGATGTCGGCGTGGTCCAGGTTGGCGCTCTTCAAGCCCCGGCGGAGCAGCTTCTCGGTCATGAAGTTGCTGTGGGCGTAGGTGAACGCGGCCAGGACCAGGCGGTCCCGCTGTCCCTTGGCGACGATGTTCTTCAGCGCGTCGCGCATCCGGGGTGAATACCCCTTGATGACCGTGCCCCAGGTGAAGTAATTGCAGCCCTTCTCGAAGGCCTCTTCGATCGCCGCGGTGGGCGCCTTATAGCCCGAGGCGATGCCCAACCGTCCGACCTTGAGGCCCGTCCGCCCCAGCACGACCTGCTCATGGAAGCTCATGTTCCCTTCCTTTTCATAACGAAAATCATCCGAAACCAGACAATGATAATCCCGCTCTTTCGCGAACGCCAGCGCTTTTGTCCCCCGCAAGCCGGCCGAATCCCAAGCCTCCCTTATGTAATGTCCTTTTACAGGGAGGGAGCGCTCCAAGCTGACCGGCCGGACGGTCTCGACCGGCGGCCGATCGTCCGTTCCACGGGTCCAACAGGGGGCGCCCCCTGATCTCCCCCCTTGTCGGGCCATGATCTTCATGGAGGCGAGGAAAAGATCAACTTGGCTCGGAATTTGCAGTCTTGTTGTACGGACATCGATAGAGGAGGCGTCCGTGAAAAGATACTTCGGTTTCGTTCTGATCATTCTGCTGGCGGCGGGTTCGATTTGGCCCCAGGAGATCTTTGACATCTTTCGAAAGGGGGATGTTCCGGCCGTCAAAGCCATGATCGAAAAGTCCCCTCAGCTCGTCGACGCCCGGGACGGAGATGGGAGCACGCCCCTCCACTACGCCGCTTTCAGCGGGGACCCCGATCTCGTCCGGTTCCTCATCGACAAGGGCGCCAAAGTCGAATCCAAAGACGCGGAGTCCAAGACGCCTCTCCATATCGCCGTCATGAACGACCGGCGGGAGGCGGCGGCCGCCCTCCTCGAACGAGGAGCCGCCATCGAAGCCCGGGACGATTATCAGCGAACGGCCCTCGTCCTCTGCGCGCGCGAACGGGGGCAGGCATCGTTGGGCCGCATCCTCATCGAAGCCGGCGCCGACGTCAATGCGAAGGACAAGTTCGGCTCCGACGCGCTCGAGCTTGCCGCCTGGCGGGGGAAAGCGGATTTCGTCGATCTGCTCCTCGAGAAGGGCGCCCAGGTCCCGGAGAGCGGCGAGAGGTGGCAGATGGGTGTCTCCCAGGCCTCTTCCCAGGGTTTGAGCAATCTGTTTCGCCGGCTGACCGACGGCCGGGATGAAGCAAGCGTCCTCGCCGCTTCCCGTTCGCTCCTCCATGACGCCGCCGCCGGCGGGTCCGCGGAGATCGTCGGCATCCTCCTCGCTAAGGGCTGCGACCCGGCCGGGGCGGACCGGTTCGGCTGGACCCCGCTCCACTACGCCGCCCGGGACGGCCGTACCGACGCCGTCCGGATCCTCATTGATAAGAAGGCGCCCCTCGACGTCCGGACGATCATGGGCCAGACGCCCTATAACATCGCCATGGAGCGGAAAATGGAAGCCGCGGCGGGGCTCCTGGCCGAAAAAGGAGCGGACACGTCGGATATTCGCTTCCCCGTCCTCGCGGGAGACTACCTGGGCCAGAAGCCGCCCGAAGGCCGGCGCCGAATTGTTCGGCCTGGGGATCATCTCTTCGATCTGGGGACTCCATAGCACGGCGGTATTCTCCCCGGACGGGAACGAGGTCTATTGGGCGCCGATGGTGACGTTCCCGGGAGGGATCTATTCCAACGGAGGCCTGTTGGTGATGAGGCGTCTCGAAGGTCGTTGGACGCCGCCCGCCTGGGCGTCGTTCTCAGGCCCGGGTCTCGGCGACGACGTCCCGTTCTTCTCGGCGGAAGGGAAACGGATCTATTTCATCTCCCGCCGGCCGCTTCCCGGCGAAACCCGGAACGGGAGCGAGAAGATCTGGTACGCCGACCGGACGTCCACGGGCTGGTCCGAGCCCCGACCCCTTGATCCCAACGTCAACTCGGTCGATAAGCATTGGCAGTTCTCCCTCGACGGCCGGCAAAACGTGTACTTCGCCGGCCGGGCCCCCGGCGGCCTGGGCGCGACCGATATCTATCTGGCCCGCTTCACCGGCGATGGGTATGAAAAGCCGGTCAACGTGGGTGCGCCCATCAACTCCGCCGGCATTGACGACACGCCCTTCCTCGGGCCGGATGGAAGCTACCTTTTGTTCTCGCGCGAATTCGACCTCTGGGTGAGCTTCCGGGACGCGAAAGGAACGTGGTCCGATCCCGTCAGCCTCGGCCCGGAGGTCAACAGCCCTTCGATCGAGCTCTGCCCGATCGTCACGGCGGACGGCAAGTACCTTTTCTTCCTGAGCCAGCGCGATGGAGAGAGTCACGCCTATTGGGTCCGCGCCGACGTCATCGAGAAGGCGAGGCCGGCAAAGGAATAGAGCGGCTCAGGGGAATCGGCCGGCAAAAGAACACGACGGTTCAAGATTCCCCCCCGTTTGGAAAAGGGGGCAGGGGGGGATTTCTCCCCCGGGCTCAGGACAACAGCGAAGCCAAAGCGATCGAATAGAACTTCGTGTCCTCCGAATCCGACCTCGACGTCAGGATACAGGGACAGGTCGCGCCGGTCACGATGGCCCCGAGCTCGGCCCCGGCCAGATAAGTGCTGGCTTTGAAGAAGATGTTCCCTGCTTCGATGTTGGGGAAGATGAGGATGTCCGCGTCGCCGGCCACGGGAGACTTGACGCCCTTGATCTCGGCGCTCTCCTTGGAGAAGGCCACGTCCAGGGCCAGGGGGCCGTCGACGATGGCGCCCTTGATCTGGCCCCGATCGGCCATCTTGCTGATGATGGCCGACTCGGTCGTGGAGGGCATTTTGGGATTCACCTTCTCGACCGCCGAAAGCAGGACGGCCTTCGGCTTTTCGATGTCCAGCTTATGGGCGACGGCGATGGCGTAGTTCAGGATGGCGATCTTGGCCTCGAGGTCCGGGGCCGGGATCACGGCCACGTCCCCGCAGATGATGAGCTTCTTCCAGGAGGGCACCTGAATGACGGTCACGTGGGACAACAGCCGCCCGGGCGGGAGCAGGCCCTTTTCCTTGTCGATGATCGCCCGGATATAGACCGAGGAATCCAGCAGGCCCTTCATCAGGAAATCGGCCTTGCCCTCGCGGACCCGGGCGACGGCCAGGGCCAGGGCTTTCCCCTTGTCCGGCTCGTGGATGATCTCGACCTTCCCGAGATCGACCTTGTTGTCCGCGGCGACCTTGGTGATCGCGTTCTTGTCTCCGGTCATCGCGACCTGGGCCAGGCCTTCCTTGACGGCGCGCCCCACGGCCTCGATGGTATGCGGGTCTTCGCCGCAGGCTACGGACAGGCGCCTGGGCGGCAGAGCCTTGACGCGATCGACGATCTGCTGGAGTGTGGTGATCATGATGGTTCCCCTTCGGTTTTCGGTTCCTGGATTATGATGGATAATCTCGGGCCTTCTCTTCCCCGCCGACGACGCGCAGCCCGGCCTGGGCCAGCGCCACCATTTCGTTCTCTCCCGGGAAGACGAAGACCGGGCCGACGAATCGTATGCCGTCCTGGATCCGATCGATGAGCTCCGTTGCGTTGGCCAGCCCGCCGGTCAGGACGATGCCGTCCACCTCGCCCTTGAGGACGGCGGCGCACGCGCCGATCTGCTTGGCCACGGTGTTGGCCATGGCCTCGAAGACCAGCCCGGCCTCTTTATCGCCCGCGGCCACGCGTCGGAGGGTTTCCCTCATATCGTTGGTCTTCAGATGGGCGACCATCCCCCCCCGTCCGGTCAGCATCTTCTTGAGCTCGTTCCAGGTGTAGCTTTCCGGAAAAAGCCATGTCGACCAGGTCCCCGGCCGGGATCGTCCCGGCGCGCTCCGGCGTGATGGGACCCTCTCCGTTCAGGCCGTTGTTGACGTCGACGACGCGGCCGTGGCGATGGGCGCCGACCGTGACCCCTCCGCCCAGGTGGCAGACGATCAGGTTGATGTCTTCATACGCCCGGCCGATCTTTCGGGCGGCCAGGCGCGCGGTGTACTTGTGGTTGAGGGCGTGAAAGATGCTCCGCCGCCTGATGGCGGGGATCCCGCTCAGTCGGGCCCAATCCTCGAGTTCGTCCACGACGACCGGGTCGACGATGAACGCCGGAATGCCCAGGGGCCGGGCGATCTCGTCGGCGATCAGCCCGCCGAGGTTCGAGGCGTGCTCGCCCTGGACGCCCTGGGTGAGGTCCTGGAGCATCCGGTCGTTGACCCGGTAAACTCCGCTCGGGATGGGCCGGAGAAGGCCCCCCCGGCCGACGACGGCGGTCAGCCGGGCCGGGTCGATGTCTTTCGTCTTCAGGGCGTTGAGGATGAGCTCCTTGCGGAAGCCCTTTTGGTCGACGATCCTGTCGTAGCGGGCCAGCTCGTCGGTCGGATGCGCGATGTTCTCGGAAAGGAGCTCGCGCTCGTCCTCATAGACGGCGATCTTCGTCGATGTGGAACCGGGGTTGATGATCAGAAGAAGCATGGCCCATCCTTACCGGAGAATTCGGGGGTTTTTTCGCGCGCGTAACGCCGTTTCAGGTCCGGTGCTCACGCGAATATCTTAAGGCCCGATAAGGCCAATGTCAAGGACGGCAGCCCCGGCCTTTCCCCGTTCTTTGGCCGGGATGGGGTTTGACATGACTCCGGGACCTGGATTACGATCCTTTATCCGATCGATAAACTCCCGTAAGGAGAACGGCATGGCCAAGATCCAAGCCTTTTGCGGTCTCGACTGCGGAGATTGCGAAGCCTATATCGCCACGCAGAAAAACGACGGGGCGGGGCTCGAGGCGGTCGCGAAACAATGGGGCGCGCAGTACGGCTCCAAAGCCATCAACGCGGACATGTGCGTCTGCGACGGCTGTTCGTCGGGAAAAAGGACGAGCTCGGCCCACGCCGTGACGTGCGCGATCCGGCTCTGCGCGACCGCGCGCGGCGTGACGACCTGCGCTCATTGTCCGGACTACGGCTGTGAAACGCTGAAGGGATTCTTCGCTTTCGCCCCCGCTCTCAGAGACAGAGCTGGAGGCGATCCGGAAAGAGATCGGGAAATAGGCCGGCGCCTTCCTCCCGGGACCGGGATCAATTTCCCGCAGGAGAACCGGCGCCCGCTTTCCCGCCCCCGGGGCTTCCCGGGACCTTCCCCGGAAGCCAGACGGTGAAGGCCGTGCCGCCGGCCTCCGAGCTGGAGAAGGCGGCCCTCCCGCCCAGGAACTTCTCGGTCAGGAATTTCACGCCGTACGTCCCGAGCCCGCGGCCGGGCCCCTTCGTCGAGAACGAACGCTGGAATATCCGGAGCCGGACGTCCCTGGGGATGGCCCCCGCATTGTGGACCCAAAACCCGACCCCGTCCTTTTCCCGCGCGCAGCCCAGGGTGATCGTTCCCCCTGGCGGGGCGGCTTCGAGCGCGTTCTTCGTCAGGTTTTCCAGGATGCGGAGGACGATGGCCCTGTCGCTGTAAAAAAAGGGACCTTCCGCGGGGAGGTCGGTCCGGATCCGCCGTCCGCGGGCGACCTCGGCTTGTCCGTAGGCCTCCGCCGTTTCTTTGAGGAGTGCCGGGGCGTCCAGCCGGCTGACGATGAGGCGGAGCTCGCCTGCCTCGGCCGACATCAGCGCCCTTTGCGCTTGAATTTCCGTGATCAGCCGCTTCAGTCCAAGGTTCACTATAGCGCGGAGCCTTTCGGTTTCCTCCGGGGAGGAAACCTCCATGAGGTCCGTGTTCAGCCCGATGCTCTGGACCGTGTTCAGGACGTCGTGGAAGAAGATCTGCTCGAGCGCGCGGCGGCGCTTCTCGTGGCTGATGTCCTGGATGGCGACGACGGTCAAGGGCTCTCCGTGGAGGTTCAGGGGAGACGCCTTTATCCTGAGGTCGAGCGCTTCTCCCCGGGGCTCCTGCTGGATCCGGCACTCGCGGACGGCGGTTTCCCCCTTCTGGCTTTGCAGGATGGCGTTGACGGCGCCGCACGCTTCGCAGACCTCCGAGGTGCCGCAGCCGGCATGCTCCTCGACGGCGTGAACGCAATGGAGAGCTTCGCCCGGGCGGAGGCCTAAAAGAGAGGAGGGGTCCTTCATTCCGAGCGCAGTCGCTGAAACCGCTGTTGACGAAGACGATCTGCCGTTCCCTGTTGAGGATCAGGATCTCTTCGCTGACGGCGTCGAAGAGCTCCCGGAGAAGCGTCGTATCGATGACCGTGCGGGCCTGGCGTCGAACGGTTTCGGGAGCGGCCCTCTCGGCCGGAGCGAACCTGGTCTTTTCGCGCATGAAGGCCCTAGGATATTCCAAAGCGGCCCGACATTCAAATCCGGTCCGGACGCGGCCGCCCGGAAAGCCCGCCGCGGGCGAGTCCCGATCAATCCGTCTCGATGAGATCGGCTTTCTTCAGGATATCGAGGTAATCGAGGATCGTTTGAAGGTCCGATGGCTTCGGAGTCTGGGCGTCCAGCGTCCGCTTGATGTCGAGGGCGCTCCTTTTGCCGTCGATCAGGCGTCGGAGCTCCCAGACGTCGGAGATGCCTTCCTTCAGGAGGAAAAGGTCCAAGGGCGACTCGGTCTTCAAGTCCGCGGGGAGCGCGGCCCGGAATCTCGTGTAGTTCAGGTAGCCTTCCGCCCTGACCTTGTCCTTCCGCCGCGGATGGAGCCTTGCCGCTTTGGCTTCGAGAGGCGTGAGCGTCAGTTTGCGTACGGGGGATACCCCCAGCCGGTCGGCGACGGCCTCCATATGGGTCTTGAGAGCGGCCTTGGCCGACGCTCCGGTTCCGTCGACGGCTTCGCTCATCCGGGATATGTGCTTGGCGAGCCGGGGAGCGCCCGGGGCCAGCTCGAGGACCGACGCGAGCGTGGCCTTCTCGTTGGCCAGCGCGGCCTCGACCGCGAAGAGGCCCTTCTTGTACGCTTCGACGAACGCCTCCGGTCCCGCATCGTTCAAGGCCGTGATCCCGGCCTGCAGCTGGATGGGAATGCGTCGCGCTCCGTTGGCCGCCGTTTCCGAAGCGATCCGGATGGCCATGGCCTCATCCGCCGAGGCGATGGTATAGGCCGCTGCGGCGCCGATCACCGCGGCCCGCTTGAGCTGGGTCGGGTCGGCCTTGTCGGCTACGTCTCCCGACGTGTGGTACCACTGGTCCGGCCAGGCGATCATCATGACGCCGGGAACGCCGACGCTCCAATCGTTGAAAACCTCATGATCGGAGGATCCGTAATGCCATTCGATGGAGTAGGGGAAGGGCTCATCCGCGCCGAAGGGGGCTACGATATGCCCCGGCACGTCCGCCCCTTGCCCGTGACGATGGATCTTATCCCGGCTTCCTTCTCCCACGAAGCGGAAGTAGTTCTCGGTGACGTCGTTGACGTAATGGGGCATGCCATAGGTCGTCCTCGAGAGGTTGAAGGACGACTGGTTACGGCTCAGCCATTCTCCGACCATATCCATATTGATGTCGCACAGGGTCCTGGCCATGAGGGCCGGATTGGCCTGGACCCATTTCCCGGTCCCCCCGAATTCAGGGGCCCAGAGGAAGCGGATGCCCCGTTTCGGCCGCGGAAGCCGTCCTTCGGCGATGAGCGTGTTGAGGACCCGTGCGACCTCCAGGATGCAGGCGCTTCCGGAGAGGTTGTCATTGGCTCCCTGCTTGACGTTCCCTTCGAACAGGTGGGCGCTGAGGATGACCTCGCCCGCTCCGGGGTCCGTGCCCGGGGATGACGGCGACGATGTCCTCGAGATGATAGGGGACTTCCCGGGCCTCGACCTGGGCCCGGACGGTGATCGATTCTCCTCCGAGGAGCCTCTTTTTAAGAAGGTCCCCCTCTCGGGCGGGAAGGCAGAACCCGAAGACCGGCTTGGACGGCGCGGAGGAAGGCGGCATGCCGGGGATCGGGAGCGTCTTGACCGGGGTCCATGGCAGCTGGAGCGGGTCGAAGAAAGGACGGAGCATGCTGATGGCGACGATGCCGAGCGCCCCCTGCTTCGCGCAAGCCTCCGCCGAGACGGCCAGGATATTCCCTTCCGTAACGACGATCTTGCCTTCGACCTGGGCCAGCCGGATCTCTTCAGGGGTGCCCCTGCCGACCCAGACGAGGTCCGCGGTGGTATCGGTGGGCGAGCTCCAGGCGGCCAGCATGGGGACCATGTCGTTGAAGGATGCGAGCTTCCGGCGATGGGGCTTGATCTCCCAAAGCTCTCCCTTGGAGGCATCCCAGGCTTGCCCTTCGGGGTAGCGGAGAACCTCGATGCCGCCGAGGCCATAGTCCCGGAGGAGCCCGGAGACGACCCGCGTTTCCAGGAACATATCGCTGAACTCCTCGGGGCGGCGGTCCCTGTTGAAGGCGGCGATCGACGCGATGGTCTTCCAGGCGGTTTCGCCGGAGGTTTCCCCGATGATCTCGTCCATTTGGGCCCGGGGCAGGAACGTCCATGAGAGCCAGGGGATGGCTTGGCCTGTTGCCATGCCGCAGAGCGCGAGTATGCCGGCCGCCATCATGATCAGGATCCGTTTCATCTTTGAGCCTCCATCCGGTCGCGGGACCCGAAAAAACCGCTATAGGCTATATACGGGAAGTCAACCCGGCGGGTTCAGAGAATTCGATCCGAGGGATCGGGCTCTTCGGCTCCCGGTCGATCAGCGCGCCCATTATGGCTTGACCCGGGGCCGCGGTCATGGGTACTATTTCCGAGAGCCATTTCAACGCTCCAAGGCGCTTTTCAACGAAACGGCCGTAAGCAAGACGGGAGCAGAGGAGAAGGAACATGATCTCTCGGATCTGGCATGGATGGACCATCCCCGCCAACGCGGACATCTACGAGGGCCTGCTCAAGGAGGAGATCTTCGTCGGGATCCAGGACCGGCGCATCCGCGGTTTCAGGGGCATTCAGCTTCTGCGACGCGACACCGGCAAGGAGGTCGAATTCGTGACGATCATGACGTTCGATGCGCTGGATGCCGTCCGTGAGTTTGCCGGAGAGGATTATGAAACGGCGGTCGTGCCTGAAAGGGCGAGAGCCGTGCTCTCCCGTTTCGATGAACGATCTCAGCATTACGAGATCAGGGCCGAGCGGGGCGGGGATCGCCGGTAGGGGACCTCTTCCCGGAGGGGGAGGTATCCCCCCCTAAATCACCTCGCGCGAGGATTGACCCGAACGCGGGCCTCCCCGATAATCGAATAATAACGGAAACGTTTGCACATTCGAGGAATCCGGGGAGACAGATCATGAAGAGCGGCTTTCTATTCCGCGGCATCGGGACCTCGGGATCCCGGCCGGCGCTGTCCGCGGTCCTGTTGATCGCGCTCTTTCTCGTCGCCCCCGGGGTCCGCGCAGAGGACCCGCCCAAGAAGGACGATACCTTGGCGGCCCTCCTGGATATGAAGGTCAGCTCCGCCTCCCGGTATCTCCAGACCCTCAAGGAAGCGCCGGCCGCCGTTACGATCATTTCCGAAGAGGAGATCCGGCGGTACGGATACCGGACGCTGGCCGAGGCTTTGAATTCGGTATCGGGCCTGTTTCTCACCGATGATAGGAACTATACCTACCTCGGGGTCCGCGGATTCGGGCGTCCGAGCGACTACACCAACCGCGTTCTTGTCCAGATCAACGGACATACCCTGAATGAGAGCGTCTATGGCTCGTCTCCCATCGGTACGGACCTGGGTCTGGACCTCGGCGCGGTCGAGCGGATCGAGATCGTCAAGGGCCCGGGCTCGGCCCTTTACGGCGCCGGCGCCATGTTCGCCGTCGTGAACCTCGTCTTGAAAAAGGGAAGGGGAATGGACGGGGCCCGCGTATCGGCGGAGGCCGGGAGTCCGGGTCTTATCCGCGGCGCCGTTACCGCGGGCCGGGAGTTCGGGAACGGTGTCGATGTCTTCCTCTCGGCGCAAGGGACGTCGATCGCCGGGGAGGACGTTCATATCCCGGAGTTCGACACGCCGGAGACGGGGGGAGGGATCGCCCGGGGTCTTGATTGGGACCATAATTACGGCCTTTTCGGGTCAGCGTCCGCCGGAGCCCTGAGAATTCAGGCCATGACGATCTATCGGGAGAAGGCCTATCCGACCGCCGCTTGGGGCGTCATTTTCAACGACGACCGGGCCAAGACGCGGGACCGGCGGTTCGCCCTCGAGCTCGGATGGACGGGGAAGCTGAATCCCGGGATGTCCCTTGATCTCCGGGCTTCCTACGACGATTATACGTACAAGGGGTGGTACCCGTACGAGACACTCTCGCTGGATTCGTCCCGGGGGCGGGCCTGGACCGGCGAGGCCCAGTTTCAATGGGACGTCAGGGCGAACAACCGTTTTGTCGCGGGAGTGCTCTATCAAAGCAATGCCCAGGCGGATTACCGGCTGTGGGACGCCGAAAGCGTCGCCTTCTACGGCGATTATCCCTTCCGCCTTTGGTCGCTTTATGTCCATGACGAATTCGAGGCTCGCGCGGAACCTGTCGTTCATCATCGGCCTGCGGCACGATTCCTATTCGTCGGTAGGGGCGTCGACGACCCCGCGTGTCGCCGTTCTCTGGCACGCGTCCCCTTCGAGCACGTTCAAGCTCCTCTACGGGGAGGCGTTCCGAAAGCCGACGATCTACGAATCGTATTACGAGGACCCCGTGACCTTCTTCAAGGCGAATCCCGGACTCCGGCCGGAGAAGATCCGGACGACGGAGCTGGTCTGGGAACAGGCGTGGGGGCATCATCTCTACGGTTCCGTGTCGCTCTATCGCTACGTCATGCGGGACCTCATCGATCAAGCCACCGATCCCGCGGACGAATGGGTGCATTTCGTGAATCTCAGCCGGATCGTCGCGATCGGCCTGGATACCGACTTCCGCGCGCGGCTGACATCGGGCCTGGAGATCTCGGCCGGGTACACTCTCCAGGAGGCGAAAGACTCCGGTACCGGGGCCCGGCTGTCGAACCAGCCCCGGCATCTGTTGAAGGCCGGCCTTTCCCTGCCCCTGCGCCGCTTCACGGCCTCCCTGAGGGCCGTCCTGGAGAGCGCGCGGAAGACCATTTGGGGGACGAGAACCCCCGGATTCGCCCTCGTCAACGCGAATATGATATCGGAGCCCCTGTTCGGGCACCTCAGGCTGTCCCTTGCCGTCCGGAACCTTTTCGATGCCGCGTACAAATTGCCCGGCGGCTTCGAACATATCCCGACGGCGATCGTCCAGGAGGGTCGGACGGTCAGCCTCAAGGCGGAATGGACATTTTAACCGGCGTCCCATGAAGCGCTCACTGCTGGCCGTCCTCCTCCTCGCCGCGGGCCTCAGGGCTTATCGCCCAGGAAATGCCCGTCCCGGTCAACCTCCAGGCGCGCATCTTCATCAAGGTCCTGCTCTTCGACAGAAGCTACGAGCGGCGCGCCGAGGACGGGGTCGTCGTCGCCGTTCTCTATCAGAAGGGATTCCGTCAATCCTTCCTGGCCGCCGAGGAATTCGCGAAGGCGGCGGCGGATTGGGGCGATCAGGCGTCCGGGGACGTGGCGTTCCGCTGCGTTTTGATCGACGTGGACGGGCCGCAAGCCCTGCCCGAGAGCCTCGCGACGGCCCACGCCGACATCCTTTATGTCGCGCCGCTGCGGTCGTTCGATGTCGGCCGGATCGCCCGGTCGGCACGGGACATGCGCCTGCCCGCCTATACGGGCGTGCCCGAGTACCTGTCCGCGGGCCTGTCGGTCAGCCTGGACCTCCGCGACGACAAACCCCGGATCCTCGTCAACCTGAAGGCGTCGAAGGAAGCGGGTGCGGAATTCGGGTCCCAGATGCTCAGCTTGGCCCGGATCGTCGACCGCGGCGAGAGGTAGGAGCCATGGGGAAGCAGGCGCGCCTCCCTTGGGGCCGGATCGGAACGAAATTCTTCCTGGTCAGCTCGCTCCTGGTCGGCCTCGTGTGCCTGTTCATTTTCCTCTATTTCCCGGCCCAGCAGGAGCGAACGCTGATGCGCGCCCTGCGCGCGCGCGGACACAGCATCGCCGCCATGATATCCTCCAACCTCGGCGCGGCCGTCACCTTCGATGACGCGGCGGCGATCGCCGCGGTCGTCCATAGCTCCCGCCAGAACCCGGACCTCGTTTACGCGGTCGTCCTGGACCGGGAAGGCCGGGAGCTTCACGCGGACGGCGGGGAAAGGGCGGAAAGCGCGGCTTTCCGGGATGCCTCGGACGAAGATCCCGTATCCAAAGATGGGCTCGTTTTCCGCGTCGTGGATGCCGTCCTTTTCCGCGGCCGGGCCATCGGCCGTGTCCATTTGGGGTTCTCGCTCGAGGGCCTGAAAAAGGAGGCCCGCCGGCTCCGGGGCCTGATCGGGCTCGTCAGCGCCGCCGTCTTCCTGCTCGGCATGGGCGTTCTCTACGGCCTCAGCTCGGTCGTCACGCGGCCGCTCCGCAATATGACGGAGACGGTCCGGGAGATCGCGGCGGGTGATCTGGCGCGGCGGGCGCCGGTTTCCTCCCGCGACGAGGTGGGCCAGCTGGCCGCGGCCTTCAACGATATGGTGGACAAGCTGGCCGGGGCCCAGCAGGCCCTCGAGGCCGCGAACCAGTCACTGGAGGAACGGGTCGAGGAGCGCACCCGCAAGCTCCAGGCGTCGGTCCGGGAAAAGGAGATCCTCATCCAGGAGGTCCACCACCGGGTGAAGAACAACATGCAGATCATTTCAAGCCTGGTCAACCTCCAGGCCGAACGGATCGAGGACGCGGAAACCCGGGATATGTTCATGGTGACGAAGGACAGGATCCGGTCCATGGCCCTCGTGCACGAAAAGATCTATCGTTCGAAGGATTTCGCCCGGATCGATTTCGTGGACTACGTCCGCAACCTCATCGCCCAGATCATCCGGGCCTACGGGGTGTCCGGGGACGCTTTCCGGGCGGAGGTCGAAGGCGAGCCCGTTTATCTGAACATCAGCACGGCGGTCCCGTGCAGTCTGATCGTCAACGAGCTCGTGTCCAACGCCCTGAAGCACGCCTTCCCCGGCGGCCGCACGGGCCGCCTGACCGTGCAGGTGTCCGGCCTGGACGACGGGCGGTTCAGTCTCGTCGTCGCCGACGACGGCGTCGGACTTGCCCGAGGATTTCGACATGGCCCGGACGAACAGCCTTGGGGCTCCAGATCGTCAGCCTCCTCGTCGACCAGCTCGAAGGGAGCCTCGAAGTGGACGGCCGGAACGGCACCCGGTTCGCTTTCACGTTCCTTGAAGCCCACGAGAAGTCCGTCCCGCAGCCGGCTCGCTGAAGTCCTCCGGCCGAGGACGCCCGCTAGAGAAGGAGGGTCCCGCTCTTCCGCCATTCGGTGACCATGGCCTCGGGCCAGAGGCCGGCCTGGACCTCGCCGATATGCGCTTTTCTCATGAAGAACATGCAGAGCCGGGATTGGCCGATCCCGCCCCCGACCGAGAGCGGAAGGCGGCCGGCGAGAAGCTCCTTATGGAAATACAGACGCCGGCGCGCCCTAAGCCCGCGGATCTCCAGCTGCGTATCCAGCGCCGCCGGATCCACCCTGATGCCCATGGACGAGATCTCGAACGCCCGATCGAGCACCGGATTCCACAGGAGAATGTCGCCGTTGAGCCCGGGTCCGAGCTTCGTCGGCGTCGTCCAATCGTCATAATCCGGGGCCCGACCGTCGTGGGGCGCGCCGCTCCGGAGCGCTCCCCCGACCCCGATGACGAAGACCGCGCTCTTCTCGCGGCAGATCGCGTTCTCTCTCTGGCCGGGAGTCAGCCCCGGGTATCTTTCCTCGAGCTCCCAGGTATGGACGAACGTTATCTCCTCCGGGAGCACGGGCCTGATCCTGGGGAAATGGCTCCGCATGAAGGATTCCGCGCTCCGCACGGCCCCGTAGACCCGGCGCACGGTGCGCTTGAGATAATCCAGGTTCCGGTCCTCCGCCCGGATGGTCCTTTCCCAATCCCATTGATCGACGTAGAGGGAATGTGTCGCGTCGAGGACCTCGTCCGGGCGCACGGCGTTCATGTCGGTGTAGATCCCGAAGCCGGGCCCGATCCTCAGGTCGCGGAGGGCGAGGCGCTTCCATTTCGCCAGCGATTGGACGATCTCGACCCGCGCCCCTCCCAGTCCGGGAGCGGCAAAGGATACGGGTTTCTCGATCCCGTTCAGGTCGTCGTTGATGCCCGTCCCCGCCCTGACGAAGAACGGCGCCGTCACCCGCCTCAGGCGGAGCGCCCGCGCCAGGCTGTTCTCGAAGAAGTCTTTGATCAGCTTGATGGCCCGCTCCGTCTCCAGGGCGTCCAGAACGGGGCGGTAGCGTCCTCGCGAGATCCATGGTCGGCTCATGATGGTCGGTCTCCTTCTCCTCGGAATAGGGATGTCGGCATGCGGGAAATAGGGGGCGGGGGGGAAGGTCTTATCGGGTGGTGGCGGCCACCCGGTTCAGGTTGCGGATATTCAGAGAGCCGGAGAACGGAGCGGACGTACCCGTGCGCCCGCTCGATGTGCCTGCCCTCAGGATCCGCATGGGGCTTATTATAGGGAGCGCGGAGCGGCTGTCAAGGGAATTCCCTGCCCTCCGCCCCTTATTCGAGATAATCCTGTTCGCGCCCCATGTCCCAGGGATCCATGCTCGGAAGCCCCAGGATCCGGTCCGCGGCGTTCAGACCCATCTTCAGGGCCAGGTCGGAATTGCAATAGCGGAACAGGCCGGCCCGGCCGATGGTCAGGAAATTTTCGAACCGGGAGAGATAGCTCCTCACGGCCTCCAGGGATTCCCGATAATCCCGGGGAGAATAGACCGGATAGGCGTCGGGCCGGCGGACGACGAAGCCGCCGATGAGCTTCCGGCGGGACCCCATTCCGATCCGGGCGAGCTCCCCGAGGGCGAAGTCGATGAGCTCGGGATCGCTTTTGTTCCAGAGGGCGTCGCCCTCGTCGCAGAAATATTCGAGACCCAGGGACGTCTTGGCGGGATCCGCGGTCATGTCCGGGCTCCAGTTCTTGTAGTTCTGGATCCGCCCCATGCGGACCTCCGGCGAATGGACGTAGATCCACTGGTCGGGGAAGAGGTCCTTTTCGTCGAGGATGACGTTGGCCACGAGATAGCTCCGGAATCTCAGCTTGTCCGCCGCCGCCAGCACCGGCCCGGGCGGCAGGGGCCTAAGGGCCCTGACGAGCTTGGGCAGGGGCAGGCTCGATATGAACTCCTCCACGGGGACGAGCTCCGGTCCGGGCGAAGTCCCGCGCCGCAATTCCACGGCCCGTACTCTCGTCCCGTCGTGCTCCACCGCCGAGACCTCCGTATCGAACGCGAAGCGGACGCCCAGGCCGGCCGCTTCGTCGCGGAGCCGGTTGAAGAACTCCCCGGGCCCGCGACGCGGGTAGAGGAATTCCTCCGTCAGGGTCTTCGGGCCGGGAGCCCAGGTCCCGAGGATCGCCTTGCGGACGGCCACCTTCAGCGAAAGGCCCTGGATCCTCTGCTTCGCCCAGTCGGCCGAGAGGTCCTTGCAGGGGATGGCCCAGACCTTCCGCGTGTAAACATCGAAGAAGATCCGGTACAGCCTGCGGCCGAAGCGGTTGATGATCCAGCCCTCGAACGTGCCGTCGTCGGCCGGCCGGGACACCCGGTCCACGAGGTAGCTCGCGACGCATAGGACGCTTTCGACGGGGCCCAGGTTCTTGAACGTGTCAACGAAGGAAAGGGGATACTTGAAGAACCGGCCGCGATAGAAGATGCGGGACAGTCTTTTGACCCGGAGGAGCTCATCGCCCAGGGTCTCCCGCCACAGGGCGTTGATCTCTTCGATCCTGGACAGGAACCGGTGGCCGCCGATGTCGAAAAGGAAGCCGTCGTAGTCGATGGTCTGGCATAGCCCGCCGCACCGGGAGTCCTTCTCGACGACCATCGACGCCCGGCCCCGGCGGGCCAGGCCCAGAGCGCAAGCCATTCCGGCCGGCCCCGACCCGGCGATGACGGTTCCGGGGGACGGCCTTTCCGTCCGGAGATCCTCTCCGCGAGGCCGTCCCTGGGTTCCCGTGTCCTTGTTCATAGGGTCGGCGGCCATTGTATTTCAATCGACATCGGAGTTCAATCCGCCCGTTTTGACAAGCCGGTTCCCGTATGCTATAGGCATCCTGTCCGGCCGCCCATGTCCAAGAGTCCGCTCAGCCTATCCGTGATCGTGCCCGCCCGCAACGCCGAGGCGACGATCGGGCGAGTCCTGCCCGTCTGGAAACGTCCCGGACGCGGGATCTGCGAGCTCATCGTCGTCGACGACGCCTCGACGGACGGGACCGCGGAGACGGCCTCACGGTACGCCGACCGAGTCATCAAGCTCTCCGAGCGCCGGGGGCCGGCCGCCGCCCGGAATGCCGGCGCCCTTGCCAGCCGGGGCGACATCCTCCTTTTCGTCGATGCCGACGTCCGCGTCCCGTCCCGCTCGGCGGACCGCGTCGTCCCCGCATTCAGCGCGGATCCCGGGCTGGACGCGCTATTCGGCTCTTATGATGATCATCCGGCCGAGAGGAATTTCCTGTCGCAGTTCAAGAACCTCCTGCATCATTATGTCCACCAGAATGCCGCGGAGGAGGCCGGAACGTTCTGGGCCGGCTGCGGGGCGGTCAGGAAGGAAGGCGTTCCTCGATGCCGGGGGATTCTCCGAAGCCTACACGGTCCCGTCCATCGAAGACGTGGAGCTCGGATACAGGCTCAAGTCATCGGGAAAACGGATCCGCCTGCTCAAGGCCCTCCAGGTCACCCACCTCAAACGATGGACCTTCGCCGGATTGATCCGGTCGGATATCGCCGGGCGCGCCATCCCTTGGACCAGGCTGGCCTGCGAGCGCGGACTTCCCCGCGACCTCAATTTCCGGCTGGCCGACCGGCTGAGCGCCCTCCTTGCCTGGCTCGTCCCGCTCGGATTGGCCGCGGGCGCCCTGAGGAGCTCCTGGATCCTCCTTGCGGCGGGGGGGGCGATCCTTCTGCTCCTCGTCAATCGGCATCTCTACCGGTTCTTCCTGAAAAAGCGGGGCTTGCCGTTCGCCGCGGGAGCCGTGCTCTGGCACGGACTCTATTTGCTTTATGCCTCGGCCGTCTTCGCCATCTGGACACCGGCCTGTCTGATCAAGAGGGCTCTCGGGCGGCGACCGGCTCGGGGCTGAGCCGGCGGCTCGAGACGGGCCGTCGCGGCCGTCAGCGCCTTCCCTTTCTTCCGCCCAGGGCGAAATGGACGTTGCCCACGACGAGCCAGAAAAGGAAGCGCAGACGCTTCGGGACCCCGAGCCCTTCCTCTTCGCAGACGCGTCGGAACATCCGGAGCTTGATCCGGCCGGGCAGAGGCCGGTAACCCGGCGTCCGGGCGATCAGCCGTCCGTAGGCTCCCATCTTGCGAAACCACGTCCCAAGGGTCCGCACCTCGAGATGGACGACCTGCATTTCGGGCAAATGAACGACCCGGGCCGCCGGGTCGACGCGGAGATACGTCTGAACGAACTCTATGTCGCTCGCGACCTCCCGTTCGTCGAAAGGCCCGAATCGGGAGAAAGCCTCTGCCTTGACCGCCATGTTGTTCGCCGAAGCGAAAAGATACTCTTTCGGGCCGTTCGCGCAGAGACTTTCGATCTTGGCGTTCTCGTAGCTCGCGAAGAGACGCAGGTCCGGACTTACGTCCTTGGGAAATTGCGTCTTGCCCAGGGCAATGGATGGCGTCCGAACCCTCCAATCCGGACCGGATCGCCCTCAACCAGCCCCTGGAGACCTCGCAGTCCGCGTCCGTCAGGGCGATGATCCGGCCCCGGGCCATCCTCAGGGCCTTATTCCGCGCGGCATAGACATTGGGCTCGGCGTGCCGGATAAGGGTGACGCCCGGGAAGCTTCTTGCGACGGCCGCCGAGCCGTCCCGGGATCCGTTGTCGACCAGGATGATCTCGTAATCCTCCCGGGGAATATCCTGGTCCAGAAGGGCGACGAGACAGCGCCCGAGGTAGGCCTCCTCGTCGAGAAACGGAACGATCACGGAGAAGATCATGGGTCCTGCCAGTCTCCCGGCCCGAGGGGCGGCGAACGGCGCCGCGAACCGCAGCCGGACTTCCACGATAGTATAACGGCTTGAGGGACTCAAGTCCGCCCATGTATAATGGGCCCCGAGATGGTCGGCCGAAGGGAAGGTTTGGGGACGGCGAGCGCCCTGGGCTATCTGGCCCGTTCCTATCCCGGCCGCAGCCTTGCGGTCACGGCCTGCTTGTTGGTTTCGGGCCTGCTCGAGGGGATCGGCATCAGCACGGTCCTGCCCCTTATCAGCCTGGTCGTCCGGGGGAATCTGGACTCGACCGGGGCGCTCGGGGGCGCCGTCGAGCGCCTGATGACGCTTTTCGGGCTCAAGGTTTCGGTCGGTCCGCTGCTGGCCGTGATCCTCGCCGCTTTCCTTTTCAAGGCGGCCATCATCTACGCGGCCATGCGCCTGGCGATAACGACCGCATCCGGGATCGTCATGGAGGTCCGGCGCGCCTTCCTCCGGTCGCTGCTCGGGGCCCGCTGGGAATTCTTCCAAAGCCAGCCTGCCGGGAGGCTGGGGGGCGCCATCAGCCATGAGGCGGAGCAGGTGGCCGACCTCTACCTTTGCGCCTGCCGGATGCTGGCGGGCGCGATCCAGGTCGCCGTCTACCTCGGCCTGGCCTTCACCATTTCCTGGCGCCTGAGCCTCTGCGCCCTGGCCGTGGCGGGGCTCGGGTTCGCCGTTCTCATCCGGTACGTCGAAAGGATGCGGCGGGCCTCGACGCGCTTCTACGAGCGGATGCGCCTCCTCATCAACGGCCTGATCGACGCCCTGGGGGGACTGAAACCGCTGAAGGCGATGGGCCTCGAGGGCAGGACCGAGCCTTACCTGGAAGGGGAGATCGCCGCCCTGGGAACCTATAAGGCCCGGACGGAAATGAATAGGGTCTCGCTCGACGTGCTCCGCGAGCCGTTCCAGCTGATCATGGCCGGCCTGGGATTCTATATCGCCTACAGGTTCCTCCGGATCGGTTTCGCCGAAATGGCCCTGACCCTCCTGATCTTCATCCGGGTGCTGGACGCCACGACCAGGCTCCAGAGCCAGCACCAGAACTTCGCCCGGCTGGAGCCCGTCTTCAACTCGGTCAGGTCCATCATGGATGAAGCGGCGGCCTGGAAGGAAGACCTGGAGGGCGACCCCTGCCCGGCGTTCCAAGGCGAGATCAGGCTCGACGACATCACGTTCCGCCGCGGGACGAGGGTCATCCTCGAAAACGTCTCCCTCGAGATCGGGGCCGGCCGGACGACCCTGCTCCAGGGGCCTTCCGGGGCGGGAAAAACGACCATCGTCGATCTCGTGGCCGGACTCATCAAGCCCGACAGCGGGCGGATCACCATCGACGGGGCCCCTCTGGATCGGGTGAGCCTCAAGGCCTGGAGGTCGATGATCGGCTATGTTCCCCAGGAATTGTTCCTGTTCCACGGCACGATCCTGAGGAACGTTACGCTGGACGACCCGGGAATGAGCTCGGAAGCCGTCGAGTCCGCCCTGCGCACGGCCGGCGCCTGGGAATTCATCCGGTCGCTTCCCGGAGGGCTGATGACGGTCGTCGGCGAGGCCGGCTCGAAGCTTTCGGGCGGCCAGCGGCAGAGGATCGCCATCGCCCGGGCTCTCCTGCGGAAACCGCGACTCCTCATCCTCGACGAGGCGACATCGGGACTCGACCCCAAGATGGAGGAAAGCCTGATCCGGAGCCTGGAAAACACGGAGGGGCGACCCGCCATTCTGGTCGTCTCCCATCGATCGGCTTTCAGCGGGACGGCGGACGTTACGTACGTCGTCGAAGGCCGGAAGGTCGCCCGGGTCGATACGGACCCCCGGACCGCGCGGACGCGCCCGGTCTAACGATCGTCCTCGAGATATCCCAACTCCAGGAGCAGCGGTTTGATGAGGGCCGCGACCTTTCGCCGCTTCCGCCGCGGTTCGCCGAGGTGCTTGCCGATCCGGTCGGTCCTGACGCGGGAACGGATCCGCTCGATGGCCCGGGACGGATCCTGGGCCCCGATGAAGTCAAGCACACGGATGGCCGTGCGTTCGAAGTCCCGGCAGAGGTCCTCGTAGCGGATCTCGAGGTATCTGTCCCGCAGCATCATTCCGTAGGTCCGGCCGACGAGGACGCTGTTGGCCCAATGGAGAGCGTTGTACATATAGCTGCGCCGGCGATAGCCTTTCCAGGTCAGCGGCAGACGCCGCCAGGTCCGGATCCGGTCGGTATTGAAATAGACCTTGCGCCAGAACGCTTTGTCCGGGGCGTGGTGATCGGAGAACGCGACGTCGCGGCCGTCCCGAATAAGGTGGATATAGCGGGCCTCCGGGAAAAGGAAATCGACCACGGGAAGGATGTAGCCGGTTTCGCACAGCTTCCATCCCCAGGCCCGGCCCTCCGGCCGTCCCTGAAGGTGCCGCTCGACGACATTCCGGGCGAGCTGGGGAAGCACGGGGTCCGCGGCGGCCCGGCCGTCCCAAAGGGCCGCGTAATCGGGATAATAGGTCAGGACGAGGTGTTGGACGAGCACGTCCAGATCGAGCGAGTCCCGTGATTCGTTCTGGTGAGCTCCCATGAAGACGCCGGCCTCCTCGACCAGCTCGGCCAGCAGGCGACTGCCGGAATGCGATTTGTTGAAGATGACCACGGGGCCGGGGAGAGGACCGAACGACCGGCGGACGGCCTCCAGCGGGGAACGGACCGGCTCTTTCGGGTTCATAACGGCTTGATTCGGTTGCCAATTGTCCATGAAGGCTAATATTGTTATCATAGTCCGCACGGCCGATACAACCCGCGGCCGGGGGATAGGGCATGCATCCAGACCAGTTCCAGGCTTTCGAAAGGATATGCGCCGAGCGCGGCGCCGGAGGCTCGATCCTCGAGATCGGAGCCGTCCCCTCGGACGACACGCTCCTCTGTCTCAGGGCCCTGGGGGCCGCCGAGAAGAAGGTCGGGATCAACCTCGACGGCCCATGGACGTTTCGTGATTTCAGGATCCTGAGGGCCGACGCCAACGATCTTCGCTGTTTTCAGGACGGGGAGTTCGATACGGTCCTGTGCAACGCGGTCCTCGAGCACGACCCCTATTTCTGGAAGGCCCTCGAAGAAATGCGGCGGGTGACCCGAGCGGGCGGCCTGATCGTCATCGGCGTCCCGGGATTCGTCAAAACGCGTCCCGCGCGATGGCTCGCCTCGATGGGCCGGGCCCCCCTCGTCAAGTCCCTATTTCGCCGCCGCCTGGAACCCCTCCTCGTCTCGACCTCCGTCCTGGGGATCCACAATTGCCCCTCGGACTATTATCGGTTCAGCCCTCGGGCCGTAGCCGAGGTCCTGATGGGGGGATTGAAGGACGTCCGGGTCTTCAGCCACATGGATCCTCCCCGGATCATCGGCTCGGGGATCAAACCCTAGCCGGGCCCGGGGAGGGAAGGCCCGCAACCCGGTCCAAAAGTCCGAGGAGAACGGGCAGCCAGGCGCTCAGGGAGTATTCCTTCACGACATAGTCCCTTCCCGCGGCGCCCATTTCCCGGTATGTCCGGCCATCGGACATCAGGCGGCTTATGGCCCCGGACCACTCGTCCTCGGTCGCGGCCAGGAAACCCCCGCGCCCCTTCTCGACAAGCGGGACATTGATCCCGATGGGGGAAGCCACCAAGGGGATCCCCGAAGCCATGTACTGGAGGAGCTTGCAGCCGCACTTGTAGCGCTGATATTCGTCTGAGGTCAAGGGCATGATCCCGGCGTCGAAGAACGACCCAAGCCGCGTCTCCTTGTCCTCGTCCCACTCCTCGAAGGTCCAGCGGAGCGGGGTCTCCGGAAGCCTCGGCCTGGGCCGGGTCATGATCACGAACTCGAATCCGAGCCTCCGCTGGAGGCGGGCCAACAGCTCGAGATGGGGATAGAGCGTTTGGCGGATCGAAGAATCGGAGCCGCACCAGCCGACCCGGAAAGGCCCTTCGCGGGGGCGGACACGGGCTTGCGCATAGGCGTCCGTATCGATGACCGTGGGCAGGACCGTCACCCGGTTCGTGAACCGCCGGGCGAAGTCGGCCAGGTCGGCGTTGCCGGCCGTCACCCAGGCCGCCCTGCGGCAGACCCAGGCGGCGTGGGCTTCCTTCCCGTCGAGGAAGATGGCGTCGTCGAAATCGAAGATGAGGCGCGGGTTCCGCCGCAGGAGATAGCGCTCGTAACGGATATCGCTCTCGAGGACGTCGCGGTTGAGGAACACGGCGTCGAAGTCGGCCGCGGACCGGAGGTCGCGGAGTCGGTTCACCCGCCGCCGCCAGACGCCGAGACGCTGGTGAACGGCCCTGAGCGCGGGGTTCCGGACGGGGCTCTGCCAGGGCCGAGCCGGCCGGTTCGTCCGCAGGCTGACACGCCAGCCGGCCCGCTCCAGGTAGGGGATATATTGCCCGATACGAAAACGGGCGGCCGGGTCGCCCGCCGTATGGGCCAGGGCCAGAAGCCGCCTCGCGTCAGATCCGGGCATCCCCCTCAAGACCTCCCGTCCCGATGCGCTTCGTCCATGATCTCCTCGATCCGGGAGAAGTTGCTCTCCTGAGAAAGTCCGGAACCGAGCTCCCGGGCGGCAACAGACATCTCTTCCCGCAGCCCGGGGTCCAGCAGGGTTTCCATGCGACGGGCCAGATCGCGCGCATCCCGGGGGTCGTCGATGATCCATCCGTGTACGCCCGAGGTCATGAGCTCGGCGGCGCCGTTGAAGCGCGAGGTGATGACGGGGAGACCGCTGGCCCAGGCTTCCCCGGCGACCAGGCTGCAGGCGTCATGGAAGGTGGGCAGGACGAAGACATCGGCGCCGTTGAAAAAGGGCCTGATGTCGCGGACCTGGCCATGGAAGGACACGCGGTCCGAGACGCCCAGTCGCCGCGCCAGGGCTTGATATTCCTCGCGCGGGCCGCGGCCGACGATCGCGAGATGGCAGGAGCGGCCCGCCCCCTTCAAAAGGGAGAGCGCCTTCAGGCTCGGGCCGAGGCCCTTGAGGCGAAAGTTGTGAGCGATGAACAGAAACAGGGTTTCGTCGCGAAGCCCCAGAGAGCTTCGGAGGTCCTCCCGGCACCTGCGGGCGTCCAAGCCGGATAGTCGCCGCTGATCGATCCCGTTGTAGACGAGCCTGATCCTGCCCGGATCCAGGCCATAGCGGCGCCGCAGGTCGTCTTGCACCATGCGGGATACGGCGATCACGATGCCTCGGCCGGGCCCGAACTGGCGCTCTTCCAGGGCGCGGAATTCCCTGTCGCGGCGGATATGCCAAGGAGAGAACCTCCTTTTCAGCCGTGCCGGGCCTCCCAGGCTGAGCCGATCCTGCCGGGCGTTGGCAAGCCGCGAACCGGCATGGATCTGGAGGATATCATAGCGCCATCCGACGCCGAGGTCGTGGACGATGTCAGGATCCATCCGCCGCAGGAACTTCTCCGCTTCGGCCGCCCGCGCGAGTCGTCCCGATGCGCCCGGCAGGACATGGGGGACGACCCCGGGGCCCGCGCTGTCCGGGGCGATCGCGAAGGCCGCAACGTGGACGTCGTGGCCGCGCCCCGCGAGCCACCGTGTCCATTGGTCGGCCCAGGATTCGAGCCCGCCGTAAAGCGGGTCGAACCGGTCGAGAACGACGACGATCGTGCGGGCTTTCATCGGCCGAGGTCCCGGAGCTTCGTGCCGGGCGTCAAGGCCTTCCCGGACGGTGCCTCCGCCAGGGCCCGGGGGAGCGTATCGCCGATAGATGACCAGCTCGCCGGGGAAGTCCTTCAGGGCGAGATCGATGATGGCGATGTCGACGTCCCGGGTGTGGACGCGCGAGTATTCGTTGAGCGAGCGGGTGTCGCCGGGGTAGCGGCCGTCGGGGTGTTGGAACAGGTCGATCCCGGCGATCGTCAGCCGTTCGGGCCGGAGGGCGGCCGCCGCCGCGACCATGAGCGCGCCGTTGCTCGGACGGGCCGGCCAGTAACGGTCCCGGACGAGCGGAGATATCCGCTCCATGGTGAAATACTCCATCCGCCGGGGCCCGTGCGTGACGAGATACCTGAGGAGCATCCCGTATTCGAGCGGGATGTTCCACAGGCCGAAGACGCGCGGGGACAGGCGATGGAGGGTGGCGGCGTCGCCCACGAAGACGACGTCCGGATCGGGAAGAAATCCCCGGTCCTTCCAGCGCCAATTGACCCTCATCAGGCAGTCGTGGCCGAGGCCTTCGAGCCCCGGGTCCTCCGAGGACGGTCCGTTCCCGAGGCAGAGGACCGATCGGGGGTTCCCCAGTCTCCGCCGCAGGGCGTCCCAATCATTGATGCGGCGACCGCTGAGGTACGGCGCGCACGATCTCCAGAGCCGGCTCCGTCCCGCCCGGTCCCTCCAGGTCGGAACGAGCCAGGCCTGTCTCACGGGAGGCTCGTAGGAAACGGATCCCTTCAGGCTTTCGAGTAGGCCGCGATCGTCGGCGACCCCGGGGTCCCGGACGGCGACAGGAACGGAATTCGACCGGGCCCATTCGAGGAGCGAGGCCGCAAACGGGCCCTCCGGTCCCAGCGTGAGGATGAGGGCCGGGCGGAGTCTCCGGAAATAGCGCCGGGCGACGGCCTCCGAATCCCGAGGGAGAGGCAGGGCCTCGTCGTCCACATACTTTTCCCGGAGCCAGGCCAGGGTTCGCGGGTCCGAAGACATCATCACCAGGCGGCAATGAGGGACGGCTACGGCTACGGATTGGATGAAGGCGTCGGCCGTTTCGAACGCTTTCCGGAGATTCGCCCAGGATCCAGAGAGAACGCTTGAGGCGGGGCAGGGCCAGCCCGAGGTGGAGGTTGAGTCGCCGGCGGACGGACCTCAAGGCTTCTCCGGGGCGCGCGCCGGACCGATCTCCGTTCACAGCCGGAGTATAAGGACGCGTCGGAGGAATTTCAAGGCCGATACGGCCGCCGGCTACCTGAGGCTGGGTCCGAGCAGTCGGACAGGAACCTTGTTGGAGACCGGGGTCCCGCCCTCTTCGATGAAGAGCTCATGAAGGCCCGGAATGGCAAGCGCGGCGGGGATGCGGACCCTGAACTTCATGGCGGCCCCGTTCCATTGGGTGACCGTTGCCGCCTGGCCTCCGATCCGGACGATCTTCAGCCCTTGGGGGCCCAATACATTGGTGGTGTTGACCTCGATCTCCGTCGTCCCCTGAGGAACGGGACTGGGGGTGACGGTCACCAGCTTCATGAGAAGGAGCAGTTCGACTTCGTTGGAAATGAGCGTCTTCGCGCTCGGGCCCGGCTCGACCGTTTCGATGATCCCGACCATGTACCGGCGGCCGGCGATGACCTCCATGGGGATGAAATCGTCGATCCGGGTCGGGGTCCAGTTCCCGGTGTTCCCCGTATAAAAAGCGGAGCCCCTCCTCATGCCGGCTCGGCCCGGGACGGGGGACGAGGCGGATGTACCGGGCAATGCCGTTGGCGCCGTGCTTGGGCGGAAGATTCATGCCGTCGACGAAAAGATAGAGGGCAAGGCCATAATCGAAGCTCTCGGAGACGGCGGTAATGTGACGGAAAGCGACCTTCTCCGCGACCTGCCGTTGGAGCTGCTCCCCGGACCAGGTGAACCCCGCAGCCAGCGAGAAAAGAAGATATGAGCCGACGACGAACAGGCTTTTTCTCATGACCCCTCCATGACGACCCCTTTGACTTATTCTAACAGAGGTCGTTTTCTCCTGGCAAGGGAGCGCATTTGACACCCGCTCCAGGCGGGCGATATCATTGTCCCTGTGGGCATGATCATGATGCGGCGGCGAAGAAGAATGAGAATGCCCGGACAAGGCATGATCGCCGCCTTCTGGCTCGCCGGGGCGATCGCCGCCGGCGCCTGTTCGGGGCCGCCGGCTCATGCGGATCCTCAGAAGCGGTCCCCGGCAAAGTCCTTGACGCTGATCCCCAACATCGATGATGACAATGCGGACGGCATTCCCGACGCGAAGACGGCCCCCCTTCCCGCCGGCGAGGACGATGAAATGCTCCAGGTACGCGTCGCGCCGCCCCGCGGGCTCCCCCCCGGAGCCGTTGTCCGGGCCGAGATCGCGGAGCCTTGGACCCGTTTTGCCCGCGCGTTCATCCGCGAGGACCGTCCGGACGGTCCCCGGTTCGCCGGGTCATCCGCCAGGGTGAGCGCCGCGGCGGAAGGGGAGAAGGAGATCGTCGTCGGGATCGAGGCCGCCGATTTTCCCGCCCCGGGGCGCCCGTCGGCGATCGAAGGGCATATCCTGTTCGAAACGGGGGACGGGCGGCCCCTGGGCAATGAAACGATCCGGGGCCGCGTGGCTCCGTTCCTGTTGTCCTCCTGCCTCGACCCGGCCGAACGGGTTCAGGTCGTTGGGACAAGGCTGACGGAAGCGTTCGTCCGCGGCCTGGAACCGCTCGTTTCTTCGGCGGGAGCGGGGCTCGAGATCGTCGAAGATCCATCGATCCCGGAACACGACATCTGGATCCAGGACGCCGTGGAGATCGGCACGGCATCCGATGGGGAACACCTCATGCACGTCGCCCTCCACGGCAACCGCGGCCGGGAGCTCGACGCCGTGTTCGCGAAGAAGGCGCTGGGCAGGGACTTCGGAGTCGTCAGGCCGGGCGGTTTCCGAGGGAAGCCCGCGCAATGGATCGACTGGTTCGGGAACCTCGAAGTGAGCCCGCCGGTAACGGTGAACGGCCGGTCTTTCGATCATGGCCGCTTCTACGCGGGCACTCAGGGCGATCGGTCCATGCACCCCGACGTCATCGGGTTCCTCGAAGGTCAGGGCGTCCAGGGGCCGGTCCTCTGGCTCGACACTTCCTGGCTCGTGATCGGGCACGTCGATGAGACGGTCTCCTGGGTTCCGTCCAGGACCGGAACCCCGTTCCGGATGATGGTCCCGTCGCCGCGATTGGCCGTCGAGATCCTGAGGCGGGCCGAGAAGGATGCTCCCGGGGGGACCTTGAACCGGGGCGCGGCGCGCGAGGGCGACGAGCCGGGCGAGTTCGAGAGGCCGGTCGCCGACGCGCTCGCGGATGCCCGCCTGATGGCGGCCCAGGAGCTCGTTCAGCGAAAGATCGACGCCGTTCGCCGGACGCTTCAAGGCGAGCTCGGCGTGGCCGATGCGGATGTCATCGAGATCCCCGTCCTGTTCAATTCTTCGGGCGACCGGTACCCCGGCCGCTATTTCGCGGAAACGGTCAACATGGTCAACGGCCTGCTCGTCGGCAACGTCTATATCGTCCCCGATCCCCGCGGTCCGCTGGTCGGCGGCAAGGACGTCCTCCTCGAGGCCGTCAAGGACCGCCTCGAACCGCTCGGCTGCCGGGTCATCCCTCTCGATTGTTTCTTTCCTTATCACCGCTGGGGCGGCGAGATCCACTGCGGCACGAACGCCGCCCGCGTGCCGGGGCGACCCTCCCTTGCCCGTCCGGACGACGACCGCCCCCTTCCCTGATCGTCCTTTAGAGGTTGTGCGCGGCCGCTCCTTCAGCGATAATCCTCGATATGGCCGCCTCCAGCCTTCGGGCCCTGCGGTTCGATGTGATTCCCGATTGGCCCAAGCTCGCCTGGGTCGCGGTGCTGGCAAAGGGCGCCCGATCCGTCCGGGTCGTGCACGGCCCCTGCGTCGAGGCGACCCCGGAATGGGCCTTCGAGGGCGTTTGGACGGGCCGGTTCCGGGACGGGGATTTCGACAGGACCGATCTCGTCGTCGGGACGGGCGTCCGGGCGCGGGGCGAGGAGATCTTCTTCGTTTCGCCGGGCGATACTCTCGGCCGCCTGTGCTGGCTTCGGGACCGGGACTCCGTTTTCGTCTCGAATTCCCTGCCCGCCCTGTTAGCGTTAGCGGATGCCGATCTGGTCGAAGGGTTCGATTACGCGGCGGCGATGGCGTCGGTCGTCAGGGGCCTATCAGGATATGTCCGGGAGATCCCCTCGACCTGCGGGCCCATCCATATCGTCTATCACGACAACATCAGGGTGCGCGGGGACGAGCTCGCGCTCGTCGGGAAGCCGTCGGAGGCTCCGGATTTCGAGAACTTCGGATCCTATCGGGATTACCTCTTCGCGTCGGCGGAACGTCTGGGCCGAAACGCGGCCGCCCCGGAAAGGCGGCACGCGGTCACTCCCGCCGTGGCCGTTTCATCCGGATATGATTCGGCGGCGGCCGCGGTTCTCGCCAGGGCCGCCGGGGCGAGGGAGGCCTTCACGATAGAGCAGGGGCAAAAGCACCTCACCGACCTCTTCCAGTACGGGGACTCCGGCTACCCGGTGGCGCGGCAGCTCGGCCTCCACGGCTCGAGATACCCGCGGATCAGAAAGAGCTACCGCTGCGAAGATGCCGTCTGGGCGTCATTGGGACATATCGGCGACCTCAACCTGACCGGGTTCGATTATCCCGAGCCCCTCTGCCTGTTGTTCACCGGCTTCCTGGGCGACGTCCTGTGGAATAAGCGGCCCCCGTCCCGGCACGACCCCTTGGGCCGTCACGACACTTCGGGCGCGCGCTTCAGCGAAGCCCGCCTGGAGCTCGGGGTCTTCAATTGCGCTCCCGCGTTTTGGGGGTTTCGGCGGAAGAAGCAGATCCTCCGCCTGGCCCACCTGCCCGAGATGCGGCCCTGGACGGTGGGTGGTCGATACGACCGGCCCGTTCCGAGACGGTTGGCGGAGGAGGAGGGCATAGCCAGGGGCACCTTCGCGGGAAAGAAACGCGCCTCGACGTTCTTCCGCCGGTACGGCCGCCCGCTTTCGCCCGAGCTCCGCGACGACTTCGCGCGGTTCCTCGCCCGGCGCGGCCGGAGTGCCGTTTCGAGGCCGGCCGAAGCGGCGACCTGGGTTCTGGACGGGGTCGAGGATCTCATCCTGAAAAGGCTGCCCGCCGCGCTCCGCTTCTCCTGCCGGGGCTGGGTCAGTATGCCCGACCGAACCCTGTTCTTCCTTTGGGCGAACGAGCGCCGGAAGCGGCGCTGCCTCGAAGGCCTGGACGCCGCCGCCGTCCGCCTCCTCTAGGGCCCGGAACCGAGGGCGCCTCAATAGCTGAAAGATAGGCTGACGTAAATATTGCGCCCGGGCTCCATCACGCGCAGGTTCGAACGGAACGGGTCGCGCTGATAGGAAAGGTATTCGAAATAATGCTTGTTGAATACGTTGTCCAGCCCCACCCGGAGCGTATAACCCCGGAAGTTGAACCCGGCTTTGAGGTTGAGCAGTCCGTAGCCCGCCGTGTTCGCCTCCCGGAGGTCCGTGTCGATCCGGCTCTGCTTCCCCGCGAAAACGCCTTCGACTTCGCCCATGATCCTGCCGCTATCGTATCTGAGGGCGAGGCGTCCCTTCAGGGGCGGCATCTCGGCGAGGTTCCTGGACAGGATCCCCAGCTCGGGGATGGGGGTCTGGGTACCCCGCAGGGCGGAAATCCCGCCGATCAGGAAGATCCGGGCGACGGGGGAAACCGAGACGTGGGCATCGAGGCCGTAGATCCGGGCGTCGACGTTCTGGTAGGATCGCGCGAACTTATTCATGACTCCCGGCACGGGATTGACCCTTGTCTTCCCGGCGATGGTTACGAAATCCTCGATCTGGTTCCTGTAAAGGTTGAATTCGAAAGACAGGCCCGCGTGGTGGTAAGAGAGCCCGGCGTTGATCCCGGTGTTGCGGCTGGGCCGCAGGTCGGGATTGCCGACCCAATCCGTTCCCATGCGCTTGAGGGCGAAGAACCGCTCCCGGGCGTCGGGCACGCGGACCGTATGGCCCACGCTGGCGTTGAGCTCAAGCCGCCGGGAGACCTGGAAGGTCAACCGGGCCGATCCCGAGGGGTAGGTGTCCGTCACCGACGTGAGCCGGGTCGTATGGTAGGCATAGTAGAGGCCAATGTTCGCCTTGGCGGGGTCCGCGGAGCTCTTCGTGACGTCGACGCGGGCTCCGATATTGAGCCTCAGGCGGCGGAGGAGGGATAGGCCGTAGTCCGCGTAGAGGCCGGCCGTATCCGCTTTGACGTCGGGGATGGAATATTGGGGCGCGTATCCGGCGCCGGCCATCTGCGTCGTCACGTCCCACTGTCGGCGGAACGCCTCGGCGCCGACGACGAACGTCGAGAAAATCATCTCGAACTTGCCGCCGAACGTCTGCGTGCCGGCCATGGTTCCCATGCTGAAATCGCGCGTCATGCCGATCGACGAGGTCCGGAACGCGTCGGTCATCCAATGCCGGACCTCGGTGTAATACCCCTGGAGGCGGAAGGACTTGACCCAGCCCGGGGCATCGATCTGATAGCCGAAGCCCACGCGGTCGCCGTCATCGTAGATGGCGTCCATCAATAAATAGGGATAGAGAACGTGGTCGGCCTGCTGGCGGGTATAGGAGATCCAGGTCTGGTGGTTGCGGCGGGGGCGGACCGAGAATTTGCCCCAGGCCGTGCCGACCCGGAAGGCATCGCTGTCGACGAGTCCCGGCCGGAAATTCCCGTATTCCGAGAAGCGCCTGCCCGTTCCGTCGGTATAGGGATCGGATCGCCGGAAGGAGAGGCCCGCGAGCACCGAGAACCGCTCCGATCCGTACGAGGCCGTGAGGGAGGGGTTGATGTAACCCTGCTGTCCTCCGGCCAGGCTCCCGTAGGCGTGGAAGCCGGGGGACGGCTGGCGGGTGACGATGTTGATGACGCCGCCGAGACCGCCCTGATTCTGGATGTCGAAGGGTCCCTTGCCGATCTCGATCCGCTCGACCTCGGCGAAATCGACGTGGAAGGCCGCGGGGTCCATCCCGTTGGGACAGGCTCCGTGGATCCTCTCGCCGTCGATGAGGACGTTGAGGTCCTTGCTCTGGAAGCCGCGGAGGATGACGTCGGTGGCGATGCCCCCCTTCCTGATCTTGTCGACGCCGCTTACTTCGGCCATGGCCTCGCCGACGTCGCGCGCCGTGCTTTCCCTGGCCGGCGAGGCCTCGAAGGAGGCCCGGGGCACGCGGCCGATGACGGTCACATTCTCATGGACCGTCGCCGGCTTCAGGACGAAATCCACCGTGATCCCCGCCGAGGGCGGGACGACGATGTTCTCCTCGACCTTCGATTCGAACCCGGAGAGCTCCACCTTGATCTCGTACGTTCCCGGAGCCATGTCCCTCATCCGGTATACGCCCCGGTCGCTGGTAATGCCCTTGAGAACAATCCCCGTTCCTTTGTTCCGGAAGACGATCGAGGCCCCGGGCAGTCCGACGCCGTCCGCGGCGATGACGACCCCCGAGACCTCTCCGGCAGCCTCGGCCCGAGCGGCCTGCGGGATCGAGATCAGTCCTAAAATAGATACCAGCGCCGCCAATCCTTTGCGACCGCTCCCGAAGTTCATTTCCGGCCTCCTCTGCCCGATTCACTCCCGCTCGGCTACTAATTCCATGCGGGAGCCGTTTTTGACAACCGCAAGATTCGTGCCAGGGGAAATCAGGGGGACCGGCTGCCTCCCTGCCCGGGCTTATGGTGCCTGTACCGCGGGACAGGAATTCCGTCCTATGCCCCCCTCCGGCCCTCCTCCCTTGACACCGGTTCGGGGCCGAGGATATCATCCCTGCGCAAACGGGAAGGAGGCAGGCCATGACCGAAGAGCACAAGAAGCTTCATCCGGCGGCATTCCGCAAGCTCGAGCCCGGCGAGACCTATGAACCGGTCGTGCCGGCGTCCGCGTCGCCTCTCGAGGTCACGGCCCGCTCGGTCGGGATCGGCCTCGCCATGGCGGTCCTCTTCTCGCTGGCTTCCGCCTACCTCGCCCTGAAAGCGGGGCAGGGGATGGAGCCCGCCATCCCGATCGCCATCCTCGCGGTCGGGCTCGCCGGCGCCTTCGCCCGGCGGAGCACCATCCTCGAGAACGTCATCATCCAGTCCATCGGGGCGGCTTCGGGGGCCGTCGTCGCCGGGGCCGTTTTCACCATCCCCGCTCTCTATATGCTCGGATTGAAGGTCAGCTTCTGGCACATCTTCCTCACCGCGTTCCTCGGCGGGTGCCTCGGCATCTTCTTTCTCATCCCGCTCCGCCAGTTCCTCATGGTCAAGGAGCACGGGCACCTTCCGTTCCCCGAGGCCATGGCGACGACCGAGATCCTCGTCGCGGGAGAGGGCGCGGGCTCGCAGGCCAAGGTCCTCATCTGGAGCGCCGGGGTGGCGTTCTTTTTCGACCTGGCCCAGCTCGCATTCGGACTCTGGCGCGAGATCATCACCTTCCACTCGGTGAAGATCGGGGCCTGGCTCGAGAACCGCTTCGCCATGGCCTTCCGCGTCGACGGGCTCGCGGCCCTCGTGGGGCTCGGCTACATTGTCGGGGTGAAATACGCCGCGATCATCGCCTCGGGGAGCTTCCTCTCCTATCTCGTCCTCATCCCGTTCGTCCATTTCATCGGCGCCCACCTCGCCGGCGTCGTTCCGCCGGGCACGGTCCCCATCTCGGAGATGGGCGTCGACGCGATCTTCAGCAATTATGTCCGGCTCATCGGCATCGGCGGCATCGCGGGAGCGGGCCTGATGGGGATCATCCGGAGCCTCCCGTCGATCGCCCAGTCGTTCCGGCTCGGGATCAAGGGCATCGCCTCGTCGCGGGAGGGCGGCGGGACCGTCGCGCGGACCGACCGCAACCTGGGCATGCGCACGGTGCTCCTCGGCGTCGGCGCCGTGGCCGTATGCCTCTTCGCTTTCTTCCGCACGGGGCTGGCGGGGACGACCGTAGGGCTCGTCGGGGTCGTCATCGCCCTCGTCATCTCGTTCCTGTTCACCCTCGTGGCGGCCCGGGCGATCGGACTCATCGGGACGAATCCCGTCTCGGGCATGACCCTCGTGACCCTCATCATCACGAGCGTCCTCCTCGCGAGGCTCGGCCTTTCGGGGGAGAAGGGCATGTTCATCGCCCTCATCATCGGCGGCGTCGTCTGCACGGCCCTGGCGGTGGCGGGAGCCTTCGCGACGGACCTCAAGATCGGCTATTGGATCGGCGCGACCCCCCGCAACCAGCAGATGTTCAAGTTCTCGGGGGTGCTCGTATCGGCGGCGGCCTGCGCCCTCGCCATGATGCTCCTCGCGAGCACGTACCAGATGGGCTCCCAGCAGATGCCGGCCCCGCAGGCCTCCGCCATGCGCGAGATCATCGTCGGCCTGATGGGGGGCGGGGCGGGGGTCCAGTGGATCCTCTTCGCGTTCGGGGTCATCATCTCCCTTCTCCTCGCCATCGCGGGCGTGCCGGCCCTGGCCTTCGCTCTCGGCATGTATCTCCCCATCCAGCTGAATACAGCCGTGCTCCTCGGGGGATTCATCGCCTTTCTGGTCGGCAAGAGCGCGCGGGATGAAAAGATCGCCAAGGAACGGGGGGAGCGAGGCGTCCTCGTCGCCTCGGGCTATATCGCCGGGGGCTCCATCGCGGGGGTCGTCGCGGCGGTCATCGCGGCCACGGGATTGCAGGCGCGCTTGACGGTCCGCTGGCCCGGGGCGACCTTCGATTCGTGGGGCGAGATCCTGGCCATCGTCATGCTCGCTCTCCTTTCGGTGTTCATGTACCGGTATTCGACGCGAAGCCGCCGCGGAGAATAGGTCCGGATAAGGCCGACATCGCAGGGCCGGGGCGCTGGAAATACCCGGCCTACCCTCTGCCCTCGGACCAGGGAACCCAGGAGATAAAGCATGAAGTACCGCAGGATGCCGATCGAGATCGAATCGCCCGAACAGATGGGGTACGGGAACATCCGCCTTAATCTGACGGAAAGCTCCGTTGCCGACATGCGGCTTTCGGAGCTCGGCCTCGACTTGCGCTCCCTCGTCCTGGCCTACACCGACCACCTGGGCAAGCCCGGCCTGCGGGAGCTCATCGCCGCGGACGGGCCGGGATTGTCGGGCCGTGACGTCGTCGTGACGCCCGGCGCCGCCGCCGCGCTTTTCATCGTGACCACCTCGCTCCTGGAGGCGAACGATCATCTCGTGGTGATGCACCCGAACTATGCCACGAACATCGAGACGCCGCATGCCATCGGATGCCAGGTCGACACTCTGAGCCTGTCGTTCGAGCGGGGATTCCGCTTCGAGCTCGATCGCCTGGCTTCCCTGGTGAGACCGAACACGAAGTTGATCAGCCTGACCACGCCGCACAACCCGACCGGGATCACACTGACGGAGGCTGACCTGCGCGCCGCCGCCGCGCTCGCGGAATCGAAGGGCTGCTATCTGCTGGTGGATGAGACCTACCGCGAGATGGCGTTCTTGGGCCCGACGCCGCTCGCGGCCGGCCTGGGCCCCCATTGCATCAGCGTCGCCTCCATGTCGAAATCCTACGGCCTTCCCGGCATCCGCATCGGCTGGATCATCACGCGGGGCAGGGCCCTGCAGGAGACATTCCTGGCCGCCAAGGAGCAGATGTTCATCTGCAACTCGGTCGTCGATGAAGAGATAGCCTTCCAGGTCCTAACCCGGAAGGAGGAGATTCTCCCGCCTATCCTGGAGAAGAACCGGCGGGCCTTCGAGATCATGAGATCCTGGATTTCCGCTCAAGCCGAGTTCGAGTGGGTGGAACCGTCCGGAGGGGTGGTATGCTTTCCGCGGATCCGGCCCGAGAGCGCGGTCGACGTCGATGAATTCTACCGGGCCCTGAACGGGAAATACGGGACCTACGTCGGCCCCGGTCCCTGGTTCGGGATGGACCGCCGCTTCATGCGCATCGGCTACGGTTGGCCGGCCCCCGCCGAGCTGGAGGAAGGATTGAAAGCCCTGTCTTCCGCCGCCGAAGAGGCCAAAATCCCGGCCTCGCGGCGATAGCCGGGTTCCCAAGCGCGCCTATTCATCGTAAAATAGGGGGACTTTGACGAGGGGGTGACATCATGAGCCGTTTCATGGAGAAGCTGTCCCGGCTGCGCTGGGTCTTCGTCGTCTATTTCTTCGTCCTCGTCGGAATCGACATCGTCGTGGGATGGAAAATGGCAGGGGGATGGCAAGGGAGCTTTGCGGGGACGGGGCTGGACCGATGGTGGTCTACGTATTGGGCCTTTCTGCTCTTCTATCTCCTGGTTTCCGGTGTCCTGCTCGCGTTAGGCCTATGGCTTTTCGGCCGGTTGCCCCAAAAAAAGAACTGGGCGCGCGTCGTGCTCCTTATCGTCGCCTGGCTGACCGTGATGGACGCCATCTCCACCTGGCTTTTCACGTCCGGGAACGAGGGGTTCCTTCCCTGGCTCGCCAGCCTGGCTCCCGGCTTGGATTGGCACAAGGCCTTCCTCGTCGACCGGATCAAGGACCTCCTGGGTCTCGTCTTCTGGGGGTATGCGATCTACACCCTCCAGCTGGACCGGGAGGCGAAACGGGAATTCCAGGCGATCCCGCCCGCCGCGTCCGGAACAAGGCCTGCGGCTTAAGCGTCCAACAGCGCGGCGCCCGTGGGGGCTCCCCCGGTAGGAAGATCGATCAGGAGACACAATACCCTGTTCCTAATACCTCCGTCCACCCAGGGGATTCGGAAATAGGTATTGTGTCCCCAATAAATACTACAGGATCGCGGCGAGGGCGGCGGCAGCATCCAGCAGCCCGGCGCCCGTGGCGTCCGCCTCCCAGCAGAATTCCTTGCTGACGCCTGAAGGCTGTCGGACCGTAAGACATCCCGGAGCCAGATAAACGGCGCTGCCTTCAAGTATGGTCTCAGCCTCGGACGCGGTCAGGGCGTTCTTCTTCTGCGCCATCAAGGCCACGGTGCCCGCGACGTGGGGGCTGGCCATGGATGTGCCGCCCAGGAAGTAATAGCTTGTTTTGCCCATCGTGTACTGGTAGGGCCCAACCACCCAACTGCCGGGTGCGGCGACGTCGAGATCCTGGCCGGTTTTGGCGTGGCTCGAGAAATCCACGATATAGAAATCGACTGCGCTCGTCGGATCGGCCACGTTCCGGCTCACCCACCAGTTGCCGACTCCGGCGGGCCATTCGCCGACCCAGCCCGAAGCCGCCACGGAAATGACCGGCGAGTAGGCGCCGGGATAACCCATTCCGGCCGAGCCGCGATTGCCGGCCGAGGCGACGATGATCACGCCCTGCTCGATCGCATAATCGATCGCCGCCTGCTCCACCTCGTCCAGGGCCGGGCCGCTCAAGCTCATATTGATGACGACCGGATATCCGGCCAGCGGACCGGCCTTGAGCTCGCCTATGTACTCGATGCCGCGCGCGATGACAGAGGACCACCCGGAGCCGGTCTGGTTGAGGACCTTGACGGGGATGACCTTGGCCATGGGCGCCACGCCGTTGACCGCCGTGCCGCCGAGGTCGTAGCCCAGGATCGTGCTGGTTACGTGGGTTCCGTGCGAATTGACGTCCAACCCCCACTTCTTCGGCTGGGACGATACGGTGCCCATGTCCCCGCCTCCGCCGCCGAAGCACTTGGCGTATTCCACGGCGATTCGCTCTTCCGGGAAATACTGGCGCCAGGTGCCCACGAGCCCGGTGTCCAGGACGGCCACATAAACCCCCGTCCCGTCATAGTCGACGACCCGGCCGGAGCCGAAATCCGTGACGTTGATGGCGTCCAGGTTCCAGGTGCTGAGGCCGTTCGCGAAATTCGTCGCGGCGACCGTATCGATGGGCGAACCGGTGCGTTCGGCGTCCGGGTTCGCCGACGCCACATAGGGCAGGGCCTGGATGGCCGGCAGACGGTCGGCCTTTGCCTGCATGGTCAGGGCATTGACCCGGAGCAGAACGTCGCGCACCTTGCCGTAATTGCCCAATTCGGCGACGATCGCCCCCGAGACTCTTGTGTTCAGAAGGACATTGATCCCGATGGTGCCCTTGGCGGCCGCCCCGGACGAACCCGCGTCGAGAGCCAGGGGGATCAGCGAGGCCGCGGCCAATACGATGACCGCCAGTCCGGGAGTCAGGATTTTCTTGATCACGATACACCCTCCTTTGAGCCAAAATGCTGAAGGGAAAGGAAATCCATCCCCCATCGGCGCCCGGACGAGGGCAGGGCTGATGCTCCGACTCCCTCCCGCTTCCTTGTTATAAGAGCATAAGACAATGCCCGAGGGAAGTCAAGACGGGGCGTTGGAGCTGGAACATGCCTCTCGTTGGGTCCGGCGGGCGGCTTTTTCCCGGCATGCACCTTGTGGTAAGCTTACATTTTGGCCCAAAGACACGACCGGCCTGTCGGGCAAAAAGGAGCGCGTGGTGATCGAGATACGGAACGTCTCCAAGAGCTACAACAAAGGCAAGGTCAAGGCCGTCGACGGCCTCGACCTGACCGTCCGGGCGGGAGAGATCTTCGGCTTTCTCGGGCCGAACGGGGCGGGGAAGACGACGACCATCAAGATGATCGTCGGCCTGCTCAAGCCGGATTCCGGCTCGATCGTTCTCAACGGCCACGATACCGCCCGGGAAACCCTGATATGCAAGTCCTTCACGACCTATGTTCCGGACTATCCCGCGGTCTATGAGCGGCTGACCGGGCTCGAGTACCTGAATTTCATCGGCGACGCCTACGGCGTTCCCAGGAACGAACGGCTCGAGAGGATCGACCGATGGCTCGAGATCTTCGAGCTCCGCCAGGCGGTCACGAACCCCATCCAGAGCTATTCCCACGGGATGAAGCAGAAGATCGTCCTGACGGCCGCCATTCTGCCCGCCCCGGAGGTCATGGTCCTCGACGAGCCCATGGTCGGCCTCGATCCGCGGGCGGCCCACCATCTCAAGGAGTTCATGCGCGAGCATTGCGACCGGGGAGGGACGCTCTTCTTCTCGACGCACATCATGGAGGTGGCCGAGAAGCTCTGCGATCGGATCGGGATCATCGCCAAGGGCAGGCTCATCGCCTGCGGGACGATGGAGGAGCTCAAGAGGATCGACCGGGACGCGGGGCCTTCCCTCGAGAACATCTTCCTGGAGCTGACCGACTCGTGAGCCGGCTCATGGCCCTCCTCCGGGCCGGATTGAGGTCGAATTTCGGGCTGTCCATCGCCCTCCACCGGCTGTTCGTCGAAAAGAAGGACCGCTGGTACGTCCCGCTCTTCGGGCTGGCCGCCCTCGGCGTCCTCCCGACGCTCTATGGCTTCGTCCTTCTCATCCGGTCGCTCTACGGGTTCCTCCAGCCCATGGGCCAGGAGCGGCTCCTGCTGGCCTACGGCATCCTCTTCGGCCAGTTCCTCGTCCTGCTGTTCGGGTTCTACTATGTGGTCGCCGCGTTCTATTTCTCCCGGGACCTGGACATGCTCATTCCCCTCCCGTTCCGGCCGGTCGAGGTCATGCTCTCGAAGTTCGCGGTCATCCTCGTCAACGAATACCTGACCATGCTGCCCCTCCTCCTGCCCCTGTTCGTGACCTACGGCGTCCTGTCGAAGGCCCGCTTCTCCTATTGGGCCGGGGCGGTCGTGATCTATGCCCTTCTGCCCGTCATCCCCCTGGCGATCGTTTCCATCCTGTCCGTCGGGATGATGCGGTTGGTCAACTTGAGCCGCAAGAAGGACGTCCTGATCGTCGTCGGCAGTATCGTCCTGATCGTCGCCGCGATGGGGCTCCAGTTCACGGTGGGGAGGTCCGCGGGCCGGGGGCTGGGACCGGAGGCCATCGCGGGGTTCTTCACCTCGCCGAACAGCCTTCTCGCCCGCGTCGGCGCGGGATTCCCCCCGAGCGTCTGGGCGACAAGGGCCCTCGCCGAGAGCGGGGCGCCCTCCGGCCGGACGAGCCTCTTCGTGTTCGCGGCCGTGTCGTTCCTGTTCTTCTGGGGCATCGTGATCGCCGCCGACAAGCTCTTCTATCGCGGCCTGATCGGGATCGGCGAGATCTCGGGCCGCCGGCGGGCGCTCTCGAAGGCGGAGATGTTCCGCCGCCTATCGTCCGGCCGCCGGCCCGTCCGGGCCATCTTCACGCGCGAGTGGCGGATCATGAACCGCACGCCGATCTTCCTACTTAATGGGGTTTTGACGGCCGTCCTCGTCCCCTTGATCTTCGTGGTCATGTCCAAGATGGATACGGGCCGGGGGGATACGGCGGTCATGCTGAGCTTCCTCACGTCGTCGACCTCGGTTTACCTCATCCTGGGCTCCGCCGTCTTCATGATCGTCAGCGGCTGTCTCAACGGGACGGCCTCCTCCGCCTTCTCGCGCGAAGGAGGCCAATTCTGGATGTCCAAGGTCATCCCGGTCGCGCCCCGGGAGCAGGTCCTGGCCAAATTCGCCCATTCGTATCTCATCGCCCTGCTGGGCATCGGAGCGGCGGCGACGGTCCTTGTCTTCGTGATGCACATCTCCGCTTCCGCCTGTCTCGCCGCCATCCTCCTCGCCTTGACGGCCGGGGTCGGCCTCACGGCCGTGGGGATGATCATCGACCTGGCCCGCCCGCTCCTCGACTGGATCAACCCGATGAAGGCCATCAAGCAGAACCTGAACGTCCTCATCGCCTTCTTCGCCGACATGGGCATCCTGGCGGTCGTCTGGGGCATCACGATGCTCATGAGGAAGGCCGGCATCGGCGGGAGCTCTCTCGTCGCGGCCGTCTTCATGGTCCTGGCCGTCATTTCGATCCTCTGTTTCCGGTTCCTGCTGGCCTTCGCGGACAGGCGGTATCGGGAGATCGAGGTCTGACCTCCCGTCCCATTCCCTGGCAGGCGCGGCCGCGGATCTCTGGATTCCTGCCTCGAAAGAACCTATAATCGGGCAAAGGAGACACAATGCCAAAGATAAGAACAAGGATGCCGTTCGCGGTGTTCGCGGCCGTCATCATCGCGGCGACGACAGCCGCCGTTTATGGGGAGGACATTATGAGCGTAGCGGTCGAAAGACATACCTGCCGGTCCGCCGACGGCGTCGAGATAGTCTATTCCGCCGCCGGGGCCGGCGAACCGGCGCTCGTTTTCATTCACGGCGGGCTGGCCAACCGGAGCTTCTGGGACGCTCAGCTCGAGGCCTTCGCCGGAAAGCACCGGGTCATTGCCCTGGACCTGGCGGGGCACGGCGAATCCGGGGCCGTGCGGCCCCACTGGGGATTCTCCGCGTTCGGGGCCGACGTCCGCGCCGTCGTCGAAGCGGAAAAGGCTGGACAGGTCATCCTTTTCGGGAACTCCCTCGGTGGGCCCATAGCCGTTGAAGCCGCCCTCCAGATGCCCGGGCGCGTCCTCGGCGTCGTGGGCGTCGATACGTTCCAATCCCTGGATTACGTCTTTTCGGATGCCGAGGCCCTGGCGCGGGCCGAGGCCTTCCGCAAGGATTTCGCGAACAGCGTGAAGATGATGACCCGCGCCCTGTTCCATCGCGACGCCGATCCGGACCTCGTGGCAGACGCCGAGCGACGCATGGCCAAGTCCTCGCCCGAGGCGATGTACGAGATGTTCAAGTCCTTGGGGGGGTATGACCAGGCCGCCGCGGCCCGCCGGCTCACGGTTCCGCTGAGGGCCATCAACGGCGACCTCTATCCGACCGACATCGCCGGCGTCCGGAAGGTCAAAGCCGATTTCGCGGCCGTGATCATGAAGCATATGGGCCACTACCCGATGCTCGAGCGCCCTGAGGAATTCAACCGGCACGTCGCGGCAGTCGTCAAGGAACTCTCCCGCCCCGCCCCGCGGCCCTGAAGAGCGGGACGGCTGCTCTCGACCCGGCTCGAAGACACGGGCAATCCGTCCGGAGCTGATGTATAATGGGAGCCTGATGAAGACCTCGAAAAGAACCGGAATGAGCCCCGACGTGACGACCCTCGGCCGCCTGTTTCTCCATGCCTGCCGGACACACCGCAAGCCCGACAGGATGCTCGTCAAGAGGGAAGGCGCCTGGCGGGCGATCTCTTCGGAGGAGATCGAGACCTGCGTCCGGCGGTTCTCCCTCGGCCTTCGGGACCTGGGACTGAAGCCGGGAGACCGGGTCGCCCTCCTCTCCCGGAACAGGCCGGAGTGGGTCGAAGCCGATTTCGCGGTCCTCTCGGCCGGCGGCGTGACGGTCCCCATCTACACCTCCCTCCCCCCGGACCTGGTCCGCTTCATCGTCGACAACTCCGGGGCGAAGATCATCATCTGCGAGGACCCGGACCAGTGGAAGAGGCTCGAGGCCGTGCGGAGCGGATTGCCTTCGGTCGAGAACATCGTCCTTCTCGACGGGGAGGCGCCGGAAGGGACGCGGACCCTCGCCGACGTCCTGGAGAGGGGGAAGCGGCTCGAGGAAAGCGCGCCCGGAATGTTCGAGCGCGCGGCCGAGGCCGTCCTGCCCGGCGATCTGGCCTCCGTCATCTATACCTCGGGGACGACCGGCCTCCCCAAGGGCGTGATGCTCAGCCACGGGAACTTCATCGCCAACATCAGGTCCCTGGTCGCGGTCATCGATTTCCGGAGCGACGACACGGCCCTCTCGTTCCTCCCGTTATCCCACGTCCTCGAACGGACGGCCTCGTTCATCTTCATCCTCAGGGGCTCGACGATCGCCTTCGCCGAGAGCGTCGAGGCCATGGGCGCGAATCTCCTGGAGGTCCGGCCGACCATCGTCATCAGCGTCCCCCGGCTCTTCGAAAAGATCTACGCCCGGGTCATGGACCAGGTCCTGGCCGGCTCCCGCTTCAAGAGGGCGGCCTTTGTCTGGGCGCTCGATACGGGAAAGCGGTCCATGGCCAAGGCCGGCGCCGGAGAGCCGGTGCCGAAAGCGCTGGCTTTCAAGCGGGGCCTGGCCCGGAGGCTCGTCTTCTCGAAGATCACCTCCCGAACGGGCGGCCGCATGCGGTTCTTCGTCTGCGGCGGCGCGCCGATCTCCACGGACATCGTCGAGTTCTTCCGCGCCATGGGGCTCATCATCCTGCCCGGATACGGGCTGACCGAGACCGCGCCCGTCCTGAGCGGCAACACGCTCGACGACTTTCGGTTCGGCACGGTCGGCAAGGTCATCCCCGACGTCGAGCTCCGCATCGCCGAGGACGGCGAGATCCTGGCCCGCGGCCCGAACGTCATGATGGGATACTACAAGAACGAGGACGCGACCCGGGAAGCCCTGGCGGGAGGATGGCTCCACACGGGCGACGTCGGCCGCTTCGACGACGACGGCTTCCTGGTCATCACCGACCGGAAGAAGGACATCATCGTGACCTCGGGGGGGAAGAACGTCGCCCCCCAGCCCATCGAAAGCCTCATCCAGCTGAGCCCGTACGTCGCCAACGTCGTGGTCGTGGGCAGTACCCGCAAGTTCATCTCCGCCCTGATCGTTCCCGATTTCGACAAGCTCGAAGGCTATGCCCGGTCGAAGGGCATCCCTTTCACGGACCGGAGCGACCTCTGCCGCCGCCCCGAGGTGGTCGATTTTCTCCTGGCCGAGGTCGAACGGGCGACGCCCGGGCTGGCCCCTTACGAGCGGGTCAAGAAGATCATCGTCCTCGACCGCGATTTCGAGATCGGGATGGGCGAGGTCACGCCCACCCTCAAGGTCCGCAGGAGCATCGTCGAGCAGAGATACGCGGACCTCATCGACGGCCTCTACCGGGAGCGCTGAAGGCCCCTCGGCGGCTCAATGAACATAGCCGAGCGAGCGCAGGTGCTCGATGCTCTTCTCGTCGAGTTTGAGATCGACGTCTTCGGCGCTGTAACGGGGGCAGGACTTTTCGAATGCGAATAGGCTCGTAGCCAGCCGGTGAGCCGTCCTTGGCTCGTCGGCATAGATGTTCCGCTCCTCGCCGGGGTCGCCCTTCAGATCGAACAGGAGATGAGTGCCCGGCGCCCTGAAGATGTACTTGAAATCCCCATCAAGGCATGCCATCCATAGGTCCTGATCGGGAGTGCCCGCCCACGTGTGAAGGTGGGAATAGATGCTGCGAGCTCCGATCGCCCCGGCCCTTCCTTCGAGCTCGGGAGAAAGGTCCTTCCCGACCTGGCCTTTTACCCGGTGGAAGCCCAGGAGCGAGATGAGCGTCGGCACGATATCCATCGTGGATACGTTGACCCCCCGGCGCCTCGCGGCGATGCGCTCCCGTTCGGGCCAGGAAAACAGCAGGGGCACGTGGATGACGGTGTTGTAGAGGGACTTCCCGTGTCCGTAGACTTCCCTTTCCATCATTTCTTCCCCGTGGTCGGCGGTGACGACGAGGAGCGTGTTCCGCGACCAGCCGAACCTCTCATAGAGCTCTTTCAGGCGGGAATCGACGAAGGCGATCTCCTTGTCGTACGTCGCCTTCTTGTCCCTGACCGGATCTCCGGTCTTTTCGACCTCTTCCAACGGGATCCGATAGGGAATGTGAGGGTCGTTGTAATGAAGGTAGAGGAAGTAAGGGCCTCCGGCGCGGATATCCTTTTCCAGATCGAGGACCCGCCGGTTGAGGGTCCGCCCGCCCTGGTGCCTCAAGGTCACCAGGCGGTCGAATCCCTGTTCGAATCCCTGAGCCCGGCAGATGTTGATATTGTCCGAGACCCCGAAGGTCCGGTATCCGGCCCGACGGAAGACTTCCGGCAGGGTCGTCACCTTTTCGGGGATGCGGTTGAGCTTGATGCTGGGGTTGCTCCTGATCATATTCATCCGGGCCATGAAGCCCATGACGACGCCGTGCTGGAAGGGATACAGGCTCGTGAAGATCGAGGCTGTGGCCGGCGCGGTCCAGGAGGAAGCCGCGTAGGCCTTTTCGAACAGGACTCCCCGGGCCGCCAGCTCGGAGAGGAACGGCGCGGTCTCTTGGGGATAGCCGTAGAAGGGAAGGTGATCCGCCCGAAGGGTGTCGATGACCACCAGGACGACGTCGGGCCTCGGGGGGTGCTTATGCAGCAACAGACGGGCGGAGAACAGGACCGCGGCCAGGGCTGCCGATGCGAAGATGATCGTCTTGAACTTCATTCAATCCCCGGTCCATCTTATGCTCAAAAGGTCCGGCCCGTCAATCGACCCCACCTTGCGCTCGGCCCCTCCTATTGATATCTCGGCTTGTGCTTCTTGACCTCCTTGACGAGGGTGGCGAACCGGCGTCCCGCCGCCTTTTCCTCCTGGCGGCGCGTCTTGGCGTCCCTCTTCAGCTCCAGATGTCTCATCTCCCGGCGCAGCTTGAGGTAGCTGTCCAGCCGCCCGGCGTCCAGGGCCCCGGACTCGACCGCGGCGCGCACCGCGCAATCCGGCTCCCGTTCGTGGCGGCAGTCGGGGAACCGGCACCGGGCGGCGAGCCTCTCGACCTCTTCGAAGGCCCTGTCCAGTCCTGAATCATCCGCCCAGAGCTGGAGCTCGCGCATGCCGGGCGTATCGATGAGGAGGGCGCCTCCCGGAAGACGGACGAGCTCCCGGGAGGACGTGGTGTGACGGCCTCGGCCCGCGGCCGCGTCGCTCATCGCGGCCGTCCGGAACTGCTCGGCGCCGAGCAGGCGGTTGGTCAGCGTCGACTTGCCCACGCCCGAGGAGCCCAGCAGGGCGACGGTCTTTCCCGGGGCGAGGTAGGGCTCGATGCCCCGCGAGTCCGTCCGGGGTCAACGCGCTGACCGCGACGATGGGAACGCCCGCCGCGACCGCGGCGGCCGCGGTGACGAAGCTCTCGAGGTCGGGGTGCAGGTCGGCCTTGTTGAGAACGACGACCGGCGCGGCGCCGCTCGTCCAGGCCGTCGTCAGGTATCGTTCGATCCGGCGGAGGTTGAAATCCCCGTCGAGGCCGCTGACGAGGAATACGGTATCGACGTTGGCCGCGACGACCTGGGCTTCGGTGACCCCTCCCGCCGCTTTCCGGACGAACGCGCTCCGGCGCGGCAGGACGGCTTCGATGAGGGCCCCGCCGCCCCGGCCGGGTTTGATGGCCGTCCAATCGCCGACGGCCGGATAGTCGGCCGGGCCGAGCGCCCGATGGCGGAACCGGCCCGAAACCTCGCCGGCAAGCTCTCCGTCCTCCGTTATGAGCGTCGAGAGATCGCGGGATTGTTTGATGACGCGGGCCGGCCCGAGGCCGAGGCCGACGAAGGGCGCGAAGCGAGCCTCGAACGGCGCGTCCCATCCATAATCTTTCAAGTCCATGGTGTGAATATTCCTCTCATCGGGGTCCGGTCCCTCGCGGGCCCGGTCGCCTTCCCCGAACCGCGGCGACAAGCCCGCCGGCCCCTTCTATCCGGGGATCGGCCCGCCCGCTCCCCGGAAGTCCTTGTCAGGCCCCTTCTTTGACCCGGAAGACCTTGTCGCCCTCCCGGACGTGGTCCTTGACCTTCAGGCCGGCCGAGATGCCCGCCTTCACCTCGGGAACCGTCTGGTGCTCCTGCTGAAGCGACTCCACCGTCTGGGTGAGGTCGCTCGTGTGCCCCTTGATGCGGATGGTCTCCCCGGCCTTCAGGACGCCCGCCGTGACCTCGATCACGGCGACGCCGATCTTGGAGAAATAATGGGTGATGCGTCCGATCTCTTCTTCCATCGTCCCTCCTCGTCGCCCTCCGGAGCGTCCCGCCGCCCCGATCGAATGATACCCGCGAAGGCCGGGGGGAGTCAACGGGCCCGTTGGAGCCGGCGGACGCCCCTCCGTCAGATGCCCTTCAGGAACGCGTATTCCTTTCCGTACCTCAGCATCTGCTCGACGTAGCCCTCGTCGAGGGAGATCTTGACGTCGACGATCCTCCCGTTCTCGGTGACCGGCGTATAGACCGGATTGACGAAGCCGGCGTAGGGCGCCAGGTTCAGCTTGGCGTAGCGCTCGAGGACCTCTTTGTGCAGGGGCCGGTCGATCTGAACGCCGTAGGTCTCGATCAGGCTGCGGGCCGCCTCGTAATCCCCCTCGCTCGTGATGCGCTGGACCTCCGCGAGCAGATCCCCGTAGAGGGCCCGGAGCTTCTCGTAGTCGTTGATGACGAAAAAGGTCTTCCCGTCCTTCGTCTCCCGGGAAATGACGTTCCCGGCCTGGCCCTTCTCGTAGACCCAATGGGAGACCATGGCCCGGCTCCGCATGTGGGCTTGTTCGATCGTCTTGCCGAGCTCGATGCGGGTGAGCTGGGTCATCAGGCCGTTGCGGACGTTGGCGTCGTACTCCGCCTTGGCGGCGTCCGGAGCGGGCAGGAGGCCGAGCTCGATCATCTTCGGGTCCGCGATGTAATAGAGGGCGAAGAGGTCGGCCCGCGCCTCCTCGACGGGGGAGTGGTAGTTCTTGAGCGCCTCCGGCCCGACGCCGGGCATGAGCTGTCCCGATCCATGCCCGAGGACCTCGTGCATGTCGGTGTGGATGTTCCCGGCGAGAGGGCCGTACTTCTTCGAGCGCTCGAGGATCTCCTCCGACCAGGAGAACTCCTTCCCGAAGCCCGACTTCAGGGAGGACTGGTCGTAGGCGTAGGTGATGTTCTCGAGGGTCACGGACTTGGAGCCGTGGTTCTTCCGGATCCAGTTGGCGTTCGGGAGATTGATGCCGATCGGCGTCGACGGATAGCAGTCCCCGCCCAGCATGGCCGCCGTGATGACCTTGGCCGAGACGCCCTTGACCTCCTTCTTCTTGAACCGGGGGTCGACGGGGGAGTTGTCCTCGAACCACTGGGCGTTGGCCGAAAGCGTCTCCGCGCGCTTCGTCGCGGCCAGGTCCTTGAAGTCGACGAGCGATTCCCAGCTGGCCTTCATGCCCAGCGGGTCGTTATAGACCTCGATGAAGCCGTTGACGAAATCGACCATCGAGGCCGCGTCTTCGACCCAGAGGATGTTGTAGGCGTCGAACTTCTCGAGGTCGCCGGTCCTGTAATAGTCGATGAGCGCCTCGATGACCTTCTTCTGCCGTTCGTTCTCGGCAACCCCGGCGGCCTTCTCCAGCCATTGGACGATCTTCGCGATGGCCGGCCCGTAGAGGCCGTCTGATGGACGCGACCTCCTCGACGACCTTTCCGTCCCTCTTCACGAGCCGCGAGTTGAGCCCGTAGGAGATCGGCGTCGCGTCCTTCGGGTCGACGAGTCCCTTGTAGAAGGTCTCGACTTCGGCCTGGGTGACGCCCTCGTAGAAGTTCACGGCCGAGTTGAGGACCAGGTCCTTCGTCGCGTCCTGGGAGACCTTCTTGGCGTCGACGGCGGGATCGAAGAGGACGGGCTTCAGGAGGGCCAGGAGGTCTTCGAGCGTCTGCCCCGCGGCCAGGGGGAAGCCCTGATCCCCGGAGTCCCGGACCAGGGCGGCGAAGTAATCGGCGTCGAATCCCGGGAGGAACTTGTCCGTGGAATAATGATGATGGATGCCGTTGGAAAACCAGACGCGTTTGACATAGGTCATGAACTCGGCCCAGCGCGGATCCTGACGGTCGCCCTTGTAGCCCCGGACGATCGCGTCGAGGGTCCTCAGGATCCTGATATTGTGCCTGTAGTTCTGGTCGAAGATGATGTCGCGGCCGCAGAGGGCGGCCTCGCTCAGGTAATAGACCAGCTCCTTCTGCGAGGGCGCGAGGGCCTCGAACCCCGGGACCTGATAGCGGAGGATCTTCAGGTCGGCGAACTGGTCGATCTGCCAGGGGAATTCGGGAGCCTCGGCGGACGGACCGGGCGCCGACTTCCGACAGCCGGCGACGAGGACCGTCACCGCGAAGCATAGGATAAGAAGCCAGGGGCTCTTGACGTTCATGCGCATCGACCTCCCCATCGGACGTTCTTCGGCGGCGACGCCGAGGAATTATGATATCCGAACGCCGGGCCCGAGTCCATCCCGGAGCGGGCCAGGTCCGACGAGCGTCCAGGCGGTCAAGATCGGGCCGGGCTCATCCGGCCTCCATCCTCATATAGGGGGGCCCGGCCGGGGTCAAGGCGCGGATTGACGCTTCCCGACGGGCATGGTAGTTTAATGCGGAGAAACCGCACGTGACGCTGAAGCTCGACCGCAGAACTTTCCTGAAGCTCACGGGAGCGGCCACGGGTTCCGCGGCCCTCGGACAGATCCTCACGCCCCTCTCCCTGGAGGGGATCGGTCCGGTCGCTATCGGGCCGGACGGGACCAGGATCGTCCCTGTCGCCTGCAATACGAACTGCGGCGGCCGCTGTCGTGTCCTGGCCCACGTGCGGAACGGCGCCGTCATCCGCATCAGCACCGAAGGAGGCGCGGACCCCTCGGAGATCCCGCAGCTCCGGGCCTGCCTGAAAGGCCGCGCCATCCATGAGCGCTTCAATCGTCCCGGCCGTCTCAGGTATCCCATGAAGCGTGTGGGCGCGCGGGGAGAAGGCCGCTTCGAGCGGGTGAGCTGGGACGAGGCGATCGACCTCATCGCTTCGAACCTCAAGTCCGTCGTTGATCGCCACGGCCCGGGCTCCGTCTATGTCCAGTACGGATCGGGCGATTGCGGGGCCCTGGCGGGAGAGTTCTGTGCCCAGAGGCTGATGAACCTGATGGGAGGGTATCTGAGCTATTACAACAGCTACAGCTCGGCGTGCCTCCGCTATACGGCGCCGTATATCGCAGGCTATCGCGATACGAACAGCTATCAGACGCTCCTCCGGTCGAAGTTCATCCTCCTCAACGGGTTCAATCCCGCGGAAACGGTCTTCGAGACCAATTCGAACTACTATCTGGCCAAGGCCAGGGACGCCGGAGCCCGCGTCGTCGTCATCGATCCGCGGCTCAGCGAAACGGCGGCGACGTTCGCCGACGAATGGCTCCCCCTCCGGCCGACAACCGACAGCGCGCTCTTCGCGGCCATGGCCCATGTCATCATCAAGGAGAAGCTCCAGGACCAGGCTTTCCTCGACAAGTATTGCGTGGGCTTCGACGAAGACCATATGCCTGCCGGCATCCCGCCGGGGCATTCGTTCAAAAGCTACATCCTCGGCGCTTCCGATGGGATCCCCAAGACCCCGGATTGGGCGGCGCGGATCACGGGGATCGAGACTCCGACCATCGCCCGGATCGCCAGGGAGTACGCGACGGCGAAACCGGCCCAGCTCATGCAGGGCCTGGGTCCCCAGCGCCACGCCCACGGCGAAGAGTCGGTCCGGATGGGCGTCGTCCTGGCCTGCATGACCGGGAACCTGGGTATTCCCGGCGGAGGATGGGGCGGAGGCGAGGGGGGCCGCGGCCTCGGGCTCGGCTTCGGATCGCTCCCGACAGGAGAGAATCCCGTCAAGGCCCAGATCCCGTGCTTCCTCTGGACGGACGCCGTCGTGCGCGGGACGGAGATGACCGAGGCGGACGGGGTCACGAACGGCCCCCTCCCGAGCAACATCAAGTTCATCTTCAATATCGCCGGCAACGTCCTCGTCAATCAGCATTCCGACGTCAACCGGACGGTCAAGATCCTCAGGGACGAAAGCCTGGTCCGGTTCATCGTCGTCTCCGACCTCTTCATGACCCCCAGCGCGAAGTTCGCCGACGTGCTCCTTCCGGCCGACTCGTCCCTCGAGCGCGACGATATCGGCTTCCCTTGGACGGGGGAGCGCTATGTGATCCTCGGGCGGAAGGCGCTCGATCCGCCGGACGAGTGCCGGAACGAATACTGGTGGCTCAGCCGCGTGGCCGCGCGGCTGGGATTGGGCGAGGCGTTCACGGAAGGCCTGACGCGGGAAGGCTGGCTCAAGCGGGTCGTCGACGACGCCCGCAAGGCCGATCCCCGGCTCCCGGAATATCAGGAGCTGAAAGAGCGCGGATTCCACAGGGAAGCCCCGGCCGAATACGTGGCCTTCGAGAAAGAGATCTCCGACCCCGCCCATTATCCCTTCAAGACGCCGTCCGGGAAGGTCGAGATCTTCTCGAAGACCCTTTACGATATGAACAGGCCCGAAGATATTCCCTCCGTGCCGAAATACATCCCCGCCTGGGAGGGGCCGGAAGACCCCCTGACGGGAAGATACCCGCTCCAGTGCATCGGCCCCCACACAAAGGGCCGGACCCACTCCACCGCCGACGGATCGGTCTGGATGGAAGAGGCGGACCCGCACGTCTGCTGGATCAGTCCCGGGGACGCGGAATCCCGGGCCATCGCGGACGGAGACAGGGTCAGGGTCTTCAACGACCGCGGGGCGCTGGAGATCAGGGCCCGCGTCACCCGGCGCGTCCGGCCGGGCGTCGTTGCCATCCCCCAGGGCGCCTGGTACACCCCGGACGCGAACGGCGTCTGCCAGCGGGGATGCGTGAACGTCCTGACGAGCCAGAAGCCGACCCCGCTCGCCCACGGCAATGCCCAGCACACGATCCTCGTGGAGGTCCGGAGAGCCTGAGATGACCGAAGGAAACGGAACCGGCCGGGGCATCGTCTTTTACGTGGACACGACGCGGTGCATCAACTGCCGGACGTGCGAGGTCGCCTGCAAGGACGCGACCGGCGCCGGGCCGGGCGTCCGGATCCGCCGCGTTCGCGTGTTCGAGGGCGGCGCGTTCCCGAAGGTTTACGCCTACAACGTCTCCATGTCGTGTAATCATTGCGAGGAGCCGGCGTGCCTCGCGAAGTGCCCGGCCGGTGCCTACTCCCGGAGGGCGGAGGACGGGCTGGTCGTCCACGACCCGGCCCGCTGCATCGGCTGCCGGTACTGCACCTGGGCCTGTCCCTACGGCGCGCCGCAATACGACGCGAGATCCGGACGTATCGTCAAATGCAACATGTGTCTCGGCAAAACGGCCGAAGGCGAGCCGCCGGTCTGCGTCGCCTCCTGCCCCATGCGCGCGATCGAGGTCGGGAGCTTCGAGGAAATTTCCTCCCGCGCGGGGGCGACGGTCTCGATACGCGACCTGCCCTCGCCGTCCATCACCCGGCCGCGGTCCAGGTACAAGGTCAGGCCCGAGGCCGAACCGGAGCACGAGGAAGGGGGATGACATGAGCTTCATCCCCGAGGGTCCGCTGGTCGTTTTCACGATGGCCTCGGAGCTGGCCTGCGGCCTCGCGCTCGCGGCGGCTTGCCTTGACCTCGTCTCCGGGAGCGCCGGCGAAGCGGGCGCGAGGAGGCTCGGGATCGCCGTATTTCCGGTCGCCGTCCTGGGGATGGCCGCATCCCTCTTCCACTTGGGGCGGCCGCTTTCGGCCTGGCGCGCCATCCTCAATTGGAGGGCCTCGCCGCTCAGCGCCGAGATCCTTTTCTTCAGCCTGTTCCTGGGCGCGTCATTCCTCTATTCCGTCCTCTGGTGGACCGGACGAAAGAAGGGGCGGCGGCTCCTGGGCGCCGGCACGGCTTTGCTCGGTCTCGGCGCGGTGATCTCGACCTCCTTCGTTTATCTCATCCCCGGACGAGCCCCATGGAATTCGGGCTGGGTCCCCCTTTCGTTCCTTGGAACGGCGGTCGTCCTGGGAGGAGCGGCAGCTCCGGCTTTCGGAAAGCTCGACGGGAATATTCGGACGCGCCGGATCTTCTTGGCCGCCGGAGCGGCCGGAGGGGCCGCCATCATCCTTTCAGCCGCCTGGATGCTCGCCAGGTTCTCCGGGCAGGCTCCGGATGCTTATAGAGCCGCGCAACTTGAAGCCGCCGGACGTCTCATCTTTTCGGATTCCGCCGTTTGGCTCGGCCTCTACGTCATCCTGGCCGGGATTCTCCCGATCGTGTTCGCCATTCTGCGATGGCGTTCATCACGGCCCGCCGCCGGCATCGCGAAGGCGATCTTTGCGGCCGTCCTCGCCGGCGCGGTCGTCGGTCGCGTCCTGATGTTCGCCGTCGGAACGTGGATTCCCCTTTTCTGACCGTTTCTCCGATTTCCTTTCGGCCCATCCCCCCGATGGCACGAGTGTAAAGATACCTGACGCCAATGCGGTGGCACGCCGCGGCCTCAAGGCAGATCAGGCGGATCAACGGGGCATATTGAGCATCGATTTCTCGGGCGCGGCACAGGTTTCTTGAAAGAAGGTCCTCCCTTGATGGAAATGGCATGCGAGTTGCACAGGAGGTTGTCATTCCCATCAGGAGGTTTGCCATGAAACACCCGTTCCAGAGGATCGCCGGCGTGCTTTCAGTCGTCGCGATCCTGTCCCTCACGGTCCTCGTGCCGTCCGCCCTGGCCCAGGAGACCGATATCGTCATCGGTAAAACGGTGCCGTTATCCTCGAAGGTTCTCGGCCGGGACGTGAACGTCCAGATCTCGGTCCCGGACGGATACGCAGCCGGAACCGCCCGCTATCCGGTCCTGTACGTCCTCAACGGCTATTTCACTTTCGGCTACGAACAGGGGACCGCTCAGATCCTCGCGCGCATGCAGCTTATCCCCGGGTTGATCGTCGTCGGCGTCCCCAACTTCGACAACGGTTATGTGCCGACGCCCTTCGAACAGCGAGGGAAGGCGGAAACGGCGGCGGACCGATCGGTCCGGTTCCTCAAAGAGGAGCTCATTCCCTTGGTGAATAAGGGCTACAGGACGAACGCGTTCCGGATCCTGTACGGCCACTCCGTCGGCGGGCTGTTCACCATCTACACGATGTTCAACTTCCCGGACCTGTTTTCCGGATATATCGCGGGCAGTCCCTGGTTCCAGACGAACGACGGGTACTGGCTGAAGAACGTCGAAAAGCTGGCGAAGGAGCGGAACCTGGATGGGAAGCGGCTGTTCATGACGGTCGGGAAAGGGGAGATGGACCTGACGATCGAGACCTACAAGGGGCTCGAGAAATGGTTCGACGCCGCGTCCCTCCCGGGGCTGGCGCGGAAGAGCTCCTGGGTCGAGGGCGATCACGGCTCCATGGTCGGACGGAACACCTATGACGGCCTGCAGTTCATTTTCGACGGCTGGAGGCTTCCCGAAGAGCTCCTCAGGACGGCCGATGTGGCGAAGATCGAAGCGGCCCTCGCCGAGGCTGCGGCCCGCTGGGCAAAGTACGGGTTCGACGATACCGACCTGCTTCCCGAGGCCCGGGTCAACGCCCTTGGGTATCAACTTCTCAACCGGGGAGCCCAGGACGAGGCCATACGCATCCTTGCCTACAACGTCAAGCGCTTCCCCAAGTCCTTCAACGCCCTCGACAGCCTGGCGGAAGCCACCATGATCTCGGGGGACAGCGAGAACGCCGTCAAGTACTACCGTCTCGCTATCGAAGCGAATCCCGGGGACACCGATTACGCCAAGCGGGTCCTCGCGAATTCGAAGGCGAAGCTCAAGGAGCTGGGGATCGAAGAGAAATAGGCGCGCGGGTCACGCGCCGGGGGGCGGAGGCTCGGGCGCTCCCAGCGCGGCGCAAAAAACGGACCTTGTGAGGTCCGCCAGATCGCCGACGGTGTCCCGACCGAAACCGGCGACAGGAATGGGCGGAAGGATGGCGAGTTCAACCGTCCCGGGCCGGATGAAACGACTGCCCTTGCGGTTGATGCGATACGCGCCGGTCTGGACGATGGGCAGGATGTCCAGGCCGGTTTCCAAGGCCAGGTGGAACCCGCCGCGCTTGAACGGGCCGAGGTTCCCGTCCGGGGTCCTCGTCCCCTCGGGCAGGATGATGATGGAATATTCGGAGCGCTCCCGGACCATGTCGGCCGCCCGGGCCAGACTCTCGCGGGCCTTCGCCGGGTCCGTCCGGCTGATGGGGATCATCCCGGCGCGCCGGAGCATCCAGCCGTAAACGGGCCAGCGGAAGTGGCTCTCCTCCTCGATCCCCCGGGCCAGCCCGGGATAGCGGGAATAGAAGACGAGGGGATCGAAGAAATTGACGTGGTTCATCATGATGATGTATTGGGCCCCGGGAGCTATGTTCCCCGTGCCGCGGATCCGGACCCGTACGCCGCAGCAGGCGAGGACGAGGCGGCAGGCGGATTTCATCAGCCCGTCGAGGCCCCGGCCCCGATGGACGAGCGACAGGCCGATGATCAGGATACAGGAGATCCCGAGCACGGGGAGGGCGATCATCCAGATGAGCGCCGACCTCGCGGACTCCAAAGAGCGCTTCATGCCAGGATCGTCAGGGCGCCGGGCAGGACCCGGGCCCGCAGGGGCGTCTCCCCGAGAAGTTCGCCGTCGGCCATGACCCGAAGGGGCGGAACGCCCGCGACCGAGAAGACCGCCGCGGCGGCCGTTTCGACCTTGGGGTGGCGTATGTGGGCCCCGGAAAAAACGCGGCTGAAGATGGCCACGATCTCCCTCCGGTTCACCCCCCGGAAGACGACGAGGTCCGCCCGGCCGTCGGCAACGTCGGCCGGCGGGGCGATCATCATCCCGCCTCCGGTGAATTTTGAATTGGAAATGACCAGGGCGCTGTTGCGGACGGTCCAGGCCCGGCCGTCGGCTTCGATGTCGATCCGGTTGTTCATTCCCCGGGCCAGCCGGACCAGAACGGCGATGCTGTAGCCGAGCGCGCCGAAGCCCTTGAGCCGTTCGTTCGTCAGCTTGAGGATGTCGGCGATGAGCCCCACGCCGATGATGTTGAGGGAGAGGCGCCGTTCCGTCCGGCCTCCCTCTTGATACTCGAACTCGACGAGGTCGACGCGGTGACGGCGGCCGGCGAGGATGTTCCCCAGAGCCTCTTCGGGCGCGACGACGCCGAAATCCCGGAGGAACGAGTTGCCCGTACCGGCGGGGATGAGCCCGACCTCGACGGGGGAGAAGGGGGGGCCTCCGGCGTAAAGGCCGTTGATGACCTCGTAAACGGTCCCGTCCCCTCCGAGACAAAGGACGCGGGGGACGCCTTCCTCGGCGGCCTGGCGGCCGAGCTCGACGGCGTGGCCCGGGCGCTCGGAAAAGCGCACTTCGAGCCCGGGGATCTCCCGCAGAAGTCTCGGCTCGAGGCGGCGGAAGCATTTCTCGCCTCGGCCGTGGCCGGCGACGGGATTGACGATGAGACGCGTCCGCATTTTCGTGCCTGCCAGCCGCTTATATCACCCCCGGGGCAAAAGTTCAATGCCGTCCGGCGACGTCCCCGGGGGAGGCCCAGGAACGGGTTGATATCGAACCGCTCCAGGGAGTAAGCTGATGGGAAGGGGCGCCGCCGTGACAGAGTGGAAGGACGATCTGAAAAGGTTCTACGAGGAACGGAGCTGCGGAACGAAGACGGCCAAGGCGGACGCCGCGATCCGCGCCGAGGTCAGGAAGTTCTATGGCTCCCGTGTCAAGCCGGCCTTCAGGGAGCTTCGGAAGGAGCTCGGGAGGTACGGCCGCGAGGTCGCGGTCGACGTGGGCGACGACCATGCGTCCATCGACGTCCGGTATGAAGGGCGGCTCGAGCTGAGCTATCGGATCGTCGTCCGGGGGGCGCGGCCCCATCCCGAATCCTATTACCAGGTCCCGTCGGGCGGCGGGCTCAGGTCCGAGGGAGCTTTCAAAACGGGAGCCCGCCCCGCCGAGATGGCGGACCTGTCCAAGGACGATATCGTGGCGGACTTCCTGCGCGAATACCGGTCTGCCATGTCCGCCGTCAAGGCGTGACCCCGCCGGCCTTTCTCTTCGGACAGGGAGCCGGAACAAGACTGTTCTCGATCGACGAATTCGGGAATATACCACGATAATTATTATCTTGACATGAATACGGAATAGTATTAATCGTAATTTGTAAGTTTGATAAACATACAAACTTGGAGGGGGAAAATCAAGCGAAAACGCGATCAAGAACGGGGTTGGGGGCGTTTCTCCCGGTGAGACCGCGAGAAACAGGGTTGTGTACTGTAATAGGGAATGGTGGAGGGCAATGAAATGCCAATAAGCAAACGATTCCTGTACGTGAGTGCGTTGCTCATGATCTCGATCGCCCTGGCGGGCGTGACGACGGTCCGGGCCCAGTCCATTCTGGACGGGAAGATCGTGGGAACGATCACCGACGACAAGGGAGAGCCCCTTCCCGGGGCGACCTTGGAGGTCACGAGTCCGGCCCTGATCGGGAAGCGCGCGGCGGTCACCTCGGCCAGGGGAACATATGTGTTCCTCAAGCTGCCGGGAGGGACCTACAAGCTCACGGCGTCGATGCCCAACTTCAAGACCGTCGTTCAGGAGAACATCGTGGTGACGGCCGGGGGCACGGAGACCATCGACCTGGTCCTTCCGATGGGCGCCATCGAGGAGACCGTGACCGTGACGGGCGCGGCCCCGTTGGTCGACGTCAAGAGCTCGTCGATCGACTCCAAGATCGACCGGGCGATGCTGGACAAGCTGCCCACGAGCCGCGACTCGTTCTATGACCTGTCCCTGTCCACGCCCGGCATGTTCGACGTCGGCAAGAACGTCATGGGCAGTCCGACCGCATACGGCGGCTCGACTCAGGAGAACATCTTCCTGGTCAACGGCGTCGATACGACCAACCCCCGGGGCGCCGCCTGGGGGTCCATGATCAACGTCAATTACGACAACGTCGAGGAGGTCCGCATCATCTCCCTCGGGAGCAAGGCGGAGTACGGTAACTTCTCGGGCGCGGCCATCGACGTCATCACCAAGTCCGGCTCGAACGAGTTCCACGCGTCCCTGGCCGGATACGGCCAGCTGGGGACCCCGAAGACCGGCGCCCCGAGCGCGAGCGGCCTGGGCCGGGACTGGCTGTTCCTCGAACCCGGGGACGATTATAGGGCCTATCCGAAATCGAACTTCGAGCTCGACCTGACCGTCAGCGGCCCGTTCATCTCCAGCAAGCTGTGGTTCTTCGCGGCCGGGAACTATATCAACTCGAAGGACAAGGTCCTGAATTGGGAGCCCTACGAACGGTTCTCCGGGCGCTACGGGGATATCAAGATCACCGGCGCGCCTTTCAAGAACAACTATGCCTGGGTGTCCTACCATCTACGAGAAGAACAACAGCGGAGGCACGACCGACGGGTCCCTGAACTGGGACCCTTCTATGGCCTATAACTGCTTTGACAAGAGCCATGCCTTATCCTCGCAGTGGCAGTGGATCCCCAGCCCCGCGACGATCTTTTCGTTGAAGTTCCTCGGGTTCCTTGTCAATAGCCGTACCGATCTGCCCGATGACGCTCCCGACCATGCGGGTTACATCAACTGGTGGAAGGCCGTGCCCTTCGACATGGGCGTCGGCGGAGCGTTCATGGGCTGGAATCATGAGAAGACCAGCCGGACGACCGTCCAGGCGGACGTCTCGCAATATGCCGAGAACTTTCTGGGCGAGCACGACATCAAGTTCGGCCTCCAGTATACGCGGGGGCGGCTCAGAGGCACGGGCGGCGACTTCTTCGGCAAGGAGCTCATCGATCCCAATACCGGCGAAGACCTCGGATTCTTCGGCTATTATCAGACCGCCTACCTGTATCGCTGGACCTATGTCCCAGGATCGTACATGCAGAACTAGTACGGGGACCCCGGACTGATCATGTACGTCAGCCGCGGCTACGAGAAGCCCCGCCTCACGGTCCGGCAGACCGACTCCCTCGGGATCTTCTTCGACGACCAGTGGACGCCGACGAAGCGGCTGACCTTGAACCTCGGCCTGCGCTTACGACAAGCAGACCGCGAAGTTCGGCGCGGGAAAATATTTCGAGCAGCCGCTGACCCCCCAGGGTTTCCGCGATCCCCTGACGTTCGTCCGCGACCGTACGGGTTCGGGCAACCTCTTCGACTTCAAGAACTGGTCGCCGCGGGTCGGCCTGAGCTATCAGCTGACCAAGGACCAGAAGACGGTCCTCCGGGCCAGCTTCGGACGGTACTACACGCCTCTCGGCGTGGAGAGCTTCGGCTCCGGAGGGCCGGACCAGGACCGGTCGTACAGCGAGACCCTCTTCTACTATCTTCCCTGGGACGGGCTCGACGAGAACGGAGACGGGATCATCTTCGGCAACGACATCGCCGAGGCCACGCGTCGGATCGCGGGAAGGGATCCCATCAATGAAGGCGACTTCGCGACCCTCTTCGATACCAGCGATCCGTCCTGGGGCCTCAAGGTCCAGCCCGGGCTGAAGAACCAGCACACCGATCAGTTCACGGTCAGCCTGGAGCGCGAGCTCTTCAAGAACTTCACGGTCGCCCTGACCTACATCCATCGCAACGCCAGGGACATGATCGTCCAATGGCCCCTGAACCAGGTCACGCAGCAGCCGTGGGAGTACGAGTTCAAGACCCAGACCATCAACGGCCGTGAGACCCAGCTCTACAGCATCGTCCTGAAGGATTACGACAGCAACGGGGTCGTTGACGGCGACGATATCCGATGGATCGGCAACAACTCGGACTACGAGTGGCGCAACATGCCCGACATCGGGGGGAAGAAGGCCCAGCGCCTGTTCCAGGGCGTCCAGCTGACGTTCACCAAGCGCTATTCCGACCGCTGGCAGATGATGGGCTCCCTGCTCTACAACCACTCCTCCGGCATGGCCGGGCGCAATAAGCGCCAGGACCAGGATTACAACATGGAGGGCATGAACATCTGGAGCGACCGCTGGCTGGCAGGCCTCAACCAGACCGTCAACAACATGGAAGGCCCCCTGCCGTTCACGCCCAAGTTCGAGTTCAAGGTCGGCGGCAACTATACCATCCCCGGGATCGAGGTCGACCTGGGCCTGCGGTTCCGCTTCCACACCGGCCGTCCGGTCTGGGTCCTGGCGGACGTCCGGCCGCTTGACCAGTGGAACTATGACCCGGAGGACGCCGACCAGCTGGCCCATGCCGTGATCCTCGAGTCCAGCGGCGGGATGCCTGGTCAGATCGTCGCCCAGGACCCGACCGATCCGCTCTACCTGCCGCACCAGAAGATCCTCGACCTTCGCCTGGAGAAGTCTTTCACCGTGGGCCGGGGCAAGCTGCGCCTCACGCTCGACGGCTTCAACATCTTTAACTCCAAGGACGTGACCAACGCCATGTGCAAGAAGATCGTGGTCGCGGACATCGTGGCCCGCCACGTCGGACGCGTCGTCGGCATCATCATGCCCCGCCACTTCCGTATGGGGGTTATTTTCAGCTTCTGACGACCGATGATTCGAAGCGGGGAGAGGGCCCGGCCCCTCTCCCCCTCATTTCCTTTTTCTTTGCAAACACCGGGCAAGGTCATAGAATAAGGACCATGAGATCCGAGATGAAGGCGGGCGACAGGCTGTGGTCCCTGGACACGCTCCGGGGATTCGACATGTTCTGGATCATCGGCGGGGACGCCCTTTTCCGGACGCTGGCGGACGTCACGGGCTGGGGCTGGGCCCGTTTCGGCGCCTTCCAGCTGGACCACGCCGAATGGGCCGGTTTCCATTTCTACGACCTCATCTTCCCTCTCTTCATGTTCATCTCCGGCGTGGCCATCCCCTTTTCCCTGCTCGCCAAGGCGGAAGGCGGGGCGCCCAGGGCCGGGACCTACGGAAAGCTCTTCAAGCGGGCCCTCATCCTGGTCCTCTTGGGGATCATTTATAACGGCTTCCTCAAAACGGGTCCCGCGGCCGCCCGCTATCCCAGCGTGCTCGGCCAGATCGGGCTCGCCTATCTCTTCGCGGGTCTCATCATGCTGAACGTCAAGTCGCTCAAGGGGAGGATCGGCGCCGCCCTGGCGATCCTCGGCGGGTACTCCGCCGTCCAGCTCCTCGTCCCGGTCCCCGGCATCGGGGCCGGGGTCCTGACCCCTGCGGGCACGATCAACGGGTTCGTGGACAGGCTTCTCGTCCCGGGGAGGCTCTACGACGGCGTCTTCGATCCGGAAGGGGTCCTGTGCGTCCTTTCGGCGGTGAGCGTCACCCTCATGGGCGGCATCGCCGGCATGATCCTCCGTTCTGAAAAAGGAAGCGCCTATCGCAAGGCGGGGATCCTGGCCCTGGCCGGGATCGGGCTCGCCGCCGCGGGCTTCGGGCTCGGCCGCTGGTACCCCATCATCAAGAAGGCCTGGACCGCGACGTTCGACATGTACGCCGCCGGTCTCTCCTTCCTTCTCCTGGCTCTCTTCTACCTCGTCGTCGACGTGTGGAAGCTCCGGAAAGGAACGTTCGTTCTCCGCGTCATCGGCTTGAACTCGATCACCATCTACCTGGGCAAGCGTCTCATCGATTTTGCCTACTCCAGCGATTTCCTGTTCGGCGGCCTGGCCGGGCGCGCGGGCGCCTTCCAGCCCGTGGTCCTCGTCATCGGGGTCCTCGTCGTCGAGTGGGTCTTCCTCTATTTCCTGTATAAAAAGAAGATCTTCCTCAGGGTCTGACGAGCCGGAGAGAAGGAGGCCATGCCGTCCCGAACGTCCCCCGCGGCTCCCGGCCGTTCCGGCGGAGGCCCGTCCGTCCTCACCGCGGACACGGACCTGTCCTTCCCCGAGTTCGTCCTTCTCAAGGCCTCGGCCGGCTCCGGGAAGACGCATGCCCTGTCGCTCAGGTTCGTCCAATTCCTGCTCTCCGAGCGCGTGGGCGCGGTCACGGGGAACGACCTGGCGAACATCCTGGCCATCACCTTCACCAGGAATGCCGCCCGGGAGATGAAGGCCCGCATCCTGAAATGGCTCAAGGCGTGCCATTTCCGCGATCCGCGGGAGACGTCCCAGGTGCTTTCGATCGTATCTCTCGACGCCGAACGGCTGGCGGCCCGGGCCGGGGAAACGGTCGACCGGATCCTGGACGAATACACCGACTTCCAGGTCGCGACCATCGACAGCTTCATGGCCGCCGTCTTCAAGGCCTCGTCCGTGGACCTGGGGCACGCGCCGGATTTCGAGATCGTCCTCGATCCCGGCGAGCTCATCGACTATGCGTTCTCGCGCTACATGCGCCGGGTATCCGCCGGCTCCGCAGACGGGGAGCTCTTCACCGGCGTCCTGGGCCAGCTCCTGGCCAACCAGGCCGCCGACTCGGCCTTCCCCTGGGACCCGGCCCCCCTGGTTCTGGACAAGCTCTCTTCGCTGTACGCCAAGCTCTCCGCGGGAGCCGGCGAACTCAAGGTCGACAACTGCGCCGCGGAAGCGGCCGAGGTCCAATCCCGGATCGCCAGGTCCGTAGCGGAGATGGAGGCCCTCATCGGCGCTTCCTCCCTCGAGCGGAACCCTAGGAGCCACTACAATTCACGGATCGTCCCGGCCGTGGCCGAAAAGCGGTTCACGGAGCTCCTCGGAACGAGCTTCAAAACCCTGCCGGTCAAGAAGACGGGGGGAGGCGATGGGAATAAGTCGCTCGAGGCGGTCCGGGAGGCGTGGGAGGCCCTGAAGTCCTTGGTCTACCGCTATCGTTCTCTCTATGCCCGGGGCTTCTATCATCCCTATCTCGAGGTCTTCCGGTCCTTCTCCGGCACGCTGGACCTCGTCAAGCGCCTCCGGGGGATCGTGTTCATCAACGATATCAACCGCGAGCTGGCGGGCTATATCGACCGGGGGATCGTCCCGGATATCTACTTCAGGCTCGGGGACCGGATCCTTCACTATCTCGTCGACGAATTCCAGGACACCTCGCCCGTCCAGTGGGGGAACATGGTCCCGCTCATCGAGAACTCGCTATCGCAAGGGGGGAGCCTGTTCGTCGTCGGCGACACCAAACAGGCCATCTTCGGCTTCCGCGACGCCGATTACAGGATCATGAGGGACCTGGAGAACCGCGTCACGGGGTTCGATTCCGCGGCCGCACAGGTCAAGGAACTCCCCGAGAACCACCGCTGCGGAGAGAGGATCCTGGATTTCGTCAAGCGGGTCTTCCTGCAAACGGCCGCGTCGGACGCGGAGTACGCGCCCATCGCCGGGCTGAGCGGGCTCGACTCCTGGGCCCAGAAGGCCGCTTCCGGGAACAAGGGCTCGGGGTTCGTGAAGTATATCCTGCTCGACAAGGGCGGCGGAACCGCGGACGCGGCGCCTCCCGGGGCGGCGGGGTGCGATCCGGAGGCCGAAGAGGGGGCGGACGGCGGAGACGCGGGGCCCGCTTCGGACGAGGGGCCCGAGAAGCCCCGGATCCAGGATCTCGTCCGGGAGCTCCATGGGCGCGGCTGGTCCTATGCGGACATCGCCGTCCTCACGTACAAGAACGAGAACGTGGTCCGTGTCTCTTCCTGGCTCAACGAAGAGGGGATCCCCTTCGTTCCCTACAGCAGCCTGGATATCCGCGGGCGCAAGGTCATCATGGAGGTCCTCGGCCTTCTGGCGTTCCTGGATTCGCCCCCCGACGATCTTTCGTTCGCCGCGTTTCTTTCGGGGGAGGTGTTCGCCGGGGCGCTGGCGCGCGACGGCGCCGCCCCGCCCGCGGGGGAATGGAACCGGTTCCTCTTCGCGCACCGGGCCGCCCAGGACCGCCCGCTGTACGGCGCCTTCCGGGAGAGCTATCCGGGGCTCTGGGACCGGTATTTCGAACCCTACTTCAAGACCGTCGGCTATTACCCCCTTTATGACCTCGTGACCCAGATCTATCGCGGCTTCGGCGTGTTCGACCTGTTCCGCGATGAAGAGGCCTCGTTCGTCAAGCTCCTCGAGGTCATCAAGAACTTCGAAGGGGCCGGCCGCAACGACCTCAGGGCGTTCCTGGAGGTCACGCGGAGCGGCGAGGGGGGGAGCTCCGACTGGACCATCGACGTCCCTCCGGACATCCCGGCCGTCAAGGTCATGAGCATCCATAAGGCCAAGGGCCTCGGTTTCCCCGTCGTCATTCTTCTCCTCTACGGGGAATCCTGGCACCCTCCGGACTTCTTCGTGTCCCGGGAAGAGGACGGTATCCGCGTGTACAAGCTCAACGCCTGCCTGGCCGAGGCCGATCCCGAGCTCTCGGCCCTCTACGCCGAGACGAAGGCCCGGGAGCGCGCCGACCGGATGAACGCGCTGTACGTGGCGCTGACCCGCGCCCGGTCGGAGCTTTATATCATCGGCGTGAAGGGCCGGCGGGACAAGTATCCGTTCAATCTCGTAGGCGTCGAGAGCTTCCCCCCTCCCCGGAGGCCCCTCCCGCCTGCCCGAGGACCGAAAGCCCCGCCCGCCCCGAGGCGGCGACCTTCCGGTTCCGGGGCCCCTTCGAACTCCCTCCCAACCGGCGGGAATCCCTGAACTACGGCGCCGTCCGTCGCGGAGAGGTCGCCCATGCGATCCTGGCCGGCCTCGAATTCGTCGAAGGAGACGCGGCCGAGGAGATCGCCGCCGTCGTCCAGAAGGTCCGGCCTCCCGAGCCCGAAGAGCCGCTCTGGCAGGAGACGGCGAAGGCCGTCGCCCGCTATTTCGATGCCTCCCCCGCCGCGGAGCTCTTCACGAGAAGGGAGGGCCGGCGGATCCTCCGGGAAGCCGATTTCTGCGACGCGGAGGGACGGGCCTTCCGGATGGACCGGGTCGTCGTCGACCCGGAGGCCGTCACGGTCGTGGATTTCAAGACAGGCGTCGACCCCGACGCCGATCGGCGCGCGGCCCGTGCGGAGGCCGACCGCGCCCAGGTCCGGTCGTACATGCGGATCCTGGGCGAGGCCGTCCCCGGAAGACCCGTGCGCGGCTTTCTGGCTTACATCGACGAAGCGCGCTTCGAGGCCGTTGAATGAGCGTCGCTCTCGTTTCCCCGAAGGACGGCCTTGTCGCCGCCGTCGCGGAAAGGCTCCGCCCCGATGGGAAGGACTATTCCCGGAGCTGGGTCGTCTTCCCCGAGAAGCGGCCCGGCATCTACCTGCGCAAGGCCCTGGCCAAACGCGAAGGATCGGGATTCATCCCCCCCGCCATCGTATCCATCGACGGGTTCGTGGACAGGGTCTATGCCGACTGCCTGGGGCTCGAAGGGCGCCCCCTGGACATCCTGGACGCCGTCGCCATTCTCTTCGAGATCCATACGAGCGCGCCCGGCCGGCTGGGCGGGGAGCACTTCCTGTCCGCCGACCGGTTCTTCCCCCTGGGCGTCAAGCTCTTCAACGACCTCGAGGAGCTCCACGCGGCTTTCCTCCGGGGAGAGGAGCTCGTTTCCCTGGACCGGTGGGCCGACGAATCGATCCCGGAAGAGACGCGGAACCGGCTCCAATCCCTTTCTTTTTTTTATGAACGATTCTATGAGCGCGTCCGTGAGCGCGGCTTTTCCACGCCGGCCTCGCGGTTCCGGGCGGTCGCCGAGAATCTCCGCCCCGACCTGTTCGCCGACGCCGCAAGCCTCATTTTCGCCGGGTTCTTTTCCCTGACCAGGACCGAAACCCGGCTGTTCCGGACCCTGATGGGCTGGGACAACACGGCCGTCCTTTTCCTGAAGGGGAAGGGGGTCGTGCCGGTCCTCGAGAGCCTGGGCGTCACGGACCCGGAGCTCCTCCGGGCCGCCGAGGCGCCCGAGCCCGGGCCCGACGTCGAATTCACCCTGAGCCCGGATACGCACGGACAGGTCTTCGCCCTCAATGTTCTCCTGAAGGACCGGCTCGAGGCCGGGGAGCCCCTCGACGAGCGGCAGGTCGTGGTGCTTCCCGCCGCCGAGACCCTCTTCCCCCTCTATCAGCAGGCGCTGTCCGCCCTGCCCGCGGAGAGCTTCAACATCTCGCTCGGCTATCCGCTCGCGAGGACGCCTATCGCCAGCTTCTTCGACGACCTGCTCGAGCTCGTCCACTCCGCCGACGAGGAGGGCCGCCTCTATGCGCCGGCCTACCTGAAGTTCGTCCTCCACCCGTACACGAAGAACATCTTCTTCCCCGGGACCGGAGCGAGGGCGGACCTGACGCGCATCCTCTTTCACGCCATCGAGGAGGAGATGACGGCCCGGCGGAACAAGGCCTTCTGGTCCCCGGAGGAGATCGAAGCCGACGCCGGCGTCCGCGAGGCCATCCAGGAAAAGATCCGGAACCTCGAGGGAGCTCCGGACGTCGCCGCCTTCATCGAGCACCTCGAGAGCATCCACGCCCGGACCCTGGCCCCGTTCGCGCGGGTCCGCGACGTGGGCGATTTCGCCGACCGGCTCATCGGGGTCCTGGATTTCCTCTACGCCCACAGCACGGCCCGCCTCCACTATTTCTTCCACCCCTACGCCGAGGCGTTCATGGACCGGCTCCACGCCCTGTCGCGCTCGCTCCTCAGGGGCCTGGTCTTCGCGGAGAGGCGGAGCTATTTCGAGCTCTTCCGCAAGGTCGTCGCCTCCGGCTCCGTGCCGTTCTACGGCACTCCGCTCCGCGGGCTCCAGGTCCTCGGGTTCTGGGAGACCCGCGGCATCCGGTTCGACGACGTCACCATCCTGGACATGAACGAGGAGGTCCTGCCGTCGTCGCGGCGCGCCGACTCGCTCCTCCCGGCCGCGGTCCGCCGGGCCCTGGGCCTCCCGACCTACCGGGACGTCGAGCGCCGGACGGAATATTATCTCGACACCCTCGTCCGGGGCGCGTCCCGGGTCCGGGTCCTCTTCGTCGAGAACTCCGAGCGGGAGCGGAGCCGGTTCGCCGAGAAGCTCATCTGGGAAAGGCAGAAGCGCGAGGGCGAGCCCCGGCCGGAGCGTTACGTCCGGACCGTCGCCTACCGGGTCGCCCTGCAGACGCCTCCGCCCGGCCGTGCGGCGAAATCCCCCGAGGTCCTGGAGCTTCTGCGCGATTTCGGCTACTCGGCCACCGCCCTGGACGCTTACCTCTCCTGCCCCCTCCGCTTCTACCATGCCTACGTCCTCCGGCTCCGCGAGAAGGAAGAGGTCGCCGAAGGGATGGAACGGAAGGACATCGGAACCTTCATCCACTCCGTCCTCGAGGAATACTTCACGCCGTTCGTCGGCCGGGCCCTGCGGGCGGAAGACCTGAGCCCGGAAGCCATCGGCGCTCTCGTGGACCGGAGATTCGCGGCCGAGTATGGAGGCCGGCTGTCCGGGAGCGCCTACCTGATGAGCCTCCAGGTCCGGCGCCATCTAGGCGAATTCATTGCGGACCACCAGATCCCGCTCATCCGCAGCCTCGGGGAGCGGCGGAGCCGCCTGCGCCTGCTCGCGCTGGAGCGGCATGTGGAGACGCGTTTCGAGACCGGCGGGGGGACGTTCCGCCTGACCGCCAGGATGGACCGGACGGAGACGCGCGGCCGGGATATCACCGTGCTGGATTATAAAACGGGGGCGAACGAAAAATACCTCGGCGTCCGGTTCGGGAAGCTGGACCCCGCCGACCGCGGGACATGGAGCGATGCCGTATCGAGCTTCCAGGTCCCGCTTTACATGCTGATCTGCTCGCGGGTCGAGGGGGTCCGTCCCGAGGACATCCATGGCCGTTTCCTCATGCTGGGAAAGAGCCGCCTGGGTCCGGAGATCGAATTCTCGCCGTTCGATGAGGAAGATCCCGAGGTCCGGGGGGGACAGGTCCGGCTCATGGAAAGGCTTCTGGGCCTCGTCCTGAAGGAGATCGTCGACCCGGGGACTCCTTTCGATCCGGCGCTGGCGCGCAAGGGGGCGTGCGAGGATTGCCCTTACACCGTCCTCTGCGGCCGCCGCTGAGGCCGAGCGCGGGGAGGGGCCGTGGGATGACGTCCCATCATTGCGGTCCGGATCAGGCCCCGTCCCGCTCTCCGGCCCTGAATCTTTCGAGCATCTCCCGGACGAGGCGGAGAGGGAGGCCGACGACATTGTCGTAATCGCCGACGAGCTCTTCCACGAAGGCGTCGTTGACCTCCTGGATGGCGTAGCTTCCGGCCTTGTCGACGTGGTCCTCCGTATCCAGGTAGCTTTCGACGGTCCTCTCGTCGAGGGGCCGGAAGCGGACGAAGCTCTCCTCGTATCCGGTAAGCATCCCCCCCTCTTCCATGCGGGTGAGGGCCACGCCGGTGATGACCCGGTGCCGCCGCCCCGAGAGCTTCCTCAGCGTCGCCCGCGCCTCGTCCCGGTGAGCGGGCTTGCCGAAGATCTCGCCGTCCAGGCTGACGACCGTATCGGCCGCGAGAATGATCGACCCCGGGTTCCGATCGCCGACGTCCCGAGCCTTGAGGATCGCCGCGGCGACGGCGAAGGCGACGGGGTCGGCCTTCCCCACGGAGGACTCGTCGGCCAGGCTCGGCACGACGCGGAAGGCCGGGATGATCCTCGCCAGGAGCTCCCGCCTTCGGGGCGAAGCCGAGGCCAGAATGAGGTCTTCAGGACTTACGATCGGGGCCATGCCGAGAATATAGGGGAGGGAGGCGCGACTGTCAATCGGCCCTCCCTGTCTCCCGGCCGGTAACTGGACAAACGAGGCGAAGTTCAATAGAATTGACGGGTTATCTTCGGCTTGGAGGACCCCGAGTGCAATGCCTGATCATCGCCGCCGGCAGGGGCAGCCGTCTGGCCGGCCGCGCGGAGAGCAAGCCCCTTCTCGAGATCGCGGGGCGCGCGCTCATCGACCGCGTCATCGGGGCAAGCGTTCAGGCGGGCATCCGGGACTATGTGGTCGTCACCGGCTATGCCGGGGACCTCGTCGAGCGCCATCTGGAAAACCTGGCCCGCTCGGAAGGCCTTGTCATCAGGACCGTCCGTAACGACGAGTGGGAAAAGGAGAACGGGCTCTCCGTGTTCAAGGCCAGGGACCTCATCGGCGACCGATTCGTCCTGTCCATGTCCGACCACCTCTTCGATCCGGGGATCCTCCGCGACCTCGCCGGCCAGCCCGTCGGGGACGACGAAACCATCCTGGCGGTGGATTTCGACGTGCGCGGCAACGCCTATGTCGATCTCGACGACGTCACCAGAGTTAGCGTCGAGGCCGGGCGCATCGCCGCCATCGGGAAGGGCCTCGAGGATTATAACGCGTATGACACCGGGCTTTTCCTCGGGACGCCGGCGCTGTTCCGCGCCCTCGGGGAAAGCCAGGAGAAGGGAGACTTCACCCTCTCGGGCGGATTGAGGGTCCTGGCCGCGGCCGGGAAGGCCCGAGTCATGGACGTCGGCGGGCGTTTCTGGATCGACGTCGACGACGAGAAGGCCGCGGCCAAAGCGGAAGCCCGGCTCGGGGCCCGCGGCTGAGGACGGGGGGAAGGAAACGCCATGCGACTCAAGATGCCCGGAAAGGGGGCCCGGTCGCTTCTTGTCGCCGCCGGCGTCGCCCTATTCATCTACCTCATCTGGCGGATCGGATTCGACGTTCTCCTGGCGAACATCTCTCGTTTCGGTTTCTGGTTCCTGGCGATCCTGGCGATCGGGGCCTTGTGGCTCGTCCTCCAGACGTGCGCCTGGAGCCTCATCCAAAATGCCTGCTCCACGAAGGTGCCCTTCTTTTCCCTCTTGAAGATCAAGATCATCGGCGATGCGTTCAATGTCCTGCTCCCCTCGGCCAGCCTCGGAGGCGAGGCGATCCGGGCTTACCTGTTGAAAAGGGCCGTCCCGCTCAAAGAGGGCATCCCCGGGATCCTCTTCGATAAGACCGTCGAGTTCGTCGCGTCGACCGTCTTCCTCGCGTCCGGGCTCCTTCTGGGCTCCCTGTTCGTCCGTCTGCCGGAGGGGCTCCTCGCGCCGACCGTCATCTGCCTGGTTGTCACGACGGCCGGGATCGTCCTCCTTATCATCTTCTCCGTCCAGGGCGTCTGCGCCACCCTGGCCAGGGTCGCGACGCGCTTTCCGCGGGTCCGGAAATGGGTCGAAAGCCGGAAGGAGCACCTCGAGGCCCTGGATGAGAACCTCCGCCTGCTCTACCGGAAGGGGCACCTCAAGACGGTCGCCGCGATCGCGCTCCATTTCCTGGCCCGGGCGGCCGGGTCCGTCGAGGTCTTCATCATTCTGAGAGTCCTGGGCGTCCCCGTCGGTCCGGCCCAGGCCGTTTTCATCTATTCGGTCATCGTCATCATCAATACCGTATTCTTCATCCTGCCCGGGCAATGGGGGGTCACCGAGAGCGCGAGCGTCCTCCTGCTCCAGGCCCTGGGGCAGCCCGCCGCCATCGGTCTCAGCCTCGGGGTCATCCGGAGGATCCGGAAGCTCGTTTTCGTGGGGCTGGCGTTCGGCCTCTTTTTCGTTCATAATAGAGGCCGGGGGTTGCCCCGATCATAAGGAGTATTCAGGTGCGTGTCGATCAAGCTGTCGTTCTCATAGCCCCCGAGGGCCGTCCCGGGAAACGGATCCTGGGCCTCGATCCCCTCGAAAGGGTGCTCCTCACGGCCTCCCAGGCGGGAGTGACCGATTTCCTGCTGGTCGGCGCCGAGGGCGTCGACGGGGAGGCGATCTTGGCCTCCCTCTCGAGGGACAAGCGCTTCCAGGAGCGGGATATCCGGCCCGATTATGTCCCCCTGTCCGGGCTTGCCGAGCTCGGCCGCCGGGGGAGGATCGACGAGCGTTTCTGGCTGATGGAAGAGGCCCTGGTCTTCTCTCCTGAGATCCTGGAGAAGGTCCTGAGGGCTTCGGCCGGAGGGAGAACGGACCTGGCCGTGGTCAATCGCCGGGCCGCCGGCGAAGACGGAGAATACGCCGGCCTGGCGCTCCTTTCCGCGGACGCTCTCGACCGTCTCCCGGACGCTCTCCGCGCGCGGGGCGCCTCGACGGCGTTCCCGGACGGCGTCGTTCCCTCGACCCGGCTGGCCGCGTTCGACGCCGGACCGGTTTTCTGCGAGACCGTATCCTCGAAGGAAGCGGCCCGGCGGGCCGGGCGCTATCTCATCGGGACCGCGCGGAAGCCGACCGACGGCTTTTTCTCGAAGAACTTCAACCGTTACGTCTCTACGTTCCTGACGCGCCAGCTGCTCAAGCTCGACGTGACGCCGATGCAGATCAGCATCGTCGTGCTCGTCGTGGGGCTCCTGAGCGGCTGGTTCGAAGGGCGCGGCGGCTACCGTTACGCTCTCCTCGGCGCCCTGCTCTTCGAGCTGGCGTCCATCATCGACGGCTGCGACGGCGAGAACGCCCGGCTGACGTTCCGCGGCACGAAGTTCGGCGGGACGTTCGACATCACCGGCGACGCGGCCACTTTCGTCTTCTTCTTCATGAACCTCCCCATCGGCCTTTACAAGTCGACGCAGAACGACCTCTGGCTCGTCCTCGGCGCCGTTTCCTTCCTGTCGATGTTCCTGTTCTACCTTCAGGTGGGGAAGTACACCAAGAGGACCGGCATCGGCAACAACATCATCGCCATCGTCAAGGATATCGAGAAGAACGGCGGACAGCCCGGGTTCTCGGGCGTCTTGGACCGGCTCGCGGCGAAGATCGCTCCCGTCTACCGCCGGGACTTCTTCGCGACCTGGGCCTTCATCTTCATCGCCCTGGGCGGGGCGCAGGTCTTCATGCTGATCATCGCCGTCCTCAGCCCCCTCGAGACCTGGTACATGTTCTCGTACTCCCGGCGAAGGCTCCGCCAGGCCGACGCCGAAGCCTGAGCCCAAAATCCCCCCGGCCCCCCTTTATTAAAGGTTCTTCTGCAGATTCCGGGAGATCGTATGTTTCGTTTCTTTTTGTGCCTGGAGGATTTCCCGGCTCGGGGTGCGCCTTCCGTCGGCCGCGATTTGTCCCAGCGAGCCAAATCGCTTTCGCTTCGGGCTTCGCTCTCCTCAACCTGCGGTTGAGGAACCGTGCCCGCTCCGCCCTCAGACGACCTCCTCCAGGCATCACCCCTGCGCCATTGATAAGAAGGCACAAAAAGAAAGGCCATGAGCGGATATCCGCGGGGACGGGCCCCCATAATTGGCAGAAGAACCTTTTATAAAGGGGGGATCGGCTTCGCCCCTAATTGATAAAGGGGTGTCAGCGGCGGAAGGCTTCGCCCATGAACGCCAGCCCGTCTACGATCCCCGTGCGCCAATATTCCCAGGTATGGCCGCCGTTCCGGACGCGGAACTCGTGGGGGATGCCCCGGTCCCGGAGGGCGATGTGGAGGGCGCAGTTGCCCTTGCTCAGGAAGTCGTCGTCGCCGCAGTCGATATAATAATCGACCTTCTTCAGGGATGCCTCCGGGAGGGTCTTCACGAGGTCGAGGGGATTATGCGCTCTGAGATGCGGCGTCAGGCGCCCCTCCCCGGCGAGCCCGGACCCGAGAACGGGGCCGAAGTAACGGTCGAAATCCGCCTGTTTCCGGCCGACGAGCTCGTCGTCGGTCCAGATCCCGGCGCTGAAGGCGGCGCAGGCGGCGAAAAGATCGGGATGGCGGAAGGCATGGACCAGGGTCCCCCAGCCTCCCATGGACAGGCCCGAGATCCCGCGGAACTCCCTCTTCGGCCGGGTCCGGTAGGTGGCGTCGATGAACGGGATGAGCTCCTGGACGAACATGTCCTCGAAGCGGACCTTGCCCAGATGATCGTTGATGTACCAGGTGACCCCTCCGTCGGGCATGACGATGATCATCGGAGGGATCTTCCGCTCCGCGAGGGCCCGGTCGGCGATCGGACCGATCTCGCCGTACTGGATCCATCCCGACTCGTCGTCGGTATAGCCGTGCAGGAGATAGACGACGGGGTAGCGGCGCTTCGCGACCTGGTAATCCGGCGGGAGATAGACGGCGTAGGCGACGTCCCGGCCGAGGACGGCGCTCTTCATGCTCAGGCCTTCGATGACCTGACCCTGGTTAACGCCCTGGCCTGCGGCGGGGAAAGCCGCGGCGAGCAGGAGAACAACCGATCCGGCGAACGCGAAGATGAGGGACCTCGGAGTATGGCTCATGGAAGCTCCTTGACATCGCCTATATATCCCATTCGGAAAACGGATGTCAATCCGCGCGAGAGACGTTTGAAATCGCGGCGGCTTTCCGTTAGGATACAGGCGCTGCGAAAGGAGCCCGGACATGTCCCTTATCCGCGAAAAAGTCGCTCAAGCCGCGGGCCTGCTCGAGGAATTCGGCGTCGATTGCTGGATCACCTTCACCCGCGAGAGCGCGATCAACGGCGACCCGGTCCTGCCCTTCCTGGTCACGGCCGACCTCACCTGGCATTCGGCGCTCATCGTCGGGCGGGACGGGCGGACGCGGGCCATCGTCGGCCAGTACGACAAGAAGATGGTCGAGGATACGGGGGCCTGGGACACGGTCGTCGGCTTCGTCACCGGCATCCGGGAACCTCTCCAGGAATACCTGAAGGAGATCGATCCCGGCCGGATCGCCGTCAATTATTCCGAGACGAGCGAGGCCTGCGACGGTCTGACCCACGGCATGTACCTGACCCTGCACCGCCTTCTTTCCGAGATCGGGATGGCCGGCCGCCTCGAGTCCGCGGAGCGGATCATCTCCGCGCTCCGGGAGCGCAAGTCCGCGACGGAGATCGGCCATATCCGCGAGGCCATCCGGACGACCGAGGATATCTTCCGGATGGTCGCCGGATACATCCGGCCGGGCCGGACGGAGAAAGAGATCGCCGCGTTCATGACGGCCGAGGTCGCGCGGCGCGGCCTCGTCGCCGGGTGGGACGCGGCGACGTGCCCGGCGGTCTTCACCGGGCCCGACACGGCCGGCGCCCATTATGTCCCGACCGACCGCAAGGTCGAGCCGGGCCACGTCCTGAACATGGATTTCGGCGTCAAGGTGAAGGCCTATGTCTCGGATATGCAGAGGACCTTCTACGTCCTCGAGCCCGGCGAGCGCGAGGCCCCCGCCGATGTCGCCCGGGGGTTCGCGGCCATCGTCGACGCCGTCGAGACCTCGCGGCGGGCGATGAAGCCCGGCGTCCCGGGGATCGAGATCGACGCCGTCGCCCGCAGGGTCCTCGCCGCCGCCGGATACGACGAGTTTCCCCACGCCCTCGGCCATCAGGTAGGCCGGTTCTCCCACGACGGGACCGCGCTCCTCGCGCCGAGCTGGGAGAAGTACGCCCGGAGGCCGTTCCAGCCCCTCGAGGAAGGGATGGTCTTCACCATAGAGCCCAGGCTGACGGTTCCCGGCCGGGGCGTCGTGACGATCGAGGAGATGGTCGTCGTGACGAAGGAGGGGGCCGCCTGGCTGTCCACTCCTCAGAAAACGATCTGGCTCGTCGACGCAAAGGAGGCGCTGTGAGCATGACCGGTTACAAGGGCAGGATCGCCCACGTCGATCTCTCGGGGCGGTCGGCCCGCGTCGAAGACGCGGATCCCTCGCTCTACCGTGACTATGTCGGGGGCCGCGGCGTCCAGGCCCGCCTCCTCTATGACCATCTGAAACGGGTCGGACCGATCGCCGACCCGCTCGGCCCCGCGAACCGGATCATCCTCGGTTCGGCCGCCCCGAACGACACCCTCGTCCCCACGGCCGGGCGCGGATCGTGCTCCTTCGTCGGGACCATGACCCGGTCTCCGGAGCCCGTGTCCTGGGTGCCCGGGCACGAGCCGGTCCACGGCCTCGTCTCCCATTCGAGCTGCGGCGGGCTCTTCCCGAACATGCTCAAGCGGGCGGGCATCGATCATCTGGTCATCGACGGCGCCGCGGACGCTCCGGTCCGGATCCTGGTCGCCGAAGGCCGGGTCACGGTCCTGCCGGCCGAGGACGGATTGTTCGAGACCGTCGGCGGCAGGCGCGTGGTCAGACCCGCATCGGCGATCACCGACCTCCTGACCTCGCTCCATCCCGGATCCTCGACCGTGTGCCTGGGCCCCGGGGGCTGGAACAAAGCGGCCTTCGCCTGCCTGACGGCCGATCATCACCGGAATTTCGGGCGGGGCGGCGCGGGCGCGGTCTTCGGCTCGAAGAACCTCGTCGCCGTCACGGCTTTCGGACGCGAGGCCGTTGCTTATCACGATGCCGCGAGGTTCCAGGCCTTGGGCAAAGAGCTGGACGCCCTGGTCAAGGGCCATGTCGCGGACCCCGGACGGACGGCTTCCTTCCGGCCGGTGACCGGTACGACCTGGTGGCTGGACCGGGCGTTCAACGGGGGATATATGGGCAAGCAGGGCGGGTTCCTGCCCTGGCATAACTTCGATGAGGGCTCTTTCGACGCTGCGGATTATGCCCGCGTTTCCACGGGCGCCTTCCTGGATATCTCCGGGAAGCATTCGGTCTGCAACCGCTGCCGTCACGTCATGTGCACCCGGACCGCCGCGGTCGCCGCGGAAGGGCCTTATAAGGGCAGCGGGGTCCGCCCCGAGTTCGAGACCATCGCCCTCTGGATCAACTGCGGCATCCTGGACAGGGATGCCATATTCCATATGAACCTCCTCTGCAACGAGCTCGGCATCGATACCATGACCCTGGGAAGCGTCATGGCCGGGGCCATGGAGCTCGCCGAGAAGGGCTATCTCAAGTCCTTCGCGAACGCTCCCGCCTTCGGGAGCGCTTCGGACATGATCCGGACGCTCCGGTCCATCGCCTACCGTTCCGACGGCCTCGGGGCCCTGCTGGGCGAATACTCCGATCGCGTTATCGCCGGAGTCGGGGCCGGATTCCCGGGCGGGGAGCTTCCCGCGATCGCCCGGTGCGTGACGACCGCCTTCGGCGGCCTCGGGTATGCCGGGATCGAGCCGAAGGCCTTCCCCGGGATGTTCGCCGCCTACAATACTTCGAACCGGGGACGGGGAGACCACACGTACGCGTGGACCATCCAGGCCGAGGAAGGCGGGCTCGAGGGAGCGGAGGACCTCGCGGCCTACGTCGCCGCCGGGCAGGAAGGGAAGGCCCTCGTGGATTCTCTCGGCCTGTGCGACTTCTTCACGGCCGACGTCGTCTCCGACCCCTTCCTTTCGCTGTTCAACGCCCTGACGGGCTTCGGCCATTCGTCCGATTCCCTCAAGGCCTGCGGCCGGAGGATCTACGCCGTCGAGCGCCGGGCCAACAATATCCAGGGCCGCCGGCGCGCTTATGACGCTTATGTGCCTCCCAAGCTCACCGTCCCGATGAGCCGCGGACCGCTGGCCGGAAGAGCGGTGGACCCGGCAAAGCATGCGGCCGTCCTGGACGCCTATTACCGGGCTCAGGGCTGGACGGCGGACGGCGTCGTCGACCCCGAGGAGCTCGGGAAGCCGGGCGCAAAGCCCTGAGGGAAACACGAAGAGCCGCAGCATCTCCGGGCGAACGGCCTTTTGGCTCGCGGCCGTATCCTTGGGGGCGGCGTCGTGCGGGATCAGCCTCGCTCCTTCCCGCGATACCTGGTACACCCAGCATTACATCATCATGAGGGATTTCGAGAAGGGCCTATACGCCAAGCTCGGGCCGGAGGGGAAGGACGCTTTCCGCCGGCTGTTCTGGGCGTTCCGGGAGCCCGGTTCCAGGCTCGAGTTCGGAGCGCGCCTCCGCCGGGTCACCGCCTCCTTCCGGAGGGAGAACTCGCTCCAGCCCTGGAACACGGACAGGGGCCGGGTCTACCTTCTCAACGGGAGCCCCGTCGCCGTCGATTACGAGGACAGCGAAGCCTGGGCCGATCCCTCGCTGGCGGGGGACAATAGCCGCGAGGACATCGGGATGCGAGGGGGGGAGACGTGGACCTATGAGCATGACGCGTCCCTTGTCCTCTATTCCTTCCGGTTCCTGAAGCCCAACGAGTGGCGTCTCGTCGACAGGATGGACGGGAACTGGGACCGGGCCGGGCTCGAGGCCTGGAGCCGCAACGTGACCTTCGGGATCACCGACATCGACGCGTACAAGGCCGAGCTGGCCGCGCTGAAATAGCCGGCTCAGGTCGGGGGGTGGAGCCGCTTGCGGAACCAGGGCCGCAGGGCTTTCATCCTTTCCGCTTGCGCCGCGGGGGTGCGCCGGCGGCCGGACGCGAGCTCGGCGCTCCCCGGGGGGGCTCCCCATCGGACCTCGATGCTGTCATTGGGGTTGTAAGCCATCTCGAAGGCCTCCCTCCGTTCCAGGACCTCGGCGAGGGAAAGCCTCTGTTCCCGCCCGTCGGACCGCGCGTACGAAATGAACAGGTCATTTGCGAGCTTGTTCGAGAGCCGTTCGAGGTCCCGTCGAACGTCGTCGAGGGCCCGGCGCTTCGGCAGTCGATAAAGGTCCGGCATGCGGACCGCCCTGTCCGGGAATTCGAGGACCGTGTCCACGGCGATGAGGAGGCGCAGGTCGCGGTTGGGCGTCGAAAAATCCTCCCAGAGACCGCCGGCCTGGAAAAGAGCGCCGGGGCTGCCCGGCATGGGGACCACGGCGCCGGGATGGGCCCTCATATATTCCTCGCCGTTGGCCACGGATTCGACCCGGACGATGAGCTGTTCGTGGAGGGCCTTGTACAGGTCGCGGAGGGCGTTCTCGGGGTCCAGGGGCTTGGGATTGATGAGCCGCTCCATCGTATCGTAGAACGCGCCGCTCGCCATTCCTTTCTGGGCCAGCGAAAGGTTCCCGTAGTCCGGGCTCGCCGCGATCTCCGCGTTCCGGAAGAGCCGCAGGCCGCCCCGGTCCCGGACGATCGGCCGGAACGCCTTGAATCCCGGCTCCCCGACGACCCCGGATGTTACGAACAGGAAGTTCCCCCTCCAGAAGCGCTTGACGCCCACGGTCCCGTCGGGCTGGGCGTCGACGGCGAGCAGGGCCCCGGGACCGTCCCCCTTCTGAGGGACCCAGCGGACGAGGACGAGGGTATGTCCGTAAGGGTCCGCGAACACGACCCCGGGGCGCAGGTCGTTCCGGGTCAGGCCGACAGGATAACAGTCCGAATCGTCGTCATCGAGCCGCGTCCGGGCCGTGCCCGAATGGATCGTGTTCATGACGCTCCGGAGGAAGCCGTTGAAGGCCCGGATGGAGCCGGCCGGTCCGGGGGCCGAGGCGTTGGATATCCAGCGCCCGGTCCTCGGCGCCCCTTCGAGCGTTCCCCGATCGCACTCGTGGAAGCCGAAGGGCAGGCCCAGCTTCCAGGCAAAATAGGCCCTGAGATAAAAGGGATTGTCCGCGCAGTCGGGCTCCATGACGACCGGAGCTCTCCCGCCCGCGTCGTCCTCGCCGAGGCCGAGATGGTCGTGGAGGATGTTCCGCCCGGCGTCCCGGGTGACCTCGTGCAGGGCCGGCCACATGGACCGCTCGTCGGCGTCCCGGAAAAGGGCGTCGATCCAGGCGGCATACAGGATCTCGGCGCCCCGGTCCCAATCCCTTTCGGTCTCCCAGACCGAGGGGCTGCGGCCGGCTGGGGAACGCGGTCCGGCCGGGACCTCGACGACCTGTTGCGCCAGTTCCTCGCGGCCATCGGCGAGGATGATCGTGTACGCTCCCTCCGCTCCCAGCCGGACCTCGGCGCTCCACCAGAAGGGGGGGCCTCCGCCGGCTCGAAGCGAGCCCGCCACGATGTCCCCCGAGGGGTCGACGACGCGGATCTCCGCCTTTCGGAGGGCGCTTTCGCCCGCGGCCAGGACCCGCAGGGTCCCTCCCGCGACGGGGGACTTGGGCGATGTCAGGAAGGTGATGACCGGCTTGGAAGCGGTCTCCTCCGAAGCGGAGCTGTCCGGTCCGGACGCCGGAGCCCCCCCCGAACAGGACCAGGAACATAGATACAGGATGGCGGCGGCCAACGCCGTTTCGGGACGGCCGAGGGCTCCAAGGCGGGGCCGGGCGGGAACCGCGGGCTTACGGGACGCTTTCATGATAGGGTTATTGTACGCCCGCGGTAAGGCGATTTCCACGTTCGGATCGTCCCGCGCTTCGCGCGGTCAATCCAGAGGCTCCAGCTTGGCCACACCGAGGTCCATCGTCAGGCGGGCGCCGCTCTCGAAACAGACGACGGCCCGGCCGGCCGGGCCCTCGGCTATGATCTTCTCGATCCTTCCGGGACCGATGGCCGGATGGCGGACGCGCTGACCGGGCCGGAAGGGAGCGGTCCCTTCGCCCGGTCTCCCGGACGAGATCTCCGGATGGGGCCCCGTTTCCGTCTCCCTTCCGTCCGAAAAGCCGTTCGTGAGGAACGGGGCGATGACGGTTTCCAGGCCGTCCAATCCCCTGAGGAACGGGGACATGGCGGCCTGCCGGGGCCCGCCCCAGACCGTCCGGGTTTGGGCGTGGCTGAGGGCCAGGTGGCTCTCGGCCCGTGTGATGCCGACGAAAAGGAGGCGCCTCTCTTCTTCGATGTCCCGGCCGGCCTCGCCCGCCTTGAAATGCGGGAGGATGCCGCTCTCGACCCCGATGATCATGACGGCCGCGAACTCCAGGCCCTTGGCCGTGTGCAGGGTCATCAAGGAGACGGCGCCCGACCCGTCGCGATAACCGTCCGCGTCGCTGATGAGGGCCGCCTGCTGGAGATAGCCGGTCAGGCCTCCCGCCGCGGCCTCGCCTTGGTCGAAATCGACGGCTGAATGAACGAGCTCCTGGATGTTCTCGACGGCGTCCGTGTCGTCCTCGGCCTCCTGGGCCTTGTGGAGACCGGTCCGCTCGTAGACCGCCCTCATGATCTCGGCCACGGGGCGGTCCAGCCGCGCCCTCAGCTCCTCGATCATCCGGACGAACTCCCCGATCCGGGGCACCGCCGCCGGCGGAACGCCCGGGGCGTCGGCCGGGTTTCGGAGGACCGACCAGAGGTCCCGTCCGGCGGCCCGGCCGCGGGCGATGAGCCGGCGGACGGTCGTGTCGCCGATCCCCCGGGCCGGCCGGTTGACGATACGGGCGAGCGAGACGTCGTCGGCCGGATTGACCAGGAGGCGGAGGTAGGCCATCATGTCCTTGACCTCCCGCCGCTCGAAGAACTCGACGCCCTTGACGATCTGGTAGGGGATACAGGCCTTGATGAGCTCCTCTTCGACCAGCCGGCTCATGGCGTTGACGCGGTAGAAGACGGCGATCCGGCCGTAATCGAGCCCTCGCCCCTCGTGCATCCATCGGACCCAGGCGGCCACGCCCCGCGCCTCCTCGTATTCGTCGGCGAACCGGTAGAGCCGGGGAAGGCTCCCGCCGGGCTTCCGGGGGATGAGGCGCTTCTCCTTGCGCCGGACGTTCGAGCGGATGAGGTCGTCGGCCAGCCTGAGGACCTGAGGCGTCGAGCGGAAGTTCTCCTCCAGCCGGACCACGGGCGCTCCCGGAAAATCCTTCTCGAAGGCCAGGATGATCCCGATGTCGGCGCCGCGCCAGCCGTAGATGGACTGGTCGGGGTCGCCGGTGACGAACAGGTTGTCGTGGCCCCGGGCCAGGGCGCGGGCGATCCGGTACTGGCACTGATTCGTATCCTGGTATTCGTCGACGAGGATGAACCGGTAGCGGCGTCCGAGCCGCTCGCGGAGCTCCGGGTCGTCCTGGAGAAGGCGGGCCGTGCGTGTCAGCAGGTCATCGAAGTCCAGGGCCCCGGCGGCGGCGAGCCGTTTCTCGTAAGCCGCATATACCTCGGCGAAGAAGCCGGGCGGAAGGCCGGGAGCGAAATCCGCGGGGACCTTGTCGGGGCCGAGCATGAGGTTCTTCAGGAACCCGATCTGCCGGAGGATCCGGACGGGGGGATATTCCTTGGGATCGATGTCCCGCCCTTTGAGGACCTCGTTGAGGACCGTCTTCTGGTCGGCCTGGTCGTAGATGCTGAACCCCTCCGGCAGGCCGGCCCGGCCCGCGAATTCCCGGAGGAGACGGGCGCAGAGGCTGTGGAACGTGCAGAGGACCGCCCCGCGAGGGATCTTCATGGCCTCGAGGCGCGTCCGCATTTCCTCGGCCGCCTTGTTGGTGAAGGTCAGGGCCAGGATGCTCGCCGGGGCGGCGCCGCGGGAGATGAGCCGGGCGATCCGGTGCGTGATGACGCGCGTCTTCCCGGAGCCGGGGCCGGCCAGCACGAGCATCGGGCCGGTCTCATGCGAAGCGGCGGTCTTCTGGCGTTCGGTCAGGCCGGACAGGACATCGGGTTCCAAGGCGTCTCCTCGAGCGGCGCGCGGGCGCCAGCGGGATACCTTACTCTGAATCGACGTTCCTGGCAACCGGTTCGTCTCATCGTCCGGCGCCCGATTTGACAGGCCGCGTCCTTTATGTCATAAAAGATTTTCGACCACGGACGGGAGAGTTCGTCATCGCCCACGACTTCATATTCAAGCCCTTCGAGGACATGACCCCCGGGGACTATGCGGCCGTCGGGTTCCGGTCCGGCCTCGAGATCCACCAGCAGCTCCTGACGGCGAAGAAGCTGTTCTGCCGCTGTCCGGCCGGCCGGTACAGCCCGAAGTTCGACGCCGAGATCCTCCGTCATATGAGGCCGACCCTTTCCGAGCTCGGCGAATACGACGGCACGGCCCTCATGGAGTTCAAGACCCGCAAGGAGATCATCTACAGGATCAACCGGGAGACCGTCTGCACCTACGAGATGGACGACACCCCGCCCTTCATGATCGACGAGGAGGCGCTGGATATCGCCCTCGAGGTCGGCCTGCTCTACGACTGCAAGATGATCGACGAGCTCCACATCGCCCGCAAGCAATACCTGGACGGGAGCATCCCGACGGGGTTCCAGAGGACGACGATCGTCGGCGTCGACGGTAAGATCCCCTATAGGGGTCGGGATATCCGGATCGTCCAGCTCGGCCTCGAGGAGGACGCCTGCCGCGAGGTCAGCGATATCGGCCACCGCCGCGTTTACCTCACGGACAGGCTGGGCATGCCGCTCATCGAGACGGTCACCGGCCCGGACATGAGGACCCCTTATGAGGTCGCCGACGTCGCCCAGATCCTCCGGCGTCTCGTCCGGAGCACGGGGCGCATGCGGACCGGGATCGGGGCCGCCCGGGAGGACGTCAACGTCAGCGTCGAGGGCGGGACGCGCGTCGAGATCAAGGGCGTGCCCCGGATCCCGAGGATCCCGCGCCTCACCTACAACGAAGCGATGCGCCAGTGGAACCTCCTCCGCCTGAAGGATGAGCTGGCCCGCCGCGGCATCGTCACGGACCATTTCGCCGCTTCGGTCGAGGAGGTCACCAAGGTCGTGCGGCGGACGCTCTATCAGCCCCTCCAGTCGGCCGTCGGCGGGGGGATGACGGCCTTCGGCGTCCGGCTCGCCGGATTCAAAGGACTCCTTCGCTGGCAGACCCAGACCGATACGTATTTCTCGCGGGAGATCTCGGACCGCGTCCGGGTCATCGCCTGCCTGACGGTCCTTCCGAACATCGCCCATTCCGACAGCCCGGGCGAAACCCTGGCCAGCGCCGAATGGACGGCCGTCCGGAAGGCGCTGGGCGCCGGGCCGAACGACGCGGTGGTCGTCGTGTGGGGCCCGGAAGCCGACGCGAAGCTCGGCGCGCAGGAGGTCATCGCCCGCGCCCGGGAAGCGACCATCGGCGTCCCCTCGGAGACGCGCCAGGCCCTCGGCGACGGCACGAACGGATTCGAGCGCATTCTTCCCGGGCCGGACCGGATGTATCCCGACACGGACCTCCCGCCCAAGCGCATCCTGCCGGAGCGGCTGGACCGCCTCCGCGCGTCCCTGCCGGCGCGGATCCTGGCGCGGGAAAGCCGCTATCGGGAGATGGGGGTCCCCGCGGACCTCGTCGAGCGCTTGGCTTCGTCTCCTTTCGCGCCCCTGTTCGAGCGGGCGGTCGGGGAATGGAGCCTGAAGCCCGCCCTGGCGGCCGTCGTCCTCGTCCAGTATCCCCGACGGCTGAAAAAGCGCGGGCTCCCGGCCGACCGGATCGACGGCGCCGCTCTGGAAGCCGTTCTTCGGGCCATCGGCGAGAGGCGCCTTTACAAGGAGGGCGTCCTTCCTCTGCTCGAACGGCTCTTATCGGAGGGCGGAACGGTCGCCGAAGCGCTTCCCCCCGCGACGGATCCGGCGGGAGTCGCGGCCGGCGTCCGGAGCGCGGCAGAGGCCGTGAAGGGGCTGAGATTCCGCAGGGAGCCGGCCCGCGCCCTCAAGGCGATGGGCTTCCTCATGGCGTCCCTGAGGGGGAGGGCCGACGGGGCGGACCTCGCCGCGCGGCTCTCCGGCGCCCTCGAAGGAGCCGCGGAATGACGGACGGAGACCTCTACAAAGGCTATAAGGGGAGGGCCCTGGAGGTCCTGAAGAGCTTCCAGGCGCAGGTCTGGAGCGACGCCCGCATCACGACCTACCAGGGGGAGTTCACCGGCATCATTCTGCCGCGCTCGGAGACGGCCGACCCCCTTCACGTCGTCATCAAGCTCCGCTCCGGATACAACGTCGGCATCGCGGCCGACGGGATCCGGGCCGTCGAGATCCTCGGCCGGAAAGAGGCCCACTACAAGATCCCGGAAAAGGAATTCCCCTACGACCCCGGGAAGCCCAGGGTCAAGCTCCTCGGGACCGGCGGGACGATCGCGAGCCGCCTGGATTACCGGACGGGCGCCGTCATCCCGGCCTTCTCGCCGGGAGAGCTGTACGGCTCCGTGCCGGAGCTGGCCGACATCTGCAACCTCGAGACCGAGAAGCTCTTCGGCGTCTTCAGCGAGAACATGGGGCCGGAGCAATACATCGCGACCGCCAAGGCCATCGGCCGCGAGATCGAGAAGGGCGTCCAGGGCATCGTCATCGGCCACGGAACGGACACGATGCACCACACCGCGGCCATCCTGTCCTTCATGGTCCAGGACCCGCCGGTCCCCATCATCATGGTCGGCTCCCAGCGCTCTTCGGACAGGCCCTCGTCGGACGCCGCCCTCAACCTCATGCACAGCGTCAAGGCCGCGGCCGAGAGCGATATCGCCGAGGTCATGATCTGCATGTTCGGACCGACGTCGGACACCTACGGCCTCCTCCACCGGGGGACGCGCGTCCGCAAGATGCATTCGAGCTATCGGTCCACGTTCCGGACGATCGGGGACATCCCCATCGCCATGGTCAGCCGGGAGAAGATCACGCCCCTCCGCCAGGACTACAAGCGCCGGCGGGACGATAGGTCCGTCGTCATCAATACGGCCTTCGAGGAAAAGGTCAGTATCGTCTATTACTACCCGAACATGAAGCCGGACATCATCGACTCCCTCATCGACAACGGCTACCGGGGGATCGTCATCGCCGGGACGGGCCTCGGCCACGTCAACAAGCCCCTCTACCCGGCCCTCCAGCGGGCCCGGGACAAGGGCATCTCCGTCTTCATGACGGTCCAGACCCTCTGGGGCTACGTCCAGATGTACGTCTATGACACCGGCCGGGACATGATGGAGCTCGGCGTCATCCCGGCGGCCAACATGCTCCCCGAAGTGGCTTACGTCAAGCTCGCCTGGGCCCTCGGCCAAACCTCGGACTACGAAGAGGTCAAGAGGATCATGCTGACCCCCGTGGCCGGGGAGATCACCGAGCGCGAGCCCTCCAACGGCTACCTCATCTTCCAGGGCGGCATCCAGCAGATCAAACAACAGGAAGCTGGTTCACGATGGATTTCTTTGATAGCGGACCCGGCCGGAAGATAAGCGCGGTTGTACTTTATGATTGGTTTACTGGAGGAGCGGGGAAGCAGGTTCTATTGAATCCAGAGGCAATTCATCCCCTTGCTGAATCTGCAAGGGCAATCTTTTCTTGCAAGAGGTAGGCTTCTTGTCCTGAATACAATTAATATTATCGGAGAGGCGCGTCTCACCCAAAAAAATGCTAAAAACTATTCCCCAGGGCGGCATTCCCGAGGTCGAGGAGTTCATTTCCAAGTACCGGAAGTGAGGGGGCGCCCGTCCTTGTTTCTTGACAGCCCGCCTGCCTGGGCGTACCATCGATAATGACCGCCACCGGAAACGTGAGCCTCCGTCATAATCCTCTGGCTTGAATCGAGGCCTCGGCTCGTATTCCCGTTTTGGAGTCGCTGATGACCGTCGCGAACGTCCTTGAAGATAAAGCGGCCAAGCTCAAAGCTTCGGCCGTCGCCAAGTATCCTCTCCCGCCGCTCCGGATCGGGAATCGAACCGCGCGGCTTCCCATCGTCCAGGGCGGGATGGGCGTAGGCCTGTCCCTTAGCGGACTGGCCTCTGCGGTGGCGGAGGAAGGGGGCATCGGCGTCATCGCGGCGACCGGCATCGGGCTCATCGAAGCCGACTACTATGAGCGTCCGCTCGAGGCGAATCTCCGGGCCCTCCGCTCGCAGATCCGCAAGGCCCGGGCTCGGACGGCGGGCATCCTCGGCGTCAACATCATGGTCGCCGCCGACGGTTTTCTGCGCCTCGTCGAAGCCGCCGTCGAGGAGAGGATCGATCTCCTCTTCCTCGGCGCCGGCCTGCCGATCAAGGGGATCCCGGTTCCCGCGATCCGCCGGGCCGGGGTGGGGGTCGTGCCCATCGTCAGCTCGGGCCGCGCCGCCCGGCTGATATTCAAGTCCTGGGAAAAGGCCTACGGCGATATCCCCGACGCCGTGGTGGTCGAAGGCCCCCTGGCCGGAGGCCATCTCGGGTTCAAGCCCGAGCAGATCGACGATCCCGCCTTCGAGCTCGAGAGGATCCTGCCCGAGGTCGTCGAGGCCCTCCGGGAATTCGAGACGCCCTGGGGCAGGGCGATCCCCGTCATCGCCGCGGGCGGGATCTATACGGGCGAGGACATTCGCCGGATGCTCGACCTGGGGGCCAGAGGCGTCCAGCTCGGGACGCGGTTCATCGCCACCGAGGAATGCGATGCGGACGCGCGGTTCAAACAGGCTTATGTCGCCTGCCGGAAAGAGGACATCGTCATCATCCAGAGCCCTGTCGGCCTGCCGGGCCGGGCGATCCGCAGCGCCTTTCTCGAGGACGTCGCCCGGGGCATCCGCAAGGTGTTCCGCTGTCCCTCCCATTGCCTCCAGAGCTGCGGGGCGAAAAGCGCCCGCTACTGCATCGCCGAAGCTCTCGATCATGCCCGTCGGGGCGAGTTCAAGGACGGCTTCGCCTTCTGCGGCGCCAACGCCTTCAGGGTCCGGGCGATCGTCCCGGTGGCCGACCTCGTCTCCGGGCTCCGGCAGGAGTTCGCCCTGGCCTGCTTCATAGCCTCGATCAAGGTCGAGTACGAAAAGGCGGCCGAGATGATGCGGAGCCTGAGAGCCGAATACAGCCTGGCCCTGGGCAGGGTCCGGGAGCGCTTCCGCGAGAACCGGGCCGGACTCCGGGTGGAGAAAGCCCGCTTCCGGGCGCATCTCGTCCGGCTCCGGAGCGATTACCTCAAGGCCAAGGCCGAGCGCCGAGCCCTCGAAGCCCGACTCAGGCTGCTCCGCGACCAGGTTTGTTCGTTTGAAATCTGATACGGAAGGCCCGCCGCTTCGCCGGAGTGCTCAGGTCTTGCCCGCTGCCGCGTGGGCCTTCTTGATGAACCCCCAAACCTCGGGCCCGAAGGGCATGTGCTCGGCCGGCACGGCTCCGGCGGTGTAGGCTTCGCCGATCCGGGCTTTGAGCTCCGAGTGATTCCCGTAGGCCTCGTTGAGGAGCGCGCTCCAGCGCTTCGCCAGGGCCTGTCCGACCTCTCCCGCCGGGTCGGCGGAGAGATTCCGCTTGACCTCTTCGATGAGCTCCGTCCACCTCCGCTGGTAGCCCGCCATGGACTCGGGCGTGTACTTCTTCCCGATATCGGCGAACTCCTCGAGCTCGGGCTTGGTGAAGAACTTCTCTTGCCACTCTTTCTTGACGTCTTCGCCCATTTGAATGACCTCCACGATCTTGATGAGTTTTCTGGCGTCGATGCGGCTCCCGGCCTCAAGCTCTCCGAGGACCCGGTCGAGGGCCCGGGAGGCCTGCTGAAGCCGGCCGATCTCGTCACGGACCGCGCCGGCCTGGATCCTGAGGGACTCGGCCACGAGGAATCCCTTCCGGCCCAGGATGTCCCGGATCCGGGCGAGGGAGAATCCCATGAACTTCAGGGTCACGATCTGCTGGAGCCGGAGGAGGTCCTCGTCGGTGTAGACCCTGTAGCCGTTGGGCTTCCGGAAGCTTGGCCGCAGGAGCCCGATCCGGTCGTAATACCGGAGCGTCCGGACGGTGACCTTGGTCAGCCCCGCGAATTCCTTGGTCAGGTAACGCGTCTTCATCGTCCTTGCCTCCAACCCATGATAAGGGGTGACGCAACGTCATAGTCAAGTCCTTTGGCAAAATATTCTCGATCCATTGAATCCAAGGATCGCCGTGTGATGAAAGGACCGATCAAATTCCCCCTCACCCCCCTTTAGGAAAGGGGGGGCTCGCTCTTTGACATGCCGCAGGCCTTCCGCTATAGTCCCGGAAAGGCTTTCCTATGGGAGGGACCTCATGAAAATGGCCGTCCGGAGCTTGGTCGTCGGCATCCTCTTCCTGAACGCGAGCCTATTCGGCGGGCTGAGCCCCGAGGTCGCGAGCTACGACATCAAGGCCCGCCTCATCCCGGCATCGAGGACCATCGAAGCGACCGCAACGCTGACCTGGACGAACGATTCGGAAACCGCGGTCTCCGAGATGCCGTTCCATCTTTACATGAACGCCTTCAAGAACAACCGGACGACGTTCATGCGGGAAAGCGGCGGCGCGCATCGCGGTTACGAGGCCGGGAAGGACGACTGGGGCCGGATCGACGTCCGCCGGATCGGGATCGCCGGAGGGGCGGACCTGACCGGGACCATGGCCTTTCTCCGGCCCGATGACGGAAACCCGGACGATCAGACGGTCATGCAGGTGGCGCTCCCCGAACCCCTGGGGCCGGGCGGGCGGATCGTCCTCGAGATCGCGTTCACGACCCGACTGCCCCGGGTGTTCGCCCGTTCGGGCTATTCCGGGGAGTTCTACATGGCCGGGCAGTGGTTCCCGAAGGTGGGGGTCTTCCGGAACGGGGCCTGGAATTGCCACCAGTACCATGCGAATTCCGAATTCTTCGCCGACTTCGGCGCCTACAGGGTGGCGATCACCGTCCCCGAAAGATACGTGGTCGGGGCCACGGGCCGCCGCGAGTCGGAGCGGAAGAACGAGGACGGGACGAAGACCGTCGTCCATGTCCAGGAAGACGTCCATGATTTCGCCTGGACGGCCTGCCCCGACTTCGTCGAATCCCGGGAACGGTTCGTCCTCGCCGATCCCCCCGTCGATACCGAGATGATCCTGCTCGTCCACAAGGCCCACCTCGGGAGCCGGGACCGGTATGCCCTGGCCCTTCGCCGCGGCCTCGAATTCTTCAGCCGGAGCTACGGGCCCTACCCCTACGGCACGATCACGCTCGTCGACCCGGCCCCCGGCGCCGCCGGCGCGGGCGGGATGGAATACCCGACGCTGTTCACCGCGGGCACGACGAGCTGGATGCCGGCGGGCGTCCGCATGCCCGAGATGGTCACGATCCACGAGTTCGGCCACGGCTACTGGTACGGCATCGTCGCCTCCAACGAGTTCGAGGAGGCCTGGCTCGACGAGGGCATCAACTCCTACTCCGAGGTCAAGGCCATGGAGAGGTACTACGGAGAGGGCCGGTCGATGATCGACCTCTGCGGGTTGAGGATCGGCGACATCATCTTCCAGCGGCTCCGGGTCATCGGCTCGGGCCGGCTCGACCCCATCCTCCAGGACTCCTGGAAGTACGTCAACGGCTCGAGCTACGGCACCAATGTCTACGCCAAGGCGGCCCTGATGATGCTGACGCTCGAGCGCTGGCTCGGCGAGGACGTCATGGCGCGGATCATGAAGGCCTATTATGAGCGATGGAAGTTCCGCCACCCCGCCTCGGAGGATTTCATCCGCGTCGCCGAGGAGGAGAGCGGGCGGGACCTCGGCTGGTTCTTCGGTCAGGTCCTCCGCACTCCCGGCAGGCTGGATTACGCCGTCAGCGAGCTCACGGCCGACGAGATCGACGAGCCCCGCGGGCTCTTCGACGATGGGAAAAGGGGGCCCGTCGCGGAAGAGAAGGCCGGTCCGGGAGCGAAGGCGGCGGAGCGGCCGCGGACCTACCGCAACGTCGTCGTCGTCGCCCGGTACGGGGATTGGGTCTTTCCCCAGGAGCTCCTCGTGACCTTCGCCGACGGGCGGAAGGTCCGCGAGAGCTGGGACGGGAAGGACCGCTGGAAGCGCTTCGTTTACGAGCTCCCGGTCAAGGTCGTATCGGCCGGGATCGACCCCGACCGGAAAATGCTCCTCGATGTCGATCGGCTGAACGATTCCCGGACGCTCGAGCCCCGGAAGGCCCCCGCCCGGAAGGTTTCGCTCGGGCTGTTGGGCTGGCTCCAGGGCTTGTTGAGCCTGGTCTCGCTGTAAGGAGGGAGGGTGCGATGAACATCATCCGGACCTATGTTCATGGGATGAGGGAGGCCTCGCGCCGCCCGGCGATGATCGGCCTCCTGTGGCTGGCCAACATCGTGCTCGCCGCGCCGGCCTGCATCCTGTTTTCGGGCGCCCTGGGCGCCGCGGCCGGAAGGAGCGCGTCGCCGCTCGACCAGGACGCGGCGATCGAGCTCCTGACCGGGTCGGCCGGCGCGATCCGGGGAAGCCTGACGGCCGCCCTCTTCGCCCTTGTCCTCGGCGCCTTCATCGCGATCTTCATGTTCGGGGGGATCCTGAACACCCTTGTCCGGAGCGGGGCCGGGGAGAGGCCGGGGCAGACCTTCTTCATGGGGGGCGCCCGTTACTACGGACGCTTCCTCCGTCTGACCCTCTATTCGGTCGTCCTCTGGGTCCCCGCCCTGGCCGCGTTCATCCCCCTTCACTTCCTGGCGTCGTCCGCCATGAAGGGCTCGACGAACGAACAGCTCGGCTTCGCCTTGACGATCCTCCGCGTCGCTCTGGCTCTCTTCCTGGCCTATTTCATCAAGATGATCATGGATTACGCGCGGATCCGGATCGTCCGCGAGGATGCGAACGGGGTCTACGACGCCCTCGTTTGGGCCGTCCGTTTCGTCTTCGGCCGCCCCGGCGGGACGCTCCTCTTGTACTATCTCCTGGGGATCACCGGCTGGGCGATGCTGGCGGCCTATCTCGTTCTGCACCGGCTCTTCCCGGGCGCGACGACGGGCGCCGTCGTATCGGGCTTCCTGCTGACCCAGGCCTTCATCGCCGGCCGGGGGTGGCTGAAGATCGCCTATCAGGCGGCCCAGCTGGACCTTTACGACGCGAGAGCCGCGAGCCTGATATAGCCGCAGCTTTCAGGCTGCGCTTTAATGAAAACACGGGCTGAATCTACGGCGACACGTCCGAGCACATCGTATTCTTGTCTCCCCCTGCCCCCTCCTTGATACAGAGGGGGGCGGGCAAAGGACCGTGTCGCCGGCAGCGGAGCCGCGGCTACATCGCTGCCGAGGCCTTGATCGCGTCCGCGGCGGCCTTGGCGAAGCCCTCGGAGACCGTCGGGTGATTGAAGACCATGCCCGCGATGTCCTCGGCGCGGGCCCCCGTCCTGACGGCCAGGGCGGCGAAATGGATGATCTCCGAAGCGTCGGCGCCGACGATATGGGCGCCGATGAGCTTCCCGGAAGACCGTTCGAAGATGAGCTTGAATAAGCCGAGGACGTTCCCGTCGAGGCACGACCGGACGAGGTCGCTGTATCCGCACCGGCCGATGACGACGTCGATCCCTCCGGCCGAGGCTTCTTCCTCCGTGACGCCGACGGAGCCGATCTCCGGGTCGGTGTAGATCCCCCAGGGAGCGCAGGAATAGTCCATCCGGCCCGGCCGGCCCAGGGCGTTTCCGGCGGCGATCCGCGCCTCGACGACCGCCATGGACGAGAGCATGACCTTCGCGAGGACGTCGCCGGCGGCGAAGATCCCCTTCGCCGACGTCTCCATGCGATCGTCGACCAGGATATCGCCGCGGCTTCCGGTCATGACGCCGACCGCGGCGAGGTTCAGCGCCTCCGTGTTCGGCCGGCGCCCCACCCCGATCATCACCCGGTCGGCTTCGATGGTTTCCCCGTTCGAGAGGAAGGCCCGGGCCCGCCCACCCTCTTCCGCGATGCGCTCGAGGGCGGTTCCGGCGAGCAGCCGGACGCCTTTCTTCTTGAATTCCCGGGTGATGAGGGCGGCGACGTCGTGGTCCTGGCCCCACAGAACCCGCTCCATCTTCTCGACCAGGACGACCTCGGAGCCCAGCGACCGGAATATGAACGCCATCTCACAGCCGATGACGCCGGCCCCGACGATCACGAACCGGGCCGGGACCGCGTCGAGCGCCGTCAGGTCATCCGGCGAAAGGATGGTCCTCCCGTTGAATTCGAGGCCTTGGACCTCGACCGGCCGCGATCCGGAGGCGATGACGATCTTCGGAGCCGTTCTCTCGGTAACGGAGCCGTCGGGGAGTCTGACCTCGAGGGCCCCGGGCCCCTTGAAGGACGCCAGGCCGGTCAAGGTCTCGATGGCGTTCTTGCGGATAAGGGTCGCTAGGATGCCGACCTCGCACAAGGTCGTCTTGTGCCGGCTCTCGAGGATGGCCCTGTAATCGACCGCGGCGTTTTCGTCGATCGTGACCCCGTAACGGCGGGCCCTCTTCAGGTTCTCCAGGAAGTGGGCCGCGTTGCTCAGGACCTTGCTGGGCAGGGTTCCCGTCCGGACGCACCCCCCGCCGAGCTCGAGCTCGCGGTTGATCATCAGGACCTTCGCCCCGAGAGCGGAGCCCTGGAGCGCGGCCGAAATGCCGGCCTCGCCTCCGCCGATAACGATCAGATCATGTCCGCTCATGGCGCATACATATCATATTGCCGGGCTTTTCGGAAGCCGGGAAAGGGGCGTCAGCGGAGAGGCACCGGCTCCCGGATCCAGCTCAGAAGCTCCCGCGTGCTGACGAGGCGCACTTCCGGATTCTCCAGGGCGTAGGCGAAGAAGGTCTCGAGGGCCGCCCGGCGCTCCGCCACGCTCGGGCCCGCTCCCCGGGCCTCGCCGTGCTCCGTGTACAGCTCGCTGTGGATCCCGACCGTCATGGGACAACGGCTTCCCGCGAGGTGACGGTCCAGGCTGTATTTCAGGGTGGCGACGAACTCGGCGGGCGTCATGCCGAACTCGTTCCAAAGGTTCCAATCCATGCCGGTGATCTCGCCCTTCGCCGTGTCGAAATAATCGTTGACCTTCTTCAGCCGGTCCCGGAAGCCCTCGGGGAGGCCGTAGCGCGCGCAGGCGTCGTCGGGCGGGGCGATGAAATTGGTGAGCGGGACCTCCCACAGGCCCGGGTACCGGCCGATGGGAGGCTCGTTGTCCGGGCGTCCGCGGTCAAGAAGATAGGGCCACGGGAAATCGCCGTCCGGGCCGATGCCCTCCTCGATGCTGGAGTCGTAGACGAAGCCCTTCCGGTGGGCTGCGGCCATGCCGTTATCGCTCGGCTCGATGAAAGGGGCCCGGAAGCCCTGGAGGTCCCACCGGGAGACGCCCAGGCCGGAGGCGGGGTTGGGGCGCTCCGGGGTCTCGTCGGGGTCCCAAGGCCGGGTCAGGTGATCGACGCACTTGTCGATCTCCTCTTCCCACTGCTCGATCGTGAACGGACGGCCGTGAGGGTGGGTATGCGTGTGGACGCCGACCTCGTGCCCGGCGTCGACGGCCGCCTTCCAGGCCCGCTTGACGTAGACGGGGTTTTCCTTGCCCTCGGAGGTGATGTAATAAGTATTGACGAAGAAGGAGTAATGGAGGGCCGAGCCGTCGAAGGTCCGCGGATCGCTTCTTCCGGCCGGGTTCTGCCTTGAGGCGAAGAGACGGGTCACGTAATCCAGTCCGCCGCTCGACCCGGAGCCGGGCAATCCGGAATACCCGTTGTCGTCGGAGGCGAAGACGACGAACTGCGGGACCGTCCGCCCGGCAAGGGCCGGGGGCGATCCCTGTCTCGCGGGAACGGGTCCTCGAGCCATCCGAGGCCCGGCGCAGGAGGCGGCCGCGGCGAGCAGGACGATCCCGACGGCCGGGAACAATCCGCGTTTCTTCATGGCGATCTCCAGGGTCAGGTCCGGATCCGCGTTCCCCTCTCTACAGGACGGCCTTCAAGCTTTCGTTGACGTTCTCCAGGTCGACCATGTTGATAGGGGACTGGATATAGGGTTCCACCTTCTCTTCCTTGATCATGCTCCGGATCACCGTCCGCATCAGGATCTTGCCGATCTCGACGGGGTTCGTGTTCAGGGTGGCGGTCATCTGACCCTTCCGAACGGATTCGAGGGCGTTCCGGTTGCCGTCGGTCCCGACGGCGAGGACCGTCCCGGCCTTCCCGGCCGCGAGGACGGCGTCCATCGCGCCCAGGGCCATTTCATCGTTCTCCCCCCAGATGGCGTCGATGTCCGGGAAGCGCGCGAGAAGGTCCGCGGCGATCTCCCTCGCCTTGTCCCGCGTCCATTCGCCGCAGGGCCGGTCGATGATCTCGAGCCCGACGCTCCTGAGCGTCGTGACGACCCCGTCCTTCATCTCCAGGGAGGCCGCGTCCGGGAGCCCTTCGATGAGGGCCACCCGGCCCCGGTTCCTCAGGACGCGGGCGACGTACTTGGCGACGAGGATCCCGGCCTCGCGGTGATTGAATCCGACACAGCTGACGATCCGCGCCCGGTTCCCCATGGGCGGGCTGTTGAACAGGAAGACCGGGACTCCCGCCCTGTTGAATTCGGCGATCCGGCGTTCGAGGTCCACCCCGGCCATCGCCGAGATGCCCACGGCGTCGATCCCCTTGTCGATGAGGGACTTCGTGATCCGGGCGTGTTCCGCGTCGCCGGAGTCCTTGTCGAAGACGGCAACCTTGAGCTCGATGTTCCCGACGTCCTTGATGACCTCCCGGACGCCCCTGAGGATATAGGGGTAGAAGGGGCTGACCGTGACGGTCGGCCGGCAGATGGCGACGCGCACGGCGCCCTCCGTCATGTTCAGGGCGGTGCAGACGCGGTTCTTCCCCTCTTCCTTGGCCAGGTAAAGGGCCTGGTCCGCGCTCTTGATGAGCCGCGACCGGACCCGCGTGTTCTCAGGATAGGAGGCGACGCCGGCGCTGATCGTGATCCGCGGCCCGGAGCGGCCGCCGGGGAAATCGTGCCCGGAGACCTCCTTCCGGATGCGTTCGAGCAGCGTGACGGCCTGGCTCCGGCTGGCGTAGGGAAGGATCATGATGTATTCGTCGCCGCCGTACCTCGCGGCGATATCGTAGGCCCTCTTGTTCCTGTTGATGACGGCCGCGATCTCGGCCAGGACAAGGTCCCCCTTCGGGTGGCCCAGGGCGTCGTTGTACTGCTTGAAATGATCGATATCGATCATGGCCAGTGACGCGGGGTACTTGAACCGCTCCGCCTTCTGGAGCTCCCGGCTCATCGAATCCCGGAAGTACCTGTAGTTGTACAGGCCTGTCAGGCCGTCGATGGAGGCGAGGTCGGCCAGCGTCCGGGCCCGCTTTTCCAGGGCGGCCCTGGCCACGAGCGTGACGGCCACGCGGCAGGCCGGCAGGAACGCCTGCAGCTGTCTTTTGGAGAAACGTGGGAGGACCTTATAGTGGAAGACGACGACGCACGCGTTCCGCCCCTCCCGGCAGGCGGTCACGACCATGGCCTTGAATCCCTTTCCGGCGAGGGGTGCGAGCTCGGGCTCCCCGCGAAGGTCCTTGACGATGATGGGGCCGCCCCGTTTCATGAGGGCGGCCCAGGCCGGCCCGTCGGCGGGGAACGGCTTCCAGGCGGCACTCCGGGCCCCTCTGTCCTTGAGGGCGGGAGAGAACACGATCCGCCTTCCGGTTCCGGCCGCCACCCGCACGGATATCCAAGGGGTGCCGGAAAGGGATTCCAGGAGGGAGAATGCGCTTTGCCTGATGATGCTCATATCCCGAGCCCCGATTATCCCCCCATGCCGCGGGGATTGTCAACGCCGCCGCCGGGCCGGGCTTGCCTTTTCAGGCCCCTTTTGATACAAATATCTTTCGCCTTTCGAGGGTTGAGCATCAGGGCCGGAAGGCAATAATAAGGCAATCATAAGGAGTCAGTCATGAAAAAGACGAGTGTTCTCAGAAAGGCCATCATGGACCGGCGGGCGGTCGTCGTCCCCGGCTGTCATGATGCCTTGAGCGCCAAGGTCATCGAGAAGTGCGGCTTCGAGGCCATCCAGATCTCCGGCTACGGACTGGCCGGGGCCTTCCTCGGCAAGCCCGATGTCGGGCTGGTCCGGATGAAGGACGTCCTCGACCTCTCCTGGAACGTCGCCCAGGCGGTCGGGATCCCGGTCATGGCGGACCTCGACACGGGAGGCGGGAACGCCGTTAACGCGGCCTGGATCACGGAACGGGTCATCGCCATGGGGCTGGCCGGCATGAACCTCGAGGACCAGGTCTTCCCCAAGCGCTGCGGCCACATGGCCGGCAAGGAGGTCATCCCCGCCGAGGAGATGGCCGGCAAGCTCCGCGCCTGCGCCTCCGTCCGGGACCGCCTCGACAAGGACTTCATCATCAACGCCCGGACCGACGTCTTCGCCGGCTGGGGCATCGACGAAGCGATCGCCCGCTGCAATATGTACCTCGAGGCCGGGGCCGACCTGGCGTTCATCGACGGCATCCGGGCCCGGACCGACATCGAAAAGGCTCTCAAAGGGATCAAGGGCCCTCTGTCGGTCAACCTCATGGACGCGGTCTCCGGCATGAAGACCGAGCTCATCCCCATCCCCGAGCTCGCCAGGATGGGCGTCGGGCGCGTTTCCATCCCCGTGGCGTCCATCATGGTCGCCCAGAAGGCGATGATGAGCTTCTTCACGGCCCTCAAGGCGTCGCCGACAGGCCTCCTGGCCGGCCAGACCCAGTGGGTGCCGTCCTTCGAGGAATACACCGATTTCGTCGGCCTCAAGGAATATCGGGCCATGGAGAACGAATATCTCCCCAAGGCCCGGATTGAGGATAAATACAAGGGGACGAAGAAGATCGTCGGCTGAACCGGAGGTTCGATATGGGCATGACGATGGTCGAAAAGATCCTGGCCGGGGCGGTCCATCAGCCCTCGGTCAAGGCGGGGGAGGTGGTCGAGCCGGAGGTGGGCCTGGCCATGTCCCATGAGAACGCCGCGCTGGTCATCAACCAGTTCCGGGAGATCTTCAAGGATACGGGCCGCGCGGCCAAGGTCTGGGACCCCTCGCGCGTCGCCATCATCTTCGATCACAGGGTCCCCGCCGAGGGCTCGAAGACGGCGACCAACCAGAAGCGTATCCGCGAGTTCGTCAAGGCGAACGGCATCACGAAGTTCCACGATATCCGCGGGGACGAGGGCGGCATCTGCCACCAGATCCTCCCGGAGAGCGGCTATGTCCTTCCGGGAAAGGTCGTCGTCGGCACGGACAGCCACACGACGAGCCACGGGGCCCTCGGCGCCTTCGCCTTCGGCATCGGGGCGACCGAGATGGCCTCGGTCTGGGCCCTGGGGACGGTCCTCAACGTCGAGGTCCCGAAGACCATCAAGGTCGTCGCCAAGGGGCGTTTCGCGAGGTTCGTGACGCCCAAGGACCTTATCCTGTACCTCATCGGGCAGATCACGGCCGAGGGAGCGAATTTCAAGGTCCTCGAATACCACGGCCCGGCCTTTGCCGCGATGTCGACGTCGGGCCGCCTGACGGTCTGCAACATGTCCGTCGAGGCCGGGGCGACCTCGGGGATCGTCCCGCCCGACGCGGAAACCCTGCGCTTCCTCAGGGAAGAGGCGAAGGTCAAGGGCAAGATCGAAACGTTCGGCCCGGACCCCGACGCGGAATACGACCGGGTCGTGACGATCGACGCGGCGAAGCTCGGAGCCCCAGGTCGCCTGCCCCCATACGGTGGACAACGTGAAGCCCGTCGGCAAGGTCGCCGGCGTCAAGGTCGATCAGATCGTCATCGGCTCCTGCACCAATGGGCGGCTGGACGATCTCGCCATCGCCGCCAGGATCCTCAAGGGCAAGAAGGTGGCCCGCGGGACGCGGATGCTCGTCTTCCCGGCTTCCTACCGGATCTTCAACCGCGCCCTCGAGGCCGGTTATGTGGCCTCGCTCATCAAGGCCGGCGCGGTGGTCATGAACCCGGGCTGCGGGCCGTGCCTGGGCGTCCACCAGGGCGCCCTGGGCGACGGCGAGGTCGCCCTGGCCACGACGAACCGGAACTTCAAGGGCCGGATGGGGAACCCCAACGCCGAGGTCTACCTGGCGTCCCCGGCCGTGGCGGCCGCGAGCGCCATCACGGGCGTCATCACCGACCCGCGGAAAGGAGGCCGATGACATGGCCAAGGTCGTTCTGAAACTCGCCGACGACATCTCCACCGACATCATCTATCCCGGCCGCTACATGGCGACCGTTCTCCCCGGCGAAACGCCCCAGTACGCCTTCGCCGATCTGACGGAATTCAACGCCCGGCTCAAGGAGAAGCAGGTCCCGCCGGGGAGCGTCCTCGTGGCCGGAAAGAACTTCGGCTGCGGGTCCTCGCGCGAGCAGGCCGCCTCGACCCTCAAGGGCCACGAGCTGGTCATCGTGGCGAGGAACTTCGCCCGCATCTTCCTCCAGAACGCGATCAACCTCGGTCTGCGGACCGTCGTTTCTCCGGACATCGAGGCCTCGGAAGGGGACGAGCTCGAGATCGGGACCGACAGGATCTTGAACCGGACGACCGGAAAGAGCTTCGCGGTGACGCCCCTGCCCAAGGCACGCCAGGCCATCATCGATGCCGGCGGCCTCATCGCCTACACCCGCAAGCGGGTCATGGACAAGGGCTGACCGGCGACCGTCGGCCCCGGATGAGAATGACGGCTTTCCTCCTGGCGGCGTCGGCCTACACGCTCCTTGCCGCCGGCCTCGTCCTGATGAAGAAGGGGATCGGCTGGTTCGGGCGCGGGGCCACGAAGGACGCGGCCTGGAGGAGGGACCTCGGCGTCTGGGCGGTCGGATTCCTGCTTTCGAACGCTTATATCGTTCCCGTCACGCTCGCCCTGAGGGATCTCCCCCCGCATATCGTCGGGGCCTTCGCCGGATCGGGCGTCATCGTCATGGTCCTCTTGTCCCGGGCGTGGCTCGGCGAGAAGCTCCGCCGTTCCGATGCCGTTTACGCGGCGGGGATGGGCCTCGCGATCGGGCTCCTGAGCCTTTCCGCGACGGCGGGGGCGGGGGGGGACGGAGATCCCTTGCGCCTGACCGCGGCGGCGGTCTTCCCGTTCCTTCTCCTCGCGGGGGCGTTCTTCGGAAGGATCGGCAGACGGCGCCTGGCGATCCTCCTGGCGGCGATCTCCGGCATTTCGGCGGGGATGATCGTCGTGCTGATGAGGGTGCTCGTCCAGGCGTTCGGGACCCGCGTCGGCGATTATTTCGCCTCGCCGTACTTCTATCTCTATCTCGTCTTCTCGCTGCTGGCGTTCCTTTCCCTGCAGTTCGCCTACAAGCTCGAAACCCTCCTGAGGACGGGGCCGGTCCAGTACGGGGCGGCCATCCTATATCCGTTCTTCTGTTCCGTTCTCGTTTTCGGGAACCGGGTCCGGCCCGTCCAGGCAGCGGCCATCCTCGTCATCATTACGGCTGTCGTCGGGATCCTCCGGGGCCGCGAGATCTGATCTCCCGCGGCCGGGGCCTTCCCGGCGGCTTCAACCCTTCTTCGCGATCAGATACTCCATGTACCGGGACCTCATCTGACGGCCGGCCATGGCCTTCTTGACCGGAGGGAGCTTCAGGATGACGCCGAGGATCGCCGCCATCGCCCGGTGGTCCCAATGGGCATGATTGTCGAAGATGAGGTTCTGGAGCTTGCCCCGCTCGATGGCCATCAGGACGGCCCGGTGCACGGAATCGAGCGGCGTGATGACCCGCTTCGGATGGGGGACCAGGGCGATGCTTCGGCTCGGGCACGACCGGACGCACACGCCGCAGCCAAGGCAGAGCTCCTCGGCCAGGCGCGCCTTGCGCCGTTTTGGCCGGTGAGGGTCGTTGGCCGATACGAGGCTCATGGCCTCGATCGGACAGATATCCACGCACTGGCCGCACCCGGAGCAGGAGGCCTCGTCGATCCGGGGAAGGAAATTCGTGTGGATAGGGTAGACCGACCCGAAGCGCTTGATGCCGAGGAGCGCCTCGCAGCAGCAGCCGCAGCAGTTGCAGATGAAGCTCACGCTCCGGCGGACGTTCTCGCCGAATTGGACGAGGTTCCGCTCATAAGCCTGCTGGAGGAGGTCCGAGGCCTCCTTCGCGTCGATGCGCCGGGCGATCCCGTGCCGGGCGAGCGAGTCCGCCACGGTATTGAAGGTCAGGCAGATGTCCTGAGGGGCGTCGCAGGCGCGGCCGACGTGCATCATCTTGTGCCGGCAGTAGCAGACGCCGACGGCCCTGTGCCTGGCGGTCCGGATCACCTCGCTCGCCCGCTCGTATTCGAGGACTTCGAGCGAATGATCGGAGGGGAGGGCGGGCTCGCGGACGAACACGCGCCCGAGCTGGGTCTCGCCGTTCACGAAGAGGGCCTTGATGAACTCTTCCTCGACGTTGAGGTACTCGTAGAACAGCTCCGCCAGCAGCTTCTGATCGATGTCCCCGCGCACGCGCATCATCGAGAATTCGAAGAAGCCGGCCATGGGAGGCGGCAGGGAATAGGTGCTCCGGCCGTGACGCTCGCTGTCGACGAGGAGGCCGCGCCCGGCCAGGGAATCCAGGGTTTTCCGGGCCTCGCTTTCGGGGACCTTCCAGATGAGGGCGGCCTTCTTCGTCGTGAAAGGCCGGATGGGAAGCGAGGAAACGAGGCCGGCCTCCTTTTCGGAAAAAAGGATCCTGAGGATCCTGAACAGGAGCTCCGAGGGCGGCGCCCCCTGGGGAAAGCGGTTGATCCGCTCGACCAGCCGTTGGTATCCGTCGCGGGCCGTCCGATGGGCCATGGCTATCCTCCGCCGTTCACGGACGTTCCTTTTCCGGCCTGGCGAACGCTTTCAGGACGGCCGGCCGGATCTCCGGGACGGCGTCGTTCGGGATGGTCAAGGCCAGGTTATAGAGCCGGATCTTCCAGGCACCGGCGATCCTTTCCAGCGCCCCGGAGCCGCGGCACGGCCAATAGGATTCGGAGTCGAGGTCCTCGTCGAACCAGGCCGTGTTCCCGTCCGCCGATACGGAAATGCTGCGCCGGACCGCCGGAACACCCACGCCGAGGCTTTCCGGAACGCGGGAGCGGCCCAGGCTTCGAATTCCTCTTTCGTCCACCGCTCGGTCACGTCCGTCCCGAGGAAGACCGCGCCGGGCGCCATCGACCCGAAATAGGCCGCGGCATCGGACGTGGCCGCAGCCCGGTGCCAGGCGGTGAGAAGGGCGTCGATCTCGGCCCTGGCCGAGGCGTCGGGGGTTTGCGCGAGCGCGATGATCGCGGCCAGGAGCGCGAAGAGCACCATGAGGATGATCTTTTTCATCGGTCGTCACTCGCAGAAGATCCGGACCTTGTCCTTGCCGTCTTCGATGTCCACCGTCAGGTCGTCGAGCTGGGTCACGATCTGCTCGAGGTCCTCGGGGGAGATCTTGTCCCAATCGGCATCGATGCCTTTGTCCTTCAGGGCGGACGCGACCTGGGTCCGGGCGTCCCTGGGGATGAACGCGGCCAGCTTCAGCCCGGCCCGGATGAGCTTCATCGGGACCCGGATATTGACCTTGTCCTTGCTATCGCTCCCGGGCCCGGGCTCGACCTGGACCCTCAGGTATCTGGGCTTGCGGCCGCCCGCGCTTTGAGGCTCGTTTCCGGCGTCCCCGGAAGAGAGAGCGGCCAGGAGCTTTTCGGCGTCCGCGACGCCGATCTTCCCGTCCTTGAGCATTTCCAGGATCTTCGTTCTTTCTTCGTTCATGACAAACTCCTATTGAAGGATGATGGCGACTTCATTCGCGGCGTCCTCGACCTCGATCCGGAGTCCCGAAAGCAGGAACAGGACCGTGAACACCAGAGCATAGGACCGGAGGACCATTCCTCCGTAGCCCCCGAGCGACGCCAGGAGCGCCGCGACGAGGACGATAGGGAAGAGGGCGGCGAGCAGGAGGATCACCGGGATCAGGACCAGGATGACGGGGAACCACAGGCCGAGGACCTTCCTCCCGTTCTTGCGGACCCGCAGGCGTATGAACAGGGGGATCATCGGGAGCCCCGCATCTTCTGAACGGCTTCATCGACGGTGATCCGGCCGCGGTCGAGCTCCTCGAGGACCTCGTTCCTGGAGGCCGGGGGGTTGATCTCGACGAATTCGAGAAGGCGCGAGATCGCGTTCAGGCGGTTCTTGACGGTGGGATAGCTGATCCCGAACTGCTGTTCCATTTCCTTGATGGACCCGTGGCTCCTCACGAACGCCGTGATGAACGTCTGGTCCTCCAGGGTCAATTGGGCCAGCGGGGGGAGATCGAAGCTGCCTTCGATCGCGATGTCCTTGTCCTTGACCTTGACGCGCTCGACGGTCAGGGGGGTGCCGCCCGGTCAACTTTGTCAGTTCCATCCAATCTTGGCTCATATTCTTTCCTCGATATTCAGATTCTCAATATATATAAGCGCAAATAATCATAAAAGTCAATAGAAAAATTAATATAATTATATAAATTAACGTCAAGATTGTTAATTTATTTATGTTTACGCTATCGAAATTCGCGGCGGGCTCGGTCTCAAACCCTGCTCAGGGCCAAGAATCCCTCGTTTTGGACCGGAACCTAGATGAATTCGCCGATCGTAGGCAAGAGATCCGGGACGGATTTTTGTCCTGCCGCCGCCGGCTGGGGACGGACGGGCGGTTACTTCCTGGCGAGGAGAAGCGTCTTCGGGTCGAGACGGAGGCGGAGCTTGACCGGCTTCGTCAGGCCATGGGCCTTGATGAGCTCGAGCCGGATGTCCTCGCCCTTCGTGACGGAGGGAGATGAGGACGTCGACCTCGTTGAGATAATCCTCGAGCCCCAACGGAATGCCGTTGGCGTCGAACAAAGGATCGTCGCCCTTGAGCGAGGCGCTGAACCAGACCTCGAGCCCGAGCCTTCCGGCGAAGTCCTTGAACTTGCGGACGTCCTCCGGCGTGCCCTGGGCGAAATCGAAGCCGTCGACGATGAGCGTGTCGGCGGCGAACTTCCCGTGGACGATCATGGCCTCGAGGCTTCGCAGGACCTGCTCGGTCCGCGCCCCGTCCTGGTTGAAGTTCATGATGACCCGGTTCTTGACGATGTCGTCGTGGAACTCGGCGGCGGCCTTCATGCCCTTCTTCCGGGAGAGCTCCTTGAGGATCTCCTCGTACCAGGTGATGATGTGGTCCACCCGGCTGGCGTAGGAGACGTGGATGACGGGCTTCCCCTGGAGGAGCTTGTCCGTGGCGATGTGGACGAGACAGGCCGTCTTGCCGACGCCCTTGCGCGACGCCAGGACCCCGACGTTCCCCCGTCCCAGGCCGCCGTCGATGGATTTCTCCAGACTGCGGATGGGGCTTCTTTGGATGAGCTCGGCGTTGATCATGATTGTTTGTCCTTCTTCCTCTCGTCGTGCTCGGCTCTGAGCGCCTCGGCCACGTAGCCGGGGACCTTTCCGTATTTCAGGAATTCCATCGTGAACTCGGCCTTGCCCTGGGTCAGGGAGCGAAGGACCGTGGAGTAGCCGAACATCTCGCTCAGGGGGACCTCGGCGTCCACCCGGGAGAACATCCCGTCCTCGACCGAGCTGACGATGACCCCCCGCCTCTGGTTGATGCTCCCGAAGACCGCCCCGGCGAACTCGGTCGGGCCCTCGACCGAGACCTTCATGACCGGCTCCAGGATCTGCGGCTTGGCTTTCATATAGATCCCCCGGAAGGCGCCCTGGGCCGCCGTCTGGAAGGCGATGTCCGAGGAGTCCACGGCGTGGGATTGGCCGTCCTTGAGGACGACCCGGACGCCGATGACCGGGAAGCCGATGAGGCCCCCCTTCTTCATCACGGCCCGGAACCCCTTCTCGCAGGACGGGATGAACTCCTTGGGGATGCGTCCTCCCCTGACCTCGTTGACGAACTCGTAGACGCCCTTGGGGTTGGGCTCGATATATCCGATGACGCGGCCGTATTGCCCGGACCCGCCCGTCTGCTTCTTGTGGGTGTAGTCGAATTCCGTCTTCTGGCTGACGGCCTCGCGGTAGGCGACCTGGGGCTTCCCGGTCTGGACCTCGGCCCGGTATTCCCGCTTCATCCGCTCGAGATAGACGTCGAGGTGGAGCTCCCCCATGCCCGAGATGATGGTCTCGTTGGATTCCGGGTCGACGTGGGACCGGAACGTCGGGTCCTCCTTGGTGAACCGGTTGAGGGCCTTGGCCACCCGGTCGGCCGAAGCGTTGTCCACGGGCGCGATGGCCAGCGAAATGACCGAGTCGGGGACGTAGATCGACGTCAGGCTCAGGTTGAGGCCCTGGGAGACGATGGTGTCGCCCGAGGCGCAATCGACCCCGAAGAGGGCGACGATGTCCCCGGCGGCCGCCTCCGTGATGTCCACCATGCTGTCGGCGTGCATCCGGACCAGGCGGCCGACCTTGAACTTCAGGCGCGAGCGGACGTTGATGAGCTCCTCGCCCTTCCGGACGCTCCCCTGGTAGATGCGGATGTAGGTCAGCTGTCCGTACGGCCCCTCCTCGAGCTTGAAGGCCAGGGCCACGGTCGGGGCCGCGGGGTCGGTGCGGAGCTCGATCTCCGCGCCGTCGGCGTCGAGGTCGATGGCGGTGTTCGTCACGTCCGAAGGATTGGGCAGGTAGCGGACGACCGCGTCGAGGAGCGGCTGGATGCCCTTGTTCCGGTAGGCGGTCCCCATGAAGACGGGCGTCAGCTCCCGGGAGATGGTCCCGCGGCGGACGGCCTCGTGGATGAGCTCCTCGGTGGGCCGGTCCTCGAGGACCGCCGTCATCAGCTCGTCCGAATACATGGACGCCGCGTCGAGCAGCTCTTCCCGCCTCCGGGCGGACTCGGCGCGAAGCTCCTCGGGGATCTCCTCGGTCCGGACGTCCTCGCCGTCGGGGCCGTCGAAGTAGACGGCCTTCATCGTCACGAGGTCCACGACGCCCTTGTGCTCGCCCTCGAGGCCGATCGGGACCTGCATCAGGACGGCGTTGTGGCCCAGCTTCTCGACGAGCTGGTCCTTGACCTTGACCGGGTTGGCGCCGGTGCGGTCGAGCTTGTTGACGAAGGCGATCCGGGGAACCTTGTAGCGCTTGAGCTGGCGGTCCACGGTAATGGTCTGGGACTGGACCCCCCCGACCGAGCAGAGGACGAGGACGGCCCCGTCGAGGACGCGGAGCGACCGCTCGACCTCGATCGTGAAGTCGACGTGGCCGGGCGTGTCGATGATGTTGATGGAGTGGTCCGCCCAGGTGACGGCGGTCGTGGCCGAGGCGATGGTGATGCCCCGCTCCCGCTCGAGGTCCATGGAGTCCATGGTCGCCCCGACGCCGTCCTTGCCCTTGACCTCGTGGATCTTGTGGATCTTCTTGCAATAGAAGAGGACCCGTTCGGTCAGCGTCGTCTTTCCCGAGTCGATGTGGGCGCTGATCCCGATGTTCCGCATTCTCGCGATATCCGTGCTCATAGATATCAACACCTTTCCCGAAAACATATGCGATCTGGACTGATTAACTTGCCGTGATGAGGAAGGCGAGGTTACTTCAGATTCCCAA
>CAVZBY010000010.1:0-10000 GCA_963773685.1 Candidatus Aminicenantota bacterium
GACATCAGGACGATCCCCCAGCCGGCCGCGTGTCCTCTCAACTGCGGCTGCGGGGGCTGCTCGCCGAGAATGATTCCCGGCTGCTCGCCCCAGCGCCGGTCTTTGAGCTGCGATCGAAACATGAACTCGGCCATGGCCAGATGCTTTGGATCGCCGGAGAGGCGATGAAGGTGCGCCATGGCATTGGTGATGCTCGTATACCACCATTGGGTCGCGAGAAATTCGCTCGCGCCGGGGGCTGTCGGGCCCGCCCTTTCGATGAGCCAATCGGCGGCCTTCAGGCAGGCCGACAGGACCCGCCGATCTCCGGTGAATTCGTGGTAACGCAGCAAGGCGTTGAGCGTTTCCCCGCATCCCCACAACTCGTAGACGGCGTCGTCGTCGCTCTGTTTCAGGCGGCCGGACCGGGGGAAAACGCCGATATACCCGTCGGAGTCCAGGCTCTCGAGTATGTCGTTCACCGCCCGGGTTCCCAGCCGGCGATACTCGTGAGCCCTGCCACCCATCCCAGCCGAAATACGATGTCGAGCCAGTGGGCTTGATATTTGGCGCCGATGGGCGCTCCCCGGCGTTCGATGTAGGGATTATAAAAAGGCGCCTGGATTCCCCCTGGGAATAGCTGTTGTCGCTCCGAATCCAACTGCCTTCCAAGCTCATCTGGTTGGCGGTCCGGACCCAGCCGTCGCCGTCCTCCTCCATTTGGCGCTGTATCCACCCCTGCGCCCGGCACGCGCCCGCGGGCAGCCTGCCGAACGTGTCCTTGACGGTTTCTGCGGCCGGTATCGGATTCCCCGCGTGAAGCCCGGCAATGGCTGCGGCGAGTACCGCCCCCAACACGCCGCTGATGATTTTGCGACAATCCATAATGCGCTCCCTGTCCTATTCCGGAATATGCGTGCTTCCGCGGCTCCCGCTTTGACCCAGCCACATCTTTTCCATGAAGGCCTCGAACATCGCCGAGGTTACGTCCGGCCCCACATTGATCGCCTGGCCATCGCCGTAGTTAAACACGATGAAACCCCCGTTGGGCGCGCCCCAATGATCCACGAGATCATGGGCCTCGCGGCGAATCAGGCCCATGTTCCCGGCCGGTAACGTGGACTGGATATCTACGGTCGTAAGGAACGCGATGCGCCCCCGGAATCGGCGGCCGATCTCTTCGATGCCGTAAGCCCGGGGCTGCTGCATATTCATGACGTCCACGCCGGCGGCGATGAACCGTTCCACGAAATCGTTGATGCGGCCGCAGGAATGGAGGATGAAGTGATAACCGTGTTCGTGGTAACGGGAGACAAGCGTTTTGTAGCGGCTGAAGAAAAAGTGGTCGAAGATTTCCGGAGAAACGAACGGCCCCTGCTGCGTTCCCCAGTCATCGGTAAGAAAAACTCCGTGTACGCGGTCGCCGAACCGACGGTGGATTTCGTCCACCTGCGCCATCTTGTGATCGAGGATCATGTCGAGCACCCGCTCGATCTTCTCGGGCTCGAAAACGAAGTCCACCATGGTCTGCTCGAAACCATGGAGCATGTGCAGGCGCTCCAGGAGGTTGAAATGGCTGGTGAGGCAGACATAGCGCTGGCCCGCCGCGGCAATGTCCTTTTCCACCCGTTCAAAATAAAAGGGGTCTCGGGGGTCCGGCGGAATGTAGGAATCCAGGGCGCCCCAGTCCTCCAGAGGCCCTTTCACCACCTGTCCCATATTCTTCACCTCGGTCTTTCCCCAGATACAGCCCCAGTCGTCGGGCAAGGGAGAATCGAGAAACCAGCCGGCCTTCTGACGGTCCAGCTCCCAAGAGTCGCAGACATCGTCCGGCGCTTGGGGGCACACATGCTGGAAGAACGGGAGCCTTTCCGGACAGTCGAATTCAATCGCTTTTTTCACCAGCTCATATCCGGTCATTGGACACATCTCCCTCGTATTTGATGCCGTAAATATGAATATCTTGAATAGTATATTATCACGGCCGGCATCGGGGAAGGAACTTTCTCCTGACCCTGAAGCTGACGTCCGTAGCGGAGAAGCCTCTTCCTGTCCGTTTCGGCGGCTTGCGCCGCCGGTTATCTTTCAGCGGGCGAGGAGTCGATTCATTTCGTCGTCGAGGCCGGTCATCTCCCAGCGGATGAGCGATTGGGGGATGAGGCCCCTGGTGAAGAAGTCGTCGAGGAAGGCCCCGAGGTCGAACGAGCCGCCCTTGAGCGCCGCGCAGTCGGCCAGGAGTTTTTCGACCTGGACCTTGCCGGTGACGTAGCTCGTTCCGTAGCCGGGCTGGCCGAGATAAATGGCGAGGTCGCCCCAGATCGTGTCCCCGTCGGCGAGGACCCAACCCTCGGGCATCGTCCTGACGGCGTAGCGCACACATTCCTCGACCGTCCACTCGCCGCTGTGCAGCCGGAGGTCGGCGATGGCCCGGACCGCGCGGAACGCGAGGAGGCTGAGGACCAGTTCTCTCGCCCGGGGATTAGGGTCGAAAAGACCCGCGCCGAGCATCATCTCTTCGAAGGCCGTGGCGAATCCCTCGGCCCGGCTGTCCCAGATGTTGTAGAGGAGGGCCGTGCCGCGGACCGGGTGGGAGTTCCGGCGCTCGCGCTGTTTTTCCAGCCAATGGACGCTGTGACAGACGAGGGGGAGCGGGTCGCGGTAGATGACCTGGGTGAAGTAATCGCGCCGTTCGGGAGGGGCGTACGGGCCGGGGTCATCGTCGAGACGCATATAATCCGGGACGGTGAAGACCGGGCGCCGCCTCAGGAAATCGAAGAAACGCGCGACCGCCGCTTTTTGACGGGCCTGGAGTTCGGCCAGGTCCGCGGCCGGCCGGAGCGGCGGGAGGCCGGCGTTGTGCTTCTTCTCCAGTTCGAGATAGGCCAGCGCCCGCGCAAGCTCCCGCTCGGCGATCGCGAGCTGCTCGGCCCAAGTGTAGGGGACGAGGTGGACGCTCTTCTGATACCAGTCGTATTCGGCGACGCCGATGCCCGACGGTCCTTTCTTGGTCTTCAAGCCCTCTTCGAGCCAGGCCCGGAAATCGTCGACCGCCGCCTTGGCAGCATCGACGAGGGGCACGAGGCCGGGATTGGTCGGGCCCAGGAGCCGACCGAGCCGCTCGAGGTCGAGGCTCTCGTCACGCTTCTGCCGGATTCCGAGGAGCCAGAGGTCGGCTGTGTCCTCGACGAGGTTCTTCTTGGCCTGGGCGAGGACCGCCGGGATGGCGGCGAGCTTTTCGCGAAGGACGGCCCACCCGCTCTCTCCGAGCGGGAATTCCAGCTTCCAGAGGTCGAGGACGCCGTGGATCTCGGGCCCTTCGCGGAGCGGCACGTCGGGCTCGGACGTCTGGATGACGGCGTAGAAGCCCGGGATGCGCGACCAGGGCCGGAGGACCCGGTGGTCGAAGTCGAGCCCGTTCAACTCGGCCTTGACGATCTCGAAGTCGACGCGCCGCTCGACGGGCCAGCCGGCCGGGCCGATGGCCGCGAGCCTGTCCCGGAAGCCCCGGATGCCGCTTTTCTGGGCAGCCATGGCCGCGGCCGTGTAATCGGGAACACCGCCGGTGACGCGCGGTTTCTGGAATTCCCGGAATTCCTTCCAGAGGGCGAGGAGGTCTTCGTAGCTTCCGCCGGATCCCGGCGAAGCCGAAACGCCCCCGACCGGGACGCCCGCGGGGGCCGCTTTATCGGCCTTGCAGCCCGCGGATAAGAAAGCCATGCCCACGAAAAGGAGCAATGTGATCGCCCTTGTCCTCATCCGACGCATCGGCATGTCCGCCCTCCTTGATCTTCGGATCACTTGTACGTAAGAGGATATGACGGACACGGCCATGGGTCAACTGTGTGGGTTTCTCTCTTTGTGCCTGGACCGATTTTTGGGGGGCAGGTCAGAAAGGCCCAAGCAAAGCACCATGACCTGTCATTTTTCGAGAAAATGCGATGTGACCCGGGCGATGAACTCCTGACTCATACCCCCCCCCGAAAATAATAAAGGGCGGACTCCCCTATTCGGTGGTCCGCCCTAAGTTTGAATCTTTTCACGCGCCGCGCGTTACGCGCGGAGCATGGCCCGAGCGATCATTAGAACCGCTTGCCGCCGAGTAAAAAGGCGACAGCCCTCGGCCTTACTTCGCCTCGAAGTAGACAACCAGTCTGTTCTCTCCGCCGCCGGATACGGCGCTGCCGACGAGGTCCGCGTAGAAGCACGAGAGAGCGCGATTGCGCGGGTACAGGTATTTGCGCACCTCCAGCGGGGTACCATTGATCCAGGCCTTGACCTGACCGATTCGCGCCTGTCTGACGAACGGCAGCACGATGACCGTGTGATCATCGAACGCCGGCTCGCATCCGTACGTGTACATGAACGGCAGGTGGAAGCTTCGTCTGAGCCCACCATGACCCGTTCGTGCTCTTCGCCATCTCAGGCAGCGGTCGGAGCTCGGGCATCAAATCCGTCGCGGCAAGCGCGCCTTTGGGGCACTCGGCCGTCTCTCCGGTGGCCAGGTCGATCCAGGTCTCCTGCGTCTCACGGAAAGCATTGTCGACGTACGCCCCACAGAAGTCCGCGAGTGAGCCCAGACCGATTCTGTCAGCGTCAGCATCCCATAGAGGAAGCTTCACGGACTCATCCGCAACGTCGACGAACAACGGGAACCTCAGGCTCGTTCCGCCTTTGAAACCGCCGGCCCAGCCCGCAGCCACGCCGTCCGCAAAGCCGGCGGACCATATATCCCAGTCCTGAGCTCGTCTGGAGCCGCATCGCGGCGGAATGTGACATCCATCGCGATGCCATTTCCGTTCGTCGCGACCAGCTTGACTGGAGTCGGAGACCAAGAACGCTTAGGCTGCTTGGGGATGTCACGGACGCTCACGGAGGTGATGGGCTTGCTCGCATCCGGCAGCATGACGACGCAGCGTTCTGTGAGCCCCTGCTGTCCCCACGTCTTGATCAGATAGCCGCCCTTCTGCGCCTCAATGGTCCCTGGAAGCCCATACAATCTGGGGCTGTCGATCCGCTCGGGCGCCGGTTTGATCTCGAGGACAACGACTGTCTGGGCCGGAATAGTTACAGGAATGCGCGTGCCCAGCGCCGGGTATGGCCCTTTGTCAGTCAGCCTGAGCCGCTCCACCGGGTAGAGCTCGGCGACCTCGCATCGTGCCGTCCCCGCAAATCCTAGGGAGGCATCCAGCGGTACTTCAACGGTCCTGTCCCAGTACTGCGGGTTGACCAGGAAGACGAACCCGCGGTCTTTCCTGGCATGGCTGTAGATCTCGACCGACCCCATGCCAGGATTCTCACCGACCTGATATGTCTTCTTCCAGAGATCGTAGTTGCGTTTCAGGAAATCGGTCCATTTCCTGTAGAAGCCAATCACCTGGGCCTGCTGATTGGCCGGCATCTTGTCCAGCCACGGGCGCACCTCGGCCAGGCAGAGGTTCGGGGTCACCGCAACGCTGGACAGCAGCCCGTATTGGTAGTTGCGAATATCCGGCACGATCGAGTTCTGGCAGAAGAAGTACTGGCAGTTGGTCAGGTACCTGTAGGGTAGAAACCGCGAGTAGTGCAGGGAGACCATCTGCTCGCGCCTGGCGTCGTCCAGCAGCCTGGTCATGTTGAGGCCCTGCCACGGGGCCGCTATGAAGGGATCTGTCAGGTATAGATTGGGATGTGACCAGGCGATCTTGGGCAGGAACTCGCTCCAGTTGCCCGAGTTCGACTACGTCATCATCTCGGAAGAGACAGCGTTGATCCCTTCCAAAATCTCAACCAGCCCGCGGACCTGCGCGTAGATACTATCCCGCCCCACCGGATGGTTGTGGTCGGTCGCGTTGCACTCGTGGATGTTCAGGAAGTCCAGTGTATGAATCTCGAAACCGTAACGCTTGTCGTTGTCCACCACGATGTCTTTGTAGAACTTGATGAACTTCGGGTTTCCGAAGCAGACATCCGCGTTACGGACTCCCCACTCCGGATGGTTATCCAGGGTGATTCCGTACTCGTTGTAGTGGCTGCAGAATATGGAGCTGGTGCCTGAGTAGTCGCCGATGCGAACGCCATGTTTCCTCGCGAACTCCACCATCTCCCTGACGGCCTTCGGGTCAGGGTCACCCGGCACGGAGTCAAATGGACCGGGAAACACCTGATAATACTCGATTCCAAGCTTGGGCATCAGCTCGATTTCGCGCTTCAGGAGATCGATGTTGAATGAGAAGCTCGGGTGGTCTCTCATCGTGTAGAAGATGACATCCCCCCGGGGCATCGTGTAACGGTTGTAGATGGACGCGGAGACGAACATCGGACGGTTGAACCTGGGGGCGAATCGCCTTTGGATGTAGGAGTCCATCGCGTCGACTTCGCCCTCGTCAAACCCATAGCGCATCCGCCCGGTAAGCACTGTTGCGCCGACGGTCAGGGAGTGGCAGGTATAGGCCTGTCCGGCTTTGAGATCGTCATAGGGCGGGTATGTGACACCCGTCTCCCGGCCGGTCGTGGCGATCCGCGAATAAGCGAAATCCAGCGAGACAAACATCCCGCGGTCCTTCTGTCGGTAGAAAGCCGTAATGTCCTGCAGGGACGTGTTCGCCACAACGGGAGCCACCTCGGATCGGCCCTGCCACAACGAAACCTGCTTCAGAAGGAGGTCCTTCTTCGGAGTCAGAGTCAGCGTCTTACTGATCATGCCCGGGCCGATGACTCGATAGTCGAGTCTCCAGTCCAGGGCGTCGAGGCTGCCCTTGAACGATGCGCCACGACTCGCCGCGGAATCAGCGCCAGGCTCGGACACCGCGCTGGCAGGGGTGATGGCCCCTGCGTCGGTCTCCAGAGTCCATGGCGTAGCGGTGACACCCGAGATAGCCTTGCCGGCTACCTCGAACAGCTCCTCGCGGAGGCCGCTCTTATCGAGTCCGAGAGTCAGCCGGAGTTGCGAATCTCCGATTGTAACGCTCTGTCTCCCCTCTAATCCGCCGCTTATAAGCAGTAACACTCCGCACATAGCCAGGCAAAGCCTGGTGACGACCGGACGATGCAAGCTATCGGTACACATCCCTGTTATCCCCTCATATTTACGAGTGAGGAATTCCCCCCTAAAATAAAAAAGGGCGGACTCCCCTATTCGGGCGTCCGCCCTACGTTTAAATCTTTTCATGCACCGCGCGTTATGCGCGGAGCACAGGCTGAGCGATACTTAGAACCGCTTGCCGCCGCCGCCGCCGAATCCGCCGCGGCCTAAGCTCAGAACCGCTTGCCGCCGCCGCCGCCGAAGCCGCCGCTGCGGCTTCCGCCCCGGCCGCCGCCGAATCCGCCGCCGCCGGTCCTCGGCTTGTCCGTCCGCGGACGAGCTTCGTTGACCGTCAGGGTCCGGCCCTTGAGGTCCTTGCCGTTCAGCGCGGCGATGGCCTTGTCGGCCTCTTCCTTGTTCGGCATCTCGACGAAGCCGAACCCGCGGCTCTCGCCGCTGAACTTGTCCTTGATGATCGACGCCGAGGCGACGTCACCGAAGGCCGCGAACGCTTCGCGCAGCTCGCCCTCGTTCAGGTCCCGTGAAAGATTTCCGACGTAGATGTTCATACTCTACTCCTTTTGTGATTTTGACCGTAATAAAGGAGAGGAGTATGACCGATCAGGGCCCGTGCCCCTTCCTTTATCCGTTCATGGACTGGATATGGATAAAAAAAAACCCGGCAATTACCTACTCTCCCACCAGGTGACCCTGGCAGTACCATCGGCACATAAGGGCTTAACTTCCGTGTTCGGAATGGGAACGGGTGTTTCCCCTTCGTTATGATTGCCGGGATTGTATTCCCAAATTCGTCATAAGATTGAACGCGGTTTCTTTTGTCTTGATAAACTTTATGGTCAAGCCTCACGGTCTATTAGTACTGGTTAGCTGAATCCATTACTGGACTTACACACCCAGCCTATCAAACTCGTAGTCTTCGAGTGACCTTCAGCTCCTTGCGGAGTGGGAGATATAATCTTGGGGTGGGCTTCCCGCTTATATGCTTTCAGCGGTTATCCCTGCCGAACGTAGCTACCCAGCGATGCCCCTGGCGGGACAACTGGTACACTAGAGGTTCGTCCACCCTGGCCCTTTCGTACTAAGGGCAGCTCCCCTCAAATCTCCTACGCCTACCGTGGATAGGGACCGAACTGTCTCGCGACGTTCTAAACCCAGCTCACGTACCTCTTTAACCGGCGAACAGCCGGACCCTTGGGACCCGCTTCAGCCCCAGGATGAGATGAGCCGACATCGAGGTGCCAAACAGTCTCGTCGATGTGAGCTCTTGGAGACTATTAGCCTGTTATCCCCGGCGTACCTTTTATCCGTTGAGCGATGGCCCTTCCATACAGGACCACCGGATCACTAAGCCCTGGTTTCCCACCTGCTCGACCCGTCGGTCTCACAGTCAAGCTCCCTTATGCCTTTGCACTCTACGGCTGATTTCCAAACAGCCTGAGGGAACCTTAGGGCGCCTCCGTTACACTTTGGGAGGCGACCGCCCCAGTCAAACTACCCACCTAACACTGTCCCTCGCCCCGATCAGGGGCGGAGGTTAGAATCTCAGAACATCAAGAGTGGTATCTCACCGTTGACTCCACACCGGCCGGAGCCGGCGCTTCAAAGTCTCCCACCTATCCTGCGCGTGATATACCGAAATCCAATGCTAGGCTGCAGTTAAGGTGCCGGGGTCTTTCCGTCCAGCGGCAGGTAACCGGCGTCTTCACCGGTACCACAATTTCGCCGTGCCCCTCTTTGAGACAGCGCTCATGTCGTTACGCCTTTCGTGCGGGTCGGAACTTACCCGACAAGGAATTTCGCTACCTTAGGACCGTTATAGTTACGGCCGCCGTTTACTGGGGCTTCGGTTCAAAGCTTCGCTTGCGCTAACCTCTCCCCTTAACCTTCCAGCACCGGGCAGGCGTCAGACCCTATACATCGATTTTATGTCTTTGCAGAGTCCTGTGTTTTTATTAAACAGTCGCAAGAGCCATTTCTCTGCGGCCTCCTCGCGCTTCGCCTGTGGATACAGGCTGACGCTACCGAGGCGCCCCTTTTCCCGAAGTTACGGGGCTAAATTGCCTAGTTCCTAAAAGAGGGCTCACACGTGCGCCTTAGGATACTCTCCTCATCTACCTGTGTCGGTTTGCGGTACGGTCACCTGAACGACTCCTTAGAGGATTTTCTTGGCAGCATGGAATCAGCAAGTTGGTAAGGCCGAAGCCAAACTTCCCCGCCATACTCGAGGTTAAGAGCCACCGGATTTGCCTGGAGGCTCCCTCTACTAGGCGGCCACACATTTCCGATCGTGTGTATGCATATCCGTCTGCGTCCCCCCATCGTGATAACGTCTCTCAGGTGGTGCAGGAATGTTGACCTGCTGTCCATCGGCTACGCCATTCGGCCTCGCCTTAGGGACCGACTAACCCTGGGCGGACTGACCTTCCCCAGGAAACCTTAGATTTTCGGCGCTGCTGGTTTTTACAGCAGTTATCGCTACTCATGCCGGCAGGGTCTCTTCTCAGCCGTCCACCATGGTTCGCACCACGGCTTCACTCGCCTGAGAATGCTCTCCTACCAAAGCCATCGTCCGAAGACGATGACAGTTCGCAGCTTCGGTAGCAAGCTTAAGCCCCGTTACATTGTCGGCGCAAAGACGCTTGACCAGTGAGCTGTTACGCTTTCTTTAAATGATGGCTGCTTCTAAGCCAACATCCTGGTTGTCAGAGTATCCTCACATCCTTGCCCACTTAGCTTGCACTTAGGGACCTTAGCTGACGATCTGGGCTGTTTCCCTTTTGACCACGAACCTTAGTGCCCGCAGTCTGACTCCCGTACAGTGTTCAAGGGAATTCGGAGTTTGGTTGGATTTGGTAGAACTTTCGAACCCCTAGGCCATCCAGTGCTCTACCGCCCTTGACATTCATACGAGGCTAGCCCTAAAGCTATTTCGGAGAGAACGAGCTATCCCTGAGTTTGATTAGCCTTTCACCCCTACCCTCAGCTCATCCAAGCCGTTTT
>CAVZBY010000010.1:15000-154647 GCA_963773685.1 Candidatus Aminicenantota bacterium
GCGCTGAAGATCGACCTGTTCCGCCCCGAAGACCTGAACGTCGCGGTGCTGAGACGGGCGCTCGGGCTCGAAGCGCTGAACGAGCCCGTCCCCGACGGAGTCTATCTGATCCATGACGACCTCGGGCTCGGAGGGATCTTCGTCCAGGGGGACGTCATGGAGATGGTCGCTGCGATCGACGGGGATTTCCAGGTCCTCCGGTTCACTATGGATGCGGGCGAATGGATCCTCCGCTTCAGCCCGACGCTCTGCAGGACCGTGCTCGAGGCTCCGGCCGGTACGCTCTCCTTCGATCTCGTTCCGGCCGGCATCCTATGCATCAACGGGGCCGTGGCGTCGCTGGGCGGCGGGATCATCGATCTATCCGGCAGAGCCGTCATGGTCACGGATGAAGCCGCGCCCTCCATCCTCGCGGGAGTGGGCCTGACGATCGTCTGCTCCGATAGCGTCACGATCTCCTCACATCTCTTCTCCCAGGGCGTCCGCTGGCGCGACGGCATCCCTTTTATCAAGGACGCGAATTCCCAGCTCATTATCTACGCGACCGGACAGGACTTGATCGATGGGAGCGCCGGCGACGGGCGCATATCCGTGGCCGAAGGATCGCCGCGAAGGCTGACGCTCCAGGCCTCCCTGATCGCCGCCGGAACCGGATTCGTCATCGAGGGGGCGGGGAAGGAGGTCGAGCTCCTGGGCAGCCTCCAGGCGACGGACTTGGCGTCGGTCCGGAATTCGCTCGCCCTCTCCCCGGACCCGGCTCTCAACGGAGCCCGCGCGATCTCCGCGGATGCCCCCCTGACCACAGGCCCGATGCGATACATAAGCGCGTTCCGTGTCCTGGAGTGGAGGGAGAACTGAATGCGTCTCGGCAGGCCGGGATTCACGCTCCTCGAAGCCGTTCTCGTCCTGGCCCTCGTCTCGATCCTGGTCCTGGCGGGCGCGGCTTCCGCTTCGCGGTCGGCCGATCGCCTCCAGCTGGAGCGGGGGGTCTGGGAGATCAGGATGCGGTTGAACCAGACAAGGATCCGTTCCATCTGGGAGGGCGCCCCGGCCCGTCTGCGAATCGACCGGAACGGCTACTCCCAGGAAACCTATGATGAGGAAACAAAGACCTGGAAGCCTGCTGAATCGGGCCGCTGGGAGGGCGTCGCGGTCGAGGCCAACAATACTCCCGTTTATCAGCCCACCGGTTCCGTGACGGGCATGGCCACCATTATCGTCTCGAACTCCCGCGGCGCCTACAGGATCACGCTGGCCATCACGGGCCGGATCAAAGCGACAAGGTCGGAGCTCTGGAGTCTGGATGTCGGGTCCGGCACGGCCAAGGCTCTGACCGGTCCGATCGTCAACGTCGTCACACGGAGCTACGCCTGGATGCCGGGCGGCAAGAGGCCTGCTGGTTTCTCTCGTCCCCGAAGGCCGGGGGCCCGCTCCGGAGGCTCCGCGCGTTCCCCGTGGGCCCGAACGTCCGCGAAACGTCGGGAAAGGCCGCCAAGGTCGCGACCTACCAGGACCTGCTGAAGAGCGCCTCCGACGAAGCCCTTTTCGAATACTATGCCGTCGCTCAGCTCGCCGTCGTCGATATAGCCTCGGGCCGGACGCAAAAGATCGGAAAGCCGGGCATCTTCGCGGACGCGGCGGCATCTCCGGACGCCTCATGCTTCCTGGTCGACCGGGTCAAGAAGCCCTATTCATATTCCGTTCCCTACTACGAATTCGCCCACGCCTACGAGGTCTGGGACCGGCGAGGGCGCTCTGATCGCATGCCCCGGCCGATCTTCCGCCGGCGGACACCGTTCCGATGAACGGCGTCCCGACCGGGCCCCGCGATATGGAATGGCTGGACCTGAAGCCGGCCACGCTCATATGGGTCGAAGCCCTCGACGGCGGCGACCCGGAGAAGGAAGCCCCCTTCCGCGACCGCGTGATGACCCTCGCCGCCCCGTTCACGGGAACCTCCGGTCGAAGTCTTCCGGTTCAAGGACCGCGCCCAGGACCTGGCGCCACTGGCCACTCCCGGGGCTGGCGCTGGCGTCGGAGTTCGATTGGAAAAAGCGCTGGCGGACGACCTGGCTCGTGAACCTCGACCGCCCCGGCGCGCCTCCCGAGAAGATCTTCGAGAGGAACGCCCAGGACCGGTACAACGACCCGGGGTCCCCCGTCCGGACCATCCTGAAGACCGGGGAACGGGTCGTCCTCGTGGACAGGGATCGGATCTATCTTGACGGGGCGGGCGCCTCCCCGAAGGGCGACCATCCCTTCCTCGATCGGCTGGACCTCGGGACGCTGAAGAAAGAACGGCTTTTCCAATGCCAGGACCCCGCGTACGAGGAGTTCGTCGCGTTCCTGGACGCCTCCCGCAGGGAAGTCCTTCTGCGGCGCGAGATCGAAGACCGATCCGCCGAACTATTTTCTCTACGACCTGAAGAAGAAGAGCCGGAAGCCCCTGACGGCGTTCCCGGACCCGGCGCCTCTGCTCACGGGAGTCAGGAAGGAACTGGTCACCTACAAGCGCGAGGACGGCGTCGAGCTCTCGGGGACCCTCTACCTGCCGCCCGGATATCGAGCCAGGAACGCGACTGCCCGTGGTCATCTGGGCGTATCCTCTGGAGTACAACGACGCCGGCACGGCCGGCCAGGTCCGGGGATCCGTCAATCGCTTCTCCTTCTACCGGGGAGCTTCCCATCTCTTCTTCGTCACCCAGGGCTACGCGGTCCTCGACAACGCCCAGATGCCCGTCGTCGGGGACCCCAAGACCGTCAACGACACGTTCGTCCGCCAGATCGTTTCCAACGCCGCCGCGGCCATCAGGAAGCTCGACGAAATGGGCGTCGGGGATCCGAAGCGGGTCGGGATCGGGGGGCACAGCTACGGCGCCTTCATGACGGCGAACCTGCTGGCCCACTGCGATCTTTTCGCGGCCGGGATCGCCCGGAGCGGGGCTTATAACCGGACGCTGACCCGTTCGGATTCCAGAGCGAGCGGAGGAACCTCTGGGAAGCCCCCGAAACGTACATCAACATGTCGCCGTTCATGCACGCCGACAGCATCAAGACGCCCGCTCCTCCTCATCCACGGCGAGGCCGACAACAACTCGGGGACGTTTCCCATCCAGTCGGAGACGGCTGTTCGCCGCGCTCCAGGGCTTCGGAGCCACGGCCCGCCTGGTCATGCTCCCCTGCGAGAGCCACGGCTATTCCGCCCGGGAATCGGTCCTCGACGTCCTCGCCGAGATGTTCGATTGGTTCGAGACGTACGTGAAGAACCGGAAATGACAGCCGGACATTTCCACAATTGTTGTGCATAACCATGTGGAAAAGTGAGGGAAGGATTTTTCTAACGGCTTGAAGGATTGGGGGTTTTCATTATTTGCACACTTCTTGTGCAGAAGGACGGATCCCCCGGGATCGTGTTAGAATAGCGGACATAGGGGTTCGGGAACGCCCCCGCACGGAGGTGTGATATGGCAAAAAAGGTCATAATAGCGATGGGGATTTTCGTTGCGCTGGCGGCGGTCGGACACGGCCTTCAGGACGAGGCGGTCCCTGTCCTGAAGGAGATCGAGCCGTTCGCCTATTGCGCCATCGAGCACACGGGTCCGCTCTCGGAAGTATCCGCGGTCGTGGGTCAGCTCATCGAGGAGATGCAGGGTCAAAATCTCTTCTCGGCTATCCAGGGGCCGATGGTCGGCATCTATCCCCTGGAATCCATGTCGATGGACTCAGCGGACCTGTCCTGGGAGCTCGGATTCATCGTTACGGCCCAGGCGGAACCCCAGGCCCCTCTCATCAAGAAGGTCTGGGAATATCCCACGGTCGCCGCGGTCATCCATGCCGGCCCCTACGAGAAGGTGGGCGCGACGATCGACAAGCTCATGGCCTGGATGAAGGCCGAGGGCTGTGTCGCTGAAGGCCCCCTGCTGGAGCGTTACCTGAACAATCCGATGCAGGTCAAGCCGGAGGAGCTGAGGACCGAGATCTGGATCCCCTGCAGAAAGGACTAGCCGCTCCTGTCACGCCTGGAACTTGTACCCCAGCCAGGGGACCGTCAGGACATGGACCGGCTTCGAGGGATCGTCCTCGACCTTCCGGCGCAGATTGCGGATGAACGTGTCGATCGTTCGCGTCGTCGGGAACTTGTCATAACCCCAAACCTCGTTGAGGATGCGTTCCCGTCCGACCACCTCCCCCGCGTGGGAGGCGAGGAGCTCCAATAAGCCGAACTCCTTGGCCGTCAGGGAGATGTTCTTCCCGCCCTTGGTCGCCGTCTTCCCCCGGAAATCGACGCGAACGTCCCCGAAGACGGCGGCGTCGATCCGGGCCGGGTCACCCCGTCCCCGCCTGAGGACCGCCCGGACCCGGGCGAGGAACTCATGGACGCCGAAGGGCTTGAGCATGTAATCGTCGGCCCCCAGCTCGAGCCCCAGGACCCTGTCGATCTCATCCTTCTTCCGGCCCGTGAGCATGATGATCGGCACCCTGTCGCCCTTCTCCCGGAGCCGCTTGCAGATCTCCAGTCCGCCCATCGAGGGGAGGACCAGGTCCAGAACCACGAGGTCGGGCCCGTCCATGGAAGCCTTTTTCAATCCCTCGGCGCCGTCGGACGCAAGGACGGCCAGGAACCCCTCGGATTCGAGCGCGCTCGCGAGAGTCGTTCGCAGAGCCCCGTCGTCCTCGATGATCAGGATCTTGTTCATGGCTTTGGGAACGCGAGAATGAATGTGCTGCCCAGTCCCGGCGCGGATTCGAGCCGGACCGTGCCGCCATGGCCTTCCATGATATGGCGGACGATCCCTAATCCGAGTCCGACCCCCCCGGCACTCACGCTCGGCCCCTCGGGGAGAACGGTAGAACGAGTCGAAGATCCGGCTCTGTTCCTCGGCCGGGATTCCCATCCCCCGGTCGCGGACGCGGACTTCGATCCGTTCATCCAGCTCCATGAGTTCGATCACGACGTCCTTTTGCCCGGGCGAATATTTTATAGCATTGTCCACGAGGTTCATCAATGCCTGTTTCACGGCATCGGCGTCGATATCCAGGAAGACGGGGTCATCGGGGAGGACCGTTCGGATGACCGCCCCTTCCCGTTCCGCGCCGTATCCCCAAAGCCTTGCCGCGTCCTCGAGAAGGGCCCGGACGGAGGTTCTCCGGGGATGATAGGCCCTCGTCCCCTGCTCGATCCTCCCGAAATCCAGGATATTGTGGAGGAACCGCGAAAGGCGGCCGCATTCGGATGCCAGGAGCCGGAGAAGATCCTTCCGCTTCCGTTCATCCGCGACCGCCCCGCGATTCCAGGATCTCCGAAAGGCCCTGAATTGAGCTGATGGGGTTTCGGAGCTCGTGCGAGACCGAGGAAATGAACTCGGTCTTCAGGCGATTGAGCTCGTCGGCTTTCTCGCGCGATGCGCGCTCGAGGACGACCTGGTCCCTGAGCTCCAACCGTTCGAGGTTCAGGGCCAGATCGTCGGCCAGGGTCATGATCAGGTCGAGGTCGTCCTCGCGATATCTCTCTTCCGACCGCTTCCGGCCCAAAGCGACGAAGCCTTCGAGCGCGGCCGAAGAGAACGGGAGAGGCACCGCGACCTCGAAACGGCTGAGGGCGGGGATGCCCTCCCGGACGCGGCCGGCCGGTTCCTTGAAGCCAAGAGCATTCTTCCGGGTCAGGATCCACCCCGGTTCGATCTCGAAACCCTCCAACGAGGGCTCCGTATCGAGCCCCCGGGAAAAGACGGGCTTTCTCGAGGCCCCTTCCTTCCGGAAGACCGCGACGCCCGCCTCATCCAGGGGAACGGCCGCGATGATATGGGCAATGAACAATCCGGCCAGGCTCTCCGGATCGGATTCCATCTGAGCGGATTCGGCGAATGCCAGAACGGCTTTGCGATAATCGTATCGCTGACGGAAAAAGGCCCTATCAACGACGTCCTGGACCCGTTGCCGAAGAGGATGGAACGCGGCCGCCGAAAGGACGGCGGCGGCGATTGCTGCCAGGCGGCCCGCCCCCGAGCCTGCCGGGGCCAGGACGCCTTGAAGGAGCTCGATGGAGACGAGGTAGATGCTCGCCGTCAGGATGGTCAGCAGGGCATAGACGACGCTCTTGCTGATGACGAGCTCTATGTCCATCAGCCTGTGCCGGACGATGGATATCGCGAAAGCCGCGGGGACGGCGAGGAAGAAGACGCTCGTCAGCTCCTCCGAGAGAAGCGGCCCTCCGCCCAGGGCGAGGGGAAGCTGATAGAAAAGAGCGAACGGGGAGAGCCCGACGACGAGCCCGTATAAAAGCCATTGGATCCTGGCCCTCTCCTCTTTCCCCTCGGCCCGCTTCAGAGAAACGACGAGGGCGGCCGCCGCGGTGACGGTATAGGCCAGGAAAGTCCAACGAAACACGACGAAAACCTTCTGTTGAAAGTCGAAGAGCGCCTTGGACGGTCCTAGAACGGACCCCAGGAATCCGACGTTCAACAGCGTCCCCAGGATGGCTGCGGGAAGATAAAGGATAAGGGCGCTCCGCCGGGCGCGCCAGCGGAAAAAGGTCAGCGAGAAGGCCAGGAAAAGAGCGGCGACCAGGGGGTAGGCAAAATTGAAAAGAACGCCCGGGGCCATCGAGATCCCCTTGTCGCGGACGCAATAGTAGTCGCCGTTGATGATCAGGGAGGCGGAGAAGCCAAACGCCATCCAGAAGAATATCCTGGCTCTCTTATCGTCCGGTTTGAGGGAAAGAACGGAGCCCCCGACCAGGAAGCCGAACATGCCGATGAAAAAGAAAATGAGGGGGAACGATGTTTGGGAATAAAAGGCGACGAGGCGGGCGCGAAGGATCTCCGTCCCCCCGGCCGATCTCAAGCTGAATTCGGCTTCGTCGCCGATCCTCGTCCCGCTCAGGGCAAAATCGATATCATCGGCGGACCGGATGGCGATATTGTTGACCCGCAGGATCTCGCGCCCCCGAAGAGCGGCCGGGACTCCGGGGCGGTCCCGGAGAAGCAGAAATCCGTAGAGGCTGGCCAGGACGATGGCGAATCCGGACGCAAGATAGAAGACCCGCGCCGACTTTTTCATTCCCTTCTAGGTAATAACCCCCGCCTCAATATAGCCCGGCCGTTTTCGCCTTGTCAACGCCATTCCCTGCCGCCGGGGAGACAGCGGTGGTTAGGGAGAGGAGGCGGGACGAAGCGGTCCCGAGCAGGCCTTGACGCACAGCCCGCAGATATATTGGCCGACCCGACCTTTGTTCCGGAATTCCTTGAGCAGCTCGTAACAGGCAAAATGATCGAAATCCTCCCGGCTCTCCTTTATCGCAAGCGCGGGACACGACCCGATGCATTTCCGGCAGGTTCCGCAGTCCGCTTTCATGGGACGGCCGGCCGCGAGAGGCATATCGGTCAGAACGGTCACGAGTCGAAACTGGGACCCGAATCCGGGGGCGACCAGGAGATTGTTCCTGCCGATCCATCCGAGCCCCGCCATCTCGCCGATCCTCTTGTGGGACAAGTGGCCCCGCTGTTGCGGCCAGTCGATGACCTGCGACGCGGGGATGGGGACCGCCCGAAAACCGAGCTCCTGGATGCGGGATGCGAGCAGGAACGCGCCCCGGTCCAGGAAGAAGTTGACCTGTCGATAATGGTGGAAGTAGAGGGGCGTCGGGCCGTCCGTCAGATCGTCCAGGACTCCGGAGACAAGCCTCTTTCCCAGGGAGACGGCAAAGGCGACGCCCTCCCTGAGCGGCTCGGGGAGAAGGAAGGAATCCCGGATACCCCGGATGTCGGCCGTGCCGAACAGGGAGAAGCCCAAGTCCTTCACATATGCCCGCAGAAGGGAATCGGTATTCGGCTCGTCGCTCACGGAGGGATTTTAACGGCAGCTCCTCTCCCCTGTCAATCCGGCCGTCCGGCTGCTTGACGGTCGACCCTCGTTGGGGTATATCAGTACCTGCCCGAATCGGAGAAAGAATAATGATCGAAAGAACGCTGGCCATCATCAAGCCGGACGCCGTCAAAAAGAGGATCATCGGGAAGATCATCGAGAGGATCGAAGAGGAAGGGTTCCGGATCGCCGAGATGAAGATGGCCCGCCTGACGAAGGAAGAAGCCCGCGGCTTCTACGCCGTTCATAAGGGGAAGCCTTTCTTCGAACCCCTTACAGACTTCATGTCCACTGGAGAGATCGTCATCATGGCCCTGGAACGGGAGAGCGCTATTTCCCATTGGCGGCAGGTCATGGGGGAGACGGATCCCGCCCGAGCCAAGTCCGGGACCCTCAGGAGGGCGTACGGCTTCTCCATCGAGAGGAACGCCGTTCACGGCTCCGACGCCCCCCAGACAGCCGAGTGGGAAATCGGCTACTTTTTCAAAAAATAGCCTCTTCCGCGGCTTCGGATTCCATTTTTTGTCAAAATCTTATCCCCCTATATATTGACCTTGATTTGCCCGCTACCACAAAATGGTGTAGCGGGAACCCACTAAACTCTTGTAATTGAATAACTTATGCGACAACCGGGGGAAGAATTTTCTTGACAATTCTGAGCTCGTGTCCTAGATTAATCCCAAGCCTTGGATGAAGATGATGGAGAGAGTTCTCCGCGAAATCGTTCCGTTCGCCCTACTTCTCTGATCATTTCCCAAGGCGAGTCGTACCAATAAGGAGGCCGCTATGCGGAAAAGTTTCATCGTCAAAGCCGTCGCTCTCGCTCTCTGCCTGGTTTTCGTTGGGGTTTCAGCATCTGGTCTGTTCGCCGCTGAGAAAAGGGTAACCAAGATCGATGCTCGTCTCCTTCTTCAGAGGCCGTTTCAGTTCCTGATCTCCATCTTCCCCGCCCTCGGGTCTGTCTTCGGTCCCAACAAGACCCCTCTCAGTTCCGGCAACAGCTCCGTTGTCAAGCCTACCGGTGAACTCGTAACAGGAAGACCGAGCACCGGGGACTAATTCATTTCGATTAATTAGTTTCTCATTAATTTATCAGCCATCCCCTTTAGGGGTGAGATTACTGAAGATATCTCACCCCTTTTCTCATCTTCAAAGGCGATTGACCGCCTAATCCTTAAGTCTCTATAATTTATCTGACTCCGCGGATTGCGGATTACTGGAATTCTAGCTGGCCATGAGAATGAAACTCTCGAGGAAGTTTATAAAGAAGGCTATGATCTCTTTTGCCGCATTTACTTTCATTCCATACATAACAATCCCCTGCAATGCTTCCTCTTCGGCCGTATCCATTCTAAAGCCATCCCAAGAGGCCTTATACCAGGAAGGAGAAAACCTCCGCAGCAGCGGAGATTATGAGAAAGCTATTGGAGCCTATATAAGGAGCCTTGATCTTTCCCTTAAGAACAGGAACGTCGAAATCAAACTTGATACTATGATCGGTCTAGGGCGAGCTTATTGGAATGCTGGAAGGCTCCCTGAATCAACGGAATACTATAAGTCCGCTCTACTCTTAGCTAAGCAGCTGGGAAAGCAAGAAGAAGAAACTTATTGCAATCTATGCCTCGAGGTTTTTAAGCACTACGAACTGGGGAAAGAATCTCGAGCAACAGGCCAATACCAAGATGCTATTAATAGTTTCAATAAAGCCATTCTCGTATCTCGCGAAGCGGGAAGTCTGGACCATGAAGTAAAGTGTCTGCGCCAGCTAAGCGTAATTTATTGGGAACAGGGCAATCTAAAAGAGTTTTTCTCGTTAAACACAAGTGCGTTAGACATTTCGATTGCACTAAATAATAAAAGAGAAGAAGGCCGATGTCTAAATAATCTCGGACTATATTATTGGAAGATAGACAATTATGCCTCTGCCCTTAGCGTTTACGAAAAATCTCTGAAAATCGCAGATGTCCTGAATAATCTAAATGACAAAGCCGATTCGCTTCATAATATCGGAATAATCTGGCTATTCTTAGGTAGCTTTGAGAAAGCTATTGATTTCCTGACCAGCGCTTATGAGTTGGATCGCACCCAAACAAGTAAAGCAAACCTTGCCTCCGATCTAAACACGATAGGCACAGCGCTAATTAAGAGAGGAATGCTTTCTGAATCAGAGAATGATTATGTACAAGCACTGGAATATTTTAAAAAATCATTAGCCTTCGCCCACGAAGCAAAAGACAAGAAGAAGATAATAACCATCTTAAACAATATTGGCTCCGCTAAATCACATCTCAAGCTGTATTCGGAGGCATTGGATTTCTTTAACGAAGCCCTTCAGGCAGCAGAGGAAATCGGAGATCGAAATTCCTTGGGCATGATTTATAACAACGTCGGTATTGTCAACGCAAACATCGGGAATTTTGAAGAATCAACTCGGTTTTATGAAAGAGCCATAGATCTAGCGTTGGGCATTAAAGGTGGGGATATATTATGGGAAGCCTATTTAGAGAAAGCCAATTCCTTAAGAGGCCAAGAAAAAAACGAGGAGGCCTTGGCTGATTATGCAAAGTCTATCCAGGTTATTGAAGAAATTCGCTCTAATGTAATACAAGAAGAACTAAAGGCAACATACCTGGGCTCGGGAAAAAGGATGGACGCTTACCAGAATATTATCGATCTTCTTTCAACTATCGGGATTGATCAAGAAGACCAAACGTACAAAATAAGGGCCTTCAATTATCTTGAGAGGGCTAAGGCAAGGGCATTCTTAGACAGCTTGGAAGTGTCCGAAGTTAATGTCTCTCAAGGAGTAGATTTCAGATTAGCCAATCAAGAAAAGGAAATTATGAGAGAAATCTCTCAACTATATACAAAATTACTTCTCCCTTCACTTGGAACCGACGAGAAGGCTTCAATGAGCCGTCAGATTAAGAATTATGAGGATCGACAAGATGCCTTGAAACGCGAGATAAGGACGACAAGCCCAGCTTATGCCAACCTTAAGTATCCAGAGGTTATTACCTATGACGGGGCAAGAGACTCCCTGATCGATAAGGACACGACGTTCTTCGCCTATTCGCTGGGAAAAGACCGGTCCTACGGATTCGTTCTCAGCAACAGCGGACTCAAGGTCTTCGTCGCCCCGGCGAAGAAGATCCTGCAGCAGCAGGTCTCCGAGTATCGCAAGGTCATCTCCGACAAGGACAACGATGATTTTAGCCTCGGGCACGTCCTGTTCAAGGAGCTCGTTCAGCCCGGGCTCGAAAAGAAGACAAATAGGATCGTTTTCATCCCTGACGATATTCTGAGCCTGCTGCCGTTCGAAACCCTCGTTTCCGATGCGGCAACGACCCGATGGCTTGTCCAAGATCATTCCGTCTCTTATGCCCCCTCGCTTTCCTCCCTCCGCGAGCTGAACAGGAGGAGGTCCGCATCGCCGAAGCGGCCGCGTAAGGACCTCCTGGCGTTCGGCGATCCCTTCTACGGAGCCAACGAGGAGGACCGGCGGAATACGAGCCAGGACATCTTCCAGGATTTCTATGCCAATTCCTCGATAAGCTTCTTCCGACTGAAATACAGCGGCCTCGAGGTCCAAAAGATCGCGGCCGCCTTCAAGCCCTCCCGGATGGACGCGTTTCGCCGTCAAGAAGCGACGGAGGACCGGCTCAAGGCCGAGCCTCTCACCGATTACCGGATCCTTCATTTTGCGACGCACGGCCTGATCGACGACAAGAAGCCGGCGCGTTCCTCCATCATCCTGGCTCTCGACCAGGATCCCCGGGAGGACGGGTTCCTTCAGATGCGGGAGATCTTCAACCTGAAGATGAATGCCGATCTGGTTACCTTATCCGCCTGCCAAACGGGTTTGGGCCAGTTCATCCGGGGCGAGGGCATCGAGGGATTGAGCCGCGCGTTCTTTTATGCTGGAGCGTCATCGGTGCTCATGAGTCTGTGGGCTGTCAACGATGAGGCCACGTACCAGCTCATGGAACGCTTCTACCGTCACCTGATGGGAGCCGAAACGCCGGCAACCGCTCTCCGGAGGGCGAAGCTCGAGATGATCGGCTCGAAGGTGCTTTCCCATCCGTATTATTGGGCCGGGTTCATCGTCAACGGAAAGAGCGACGCGGTCATCTTCCCGCGGCCTTTCAAGCGTTGGGCGCTCGTGGTCAGCTCCTTATGCTTGGGAATCATGATCCTCGTCGCGCTCCGCACCTTGAACCGGCGACGGGCCTAAACGGCCTCGCCCTCTCCCGATCACGTGAAGAAGATCCTGCGGATGCAATCGTCCATGCGATATTTTTCGAGGAGCCGATAGAGCTGACGGCGGCTGCGGCCAATCTCTCCGGCCGCCTTGGTCTTGTTCCAGCGGCAGTTCGCCAGAGCCCTCCTCAGGGTTTCGGGAGTGACCGGGCTGTCCTTCTCCGGCGACCAGGAATAGCCTTCGAAGATCAGGTCCTCGTCCCTGATGATCTCCTCCTCGCAAAGAACGTAGGCTCTCTCGATGATATTCTCCAACTCGCGGACGTTGCCCGGAAACTCGTAGTTCATTAGCCTTGCCAGCGCCTCCGGAGAGAGGTCCTTGCGCATTCGGCTCCGCTCGTTCTCCCGCTCGAGGATCTGATGGGCGAGCCGGGGGATGTCCTCCCGGCGCTCCCGGAGCGAGGGAAGCCGGATCCTCAGGACATTGATCCGGAAATACAGGTCCGTTCGGAACCGGCCCGTCCTGACCTCCTCCTCCAGGTCCCTGTTGGTCGCGAAGATGAATCGGGCGGCCACTGTCCGTATCGCCGTCTCGCCGATCCTGCGGGTCTCCCGCTTATCGATCATCCGAAGGACCTTGGCCTGGAGGCGGAATGGAAGCTCTCCGATCTCATCGAGAAAGACCGTCCCGCTTCCCGCCGATTCGAGGAGCCCTTCCTTGTCCTTCACGGCCCCCGTGTATGAACCTCGGGCGTATCCGAACAGCTCGGCCTCGATGAGATCGTCCGGAAGGCTCGCGCAGTTCACCGCGACGAACGGGTATTCCCGCCGGCCGCTCAGCTCATGGATCCTTCGCGCCGTCAGGTCCTTCCCCGTTCCCGTTTCCCCCAGGATCAACACGTTTTTGTCGCATCGGGCCGCTTTTTCGACGGCCCCGGCCCCCTCTCTGGGGACGACGGGAGCCTCCCAGGTTCTGTCCTTCATGATCGTTCCGCTTGCCGCCTATAGGGAAGGACGGCATCCCTCCCGGATATTTCTCATTATTTTTCCCGGCAGAGTGAGACAAAAGCCCGTGAATTCCCATCTATATTAATGAGCCCATGATGGGGGAAGGGAATAAAGGAGGGGGACAGCTTCAATGACCGGCTCTTGGTCTTCAGACAAGGACCTCGAACTCCTGCTCATCAGGTTCACGAGCTTCATCAGGGCCCACATCCAGAAGTTCGAGGTTCAGAGGTACGGGATCGACCCGGATGACATCGTCCAAGAGGTCCGGATCAAGATCTGGAGGCTCCTGGCGAGTGAGAAAAACATCGTCAGTTATGCCTCATATATCAAGAAGATCGTGGATACCGTGGTGATCGACCAGCTGCGGCTTCTGCGAAAGGACGAGCAGCTCTACAGAATGGAGAAGCAAAAACAGGTCGCCGAGCAGCTGAACGGATTCAGGCCCGAGATCCTTCGGAACATCCGGCTCCGGGAGGCGATCGGGAAAGCCGTGGAATCCCTGATAGAGAGCCGCCGGAACGTGGTCAAACTTTACCTTTTCGACATGAGCATAGAGGAAATTTCGCGTTTTTACGGCTGGAGCCTGCACAAGACCCGCAATCTTCTCTATCGGGGCCTAGCCGACCTGAAGCGGTCCCTGAAAATGGCGGATATCGGAAATGGGCATGAGTGATATCGAAGTCCGTCGGCTCTACAGGTCCTACGTTGCCGGCAAGATCCGGGCGTCCCGGAGGGATTGTCCTCCCATAAAGGACGTCCGGGAGGCCTTCGAGGGCAAGACGCGACGGGCTGCCAAGAATAGGATCGTCGATCATGTCTCCGACTGCGCTTATTGCGCCCAGGAATTCGAATTCATCCGGGCCGTCAGGGCGAGAGAACGGGAGCTCGAGGAAGGGATCCGCGGGATCGCTCGTCTCCGTCGTCCTCCTCTTCTGTCCCTTTCTCGCCCCATCTGGAACTATGCTATAGGCATGGCGATGATCGCCGTTGTCATCTCGGGCATCGCCCTATTCAGGGGGGACCGCCCGCGCGGCGAGTGGAGGAACCCTTCGGTCGCGATCCCCGAAGCCCTGGGCCCCTCCGGGCATATCGATACGCCTTCCCGCTTGATATTCAGGTGGAGGCCGGTCGCCGGGGCCTCGTCATATGTCGTCGAGATCTATGACGAGTCCCTCCAGCTTATCTGGGAGAGCCGCCCGGTCACGACCTCCGCAGCTCTCCTTCCGGAACCCGTAAAGGAAGCGTTCTCCGGCGATAAGAATTACTACTGGTCGGTTTCGGCTCTCGATTCGGAAGGGAGGATCGGCGAGTCGAGGTTCGAGGTCTTCTCGATCGATCCCTGACCGGTCGCGGCTCTTCCCGGTCTCCTCTTTTCTGGCCGGGAGACCGGGCCCAGATCCCCGTTCAAAATAAAAGCGGCCCAATGGAAGGGATGAGCGTATTTGGACCGCAGCATCCGGACCTTGGCCGATCTTAGCGCTTCGGTCTTGCTCCGACCCTGAGACAATTGCTCATAGAATCCATCCATGAAATAGGCGGTGGACTTGTCCCCGATAGGCCAAAGCGTCGAGACGACCGACTTGGAGCCGGCGTAAAAGAACATCCTGGGAAGGCCCAAGAGCCCCTCGCCGCGCTCGAGTCCGCCTCGCCCCGTCTGACAGGCCGAGAGGACAACGAGGTCGGCGTCCAGCCTCAAATGATAGATCTCGCGGGCCTGGAGGATGCCGTCTTCCCCGTCGTTCGTCCCGGCCGAGAGGATCAGGGCCGACCGGAACGGAACCTTCTCATCCAGGAGCCCGTGACATGCGAAATGGACGATCCGGTAGTCCTCGAGGGGGAGGGCTTTCAAATCATCCTCGGCCGCTCCGGCCCCGAGAAGAATGTCCCTAAGCCCTTTTGGGAAATGCCCGGCAATATCCAGGACCTCTTTCCTGCTGTAAGGCAAGGGGGATAGATCGAACCCTTCGCCCTTATAGATCTCGCCGAACGTCCATCCCTGATTCGATTGGCCCTCCTTTTCAGGCGACCGCCCCCTCTTCAGGTCGGGAGCGCCGAGGGCCAGGAGCGACTTGCCCCTTGGCCGGGCAGCCTTCCGGGAAAGGAAGACGAGGGACGAGGCGGAAGGGGCGTAGGAGATCTCGAACCGTTCTATGAGGTACCCCGGGGCCGAAGCTCCGGAGTGCCGGAGCGTTTCGAACGGAAGGTAGTAAAGGATGCCGTCGGGGACGATGATGAGCCTCTTGAGCCCGGAGCTCTCGGACCCGCCGAGAGAGGGAAGAAGCTCGCGGGCGATCCGTTCCGCCGCGAGCATCCCTGAAAAGCCCTTCCTGTCGGGAGTCGAGAGGGCCTTGAGATATCCCCGCAAAGACCTTTCGATCGCCTCTCTGGACGGCAGCTCGAACAGCTTGACGCTATCCCGGGTGATAAAGAACATAAAGGAACGGGCGTCGCCGAGGAAATATTCGATCAGGCCCGTTCCCTCGTCCAGGAATTCGGCCTGCAGTTTTCGGATGGAGAAGAGCTCGGACGAGACAAGGCTCGTCAGTTCGGGTTGTCCGGCCTTCATCTCGGAGATGAGCCGCAACGATTCGTCTTCGGCGCGGCCGAGCCTCTTCAGCTTCTCTCCGCGCTCCGTCCGTTCCATGGAGGGATCGGACAATTCCCTAATGAGGCCTGAGATCTCCTTGGATACCTCCTCTTCCCTCTCCTGAAGGCCCTGGGCCAAGCCAGCCCTGAAATCGATCCTGGCCTCGCCAAGGCATTCAAGGAAAGCGCGGGCTTTCGCCTTCTCGACTACGATGAACATCTCTTCGAGCCGGGCGCCGGAAGGATCCGCGTTCGAAAGTCGAAACAAGAGGTTCAGAAGGCTATCAAAGACCCCCAGCTTGTTCCGTACGAAGCCCGTTTTGAACGTTTCAAGGAAGATCCGGCTTCTGATCGAGTCGATCACGTCCACGGATTTCCGGAAATATTCGAGTGCCTTGTCCGAATCCCCCTGCTTTTCGAGGCATTGGCCAAGACCATAATATGATTCCCAGAGAATTCGATTTAGCCCTAATTTCCCCGCAACATTTATTGCTCTTAAAAAATGGCCTAAAGCCGCTTTAAGGTTTCCTTGGCCCAAGTATGCTGTTCCCAAATTAGTACTTAGAGAAGCCTTCTCTTCATCCATCTTAGTCAGATTCGCTTCCTTTAATGCGGTTTTCAGCACGTCAATAGCATCTGCGAACCTCCCCAAATCGGTCCTTATGGTTCCAATATTGTTTAGGCAGGAAATCTTAATTTGCTGAACCTGATTATCTTCTAAGTACTTCAAACATTCTTGATAACAGCTCAACGACTTGCTAAGTTCAAGTTGACTGTTATGACGATTCGCTTGGTCCCTATACACTGCGCCCAGATTCGTAAGGTCTATAGAAATTGCTATCGAGGCGCCTGCCTTCCTGTCTATAGCTAGCGCCCTATTCAAGTAATCAAGCGCGCCCTCATGATCTCCAAGGTCTTTATAAATAAGTCCCATATTACTAAGGCACTCAGCTTCCATCTGAGAGTCCTTCAATTCTTTTGACGATCTAAGCGCCTGCTGGAAATGATAGAGTGCCCTCGAATAGTCGGTCGACTTCAAGAAAAAAACCCCTAGATTATTCAGGCATCGCCCCCGCTCGACCTGGAGGTTGAGCCTGGTGGCGATCTCCAGGGCCTCCTGGTTATTCGACAGGAAGCCCTTCAGGTCATTCATCTGCCAATAGGTCCCGCTCATCTGGCGGAGGCACTTGACGACGAATTCCTCGCCCTTGGTCTTCCGGCCCAGCGCAACGGCCTCGGCAAAGGAGGCCAGGGATCGCGGGAGGGCATTCGATTGCCGGAGGTCCTTCCCCTGATTGTAGAGGCGGATGATCTCCAGGGCCGTCCGACTGTAGGACAGCGCGTCGCTCCGGCCGGATTCTCCGGCTTTGAGGGCGGCGTCCGAAAAATTCCCCTCGGCCTCCCGGACTCGACCCAGGTTCCATTGGAGCAGGCCCAATTTCACCAGGCAGGCGGCTTCGGCCGCAGGATCGCTCGCCGTTCGGGAGATCGTCAGGGCCTCGGTGAACCGGATGATGGAGCTCTCGAAGTCCCCGCGGATCCTTTCGGTTTCCCCCTGGCGGAACGCGCGGGCATAAGCCCCGTTGTTTTGAACCCCCAGCTTATCCGACACGCCGGCCGCCGCTCGAGCCGCCGGGCGGACGAGCGCAAGGCATAGAAGGAAGGTGACCCAACGTGCCCCGGGAGCGACGGGTTTCATGGGAGAGTTCCTGATTTATATAGTATATGACCCTCGGAATTGTCAATTATTCTCACGCCGGCAAGATCATGAATTCATTGACTTTTGCCGGCTCCGGTCTATACTTGATTCCCTCCGGGCCGGACCTCGGGAAGCGGCACATGAAGCGATCGACGATATGGGCGGCGGTGGCGATCATCCTGATCACCGGGCCCCTCTCCGCCCAGACAAAGCGGACCCCCCCCGCCGCTAAAAGGACGGGCGACGGCATTCCTTCCTCGTTCCAGTTCAGCGGCTGGGTCCTGAACGGCACGCCCAGGAAGCTTTCGGGGAAAGCCCTTGCCGATCATCTGGCCGGACGAGGCGCAACGGCCCTGCAGTACGGCGTCAAGGGCCTGTCCGTGCATCGCTTCAAGCCCTCGAGCCGGACGAAACAGACCGCCGGGAAGGAATTCACGCTCGAGGTCTTCCGGATGGATTCGGCCACGGACGCCTTCGGACTTTTCTCATTCGAGCGACGAAGCACGGAAACGGCCTCGCCCGCCGTGGCCGCCCCCAATGCGATCGGCTCGGACCGCGCCGTCCTGGTCAAAGGCTACGCCTATCTCGAGATCCGGGCGAAGGGATGCGAACGCGCCGAGATCGAGAAGCTGGCAGCCTCAGCGGCGAGAAGGATCGGGCTTCCCGCCGAGCCGCCGCCCCCGGGAATCGTCCGGCTTCCACGGACGAACCTCGTCCCGGGAAGCGAGCGCTATATCATAGGGGACATCGCGGCCGGGGCGGAAACGCCTTTCTTGAACCGGGACTTCTGGGGCTTCCGGGCAGGGACGAGCCGAGGCTATGCGGCGCGATACGCCCCCGGAGACAGCAAGCTCATCGTCGTGGAGTTCGCCGAGGCGCCGGAGGGGCTCACGGGACACGCGCTCGCGCTCTTTAAGGAATACCTCGAAGACGTCCGTGAAGGGGACGGGCTCGTGGTCGGATCCGACGTTTCGGGAGGGACATGCCTCTTCCGCTTGTCCGGGAAGATCGCCGTTCTGATCATCGGTGAGCCGGACCGGGCGACCGCGGACGCCCGTCTTTTGGAAGTGCTGGCGGAATTCGCCGATCCGGACTGATGCCTCCGCGGCAAGCGGCCTCCTGACCGTCAATCCGGAGACGTCAGGGCCGAGAGCATGAAATTCCCGTATCGCTCCAGGACATCCCGGATGAGGTCTTCCTTGGAGAGCTTCATGATCTCGGCGGGGGGTCGCCCTTTCATGAACTCCACGGACTCTTCTTCCTGCGGGGCTGACTTCGTCTTCCGGCCTTTGACGACGAGCCCGAGCTTGAGTTCGAAGGCATTGCGCGGGAGGACTATCCGGTAGCGGAAATTGTCCTTATTCGAACCGGGGAAGCTCAGCTCGAGTTCGATGGCCACGCCCTTCTCTTCGTTGAACCTGACCCTGACGCCGTAGTCCTTCATCTCCTCCTTGAGGCTCTCGAAGGCGGGTTCGGCGATGAATTCACAGAATTGGGTGAAACTCTCGAGGGTGTCGGCCTGGGCCTTCTCGATGAGCTTGAAGGCTTCAAAACGCTTTCGCAGCTCTTCTTTCCAGGTTTCTATGGGCATGACCTTTATCCGTCGCTCAATGACGGGCGAATGATAACACACTTCGACCTTAAGTTTAAGCGCAAAGACCCCCCGGGGTCAGGTGCCGGCTGAGGTCAGCAAAAGGGGGGTGATGATTGGAAATTTGAGGGAGCCCTCTCCAGCCGGCCAAAGAGAGCCGATGTCATTATAGCAAAGACGAACGCGAACGCAAGGGGGGATGCAGGATATTTTCTGCAGGCTATAATTTATTCGTTCTCAAGCTCTTTAGGAGCGCGGCCCAAACGGTCTCCGTATCCAGGTCCGATAGGGCCTCCGCGGCGAGCACGACGGACCGCCCGTAGGGCTCCCAGGCCGGGACGTTCTTCTGAAGGAAAAGGGCGGTCACGCTCGTTCCGCAGGCGGCCGCCAGGTGGGTGATCCCCGAATCGTTGCCGATATAGAGGGAGGCCTCGGCCAGGAGCCCCGCAACCGCGAGGATCGGCGGCCTGCGAATCCATATCCAGCCCGGCGGCAGGGCATCCCGTTCGAGTCGCCCGGAGACGGCGGCGCATTCTTCCGCTTCCCCGGTTATGAAGGCGCCGGGAACCCCGGCTCGCCGTAGGCGGCGGGCGATCTCGAGGAACCTTTCGAACGGCCAGATCTTGGCCGTTCCGCCGCTTCCAGGATGGATGATCGCGAGCCCTCCATCGCCGGGAATAACGTTCCCGAGTCGAGCCCGCGCCGCCGCCATCCCTCCCTTCTCGGAATGGATCCGCGAGCATTCGTCGAAATCGGGAGGAGCGCCGCCCGGGCCCGGAAATGCCGCCAGGGTATCCGCGAAAAAGCTCCGGCTGAGTGGACCCCGCAACGGCGGATCGGCCGCTGAGATGAAGACCGCGGGAATTCCCAAGCCCCGGAGGGAGGCTTCTATCCCGGATCGGGACGGAGCCTGCGTCCAACCGATCGCCAGCGAGCAGTCCCCCGCCCGGACCCGCGGCGGGGCACCGGCGCCCCCGAAGAGAAAAGAGGCTTCCCGGCCCTCCAGCGGAACGACCTCATCCGCGATCCCCGAATCGAGGAACAATCCGCCGTATTCTCCCCGGCAAAGGAGGGCGCGCCTATGTCCGGCCACGGTCCGGCGCAGACAAGGCCATGGACGGCGTGGCAACGAGCAGGTCGCCCAGGCCTCCCAAACAAAACATGAGGACGCTCACGGCGCCCCCAGAGTGGGCGAAACGCCGGCGTCTGTCAAGAGCACGAATGTCCCCGCTTCAAGGGCGTCCCTTTTTGCTGTCTCCGCCGATTTATGATAAGAATTGTCTCAATGAATCCGCTTCCGGAACGCCGGCCGCCCTCGAGGAGGCGGACGCTTCTCCTGGTCCTCAAGATCGTTTTCAGCGCGTCCGTGCTTGCCCTCATCATCATTTACAAGGCCCCGATCCGGGAAATTCTGGGGGTCCTGCGGACGGTCCGCCTGGGTTGGCTGGTCCCCGCATTCTCCCTGCACGCCATCGGGATCTTCGCGAGCGCCTACCGCTGGCAGATCCTGGCCCGCGCGCAGGGCGACGAGATCCCCCTCGGCTACCTCATGAAGTCCTACCTCGTGGGGACGTTCTTCAGCAACTTCCTGCCCTCGAGCTACGGGGGCGACATCGTGCGGATCTGGGACGGCTCCCGATACTCCAAGTCCCTGGTCCGATCCTCCGCCGTCGTGGTCGTCGAAAGGGCCACGGGCATCATCGTCCTGTTCCTCTTCGCCCTCTTCGCTTCGCTGTTCAGGCTGGACATGGCCAACGAGGTCCCGGTCATCTGGGCGTCGCTCGTTCTCGGGCTCGCGGGCCTTGCCCTGGCCGCCCTGTTCTTCACGCCCCTCGCGGAGCGCTTCATCCGCGCGCTTCCCGGACAGGAAGCTCCTCCGGGCCCCGAAGCAGAAGGTCCTCGCCTTCCGTGCGATCATCCTGGATTACAGGCACCATAAGGGCCCGTTCCTTCGGGCTTCCTTCTGGGCCCTTGTCCTCCAGGCCAACGTGGTCGTCTATTTCTTCTTCATCGGCAAGGCCTTCCGGCTCGAGATCGGCTTCCCGGATTATTTCATCTTCGTCCCCATCGTCCTGCTCGTCCAGGCCCTCCCGGTGACGATCAACGGCCTGGGCCTCCGGGAGGGATCGACCATCGAGATCTTCAAGTATTACCTCATCCCCGCGGGGACGGCCGTCGCCTTTTCCCTCGTCGACGTCGGGCTTCCGTCTGGTCCTGGGCGCGGTCGGCGGGATCATCTACGCTTCCAGGAAATGAACGCGCGACCGGCCCTCTTCCGGCTCTCGTCATCGGCTCGTTCTCGTCCGAGCCCGCGGCCCCGCCCTCCAGCGGGACGTCTCCGATTTCGAAACGCAGGATCGCGAAGATCAACGTTCAGATCCGGGACCTCCGGGCGAAGCTCGCCGAGGCGAACAAGAAGGAATCGACCATCCTCTCCGACCTGGACCGGATCGGCCTCAGAAAACGGCTCATCCGCGCGGAGCTGGCCGCCGGCGCCGTCGCCGTCGAACGGACCGACGGCGAGCTCGAGACCCTCAGGAAGGATATCGCCCTCCGGCGGACGGCCCTCGAATCGGAGAGACGGTCGGTCGAGAGGACGCTCGTGACGCTCTACAAGTTCGGACGATTCGATCGTCCTTCAGTTCGCCCTGCGGTCCGAGAACATCGAAGCCTTCCTTGCCGAGAGCCGGAACCTCGCCTTCCTCGCCCGCTACCAGAACGACGTCGTCAGGGGCTTCCTGGCCGCCCTGGCCGAGCTGGGCGTGTCCCAGGGCCGGTTGGAGGCCAAGAAGGTCGAGATCGCGGACCTCCTCCGGGCGGCCGGCGAGAAGAAAAAGGAGCTCGAAGCCGAGGAACGGAAGAACCGCGAGCTCGTCGCCTCCGTCCAGCGCAACAAGAGGACCTACGCCCAGGCCCTCGAGGAGCTCGCGGAGAGCGGGCGGCAGCTGCAGGCCCTGATGAAGAGGATCGTCGAGGAGAACTATCCCCTCCCCTACCCGTTCATTCCCCTTTACGAGAAGAAGGGCGCTCTCGTCTGGCCCGTATCGGGCCGGATCATCACGCCCTTCGGGCCGCAGAAACACCCCCGATTCAACACGATCACCACGAACAGCGGGATCGAGATCGCCCCGAAAAGGGCGGGAACGTCCGTCCTGGCCGTCCACGCCGGCCGGGTGGTCTATGCCGACGCCTTCGAAGGGTACGGCAACCTGATCATCGTCGATCACGGCCTGACCTATTACACCCTATACGGCCATTGCTCCGAATTCCGGGTCGCCAAGGGGGACCCCGTCCGGCCCGGACAGCACGATCGCCCTGTCCGGGGATTCCGGCTCCCTCAAGGGAGAGTGCCTCTATTTCGAGATCCGGTACAAGACGAAGGCCCTCGATCCCTTGAAATGGCTCAAACGAAGGTGATACAATGCATTGTTTGAAACCATGAGATCCTCCCGTTTCCGGCTCGTCTTCCTCACCGCGTGCGTCGGGCTCTGCCTCTTCTTCGTCCTGGAACGCAGCTTCCTCCCCGGCGTCCCCCAGCGGGCGTCCTTCAAGGGGTTCGACCTGCTGGGCGCCGTCGCGCGTCTCGTCAGGAACGATTACATCGAGGAGCGGGACCCGGCCCGGACGATGGAGGGGGCCTGCCGGGGGCTCATCGATACTCTCGACCCCGTCTCCAGCTATTTCGGCCGTGACTCCACGGCCAAGTACCTCCGGCGCGATTCCCGGTGGGCCGATATCGGCGTCGTGCTCTTCAAGCGCTCCCACGGGCTCTTCCCGCAGGTCGCGGGTCTGGCCGAAGGTTCCCCCGCCGAAAAGGCCGGGGTCCGGCTCGGCGATACCGTCAGCGCCATGGACGGCCGGGGCACTCTCGACATGAGCTCCCTGGAGGCCAATCTCTACCTCAAGGACCTCGAGCAGAAGCCGGTCGTTCTCAAGGTCGTGCGGGACGACCAGACGCTCGAGGTCACGGTCCTCAGGGCCTTGCTCCATGCCGAGCCCTTCACGTTCACGACGGAGGGGGCGTTCGCCGTCCTCGCGATCCACGGCCTCTACGCTCCCGGCGTCGACGACATCCGCTCCAAGGTCGTGCCCCTTCTCAAGGCCCGCAGGTCTCCCTACGTCCTGGACCTCCGCAACTGTTCCGAGGGGGAGATCGAAGAGGCCCGGAGGCTCCTCAACGTCTTCGTCCGATCGCCGAAGATCGGCGATTTCGAAAGGAAGGGCGGGATCAAGGACCCCCTCGCCTGCGCGGAAGCCCCCGACCTGGACCGGCTTCCCGCCGCGATATGGATCAACGGGGCGACGATGGGGCCGGCCGAGCTCGTCGCCGCCGTCCTCCAGGAGACCGGCAAGGTCCGGGCCATCGGGACGTCGACACCGGGCCTCGTTTCCCGGCAGGAGCTCTTTCCCCTGGAGGACGACAGCTCCGTCCTCGTCACTTCGGGCGTCTTCACCCTCGCTTCGGGAAAGAAGCTCTGGGAGGAGGGCGTGAGCCCGGACGAGAGCCTCGACCGGGGGGATCAGAGCACCGCCGCCTTCATCAAGAAAACCTCGGCCCTTCTTCCCAAGCGTTGATCATGAAGAAGCGGCTCCTGCCGAAGGCGTTCTCCCATTGGCCTGTTTATTCCGTCGCCGTGTGGGTCCTCTGCGGGTTCGCGATCGCCGCGACGCTCATCCTCGACCATAGGAGCTGGATCGCGAGGCGAGCGGTCCTACATCTTCACCGGGAGCCGAGAGAAAGGGGCTGCCCGCGCCCCGTCCCGAGGCCGCCCTTCCCGCCATCAAGGCGCCGGCCGAAAAGGCGCTTCCGGAGAAGGTTCCGGAGCCCGCGCCCCGCGAAGTCCCGAAGACGGCCCCGGCCCGCAAAGAACCCTCCGGGCTCAAAAGGCCCTCCGCCCCCCTTGGGCAAGGTCGCCCTGATCGTGGACGACATGGGGAACAGCCCGGAAGCCCTCGAAGAGCTCCTCGCTCTCGGCGAGCCGCTGACGATCGCCGTTCTCCCTTACAGCCCTCATGCGCTCGAGACCGCCCAAAAAGCCCACGAAAGGGGACTCGAGGTCCTTCTCCATCTCCCGCTCGAATCCCTGAACGGCAACGGCTCCGAGAACGGCACGGAGGGCCTCATCCGTTCCGGGATGGGCGAAGCCGAGGTCCGTTCGCTTCTGGAGGAGGAGCTCGACCGCGTCCCGTTCGTCCGGGGCGTCAACAACCACATGGGGTCCAAGGTCACGGCGGACGCCGGGATGATGCGGGCGATCCTGCGAGCCGATCCGGGAGCGGGGCCTGTTCTTCCTGGACAGCCGGACGACGGCGAGATCCGTCGCCTATGACGTGGCCGTGGACATGGGCGTACCCGCGGTCTCCCGACAGGTCTTCCTGGACGCCGACGGCGACACCGGCCGCATCCAGGAGCGCCTCCTCGAGCTCTTCCGGATCGCCCGGCGGGACGGCCGGGCGGTCGGCATCTGCCATCCGTTCCGGGAGACCCTGCGGACGCTGAAGGAGAACTTCGGCCTGCTCCGGAGCTATGGGCTCGAAGCGGTCCTCGTCTCCGAGATGGTCGGACGCTGAGGGCGCCGCCGCTTGTCTTGAATTCGATCTCCCCATCCGCTATATTAGGCTCGACCGACAGGAGGATCCCATGAAAAAGACCGCGAGCGTATGCCTGATGGCGGCGAGCGTCCTCGCCGTCCTCTTCATGTCTGCCTGCAAGTCCGTCCCGTCCGACGAGCTGAAAGCGTCCATCGAGATCACGGACGTCGACACCAAGTGGGTCTCCAAGTATTACCAGCCGTGGCCGCCCCGGCTCATTCTCGTCCCCGTCGTGTCGTTCCGCGTCAAGAACGTCGGCACCAAGCCGCTCCAGCACGTCAACTTCAACGCCATCTTCAAGTTCAAGGGCGATCCCGAGAACCTGGGCGACAACTTCCTGGCAGCCATCCGGGGCAAGGCCGTCAATCCCGGCGAGATGAGCGAGGTCATCACCCTGAAGAGCAATTTCGGGGTCGAGGGCAAGACCGTCGCCTCCTTCAAGGACAACGTCCAGTGGAAACCCACGGAGGTCAGGCTCTTCGCCCGCTCGAAGGGCTCCCCGTTCGTGCTCCTCGGGGAATGGGACATTTCGCGGACGATCGATTTCGTCGAGCCCGCGCCCGTCGACATCAAGAAAGAGGAGCCGGCCAAGACAGAATGAACGCCATTCTGCCCACCCATATCTTTTTGACCCGGGGAAGCGGACAGCACCGGGAGAAGCTCATCAGTTACGAGATCGCGCTGAGGGAAGCGGGGATCAACCCTTTCAATCTCGTCAGGGTCTCGAGCATCTTCCCCCCCGGCTGCGAGCTCGTGACCCGCGAAGAGGGCCTGAAACAGCTCAAGCCCGGACAGATCGTCTTCCTGGTGATGAGCGAGAGCGCGACCGACGAGGCCCACCGCCTGATCTCGTCCTCGATCGGCATGGCCGTGCCGAATAACGGGAAATCCTACGGCTATCTCGCCGAGCACGAAAGCTACGGGCAGGCCGAGGCGGAGGCGGGTCGCTACACCGAGGACCTGGCGGTCGAGATGCTCGCGACGAAGCTCGGCCTGAAATTCGAAGGCCGACGGAAAGGAGAGAGCGCTTACCGCCTCCCCGGCAAGCTGTCCGTGACGACCCGGAGCATCACCCAGACCGCCACCGGAAGCTCCGGATTGTGGACGACGACCATCGCGGCCGCCGTCCTGGTCACCTGACCTACAGGTCCAGGGGGTTTTCCTTCAGGATCTTGACGTAGCTCTTTTCCCTGAGGGTTTTGAGGTACTCCTCGAGCTTCTTCTGCTTCTTCTCGGTATAGAGCTTTTCCTCGACTTCCTTCTTGACCTCTTCGAACGCCCTCAGCCGGCTGTCCTTCTTCTCCTCGAGCTTCAGGAGGTACCAGCCGTTCTTCGTCTCCACCCAATCGCCCGTCTCCCCCGGCTTGAGCTTGGCCACCGACTCCTCGAGGGCCTTGTCCAATTCGCCCTTCCGGAACCGGCCGAGGTCCCCTTCGGCCTCCTTGGCCGGGCCTTCGGAGTATTCCTTCGCCAGCGCGTTGAACGGCTCCCCGGCCTGGACCTTGCCCGAGATGAGCGCCCGCGCCTCCGCCAGCGCCTCCGGGGTCTTCCCCTCGGAGGCGAGGTAGACCCCACGGACGTGGTATTCCTCGGACTCCGTGAACTCCTGGGGATGGGCCTTGTAGTAGCCGACGATCTCGGAATCGTCCAGGACGATCGACCGGTCCACCTCGGAATAGATGGTGGCCTGCTTCAGCATATTGTCCTCGAGCTGCTTGATCCACTCGTCGAAATTCAGCCCCTGCTGCTGAAGCCCTCTCTTCAGGTCGTCGTCGGACTCGATGTTGTTCTCCTTCTTGATGTTTTCGACCGCCATCTTGACCTGCTCGGAGACGTTGAGGTTCTTCTCCTTGGCCTGCTGCATGAGGAGCAGGTCGGTGATCATCATGTTGAGCAGGTCCTTTTTCAGCAGCTGGTATTGCGCCTCGTACTCCGCGCCCTGGAGGGCCGATCGGAGCTGTTGGACGGTGGCGTCGAACTGCTCCTTGACCTGGCTCAGGGTGATGACGTCGTCGTTGACGACCGCGACGATCTCTTCGACGACCTGACCGACGGCGGGCGCCAGGAGGACGGCGAGGCCGATGACGGCGAAGACCGGGATCCTTTTTCTCATGGGAGGTTCCTTTGATAGACGAAGGGTAATCTGTCGGGATGCGAACTCCAGGTGAGGCTTCGCTTGAGCTCATCCAGGTGCGCGGCCAAGGCGTCCTTTAACTTGCCGTCCAGGACCTTGAGCCGGATGGCCGGGGCCGCTTCCGCCTCCGGCAGCAGCTGGGGCGGAAGTCTCCGGTCCAGCCGGAATATGTGATACCCGTAGGAGGATTCGACGACGGGGCTGAGCCGGCCTTCTTCGAGCGGAAATATGACCTTCTCCATCTCGAAGGGGAGGTCTCCCGCCTTGAAGACCCCCATGGCTCCCCCCTTGAAGGCTTCGGGCCCGATCGATTCCTCGAGGGCGATCTTCCGGAACGCCTCTTCCGAGGCGCCGGCGAGCCGGCGGAGGACGTCGACCGCCTTGGTTTCCGTATCGAGAAGGATCTGGCTGACCCGGACCCTTTCGGGAACCAGGAAGTCCTTCTTGTGCTCCTCGTAATAAGAATGGGCCTCGTCGTCCCCGACGCGGAGCTCGGCGAGGAACCGCCTGGAATATTTCTCGATGAGCGGCCGGTCGAAGAGGTGCGGGTCTCCGGTCGCCAGACCGCCCGCTTCCCCGGGCGGGGCCTCGCCGGAGAGCTTCTCGAGATACGTTTTCTCCTCTTCAGGAGCCAGCGTCACCCCCTGCCTTCTCGCGGCGGCGAGGAGGAGCTTTTCCTCGGCGAACTGGTCGTAGAGGCGGCTCAGGGAGGCGGGAGAAAGCTCGCCCTTCCCGGCATTGTCCCTGAAGTAGCTGTCCAGGTCGGCATTGCTGTAGGCCGTTCCTTCGACCTCCAGGACGATCGCGTTCCCGGCCTTCCCGCTCCCGGATCCGGTCTCTCCCGGCCCCTTCCCCGCGCTCTTGCAGGCGGCGAAAGCAGGAGACTCCGAGGATCACCGCGAGGGCGGCCGGCGGGAAGATCCTGGGATCGAGAGCTCTCATCTTTTTTATATTCAACTCATTGTAGTATAACCGGTCAACTCCTTCAAGACGCCGATGGTTGCCTCGAGGAATTCCGCGTCCGGGACCGCGCCCAGGCTCAGGGACATGACCCCTTGGGGGGTCATCGACCCCCGGTGCCTCTTGAGCAGGGACGGGATCCGGGAAAGGTCCACGCCCGTGGTCGGATAGAACTTGATGACAAGCCGCTCCTCGGTCCGGTCCAGCGATTCGATCCGGAGCCGCCCGGCCAGGAACTTGACGGCCCCGTAGCGAAGGAGGTTCGCGACGCTCGCCGGGATGTCCCCGAACCGGTCCCGGATCTCGGTCCGGATCCGCTCGATCTCGGCCAGGTCCTCGACCGAGGACAGCCGCTTGTACAGGTTGAGCCGGAGGTTCACCTGCGGGAGGTAGTCCTCGGGCACGCGGATATCGGCCTTGAGGTTGATCTCCGTCTTGACCTCTTCGACGGCCTCGCCCTTCTGCTCGCGGATCGCCTGGTCGAGCAGCTGCATGAAATATTCGTAGCCGACGGCCTCCATCGTCCCGCTCTGGCGGTGGCCGAGGAGGTTCCCGGCGCCGCGGATCTCGAGGTCCTTGGCCGCCAGCCGGAACCCCGAACCCAGCTCCGAGAACTCCTTGAGGGCCTTGAGACGCTCCTTGGCGAGCGGCGTGAGCTCCGTGAGCGGAGGGACGAGGAAATAGGCCGTCGCCTGGCGGGCGGAGCGGCCCACCCGGCCGCGCAGCTGGTAGAGCTGGGCCAGCCCGAAGAGGTCCGCCCGGTCGACGATGAGGGTGTTGACGAGCGGGATGTCGATGCCGTTCTCGATGATCGTCGTCGAGACGAGGACGTTGTACTCGCGGGCGATGAAGGCCATCATCCGTTTCTCGAGGACGGGGCCGGCCATCCGGCCGTGGATGGTGACGACGCGGGCCTGAGGGACCAGCTTTTCCACGAGATGGGCCACCTTATCGATGTCCTCGATGCGGTTGTGGACGTAGTAGACCTGCCCGCCGCGGTTGAGCTCCTGGCGGATGGCCGAGGCCACGAGCTTGGCGTTCCAGGGCGTCACGACGGTGTGGACGGACAGCCGGTCCCGGGGCGGCGTCTCGATGAGGCTGATGTCGCGAAGACCGGTCAGCGACATGTTGAGGGTCCGCGGGATGGGCGTCGCCGTCAGGGTCAGGACGTCGATATTCGCCCGGAGGCCTTTGATCTTCTCCTTGTGGCTGACGCCGAACCTCTGCTCTTCATCGACGACGAGGAGCCCGAGGTCCTTGAACACGACGTCCTTGGACAGGATCCGGTGGGTGCCGACGAGGATATCGACGAACCCCTTTCCGAGGCCCTCGAGGATGGCCTTCTGCTCGGTCCTGGGACTGGAGCCGGGTCAACCCTTCGACGCGCACCGGGAAGAGGATCATCCGGGACTTGAACGTCTTGAGGTGCTGGCTCGCCAGGACCGTGGTCGGGCAGAGGACGGCCACCTGTTTCCCGTCCATGACGGCCTTGAAGGCGGCGCGCATCGCGACCTCGGTCTTCCCGTACCCGACGTCGCCGCAGAGCAGGCGGTCCATGGGCGTTTCGGACTCCATGTCGTTGATGATCTCGCGGATGGATTTGAGCTGGTCCTCCGTCTCCTCGAACTCGAAGATCTTCTCGAACTCCGATCCCCAGGGGCCCTCGGGGCTGAAGGCGATGCCCCGGACCGACTTCCTCCGGGCATAGAGCTCGAGAAGCTCCCGGGCGATCGCCTCCACGGCTTTCCGGGTCCGGGCTTTGGTCTTCTGCCAGGTGGCCGTGCCCAGCTTGTCGAGGGGCGGCACGACGTCGCCGATCTTGGAGAACTTCTGGACGAGATTCAGGTCCTCGACGGGCACGAGGAGCTTGTCGTCGTCGCGATAGAGGAGCTCGATGAACTCCCGGCTCTTCCCGTCCACCTCGACCCGGCGCAGGCCATGGAAGACGCCGACGCCGTAATCCGTGTGGACGACGAGATCGCCGCTCTCGAGGTCCTGGAATTGCGAGAAGAAGGGCTTCCGCGAAACGCGGTGGACGAGGACCTTCTCCTCGGTGAAGATGTCCCGCTCGGCGAAGACGAGGATCTTCGCCCTCGGGTAGGCGAATCCTTCGTCCAGCTCGCCGATGAGGAGGCTGACCTCGCCGCTTTTCGGCACGGCGAACGGGTCGGCGGACTCGACCGCCGGGATGCCGCTCTCGGCGAGCAGGGCCGCCAGTCTCTGCCGGGTCCCCTGGTTGGAAAGATAGATATAGCAGAGGTCCCGCTCCTCGCCGAGCTTCTTCAGGTACTCGAGGAAGAAGGCGATCCGGTTGTCGAACTTCGGGACCGGCTGGAAGGCGAAGGAGACCGTCGTGCGGTCGGGCTCTGCGCCCAATTCCTGGATGACGAGGGCGTCCCGGGAGACGGCCTTCCAGAGGTGCGGGAGGATAGATCGCCTCGGGGGGAAGGGAGAACGCGCGGCTCTTCTCCAGCTCGGCGCGATGCTCCGCGAGCTCCTCCATCGTCTTTTTCCACTCCCTGTCGATCTCGTCCCGGTCGTCGAAGACGAAGACGGAACCCTCGAGGTACCGGGTGAACGGGACGAACCGCTCCCGGGCGAGGAGGGATAGATAGGCGAACGAGGGGAGGTATTCGCCGCCTTCGAGGAACCGGATCTTCTCCTCGAGGTCGGCCCGGGCCCCGCCGCCGGCCCTGCGGGCGCGCCGGATCCATTCCTCGAGGAATTCCGGCGTTCCGGGGAACTCCCGGAGGGAGGGCACGAGGGCCCGGTCCAGGCGGCGGAGCGAGCGCTGGGTCCCCGTGTCGAACTCGCGGAGCGAAGCCACGGTGTCGGCGGCGAACTCGATCCGGACGGGAGCGTCCTGCCAGGGAGGGAAGACGTCGACGATGCCCCCCCGCCAGGCGTATTCGCCCGGAGACGCGATGATGTCCTCGCGCGAATATCCGTATTCGGCGAACGTCCTGAGGAGGTCGTCGCGGTCGGCCTTTTCCCCGACCTCGAGCTTCAGGAACGAGCGGTCGAGGTCCTCGGGAGAAGGAAGAGGCTTCAGGAGGCCGAACGGGTTCGTCAGGACGAGGGAAGGCTTTCCGGACCGGATGTCGTACAGGAAGCGCATCCGCGACGATACGGCTTCGAGGGAGGGGGGGATCTCCAGGTAAGGTTCGTCGGAGAGGGCCGGAAGGACGCTCGTCGGGACCGTCGAGCGAAGCTGGCCCAGATAGAACCGGCATTCCCTTTCGAGGGGATCGAGGTCCCTGGACGGCGGACGGACACATACCAGACGCTTCCCGAGCTTAAGGGAGAGACCGGCCAGGAGGTAGGGCATGGCGGCGTCGTGGACGCCGGCGATCCGGACCCCCTTGTCCCCGCGCCGGACGGACTCGAGGACCTCTTTGAATTCCGGCGTATCGAAGAGAAAACCCAGGCTCACCCGGACATTCTAGACCATTCGAACGGTCCCGTCCATTTCAGGCGACGATATCCACGACCCGGCCGTCCTCGAGTCGGCACCGGAACCGCTCCTCGACGACACCCGTTTTCGGATCCAGGGTCCGCTTCCTCTCCAGGACCTCCCGGACCTCGAAGCGGCGGCCGTCGATGACGGCATAGCGGGGGGTCTCCGAGGCCTTGGTGCCGGCGTAGAACTCTCCGGGAACCGTCTTCATGAGCGCCCTCCCCCCGGATGCGGTCCGGGCCGTCATTATAACATTTGTCAAAGGCCTCCCGGGGCGGATATAATCCCGGGGTCGGAAGGGATTTCCGCCCGACGATCGCGACCAGGAGGGAACGATGAAACTGACCGGGCTCAATAAGGCCGCGGGGTTCGCTCTCGGGATCCTCGCCGTATCGGCGCTCCTCGGCGCCCAAACCCCGGACCGCTTCTTCGACACCGCGCCCGTGAAACACGAAGGCGTGAGACTCGCCGTCTTCTATCCCTCCGTGGGGACGATCCGGAACATCGAGGCCCTGAGGAGGACGGGGGCCCTGGACGTCCCGGGGCTCGTCGTGGTCGGCGTCCATCATGCCCGGGAAGCGACGGATTACGCCGCCGCCCGCGCCTACGTCCGGGAGAAGGGCATCGATTGGTTCCATTTCCACACCGTTTCGGCGGACATCCCCGAGGACGCCCTCTTCGGGACGAACGCCTGCACTCCGGAGTACGAGCGGATCTTCCGGGCCTCGGACGGCATCATCTTCTTCGGCGGTCCCGACATTCCACCCGCGGTCTTCAAGGAAAAGACGAGCCCGCTCACGGCTATCGAGGACCCCGTTCGCCATTATTTCGAAGTATCGGCCATCTTCCACCTGCTGGGGGGGCTCAGGACCCGTCGTTCAAAGGGCTTCTCGAAGGCAGGCCGGACTTCCCTGTCCTGGGCATCTGTCTGGGCTGCCAGAGCCTCAACGTCGGAACGGGAGGAACCCTCGTCCAGGACATCTGGGACGAGGTCTACGGGGCGAAGAACGTCGAGGATATCCTCGCTCTCGATCCCCAGCAATGGCACAATAATCCGTATATCAAGCTCTACCCCCTGGACGGGCTCATCAGCTACAACTTCCACAGGATCCGGCTCGAGGAAAAGGGCAAGTTCTGCGCGGCCATGGGCTTCAAGGGCTCCGACAGCCCGCGGATCCTCAGCTCCCACCATCAGGCCCTTGAAAAGATGGGGACGGGGTGGCGGGCGATCGCTTCGTCCCTGGACGGGAAGATCGTCGAAGCCGTCGAGCACGAGAGGTTCCCCAACGTCCTGGGCGTCCAGTTCCACCCCGAGCACCGGCTTCTTTGGGAGAGCGATCCCGTCCACCGCCAGGCCCCCGGCGACGCCCCCTTCAGCTACAAGGCCCTCCTCGAAGGGACGCCGCCGAGCTACGATTTCAACCGGGGCATCTGGCGCTGGCTCGGCCGGATGCTGGTCCGGGCGTCCGGCCCGCGGGCGTAAAGGGACATCCGCCGGCTCTCCTCTTGACAATACACTACTATTATTGTAGGATTTAAATCGATATCGACGAAAGGAGCTCTCATGAAGCGCTTCACGATCCCGAGAGTCTCGCACTGCAAGAGCGGCTGCCGACGCCGCTCCTGAGCAAGAGCATAAAAGGCTCGTTAGGGAAGAAGGCCCGTTTCCCCCGGATGCTTCCGGGAGAGGCGGGCCCTTTTTTTGCCTGAAAGCAGGGTTTGGGTTATCATGGCGTCCTGGAGGACGCATGAAAGACTCGTTCTGGACCATCGTTCCGCTCCTTTTCCTGGCGGCCGCCTGCGCCAAGCCCGCGAAGACGCCTCCGCCCGCGGGAGTCCTTTTCAAGGACGACGTCGCCTTCCTCGAGAAACACACCGGCGTGGTCGTCCTCACCGACAAGGACGGCGCCGCCCGGGTCGCCGTGAATCCCGACCTCCAGGGCCGGGTCATGACGAGCACGGCGGGCGGCCCGGACGGGCCGAGCTTCGGCTGGATCAACCGGGAGCTCCTCGCCTCCAAGGTCAACGACCCGCACATGAACGCGTTCGGCGGCGAGGACCGCTTCTGGCTCGGGCCCGAGGGCGGCCAGTTCTCCGTCTTCTTCAAGCCCGGCGAGCCGTTCGATCTCGCGCACTGGTTCACCCCCCCGCCGGTCAACGAGGGCGCGTTCGAGGTCGCCTCCCGGGCGTCGGACCGCATCACCTTCAGGAAGGACATGCGCCTCGTCAATTATTCGGGCACCGTCTTCGACCTCGAGGTCGAACGGACGATAAGCCTCCTGGGGCCCCCGGAACTGGCGGCCCTGGGCGTGACCGTTCCCCCGGGAGTCGGGACGGTCGCGTTCCGGTCCGATAACCGGATCACGAACACGGGGAAGAACCCCTGGGTCAAGGATTCCGGTCTGCTCTCGATCTGGATCCTGGGCATGTTCAATCCTTCGCCCGCCACGACCATCGTCGTCCCCTTCAAGCGCGGCCCGGAAGCGGAGCTCGGGCCCGTCGTCAACGATGCGTATTTCGGCAAGGTCCCCGCGGACCGGCTCGTCGTCGGCGACGGGGTCATCTTCTTCAGCGGGGACGGCTTGTTCCGGAGCAAGATCGGTATCGCGCCGCGGCGGGCCCTGCCCTTTGCCGGGAGCTATGACGCCGAGCGGAGCGTCCTGACGATCGTCCACCTGACCCTCCCCGAAGGGGCGGCGGAATATGTCAATTCGATGTGGCGGATCCAGGAAGACCCCTACGCGGGCGATGTCGTCAACAGCTACAACGACGGCCCGGCCTCGCCCGGCGCCAAGCCCATGGGCCCCTTCTACGAGCTGGAGTCCTCTTCCCCGGCGGCGGCCCTGGCACCCGGCCGAGTCCTTGAGCCATGCGCACACGACGATGCATTTCCAGGGCGACGAACAGGCGCTGGACATCATCGCCCGGCAGGTCCTCGGCGTCGGCATCGCGGAGATCAAGAGCGCCCTCCGACGCCGGTAACGGGGTCCGGCGCCCGTCCGGTTCGTCTCGCCTGTCCCGCTCCTGTCAACGCAGGCTGAAGCCTGCGGCTACAAGTCCCGCCCGCCCCACCCGGCTTTGCCTTTAAAACATGCGTTTGAGACCAGCCTCCCGTCTCGCTTGTCTCGCCTGTCTCGCTCGTCTCGCCCTTTTAATTGACAGCCGCGCGTCCGGTCCCTACAATGTGACCATGACGACCGCCAGGTTCCGCGTCCCCCGGGCCTCCGAAGGCATCGGCGCGCGACTCGTCGGCTACGTGAACCTCTTCAGCGGGCTGTAATCCCGCGTCGGCCCATCCCCCGACCTCGAGCGGCTCCCCCCGATTCTGCCCGAAGGAGGCATCATGAAGAAGATCGTCGTATTAGGCTCGGGCCTGGTCGGCGGCCCGATGGCCCTCGACCTCGCCAAGGACAAGGATTTCAAGGTCACCGTCGTCGATAAGGACGCCCAAGCCCTGGCCCGGGTCAAGAAGGCCAAGGGCGTCACGGCCATCCAGGAAGACCTTTCGGACGAGAAGATCGTCCGGAGGATCGTGCAGAAGCACGATATGGTCATCAGCGCCGTCCCCGGCTCCATGGGCTTCCGGACGCTCCAGACCGTCCTCGAGGCCGGGAAGACCGTCGTCGACATCGCATTCTTCCCCGAGGACGCGTTCGAGCTGGACGCCATCGCCCGGAAGAAGGACGTCACCGCGGTCGTGGATTGCGGCGTCGCTCCCGGCATGAGCAACATCCTCGCCGCCCACGCCCGCCAGAAGCTCGACGAGCCGGAGAGCATCACGATCTACGTCGGCGGCCTGCCGGAGGTCCGGGAATGGCCCTACGAGTACAAGGCCGTCTTCTCCCCGGCCGACGTCATCGAGGAATATGTCCGGCCGGCCCGCTACATCGAGAACGGGCAGATGGTCATCCGCCCGGCCCTGTCCGACCCCGAGCTCATGAACTTCCCCGTGGTCGGGACCCTCGAGGCCTTCAACACCGACGGCCTGCGGACCCTGGCCAAGACCCTCGACGTCCCCAACATGAAGGAGAAGACCCTCCGCTACCCCGGCCACATCGAGAAGATGGCCGTCCTGCGGGAGACCGGCTTCTTCGAAGCCAAGGAGATCGAGATCAAGGGCGTCCGCATCCGCCCGGTCGACTTCACCGCGAAGCTCCTCTTCCCGAAATGGAAGCTCCATGAGGGAGAGGTCGACCTCACCGTCATGAGGATCATCGTCGAGGGCAAGAAGAAGGGACGGTCCATCAGCACGACCTACGACCTGTTCGACCGCTACGACGACGCGACCGGGGTCCATTCCATGGCCCGGACGACGGGCTACACGGCCACGGTGGCGGCCCGCATGATCGCCCGCGGCCTGTTCGCCCGCAAGGGCATCTCGGCCCCCGAATCCATCGGCCAGATCCCCGAGTGCGTGAAGTTCATGCTGGACGGGCTCAAGGAGCGCGGCATCGTCTATCACGAGACGATCGTGACCTGCAAGTAGACGGCGCTCCGGCCGGATAGGACCATTTGTATTTGGGCCCGCGATGTGGTTTACTGTTTATTCGATCACAGCGGCTTCAAGGAGACGACGATGAAGAGAATCGCGGCATTATCCCTCGCCCTGGTGTTCCTCCTCGCGGGCTGCGCCCGCAAGGCCGAGAACGTGGGGCTCAAGGAAGGCACGCCGGCCTACACGCTGGCCAAGGAGCTTTCGGCCAAGGTCCCGTCGCTCGACCCGGCGGCCAATAATGTTCTCGTCAAGACCAAGGGATTCGACGTCACCACCGGGGAGGTCCTCCAGGCCATCCGGGACAACGTGGGGACCCGGTCCGCCCAGCTCAAAGACCTCGAAGCCGCCCAGGTGAAGTCGATCATCGAGCGCAGCGCCGTCCAGCTCGCCGAGAAGAAGCTCCTGCTCGATGAGGCCATGAAAGCCAAGACCGCCGCGCCCGCGGGGGAGCTGGAGAAAGCCCTCAAGTCCGAATACGAGCGGGCGGGCGGGGAACAGGGCTTCCTGGATGCCCTGAAGGCGAGCGAGCTCAACATCGAGCACGTCAAGAAGACCCTCGGCGAGCAGATCCTCATCAACGCCTTCCTCGAAGCCTCGCTTTCGAAGGAGATCGCCATCTCGCCCGAGGACGTCGCCAAGGCCTATGCCGAGGACAAGACGGCCTCCGTCCGGCATATCCTCCTGCTGACGCAGGGAAAGACGGACGCCGAGAAGGCCGCGGCCCGCAAGAAGATCGAGGAGGTCCTCGCCAAGGCCAAGGCCGGCGAGGATTTCGCCGAGCTGGCCAAGCAGTACTCGGAAGACCCGGGGTCCAAGGATAACGGCGGGCTCTACGAGGATTTCGGCCGCGGAGCCATGGTCAAGCCCTTCGAGGACGCCGCCTTCTCCGTCCCGGTCGGCGAGCTCAGCGGCATCGTGGAGACGAACTACGGCTACCACATCCTGAAGATCGAGGGCCGCAAGAAGGAGACTCGCCCCCTGGAAGAGGCCAAGGCCGAGATCGAGACCCAGCTCAAGACGGGGAAACAGCAGGCGGCCTTCACGACCTACCTGACGAAGCTGAAGGAGAAGGCGGGTTTCAAGACCGTGGGCTTCTGAGCCCGCTCGAAGCTCCTTCCCCCCGGCGGGGAAGCGCGCCCGCCCTTGAAGGGGTCGGGGGATAAGATTATCATCGGCCCATGGATCTCCTGACCGTTGCCCTGCTCGCCCTGATCCAGGGGATCACGGAGTTCCTGCCGGTGTCCTCCTCGGGCCACCTCGTCATCGCCCAGCACTTCCTGTCCTGGAACCGGGACAACGTCCTCCTCGACGCGACGCTCCATCTCGGGACGGCGGCCGCCATCGTCTGGGTGTTCCGGAACGACATCCTGTCGATCGTCTCCGGCCTCTTCTCGCGGGACGCGGCGAAGAAGCGGGCCTCCCTCAGGACGACGGCATTCCTGGTCCTCGCGACGATCCCGGCCGCGGTCGCAGGCATCGTCTTCAAGGATTTCTTCGAAGGGATGTTCCTGAATCCTCGGGCGACGGGCATCCTGTTCTTCGTGACGGCGGCCTTCCTCTTCGCCTCCGCCCTGAGGAAACGTCCGTCCGGGCCGCTCGACGCCCCGAAAGCGGCCGCGATCGGGATCGCCCAGGCCCTGGCCATCCTGCCCGGCGTATCGCGGTCGGGGACGACGATCAGCACCGCGCTCCTCGTCGGGACGGAACGAAAGGAAGCCGGGCGGTTCTCTTTTCTCCTGGGCTTGCCGGTCATTCTCGGGGCCGCCTTCCTGGAGCTGAAGGGCGTCTCCGCAGGGTCCTTGTCCCCCGGACTTCTCGTCGCGGCGTTCGCCATCAGCCTCGCCGTCGGTATCGTGGCCCTGAAGCTCCTGCTCGGTTTCGTCGATCGAGGGAAGCTTCATTACTTCGGATATTATCTGGTCGCGCTCGGGATCGTCTGCCTTATCTTCCTTTGAGCGACCTGTGGGAGGGCATCACATGAACAGGATCTTCGCGGTCATCGCCGTGGCGCTCATGACGACCCCCCTCGGGGCAGGGACCACCCGTCCCGTCCGCGACGACGTCGGCTTCTGTTGGAGCCCGCCAAGCATGGCCCGTCTCGTGGAGTACCTCGACTCCAGGGACGCGGACGCCTTCCCCGGCAAGGGGCTTGTCGCCGCCATCTCCCCGCACGACGATTACCTTTACGCCGGACGCGTTTATCATCCGCTCTTCAAAGCCCTCCGGACGAGGGAGGTCGTCGTCTTCGGCGTCACCCATGGAGCGGTCCGGAAGGAGATCGGCGATCCCCGAGGCGTCCTCATCCTCGAAGGATACGACGCTTTCCCCGGATTGGCGAAACCGATCGGAATCTCCGGGCTCCGGGAGCGCATCAAGGCCCGCCTGGACAAGGACATGTTCCTGGTCAACGACAAGGCCCATGAGCTCGAACACTCCATCGAAGCCCTCCTTCCTTTCCTCCAGTACTACAACCCGGACGTGAAGATCACGCCCATCATGGTCGCGCCCATGCCCTATGCCCGCATGGAAGAGGTCGCGGCAAAGCTGGCGGCCATTGTCTCCGATTACATCCGTGACGAGGGTCTTGTCCCGGGGAAGGACATCTCCTTCCTCATCTCATCGGACGGCAACCATTACGGGAAGGATTTCGACAACTCCCCGTTCGGCGAGGGAGTCGAGGCCTGGGAGAAAGCGACCGCCCTCGACCGCCGTCTCATCGCCGGCTACCTCACGGGGCCGGTGAACGCGGCCAAGGATCGAAGGGCTGACGAAGGAGCTCTGGGGGGCGACCTATATCGATTACAGGAACACCTATTGGTGCGGCAAGTATTCCGTTCCCTTCGGGCTCCTCGCAGCGGAAAAGATCGTCGCCCTGACGATGGGCAAGAGGCTCGCGGGGACGCTCTTCCGGTATTCGGACACCTATAGCGAAGGCGTTCTGCCGCTCACGAAGACGGGGATGGGCACGACCGCCCCCTTCTCCCTGCGCCACTGGGTCAGCTTCTGCTCGATCGGCTATTACCTGGACTGACCGCGGCGGCCTCGATCCTGTCGATGAGGCTGGAGCTGGAGCTGCCCTTGAGATAGGGCACGATAACGACCTTCCCGCCGGCGGCCTCGACCTCGGCCCGGCCGACGACCCTGTCCGGGCCCCAGTCGCCGCCCTTGACCAGGACGTCGGGGAGGAGCGCGGCAACGATCTTCCGGGGCGTCGTCTCCGCGAACCAGGTCACGTAGTCGATGTCGGCGAAGGCGGACAGGATCTCGAGCCGCTCCCGGAGGGGGAAGACGGGACGCGACGGGCCCTTGAGCTTCCGGACCGAAGCGTCCGTGTTCAGGGCGACGATGAGGACGTCCCCGAGCTCCCGCGCCTTTCGGAAGAGCCGGACGTGCCCGGCATGCAGGAGGTCGAAACAGCCGTTGGTGAAAACGACCGTCTTCCCCTTCCTTCCGGAGCGCCCTCCGGATCGGGAGGAGCTCGCGCAGGCTCTTGATCTTGGGGTCTCTCAAGGCCGCTTCTTGTCCGGGGCTGCCGAGCCGGATATTCGGGCTGAAGGTCCACTCGTGCGCCAGGCGGGCGACGCCGACGTCCTTGAGATTGGAGGAGACCAGGAACGAATAGAGGTTCTGGTGATAATCGTAGGGATAGCCGTCCCTCTTGTGGACGGCCACGTCGAGGTAGTACGTCCCGTTGATCAGGTTGAGCTTCCCGATCCGGAACTCGACCCGCCCCTCGCCGTCGATGCGCACGGACTCGAGGTCCTCGAGATGCGTGTTGGTCCCGTAGCAGGAGACGCCCTGGGAATTGAAGAGCCCCACGCCGAAGACGAAATCGTCGGTCGGGGTGGGCGCGACGACGTCCATCTCGATGATCATGCCTTCGTCCGGAGAAAAGACGTGCTTCGGCTGCCCCTGAAGGCTCCGGAGGGTCACATTGCGGATCTCGATCTCGCGCCGTCCCCACCGGTTCTCGCGCCGCTCCTCCACGGCGACCTCGGTCGCGACCGCGGCGGCCTCGCTCTTCTTCTCGAAGGCCTTTTCCTGCTTCACGGTGACGTCCTGGAGGTAGGCGTCGACGATCCGCTTCGGCTCGCCGGAGGCCGCGACGCGGCCGTTCTTGAGCCAGATGACCCGGTCGCAGATCTTCTCCACCGTGGCCAGGTCGTGGCTGACGAAGAGGATGGTCTTCTTCCGGCGGCGGAAGTCGTCGATCCGGTCGAGGCACTTGGGGATGAAGGAGGCGTCGCCGACGGCCAGGACCTCGTCGATGAGGAGGATCTCCGGATTGACGTTGATGGCCACGGAGAAGCCGAGCCTCATGTACATCCCGGAGCTGTAGGTCTTGACGGGGGCGTCGATGAAGTCCTCGAGCTCGGCGAACCGGACGATCTCGTCGAACTTCGCGGTGATCTCCTTCTTCGAGAGCCCGAGCATGATGCCGTTGATGAAGACGTTCTCCCGCCCCGAGATCTCGGGATGGAAGCCGGCGCCGAGCTCGATGAGGGCCGAGACCTTGCCGTTCGTCGTCACGCTGCCCGGAGCTCGGCTTGGCGATCCCGGCCACGATCTTGAGCATCGTGCTCTTGCCCGAGCCGTTCTCGCCGATGAGGCCGAGCGTCTGCCCCTTTTCGACGTTGAAGCTGACATCGTCGAGCGCCGTCACGAGCTCGTCGGCCCGGATCGACTTGACGAAGTCCCCCTTGACCAGGGCGCTCTTGAAGGTCTGGAACCGGTGGCGGGCGGAGTACTTCTGATAGACGCGGGAGACGTTCTCGACCTCGATGGCGTTCATTCAGACCTCCTCCGGGAAGGAGTCGCGGAGCCTGTCGAAGACCGTGTACCCGACCCAGAACATCAGGAGCCCGACGAGGAACGTCACGCCGAGCTTCTTCCAGTGGATGAGCTCCCCGTAGAACAGACAGCTCTGGTAGCCCCCGATGATGTGGGTCATCGGATTGAGGTTGAGGAGCGTCCGGAGGAAGCCCGATTTCGAGATGGTCCCGAACGAGAGGGGATAGATGATCGGCGTCGCGAAGAACCAGAAGGTCAGGAGGTTGGACAGGATGTCCTTGATGTCCCGGAAGTGGACGGTCAGCGACGGAGATGAGGAGGCCGAAACCGAGGGTGAAGACGTACTGGACCAGGATGACGACGGGCAGGAAGAGGACGTAGGGGGTGAAGGGCTTGCCGAGGATCGGGATGAAGGCGAGCAGGATGGGCAGGCCGAAGAGGAAGTTGATGAGGTTGCTGGTCACGGTGACCACGGGCAGGATCTCGGCCGGGAAGAGGATCTTCTTGATGAGGTTCCCGTTGATCATCAGGACGTTGGCCGATTCGAGCAGGGTCGACGAGAACCAGGTCCAGGGCAGGACCCCGCAGAAGAGGAACAGGGCGTAAAGCCAGGGGGAGCCCTCGAAGGCCGGGTCCCGGGGCTGGATGATGAACCCGAAGACGACGGTATAGACGATCATCAGGAGGAGCGGGTTGAAGAACGACCAGAGGAAGCCGAGAACGGTCCCCCGATAGCGGGCCTTGAGCTCCCGGCTGACCAGGTTCTGGATGAGGACCCGGTAGTTCCACACGCGTTTCAGGTTCGCGACAATGCTCATTCCGCCGTCCTTCCCGAGAAGATGGCCTCCGCTTCGGAAGTGTATCTCCCGTCCGGGCCGTAGAGGACGAGCGGAGGGAGGTCCGGCTCGCCCCCGAAGGAGAGGCCGCACATCGCGAGGAAAAGGCTCGCCTCTTCGCCTTCCCGCGAGAGGACGGGCCGCAGGGCCCCGATCCCGAAGTCCTGCGCGCTCACGGCGTCCTCGAAGTCCTTTCTCCGCTTGCCCGGATAGACGAAATAGGCCCGGCCGTCCGCTTTGAGGAAGGCCCGGGTCGCCCGCATTATATCATTTATGTCGCCCATTATCTCATGCTTGGCGACGCTCTTCTCCTCGTCCGCGGCCAGCCGCCCCCTCCGGCCCCGGATGTAGGGGGGATTGGAAAATACGACATCGAATTTCCGGCCGGGATCCCAGGCCCGGAAGTCCGCCCGGACGATCTCGATGCGGTCCTCGAGCCCGTTGAGGGCGACGTTCCGCCGGGCCAGGTCCGCCAGCCGCTCCTGGACCTCGAGGGCGGTGATGCGCGCGAACGGCTTGATGCTGAGCAGGATGGAGATGACGCCGCTCCCCGTCCCCAGCTCGAGGAGCTCGTCGGAGGGGCGCGTCCTCACGAAATCCGCGAGGAGCGGGGCGTCCACCGAGAAGCGGTATCCCTTCCGCCCCTGGAAGAAGCGGAAACGCCCGCGGTAGAACGGGTCCAGGGTCTCGTCCCGGTCATTCGGGAGTTTCGGCGCGCTCATCTTCGCCCACTTCGGTGACGACGACGACCTCGTCCGGCCGGACCTCGGCGAACCCGCCCTTGACGGGGAATCTCTCCTCGTCGCCGTTCGCCCGGAACGCCAGCACGCCGCGGCCGAGAGCGGCGTACAGGGGCCGGTGACCCGGCAGGATCCCGATCTCCCCTTCGAGGGTCGGCAGGGAAACGAAGTCCGCATCGGCGTCGGCGAGGAGCCTCCGCGGCGTGATGACCTTGAGCCGGATGGTCATGCGGTCCGCATCTCCTCGGCCCGCTGGATGACGTCCTCGATGGACCCCGCCATGTAGAACGCCTGTTCGGGCTTGTCGTCGTGGGCGCCCTCCGTGATCTCCCGGAACCCGCGGACGGTCTCCTCGACCGTCACGTACTTCCCCGGCCGGCCCGTGAACTCCTGGGCCACGTGGAAGGGCTGGGACATGAACCGCTGGATCTTCCGGGCCCGGGCGACGACGAGCTTGTCGTCCTCGGAGAGCTCTTCGATGCCCATGATGGCGATGATGTCCTGGAGGTCCTTGTATCTCTGGAGGATCTCCTTGACCCGGCGGGCGACCCGGTAGTGCTCCTCGCCGACGATCCTCGGGTCGAGGATGCGGGAGAACGAGGCCAGCGGGTCGACGGCCGGGTAGATGCCCATCGCCGTCAGGCCGCGGTCGAGATTGGTCGTGGCGTCGAGGTGGGAGAACGTCGTCGCCGGGGCGGGGTCCGTGAAATCGTCGGCCGGGACGTAGATGGCCTGGACCGAGGTGATGGACCCCTTCTTGGTCGAGGTGATCCGCTCCTCGAGCTCGCCCAGCTCCGTGGCCAGGTTCGGCTGATAGCCGACGGCCGAGGGCATCCGGCCGAGCAGGGCCGAGACCTCGGAGCCCGCCTGGACGAACCGGAAGATGTTGTCGATGAAGAGGAGGATGTCCTGGCCGAGCTCGTCCCGGAAATACTCGGCCATCGACAGGGCGGTCAGCCCGACCCTCAGGCGCGCCCCCGGCGGCTCGGTCATCTGGCCGTAGACCAGCGTCGTCTTGTTGATGACACCCGTCCCCTTCATCTCGAGCCAGAGGTCGTTCCCCTCGCGCGTCCGCTCGCCGACCCCGGCGAAGACGGAAACGCCCCCGTGCTTCATGGCCACGTTGTGGATGAGCTCCTGGATGATGATGGTCTTGCCGACCCCGGCCCCGCCGAACAGGCCGATCTTGCCGCCCTTGAGGAAGGGCTGGATGAGGTCGATGACCTTGATCCCCGTCTCGAAGACCTCGAGCCGGGTGCTCTGCTCGTCGAGCGGCGGCGGGACGCGGTGGATGGAATACTTTTCGGCCGCCGCCACGGGGCCCATGCGGTCGACCGGCTCCCCGATGACGTTCAGGATGCGGCCGAGGGTCCCCTCGCCCACCGGGACCTCGATCGGGACCCCGAGGCTCACGGCTTTCATCCCCCGGGACAGGCCGTCGGTCGGATGCATGGACACGCAGCGAACCTTGTCCTCCCCGATATGCTGTTCGACCTCGACGACGATGTCGATCGGCGACGGGGCGTCGAACCCTTCGCTCGTGATCCGTATGGCCGTGTAGATCGTGGGCAGCTCGCATTCCCGGAACAGGACGTCGACGACGGGCCCGATGACCTGAACGACCTTGCCGATGTTCCCTTTTGTCTCCGCCATGTCAGTCTCCGATCATTGGGGTTATTTGGCCAGCGCGTCGACCGCGGTCATGATCTCCAACAGCTCCTTGGTGATCGTCGCCTGGCGGATCTTGTTCAGGACGAGGACGAGGTCCGTGATGAGGTCCTCGGCGTTCTTGGTCGCATTATCCATGGCCATCATTCGGGCCGCCTGCTCGGCCGCCTGGGATTCGCCGAGGGCGTGGAAGATCCGGCTCTCCACGTAGAGGGGCAGGACCGACGCCAGCAGCCGGTCCGCTTCGGGCTCCCAATCGGGAAAGGGCAGGGGGGCCCCGTCGCCGGCCGGAGGCCGGGAGACGGGCAGAAGGCGGTCGATGACGACGCGGGGCGCGACGATGGACTTGAACTCGTTGTGGACGATGTAGACCGCGTCGGTCCGGTTGAGGGCGTAGGTCCTCATCAGGAACGCGGCCAGCTCCCGGATCTCCTCACGGTCGAGCTTGTCGGTCCCCTCGGAAAGGACGCGGTCGACGCGGAACCGGGTCTTCCGGAAGGCGTTGACGGCCTTCTTGCCCACGAGGACGAGCCCGGGCTCCGCCGTTCCGGCCTTTTCCCGGAGGAACGCCTGGGCTCCCGCCAGGAGGTTGGCGTTGAAGGCCCCGGCCAGGCCCTTGTCCGAGGTCACGATCACGACCTCGGCCTTCGTCTCCTTCCGCTCGGCGATCAGGGGGTGGTCCTGCGCCCCCGCCAGGGCGACGATCCGGGCGACGATATCCGGGAAGACGTGCCAGTACGGCCTCGATTCGAGGACGTGCCTCTGGGCCTTCTTGTACTTGGCCATGGAGACGGTCTTCATCGCCTGGGTGATCTGCTGGCTGTTCCGGACGCTCCGGATGCGCCGGCGCAGGTTGATGAGGGTGGGCATGCTACTTCGCTTCCGCCTTGAACCGGACGTTGAATTCGGTCAGGGCCGCCCCGATGTCCTCGTCGAGCGACGCGTCGATCTGCTTCTTGGCGGCGATCCGCGTCAGCAGGTCCGGGCGCTCCGCCTCGACGAACGCGAAGAGCTTCTTCTCGTACTCCCGGACCCTGTCCACCGCGAACGCGTCGAGGAAGCCCCGGTTGCCGGCATAGATGATGAGGACCTGCTTCTCCACGGGGAGGGGGGCGAACTGGTCCTGCTTGAGGATCTCGGTCAGGCGCAGGCCCCGGTCGAGCTGGGCCTGGCTCGTCTTGTCGAGCTCCGTCCCGAACTGGGCGAACGTCTGGAGCTCGCGGTACTGGGTCAGGTCGAGCCGGAGCTTCCCGGCGACCTGCTTCATGGCCTTGATCTGGGCGTTCCCGCCGACGCGGGAAACCGATATGCCGACGTCGATGGCGGGCCGGATGCCCACGTTGAACAGCTCGGGCAGGAGGTAGATCTGGCCGTCGGTGATGGAGATGACGTTGGTCGGGATATATCCCGAGACGTCCCCGGCCTGCGTCTCGATGAGGGGCAGGGCGGTCAGGGACCCGCCGCCCAGCTCGTCGCTGAGCTTGGCCGCCCGCTCGAGGAGACGGGAGTGGAGGTAGAAGACATCGCCCGGGTAGGCCTCCCGCCCCGGCGGGCGCCGGAGAAGCAGAGAGATCTCCCGGTAGGCCGCGGCATGCTTCGACAGGTCGTCGTAGATGACCAGGGCGTGCCCGCCGTTGTCGCGGAAATATTCCCCGATGGCGCAGCCGGAATACGGGGCCAGGTACTGGAGGGGCGACGGATCGCTGGCCGAGGCCGCGACGACGATCGTGTATTCCATGGCCCCGTGGTCTTCGAGGCCCTTGATGACCTGGGCCACGGTCGAATTCTTCTGCCCGATGGCGACGTAGACGCAGATGACGCCCGTTCCCTTCTGGTTGAGGATGGTGTCGGTGGCGATGACGGTCTTGCCGGTCTGGCGGTCGCCGATGATGAGCTCGCGCTGGCCGCGCCCGATGGGGATGATGGCGTCGATGGCCTTGATGCCCGTCTGGAGGGGCTCCCGCACGGGCTGGCGGTCCACGACGCCCGGGGCGAGCCGCTCGATGGCCATGAAGACGTCGGTCGCGATAGGGCCCTTCCCGTCCAGGGGCTTCCCCAGCGGATCGACGACGCGGCCGACGAGGGCCGGGCCGGCCGGGACCTGGATGATCTTGTGGGTCCTCTTGACCGTATCCCCCTCGCGGATGAGGGCGCCTTCCCCGAGGAGGACGGCCCCCACGCTGTCCTCCTCCAGGTTCAGGGCGATCCCGAGGACCCCTTCGGAGAATTCGAGCAGTTCATTGTACATGGCGTGGTCGAGTCCGTGGATCCTGGCGATGCCGTCGCCGACCGACGTCACCGTTCCGACCTCCCGGATGTCGACGTCGCTCTCATATCCCTCGATCTGGCGCTGAATGATCCTCGTGATCTCGTCGGGTTTGATATCCATGGTCGTCACTGCCCTTCGGTGATGATTTCCTTGAGCCTCGACAGGTCGCCCTCGACGGAGACGTCGTAAACGACGTTCCCCTTCCGGAGGGTCAGGCCTCCGATGATCTCCGGGTCGATCCGGTAACCCAGGCTCACCGGCCTCCCCTCCAGGCGCTCGAGCGCCGCTTCCAGCCGCGCTTTCTGGCCGTCCGTCAGCGGGACGACCGAGGCGACCTCGAGGGTCGCGATCCCCTGCCGCTCGTTCCAGGCCTCGGGGGCCGTCGCCACGATCTCCGGAAGGATCCCCAGGCGCCCATGCTCGACGAGGAGGAGGACGAGGCGGACGGTCTTCGCCCCGGCGCCCTTCGTTTCAAGGATCTCGCCGACGATGCCGGCCCTGACCCGCGCGTTCAGGAACGGATTCTCCAGGGCCCCGCGGAGGTCGTCCCGGCCCGCGATGAGGGCGGCGAACGTCGCGAGCTCCCCGAGGACGAGGCGGAACTCGGCTTCGTCCGCCAGGGCGCCGACGAGCCCCTCGGTGTACTTTCTAACGAGCGTGGGGTTTCTCATTCAGCCTGGAAAGCCTTTCGATGGATTTATCGACGAGCCCGGCCTGGTCCTCGGGACCGAGCGACTTGCGGATCCTTTCCCGGGCGATCGAGGTCGCCGTCTCGGCGGCGAAGGTCCTGAGCTCGCGAACGGCGCCCCGCGCCTGGAGGTCGATCTCCCGGGCGGCGAATTCCCGGAGCCGGGCTCCTTCCTCGCGGGCGGCCTGAGCGATCCGCTCCTTCTCGAAGCGGCTTCGCGAAGCGGCTTCGGTCTTTATGCGTTCGATCTCGGCGCCGACGCCCTCCAATCGCCCCTTGGCCGCCAGGCCCTTCTCTTCGGCCAGGGCCCGGGCGGTCGCGGCATCATCCAGGGAGCGCCGGACATCCGCCGACCTCTTTTCGAGCATGGCGCGAACGGGCTTGTAGAGGAGGTAGCCCAGCCCGCCGAAGAGGATCAGGAAATTGACGGTCTTGGCCGGAAGGTCCGAAGAAGCGGCCTCGCTCCCCTCCCCGGCCGGGCTCGCGCCCGAGAAAAAGAGCGCCAGGAGGATGATCGCGGCCAGACCGGTCTTTGGAAGCCTCAATGTACGACCTTCTTTTCGATGCGTTCCGCCAGGCGGCCGGCTTCGCCCTCCAACTGCTCCTTGAGCCGGCGGACCTGTTCTTCGAGCTCGGCCTTGGCCTTCTCGATCCTGTCGCGCGTGTCCGCTTGGACCTCGGCGATGAGGCGGGCCTTTTCACCGAGGGCCTGGGCCTCGAGCTCTTCCCGCATCCGCTCCGAAGAGGCCCGGGCCTCTCTGAGCTCGTCCTCGATCCGGCGGAGGTCCCGCTCCCCGGCCTCGATGGCGGCCTTGGCCGCGTCGCGGTCGGCGGACTCGCGGCCGCGGCGCTTTTCCAGGATCCGGCCAACGGGCTTGAAGAACACCCGGGTCAGGACGAGGACGAGGACCCAGACAAGGAGGAAGATGACGATGAAGGTAAGATCGATGGCCAGCATGTCATTTTCCGGTCCGGAACCGTAGATGAAAATGTAGCATTTTCAACGCGAAAAAACAATTTTCTTGATCTCCCCGACCAGGAACAGGGAGCCCGCGGCGACGACCGGAGTCGTCGCCCCGGCAAGGCCTTTGGCCAGCTTCAAGGCCTTCCCGATATCGGGTTCGATGAGGATATTGCCGCGGCGTCCTTTCCAGAGCCGGAGCACCTCCTCCGGGTCCGCCGCCCGGGCCATCGGGATCCTCGTCAGAACGACCGTTCGGGCGAGGGGGAACAGGGACGCGGCCATGGCCCCGATGTCCTTGTCCTTCATGGCATCGAAGATCAGGATGACCGGCTTCCGCACGGCGTCGCGAAGATAGGCGGCGAGCGAAGCGGCGCCCTCGGGATTATGGGCCCCGTCCAGGATGACCGGCGGCTTCGAGCCGACCGTTTCCAGCCGGCCCTCCCACCGCGTGCGGCCGACGGCGGCGATCATCTTCCCCTGGTCGAGCGGCCTCCAGACGCGGTCGAGGACCTCGGCAGCCCGGATGGCGACGGCCGCATTCTCCCCCTGGTGGAATCCGGGAAGGGAAGGCTTGAATTCATACCGGCTCTTTCCCGTATCGTAAGCGAACCGGGCGCCGCCTCCGGCGGCAGCGGCGAACGCCGTTCCCGGCCCAAAAACCTCGACGACGGGGGCCCGAAGCTCCCGGGCCCGGCGGCGGATCACCCTCAGGGCCGTTCCCCGGCGGACGCCGCAGACGACAGGGACTCCAGGCTTGATGATCCCCGCTTTTTCGAAGGCGATCTCGGCCAGTGTCCCGCCCAGGTACGTCTGATGGTCCAGGGAGATGGTCGTTATGACCGAAAGCACGGGCGTCACCGCGTTCGTGGCGTCGAACCTCCCGCCCATGCCGACTTCCAGGATCGCACAATCCACGGCTTCCTCGGCGAAATGGAGGAGGGCCGCCGCCGTGAGGGCCTCGAAGAAGGTCGGCGGATGGGGCAGCCCCCCGGAGACGACCAGCGCCTCCGCCCTTTCCCGGACGGCCGTGAGAGCCCGCGCGAACGACCCGGCGGTGACGAGATCGTCGCCGATGCGGATGCGCTCCTCGACGCGGACAAGATGCGGGGAGGTGTACAGGCCCGTCCGGAGCCCGTGCTCCGTCAGGATCCGGGCGAGCATGGCGGCGACCGAACCCTTTCCGTTCGTGCCGGCGACGAGGACGGAGGGGAAACGAAGGTCGGGGCGCCCCAGCGCTCCGAGAAGGGCGCGGATGTTATCGAGCCCGAGCTTGATCCCGAACCGCTGGAGGGACTTCAGATAATCGAGGCTCTGCCCATGGGTCATTGAGCTTCGTTCAGGAACAGGCGGAGCGCCCGGATGATGTAGTCCCTGAGCTTCTGCCGGACGACCACGTCGTCGACCATGCCGTGGGCGAGGAGGAATTCCGACCGCTGGAATCCCTTGGGCAGCTTCTCCTTGATGGTCTGTTCGATGACCCTGGGGCCGGCGAAGCCGATCAGGGCTTGGGGCTCGGCGATATTGATGTCGCCCAGCATCGCGAAGCTCGCCGTCGTCCCCCCGGTCGTCGGGTCGGCCAGGACGGAGATGAAGGGGACCTTCGCTTCGCCCATCCGGGCGATGGCGGCGCTCGTCTTCATCATCTGCATCAGGGACATCATGCCTTCCTGCATCCGCATGCCGCCGGAGCAGGAGACGATGATGAGCGGGCACTGCTCGGCGATGGCCCGCTCGCAGGCCCGGGTGATCTTCTCGCCGACGACCGAGGCCACGCTGCCGCCCATGAACCCGAACTCCATGGCCAGGACATAAAGGGGGATGCCGCCCATCGTCCCGCGGGCCGTCTGGATGGCGTCGGCGAGGCCGGAGCGCGCCTGGCTGTCCGCGAGCCGCTTGGCGTATTTCTGCGTGTCCTCGAACCCGAGGAAATCGACCGGAAAGATGTTCTCGTCGAGGGTCTCGTACCGGCCGTCGTCGAACAGCATCCGGAGCCGCTCCGCCGAGGAGATCCGGAAATGGAAATTGCAGGCCGGGCAGACGGAGGAATTGTCCAGGATGTCCTGCTTATAGAGGATGCGCTGGCAGTTGTTGCATCGGGTCCAGAGGCTGTCGTTCATGCTCCCTCTTTCGGCCGGCTCAGGCGGACGCATCCTTCTCCCGGGCCGCCTTCTCCTTGGGCTTGTGGGGCTTGGCCTTGACCTTCTGGGACAGGTGTTCGATGACGGAATCCGGGTCGGGAAGCTCCTCCTCGATGTCCTCCTCGTCGTGAAGGAGCTGTTGGACGGAGCTGACGAACTTTTCCGGATCGACGGGCTTTTCGAAATAGTCGGCGGCGCCGAAGGAGGACAGGGCCTCGTGCTTGTACTGGGGGCCCCTGTAGAGCCCGGTGACGATGATCACCGGGACGCGCCCGCCCGACTCCTGGGAGATCTTCTTGGTCAGGTCGAAGCCGTGGATCTTGGGGAGGATGGCCTCCAGGATGACGAGGTCCGGCTTCTCCGACTTGAACTTATCGTAGGCCGCCTGTCCGTCGGCGGCCTTGATGATCTGGACCTTCTGCGTTTTCAGCAGTTTGACCATCGCCTCGAGGCTCTGCTGGTCGTAATCGACGATCAACACCTTTTTTCCGGTCATGGGGCACCGCCCGGAATTGTATTGAAATCGGGAAAGGATGTCAACGAACCGGACATGCGGCAAATGCGGACGGAGGGACAGTTGGCGGGAACGGACGACATGGGTTAAAATATCCCTGGTTGATTCGTCATCGAGGGACGGGAATGCACCAGACTTCGCCAACGGAAGCCTATATTGAAGAGATGTACGGGAAGCTGCTCGGCCGCAGGCCCGACAAAGAAGGACTCGACCACTACACCGGCATGCTGGCTCGGGGGGAGCTGACCCGCACTGAATTCGTTCACCATCTGAAGAATTCGACGGAGTACTGGCTGCGCCGTTTCCCCGGGGATATCCCGCGACGGGCCCAGGAGAATATAGCCCTGAACGACCGGGAGATCCGGGAAAAGAGGACCGTCCTGCAGTCCCGGCCCTTCATCTTCAACATCGACCTGATCGGGGTCTGCGATATGAACCCGCCCTGCAGCATGTGCTTTAACTGGAAAGATGGCCGGAGCCCTCGCTTTCATAAAGGGCTGACGGTTGAAGACATCAAGCGCTTCGGCGAGCACCTCCAGCTGGCCCACGAGGTCATCAATTGCGGCATCGGAGAGCCCCTTCTCAACCGCGACCTGATCCCCATCCTGCGGCTTTTCCATGATTGGGGCAAACCCTTCGGTTTCAACTCCAACGGCCTCGCCCTCAGCCCGGCCCTGACCGAACGGATGGTCCCCTATTTCGAGATCCTCACCATCCTTTTTTCTCTAGACGCCGCCACGGCGGAAACCTACGCCAAGGTGCGGGGCCGCTTCTTCGACCGAGTGGTGGAGAACATCGCCCATTACAGCGCCAGACGGCGGGAAGTAGCGCCTGACGGCCTTGCCTCCAAAACCGGCATCGTCTTCATGCCCATGCGCAGTAACCGCCGCGAAACGGCCGACTTCATCCGCTTGGGGGCCCGCCTGGGCGTCGACGTCGTGGAGCTCCGGGCCCTGAACCGGATCGATGAGAACTGGGTCGTCCGTCGGGGCGATTTTACGTTCGACTACTTTCGGGAGATCCTCACCCCGGCCGAGCTCGAGGAGATCAGGCAGGAAGCGGCGGAAGTCGCCGCCGCGGAAGGGATCCGCCTGGATTGCCAGTATCAGGTCTCTCCGGAGAGCACGTTCGCCTTTTTCCTCCCGCCCCAGTACCGGGACCTGGGCATCCGCTGCGTCCTGCCCTGGCGTTTCATCCTGCCCTATCAGAACGGCAATACGATCCCCTGCTGCTTCATTTCCGACGATCTCGGCGACTGGCGCAAGACCGGCCTGGAAAAGCTGTGGAACGGCCCCTTCATGCAGGACCTGCGCGGCCGGATGGCCACGGGGAGACTGCCCGATGTCTGCCGCCGTTTCCCCTCCTGTCCGGTGGTGCAGGCCACGCTGTCCGAGGAACGCGGCCTCCATTCCGGATCCGCAGGCGCGCCGGACGCTCACCCCGCGCCGGACGTCCCGGAGACGATGCCGGCGCTGCGACTCAGGGCGCCGGAGAATCGGGCCTTCATGAAGCGTGCCGTCCAAGCGTTGAGGAAACGCTTCAATCTGGAATTGCACCACAGCCTCGGCGAATGGCTCGCGCGGCAGGAAAAGGCCGATCGCGAGCTGGCCGAGGAGGTCCAACGCCTGCGGGCCGAGGTCTCCGAGCTCCACCGGGAGCGGGAGAAGCCCAAGGGCTGAGCGATTGACTTTCCCCAGGGCCTCTCCTACAATCAGGCCATGGAACGCGAGGAGATGCTCGCCCGCATAGCCGCGATCAAGACCGAAGTCGACGCCGCCAACGTCGATATCATCCGCCGCCTGATCGCCGAACGCCGCATCCACATGCAGACGTCGCACCGCGCTTCCCTCCCGGGAAGACTGATCAATAGCCTTCGACGGAAGCTCCTTTTCGAGGTGGAGCGGGGGTTCGAGCCCGTGTTCGAGCGGCAGCGCGAGATCGACCTGCGCCTGCTCAAGGAGATCGAAGCCCTCAAGGCGGCGCTGGAGCAAAAGGGGCATGGCGCCGGCGGCTGAGGCCGGGGGCGTCGCGGGCCGCTCCCTGACCATCGTCGTCTGCGCTCCCCAGGTTCCGTTCGTCAGAGGCGGCGCGGAGGAGCACGTGGACTCCCTTTGCCGGGAGCTGCGCGCCCGGGGCCATCGGGCGGAGCTCGTCACGCTCCCTTACAAATGGTATCCCCGGGCCCAGCTGTGGCGCAGCATGGAGATGTGGGAGCTGGCCGACCTGGGCGAAGCGAACGGGCTCAAGATCGACCTGGTCATCGCCACCAAGTTCCCGTCCTATTTCGTCCGTCACAGCCGCCAGGTCCTCTGGCTGATCCATCAGTACCGCCAGCTCTATGACCTCTACGGCACGGCATATTCGGATCACAGCCCGGACCGATGGCGCGACCGCCGGCTCCACCGCCGGTTCGTGGCCCGCGACACCGCCGCCCTGGCCCGTTATGCCCGGCGTTTCACCAATTCGAACAACACCCGGGAGCGGATGTCCCGATACAACGGGCTGGACGCCGAGACCCTCTATCATCCTCCCAAGCTGGCCGGACGGCTGCAGGGCCTGGAATACGGCGATTACGTTCTTTCGGTCGGCCGTTTGGAAACGTTGAAGAGAACGGAAGGCCTGATCCGCGCCCTGGCGCTGACGGAGACGCCGGTCCGAGCGGTGGTCGCCGGCACGGGGCCCGAGGAGGGCCGGCTTCGGCAGCTCGCCCGGGACCTGGGGCTGGCGTCGCGGGTCGAGTTCGCGGGATATGTGGACGACGACCGGCTTATCGATCTTTACGGCCGCTGTCTGGGCGTCTTTTTCGCTCCGGTCGATGAAGATTACGGGTATATCACGCTGGAGGCTTTCCTGGCCGCCAAGCCGGTCCTGACCTGCAGGGACTCGGGCGGTCCGATGGAATTCGTGGTTCACGAACAAAAGCGGGTTCATCCTGCCGCCCGAGGATTGGACGGCGGCGGCGTCCGCCATCGACCGGCTCTTCCGCGACCGGGCGCTCTGCCGGAGCCTCGGCGAGGCCGGCCGGGAGGCGGTGCGCTCCATCACCTGGGACCATGCGATCTCCCGACTGCTGGAGGGAGCCGGTTGAAGATCGCCTGGTTCAGCCCGCTTTCCCCCGTGCCGAGCGGCATCGCCGATTACAGCGAGGAATTGCTGCCGAGCCTCGCCCGCCATGCGGCCATCGACATCTATATCGATCCGTCCTACGCCCCGAGCAACGCCGGGATCGCCCGCGCTTTCACCGTCCGGCCGTTCGATCCGGAGACGTTCCGGGCCGGGGATTACGATCACATCGTGTACCATATGGGCAACGATTTCACGGCCCACCGCTATATCCATGACGCCATGCGGCGCTTCCCCGGCGTGATGGTCCTTCACGATCTCGTGCTCATGGGCTTTTACGCCGCTCGTCAGGGCGCCGGCAAGGACTTCGCCGGCTTTATCCGCTTCCTTCAGCGATTCTACCCTGATAAAGCGTCCTGGATCGAAGAGGAGTATGCCGGCCGCTACCCCTTTCCGCTCTGGGAGAGAGAATCGGCCCTGCAGATGCCGATGAACGAAGAGGTCTGCCGTCTGGCCGCCGGAGTCATCACCCATTCCCAATATGTCCTGGCGCGGCTCGACCTGCAGGCCGGAAAACCCGCCGCCGTCATTCCCCACCACGGGCACCCCACCCATCCCTTCGATCGGGAGGCGATCCGCGCCGGGCTCGGCGTGAAGCCCGGCCAGGTTCTCCTCATTTCCACCGGCTACGTCACCCGCAATAAGCGCTACCACGTGGTGCTGGAAGTCCTGGAGGAGCTGGGCCGGCCCGACCTGCGCTACCTGATCGTCGGGCGCGACGGCGAAGGCCTTTTGAAGCAGATGCGGATCGCCGGCCGGCCCGACGTGCAGACCCGGGGATTCGTTCCCCTCGCCGAGATGGAACAGCTGATCGCCGCCGCCGATATCGGCATCAATCTGCGCAGCCCGACCATGGGCGAAAGCTCCGGTTCCCTCATGCGTATGATGAGCTACGGATTGCCGGTCGTCGTGAGCGACTGCGGATCGTACCGCGAGATCCCCGATCATTGCGCCGTCAAGATCGATACGGGGATCGACGAAAAGGAAGAGCTCAAAGCCTTCATCGCCGCCCTGGCCGACAGCCCCGACCTGCGGGCGGCCCTGGGCCGCGAGGCGGCGCGTTACGCCGGCGAAACGTGCGGCATCGACCGTTGCGCCGATCTGTACGCGGCGTTTCTGCGCGACATGCGAGCGGAGCGCCCGGCGCGGAGGGAACCCCGATGAGCGAGACGGACCGGAACAAAGCGGACATCGACGGGATGCTGAAAGGACTGCGCCGGGAATTCGCCCTCCGGGCGGAAGGGGCCGCAACGGTCGAAGCCGTCGCCGGCGGCCCGGTGGACCACGATATTCCGCAGGACTACTGGCACTTCACCGATGAAGAATTGGAGAACGAGCTGTGGAGCCGCGTCCTCGAGCTGGATAGGGCGACGAGCGACCCGGCTCGGGCCACGGATATTCCGCCCGGCGGCCTTTCGCCGGCAAAACCCGGCCTATCCGGAAGGATCAGAGGCGGATTCAAGAAGCTTTTACTGCCGCTGGTCCGGCATGCGCTGGCGAGGCAGGACCGCCTGAACCGCCAGTTCGAACACGCGCAATTCATCCAGTTCCTGGTGGTCAGACAGCTCCGTCAGCGCCTGCAGAAGCTGGAACGCGAGAACCGCGAGCTGGGCCTCCGGCTGGCCGAGCGGGAGATCGAAAAGGCCCCCGGCGGAGAGACCTCCGGCCATGAGTGAGCCGCCCCTGGCCGAACGGCCGGCCGGGAAAGCGCCCGCGGGGCCGGCTTGGGAAAACGCCTTTCTGAAGCGGATCGCCGCGCTCAAGCAGGCGGGCACCCGGGAATACGCGCGCGACATGGCTGATCTCCTGCACGGTTCGGCGGCGGACCCCGCCCTGTTGGGGAGGGTGGGCGCCGTCATCGCCGACAGGGCCGGCCTTCGCACGGCCATCAACGCCATCGATCTCTGCCAGCTGATGCTGGGCCTGAGAAAGCCGCGCATCGCCATCTACGACCATACATGGCCGTTCATCGGCGGGGCGCAGAAATACGGCGCCACGATGGCCGAGGCCTTGCGGGATCTGGGTGAGATCACCTTGATCGGGAACCGCCCCTTCTCCACCGGACAGCTGTCGGCCTGGTACGGCCTGGATCTCGCGGATTGCTCCACCCGCCTGATTCCGCTTCCCTTTTTCGAGGAAAAGGGCGGAGATTCCATCGATCCCGGAGAGATCATCTCGCGCGACATGGCCAACCCGTTCCATGCCGTCAGCCGGGCGACCCTGGACTACGACCTCTTCATCAACAACGGCATGCTGGAAATGGTCCTGCCCCTGTCCTATCGGTCCGTATTCATCACCCACTTCCCGGAACGACGGGCGCGCAGCTATTTCTACGTGGACCGCTACGACCGCTTGGTCTGCAACAGCCGCTATACGGCCGGATGGATCGAAAAGCGTTGGGGGCTCGAACCCCACGTTCAGATCTATCCCCCCGTCGACATGCCGGGACCGCGCCCCGAAAACAAGGAGCCAATCATCCTGTCGGTGGCGCGCTTCGACCCCGGGGGGAACAAGCAACAGCTCGACATGGTCCGCGTTTTCCAGACGCTCGTCCGCCGTCACCCCAGGGCCAGCCGCGGCTGGCGCCTGATCCTTGCCGGCGGCAGTCATGGCGATAACCCTTATCTCCGCCAGGTGCGGCAATTTCTGACGGACAACCCGGGCCTCCCGGTCGAGCTGAAGGTGAACATCACGGCGGCCGAGCTCCGGGAGCTCTATCGCCGCGCCTCCCTGTTCTGGCATTTCTGCGGTCTCGGACAGACCGATCCGGCCCTTGTGGAGCATTTCGGCATGACCGTGGCCGAGGCCATGCAGAGCGGATGTATCCCCCTGGTCTTCGACGGCGGCGGCATGCGCGAGATCGTCCGGTCCGGGGAGAACGGCTATCTCTTCTCCAACCTCGTCGAGCTGGCCGGCACGATCGTCAGGCTGTTCGACGAACCCGCGTTGCGCGCCGGCCTGGCCGAGGCGGCCTGGAGCGCCGGACGGAGTTTCGCCAAAGAGATCTTCGCCGGCCGCGTGCGGACCCTGGCCCGGGAGCTGTTGGCCCCGGCCCCATGATTTCGCCCCGGCTTATTTCGGAGCTTTGTCGATCCTCGCCCGTCTTGCCCGTCTCGCTTGTCCCGCCTGCCTCGCTTGTCTCGCTTTCAATTATGGGCCCTTTGTGTTATATTTCCTAAGATGAACATAACAGGACGGATAGAGATTTCTCTGGTCATCCCCGTCTTCAACGAGGAGGAGAGCCTCCCCGAGCTCTATCAGCAGCTCGGCCGGGCCTGCCCCGGACTGGGGAGGCCCTACGAGATCATCTTCGTCGACGACGGAAGCACGGACGGCTCGTTCGAGACCCTGAAGCGCCTCCGGGCGGGCGACCCGAGGGTCCGCATCGTCCGCTTCCGGAGGAACTTCGGCCAGACGGCCGCCCTGGCCGCGGGGTTCGATCTCGCCCGGGGGGACGTCATCGTCACCCTGGACGCCGACCTCCAGAACGATCCGGCGGACATCGCCGCCCTGCTCACCAAGATCGACGCCGGATACGACATCGTTTCGGGCTGGAGGAAGGATCGGAAAGACCGGTTCCTGTCGCGCCGGCTCCCGTCCATCATGGCGAACGGGCTCATCTCCCGCTTCACGGGGGTCAAGCTCCACGACTACGGCTGTACGCTCAAGGCCTTCCGCCGGGAGGTCATCAAGAGCATCAACCTCTACGGCGAGCTCCACCGGTTCATTCCCGCCATCGCCAGCACCATGGGCGTTTCGATCGCCGAGATCGAGGTCCGTCACCGCCCCCGCACGAAGGGCAAGTCCAAGTACAACATCCTGAGGACCCCCAAGGTCCTCCTCGACCTCCTGACGGTCAAGTTCCTCCTGAGCTATTCGACCCGCCCCCTGCAGATCTTCGGCCTGTTCGGCATGGCCGGCGGGCTGGCCGGCCTCCTGATCGGACTGTGGCTGTCGTACGAGCGGCTTGTCCTCAAGCACAGCATCGCCAACCGTCCCCTGCTCCTCCTGGCCGTCCTGCTCGTCGTCATCGGCATCCAGTTCATCACCCTCGGCCTCCTGGCCGAGATCATGGTCCGCGCCTACCACGAATCCTCCGCCAAGAAGATCTACCACATCAAGGAAACCATCGACTCCGACCGGCCATGAAGATCCTCATGCTCGCCCCCGAGCCGTTCTTCCAGCCTCGGGGGACCCCCATCAGCGTCTACTTCCGGGCCCAGGCGCTCACGGCCCTCGGCCACGAGGTCGACCTCGTCACCTACCCGCTGGGCGAGGACGTCCGGATGGACGGGCTGAGGATCTTCCGCCTGCCGAACTTCCTCGGCCTCAGGAAGATCAAGATCGGTCCCTCGGCCGCCAAGGTCCCGCTCGACGCGGCGCTCGCCCTGAAGGCGCTGGGCCGCGTCCTCCGCAACCGCTACGACCTCGTCCACTCCCACGAGGAAGCGGACCTCATCGGCGTCCTCCTGAGCCGGCTCGCCCGAGCGCCCCACGTGTACGACATGCATTCGAGCCTGCCGCAACAGCTCGAGAACTTCGAGTTCACGCGGTCGCCCCTTCTCAAGCGGCTCTTCGCCCGGATGGAGCGATTCGTCCTCAGGAATTCGCACGCCATCATCGTCATCTGCCCCGATCTCATGGACAGGGTGCGGGCCGAGGGTTTCGGGGAAAAGGCCGTTCTCATCGAGAATGTCCTCGATTTTCCCGCCCCGGAGACCGGCCCGGGCGAGATCGAGCGGATGAAGCTCGAGCTGGCCCCGGGCGGCGAGAAGATCATCCTTTACGCCGGGAACTTCGGGCCGTATCAGGGCGTATCCCTCCTCGTCGAAGCCGCCGCCCGTCTCCGGGAGAAGGCGGTCCTCGTTCTTCTCGGCGGAAGCCCGGGGGACCGGGCCTGTCTCGAAGCTCAGGCCGCCGGGCTCGGCCTCACGGGGAGGATCGTCGTCCTGGACAGGGTCGCCCCCACGCGGGTCCCGCTGTTCGTGCAGGCCGCCGACGTCCTGGTTTCGCCCCGGATGTCCGGGACGAACACGCCCCTGAAGATCTATTCGTTCCTGAAGTCGGGGAAGCCCCTCGTCGCGACGCGCCTCTATACCCACACCCAGGTTCTCAACGACGCCATCTCCATCCTGGTCGAACCGACGCCGGAGGCTATGGCTGCCGGCCTGGACTTCGCTCTCAAGGACCCGGAAGCGAAGAAGCGGGCCGCGGCCGCCGCGGCGCTCGCGGCGAGGGAATATACGTTCGAGGCCTATCGGGACAGGATCGTCCGCTGTCTCGGGATGGCCGTGAAGAATTTCGGAGGATAGGAGCCTTCGGATGCAGGCGTTCGTCACGGGCGCGTCCGGATTCATCGGGACCCATCTCGTCCGCCGCCTGTCGGCGGACGGCTGGAAGGTCCTCGCGCTTGACCTCAAAACCCCGATCGCTCCCTCGCCCGGCATCGAAGTCATCCGCGGCGACATCCGGGACCCCGGCCCCTGGAAGAAGGCCCTCGAGGGGACGAACGTCCTCTTTCATCTGGCCGCCGCCCTCGGCGCCTCCCGCCTCTCGGGGGACGCTTTCCTGGAGATCAATGCCGGGGGAACGGGAGCCCTACTCGGAGCGGCTCGCGAAGCCGGCGTCGGGAAGACGGTTCACGTCAGCTCGGCAGGCGTCATCGGCGCGGTCAGGCCCGGCGCGACCGCCGACGAAGAGACCCCCCCGAATCCACAAAATGCCTATGACCGGAGCAAGCTCGAAGCGGAGCGCATCGCTCTCGAGTTCGCGAGGCGCGGGAGCGAGATCGTCGTCGTGAGGCCCGGATGGGCCTATGGGCCCGGTGACCGGCGGACGCTCAAGGTCATCAAGGCCGTCAACGATCGCCGGTTCGCCCTCGTCGCACCCGACCGGGGACGGCAGACGCCGGTCTTCGTCGACGACCTGGTCGACGGCTTCCGGCTCGCCGCCGAAAAGGGACGACGCGGAGAGATCTATCATCTGACCGGAGACGAGGTCCTCACGGTCCGCCGCATGGCCGCGATCCTCGCGGAAGCCTGCGGTGTTCCCGCGCCGCGATTGCGTATCCCCGTCCCAGCGGCGAAGCTCGCCGCCTGGGCGCTCGAAAAGGCCTTCGCGCCGTTCGGCAGGGAGGCTCCGCTCAACCGGTCCAGGCTCGCCTTCTTCCTCGACGCCAAACCGCTTTCGAACGCCAAGGCGCGGCGCGACCTCGGCTTCAGGCCGGCGGTCGATTTCCGGACGGGGGCGGCCCGGGCGGTCGCCTGGTACCGGGAACAGGGCTGGCTATAAACCGACGCGGTCCCGTCTCTTCAGCTTCGTCACCGAAAGAACAGCCAGGAGCAGACCCGCGAGACCGAGGAAGATCACTAACGGCTTTTTCATCTGAATACTCATCCCATCAACCGGATCGAACGGAATATAATTAGCACAGCGGGTTTCGGGCTGTCAAATCGGCGGGAACATCAGGCTCCGGGCTCGCGCCGGTCATGGATCTTGAGCTGGCGCGCGCCGCGGGCGAAGGAGAATTCCGGGACCGGGCCCGTGACCACCGACCCGGCGCCGATGACGCTCGACCGGCCGATGGCGACACCGTCGAGGACGAGCACGCCCGCCCCGAGCCAGACGTCGTCCCCGATACGGATCCCGCCCTTGGCGAGCGACGGCTGGAACATGACGGGCGTCGCGAGGTCGGCGAACGAATGGTTGCCTCCGGCCACGAGATAGCAGTTCCCGGCCAGGAAGCAGTACTTCCCCAGCCGCACCTCGGTCTCCGAGAGGATCGTGCAATTGGCGGAGACGTTGCAGTAATCCCCAAGATAGATCGAGCCTTCCTTGCAGCTGAGGATGGCGTTCCGCCCGACATACGCGTTCTCTCCGATGACGATGCCCTCGTTCGCCGCGCCCTTGGCGTCGAGGACCGCGCCGTCGTCGACGAACGTCCCCGCACCGACGCTGATCTTATGGGGATGGCGGATGGTGATCCCGCGGCCGAAGACGCAACCCCGGCCGACCGATTTGAAGAAGCGGGGGTAGAACATCTTCCTGAGGAAATAGCCGAAGGCGCCCGGGGCGCCGGAAACGCACGACACGACGAATTCGTACTTGATGAGGTTCCAAAGCCCCTTCCGGCCCGGGAAGATCTCCGAGTACTTGGCGGCCATGGACCGGTCGCCGGCCATGAGCTCCTTATGGATGCTGCCGCGGAATTCTTCGTTCACGCTCCACCTCTGTCCGTGATCCCGGCGTCATTATATCACGGGCCCGCGCCGATTGTCTTAGCGGGGAAAATATGGCATAACTAGGGCGGAAACGCCGCCATGACGAGCCCCATCCGAGACGATTGTTCCCATTTCCGCGGCGATAAGCCCTGCCGATTCAAGCGGCCCTGCGGGGATTGCCCCGAGGTCGACCCTCTCGACGCGCGGACGAAGGTCCTCATCCTCAAGTGCCGGGCCCAGGGCGACGTCCTGAGGACGACCGCGCTCCTCCCCGGATTGAAACGGAAGTACCCGCGGAGCCATGTCACGTGGCTCGTGGACGGAGAGAGCGTCGATCTCCTGGCGGGCAATCCGCTCGTGGATGCCGTCCTCGCCTTCGGGCTCGAGTCCGTCCTTCCTCTCGAGGTCCGGGAGTTCGACGTCCTCATTTGCCTCGACAAGGAACCGGCAATCACGGCCCTGGCGACGAAGGTCCGGGCCGCGCGGAAGTTCGGGTTCGGGATGAACGCCCACGGCGGGACGACGGCCTTCAACGACGCCGCGGGCTATGCCCTTCGGCTGGGGATCGACGACGACCTCAAGTACCGGATGAACATGAAGACCTATCAGGAGCTCGCCTCCGAAGCGGCGGAGCTCGGTTATGCGCGCGACGAATACGTCTTCGAGCTCGGCAACGGGGCCGCACGGAAGGCCCGGGAGTATATGAAGGCGCGCGGCGTCGACGGATCCCGCCCGGCCGTCGGGCTCAATACGGGCGCGGGGACGAAGTTCGAGACGAAACAATGGCCGGTCGAACATTATCGGGAGCTCGCCCGCGGCCTGGCCGGAGGGCTCGGCGCGAACGTCTTCCTCCTCGGCGGGCCGCGGGAAGAAGCGCTCAACGCGGCTATCGCGGCGGGCGCCCCGCCGCGGGTCTACAACACGGGCAACGATCACGCGCTTCCCGAGTTCGCCGGATTCGTCTCCCTGATGGACGTCGTCGTCACCTCGGACACGCTCGGCATGCACCTGGGCATCGCCCTCAAGAAGAAGATCGTCGCCCTTTTCGGCCCGACCTGCCCCCAGGAGATCGACGTCTACGATCGCGGCGTCAGGCTCTTCACGGGCGCCCCCTGCGCCCCGTGCTACAAACAGACCTGCCCGGATGCCGTCTGCATGAAAGAGATCACGCCGGGCCGGGTCCTCGAAGAGGTCCGGCGTCTCATCGCCTGAAAGCCATGGCCGACACGCGCCGCCGCATCGTCGTGATGACCCCGACCTACGACGAGGCGGAGAACATCGCCGATCTCATCCGCGAGATCCTCGTCGCTCCCGCTCGACGCCGACCTGAGCGTCCTCGTTGTGGACGACGATTCCCCGGACGGGACGGGCCGCATCGCGGAGGCGCTGGGCCGGGAGGACGAACGCATCCACACCCTCATCCGCAGGAAGCGCCGGGGCCGGGGGGCCGCCGGCCTCGACGGGTTCAAGGCCGCCCTGGCGCTCGGGCCGGACCTCGTCGTCGAGATGGACGCGGATCTCTCCCACCCTCCCCGCTACATCCCGGACCTCGTCGCGGCCATGGACCGATTCGATGTCGTCCTGGGCTCTCGGTTCGTCCCCGGCGGCCGCGATGCCGATCGAAGCCTCTTCCGCCGGTTCATCACCTTCCTCGTCCGCCTCTTCATCCGCCGGAAGTTCCACATCCCGGTAAAGGACGTCTCCTCGGGATTCCGCTGTTTCCGGAGGGAGGTCCTGGAGGCCGTCGACCTCGACGATTGCATCTCCGTCGGGCCCTCCGTCGTCCTCGAAGTGCTGTACAAGGCGTTTCTTCGAGGCTATAGGATCGGCGAGGTCCCCATCGTCTTCGTCGACCGGAAGAGGGGGAAGACCAAGCTCGACGGCCTCACCCTCGTCGAAACGCTGGTCGCGGCCCTGAGGATCAAGCGCCGCTATGGGCCGGCGCCCGGAAGCTCCCCGACGCCCTGAGGGAAGGCCCCGAGATGAAAAGAACGAGACGCCACGCCCTGGGCCAGCATTTTCTCGTCAACCGCTCCGTCCTCGACAAGATCGTCCGCGCGATCGGCCCCGAAGCGTCCGATGTCATCGTCGAGATCGGTCCGGGAAGGGGCGCCCTGACCTTCCTCCTCGCGGAGCGCGCGGGCCGGGTCATCGCCGTCGAGAAGGACGCGGCCTTCATCCCCCTCCTCCGCGAAAAGGCCGGTCCGAACGTGACCATCGTCGAGGCCGACGTCCTCGACACGGACTTCGCGCCCCTGCTCGAAGCCGCGGGCGGGGACGGAGGCGGCGCGAAGCTCGTCGGGAACCTCCCCTATTCGGTCTCGTCGCCCATCCTGTTCAAGGCCCTCGACGCCCATGCCCTGTTCGCGAAATGCGTCTTCCTCCTCCAGAAGGAGGTCGCCGACAGGGTCTGCGGCCGCCCGGGCACGAAGGACCATTCGCCGATGTCCATCCTGCTCCAGGATCGTTTCGAGGCGCGCGTCGAATTCCGCGTCTCCCCCGGCTCCTTCTCCCCGCCGCCCAAGGTCGATTCGGCGCTCCTCTCGCTCACCCGCAGGGCCGCGCCGCTTTTCCCGGCCGCGAACGAGGCGGGGTTCCGGAGGTTCCTGAGGGCGGCCTTCGCCCAACGGCGGAAACTGCTCGTCCGGAACCTCGAAATGAGCGGCCTGCCGCGCGAGCGGATCGAAGCCGCTTACGCCGCCCTCGGCCTCGCCCGCAACGCCCGCGCCGAGGAGCTCCCCGCCGATGTCCTTTTCGCGATCTATGCTAAAATGAACCGATGACGAAAGGCGAATACTATCGAAGGCTGTGGGCCATCTTCCGGGCCTACAGGAAAAGGGAGACGGTCCTCGCCTACCTCCCCATCCGGCTCTGGATCGAGCCGACGAGCTTCTGCAACCTCCGGTGCGTCATGTGCCCCAACAAGGACCTCGACCGGAGGGACAAGGGTTACATGCCGCTCGAGCTCTTCCGGAAGATCGTCGACGAAGCCGCCGGGTTCGTCCACGAGGCCAACCTCATCCACCGCGGCGAATCCCTGCTCCACCCGGATTTCTTCGAGATGGTCCGGGCCGCCTCCTCGGCCGGGATCGTGACCAAGCTCCACACGAACGCCACGCTGCTCGACGAGGACAAGTCCCGCCGGCTCATCGAGGCGGGGCTCCACCAGCTGACCTTCTCCTTCGACGGCTACGACAAGGCGACCTACGAGAGCATCCGGGTCAACGGCACGTTCGAAAAGACCATCGCGAACATCCGCGACTTCCACCGGGTGAGGAAAGAGCTCGGGGCCAAGCGGCCGCGGACCATCCTCGAGCTCATCAATTTCCCCGACACTCTACCGGAACGTCGGCCGCGCAGAAAAGCGGGCCTTCCTGGAACAATTCAAGGAATTCCCGCCGGACAAGGTCCGGATCAAGGACCTGCACAACTGGGCGGGCGAGATCGGAGGCCCGGGGAAAGGAAAGAAGTACGCGCCGTGCACGTTCCTCTGGGCGTCCCTCATCATCTTCTGGGACGGCCGGGTGCTTCCGTGCACGCAGGATTTCCCCGGGGACCTCGCGGTCGGGAACGTCGCCGAGACGTCCCTGGCCTCCATCTGGAACAACGGGCGGATGGTGGAGCTCAGGAAGAAAGCGGCCTCGGGGGACATCTCCGGCCTCAAGCCCTGCTCCTCCTGCGACCGGCCCTGGCGGGACACGTTCCTCGGAGTTCCCAGGGAATATATCTGGAAGCTCCTCCTGCGCCGGATGCCCTGATCGGGCGTTCCCGCCAAATTGACACCTCTTTTGGGCCCGTGCTATATTCGGACCGCGAAATGAAGATCTCGAGCCTCGTCTCGGTAATCCTCGCCCTCTCGTCGAGTTTCATCCAGGCCTCTCCGCGAGACGGGGCATGGTTCTCCCTCGGCCGTCCGACCTCGTCGCTCCCTCGCCTCGAGGAGGACCGGGCCGGGGCGCTCCGCGCCCTATGGCTCGAGAATGGAGAGGCGGGCAGCGCCATCATCCTCGGGCGCGTCGTCGGAGACTCTTTCGAGAAGGAAGGCGTCATCGCCGCGGCCGCGGGGACCGTGCTGTCCCCGGACTTCGATTTCGATCCCCTGAACCGGCCCTGGGTCGCCTGGATCGACCTTGACGAAGCGGGGCCCCGGGTCTTCGTCCGGGAGCCCGACGCGAACCGGACCTGGCGGGTCAGCCCGCCCTCCCTTGTCTCGGCCTCGCGAGTGAAGGTCCTGGCGGGGGGCCCTTCGGGGACCTGGGTCCTCTGGACCGGTCGCGACTCGGGCCGGGACGAGACGTTCTTCAGCCGATTCGACGGCGCGGCTTGGTCGCCGGCCGCCCGCCTCCACGGGAAAAATTCATCTCCCCGGATCCTGATGGATGCGGCCCTGGACGCGGCCTCGTGTCCCTGGGTCGTCTGGTCCGGCTACGACGGAGAGGATTACGAGGTCTGTCGGCGCCCGATGGGACGGGACAGGATGGTCGGGCGAAGAGACGCTCACGGACGATGCCGGATCCGACGCCTGGCCGGGCATCATCTTCCTCGGGGACTCGCTCCCCGTCGTCGTCTGGGCCAACTCCCGCGGACGGACGACCTCGTTGCGCGCGCGGGTCTTCGCCGCCGGCGCCTGGGGGCCGACGCTCGAGATCCTCGCCCCCGGAGAAAACGTCGCCGAGCCCCGCCTATCGACCCGGGACGGCCGGCTGGTCGTTGCCTGGAGGTCCGATGGGGAGATCGCTTCGACGGCCTTTTCCCGCGACGAGCTCGGGAACCTGAAGAGCCCCGCCCCGGGGGCGGACGCGCCCGCTCTCGACGCGGCGGGGCGGGACGAGAACGCGTATACGGCGTTCGGCGACGAGATCACATACGGCTGGATCGACAGCGGCCCGGCCGTCGATCTCGGATACGTGCCGAGGCTCGAGACGCTCCTCACGGAGCGGTTCGGCCCTTCATCCCTCGCCAACGAGGGCGTCCCCGGCGAGACCACGATCAACGGCCTGGGCCGCATCAGCGACGTGCTCGCAAGGAACGCCGGCCGCTACCTGCTCCTCCTGGAGGGGAACAACGACGTCGTCCTGCCCGACCTTTCCATCGACGCCCAGACGTTCAACATCGAACAGATGGTCTTGAGGTGCGTCGACGCCGGCGTCCTCCCCGTCCTGGCGACCATCATCCCCCGCAACGACGTCTATTGGACAGACCCCTTCTTCCGGGAGAGGATCGACGACCTCAATAAGGAGGTCCGCAGGATCGCCCTGAACCTGAAGCTTCCGTTCGTCGATATGTTCAACACGTTCCTGGACTTTCCCGAAGCCGACGGCGGATGGCCCTCCCTGCTGTCCGACCCCGCCCACCCGAACGAGCGGGGATACGAGGTCATGGCCCGGGCCTGGATCGAGGCGGTCGGAAGGATCCCCTTCCCCCCCTCTCCGGTCACGGTCAGCCGGTCGACGGAGCGGTCCCTTCTCGCCGACCGGAAGGTCAATTTCCTGACCTGGCGCCACAGCCCCAAGATCCGCAACCCGTTCCTGTTCCGGAGCTACAGGATCTTCCGGAAGGACACGGCGGAGCCCCTGGCCGAATTCCGGCTGATCGCCGTCCTTCCCTATTCGCCCTTCCACGACCCGCAGAAGTACAACGACCTCGATATCCTCGACAGCCACGGCTATCGATACGCCGTCTCCCTGGTCGCCGTCGACGGCATCGAGGGCCCGCTGTCCGACCCCGCCGACGACTCCGAACTGTGATATAATCCGGGCGATGAAACGCGTCCAGAGGAAGCGGAACGGCGCCTCGTCACGCCCGGAAAAGCGGAAGCCCGGGCCTGGCCGTCGAGATCGTCGCCGTCCTGATGGTCTTCGTCGCCATCTTCGCCCTCCTCAGCCTGGTGAGCTACGATTCCCGCGACCCGTCCTGGGCCAATTCCCTCGAGTCCGGGCACGGCGTCCACAATTACGCCGGCCGGGCGGGCGCGCATTTCGCCGAGGCCCTGCTCCAGTTCCTGGGACTCATGGCCTTCTTCGTCCCGTTCGCCTTCGGTTTCGTCGGGCTCAAGGCGATCCTGCCCGACGGGAGGTCCGGGCTCCTGGTCCGGACGGCCGGTATCCTGATCCTTTTCCTCATCCTCTGCCCGCTTCTGTTCCTTCTTCTCGGAAGCTTCCCGTGGGGGAAGGCCGAGATCAGGGCGGGAGGGATCCTGGGGGACCTCGTCTCCTCCGTCCTTGTCGGGTTCCTCAACCACGCCGGCTCGCTCATCCTGCTTCTCGCGGCCCTCATCCTTTTCCTCCTGTTCTCCACGCGTTGGTCGCTCGCCCGGACGGCCCGGCTCTCCCGGAAGGCGTTCGATTCCGCGTTCCAGGACGTCACGATCAAGGTCACGCGCTACAGGAAGACCAAGGAAAAGGAGAAGCTGCGGGAAAAGGTCGCCAAGAAGTGGGCCGCCGCGGCCGCGACCCCCGCGGAGAAGTCCGCCGAGGGCGAAACGGTCGCGGACGAAAAGGAAGCCCGGCGCCGGGAGAAGGAACGGGAGAAGGAGAGGAAGCGGCAGGAAAAGGAGGCCCGGAAGAGGAAGCCCAAAGCCGCGGCGGCGCCCGCCGTCCCGCCCCCGCCCGAGAACCTGCTCTTTCCCGACCTCGGCAAGAAGGGCGACTACAACTTCCCGCCGTTCAGCCTCCTCGAGCCGGGCAAGCCCTCGGAGAAGATCGACAAGAACGAGCTCTACGAAAAGAAGCGGCGGATCGAGGACAAGCTCAAGGAGTTCAACGTGGCGGGCGAGGTCCGCGAATACCACCCCGGGCCCGTCATCACGACCTACGAGCTGTTCCCCGACCCCGGCATCAAGGTCTCCCAGGTGGCCAGTCTCACCGAGGACCTGTCCCTCGCCCTCGAGGCCGAATCGGTCCGCATCCAGAGGATCCCCGGCAAATCCTCGCTCGGCGTCGAGATCCCCAACAACAAGCGCGAGGTCATCAAGCTCCGGGACATCGTCCAGTCGGAGAAGTTCCTCAACTCGCCGTCGAAGCTGACCTTCGCCCTGGGCAAGAACGTCCACGGCGAGGTCTACATCACCGACCTGGCCGTCATGCCCCATCTCCTCATCGCCGGGGCCACCGGGACGGGCAAGAGCGTCGCCCTCAACGCCATCATCGCCAGCATCCTCTACAAGGCGACCCCCGACGAGGTCAAGCTCCTGCTCATCGACCCGAAGCGGCTCGAGTTCTCGCTCTACGAAGGCATCCCCCACCTGCTCGCCCCGGTCATCAACGACCCGAAGAAGGCGGGCTTCATCCTCTTCGACGCCGTCCGGAAGATGGAGGAGAGGCTGCGGCTCCTCGGCCAGATGAAGGTCCGGGACATCGTCCAGTTCAACAAGGCCGTGGAACAGACGCTCCGGGAGAAGAAGGGGAAGCTGACCGAGGAGGAGAAGAAGATCCTCAAGCCGCTCCCCTACATCGTCATCATCATCGACGAGCTGGCCGAGCTGATGATGGTCGGCGCCCAGGAGGTCGAGAGCAGCATCACCCGCCTGGCCCAGCTGGCCCGGGCCGTCGGCATCCATCTCGTCATGGCCACCCAGCGGCCCTCGATCGACGTCATCACCGGGACGATCAAGAACAATTTCGGCTGCCGCATCGCCTTTCGCGTCCCGTCCAAGATCGATTCCCGGATCATCCTCGACGCCGGGGGCGCCGACAAGCTGCTCGGCCTGGGAGACATGCTCTTCCTGCCGCCGAACTTCCCCCGTTTGATGCGGCTCCATTGCGCCTACATCTCGATCCCCGAGGTCAAGCGGCTCGTCAAGTTCGTCAAGGAGCAGGGGACCCCGGAATACGACGAGCGCATCGTCGAGGCCGTCAAAGGGGACATCGACCAGCTCTGGGACGAGTTCGGGGAGAAGGACGAGCTCTACGACAAGGCCCTCGAGCTCGTGCTCCTCACCGGACAGGCCTCCGCCTCCTACCTCCAGCGGCGCCTGAAGCTCGGCTACGCCCGGGCGGCGCGCATCATCGACCAGATGGAGAACGAGGGGATCATCGGCCATTCCGAGGGCAGCAAGGCCCGCGAGATCCTCGTCGACGCCAAGTCCTACCTGAAGGACAAGGAGCGTCGCCAGCCCCGGGAGGATTAAATCCCCCTGCAGTCCCCCTTTTTCTAAAGGGGGACCATCAAGAGCTTCCCCATGTAGTCCCATTCTTCATGGAAGGGGGACCGTTAGAACTTCTCTTTGCAGGGGGGCAGAGAAGAATCTACCCCCCTTTGTAAAGGGGGGTTGGGGGGATTTCTCAGTTGGTCGACGGCGACAGCCCCATCATCCTGACGTCCGCCCTGGCCTGCCGCCAGACGGCCGCCGGGATGGACAGGAATACGCGCACGACGTCGGGGTCGAACTGGCTCCCTTTCGCCCGTTCGATCTCCCGGAAGGCATCTTCGAAGCGCCTGCCCCTGCGGTAGGGACGGTCTGAAGTGATCGCGTCCATGGTGTCGGCCAGGGCGAAGATCCGGGCCGAGAGAGGGATCTCCGATCCGGCGAGCCCGCGCGGGTAGCCCGTCCCATCGAACCGCTCGTGGTGGCAGAGGACGATCTCCCCGGCCTCCTCGAGAAAGCCGAGTCCCTCGATCATCCTGTATCCAAAGACGGGGTGTTCCCTGACGATCTCCTTTTCGATGGAGGTCAGCGGGCCCGGCTTGTTCAGGATCGCCGCAGGGATCCCCGCCTTCCCGATGTCGTGGAGGAGGGCGCCGCGCTCCAGGCCGCCGAGGGTTCGCCGGTCCCGGAGCCCGAGGGCGTCGGCCAGGATGGCGGTATACGCGGCCACGAAGCGGGCGTGCCCTTCGGTCTCCTTCCCCCCGGCCGCGGCAGCGAGAAGCCCGACCAGCCGGGAATTGAAGTAGGTCCCGTTCCCGTGGGGACGGGAAGCGCGGAACCCCTCGCGGCTCTCGGGAATGAGGGCATGGGGTTCCTCGGGCCGGGCCGAAGGGGAAACGTAGAAGCTGGTCCGGGAACCGTTAACGTCCACGAGAACGAGACGTTTTTCCCTTTCCATGTCCCTTGTCCGGGGTCCCCTTTCGGCGAGGGGAATTAGAAGGCTCCGGCGCTCATGAGAGGACTCCAGCAGGCGATCGGGCTCGTCTCGACGAGCTCGAAGCCCTCTTCCCTGAGGCGCGACTCGATATAAAGGCAGAATTCCTGTTCGTCCCTGATCACGAGACAATTGCGTTCCATCGCCGTTCTTGAGGATTCTTTTTCGACCATGGGCGTATGTCCTTTCATCGAGCAAAAAGGTTAGTCGCCCGGAAGGGCCGAAAATTGACAAAGAATCCCGGCTTGTTAACTTTTTTCGCTACCCTTATAATACGGCTGTGACAGAGCCCCGAGCCGCCGTCGATCTGGACGAGCTTGTTCTCAAGTTCCGGCCCATCGTGTCCTTCCGCGTCCGGAAGGCCCTCGGAGGGTCCACGCCGGACTGGGAGGACGTGGCCAACGAGATCATCACCCAGGTCATCGAGAAGGTCCGGAACGGGGAATTCCGGGGGGAATCCTCCATCGGGACGTTCATCTATACCATCACGAGCCGCCGGATCGTGGACCACATCCGGGAGAAGACCAAGGTCCTGAGGCACGCCCCCGAGCCCGCTCCGTTCCCGGACCCCGAAGAGGCGGTCGAGGCCCAGGAACGGGCCGCCCGGATCGCCGAGGCCGTCAAGGGGCTCAAACCGAAGTTCCGGGAGGTCCTTTACCTCTACTATTATAAGGAATTGCCCCGGGAGGAAGTGGCCAAAAGACTGGGAATCCCCCCCCGGAGGGTCAGCGAAAGGGTCAATTACGCCTTGAAACTCATCAAAAAGGACCTGAAAAGATGAGCTTTTTTTCCATTTTCCCCTTTCCCGGACGACTAAAGGGTTGAAATCGCGGAAAGGTGATGGAAATGAAGACATGCCATTATGAAGCCTGGATCGACAAATACCTCTTGGGGAAGCTCGGCGAGAAGGAAGCCGGGGAGTTCGAGGAGCACTATTTCAACTGTGCCCCCTGCTTCGCGAAGCTCGCGGAACGCGAGGAGATCGTCGGCGTCCTGAAGCGCGACCGGTCCGTTTTCGTGGCCGAGGAACGCCCGGCCATCGAGGCGCGGAAGTCCCCCTGGTACGAGAGGGCCTTCGGGTTCTTCACCGCCCGCCAGTGGGCCTTCGCCGGAGCGGCCGCCGCCCTTCTCGTCGCCGTCCTCACCGTCACGCCCCTCTTCCGTAATGCCCCTCCCGAGTTCGTGCTGAACGGGGAGGATACGGTCCGCGGGAGCTCCCTGACCCTCATCTCCCCCGTCATCGACATCGGCTCCGTGCCCGCCTATTTCGAATGGAAGTCGCTCGGCACGGACATGGAATACCAGGTCTCCATCTACAACGGCAAGCTCCTCTGGCGGACGACGACCCGCGACAACCGTCTCAGCCTCCCCGACGACGTCATGGCCCTGATGACGGCCGGAACGAGGTACTCCTGGCAGGTCAAGGCCTTCTCCCCGCAGGGCACCCTCATCGCCGTCTCCAGCCGCGTCCAATTCACGATCACCCACTAAGACCCGACGCCGGTCCCTGAATTCGAGATCCTTATAGGGATCGCCGGCTCAGGACTCAGGGACATCCCTCCGTCCTTCGCGCGGCGATCCATCGAGGTGGGCCAAAGTCCACGGGCTGGGGGCACGGATGGGGCGGACCGAGCGGACGTTTCCCCGGTGACGCGCCAAACTCGTACATATCTTGCCACCCCCTACCCCCGCCAATAATTGGCGGGGGACTTGGACTAGGACCGCGTCACCGGCATAGGACGGAGGAGATTCGGGCGAGGATGTTTGAGCGTCCGGACATCTTGGACCCATGTCCCTTTGGACGAGGGCTCGCTGCCATGTTCCCGACAAGTTCGCGAGTTCCGAGCCCGCCGAGGCGTTCGGGACGCGATCGAGGGGCCAACCTACAAAATGGGGCGAGGAGCGCTGCCCCGTAAACCCCAGTTGGGAAGGGGACCACGCCAAGGGCGAGGGGAACCCGAAGAGGTTCCTGGGTCTGGGGTCAAGGGGCGGCCTCCGAACCCTCCGACCGGGAGCGAGGCCGTCTCATCCGTGCCCATTAACCAGCCCGCGCCGCCAAGCAGTATCCCCCGAGTCCTGAGAAGGCGATCCAAAGCGCGGGGGGAAAGGGGCCTAGTCCTCGATGGCGTGCTCGTCCAGATCCGCGATATAGAGCCGGCCCTTGGTCTGCTCCTCGAAAGCGAGACAGCACATCAGCCGCCCGCAGAGGCCGGAGATCTTCGTCGGATTGATGACGATCTGCTGTTTCCGGGCCTTCTGGATGGTCACGGGCTCGAAGGTCTTCATGAAGGTCGCGCAACAGAGCGTCCGGCCGCACGTTCCCAGGCCGCCGATCATCTTGGCCTCGTCCCGGACGCCGACCTGGCGCATCTCGATCCTCATCCTCAGTTCCTTGGCCAGGTCCTTGACGAGCTGGCGGAAATCGATCCGGCCGTCCGCGGTGTAATAGAAGATCCCCTTCTTCTCGTTGAAGAAGTAGCGCACGGAGACCAGCTTCATCGGCAGGTTCCGGGCCTTGATCCGCTGGACACAGAGCTCGAAGGCCCGCGCTTCCCTTTCCCGGAGCCAGGCGAACTTCCGCCGGTCCTCCTCGGTCGCCTTCCGGATGACCTGGACCGCCTGAAGGGCCGCCCGCGCATAACAGCAGACGGGGCTCGCGTCGTCGACGATGACGGCCAGGTCGCCCCCGTGCTCCGATTCCACGATGCAATAGTCCCCGAGGCTCAGGGGCTCCTCGCCCTTCCGGGCGCGGATGACTCTCCCCGTCGATTCGGACAGCAGACAGATGATATCAGGCATGTGACGTTTCCCCGAAACTCGAATAGAACGTAGCCGCCAGGAGGTTGAGGTTCCCGTTCTTTTCCACCCCGGCGATGGCCGCATCGATGGAGGCCAGGCACGACTGGAGCCGCCGTAGGCTTGCGGACTCCGCCGCCGCCCGGAGCCCTTCCTCGAGGTCGGGGTTGAGCAGGAACCGGCTCTCCCCTCCCTCCCTGACCAGGATGGCGTCGCGGGCGAAGGACGCGAACAGCTCCAGGGTCGCCCGGAGCTCGCCTCCCCCCATGGCCCGCGTGACGAAAGCGAAAGCGTTCAGAAAATCGGAACCCCCTCGTCCCGCGAGGAGGGCGCGGAAAAGCTCCCAGGCTCCCTGCCGGCCTTCGAGGACCTCGTCCCAGTCCCGATCGAGGGCCTCTTCCATGCTTCCGTTGGCCAGGAAGGCGAGAAGGTTCGCCCGGTCGGCGGGCTGGCCCGCCGCGACGAGCGCCCGGGCGATCTCCTCCCGGGCGACGAGCGAGAACTCCAGGGTCCGGCACCGGGACCGGATCGTGGGCAGGATGAGGTGCGGCCTTTCGGTGACCAGGATGAGGGTCGAAGCGGGCGGAGGCTCTTCGAGGACCTTCAGGATGGAATGGGAGGCTTCGTCGCTCATGGCGTCCGCTCCCCGCACGATGAAGACCCGGGTCCTCGAGCTCATCGGCCTGAGATAGGCCGTCTGCTTGAGGAGCCGGATCTGTTCGATGGCGATCTTCTTCTTGCTCTCCTGGATCTCGATGAACATGACGTCGGGCGCGAGGCCCTGTTTCTCCGGGTCCTGAAAGGCCTCCTGGATCGCCCGGCAGGATACGCACGCGTCGCAGGCGTCGTCTCCGCGGGTCTCGCAATTCAGGGCCTTGGCCACCGTCACGGCCGTCGCGTTCTTGCCCACGCCGGCCGGGCCGGAGAACAGGAGCGAGTTCGGAAGCCTCTGCCTCCGGAGGGCCATCCGCAGGACGTGCTTGACCCGCTCGTTGCCCGCGATATCCTTGAACGCCATGATGCTCTAGCCGTCCTTCGCGCCGGCGGTCCCGCCGCCAAGCGCCTTCAGGAGGAAGCGGCCCGTGTGGGAGGCTTCGACTTTGGCGACCTCTTCGGGCGTCCCCTGGGCGACGATCCGCCCTCCGTCCTCGCCCCCCTCGGGCCCGAGGTCAATAATATAGTCGCAAAACTTGATGACATCAAGGTTGTGTTCGATGACGAGGACCGTGTTCCCCATCGCCGCGAGCTCCGCGAGGACCTCGAGGAGCTTCCGGACGTCGTCGAAATGGAGGCCGGTCGTCGGCTCGTCCAGGAGGTAGAGGGTCCGGCCCGTGCCCTTCCGCCCCAGCTCCTTGGTCAGCTTGATGCGCTGGGCCTCCCCCCCCGAAAGCGTCGGGGCGGGCTGACCGAGGCGGACATACCCCAGCCCGACCCGCTTCAGGGTGGCCAGCTTCCGTTTCACGGCGGGGTCGGCTTTCAGATATTCGTAGGCCTCGTCCACGGTCATCGCCAGGAAATCGGCGATGTTCCGGCCCTTGTAGGTCACGGCCAGGGTTTCCTTGTTGTACCGCTTGCCCCCGCAGCGGTCGCAGGTGACGAAGACGTCGGGCAGGAAGTGCATCTCGATCTTGCGGACGCCGGCGCCCTGGCACTCTTCGCACCGGCCGGCCTTGACGTTGAAGCTGAACCGGCCGGATCCGAACCCCCGGGCCCTGGCCTCGGGCGTTCGCGCGAAGAGCTCGCGGAGGGCCGTGAAGAGCCCCGTGTAGGTCGCCGGGTTGGAGCGCGGCGTCCTGCCGATCGGCTTCTGGTCGACCGAGATGACCTTGTCGATCTGGTCCGCCCCGGTCATGCCGGCGTGGGCCCCGGCCTTGTGGCCGGCCTTATAAAGCGAGTTGACGAGGCTCTTGTACAGGATGTCGTGGACGAGCGTGCTCTTCCCCGAGCCGGAGACTCCCGTGACGGCCGTCATCACGGACAGGGGGAGGCGGACGTCCATCCCCTTGAGATTATGCTCGGTCGCCTTGCGAACGGTCAGCCAGCCTGCCGGGCGCCGCCGCGACGCGGGCACGGGGACGCGCTTCTCGCCGCGCAGGTACTGGGCCGTGAGGGAGTCCGGAGACTCCAGGATCCCGGCGAGCGTGCCCTCGGCGACCTTGAATCCTCCCCCCTCGCCCGCGCCGGGGCCGAGGTCGAGGATGTGGTCGGCGGCCCGGATGGTCTGTTCGTCGTGCTCGACGACGACGATGGTGTTCCCGGCGTCCCTCAAGCCCTTGAGCATGGAGATGAGACGGCCGTTGTCCCTCTGGTGAAGCCCGATGGTCGGCTCGTCCAGGACGTAGAGGACCCCCCTCAGTCCGGAGCCGATCTGAGCGGCGAGCCTGACCCGTTGGGCCTCCCCTCCCGAGAGGGAGACCGTGGGCCGGCCCAATTGAAGGTAGGACATCCCCAGCCGGTCTATGATCTCGAGGCGGTCCCGGATCTCTTTGACGATCTTGTCGGCGACCTCTCTCCGTGCGGGCGGGAAGGCGAAAGACGCGGCTTCCTCCCTCAACTGCCCGATGGGCAGGTCGGCGAGCTCGATGATGTTCCGTCCCTGGACCCTGACCATCAGGCTCTCCTTCTTGAGCCGGGCGCCGCCGCAGAGCGGACAGACGTTGTCGGTCAGCTCGACCTCCCCCCATTCGTTCTCCTTGGTCCGGTACCCCAGGCCGTGACATTCGGGGCAGGCCCCGTAGGGGCTGTTGAAGGAGAAATTGCGGGGCTCGGGCTCGGGGAGGCTGATTTCGCAGGCCGGGCAGCGGAGCCTCAGCGAAAAATAGTGCTCCCGCCCCGAGCCGTTGACGACGAGGACCTCGCCCTCGGAGACCTCGATGGCCTTGCCAATGGCCTCGGCCAGCCGGCGGCGCGAGATCTCCGAGACCCGGACCTCGTCGACGAGGACCTCGGCGGTGTGCTTCCGGGTCTTTTCCAGCGGGATGGGATCCTCCAGGTCGTATATCGTCCCGTTGACGCGGACGCGGATGAAGCCCTTCTTCCGCAGGCGCTCGAAGAGCCGGTGATACTCCCCTTTCCGGCCCTTGACCACCGGAGCGAGGATCTTGACGTTCTGGCCGCGGAACGCGACGAGGATCCGGGCGAGGATCTGGTCGGGCGTCTGGGGCACGACCTCCTTCCCGCAGCCGGGGCAGTGCGGCGTCCCGACCCTGGCGAAGAGCAGGCGGAGCAGGTCGTAGACCTCGGTGATCGTGCCCACCGTCGAGCGGGGGTTCGTCGAGATGGTCTTCTGGTCGATGGATATCGAGGGCGAAAGGCCCTCGATGGACTCGACCTCCGGCTTCTCCATCTGCTCGATGAACTGGCGGGCGTAGGTCGAGAGGCACTCGATGTAGCGGCGCTGGCCCTCGGCGAACAGGGTGTCGAAGGCGAACGAGGACTTCCCCGAGCCGCTCGGGCCCGTGACGACGACGAGCCGGTTCCTGGGCAGATCGACGTCGATCCGCTTCAGGTTGTGCTGGGCCGCCTTACGGACTCTGATCTGTTGGAGCATAACTCTATATTCTATCATATCTGATATAATGGGCCCGGAACCAAGGAGGTCCCGTCATGGCGTTCCCCGATGAGATCCTGTCCCGGACGACCCGCACGATGGGCGTCTCGTTCATCCGCGAGATGTTGAAGGCGACGAAAGGCGTCGCGGGGATGATCTCGCTCGCCGGAGGCCTGCCCAGCCCCGAGTCCTTCCCCTCGGACCTTCTGGCCGACCTGTTCCGGGAGGTGGTGGCGACCGAGGGCGCGGATGTCCTCCAATACGGCCCGACCGAGGGCGACCCCGTCCTCAAGCGCGAGATCAACCGCTGGGAAGGCGAATCCGGCGTCGGCCACGACGAGCTCATCATCACCAACGGCGCGACCAACGCCATCTATCTCTTCGCCCGCTCGGTCATCGACCCCGGGGACGTCGTCATCTGCGAAGGGCCGTCCTTCAGCGGCTCCCTCGTCGCCCTGGAAGCCTGCGGGGCGGAGCTCGCGCCCGTTCCGATGGACGAGGAAGGGCTCCTCGTCGACCGCGTCCGGGAGACGATCGCCGCCGCGAAGGCCCGCGGCCGCGCCGTCAAGTTCATCTACGCCATCCCCGATTTCCAGAACCCGAGCGGCCGGACGATGAGCCTGGCCCGGCGGCTGGAGCTCATCCGCGTCGCGCGCGCGGAAGGCGTCCTCATCCTCGAGGACGAGCCGTACCGGGACCTCCGCTTCTACGGCCCGCGCCTGGGAAGCCTGTGGAACCTGGCCCGCTCGGAGTTCGACGATCACCGGACCGTCACGATCTGCAAGTCCTTCTCCAAGATCCTCGGCCCGGGGCTGAGGGTCGGGTTCGCCGTCGGGCCGCCCGCGCTCATCGCGGCCATGGGCAAGTGGTCCCAGAAGATCATCGTGGCGCCGGAAGGCGTCTCCCAGCGGGTGGCCGCCCGGTTCCTCGAGCGCGGATACATGGGCCCGCATCTCGAGCGCGTCCGGGGGCTCTACAGGGCGAAACGGGACGCCATCCTCTCCGCTCTGAAGGACACGATGCCGCCCCGCATCCGCTGGACGGAGCCCGAGGGCGGGTTGTTCATCTGGGTCACGTGCCCGGAAGGGATGGACACCGACGCCCTTTTCGCGAAAGCGGTCGAGGCCGGCGTCGCCTATATCCCCGGGAGCAAGTTCTACCCGACCGGGGCGGAGCGTCGGAACGAGATGCGGCTGAACTTTTCCTACGCGCCGGAAGCCGACCTCAGAGAAGGCGTGACACGCCTGGCCCGCCTTCTGGCCTGACCCCACCCGGGCCCGCGCGGACTAGGCCGCAGAAGAAATATCGATAATATGGGCCTTTATAAATCGCCTTATTGCCAGGACGGCTTCATTCTTATCTTCCGCTCGGCTAGCCGCAATGTTTATTGAGAAATTGTAGAAGGCATCCAGATCAACCTTCAGCCATTTTTTGTTCAGATATAGAAACACCAGCAATGTTGTTATGGCTATTTTTTTATTTCCATTCAAGAACGGATGATTTTTGATCATAAAATAAAATAGCATGCTTGGTTTCGAAATCAATCCCCTATATAGCGACCTGCCGCCGAACCATTGAAAGGGAGCGGCAAGACAACTCTCCAAAACGTTGGGGTATCTTGTAGAATAATCGGGAATGGGCTCATCAAAGACCATTAGCTGTTGAGTTAGCTTAAAGGCTATATGCTCAACATCGAGAATGGTAATGTCCTGCACTATTCGTTCCCCAATCTTTTCAACAATCCTCCATATTCCGCAACGGCTTTACTAACGGCACGATCGATCCTTTTCTTCTTGGCTGGATCTATGACATGGCTATTGATATTTGTTAATAAATGCCTCGAAATACCGATAGTTTTACCTAGCCTAATTGCCTTGATATCTCCCCGCTTGATCTTCTTGTAGACTGCCGTTCTGCTCATCCCAAGAATGGCCGCGACCTCAGAAACAGATAAATACTTGCTTTTTAAGAACTTCCTGTTTTTCATGGTCTGTTCTCGTTTAACGCAGCTAATAGGGTTAATATATGTCAACCTTAAATAATGCGCATTGTCAAGATAATAAGATATTTAAGAAATTATAGCGGACACGTCATTATGTTCATAAATCGCCTAGCAATACTTGAGGGTAAGAGTTGATTTCAACAATAATACAAGCCGGCCGCCGAGAAGCGGACGTAAGTGATTATGGCCTTCGTCGAGGCAAGTCGAACCCGCTCGAGGCATTCATTGACCCGCCCGGCGCGTTCGGCTAAGATGAACCCGACATGTCCCGGGAAGAAGATCTTCTCAAGTCCCTCGAGCTCCTCCAGGCCCTGAGCCTCAAGAACGATTCCATCACGGCGATAAAGCACCTGCCCGCCCGGGAGGCCCGGACCGCGGACTACCCGGACGACGCCGAGCCGACCCTGGTCGCGGCCCTCAAGAAGAAAGGGTACGCCTCCCTTTACTCCCATCAGAGGAGCTCCTGGGAAGCCCTGCGGCGAGGGCCAAAACATCGCGGTCGTCACGCCCACGGCCTCGGGGAAAACGCTCTGCTACAACCTCCCCGTCCTGGACGCCATCATCCGCGACCCGTCGAGCCGGGCCATCTATCTCTTCCCGACCAAGGCCCTGGCCCAGGACCAGCGGGCGGAGCTCGACGAGACGACCGCGCTCCTCCCCTCCGAGCTCCGCATCTTCACCTACGACGGGGATACGCCGCAGGACGCCCGCCGGGCCATCCGGGCCCAGGGGCACATCATCCTGACCAACCCGGACATGCTCCACGCGGGCATCCTGCCGCATCACACGAAGTGGATCAAGCTCTTCGAGAACCTGAAGTACATCGTCATCGACGAGCTCCACAATTACCGCGGCATCTTCGGCAGTCATCTGGCCAATATCCTCCGCCGCCTCAAGCGCGTCGCCGCCTTCTACGGCTCGAACCCGCAGTTCATCCTGTGCACCGCGACCATCGCCAACCCGAAGGAGATGGCCGAGAAGATGATCGAGGCCCCGGTGACCCTGGTCGACGACAACGGCGCCCCGCGGGGCGAGAAGCACTTCGTCTTCTACACGCCGCCCATCGTCAACGAGGCGCTGGGCATCCGGCGCTCCTACGTCAACGAGTCCCGGCGCATCGCCGCGATCTTCCTCCAGCACGACCTCCAGACCATCGTCTTCGCCCAGAGCCGGCTCATCACCGAGGTCCTCCTCACCTACCTCAAACAGGACATCGAGAAGACCATCAAGGACGAAGGTCTCATCCGCGGATACCGCGGCGGCTATCTCCCGCTCGTCCGGCGCGAGATCGAGAAGGGCCTCCGCGACGGGAAGATCCTCGGCGTCGTCTCGACCAACGCCCTCGAGCTCGGCATCGACATCGGCACGCTCGACGTCGCCGTCCTCGCCGGCTATCCGGGCACCATCGCTTCGACCTGGCAGAGGGCGGGGCGGGCCGGCCGCAAGACGGGCCGCTCGGCGGCGGTCCTCGTCGCCTCGAGCTCGCCCCTCGACCAGTTCATCGTCAACCACCCGGAATACTTCTTCACGAGCCCCCCGGAGAACGCCCTCATCAACCCGGACAACCTCTCCATCATGGTCAGCCACGTCGAGTGCGGGGCCTTCGAGCTCCCCTTCCAGGAGGGGGAGAAGTTCGGGACGATGGAGATCGGCGAGATCCTGAAGTTCCTCGAGGAGGAGAAGCTCCTCCACCATTCGAAGGACAAGTGGTACTGGACCTCCGACGCCTACCCGGCCGACGGGGTGAGCCTGCGGAGCATCAGCTCCGACAACTTCGTCGTCGTCGACCAGACCGGGAAGGCGCGGGTCATCGCCGAGGTGGATTTCAGCTCCGCCCTGACGACGCTCCACGAGAAGGCCATCTACATGTGCGAGGGCGAGCAGTACTACGTCGAGAAGCTGGACTACGAACAGCGCAAGGCCTACGTCAAGAAGACCGACGTCGACTATTACACCGACGCCATCGACTACACCAAGATCAAGATCCTGGACCAGTTCGACAAGGCCGTCCACGGGAGGGCCCGCGTCGCCCACGGCGAGGTCCACGTCGCGACCCAGGTCGTGGGCTTCAAGAAGATCAAGTTCCACACGGGAGAGAACGTCGGGGCCGGCGACCTGAGCCTGCCGCAGAACGAGATGCACACGACGGCCTGGTGGCTGACCGTGCCCTCGGACGTCCTCCAGACCCTCGACTATACGCCGGAACAGCGCGTCAACGGCGTCTTCGGCCTCTCGTACCTTCTCCACCACCTCGCGCCGCTGTTCCTGATGTGCGACGTCCACGACATCGGGGTCTCCATCGGCGACAACTCGACCGGCGAATCCCTGCCGCCCCGGGAGCTCGCGGCCCGGGCGGGCGCGGGCGACGAGGGCCCGGCGGTCGCGACCGAGGATTTCGAGCCCAACATCTTCATCTACGACAACTTCCCCGGCGGCATCGGCCTGAGCCCGGCCCTGTTCCTGCTCGAGAAGAGGCTCCTCGAGCACGGCCTCAAGACCATCGAGATCTGCCCCTGCAAGGACGGCTGTCCCTCCTGCGTCGGTCCGACCAAGGAGAGCGGCCGCCTGGCCAAGCAGGTCGCGCTGGATATCCTGAAGAAGCTGATCTTCGTCAGCTGACCGAAGCCCCGAGCATCCCCGCTACGGACACACAGCGTCCTCGGCCCCATTGCGGCGGGCCCCGGCGCCGCCGTCCCTGATCATCCGCCGGATCGGCGGGACGAAGAAAGACACGGCCCCCAGGAGAGCCAGCGCCGTCCCCGGTGATGAGAAAGACGTTGATGATCCCGATCCGGTCGGCGATGAAGCCCGTCTGCAGCAGGCCGAACATCGCGGGCGCCAGCATGATGCTCCCGTAGATGGAGAACACGCGGCCCAGGGCGGCCGGATCGACGGAGGTCTGGACCACGACCGTGAACGCGCCGCCGTAAACGGCGCCGGCCACGCCGCCGACGAGGGTCAGGCTCACGAACAGCCCGAATCCCGTCGGAGGGAGGAGCCCGGAAGCGAAGAATACCGCTCCGAGGACGAGATAGGTGATATTGATAAGGACGACCTTGTTGGCCCTCTGCTTCAGGACGCCCAGGATGACCCCGCCCAAGAGCATCCCCAGTCCCCAGGCGATCTCGACGATGCTCATCTGGGTGGTTCCCCCCGCGAAATGTTTCGTGGTCATCAGCGGGAAGAGGGCCGAGAGCGGAAAGATGAAGAAGGTGACGAGGAGCACGAAAACGAACAGCCACAGCAATCCGGGCCGGCTGTAGACCTCCCGCAGGCCCTCCTTCATCTCGCGGAATACGTGGGGCGGGGGCGCGTCCGCCTTTTTCGGGGGTCTCGGGATGCGGACCAGGACGAGCGAGACGACGGCGATGACGGCCCCGAGCACATCGAACAGAAGGGCGTAGGTCATATCGAAGGCGTTGATGAGAAGGGCGGCCAGCGCCGGGCCGGCGATGGTGCTCGTGGAGTAGATGACCTGGTTGACCCCGGCGACGCGCATGAGCTGGGACTCCGGGGCCAGCAGGGGAACGGACGCCTGCATCGCGGGAACGTGGAAGGCGCTGCCCAGGGAGCGAAGGGCGAGGAGGACGTAGATGTAGGGGATGCGGACCTCGCCGAAGGCGAACAGGGCGGCCATGACGGCGGTGCAGGCCGCGATGAAGAGATCGGCCGTGATCATGACCCTCTTCCGGTCCCAACGGTCGATGAGGACTCCCGTGAAGGGGCCCAGGAGAAGATGGGGCAGGAATGTCGCGATAAAGGAAAAGGCCAGGACCTCCGCCGACCCCGTTTCGATGCTCAGCCAGAAAACGACGGCGTAGCCGACGACGGAGCTGCTCAGCGTGGAGAACAGCTGTCCGGCCCAGATGACGATGAAGGTTCTTTTCCAGCTTTCCATGCCCTTCCCTACGAAACGCGAGTGATTTTGTCCACAATACCAGGGCCGGAGCCCGGGTGTCAAAGCCGCTATGTTCCGTTTCTTTTTGTGCCTGGAGGAATTCCCGGCTCGGGGTGCGCGTCCCGGGGTTCGGAAGCCGCCCCTTGACCCCACATCTGCGGAGACGCAGGTGTTTGTAGCCGCGGGCTTCAGCCCGCGCTTGGATTCCGAATGGCTTCACGAAGATAGCGCAGGCTGAAGCCTGCGGCTACATTAAAAAGCGGTCCTCCTCGCCCAGACAGCGCTTTCTTTGCCTCCTCCAAGCAACACGTCCGCGCTATTCCTAAGAAGCCCCGTCCTCGAAGGGATCTCAGCGAATAACGCTGCCCCGGACATACGAGAAGGCCCAAAATACCGCTTGACCGGTTCTCCGGCCCCCGGAGATAATGTCCGTCTTATGTCCAGGACGCGAAGGGAGTCTCGCGAATGAACGGTCTCAACAGGCGCCGGTTTTTGGTTGCTCGGCGGCCGCGCTGGCCGGAAGCGCTTTCCCTCGAAACGGTAACGCATTTTCCGACGGGATACGATCGCCGGAAACCGCGTCACCGCCGAAAATTAAAGAGTACCGCGTCCTCGGGCGCACGGGATTCAAGGTATCGGATATCGGGCTCGGCGGAGGCGAAGCCACCGACCCTTCCCTGATCGAAGCCGCGTTCGACAGCGGGATCAATTATATCGACGCCGCGGAGAACTACGTCAATGGCCAGGTCGAAGCGGCCATCGGCAAGGCCCTCAAGCGCCGCGACCGAAAATCCGTGTTCATCACGACCAAGCTGGGCCTGGGAAAGGACGTCTCCAAAGCGAGTCTCCTGAGCCGGGCGAGGAAATGCCTGGAGAGGCTCCAAACGGATTACGTGGATTGCCTCCAGATCCACTGCCCCCCGACCGTAGCCGCGCTCAAGACGGAAGGATTCCATGAAGCCGTCAGGGAGCTCAAAGCCGAGGGGCGGGTCAGGTTCTGCGGCCTGTCCCAGCACGGCGGGCAATGGAATGACGTGAGCGAGACGATGGAGCAGGTCGTATCGGCGGCCGCCGAAGACGGGCGGTTCGACGTCGTGCTCCTCGTCTATAATTTCATCCAGACGGAGCAGGGCTCCCGTCTCCTGAAGCTCTGCAGGGAAAAGAACATCGGGACGACGATCATGAAGGCCAACCCGGTGGGGACTTTGGCGTTCATCGAGCGCTATGTTGGAGCCGAGGAAAAGGAAGGCCAGAAAAGGGATCCCTCCGTGACGGCCCTTCTCGAGCGGCTCAAACGGGTGGCGGACCAGGCGGAGGGCTTCAAGAGCGAATTCGACCTGAAGAACACCTCCGAGGTCCGGAGGGCGGCCTACCAGTTCGTGCTTGCCAACCCGGACGTCAACACCGTCTGCTGTACCATCGGCAACTATGACAGCCTCGAGGCCTATGTCTCGCTATCGGGAACGAAATTGAACGCCGGCGGGGCGGACAGGCTCGCCCGATACGCGGCCACCTTCGGACAATTGTACTGCCGGCATGCCTGCGGACAGTGCGAATCCCAATGTCCCGCGGGCGTCCCGGTCAACACGATCATGCGCTACAACCATTATTTTCATTCCCAGGGACGGGAAAAATACGCCATGGCCGAATACGCGGCCCTGCCCGCGAACAGGGCGGACACATGCCGGAACTGCGCCGGCCCCTGCCAGAGCGCCTGCCCCTATGGAGTCCCGGTGCAAGGGCTGCTCTCCCTCGCCCACGATACCTTGACCCTCGCTTAGGGCCGCCGGCTATTTCGGAGCCAAAGCCGAAGCCGGATCGAGAGCCGGGGGCGGAGGGCTCACGACCTCCACGTCTTCGCTCCTTGACGGATGAGGAAAGCGGATCTTCCAGGAGTGCAGGAGATAGCCGCAGGAGCCGGGCCGCGCGTCGAGCTCGTCGCTCTCGCCTTCGGCCCGGGGAATTCCGCCCGGCCCGTAGAGAGGATCTCCCACCAGCGGGGATCCCGCATAGCTCAGGTGGATCCGGATCTGATGGGGGCGGCCCGTAGGGATGGTCACCTCGAGAAGAGCCGCGTTCTTTTCGGGGAACCGGCGCAACACCCGAACATGGCTTATCGATGGCCGGCCGGCCGGGTGATAGGCATGGACGGTGGCCGGGAGCCGGAACGGGACGGGACCGATGGGCGCGTCGACCGTGAACGCGTCCGGCATCGCCGCTCCCGACGCCAGGGCCAGGTACACCTTGACGATCCGCCTTTCGTACATCGCCTGCGCCAACGACCGCGCGGCCCGGGCGTTCCTGGTGAAGAGGATCGCCCCGGACGTGCCGCGTCCGAGCCGATGCAAGGGCGAACACCCGGAACCATAGCGCTCCCGCACAAGGTAAAGCAGAGTGTTTTCCAGGAACAGGCCTCCAGGAAGCACCGGGAGTCCCGAAGGCTTCGCTAAGACAAGGACGTCCGGGTCCTCCATCAGGGCCCCGAACTCCCGCGGAGCCGCGGGCTCATCCCAAGGCGGGCGACGATAATCAAGACGGTCACCGCAACCGAGCAACTCGTCCGGAGACGCGGGCCGCCCGTTCCGAAAGACCTGCCCCGCTTCGATCCGCCGGCGCCAGGCCTCCCCCGTCGAGTGGGGATAATAGCGCGTATAGAAATCGACGACGGAGACGCCCCCGTCCTTCCGTTGAACGCGGTCGGGATAGGTATATCCGCTATTCTTCATGGGATCCGGGGACGGCGGCCGCAGGAGCCGGCAGAGGGAGGAAGTCCGGCTCAAGCCTTCGACGCATATTCCCCCGTGCGGGTGTCCACGCGGATGCGGTCTCCGGTCGAGATGTGCTCGGGGACCTGCACGACCAGTCCTGTGGGCAAGGTGGCCGGCTTCGTCCGCGCGTTGACCGACCCGCCCTTCACCGACGGGCGGGTCTCCGCGACCTCGAGCTCGATGAACGACGGAAGCTGGAGGCCCAGGACGCGGCCCTCGGACGAAAGGGACAACAGCCCCTCGATCCCCTCGGTCAGGTAGGGCCACTCGTCCTCGATCTCCTCCCTGGCGAAGGTGAACTGGCTGAAGTCCTGCAGGTCCATGAATGTGATGCTCGACGCGTCGCCGTAAAGATATTGCACCGGCCGCCTCTCGAAATCGGCCTCGGGCAGGACGTCGTCGCCGTGAAGGGCCTGGTCGATCTTGCGTTTCGACTTGAGGTTGCGGAAGCGGATCTTGTAGAGCGTCACGGCGCCGCGCGCCGCGGGCGACTGGACCCGGATGGTCTCGACGATATGGGCCTCGCCGTCGATCCCGACGACGTCGCCTCTCTTCAGGTCTGATGCTTTGAACATGGGAATGCCTCGGTCTCCTCCCCCATCATACCGCCCGTGTCAAGGCGCCGGCACACGGCAACGGAAATCCCCCCTAAGCCCCCCTTTAGGAAAGGGGGGAAGATCTGGAAGACATGAGCCTTCCCCTCTTTAGGAAAGGGGGAAAGCCCGGGCAGTATCATTCCCCCCTTTATAAAGGGGGCAGGGCGCCAGGATCACCCCCCTCTTTGGAAAAGGGGGACGGTGGAACTGATACCCCTTGGAAGAAGGGTGGGTCGGGACCGATCCCCCCCCGTTGCAAAAGGGGGACGGGGGAATTGATACCCCTTGGAAAAATGGAGGGGCGAGACCGATACCCTCTTGGAAAAAGGGTGGGTCGGGACCGATACCCCCCTTTGGAAAAGGGGGGTGGGGGGGATTTAGGCTAAAGCTTCGCGAGCTCCTTCTCCTCGCCGATGACGACGAGGATGTCGCTGTCCTTGATGACGAAATCGGCGCGGGGGATGACGACGACGTTGTCGGGGATGATCTCCTTGACCGCGATGACCTGGACGCCGTAGCGGTTGATGAGGTCGAGCTCCTTGAGCGTCTTCCCGATGAACCGCTCCGGCGGGGCGATCTCCTGGATGGTGATGCCGTTGCTGAGAGGCAGGTATTCGAGGATGTTGGGCGAGCTCAGCCGGAGGGCCGTCCGGACGGCCATGTCCTTCTCGGGATAGACGACCTCGGTCGCCCCGACGGCCTCGAGGACCTTGGCGTGGTCATCGGACAGGGCCTTGGTCAGGATCTTCCGGGCGCCCAGCTCGCGGAGATAGAGCGTCGTGAGGATGGACGCCTCCATCTCGTGGCCCATGCTGACGATGACCACATCCATCTCCTGGAGGCCCAGGGCCTCGAGGTTCTCCTTCACGGCCGAGTCCGTCATCACGGCGTTGGTCGCGAAATCCTTGGCCGCGGCGACGCGCTCCCGGTCGCGATCGATGACCAGGACGTCGTGGCCCTTCCCGAAGAGCGTCTTGGCCGCGTTCGACCCGAAACTCCCGAACCCGATGACGGCGAACTTCATGTCAGGGAACTCCTTTCCATCCGTCTATCCGATCATCACGCTCTCTTCCGCGTATTCGAACCTGCCCACGGCCTTGTACCGGCTGAAGGCGTAGAGGAGAGTCACGGGGCCGACCCGGCCGACGTACATCGTCAGGATGAGGGCGGCCTTGTTCAGTGAGGTCAGCTCGGGAGTGATGCCCAGGGACAAGCCGACCGTGCCGAAGGCCGAGCAGACCTCGAAGAGGACCTCCTTGAGCCCCAGCCCGGGCTGGCCGAGGAGCAGGGTGAAGGTCATCGCGAAGATGAGGCTCATGGCCAGGGAGACGACGGTGTAAGCCTTCGTCACGTCGTCGGCGGGAATGGTCCGGCGGAAGAGCGAGGTCGATTCCCTGGCCCGCATCTTGGACCGGAGAAAGGCGAGGATGACGCCGATGGTGCTGGTCTTGACGCCGCCGCCCGTCGAGCCGGGAGAGGCGCCGACGAACATCAGGAGGATGAGCAGGTAGGCGGAGGCCGAGGTGTACGCCGTGAGGTCCACCGTGTTGAACCCGGCCGTCCTCGCGGTCACGGCCTGGAAGGTCGCGCTCAAGACCTTCTCCGCGGCGGAAAAGCCTTTCATCGAGCCGGCGTGCTCGAGCCAGAGCAGGAGGCCGGCGGAAAGAAGGACGAGGACCGCGGTCATGGAGAAGACGATCTTCGAGTGGAGAGAGAAACGGAAGCTCCTCCTCCGGACCGCGGCCGCCGTTCCCCGGGCGATCTCCCGGAGCACAAAAAATCCGAGCCCTCCGGAAACGATGAGGAGCATGATGGTCACGTTCACGGCCCAGTCGCCCCGGTAACCCGTCAGGTTGCCGCTGAACAGCGAGAATCCGGCGTTGCAGAAGGCCGAGACGCCGTGAAAGACCGCCAGGGCCAGGGCCCGTGGGGCCGGGAAGTCCCTCCGGAAGCGCAGGAACAGGGAGAGCGTCCCCGCCGCCTCCAGGCAGCCGGTGAAGACGAAGATGCTCGTCAAGAGCGACCGGAAGTCGTTCGCCCTCGAAGGCCGGAAGGTCGTCTGGACGGTCAGCCGGTCCTGGAGCGAGATCCGGCCGCCGGCCACGAGGAGGATGAGCGAGGAAAACGTCATGATCCCCAGCCCGCCGAGCTGGATGAGGGCCAGGATGACGGATTGGCCGAAGCCGCTGAATGCCGTGGCCGTGTCCACGACGACAAGGCCGGTGACGCAGACGGCCGAGGTCGATGTGAACAGGGCGTCGATGAAGGAGATGCGCCCGCCCCGGGCGCTCGCCGGAAGCCAGAGGAGCACCCCCCCGGCCAGGACGGCCAGGAAAAAGCTCAGGGCGAGGACCCGGGCCGGCTGGAAAAAATGATGTTGTCGCGTTCTCTAAAAGTACAACGGCGGGTCGGGGCTTGTCAATCGCCCCAAATTGACAGGCGGGGGACCGTATGCTACTTTTGAGGCGGTGTATCATGAATATTATCAAACTCATCACTGACGCCTCGATCGTCGTCCAGCTCATCCTCCTCATGCTCCTGTTCTTCTCGGTCTTCTCCTGGGCCATCATCATCTTCAAGCGACGGATGCTCCGCGGCGCCGCGGCCCAGTCGCAGAAGTTCCTGAACGCGTTCCACAGGAGCAAGAACCTCACCGAGGTCGGCGAGGCCGCCCGCAAGTACAAGCTCAGCCCGCACGCCGCGCTCTTCCAGGCCGGATACAAGGAGCTCGCCTACTTCACGAAATCGAACCCCAACACCGCCCTGACCCCCGCACGGATCGATACCCTGAACCGGGCCCTCCAGAAGGCCGCCAACCAGGAGATCGCCCGGATGGAGCGGATGATGAGCTTCCTGGCCACGACCGGGACCGTCACGCCGTTCATCGGCCTTTTCGGGACGGTCTGGGGGATCATGGACGCCTTCTTCCGCATCGGCGTCGTCCGCTCGGCCAGCCTCGTGACCGTCGCCCCGGGCATCGCCGAGGCCCTCATCGCCACGGCCGTCGGCCTCTTCGCCGCCATCCCCGCCGTCATCGCCTACAACTTACTTCCTCGGCCGGATCAAGGACGTCATCACGGACATGGACGATTTCAATTTCGAGTTCATCGCCATCGTCGAGAGGCTCTATGGGAATTAACGCCTCCCCCCTGCCCTCGGCCTCCCGCAAGAGGCAGATCGGAACGTCCCTGTCCGAGATCAACGTCACCCCGTTCATCGACGTCATGCTCGTCCTCCTCATCATCTTCATGGTCACCGCCCCGATGATGCAGTCGGGGATCGGCGTCGCCCTGCCCCGGGCCGAGACGGATTCGGCCCCGGCCGAGGAAGGGCTGACCCTGACCGTCACCCCGGACAAGTACATCCACATCGACGGCGCGGTCATCAACATCAACCTCCTCGAGCGCCGGCTCCAGGGGTTCTTCGCCGGCAAGGCCAAGAAGATCGTCTACATCAAGGCCGACGAGAGCCTGCCCTACGGCGTCATCGTCAGCATCATGGACATCGCCAAGAAGGCCGGCGTCGAGACGATCGGGCTCGTCACCGAGCCCGTCGAGCCGCCTTCCGGCAAGAAAAAATGATGACCAGGTCCCCGGTGAACGAACGGACGTTCAAGCGGGCGATGGTCTATTCGGCCGTCTTCCACGCCGTCCTGTTCACCATGATCGCCCTCTCCCCGTCCTTGCCGAAGCCCGGGAAGAAGGGCATGATCCATTACGTCAGCTTCGGCGGGTTCCCCGGCGGGGGCGGAGGCCCGGGAGGCGGCGGCGCCGCGGCCAAGCCGGCCGTCCGGGCGCCCGCCAAGAAAGAGACCCTCCGGGACCTGACCGTCGCCTCCAAGGTCAAGCCCCAGGTCAAGCCCTCCATGACCTACCCCGTCGACAAGCCGAAGAAGGACCGGACCGACAAGGACCCGAAGAAAGCCGCGATCACGAAGCCCCAGCCGGACGCCGCGCCGGCGGGCGCGACCGAGACGGCCGGGCAGACCGGTTCCGGGGCCGGGTCGGGCGTCCGGATCGGCCTCGGCGAGGGGACCGGGAGCGGCGGCCTCGGGTCCGGTTACGGGGACCAGATCGGCCTCTCCGATTTCCCCTATCAGTATTACCTCCAGATCATCTCGGACCGGGTCTCCTCGAGCTGGTTCACGGCTCTCGTGGACCCGGGGGTCGCCGGGACCTTCTTCACGACCGTCTATTTCAAGATCCTGAGGAACGGCCAGATCTCGGACCTGAAGGTCAAGGAATCGAGCGGGATCGCGTCGCTGGACATGTCCGCCCAGCGGGCCATCCAGATCTCCGCGCCGTTCCCGCCCCTTCCGAGCGATTACGACGGGGCCTACCTCGGCATCCATCTCATCTTCGAGCATTCCAAATGAACCATCGCCTCATTCCTCTTGTGGCTCTCGTTGCTTCGGTAATGAGCCCCGCCCTTCCCGCCGCCGCCCAGCAGGAGGTCGTCCTGACCATCCGCGAGGGAACGCCCATGATCCCGCTGGCCCTGCCGGACTTCCTCGTCCGCTCGAATTCGCCGGAGGCCCGGGCCGCGGCCGAGGAGATCCGCAAGGTCCTCGAGGACGACCTGCGCTACAGCCGCGTTTTCCAGATCCTGCCCAAGGCCCACTACGGCTACATCCGGCCCCTGAGCCCGGACAAGGTCTTCTTCAAGGACTGGGACTCCATCCAGGCCAAGCTCCTGCTGGCCGGCGAGATCGCCGAGGAGGGCAAGAGCATCGTCTTCGAGGGGAAGCTCTACGACGTCAAGAGCGAGCGCTTCATCCTCGGCAAGCGCTATCAGCCCGAAAAGAAGGCCCTCCGCCTGGCCGCCCACCGGATGGCCGACGAGATCATGAAGCTCTACGGCGAGCGGCCCATCTTCACGTCGAAGATCGCCTTCGTCTCCAACCGGGACGGCAACGACGAGATCTACATGATGGACTACGACGGCGGGGGCCAGACCCGGATCACGTTCAACCGGATCAAGGATTACATGCCCGGCTGGGCCCCCGACCAGCGGAGGATCGTCTACACGACCTACAAGCGGAGCAATCCCGACCTGGTCATCCTGTCCCTCTACGAGGGGAAGAGCACGACCGTCGCGGGGCGCGGGACCAATTTCTCCGGCGCTTTCTCCCCGGACGGGAAGAAGCTGGCCTTCTGCTCGACCATGGACGGGAACGCCGAGATCTACACGGCCGAGGCCGACGGGACGAAGGTCCGGCGGCTGACCATCAATGCGGCCATCGAAACGGCCCCGTCCTGGTCGCCGACCGGCCGGGAGATCGCCTTCACCTCGGACCGCCTGGGGACCGGGACGCCCCAGATCTATATCATGGACGCCGAGGGCTCGAACGTCCGCAAGGTCAGCTTCGGCGGGAACTACCACGACGCCCCCGCCTGGTCGCCCGACGGCGAGCGGATCGCCTTCGTCTCCCGGGTCGACAACGTCTTCGATATCTACGTCCTGAACCTCAGGACCCAGCAGATCGTCAAGCTCACCGAGAGCAACGCCCGGAACGAGAACCCGAGCTGGAGCCCCGACGGGCGCCATCTGGTCTTCGCCTCGAACCTCAAGGGCTCGATCCAGATCTACACCGTCGATTACGACGGGGCCAACCTCCGCCGCCTGACGTCGAGCGGGGAGAACAAGCTCGCCAACTGGACGAATTGACCCCCACGGGGGAGCCGAAGCCCCCCCTGGTGCCGGGACCCGGTCCCCGGCCTTAATAAGGCCGGTTTCCGGCCGAATTCTATTGACAGAACCGGACCCAAACGGTATATAAAACTAGCAACGCAGGAACTCAGGAGGTCCCATGAAAAAGTTCGTCGTATACGCGCTCGCCATCGTCCTCGTCGTCGCCTTCTTCGCCGGCTGCAAGAAGAAGGTCCAGGAGGTCCCCCCGCCTCCGCAGGTCAAGGAACAGCCCCGGGTCGAGAAGGTCGAGGAGCCCGTCGTCCAGGAGCCCGTTCTCAGCGAAGAAGAGATCTTCATGTCCAAGTCGCTCGAGCAGATCAACAAGGAACAGCCCCTGGCGATGATCCACTTCGATTACGACAAATACTTCGTTCGCGAGGACGCCAAGCCGGTCCTGGAAAAGAACGCGTCCTGGCTGAACAAGTTCCGGACCGTCAAGCTGCTGGTCGAAGGCCACAGCGACGAGCGCGGGACCGAGGACTATAACCTCGCCCTGGGCGAGAAGCGGGCCAAGAGCGCCTTCGATTACCTGGTCTCCCTGGGCATCTCCGCCGACCGGATGAGGATCATCTCCTACGGCAAGAGCCAGCCCCTCGCGAGCGGCCACGACGAAGCGTCCTGGCAGATGAACCGGCGCGCCCAGTTCATCATCATCGAAAAATAAGCCGTGAACGCAAGAACGATCGGGGCATGCCTGCTTTGCGTCGTGCCCCTCTGGTCCGCCGGCGCCGACAAGACCAAGAAAGCCTACGAGCTCATCTATGACGACGTCCAGATCCTCAAGAAGCAGGTCCTGGACATCGCCGACCGGCTCGAAAGGAACACCGAGGAGATCCGGCTCGTCCGGCAGCAGCTCGACGCCCTCGGAGAATCCTTGCAGCGTTCGCAGGCGGACCAGGCCGGCCTGAAGGAGGACCTGAAGGCCGTCCCGCAGCAGTACCAGGCCCTGGCCGGGAGGATCGAGCAGTTGAGCCTCGACCTGGCCCGGATCTCGGACGCGCTGATCGCCCTGAGGGGAGGCGCTCCGCCGGCCTCGGCCGCAGAGGCCGCGCCGGCCGAGGCGAAGGCCCCGGGCGGCGCCGCTCCCGCCGCCAAACCCGAGGACAAGGCCGGGACGCCCCCGCCGCCGCCCCTGTCCACCAACATCTCTCCCCAGGACATCTACAACATGGCCTACAACGACTACCTCAAGGGGAACTTCGACCTGGCCGTCGAAGGGTTCAAGATGTACAAGGAGCACTTCCCCGCCAGCCCGCTGGCCGACAACGCGCTCTACTGGATCGGCGAGTGCGCCTACAGCCAACGGAGGTTCGAGGACGCCGTCAACACGTTCAACGAGCTCATCCTCGCCTATCCGCAGGCGGACAAGGTCGCGGCCGCCTATCTCAAGAAGGGCATGAGCTTCGCGGAAATGGGCCGGACCGAGGAGGCCCTCGCGGCCTTCAAGCTCCTCGTCGCGAAATTCCCGGTCGAGGAAGAGACCCGCATCGCCCAACAGAAGATCAAGGAACTGGGGGAGAAATGAGAGACGTCAACAGCCTGAACAAGGTCATCCTGGTCGGCCGCCTGGGTCAAAGGCCCGAGGCGCGCTTCATTCCCGGAACGGAGCGCAAGGTCGTTCACTTCACCCTGGCCACCAACGAGCGGTTCTTCAACAAGAACACGAACGAGGCCGTCAACAGGACCGAATGGCACCGCATCGTGGTCTGGGGCCCGTTGGCCGATTTCTGCGAGAAATACCTCACCCAGGGCAAGCAGATCCTCCTCGAGGGCAAGCTCCGGACCCGGCCCTGGCAGGACAAGGACGGGAACAAGCGCTCGACGACCGAGGTCGAGGCCCAGAACATCGTCCTCCTCGGCAAGCGGGAGGATTCGGGCCGCGAAGAATCCGTTGCCGAGGGCCCCTCCGCCCCGGATTTCCCGATGGAAGGCGACGAAACGGCCCACGGGAGCGGGAGCGGCGGAGACGACGACATCCCGTTCTGAGGCCCGACGCGCGAGGCCCCGGGAGCCACGGTCATGGACGCCCACGACGATCTCGAAAAGTCCTTCCGGGAGCGCATCCTCGAAGACGTCCGCCCCTGGGGGAAGTTCCGGGCCTACCCGTACGAGCTCGGGGCGACCGTCAAGATCATCACGGTCGAGCCCGGCCGGTCCCTGTCGCTCCAATTCCATCACCGGCGCGCCGAATTCTGGGTCGCCCTCGACCCGGGCCTCGAGGTGACCGTGGGCGAGCGGGTCTGGTCGCCCGCGCCGAACGAGGAGATCTTCATCCCCCGGAAGGCCCTCCACCGCCTTCGGGGCCTCGGTCCCCTGCCCGCCCGCGTCATGGAGATCTGGATCGGCGATCCCGACGAGTCCGACATCGTCCGCGTCAAGGACGACTTCGGACGCTGAAGCCCCCATCTTGGCCCCCCTTTGGAAAAGGGGGGTGCGGGGGGATTTGCCGAACCTACATAGATCCTCCCCTGGCCCTTCTTTGTCAAAGCGATTAATAAATCCCCCCAAAACCCCCCTTTAGGAAAGGGGGGAAATCAACACGTCATCGATAGAAATGGGGAAAAAGCCATTTACATAGCCCTCCCTTCACGGCCGAAAGTCGGGATCGCCGGGCAAGGAAATGGTGGCGGAGGGGTCAGGCCTGGCCCATGAGGAAGACTTCGGGGTGCTTGATGAGGATGCCCTCGATGACGCGCTCCTCGAGCTCCTGGGCGCTCGAAGCCGACATGGCCTCGGCGACGACCTTCTCGACCGTGGCCAGCTCGACCGAGCGCAGGGCCTTCTTGACGCGCGGGATGAAGATGGGGTTCATGCTGAACGTCCGGAGCCCGAACCCGAGCAGGACCAGGGCCGACAGCGGATCGGCCGCCATCTCGCCGCAGACCGCCACGTCCTTTCCGGCGGCATCCGCCGTCTTGATGACGTAGCGGATGAGGCGCAGGACCCCGGGATGGAGGGGCTTGTACAGATAGGAGACGAATTCGTTCGAGCGGTCGACCGCCAGGTAATACTGGATGAGGTCGTTCGTGCCGATGCTCAGGAAATCCAGCTCCGCGGCCAGGTGGTCCATCAGGGCGGCGGCCGCGGGCACCTCGATCATCGCGCCGAGGGGGGTCTTCTCGCCGAACGGCTCCCCCGCGCGCCGGAGGCCGTCCTTGACCTCCTCGAAGAGGGCCCGGACCTCGAAGATCTCCTCGATCTCCGTGATCATGGGCACGAGGACCCGGACGTTCCCCCGGACGCCGGCCTTGAGGATGGCCCGCAGCTGCATCCGGAACATATCCCGGTTCCGCAGGGAGAAGCGGATGGCCCTCAGGCCGAGCGCCGGGTTGGGCTCCTTCTCGATGTTGAGCTGGGGAAGGGCCTTTTCCCCGCCGATGTCGATCGTCCGGATGTAGACGGGCCAGGGGTCCGCCTCGCGGGCCAGCCGCTCGTAGACGGCGAGGTGGTCCTCCTCGGTCGGCAGGGTCTTCCTCCCGAGGTAGATGAACTCCGAGCGGAACAGGCCGACCCCCTCGGCGCCGTAGGACCGGGCCAGGCTGACCTCCTCGGGAAGCTCGATGTTGGCCATCGGGACGAAGGGCACGCCGTCCAGGGTCCGCGACGCCAGCCGGGCCGTCTTCTGGAGGTCCTTGCGGTACTTGTCGTACTTTTCCTTCTTGCTCAGGAACTCGCGCCGGACGACCGCGGTCGGGTTGACGATGACCTCGCCGTCGGTGCCGTCCACGATGATGAAGTCGCCGTTCTTCACGCGGAGCGTGACATTGTGGAGGCCGACGACGGCCGGGATGTTCATCGACCGGGCCAGGATGGCCGTGTGGGAGGTCTGACCCCCCATGTCCAGGACCACCGCCAGGATGTTCTTTTCGCTGAGGCTCGTGGCCGCCTCGGAGGGCAGGAGCTCATGGGCAACGAGGACCTTCTGGCCGTCGGTCGTCCCCTTCTTCTCCTTGCGCGCCTCCAGGTTCCGGTAGATCTTGGCCAGGACGTCGGAGATGTCGGACTTCCTCTGCTTGAAGTATTCGTCGTTGATGGCCTCGAAGACCTGCTCGTAGCGGGCGTTGGTCCGGGAGAGCGCCCACTCCGAGCGGACCTTCTCTTCGCCGATGATCTTTTCGAGCCCGGAGAGAAGGGAGGGGTCCTCGAGGATCATGAGATGGGCCTCGAAGATGAAGGCGTGCTCCTCCCCCATCTTCGAGCTGATGTCGGCCTTGATCCGGACGAGCTCATCCTTGGTCCGCTCGATGGCCCGGCGGAGCCGCTTGAGCTCGTCCTCGACCTGGCCGGCCGGGATGGCCTCGCGCCGCGACGTGAAGACGACCCTCTCGGTGAGGGCGACCTCGCCCATGGCGATCCCCGGGGAAACCCCGATGCCTCTCAGGCGGTTGATGTCCATGGGCCGTCACTCTTTCTCATCGAACCTGTTGTTGATGAGGTCCGAGAGGGCCTTGAGGGCGGCCTCCTCGTCCTTGCCGGAGACGCGGAGGGTGATCTCGCTCCCCTGGGTAGCCGCCAGGGTCAGGATCCCGAGGATGCTCTTGCCGTCGATCTCGCTGCCGTCCTTGACGATCTTGACCGAGGCGACGAAGCGGTTGGAGAGGTTGACGAACTTCACCGCGGCCCGGGCGTGGAGCCCGAGCTTGTTCCGGATGGCGATCTGCTGTTCGAGCATGTCTATTTCAGCTTGGCCCCGAGGAGCGCGCTGACCAGGTGGATGTTCTTCTTGCCCTGCTCGACGACCTTGCGGGCGACGTCCCGGAGGTCGTTGTTCCTCTGCAGAGAGACGAACTTGATGAGCATGGGCAGGTTGATCCCGGTGATGATCTCCACCTGGTTTTCCTTCAGGAAGCTGAAGCTCAGGTTCGAGGGCGTCCCCCCGAACATGTCGGTGAAGATGATGACGCCGTTCTTCTGGTCCACGCGCTTGAGGCTGAGGTTGATCTTCTTCTTGGAATCCTCCACGTCGTCGTACCAGCCGATCGAAATGGACTCGATGTTCGGGGCCTCGCCCAGGATGATGGTCAGGGCGTTCAGGAGCTCCTCGCCGAGCTTGCCGTGAGAAACGATGATGCCGCCGATCATGGGTCTTCGCCAGCTCTATATTCTATAGGAAATGCCGGTCATTTATAAATATCCCGATGATAAATTTTCGCGTCGGCCCCCCGGCCCTTGAGATGGGCCCGGAGCTCGTCGGCGACGACGACCGACCGGTGTTTCCCCCCCGTACAGCCGATCGAGATGGTCAGGGTGCTCTTCCCCTCCCGAACGAACCGCGGGATGAGGCGGTCGACGAAGGCGAAGAGCTCCCGGAGAAAGGTCTTCGTCTCGGGCGTCCCGAGGACGTAGTCCCGGACGCTCCGGGTGCGCCCGTTCCGGTCGCGGAGGCGGTCGACGTAGAAGGGATTGGGCAGGAACCGGGCGTCGAAGACGAGGTCGGAGTCCAGGGGGATGCCGTACTTGTAGCCGAAGCTGACGAGCACGACCTGCATCCGGGACGCGCGGCGCTTGAGGAGGTTCCGGCCGAGGCGCTCCTTGAGCTGGGAGATGTTCAGGGCGGACGTGTCGATGACCTCGTCGGCCATATTCATGATCTCCGCCATCCGCTGTCGCTCGAGCCGGACCCCTTCGAGGACGGACCGGCGGCGGGCCAGGGGGTGCGGCCGCCGGACCTCGCTGAACCGCTTGACCAGGCATTCGTCGGAAGCGTCGAGGAAGATGAGGCGCGGGGAGATCTTCCTCCGGATCTCCCGGAAGATGCCGGGAAACTCCGTGAGGAACGCGGGCTCGCGGATGTCGACGATCAGGGCGACCCGCTCGATCTCGGCCTTCCTCTTCTGCCAGAGGTCGACGAAGCTCGGGATGAGCTTGGCCGGGAGGTTGTCGACGCAGTAGTATCCGAGGTCCTCCAGGAAGCGGCTGACGACCGTCTTTCCCGACCCCGACAGCCCGGTGATCACGAGGAACCTGTTGTCTTTGCGCGGCACGCCCATGGAGCCTCCTCAGGACAGGGCCCGGTCCAGCCTCTTCATGATCTCGCTCGGCGCGTGGTAGCCCTTCTTTTCCCAGGAGATGGACCTTGCAGGCGACCTCGATCAGCGTCGCGATGTTCCGGCCCGGCGCGACGGGGATGAAGACCTGCGGCACCTTTTCCCCGAGGATGACCTCGTCCTCGGGGAGCTTGATGCCCAGCCGGTCGAGCTCCAGCCCGCGCCGCCATTTTTTGAGGCGGATGATGAGGTCGATCCGCGACCGGGGGAGGATGGAGCGGGGCCCGAAGATCTCCCGGATGTTGATGATCCCCAGCCCGCGGATCTCCATGAAGCTCCGGCTGAGGGGCGGGGCTTCCCCGGAGAGCCTGCCCGGGCCGTCCCGCCGGACCCGGACGACGTCGTCGGAGATGAACTTGTGGCCGCGGGCGATGAGCTCGAGCGAGCTTTCGCTCTTGCCGATTCCGGAATCGCCGATGATGAGGGCCCCGACCCCGAAGATCCGGAGCAGGCCGCCGGACAGGGTCGTCCCCCCGGTCCAGGGGCCCGCCGCGGCGCGCCGGCCGGAGCTAGGCATTAGGCCTGTCCTCCTCGCCGCGGATGATCTCGATGACGGCTTTGGAGCTCCCGGCCCCCATAACGCGCCGGGGGAGCTCGGTCGCCTTCCGGACGAGATGGGCGATGGCGGCGAGGATCTGGAGGCTCGTGCTCGGGTCGTCGGGAGAGCAGACGACCACGAAGAAGAGATGGGAAGGCCTTTCGTCCGGAGCGCCGAAGTCCACCCCCGGACGGGAGATGCCCAGGGCCAGAAGGGGGCCTTTGAGGCCTTTGAGCTTGCAGTGCGGGATGGCGACGCCGTCGCCGATGGCGGTGCTCCCGAGCTCCTCCCTCTGGACGAGCTTTTCGTACAAGCTTTTTCCCCTGGAGACCTTTCCCTTGGACCTCAGGAAATCGACGATCTCCTTCAGGACCTCGTCCCGGGTGCGGGACTTGAGGTCCGGGATGATCAGCTCTTCGGAGAGGAGGCTATGGAGTTTCACGCCCCTCACTCGGGCTCGACCAGGCCGACGTGTCCGTCCTTGCGGCGGAAGAGGACGGCCCATTTCTCGGTGCCCTCCCTGCGGAAGACGAAGACCTCCCGGTTCTTCATGTCGAGCTGAAGCGCGGCCTCTTCCACGGACATGGGCTTGAGGGAGAAGTGCGGGCTCCGGAGGATCCTCCGCTCGGGCTCCTCGGCCTCGGCGGGCAGGGCGAGGCCCTTCCGCTCGCGGCCCTTGCGGCGCCGCCGCTCCCGGAACTTCTCGCGCTCCTTCCGGACCTTCGTCTCGAGCCCGTCGAAGGCCAGGTTCAGGGAGTTCAACATGTCGGGAGTCTCTTCGACGACGACGAGGCCGGCCCCCTTGTCCTTGATGTGGATCTCGGCCCGTTGCCGCGTCTTTGCCACGGAGAGGATGATGTCCACCTCGAGCACGGAGCCCAGAAGCTTCTCGAGCGCTTTGAGCCGCTTCTCGCAGTACTGCCTGACCTGGGGCGTCAGGTCGGTCTGGCGGGCCGTGAAGTGCACGTTCATGGCGTTCCCTCCATCGCGAACCTTCTTTTCCGGATATGGGACGGCAGGATCTTCAACTGCTTCCTGTACTTGGCGATCGTCCGGCGAGCGATCTTGAGGTTCTCCCTGGCCAATATATCACCGATCTCGATATCGCTCAACGGGTTCGTCCGGTCCTCCTGCTCGACGAGCCTCCGGATCCTGTCCTTGATCCTCAGGGAGGAGACATCCTCGCCGAGGTCGCCGTGCAGGGATTTGTGGAAGAAATACTTGAGGGAAAAGACCCCCCGGGGCGTCTCCATGTACTTGTTGGCCACGACGCGGCCGACCGTCGATTCGTGGACGCCGATGTCCTGGGCGATCTCCATGAGCGTCAGCGGCTGGATGAACTCCAGCCCCTTGTCGAAGAAGTCCTTCTGCCGGTCCACGATGAACCGGGCCACGCGGTAGATCGTCCGGTTCCTCTGGTCCAGGCTCCTCATGAACCACAGGGCCTTCTTGAGCCGGTCCTTCAGGAAGCGGCTGGCCTCGGGCTGGTTCCGGGCCGCCTTGGCCAGGAGCTGTTTATAATAAGAGGAGATCCGGAGCCGGGGCAGGCCCTCGTCGTTCACGACGACCTTCCATTCGTCGCCCTCCTTGGTGACGATGATGTCGGCGACGACGTAGGTGGTCTTTTCCTGGGCGTACTTCCGCCCGGGGGCCGGGTCCAGGCCGCGGATGATCTCGATATGGGTCTTGACGTCCGCCAGAGGGATGTCCAGGAGCTTGGCCAGCTGGACATAGTCCGAATGCTCGAGGAGCGAGAGGTGACGGTCGACGATCGTCCGGGCGATCCCGTCCCGGATGTCCAGGTGATCCATCTGGGCGAGGAAGGCCTCCCGCACGTCGAGACTGGCGACGCCGACGGGGTCGAAGGTCTTGATCCTCTGCCGGATGGCCTCCACCTTTTCCGGGGCCGCCCGGGCGAGCCGCGCGATCTCCTCGACGGGGGAGCCGAGGTAGCCGTCGTCATTGATGTTCCCGATCACGAACTGGGCGATCTCCTGCTCCTCCGCCTCGAAGAACGTCAGGGTGGCCTGCCAGTTCAGGTGGTCCCAAAGGGACGGGCTTCGGGAAAGCGTGTTCTCGAGCGATATGGCCTCGCGCTTCTCGCCGAAATTGGGACGGAACCCGTCGTCCAGGTAATCCTGGAAGCTCGCCTCGGCATCGACCCTCTCGACCTCGTCCGGAGACTTCGGGAGCTCGCCGAGCTCGATGGCCTCGTCGGCAGGCTCCGCTTCGCGCGGCTCCTCCGGCGCCTTTTCCGTCTCGCCGGCTTCCGGCTCCCTCTCTTCGGAGGCCTGTTCGGCGGGGCTCTCGGCGGGGCCGGTCTCGGCCTCCTCCTCGATCTCCATCATCGGGTTCTCGGCCAGCTCCTCGTCGATGACCTCGATGAGCTCCAGGTTCGTCAGGGGCAGGAGCTTGATGGCCTGCTGGAGGGCCGGAGCCAGGATGAGCTTCTGGACCTGACGCTGGTCGAGCCTTTGCTTGAGCACGGTCAATCCCCCCCGTCCCTCAAAGCCGGAAATCCTCGCCCAGGTAGCTTTTCCGGACGTCCTCGGAGGCCACGATCTCCGCGGGCGTCCCCTCCATGAAGATCCTGCCCTTGTCGATGATATAGGCCCGGTCCGTTATCTTGAGCGCTTCCCGGACGCTGTGGTCGGTGAGGAGGAGCCCGAGGCCCCGCGCCTTGAGGTCGCGGACGATGGCCTGCAGGTCGAGAATGGCCAGGGGGTCGATGCCCGTGAACGGCTCGTCGAGGAGGATGAACTCGGGATCGGTGATCATCGCCCGGGCGATCTCGAGCCGCCGGCGCTCGCCTCCCGAGAGGGTGTAGGCCTTGGCGCCGGCGAGCTTGTCCAGGCCGAATTCCTTGAGGGTCCGGGCCAGGACGCCGTCCCCGCGGGGATAGGTCTCCGGCATCGTCTCCATGATGGCCAGGAGGTTGTCCTCGACGCTCAGCTTCCGGAAGGCGGACGGCTCCTGGGGAAGGAGGCACAGCCCCTTCCGGGCCCTGAGATACATGGGAAGGCCGGTGATGTCCTCGTCGTCGAGGAAGATGCGGCCGGCATCCTGAGGGACGAGGCCCAGGACCATGGAGAACGTGGTGGTTTTCCCGGCGCCGTTGGGCCCCAGGAGCCCGACGACCTCTCCTTTCCTGACCTCGATCGAGACGTTGTCGACGACCTTCTTCTTTCCGTAGGTCTTATGCAAACCCGCGGCTCTCAAAGCGTCTTTCATAGTTCACGATTTTATGACGGTCGCCGACCTGTCCCGCTCCTTGTTTTCGATCGAAATTCTACCATCGCCCAGATGGAAAGTCAATTTGTCGCCCTCCGTGATCCCCTTGTCCTTATCCACCAGGACAGGGTTCCCGGTCAGGACCACGGTGTCCGCCTTCAGGTCGTAGACGGCCTCCTCGCCCCGGCCTTCTTTGCCCTCCTGGACGATCACCACCTTGCCCTTGGCGAGGAGCCCCTCCATCTCGCTTCCTTCCTCCGCGAGGCGGATCTCGAGGCTGGTCGAGGTCATCTGCAGGGCGGCGGTCTTGAGCCCGCACGAGCCCGCGAACGCGATCTTCCTTTGCCCGGGGACGTAATCCATCTCCTCGGCGCCGATCTCGAGGCGCTCCTCCGCGGGCTTATCCTTGGGCTTGTGCGTGAAGCTGGCCTTGACCTTGCCCCGTCCGGAGACGGCCCCCGATTCCTCGAGAATATCGAACTTGTCGGCCAGCAGGACGTCCTTCTCCTGCCAGATCCGGACGGACTTCCGGAGAGTGAAGGACCTCTCCTTCTTGTCGTAATAAAGGGTCCGGCAGGTCATGAAAACGGGCTTGTCCTTGGCGAAGAACCCGACGGCCTGGCCCTCGCCGGCCGGCTTCAGGACGAGCTTGACCGCGCCTTCGGCGGTCATATTGCCCGAGGCCAATCCGACGGTGACGGAGGCCGCTTCGATCTCGGTCCGCGCGGAATCGACCCTGGCCGGAGGCCCGGAGCCGGCCTCGACCTTGAGCTGCTCTTCCGTCCGGGAGTAATTGACCGAATCCCCCCGGACCCGGCGCTCGTCGGCCGTTCCCGCGCCGAGGTTCAGCCGGGCCGATCCGGAGGCTTCGAACTCCTTCATCGCGCCTTCGGGATCGAAGGAGAATACGGCCGAATCGGCAACGACCTCGTCCCGGGCTCCCGCCTCGAGCCGGAGCTTGATGACGCATCTCCCGGAGGCTTTGAGCCGCGAGATGGCCCCGCCGTCGGGAGATGCCACCATCCGGATCTCGTCGGCGCTGACCTCTTGTCCGGGTTCGCCCTCTCCGGAGGCCTCTTTGAAGAAGGTGGCGACGGCCGAACCCATAAGGGTCAGGGCCTCGACCTGCTGTTCGTCCTCGGAGAGAACGAACGTCAGCGTTTCGGCCGAGCCCCGGCTCTTCCCGTGGGCCATCCGGACGTTCCCCTCCATCCGGCCGGCCCTCGCCTTGCGCCTGTAAAAGAAGCTGTCCCCGGAGATGCTCACGGGCAGGGACGTCGCGAGCCTGGGCCGAAGCGTGATCGCGACGTCCCCGCCGAATTCGATGGTCTCGGCACGCCGCGCATACTTGAGCTCTCGCGACTTGGCGTCGAGGCGGTCCGAGGTGAAGACGACGCCCCGGCGGGTCCGGACGAGCTCCCGCTTCTTGTCATAGACGAACGACGGAGACTCGAAAAGGGAATCCCTTTCCCGGACCTTGGCGTTTCCCGAGACCCGGAAGAAGGTCAGGTCCTGGTCGTAATCGACCTTCGCGGCCGTGACGGTCAGCTCCCGTCCTCCCTTCCGGCCGTAATCCACGACCTCGACGTTCCCCTCGAGATGATCGAGCTTGTCCCCGCCGGAGAAGAACCTGTCCGCCTTGACCCGGATCTTGCCCTTATCGCCCTTATAGATGATGTGCTCGATGCCTTCCTGCCGGTCCCCAGCGGCCTTGGGCGCGATGCCCGGGGAAGCCGTCTTCACCGGCGCCTCGACGGCGGCTGGTCTCTTCAGGATGAAATGGACGGCGATGATGACGAGGATGATCCCCAGCGAGCCGAACGCCGCCCACTTGGCCGTCCGGGCCAGGAAATATCGGACGCTCTCCCGCATGACGACGATCCCTAAGGACGGATATCTTCGATGGCCAACCCGACCTCTTCCTCGCCCAGATACCGGGAAACATGGAGCGTGAAGGCCAGGTCGACCCTGTCCCCCCGCCCGATGCGCCCGGCCAGGCCGGCCTTGTCCCAGCCGAGGGCCGGGAAGCTCCGGCCGTTCCTCCGCACCCGGAACTTGACGTGACGGCCCTGCATCGTCTTGGGTGCGTCCACGACCTCGAGTCCCTCGCCCAGGAAGACGGGCTTGGGATTCCCGACGCCGAACGGGACGAGCCGGGCGTAATGCTCGAGGAACGCGGCGTCGATGGACTCGAGGCCGAGCTCGGCGTCGATACGGATCTTCCTCTTCAGGTCCTCATCCGAGATGCCGGGCCCGGCCAGCTCGTTGATGGCGGCCTTGAAGGCCGGCATGTCCTCGGTCTTGAGGCTGCAGCCCACGGCGAGGCGGTGCCCCCCGTAGCTGAGGAAGTACTTCCGGCATCCTTCGACGAGGTCGATGAGGGCGCAGTCCGGGATGCTCCGGCCCGAGCCGAAGGCCTTGCCGTCCTCGTAGGCGAAGAGGATGACGGGCCTGTGGAAGCAGTCCTTGAGCTTCGAGGCGACGATCCCGAGGACGCCCCGGTGCCATTCGTCGCTCCCCAGGACGAGGCACTTGTACTTCTCCGCCAGGCCTCGCTCCTCGATCTTCGCCTTGGCCGCGCTGAAGATCTTCTCTTCGGTCTTCTGCCGCTTCGAGTTCAGCTCCTCGAGCCGCTTCACGAGACCCTTGGACTCCTCCGAGGAATCGGAGAAGAACAGCCGGACCGCGACGTCGGTCATCCCCATCCGGCCGGCGGCGTTGATCCGGGGGCCGAGGCGGAAGCCGAGGTCCCCCTCGGAGATCTTCCGGCCGGCCAGCCCGCAGCCCTCGATGAGGCTCTTCAGCCCGGTGTTGGTCACCGTCTGAAGGCTCTCGAGGCCGTGCTTGACGAAGAGCCTGTTCTCCCCCTTGAGCTCGGCCACGTCGGCCACGGTCCCGATGCAGACGAGCTTCATGTAATGGGGGACGGACGCGCTCTTGTCGGAGTCCGCGAGGAGGGCCTGGATGAGCTTGAACACGACGCCGACGCCCGCCAGCCTCCGGTCCGGATAACCGGAGCCCTCGACCTGGGGATTGAGGATGGCCACGGCCTCGGGCAGGACGTCTCCGGGCCGGTGATGGTCCGTGATGATGACGTCGATGCCCTTCTCGCGGGCGGCGGCGACGAACCCGACGGCCTTGATGCCGCAATCGACGCTGATGACGAGTCCCGCCTCCTTTTCCAGGGGGACGCTCACGTGATGGTCCTTGATCCCGTAGCCGTCGGTCAGCCGCTCCGGGATGAAATAATCGACCCGGCCGCCCAGGGTCGAAAGGGCCTTGTGGAGCATGACGACCGACAGGATGCCGTCGACGTCGTAATCGCCGAAAATGAGGATCTTCTCGTTGGACGCGATGGCCCGGCGGATCCGGTCGACGGCCGCGGCCATGCCGGACATCAGGAAGGGGTCATGGAGACCCTCCAGGCCGCCCCGGAGGAAATCGCCGGCCGCTCCGGCGTCCGTGAAACCCCGATTGACGAGGACCTGGGCGATCGCGCGCGGGATGCCCATCTCCTTGGACAGGGTATCGGCCTCGGGCCGCGATGGGGAAACGACCCAGATATTATCGCTCATGGAACCTCAATTTAACACATTTCCCCAGAGGGCGCCAATTTGAGAAGGCATCGTTTTGAGACCGGCTCAATAGAGTTCCCGCCTTTGGAAAGGGGGGTAAGGGGGGATTTGCCGAGTCCGCATGAATTCCCTTAATCCAAACCATGGCATAGAGGGGGCAGGAAATCCCCCCCAAGCCCCCCTTTAAAAAAGGGGGGGAATTAACCGTGTCGCCGGCAGAGGGAGAGATACATGGCAACCTGTCTCGGGAAAGCGACCTTGGGCGAGTTGTTCTTGGACTTGAGTTGGGACGGCTTGATCTTGAACCGGTGGCAGGAGCGGGCACGGATCTTCGTCCTCAGGGATGGCCCTCCCATCCCAGGGCGAGGAGGCGAAGCCGCGGACCTGGGAGCACTCGAGGTACTCCGAGACATAGATTACGCAGGCCCGGATCGAAGCGAAAGCGCCCTTCTGATTTTCCCCCCTTTAGAAAAGGGAGGCGCGGAGGGATTTGTGACGGGCTCGGCCAATTCGGCATGGCAACACACCGAGATGGGATCGTGGTCCGGTTTATAGGCACGGACCCGTGAGGGATCGCCGTGCGAGGGACGGAGGGGATATCCTGACGGAAGCCCTCTGGAGGTCCGAACGGGCACGGTTCCCCGTACCGACAGGTCGGGGAGAGAGAGGACCGTAAGGGGAGCGGAAATGACTCGCCGGGGCATTTCCGCGTCTTCCGGAAGGATGTCCCTGAGTCCTGAGCCGGCGATCCGAGCCTCGCGAGGGGCCGGTTTGACTTTGGCGGGGGCCGAAAATACAATGGGCGTGCCGTGTTGGGAAATCTCAGGGAGAAACTTGCCCGGACCAGGCAGGCGTTCCGGAAGTTCGAGGACCTTTTCCGGAGCGGGAAAAGCCGGGAAGAGGTCCTGGACGACCTCGCCGAGGCCTTGATCCTCGCCGATATCGGCGTCGGAACGACCGAAAAGATCATCGAGGCCATCCGGGCCAAGACGCGCAAGGATGACCCCCCCGAGGTCCTGAAGAAGGCCCTGAGGGACGAGATCTCGGGCCTCCTCTCCCGTTTCGAGGCCCCGTTCGCCGCCGGCCCGGGACCGTCGGTGGTCCTGATGGTGGGCGTCAACGGCGGCGGGAAAACGACCTCCATCGCCAAGCTGGCCCGCCGGGCCAAGGGCGAGGGACGGAAGGTCATGATGGCCGCGGCGGATACGTTCCGGGCGGCCGCCCAGGAACAGCTCTCCATCTGGGGGAAGAGGCTGGACGTTCCGGTCGTCAAGGGGCCGTACGGAGCGGACCCGGCCTCGGTCGTCTTCGATGCCCTGAAGGCCTTCAAAGCCCAGAAGGCGGACCTCCTGCTCGTCGATACGGCCGGGAGGGTCCACACCAACGCCAACCTGATGAGCGAGCTCGAAAAGGTCAAACGGGTCATCGCCCGGGAAGTGCCGGGGGCGCCCCAGGAGATCCTCCTCGTCCTCGACGCCACGATAGGCCAGAACGCCGTGGTCCAGGCCCGGGAATTCTTCAAGTTCTCGGGCATCACCGGCATCTTCCTGACCAAGCTCGACGGGACGGCCAAGGGGGGGACCGTCATCGGGATCGCCGGCGAGCTGGGCCTCCCCATCAAGTTCATCGGTGTCGGGGAGGGGGACGAGGATATCCTGGAGTTCGACGCGGCGAGCTTCGCCGAAGCCGTGCTTTCATGAACACGCGGGCGGACATCGACCTCATGGAGATGGCCTACGGCCTCGCGGAGAAGGCCCGGGGCCGGACGAGCCCGAACCCGTGCGTCGGAGCGGTCGTTTTCGCGCGCGGGGCCATCATCGGCTGGGGCTTCCACGAGGAAGCCGGCCGGCCGCACGCCGAGATCATCGCCCTGGACAGGGCCGGGCGGAAGGCGAAGGGCGGGACCATCTATCTCACGCTCGAACCATGCGTCCATTGGGGCCGGACGCCGCCGTGCGTCGACAGGCTCATCGAAGCCGGTCTCGCGAGGGCGGTCATATCGGCCATCGACCCCAATCCTCTGGTGAACGGGCGCGGCATCGCCGCCCTGGCGCGGGCCCGGTTCGAGCTCGCGACGGGCCTCCTCGAAGCGCGGAACCGGAGGCTGAACGAAGCCTACGCCAAATACATAACGCGTCGGACGCCGTTCGTGACCCTCAAGGCCGCGGTCAGCCTGGACGGGCGGATCGCCGCCCGGAGCGGGGATTCCCGCTGGGTTTCCTCCGCCGACGCCCGGGATTATGTCCATCTGCTTCGCGGCGAGCACGACGCCGTCCTTGTCGGGAGCGGCACGCTCCTTTCCGACGACCCGCGCCTGACGGTCCGCCATTCCCAATGGAAGGGGAAGCGGATCGTCCGAGTGGTCCTGGACCCCGGGCTCCGCACGCCTCCGGGCGCCCGGATCCTGTCCGGCCGCGGGACCCTCATCTTCACGGGACTCGCGGGCCTCGCCGCGGAAAGCGGCGTCGCTCGAAGCGAAAGGGGCCGAGATCGTCCGCGTCCCGGGCGGCGCGGGAGCGCTCGACCTCGGGGCCGTTCTCGCGGAGCTCGGAAAACGCGAGATCGCGAGCGTCCTCGTCGAGGGCGGGAGCCGCGTCCATACATCCTTCATCGAGGCCGGGCTTGCCGACAAGATCATCCTCGCCCTGGCCCCCAAGCTCATCGGCGGCCAAGGAGCCGTTTCGTTCTTCGAAGGGGAGGGAGCACGGACGATGGCGGCCGCGCTCGGGATTCGCGACGTCAGGAGCTTTCCGGTGGGCGACGACCGGATGATCGAGGGGTATTTCTGATGTTCACGGGCATCATCACGTCCATGGGAATATTCCAGGGATACAGGCAGGGCCGGCGGGAGATCCTCGTCGAAGCCCCGGAGGCGGCCCCGAAGCTCGAGCCGGGGGCCAGCCTGGCCGTCGACGGCGTCTGTCTGAGCCTCGTTCGCCGGGACGGGAGCGGGCTCGTCTTCGACCTGTCCAAAGAGACGCTCGAAAAGACGACCCTCGGTCTCCTCAGGACCGGGGACCGGCTCAACCTCGAGCTGCCCGTGACCCCCTCTTCCCTTCTCTCCGGGCACCTCGTCTCCGGGCACGTGGACGCCCTGGGGAGGGTCGCCCGGATCGTCGCCCGGCGGCCGGGGAAGCGGCTGACGGTCTCCTTCCCGCGCGAGCTCGGGCCGTACTTCGTGCCCAAAGGCTCGGTGGCCATCAACGGCGTGAGCCTGACCGTCGCCTCCCTCGGGGCGGACGCGTTCGAGACGGAGCTCATTCCCCTGACCCTCGAGGGGACGAACCTGGGCCGGCTGCGGGCGGGAGACCCGGTCAACCTCGAGTGTGACATGCTCGGCAAATACGTGTATAATTACTTGAAAAAATGAAAGTTGAAAGCCCGCTGATAACGGTCGAAGAAGCCATCGGCGCGGTCCGGGCCGGGCGGCTCATCATCATCGTGGACGACGAGGACCGGGAGAACGAGGGCGACCTCATGATCGCCGCCGAAAAGGTCACCTCCGACGTCGTCAATTTCATGACCAAGCACGGCCGGGGACTCATCTGCCTGCCCCTGACCCGGGAGCGGCTCGAGGAGCTCCAGCTGCCGCTGATGGTCTCCGAGAATACGGCCCGGTTCCAGACGGCCTTCACCGTATCCATCGACGCCAAGGAAGGCGTCTCGACGGGCATCTCGGCCCACGACCGGGCCCGGACGATCCTCGCGGCCATCGATCCGGCGACCAAGCCGGAGGAGCTCGCGCGGCCCGGGCATATCTTCCCCCTCCAGGCCCGCGAGGGCGGAGTCCTGGCCAGGGCCGGCCAGACGGAGGCTTCGGTGGACCTGGCCCGCCTGGCCGGGATGAAACCCGCCGCCGTCATCTGCGAGATCATGAACGAGGACGGGACGATGGCCCGCCTGCCCCAGCTCGAAGAGTTCGGCCGGGCCCACGGCATCCCCATCCTCACCGTGGCCAGCCTCATCCGCTACCGGATGAAGCACGAAACGCTCGTCCGGAAGACGTGCGAGGCGGACCTCCCCACCCGGCACGGGCATTTCCGCATCGTGGACTTCGAGGACGTCATCCACGGAGACCACCACGTCGCCCTCGTCATGGGGGACGTCACGAAGAAGGACAAGCCGACGCTCGTCCGGGCCCATTCCCAGTGCCTGACGGGCGACACGTTCGGCTCCGCCCGCTGTGACTGCGGCGATCAGCTCCACCGGGCCATGGAGATGATCGCGGCCGAGGGCACTGGCGTCCTGCTGTACATCATGAACCACGAAGGGCGGGGGATCGGCCTGACCAACAAGATCCGGGCCTATGCCATCCAGGACCAGGGGGCGGACACGGTCGAGGCGAACTGCCGGCTGGGGTTCAAGCCCGACCAGCGGGATTACGGCATCGGGGCCCAGATCCTCGTCGCCCTGGGCATCGAGCGCATCCGCCTGCTGACCAACAACCCGCGCAAGTTCATCGGCCTCACCGGGTACGGCCTGGAGATCGTGGACCGCGTCCCGCTCGAGATCGAACCCGGCAAGGACAACATCAACTACCTGAAGACCAAGAAAGAGAAAATGGGTCATATCCTCGATCTCGTCTGAGCTTCGGAACCCCGATGAGGGAAGACGAACGGGTCCCCGCCGCATTCCTGCGAAAGCTCGCCCTGACTCAGGACAAGCAGAAACGCCTCAAGGTCCTCAAGGCCTATGCCCGCATGGATACGCATCTGGCCGACAGGGTCCTCGTCGAGGCCCTCGGCGATCCCTGCGAGGAGGTCCGGGACTTCATCGTCCGCGAGCTCGCCGGGAGGGACGATCTCGATATCGACCTCGTCTGCGGCCGGCTCGCCGGCCCGCCCTGGTACGCGCGGAGCGCCGCCCTCCGGATCATCGGCATGCGGAAGGCCGCAAACGCCGTCCGGCACATCGAGCGCGTCCTCGACGACGCCAACGCCGACGTCCGGAAGTGCGCCGCCGACGCCCTCGGGGAGATCGGGGGCCGGGATGTCCTGAGGCTCCTCGTCCGCCTGAAAAAGGACGGGAACCCTTACGTTCGCCAGGCGGCGGAGGAAGGCTTGAGGAAGGCGAGCGACCTGAAGTTCGTTTGACCGGCCAGAGCCTTCCTAATATAATGCTCGCGCCCGGAGGCAGGCTCCTTTCATGTCAGAATATCTTGCGTCGAAGAAGGTCGGCACGCTCCCCCGTCTTCCGCTCGAAGGGACCATCGACCTGACCTATCGCTGTAACAACGATTGTCGCCATTGCTGGCTATGGCTCCCAGTCGACGCCCCGGAAAAGAAGAAGGAGCTGACCTTCGAGGAGATCCGGAGGATCGTCGACGAGGCCAGGGCTCTCGGCTGTCGCCGATGGACCATATCGGGCGGCGAGCCCATGCTGAGGGAGGACTTCCCCGAGATCTTCGATTACATCACGGCGAACTCCGCCGGTTACGCCCTGAATACGAACGGCACGCTGATCACGCCCCGGATCGCCCGCCTGATGAAGAGACCGGGCAAGAAATGGATCGCCCTCTACGGAGCGACGGCGGAGGTCTATGAACATGTCACCCGGAATCCGGGCTCTTTCGAAGCGTTCAGGCGGGGCGTCGCCCTCCTGAAGGAGGCCGGAGCGGATTTCGTCGTCCAGATCATCCCGATGAAGGACAATTTCCATCAATACGGGGAGATGGAAAAGCTGGCCCGGAGCCTGAGCCCCGGATTGGAGGATCGGGATAAACTGGCTTTATCTCTCCGCCTCGGGAGACCCGAAGACAAATGACGAGATCAGGGCCCAAAGGCTGACGCCCGCCGAGCTCGACAGCCTGGAAAAGCTCGGATTCACGGAACACGAAAGCTGTCTTCGCCCGGGCGACGATCGCATCTTTTCCTCCTGCGTCGAGGCCCGGCGCGATTTCCACGTCGATCCCTATGGTCTCATGTCCTTCTGCGACAAGATCAAGGACCCGCGGCTCCGCTACGATCTCAGACAAGGAAGCGTTCGAGCAGGCCTGGGACGAATTCATACCCGGATTGCCGGAAAGAGTCAGGGGCGGACGGGAATACCTGGAAAACTGCGGGTCCTGCGGGCTCAGGAGGGATTGCTCCTGGTGCCCGGCCTACGGGTATCTGGAGCATGGGAGATACTCGGCCCGGGTGGATTATCTCTGCCGGCAGACCGAAGAGAAGGAAAGAACGAGGCGGGCCTTCGAGAAAGGAAACCGCCGGTATTACCAGGTGGGGGAACTCACCGTCCAGGTCGACTCCGATCTGCCGATAACGGACGCGACGTTCCATCCCAAGTTCAAACACTTCGAGGTCGAGAAGCCGGGCGACGACATCGTCCGCATCAGCCACCATTTCCGCCTCCCGGACCTGGACAGCCCGGATCTCGGAACGGAAGTGCACCGAAAATCCCCCTGGATCATCTACAGGAAAAAGGATTCCTGGATCTATCGTCTGGATCGGCAACGACGAGCGGGCCGGCCGCCCCGGCCTGGTCGCCGTATTCAACGATGATTATCACGCACGCCCGGATCTACTCCGAAAACAAGGAGGCCTATCTCAAGGGCGGGATCATGACCCTCACGTTCTTCCCGACCGACCAGCTCCCTCTCGGCCGGGTCCTCGCGGACAGGCAGGCCTGTTTCATTCACTCGAGCGGCCTTGTCCTCGACGGCCGGGGATTGCTGTTCGTGGGCCACTCCGAAGCGGGAAAGTCGACGGTCGTCAAGATGCTGAAGGGCCGCGCCAAGATCCTCTGCGACGACCGCATCGTCGTGAGGAAGTGGCCCGACGGATTCCGGATCCACGGCACATGGGGGCACGGCGAGGTGCCGGACGTCTCCCCGGACTCCGCCCCGCTCGAGCGCGATCTTTTTCCTGGAAAAGGCGGAAACGAACGAGATCCTGCCCATCGGGAGCCGACAGGAGGCGCTCTGACGAGGATATGGGCGTGCCTTATCAAGGGCTTCACGGCCGACGGCTGGTGGAACAAGATCTTGCCCCTCATCGAAGCCCTGGTCCGCGATGTCCCCTGTTACAGCGCTCCGTTTCGACAAGAGCGGGGCGGTCGTCGACCTTCTGGAGGGCCTTCTCCAGGCCAAAAAGGGCCGCTAGGCCCCCGGAAACCCCCCGGGCGGGGGGATAAAAAAGCCATTGACAAATCTCCCCCATTGGATTAGATTTAGGGGGCCAAGGAGGATCACAATGAAGAAGGTGTGGGTCAAACCGCAATTTATCGTTTTAGCCAAGAGCACTCCGGGGGAAGATATCCTGACCGTATGCAAATCGGTCCACTACTCGGGCACGATCATCCAGGACGGAACTCATACTACGGGACAGACGTGTAAGGTTGCCGTGGGAGTCTGCGGCGCCTGTCAGAGCGAGGGCGGCAAGGGCGGATCATAAGGTCCTTTTTCGCCTCGTCCGGCCGGAATTTCGCCTTTCTTTTCCTCCTGTTTTCGTCAATAATTGTGCCTGGATGTGCGTCCTCATTTCCAGCCTCCAGGGCGAGCTGAGCCGGGCCTAATGAAGAACACCTCAGGTTATTCCCGGGTCCTCGGGCCCAAGGAAATGCCCCTTTGGAAAAAAAGGGCCCCTCTCTTGACCTATCTGGACGTGGAGCTTACCGAGAGATGCAACTTCGATTGTCTCCACTGCTACATCAACCTGCCTGCCGGCGACCGAAAGGCGAAGGCCCGGGAGCTCTCCGACGGAGAGGATCAAGGCGCTCCTGGGGGAAGCGGCCTCCCTGGGATGCCTCAGGGTCCGGTTCACCGGCGGGGAACCCCTTCTGAGAGGGGATTTCGAAGAACTCTACGTTCATGCCCGAAGGCTCGGCCTCAAGGTCATCATCTTCACCAACGGCTCCCTCGTCACGCCCCGATTGGCAGACACCTTCGCTCGGATCCCTCCCCTGGAAAAGATCGAAGTGACCATATACGGCATGAACAAGGCCTCCTGCGAGAAGATCACCAGGGCCCCCGGTTCCTTCGAGGCCGCGAGGCGGGGCATCGACCTCCTGCTGGAGAAAAAGATCCCCTTTGTCGTCAAGGGAGCGTTCTTCAGCGTCAATAAGGACGAGGTCGACGAATTCGAGCGCTGGGCCTCCGGCATTCCCTGGATGGACCACGCTCCTCCCTATGCTCAATTCTTCAACCTCCGGAGCCGCCGGGATTCCGAAAAAAAGAATCGTCTCATCAAGAGCCTCCGAATGCCGCCGGCGGAGGGGCTGAAGGTCCTGACAAGAGATGAATCGGAATTCGCCGGGGAGATGAAGACCTTCTGCCAGAGATTCATGGCTCCCCTGGGAGGCAAGCTTTTCTCTTGCAGCGCCGGAAACGGCCGAGGCTGTATCGACGCCTACGGACATTTCTCTCCGTGTCTCCTCCTCAAGGACCCGGAGACGGATTATGATCTGGAGAAGGGGTCCTTGAAGGATGCCATGACCGCTTTTTTCCCGAAGATCCGGGCGATGCCGGCAAAGGACCCGGACTATCTCGCCCGCTGTGCCCGGTGCTTCCTCGGAGGCTTGTGCGGTCAATGTCCGGCGAGGTCCTGGATGGAGAATGGGACCCTGGATACTCCGGCGGAATATCTCTGTCGGGTGGCCCATGAGAAGGCGCACTTCCTGGGCCTGCTCGAAGACGGCGAAAGAGCCTGGGAAGTGAAGGATTGGAGAAAAAGGCTCCGCCGGCTGGGCCCCGCAGGAATTCCGGGGAAATGACATGAGGATCCGCACGGCTGTGGGACGCTTTCTGACGCGCATCGGCAGGTTCATACAATCTCTGGCCGTCGTGATCATGAGGCCGGATGACCTGGTCGAATTCAGCCGCCTGGCCTATTCCAGCCCGACGGACATAAAGACCTGGACCCGAAAGGGACACATGGAATCGGGCCTGGCTCCGCTCGAAAAGGCCTCTCTCGAAAAGATCCCGGTGAAAACGGGCCGCCTGCTCCTCCTCGGAGTGGGAGGCGGCCGAGAGGCCATTCCGTTGGCGCGGATGGGGTATCAGGTCACGGGTGTCGATTTCGTCCCCTATCTGGTGGAACAGGCCAGGAAGAACGCGCTCGAACACGGGGTGGTCATCGAAGGGCTCGTCCAGGACATGTCCCGGCTCGCCGTCGAGCCGGATTCCTACGATCTCGCCTGCCTCTTTACGGCCATGTATTCGTGCGTCCCGACCCGGGCAAGACGGGTCGCCATGCTCAGGAGGATCCTCGGCGCCCTGAAGGAGGGCGGATATTTCCTGTGCCAATTTCAATATCATTCTCCCCTCCCCGGCACGCCCAAAGGGATATTCCTGCGCAAGGTCTTCGCCTATTTCACCCTGGGGAACATCCATTACGAGAAGGGGGATATGATCTGGAGGGAATCGGAATTCGTCCACACCTTCTGGTCCCGGGACCTCCTGATATCGGAGTTCGAAGAGGGCGGTTTCGAGGTCATCGACCTGGACACCCCTGAGGCCAGCCTGTGGGGATCGGCGATCCTCAGGAAACCGGCGCGAACGGAACGGGAATCATGAAGGATAGATACTCGTTCAGGGTTCCCTGGGACAAGCTCGGCCCCTGGGCCGGGGCGAACGCGGCGAGACGGCTTTATACGATCGAGTTCGAATTGACCGCCCGCTGTAACAACGAATGCCGCCATTGTTACATCAACCTTCCGGCCGCCGATAAGAAAGCCAAGGCCAAGGAGCTCTCCCTCGAAGAGATCAAGGACGTCGCCGATCAGGCCCTTACCCTCGGGGCCGTCTGGTGCCTGTTGACCGGAGGCGAGCCCCTGCTGAGGGAGGATTTCGCCGACGTCTATCTCCATCTCAAGAAGAGCGGCCTTCTCGTTTCGGTCTTCACCAACGCCGTCCTGATCTCGGACGAGCACGTCCGGTTGTTCAAGAGATATCCCCCCAAGAACATGGAGGTATCGGTCTACGGGGTCACCCGGGAAACCTATGAGAAGGTCACGCGCAAGCCGGGGTCTTTCGAGGCGTTCTCCCGGGGGCTTGGGCTCCTTCTCGAGAACGGGATCCCGGTCCGCCTCAAGGCCATGGCCCTCCGCTCGAACGTGCATGAGCTCGAGGCCATCTCCGATTTCTGCAGGGCCCGGACCAAGGACTATTTCCGGTTCGATCCCTTCCTGCATATGAGATACGACCGGGATCGGAAGAGGAACGCCGAGATCGCGGCCGAAAGGCTTTCCCCGGACGAGATCATCGCCCTCGAGCGGTCCGACCCGGAGAGATTCCAGGCCCTCAAGGAGCACGGCTGCGACCTCATCCTCCCGGAAGAGCACGAGCCCGGCTGCGACCATCTCATCAAGTGCGGCGCCGGGAGGGATAGCTTCGTCATCGGACGCCGACGGCGGCGCCCGCCTCTGCTATTCCCTCTGCCACCCGGATTGCGTTTACGACCTGCGCGCCGGGAGCCTGAGCGACGCCTTCTTCAATTTCGTTCCGAAGATCAGGGACATCCGGTCGAGCCGGAAGGAATACCGAACAAAATGCAACGGCTGTGCGCTGATGAACCTGTGCCTGTGGTGCCCCGCTCACGCCCATCTGGAAACCGGAGAGCTGGACAAGCACGTGGACTATTTTTGCAGGGTCGCCCACGCCAGGGAAAAGATGATCATCGAGGCCGGGTCCCGGTAAGCACGCCAGAAATCCCCCCTCCCCCCCTTTACAAAGGGGGGAAATTCTCTTCGCCCCGGCTCTTTCCCCGGCGCTTTCCCGGGCGCCTTCCCCTTACTACGGGGGGAAATCCTCTTTAGCCCCGGCGCCCTCTCCCCCGGAACGGACGGGTGACCGTCCTCGCTCCGGAGAGCAGGCCGCGCCAGGCCCGGCGCGCCGAGAGCGTTGCGATGACCCGGCCCGCGAGCCCGAGACCCGGCCGGACGACGCGCCCGTCCCTCTCCACCCGCCGCACGAAGCCGAGAATGCTCCCCTCAGCGAACGTCCCGTCGGGCGCGGGCACGTTATCCCCCTTGATGGTGGCCTCGCCGCGCCGGAACGCGATGATCCTGTGAACGGCCAGCTTCCCGTCGGACGGATTGACGAAGGCGACGATGTCCCCCCGCCGGGGCGGCCTCCCGCCCTTGGGCGCGAGCGTGAGGACGTCCCCGTCGCGGATGAAAGGGGCCATGCTGGACCCTTTGGCCTGAAAGCGCAGGGAGAACCCGCGACCGAGGACGGCCCCGGCCAGGGCGAGGAACGAGGCGTTGGAGAGGGGGAGCTCGTCCCCCGGAATGGTCCTGAGACCGGGCTTACTTCCCGCCGGCTTTGACAACGATCCTCCGCACCAGAAGCTCCCGGACGAAACCGGCCACGTCCTTTTCGATCTCTCCGGGCGACGATTCGTGTTCGGAGGCAAGCTCGGCGGCGATCGTTCTCAGGTCCCGCTTCCCGTCGAGCTTGGCCCAGATGAGGCGGCCGGTCGGATTGAGCGTATAGAGCTCATCCTCGAGATCGCCGATCCCCGAGGTGATGGGGACGATGATCATCTCCCCTTCGATCTCCCTCGCCACGACGTCCGCCGACGGCTCAAAGACATCGCTCATGTCCATCTTCGGATCCATCAGGACCTCCTTAGTCCAGCTCATTATATCATCTCTTCACGGCTCGCCGTCCCCTTTCGATTCCAGGACGAACGTCACCGGGCCGTCGTTGACGATACGGACGGTCATGTGGGTTTGGAAGACGCCGGTCGCGACCCCGATCCCCCGCCCCCGGACCGCCTCGACGAACCGGACGAACAGGGCCTCCGCCCGGCCCGGCTCCTCGGCCCCGTCGAAGCTCGGCCGCCGGCCCTTGCGGACCGATCCGGCCAGGGTGAACTGGGAGACCGCCAGGACCTCCCCGCCGACGTCCGCCAGGGAGAGGTTCATCTTCCCCGCCTCGTCCGGGAAGATCCGGAGATCGACGGCCTTGGCCGCCATGCGGCCGGCCTCGGCTTCCGTATCCCCTTTTTCCACGCCCACGAGGAGGCAGATCCCGCGGCCGATCCTTCCCGCGACCCGCCCCTCCGCCTCGACCGAGGCCTCCCGGACCCTCTGCAGGACGATCCTCATGCCGCCGTCTCCCGCCCGCGCTTTGTCGTTGTCATGTTTGACTTTATGAGGCCTTTACTTTATCATAGTCGCCTGATCAAGGAGAAGAAAGCATGGCCCATCACAAATCCGCCATCCGTCAGGAGAGGCGCAGCCTCCGCCGAGCCGCCGTCAACAAGCAGAACAAGACCACCCTCCGCAGCCAGGTCAAGAAGGTCCGCGAGGTCATCAAGGACGCCGATAAAGACGGGGCCATGAAGCTCATGCCCGAGACCTACGCCGTCATCGACAGGTCGGTCAAGAAGGGGACCATCCACCCCAACAAGGCCGCCCGCGCCAAGTCCAGGCTCAGTCGCCAGGCCGCCAAGATCGCGCCGAAGCCCGCGAAGTAGTCCCCGCCCTTTTCCCGAGCCGGCAGTATTCGAAGAGGAACGATTCGAACGCCGTCCGGCGGTCCGCATCCGTCGACTTGATCCGGACGTCCGTCTCGGTCAGCGATTCCAGGAGCCTTCCGACGTCGGCCATCGACAGGCCGTCCACGAGGGCGAAGAACTCGGCGAACTTGCGCTCGTAGAGGCCGCGGTAGGTCTCCGAGATCCGCGGAAAGAACGCCTTGAAGATCGCCTTCCTGTCGCGGCCGCCCTCCGCCAGCAGGACCTTGGCCGCCAGGATATTCCGGACGAACCCGGTCAGGCGCGCCAGGATCTGTTCGGGCTTCTCCCCCGCTTTGAACAGGCCGTCGAGGACGATCAGGCACTTGCGGAGGTCGGCCTCGTCGAGCGCGTTGTCGAGCTCGTAAGGATCGAAATCCCGGATCCAGGCCGTCGCCTGGTCGACCGCGGCCGCCGTGATAACCTTATCCTCGTCCACGAAGACGGCCAGCTTCTCGAGCTCGTTGTCCAGGCGCCTGAGGTCGTTGCCGACGATCTCGAAGAGCCGGCGCCCCGCGTCCTGGGCCAGCGCCTTGCCCAGGGACCTCGCCTTGATGTCCATCCACTTCGCGACCTCCCAATCCTTCATGGGCTTCGCGTCCTTGACGACGACGCCCGGGAGCGCAGAAAGGAAGCGGACGGCGGCGTTCCCCTTCTGGAGCTTGCCGGGGAGGACGATCACGAGGACGGTCCGTGACGGCGGGTCGGCGAAATACCTCGCGAGCATCTTTTCCTCGGCGGCCGAGATGAGCTTCGCCTCCTTCTCCCGGCCTTTCTCGGCGTCCGGCTTCCGCTCGGGGGCCCGCACGACGATGACCCGCCAGTGGGAGAATAGGAACGGAGCGGTCCGCGCGGAGTCGAGGACCTCCCCCCACCCCGCCTCGTCGAGGTAGATGCGGTCGACGCGGAAATCGGGGGCGTCGCCCGGGGCAAGCAGGGACGACAGCTCGATGACGAACAGGTCGGCGAAATAGCTTTCTTCGCCGTGGAAAAGGTATCCGGGAGCGAGCTCGTCCTCCCCGATCTCCCTTCCCAGGGCCTTGCTGAACAAGCCTCAGAACCCTTCCAGGATGTTGACGACGATCGTCCGGGCGAAATCTTCGGACGCCTTCCCGATGGCCTCCGTTTCCAGGGATTCGAAGTCGGCCCCCTCGGGCACCTCGTACTCCATGACGTAGGCGAAGGCGGGGTTGGAGAACAGGACCTTCTGGTTGACGAGGTCCCGGAGGACGATCCGGACCGTGATGGTGATGTTGTAGCGGTCGGCGGCCGCCTCGCCGGAGAAGGCGATCGGATAGACCCGGAACGCGAGGACCTCTCCGATGAGGACGGCGTCCGCCCGGCCGGCCTCGGACAGGACCTCGACCTTCGCCCGGGCCGTCATCTCGTCGATGACCGCGCGGGTCAGCCTGAGGTCCAGCTCGTAGCGGGTGGTCATGTTCTTGAACATCGGGATGCTGATCCGCTTGATGTGGGACGGCAGGTAGCTCCCGGTGCCGCGCAGGCGGTAGCCGCAGGACGCGACCATGAGGGCCGCGGCGAAAAGACCGATGAATCTTCGCGTCATGTCCGCCTCCCGCTCAGACGACGATGCTGACCAGCTTGTTCCGGACCGCGACGACCTTCCGGGGCGCCTTCCCGCCGAGGGCGGCGACGATCTTGGGCAGGGCCAGGGCCCTCGCCTCGAGCTCTTTTTCGGGGAGGTCCATCGGCGCTTCGAACCGGTCGCGGAGCTTCCCGTTCACCTGGACGACGACGACCGCGGCCTCCTCCCGGGCCAGGGCGGGGTCGTGGACGGGCCACGGCGTCCGGGCCAGGATGGTCCGGTGGCCCGTTTGTTCCCAAAGCTCCTCGGATACGTGCGGAGCGAACGGGGCGAGGAGCAGGACGAGCGATTCGAGGGCCGACCGGAGGACGGCCCGCCCTTCGGGGCTTTCCCTCAGGACGTCCCTGTCCCGGCGGACCATGTTGTAGAGCTCCATGATCGAGCTCACGGCCGTGTTCAGGTGGAAGCGGGACCCGATGTCCTCGGTGACCTTGCGGATGGTCTGGTGGGTCTTCCGAAGCAGGGCCTCGCCCGGCCCGCCGGCCGCCGGAGGCGCCGCCCCGGGCCCGAACAGGTCCATGTTCTCGTGGACCGCCGACCAGACGCGGAGCAGGAACCGGTGGCACCCCTCGAGCCCCTCCTCGGCCCAGGCAAATTCTTTCTCGGGAGGCGAGGCGAAGAGGATGAACAGCCGGAGCGCGTCGGCGCCGTATCTTCTTGAGGATCTCGTCGGGATCGACGATGTTCCCCTTGGACTTGGACATGGCCGATCCGTCCTTCGTGACCATGCCCTGGGCGAGGTAATGGGGGAACGGCTCGGAGATATCCGTCAGGCCGAGGTCCCGGAGGACCTTGGTGAAGAACCGGGAGTAGATGAGGTGGAGGATGGCGTGCTCGACGCCGCCGATGTAGAGGTCGACCGGGAGCCAGTACTTCGCGGCCTCGGGCCGGAACGGGAGCGACTCCTCGCGCGGCGACGTGTACCGGAAGAAATACCAGGACGAATCCACGAACGTGTCCATCGTGTCGGTCTCGCGCCGGGCCTTGCCGCCGCATTTCGGGCAGGTCGTGTTGACGAAGCCCTCGGCGCGCTCGAGGGGCGAGCCCTCGGCGCCGGTGATGGCGACGTCGAAGGGGATCTCGACGGGCAGGTCCTCGTAGGGGACGCCGACGACGCCGCATTTCGGGCAATAGATGATGGGGATGGGCGTTCCCCAGTACCTCTGGCGGGAGATGCCCCAGTCGCGGAGACGGTAGGTCGTGCTCCTGCGGCCGAAGCCCTTTTCCTCGGCGTAGGCGCCCATCCTGTCCATGGCCTCCGCGCAGGGCAGGCCGTCGAACGGACCGGAGTTGGCGATGACGCCGAGATGCTCATAGGCCTTCCCCGCCTCGGGGACCGGGTCCCCGGGCCCTCCGGGGACGATGACGGTCCGGATGGGAAGCCCGTACTTCGTCGCGAAATCGTGGTCGCGCTGGTCGTGGGCCGGAACGGCCATGATGGCTCCCGTCCCGTAGTCCATGAGGACGTAGTTCGCGATCCAGACCGGGACGAGCTCGCCCGTGAACGGATTGACGGCTTTCGCGCCCGTGTCGATGCCTTCCTTCTCGTCGTCGCCGATCTCCCGCCGCGTCCGGGCGGCGGCCGCGGCCTTGGCGATCCAGGCCTCGTTCGTCGGCGCGCCGGGGCGAGGACGCGACCAGGCCGAGGGCCATCGGGTGCTCGGGCGAAAGGACGAGGAACGTGGCCCCGTAGATCGTGTCGATCCGCGTCGTGAAGACCTCGATGGACTCTGCCGAGCGCCGGGACCGCGAACCCGACGTGGGCGCCCGTGCTCTTGCCGATCCAGTTCTTCTGCATCAGGAGGACGTGCTCGGGCCATTTCCCGAGCGCCTCATGGCCGGAAAGAAGCTCCTCGGCATAATCGGTGATCTTCAGGAACCACTGTTCCATCTTCTTCTGGACGACCGGCGTTTCGCAGCGCCAGCATCCCCCGCCGACGACCTGCTCGTTGGCGAGGACGGTCCGGCACTGGGAGCACCAGTTGACCCAGCTGTCCTTGCGGTAGGCCAGGCCCCGCTCGAACATCTTCAGGAAGATCCACTGATTCCATTTGTAGTAATCGGGAAGGCAGGAATTGACCTCCCGGGACCAGGCGTAGCCGAAGCCCATCTTCTTGAGCTGTTCGCGCATGTAGGCGACGTTGTCCAGCGTCCACTTCCGGGGATGGATGCCGTGCTTGATGGCCGCGTTCTCGGCCGGCATGCCCAGGGCGTCCCAGCCGATGGGATGGATGACGTTGAGGCCCTGCATCGCCTTGAATCGGGCGATGACGTCCCCGATGGAGTAATTGCGGACGTGCCCCATATGGATGCGGCCCGAGGGGTAGGGATACATCTCGAGCAGGTAGTATTTTTCGCGGGACGGGTCTTCAACGACCTCGAACACCCCCTCCTCGGCCCAGGTCTTCTGCCACTTTTTTTCGATCTCTTCGAAGTTGAAGTCGTCCTTCATCGTCGCCCTCTGTCGCGTGCTTGGAGAAGGCCCCTAAAGGCCTTATTAATCAACGATTAATCATAGAGGCAACGACGCGTAATGTCAACAGAACCCGGCCCCTGGCGCGTCCGATGCGGCCGCGGGCTTTGCCCAGTTGTAGACGCAGGCGTTTAGCCTAGTTGTAGCCGCAGGCTTGGTCAGGTTGTAGCCGCAGGCTTTAGCCTTGCTGTGGGCGCAGGCTTGGTCAGGTTGTAGCCATGGGTCTTGCCCAATTGTAGCCGCAGGCTTTAGCCTGCGTCCAAGAAAGAGTCCCAGCTATAGCCGTAGGTCTTGCCCAATTGTGGGCGCAGGCTTTAGCCTGCGTCCAGGAAAGAGCTCAGGCTAAAGCCAGCGCTATCTTAGTCAAATCCCCCCACACCCCCCTTTTCCAAAGGGGGGAAATCAGAAGGGCGCTTTCATGGGGCAAGGGACGACGTACACGAGCCAAGGGACGACGTACGCGAGGCAAGAAGAGGCATAGGAGGAACGAGGTACACGAGCCAAGGGACGACGTACGCAAAGTAAGAAGCGACGTAGGAGGAACAAGGTACACGAGCCAAGGGACGACGTATACGAGGCAAGGCACGATAGGGCTCCCCCCTTTGTAAAAGGGGGGCTTAGGGGGGATTTCTCACTTCCCCCCTTTGTAAAGGGGGGCAAGGGGGGATTTAAGGCCTGAGGCTACAGCCCACGGCGACACCATCCGCTACAGGGCGCCGGCCGAAATGGGATATACTAGGGGCCGGACGCGATCCTCATGCCGATCCTCGAAGTCAAGAACCTGTCCGCGGGCTACGGGAACGGGCCCGTCATCGGCGACATCTCGTTCTCGCTCGAGCGAGGGGAGTTCGTCACCATCCTGGGCCGCAACGGCTCCGGCAAGAGCACTCTCATCAAGGCCCTCCAGCGGCTCGTCCCCGACGTCTCCGGGGAGGTCCTCATCGACGGCGAGGCCGTATCCGGCCTTGGGCCGCGCCAACTGGCCCGGCGCGTCGCCTATGTCCCCCAGATCTACGACCCCGTCTTCGAATTCCGGGTGTCCGAGGTCGTCCTCATGGGCCGGTACGCCCGTCAGGGACGCCTCGCCGGAGTTTCGGCCGAGGACGCCGCCGTCCTCGATGAAGTGCTCCGCGAAACCCGGACGACCGGCCTCGCGGACAAGAAGGTGGCCCATCTCAGCGGCGGGGAGCGTCAGCGCGTATTCATCGCCCGGGCCCTTGCCCAGGACACGCCCCTCCTCCTCCTCGACGAGCCGAGCGCCCACCTCGACATCAGCTACCAGGTCGAGATCTACGATATCCTCCGGCGGCTCCAGCGCGAGAAGGGAAAAACGGTCCTGGCCGCCGAGCACAACATCAACCTGGCCGTCCCCTATTCGCAGAGGGTCATCTTCCTCAGGGACGGACGGCTCGCGGCCCAGGGCTCCCCGGCCGAGCTCGTCACGCGGGAGAACATCGGGCGCATCTTCGACGCCGATGTGGACGTCCGGACCAATGCCGCGTCCGGCCTCCCCGAGATCTCGCTCATCACCGGCAAGGGAGGGCGCCCGTGATGCGCCGCGCCGCTTTGGCCGGATTCGTCGCCTTATCGCTCTTCGCGCCGGCCTCGACCGCGCTCTGCCAATCCGTGGTCGCCTGCGACCTTGTCGTCGACGATCAGGGCGTCGCTTTTTCGCTGTCCGCTCCGCCGCGCCGCATCGTGTCCCTCGCCCCCAACGTCACCGAGATCCTCTTCGCCCTCGGTCTCGACGCGGAGATCGCGGGCGTCACGCGCTATTGCGATTTCCCGGAAGCGGCGCTCCGGAAGCCGAAGATCGGCGGCCTCGTGGACCCCAACCTCGAGCTGATCAAATCGATGGCTCCGGACCTCGTCATCGCCTTTCGCGGCAACCCGCTCCGGACGATCGAGCGCCTGCGGGCCCTCGGACTTCCCGTCTTCGTCCTGAATATCGGGCGGGACCTCGATCCGCTGTTTCCCCTCATCGACAAGCTCGGCCGGATCACGCGGCGCGACAAAGAGGCCGCGGCCCTCGCCGCCGCTCTCAGGGCGAAGCTCGATTCCATTTCCGCCCGCCTCGCGGGCGTCGCCGCGGAGCCCCGCGTCTTCCTCGCCCTTCACGGGCAGGGGCTCTGGACCTGCGGCCGCCTGAGCTACCTCAACGACCTCATCGCCCGCTCGAAAGGCCGGAACGTCGCCGGCGCCGTCGATCGGGACTGGCTTCACTACGGCCTCGAACAGCTCGTCCGCGACGACCCGGAGGTCATCATCGTCCTGGCCCGGACCCCGGCCGAATTCGAGAGGGGCCGCGACAAGTTCCTCGGGGACCGCCGTCTGAGGAAGGTGGCCGCCGTCCGGACGGGCCGGGTCTTCTTCCTCGACGAGAACGTGACCAGCCGCTTCGGGCCGCGCCTCGCCGACGCCCTGGAAGTCGTCGCCCGGCACCTCCATCCCGAAAGGTTCGAGAGGGTCCCATGAGCGCCTCCGCAAGACGCCGCTGGCTCCTGGCCGTTCTGATCCTGCTCCTCCTCGCCGGGCTCTGGATCTCCCTCCTCACGGGACCGGTGAGGACGACCCCGGGGGACCTCCTGGATCTCGTTCTCGGGCGCAATGCGGCGAACGCCGCCATCTTCGTCGATATCCGCCTGTCCCGGGCCATCCTGGCGTTCCTCGTCGGGGCCGCCCTTTCCCTCTCGGGAGCCATCCTTCAGGGCTATTTCCAGAACCCGATGGCCGACCCGTTCGTCGTCGGCGCTTCTTCGGGAGCCTCTCTCGGCGCGGTCGTCTGCATCTCCCTGGGGATCGGCGTCACGGTCTTCGGCTTCTCGAGCCAGAGCGTCTTCGCCTTCGCGGCCGGGTTCGGGCTCGTCGCGTTCGTTTACGCCCTCTCCCGGAGGAGAGACGTCTACCGGATCGAGACACTGCTCTTGACGGGGATCGCCGCCGGCGCCCTGGCTTCGGCCCTGACGTCGTTCCTGCTCTTCATGAGGGCGGATTCGTTCGAGCAGGCCGTGTTCTGGCTCCTGGGGAGCTTCGCCCTGGCCGACCTGCGCCAGGCCGCCGCCATCGGGCCGTGGGTCCTCGCGACGCTGGCGGTCGCCCAGTGGTTCGCCAAGGACATGAACCTCCTCGTCATGGGAGACGAGCCCGCCCGGGCCCTCGGCTGTCCGGTCGAGCGGGTCCGGAAGATCTTCCTGGCCCTGGCCACGCTCCTCGCCGCGCTCTCCGTGTCGGCGGCCGGAGTCATCGGGTTCGTCGGCCTCATCGTCCCCCACGGGACGCGGATCATCATCGGCCCGGACCACCGGTATCTGTTCGGGTATTCGGCGCTCGCCGGCGGGGTCTTCCTCGTCTTCGCCGACCTGATCGCCCGGACCCTCCTCTTCCCGACGGAGCTCCCGATCGGCGTCATCACCGCGGCCGTCGGCGCGCCGTTCTTCATTTACCTCCTCAATAGAAAAAGGTAGGCGCCGCCATCTTGAACGCAGGCTGAAGCCTGCGGCTACAAACCAAGCCCCAACCTTGCGGTTCTTATAGCCTCAACCTTGCGGTTCTTGTAGCCTCAGGCTTGCGGTCATGGGTCGCCTCAGGCTTGCGGTCATGGATCGCCTCAGGCTTGCGGTCATGGTCGCCTCAGGCTTGCGGTTCTTGTAGCCTCAGGCTTTAGCCTGAGCTATCTTGGTCAAATCCCCCCGCACCCCCCTTTTACAAAGGGGGGGGAATCCACGCAGACTGAAGTGCGGCTACAGGGAAGAACCAACGCAGGCTAAAGCCTGCGGCTACAGATCGGACCGCGAGCTCGTGGCTCTTTGTCGCCTCAGGCTTCAGCCTGAGCCTTGATCTTTCGCCCCCGGTTTTCCGTATGATAAGAAGGATGTTAGAATAGGCCGACGCTCATGAACTTCTTCTTCGTCAAGGACAGCAAGGGGAAATACCGCTATTTCTCGTCGGAGCCGCCGAAGCTCGTCGACGTCAAGTTCTCGAGGTCGAAGGAGGCCTGGGAGCTGGCCAAGAAGAAGCTCATGCTCCTGCCGAAGAGGACCCTGCGGATGGAGCAGGCCTTCGAGCGGGCCCTGCGGCTGAAAGGCGCGCCCCTCCGCATCCTTTACGCCGCCGGCACGGAAGAGGACAAGATCCGTTCCCAGTTCTCCCTGTTCCTCAAGCTCCACCGGACCCGCCACTGCGTCCTCCTCGCCGCCGAGGCGATCGCCGTCCCGTTCACCGGGATCGTGGCGCTCCTTCCCGGCCCGAACATCGTCTTTTACGCCCTGGCGCTCCTCATGATCACCCAATGGTTCGCCCTGAAGGGCATCGGCAAGACGCTCGCGGCGATCCACGACTTCGTCCCCGACGACCTCCTGGCCGACTGGGAAAAGGCCGTCACGTCGGAAGACGAGGAACGCTTTCCGGCCATCCTCGAGGCCCTCGAGGAACGCCACCACATCAAGGACGTCCGCCGCATCCTCTGGACGCGCTGACGGTCGGGGCCCCGGCCCCCCGCCGCTGAACGCACGGATTGACAACCCCGCCGTTTTAGCCTATCTTTAGTTTACTGTGCTCTTAACCCTGAACCAGGTCCTGTTAATGGTCTTGACGGTCGCCGCGGTGGTCGTCGTCGTCTTCCTCATCCTTTTCCTCATCCAGATGCGGAGGACCGCCCGGGAGGGCGAACGGACCCTCGCCGAGGTCCGCGAGCTCGCCGTGAGCCTCAAGGAGATCGAGCGCAAGGTCAACGCGCGGATCGACGACGTCGGCGAGCTCCTCGAGAGCTCCAAGCAGACGGCCGCGGGCCTCGCCCAAGCCAGCCTCTTCCTGACGACCAGGGTCGTCAGCCCCGCCTCCCGGTACTGGCCCCTCCTCTATCCCCTGCTCCGCATCGGCTGGAAGCAATTGAAAAAAATGAAAAAACGGAAGGAGAAGTGACATGGCCGACAAAGATTCGCATTTCGTCGATTCGCTGTTGACGTTCGCCGCCGGCGCCGCCGCCGGGTTCATTCTGGGCATTCTCTTCGCCCCCGCCAGCGGCAAGGAGACGCGGAAGAAGATCAAGGAACAGGCCGAGAAGACCGGCGAGATGGCCAAGGAAGGCTACGAGAAGATCGCCAAGGAAGCCGAGAAGGGCATCCGCGTCGTCAAGGAAAAGACCGGCGAGGGCATCGACGCCATCAAGGAATTCATCGAGAAGAAGAAGGAAGAGTACGCCAAGAAGGCCCCGGGATTCCCCGAGGAGCCTTTCGACAAGTAACCTTGGCTTCGGCCTGCCCCCCTTCGCGGCGCTGGCCACTTTACTTACACTCCTGGCTGAGGAGTAGTCTCGCATAAATCCCCCCTTGGAACCGACCCGGCCTCGAATTTATGTCCTTTCTAAAGGGGGTTGGGGGAATTGACGGAATGTAAAATAGTGAAACCATGAGAAATAGGACCGCGCTCGCCGTTCGTCTGGGCTATCCCGCTATTTGCCTCGCTCTCTTCGCCCTGGCCCCGCTCGGCCTCCTGGCCGTGGACGCGAAAACGTCCCAGAGGATCGACCAGGAGATCGAGAAGGTCAGGCCCGAGATCGTCAAGATCCGCCGTTTCATCCACATGAATCCCGAGCTCGGGAACCGGGAGTACGAGACGGCCAAGCTCGTCGCCTCCAAGCTGACCTCGCTCGGCCTCGAGGTCAAGACGGGCGTCGCGCGGACGGGCGTCGTCGCCCTCCTCCGCGGCGGCCGGCCGGGCCCGACCGTGGCCATCCGGGCCGACATGGACGCCCTGCCCATCCAGGAGACGACGAGCGTCCCCTTCAAGTCCCTCAACCCCGGGGTCATGCACGCCTGCGGCCACGACGTCCACACCTCGGTCGCCCTGGGCGCGGCGATGGTCCTCGTCAACGTCAAGGACAAGATCAAGGGGAATATCAAGTTCATCTTCCAGCCCGCCGAGGAGGGCGCCCCCGCGGACGAGGAGGGCGGGGCCGAGCTGATGATCAAGGAGGGGGTCCTCGAGAACCCGACGGTCGGGGCCATCTTCGGGCTCCACGTCTGGCCCGAGAACGTCGGCCAGGCCCTCTTTTCGACCGGCAACATCATGGCCGGGGCGGACTCGTTCGAGATCCAGATCAAGGGACGGAGCGCCCACGGGGCGCGGCCGCACGACGGCCTCGACGCCATCGTCATGGCCGCCGAGGTCATCATGGCGCTCCAGACCGTCGTCAGCCGGGCCGTCGATCCCATCGATCCCGCGGTCCTGACCATCGGGAAGATCCAGGGCGGGACGCGCTCCAACATCATCGCCGAGAAGGTCACCATGGAGGGCACGGTCCGGGCCTTGAGCGACACGAACCGCCGGAAGATCCCCCAGCTCATGGAGAGCGTCGTCAAGAACATCACCCAGGCCTTCGGCGCGACGTCGTCCCTGAATTACAGGCAATCGAACCCGCCCGTCTTCAACCACCCCGAGTTCGGGGAGACGATGCGGCCGACCCTCGTCGAGGTCCTCGGCAAGGACAAGGTCCTCCCCCTGCCCCCGCAGATGGTCGCCGAGGACTTTTCCTATTACGCCCAGAAGATCCCGGGATTCTATTTCTTCCTGGGCGTCAAGGCGCCGGGGCAGGCCTCCGCGGCGCCGCTCCACAATCCGAACTTCCTTCCGGACGAGCGGAGCCTCCCGGTGGGCATCAAGCTGATGTGCCACCTCGCCCTGGACGCCCTGGAGAAGCAGAATCCGCCTGAACCCGAGCCCTCGGACCTCTAAAACGGCCCGATGCCCTACCCCTTGCTCTTCCTGGCCCTGGCCCTCGCCGCGGGGATCCTGGCCGCCGTCTCGGCCGTCCTCCCCGCCGCGGCCGCCCTCCCCGGCCTCGCCGTGTTCCTGCTCGGGGCCTGGGCCCTCTACTTCCTGAAGAAGGACCGGGCGGCCTTCGCCCTGCTCCTGGCCGCGACCGCCTTCTTCGGCGCCTCCCTCGCCGTTGTCCGGGACAAGGCCTATGAGTCCAATCCTCTCCATGTCCTGAAGCTCGACGAATACGCCGATTTCCGCGGGACGCTGGCCCGCTCCCCTTCCCGCGAGCTCGACCGGGACATCTACGTCCTCAGGGTGTCGCGCGTCCGGGCCGGCGGCGCGGAGCGTGAGGTCCGCGGCAACCTTCGCCTGACGGTCCCTCGAAGCGCCGACTCCCCGCCGCGGCCGGACCTTTTCGCCGGCGACGAGGTCGCGGTCTCGGCCCGGATCTATGCGTCCCGCGAATTCGACAACTTCAACGCGCCCTTCTACTCCCGCTTCCTCAAGAGCCGGAACATCCATAACCGCGCCTTCTCCAAGAGCGCCCTCCTCCTCGAGCGGACGGGCCCCGCGCCTTCGGGGTCGGTCCTCCGGGCCGCGTCCGTTCTCCGGCGGAAGCTCCAGAAGCGGCTCGAGCTCTCGTTCCCCGGCCCTCCGCCCGCGGGGATATCCCGCGAGGGCGCCGTCCTCGAGGCCCTGCTCCTCGGCGACGACGGCCGGATGGACGAGGCCACCGTCCTGTCCCTCCAGAGGACGGGCCTCTACCACCTGTTCGCCATCTCCGGCGCCCACATCGCCATCGTCTCGTTCCTGTTCTTCTCGCTCTTCAAGCTCGCCCGCGTCCCGCGCCGGATGTCCTATGGCATCCTCATCGCCGCCCTCGTCTTCTACGCCCTGCTCGTCGAGGGAAGCCCCTCGGTCCTCCGGGCCGTCATCATGACCGTCGCCTTCCTCGCGGGCCGGCTGTTCTGGAAGGACGCCCATGTCCTCAACGCCATCGCCCTGAGCGCCTTCGCCCTCCTCGTCGTCAATCCCTTCAGCCTTTTCGACGTCGGTTTCCAGCTGACGTTCGCCGCCACCCTGGCCATCATCCTCTTCCAGCCGAAGCTCCTGCGCCTCTTCCCGAAGCTCCCGCTCGGCATCGGCGAGCTCGCCGCGATGTCCATCGCGGCCACGGCCGGCGTCCTGCCCATCCTCGTCAGCGATTTCAACCGGGTCACCTTCTCGTCCCTCATCCTCAACTTCGCCGCCGTGCCGCTGGTCGGGCTCGTGATGGGGCTCGGGTACGCGTTCTTCCCGATCGCCTTCGTCCTTCCCTTCCTGGCCGGACCGATGGCCCTGGTCCTCAGGTTCCTCGTCCGCGTCTTCGCCTGGGTGAGCGGCCTGCTCGACCCCGTCCCGTTCGTCTCCTACCGGGTACCGACGCCCCCCGCCTGGGTCGTCGTCGGCTATTTCGCCTTCCTCCTGCTCCTTCTCGTTCCCCGACGGTTCCGATGGCAGAAACCGGCCTCCCTGGGCGCGTTCGCGGTCTTCTTCGCCGTCCTCGTCACCTATCCGTTCCCGTCGCGCTCCTCCGGCCTGAAGGTCACGGTCCTCGACGTCGGGTCAGGGCGACTCCGTCCTCGTCGAGCTCCCGGGCCGCCGGAAGATGCTCATCGACGCGGGCGGCTTCCCCGAAGGGCGTTTCGACGTCGGCGAAAGCGTGGTCTCCCCGTTCCTTTGGCGGAAGGGCATCCGGAGGCTCGATCGGCTCGTTCTCGACCCATGCCCATCCGGACCATCTCGGCGGCCTTCCGGCGATCGCCCGGAACTTCCGCGTCGGCGAGGTCTGGGAGGCGGAACGGCCCGCCGACGGGAATGCGTACGCGGCCTTGGACGCCGCTCTGGGCGGCAAGGTCCCGCGCAGGACGGTCGGCCGGGGCTTCGTCCTCCGGGAGAAGGACGTCGTTATTGAAGTCCTCAATCCGGCGCCCGCCGCGGAGCCGGGGACGGCTTCAGAAGAGAACGACCGCTCCATCGTCCTCAGGCTGACGTGCGGCGGGGCCTCTTTCCTGTTCGCCGGCGACATCGGCCGGGAGGCCGAGGCGGCCATTCTCCGGGCCGTCCCGGACGTCCGCGCCCGGGTCCTGAAGGTTCCGCACCACGGAAGCGACACCTCGAGCTCGGCCGAGTTCCTGAGCGCGGTCGCTCCCGAATACGCGGTCGTCACGGCCGGGGAAGGGAACCGTTACGGGTTCCCCCGGGCCTCCGTCCTCGAAAGATACGCCGCGGCGGGAGTCCGGGTCTTCCGGACCGACCGGGACGGGGCCGTGGAGTTCAGCTTTGGACGGAGGGCGCCCTCCGCGTCCGCACGGCGGCCGCCGCCAAAAAGCGCGATTGACACGGGGCCGGGATTGGCCGATAATTCCTTCAAAGGGAAGCAAATGGCAAAAAAGATCTCCGTCGCTATCTTTCTCTTTCTCTTGGGGGTGACCTTCCTGAGCGCCCAGAGTCTGGCCGAGGCGTCCAAGAAGGAAAAGGCACGCCGGGCGGCGCTCAAGGGCAAGCAGACGGTCGTGACCAACGCGGACCTGGGCAAAACCAAGAAGAAGCCCGCGATGACCGAGACCGCCCCCGCAAAAGCCGGCCGAAGAGGCGGTCCCCGGGGAGACCGAAGGCGAGGCCGCGCCCGAGGGCGAAGAGGCCCCGGCCGAGGCGGAACAGGCGCCCGCCGAGGAAGCCGCTCCGGGCGAAGCTCAGCCCGGTGAGACTCCCTCCGAGACGGTCGAAGCCCCGCCCGAGGCGGCCCCTCCCGCCGCGGAGGTCGAACCCACCCTCAGCCAGGAGGAGTTCAACCGGCGCAAGACCGAGCTCGAGGACGTGTGGAACAAGGCCCAGGAGATGGTCGAGCTCCTGACGATGAAGATGAACGGCCTCTGGCAGGAGTTCTACAGCCTCGACGACATGACGGCCCGGGAGACGATCCAGAAGCAGATCAGCGAGACCTACGAGAAGCTGCTCAAGGCCCAGTTGGACGAGACCAAGGCCCGCGAAGAGCTCGACGCGTTCATCGCCAACGCCCGGCGCGAGGGCGTCCCCGAGATCTGGATCCGCTAGCGACCGAAATCCCCCCTAAGCCCCCCTTTTGAAAAGGGGGGAATTCCCAGATTTCGGAAGACCGGCCCCGTGGAATTCCCGGCGGGGCGTGCCTTCCGGGGTTCGGAGGCCGCCCCTTGACCCCAGACCGGGACCTCCTTTGCCTCTCGGAAGACCGGCCCCTTCTGTCTTGCCGGAAGACCGGCCTCCATGATCCCCGTTTGTAAAGAAGGAAAGAAGGCGCGCTCGAAATACCCCCCTTTGTAAAAGGGGGGTCTGGGGGGCATTTCGGCGTCCCCCGTTTGCAAAGGCAGGGGTTCGCGGGGATGGGAGTACCCCCCTTTGTAAAAGGGGGGTTGGGGGGGATTTATGCGGCCGCCTACCGGAAATAGAGGAACGATACCTGGAGCCCCAGCTCGCGCTCGTCCTTGGAGTTCGGGTAGATCTTGGCCGGGACGAAGGGCTTGTCGACGGCGATGACCAGGCGGAAGTCGTTCCCGTCGCCGAACATCGCCTTGGGGACCGTGTAGGACTTGTCGAACTCTCCCGTCGGCACGAGGAACTCGTCGAGGACCGCGTCGTTGATCTTCAGGATGACCTTCTGGTCCTTGACGGCGTCGGTGTTGACGGCGCCCCGGATGATGAGCCGGGCGTCGCGGCGCGGGTTGTCGACGAGACAGCGGGCCTCGCCGGCGGTCCAGCGCCACTTCTTGAGCAGGCTCGCGGGATCCGTCTCCCAATCGTACCACCCGTCCTCGTAGACGATCTCGGGCGTGTCGGGCGGGGGCGGCAGGACCTTGAGGCTCTCTTCGTAGATCTGGAACTTCACCTTGCCGGTCCTGTCGTAGGGCGAATAGAGCCCGACCGAGAGGCGGAGCGTCTTGTCCCCCTTGAACTGGGGGTCGAACTCGTCGATGAACCTCGGGATGAAGACGCGCCGCGTGGCCGTATATTCCTTGTTGGGCTCCCACTTGGAGGTCGGAGGCTCGGGGGCATAATCGTCCTGGAGGAGCATGTTGTTGCCGTCCCAGAAGTGGACGAACACGTTGAGGTCCTGGCCCATCGTCTGGAATTCCCCCGTCGTCTTCCAGCGGTAGGTGACGTCGGTCATGAGGTTGTCGGTCAGGGGCTTGTCCGAGAAGGAGACGGCGAACTCGACGCCCTTGACCGAGGCCTGCTTCCGGCAGGAAACCGGCAACAGCGCGGCAATCATCAAAAGGATAACGATCGTCCTGGTTGTTTTCATGGAAATACCTCCGGGATCTTCAAAGCGCAAGCCTCATTATAGAAAATTGCCCTCCCGAAGTAAATACGCCGGGGCTTTCCGAATGTAGCCGCAGGCTTTAGCCTGCGTCTTTTCGCCCAAAGCGCTGGCCTGCACCCTGAAGAAGAGCGCAGGCTAAAGCCTGCGGCTACAGGTCATGAGCTTTAGTCTGCGTCTTTTCGCCCAAGGCGTCGGCCTGCACCTGAAGAAGACGCAGGCTAAAGCCTGCGGCTACAGGTCATGGGCTTTAGCCTGCGCATTTTCGCCCAAAGCGTCGGCCTGCACCCTGAAGAAGAGCGCAGGCTGAAGCCTGCGGCTACAGGTCATGAGCTTTAGTCTGCGTCTTTTCGCCCAAGGCGTTGGCCTACACCCCGAAAAAGAGCGCAGGCTAAAGCCTGCGGCTATAGGTCATGGGCTTTAGCCTGCGCCTATGAACTTCCCCCCTTTCCTAAAGGGGGGGTTGGGGGGATTTGAGTCGCTAGAAATCCCCCCGCACCCCCCTTTTTCAAAGGGGGGGGGGAAATCCTGAGGCCGCAGTAACAGGCTATGCTTTTGGCTTCAGACGTGCGCTCATCGGTGTAGCCGCGGGCTTCAGCCTGCGCTCTCCGAGTGTAGCCGCAGGCTTTAGTCTGCGCCTTTTCGCCCAAGGCGTTGGCCTGCACCCTGAAGAAGAGCGCAGGCTAAAGCCTGCGGCTACAGGTCATGAGCTTTAGTCTGCGTCTTTTCGCCCAAGGCGTTGGCGCTACACCCCGAAAAAGAGCGCAGGCTAAAGCCTGCGGCTACAGGTCATGGGCTTTAGCCTGCGACATTTGAACTTCCCCCCTTTCCTAAAGGGGGGTTTAGGGGGGATTTGAGGAGCTAGAAATCCCCCCGCACCCCCCTTTTCCAAAGGGGGGGGAAACCTGAAGCCGCAGTCTCAGGCTATGCTTTTGCTTCAACGTGCGCTCATCGGTGTAGCCGCAGGCTAAAGCCTGCGGCCACAGGTCATGAGCTTTAGTCTGCGTCTTTTCGCCCAAAGCGTCGGCCTGCACCCTAAAGAAAAGCGCAGGCTGAAGCCTGCGGCTACAGGGCTCGTCTCGCTCGTCTCGCCTTCTTTTGACAGCCCCCCCTGTCTATTGTATATTTCGGGGCAAATGAAGCTCGCGCTTCTCGCGTTCTCGCCCCTATCCAGGCTCGCCTGCCGGACCAAGGACGTCCTCTACAAGCGCGGCCTCCTGAAGGCGAGGAAGGCGCCCCTGCCGACGGTCAGCGTCGGCAATCTCTCGTTCGGCGGCACCGAAAAGACCCCCCTGGCCATGGAGCTCATCGCCCACCTCGTCCGGATGGGGCACCGTCCGGCCTTCGTCTCCAGGGGGTACCGCGGCTCGTGGGAGCGGAATGGGGGCATCCTTTCGGACGGCGCGGCCCTGCTCGGGACGTGGAAAGACGGCGGCGACGAGCCTTTCATGGTCGCCCGGCGATTCCCGAAGGCAGGGGTCTTCGTGGGCAAGGACCGGCTCGCTTCATGCCTCAAGGCCCGGGAACTGGGCTTCACGGCCATCGTCCTGGACGACGCTTTCCAGCACCGGCGCCTCGCCCGGGACCTGGACGTCGTCCTCGTCAACAATGCCGAGCGTCGGCCCCTCCGCGAAAGCCCCGCGGCGCTCGCTCCGGGCCGACGTCATCCTCGTTCGCTGGAGAGAAGGCATTCCCGATATTGGAGCCGTCCGGGTGTTTTTCCCCAAGGCGTCGGCTTTCGGCTACAAAGTTGTCCCGAGGGCGTTTATCGAGCCCGGCGCGAATGGAGAAGAGCATCCCCCCGCCTTCCTCAAGGGCCAGCGCGTGTTCGCGTTCTGCGGCATCGCGGGGCCTCAGCGCTTCCTGTCCACTCTTCGGGAACTCGGGGCGGAGGTCGTCGGCTCGCTCGTCTTCCCGGACCATTACAAGTACGCCGCGGACTCCTTGAAGAGGATAAAGCGCGCCTTCGGCGCCTCCGCGGCGCGATATCCTCGTCACGACGGAAAAGGATAGCGTCAAGCTTGCGCCTTCGGAAGGAATCGCGCACGCCGGTCGACGGATCTCGAGGGCATGCCCCTCCTGTTCCTTCGGATAGGGCTCGATATCGACCCCGGCTTCTATAAGCGCTTCGAAGCGGCGATCGGGCCGGCCCCCGCGGCCCCCAAGGGACCGGAATGAAGACCCGGCTCGAATACGGCGCGTTCAAGGTCTTCATGTTCTTTTTCGCCGTCCTCCCCCGTTCCTGGTGCCTGAAGCTCGGGCGGGCGCTGGGGACGCTCACTTACCGTTGCGACCGCCACCACCGGAACATCGCCCTGGCCAATCTCCGGCAGGCGTTCGGACAGGAAAAGGGCCCGGCCGAGCTCCGGGCGATCGCCCGGGATTCGTTCCGGCGGTTCGGGGAGACCGTGGCCGACATCTTCAAGCTCTTCCATTGGAAGCCCGCGGATATCGCCGCGCTCATCGACATCGAAGGGCGGGAGAACCTGGCGGACGCGGTCGCCCGGGGCAAAGGCGTCCTTCTCTTCTCCGCCCACATCGGCAACTGGGAGGTCGGCTCGGCGGTCATCTCGAAAGCGGGGAAGTTCAGCGTCATCGCCCGCGCCCTGGACAACCCCTTCCTCGACAGGGCCCTCCTGAGGTTCCGCGAGGGCATGGGCGCCCAGGTCATCTACAAACAGCAGGCGGCGAAGAAGGTCCTCCAGGCCCTCCGGGACCGGGAGATCGTGGCCATCCTGGTCGACCAGAACGTCCTGCGCCGGGAAGCCGTCTTCGTCGATTTCTTCGGCCGCCCGGCCGGGACGACCCCCGCCCTGGGCGCGTTCCATCTGCGGACGGGCGCTCCGCTCCTTCCCGTCTTCTGCTTCCCGGCCGCCGCGGGCCGCTACCGCCTCCGCATCCTGCCCCCGGTCGCGTTCGTCCCCGGGGAGGACGTCGGGGCGGATGTGTTGAAAATAACCGGGATATGCACTAAAATCATCGAGACCGCGATCCGGGAGGACCCCTCTTCCTGGCTCTGGGTCCACGACCGCTGGCGCTCGAGGCCTAAGGACGAACATGACCACCAAACCGAGACCCCCTGAAGAGTCCGGGCCGCCGGCGCGGTCCGGAAAGCGCGCTCCCGACGAACTGCGCCCCATCCTCATCCGGACGGATTACTTCGAGAACGCCGACGGGTCCGCCTACATCGAGATGGGGAAGACCAAGGTCGCGGCCTCGGCCACGCTCGACGACCGCGTCCCGCCGTTCCTCAAGAACACGGGGACGGGCTGGGTGACGGCCGAGTACTCCATGCTTCCCTGCGCCACCGAGCGCCGGACGCCGCGGGAGCGGATGCCCGGCAAGATCTCGGGACGGACCCACGAGATCCAGCGGCTCATCGGCCGGGCCCTCCGCAGTGTCACGGACCTCGCGGCCATAGGCGAGACGACCATTCTCGTGGACTGCGACGTCCTCCAGGCGGACGGCGGGACGCGGTCGGCCTCGGTCACCGCCGGGTGCATCGCCCTGGCCCTGGCCCTGAAGAAGCTCCTCGACCTCCGCTACGTCAAGGCCATGCCGCTCAAGCACCTCGTCGCCGCGGTGAGCGTCGGGCTCGTCAAGGGCCGGGAGCTCCTCGACCTCGACTACGCCGAGGATTCCTCGGCCGACCTCGACATGAACGTCGTCGAGACCGACAACGGCCAGCTCGTCGAGGTCCAGGCCTCGGCCGAGAAGAGCCCCTTCACCCGCAAGGACTTCGCGGCCCTGATGAAGCTCGCCGACAAGGGGATCGAGGACGTCATCGCGGCCCAGAGGGAGGCGTTGATGAAAAAAAGCGTTCTCTTCATGGCCTACAAATGAAGCGCATCCTCATCACGGGCGGCGCGGGCTTCCTCGGAAGCCACCTCTCGGACCGGCTCATCGCGGAGGGGGCGGACGTCGTCTGCATCGACAACTTCTTCTCCGGATCGAAGGACAACATCCGCCATCTGTTCCCGAACCCCTACTTCGAGCTCATCCGCCACGACGTCATCCACCCGCTGTTCGTCGAGGTCGACCAGATCTACCACCTGGCCTGCCCCGCCTCCCCCATCCATTACCAGCAGAACCCCATCAAGACGGTCAAGACGACGGTCATGGGGACCATCAACATGCTCGGCCTCGCCAAGCGGATACGGGCGCGCATCCTCCTGTCCTCGTCCTCCGAGGTTTACGGGGACGCCAAGGTCCATCCCCAGACCGAGGCCTACTGGGGCAACGTCAATCCCATCGGCCTCCGGAGCTGTTACGACGAGGGGAAGCGGGTGGCCGAGACCCTGATGATGGACTACCACCGCCAGAACCGGGTCGAGACCCGGATCGCCCGCATCTTCAACACCTACGGGCCGCGGATGGCCGTGGACGACGGCCGGGTCGTCAGCAACTTCATCGTCCAGGCCCTCAAGGGCGAGCCCCTGACGGTTTACGGCGACGGGAGCCAGACGCGCTCGTTCTGCTACGTCACGGACCTCATCGAAGCGCTGGCCCGCCTGATGAACGTCGACGGCTTCATCGGCCCGGTCAACCTGGGCAATCCGGGGGAATTCACCATCCTCGAGCTGGCCGAAAAGGTCCTCGAGCTCACCGGCAGCCGCTCCCGGATCGTCCACGCCGCCCTCCCCCAGGACGACCCCGTCCGCCGGTGCCCGGACATCTCCCTGGCCGGGGAAAAGCTCGGCTGGAAGCCCACGATCAGCCTGGACGAGGGACTGCCGCCGACCATCACCTACTTCCGGGAGATGCTCGGCACGTGAAGCTCTCCGTCGTCGTCCCCGTCTTCAACGAGAAGGATACCATCGTCGAGCTCGTCCGGCGCGTCCGGGCCGTCGCCCTGCCCATGGAGCGGGAGCTCGTCATCGTGGACGACTTCTCGACCGACGGGACGCGCGACCTCGTACGCGGCCTCGAAGGGGAGAACACGCGGATCATCCTCCAGCCGAAGAACATGGGCAAAGGGGCGGCCCTCAAGGCGGGCTTCGCCGCGGCGACGGGGGACATCGTTCTCGTCCAGGACGCCGACCTGGAATACGACCCCGCCGAATACCCGGCGCTCCTCGCCCCCATCCTCGCCGGGCGGGCCGACGTCGTCTACGGGTCCCGGTTCCTGGGCGGCCCGCACCGGGTGCTCTTCTACTGGCACTCGGTCGGGAACAAGTTCCTGACCCGCCTGTGCAACATGGTCTCCAACCTCAACCTGACCGACATGGAGACCTGCTACAAGGTCTTCCGGAGCGAGGTCCTGAAGAAGATCGACATCAAGTCCCGGCGATTCGGGTTCGAGCCCGAGGTCACCATCAAGGTCGCCAGGCTCAAGTGCCGGATCTACGAGGTCCCCATCTCCTACGCGGGGCGGGACTACTCCGAGGGAAAGAAGATCGGCTGGAAGGACGGCCTGGCGGCCCTCTGGCACATCTTCCGGTTCCGGTTCTTCGGCTAAGGAGCGGGTCGGACCTGACCCCTCCCCGGCTTGACAACGCCTGACGCCCGCTATAATATTCGGTTTTAAGTGATCGCCTAAGGGATCCTTTTCGGGTAATTTCATTGGAAACAGGCTGATACGGAGACCCTCCTTTTATCGAAGGGAGGCCTCCCGAGGAGGTTCAAATGAACATGGCATCCTGGCTGGTGCCGGCCGGCATCGTCGTCGTTTTCATCGCCCTCGTCGTTCTCATCATGGCCCTGCAGTACCGGAAGGTCGGGCCCAATGAAGCCCTCATCATCTCGGGCGGCAGGAAACGGACGGTCATCGATCCCGACGGGACCCACAAGAAGGTCGGCTACCGCTACCGCTTGGGCGGCGGAACGTTCGTTTGGCCCTTCACCGAGCGCGTCGACGTCCTGCCGATGGACATCATCACGCTCACCATCCGGACGCCGGAGGTCCTGACGCACGGCGGGGTGCCCCTCATGGCCGAGGCCACCGGCCAGGTCAAGGTCGACTCCTCCGACTCAGGCATCCGCAAGGCCGCCGAGCAGTTCCTCGGCCAGGGCAAGGACGGCATCCGCGACGTCGCCATGACCGTCCTCGAAGGCAAGGTCCGGGAGGTCATCGGCACGCTGACCGTCGAAGACATCTACCGGGGCCGCCAGGACTTCTCGAACCGCGTCGTCCAGGCCGTCAAGAGCGACCTGGCCTCCATGGGCCTGGTCATCCTCTCGTTCGCCCTCAAGGACATCAGCGACACCCAGGGCTACATCGACGCCCTATCCAAGCCGCAGATCGCCGCCGCGAAGCGCGACGCGGCCATCGCCCAGGCCGAGACCGAGAAGGAATCCATCATCAAGTCCTCCCAGGCCCGGAAGGAAGGGGAGGTCGCCCGGCTCCAGGCCGAAGCCCAGATCGCCAAGGCCCAGTGGGAGAACGAGGCCAAGAAGGCCGAGTCCCAGGTCTTCGTGAACTCCAAGAAGGCCCAGGCCGATTTCTCCTACGAGCTCGAGCGCTACAAGCTCAATCAGGAGATCAAGAAAGAAGAGGCCAAGGTCCGCCTCATCGAAAAGGAAGAGGCCATCAAGATCGAGCAGGCCGAGATCTCCCGCAAGGAGAAGGAGCTCGAATCCAACGTCCTCAAGCCCGCCGACGCCCGCAAGTACCAGATCAAGGCGGAAGCGGACGCCGAGGAGTACCGCATCCAGGCCGAGGGCAAGGGCAAGGCCGAAGCCATGAAGCGCGAGGCCGAAGCCATGGCCGACCAGACCCGGCTCAAGGGGCTGGCCGAGGCCGAGGCGATGACGAAGAAGGCCGCGGCCTGGGAGAAGTACAACCAGGCGGCCGTCCTCGAGATGTACCTCAAGGTCCTGCCCGACCTGGCCCGGGCCGTCTCCGAACCGCTGTCGAAGGTGGACAAGATCATCGTCGTCGGCGGCGGCGGGGACAAGGACCTCGGCACGACGAAGATCACCGGGCAGGTCGCCCAGATCCTGGCCCAGATGCCCGAGGTCGTGAAGACGCTGACCGGCGCCGATCTCAACAAGTTCCTCCGGGACAAGATCTCGCCCGAATCCAAGCCGGCCGAACCGGCGAAGAAATAGGCCGCGGCAAAAAAACTCTGCCCCGATATGAGCTTTAACGCCAAGATGAGTTTCATCACGAAAATCCCCCCTGGCCCCCCTTTAGGAAAGGGGGGAATTCTCGTGCCCGAGCCTATATTATCGTTCGGAGCGTACTGATGTTCTCGTACGGAGCGCTGATATTATCGTGCGGGGAGTGCTGATGTTCTCGTACGGAGCGCTGATGCTTCCCCCCCTTTGTAAAAGGGGGGTGAGGGGGGATTTAACCCCCCTTTGTAAAACGGGGGATAGGGGGCATGTCTCTACCCCCCTTTGTAAAAGGGGGGAGAGGGGGGATTTATGGGGGGATTTATGATCTCAGAAACCGTAAACAAAATAGGCGCTTCGCCGACCCTCAAGATCTCGGCCAAGGCCAAGGCCATGAAGGCCGAGGGGATCGACGTCATCGACCTGAGCGTCGGGGAACCGGACTTCCCCACTCCCGAGAACGTCAAAGAAGCCGGCATCAAGGCCATCCGGGAGAACTTCACCAAGTATACCGAGAACACCGGCATCGCGGACCTTCGGAAGGCGATCGCCGTACGGCTCAAGGACGACTACGGCCTGACCTATGCCCCGAACGAGATCATCGTCTCGGCCGGGGCCAAGTCCTCCCTCTACCACCTCGTCCAGGCGCTC
>CAVZBY010000011.1:0-1179193 GCA_963773685.1 Candidatus Aminicenantota bacterium
TATGTGCGCGTCTGCTCGACTAGTACGTATTGCTGCAGGTCACGCCGACCCACGTCTTCAACTTCCAATGGACGCGGTTCTTCTCGAGCGACCTATTCGCGAACCTGCGGGTCGGCTACGTCGAGTCCGACTTCAACATGCTGGCCAAGACCGCGCTCCCGAACCTCTACGAGGTGACGACCGGGAACGTCTCGGGAAGCTACGGCAACGACGACCTCAACAAGAGGGACAGGCTCCAGATCAACGTCGACGCGACCCGGTTCATCGACGGGCTGGCCGGGTCCCACGAGCTGAAGTTCGGCGGGGAGTTCATGTACTCCTGGAGCTACTGGGGCCTGCATTGGAAGACCGATCCGCGGAACGGCATGTCCTTCATCAACACCTGGGGCGGAGAGCCGTGGTACGGGACCTATTACGCAGACCTCGACAAGCACGAGAACACGATGAACTCCGCCGCCTTCATCAACGACTCCTGGACGCTCAATAACCGTCTGACGCTGAATTTGGGTCTGAGGTTCGAGCACCAGCGCGGCATCATCCCCCCGCAGAACCGGGGCGAGGGCGAACAGAGCCTTTACGGCTACACCTACAATCGCAGCGTGACCAAGAGCCTGACGCCCCTGAAATGGACGACGCTGGCCCCGAGACTGGGCGGGATCTTCGACCTCACGGGAGACGGGAAGACCCTGGTCAAGGCCAGCTTCTCCCGCTATTACGCGGCCAACCTCACCCAGTGGTTCTCCTACCTCAATCCTAACGACTTCGTTGTGGCGCTGGACATGCTGAATCCCGACTGGTCCCGGGCCGACACCCCGTTCTATCTTTACGTTCCCGGCAGCAACACGGCCGGATACGGGGACCATAAGCTGAAGAACCCGTATATCGATGAGTTCACGATCGGCGTCGAGCGCGAGGTCCTGACCGACTTTTCGATGGGCGTCCGGTACATCAAGAAATGGGACAGGAACCTCATCGAGGACGTGAACGCCAACATGCTGGACATGGACGCGCTGATGGACCGGGGCGAGCTGCATCTGGAAGAACTGGGAGGCCGTCACGGTGACGGACCCCTACGACGGGAGCACGCAGACGTTCTACAGTCAGACGGCCTTCCCGGCGGCCGTCTATTACACCGTCAATCCTCCCGGCGCGGAGCGGAACTACGACGGCTTCGAGGCCACGCTGAACAAGAGGTTCTCCGGGAGATGGGGCCTGTCGGTCTCCTACACTTATCAGAATTCCCGGGGACTCATCGGAACGGATTTCAACGACAGCTACGGCGCCCGCGGCTATTTCGACGACCCCAACGAGCACACGAACGCTTTCGGGCACATGAACCTCGAGCGCCCGCATCAATTCAAGGTCCAGGGCATGGTCAAGGGGCCCTGGGGGATCATGGGCAGCTGCTATTATCGGTACCTGTCCGGACAGCGCTACACGCGGAAGATCAACAGCACCGATCTCGGCCTTGATCTGGGCCAGGGGGACACGACCATATACGCGGAAAAGCGCGGGTCCCGCGGACTTCCGGCCTTCAACGTTCTCGACCTCCGGCTGGAAAAGACGGTCCGCCTCAGGAGACTCGCCCTGAGCGTGTTCGTCGACGGCTTCAACGTCTTCAACGCCAACAAGGCGACCGGGGTGGAGGACCTGTCGAGCAACGCAAGCCGGGTCTTCGGAGAGATGACCGCCATCCAGAACCCGCGCATCTTCAGGCTGGGGGCGAAGTTCGAGTTCTGATCGAACTTGTCAGGCGACCGAAGCGGGGAGGGGCGGTTGAATCCGCCCCTCCCCATTTTTTGACATTTCTCCCAATTCCGGGAGATCGTATGTTTCGTTTCTTTTTATGCCTGAAGGAATTCTCGGCTCGGGGTGTGCCTTCCGTCGGCCGCGATTTGTCCCAGCGAGCCAAATCGCTTTCGCTTCGGGCTCCGCTCTCCCCGTCCTGTCGGTACGGGGAACCGTGCCCGCTCCGCCCTCAGACGACCTCCTCCAGGCATCACCCCTGCGCCATTGATCAGAAGGCATAAAAAGAAACGCGCTTACCATGGTATAGAACCCGAACCCTTCTCCCATGCTGGTGAAGAATGCGATGAAGTGGCCTTGACGAGGAGAAGCGGCGGTCGAAGGCGCCTCCCTCGTTTCGCAACGCTCCTTTCCCCATCCGCGTTCCCAAAAATGTACGGTGCCGTGCCGGCCGGGCCCGTCCGTCCGGTTTGACTTTGAGCGCGGGGCGGGATACCATAAATCCGTTAGGGCATGTCATCACAAGAAGGATAGGGTGAGCCTCATGAGGAACGATCGCTCTCGTCTCGCGGCATGGGCTTTGGCTGCGGCCGTGTTGCTTTGCGTCCAGAACCTGCCGGGTCCGGTCCAGGGCACGGTCAAGGGCGTGATCAAGGACAAGAAGGGAAATCCCCTCGAGGGCGCCAAGGTCACGGTCGTATCCATCCTGTACTCGGCCATCAAGTACACCCTCAAAACCAATGCCAAAGGGGAGTTCATCCAGATCGGCTTCCAGCCCGACTACTATCAGATCAAGGCCGAAAAGGACGGCTTCCTCCCCGCCATCACGGAGAAGCACGTCGGCATCATGGAGGTCGTCGAGGTCAACCTGGAGCTCGAGGAGGGCAAGTACTTCATCGGCGAGGCCCCGGGAGACAAGGACTTCAAGAAAGGCAACGAGCTTTTCGTCGCCGGTAAATACGCCGAGGCCGTGGAGGCTTACAAGACCGCTATCGGAAACGAGCCCGGCGAACCCGTCTATTACGGCAATCTCGGATTGAGCTACCTGAGGTTAGGGAACAACGAGGAAGCCTTGGTCGCGTTCAAGAAGATGCTCGAGGTCCAGCCCGAGAGCTATAGCGCGAGCAAGAATATCGGCCAGATCCTCGGAGCGGAGAAGAAGTACGAGGAAGCTCTCCCATACTTCCAGAAGGCGTCGGAGCTGAGCACGACCGACCCGGACGCCTTCTACAACCTCGGCGCCTGCCTCGTCAACCTCCAGGATTTCGAGAAGGCGGCGACGGCTTTCACCCGGGCGAAAGAGCTGCAGCCGGACCTCGCCCCGGCCTATTATCAGCTGGGGATGATCTACGTCAACCTGAACAAGAAGCCCGAAGCCATACAGAACCTGGAAAAATTCGTCGAGCTCGCGCCCGAGGACCAGAACGCCGCCGTGGCCAAGCAGGTCCTGGCGTTCTTGAAATCGCAATAGGGCCGCAGCCGGAACCGAGGAGATCCACCATGACCGGACACGGACGAAAGAGGGCCTTATGGGCGCTGATCTTCGGAGGGACCCTCCTTTCCGGAGCCGCCCTGCCCGGAAGCGGGGCCGTGAGCACGGGCCCCGTCGCGTTCCAGGAAGCGAAAAAGGCGGGGAAGCCCCCGGCCCTTTCCGAGAAGCACAAGAAGTGGCTGGATGAAGAGGTCCCCTATATCATCTCCGAGAATGAAAAGGCCGTCTTCCGCAGTCTGAGGAACGACGGCGAGCGCGAGAACTTCATAAAGATGTTCTGGAAGCGGCGCGATCCGACCCCGGAAACTCCGCTCAATGAGTTCCGGGAAGAGCACTACCGGAGGATCTCCTTCGCCAACGACGCGTATTTCGAGGGGAAAGCGGGCTGGCGGTCGGACCGGGGAAGGGTCTACATCATGTTCGGCCCGCCGGATTTCTTCGAGACGAATCCGGGAGGAGGCAGGGGTTTCCTCCTGGGGACCAATGCGCCTTCGGCCGAATTTCCGTCCGAAGTCTGGACCTATAGGGAGATCCCGGGGCTCAAGCTCCAGGAAGGCCGCGTCGACTTCACGTTCGTCAATTATTATGCCGCGGGGTCCTACCAGCTGACGGACAACCCCGCCCTGGCGAACGCCCTCAGGAACATCTCGGTCCCGGCCCGCTATGCCGGATACAACGATATGCCCAGCGACAGCAACTACCTATCTCCGTCCGAGATCGCCGCCAGGGCCCAGAACACCTACAAACAGCCGCTCCAGCAGCTCCAATTGATGGCCGAGCTGACCAAGTCCAGGGGAGAGGTCATGGAGGAGCTCGAACGAAGCTCCCGGCAGCGGAAGCTCAAAGGGATCGTCGAATCCAAGGCCTCGGTGAGCGCCCTGACCATCGTCTCGAAACAATGCTTCCTCGGCGGAGCGGAGGGGCTGACGTACGTGCCCATGGTCCTCGAGGTCCCGGCGAAGGACCTGGAGTTCCGTCCCGAAAAGGACCGGTACCAGGGCCTCCTGAACTTCTACATCGAAGTGAAGGACGCGGACGGGCCCGTATTCCAGAAAAGCGACCGCCTGGAGATGAACCTCAAGGAGGACAGCTACCGGAGGAGGCTCGCGGAGCATTATCAATATCTCCAGGGCGCAACCTTGAAGTCCGGCCGGTACTTCCTCCATCTCGTCGTCTGGGACGAGATCAGCGGCAAGGTCGGATACCTCGACAAGTGGATCGAACGTCCCGGACATGTCCTCCGGCGCATTCGGCGCGAGCGAGATCATTCTCGCCCGCGAGATCCGGAGGATGGAAGAGAAGCCCGCGGATGTCATGGTCGCCACCCAGGACCTCCCGGCCATGAGAACCCTCCGGACGACCGACCTCAAGGTCCCCGAGAAGATGAACATGCGCTCCCGGGGAGGCCCTTTCGTCTTCGGCGACCTGGACGTCAACCCGGCCGTGACGGCCATCTACTCCGGAGGCGAAGATCTGTCGTATTTTTATCAGATCTACAACGCGACCTTCGACGAGGCCCTCGGCGTCGCCCGGATCCGTATCGAAGAACGGATCCTGAAGGACGGCGCTGTAGCCGTCGAAGTCGCCGATTCGGGAGATTTCCAGGTTCCGATCGCTAAAAGATCCGATCAGGGGATAAACCGCGGCAACCGGTTCCGCCTGCCGAAGCTGGCTCCGGGGAATTATGAGCTCGTCGTCAGAGTGAGGGACATCTTCTCGGGCAAGAGCTCCGAGAAGCGGACGGCGTTCGAAGTCAAATAAATCCAGAAAAACGAATCCCATTCAATAATATGGATATTCCCTCCGGCTAAAGCCTCCTGGGTTATTTGTATTCAAATTATTATCTATCAGTTATATGTCAGTTTGGGCCCATCTCGGGATGGCACCGAATTTGCATATAATCGAAGGCATGAAGCCTTTTTATCAGGGGAGGAGTATACAGCCGACAAACTATTCCAAACAACGGAAGGGCGGGGAGCCATGCGCGGCATGGGGCTCCCAAGGGAGTCTCGCGGAGCGGGAAGGCGCCCTGCGGGAGGGGGAAAACACAAGATCCCAGATCATGGGATTCGGAGGAGTTTAATGACCTTAAGAAAGCTGTCCATTTTCTGTCTCGCTTTTCTTATGGTGGCTTCTCTCGGAATGGCCCAGTCCAAGGATACGGCGACGGTCCTCGGGTCCGTCTACGATGTCGAAGGGGCTCCGCTGCCCGGCGTTACCGTGACAGCGAAGAACCTCGACATGGGGCTGGTCCAGTCCACCGTAACCAACGATTCGGGCCAGTACCGGATCGAGAAGCTGCCCCGCGGCATGTATACGCTTACCGCGGCCATCCAGGGATTCAAGACGACCACCCGTGAAGGCGTAGAGCTCGTCATCGGGTCGGAAGTCAAGGTCAACTTCAACCTGGAGATCGGAAAGCTCGAGGAGAACATCACGGTCATCGGCGTCTCGCCCCTGGTCGAGACGACGCGGGCCCAGGTGTCGACCGTCATCACCGAGAAGGAATTCATGAGCTATCCGCAGGGCAACCGCGACTATACGTCCCTGATCGGGTACGCCCCCGGGACCTCGCCCAACGACGGCCGGTCCGGATACGCCATCAACGGGATGCGCGGCTCATCGAACAACTTCCAGATCGACGGCATCGACAACAACGACAACGGCACCGCTTCGAACGCCGTAACGAGCATGCCGCCCGAATCCATTCAGGAGTTCCGTCTCGTTTCCAACAATTTCTCGGCCGAGTACGGCCGGAACTCCGGCGGCGTCATCAACGCCGTCATGAAGTCCGGGACCAACGAGCTTCCACGGCAACGCCTGGTTCTTCTACAGGGGCGGCAGCTCGCTGTTCCAGACCGAGGACTGGCTGTCGCACGACCTGCCTCCTTATAAGAGGTTCCAGTACGGCGGGACGATCGGCGGACCGATCAAGAAGGACAAGACGTTCTTCTTCGCCTCGTTCGAAGGGGTCGCCCAGGATGACGAGGCCCGCGATCCGTACTACTTCTTCACGCCGGAAGCCATCAGCCGGTCGCAGGGCTCGGCCCGGGAGTACTTCGATAAGTACGGCGCCGACTACCCCGTTCCGACGGAAGATTTCATCGACGTCGACGGCGACGGCCTCATCGACGCCGGCCGGTACATCTGGAACGGAACCGGCAAAACGCGGGGCTATAATTTCGGGCTCAAGATCGACCACATCTTCTCCGAAAAGGACAGGATCGCGTTCCGCTGGCTCTTCAACACCTACAAGTACCAGTGGGATTTCGACAACGTTCCCGGCCAGATCAAGAAGAATCCTTATTCCTATCACACCGGCGGATTGACCTGGCTCCACCTCTTCAGCCCGACCATGTACAACGAGGTCAGGATCGGGTACCACCGCGACTACGCGGACTGGCCGCGCGTCGCTCCCGAGGTCCCGCAGCTCGGCGGCTACACCTACTTCAGCGACAACGTCCACGCCATCGGCGACTGGGGGAACATGCCCCAGAGATTCGCCAACAACACCTATCAGTTGGTCGATGTCCTGAACTTCCAGGTCGGCAACCACAGCATCAAGCTCGGCGGCGAGGCCAGACTCTGGAACTCGGAGTCGACATTCGACGCCAACGTCGCGGGGAACTACTATTTCATCGATTCGACCTGGTTCCTCTATGACCTGGGCGCCTACTACCTGTTCATGGGCGTCGATCCCCCCAATCCTCCGGAGGGCAACCCCTATGCTTTGGGACCCGCCTCGCAGGAATTCAAGATCGGCAACACCCACAGGAAATGGCAGGGTCTCGAGGGCGGTCTGTTCATCCAGGACGACTGGCGCGTAACCGACAAGCTGACCCTTTCTCTCGGCCTGCGCTGGGAGTACTACGGAGTCCCCAAAGAGAAGTCGGGCGTCGGCATCAACATGCCCGCCGCCGGGACTCAGGCCGGCCATGATTCGCTCCAGGTCATCGAGGGCACATACGGCGAAGAAGGCATCCGGAACCTCATTTTCGACGGCCGGCAACTGCTCGGCAAGGGGCTCTGGAACCCCTATTACAAGGCCTTTGCGCCCAAGGTCAGCTTCGCCTATGATCTGACGGGCGACGGCAAGACCTCGCTCCGCGCCGGCGCGGGCATCTCCTATGACCGAACGTTCAACAACACGTACGAGAACGACCGGTTCAACTATCCCGACTTCACGTTCGTCGGGATCGGCGGCTGGGACGCTTTCTATCCCTATTCCGTCGGATACCCCGCTATCCATCCCACTTTCCCGGGATCCATCCCCCAGGAGAACCTCGCGGCCGGAGGCTACAGGGTTTCGCTGCGCTGGATGATGCCCGACCTGATCCCTCAGAAGGCCTATAACTGGCTCATCGGCATCCAGAGGGAGCTCTCGGCGAATGTCTCCATCGAGCTCAATTATACGGGCTCGGCGGGCAGGAACCTGGGCTCCATCCAGCGGCCGAACCGCTTCACCGGGGACAGGTTGGACGGCGTGTCGAACCTCATCAATCCCCTGATCGCCGCCACAGGACTGAACGTCCGCACCCAGAACCTCAAATCCGACTACCACGCGTTCACGGCGACCATCAACAAGAGGTTCTCCAACGGCTGGTCCTGGTACACCGCCTACACCTACGGAGTCGCCAAGGACCAGGATTCCGACTATTTCGGCGAAGACCCCAGCACGCTCGGGGCCGTGTCCAACGAACGGGTCGGGGACGAGTACGGCTACGCCGAGTTCGACCGGCGGCATCGGGTCGTCGGCGGCATGATCTTCGACATCCCCTTCTTCAAGAACTCCAAGAACTGGTTCCTCAAGAACGTTATCGCCGGCTGGCAGATCTCCAGCAACTTCCACTTCACATCCGGCGCCCCGTTCACGATCCGGGCCAACGCGGCCTCCGCGGATTGGAACCAGGATTACAACAGCAACGACCGGCCCATCTGGCTCGGGGGCAGCAGCTACCAGGATATCATCACCTGGACGGACGGAAGGCCCGGTTGGGACAAGAGCCTCTTCGGCGTCCCCAACCTTCCCACCGGGGCCCGGGACATGAACTACTACGACCAGGCCTTCGTTCCCCGCATGGCGTTCCGGTGGTTCCCGACCCACAACGTCAATATCTCCCTGCAGAAGTACTGGACAGTCTCCGTGGCCGGAAAGGAAGTCACGCTCCAGGGGATCTTCGAGGTCTTCAACGTCCTCAAGTCCTATTTCTGGGATCTTCCGTCCTTCAACTGGACCGCTGCCGATTTCGGCATCTCTCACAGGATGAGCGGCCAGAGGACGTCCCAAGTCTCGGTCCGGATCATGTTCTAAGGCTCACGCACGCACAGACGCTCAAAGCCCTGCCCCGGCCCTCCGGGGCAGGGCTTTTCTTTTCGGGCAATTGAAGCCATGCCTCCAATCTGCTATATTTTTCGAATGGCGGCCAAGATCGGAATCCTGGGCTTGATCCTGTTCCTGATGGTCCCGGGGTTGGGCGTCGGGGCTCTGCCCGGCTCAACCGCCAAGGTCGCGAGGGAGGGAAATCTCAACGTCCTCCTCATCACCCTGGACACGATGAGGGCCGACCGCCTAGGAGCTTATGGATGGAGCGGGGCCAGGACCCCGAACATCGACGCGCTTGCGGCCGGGGGAGTGAGATTCGCCCGCGCTTATTGCCCGGCGCCCCTGACCCTGCCCTCCCATTGTTCCATCCTGACAGGGACCTACCCGCTTTATCATAAGGTCCGCAACAACGGGTCCTACTACCTGGCCCCGGAAGCCGTGACCCTCGCGGAAAGGCTCCGGGACAAGGGCTTTCGGACCTCGGCTTTCGTCGCCTCATTCAACGTCGATTCGCGGTTCGGCCTGGACCAGGGATTCGCCGTGTATGACGACCGGGCCGACGACGATCAGATGCTCAAGACGTTCCGGTCCGAGCGTCGGGGCGACAAGGTTGCGGACGCCTTCATCGGCTGGCTGGAAGACAACTCCCGGAGCCGCTTCTTTTCCTGGGTACATTTCTACGATCCCCACATGCCCCACGACCCGCCGTCCCCGTACAAGGAGGAGTTCGCCGGCGACCTCTACGACGGCGAGGTCGCGTTCATGGACCATGAGCTGGGGCGGATCATCGACGCCCTGCGGGAGAAGGGGATCCTTTCGAAAACGCTCATCGTCGTCGCCGGGGACCACGGAGAGGCCTTGGGCGAAAAGGAAGAGCTCGATCACGGCATCTTCCTCTACGACGGAACGATGAAGGTCCCGTTGATCTTCTACGCGGACGGTCGGCTTCCCGGGGGTCAGGTCGTCGACTCCCGGGTCAGGCTCATCGACATCATGCCGTCCGTGCTGGACATGCTCGGGATCCCGGCGAACCCGGAGATCCAGGGGACGAGCCTCGTGCCGTACGTCGAAAGCGGGAGGGGCGAGGATCTGCCCTGCTACCTCGAGACCTTCTACCCTCCGGAAACCTTCGGCTGGTCCGAACTCCGGGGCCTCATCGACGGCGATTGGAAATTCATTCGGGCCCCCCGTTCGGAGCTTTACGACCTGAAGAACGACCCGAAAGAGGAAAGGGACCTGGTCGCGCGAGAGGCCGGGACGGCCGCCCGTCTCAACAAGAAGCTGGACGAGATCATCAAGGCTTACACTTCGAAGGCGGAGCCCGGCCGGAGGACGCTCTCGAACGAGGAGGAGGCCCGGCTGAGGTCGCTGGGCTATATCGGGGCGGATGCGTCGGTCAAGGTCGGAAAGGGGCCGCTTCCCGATCCCAAGGACAAGATGGGGGAGTTCAAGACCCTCTTCAAAGCGAAACAGCTCGAATACCAGGGGGATCTCCAGGAATCGGAAAAATACTATCGTGAGGTCCTCCGGTTGGAGCCGGACGTTTCCTGGCATTATATCGGGCTGGCCATTCTTCTGGCCAAGGACCGGAGGGTCGGCGACGGCATCGGGGTCCTCAAGGACGGGCTCGCGAGGCTTCCCGACTCGGTCGTCCTCATGTCGCGGCTGGCCAGCTTCTATATGAGGGTCGGGGATTTCAAGAACGCCCTGGCGATGAGCCGGGCCACCCTGAAAAGGGACCCCCGGCATTTCGACGCCCTGGTCATCGCCGGATGGTCGGAAGATATGCGCGGCGGCTGGAAGGAATCTGCCGGCTATTTCGAGAAGGCCCTGGAGATCGAGCCGGAGAACAAGTACACCCGTCTGAAGTACGCCTACGCCCTGGGGGCCCTCGGCCGGGGAGCCGAAGCGGCCCGGATGGACGAGGCCCTCAAGAAGGAATATCCCGGCGACGCCCGGGTCCATGCCGACCTCGGCGTCATCTACGCGTCGATGAACAAACTGGACCTGGCCGAGGAGAACCTGCGGAAGGCGGCGGAGCTGAATCCGGGGCCCGAATCCTATCTGGCCTGCTCGGCCATCCTCGAGAGGACGGGTAAGCTCGGCGACGCCATCACCTACCTTAAGCTCTTTCTCGAGACGACCAAGGAAGGCGAGTCCCCGCGCGTCGTCCGGGCCCGGAAGGCGCTCGCAGAATGGGAAGACCGGATCAAGGTCCGATGAGAAAGCCGGCGCTCCTGGCCGTACTCCTGCTCGTGCCCGTATGGGCCTTCGTGTTCTCCGCCGGCGCGAACGAGGAGCGGGCGGACGTCCGGCCGAACATCCTCCTCGTGACCCTGGACACGACGCGCGCGGACCGCGTCGGGGCCTACGGCTACGGAAAGGGGGCGACGCCCGTCATCGATTCGCTGGCCCGGGAGGGCGTCCGGTTCGTGAACGCCTACTGTTCATCGCCTTTGACCCTCCCTTCCCATTGCTCGATCCTTACGGGGACCTATCCTCTTGCCCACAAGGTCCGGAACAACGGCGACTATTACCTGCTCGATGAGGCCGTGACCCTCGCCGAAAGGCTCAAGGAGCGCGGATACGCGACGGCGGCTTTCACGGCCTCGTTCAACACGGATTCGAGGTTCGGGCTCGGCCAGGGATTCGATGTCTACGACGATTCGTTCGGCATGGACGAGCTCATGAAGTCGTTTCGCTCCGAGCGGAGGGCCGATGAAGTCGCGGACTCGTTCCTCGCCTGGCTGGGCGGGGCCTCGCGGGAACCGTTCTTCTCCTGGGTTCATTTCTACGATCCGCACACGCCCTATGATCCGCCGCCGCCCTACAGCGAAAGGTTCAAAGCCGATCCCTACGACGGGGAGATCGCTTTCATGGATTCCCAGCTGGGGCGGATCATCGACGCCCTGAAGGCCCAGAAGGTCCTCGACCACACCCTGGTCGTCATCGCCGGGGACCACGGCGAATCCCTGGGCGCCAAAGAGGAGAGCGAACACGGCATTTTCATCTATGACGTGACGATGAAGGTTCCCCTGATCATCCGGGCCCCGGAGAGGCTTCCCCGGGGTCTGGCGGCGGCCTCCAGGGTAAGGCTCATCGACGTCATGCCCACCGTCCTGGATTGGCTGAAGATGCCCGTGAACCGGGAGGTCCAGGGAACGAGCCTCCTGCCTTTCGCTGCGGGGACGCAGAAAGGGAACCTGACCTGCTATCTCGAGAGCTTCTATCCTCTGGAGACCTTCGGCTGGTCGGAGCTCGTCGGGATCATCGACGGGGATTGGAAGTTCATCCGGGCCCCGCGCTCGGAGCTTTACGATCTGAAGCGGGACCCAGGGGAGGAGCGCGACCTCGTGTCCCGGGAGGCCGGGACGGCGGCGCGGCTCAACAGGACGCTCGACGAGGTCATCCACGACCACCTCTCGGCCGCGGAATCCGGGCGCCGCACCATGACCGGGGACGAGGAAGCCCGCCTTCGCTCCCTGGGGTACCTTGGAGCGGGCGGGGGCCCCCCGGTCGGGAAGGGGCCTCGGCCGGACCCCAAGGACCGGATCGGGGAGAACACGATCCACCAGAAAGCGAGGCTCCTCGAAGGTGAGGGAAAGTTCGCCGAGGCGGAGAAATATTACCGCGAGCTCCTCGGCCTGCGGCCCGACGTGCCGTGGCATTACGTCAAGCTGGGCGCCCTCCTCGGCAAGGAAGAGAGGATGGACGAAGGCATCGAGGTCCTGAAAGAGGGCCTGAAGAATGTTCCGGATTCGGTCGTCCTCCTTTCGCGGCTGGCGAGCTTCTACATGAAGGCCGGACGCTTTGCCGAGGCTTCCGAGTCCAGCCGGGCCGCCCTGAAACGGGACCCCCGGAACTTCGACGCCCTGGTCGTCGCGGGCTGGTCCGAAGACATGCGCGGCAACTGGGCGGAGGCGGCCGGTTTCTACAAGGAAGCCCTGGATATCGAGCCTGAGAACAGGTCGATCCGGCTGAAATATGCCTATGTCGTCGGGGCCTCGGGCCGCAGCGAGGAAGCGGCCCGGATGGACGAGGCCCTCAAGAAGGAGTATCCTCAGGAACCCAAGATCTACATCGATCTCTCGGTCATTTATTCGGCCCTCGGGAGAATGGACTTGGCGGAAGAGAACATCGAGAAGGCCGTTTCGCTGCAGCCTTTGCCCGATAATCACCACCGGTACGCCTCGATCCTCGCGCGGAGGGGAAAGCTCACAGAGGCCGTCGCCCAGATGAAGCTCTACCTGAGCAAGACCCAGGAGGGCGAAACCCCCCGGAAGGCCAGGTCCCGTGCCGCGGTCGTGGAATGGGAAAGGCGGCTCAAAGGGCAATGAGAATCCCGACAGCCCTCCTCATCCTCCTGGTCTCCGGAGCTCTCGAATGCCCGCTTCTGCGCGCCGCCGACGTCAAGAAGGACGCCGGACCGAACGTCCTTCTCGTGACCCTGGACACGACGCGGGCGGACCGCCTGGGCGCCTATGGATATGACAAGGCCCGGACGCCCGCCTTCGACTCGCTCGCCGAGGGAGGGGTCCGCTTCGCGAACGCCTACACCCAGGTCCCGATGACCTTGCCGTCCCACTGCTCCATCCTGACCGGGACCAGCCCCCTCTCCCACAAGGTCCGCAACAACGGGACCTATTCCCTGGACCGGGAGATGGTCACACTGGCCGAGAGGCTCAAGGAAAAAGGGTACAAAACGGCGGCGTTCGTCAGCTCGTTCAACGTGGATTCCCGCTTCGGCGTCGCCCAGGGCTTTGACGTCTTCGATGACCGGTTCGGGGCCGAAGAGATGATCAAGACGTTCCGGTCGGAGAGGCGGTCGGGCGAGACGTCGGCCGCCTTTCTCCGGTGGCTGGAAGAGGATCCGGGGGGCCCCTTCTTCACCTGGATCCATTATTATGATCCGCACATGCCTTATCAGCCGCCCTCGCCGTTCAAGGAGCGGTTCCCGGACCCGTATGATGGAGAGATCGCCTATATGGACGCGAGCTTCGCCACGGTCCTGGAGGGGCTGCGAAAGAAAGGGCTCCTCGAGAACACCCTGATCGTCGTCGCGGGCGACCATGGCGAAGCGTTCGGGGAGAAAGAAGAGGTCAGCCACGGCCTTTTCATCTATGACGCCACCATGAAGGTCCCGCTCCTCCTGTACGCCCCGGCGCGCTTCCCGCGCGGCCGGGTCGTGGACGCTCGCGTCAGGCTCATGGATATCATGCCCACGATCCTCGACGCCCTGAAGATGCCTGCGGGCAAGCAGGTCCAGGGGACGAGCCTTCTGCCCTATATCGAGGGTCGCCGGAAGGACGACCTGCCCTGTTATCTGGAATGTTATTATCCCATGGAAACGTACGGCTGGTCCGAACTCGTCGGCCTCATCGACGGCGACTGGAAGTTCATTCGGGCGCCCCGGCCCGAGCTCTATGACATCAAGGCCGACCCGGGGGAGACCCGGGACCTCGTGGAGAAGCAGGCGGGGAGGGCCTCGGCGATGATGCGTAAGCTCAAGGCCATGATCGTCGCCGACACCACCGACCTCGCGCCGAGCCGGCGGAAGCTCAGCCGCGAGGAAGAGGAGCGTCTGCTGTCGCTCGGCTATGTCGGGGGGGACACTTCGGTCCGCGTGGGGAAGGGCCCCCTGCCCGATCCCAAGGACAAGGTGGGCGAATTCCGGGTCCTCTACCGGGCGATTTTCGCCGAAGAGGCGGGGAAATGGGATGAGGCCGAAGAGAGCTACCGCGAGATCCTCCGGCTCCAGCCGGACATCGCCTGGAGATACGTGGAGTTCGCGATCTTCCTGTCGCGGCGGGACCGGCTTGCCGAGGCGATCGACGTCCTCGAACAGGGATTATCCCGGCTGCCGGATTCCTTCGTCCTGCTCACGCGACTCGCTCATTTCGCGATGAGGGCGGGCCGGTACGATGAGGCCTCGGAAATGAGCCGGGCGGCCCTGCGGATCGATCCCGCCTATTTCGACGCCCTGGTCATCGCCGGCTCGGTCGAGGATATCCGGGGCAACTGGGAGAATGCGGAACGCTTTTACCGCCGGGCCCTGGACGTGGAGCCCGAGAACAAGATCGTCCGGATGAAATACGCTTATGCGCTCGGAGCGCTGGGCCGCGGAGAGGAAGCCGCGAAGATCGACGAAGCGCTGAAGGCGGAATCTCCCGACGACGTCCGGCTCCGCCAGGAGCTGGGTGTGATCTACGCCGGTCTCGGCCGTTGGGTCCTGGCCGAGGAGAACCTGAGAAAGGCCGTCGCCCTCCAGCCCTCGCCCGAGACGTGGTTCAACCTCGCGTCCGTCCTCGAGCAATCGGGGAAGCTCGATGAGGCCGTCCGCTATCTGAAGCTTTATCTCGACAAGACCACGGAGGGCGAGACGCCCCGCAAGGCGAACGCCCGGAAAGCCATGGCCGACTGGCAGCGGCGCCTGAAGACGCCCGAAGGGCCATGAGCGATAATTGGATCCCTAGGGAGGCAGAAATGACACGCAAAAGGATCATCGTCCTGGGAACGCTCGTCGCCCTCGCCCTGGCGGGTCTCGCTTCGAGCGCAGCCGCGGCGAAAAAGGAACAGGACAAGTACGAGAATTGGCTCAAGGAAGAGGTCCCCCTTCTCATTTCTTCCGAGGAGAAGGCCGAGTTCGAAAAGCTCAAGACGGACGCGGAGAAGGACGCGTTCATCGATCTGTTCTGGGCCAAGAGGGACCCCTCGCCCGGTTCGAAGGCGAACGAGTTCCGGGACGAATGGCTGGCCCGGCTCGCGCACGTCAATAAGGTTTATTCGACGGGCCTGGGGCCCAAGGGCTGGCGCTCGGATATGGGCAAAGCGTATCTCTTTTTCGGGCCCCCCGCCAAGGTCCAGGGAGGGGCGACCGGGGTCAGGCCCGAATCCTCGGGCGGAACCCAGATGGAAGGCCCGGCCGAGATCTGGAGCTATCAGCCGATGCCCGACCTCAGCCTGACCGACGCGTTCCAGATCGTCTTCCGCAACTTCCAGTACGGCTATCGAGCTCGACCAGACGACTCCCCAGAAGATCCGCCGGGCGATGGAGGTCTTCCCGAAGGTCGTCGTCTTCAACCCCGACCTCAAGGAACTGCCGATGTACAAGTACGTTCTGGACGGGAATTCCCCTGAAGGGAAAATGATCCAGGATTTCATCGCCACCGGGACCGAGATCAAGGGCCTCGCGCTGGAGTGGACGCCTATCTACACCCGGGCCATGGGGGGGAGCACGTATGTATCCCTGCTCGTCCAGGTCGACCCGGGGACGATCGACCGGAAGAAGCTGAAGGAAACGACCTTCTTCGGGCGGCTCAAGGGAGACGGCGAGGAGGTCCAGGACTTCCTGACGACGGTCCGGGTCGAGAAGGAGAAGGCCGATAAGCTGGTCATGGTCTTCGGCTTCCCCGCCAAACCGGGAAAGTCGGTCCTGTATCTCGGCGCCGAGGACAAGGACAAGGAGAACCCGACCCTGATCAAGGCCGACTTGGACGTCAAGGATTTCTGGAAGGCCGAGCTCGATACGAGCTCCCTCATCCTCAGCTCCGAGGTCGTCTCCAAGCTCAAGGACGAGCCGGTGAGCGACTACAGCCCGTACGTGACGAGCGACTACCGGGCCACCCCGCGCTGGGGCAGCCTCTTCCGGGCGAACGAGGACCTGAGCGTCCTCTTCCACATCTACAACGCCGCTACGGAGAACGGCGCGGTCAATCTGATCGTCGACTATTTCATCATTTCGTCCGAGGTGGGTTTTCGGCTGAATCCGCAGACGATCCGGGCGAAAGTCGAGGAGAACCAGGCCATTGCCGGGGGAACCCAGGTTCCGTTGTCTCCGCTCAAGCCCGGCAAATATACGTTCAAGATCAAGGTCACCGACAAGATCGCCAACAAGACGATCGATCGGGCCACGGAATTCGCGGTCGAATAAGGGGGGAACCGATGAAACGAAAATTCCCGGTGCTGGCCCTTTGCGGACTGGCGGCCCTGGCCGCCGCGTGCGCGAGTGTCGCCCCCGCAGGGACGGGGGACGAAGCGTCGCGGGCGGCGACGTTCAGCTACAAATGGGAGGACGCGAAACTGGCGATCGTCCTGGACGTCGAGCTGGCCCGGAGGCGCGCGGAGGAGGCCTATTTTCCCCTGGGCATTAAGATCGCCAACAAGCGCCTGAACAGGATCATCGTCGACCGGGAGACGCTCTTCCTGGTCGATGAGAATGGGACCGTCTACCCGATGCCTTCGGTCGAGGAGCTGTCGCTCCAATACAACAAGCTCGTCCCGGATAACAAGTTCAAGAGCCAAACCGGCGTCCTTGGGGACGAGATGATGACCGGCTTCACGATGTACCGGAAGGCCGTCGGGAGGCTCTTCCCCCAGACCCAGGGCGGCGGACGGACCGTGGATTCCATCTACGTCCAAAAGAACGGCTACATGGAGGACCTCGTCTATTTTCCGATGCCCGAGGGCGGGATCAAGGGAAAGACCCTCAGGCTCAGGCTGGACGTCTATGAGCTGGGCAAGCCGCTCGATGTCGCGTTCCGCGTCGAATAGGTTTTCCGGAGCCATTGTCCGGTCCGTGGCGGCCGCCGGAGCGGCCGTCCTGGCCCTCGGAGCCGCCATGCCGACGGCCGGACTGGATCAGGGGGCGGAACCGGTGACATGGAGCCGGGAGGTCAAGGAGGATTTCCTGCGGACGGCGGAGATCGTCGGCACCAAGGTCATCGCCGAGGGAACGACCCGGTCGGAGCGCGCCACGCTCCGGGACGCGCGCGGAGTCCATGACGCCCACATCCAGAAAGTCGACGTATCCGCCGCCAAATTCGAGGGTGTCGGGGGGCAGTGGGAGCTCAATTTCCGGGACACCTGGAAGTTCAACCTGGCCGCCTATATCCTGAACCGCCTCCTCGGGATGGACATGATCCCTCCGACGGTCGAGCGGAAGGTCGGCAAACGGCCGGCGGCTGTGACCTGGTGGATCGACGATGTTCTGATGGATGAAAAGGAGCGGCTCGAGCGGGAGGTGCTCCCTCCGGTCCCGGAGCGGGACCGCTGGAACCGTCAGACCCATATCATCCGCGTCTTCGACCAGCTCATCGCCAACAAGGACCGGAACATCGAGAATATCATCATCACCCGCAGCTGGGACGTCTGGATCATCGACCACACGCGCGCCTTCCGTGCCTATAAGCAGCTCCTCAACGCCGAAGACCTGGTCCGTTGTGATCGGGTCATGCTCGAAGCGATGCGGCGGTTGGACAAGCCGACCGTGGTCGAAAAGCTCGGGGCCTATCTTACGGGCCTGGAGATCGACGGGATCCTGGCGCGTCGCGACAGGATCGTCCGGATCTTCGACGCCAAGGCCGCCGATGAAGGCGGGGATACCGTGCTGTTCGATTATCTCTCCGAGCGGAAAGTCGACGAACCCTGAAAGGAATGAACGGAGAGCCCCGCGCTCAGGCCAGGAACCGCAAACCGTAGCGGGTGCTGGCGCTCGCCGCCACGGCCCAGACGACCTCGGCCCGGAGGGGAAGGCTCATCGACGGCTCCGGGCCTGGGATCAGGATCCGGATAATGTCTTTCTCGCGAAGGGAGAGACGGGTGATCAGTCCGATCCCTCCCTGGCTTATGTCCACGGCCTGGGCCAGGAATTGCATGGCGGCGGGACTCCCGCCCGCCTCATCGAGGGTCCCCGGCTCGAAATAAACCGGCCCGGCATGGGACCACCGCCGATGGGCCCGGTTCTCGGCTCGGCTTTCCACGTTGTCCCTCCCCCCGCCGCGATCAGGACAGGAACCGGAGGCCGGAGCGGAACTTGGCGCCTTCGGGCTTCGACCAGACCACCCCCGCCGCCACCGGGAGGTTCACGGTCAGGTCCGGCATCGGGAACAAGAGGCGCACGGCCTCGTCCGGGACGAGCGGCTGAGGGGTGATGAGGCCGATGCCGCTCTGGCTGATGTCGGTTCCGTGGGCCATCACCGAGGAGTAGCCCGGATTCTCCGCGGACACGGAGAGGCGTTCGATATAAACGGGCTTGAGATGCGGCCGGCGCGAATGAGACCTTTTGTCGTCGTAGAGTTCCATCCCCTTTCTCCTTATATGACTAATATATAGGCCCCCGGTCCTCGTCTGTCAACTATAGCCTCACCCTTCTCACCCCTTGAGGGGAGGGGGAAGCCCCGAAAATCACCCCCGGATATCATCCTCCGAAGCGATTCCCCCCAGGGACCGGGTAGAGGATGATTCCATCCTCGACGCTCAGGATCGACTAAATTGGCAGAGATGCAAAAGCCTGGAAACGGAACGAAGCGGAATGCCGCCGGCGGGGCTGGGGTCCGCCCGCGGTCCGGGAGCGCCGCGTCCGCGGCCCGCGAGATCGACGACCTGCGGCGCCGGGCCCTCCAGGCCGAACGGGAGGCCCAGGCCGCGAAAGCCCGTCTGGACCATCTCCTGAGCGCGAGCTCGGGGGTCATCCTGAGCTGCCGGGCGGATTCCGACCACGGGGCCACCTTCGTCAGCCGGAGCGTGAAGACGGTCCTCGGTTACGAGCCCGACGAGTTCCTGAAGGAGCCGGCTTTCTGGCTCGAGGCCGTCCATCCCGAGGACCGGGAAGAGGTCGAGGCCATGTTCGCCTATGTCAGCGAGGTCGGGAACCTTGTCCACGACTTCCGGATAAGACACAGGGACGGAGGGTATCGCTGGCTTCGCGACGAGCTCCGCCTGTCCGTTCCCTCCAACGGGCGGGGGTCCGGCGAGATCGCCGCCTATTGGATCGACATCACAGAATCCAAGTCACTCGAAGAGCAGTATCTTCACGACGCCTTCCATGATACCCTGACCAACCTCCCCAACCGCGCCCTATTCGAGGACCGCCTCCGGGTATCCTTCGCCCGGGGCCGCCGGCGGAAAGGCTCCACGTTCGCCGTCCTGTACGTCGACCTCGACCGCTTCAAGAACGTCAACGAGAGCCTGGGGCATGCCTTGGGGGACCGGCTCCTCGTGGCGGCGTCGCGGAGGCTGTTGAAGTGCGTCCGATTCGGGGACATCGTCGCCCGGCTCGGCGGAGACGAGTTCATTATCATCCTCGAGGACATCAAGGACCGGGCGGACATCGAAACGACGGCGACGCGCATCCAGACGGAGATCGGGCGCCCCTACGATCTCGGCGGGGAGACGGAGGCGTTCGCCTCAGTCAGCATCGGCATCGCCGTTGCCCACCCGGCCCTCGAAAGGCCCGAGCACCTTGTCCGGGACGCCGAGACCGCGATGTTCCGGGCGAAGGCCTCAGGCCGGGCCTGCCACGTCGTCTTCGACGGCGCCATGCGCGACAAGGCCATGACCGCTCTCCGCCTGGAAACGGACCTCCGGCGCGCGGTCGAGAGGAACGAGTTCGTCCTTCATTACCAGCCGATCTGCCGGCTGAAGGAAGGGGCCGTGGCCGGGTTCGAGGCGCTCATCCGGTGGCGCCACCCCACCCGGGGACTGATCCTCCCCGGCCAGTTCATCTCTCAGGCCGAGGAGACGGGGCTCATCATCCCGATGGGCGAATGGGCTCTCCGGGAAGCCTGCCGGCAGATGCGGTCCTGGCAGGAGATCTTTCCGGAGACCCCGCCGCTCAGCATCAGCGTCAACCTCTCCAGCAAGCAGCTCCTGCCGGGATTCGCCGGCCGCGTCCGCGACATACTCTCCGAAACAGGGCTCGACCCCGCCTGCCTGCGGCTCGAGATCACCGAGAGCACGATCATCGACGACCCGGACTGGGCCGCCGGCCTCTTCGCCGAGCTCCGAGGCATGAAGGTCCGCGTTCTCATCGACGATTTCGGGACCGGCTATTCTTCCATGAACTATCTCAGCAAGCTCTCGATCGACGGGCTGAAGATCGACCGAAGCTTCATCGGCGCCATGAGCCCGTCGGGGGAGGGGCTGGAGATCGTCCGGATGATCCTGGCTCTCGCCCGGAACCTGGGCCTCACCGTCGTGGCCGAGGGCGTGGAGACGGCCGAGCAGATGGAATTCCTGAGGTGGCTGAACGGTGAATTCGCCCAGGGATTCTTCTTCGCGGAGCCTCTGGACCCCGTGGCCGCCCAGCGGTTCCTGGCCGCCAGGACGAAAGGGGAGCCGGCGACCCGTCCCGGTCCCTGAAGTCCAGCCTCCGGCTTGCCAATTGCCTCCTCCGGTCCTATAATCCCCATCTTCGCGAAAGGAGTTCGTCCATGCGCAAACGCCCGTTCGTTCTTCCGGTTCTTGTCCTCCTCCTCGGCACGGTATCGGCGGCCCCCCAGGACCGTCTGAAGACCATGCCGGGCTATGCGCGCTATGAGAAGATGAACAGGGAGATCCCGTCGGCGGCCAAGCTCGGCGCCCTAACGGTGACCTGGAGCCCGGACGGGAAGACGTTCGAGTATGCGAAGGACGGCAGGCTGTACCGGTACGATGTCGCGGCCCGCAAGGCCGTGGAGGCCGGCGTCGCCCCGGCCGAGACCCCGCGCCGGGGGCGCCCCGGGGCGGGCCCAGCCCGCGGGCGGCAATGGGACAGCGCGGTCTCGCCGGACAAGAAGCTCAAGGCCTTCCATCGCGACCGGAACCTCTGGCTGAGCGATGCCGAAGGGAAGAACGCGTTCGCCGTCACCGAAGACGGCGCCGTGAAGACGCGGGTAAAGTCGGGGACGGCGAGCTGGGTCTACGGCGAGGAGCTCGATCAGGCCACCGCCATCTGGTGGTCTCCCGATTCCCAAAAGATCGCCTTCTACAGGTTCGATGAGAGCCGTGTCCCGGACTACTTCCTCCAGATGGACCAGACGAAGCTTTACAGCGCGCCCGATATCGAAGCCTATCCCAAGGCGGGGGAGCCCAACCCTGTCGTCGACGTCCTGATCTATGACGTCGTCTCGAGAAAGACCGTCCGGGCCGACGTCCGGGACGGGAAGGCCTTCGACGACGCCGTCGTCGGTCATTACGTCTACAACGTCCGGTGGTCGCCCGACGGTTCAGTCCTTCTCTTCAACCGCACGAACAGGCGCCAGAACGTGCTCGAGCTGGCCGCCTGCGATCCGGCCACCGGGGCCTGCCGGGTCGTTGTCCGGGACGAGTGGCCGACCGGCTGGGTCGAGAACAATCCGGAGATGCGGTTCCTCGCGGACGGAAGGCGATTCATCCGGCTTTCGGAGCGGACGGGCTGGAAGAACTATTATCTCCACGGCCTCGACGGTTCGCTCCTCCGGCCGCTCACGAACCACCCATTCGAGGTCGCCGGCATCGTTCATGTGGACGAAAAAGGGGGGGCCCTCTATTACCTGGCCCGCAGCGGCGATAATCCCATGAAGGTCCAGCTGCACCGGGTCGGGCTGGACGGGAGGATGGACAGACGTCTGACCGACCCCGCCTTCCATCATACGATCACCATGGCCCCGAACGGGAAGCATTTCGTCGACGTCGCCCAGACTCATGACGCCGCCCCGGTGACCCGGCTTATGGACGCGGGGGGACGGCCCGTCGCCGTTCTGGCCGCAAGCGACCTGACGAAGTTCGACGCGTTGGGGCTGAAGAAACCCGAGCTCTTCACGTTCAAATCCGCGGACGGCGCCGCGGACCTGTATGGAACGCTGAACTTTCCGTCGAACTTCGACCCGGACCGTAAGTATCCGCTTCTTGTCAACGTCTATGCCGGTCCGGGGACCAACGGTTCCAACGAAAGCTTCTTGACGGGCGCCCCCCTGACGGAATTCGGCTTTCTCGTCGCCTCCTTCGATACGCGCGGCGCCGGCGGGCGCGGCCGGAAGGCCCTCGACGCCGTCTATATGCGGTTGGGGATCGTCGAGATCGACGATCAGGCGGCGGGAGTCAAGGCCCTTTGGGACCGCCCATACGTGGACAGAGCCCGCATCGGCATATTCGGGACCTCTTACGGAGGCTACGCCGCCGCGATGTGTCTCCTCCGCCACCCGGAGGTCTTCCGGGCCGCCTGCGCCTCGTCCCCGCTCAGCGCCTGGGAACACTATGACAGCATCTATACCGAGCGCTATATGTGGATTCCCCGGGAGAACGGGAAGGGCTATGAGGCGGGGAATGCCATGACATATGCCGCCAAGCTCGATGGCCGGCTGATGATCTACTATGGGACGGCGGACAACAACGTCCATCCGAACAATTCCATGCAGCTCATCCAGGCCCTCCAGAAAGCCGGCAAGAGCTTCGAGGTCCAGGTCGGGCCCGACGCCGGGCATTCGTCCCTCAATCGGGACCGAATGATGGAATTCTTCATCGAGAACCTGGTGATGAACAGGCCTCCGGCCCCCCATTCCGCGGCAGCGCCCGGGCCGTCGCAGGATCCCGTATCCGAAAGGATCGAAAGGATCGAGACCGGGCTCCTCAAGAAGGTCCGGATCGAGGGCCGGCCGTATGAAAAAATGTCCCTGGCCGAGCGCATGATCGCCTATAAGGTCCCGGCCCTGAGCGTCGCCGTCATCAGGGATTCGAAGATCGAGTGGGCGAAGGCCTATGGCGTCCAGGACAAGGAGGCCGGAACGGCGGCTACGACAGAGACGCTCTTCCAGGCCGCGTCCATCAGCAAGGCGGTCGCGGCCGGGGGGGCGCTCCGCCTCGTGGAACAGGGGTTGCTCGACCTCGACGCGGACGTCAATGGAACGCTCGCTTCCTGGAAGGTCCCCGAAAGCCCGTTCACGAAAGAGGTCAAGGTCACGCTTCGACGGATCCTCAGCCACAGCGCCGGGCTGACCGTCCACGGGTTCGAGGGCTACGCGGCCGGGAAACCGGTCCCGACGCTCCTCCAGGTCCTCAACGGCGATAAGCCGGCCAATTCGGCGCCCATCCGCGTCGATATCCTCCCGGGCTCCCAATGGCGTTATTCGGGCGGGGGTTATACCGTCATGCAGCAGATGATGATGGACGCCGCCCGGAGGTCCTTCCCGGATATCATGAGAGAGCTGGTCCTCGTGCCCGCGGGCATGACGTCGAGTACCTACGAACAGCCGATTTCTCCCGAACGACTGGCCCGGGCCGCCGTCGGATATAGGGCGGATGGGGCGGCGATCGACGGGAAGAGGAATGTCTATCCGGAAATGGCCGCGGCCGGACTCTGGACGACACCGAGCGATCTCTGCCGTTACGCCATCGCCGTCATGAACGCCCTCGACGGCCGGCCGGGGACGTTCCTTTCGAAGGACACGGCGCGCAAGATGCTTACGGTCGAGAAGGCGCCGAGCGGATTGGGAGTCTTCCTGAGCGGGGAAGGCGATAGCCTGAGCTTCGGCCACGGCGGGGCGAACGAAGGATTTCGCTGCGACCTGTTCGCTTTCCCGGCCAAGGGTATCGGGGCGGCGATCATGACCAATTCGGACGCGGGCGGGTCCCTGGTGGACGAGGTCCGGCGCGCGATCGCGGCCGAGTACGGCCTTCCCGGATCCGATCCCGTCGTAAAATCGCTCGCGGACCTCGACGCCCGGACCCTCGATCGATATCAGGGCAGGTATGAGGTCGATTTCGACGGACAGCCCGTTCCCGTCCTGGTCTCGCTGACCGGCGCTCATCTGCGCTTGAAATTCCGGGGCGGCGATTGGGAGCTGTATCCCGAGTCCGAGACGAAGTTCTTCACCATGGACGCGGCGCTCTCCGTCCGTTTCATCGTCGACGGCGAAGGCCGGGCGACCGGTTTCGTGGTCAACGAGACGATGACGGCGAAGAAGGTCTAAGCCCCGAGCCGGGCCCGGCGGCGGGGATTGACTTGCTCCTCTCGGGGAGATTATATTCTGGGCGTGGGCAGGCGCCGGTCGGGAGGAAAGGAAGAAGCCCCGCTGGACGGGAAGCGAGGGATGATCCGAAAACGCCGAATCTTTCTTATCGGCGCGGCGATCGGCTTGACCGCGGCCGCTCTTGCCGTCCAATTCATCCGCCCGGCGCGGAAGGGAACCTGGGCCAGGATCCAGCGCGAGGGCCTCATCCGGATCGGATATTCGGTCGAAGCGCCCTACGTATTCCTGGACGAAAGAGGGGAGCTCAAGGGCATCGAGGTCGATGTGGCCAGGGCCGTCATGGAGCGGGCCGGCGTCCCCGGTATCGTATGGGTTCAGGCGAACGTCGGATCGCTCCTTTCGGAGGCTCGCCGAGGGGCGAACGGACGCCATTTCAAGCCTATACATCACCCCGGAGCGCGCGCGACGCGTCGCTTTTTCCGAACCCACATTCCGCGCCCGGCAGGCGCTCCTGGTCAGGGCGGGTAATCCTCACCGATTCCATTCCTATGACGACCTGCTGAGAAACGACGCCCGGATCGCCGTCCTTCACGGCGCGATCGAAGAGGGGATGGTCCGCGAGATGGGTTTTCCCGGGTCCCGGGTCGTCGAGATACCCGATGTTCTGACCGGCCGCATCGCCCTGGAAACGGGCCTGGTCGAGGCCTTGGCCCTATCGGAGCCGGCAGTTCTGTTCATGACGCGACGGCAGATGCTCGGCCTGACCGAGATCGCGGAGCCGTTCGCCCAGCCCCGGCCGGCTCGCGGCCCGGCCAGGGAATTCGGCGCCGCCGTATTTCGGAAGGCGGACGACGACCTCCTCGAGGCCTGGAACAGGGCCATGGCCGGATTCATCGGAAGCCCGGAACATCTCCGGATGCTGGCCCGTTACGGCCTCAGCGAAGAGGTCCTGCCCGGAAAGGTGACGACCTCCGAGATCCTTTCATCGAAGCGGGAGTGAAAGCCTCGCCCCTCGCGGCGAGCGGGTGCCGATTGACTTGGCCCGGGGACGGCGGTATAGTCCGAATGTGGTTGAGCATTCGGTTCCCTCGCTCATCCGGAAGCGCTGGGTTTGGCTGATCGGCGCCGCGGCGGCCCTGGGCGCGGTCGGCCTTGCGGGTTTTCTGATCCGGTCTCCCCGGAAGGGGAGCTGGGAGAGGATCCGGCGCGAGGGCGTCATCCGGATCGGCTATGCCGTCGAAGCCCCCTATGCTTTCCTGGATGCCCGAGGGGAACCGACCGGCCTCGAGGTAGATGTCGCCCGCAGCGTCGCCGTGAGCTTGAAGATCCCCAGGATGGATTGGATCCAGACGGATTTCGCCCTGCTTCTCTCCGAGCTCGAGGAAGGTCGCTTCGACGCGGTCGCCGCCGGCGTATTCATCACTTCGGAAAGGGCAAAACGGGTGCTCTTTTCCGAGCCGACGTTCCGTGTCCGCCAGGCCCTGCTCGTCAGGACGGGGAACCCCTCTGGGTTGCACGCTTATGAGGACGCGCTCGGGAACGAAGGGACGAAGATCGCCGTCCTCCACGGCTCGATCGAAGAGGGGATGATCCGGGACATGGGCCTGCCAAAAAGCCGGATCGTCGTGGTCCCGGACGCTCTGACGGGAAGGATGGCCGTAGAGACCGGACTCGTGGACGGGTTAGCCCTTTCCCTTCCCGCGGTCCGGAATATGGCCCTTCGGCAGATGCTGGGCCTGACCGAAGCCGCCGAGCCCTTCGCCCAGCCGTCCCGGCCGGGGGTCCGATTCATGGGCTACGGAGCGGTCGTTTTCCGTAAAACGGATCACAGCCTGTGCCGGGAGTGGAATAGAGGCCTGAAGGCTTTCGTCGGAAGCGAAGAACACCACCGCCTTCTGGCCCGGTACGGCCTGACGCCGGGCGATCTCCCCGGGAACATCACGACCTCGACGATCCTGGCCTCGGGGGCCGAATGAAAGAGATCGCCCGCCGCATCGGCCCGATGCTCTGGGTGTGGGTTACGGTGGTCGCCGCGACCTTCTTCTCCGTGGCCCTGTTCTGGAATCAGGGGCGCCAACGCCGGGTCTTCGAACATTTCACGGGTCAACAGGCGAGCGTCCATCAGGCGCAACGGGACCTGGCCAGAGGGTATCTGCACATCGCCCTTTCCAGCCTGCCGCGATCTCCGTTCGACCGCGCCCAGGGATTAGCCCTGCTCGACCAGGCCGGGAAATCTCTCGAGCGGGCCCTGGAGATCCGGCGGCAATTCGCGTCTTCCAGGGCGCCGGCCTCGGCGGACGATGCTTCCTCCTATTTAACGGCTTACGTCCAGGCCATGGAGAGCTTCCGCGCGACGCTGGCCGGGGAGCCGGTCTCCCGGACTCCCGATCCGGCGCGCCAAGCCGAATTGCGGATCTCTTTCTTCGCCCTCGAGCGCCTGGCGGACGCGGCCGATCTCCGCATCAGGCAGGAATTGACGCGGACGATGCGGACCTATAACCGGTTCTACGCGCTGGTTCTGTGGGCGTCCGGATTCCTCCTCCTGGTCATTTGTATCGCCGTCTATGCCGCCGGCCGCGCCCGGAAACAGGCGGAGGCGGAGCTCCGGACGAGCGAGGAGATCCATCGGCTGATCGTCGACAACAGCGGCGACGCTATCCTCTTCACGCATCCGGACGGTTCCATTTATTCCGCGAACCCGGCGGCATGCCGCATGTTCGGACGCGCTGAAGAGGAGATCTGCCGGATAGGATGGGAGGGCGTCATCGACGTGAACGACCCCCGCCTGGCTCCCGCGTTCGAAGAGAGGCGCCGGACCGGGGCGTTCAAAGGCGAGCTGACCATGCGCAGGAACGACGGTACGAAGTTCCTGGCGGAGATCTCCTCGACCATGTTCCGCGATTCCCGGGGGGTCGAGCGGGCGAGCATGATCATCCGCGACGTCACCGAGCGCAAGCGGGCGGAGGAGGCCGTGAAGGCCTCGCTCCGGGAGAAGGAGGTCCTGCTCCGGGAGATCCACCATCGCGTCAAGAACAACATGCAGGTCATCTCCAGCCTCTTCAGCCTCCAGGCCGGGCGAACGATGAGCGACGAGTGCCGGGGCGTCCTCAAGGAAGGACAGGCCCGCATCCGTTCGATGAGTCTCGTCCACGAGAAGCTCTATCAATCGCGCGACCTGTCGAAGATCGAGTTCGGAGGCTACGTCCGGAGCCTGACGGCCCATCTCTTCCACAGCTACCTGGACAGGCCGGACCGGGTTCAGCTGGAGACGGATTTCGAGAACGTTTTCCTGGACATCAACGCGGCCGTCCCCTGCGGTCTCATCCTCAACGAGCTTGTCTCCAACGCGCTCAAGCACGCGTTCCCGGGCGGCCGCTCGGGAATGATCAGGATCGGGCTGCAAAAGGACCCGACCGGCGCCGTCGAGCTCCGGGTCGCCGACGACGGGGTGGGCTTGCCGGCCGGATTCGACCTCCGGGGATCCGGAGGTTTCGGCATGGAGATCGTGAACCTCCTCGTCGATCAGCTCGACGCGAGATTCGAGGTCGAAGGAACGAAGGGAACGTCCTTCAAGGTGACGTTCGGCGCGACGAAATACCTGCCGCGCCTCTGAGGCCGCATGGGGCGGGGCTTCGGCCCCGGTCCGTCATTTCCAGAACAGGATCTCGGGGGCTTTTCTCTCCATGGTCGTGAACCCGCCGGCGGGATAGCCGACGGCGATGGGGGCCACGATCGCGCGGTCTTCCGGGAAGCCGAACCGGGCCTTGCCCTCGGGCGTTCCCAAGTACGTCCCCGTGAATCCCATCCAACAGGTCCCCAGTCCGAGGCCGCGGGCCGCGAGCATCAGGTTCTCGGCCGCCAGGGTGCAGTCGGCCTCGGCCGTCGGGCTGAGATTCGGCTTCGCGCAGATGACGACGAGAGCGGGGGCGCCGTAAAAGAGATCGACCGCCGGGTCCGCGAACATGTCCCGGTACGGGGCGAGCGGCGACATCGGATCCTGGGAGGCAAGCACGAGCATGTGGGCCTTGGTCCGGGCGTTGAGGTCGGCGAGGACGGCGGAGCCCTGGATGACGGCAAACTCCCAGGGCTGGAAACCCATGGCGCACGGCGCCTGCACGGCGGCATCGATCAGCTGATGGATCAGATCCTTGTCGACAGGTTTGCTCTCATAAGCGCGGATGGATCGGCGGGTATAAATCGCTTCCTTGAGGTCCATGGCTTCGTTCTCCCTTGGCTGGAATCGTAAAGAAGAAATTCTATGCGATGGCCGGTCCTGGAGTCAAGCCGTCTCCGGGCGGCGTGGACGCTTCGAGCGCGGGAAAAAAGTTTATGGCCCTGCTTGACAAACGCCGGCGGGGGCCTTATCTTATGAATGGTGAACATAATGGTAAACAGAATAAGGAAAGAGCTGACGGAAAGGCAGGACGGGGTCCTCAAAGCCATAGAGGGATTCGTCCTGGAGCACGGGTACGCGCCGACGGTCCGGGAATTGGCCAGGCTCCTCGGCATTCCCAACCCCTCGGCCGCCTTCAAGCACATGGCGAGCCTGGAGAAGAAGGGCTACCTCCGGCGCGAGGGCGGAGAGCTGCGCCTCGCCGGACTGCCGACGGTGGGGGAGAACCAGGTCCGGGTGCCGGTCGCCGGGCTCGTGCCCGCCGGCCCGCCGACCGAGTCCTTCGACGTCTCGGCGGGAGAGGCCATGGACATCCCGGCCTGGATGGTGGGGAAGAAGCGCGGCAACGTCTTCCTCATCCGGGTCTCCGGCAAGAGCATGATCGACGCCTGCATCGACGACGGCGATCACGTTCTCCTCGAGCGGACCGCCGCCGTGAACTCCGGCGAGATGGTCGTCGCCCTCCTCGACGACGGCTCGGTCACCCTGAAACGGCTGAAGAAGGACGGCGGGAGGGTCTTCCTCATGCCCGAGAACCCGGCCTACGCCCCGATCGAGGTCACCGCGGGCGGCAAGGTCCTCGGCCGCGTCATCGGAGTCTTGAGGAAATATTGAACGGAAACGGCCGGATCTGTAGCCGCGGGCTTCAGCCCGCGTCTGGAAGACGCAACCTGAAGGTTGCGACTACATCGAAAGGGCAAGAAACGAGCGCCTCATGACGCTGAACCGCCGTTACATCGTCCACGTCGACATCGACGCGTTCTTCGCGGCCGTCGAGGTCCTCCTCGACCCGTCGCTCAAGGGCAAGCCGGTCATCGTCGGCGGCCTGCCCCACGAGCGCGGCGTGGCTTCGACCTGCTCCTACGAGGCGCGCACGTACGGCGTCCGCTCCGGCATGCCCCTCCGCAAGTGTCATCAGCTCTGCCCGCAGGGCGTTTTCGTCCGCGGCAACTATCACGTCTACGAGGCGTTCTCCGAGAAGTTCTTCAAGGTCCTCCATGACTACACGCCCGACGTCGAGGAGGCGTCCCTCGACGAGGCCTACCTCGACCTGACCCGCTGCCGGCCGATCTACCCGTCGTTCCCCGAGGCGGCCCGGGACATGAAGCGGCGGGTGGAGAAGGAACTGGGCATCACGGTCTCGGTGGGCGCCGCCCGGAACAAGGTCATGGCCAAGCTGGCGACCCGGATGGCCAAGCCGGCCGGGTTCTTCGAGGTTCCCGAGGGCGGGGAGGAGGACTTCCTCCGCAGTCTGGACATCTCGGACCTCCCGGGCATCGGCCCCAAGGCCCAGGTCGTCCTGCGGATGCTCAACGTCCAGCGGATCGGCGACCTCTGGGGCCTGCCGCGGCCGACCCTCCGCTCGCTCTTCGGGCTGGGGGGAGAGGAGATCTACCTCCAGGCGCGCGGCATCGACGCCCGGCCCGTCGCCGGCCGGGAAGGGCCGAAGTCCGTCTCGCGCGAGACGACCTTCCTCCAGGACCTTTGGGACGAGCGCCTGCTCCTCGCCCACCTGGCCTATCTCTGCGACCGGCTGACCCTGGCCCTGCGGCAGGACGGGCTCTACGCCCACGTCATCGAGGTCAAGGCCCGTTACTCGGACTTCAAGACCGAGATCAAGCGGCGCCTCGTCGTCATGCCGCTCCAGGAGATGGGGAAGATCTACAAGATCGCCGAGGAGCTGTTCCGGGAGCTCGTCGCCCCGTCGCGCCTGGCCCTCCGGCTCGTCGGGGTCAAGGCCTCCGAGCTGGTCCGGGCGCGCCCCCTGGCCCTGTTCGAGCCTTACTCGGAGCGGCCGGAGCGCCTGGGGAAGGCCATCGACCGCGTCCGCGGCAAGTACGGCTTCGGCTCCGTCCTGACCGTCCGGGAGCGGCTGCTTGACGAGATCTACGATTTCGAGCCGCGCCGGGGCTTCGTCCTCAAGACGGCCTCGCTGACCAAATGAGGCGCCGCCGATGTTCGTCCCCCTGCGCATCCATTCCGTTTTCAGCAAGGGCCGGGGCGGGACCACGGTTGCCGAGGCCGCGTCCTGGACGGCGGAGCGGAGGCTTCCGGCGGCGGCCCTAGCGGACATCGGCAACGTCTACGGCTGGGGCAAGTGGAAGCGGGCGGCTTCGGGGACAGGGTTCAGACCCCTGTTCGGATGCGAGCTCGAGGTCGCCGGAGAGCGCTTCGTCTTCCTCGTGAAGGACCCGGAGGGTTACCGGAACCTGATGGAGATCTTCAACCGGAAGGAGGTCCGGAGCGCCGACGGGCTCGTCGTCATCCACGTTCCCGCCGGTCCGGGAGGCGCCGCGATCGAGGGCGGGGACGCGAAGCGCGAGGCGAAGGGGGAGGCGGGAAAAACGCCGAAAGGCGCGGGGGCCGGACGGCCGGAGGGGCGCGAAACCGGCATCCTGGCCGAATTGCGGGAAAAGATGCCCGCCGGCGACCTCTACCTCGGCTGTGAGTTCGCCAACTTCCGGAGGGCGGCGGACATGAAGGCGGGGGAGGGGCCGGCCTCCGGTCTGCCTCTCGTCTGGGCCGGTCCCCTCAAGTTCGTCGGGAGCCCGGACCGTCTCATCCTCCTCCATGCCATCGCCAGGAAGGTCCCGTTCCCCCCGGAAAAGGAGAAGCTCGCCGGCCGCGTCGGCGTTTTCGGCCCGGGCCAGGAGGCGGCGGCGCTCAAGAGATTCGGGATGGAGGCGAAGGAGGCCCTGGCGCGCACGTTCGAGGTCGCCGAGCGGTGCGCCTTCGCCTTCGAGGACATCGTGCCGCCGCTCCCCGCCGGCCTCTTCCCCAAGACCCTGCGCGAGACGGTCATGGCGCGGCTCACCGTGTCCAAGGACCTTTCCTGGAAGGAGCGCCAGCGGGCCCGCCGCGAGCTCGCGGTGATCGAGAGCTCGGGTTTCGGGCCGTACTTCCTCATCGTCCACGACGTCGTCGAATTCGCCCGCCGCCGCGGCATCCTCCACAACCTGCGCGGCTCCGGGGCGTCGTCCTACCTGGCCTGGCTCCTCGGCGTCTCCCACGTCAACCCCGTCGTGTTCGACCTCTATTTCGAGAGGTTCCTCAACAGGGGCCGGCCCGACCCCCCGGACATCGACATCGACTTCGACTCGCGGCGGCGCGACGAGGTCATGGCCTACGTCCTCGAGCGGTACGGCCGCGGAGGGACGGGGGCGGCCTTCGTCTGCAGCCTGAAGAACTTCGGGGCCCGCTCCGCCCTTTACGAGACCGCCCGGGCCTTCGGCGTCCCGCCCGACGAGGCGCGCGGCATGGCCAAGCGCGCGCCGTTCTTCGCCGAGCCGGATTCCCTGCGGACCGCCGCGCCCGCCCCGGGCTTCCTCGACGTCTGGAAGCTCGCCGCCGAATTGGACGGCGTCCACGCCGAGATCTCGCTCCACGTCGGGGGGGTCATCCTGACGCCCGCCCCGGGCGAGCGCCACCTGCCGCTCGAGGAGTCGGCCAAAGGGCTCCTCATGTGCCAGTACGACAAGAACGTCGTCGAGGACCTCCGGCTCATCAAGCTCGACCTCCTCTCGGTCCGGGGGCTGGCCGCCGTATCGGAGACGAAGGAGGCGCTTGGGATCCGGAGCATCCCGCCGGGCGACGCCGCCGTCTACCGGATGCTCGGGGAGGCGCGGGCCATCGGCTGTTTCCAGGTCGAGAGCCCGGCCATGACGAACCTTCTCCGCCGGATGAAGCCGAAGGACGTCTTCGAGCTGACCCAGGCCCTGGCCCTCGTCCGGCCAGGGCCGACCGAAAGCGGCATGAAGGAGGCCCTGCTCCGGGCCCGAGAGGGGAGGCCCGCGGCTCCCGACTCCTTCCTCGGGAAGGTCCTCCCCGAAACGGGGGGCATCCTCCTCTACGAGGAGCAGGTCATGCAGATCGCCGAGCGGGTGGCCGGCATGCCGCCCGAGGACGGCGACCTCCTCCGGCGGAGCTTCCGGAGGACGGGCGGCGACCCCGGCCTCCGCGGCCGGTTCTTCCGCGAGGCGAAGGAGCGCGGCTATACGGAAGGCGAGGTGGACAAGCTCTGGAAGACCATGGAGAAATTCTCCTCCTACGCCTTCAACAAGGCCCACAGCGCCTCGTACGCCGCCATGGCCTACCAGGCGGCTTACCTCAAGGTCCACCACACCGTGCCCTACCTCGCGGCCGTGCTCAACGCCGGCGGCGGCTATTACGACCTCGAGGAATACGTCGAGGAGGCCAAGCGGCAGGGGATCGCGATCCTCGGGCCGGACGCGAACCGGAGCGGCCGCGGCTTCGCGGTCGAGGGCGGGGCCATCCGCATCGGCCTCGGGGCCGTCAAGGGGCTGGGGCTCAAGGCCGTCGCGAAGGTCCTCGAGGAGCGGGCGGAGGGCGGGGAGTTCCCGTCGGTCGAGGACTTCCTTCGGCGCGTGCCCCTGGCCAAGAGCGAGCTCCTGGCGCTCATCCGGGCCGGCGTCTTCGACGGACTCGAGCCGCGTCGGACGCGCCAGGTCCTCCGCTATTTCCAGGGGCTCGAGGACATGGACCGGGTGGCGGACATCGACGCCTCGGAGAAGGAGCGCATGCTTTACGAATCGCTCGGCTTCAGCCCGGCGGGAGACCCGCTCGCCCTCTACGGCGGGAAGAGGCCGGCCCTGCGCATCCGGGACCTCGGGGCCCGGGCCGGGACGGTCGTCGAGCTCGTGGTGCGGGTGGTGGACGCCCGGCAGATCCCGCTCAAGGGCGGGAGCCGGTATTTCTTCCTGTTCGAGGACGAGACGGGGCTCCTCGAGGGCATCGGGGAGACGAGAGGCCTGACCTTCGGCACGCCTCCCGTCTGCTGCCTGAGAGGCGAAGTGCGCAACGGCGGCGGCGTCGTCAAGATCCACAACTGCAGTTTCCTGAGGGCGTTCTGATGAAGGGCGAGACAAGCGGGACGAGCGAGACAGGCGAGACAAGAGGCTCGATGAAGAATTTTTCCGCAAGAGTGAAATGGACAAGAATATGATAATGCGGGATAGGCGGGGCGGAACTGTAGCCGCAGGCTTCAGGCTTTGCAGTAGCCGAAGGCTATAGCCTGCGTTCTTGGATTGGCGAAAATGCCGTGGAGGTAAGCCGATGAAAAGATACAAGTTTTCGGTGGTGGTGGAGAGGGAACAAGGGGGATTCTATGCTTCGTGTCCGGCCCTGCCCGGGTGCTACACGACCGGGAAGAGCCAGGGAGAGGTGATGCGGGCCATACGGGAAGCCATCCGGGTCCACATCGAGGACAGGATGGGCGACAATGAATGCGTCCCCCAGCCGGAACCCGTCATCTTCACCCGGCTCGAGGTCGTGCTTTAGGCTCCGGCCCTCTTCACGCGCCGGGCGATCCTCTTGCGGATCTTCTCATAAGAGTCCAATACCTGCCGGTCGAGTTTTCGTTCGTCGAAGGCCGGGACCTGTATCAGACCAGGATCTCCTTGGGGATATCCCTGAGGTTGAAGTTCGAAGCCATGCTCCGGCAGTAGGCGCCGGCGCACAGGACGGCCAGGAGCCCGCCCTTCTTCGGCAGGGGCAACGGCCTGTCCTTGCCGAAGACGTCGCCGGTCTCGCAGAGGTGGCCGGCCACGGTGATCCGGGGCTTTTTCGGTGCGTCGATCTCCAGGCAATTGACGATCTCGTGGTTCGCCTTCATGTAGATCGCGGGGCGCGGCACCGTATTGAAGGTCCCGCCGTCGACGCAGGCGAAGAGATTGCCGTAGCTCTCCTTGATGTAGTTCACCCCGAGGAGAAGGGCGCCGGCGTCGCCGACGAGGAATTTTCCGGGCTCGAAGGCCAGGGCCTTGACGTCAAGGCCGGCCTTCCCGACCTTTCCGCAGACGTACCGGAAGTAATCGGCAACCGGGAAAAGGCTCTGGCTCTTGAAATACCGGGGGCCGAACCCGCCGCCGAAATCGAGGAACTCGAGCGGGAAGCCGAGGGCTTGGAGCTCGGAGGCCTTGCGGACCATGCGATCCACAGCCTGGCGGACCGTGGGGTAATCCTCGCGGACCCAGCCGGAGCCGAGATGCTGGTGCAGGCCGACGGGCGTGAATCCCAGCTTCCTGGCCCGGAGGAAGACGTCAACGACCTTTCGCTCTTCGACCCCGAACTTGATGGGCGTCCCGTCGGTGGATCGCTCGCCGGCGGTGACGGCTTTGGGATTGAAGCCCCGCCCGATGCCGGGGTTCCATCGTACGGAGACCCGGATCTTCCGGCCGCGGAAGCCGGCGTCCCGGACCTCGCGCATCAGTTCGAGCTGTTCGGCGGCGTCGATGTTGACCGTGAGTCCCGGAATGCCGAAGGCCTGACGCAGGTCGGCGGCGCTCACGCTCGTGCCCGTGAAGAGGATACGGCCAGCCGGGAAGCCCGCGGCCATGGCCGCCCGGACCTCTTTGGGCGAGACCGCGTCGATCCAGGACCCCGCCGTCCGGAGCGTTCTCAGGATGCCCGGATTCGGATTGGCCTTCATCGCGTAACAGACCCGGGTTTCGAGGGGCGTCAGGCCCGCCAACAGGTCCTTGAGCTCCCCGAACCGGGATAGGATCCGCTGCTTCCCGTAAACGTAGATCGGCGTGCCGTGCGCCTGGACCAGCTTCTCGGCGTCGATCCCGCCGAGTGTGAGCCTGTTCTCCCGAACACCCGCCAACTCGTTTTCCCACCAGTACATATTATGATTCCTTATCGCCGAAAAGATCTTTCTGGCCCTTCCGGATCCTCTTGAGGATCTCTTCGAGGGCCGGATAACGCTCTGTAAGAAGCCTGGGGATCTCGAGCTTCTCGCCCGAGAGCATGTTCTTGATCTGCAAGGCGTTGGCCATGGCCTGCCCGCGGTAATGGTTATTGGTGATGACGTAGATCCTGCCGCTCTTCTGCCCCAGCTGCTTGATGCGATCGATCCATTCCTGGAGCTCGTCTTTCTCATAGAGGTAATCGTACCGGTCGTCGCGCCCGGCCCCGGCCCGGAACCAGTTCTTATAATTGCGGCCGTGCAGGCGGACGTAGGCGAACGCGGGGTTCGTGCTCACGGCGGACGGCTTGATACAATTCTTGAACACAGGCTGGTCGATGTTGCAGAAGGCAACCTTGTTGTCCTCGAGGAACCGGCGGAACTCCGGCGTGTCCCAGGAGGCGTGGCGGACCTCGAGCGCGAGCGGATATTCCGCGAACAGCGCGAAGAGCCGGGCCAGGTGGTCCCGATTCTCGTTCGTGTTGAGGTACGACCAGGGGAACTGGACGAGGACGGCCGCCAGGCGCTCCCGGAGCCTCAGGGGATCGATGCCCGCCCTGAATTCATCGACGTCCTTCTGCCCGAAGGTGTTCCGATTGTGGGTGAAGACCTGATGAAGCTTGATCGCGAAGAGGAAGCTCGGAAAGGCCTCGACCTTCCTCAGCCAAGACAGGGCCAGGTACGCCGACGCGGGCCGATAGAAGGTGCTGTTGACCTCGACCATATCGAGGAGCCCGGCGAGGAACGGGAGAGGGTGGAAGCCCCGGGGCTTATCGGGGGGGTAGACGATCCCCTCCCAATCCTCGTAGCTCCAACCGGCCGTTCCCACATGGTAAGTCGCCATGAAAAGTCATTTTAGGACAATCCCGGGCCGCGTACAAGACCGGGCTTCTATTGATTTTCGCGCCGCCGCCGCATAGACTGGGAGACCGTTAGGAAGGAAATGAAGCGATGAGCATCGAATTCCCCCGGGATATCCTCGCTGCCCATGTCCGGATCCGCGGCGACATCCGCCGCACGCCGCTCTCGGCCGCGGGCGGGATCGGCAGAGAGGCGGGCGCCCGCGTCTTCGTCAAGTGGGAAAGCGAGCAGATCACCGGCTCGTTCAAGCTGCGCGGGGCGCTCAACAGGCTCCGGACGCTATCCCCGGCCGAGAGGTCCCGCGGCGTCGTTTCGGCCTCGACGGGGAACCACGGATTGGCCATCGCCCACGCCAGCCGGCTCGAAGGGATCGAGCTGATCCTGTTCCTTCCGGGCACCGCCGCGGCCGTCAAACGGGCGAAGATCGAAGCCTTCGGCGTCGACATCAGGACCTTCGGGGACGATTGCGGCGCCACCGAGGTCCATGCCAGGGAATACGCCGCCCGCGCGGGGAAGTTCTATGTTTCTCCATATAACGACCCCTCCATCGTCGCCGGCCAGGGCACCGTCGCCATCGAGGTCCTGGAGGACGGGCCGGCCGTCGATGACGTCATCGTCGCCGTCGGGGGAGGGGGGCTCATAGCCGGGATCGCCGGCTATCTCAAGGCCGTGAGCCCGGGCACGAGGATCATCGGCGTGGAGCCGGAAACGTCGGCGTTCATGAAGGCCTCCGTCGAGGCCGGGCGCCTGGTCGGATTCCCCGAGCGACCCACCGTCGCCGACGCCGTGGCCGGAGGGATCGAGCCCGGCGCGATCACTTTTCCCCTATGCCGGGACCTGGTCGATGACTACCTCACGGTCTCCGAGTCGTCCATCGTCGGGGCGATGGCGGCCGTCCGCGCCTCCTGCGGCAAGCGCATCGAGGGCGCCGCCGCCGTTCCCGTCGCGGCCCTCCTCTGCGAGCCGGAGCGCTTTCGAGGCCGCACGGTCGTCTGTATCGCGAGCGGGGGCAATATCGATCCGGCGAGGTTCGATGCTCTTGTCGGTGGGGTTTGATCGACGCCCGCTTTCCCAGGAGTGGGGGGAATCATCGGAACCGGAAGACGTATCGTCCTCTTCCGACCCTGATGGAATCGAGGATGGCCGCGTGGACCATAGCGGCCGCCAGGCCGCAGGCCTTCTCGAGCGACCGGCCCCGGGCGAGATGGGCGAGGATGGCCGAGGACAAGAAGCACCCGGTTCCGTGGACGTCCCGGGCGATCTTTTCGTGGCCGAAGACAAAGGTGCGTCGCCCGTCGAAGAGGATGTTGACGGCGCTCTTTTCGAGATGCCCCCCTTTGACCAGGCAGGGGACCGACATCATCCCGAAGAGGATGCGGGCGGCCTCCCTCATATCCGCGGGCGTCCGGACGGGCGATCCGGAGATCGCGGAGGCTTCCTGCATGTTCGGCGTGATGAGGGAGGCGTTGCCCCTGACGGCGCGGACAAGGGCGGAGATACCCGCTTTCTCGAATAAAACGGCGCCCGAGCTCGCCCTAAGGACCGGATCGATGACCCTGGGCATGTCCGGGTGCGCGGACAAGATGCGTCGGACCACAGGCACGACCGCGCGCGAGCCGAGCATGCCGACCTTGATGCCGGCCGGCGGCATGTCCCGAACGAGCGCGAGATACTGGGCGCTTACCGTCCGGGCGGGGAGGGGGATGACCTTCCGGACCTCGGCGGTGTTCTGGACGGTCAGGGCGGTGAGGACCGCCGTCCCATGGAAGCCGAGGGCCCCGAAGACGCGGACGTCCAGGAGGACTCCGGCGCCTCCGGAGGGGTCGAAGCCGGCGATGGAGAGCAGATTCCTTTTCACGTCTTTCGCCTCCCGGGATTGTAGGGTCGACGGCGGTCCGTTGTCAACGCCGGAATAATGGGATGCCCGGCCGGGGGCCCCAAAAAGGATTCTTACGCCGGGTTGCATTTGTCATCAAAAACTTTGTATAATTACTAAATAAGTAATGGTTCGATCCCGGCGAGGAAGGAAGTGATGATGAAAGAGACTCAAGAATCGTATTTTTCCAAGACCATCGAAAAAGGGTTGAAGATCCTGAACCTCTTCAACCAGGGCCGGACGCGCTTGAGCCTGAAGATGATCTCCGAGGAGATCGGCATCAACAAGACTTCGGCCTTCCGCTATATCAACACGCTGGTCCAGCTCGGCTATCTGAAGAAGGACCCGCAGACGAAACTGCTGGAGATCGGCCCCAAGGCCGTCTATCTGAGCTATACCATCACCAAGAGCTTCAATCTGCTCCAGATCATCAAGCCGCTCGTCGACGATGCCTCCAAAACCCATAACGTCACCGTCCACTGCGGGCTCATCGACGGGGACGCGATCTGGATGATCTATCAGAAACAGGCCCGTGAAACGCTGACGTTCATCCAGCCGTCGGTCATCTTCAACGAATGGCACTGCACGGCCATGGGAAAGGCGGTGCTCTCCCATCTCCCGAAGAAGGAAATGCTCGGCATCGTCGATCGCCTCAACCTGATCAAGAAAACGAGCAATTCCATCACCCGGAAGGACATCCTCCTCTCTCAGCTCGCGGCGGCGAAGAAAAAGGGGTATTCGCTCAACGACGAGGAGCTGATCCCCGGGCTCGTCTCCATCGCCGCGCCTCTCTTCAACATGGAAAAGAACCGTCCGATCGGGGCCATCTGCTTCGACCTGCCGACCATTCAATGCTCGATCGGCGAGGCCGAAAGAAAGTACGCCAAGCTGATCGTCAGATTGGCGAACGATATCTCCGAGATGAAATCCCTGGGATGACCGGGCCGGGTCCGGCCGGTCGAGGGCCATGCGCGCGCGGTTCCACGGCATCGTTTCCGGCCGGGTCCAGGGCGTAGCGTACCGCTATTTTGCGCAAAAATGGGCTGGGGCCCTTTCCCTTTCGGGTTGGGTCCGGAACCTCCCGGACGGACGCGTCGAAGTGCTGGCCGAGGGGGAAAGGGAAGGCCTGGAGAGATTCACGGAGCGGCTTCGCGAAGGCCCGCGGATGGCCGTTGTGGACGATCTCGAGCTGAGTTGGGAGGAGCCCGCCGGAGAATCCGGCGGTTTCCGGATCGAGTTCTAGACTTCGGGCCGCCCTGATGCTTCTTCGGCCCTCTTGATGAATCCGTCCCGGCATTCCCGGGAGCAGAAGAAGTATTCCTTTCCCCCGCGGACCTCCCTTATGGCTTCCTCCCGGGGGAGGTACATATTGCAGAAATGGTCCTTGACCATGGCCCCGCCGAGGGTCGGGGAGCGCCGGGGCTCGCCGGGCGGCTTTCCGATGGCCTGGATGAACCTGACGACGGCAAAGATGATGTAGAGGATGAAGAGGATGAAGAGGAAGCGGAGGAGGAACACATAGGGATATTTATCCGAATCCGCCCCGCCTGTCAAATCGCCGCTTGATTCGGCCGGTCCCCCGGTCTAACATGAGCGCGATGAGATACGCGCTGACGGCGTCCGAACGGGCCTTCAAGGAGTCCGTCCGGGAGTTCGCGGGAGGGGCGGTCCCCGCCTCCGGCGACGGCGCCCTGCCTGTCCCGGGCATGCCCGCCACGCTGCCGCGCGAGCTGGGGAATTGGCTGTCGGGCCTGAGACCCGCGGGGCTCTCCAGGGTCGAAGAGGTCGTCGCTCTGGAAGAGACCGCCCGCCGCTGTCCGGCCGCGGCCCCCGGGCTCATCGGGAGCGGCCTGTTCGGGGCCCGGAGCCCGGGCCTCTGCCGTGCGGCGGCAGCCTTGGGCGCGGCCCAGGGCGTCCTGGCCCGGGGGCTGGCCGGAGAGACGAAGCTCCGGGAAGCGGGAGGGGCCCTTCTCCAGAGCGCCGCCGACGCCCTGACCGGGATCGAGACGGCCCGGCTCAAGCTCTACAGGGCCGCTATCCTGGAGGACGCGGGGAGGGAGGATCCGGAGGAGACCGCCGGGGCCGAGCGCTTTGCCGAAGCTCTCTTCCGGGAAGCCGGAAGCCTGATGGAACGGATGCGGACAGGAGGAACCGATGAAACTCGAAACGCTGTATAGGAAGGCGGTCGAGACGGGGATCGCCAACGACCTGAGGGGCCGGGCGGAGGTTCTCAGGGTTCTGTCCGATGAAAAGGACAGGTTCGAAAAGCTCTCCGCCGCCGAGAAGGAGGACTTCGACAGCGACCGGCTCTTCAATCCGTTCGCCGACACCCGGATCCTCAACGGCGGCCCCGACGTCGAGGTCAGGAAGGTCATCGTCGGCATCGACATGGAGATCGGGGAGGTCCTTCTCGCCTATACGCTGAACAGGGACCGGGGCGCGAAGATCGACCTCGTCATCGCCCACCACCCCGAAGGCTATGCCCGGGCGCGCCTCCACGACGTGATGCGGCTGCAGTCCGACCTCCTGGCCGCCTGCGGCGTCCCGGTGGCGGTCGCCGAACAGCTGATGGAGAAGCGGATCGGCGAGGTCGAGCGCCGGCTCATGCCCGTCAATCACGAACGGGCCGTCGACGCCGCCCGGACGCTGGGCCTTCCGATGATGTGCGTCCACACGCCCGCCGACAACTGCGTCACCGGCTTCCTCACGCGGCTTTTCGCCGAAAAGGAGCCGCGGACCCTCGGCGACCTCGTCGGGCTCCTGAAGGAGGTCCCGGAGTACCGGAGATCGGTCCGCCGCAACGTCCCGCCCCGGGTCGTCAACGGCTCCGAAAGCGGCAAGTGCGGCCGCATCCTCGTGGACATGACCGGCGGGACCGAGGGATCCAAGGACATCTACGACAGGCTCGCTTCCGCCGGGATCAGCACGCTGGTCGGCATGCATCTTGGGGAAGAGGGCCTCGAAAAGGCCCGGAAGGCCAACCTGAACGTCGTCATCGCCGGACACATCTCGAGCGACACCTTGGGGCTCAACCTCCTCTTCGACGAGATCGAGAAGGAGGGGGCGATTGGAGTTCGTGCCGGCCTCGGGGTTCGAGAGGATCCGCCGGACCTCCGGCTGACGGGCTCAGAAGTGCTCGTGGGCGCTGCGGGTCGCGATCCAGGTCGCGAAGGCCCGGGCGTCGGCGATGTCGTGCTCGTCGGGGTGGGTGCTCGCCGTCGCCGCCATGTCCGCCCAGGCCTCGTGTTCCGGAGACTTGCTCAGGACCTCGAGGGCCTGCAGCGAGACCCTTGCCGCGGCAGGAAAACGTCCCCAGCAGCTTGGCCTTGGATACGAGGATCGTGGCGTATTCGATGGCTTCCCGGGACAGCTTCATCCCGGGGAGCGAGCCGTGGGTCGAGAAGAGGGCGAGCTTCTTCGCCGCCGGGACGGCCTTGAGGAACTCTTCGACCTTATAGGGAACGCTGTGCGATTGGACCGGGAAGCCGATGAAGAGGAGGCCGTAGGGAGCGAGATCCCCGACCTTGTCCATCGGCAGGATCTCCTTCGCCCCGTCGAGCGCGCCGTAGATGGCTTCGGCGATCTTCTTCGTGTTCCCGGTCCGGCTGAAATAGGTCACGAGCACTCTGGCCATGTCGCGCGTCCTTTCTCGGAGGGTCTATTGTTCCATAAAACGGGCCGGGATTCTAGGGACCGGCCGGGAGATCGACGATGACCGTCGTTCCCTTCCCCGGCTCGCTTTCCACCCGGACGGCGCCGCCGTGGTCCTCGACGATCTTCCGGGTGATGGGAAGGCCGAGCCCGGTCCCGGCGTCCTTGGTCGAAAAATAGGGCTCGAAGATCTTGCCGAGGACGGCCGGGGTCATGCCCGCGCCCGTGTCGCGGACGGTGATCGTCCAGGACGGCCCCGACCGGCGGACGGTCACGGAGATCTCGCCCTTGTCCCGTATGGATTCGATGGCGTTGGCCACGATGTTCCGGAACGCCGTCCGGAGCTTGGCCTCGTCGCCGAGGCAGGCCGACGCCTCGCCCTCGTAGGATTCCCGGAAGCGGATACGCGCCGCAAGGAGCTTGCGGTAGGGATCGAGGGTTTCCGCCACGATCCTCCGGAGGTCGCAGGGGTCCCTGCGGACGGACGTGTCCCGGGCGATCTCCATGAACTCCTGGGCGACGCGCCGGAGGTGCTCCACCTCGCCGATGATGTACGACATGGATTCGCGGAGCGTTCGTTCGAAGTCGCCGTCGCGGTCCTCGTAGACCCGGAGGACGTGTTCGGCCGAGAGCTGGATCGGGGTCAGCGGGTTCTTGATCTCATGGGCGACCTTGCGGGCCATCTCCGCCCAGGCGACCTTCTTGCCCATCTCGGCGAGCTCCTGGCGGTGGGCGCGGAGGCTCCCGACCATGGCGTTGAACCCTTCGACCAGGGTCCTCATCTCGTCCCGGGACGGATGCTCGATCGCCACGTCGAGGTTCCCCAGGCTGACCTCGCGCGTGCCGGCCAGCAGCTTGCGGACGGGGACCACGATCATGGCCCGGATCCCGCGGGCGAAGACGAAGACGAAGCCGGCGAAGAGGAGGGAGAGCAGCAACAGGAACTCCACGAGCTCCCCCGTCGCCCGGGCCGCCTCCTCCTTCTCGAAGGGGAAGGGCATGGAGACGAGGAACGTGCTGCCCCGGAAATCGTAGGGGACGGTCAGGGTCTGGAAGGAATACCCGCCGATCCTCTTCCGCTGGGTCGTGAACGGGGCCTTCTCGACCACCAGACGGTGATAGATCGCGCCGTCCACGAGGTCCGGGAGCAGCCCCGCGTCGAAGAACTCGCGGCGGCTCGACGACAGGAGCTTGGCGTCGCGATAGAGGTTGACGTCGTTGGCCAGGGTCGCCGCGACCCAGAGGACGAGGTCCTCGGGGGGCGACGGCAGCCCCGGACGGCCCCCGTCCTGGAGATAGTTGAAATCTTCCATGATGCTGCGGGCGAAGCCGGCATGGAGGGCCGCCTCCTCGACGAAGCGGCCGGTGAAGATGCGGTCGAAGAGGCCCCGGGTGAAGATCGTGAACACGAGAAGGGGCAGGAGGGCGACCGCGAAGAAGGACGCGTAGACCCGGTTCGAGAACGAGCGGAAGACGTTGCGGAACGACAGCTTCCCGGCGGCGAGCGCCGCGGGCAGGACGAGGACAAGGATGAGCAGGACCTCGAGGGCCAGGAGCTTGAGGAACTCCACCGCCCGGGCGCGGAGGCCCTTCTCGCGCGAATAGAGCGAGAAGATCTTGCCTTCATGGCGGAAATAGAAGGACCGGTAGGAGCTCCCGCCGTCCTTGAACGAATCCCAGAAGGCGGCTCCGGGCGCGTCGAGCCGCTCCAGCACGGCCGGCGGGATCCCCGAGGAGATCTTCCCGGGGTTCAACAGCGGGCGCCCGTCCGGGCGGAAGATGGCCAGACCGAAATCCAGGGCGTTCAAGGACGGGATGGAATCGGACCGGAGCAGCTCGAAATAAGGATTGGCCGAGTACAGGAAGGGAAGCGTTTCCGGGTCCAGGGACAGGAACAGAAGCGTCCGGCCGATGGGCGTCTCCCCCTCGAACCAGTCCTTGTAGGCGACCAGGAAATCCCGCTGTCGGCCGAGAGAGGTCGCGCTCCGTCGCACGACCGACCAGGACCGGCTCCCGGGCAGGGCGAGCTCCCGGCCGTAGACGCGGGGGATGTTCAGGGAGAACCGGGAAAGGGCGTTGCCGTCGGCGTCGAGGATCTCGAGCCCCGAGTACCAGTTGAAGCGGGCGGCCAGAGTCCTGTCCCAGATCCCGTGGGCGAAATCGGGCGGTCCCGGCTCCTTCATGAAGGAAGAGATGGCGTCCGCGCGCTTTTCGATCTCCGGGATGGATTCGCGGACGAGGAGGTTCCCCCATTCTTCCTGGGAGGTCACGACGTTCCTGAGGAAGTCCTCGAACAGGGGACGCATCCTCAGGGCCGAGGCGCGGTCGATGGCCTGGCCGAGGAACAGCGTTCCGAAGAGGAGGCCGGCGGCGACGAATTCCCTCCGGCGGGCCTTTTCGGGGGCATGGGCCAGGACGAGGCCGAAGGCGAGCAGGGCGGCCTGGACCGCCCATGGGAACGGGGCGAGCCTCCCGCCCGAAAGATAAAGGTACGCGGCCACGGCCGGGCCCGTCAAGGCCAGGGAGATCCCGGGGCCGGGCGCCCGGACGGCGGCCGCTCTCAAAGCGAGAAAGGCGGCGGCCAGGACAGCGGCCAGGAAAAAGAGAACGCTCAAGTGGAGGAGGAGGAACTCGGGGCGTGCCGCAAATCGAAGGAGCGGGACGTTGGCGTTGAAAATGAGCTTCCTCATGGCGGTCTGGAACAGGTCAAGAAGGAGGAGGGTTGCGGCCAAAGCCGCCGCCTTCGGCGAGGAGGCGGACGAAAAGACCCGCCGGTCGCTTTTTCGTCCTGAGCCGGGGCCAAGCCAGGGCGATGAGGCACCCGGCGATGAGAACGGCCGCGGAAGAGGTCAGGAAGATGTCGGCCGGAGAGGCGGTCAGCCCTCCGATCGAGAAGAAGCCGGCGCCCTTGGGAGAGAACACGGACAGCGAACGAACCCGCTCGAGCCGGCTCAGCGGGATAAATAGGGCACGGAGGGCGGCGGCGGCGAGGCAAACGACGAGGACCGCCCCCGGTCTTCTTTCCCGGAGGAACCGGGGCGAGGACAGGAGGCCGAAGAGCAGGACGAGGAGCGAGCCGATGACGAGAGCGAAGAAACCGAGGAGCATGTCCTCGCGGAAGGTCGTCAGCCTCTCGGTGAGAGAAGGCGAGCTCAGGGTGACCGTGGCCAGGATCCTCCGGTCGGGGCCGCGGAGCGGGAAATAGAGCGTCTGGATCTCGTTCGCGCGGCGGGGCTCGCCCGCGAATTCGTCGGCATGCTTGGAGAAGATCCGTTCGAAGCCGGCAACGTCCTCGCGGAAGCTCCAGTAATCGACGGCGCACCTCTTCAGAAGCGCGGGTTTCAGGAAATGGGACGGCCGGACATAGGACGATTGGAACTGCGGGATGAAGGCCAGGAGCCGGAACAGGGCGATGTGGCCGCCCTCCGGAACGGCTTCGACGGAAGCCAGATAGACCGACGCCTTGTCGCGGACGAGGAACGGGGCCCCCGCGCCGGAAAATAGGCGTCAGGTCTCCCGAACGGGCGTGGTCTCCCAGGTCGATGGCGTTTCCGATCCAGACGGCGAGCCGGCCGTCCGGGCCGTAATAGGCCGCGCCCCGGACATCGTCGGCGAACCTCAGGGCCGACCAGCGCTCGAAAAGACGCTCCGGCTCTGCGGAAACGGCCCCGCGAAGCCGCCCGAGGAGCCTTTGGTGGGCGTCGAGGACCGCCGCAAATTCCGCGCGGACGTCCCGGGCGCGACGCTTCAGGCGATCGAGGCTCTTCCGGTCATAGTCCCGGCCGATGAACGACGGCAGGACGAGCGACGCGCCGAGGCAGAGCAAGGCCAAGCCGATCCCTGCGAAAAAGGCCTTTCGGGCTCCTTTCCTCACAGGCGTTCCGCCTTGATCTCGACGATCTCCCATCCCGTCCCGGGGCGCGGGCGCCGGACAAACATAAAAGAAGAGCCGGAACAGATACGGGTTGCCGTTCCGCCTGTCCCGGAAGGACCAGCGGGCCTTGAAGATGAATCCCGGCTTTCCGGGGACGATGGTCAGGTCGGGCTCGGGAACGAACTCATAGGTCCCGTGGACGGTGAAGATGCGCTCGAACAGGAAGTAGGCCTGTTCGCGCGAAACGCGGTCGGAGAACGCGATGGGGCCGGGAAGCGAGACATGGAGCCCGGCGGCGGGGGACAGGAGTCTGATGACGGCCCCGACATCGTTAGCCGCCCAAGCCTCCGTGATATTCCGGGTCACGGCCGGAGCGAAGGCCGCCAGCGACGAGATCAGGAGGACGCTGAAGGAATACACCGTGAAATCAGTATAACAGGGTTTTCAGAGCGGGCAAGGGGCGCGCTCTCGGACGAAAGGAAAAGCGTTACCCTCTAGGGGGGAACCGGGACGTCTTCGGGGCGGGCCGGGGCGGCCGCTTTCTCTCAGCCCTTTTTTTCGGCGGTCTCTTCCTCGAGCTTCTTGGTCCTCTGGGCGTCCTTGATGCTGGAGATGCCGGCGATGAGCGCGATCAGCCCGCCGAAGAAAAGGATGGGGGGGATGAAGCCGAATACGAGCTGGGTGAACTCGCGCCACCAAACGAGGCTGACGAGGATGATGCCGGCGGCCATGGCGACGAGCCCGCCGATAACGGCGATAAACTTACCCATGGGCAAACCTCCCTGACATTCGCGATGACGGCGGGATTATAACAAATCGATAATGGGGACGCAAGACGCGCCGCCGCCGGGTAGACCGGGCGGCGCGGCTGATATACAATGGGCCACGAAGATACGGAAAAGGAGGGCGCCTCCATGTCCATGAGATCCAAGATCGGCGCGGGGCTCGTTCTGCTCGTCGCCGCCGGCCTCCCGGGGTCCGCGGCGGCGGAAGATCCCGGCCCGTTCGTCCTGGGAGGATTGACCGTGAAGCCCGGGGAGATCGTCTCGGGCTATCTCGAGGTCCCGGAAAACGACGGGCAGGGGACCCGGCTCCCGGTGACCGTGATCCGGGGGACAGCCAAGGGAAAGGTGATGGCATTCGTCGCGGGCGTCCACGGTTACGAATATCCGCCCATCCTCGCCCTCTACCGGCTGAAGGGAATGATCGATCCTTCGACGCTCCGGGGGACGGTCATCCTTGTCCATATCGCCAATCCTCCCAGCTTCCGGAGGCGGACGATCTATTTCAGCCCGGCCGACGGGAAGAACCTCAACCGGGTCTTCCCGGGGGACCCGAAGGGCACGCTCAGCCAGCGCATCGCCCAGGTGCTCACGCAGGAGGTCATCGGGGCGAGCGATGTCGTCATCGACATGCATTGCGGGGACGGGAACGAGGCGCTCATCCCGTACACCTACTGGATGACGGGTCCCGACGCCGCGCTCAACGAGACTTCACGGGGTCTGGCCCTCGCCTTCGGTATCCCGGTCATCATCATCGACGACGCCCGAACGCAGGACCCGGCTGATTCCAAGTACTTCGGGAACACGGCGATGCTGAGGGGAAAGGCCGCCATCACGACCGAAGCGGGGGCCCTGGGCCGCAGCGACGAGGATTCCGTCCTCATGAACGTCAAGGGGGCCCTCAACGTCCTCCGGCATCTCGGAATGATCCCCGGAGCTCCCGACGAACCCCCGGTCCCCGTATGGATCGACAAGTATGAGGTCGTCGAATCTCCGCACGACGGCCTATTCTACCCGTGCGTCGAAATGGGGCATTACGTGTCCAAGGGACGGCTGATCGGCCGCGTCACCGACGATCTGGGGAATGTCCGGGCGGAGATGAGGGCGCCCTTCAGCGGCGTCGTGCTTTACATCATCGGGACGCCCCCGGCCAATAAGGGAGAGCCCCTTTACGAGCTGGGAAGGATCAGGGAAACGCCCTAGTCACCTTTGGAAGACGATCCGGCCGCCGAGGATGGTGACTTCGGCCTGCGTGGACAGGATCTCTTTGGACGGAATGGCGAACAGGTCCTTGGAAAGGACCACCATGTCGGCCAGCTTCCCCGGCTCCAGGGTCCCCTTGACGTCCTCCTCGAACGAGGCGTAAGCCGCGCCCTTCGTGAAGAGCCCGATCGCTTCGGCCATGGTCAGGCGCTGCCCCGGGAACCAGCCGGCCTCCGGGGATCCGGTCTCGATGTTCGTCCGGGTGACGGCGGCGTACAGTCCCCGCATCGGATCGAGCGGCTCGACCGGCCAGTCGGAGCCGAAGGCCAGCCGGGCGCCCTTGTCGAGGAGCGACCTCCAGGCATAGGCCCCGCGCGAGCGCTCGCTCCCGATGCGGGCCTCGCAGAAGCGCATATCGGTCGTGCAGTGCGTCGGCTGCATCGAGGCGATGACGCCCAGGGCCGCGAAGCGCTCGATGTCGGCCGGGGCGATGACCTGGGCGTGTTCGATCCTGTGCCGCAGGTCCTTGCTCCCGAATTTCCGCCGGGCGCGCTCCACGGCGTCGAGCACCCAGGAGACCCCCTTGTCCCCGATGGCGTGCGTGCCGGTCTGGAAGCCGTTGGCGTGGGCCTCGGCGATGAGGGCGTCGAATGCGGCCTCCGGCATCTGGGGCAGGCCCGCCTTGCCGGGCTCGTCGGCAAAGGGGGCGAACATCAGCGCCGTGCCGGAGCCAAGAGTCCCGTCGATGAACGCCTTCAGGAACCCGACGCGGACCATGTCGTCGCCCTGCCCCCTCCGGATGCCCTGGCGAAGGGCGTCCTTCATTCGTTCGATAGGCAGCCAGGCATAGACGCGGAGGGTCAGCGCGCCCGCGGCCGCGAGCTTCCGGTAGATCGCCGTTTCGGTGAAGCTCGAATCGGTGTGCACCCCGGTGAGGCCGAGCGCGGCCGCATGCTCGAGAGCACGGACGATATCCTCTTCCGGCGTGGAATCGGCCTCCGGGCCCGCGATCCGGACGAGACCCGCCGCGGCTTCAGTGAGGATGCCGGTCGGCTCGCCCGTCTCCGGGTCCCTGAGGATCTCTCCGCCGAAGGGGTCCTTCGTGTCCTTCGTGATGCCGGCCATCTTCAGGGCCAGGCTGTTCACCCAGATGCTGTGCCCGTCCACGCGCTCGATGATGACGGGATTCGATGGAGAGACTTCGTCCAGGTCTTTTCGGCTCGGCCAGACGCCGCCGGGGAAAAGAGTGTGGTCATAAGCGCTGCCCGAGACGAGGGCCCCCGGCGGAAGCTCCCTGATCCTGGCCGCGATCATCTCCCGGACCTTCGGGATGGAGGCGATCCCCCGGAAGCTCAGCCCGATAAGCGATCTTCCGCCGGACGCAAAATGCGTATGGGCGTCGATGAGCCCGGGAATGACCAGCTTGCCCCGGACGTCGAGGACTTTCGTCCGAGGGCCGATGAAGCGCGCCACCTCCCGGTCCGTGCCGACGGCGACGATCCTGCCGCCGGCCGCCGCGACGGCATCGGCCCATGGGGCCGCGTCGTTCGCGGTGAAGATCTTGCCCCCGGTCAAGACAAGGTCGGCTTGTTTGGCGGGCACGGCGAGAGTCCGATGTCCTCCGCAGAAGAGCAGGGCGGCGAGGGTGACGAGCGCACGTATTCTCATGGTCCCCTTATCTTAGCAAAAGGAGGGAAACAAACAAAGATGGGGCGCGGATCGCCCGGCCTTGATAAAATCGCGATAATCGGCAAGAATGGATTGGATTTTCGGGAGGCAGGCTGCTATGACACCGAAAGAGAAGCTCCTTTTGATCCCGGGACCCAGTCCCGTCCGCCGGCGCATCCTCGAGGCGCTGGCCGTGCCGACCGTCGCCCACACGAGCCCCGAGATGCAGGCGGACCTCAGGGCGGCCTGCGCCGATCTCAAGCGGATCGTCTCGTGCGCGAACGGCGAGGCGTTCATTGTCGCCGGCGCCGGCACGCTCTCCATGGAGATGGCGATCCTGAACACCGCTTCGGCGGACGGACGGGCCCTCGTCCTTTCCCAGGGGTATTTCGGCGCTCGTATGGCGGAGATCTTCCAAGCCTTCGGCATGGCCCATGACGTCGTCCGATCGGAGTGGGGGACGGCGGTTCTCCCCGGAGAGCTCGAAGAGCGGCTCTCCTCCGGACGGTACGACACGGTCGTTTGCACTCATGTGGACACGGCCACCGGGGCCTGCGCCCCGGTCGAGGAATATGCCCGGGCGGCCAGGGCCCGGGACGCCCTTTTCATCGTCGACGGCGTCTGCGCGACGGGAGGCATTCCCGAGCGAATGGACGAATGGGCGATCGACGTCGTCCTCACCGCGGCCCAGAAGTGCATCGGCGTCCCTCCGGGACTGGCCCTCTGCGTCTTTTCCGAGCGGGCCATGGCCCGGCGCCGGGCCCGGACCTCGATCCCGGCCTTTTATGCGGACATCCTTCGCTGGCTCCCCGTGATGCACGACCCGGCGAAATATTTTTCGACGCCGTGCGTCAACGAGATCCGCGCCTTCCGCGAAGGAACCCGCATCATCCTCGAAGAAGGCCTCGAGGCGCGGTTCCGCCGGCACGATCTCCAGGCCCGGGCCGTACGGGCCGGGCTCTCCGCCCTCGGATTCACGTTTTTCACCGCCGCGCCGTTCCTGGCCTCGACCCTCTCGGTCGTCGCCTATCCGGGGGGCGTCGATGATAAGGCCTTCCGGGCGGCCCTCGACGCGAGGGGAGTGGTCGTCGCGGGCGGCCTGGCCGAAACCGCCGGAAAGGTCTTCCGCATGGGACATATGGGGAACCTGACCGACGACGATGTCCTCTTCGCCCTCGAAGCGGCCGAAGGGGCCCTGGGATCCCTGGGCGTTCCCTTCGAGCGAGGCGCGGCCGTACGGGCGGGCGCCGCTGTCCTCGACGGCGGAGAGAAGGAGACCCGGGCATGAAGGCGTCGAGCCGGGTCTATTTCGTCCCCGCCGACGGGAAGGAGCCGGCGGAATCCTTGTCGGCCAAGATGCGGAAGGCCTATCTCGCCGTCGGGTTCAACGAAAAGATCGCCGAGGACGATTTCGTGGCCATGAAGATCCACTTCGGCGAAAAGCACAATACGGGATACATCAAGCCGCAATGGCTCGGGGGGATCGTTTCCGAGCTCCGGAAGCGGACGACGCGGGCCTTCCTCACGGACTCGAACACGCTCTACGTCGGGAAGCGCTCGAACTCCGTCGACCACATCCAACTGGCCTGGAGCCACGGTTTCAGGCCCGACGTCGTCGACGTCCCCGTGATCATCGCCGACGGGCTCATCGGCCGGGACGACAGGGACATCGAAGCCGGGCGCTCCCGCGTCCGGTCGGCGAAGATCGCCGGGGCCATCCTCGACGCGGACGCCCTCCTCTGCCTGACCCACGTCACGGGCCACGTCCAGACAGGGATCGGCGCGTCCATCAAGAACATGGGGATGGGTTGCGCGTCCCGGGCGGGGAAGCTCGACCAGCATTCCGTGGTCCATCCGCGGGTGTCGGCCAAAGCATGCCGCAACTGCGGGATCTGCCTCGATCATTGCCCGGAGGCGGCCATCGTCCAGGCCGAGGGCCAGGTCGTCATCGACGGGGCGAAATGCGTCGGCTGCGGCGAGTGCCTGGTCGTCTGCAAGCCGGGCGCCATCAAGTGGCGCTGGGACGAGGATTCCCCGCGCATCCAGGAAAAGCTCGCCGAATACGCCCTGACCGTCCAGGGCCGCTTCAAGGGCAAGGTCGGATTCGTCAACGTCCTCATCCGCGTGACCAAGGATTGCGACTGCATGGCCCGGAGCCAGGCGGCCGTCGTCGAGGACATCGGGATCCTGGCGTCCGCGGACGCCGTGGCCGTGGATCGGGCGACGGCCGACCTCGTCATCGACCGGGCGGGGGAGGACGTCTTCCGCAAAGGGTACGACCTCGATTGGGGAGTCCAGCTCCGGCACGGCGAGAAGATCGGGCTCGGGACGCGGGTCTACACGCTCGTGACCCTCGATTGATCCTTCGCCGCGCCGAGGGTTTGACTTTTTCGGGGCTCCCGCCTATAGTGGCTTCTTTGTCTTGAGGGTCCCTGACCCGCTCGGAACATCATCAACATCGGGTGATCCAAATGAAGATCGGTATCGTCGGTTTGCCCCTCTCGGGGAAGACGGAGCTTTTCGAAGCCCTGACCGGGGCGGAGAGAGGTCCGGGCCCCGCGTTTGCCGCGGGCAACGGCCAGGAGCGCCGGGCCGTGGTCAAGGTCCCCGACGAGCGTCTGGACAGGCTGTCCTCGCTCTTCCGCCCGAAGAAAACGACCGCCGCCGCCGTCGAATACCTCGACTTTCGCCGGACTCCAGGTCTCCGAAGAGGGCCGGCAGGGATTCAGCAACCAGTTCCTGGGAACAGCGCGCGCGGCCGACGCCCTGCTCGTCGTGGTCCGGGCGTTCACGGACGAAAGGGTCCCGCACCCGCTCAAAGCCGTCGATCCCGTCCGGGACCTCAGGGCCGTCGAGACGGAGTTCGTCCTGAGCGACCTGGTCCTCATCGAAAGCCGGATGGAGAGGCTTGCCAAGCAGGCGAAATCGCAGAAGAACGAGCGCGACCTCAGGGAGCTCCGGCTCCTCGAGAGGTGCAAGTCCTTTCTCGAGGAGGAGAAGCCCCTGCGCGAATTCGCCTTCGAGCGCGACGACGAGCTCCTCGTCCGGGGCTTCCGCTTCCTGACCCAGAAGCCGCTCATCGTCGTCGTCAACATCGACGAGGGCGCGATCTCCGCGAGAGTCCGAGGTCCGGAGCCGGTTCGGGGACAGAGGAGCGGGCGCGGGGACCGAGATCCTCTGCCTGTCGGCCCGCATCGAACGCGAGATCCAACAGCTCTCGGCCGAGGAGGCGAGCCAGTTCCTGAAGGACTTCGGCCTCTCCCATTCGGCCAGGGCCCGGCTGATCGCGACGTCGTTCCGGCTCATGGGCCTCATCTCGTTCTTCACCGTCGGCGAGGACGAGGTCAAAGCATGGACCGTCCCGGCGGAGACCCGTGCCGTACGGGCGGCGGGGGCCATCCACTCGGACATCGAGCGCGGCTTCATCCGGGCCGAGGTCGTCAGCTACGACGATTTCATCGTCCGCGAGTCTCTCGTCAAGTGCCGGACGGATGGCGCGGTCCGGCTCGAAGGCAGGGATTACCCCGTTTCGGACGGGGATATCGTCAACTTCCGCTTCGCCGTCTGAAGCGTCATTCGCCCGGGCCGGCAAAAAGAAAATAATCGTAAACCGTCTTGGCGATCAGGGCGATGGTGTCCTCCGTGCGATCGGGGTCGGCGTCCTTGCTGAGGACGCTGAGGGCCACGTGCCCGGCCCTCCCTGGGAGCTCGATGATCCCGCAATCGTTGACGGTCCCGCCGATGGTTCCCGTCTTGTGGGCGACGTAGGTGCCCGGCGGCAGAAGCCCCCGGATCCGGCGCGATCCGGTCTGGCACCCGGCCATGACATCGAGGATGCGCGCGCAGGACCCCGGGTCCAGGACCTCCTTCCGGAAGATCTTTTCGAGCAGGGCATTGACGGCCAAAGGGGTGGCCTGGTCCGCCGGATTCCGGCCGAAATCGGCCCTGGCCTTGGCCAGCGCGCCGGGATCTTCGGCGGCCGCCCGGGCATAGAGGCGCGCGAATTCGTCCTTGGGCGTCGCCGCATATTTCCGGGAATCCCCGATGAAGTAATCGAGGAGCAGCTCGCGGATGGTCCTGCCGACCCGGATGTCTTCGATCCCGAAGGACCTCATCCGGGCGTTGACGCCGTCGATCCCGACCTTCCTCAGGAGAACGTCGGTGGCCGTATTGTCGCTCAGCCACATCATCATATTGATGAGGTTCTCCACGGAGAGCCGGACGCCCGGCGCCTTGAGGTCGGAAAGCAGGCTTCCTTCGTAGAACTGATCCTGGGGCCCGAGGCCCCACTCGTCGGCAAGACCGAAGCGGCCTTCCGCGATCTCTGCCATGACCTCGGTCAGAATGGGCAGTTTGACGACGCTGGCCAAGGGAAAGAAGACGTCCCCGTTGACCGCGAACCCTTCGCCGGACTCCATATGCTTGACAGCCACGCCGACCATCCCGTCCGAGGCCTTGACGATGGCTTCGACGAGACCTTTGACGCGCCCGGGGCGTGCCGGTCGTTCGACCCCGAACAGTCCCGGGACTTGCGCGACCAGTAGGACGAGGAGCATTGCGGGAACGATCTTCGCGAATTTCTTCATCACGGGTTCCTCCTGAGATTCCGATCGCAGAACAGTGTAAGGCCCGGGCCCGGTGAAGGCAATCGGAATTATTGCGGCTCCGATCAGGCCCGGGCGAGCTCGTCGGCGAGCTTATGATACTTCTCGTGGACGCCGGTGCCGGTCTCGACCGTTTCGACCCTCTCGAACGCCTTGGCCAGGGTCTTCTGGTCCTCGGCCGTGAGCATCTTATCGGCCATGGGATAGAGGATGTTGTCTTCCTTGCCGATATGGGCCCGGAGCAGATCGACGTATCCCGCCAATCCGTCCTTGAGGGCCTGAAGGGCGCGTTTGTCTCCCAGGAGCGCCGGCGGTAGGGCGTCGGCCGCGGCCTTGACCAGGCGCCGACCCTCCTCGTGCTCATGGAGCATGACGGCGAGCGGTCCCGCGTTCAGGGGCATGCCGCGCTCGCTCATTTTGACGAAAAGGCGTTTCTCTTCCTTGGCGTGGTGGCAGGCGTCGGCGAAGTTGCGGACGAAATCGAGGAGCTTGAGGACGAAATCTTCCCGGACCTCCCCCGTGCGGGCGATGGCGTCTATCTCCCGCTTCGCGGCGTCCAGGACCTTCAGGATGATCCGGTGCTCGTTCCTGAGTTCTTCGGTCGGCGTCACGAAGCCCTCCCTAGTCATGAGGAGCTTCTTCGTGATGGGCTTCGGGTCCGGACGCGGCATCCTCGAAGAGGCGCTCGGCATAATGGACGAACGCGACGTACGCCCGGACATACTCCCGGCCTTCCTCGACGCTGGATCCAGCCTTCTTCCCGCGTTTCGGAGGCGCGGCCGAACCGTTCCCGGAGGCCTTCGGCGGCCCGCTCCGCAATGAGCGAAACGAGCGCATCGACGTCGCCCTTGGCGAGAGCCGTGTCGGATGCCTTGACCGCGGGGCCGAGGTCGCTGCCCGCCGGCTTGAGTCCGGTGTAGGGCGCCCCTTCCGTAGCCCGATGCAGGCGGACGGCGGTTTCGAAGAAATAGAGGTCGGCGAGCCCTTCGGCTTCGGCCCCCGCTTTACGGACAGACAACGCGCGGGCGAAAGCGGCGCGGAGCTCGGGCTCGAGATCCTTGCCGACCCACTTCAGGACCGGGGTAATGTTCCCCGAGGCCAGGGCCGCCCTGGCCTCCTTGACGACCGGGCCGTCCAGCGTGTCGCAGTGGGCGCCCGCCCGTCCCGGGAAAAGGGCCAGGAGCGCCGCCGCGACCACGAACGATCCGGCTCCGGATAGGATTCTCTTACGGGTCATGTCACCCTCCATCTGATCGATACAGCGCCATTATAGCTCTTGTCGAGGGCGAGGGGAAAGACATCCGGCCTCGTTACGTTCCCTGACGTCGTGCCCGTCCCGGGCCTATTTGAGCCGGCGGATCCTGGGCACGAAGAACCAGACAAAAATGGCATAGCCGAGGGTGATGGAGGAGCCGATGAAGACCGCCGCCGGCTCGCTGATATGTTCGGCGACCGCGCCGACCCAAAGGGCGCCGAGGGGCATGATCCCGAAAAAGACCATGCTGTATATGCCCATGACGCGGCCTCGGAGCCCCTCGGGTACGTGGGTCTGGACGAGGGAATTGCAGAGGTTGAAGATGAAGATCTGGGCGACGCCGACGCCCAAGAGCGTCACCAGGGACAGGGGAAGCCAGTGGATGAGCGAGAAGACGAGGAGCAGGCCGGGAAAGGCGAAGGTCCCCAAGGTCAGGAGCCGCCCCTTGAATTCGAACCGGCCGAGGGAAGCGATGAGCAGGGCCCCGATGAGGGCTCCGGCTCCCCGCGCCGATTGGAGGAGGCCGTTCGTCGTGGCGTCCCCGCCCAGGACATGAACGGCCCAGGCCGGGACGAGGGTCGCGAAGGCGAGTCCGAACCCGCTGACGACCCCGATCGTCGCGATGAGGGCGCGGATCGTCTCGTGCCGGAGCACGAAACGGATGCCTTCGCGGAGGTCCTTCGCCACGGACGCGATATGGTCCCTGGCCACGAACGGCTTGAGACGCATCGCCGCCAGGGCGGCGATCACCGCGATGAAGGAGATGCCGTTGATCACGAAGCACCAGGCGGGCCCGAACAGGGCGTAGGTCACGCCGGCGACGGCCGGGCCGACCGCCGTCGCCGTGTTGAACATGGCGCCGTTCAGGGCGATGGCGTTGGTCAGGTCCGCGTGCTCGACCATCTCCAGGACGAAAGCCTGGCGGGCCGGTGCGTCGAACGCGTTGGCGATGCCCATCCCGAAGGACAGGAGGAGGATGTGCCACGGTTGGACGACATGAAGGAAGGCCAGCGCGGCCAGGACGAAGGCCAGGACCATCATGCAGGCCTGGGTGACGAGGAGCAGCCGTCGGCGCGGGACGCGGTCCGCCACGACGCCGGCGTAGAGCATGAAGATCCAGGTCGGGACGCCGTTGGCGAAGCCGAGGAGGCCGAGGTAGATCGGGGACTTCGTCAGCTCGTAAAGGAGGAATCCCTGGGCGGTGATCTGCATCCAGGAGCCGAACAGGGAGGTCATCTGCCCCCAGAACCAGAGCTTGAAGTTCCGGTAGCGGAGGGCCGCGAACGCCTGCTTCCAGCTCATCCGGCGGCCCAGGCCGATCAGCCTTTCGGCCAGGGAAAGGATCGGCTTGGCGGAGGGAACTTCCATCTTTCTCGTCTTTCGGGGCCGGGCGCCCGCCGCCCGGGCTATAGCGCGTGTCCCGTGCCGCGGTGGCACGAGGAGCACCGGTATTCTTCCCGGTCCCGGTCCCCCAGGATCGGTTCCACGGCCGCGGCGTGACAGCGCACGCAGTTCTCCTGGAGGTTGCGAAGGTCGCCGGGCGTGATCCGGAGCCGCTGGACATTCTCGAAAGTGAAGGCCCAGGAGTGCCGGAACCCGTTCTCCCCCTTGGCCAGGTATTTTCGCACGAGCCCGTGCGGGATGTGGCAATCGTTGCAGGGGACCGAGCGATGACTGGAGACGCGCCAGCTTTCATAGTTGTCGTTCATGATATGGCAATTGACGCAGGCTTCGGGCCTGTTGGAAAAGTAGGAGAGCCCCCGGGCGTACCAGAACGTATAGGCGCCCGCCCCGGCGGCGATCCCGAGGCCCAAGGCGATCGCGGCGAGGGGGGCTTTCAGGGTTTCTCTCCTTCAAGCCCCTTGCCGGCCCCAGCGAGGGCGCGGATGGCCGAGATCTGGCATTGCCGGGCGAAGTCGATCGAATCGCCCAGAACCCGGACGGCCTCCTGGGGGCTGTGGAACCCCATGCTGTTCTCGGCGCTCAGGAAATCCCAGCGGATGAAGGCCCGGCGGTGAAGGGCCCGGGCTTCGGCAAGGCCCGGCTCGGGGACTCCGGCGGCCATCGCCGCCATGACGGCGTCCTGGGCGCCGATGAGGGCCTTCTCGGCCCGGGTCAGGAGCTCGAAGGTCCGGTCCTGAATCTCGAGGACCCTGGCCCGCAGCTCCGATTCGGGCAGACGGTGACAGCCGCCGCAGGAGGTGACCGGGTTCTCGAGCGGCGTCCTTATCCAGTGATCGGTGACCTTGACGGCGCCTTCTCTCTTATAGGGCATATGGCAATCGGCGCAGGAGACTCCCGACCGGGCGTGGATCCCGCTCGACCAGAGCTCGAACTCCGAATGCTGCATCTTGACGAGGGGGGCCTTGGTCTCGGCGTGCTCCCAATCCTTGAACCCGATCTCGTCGTAATAGCTCTCGATATCCTCGATGCGCAGACCGCGGGCCCAGGGGAAGGTCAGGTACTTGCCGGGGCCCTTGAAATAATACTCGACGTGGCATTGGGCGCAGACATATGTCCGCATTTCCTGGTGGCTCGCATCGGCTACGGGGATGCCGCGCGCGGCCATGGCCTCGTCGAAGGCGGGCCGGGTGACCCTCAAGCCCTGGCTGTGCGCGTCGTGACAATCGGCGCAGGAGATGGAGAATTTGATGCCGTGGGCGGAGAGGAGCTCATTGAACGGCGTCGCATAGAATCTTTCCGGCCCGAGGGCCTTTATGAGACCCGGGACCTGGCTGCTCTTGCACGTCATGCAGGTTCCCGGCTTCGCGTCGCCCAGGCGCTTGGTCGCCGTCACGTCCTCGACGGCCCGAAGGTGCCCGCGCTCCTCCCGGTACTCCACGGAGAAGGGGTAGCCGGCGAACAGCCGCTTGAGGTCGGGATAGCGGTCGAGCCTGGAGAAGGCTTCCGAGCCTCCGTATCTCCCGTACGTGCTGTACTTCGTGAGTTCGGAGGTGTTCATCGTCCTCTTGTAGGCGTCGTACTCGGCCGGGAAGTTCCGTCCCCACACGGCGGGGTCGGGCTCGTCGTCCGCGATCTCCGCGACCTTGACGTAGGTCGTGCGCGATTCCTGCTTGTGCTCGAAGATCGAGACGAGAAGGGCCAGTATGGAGAAGACGACGGCCGCCGCGCCGATACCGAGGAATAGGTAACCGCGTTTGGACATTTCGCCTCCTTCTCTGCCGGTCCCAATATATATAAAAAAGGGGTCGAATTCCAGAGGTCCCGAGGGGCTGGAAGCGGCCTTCCCCGAGCCTCCTAGAGGATCTCCTCGTCCTCCGGGCGCCAGGCGGGATCGACGATGCACAGGAAGGCGAGGTCAGACCGGCCGGGGTTCTCGATGAACTGGAGGGAGCCGGGGGGGATATATACGGCCTGCCCGGGGCGCACCCTTTCGACCGCGTCGTCGACGTGCATGACGCCGCGGCCCGACAGAATGTAATAGACCTCGGACGTCGCCATCCTATGGGGGAGGGTCTTCTTTCCGGCCCTCACGACGGCATGGGCCAGGCTGTAACGGAGGGCCAGCGGGGATCTGTCCGGGTGAAGGAGCTCGCGCAGGATGGCTCGATCTCCGGAGAGGAAGCGGCGGCTTTTCGCCAGGTCCTTGATCAGCATGGGATATTCGAATCGGGGAGGTGGGATTCGAACCCACGGCCCCAGCGTCCCGAACGCTGTGCGCTACCAGACTGCGCTACTCCCCGATGAAAGGGGGTATTATAAACGAGTCCGGAGCGGCTGTCCAGCGGAACCTCTCCGGGCGCCTTCTTTCCTTCCGGACCGGCCTGGGATATCATAGGGGACCGGCAATCAAGAATCCTGGAGGATACATGAGATTCGGAAGGATAGGGACCATCGGCATCATCCTGGGGCTGGCGCTCTCCGCCGGCATCTTCGCGGACGAAGGGATGTGGATGCCGCATCAGATGAAGGACCTCGACCTCGAGGCCAAGGGGCTCCAAATGGACCCGGCCGTTCTTTACAGGACGGACGGCACCGGGTTGATGAGCGCCGTCGTCAATCTGGGCGGCGGGACGGGAGGCTTCGTCAGCGGCGACGGGCTCATCCTGACCAACCATCACGTCGCGTTCGGCGCCATCCAGAGGGCCTCCAGCAAGGAGAAGGATTATATCACGAACGGCTTTACGGCGATGACGCGCGGCGAGGAGATCCCCGCCCAGGGATATACGGCCGACGTCCTGCTCGGCTACGAGGACGTTACGGCGAGGGTGCTGGGCAAGCTCAAGCCCGGCCTCACGCCGCGCCAGAGGTACGACGCCCTGGAGAAGACCACCAAAGAGATCGTCGCCGGGGCGGAAAAGGGGGGAAAGGACCTCCGCTGTTCGGTGGCCGTGATGTACAGCGGGAACCGGTACTATCTCTTCACCTACAAGCGGATCCGGGACGTGCGGCTGGTCCTGGCCCCGCCCCAGTCCCTCGGGAACTTCGGGGGCGAGATCGACAACTGGATGTGGCCGCGCCACACGTGCGACTTCTCGTTCCTCCGGGCCTACGTCGCGAAGGATGGCTCCGGCGCCGCCTTCGGTCCCGAGAACGTCCCGTACCGGCCGCGCTCGGTCCTCAAGATCTCGCTCGACGGGTTCAAGCCGGGCGACTTCACGTTCGTCATGGGGTATCCCGGGCGGACGTCGCGAAGCGCGACCCTGGCCGAGATCAGGTCCGAGATGACGTCCATGACAAAGCGCATCAAGGAGATGCAGGATATCCTCGCGTTCTTCGAGAACGCCGGAAAGGCCGATAAAGAGATCGAGATCCGCTACGCGAGCCGCGTCAAGGGGACCTATAACGGCTTGAAAAACTACCAGGGCAAGCTCGACGGGATGCGGACGATCGATCTCGTCGGGAAAAAGGCCGCTCAGGAGAAGGAATTTCGGACCTGGGTCGGCGCGGACGAAGGGCGTAGGAATAAATATGGCAGGGTCCTGGAAGACATCGCCGCCTTCGTGGCCCGGGACGACGCGTTTGCGGCGAAGAACGAGGCCCTGGGCGGGGCCGCCTCCGGGTCGACGCTCCTGACTCAGGCGACCACGATCGTCCGGGCCGTCGCCGAGCTCCAAAAGCCGGACAAGGACAGAGAGCCCCAATTCCAGGACAGGAACATGCCCTATGTCCGGCAGGGAATCCAGCTGGCCGAGCGCGGGTACGAGCTCGCGACCGACCGGGCTTTCCTGAAGCACAATCTCAGGAAGATGCTGACCCTCCCGGAGGGCCAAGTGCCCGTGGCCCTGAGGGGCGTCGTCAAGCCGGGAAACGAGGCCGGGATCGAAGCCTTCGTGGACGGGCTCTATGCGAACACGGCCCTGGCCGCCCCCGAAAAGCGGCTGGAGATGCTGGCCCTCAAGCCCGCCGGTCTGACGGCGCTCGGAGACCCGCTCATCGGGCTGGCCGCGGAGCTGGAGAAAGAAATGAAGCTCGTCCGGGAGGAAGGCAAGGGCGTCGGCCAGGAACGCCTCGACCTTCGGAAGGTCTATGAAGAGGCGCTTCTCGAAAGAGCGCAGGGCCGGTTCGCGCCCGACGCCAACGGGACGATCCGCTTCACCTACGGCCCCGTCGAGGGATATTCCCCGAAAGATGCCGTCTATTACGAACCCCAGACGACCCTCTCCGGAGTCATCGAGAAGGAGACCGGTGCGGACCCCTTCATCGTGCCGGACAAGATCAAGAAGCTGCGGGCCGAAAAGGATTTCGGCCCCTACCGGGACGCCCGCCTGAACGACGTCCCCGCCTGCTTCCTGAACACGACCAACGTCACGGGCGGGAATTCCGGCTCGCCGACCTTCAACGCGAGAGGCGAGCAGGTCGGCATCATCTTCGACATGACCTACGAAAGCGTCATCGGCGACTATTTCATCATCCCGGAGCTCCAGCGCTCGATCAGCGTGGACGTCCGGTGGGTCCTTTTCGTGACGGACAAGTTCGCCGGGGCCTCGTCGATCATGCGCGAGCTCGGATTCTGAGGGCCGGTCCTCATCCTCCCCAGGAGGATGAGGGCGAGGGCGATCGGGCATTTGGTATAATGGATGACCCGCGGCCCGGGCCGCGGACCCGTGAGTGAGAACGGAAGAGCTATTCCCATGATCGTCGTCGACAATCTGTCCAAGAGCTACGCCAAGCAGACCCTGTTCGAGAGCATCTCCTTCAAGGTCAACAGGAAGGAACGGGTCGGGGTCGTCGGCCGCAACGGCCACGGGAAGACGACGCTCTTCCGGCTCATCACCGGGGAGGAGGAGGCCGATTCGGGCACCATCACCATGCCCCGGAACTACCGGATCGGCTACGTCGCCCAGAGGCTGGACTTCCGGGCCGACACGGTCCGCGGCGAAGCCTCCCGGGGGCTGGGCGCCGAGGCTTCCGGCGAGATGTGGCGCGTGGAAAAGGTCCTTGCCGGGCTGGGCTTCGATCCGAAGGCCCTCGACCGTCCGCCCGCCGAGCTCTCCGGCGGGTATCAGGTCCGGCTCAACCTGGCCCGGGTCCTCCTTTCCGACAACCAGATGCTCCTCCTCGACGAGCCCAACAACTATCTCGACATCACCTCGATCCGCTGGCTCGAGGGCTTCCTCGTCGACTGGCCGGGCGAGCTCATGCTCATCACGCACGACCGAAGCTTCATGGACAAGGTCGTGACGCACGTCCTGGGCATCCACCGGCAGAAGGCGAGGAAGGTTCGCCGGGGACACGGCCAAGTACTACTCGCAGATCGCCATGGAGGAGGAGGTCTACGAGAAGACGCGCCAGAACGACGAGCGGAAGCAGAAGGAGATGGACCTGTTCATCTCCCGGTTCCGGGCCAAGGCCCGGCTCGCCGGCATGGTCCAGTCCCGGATCAAGAGCCTGGAGAAGATGGAGAAGAAGGACAAGCTCGTGGCCATCAAGGACCTCGAGTTCACATTCATCGAAAAGCGGTTCCACCACAAATACGCGATGACCCTGGACGGCGTGACGTTCGGCTACGAGCCGGGAAAGCCCGTCGTCCGGAACCTGAACATCAGCATCGGCGCCCACGACCGCGTCTTCGTCATCGGGCGGAACGGGAAGGGGAAGACGACCCTCCTCAAGCTCATGGCGGGGGTTCTCGAGCCGGAGGCGGGGGAGGTCGTGAGCCCCCAATCCGTGGCCGTGGGCTACTACGAGCAGACCAACGTCTCGAGCCTCGTCGACGCGAACACGGTCCTCGACGAGATCGCCTGCGCCAACGTCGCCCAGGACCCGAAGCTCCCGCGGCTCATCGCCGGGGCCATGATGTTCGAGGGCGACGACGCCCTGAAGCCCATCCGCGTCCTCTCGGGCGGGGAGAAGAGCCGGGTGATGCTGGGCAAGCTCATCGCCACTCCGGTCAACCTGCTCCTTCTCGACGAGCCGACCAATCACCTCGACCTCGAATCGAGCGACGCCCTGCTCGAGGCCCTCGACGACTTCGACGGGGCCGTGGTCATGGTCACCCACAATGAGATGTTCCTCCACGCCCTGGCCGACCGGCTGGTCGTCTTCCAGGACGGGGGGATCACGGTTTACGAGGGCGGATACCAGCGGTTCCTCGAAAAGGTCGGATGGAACGAGGAGGAGGCGGGGCCCGTAAAGGCGTCCGCCGAGCCCGAGGTCCCGGCCGACCGGAAGAATCCCAAGGGAATGAGGAAGCTCCGGTCCGGGATCATCGCCGAGCGCTCCCGGGTCCTGAAACCCCTAGAGCGTAGGATGGCCGAGGTCGAGGCCGAGATCGAGCGGAACGACGGCGAGCTGCGGACGATGAACGAAGCCGTCATCGAAGCCTCACGGACGAAGAACGGGACCCGGGTCGTCGAGCTCTCCCGGTCCATGCACCGGACCAAGGCGTCCAATGACAGGCTCTTCAAGGAGCTCGAATGGCTGACCAAGGAACACGAAGAGAAGAACGCCGCGTTCGCGGACAGGCTCAAGGCCCTGGGGGAGGAAGGGGAGGCCGGAGAGGGCTCCGAGGGGCCTCCCGGGCGCGTTTGACTTGGCGGAACCCGTCTGGTATAAGCTGAAAAGGATATCTGTACGCGCATGATCCCTAAAGGCTGGAGGATATTGTCGGCCCTTGCCCTCGTCGCGGCGGCCGGATGTCTTCCGGCGTGCTCCCGAGGGACTTCGGGGACGGAGATCATCGTCGCCGGATCGACGAGCGTCCAACCCTTCGCCGACCGCTGGGCCGAGGCCTTCCTGAAGTCGCGTCCCGGCTGTTTCGTCAACGTTCAGGGCGGAGGCTCCAGCGCCGGGATCCAGGCCGCCGTATCGGGCGCCGCCGACATCGGCACGTCGTCGCGCGACCTCAAGCCCGACGAGAAGGCCCTGAACGAGATCGTCGTGGCCAGGGACGGGTTGGCCGTCATCGTCCACCCTTCGAACCCGGTCCGGGGACTCGGCCTGGAAGAGGTCAAGCTCATCTTCAAGGGCGAGATCCCGAGCTGGAAGTATCTCGGCGGGGACGACCGCCCGATCACCGTGGTGACCCGGGAGGAGGGCTCGGGGACCCGGGGCGCGTTCCAGGAGCTCGTCATGGGCAAGGTCCGGATCGCAAGGGGGGCCATCGTCGAGGATTCCAACGGGACCGTCCGGGAGATCGTGGCCGGTGACCCCCACGCGATCGGATACATCTCTCTTGGCCTCGTCAACGAGCGCGTCCGCGCCCTCCCGCTCGACGGCGTGGTCCCCGGGGAGGCGGCCATCCGCGACGGGAGCTACAAGCTCATCCGGCCCTTCCTCTTCGTGACCCGGGGGGCCCCGACCGGGATGTGCCGAGATTTCGTCGATTTCGTCCTGTCGCCGGAGGGCCAGGAGCTTGTCCGCAAGGAGGGCCTGTTGCCGGTCCGGTGACGGAGACGCCATGAACAGGCTCGAACGGAACGAACGGCTGGTGCGGCTGGCCCTTCTTGCGGTCGCCTTCTCCGCCGTATCCGTTCTGGCCGTCATCACCGCCTTCATCTTCATGGAAGGCACGCCCATCATGTTCAAGTACGGCTTCAAGAGCTTTCTCGCCGGCCTGGACTGGTACCCGACGGAGAAAAGCTTCGGCCTCCTGCCCATGATCGCGGGATCGCTCATGGTCACCTCGGGCGCCCTCGTCATCGGCGTCCCGCTGGGGCTTTCCTGCGCCGTCTACCTGACGGAATTCTCGTCTCGGAGGACGCGTCGGATCGTGAAGCCGGTGATCGAGCTCCTCGCGGGGATCCCGTCGGTGGTTTACGGGTTCATGGGGGTCGTCATCCTGGTCCCGTTCATCCGCGAGACCCTCGGCGGGCCCGGCCTCTCGGTCCTCGCGGCCTCGATCATCCTGGGGATCATGATCCTCCCGACGATCATCAGCATCTCCGTCGATTCCCTTCTGGCCGTGCCGGCGACGTACCGGGAGGGCTCGATCGCCATGGGCGCGACGCGCTGGCAGACGACCAAGATGGTCCTCTTCCCGGCGGCGCGCTCCGGCATCGTCGCCAGCATCATCCTGGGCATGGGGCGCGCCGTGGGAGAGACCATGGCCGTGATCATGGTCGCGGGGAACGCGGTGGCGATCCCCGGCTCGATCCTGGCGCCCGTCCGGACCCTGACCTCCAACATCGCCCTGGAGATGGGTTACGCGAGCGGCGAGCATCGCCAGGCCCTCTTCGCGACGGGCGTCATCCTCTTCGTCATCATCATGGTCCTCAACACGATCGCCAACGCGACGTCCGCCCGGCGGAAGGGCTGAACGCATGCGCATCGGACCCCGGCTCGAGCAGAACGCGGTCCGGGCGCTCCTCATGCTGTTCACGGCCGTCACCGTCTTCATCCTGCTGTTCATCATCGTCTTCATCCTGCGCAAGGGCCTGCCGGTCCTGGACCTGTCGTTCCTGACCCGTAATCCGGTCGACATGGGCCGGGGCGGCGGCATCTTCTCGACGATCGTCGGGACCCTGGTCCTGACCGCGGTCGCCGTCCTGATCGCGGCGCCCCTCGGCATCGGGACGGCCATCTTCCTCACGGAATACACCTGGGAGAACCGGGTCACCCGGATCATCCGGTTCGGGGCCGACTGCCTGGCCGGTATCCCGTCGATCATCTTCGGTCTTTTCGGGTTCATCCTCTTCGTCACGAAGCTGCGCTTCGGCTGGTCCATCCTGAGCGGCGGTCTGACCCTGGCCTTCATGATCCTGCCGACCATCATCCGGACGAGCGAGGAGGCCATCCGAGCCGTTCCTTCGATCCTTCCGCCAGGTCAGCTTCTCCCTGGGCGCCACGCGGTGGCAGATGGTCACCCGGGTCGTCCTGCCGGCCGCCCTTCCGGGCATCGTCACGGGCGTCATCCTGAGCATCGGGCGGAGCATCGGGGAGACGGCCGCGGTCATCTTCACCGCGGGAAGCGCGCTCCACATCCCGACGTCGGTCTTCTCCTCCTCGCGGACCATGGCCGTCCATTTCTATATCCTGGCCCGCGAAGGGATCTCGATGCCGAACGCCTACGGGACGGCGGCCGTTCTCGTCGTCGCCATCCTCGTCATCAACGTCATCACGTATTACCTCATGGAACGCTTCATCAGGAAGTATTCATGATCGCCGCGGCCGTCCGGGACTTCAGCCACTGGTTCGGGAGCGTCCGGACGCTCCGGGGCGATCACTCTCGACGTCAACAGGAACGAGATCCTGGGCATCATCGGCCCGGCGGGGAGCGGGAAGTCGACGTTCCTCGGCGCGCTCAACCGGATGAACGACCTCGTCCGGGGCTCCCGGACCGAAGGCCGCATCGAGATCGACGGAACGAACATCTACGGGCCCGAGACCAACGTCGCCGAGCTCCGCCGGAAGCTCGGCATGGTCTTCGCCACCCCGATCCCCCTGCCGCGCTCGATCTTCGAGAACGTGGTCTTCGGGACCCGGCTCAAGGGGCGTCCGTCGAAGGCCGGGCTCGAGGACCTGGTCCGGGACTGCCTGGAAAAGGCCGGTCTCTGGGAAGAGGTCAAGGACCGGCTGCGAGACCTCGGCCCTGAAGCTGTCCGGAGGGCAGCAGCAGCGTCTGTGCATCGCGCGGGTCCTGGCCCTGAAGCCGGAGTTCATCCTTCTCGACGAGCCGAGCTCGGGCCTGGACCCGATCTCGACCCACAAGATCGAGGACTCCCTGCGGCGGCTGAAAGCCGAGTATACGATCATCCTCGTGACCAACAACACGAAACAGGCGGCCCGGGTCGCCGACCGGACGGCCTTCTTCCTCTCCGGCGAGGTCGTCGAGATCGGCGATACGGAACAGATCTTCACGGCGCCTGCGGACGGACGCACCGACGGCTACCTGCGCGGGAGGTTCGGATAGAGCGCCCATGAGCATCATCGAAGTCCGCGACCTGTCCCTTTTCTACGGGGACTTCCAGGCCCTCAAGGGGGTCGACCTGAGCATCGAGGAGAAGCGCATCACGGCCCTGATCGGGCCCTCGGGCTGCGGCAAGTCGACATTCCTCAGGACCCTGAACCGGATGAACGACCTCATCGAGGGCGTCCGGATCACCGGACGGGTCGCCATCGACGGCGAGGATATCTACCGGCCCCGGACCGACCTCCTCGCCCTTCGCCGGAAGGTCGGCATGGTCTTCCAGCGGCCGAATCCGTTCCCCCTGAGCATCTTCGACAACGTCACCTACGGATTGAGGGTCCACGGGATAGCGGACCGCTCGACCGTCCAGGAGCGGCTCGAGCGGAGCCTCGGGGCCGTCCACCTCTGGGAGGAGCTCAAGGACCGGCTGGGAGCGAACGCCCTTGCGCTCACGGGGGAGCAGCAGCAGCGGCTGTGCATCGCGCGGGTCGTCGCCGTCGAGCCGGAGATCCTGCTCATGGACGAGCCGTGCTCGGCCCTCGACCCGATCGCCACCGCCGGGATCGAGGAGCTGATGTACGAGCTGGAGAAGCGGTACACGATCGTCATCGTCACCCACAATATGCAGCAGGCGGCCCGGGTCTCCGGGTTCACAGGCTACTTCCTCCTGGGGGAGCTCGTCGAATTCGGAGAGACCGGGATGATCTTCACCAATCCTTCGGATAAAAGGACGGAGGATTATATCACCGGGCGGTTCGGCTGAGCCGCGTCATCGGAGGAGCGCATGGACGATACGAAGAGAGTTGTCGGGATCGGCGTCGGTATTATCCTGGCCATCGCCGCGGCGGTGGGGATCTATCTCATCGTCGTGCGGAGGCCGGGCGCCAAGCCGGCCATGGAAACGCCCGCCGCCGCCACCGGGGCGGTCGCGACGGAAGGGTCCGAAGCGGGGGCGATCGCCCCACTGGACCTGCCGAACCTCGAGCTCGATAAGAGCGATGAGCTCTTGAGGAGCCTGGTCCGGGACATCTCGTCCCACCCCGGCCTCGAGAGCTGGATGAAGACCCGCGGGCTCGTCCGGAAGTTCGTCGCGGCCGTGGATAATATCGCCAACGGCCTCAGCCCCCGGGCCCAGGTCGATTTCTTCACGCCGCGCGGGCCGTTCAAGGTTTCGCGCCGGGACGGGGCCTACGTTCCGGACCCCTCGAGCTTCTACCGCTACGATCCTGTGGCCGACGCCTTCATCTCGCTCGACGTCCGGGCATCGGCCAGGCTGTACGTCTCCCTGAAGCCGCTCTTCCAGGAGGCCTACCGGGAACTCGGATATCCCGACGAGGATTTTCACGCCACGCTGACCCGGGCCGTCGCGGAGCTCCTGGCGACGCCCGTCGTCGAAGGCAGGGTCATCCTGGAGAAGAAGGTGGCGAGCTATGCCCTGGCCGACACGGAGCTGGAGGGGATGAGCCCGGCCCAGAAACATCTCTTCCGGATGGGACCGGAGAACGTTCAGGTGATCCAGACGAAGCTGCGGGCCCTGGCGATCGCCTGCGGCATCCCCGAATACCGTCTGCCCAAGGCGCGATCCTATGCGCCGGCCCAGCCGCCGACGACGAATTGAATCATCGCGCCTATTTCCAATCGAAGGGATCTTTCCTCTCGAAATCCGGGACGCGGTGCTCCCCGACGGCGAAGGGCTCCGGCTGAAGGAACAGGTTCTCGAAGCCCAGCTCGAGGGCCGTATCGGCCACCCGGCGATACTCTTCGGGGGACACGGACCGCCGGAGCTCTTCGGGGGCCTCGTGGCAGGGACGATACTGGCTCATGAGGCTCATTCCGATGAAGGGGGAAAGATGGGCCCGGATCCAGCGGAGGACCTCGATGGAGTCCTCCGCGTGGCCGGGAAGGATGAGATGCCGCACGATGAGGCCCTTGCGGGCGATGCCCCGCGCGTCGAGCTCCAGGACGGGTTGTTGAACGGACATCTCGCGGACCGCGGCCGAGGCCCTTTCGAAATAATCCGCCGCGCCCGAATACTCCGCGGCCAGGCGGGGAGAAACGTACTTCAGATCGGGGAGATAGATATCGACGATCCCCTCCAGGCGGGCGATGACATCGGCGCTGTCGTAGCCGTTGGAGTTGTAGACGATGGGGACCGAGAGTCCGCCCCGGGCCCAGACTTTCCGGAGCGCCCGGAGGATGGGAAGGATGACATGGGTGGGGGAGACGAGGTTGATGTTCAGCGCGCCGCGGCCCTGGAGGTCGAGCATCATGGCCGCGAGGGCGTCGTCGGCGGCGGGGATTCCCTCGTTGAGCCAGCTCAGCTGGTAGTTCTGGCAGAACAGGCACTTCAGGTTGCAGCCGGCGAAGAAGACCGTGCCCGACCCTCCGGCCCCTTCCGCCATCCTGGAACAATCCTCCTGCCCGCTGAGGACGGGCTCCTCCCCGAAATGGAGCAGGGCGTGCGAGACCCGGGCAGCGGCGCCGGTCCGGCAGATCCCTCTCGCGGACGTCCTCCGGTCGACGCGGCACATCCTCGGGCACAGCGTGCATTCGGTCTCGAGCGGCGAAAGCCGGGCGATGGCCCCGTCGATCAAAGCCGCCTTGTCGATCGCCATGGATACGGACCTCCCGGCCATTCTAGCAGAATCGCCCGGACCCGGGAAACGGCGGCCGTCCCCTTGAATCTCGGTCCGGACCCATGTATATTACCGCTCACGAGAAAACGCCGATGCCCCTCATCCTGAAGATCGTCGACATCATCGTCCATCTGGACAAACACCTGAGCCAGCTCATCGGCCAATACGAGATCTGGACCTACGTCATCCTGTTCGCCGTCATCTTCTGCGAGACCGGCCTCGTGATCACGCCGTTCCTGCCCGGGGATTCCCTCCTTTTCGCCTGCGGGTCGTTCGCCTCCCTGGGGACCTTCAAGTTCTTCAAGGTCGGCTGGGTCTTCCTGGCCCTGGCCGTAGCGGCGGTCCTCGGGGACACGGTCAACTACTGGATCGGGAAGAAGCTCGGGCCCAGCGTCTTCCGGAAGGAAGGGGGCCGGTTCTTCAAGAGGGAATACCTCGACCGGACCCACGCCTTCTACGAGAAGTACGGCGGCGCGACCATCATCCTCGCCCGGTTCGTCCCGATCATCCGAACGTTCGCCCCGTTCGTGGCCGGCATCGGCAAGATGAGCTACGGCAAGTTCCTCTCGTACAACGTCATCGGGGGAGTGGGCTGGGTGGCCCTGTTCGTGTTCGGAGGCTATTTCTTCGGCAATATCCCGTTCGTCAAGGAGAACTTCTCCCTCGTCATCCTCGCGATCATCCTCATTTCGATGGTGCCCGGGGCCTTCGAGTTCATCCGCCACCGGCGGCGCGGCCGGTCCCGCTAGCCCTTTCGGCCGAGACCGGCTGATGGGCTATCGGGAACGAGGGCGCGAAACCCGCTTTTTGCCCTTCTTGAGCACGCCCGGGGTTTTGGCCCCGGCCCCGAGGCAGGCCCGGAGGCCGGTCAGGCCGGGGTGCCGCATCATCGGGTAATCGGTCAGGTCGGTGTGGATGGGCGTCACCGAGATGAAACCCCCGGCGACGGCGCGGATATCGCTCCGGGCGTCGCCGGACGCCTCCGGCTCGCTCGTCCCGATCCAGTAATAGAGGCGTCCGCGCGGATCCCTCTTCTCGATGACCTCGGGTTGGTATCGCTTCTGGCCGAGGCCGGCGATCCGGACGCCCCGCACCGGGGAAGGGGGGATGTTGATGTTGAGAGTGACCCCCGGAGGGAGCCGCTTGGCGAGCAGGCGCCGGGCGACGGACGCGACGAACGCGGCGGCGGGCCCAAGGTCGAAGTTCCCCGCGGCGTCGGGAAGGAGCGAGACGGCGACGCTCGGGATCCCCAGGAACGTTCCCTGGATGGCCGCCGCAACGGTGCCCGAATAGGAAATGTCCTGTTCGCCGAGGTTGGGTCCGAGGTTCATTCCCGACAGGACGAGATCGGGCCGGCGGGGGAGGAGCGCCTTGAGGGCCAGATAGATACAGTCGGCCGGCGTCCCGTCCACGGCGTAGACGCCCGGCCGGACCTTGAAGAGGCGCAGGGGGCGCCGCAGGGTCAGGGAAAGGGAGTTGGCGCTCCGTTCCCGGTCCGGGGCGACGATGCGCACGTCGCAGGCGGGCCGGAGGCGGGAGGCCAGCGCGGCGAGCGCCGGCGAGAAGTACCCGTCGTCGTTCGTGAGGAGGACGAGGGGCTTCGGCCGCCGGGCGGAGATGCTCCGCCCGCTCATTTCTTGATCATGACGAGGAGCATCTTGAAATTCCCCTCCGCTTTCAGGGCGTGGGGGATCCCGGCGGGCATGATGATCATGTTGCCCATCGTCACGCGGTTCGGCTCGCCGGCGATGAAGACCTCGGCCTCCCCGTCGAGCCCGACGACCATCGCATCGAAGGGAGCCGTATGCTCGCTGAGCCCCTGGCCCGCCGCGAAGGCGAAGACCGTCACGGTCCCCGACTTCTGGGAGATGACCTCCCGGCTGACGACGGATCCGGCCTGGTAATTGATCAGCGCCTTGAGCTCCAGGACCCTTCCGCGGAGGTCGTCCCCTCCGGCTTCTTTTGCCATCTTGCTCATATGCCCTCCTCGCTCCGATGTCGTCCGTGCCTGTAATAACTCCCTTCTATCATAGCGCGTGTTCTCCCCTTTGTCAGCGGTCAGCGTTCGCCGCTGCGACGAAACGCAAAGGGAACAGCGGGATGAGACTCCCTCCGGCGGCAGATAGGGGCAAAGAGGGAATTGGTAATGGTCGGGACGGGCGGATTTGAACCGCCGACCCCATGCACCCCAAGCATGTGCGCTACCAGGCTGCGCCACGTCCCGAACACAGGTAGAGATTATATCAGAAACGGGGAGATTATCCAGCCCCCTTTTTCGGCTTCTTCTCGAGCGCGACGACGATGTCCTGGAGCTCGTCGCGGACGTCGTAGAGGGCCCGCTTGAGCTTTTCAGGATGGATCGGGCCCGCCGGCCGCAGCCCGAACTCCTCTTCGACACGGCGCTTGATCCCCGCCATCGTCAGGCTCTTCTCGTCGATGAGCTGGCGGATCCTCCGGATGATCTCGATGTCCTTCGGACGGAAGTAGCGCTGGCCGCTCCCGGTCCGTCCCGCGCGGAGGAAGGGGAACTCCTGTTCCCAGGCCTCGATGACCGACGGCTCGACCTTGGTCAGGCGGCTGACCTCTTCGACCTTGTAGACGAGCTTGTCCGGAGCGGCGGCCTCCTTGAAGAGCTTGGGCTGGGCGGATTCTTTTTTTGCGGTCATCGGACGAGCCCTAACCTTAGCACGGCCCGGCGCCGGCCGTCAAGCCGATGGGAGCGGGTCGCGGGCGGGCCCCGCTTTCTGATATAATCGCGTCGTGACCCCGGGAAAAAGCTCTCTGGTCCCTCTGGCCGAGCGGATGAGACCGACGACCCTGGACCGCTTCTACGGCCAGGAACATCTTCTCGGAAAGGGCAAGATCCTCTCCGAGCTCATCGAGTCCGGGCAGATCGTTTCGATCATCTTCTGGGGGCCTCCCGGTTCCGGGAAAACGACCCTGGCCTATATGCTGGCCAAGCACTTCGGCCTTCCCTGGGTCTTCTTCAGCGCGGTCCTCTCCGGCATCAAGGACGTCAAGGAGGTCATGGCCAAGGCCGAGGCCCAGCGCCGGATGTCGGGCAAGCCCGTCGTCCTGTTCATCGACGAGATCCATCGGTTCAACAAGGCCCAGCAGGCCGCTTTCCTTCCTTACGTCGAACGGGGCGACGTCATCCTCTTCGGCTCGACCACGGAGAATCCCTCCTTCGAGGTCATCGCGCCCCTGCTTTCGAGGACCAAGGTCCTCGTATTGAACCCTTTGGGCACAGAGGCCCTGGAGCGGATCGTCCGGGAGGCCCTGGGCGACGAAGCCCTCGGTCTCGGAGCCAAAAAGCTCAGGATCGACGACGACGGCCTCCGGACGCTGATCGATTACGCTAACGGGGACGCCCGCAGGGCCCTCAACAGCCTCGAGATCGCCGCGAGCCTCGCCCGGAAGGGCGTCATCACCGCCGCGGATGTCCAGGAAGCCCTCCAGAAGCGCGTCCTCCTGTACGACAAGAAGGGAGAGGAGCACTTCAATCTCATCTCGGCGCTCCACAAGAGCCTCCGCAACAGCGACGTCGATGCGGCCCTCTATTGGCTCGCCCGCATGCTGGCATCGGGCGAGGAGCCCCTTTACATCGCCCGGAGGATGGTCCGCTTCGCCTCCGAGGACATCGGCCTTGCCGATCCGCAGGCCCTGGCCGTCGCCCTCCATGCCAAGGAAGCCTACGACTTCCTCGGAACGCCCGAGGGCGAGCTCGCGCTCGCCGAAGCCGTCATCTATATGGCCTCGGCACCCAAGAGCAACAGGGTCTATTCCGCCTTCACGGCCGTGACGCGCGAGGTCGAGCGCAGCCCCCATGAGCCGGTTCCGCTCCAGATCCGGAACGCCGTCACGCCCTTGATGAAGGAGATCGGCTACGGCAGGGATTACCAGTACGCCCACGACAGCGCCCTGTCGACGACCGACATGGAGACGCTTCCCGAGCGCCTGCGCGGCCGTAAATATTACGAGCCGGGCGACCTGGGGTTCGAGAAGGAGGTCCGCAAGCGCATCGAATGGTGGGAGGCCCTCAAGAAGCGCCTCCGGGACAAGACGCCCGAGGGCGGCTGACGTGGCGGCCGCTATTCCGCCTTGTCGCCGTCCTTTTCCTTGACCAGATAGTAGATCTCCCAGCTGATCTCGTCGGCCAGACAGCCGAGGCAGGACCGGGGCGTCGTCGCCAGCTCGTCGTCGGCGATCTTGTCCTTGAGGAGCTTCTTGACGATCTTGCGTATCTTATAGAGCAGAATATAGTTGACCATCTCGGGACCGCCCCCCATATTATCAGCTTGGCAAGGCCAAGTAAAGGAAGTAAAATCACCCGAAGGCCCCGCCATGGACGCCACACGAATCGACGCAACCATAGCCCCCTCGGGAGCGTACTTCTTCAAGAAGAGCCGAGCTCGGCGCTGCCGTCCAAGGAGGAACAGATGATCAATCGATCTCCCGCCGCCCTCCTCGTCGCCCTTTGCCTCGCGGGGAGCCCCCTTGCCGGAAAGACCTATACGCTCGTCTCCCCCGGCCAGAAGGTCCGGGTGACGATCGAAGCGGGAAAGCGCGTCTCCTATTCGGTCACGTACGGATCGAGCCCTGTCCTGGCCCCGTCCTTCCTATCCATGACCATCAACGACAACGTCGTCCTGGGCCGGTCCACGGTCGTCGAAAGGGTCGAGCCGAGGTCCGTCGACGAGACGATCCTGCCCTCCGTCCGCATAAAAAGGGCCCTCGTTCCCGACAGATATTCCGAGCTGACGATCCGCATCCGGGGGAACTACGGGATTTGTTTCCGGGCCTATGATGATGGAGTCGCCTATCGTTTCTTCACGGGGTACCGCCAGAAGATCACGATAAACGCCGAGGAAGCGACCTTCGCCTTCCCCGGCAAGCCCTTCGTATGGTTCCCCTTCACGGAGGCCTTTCACACCTCGTTCGAAAGCCCCTACGTCCATCTGCCGCTCGCGGAGATCGGCCCGAAGCGGTTCGGATACGCCCCTGTGGTCGTCGAGATCGAAGGGGGGCCCAGGGTCGCCGTCGCCGAGGCCGACCTCGAAGACTACCCCGGGATGTTCCTCTCCGGGACAGAATCCGGAGCCCCGGAGCTCAAGGGGTTGTTCGCGCCCTTCCCCCTCGAGGAGAAGCTGCGGGAGAAGAGCGACCGCGAGCTCGAGGTCGCCAAGGCGGCCGGCCATATCGCCGTGACCCGGGGAAACCGCACCTACCCCTGGAGGGTCATCGCCATCGCCGATTCGGACGCGGGCCTTGTCGGGCACGACCTTCTCTTCCGCCTGGCGGGGGCGCCCCGGATCAAGGATGCGGCCTGGATCAGGCCGGGCAAGGTCGCTTGGGATTGGTGGAATGCCAACATGCTCTATGGCGTCGATTTCAAGGCCGGGGTCAATACGGCGACCTATCGGAAATACATAGATTTCGCCGCCCGGAACGGCATCGAGTACGTCATCCTCGACGAAGGCTGGTCCGATCCGGCGGACCTCTTCAAGCTGGCGCCTGATATGGACCTGGCGGGGCTTGCCGCCTATGCCTCAGGGAAGAAGGTGGGTCTGGTCCTCTGGTGCGTCTGGCTGACCCTGGACCGCCAGATGGAAAAGGCCCTCGACCGGTTCGCGGAATGGGGGATCCGGGGGATCAAGGTGGATTTCATGGACCGGGACGATCAGAAGATGGTCGGCTTCTACTGGAGGTGCGCCGAGGCGGCCGCCAAACGCCGCCTCCTCGTCGATTTCCACGGGGCTCATCTTCCGGCCGGCCTCCACCGGGCGTATCCGAATATCCTGACGAGCGAGGGGGTCATGGGTCTCGAGCACGTCAAGTGGAGCGATTCCCCGACTCCCGACCACGATCTTGTCCTTCCGTTCACCCGGATGCTCGCCGGGCCGATGGATTATACTCCCGGGGCCATGCGCAACGCCGCGAAAGGACCGTTTCCGCCCCGACTTCGAGCTTCCGATGAGCCAGGGAACACGTTGTCACCAGCTGGCTATGTTCGTCGTCTATGAAAGCCCCCTTCAGATGCTCTGCGACTCTCCTTCCGGTTACGAGAGGGAGCCCGAGGTCATCGGCTTCCTGTCCGGGGTCCCGACCGTTTGGGACGAAACGAAGCCCCTTGACGGCCGGATCGGGGATTTCGTCGCCCTTGCCCGGAGGTCCGGCGGGGATTGGTACGCGGCCGCCATGACCGATTGGTCGCCCCGGGCATTGGATATCCCTCTGGACTTCCTCGAGGACGGGAGCTATGAAGCCGAGATCTTCTCCGACGGCCCCAACGTCGATAGGTACGCTTCGGACGTCAGGCGCGACGTCAGGACCCTCAACAGGGGGGAACGCCTGAGGGTCGAGTTAGCCTCCGGCGGGGGGTGGGTGGCGCGTTTCCGGAAGAAATCCGGCTGATCGCCCGCTTCAGGGGATCGGGGCCGGCTCGGGCATTCCGGAGGTTCTGTTGACAGCCAACCCTCGTTTCGCTAAGGTGGTGATCTCCTCGAGGGAACCCGGACCACAACTCCTAGTATTATCCGAAACGGGTATAGCATATATTGAATATTATTCTTGACAAAAAACCTCGGAGAGCCGTATAATATACTCGGCCCTGAAGTCAGCAGAGCTTTCCCATGCATATAAACCGTATCAAGCGCTATATCATTGTCTTGGCCGGACTCGTCTTCATCGGGGGGGTGCCCGTCGAGTTCGGGAACGAGAACTCCTTTTTCCACGGCTTCGTAATTCCGAACCCCGTCATCAGGATCGGGTTGCGGTCGGCGCCGGGTGAGACCGTGGTCCGCTCTTCCTCGGGGATGAAGGTCTACGAGGTGGGCGCCGGGTACGAGCTCCTGGGGGACGACGTCGAGGAAGCCCGGATCAAGGGGGAAAAGGAGCGGCTCACCGAGAAGTTCGTCCTCCTCATGGCCCAGACCAAGGACCGGAACGAAGCCGAGCAGCTTGCTGCCGGGCTCAGGGAAAGGTCGGGACTCAACGTATCCGTGGAGGAAGCCTCCGAATCGGGCCTCGGGGGGGTCTTCCAGGTCAAGATAGGCGATTATCTCACCCGGGGAGACGCGCTTTCCGCCATATCCGGGCTGAACGCCAGGGGAATTAAAGATATCTGGATCCTGAGGGAGGTCATTTCCCTGGAGGAGCCGGGCTCCCGGTGGGTCCTCATCCGCAACGGGCTGCGCCCGCTGGGCCGCGATTCGGTGCTCTATTTCATCCCGAGCCACCCCGAAAGCCTCCTTTCCTTCAACGGCCGGAGATACAGGGGGATCTTCGTCCTCAGGGGCGGGCCCCGGGGGGCGGTCCTCATCAATGTCCTCAACCTCGAGGATTATCTCAAGGGAGTCGTCCCCGGCGAGCTCTCTCCCGACCAGTTCGGCGAGATCGAGGCCCTCAAGGCCCAGGCGGTGGCCGCGCGGACGTACGCGATCAAGAACCTCGGCCAGTACCGGGCCCTCGGCTATGATCTCAGCGATACGCCGGCCTCCCAGGTCTACGGCGGCCTGGACGCCGAGCGACCCCTGAGCAGCCGGGCCGTGGACGATACCCGGGGGGAGGTCATCCGCTATAAGGGGAACCTCATCAACGCCCTCTACATGAGCACCTGCGGCGGCATGACGGAGGACGTGGAGAACATCTTCTCGGGCAAGCCCGTCGCTTATCTGAAGGGCACGGAGTGCGCGATCGAGAAAAGGCCCGAGTGGACGGTTCCAGGCGGTGCGAGCCTGGCCCCCGTCCTCGCGGCCGGCCGGGACATAACGGCAGAGCTGGCGGCACTCATGGGGCGGGGGATCCTTCCGTACGAGACAGAAGCTTCTTATTACTCCGCGCCCTGCCCGCTCTCCGAAGCGACGGATTGGACCCGGAAGGCGCGGGCCCTGTCCGAGAAAGGGGGCTTTTTATACACCCCTGGGACCGGAGCGTTCGATTTCCCCGCCCTGGCCGGGCTCCTCGTATCGGCCTTCGACCTGCGCGGCCATGTCGAAAACCTTATGCTTCCGAGCGAGGTCGATTTCATCCTCCGCGACCTCGAAGGCGTCAAGCCTCAGGACAGGAGGAACCTGGCTTACTGCGTTCAAATGGGGATATTCCCGTTCCTCGCGGCCGGGCCGCAGGGGGCCCGCCGGCCCCCGACGCGGGCCGAGGTCGCCTACGCGCTTTCCCGGCTCCTGTCCGGACACGCGGATCCCTATCAGGAAGGGACGTTCCGTTCCGCCTCGGCAGGAGGGCTGGAGCTCGCTCGATCCGACGGCCCGAGGTCCCTGAAGGTTTCGCCGCGCATGTTCCTCCTGAGGAACCTGGACGGGACCAGATCGTTAGCCTCCCGTCTGCATCTCCTCGGGGGAGAGAAGGTCCGTTGGCTTGAAGCCGAAGGGGAGGTCAGGCTCCTCGAGGTCTTCTTCCCTTCCGCCTCCAACCTGCTCGACCGCGCCTCCCGATTCAACCGCTGGGAGGTCCGAAAGTCCCGCGAGGAGCTGGAGAACTCGGTCAATCAGCATTACCCCGTCGGCCGCCTCATCGATATCTCGGTCCGGCGCAGGGGCACGTCCCACCGGGTCGTCGAGCTCGAGATCACGGGGACAGAGCGGCAGGTCCTCGTCCGGGGCCTGCGCATCCGAACGGCCCTCGGGCTCCGCGACATCCTCTTCGAGGTGGACCGCGAATACGACGCCGAGGGGCATATCAGCCACTTCATCTTCAACGGGCGGGGCTGGGGCCACGGGGTCGGCCTCTGCCAGGTCGGTGCCTACGGGATGGCCCAATCCGGAGCCCTGTATCAGGATATCCTCAAGAAATATTACAGCGGCGTGCGCATCGAAAAATCCCTCTGACCGCCGCCTCGGATCGCGTTGACAGCCATCCGCCTCGCCGCTATAATCGCGGGGTCGATCGGAGACGAGGGAGACGGCGATGAAGAAATCCTCCTTGAACAAGGACCGGACCGAAGCCCGGGAATTCCAGACGGCGACCTCGGGGATCTTCCTGAAGGCTCGGAAGGTCCTCTACGCCCGAAAGTCCGCTTTCCAGAAGATCGAGATCATCGAGAACCGGGATTACGGGCGGGTCCTGTTCCTGGACGGCCTTCTCCAGACGACCGATAAGGACGAATTCTACTACCACGAGATGCTCGTCCATCCCGCTCTGTCCTCCCATCCGGCCCCGCGGAAGGTCCTGATCATCGGAGGAGGGGACGGCGGCGCCCTGCGGGAGGTCCTCAAGCACCCGGTCGAACGGGCCTGGATGGTCGAGATCGACGGCCTGGTCATCGAGGCCTGCAAGAAGCATTTCGGCTGGATCAAGGAGCCCCTGGCCGGCGGCCGCGCCGAACTCGTCGTCGGCGACGGGAACGTCTTCATCAGGGAGACGAAGGAAAAGTTCGACGTCATCCTCGTGGATTCCTCGGACCCCGTCGGACCGTCCACGGTCCTCCACGAGGAAGGCTTTTACCGGCAGCTGCGAAAGAAGCTCCGGCCGGGGGGGATCATCGCCGCCCAGGCGGGCTCCCTCGTCCTCCACCTGGACCAGCACGCGGCCAAGGCCCGCTTCCTGGGGAAGATGTTCAAGCACGTGCGCTTCTACCTGGGGCCGGTGCCGACGTATCCTGTGGGGACCTGGGTCTACACGTTCCTGTCGGATGCGGTCGATCCCGCGGCGAAGAGGACGCTCCGGATCCCCAAAGGCCTCAAGTATTACAATCCCGAGATCCACCGGGCGGCGTTCGCCCTGCCGAACTTCCTGAGATCCAGGCTCGGATAGCCCGATCGCGGGGACTCCCTGGGAGTTTCTAAAGGAGGGGAGACGCGGGCCTGTTCCGGCCCTGCGATCTAGAGCGTTCCTTCGGCTTTCCTCTTGCGGAGCGCGGCCAGCATGTCCGTCGTCATGGACGCCATGTCGTGGGCCGGGCTCCAGCCCCATTCCTCGCGCGCGGCAGAATCGTCGAGAGAGGCGGGCCACGAGTCGGCGATGGCCTGGCGGAAATCCGGCGCGTATTCGCAGACGAAGCCGGGGACGTACTTCCGGATCTCCGCGGCGAGCTCGCCGGCGGTGAAGCTCATGGCGGTCACGTTGAAATTCGAGTGATGGCGGAGCCGGGCCGGGTCGGCATCCATCAGATCGAGGATCGACTTGAGGCAGTCGGGCATGTACATCATCGGAAGGCTGGTGTCTTCCCTCACGAAGCAAGTGTAGCGGCCGGCCCGGACCGCCTCGTAAAAGATGGCGACGGCGTAATCCGTCGTCCCGCCGCCGGGGGGCGTCTCGTGGCTGATGATGCCCGGGAAGCGGCACCCCCGGACGTCCAGCCCGTACTTGCGGACATAATAATCGCAGAGGTGCTCGCCGGCGACCTTGGTGACCCCGTACATGGTCGTCGGGTCGAGGATGGTGTCCTGGGGGGTCCGGTGCCGGGGCGTCGCGGGCCCGAAGACCGCTATCGAGCTCGGCGTGAAGATCCGCTTCAGCCCCAGTTCGCGGCCCGCCTCGAGCACGTTGAAGAGCCCGCCGATGTTGATGGTCCAGGCTTTCTGGGGGTTCTTCTCCCCGGTCGCCGACAGGAGGGCGGCAAGATGATAAACGACGCCGATCCGGTGCCTGCGGAGGATCGCGGCGATCCCGGCGCGATCGGTGACATCGAGAAGGGCGAACGGGCCGGCTTCCGCGGTCGGTCCCAAGGGAGCGACGATATCGGTGACGAGGACGTTATCCGCTCCGTGCCGCTTCCTCAGCGCCGCGGCGAGCTCGGAGCCGATCTGGCCGGCGGCCCCGGTGATCATGATGTGCTCGGTGTCGTGTGTCATGGAAAAGGCCTCTTATCGGACGAGTCGATCCGTACGAAGGATGTATATTTATAGACCTTCGCTCCCGGGAAGTCAATATTGTCCTTGCCTTTGGGCTCCGGTTTGCCTTAAGTTGAGGGCGAGGGAGAACGTCATGACCATATCCATCGACGGCCACGGCCTGACCATCGAATCCGTCGTCCGCGTCGCCCGCGACGGAGAGCCCATCGCCCTCCGGCCCGAGGCGAAACAGCGGATCCTCGCCTGCCGGACCCTTCTCGAGGATAAGATCCGGAACCGCGAGATCATGTACGGCGTGAATACGGGCATCGGCGAGCTGGCCGAGGTCGTTCTCACACCCGAACAGGTCGAGCAATATCAACGCTATATCGTCTACAGCCATGCCGCCGGGATCGGCGACCCCCTGCCGCTGGAGGCCGTCCGGGCCGCGATGCTCAGCCGGATCAGCTGCCATTGCCACGGCCATTCCGGACTGCGGCTCGTCGTGACCGAAACGCTGGCCGACATGCTCAACGCCGGGGTCACGCCTGTCGTCTGCGAGAAGGGCTCCGTCGGGGCCTGCGGCGATCTTGCGCCGATGTCCCAGATCGCCCTGGCCCTGATGGGAGAGGGAGAGGCCTTCTATCGCGGGGAGCGGCTCCCGGCCGCCGAGGCCCTGAAAAGGGCCGGGATCCGGCCGGTCGTGTTCGAGGCGCGCGACGGCCTGGCGGCCATCAACGGATCCAACGTCATCGCCGGCCTCGGCGCGATCGAGATCTTCGACGCGGACCGCTGGCTCAAGCACTCCGAGATCGCGGCCGCCATGACCCTCGAGGTCCTGAACGCCAACATGAAGGCCTACGATCCCCGCGTCCACGCGGTCCGCGGCTATCCCGGGGCCCAGGTCTCCGCGGAGAACATCCGGCGGATCTGCGAGGGAAGCGCGCTTCTGGCCCGCGGGGGCAAGAAGGTCCAGGACGCCTACAGCCTGCGCAGCACGCCCCAGGTCGTCGGCGGGGCGCGGGACGCCCTGAAATGGGCCCGCTCCATGTTCGAGATCGAGCTCAACGGCGCCGCCGACAATCCCATCTTTTTCCCGGACGAGGGCATCGTCCTCACCGGGGCGAATTTCCAGGGCACGCCGATGGCCCTGGCCCTCGAGCTCCTGGGAACGGCCGTCACGACGGTGGCCGTGCTTTCGGAGAGGAGGCTCAACCGGCTGATGAACCCCCATCTCAACGCCGGACTCCCCGCGTTCCTGACCAAGGGGGCGGGGATGTTCTCGGGCCTGATGCTGACCCAGTACACGGCCGGCGCCCTGGTCTGCGAGAACAGGGTTCTCTGCCAGCCGGCGGCGACGGGCTCCATCCCGGCCGCCGCGGACCAGGAAGACTTCGTCAGCATGGGGATGACCACTGCCCTCAAGACGCGCCGGATCATCGACAACGCCTGGGGCGTCCTGGCCATCGAATTCATGGCAGGGGCGCAGGCCGTCGATTTCCGGAAACCCACGAAACCGGGCCCCGGAGTCGCGGCGGCCTACGAAGTCGTCCGAAAGCACGTCGCGCGCCTCGAGGAAGACCGCCCCCTTTACGACGACATCAACCGGCTCAAGGAGCTCGTCATTTCGGGCGAGATCCTGGAGGCGGTCGAAAAAGCGGTGGGCCGGCTCGGGTGACGGCGCCCGGGCGGAAGGCGGGAGGTACGATGACTCAAGACGGACCAAAGGGGAATCGTGTCGCCCTGGTCACGGGCTCGGCGAAGGGCATGGGGAGGGCGATAGCGCTCGCTCTCGCGGGCCGGGCCTCGGGCGTCGCCGTCCATTACCGGAGGTCGGCGCAGGAGGCTGCGGAAACAGCCGCGGAGATCGAGCGGGGCGGGACGCGGTCGGCGGCTTTCGGCGCCGACATCACGGACGAGGCGCAGGCCGAGGGTCTGGTCCGGAAGGTCGAAGCGGCGTTCGGACGGCTCGATATCCTGGTCAATAATGTCGGGCCCTTTCTCGTCAAACCGTGGCAGGAGCTCAGCGGCGGGGACTGGGACGCCATGTTCCGCGCCGTGTTGGAGAGCGCATATTTCTGCATGAAGGCGGCGCTTCCGGGCATGAGGAGCCGCGGGTGGGGGAGGGTGGTCAATATCGGCTATGGCCGGGCCGAGCGGATCGGCTCGTTCCCGACCATCATGCCCTACGCCATCGCCAAGACGGGCCTGCTGATCCTGACCCGGACGGCCGCCGTGTCCGAGGTCGCGAACGGGATCACGATCAACATGGTTTCTCCGGGGCTCATCGAGGGGGGCGTCATGCCGCCCGGGAAGATCCCCCCCGGCTCGATCGGGACCTTCGGCGATGTCGCCGGGGCCGTCGCCTGCCTCGCCTCCGAGGAGGCGGCCGTCGTCACCGGGGCGAACATCGTCGTCGCGGGGACCTGGAAGATGTGACGTCCTCCGGCCGGGGAGAACTTCCCGGACCGGAGCTCAATAATCCCCGACCTCCTTGACGAGCCGGGTCCACAGGTCTCCTCCGCCGAGCCCGTTGGTCATGATCACGAGACCGGTGCCCTTGGCCGGGTGGAACTGGCTGAAACAGCGGAAGCCCGAGCTGTTGGATCCGCTGTGGTGGGCGATCCAGCCGGAGGCCGTCTCGTTGAGAGACCATCCGAGACCCCAATAAGCGGCGAATCCTTTGGCCAGGCGGGGTCGTTCGATCGGCTCCCGTTCGCAAACCCCCGACTGCGGACGCAGCATCTCTTCGACCGCGGCCCTCGAGACGGACCAGGAAGCCGACCGGTCGGCCTTCATCATCTCGTGAACGAACCGCGCGAAATCGTCCGCCGAGGTATAGAGGGAATAGCCCGAGTTGGCGTGAACGTATCGCGTTTTCGACAGCAGGGTTCCCGACTCCTTATGGCCCGACGCGAGGTCGGCGTCGAGTCCGGGCGTCCATACGTAGCTCGCATGGGCGAGCCCCAGGGGGTCGAACAGCATCCTCCGGCTCATGACGTCGAGAGGCTCCCCGGTAATCTTCTCGACGACCCGCTGAAGGAAGAACATCCCCTCGCCCGAATAACCGAAGCGCGATCCGGGCCGGTACCAAACGGGAAGGGGCCCGCCCCTTTCCTCGCCGCGCCTCCTCCAGTTGGGGAATCCGGTCGTGTGGGAGAGGACCATGCGCGCCGTGATGAGCTCGGCGCCGGGCTGGCCCAGGAGCGACGGGTCCTGCAGATACCGGGAGAGGGGAGCGTCGAGGCTGAGCCGGCCTTCCTCGACGAGCTTCATGACGAGATAAGCGAAAACCGGCTTGCTCATGGAGCAGGCTTCGAAGAGCGTGCCGCGCGTCACGGGGTCGGGATGGCCCGCGCTCAGCACCCCGGCGCTTTTCGACCAGGCCAGCCCTTCTTTCGAGATCAGGGCGACCGAGACGCCCGGGACGCGGCATTCCTTCATGAGGGCCGGGAGCAGGCTTTCTATCCGGGAAGCGACCGGCCGCCAATCGGAAGGGCCGCGGGCCGCCTCGGGGGCGATGCGCGGCGATGGCGCGGGAAGCGCTCCAGCGGATATCCGCATCCCCGTCGTCCAAGGCCTCGAGGAGCGCAGGGACGGCGGCCTTCGCTCGGGGGCCGATATTTCCAAGCGCGACAATAGCGCCCCAACGGACATCCGCATCTTTGTCCGTCACGGCTTCGATGAGTCCGGGGACGGCGTTCCCGGCGTCCGGGCCGAGCTTCGCGAAGGCGCTGACGACGCCCCAGCGGACGTCGGCGCTTTCGGAGCGCAGGGCCGCGGCGAGGGCGTTCACCGATCGCGGGCCGAGGGCGGCCAGGGCCGCGGAGGCTTTCCCGGCGACATAAGGATCGGGGTCGGCCAACGCTCCGATCAGGGCGCGGACGACTTCTTCGGATGCGGGGCGGACGGAGCTCAACGCTTCCGCAGCCCTTTCCCGCACCGAAGGATCGGGATCCCCCAGGTCCCGGACCAGGCGGTCGGTATCGACACCCGGTACGTCTCCGGCCGCGTATAAGAGGGAAAGAAGGATAAGGGCCATCAGAAGGAAGAATGCCAGGCCGATGCCCGAAGGGCTCTTGATCATGGGAGGCCTCCGTCAGGGGACTTGTTTTCGCGCCGATATTATATCGGAGGCGAACTCTCCGCAAGCCCCGCCACGTCGCAGGTGAGACGATATCCCGGATCCGCCCGTCCTTCCTATATCCGGGAAGAGGAGGCAACATGTCGGATAAGATGGTCGCCGAGGAATTCATCCGGTTGGCGGTCGTCCGGTTGAGGAACGCCAACTTCAAGGGCATCCACTCGGTTTACAGCGGCTTCAACGAGGCCTTCCGGAAGTATTTCGACGGCGCGGATCCCGTCAAGGCCACGATGGAGTTCGCCGAGGCCGGAAAGCTGGTCCTGCGTCCGGCCAAGAACGGCGTTATGCTCTACCTCCCCGAGGACGCGCCCCAGGGCGACAGGGGAGACCGGGCCCTGAAGAAGATGGGGCTCATCGAATAAGCATCGCCCCGGCCCGCCTCGGCCCCCGCGTACCCGGCGGGCCTTAGAGAACGTACTTGTGAAGCTTCATGCCGGCCGGCAGCCGGACCTTCTCTTTGTAGATGTTCCAGTAGTAGTCGCGGGCCTCGCGGAGCTTGGCATAGAGAGGATGGCCCTCGTCCGGCTGGTGGGTCCCGACGATCTTCAGGTCGTTGTCGGTGAGCACGAGCTTGGCGCACCGGTTCAGGATGCCCGCGGTCCCGACGCTGCAGACCGTCACGAGCCGGCCCGTCCGGACCCAATCCAGGAGCTCTCCATAGGAGACATGACGCTCTGCGACCGGGACCCCCAGTCCCTTGAGGACCGCGACCATGCCCTGGATGGTGACTGACGGCAGGATGAGGCTGCTCTCGGGGATCTTGACGACCGATCCGTCGCGGAGCCCGAACAGACAGCATGAGGAGTCCCATTCCGTGATGGCCCTCGCGTCGAGCGGGGCGCGGGGATCGTCGTCCAGGAACAGGGCGGCGGCGGCGTCGGGGGAGATCTTCTTGGCCTCGTCGATGGCCTTGACGCTGATCAGATAGTTGATGCCGAGCTTCAGGCACCCCGTCCCGTTGATGCCCAGGGCCCGGACGAGGTGGGGAATGACGACGCCGCAGAACGGCTCGCCCAGATAGCGGTCGTACCGGCAGGCCAAGGCGCGGATGGCGGGCAGGTTCGGGAACGTGACCCCCATCGAGTGTTCCTCATCCACCGTGAACGGCCGGAGATATCCCTGGGCGTCCTGGGCGGCCATCTCCTCGAGGAACGGCCGGACCGCGGGGTCCTTGAAATACCTATGGATGAAGACGGCTTCCAGCTCCTCGGCCGACGGGATCCAATCCTGCTGGCCCTGCCCGAGGTTGAAGGCGATCCCGCGACGGAGCCGCTCGAGGTTCCGGTGCCAGTTGAGAAGGGTCACGTCCAGCCCGCCGCCGGCGTTCTTCTTGACATAGAAGCGGATCCCCTCGAAACACAGGAACATGGCGTACTGGATGGAACGCGACATGGCGAACACCTTCGCCTCGCTCTCGAAAGTCTCGAACCTCTTGTCCGGGAGGAGGTAGCGCATCTGAAGAGGCATCCATTTCACACCCTCGAACTTGGCCATGATCTTTCTCCTTTACGGCCTCGCTGGGGGACATTATACCTCCTCTCGCTTTTCAGTAAAAGCGTTACCATTAACGGCGTGCGGCGGGCCGGACGAATACCATTTGCCGCCGGGCCCCGCATTCCTGTAGACTGGGCTCTTAAAATCGCGCTCGGAGGGAAGTCATCATGAAGCATCGTATCCGTCTCGGGATCGTCCTGGCCCTGGTAACGCTCGCCGGCGCCTCCGGCCTGCCGGGGGACGAAGCCCTCGCGCCGTTGAAGGCCAAGGTCCTCGACGTGCTCAAGGAATCCGGGGTCGCGTCGATCAGCATCGCGGTAGCCCGGGACGGCAGGATCATCTGGGAAGAGGCCTTCGGCTGGGCGGACCGGGAGCGCATGATCAAGGCGACGCCCAACACCATGTACTCCCTGGCCTCCATCTCCAAGCCGGTGACGGCCACGGGGCTCATGGTCCTCGCCGGCCGTAAGCTCGTGGATGTCGACAAGCCCGTCGACGACTATCTCGGGGGAGTGAAGCTCACGGCCTTGGCCGAGGAAAGCGCTCCCGCCACGGTCCGGAACGTCCTCAATCACACCGCCGGGCTCCCCCTCCATTATCAGTTCTTCTACGAGAACGAGCCGGACGAGCGGCCTCCCATGGAAGAGACCATCCGCCGCTACGGCATCCTGGTCTGGGCTCCGGGAGAGGTCTATATGTACTCCAACCTGGGGTACGGCCTCATCGATCACATCATCGCGAAGGTCTCGGGCCGGGATTACGCGGACTTCATGCGGACCGAGGTCTTCTTCCCGCTCGATATGACCCGGACGTCGGTCGGCATCGGGCCGGGCCTCGCCGATTTCGCGGCCCAGAGATACGACGACGACCAGAAGCCCATCCCATTCTATGATTTCGATCACCCGGGAGCGTCGGCGGTCTATTCGAGCGCCCATGACCTCGTCCGGTTCGGGATGTTCCATCTCAAGGACCACCTTCCGGAGCAGAAGGCCATTCTGAAGGACGCCGAGATCGACGCCATGCAGGCCGAGGCGGCCTCGACGGCGCCCGATAAGGACTACGCCATCGGCTGGGCCGTCGCCAAGGACGACAACGGCTACCGGACCGTCTCTCATACGGGCGGAATGCCGGGCGTCAGCACGGAGCTCAAGATCGTTCCGTCCGAGAACATCGCCGTCTGCGTCCTGGCCAACGGCCGCCACGGGCGCATCTATGGACTGGGCGACGACATCCTGTCCGTCCTCCTTCCCAAGTACGGAGAGGCGATCAAGGCGCGCCGGAAGACCGAAGAGAAGAAGCCCGAGAAATTCATGCCGCCGGCGGAACTCCTGGGGACCTGGACCGGAAAATTACGCACCTATGAAGGCGAAACGCCCCTGACGCTCGTTTTCGAATCCGACGGTGACATCCATGTGAAGCCCAAGGACGGGTTCGAGACGCTCCTCAACAGGGTTTCGTTCGACAGGGGCCTCCTCATCGGCTTCACCCCTGCCGCGATCCCGACCTCGGACGCCGCCAGGCATCCTCACAATGCCGGCATCATGCTCAAGCTCAAGGGCGACAGGCTCGTCGGCTACGCCTCCGCCATGGACAACCGCTGGTTCGCGCTTTCCTCGTTCGTCGAGCTGAAAAAGGGAGGGCGTCGATAGGGAGCGGCCGGTATCGAGTTTTCGAGGGACATCGATTATAATCGTCTCATGTCCGAGTGGTACGAAGAGTTCTTCACGGGCGTCCCGATGGACTTCTGGCGCCGGGCGGTCCCTCCGGATTGGACGGCGGACGAGGTCCGCTTCCTCGAAAAGTGGTCCGGAGTCGCCAAAGGCGGGGCTTTCCTGGACGCCCTCTGCGGATTCGGGCGTCACGCCCTGGAGCTCGCCCGGAAAGGGTACCGGGTCACGGGCGTGGATATTTCCCCGGAAGCGGTCGAGGAGCTGACCGCGATCGCTCGGGCGGAGAAGCTCGCCGTCCGGGCCGTGCTCGGCGACGTCCTCAAGATCGCCCTTTTCGAGCCGTGTGACGCCGCCTACTGTCTGGGCAACAGCTTCGGCTATTTCGACCGGGACAGCTGCGCCGCCTTCGTCACGAAGGTCGCCGCCGCCCTGAGACCCGGCGGAAGGTTCATCGTCAACACGGCCATGGCCGCCGAGAGCATCCTTCCCGATTTTCCCGAAAGGGACTGGACCCCGGCCGGGGAGATCACGCTGCTCGCGGAGAATACATATCTTGCCCGGGAAAGTACTGTCGAGACGCATTATGTGTTCGTCAGGGACGGCCGGACGGAGACGAGGACCTCGCGTCATCTTGTCATGAGCGCGGCGGAGATCGTCCGGATGCTGGGAGCGGCGGGCCTCAGGACCACGGAGACCTTCGGATCGACCGAGGGAGATCCATTCCGGCTGAGGTCGCCGCAGCTTTATCTCGTCGCGGAGAAGGCCTGAGCCTTCACTCCGCGGCCGCGAAGGAGGGAGCATGGAAAGAAGGGACTTCATCAGGAAAGCCGTGGTTTGCGGGGGAGCGGCGGGCCTTTCGGCGAGCGTTCCGAAGCTCGGGGCGGGGGACGGGACGACCGGCACCACGGCGTGGGCCGATCCGCTGGTCGACCGGGTCAAGATCGCCATGCTGTCCATGCAAAGGATGGCCTGGGAGCAGGGGACCGCCGCCCAGGCGATCCTCGAATGGGGAGATCCCGACCTCGTCGTCCTCATGGCCAAGGAGGCCCTCATCCGCATCTCGGAGGACGGGAGGCTCGGCCAGATCAACGACAATCACGGGGTCACCGACCCCGGCTCGAACGGGGAGGCCGTCCTTTACGCGGCGCGGCTCACGGGGGACCCGGGCCTCAAGGCGGGCGCGGACCGGATGCTCGACTATTTCCTCAACAAGGCCCCCAAGACCGCGGACGGCACCCTGTATCACATCGACGACAGGCCCCAGGTCTGGATCGATTCCATGTACATGGCGCCGCCCTTCCTGGCCGTTGCCGGGAGGCCGGACGAGGCCTTGAAGCAGATCGAAGGGTTCCGGAAACTCCTCTGGAACGCGGACAAGAAGCTCTTCTCTCATATCTGGGACGACGCAAAGCACGATTTCGGCAGGAAGGCGTTCTGGGGGGTGGGAAACGGATGGGCGGCGGCGGGTATGACCCGCGTCCTCAGAGCCCTGCCGGCTTCGATGACCGCGGAACGAAAGAAGGTGGCGTCCTATATCAGGGATACCGTCGACGGCTGTCTGGTCTGGCTGAGGCCGGACGGCTTTTTCCATGACGTGGTCGATGACCCGCGTTCATTCGTCGAAACGAACCTGTCCCAGATCATGGCCTATACGATCTATCGGGGTTGCGGCGACGGCCGGTTCGACGCCTCCTACAAAGCCCGCGCGGACAAGATGCGCGAAGCCGCGCGCTCGAAGGTGGACCGCCTGGGGCTCGTCCGGGACGTTTGCGGCTCGCCGACGTTCGAGGCGCCGGGGACCGCCACCGAAGGACAGGCCTTCTTCATCCTGATGGAGGCCGCCCGCCGCGATCTCGGGGCATGAAAGGCCCCGGAGATACGGGATCACCCGCCGTCATGATCATGGCGGTGATGCCCATCGGGCCAATGGCCGTGCGTGTGCTCGGTTTCCGCATGCTCATGTTCGTGGGAATGGGGCATGTCCGTCATCCCCGGGTGGGCATGGCCATGATGAAGATCGCCATGGACATGGGAATGCGAATGCTTGAGCCGCACGTGCTTATGGATATGATCGTGCTTTTCTCCGGTCATCAGAACGACCCCCAGAGCCATTAGGGCCGCCGCCGGGGCGAGGGTCCAACGGACGGGCTCCCCGAGGACGGGGAGGGCAAGGGCCGCCCCGACGAAGGGGGCGAAGCTGAAGAAAGCCCCGGTCCGGAAGGCTCCCAGCCGCCTGAGCGAAACGATGAACAGGACGAGGCTGAAGCCGTAGCACACGGCCCCGACGGCAAGGGCCGCCGCCGCGGGGAATCCGGCGGGCATCCGCTCCCCGGCCGCGGCAGCCAGTCCGAGCGTAATCCCTCCGGCCACGATTCCCTTGATGGCGGCGATGAGGACGGGGTCCTTGTCCGAGATGTTCCGGGTCAGGTTATTGTCCAGCCCCCAGCCCGCCATGGCGATAAGGATGAACAACGGGCCGAGGGTCTCGAAGCGCCCCCCGGCCGGATCCCAGGTCGTGAGGACGCCGGCGGCGGTCATCGCTCCCAGAGCGGCCCAGGTCCTCCGGGAGGCCGGCTCGCGAAACAAGAGGACGGCGATGAGAGCCGTGGCCAGCCCCTCGAGGTTGAGAAGGAGGGACGCCGACGCGCCCGACATCCGGCGTAATCCTTCCATCAGGAAGATGGGCCCGACGATCCCTCCGGACAGGATAGCCCCCGCCAGCCAGGGAAGATCCGCGCGCGCGGAGGGGTTCGAAACGACGTTCCTGCCGGGCGCCTGTTCTCGGTGTGAACGCCAGCCGAGCGCCGGTGTAAAAAGCCAGGCCCGGCGAACGCCCCGATATAGAGCAGGCCCGCCATCGAGATCGGGGCGATGTCTCTCAGGAGGAGCTTGGTCAGGGGAGTGCTCAGGCCGAAGCCTAGGGCGGAAAGAAGGACCGGGAGAAAGGGCCGCCGGCTCATTTCTGGGCGCATCGGATGCCGCGCAGATTGAAGCATTTATTACAGGAGATACAGTCGGACCTGTCGATCGTTCCCTCCCGGAATTTTCGGACGAGATGCGGGTCTCGGATGAAAGGCCTGCACATCGAGACGAGGTCCACCCGCCCTGCGGCCACGAACCTCTCCGCGGCGGCCAGCGTCCGGATCCCGCCGAGGCCCGAGACGGGGATGCGGACAGCCTTCTTCACGGCCGCGGCGTTCTCCACGAAATAGCCCTCGTCCGCCTCGGCGCGGAGCCCGGTCCAGACGGAGCCTTTCCCGGATTCGGCCATGCCGCCGCTCACCTCGATGGCGTCGAGCCCTTCGGCCTCGAGGGCCTGGGCGGCCGCGACGGCTTCATCGAGCGAGAGGCCGTCGGCCAGGAAGTCCGTCGTGTTGAGCTTGGCCATGACCGGGAAATCCTTTCCCGCCTCGGCCTTGAGGCCTTTGAGGATGTCGACGATGACGCGGACCCGATTCGCGGGAGAGCCCCCCCACCGGTCCGTCCTGCGGTTCGTATGCGGAGAGAGGAACGAGCTGAGGAGGTAGCCGTGAGCGGCGTGGATCTGGACGCCGTCAAAGCCCGCCTTTCTGACCCGGAGGCCGGCCCGGACGAAATCCCGGACCAGGCCCTCGATCTCTCCGGGTGTCATTTCCCTCGGGGCCGACTTCGACACGGGGTCGGGAACGGCGGAGGGCGAGACGGGCGTCGCGCCGATGTATTTTGCCTTCGTCTGCCTCCCGGCGTGCGCGATCTGGACGAATATCCGGGATGAGGACGCGGCGTGCACGGTCTCGGCGATGCGCGAAAGCCCTTCGACGAATCGGTCGTCGAATATCGCGATCTGGTTCGGCCCGGCCTTGCCCAGGGGATTAACGAAGGCGTGCCCGGTGATGATAAGGCCGACCTCGCCCTCGGCGAGGGTCCGGAAGAGGCTGACCTGCCTGTCGGTTACCTCGCCGTCGTCTCGGGCCATATAATCCTGCGTCGCCGACCGAACGAACCGGTTGATGAGGGAGATCCGGCCCAGAGCCAGAGGAGTCAGCAGGACGGAAGCCTTCGAACGTTCGCTCATGGGATGATTGTATACAAAATCGCCCCTTGGGTCACGCGCGCCGCTCGAGCGCCGCCGGTTGACTTTCCTCGTCTCCTTGGTTTATTTATTACTCAGGCCCCAGGGGCCGGGAAAAGCAGGGAACGGAGGGAAGGATCCATGAAATCACGCATCGTTATCTCGGTGGTCGTCATCGCCGCCCTCGCGGCGGTGCCGATGACGGCGTCGAAGGTCGACCGGCTCGACCTCGAATCCACGCATATCGCCGTCGGCGAGATCGCCATGGTCGAGGGCTATTTCGGCCTGAACGAGGCCGGGGAACAGCTGATCTTCAGCCGCGTCTCCCTCAGGGTGGAGAAATGGCTCAAGGGGATGCCCGAAGCCGCCGTGGCCTTCTCGGTCGAGGGCGGCGTCGTGGGCAACCTGGGATTGATGGTTTCCGACAGCCCCGCCTTTCATAAGGGCGAAAGGATCAAGGCCTACCTGAAGAAGACCGCGAAGGGGTTCGAGCTTCTCGAAAAGCAGGACGCCGGCCGGAAGGCCAAGAAGCCCAGGCCTCCCCAGCCTCCGACCTGCTGTGCGACATTCGCCCATTGGCCGACGGCGACGGTCCCGTATCTCTTGAACACGGTCAATAACGACGGCAATTCCCAAGCGCAGGTCGAAGGGGCTGTCGCGTCCGGCTTGCGGGCATGGAACGTGATCAGCTGGCAGTCCGGAGGGGACGACGACGACCCGCGTCGCCCTGAACGGGCTCAACGAGATCTTCTTCGCCAACGAGTCGAAGGGCAACGCCATCGCCGTGACCTATACCTGGTACAACACGGCGACCAAGCACATCTCCGAGTTCGACATGAAGTTCTATGACAAGGCCTGGCTCTTCTTCGCGTCCGGCTGTCAGGGAGGGTTCAACATCGACAACATTACGACGCACGAATCGGGCCATGCCATCGGGCTGGGCCACAACTCGTGCACGACGTCGATCATGTACCCGTATGCGAGCTATTGCGCGAGCAACACGGTGTCGGGCGACGATCTGGCCTGCGTCCGCGGGCTCTACTGACAAGGGTTCCCGCGTCTTCACGAAGGGCCGGGGCCGATGAACGATCCCGAACGCGAAGTCTTGGACTGCCTGGAAGCCCTGGGGATCCCGTACGTCCGGCACGCCCACCCTCCGGTGGCGACGGTGGCCGAGGCCGAAAGATATTGGACGGACCTGCGCGGGGCCCACTGCAAGAACCTCTTCCTTCGGAATAACAAGGGGAACCGGCATTACCTCGTTATCGCCGAGGCATCCCGGCATGTCGATCTCAAGACCCTGACCCGGACGCTCGGAGAGGACCGGTTGAGTTTCGCGTCCCCCGAGCGGCTGAAGCGTTACCTGGGGCTCGAGCCGGGTTCCGTCTCTCCGTTCGGGCTCATCCATGACATCGGGAAGGACGTCCGGGTCGTCGTGGACGCCGGGCTCAAAGCGGCCGAAAAGCTGAACTTCCACCCCAACGTCAACACGGCGACGCTGGAGATCGCCTTCGGGGACTTCGAGAAGTTCCTCTCCCGGCACGGGAACAGCCTGGAATACGTCGCGTTCTGACAGGGCGCGGGGAGGCGAGGCTTGGAATCGGCCCCGGACGATCCGCCGCCTTCAAGCCGGGGACAAGAAGGCTTGACATCCCGGCGCCTCGCTCCTATAAACTAAAGGTCCAATGCCCGTTGAAGTCGTCGCTGCGAGGAGGAAGGCCATGCCCGCCGCATTGTTCGCGCTGCTGTTCTGCGCGGGGAGCGCGCTTGCCGCGGATATCCGCGTCCCCGAGCCGAAGATCCCGTTCGATCCGCGGTTCTATGTCTGCTACAGGGCTCCGAAACCTCCGGAGATCGACGGGCGGTTGGACGAGGCGTCATGGAAGAAGGCCGAGTGGACGGAGAGCTTCGTCGATATGGAGGGGCCGGCCCGCCCCAGGCCGCGCTTCCGGACCCGGGTCAAGATGCTCTGGGACGCCGGTTTTTTCTACGTCGCCGCGGAGCTCGAGGAGCCGAACGTCTGGGCCACCTATAAGGACAGGGATTCCGTCATCTTCGAGGAGAACTGTTTCGAGGTCTTCATCGATCCCGACGGGGATACGCACGCCTATTACGAGCTCGAGATCAACGCCCTCAACACCATCTGGGACCTCCTGCTCCTCAAGCCTTACCGCGACGGGGGGCCGGCGGTCAACGCCTGGGACATCCGGGGCCTGCGAACGGCGATCGCCGTCAACGGGACGCTCAACGCGCCGAAGGACAAGGACAAGGGCTGGACGGTCGAGATGGCCCTTCCCTGGGAGGTCCTCAGGGAGTGCCTGCCCGGCAACAAGCTCCGCCCCGAGCCCGGGGACCAGTGGCGGGTGAACTTCACGCGCGTCGAGTATCGCCTGGAGACCGAGAACGGGGCCTATATCAAGGCCAGAGACCCCGGGAGCGGGAAGCCTTACCTCGAGGACAACTGGTCCTGGTCGCCCCAGGGCATCGTCAATATCCATTACCCTGAGATGTGGGGATTCGTCGAGTTCACGGGCAAGATCGCCGGCAAAGGGAAGGAGCTGTTCTCCGACGCCTTCGAGGAGCCGGTGAAGTGGGCCCTGCGGCGTATCTATTATCGGGAGATGGCCTATCGCGACGCGAACGGCGCGTATGCGACGGCGCTCGCCGACCTGGATCTCGAAGGAGAAAAGTCCATGAAACCGGACGGGTGGAGCTATCCTCCGTCCCTTCAGGCCACCGATGACCTGTTCGAAGCGATCTATCGGAACGGGGACGGGGAGAGCTGGCATATCCGGCAGGACGGGCTGGTCTGGAAGGACGTCCCGCCCAATGAGGGCGCGGGACAATAGGGAGGGGGAACCTTGAAGAAACCATTTCTGAGAACATGGATCGCCCTGGCCGTCCATCGTCGTCCCGGCCGCGACGGGGCTGGGGCAGGGCCTTCCGGCCGCGAAGCCCGGCGACGTCGGCATGTCGGCCGAACGGCTCGCGCTCCTGGATACGCTCATGATCGAAGCCCTGGAACGCAAGGATTTTCCCGGCGCCGTTCTGCTCGTCGCCCGCAAGGGCAGGACCGTGTGGCGGAAGGCCTACGGCCTGAGCCAATGGGTCCCCGAAGACCGGCCGATGTCCGCGGATATGATCTTCGACATGGCGTCCGTCACCAAGCCCGTGGCGACGGCGACGTCCATCATGCTCCTCGTCGAGCGGGGCCGCCTCAGGCTCATGGACAAGGTCAAGGATTATGTCCCGGAGTTCGCGCCGTACATCCTCGAAGGCGGACTGCCCGGGGAGGACGCGCGCCTCTGGCATCTTCTGACCCACACCTCCGGCCTGCCTCCCTACACCGATCCCAAAGAGGTCGAACGCTTGTACGGGAACCCCTGCCCGACAGAGACGCTGGTCAAACACATCGCTTGCCTGCGGAAGGAATCGGCGCCCGGGACGGACTTCACCTACAGCTGTCTGAACTATATCACCCTGGCCCATATCCTGAAGATCGGTGACGGGGAAGAGCCTGGCCTCCTTCGCCGACGAGAACATCTTCAAGCCGCTGGGCATGAAGCGGACGTTCTTCGTTCCCCCTGCGGCCTATCTCGATCTCTGCGTTCCGACGCAGGCCTATGACGGGAAGCCCCTCCGGGGCGTCGTGCACGATCCCCTGGCCAGGCTTCAGGGAGGGATCTCGGGAAACGCCGGGCTCTTTTCCACGGCCGACGACCTGGCGCTTTTCGCCCAGATGATGCTCGACGACGGGGCCCTCGGCAAGGTCAGGGTCCTCAGCCCGCTGGCCGTTGAGCGCATGACCGAGATCTTCCCGAAGGCCAGGGCCGCCGGACGCGGGCTCGGCTGGGATCTCGATTCGGATTATGCCTCGGTCCGGGGCGACCTGTTCGGCCCGGGATCCTACGGGCATTCGGGCTACACGGGCACGTCCATCTGGATCGACCCGGAGACGCGGACGACGGTCGTCTTCCTGACGAACCGGGTCCACCCCGACGACAAGGGGGACATCATCGCCATGAGGAGCAAGGTCGCCAACGTCGTCGCGGCGTCGATCCTGGTGAAATGACGCGGCGGCTCATGGACAGCCGTGCCGGAGTGTGATAAATAGACGCCTAGGAAGGGATCGATCCATGCCGACGCCGATCGAACGCGAGATCTTCATCAAGGCTTCCCGCGGGTCCGAGATCCTCGTCAAGGCCCTGGAGGCTTTCAGGGAATACCTCAAGGAGGAGACCCCGCCGGGCTCCCCGGAGTATTATCGTGCCCGCAACCTGCTCAAGGCGGGGAGGGGCTTCTGCGCCGACGTGGTCCGGGAAGCCAAGAAGCTCCTCGGTCCGATCCCGGTCTACGCGCCGCGGGAGTATGAAGAGATGCGCCGGCGGACCCTCGAGGAGAACCAGATCACCGTCCGGGGAGAGGACCCGGAGGCCCTCAAGGCCCAGATGGCGGAGGATCCCATCGTCCGGACCATGATGTCGGAGAGCGAGATCGAAGCCTATCTCCGCGAGCACTTCGAGACCCAGAGCTCGGGCAAGAGGAAGCTGACGAATATCAAGATCCGGATGCTGATCGACAGGCTGTACGCGCTGGCCGAGCAGGGCCTGGAGGCCCAGAAGGCCGCCCAGAGGAAACAGCAGGGCCTTCCGCCGGAGTGATCGGAACGTCCGCCGCCGGGCGGGCTCTTCCCGATCCGCTCAGTCGAAGGCCTGCTTCAACAGGTCGACCACGCCCGAGCGCGTAATCGACCTCGGACAGGGGGATGTTCCCGGCCTTGGCGATCGCCGTGAAACGCCCGTCCTTGTTGCTGTCCTTGGTGACGATGAGGTAATCGACGAACGGGGCGACGGCGTCGATCATCCGCTCGTTGTCGCTCTTCGGGGCGCCGCGCTTGGATTCGCCGCCGATATGGGCCGCGATGACGAGGATCTTGTTCTTGCGGCAGTATTCGAGGATCTTTTTCAGGCGGGCCTCTTCGCTTTCGAGCGTCAGCCCGGACGCGCCCATGCCCTTGAGGCTGGCCCCGATGGCGAAGATGACGGTCCGGTAGCCCGTTCCCTTGGGGAACTTCGCGAGGTCCGTCCCGATCTCGACGTGGAATCCCGGGCCGGAGACCTTTCCTCCGAGGCCGACGCCCGTCGCGATGAGCTCCGCCGTCGGGGCATCGCAATAATCGTGGGCCAGGCCGGCCTCCTCCATGACGATGTTGAGGGTCTCGACGTCGGGGCTCTGGCCCGCCGATGTCGTCAGGACCGGCATCCCGGCCTTGGGCGGGTCCTGGCCGAAGCTGCCCGCCGCAAGGAGCAGGATGCCGAGGACGATGATCACGTTTCGATTCATGTCTATTCTCCCTGATCGCGATTCGTGAGCCGGGGCCTCATCGGTACGAGACCACGGACTTCGGGTCCGCCTTCGAAGGGTCGTGGAAGAACCGTCCGGTGCCGTTGGCGACGACCTCGCGGTATCGGGGCACGCCCCGGACCGCGATCTCCCGGCCGGGCGTCTTCCGCGAATACTGCCGGAGGATCTCCAGCATGACCGATAGATGCTGACCGACCCTCTTGTCCATCGGCCATCCCGACGCGTCGTAGGGGACGAAGAGCTTCTTCTTGGCGGCCAGGCTGAGCAGGAAGGGGTCCTTGCCGTCGAGCAGGAGCCCGACCGTCTTCGGCCCGGTCGGCTGGTCGAGAAAGGGGATGGGCGCCTCGAGCAGGAAGGGCGCGGCCCCGGAATAGTCTCCGATCTCCCTGTGAGAGAGCCCGCGGAAGCCCGGCGGGGAGGGCTCGACGTGGCTGTCGAACCCTTCGGCGGCCTTCACGGTGAGAGACGCCAGCGTCGCGATCTTCGACGACCGGTCCGGGGCGACGATGCAGTTCGTCACGGGGAACATGGTCTCGGCCCCGTGCAGGTCGATCGCCACGTCGACGCTCTCCCGCCGGATGAGCTCCATCGCCGCGAAGGTCACCCGCTCCATGAGCGGCCCGTCGGCGCGGCCGGGCCAGGTCCTGTTCGAGTTGCGGGCGTCGATGTAGGACAGGAGCTGTTTCTCCGGGTAATGGATATAGACGTCGGGGTCGGGCCATTGGTCGAGGGGCGAGGCGTCCCGGTTCCCCATGGGAAACCGCTTCCGGCCCCAGTCCGTGGGGATGTCGAAATAAAGCGGGTACCCGTCGCCGGGCCGGGTGTTGCGGCCGGCGCTGCTGTTGAACGACGCGATGACGAAGAGCGTCCCTCGCTCGACGACGGCATTCTCGATGATGATGATGTCGGCCAGGAGTCCGGCGGGCTCGTTGGAGTGGGTCCCGGACATGATGAGGGCCTTTCCGCCGGGCTCGCGGCCTTCGAGAACGAAGACCGTCGTGTCTCCAGCCGTCCCCTTGAGCGAGGGGCTGAAGTCGCTGAGCCTGGCGACGCGCGTCACTCCGGGGCCGATGACGATCGGGACCGTAGAATGACGATGTCTGAAGAGAGGGCGCCCGCCGAGGATGAGGAGGGCGGCGAACGCCGCGAGGAGGATCCCTTTCGAGGCGCCTTCATGCTTCATGAGGCTCATCTATTTGACCCTCAAGAGCCGGAGGACCAGGGGGATCATGACCAGGAGGCAGAGCCAAAGCTCCTCCCGGCTCCGTTTTTCCTTCAGGAAGCTCCAGAAAAGGAGTCCGGCAAGATAGGCGCAGAGGACGTAATAAGCGACCATGATCACGAAGGCCATGTCTTACATGCTCCACCGGACGAGAAAAGCCAGCTTGGCGCTGTAGATGACCATGAGCAGGCCGACCGCCGTGATGACGAGCCACGGCAGCCAGGCGCTCGCCAGGAATTTCCCATAGGATCCCTTGTAGTCGGAGACCATGACGCTCAGGCGGCCGATGAGGGCCGTCGGCGGCAGCCCGTCCCCGAGCGGCCAGAGGAGGCTCAGGCCCGCGATGACGACCGTGGCGTGGTAGCCCAGGGAATCCAGGTACCAGATGAGCGGGATGCCGATGATGGCGGCCCCGCCGTAGGTAAGGACGCCTTCGGAGAAGGGGATGATGACGGGCAAAAGAACGAAGAGGAGGGCGAGGGGGATGGAGATGACGGCGTATGAAAGCAGGCCCCTGACCCCGGTGGCCGTCATGACCTGCTGGAGCATGCCGACGACGACCAGCGAGGAAAGCAGGGGAAGCAATCTCAGGACGGTCTTCCTGGAAAGGATCAGGACGTTCGGGCGCACGGGGCTGACCAGGACGGCGACGGCCGCCGCGACGACGAATTCGAGGGCCAGGCCGAAGATGGGCGTCGCGAACGGCCAGATACGGTAGGCCGCGACCATGCCGAAGAAGACGAGGAAGGGCAGGACGACCCGCCACAGCCGCATCCGTTCGGGGACCGCGGGCAGTCCGGCCAGGACCTCGTCGAGGCTCCGGGTCCCTTCCTTTTTCCAGCCCAGGACGAGGACGGTGAACGTCCCCAGGATAATGACCGGGATTCCCAGGGGCAGCTCGAAGCCGACATAAGGGATGGCCGTCCCGGCGCAGAGCATCATGGCCCAGATGTTGACGGGCGGGGCGGCCGCGCTCAGACCGGCGACGATGAACAGGATGGCGGCGACCCGATTCCGGGGGACTCCGAGGCCGAGGAGGGCCAGCGACACCGGGGCGCCGACGACGAGGAGGGAAACGCTCCCGGCCCCGGTCAGGGCTCCGGGGATGAGGATGAGGACCATGAGGATGAGAAGGGCGACGATGCGCGCCCGGTAAAAGGTCTTCAGGGTCGCCCGGACGACGTAGTCGACGCCGCCCGAGGCGCTGACGATGGCCATGAACAGCGTGGCCGTGAAGAAGAGGAGGATGACGTCCAGATAGGTGAAGGCGCCTTCGACGAGATGCCGGGGGAGATCGGCCAGGGGAGGGGTCCCGAGGGCCGCCCCGGCCAGCCCGCCGCCGGCGGCCGCCCAGAACATGCTGATCTCGACCGACAGCTTCCGGGCCTTGGCCGCCGCGTAGGCGAGGACCATGACGGCGAGGACGACGACGATCCCGAGTGTGATGCTCACGTTCCCGGGAATCTTACTTCAAGAGCGCGGACAAGGTCAAATGCCGGAGCCGGCGGCGGCCCGGGGCCGATTCCGGGCCCGGAAAATGGTATAATACTTATGGGAATCGTAGGAAAAAAGGGAGAGCGCCCATGACCCTCGTCTCCGTCCCGGCCGCAACGAAGCGTTCCGGGCGGACGTTGAAGTTCATGGGCGGGTTCGAATGAACGATGTCGGCAAGAACCGTTTTGGAGTAAAATACGGTCTTCAAAGGAGGAACACCATGTCGTCCCGTTCGCGCATAAGATCGGTCATCCTGGCCGTCGTCGGCCTCATGGTTTTCGCGGCCCTGGCCGCGCCTCTCGCAGCCCAGTACTACGGGCGGAACAAGGTCCAGTACCAGAAGTTCGATTTCAAGGTCATGAAGACCCGGCATTTCGACATCTACTTCTACCTCGAGGACCGGGAGACGGTCAAACAGGCGGGCCTCATGGCCGAGCGCTGGTACTCACGCCTCTCCCGGATGTTCAACCACGAGCTCAAGGGACGCCAGCCCCTGGTCCTGTACTCCAGCGGCCCGCAGTTCCAGCAGACGACCGTCATCCCGGGAACGATGGGCGAAGGAACGGGCGGCGTCACCGAGTCCTTCAAGCGCCGGATCATCCTGCCCTACGGGCCTTCCCTCACCGAGACCGACCACGTCATCGGGCACGAGCTCGTTCACGCGTTCCAGTACGACGTCATGGCCCAGGGCCATTCGGACAACCAGCGGGGCTACGAGGACACCCTGAGGATCCCGCTGTGGTTCATCGAGGGCATGGCCGAATACCTGTCCATCGGGCCCGTCGATCCCAATACCGCCATGTGGATGAGGGACACGGTCCGCCGCAAGGACCTGCCCCAGATCAGCAAGCTCGAAAACTATAAATATTTTCCGTATCGCTACGGACACGCCCTCTGGTCCTACATCACGGGCCGCCTGGGCGACGAGGTCATCGGCAAGATGATGAAGAACGTCGGCCGCCAGGGGAGCTTCGAGACCGTTCTCGAGGTCAGCCTGGGGGCCAAGCTGAAGCAGATCTCCCTGGACTGGCACAAGGCGATGCAGGACGCATACACGCCCCTCTATGACAAGACCCAGATGCCGGACAAGGCCGCCAAGCCCATCGTGCTGGGGTCCGAGGAGAACGTCTACAATATTTCGCCGTCCCTGAGCCCCGACGGGAAGGAAATGATCTTCCTGTCCACGAGGGACCTGTTCTCGATCGATCTCTACCTGGCCGACGCCATGACGGGGAAGGTCAAAAGGAAGATCATTTCGACGGCGGTCGATCCTCATTTCGAGAGCCTCCAGTTCATCCGTTCGGCCGGGTCCTGGGACGCCAAGGGGGAGCTGTTCGTCTTCGGCGCCGTCGCCAAGGGCCGGCCGCTCCTGACGATCATCAACGTCGCGAAGAACCGGATCGAGCGCGAGATCCCGTTCCCCGAGCTCGGCGAGATCCTCAGCCCGTGCTGGTCGCCCGACGGCGGCTCGATCGCGTTCTCGGCCCTGGCCGGGGGCCTCTCGGATATCTTCATCTACGACCTCAAGACGTCCACCGTAAAGCAGATGACCCGGGATTCGTTCGGCGACCTGGAGCCGGTCTGGTCCCCGGACGGGACGCGGATCGCGTTCGTCACCGAGCGATTCTCGACGAACCTCGACTGGCTCGATATCGGCAACTACGAGCTCGCCCTGCTGGACCCGGAGACCGCCCGGGTCGAGAAGGTCCTGGCCTTCCCGTCGGGGAAGAACATCAATCCCCAGTGGGCGCCCGACTCGAAGAGCCTCTTCTTCGTCTCCGATCAGAGCGGGAAGTCCGACCTGTACCGGATCGAGCTGGGGACCGGGAAGATCCGCCAGGTCACGAACCTGTATGCGGGTATCTCGGGCATCACCGAGCTCAGCCCGGCCATCTCGGTGGCCCAGGAGAGCGGGCGCCTCGTCTTCAGCGGCTACGACCAGGGCCGGTATTCGATCTATGCGATCGAGGACCCCGGAACCCTCGAGGGCCAGGCCTTCCTCGCCCAGTTCGGACACGAACCTGGGGATCCTGCCGCCCCGCAAGCAGGCCGAAGGGTCCCTGCTCGGCCTCCTGAAGAACCCCCTGTTCGGCCTGCCCAAGGACTCGAATTTCATGGTCTCGGCCTACAAGCCCAAGCTGAGCCTGGATTACCTGAGCCCGCCGTCGGTCGGCATCGGCGTCGACCGCTACGGGACCTACGGGGCGGGCGGGATCGCCGCCTATTGGAGCGACATGCTCGGCTATCACACGATGATGACCATGGCCCAGACGAGCAACCGGCTCATCGACACCGACGTCGTCCTGGCCTATCAGAACAGCCGGCACCGGGTGAACTGGGGCGCCGTCCTTCAGCGGATCTCCTACCCCTATCCGTTCTATTCGATCTCCCACGGGCACGGTCTTCGGCGAGCCGGCCTATATCGAAGAGGAGAACATCTACCGCCAGATCAATTATGATTTTTCCGGATTCGGCTTCTATCCGCTCAGCCAGGTCCAGCGGTTCGAGTTCGCCGGCGGGTACCGTCTCCTGGACTTCAACTGGACGGTCTACACCCGGGCCTATTCCCTGATCGACAATACCCTGCTGCTTTACGAAAAGACGACCCTCCCGACGAGCAAGAGCCTCAGTTTCGGCTATGTGTCCGGCGCCTACATCTACGACAGCTCCATCTTCGGGGCCACGAGCCCCATCCTCGGCAGGACCGACGCGATCCAGGTCTCGCCCTCCGTCGGCTCCCTGACCTACCTCAACATCCTTACGGACTTCCGCCGGTACTACATGCCCTTCAGGCCCTTCACCCTGGCCTTCCGGGCGCTGCATTACGGACGATACGGCAAGAGCGCCGAGGACGCCCGGATGTGGCCAATGTACATCGGCTACTGGGACCTGGTCCGGGGGTACGAATCCTTCAATTTCGGGAATCAGCAGGAGCTCAGCGAGTTCGATATCAACCGGCTCTACGGGAGCAAGATGATCATCGCCAACGCCGAGATCCGATTCCCGCTCTTCCGGGTCCTGGGCATCGGAAAGGGATATTACGGGCCGTTCCCCATCGAAGCGTTCGGATTCTATGACTGGGGGCTGGCCTGGGATTCCACGGATAAGGCCTACTTCCTCGGGGGAGGGACCCGGAAGCCGGTCACGAGCGCCGGGTTCGGGGTGAGGACCAATCTCTTCGGCTATCTGATCATCGGGCTGAACTACGTCTATCCGTTCCAGCGGCCGGCCAAGGGCTGGCACTTCCAGCTGAGCATTTCGCCCGGGTTCTAGGGCCCGGAGCGCGGGGAAGTCTTCGGGGGGAGCGGGATGAAGGCGCTCGTTCGCCGGGCGTAGGCTTCGAACTCCGCGTTCCCCTTGTATTTCCGCTCGAGCAGCGGGATCCCCGAGACCTTCGTCAAAAGGAGCGTCATGACCAGAGGGCTGACGACACCGGCCCATCCGCCGGGGACGGAGAGCCCGAGGACCGCGAGCCCCCACCACATCAGGGACTCTCCGAAATAGTTGGGGTGGCGCGTGTATCTCCAGAGCCCGCCGGTCATGATCCGGCCGCGGTGGGCAGGGTCTCTCTTGAATCGCCTCAGCTGGGCGTCCCCGACGGACTCGAAAAGGAACCCGATGAGCCAGATCCCCGCGCCGGCCGCGGCGAAAGGGCCGATCCGTCCCGAGCGGGACCGGTTGATGAAGATGACGGGCATCGCCACGAGGATCAGGAAGAATCCCTGGAGCAGGAAGACCTGGAGGTAGGTCCTCAGGACGAACGCCCGGCCCCATGCCTTCCGCCATTGCGCATAACGGAAATCCTCTCCCCGGCCCCGGTTCCGGAGCCCGACGTGGACGGAGAGACGGAGGCCCCAGGCGGCGATCAGGCCGCCGGCAAGGCCCTGAAGGGCCGTCGCTCCCGGCTCAAGGAAAAAGGTCACGATCCAGACGACGAGGAACCCGATCCCCCAGCCGGCGTCGGCGACGGAATTGTCCCTGCGGAGCAGGGCGAGGGCAAAGAGGCCCGTCATGTAGACGAAGACCGCGAGGAACGAGGCCAGCAGATAGGTTCCGGTTGTCATTCGCAGGATAGCGCGACCGCGACGAGCCCGGGCCCGACGTGAACGCCGATGACGGGCGAGGCGCTCATGACGAACTCCGGAGGCCGCCCCAACGCTTCGGTCAGCCGGGCGGCATAGGTCTCGGCCCGCTCCGGGTCCTTGGCGTGGACGATCGCGTAGGCGTGGATCGGCCGTTCGGAGGCGATCTTCCGGAGCTTCCGGACGATCTTCTTCATAGTTGCCGTCGCGGGTGAAGGACTTTCCGGCGGTCGTCCCCCGCCCCTCGCGGTCGATGCTGACGATGGGCTTGAGCTTGAGGGCGTTGGCCAGGAGGCCTTTCATCCGGCCGAGGCGGCCGCTGCGGACCATGTGCCGGATGTCCGTGACGTCGACGAAGATCGCGGATCTTCGCGACCCATTCCTCGCAGAGCCCCGTCACGTCCTCGTGGCTCATCCCGGCCTCGATGGCCTCGGCGGCCCGAAGCGCGACAAGGCCGATCTGGGCGGACAGCCCCCGAGAGTTCACGATCGCGATCTTGAGGCCGGGCTCTTTTTCCGTGGCGACGCGGCAGGCGCTGTACAGACCGGACATCTTTTCCGAAAGGGTCAGGACGATGATGGACTCGTAATGGCTTCCGAGAAAGGCGAATAGCGCCTCGACGCCGGCCGCCGAGGGCTGGGAGCTCCGAGGCGGCTCGGACTCCGTTTCGAAAAGATCGTAGAACTGGTCCGGCGTGATCGTCAGCTTGTCGAGGAAGAGGTCGGCGCCGAACGACACCTGGAAGGGGAGGAGATGGATCTGATGCCGGTCGAAGACCTCGGCGGGCAGGTCACAGGCGGAATCGACGACCAGGGCGATCCGTCCCTTGGGGGCCTGAGCGGCTTCCTGCTGCCGGCGCATGTCGTCGACCTTGATCTGGGCGACCGAGCCGTGCTCCCGGATCCTGGAGAACAGGCCGGCCGGATCGTCGGCATGGACGTGGATGCGAACGAGCTCGTCGGAGCCGGCGACGATGGCCGAATCCCCGTATTCCTGGACGAGGCCGCGGATGCGGTCGATGTCGAGGCCTTGCCCCGTGAGCAGGGCCTCCGAGCAGTACCGGTGCCGGGGCGGGCCCGAGTGGCGATGAACGGTGAAGGCGGGCGCGGGAGGCGGGTCTTCGACGACGGGCACGGATTTGAGGTCGCCCTTGCGGATGAAATGGACGACGCCCTCGAGGAAATCGACGAACCCCTTGGCCCCGGCATCGACGACCCCGGCCTTGGCGAGCACGGCGAGCTTCTTGGGAGTGTCCTGGAGCGATCTCCGGGCCGCTTCCAGGGACCCGGACAGGAGCTCGACGTAATCGTGGGTCCTGTGGCGCTCCGCGTACACCGCGTCGGCCCAGTCCCTGATGAGGGTGATCATGGTCCCCTCGACCGGGGTCAGGATGGATCGCGTGGCATAGGCGACCGCCTTCTTGACGGATTCGGCGAAATGCGCGGTGGCGACCCGGCGCTCGTTGCCGAGCTCGCGGCTGATGCCGTAGATATATTGGGCGAAGATGAGGCCCGAATTGCCCCGGGCGCCGTGAAGGGCCGCCTGGGCGATGGAAGCCAGTGTCCCTTTCATGGTCCGGGAGGCGACCGCCCCGCGGGCGATGGATTTCATGGTCGAGGCCAGGTTGGTGCCCGTGTCCGCGTCGGGGACGGGGAAGACGTTGATCTTGTTGAGATAGTTCTGGTCCTGGATGACGGCGTTCCCTCCCGCCAGGAAGGCGTGATAAAGCCTGGGCCCGTCGAGATACCTTATCTTCATGGTCTTATTGCCGGGGAGGGGCCCGGAACACCATCCCGGTCCGCTTGAACCCCCTTAGATCATTATACCACAGCGGGTCCGTCGCCCGGGGCCGGGCGTCCGGTTACGGACCTTGTCCCGGCCTCCGTACGAACCTCTCTATTCGACCTTGGGCGCCACCACGGGATCACAGCCCCGGGACCGGCTCGGCCTTGACGGCCGGCGGCCTGAAGGCCAAGGCCAGCACGACCGCGGCCCCGAGGGCGGTCAGGCAGGGGAGCAGGAACAGATGCCGGAAGTTCGTGACGCCGCCGGCCGTGAAGACCGATTGCAGCAGCCAAGGCCCCAGCGTGTTGGCGGTCAGGACGCCCAGACCGAGGATCATCACGTTGAACAGGCCCTGGGCGCTCGAGCGGACGTCCTTGGGGAAGTACGCGTCGACGAAGATGTAGACCGTGGCGAAGAAGAAGGCATAGCAGATGCCGTGCAGGACCTGGACGGTCACGATCATCCAGGGCTCGGAGGCGAAGAAGGCGTAGACCGCGAACCGGCCGGCGTGGCCCAGGATGCCGATCAGCATCGTCAGCCGCCAGCCCAGCTTCTTCAGCACGAGGCCGAGCACGAGCATGGTCAGGATCTCGGAGACCTGGCCCAGGCTCATGACCGGCATGATCCAGTTACCGGCGATGCCCACGCCCCCGGCCTCGCGCGCGGCGCCCAGGAACGTCCCGGTCCAGTTGAAGTAGAGGTTGTGGACGAAGGCGTCGATGAACGTGATGATCCAAAGGATGAGAACAAAGGGGTGCTTAAGCAGCTTGAACGCCTCGAGCCAGGCGAACCGTTCCGCCGACGGAGCCTCGGAGGTCTTCTTCTTCGGCGGTGTATGGGGAAGGAAGAGGCTGTAGGCGGCCAGGGCCAGGGAAACGGCGCCGGCCACGATGTACGTCCAGCGCGTGGCCTGCCTTCAGGGCCGCGCCCGCGAGGCCCGCGCCGAGGGCCGTGCCGATCCAATCGACCAGGCCCCGGGGCGCGGAAGCATTGACCTTGGCCCAGTCCACAAGGATGAACGTGAAGGGCCAAGCGGCCAGGATCCAGCCCAGGGTCCCGCCCATTCGGACGAATCCGAACTCCTTCCGGGCGTCCTTCATATGGGTGAAAGCGATCGAGTTGACGATCGAGAGGGTCGGGACATAGAAGAGGCAGTGCACCAGCATCAGGGCGAAAAAGGGCCAGAAGGCTCGGGTGAAGCCGAGTCCGAGCATGGCCAGTCCGCCGACGAGATGGCTGAAGCCGAGGAATCTCTCGGCGGCGAAATTTCGGTCGGCGAACTGGTTGCTGAAGAACATGCCGACGATCGCGGCCAAGGGGAAGGCGCTCAGGACCCAAGCCTGCTGGATGGGCGAGAAGCCCAGGCTGGGCAGGTAGCTGAAGATGAGGGGGAGCCAGGCGCCCCAGATGAAGAATTCCATGACCATCATCAGGAACAGCTTATTGCGCGGACCCTTTGTCTCCAGTCATGCTCGACCCTCCTTGATGTCTCGGCGCCCTCCCGGCGGCCCCGCCGCCGGTCACAGGGCCTTGATGTAGATGTCCTTGAAGCGGATCGCGGAGTCGCTGTCGTGGTTCTGGAAACCGATATAGCCTTCGGGCGCGAGGTCCCTGACCTTGCCGCCGGGGACCGCGTCCCAGTCCAGGACCGTCTTCCCGTTGATCGCGACCGCGAGGCGGGCGCCCCGGAAAGTGATCTGGATATGGTTCCATCGCCCCGGGGGCAGGGCGGCGCCGGGGGCGGAGGCCTTGATGTCATAGGCCGCTCCGGTCGCGTGGATGTCCTCTCCGGCGTCGTTGATCTGGATCTCGATCGAATGATAGATGTAATCGTGGCTCGACGGGAGCTCGGGGACACGGACGAAGATACCCGAGTTCGTCTCTTTTGCGGCGCACATGTAATCGCATTCGAGGACGAAGTCCCGGAATTTCTTCGCGGAGTACCAGAGAAGCCCCATGCCGCCGTGTCCTTCGAGGATCCCGGTCCGGGGGTCGACCGTGAATCCGCCCGGGCCGTAGTGGTTCCAGCCGAACTTGTCGAAGGCGCCCTCTTCTTTGTGTAAGAGCCGGGTGTAACCCGCATAATGTGTCAGGGCCTTGATGTTCTCCAGGCTCTTCCGGATGTCCGGTTCGGGCGTCGCGACCTTGGCCTCGTTCTCGTACTCGAACGTCAGATAGCCGTCGTAGTCCTGGAGGGTCAGCTCCGCCAGGATCTCGCGGAGCCCGGCCTTGCCTTCCCCGACGGCGGTATCGACGACGCCCTTCGCGTTCCCGAAATCGCTCCGGTCCTTGATGTGGACGTCCAGGACGCGGCCCTCGAGATAGCGAAGGCATTCGACCGGCCTCAGGCCGCAGCGCATCCAGTGGCCCGGATCGGCGCAGGCCCCGATGAGCCCGCTCCGGCCCTTGATGTCGTTCACGAGGAGCGCCGGGTAGGCGTATTTCGCCGGCTCGGGGTGGTTATGGACGGCCAGGCGGATGTCGTACTCGTCGACGAGCTTTTCGAGGAGCGTGTAGTCGTCGTCCTCGGGCTCGCAGACGACCATCGGGATGCCCATCTGCCGGGCGAAATCGAGGACCGCGCGCATGCTCGCCTCGGTCGTGCCGATGTCGCATACCCCGTAGCCGACGATCTCGAGACCGGCGGCGGCGACCCTGGCGCGGACCTCCTTCATCTGCTCCGCGGTCATGCCCGGGCCGAATGCGACCTTGGGCATTTCCCTGCCCAGAGGCTGGTCGGGATACGCCTGGATGTACTTGATCCCCAAGGCTTTGATCTTCTCCAGCGTCTCGAAGAAGGTGTACTTCCTGTAGGTCCAGCACTGGACGGCTACGGGGAATTCCTTGATGCGGGTCCCGTCGAGGTCCGCGGCGGCAACGGCTTCCTTTACGGAAGCCGGAATGCTCCGGTCCGGGGCGGGGGCCTTTTGGGGTTCCGGTCCGGCGGCGGACGCGGTCAGGGCGAAGGCGGCAAGCAGGGCGCTTAGGGTCCTGTTCATGGAGTCTCCTTATCTTTTCCTCGGGTTCCAGGCGCCCCGGGCGACGGCGGGAACGAAGGTCTCCAGGCCGGGCACGGGGAAGCGGAGGGTCCGCTCCTCCTCGGCGCTCATATAGGCGGCCATGAGGAGCTCGGTGACGTTCAGCCCGTCGTCGAAGTTTTCGGCCGGCCGCTTGCCGTCCAGAAAGGATTCGACCATGTGGCGGTTCTCGGCCGTATAGCCGTATTCGACCTCCTCGGAGCTGACGACGGGCATGAGGCCCACCTCGGCGTTCTGTTTCTCGACGAGGTCCTCGCCGCTCGCCCCTCGGACGTTCCGGCTGAAGAAGACCTTGAGCCCGGTGTCCAGGGTGTTGATGGCGAGCGAATATTCGGGGCCGAGGAGCTCCATGCTGAGCCTGAGCCCCGCGCCGACATAACACCAGGACGTCGTCGTTTCGACGATCAGGGCCTGGCCCTTCTCATCCCGGTATTCGATGAGCGAGCGGGCGAAATCCTCGGACGGGCGGCGGATGTAATCCGTCTTTCCGCCCGAATTGTCGGCCAGGACCTTGGCATACTTGGGGTCCTGCCACTTCAGGCACGCCGCGTGGGCCGTGATCTTGACGGGCGTGAGGACCGCTCGCTTCGCCCCGGGCGGCGTGAGCATGTACCGGGCCTCCTCCACGGAGTGGCACATCATGTCGTTGAGAACGCCGCCGCCCTGGAGCGTTCCCTCCCAGAACCACGGCATATGCGGTCCGCTGTGCTCCTCGGCGGCCCGGGCCAGGTACGGCCGGCCGCAGAGGGCCGCTCCCCGGGACCATATGATCTCCTTGCCGCGGACGACGGCGGGGGAGAAGACCTGGTTTTCGAGATACCCGTCCAGCAGCTTCGCTTTCCTGGCGAGGGCCCGCATGGCCTTCGCTTCCCGGACGTTGCGGCCGAGGGGCTTCTCGCAGGTGACCCCGACCAGTCCGCCCTTGCCCTTCCCGACGGTCGCGGCGATCTCCTCCATGACCTCGAGGCGTGTGTAGTTCGGGGAGCAGATCCAGACGGCGGCGATCTCCGGGTTCTCGATCATCCGGGCGAGGGACCCATAGGGGCGCGCGTCTCCGACCCTGAGACTTCGGGCCAGGGCGCAGGCTTCTTCGGCCCGCTTTTGGTCCGGGTCGAAGACGCCCAGGATGTTGGCGTCGCGGACGCCGACCCAGGAGCGGATGTGGAAGCGGGCGATGAAGCCGCCGCCAATGATGCCGACGCCCAGGGGTTGGGATCTCTTTGTCATGTTCAAGACCTCCTGTTCCGGGGACTTGGCTCAGGAAACTTTACATACCCCAAGTCTCTCGGAAAAGTCAATTTCTCAGTCGTCCTCGTTGAAGCGGCCCACGATCGTCCTGTTCTGCGGGTTCCGGATGTCCCTGGCTTCGGGCGTGAAGAGGTGATCGATGCGGCTGCGGTAGAAGTCCGTGATCCGGCCGCGGACCATCTTCAGCGTCGAATTGAGGAACCGGTTCTGCTCGGTGAAGCCTTCGCCGAGGACGGCCACGGCCGAGGGCAGCCAACGGGCGGGGAACATCCCGCTGCGGCTCCCGCCCTCCCGGAACGTGTCCAAGGCGGCCTGGATGAGCCCGAGGGCCGCGTCCTGGCCCTCGCGCGTCTTCGCCGACAGGCCCCGCTCGGCGAGGCCCCTCAGGAGGGCTTCCTTGTTCGGGACGAGGAGGGCGACCGTGAACGGCGACTGGTCGTTGTAGAGCATGAGCTGGTCGATGAGCGGCGAGCTTTCGACGAGAGCCTCCTCGATGACCTCCGGGCTGTATTTCTCGCCGTCGTTGGCGATGAGGAGGCTCTTCATGCGGCCCAGGACGAAGAGGAAGCCGTCGGCGTCGAGGTACCCGAGGTCGCCGGTATAGAGCCAGCCGTCGCGAAGCGCCTCGCGCGTCGCCCGCTCGTTCTTCCAGTAACCGGCCATGACGTTCTCTCCGCGGATGACGATCTCTCCGGTCTCGCCGGCGGGCCGTTCGCTCCCGGCGCCGTCGCGGATGGTGAGCTCGATCCCCGCGGCCACGCGGCCCGAGGACCCGAGCTTATGAACGGCGAGGGAATTCGCCGATATGACCGGGGCCGCCTCGGTCAGACCGTATCCCTGGAGCATGGGGAGGCCGATGGCGTAGAAGAACCGCTGGAGCTCGATGTCGAGCAGGGCGCCTCCGCCGACGAAGAACTCGAGCCGCCCGCCGAAAGGCGCGCGGACCTTCCTGAAGAGGATCCGGTCGGAAAGGAGGACCAGGGGCTTCTTGAGCGCCTTACGCCCCTTGCCCCGGTCCCAACCGTTCCCGTTGTAGTCGTAAGCAAGGCTCAATGACCTCCGGAAAAGGGCCTCGACCTTCGGGCCCTTCTCCCGGATGCCCTTCTCGATGTTCTTCCGGAAGCTCTTGGCCAGCGAGGGAACGCTGAGCAGGAAATGGGGCCGGGTCTCGCGGATATTGACGGGGATGTTCTTGAGCGTCTCCATCGGCGTCTTCCCCAGCTGGATGGAGGCCAGCGAAGCGCCCCCCTTCATGACGGTGTAGATGCCGCAGGTATGGGCGAAGGCGTGGTCCCAGGGCAGGATGATGAGGGAAACGTAGGTTTCGGGGAAGGGGACGAGGGACTGGGCCTGTTCGATGTTGGCCGTGTAATTGCGGTGGGTCAGGACGATGCCCTTGGGGTCGGCCGTCGTTCCCGAGGTATAGCAGATGTTGGCGGGATCGCTTTCCAGGACGGAGGTCCATCGGGACTCGAATTCGGGCCCGTGGGCCGCGAGCCAAACCTTCCCCTTGTCCAGGACGTCCCCGGCGAAGACCTCGTCCGGGTCGCAATGCGCCAGCCGGTCGAGGACGACGGTCTTTTCCAATTCGGCCAGGTCGTGCTTGATCCGGCGGACCTTCTCGACCTGGCTCGCCGACACGATGGCCATCCGGCAGCCCGAATGGGAGAGCCTGAACTTGAGGTCCGCGAGCTCCTCGATCTTGACCGAGACGGGGACGTCGACCGCCCCCGCGTAGAAGATGCCCAGCTCGCTCATGACCCAATCGTTCCGGCCCTCGGAGATGAGGGCGACGCGATCGCCCTTGGCCAGACCCAGGCCCATCAGTCCGGCGGCGAACGCCCGGACCCGCTCCCGCATCTCCCGGTATTTCGTGCCCGAATAGGCGTCGCCCGTCTTCTCCCACATCAGGACGTTATCCGGATATTTCGCGACGCTGTCCTCGAACAGCCGCGGCAAGGTTCGCTCGGTCATGGGCTCCTCCCGTTCGATCGCTTTCCCCATCGTAAGGTCCCGCCTCCGAAAGGTCAAGGCCCGGATAGGCCGGTTTGACGTTTATCGCCCGTTTTGCTATCCTCCGGGAAAGCGGAACAAGATGAAGGAACAGCGCAAGGAGGACCGCCTTCCGGAGGAGGACAAAGTGGTCCTGAGCTTTCCGGCGGGAGACGCGGCCCCCTCCTTTATCGCTCTGACGAGGGATATTTCGCCGGGAGGCGTGCGTCTCCTCGCCGGCCTCCCCGCCCCCCTGGGCGCGCGCGTCAGGCTCGAGATCGCGCTGACCGGGTCCCGCCGCCTCTTCCGAGGAACGGGGAAGGTGTGCTGGGTGAACCGGCTTTACGAGGATTCCGTTTTTGAAATGGGGCTGGAATTCGTCGGGAACGATCCGGAAGGCATCGGCGTTATCCTTCAGCACGTTTACGGCCGACACGCCGTTTGAGCTTCGGCCCGGCGCCGGAGCCGGCGCGGAAAAGGAGAAGGCATGAGAGGACCCGGTCGAACCAACGGGCCGTCGATCCCGCGCGTCTGCCTTGCCGTCGCGCTCCTCGCCCTCGGGGCCGCTCCCCGGCTCCGCGCCGAGACCAAGAACTTCTATTTTCCCGAGGTCAGGATCGAGATCGCCGTCGCGAGGGACGGGTCGTTCACCGTCGACGAATCGCGGACCTACGAATTCGAGGGCCGCTTCTCCTGGGCATCGCTCTGGATCCCGCTGCGGGCGGATCGGAAGGGGCCCGCGCTCGAGGTCTCCATCGACGACTTCGTCATCACCGATGAGAACGACGCGCCGTTGAGGACGGAGACGGGGATGGACCGCGACCGGTTCACGGCCAAATGGTATTATTCCGCCGGGGACGAGCGGCGGACTTTCCATATCCATTATCGGGTCCGGGGAGGCGTCGTCAGCTATCCGGACGTCTCGGAGCTCTATTGGCAGGCCATCGGGAGCGGTTGGGACAAGCCTACGGCGAAGGCCGAGGTCGTCGTCCGGCTTCCCGAGGCCGTGCCGAACCGTGAGGACATCCGCGTCTTCGGCCACGGCCCCCTTTCGGGCTGGGCCGAGATCGCGGACGAGCGGACGGCCCGCTTCACGGCCACGAATATGCCTTCCGGCCAATTTCTCGAGGTCCGCGTCCTTTGGCCCTCGGGAATGGTGGACGGCATCGCCTCGAATGCGTACTCGCTCGAATCCATTAAAGAGGAAGAGGCCGGTTTCGTCCGGGAGACCATCGACCGGGCGCGCCGGGCCCAGGAAAACGCCCAGAACACCCGGCGGAAAGTCGTGAAGGCGATCGGGATCTGGGCGGCCGGGCTCCTCGTCCTGCCCATCGTTTGGCTTCTCTTCTATATCCGTGTCTGGAAACGGACCGGCAAGGACTACCGGTTCGACGATATCCCCCCTTACGCCCGGGAGCTTCCGTCGGAGCTGAATCCGGCCCTCGTCCAGGTCTTGCTCCGGGAAGGCCGGGACATCACGCCCTCAGCCTTTACGGCCACGATCTTCGATCTGGCCCGGCGCGGATCCATCGAGATCGAGGACCGGGCCGTCGAAAAGCGGACCCTCTTCGGGATGAAGAGCGACGTCGAGTCTTTCGCCACCCTGCGCAAGGATTTCCGGAACGACGCCGGGCTGAAGATATTCGAAAAGGACCTCCTCGAGCTTCTCTTCGCGACCGTGGGCGGGGCAGGGGGGGAAGCCGGGGACCGGCTCGGGCTTGATGACCTGAAGGCCTATCTCAAGAAGAAGCCCCGGGAGTTCCAGACCTGGTATCAGGCCTGGGTCAAGACCGTGAGGCAGGAAGCCAAAGACCTCAAATTCGTCGAGCCGGAGAGCCTCAGGGCCCGGAACATCTTCCTGGCCGCGTCCCTTCCACCGGCCATCCTGACGCTGAACATGATCTGGGTCGTCCTCGTCTCCGTGCTGGTCCCCAAGATGAAGCGGCGGGGACGCGAATGGGCCCGGGAGAATGAGATGTGGCGGGCCTTCCGGCGGTTCCTGGACGACTTCCCCGATTTCAAGGAGGTCCCGCCCGAAGCCTACAAGCTCTGGGAGCATTATCTGGTCTTCGGGATCCTGTTCGGGAACGCGAAGAAGATCATCAAGATGCTCCCGGTCATCCTCTCCGACGAGCGGGCCGCGGCGCCCCTTTGGTATTACGGCTACAGCCGGGGCGCCTTCGCCGCCGCAGGCGGATTCGAAAGCATGGTCGCTTCGATCGAGCACATGTCGACCTCGATCGCCCAGGCCAGCACGTCGGCCGCCCATTACTCCTCCGGCGGCGGGGGAGGCTTCAGCGGCGGCGGAGGCGGCGGGGGAGGCGGCGGCGGGGGGTCGGCAGGGTGAAGATCGCGTTCCGTCCGGCCGCCGCGGCTATTCTGGTTCTTCTTTCCTGTTGTTCTCCGGGATCGGAAGAAACGCGGATCATAAAGCTCATGGACCGGGTCGGCAAGCTCGCCGAGAAAAGGGACCTCCCCGGGCTCCTTTCCCTCCTCACGGACGATTACGCCGACTTCGAAGGCCGCGACCGGGCGGGGACCGAAGCCCTTGTCGCGGACCATTTTCGCCGCAGATTCGGGATCGTCGTCCATCTCCTCCATACGGAGATCGCGGAGGTCCGGGCCGACGGGACGGCGACCGTCAGGACCGACGTTGTCCTGTCCTCAGGGGGAGCGGAGGTCCTCAGGAAGATCGTCCGGTTCGCGGGCGAGTTCTACCGGTTCGAGCTCGAGCTCAGGAGGACCCCGGACGGCTGGAGGGTCGCCCGGGCCGAATGGGCCGCTTCATCGCCGGACATCCTTTTCCCCGAATCTCTCCCCGTTTTCAGGGAGCTCTTCCCGGGGGCGCCGGAATTCGCCCCCGAGGGCGGAACTCCGGGCAGGGATCCTACGTAAGAACAAGAGGACCCATCACCAAGGAGGGTGTCATGACCGAAGAGAAAAAGACCCGTACCGAAGAATTCAAGATCGCCGGGGACGAGATCCTCAACAAGCTCAAGGCGCTCCTTCACGAGGGCAACATCCGGAGGATCATCCTCAAGGGCGAGGACGGGAAGACGTTCATGGAGATCCCCCTGACCGTCGGCGTCGTCGGGGCCCTGGTCCTGCCCGTCTGGGCCGCCATCGGGGCCGCCGCCGCCCTCGTTTCGAAGATGACCATCATCGTCGAGAGGACCGAGGACTGAAGATCGGACGGGCCGTGTCCGTGCCGGCCCCGTCCAGGCCCGCGCCTTCCCCCGGCCGCGCGGCATATCCCTTTTTTCTTTGCTTCCTCCTGTGCTATAAAGGATGTCTCCCTTGACGCGCGAAGGGAACCTAGGAGGAAAGCATGATGAATCCGAGGGGTACCGAAAGACCATGGGCCGCCGCGGTCCTGGCGGCCCTGCTTGGGCTTGGGACCGCCGCCGCTATCCCGGCCGCGGACAGAACGGGGGACCTCATGCCCGTCCCGGCGAAGATCACGGCGGGCGAGGGGAAGTTCCGGGTCACGGAGGCGTTTTCCGCAGCGGGCGAAGGCGAAACCGGAGCCCGGGCCAAGAATGCCGCCGCCCGGTTCATGTTCCGGCTCTCGGGCCGGACGGGGCTCTTCTTCAAACAGGATTTCCTCCTGAGCCGGGTCCCCGGCGAGGGCGTGGCCTTCACCTACTCCTGCGGGCGGGCCGGAAAGCTCGAACCGAACGAAGACGAATCCTACCGGCTCGCTGTCGCTCCCGGCCGCGTCTCGCTCGAGGCGAAGACCGACCTGGGCATTCTCAGGGGGCTCGAAACGCTCCTCCAGCTTCTCTCCTCCGATAACGAGGGATATTACTTCCCCTGTGTCGAGGTCCAGGACGCCCCCCGCTTCACCTGGCGCGGTCTCATGATCGACGCGAGCCGTCATTTCATGCCGGTGGACATGGTGAAGAGGAATTGCGACGGCATGGCGGCCGTCAAGATGAACGTCCTCCACTGGCACCTCTCGGATGACCAGGGATTCCGCGTCGAGTGCCGCACCTGGCCCCGGCTCCACAAGTTCGGGTCCGACGGGTTCTATTACACCCAGGACCAGATCCGGGACGTCATCGCCTATGCCGCGGACCGGGGTATCCGGGTTATGCCGGAGTTCGATATCCCGGGCCATTCGACGAGCTGGCTCGCCGCCTATCCTGAATATGCCGGTTCCGCCGGGCCGTTCGCGATCGAGCGCAAGTACGGCATCTTCGACCCGACCTTCAATCCCGCGCTCGAAAAGACCTATGCCTTCCTCGATGCGTTCATCAAGGAGATGGCCGCTCTGTTCCCCGACCCGTATTTTCACATCGGCGGCGACGAGGTCAGCGGAGTCGAATGGAACAACAGCCCGGCCATCGCGGCCTTCAAGAAGAGCCATGGCTTCGCCGACAACGCCGCCCTTCACGCCTATTTCAATACGCGCATCCTCAGGTCCGTGAGCCGGTACGGCAAGAAGATGGTCGGCTGGGACGAGATCTTCCAGCCCGACCTGCCCAAGGACATCGTCATCCACTCCTGGCGCGGCCGTGAAGCCATGATCGAATCCGCGAAGCTGGGCTACCGGAGCCTTCTGTCGAACGGCTATTACATCGACCTCTGCCAGCCGGCCGTCGAACATTATCTCAACGACCCCATTGCCGAGGACTCGCCCCTGACCGAGGACCAGAAGAAGTTCATCCTGGGCGGCGAGGCGACCATGTGGGCGGAGCTCGTCACTCCCGAGACTGTGGACTCGCGCATATGGCCGCGGACCGCGGCTATCGCCGAGAGGTTCTGGTCGCCGCAAGAGGTCAAGGATGTGGAAGACATGTACCGGCGGATGGGCATCATCAGCCGCCAGCTCGAGGAACACGGTCTGAGGCACCTCAGCTGCCAGGCCATGATGCTTCGCCGCCTTTCCGGGAAGGAATGCACGGCGGTCCTCAAGACGCTCGCGGACGTGACGGAGCCGCTCAAGCGGTACGCCCGCCACGAGCAGGCGACCTATACGTTCCTTTCCCCGTACACTCGTTTCGTGGACGCGTGCCCGCCCGAAGCCCTGGTGGCGAGGAGCTTCCGCTCGGACGTAGACCGCTTCCTCCGGACGAAGGACAAGGCCCTGGCGGAAGAGATCAAGGCCTTGCTCGTCCGCTGGCGCGACAACGGGAAGGCCCTCGCTCCCGTGATCACCGCCGCTCCGGCCCTGGCCGAGATCGGGCCGCTCTCCGACGCGCTGACGCAGGCGGCCGGATACGGGCTCAGGGCCCTGGAGATCGTCGTCGCCGGCGGAACGACGGACACGCCCTGGGCCGATAAGATCCTCCTGGCGCTGGCCGAAGCGAAAAAGCCCAAAGCCCACGCCGAGCTGGCCGTGCTCTCCGCCGTCGAGGCGCTGGTAAAGGCCGCCGTCAGGATGTAAAGGGCTTTCATGACCCCCGAATACGAAGTCCTGCGCGTTGCGGCGGATTTCGATCCGGCCGACGACTCCATCCGCTGGGACGCCCTCCCGGCCCTCTCGATCGGGCATTACCTCTGGCTCGGCAACGGCTACGAGCCGAAGGTCGAGGCCCGCGTAGGCTGTTCCGACCATTACCTGTACGTCCGGTTCGAGGTGTTCGAGAAGCGGGTCCGCGTTCGACACCTCGATTTCCAGAGCCCCGTCTATAAGGACAGCTGTGTCGAGATGTTCATCGACCCGTTCCCCGGCAAGGGGCTGGGCTATCTCAACTTCGAGACCAACGCCGCCGGGACGATGCTCCTCGGGTTCGGGCCGGGGAGGCACGGCCGCGTCCGGGTGCCGCCGGACGATCTGGCCGGGTTCCGCATCCAGGGATCGGTGGCGGGCGCCTGGGACGGACCCATCCGGGAGGCGTCCTGGACCGTCCGATACCGAGTCCCTCAATTGCTGTTCCGAAAATATTACGCCGACATCCTCCGCCCCGGCACCATCGGGAAAGCGAACTTCTATAAATGCGGGGACGAGACGGAGGTCCCGCACTATGGGGCCTGGTCGCCTCCGCGGGTCCCGGCTCCGGACTTCCATCGGCCGGAGTCCTTCGGCTCGCTCGTTTTTTCCGGAAGGACCGTCAACCTCACCGCGGCCCCTTGAGGGGGAGAGAATATGGCCTTGACGCTTCGGAGCGCGGCCGCGGGAGCCGCCTTGGTCCTCGTGTCCGCCGCCTTTCCGGCCGAGTCCTTGCCGGCCAAGCGCTTGGAAACGATCGCCGTGCGCGACAGCCTGGGGCGGAGCGTCGCCCTGCCGGACCGCGCGGCAAGGGTCCTTTCCCTTCAGCCGGAGATCACCCGGATCGTGGCCGCCCTCGGGGCAGGGGACAGGCTCGTCGGAGTGGACTATTTCATCCTCAAGCACGACCACCTTTTCCCCATCATCTTTCCCGGCGTTCGCGCCCTGCCGGCCGTATCGAATACGCCCGAGGACATGAATTTCGAAATGGTCCTGCGGCTCGACCCGGACGTCATCTTCGTCTCGCCCACGGAGCTCCAGATGGTCGATGCGCTCCAGGGCAAGCTGAAGAAGCCGGTTGTGGCCCTCGCCTCCATGGGAAGCTTCGACAGGCTCGTTGAAGAGATCCTGCTCGTAGGGCGCATCCTGGGTCGTGAAGCACGCGCCGCCGACCTTGCCGCCGATTTCCGGGCGCGCGTGGCGTCGGTCCGGGCGTCCGTCGCCTCCATTCCGGCAGCGGAGCGGCCCAGGGTCTATCTTTCGTTTTGGGGGATGCTGACGCGCACGCCGGTCTTTTATGAGCCTGTGGATGCGGCCGGGGGGATCAATTGCGCCCTGGGCATGCTCCCGGCCAATCTCGGCACGATCGCGACGATGGCCCAGGCCGAGCAGATCCTGGTCTGGCGGCCGGATATCATTCTGGTCCAGGGAAGCTATCCGCCCCGCGAAAGGGCCGTCACGACCGAGGGCATCCTCCGGGACAAGCGCTTCGGCTCCCTGCCTGCGGTGAAGGACGGCAGGGTTTTCTACACCTTCGGCTACTGGTACTGGTGGGACCCGGCCTTGGTCCTGGTCGAAACCCTCTATCTCTCCAGGCTGTTCCACCCCGAAGCGGTCCCGCCGTTGGACCTGGAAAAGGAGGCGAACGCGATCTTCAAGGAATATTATGGGGTCGAAGGGGCCTATTCGACCCTCTGCCGGGTCCTCGAATGCGGGGGATGGGATGAGAAGTAAGAAGACCAGGCTCATCGTCGTTCTCTTCTTCCTGTCGCCGCTTCTCCTGACGCTGGCCTCCCTGTCCATCGGCCGCTACCACATTCCGCCCATGGACCTCGGTAAGACCCTTGTCCGGGCGGTCTCGCCCGAATCCTTCCCGGAGATCCCTCCGGAATACAGGGATATCCTCCTCCGGATCCGCCTTCCCCGGCTCCTGCTGGCCCTTCTGGCGGGGGCGGCCCTTTCCGTCTCCGGAGCCTCCCTTCAGGCGCTCTTCAAGAACCCCCTGGTCAACGAATATATCCTCGGCATCTCCTTCGGCGCCGCCTTCGGCGCGGCCCTGTCCCTTGTCTTCCTGGGCAAGGGGTTCCCTCCCCAGATCGCGGCGTTCCTGTTCGCCTTGGGCGCGGTGCTGGCGGTCCTCGTCGTGTCGGGCCGGTCCGGCTCTCACACGGTGTCGCTCCTCCTGACCGGGATCATCGTCGCGGCCTTCTTCCAGGCGCTGCTCTCCCTGGTCGAGTTCTTCGCCAATCCGTACGCCCTTCAATCGCTGTTCTTCTGGCTCATGGGGAGCTTGTCCCTGGCGACCTGGGCCGACCTGGCCGTCTCCCTGCCCATCATGGCCATCGGCACGGGCGCCCTGATCCTGATGAGGTGGCGGCTCAATGTCCTTTCGCTGAGCGAGGAGGAAGGCGCGGCCCTCGGCGTCAACGTCCGGAGGGAGAAGCTCCTGGTCATCGTCCTGACGTCCCTGAGCACGGCGGCGGTCACGGCGGTGGCGGGGGTCATCGGCTGGATCGGGCTCATCGTGCCCCACCTTGTCCGGATGATGGTCGGCGCGGACAACCGGAAGGTCGTCCCCCTGTCGGCGGCCCTCGGCGCCTCGGTCCTCATCGTCGCCGACGACATCACGCGCGTCGTCTCCTCCTTCGAGATCCCCATCGGCATCCTGACCAGTCTCATCGGCATCCCGTTCTTCATCTTCCTCCTGCGGCGATCGCGAAAGGTGTGGCTGTGAGCATCGAGGTCCGCTCCCTGTCCTTCGGCTACGGGGCGTTCCGCCTCTCCGTTCCGGCCCTGCGCTTCGAGAGCCGGCGGGTCGCCGCGATCGTCGGCCGGAACGGCGCCGGGAAATCGACCCTCCTCAAGCTGCTGGGCGGCATCCTTCCCGCGCCGAAGGGGGCCGTTTGCCTCGACGGCCGGGACCTCGCGGTCTTGAAGATCCCCGAGCGCGCCCGCCTCATCAGCTACGTGCCGCAGGAGCTCGCCCCGGCCTTGAACTACCGCGTGCTCGACTTCGTCCTCATGGGAAGGGCCGCGTTCGTCCCGACCTTCTCCGTCCCGTCGCGCGAGGACCGGCGGCTGGCCGAGGACGCCGTCGGGTACGTCGGTCTGGCGGGCTTCGAGGACCGGGAATTCTCGCAGTTGAGCAGCGGCGAGAGGCGCCTGGCCCTGGTCGCCCGGACGCTGGCCCAGAGCCCCGACGCGCTCCTCCTCGACGAGCCGACGACGTTCCTCGATCCCAAGCACGAGGTCGAGGTCATGGAGCTCTGCCGCAAGCTGGCGGTCGAGAAGGGCAAGACGGTCATCGTCACCCTGCACAACCTGGAGATGGCCATCAAGTACGCGGACGATATGGTCTTCCTGAAAAAGGGAGAGGTGGCGGCGTCGGGGCCGCCCGACCGCGTGCTGAGCGAGGCCCTGCTCGCGGAGGTCTACGATATTCCGATGACCATCGTCCCGTTCGACGGAAGGAAGCTCATCCTGCGCTGAAACGGAACGCCGGGCTCACTGAAGCCTCTCGAGCCCCTTGAATTCCCGATATGGCGAGACGTAGGCGAGGATCTCCTCGTCGTGCTTCGTGAGGGCTCTGCGGACCGCCCTCGCGAGGAGCTCTCCGACGCCGGGCCCGAGCATGAAGCCCTGACCGCACATGCCCACGGCGAGGAGAAGGCCCGCGACCTCTTTCGTCCATCCGATGATGGGGAGGGCGTCGGGCGTCATGGGGTAGAGGCCGCGCCACGTCCGGCGGACGCGGAGATGCGCGAGCCGGGGGATCAGGTCCACCATGCGCCGGGCCGTCATCGGGAGGAACCCGCTGGTCTCGCGCGTGTCGAACCCCCATATGTTCGGGCTCGGGGTGATGCAGAAGATCACCTGACCGGTCGCGTGCTGATAGAAATAATAGTTCGCCGAGCCGTCGGCGGGCCGGATATCGACGACCATGGGTTCCAGGAACCGGGCGACGGGCTCCGTGACCGCGCCCTCGTGCTGGTCGGGCCGGACGGGAACGCTGATACCGGCGAGCCCGGCGACTTCGGCGGCCCAGGGGCCGGCGGCATTGATGACGACCTCCGCCCCGTAGGCTCCCTTGTCGGTCCGGACGCCCCGGACCCGCCCGCCTCCGAGGTCGAGCCCCAGGACGGTCTCGCCGAACCGGAACTCGGCTCCCAGGCGCCTGGCGTGGGAATGAAATGCCTGCACGGCGAGGAGGGGAGAGGCGTTCCCGTCGTCCGGGGACAGCGTCCCGCCGACGAGGCCGTCCGGCCGGATTCCGGGAATGGCTTTCCGGATCTCCTCCGGGCCGAGCCAGGAGATGTTCAGGCCGTAAGACTTCTGGACGACGAGGAGGTCCTTGAGGACCTTCTCCTCTTCGGGCCGGTAGGCCACGTAGCTGTATCCGCCCTTATGCCATTCCAGATCGTCGCCGTGGCGTTCCTTCCAATTCGCGAAGATGTCCAGGCTCCGCAGTCCCAGACGGATCTTGGCCGGGTCGGAATGGGTCGCCCGGAGCCCGCCGATGGCGGCCTTGTTGGACGCCTGGCCGGGGCTGGGGAACCGGTCGAGGACAAGCGTCCGGATCCCCGCCTCCGCGAGGGAGTACGCCGCCGGAGTCCCCACGCTCCCCGAGCCGATGACGATCGCGTCGAAGGACCTACCGGCCGCCACGAGGGTCCTCCTCTCCCGCCGGCAGGCCGGCGAATACGCCGAGCGGGACCTCGATGAACAGGGGCCGTTTCGGCTGGTCGACGATCTCGCTTTCGGGCACGCCCTCTTCCCGGAACAGCCGGTGGAGGAGAGGCGTGCAGGTCTTGGCTCCGCAGGGACCCATGCAGGTTCGGGTGAGAGCCTTGATCTGGCTGATGTCTCGCGCTCCCTCCCGGATGAGCTTCCGGATCTCGCCCGCCGTGACGCGCTCACAGCGGCAGACGATGGTGTCGTCGTCCGTCCGGGCGATCCATCTTTCCAGGGGCTCGCTTTCCGCTTCGGCCTGGACGCGAAGGCCGGCGATCTTCGCGGCGTACTCCCTGGGCGCCCGAACCTTGACGAGGACGGTCCTGTCGTTGGCCTTGAGGGCCTTGACGCCTATGACCTCGACCTCGCCCAACCGGTCCCCCCCGGTGTCCTGGACGACGACCCGGTCGCCTTCCTTGATCCCTTCCTTGAGGAACTCGTAGGGAATGACGACGGTCGGGAATTCGACATCCTTGCGGCCGTCGACAAGCGTGATCGCCAGCCCGGGACAGATGGCGACGCACTTCTCACAACCCGTACATCCTTTTCCCGGCTCTCCCTCGGCGAACGCGGGCAGTTTCCGGATGTCCGAGGCGTCGATCGCGATGAGATCGCGCGGACAGACGGCCGTGCACGGGTCGCAGGGGATCTCCTGGACGCAATGGAGGACCGGACGGACCCCGGCTCCGGGCGCGGGGATCACTTCGCTTTCGGTCCGGCCGGGCTTCGACTTGAGGACCTCGGCCGTGTCGTACCATTCGCGGGAAATCTCCCCGACGTCGCCGCCCAGGGCTTTTGCCGCCTCGAGGCCGCGGATCTTGCCGGAGAAGATGGCGGCAGAGGCCTCCGCGATCTCCTCGGCATCGCCGGCGGCGAGGACAGGGAGACCGAACTCCCGGGCCTTGGCCGTGAACTCATCGACGGGATCGAGGCCGACGGCGATGAGCACGGTGTCGCAGGCGAACGAACGCTCCGTGCCGGGGACGGGGCGGAACCGGTCATCGACGCGGGCCACGGTCACCGAGGACACGGACCCGGACCCATTGGCGCTGACGATGGTGTGCGAGGTCAGGATGGGGACCCCGAACCGGGCCAGCTTGTCCCGGTGGACCTTGTACCCGCCGCACTCGGGCATGGCTTCCACGAGCCCGACGACGGGGATGCCGGCCTGAAGCGCGTGATAGCCGGCGATAAGGCCGACGTTCCCCCCGCCGACGATGAAGAGCTTTTTCGAGGGGCGGACGAGGTCGCGGTTGACAAGGGTTTGAAAGGCCCCGGCCCCATAAACGCCGGGCAGGGTATTGCCCGGGAAGGCCAGGTTCTTTTCGCGGGCGCCGGAAGCGGCCAGAAGGATATCGGGCGTCACCAGGACGTATTCCCCGCCTTCCTTGAGAACGCCGACCTTGCGGTCGCTGTAAACGGCGAGAGCCGTCGACCTGAGCCAGACCTCGACGCCGGGACAGCCGCGTATCTGTTCCTCGAGGCGGGTGGCGATATCGATGCCGCGGGTCCCGGCGTAGACGGCTTCCGTGGAGCCGAAGAAGCGGTGCGTCTGGAGGACCAGCTTGCCGCCAAGCCTGTGCTTGTCGTCAATGAGAAGGGTCCGGACATCCCGGCGTCCCAATTCGACCGCGGCCGAGAGCCCGGCGGGCCCGCCTCCGATGATAAGGACCGGCACCCGGACCTCGCGGATGGTTTCGAAGGCGAGCTGGGCCGGGCCCGAGGCCACGGGCAATTCGGGGAGGCCCTCGACGGGCTCCACCCGGATGCCGGGCCTGACGAGCTCCATGCAGGATTTCACCGGAAGCCCATCGACCAGGACCAGGCACTGGGCGCACTGGCCGTTGGCGCAGAAGATGCCCTGCGGGGCCCCGTCCTTGGCGTGGCTGGCCGAAGGTCCGGATCCCGTTGGCGAAGAGGGCGGAAGCGATGGTTTCGCCCTGCCGTCCGGCGATGGGGGCGCCTTTCCAGACGAACGCGACCGCCGGGCGTTCCGGGACGGAGAGAACGGGATGTCGTTCGATCCTGAGCTCGGTCAAAAGTCTCTCCTCATCCTGCGGCCGGAGCCGTGGCCGGGAATTATAGCACAAGCAAAATCGCGCGCCAAAATCGCGATTTTCAAAACCCTCCGGGTTTGATAGAATTCCCCGCGGAAGTGAGGTAAATGAAATGAGACCCATCGGACGCCATATCCTGCCTGCGGTGCTCGCCTTGACCATGACCCTGACGGCCGTGCCGGGCGAGCGGACCGAAAAGCCGGTCCTCCACGGAAAGCACTGGGTGGCCATCACAGGAAAACCTCTCGGGGCCACCGCCGGCGCGAAGATCTTCATGAAGGGCGGGAACGCGGTGGACGCCGCCTGCGCCATGCTGGCCGCGGTCTGTACGTTATACGACGTCCTGAGTTGGGGCGGCGAAACCCAGGCCCTCATCTTTAATCCCAAAACGGGCAAGGTCCTCGGGATCAATGCCCTGGGCGTCGCCCCGACGGGCGCGACCCCCGAATTCTACAAGGGGAAGGGATATGCCTACCCTCCGGAGTACGGCCCGTTGGCTGCCGTCACCCCCGGCAATCCCGGCGGTCTCCTTACCATGCTCGCCGAGTTCGGGAAGCTCAGCCTTGCGGAGGTCCTCGCGCCGGCCATCGAATTGGCGGAAACGGGCTATCCCATCGAAGCGGAGCTTGCGAACAGCATCGAACGGCACAAGGAAAGGATCAAGGAGTGGCCCTATTCCAAGGCCGTGCTCCTGACGCACGCCGGTGAAGAGCGCGAGGCTCCGGCTCCCGGGGAGATCTTCCGCCAGCCGGACCTGGCGGCGACCCTGAAGAAGCTCGTCGAAGCCGAACAGAAGGCCCTGGCCAAGGGCAAGAGCCGCAAAGAGGCCATATACGCCGCCTACGACCGCTTTTACCGAGGCGATATCGCCGACGAATTCTCCAGGGGCTGCCGGGAGCAAGGGGGGCTGATCACCAAGGAGGACATGGCCGCATGGAAGGTCTACATCGAGGAGCCTGTCACGACCAACTACAAGGGGATCGATGTTTATAAGCTCACCACTTGGGTCCAGGGCCCCGTCATGCTCCAGGCGCTCAACATGCTCGAACAGCTCGACCTTCGGGCGATGGGCTACAACAGCGCCCGGTACATTCATGCCCTCTACCAGGTCATGAACCTGGCCTTCGCCGACCGCGATTTCTATTACGGCGATCCGTACTTTCCCCCCGAAGAGCCGATCCGGGGACTTCTCTCCAAGGAATACGCCAAGAGCCGGCTCGCGGGGATCGACTGGGAAAAGAACGATCCGGCGGTCAAGCCCGGCGATCCTTATCCCTTCGAGGGACGGACGAACCCCTTCCTCGACCTGCTCGAGAAATGGTCCAACGTCGCGGCCGCTCCCGCCGAAGAGGCGGCCGTCGCGCGGGCGTTCTTCACCGGGACGACCTCCATCCAGGCCGCCGACGAAGAGGGATGGGTCGTCTCCGTGACGCCGAGCGGAGGATGGATCCCCGCGTGCCTGGCCGGGAAGACGGGCATGGGGATGAGCCAAAGGGCCCAGAGCTTCGTGCTGGACGCCGCCGAGAACCCGTTCAACGTCATCGCCCCCGGGAAACGCCCCCGGGCGACTCTGACCCCCGGTCTCGCGCTCAAGGACGGGAAACCCTACCTCTCGTTCGCCGTTCAGGGCGGGGATACCCAGGACCAGAATCTCATCCAGTTCTTCCTGAACGTCGTCGAGTTCGGGATGAACGTCCAGGAGGCTTGCGAAGCGGCCAATATCACGAGCTACCAGATGAGGAACTCGTTCGAGGACCACAAGCCCCTGCCGGGAAAGCTCGATATCCAGGAGCGGGTCCCGAGCTGGGTCCGGGACTCACTGGCGCTGATGGGCTACAAAATGACCGCTCTCAGGCGGACCTCGGGGCCGATCAACGCCATCTACTTCGACAGGGCCCACGGGTCCTTCTGGGGCGGCAGCAGCAATTACGGGGAGGATTACGGGATAGCCTGGTGATGGAGCCTGCCGCGTGGACGTGAGAAGGGGAATCCGGGGCGGTCCTGCCCTGGGCCTGTTCTTCTACGCCTGTCTGGCGGCAGGATGCGCGCTATTCGGCGGGCTGAAGGCCGCGGCCGTCCTCGTTCTCCTCATTCTAGCCTGCAACAGGGTCCTGCGCCTTGCGGGGAGAGCCCTCGGGCTGAACAGCTCACCGGCGCTTTCTCTGGCCGTCCGGTCACTGCTGAGCCTGGGGCTCTTTCCCTTCGTGTGGCTGGCTTGCCGCCTGCTTCCCGGCGGCTGGCTCCTTCCGGCGGTCGGCGTCATCATAGCCGTCGGATTGGCCCTTTCATTACGCCATAAGTCCACGGAAGCCCGACCGGCGGGAGCTGACTATGCGGGGATCTTCTTCATCCTTTTCCTTGTCACGGTCGCGACTTGGCTCCCGTTCTCGAAGATCGGTTCTCTGGTCGACGGCCGATTGGCTTACCGCGCCTATTTCAGCTCGGATTACTTGAAGCACTTCTCGGTCGTCGGATCCCTCAACAACAGCGGCATGCCTCCCGGGAACCCGTATTTCGCCGGGGAGCCGCTCCATTATTATTGGCTTCCTTATGCCGTGCCCGCCGTCGTATCGCGGTTGACGGGCTCGACAGCGAAGGCCCTGTTCGCCTATTCATTCGCGGTCAATTTCCTGTTCCTGCTCCTGCTCTTCCAGGCCTGCCAAAGGATCGCCAGGAAGCGCCGGTGGATGCCTTTTCTCGCCGTCCCCCTTGTCCTTGCCCCAAGCCTGGAAGGGGCCTATCTGTGGGCGGGTCGGGCGCGCCTCTCGTTCGCCGCGTTCTTCGCGGACGGCCGGGCCTACAACATCGACGGGCTCACCCGCTGGCTATGGAACCTCCCCCAGATCGACACCCTCCTGCGCTCCCTTCTCTACACCCCTCAGCATCTTCTCAGCCTGGCGTTCGTCCTGCTGTTCCTCGTATTCGCGGACGAGGACCCGGAGAAGCCGTGGCTTCTCTCCCTGCTTCTGGCCCTGAGCCTCGCTTCGAGCTTCTTCGTCGGCGGGATCCTGCTCGCTGCGCGGGCCCTCCATATCGTTGTAAGGGAAGGCGCGCGACTCGTCCGGCGGGACGCGACCCCGGCCGCCTTCGTTCGTGGCCTGGTGAGCCATTTCTTACTGCCCGTTCTCGTCCTGGGGCTGTCCATCCTCTTGCGCATGGTCTCGACCGGCGGGAGCGGGGTCGTTTTCAAGCCGCTCGGCCCGAGGCAGATCCTTCTTTTGTTGGGCCTGAACCTGGGCCTGCTCACCGTAAGCGGCTCATGGGGGCTTTTAGCGGCCCGCTTCCGGTCGCGGGCATTGCTGGCCGTTCTCCTCGGCCTTTCGGTCGTCCTGCTCCTTGCGGTCCGAATCGCCGGCTTCGAATCGGACGTCTCACTCAAAGCCGGGCTCGTCGCCATCCTTGCCCTGGCCCTTCTGACATGCCGGCTGGGCGAGGCCTCCGGGGCCGGACGGTTCGCCCTGCCGCTCGCATTCCTGATCCTTATTCCGGGGAGTCTGACGGCCGTCCTGGACATCCGGAACTCGGCCGACGTCCGGAATGCCCGTTTCACGACATATATAGGGGTCGAAGAGATGCGGATGCTCGAGTGGGTCCGCGAGAATACGCCGCGGGAAAGCGTCGTTCAGAGCTTCCCGGCCGCCCGAGCCTGGAATCTCTCGACCATACCTTCCTTTACCGGGCGGCGGATGGCGGTCGGCGATCGCATGCACGGGCAGATCTTTCAGGTCCGCCCCGCCGCCTATGATCGGAGGCTCGAGGCCCTGAGGCTCGCCTTGAGCGGGCTCCCGACGACGCGGGACGACCTAAGGCGCCTGGGCGTCGATTATCTGCTTTGGGGGGAGGATGAAAGCCGCTTCTTCAAGATCGATCCCGGGGACCTCACCGTCGCTCACAGGGAAGGCGGGACCATCCTTTATGAGCTCGGGAGCGATTGAGGCGGGAGGCAGACGCCCATGACCGAAAAGCGCGACGCCCGGAAAGAATGGCTGGGACTCCTGCTCATTCTCGTCGTCGCCGCGGCCCTGAGACTCCAGCATATCAAAGCCGACCCTCCCGCCCTGATCCCGGCCGTTTCCGGAAGCGCGGGGATCTATTTCGACGAAGGGATCTATTGTCACAACGCGCGCAACAAGATCCTCTTCGGTCAATGGATCACGGACGAGTGGAACCCCATCGTCTACAACGCTCCGCTGACCCTCCTCTACTACCTCGCCTTCAAGGCGTTCGGCGTCTCCATCGTGACGGTCAAGGTCCTCAGCGTCCTTTTCGGGCTCTGCGGGCTCCTGTTGTTCTTTGTTGGGGTCCGAGCCTATCTGGAGCCCGCCCAGGCCCTCGGGCTCACAGCCCTGTTCTCCCTGGATTTTTACGGGCTGATGTACAACCGTATCGGGCTCCTCGAGAACTTCTCGAGTCTGTGCTTTCTGGCGAGCTTCGCCCTGTTCGCGACATCGCGGGGGCGTCCGCGGATGTCCTTCTTTCTGGGGATGACAACAGCCGTGGCCGCGCTTTCCAAATATCTCTTCGCGTTCTTTCCGATCGCCGCGGGTCTGGCCGTCGCCTATCAGGCCCGGAAGCGGTCGGAACTCAAGTCTTTGGCGGCTTTCGCGGCGGGAGGGCTGGCGGTGGGACTGCCCTGGTTCTTCGGGATCTATCTGCCGTTCCGGCCGACGTTCGGCAAGATCGGGGCCGGCTGGGGAATGCTTTCTTTGCCCCGCTCGATCGGCCAAGCCTGGTCCAACCTCGCTCATAATCCCCTGCCCAGGTATCTCCAGCTAGCGCCCGCGGCGACCCTCCTCCTGGCCCTGTTCGGAGGGCTCCTCCTGCTGAAGATCATCCGGTCGAAGAAGTTCCCGATGGAGCCGATCGACCTGTTCGTCCTCCTTTGGATACTGGGCGGAACGGTGTCGATGGGACTCCTGAATTACCGCCCAATGCGATACTACATTCCCGTGTTCCCGGCATTCTACCTGGCCGGATCACGGCTCCTCCGGGAGCGGGACGGCCTTCGGGAGGAAGCGCGGTATTTCTGGCCGTTGGCCTTCGTATCCGCCGCGCTCCTGTTCCCGGTCTTCAGGATGATGGCGGCCCGACCTTCGGCCTTCTTCGTCTTTCCGCCCGTCATGAGGGGGATCTCGTACCTTTCGTTCGCGGTCGCCGTCGCGTTTTTCCTTGTCGGAGCCTCTCGGTCGAGGCGGGTCCTGGACGGGATTCTGCTCGTCCTGCTTCTCGCCGGACCGGTCTTCCTTTACGCCCGCCATTTCTATCTGGCCCCGACCTACGACCTCGAAAGAGCATCGCGGTTCTTCGATACCCTCCCGCCGGGATCCATCGTCATGGGCCAGGAGGCGCCTCGATTGACGCTCGGAACGCCCTTCAAGGCCCTTCTAGCCTATGAGAACTGGTTCAACGACCGCGACCCGTTCGAACGGTTCAAGCCGACGCATCTCGTCGTGCTGGACAGGTTCGGCGGGGCCGAGGAAGGCTGGATCCGGAGGCGGTTCCCCGAGAAGGCGGCGCTTTTCGAGCTCGTCCGGAAATTCAAGGTCTGGGACACGACCATGACGCTGTATCGTGTTCCCGAGTAGGGGATGGGGGAGCCCGTTTTGGAGTTGGATGGTGTTCCGCTATAATGCACGCATGATCGCTCGGAGCCTGGCCCGGGGCGTTCTCTTCCTTGCCCTGGTCACCGCCGCCTTTTCGCAAACCGAACCCTGGGACCCCGTCCTGTTCGAAGCCGGAGGGAGATCCTATCGGCTGGTCGTCCGATGCATCCCGTCCGGGAGCTTCATCGTCCTTTCCGACGGGAAGAGGGAGACGGTCCTCGGGGGAGCGGGCGGGGACAACCTTTTCCCGACAGCGCAAGCCGCAGGGGACCGGTTCCACGTCCTCTGGGTGAACTACCAGGGAGGGCGCGCCGCGCTAGGCCTTTACGATTCCGCGACGCGGACGTCCCGTATCATCCCCCTGGACGGCTTGAAGTTCGCCGGCTCGCCGGTGCTGGTCGAACGGGCGGGACGCCCCTTCGGAGTGATCCTGCTGGGCAATGCCTCCGACAACGACGACGTCTTCTTTCTCGACCTGCGGGACGGTCGCCTCGAGAACATCAGCCGGACCTCCTGGTCCGAAAAAGGGTTCACGATCGAGACCGGCGCGTCCGGCATCCTCGTTCGGACCGAGACACTTGCGGACCGCGCGCTCTACCGGAGGGGCTTCGACGAAACGGCGAAATTCCGCCTCCTGGGCCGCGAATCCCGTCCCGTCCCCGATCGCCGCGCGGGAACGGCAGTCCCCGATGAACAGGATTGCCGGCCGGCAAACACCTACGCCGCGTTCGGAGACAGCATCACCTTCGGGGTCATGCGGATGGATAACCTGGAGGGGGAGGAGCATCCCGAGCTGGCCTATCCGGAGAGGGTCAGGGAGATCCTCGCGACATTTTATGGCCCCGCCTTTCCCGTCAATCTGGGCGTCCCCGGGGAGCAGACGTATCAAGGAGCGCTTCGGGTCCACCAGGACCTCGCGGCCGTGGACGGGCTGTACTTTCTCCTGATGATGGGCACGAATGACGTCATCCACGGCTATTTCTCGGTCGATTCCAGCGTCGAGAACCTGGACTATATCATCGCCGCCGCCGAGGAACGGGGGATGCGCATCATCATATCGACCATCCCGCCGCGCAAGGACAGCTTCGGAGAGGTCCCCTGGATCCTGAACAATATCGCCGAGCTCAATCTGGGAATAGCCGAGCTGGCCGAATCGAAGGGCATCGGTTTCATCGACACCCACGGAACCTTCATGGCCACGAATCCTCCGGACGGCTGGAAAGCCCTCCTGGAAGACGTCGGGGGGAACCATCCCGGCCCCGCCGGGCACACGGTCATCGCGAACCTTTTCGCCGGGGTCCTGGCCGCGTTTCCCCCGCGTGAGCCGAGCCATGTCACAAGGGTCGCCTCCGAAGGACCGGGGGTCCGGAGGTTCCGCTGGGACGCCGTGTGTGAGTCGGACCTGGCGTGCTACCGCGTTGAATACGGCGGCACCCCGAGCGCTCTCGAAAACCTCGTTGTGACGAATGCCAACACCATCGTGTTTCCCGGATTCCCGTCGCACGACGTCTACTTCCGCGTCCAGTCGGTCGATGCGGCCGGGTATCGCAGCGATTTCACGCCGATCCATTCCACGATGGAGAAGCCGCGGACGCGAAGAGGCCATAGCCTTGCCGAGACCGAGCGTCTCGCTTCCGACCCGGACCCTCGGGACGAGGCCCTTCCGACCCCGGCATCGGGAGGCCGCCATCGAGGTCCGTGATAAGCCATGAGGGATCCGATGCTTGTTCGAGGCGGGTCTCAAAGTTCGAGGGCGTCCGGCGCGGCCGCTCTGGCGGCTGCGCTCGTTCTGACCATGATCCCGGGCGGCTGCCGGCGGGGGACCCCGGCCCCGGAGCTCCTGCATACGCCGTTCGCGGTGACGGACGACGCCGGAAACGCCAGGGAGTATAGGCTGTACATGCCAGGGAAGAAAGGGCGCGTGCCTCTGATGCTTTATTTCCACGGGGTCATCTCGCCCGGGTTCAAGAACATCCCCTCGCTCAGGAATTATACCGGAAGCCCCGTGGAAGAAACCGGGCTCGTCCCGTTCTGCCGGGATCACGGCATCGCCCTGCTCGTTCCCGAGGCGCTCTACGAATATACGTTCCTGAAATGCCGCTCCAAGGGCTGGTTGACCGAAAAGGAGATCGACGGCGTCGAGAAGATCATCGACACGGTGGTCGGACGGTTCCCGATCGACCGGGACCGCGTCTATCTTGCCGGGATCTCGGCCGGCGCCGTCTTCAGCCACTATCTGGCCAACCGGCGCCCCCGCTTCTACAGCGCCGTCCTGTCCCACTCCCAGGCCTACGTCGATCCGGACGGCGTCGTCCTCCGGCCCGCCGAGAAGGGCCCGCGTTTCGGGGTCGTGTTCTGCTACAACCAAGGGGACTATAAGAACCTCATCGCGTTCTGCATCGAATCGGAGCGGATCTACCGGGAGGACGGGTACCGGACGGCCCTCCTCCGGGACGTCCCGCCGCGCGGCCATGCCTGGTCCACGACGAACAACGCGCGCTTCTGGGAACTCCTGACGGCCTTGAGCCCAAAACGCTGACCGGCTTACGGTCCCGGGCCGGTCCGCCGCGGCCCGTTTGACAGGCTTCCGGCCCAACTGCTATCCTGATGATCGTGAAAAGAACTTCGTTCCGCGGGATCCCGAGAGCGATGGCCGTCGCGGCCGTTTCAGCGTCCCTGATATTCGCCTTCGCGGCCTCCGCCTCCTGCCGCAGGAAGGAGCGAAGCCCCCGCGTCTACGTCGTCGGCCTCGACGGCGCCACCTGGGACATCATCGACCCCCTCATCGAACGGGGAAAGCTTCCCGTCTTCAAGGATCTGAAGGACAGCGGCGCATGGGCCAGGCTCCGGACGTTCGATCCGACGCTCTCGGCCGTGGTCTGGACGAGCATCGCGACCGGAAAGTCGATGATCAAGCACGGGATCGTCGATTGGACCTACGTCGACAAGCAGAACATCGAGGTCCCGTATTCCAGCTCCGAGAAGCGGGTCCCCTCCATCTGGGAGATGATGGACGAACACGGCCAGCGGAGCATCGTCCTCAACTGGTTCGTCACCTATCCGCCCGACGCGGTCCGCGGCGTCATGGTCTCCGACTCGTTCGGAGCCGCCGCGCTGAAGGCCCTGTCGGGAAAGGGGGACCCCAAGGCCTTCGCCGATACGGTCTACCCTCCGAAGGAGTTCACGAAGCTGTACGGGATCCTGTCGGGGTTGTCGGCCGCCGGCGCGCTTCAATATCCCGCGCCTCGTCGAGGAGATGAAGCTCCCGGACTATCTTGCCGAATATAAGGCGCGATACGCCGCGTCTCCCGGGCGCGTTCCCATCCTGAGCGTTTGGCCTTCGTTCCTCGCCTACGACCGCATCCAGGACACCCTCGTGGACCATTACCTCGCGGAGGACGATCACGATCTGTTCCTGGCCTATTACCGGTTCCCGGACGTTTTCTTCCACTTCGCGACGCTGTTCCTGGAAAAGACCTACCATGACCGCATCGACGCCTATGTCGGGGCTTCGGCCGAGCCGACGACCGAGGTCCTTTCGGAATTCAACCGGATGATGGCCGACGTCGCGGAACCCCTCCTGCGGGAGAAGGAGATCGTGCTCGCGAAGGTCCTCGACCGCGTCCGGAAGGAGAACGCCTATCTCCTGGTCGTTTCGGACCACGGCTTCCAGATGTCCTCGAAGGGATACACCCACTACGGCCTGCCGTCGGGAACCCCGCCGCCCGACGGGATCCTCACGATCCTGGGGCCCGGCATCAAGCCGGGCGTCCGGATCGAGGCGTCCGTCTATGACATCGCTCCGACGATCCTCTATCTCAAGGACCTGCCGGTCGGCGCCGACATGGACGGGAAGCCTCTGTTCGAAGCCCTGACCTCCCCGAAGCCCGTCCGGACGGCCCTCTACACCCGGATGAAGCATCAGGCCGGGGAGCGCAACGCGGAGCTCGATAAAAAGAAGCTCGAGGAATTGAAGTCCCTGGGCTACATCAAATAGCCGCTCAGGCCGCTTTCTTCGTTCCCGCGATCAAGACTGCACGCGCCCGCCACGAGGTAGGCGAGGCCCGCCATGGCCAGGACGGCCGTGAAATTCCAGTTGATGGAGACGATCACGGCCAGGATCGAGCCCAGCACGGTGGCGAACGAATTGGCCCCCCAGGCCCAGCCGACGAGGGCCTTGTCCCCCTCTCCGAGCCGCCGGATGCCGTCCGGGAAGAAGAAGCCCATGAAGAAGCCCGCCAGCGCGATCAGGAGGAAGGTCACGAGGATGCGCAGGGCGTAGGGGAGGAACATCAGGGCGTTCAGGAGCGGGAAGAGGCCGAGGCCGTAGGCCGTGAGCAGGACGGCCAGCAGGACGGCGAGGGCCGGGATGCGGCGCGGGCCGAGCGAGCGGCCGAGGCGGTCCGAGAACAGGCTCCCGACGCCGGACGCGACCAGCAGGGAGAAGATGATGAGGGAGATCGAGACGGCCGGACTGCCCAGGAACAGCTGGAAGATCTTGATGAAGATGATCTCGACCAGGATGAAGGCCAGGCCGATGAAGAAGAAATAGAGGATGAGCGGCTTGGCCCCGGCGCCCGTCGGCCGCCGCCGGAGCGGGAGATAGATCAGGGCGAACGAGAACAGGAGCGCCAAGCCCAGGATGGAGAGATAGATCGAGTTGGAATAGACGATCGCGGAGCGGACGACCTTGTCCGCCATGCCCTTGAGCTTCTGGTTCGTGAAGCGGAACTGGCCGATGCGGTTCGGCTGGTTGAAGTACGGCGAGTTGTCGTACACCGGGGCGATGTTGACCGAGGAGCCGCGGACGGCCGCGTCCATGTCGCGGACGAGGTCGGCGTAGAGGTTGTCCTTCTTCTGGTCCGGGGAGAAGACGATCTCCCCCGCCGCCCGGACCGATCCCTTGAGGATCTCGTAATCGGCCGGGGTGAAGTCCCCCTTCTTGAGGAAGAAATTGTTGAAGCCGCCCGGGTACTGGACGATGAAGAACTTGTCCTCCGGCCGCTCGACGCCGAGCTCCCGGAGGGCCTTGAGCGCCGTGGCGAAGAGCCGTTCTCCGTTCCAGTGGACGATATAGACGAGGCCGTCGGGCTGGAGATGGTCCCAGTAGTCCTTGAAGCTCTCGACGGTGTAGATATAGGTCTCGGAGATGCTGAGGGCCCCGGACAGGAGGAGGTCGGCGTTGTGGGAGTTGACCATCTGGATGACGTCGAACTTCCGCCTCATGCGCTTGAGGGCGCTCCGGCCCTCGTCGGCGAGGAGGTTCACCTGGGGCAGATGGAACATGTTGCCGGTGTACTCGGAGTATTCGTTCAGGAGAAGCTCGCAGATGACCGGGTCCATCTCGATGGCCACGATGCGCTTGAACCCGTGCGACAGCGCGCAGAGGACCTCGTAGCCGCCCGCCGAGCCGATGATCACGGCCGAGCCGTTCCGGGCGATCTGGAAGGGGAGGGAGGCGGGGTCCCATTCGATCTTTTTCAGGCGGGCCAGGTTCCCGTCGAACTTCCGGATGAACGACTGCATGGTGCCGCCGTTGATCCAGATGACCTTCCGGACCGGGCTCCAGGGCGCGACGTCGATCTTGTCGATCGTGCTCCACTTGCTGTACTCGATCCGGTCGTTCTGGAGCTGGGCGTTGTATTGGCGCTTGAGCTCGACGATCTTGGGGACGATGGGGAAGATGGCGGCTTCGTAGAGGAACATCAATCCGAAGGCGGCGACGAAGGCGGCGAGGGCGACGCCGCGGACGATGCGGCGGGCCGGAGAGAGGACGAACCAGGCCAGCGCGAGGAGGAGGAACAGGAGGATGAGGATCCGGTTCGGGCCGAGCCGGGGAATGAGGGGGATGATCGCCAGCGAGCCCAGACTGGCCCCGGCCAGATCGATGAAGTACAGGCGGCCGATCCGGTCGGAGTAGGTGGCGAAGATGAGGGCCAGGGCGACGCCGCCGCTGAAGAACGGGACGAGAAGGATCAGGCAATTGAGGACCAGGAACAGGAGGTTCGACGCCGGATCGAACAGGTGGAGGAAGTCGATGCTCAGGAGGAGGGTCGCCTTATAGGCCAGGGGCAGGGAAAGGGCGAACAGGAGGAGGAAGCGGGCCAGGTGACGCGAGGTCGGCGCGCCGCTCTTGGCCATTCCGCCCAGGGCGAGGTAGACGCCGCTCAATCCGTATCCGAACAGGGCCAGGGAGATGATCAGGAACGCGAACTGCCCGAAATAGAGGACGGAGAAGACCCGCGTCAGCAGGACCTCGACCAGCATCGTCGAGAACGTCACGGCGAAGATCGTGAACAGCAGTTTCCAACGGCTCATTCATTCCTCCAAAGGTCATGTTATTATACGGTCGCGGGCACCGAGCGTCAATCACGCCCATTTGTAATCCCGCCGGGAACCTCCTAGAATGGATATCGGGAGGCGTGAAAAGACGAAAATGATCCCGTTAGGACTCGTTATGGTGCTCGCGGCGTCTCTGGCCGGCTCGGGACCCTCCCTGCCGTCCTATACGGCGGACTTTCCCGACGCGTCCCGGATCGTCTTCAGCTCCGATATGGGGGGAAACGAGGATCTCTACCTGCTCTCCCGGAACGCCCTCACCCGATTGACCGACGATCCGGCGACAGACGAGTGGCCGGTCCCGGACGGAAAGGGCGAAGACGCATCGTCTTCACCTCGAACAGGGCCGGAAGCTTCGATATCTATACTCTCGACCTGGCCTCCGGGGCCGTGCGTCGCCTGACGAGCGACCCGAGGGACGAGGTCTCTCCCTCCTGGAGCGCCGACGACGCGTTCATCTACTACGACCTGAACGTCAAGGGGAGCTCCTGGAAGACCATGAAAATGGACGTCCGGACGGGCGCTTCCGCGCCCCTGTTCTCCAAGCCGCCTTACAGCTCCACCATCGTTCTCTTCGAGAGCCCGAAGGGCGAGGCCCTCTATTTCACGGGCAAGGTGTTCCTCGGCTGGCTGGTCGCGAAATACGAGAAGGCGACCGGAGCGTTCCGGGAGCTGACCGGGAAGGGAAGCTGCCGGCCTAAGATCTCGCCGGACGGCTCGCTCATCGCTTATGTCGGCCACGACGACGACGGCCTGGGGGACGTGATCGTTATGTCGCCGGACGGCTCGGGGAAAAAGAACGTGACGCTTAGCCGTCCCAGGACCCACGACTATTATCCCTGCTTTTCGCCGGGCGGGAACAGGATCGTCTTCTCATCGAGCCCGAAGGAAAAGGGGAAGAACGCCTACCAGCTCCACACGCTCGACCTGAAGACCGGCGAGGTCAAGAGGATCCTGACGACCTCCGGGAACGACAGCTTCCCTCACTGGTTCAATTGATGTAGACGATCCCTATGGCGAGGGAGATCCCGGCCATCCGGAGCTCCGGGAAACTTGATTAATCATCCTTTTTGGCTTATATACTGGAGACGCGCCGGATCGCGGGGAGGAGCGCCATGACCTTTGACGAACTGCTGAGGATCCTTGTGGAGAGGAAAGGCTCCGACCTCCACCTCGTAGCCGGTCTGTACCCGGCCATCCGCGTTCACGGGGAGCTCGTCGCTCTCTCGGATAAGGAGAAGCTGACCCCCCAGTCCGCCAAGGACCTGATCTACAGCGTCCTGACGCCCCATCAAAAGAATTGCTTCGAGAACGATCCGCATACCCGCAACGAGCTCGATTTCGGCTACGGCGTGCCCGGGGTCGGGCGGTTCCGGTTCAACGTCCACGTCCAGAGAGGCACGGTCGCGGCGACCGTCCGGGCCCTGGCCGACCGGATCCCCGAGATGAAGGACCTGGGGCTTCCGGACTCCGTCGGCGATCTGATCAAGGCGAAGCGGGGCCTGGTCCTCGTCACCGGACCGACGGGAAGCGGCAAATCGACGACCCTGGCCTCCCTGATAGACTCCATCAACAGGACCCGCTCGGACCACATCATCACGATCGAGGACCCCATCGAATACCTCCACAATTCCAAGAAGTCCTACGTCACCCAGCGGGAGGTGGGGAACTCGGGGGATACGCTGTCTTTCAAGAACGCCCTGAAGTACGCCCTGAGGCAGGACCCGGATGTCATCCTCATCGGGGAAATGAGGGACTACGAGACCATCGGCATCGCCATCACGTCGGCCGAGACCGGCCACCTCGTCTTCGGGACGCTCCACACCTCGAGCGCCGCCCAGACGGTGAGCCGCGTCGTGGACGTCTTCCCGGCCGACCAACAGCCCCAGGTCCGCATCCAGCTGGCCGCGAACCTCATCGGGGTCGTTTCCCAGATCCTCCTGCCCCGGGCGGACAAGACGGGCCGGATCCTGGCCTGCGAGGTCATGATCGCCAACGGCGCCATCCGCAACAACATCCGGGCCGGGAAGGTCGAGTCCATCTCCCAGACGCTCCAGACCTCCGCGGCGGAAGGCATGCAGACGATGGACCAGTGCCTCATCCGGCTCTGCCGGGAGGGGAAGGTCGACTACGAAACCGCCGCGCCCTATCTTTTCGAAAGGACGTCGCACGAGACGATCAAGGCCATGCGGAGATGAGCGCTCCGGGCCTATCCATCGATTAAGGAGGGGGCAATGTTCAAGGAATTCAAGGAGTTCGCCGTGAAGGGGAACGTCCTCGACATGGCGGTCGGCATCATCATCGGCGCCGCGTTCGGGACGCTGGTCGCGTCGTTCGTCTCCGACGTCCTCATGCCGCCGATCGGCCTGCTTCTCGGCAACGTGGATTTCGCCAATCTCTACGTCGTCCTTCATGCCGGCGGCGTGCCGGGACCCTACGCGTCCCTCGCCCAGGCCCAGGCCGCCGGGGCGGTGACCCTCAACTACGGCCTCTTCATCGACAAGATCATCGCGTTCCTCATCGTCGCCTTCGCCCTGTTCCTCGTCATCCGGACCATGAACCGGCTCAAAAGGAAGGCCGAGGCGCCCCCGGCGGAACCGACGACGAAGGACTGCCCCTATTGCGCCACGGCGGTCCCCGTCAAGGCGGTCCGCTGCCCGCACTGCACCTCGGAGATCAAGTAGGACCGCGGAGCCCATGAAGCGCAAACTGCCCTTCGTTCTCCTCGCGGTCTCTCTCCTGTTCGTCGTTCTCGGGCTCGTCTCGGGGGAGTTCAGGGCCGTCCTGGAGAAGGCGATAACCGTCTGCCTCGAGTGCGTCGGCATCGGCTGAGACCGACGGGAGCGCGATGGAGACGCAAAAGAAGAGGCGCTGGTTCCAGGCCGTCGCGGCGGCGGCCTTCAACGCCTACATCCCTTCGTTCTTCAAGGGGAGCATCTATCAGGGGCCCGTCCAAGGGCCTTTGCGTCCCCGTTCTCAACTGCTATTCCTGCCCTTCGGCCCTCGGCGCCTGCCCGATCGGGGCGCTCCAGAATTCCCTGGGCTCGATCCGGCTCAACCTGTCGCTCGCCCGGCGCCAGTTCGGCCTCTATGTCATCGGCTTCCTCGGGGTCGTCGGCAGTGCCGTCGGGCGCCTCCCGTGCGGCTGGATCTGCCCCTTCGGGCTCTTCCAGGAGCTCGTCCACAAGATCCCCTCGCCCAAATTCGGCGTTCCCAGGTTCCTGAGGTATTTCAAGTACGTCTTCCTCGTCGTCCTGACCATCCTCCTGCCGCTCCTCGTCCTCGATGCGTTCGGCGGGGGAGAGCCCTGGTTCTGCAAGTGGGTCTGCCCGGCGGGAACGCTCGAGGCGGGGATCCCCCTGGCCCTCCTGAATCCCTCGATCCGCGGCCAGCTCGGCTTTCTTTTCGCCTGGAAGATGGCGGTCCTCGCGGGGTTCCTCGTCTGGATGGTCTTCGTCATGCGGCCCTTCTGCCGGACGACCTGCCCGCTCGGGGCCATCCTCGGGCTGTTCAACAAGGTCAGCCTCTTCCGGATGACCGTGGACGAGGAGACCTGCACGCTCTGCGGGAAATGCCAGAAGGAATGCCCGGTCGGCGTCAGCGTTTACGAAACCCCCAACAGCCCGGACTGCATCCGGTGCCTGAAATGCGAGAAGGTCTGTCCCTTCGGGAGCATCGGCCACGAATTCCTCGGCGGGCGGTCCCGGGAGGCGGCCGGGCCGTCCCCGAACGAGGTGCGTCCATGAAGACTCCGCGGCTCCGCGGAATGCTCGTCGCCGGCTTCATCCTGGCCGCCGCCGGGCCGGCCGCTTCGGAGGGCCTGTCCATCCAGGCCCGGGGCGCCTATTTCAGCCCGACGGACAAGGTCTTCCGCGAGATCTACGGTTACGGGATGAGCTGGGGCGGAGAGCTGAGCTTCTCGATCTCGGAGCGCGGGGCTGATCTGGGCCGGCGGCGACTACTACTCGAAGGTCGGAAAGCTCGGCTTCACCCAGGACGAAACCAAGATCCGGATCGTCCCGCTGGCGGCCGGCGTCAAGTATTACTTCTCCGGAGGCCGCCTGCGGCCCTACGCGGGGGCGGGGGCGGCCTATTTCCAGTACAAGGAAACCAACAGCATCGGGACCATCGAGAAGGGGGACGTGGGATTCGTGGCGCGGGCAGGCCTGCTCGTGATGCTGGGCCCGACGTTCTTCATGGACATTCAGGGCGGCTGGAGCACCTGTTCCGTCCAGCCCGCGGAGGTCAAGGCCAACCTCGGGCGGGCTCTCGCTGGGGCTGGGGCTGGGATTCGAATTCTGAGCCGGCCGGCGCCGGGGATCGTCAGAGCGAGCTCGCGTCCGGCCTGAACCTTATCGCCTCGAAGAACGTCCGTATCGATCTCGCGCGTCTCCCTCTCAGATTCGACGACGACGATCGTCATTTCGAAGTCCCGGCTTTCCGGCGGCAGGCAGGAGACATCGTTGCAGGCCTGGAACGTGACCGTCCCCTTGAGCGCGTAGGTCCCGGGCTTCAGAGAAGCGTCCGCTTTGACGAGAGCCCCGATCAGGGCGCTTTCCGAATAGACGGCGACATCGGACGCGGAGAATCCAAGGCGAACCATCTGCGCTTCGGGATAAACGATATCGAGGACATGGAAGCGGAAGGGGTCCGGCCGCGATTTCCAGGCTCGTGGGGATGAGGAATTCGTCGCTCGCGGGATTGGCGTTGATATGCCATTCGGGCCCGATCGTCAGGCGCACCGCTGCCTTGAACGTCTCTCCGGCATGAACGGCGTCCCTCGAGACATAAGTTCTCAGCTCCGTGATGACATCCCCCGGACTCGAAGCCATCGGTGCGCTTGAGCTCGACACGGCCATAAGGCAAGATGGAGAATACGATCCCGGAACCGTAATCTCAACGGCATCTCCCATTTGCCATGTCGATCTTCCGATGTAGCCGCAGGCTTTAGCCTGCGTTCGATATTCGACGCTCAGAACGCTTCCCGGGCCGTGAAATAGATCCCCGACGTGCCTTTCCCGAAGGCGACATCCATCCTGAGATTGGTGGTCTCGCGGGAGCTGACGCGGTAGCGGAGTCCCGTGCCCATGGAGTACTTGAGGTTGTCGAATCCGAGGGCTCCGAGCCTCGGCGCCACGTTGCCGATCCCCGCGAAGCCGACGATCCCGATCCTCCAGAACAGCGGCATCCTGTATTCGGCCTGGACCGCGGCCATGACCTTGTCGCGGTAGCGTCCCGTGTAATATCCCCGCATCATCGTGTCGCTTCCGAGCTTGGCGTAGCCGTTGAACGCGGGCGTCCCCGTGATGAGCTGGACCTGGCCCTGGAAGGCGAGGACATGCGACGAACCGACAGGCAGATATTTCCGGGCATCGAACTTCAGGTGCGTATAGGCGAATCCCCTCCGAAGGCCCGGGAGTTGAACAGTGCGGACAACAGCCAGTAATCGCCGCGACGCGGGAAGAAGATATCATCGCGGCTGTCCCGGTTCAGGACGAACCCCAACCCGGTCACGGTCGCCCCGCCGCTCCCCGGGATGGCGCCGCTCTCGAGTCTGCCCCCGGGATCGGATTTGAGGACCCGAAAGCGCTCATAGCGGAACTGGAGCCCGGCATATAGGTTCGCCGAGGGGAGCACCTTCCGCAGGAGCGATCCCTCGAACGAGGAAGGACCGCGGCGTGTAATCCTCTTCGGCCGAATCCGGGGGCAGTCCGGGCCCGTGCCCCAGAACTTATCGGGATATCTCTCGACGACGAGCCGGCCTTTGGCGAGCCAGGACTCCTTCCGGAAATAGAATTCGGGCTCCCAGGACATAGAGAACTGCTTCATCTGGGTGTAGATGGCATAGAAATAGATGGATGAGGGCCTTTCCGTCGTTCCCGCCCCCAGGCGGCGGAACGTCAAGAGACCGCCAAGGCCGCCGGCAAGTTTGGTTTCCGGCGAATAGAAGGCGATCGGGAAGGATGATGACGCCGCCGCCCTTCGAGACATGCGCGTCCGAGGGCGTTTCCAGAGACAGCGCGACGGCACACGGCGCAAGGCCGAACACAACGACCGCCAGCGCGGCGATGATCCGATATTTCATGGCTAATTGTTCCGGAGAACGTCTATATTACCATATAGGAGCGGCAGACGGGGAGGGGGAGCATACCCCCCTTGCGAGCCCTGGACCTGCCCGCGATCCGCCGGCTACTTCGACAACCGGATTTCATAGCGCTTGACGACGGGGTAGCCGTCCTGGTCTTCTGCGCGAAAATAGGCCAACCCGGATTTCACCTCATAGACATATTCCTCATCAGGATGATAAAAGCTCCCGATATATTCACAGACATTCCCCGAGAATACGTCATAACGGCTCCATCCCCGGGCATCTTCGGTAGTGGTTTGTATGATGATCCAGCCGTTGTCAGCCGTCTCTAGGTATTTTATGGGGGAGAGATGTTTTGGCCATATGAATGTCGTGCCCGGAGGAATTTTGTCTTTGCTCCCGTACTGCGACACAATGAGTTTTTCTTTATAAGCCTCGGAGACCTTGACCGGCTGATATTCTTTTGTCCGTCGGAACAGGGCCTTGCCATCGGAGCTGGTAATATGGAGACAAAATTCTCCCGTGTCGATCCAGACGAGGCGTCCGTCCGACAGGCGCTTTATGCGATAAGTGTCCTCCAAGAGGGCTTTCTTCTTGATGCCGCCGGCCATCCTTGATTCCGCCAATGCGAGCATCGACCGGTCGGCCGGATCGAAGCGAACGAGTCGACGCCAGAACGCTTCATTCTTATCGAAATCAATAAGCCTTCCGAATAAGCAGCCCCCCGACTCGACGACGGGACCGAACCCGAAAGGAGCCTCTTTGAGCGACAGGTCCTCAAGATGCGAACATTGGGGATCAAATCTGATGATTTTATGAGTCGAAAAATCGAAAATGGACAAACCCGCCTTGGAAAGCTACATTCCCAGAGGGTATTGGAACTCGCCCGGCCCCTGGCCCCTTTTCCCAAACGAACGGATCAACTTGCCTTTGGGATCGAAGACCTTGACCAGACACTCCTTGGAATCCAGGACATAGATTTGACCTTGGTCATCGACCTGGATCCCCCGGATTTCAGAGAACCCTACCCCGTTGGCGTCGCCGCCGTCTCCGCCGATAACCAGGTTCTCTCTCAGGGTTAACATCAGCTTCGTGTCGTCGGGCCTGGCGGGCCCGGACAACGTGAGAATAGCGAGTAGGGTTAGGGCGGACAGGCGCAGGACGGTTTTCACTCTAGTCTCCTTTGCTTCTAGGGCTATCTGGGCTGGATTCACTTCAGGAGCTCGATCTCGTAGCGCTTGATCGTGGGGAAGCCCTCTTCGTTCTCCGCCTGAAAATACGCCATCCCGGCTTTCACGACGCGGAGCATTTCCGCCTTCGAATGGGTGAAGCTTCCGAGATGCTTGCATTCCGGCCCGCCGAAGACATCGAAGTGAGTATCGTGCGGATCGTCATTGACCATGTCGGCCACGATGATCCATCCATTGTCGGCGACGGCGATATAGTAAATGGGCGGGTAGAAATCCGGCAGTTCCAGGGTATAGCTCTTCGCGCCCGGGTTTTCATTGAAGGTCCGGATCAGCTCCTTCTTCTTCTGGGCTTTGATCCGAACACGCGTGTAATCGTGGGTCCGGCTCAGTCCGGGCGTCCCGTCCGGTTTCAAGATGTTCAGGGCATATTCTCCCGTGTAGACCCAGACGGCCCCACCGCCGGGCAGCGCCTGGAGCAGATGGTGTCCGGAGAAGGGATTGATCTTACTGGGTTCGAAGGGTTCGGGCTGGGATTCGAAGAGGACCCTTGACGTCCGGTCCGCCGTGTCATAGCGCATGATTCGGCGCAAGACATTTTGGTCCTTATCCATGCTCGTACCGTACACATAGACAACGCCGTCCGATTCGGCCAAAGGAATGGAAGCATAGGGACCGACAAATGCTTTCAAGTCGATATCCCCGATAGGGCGGCCCTCCAAGCTGAATCTCGAAATATTCGCGGCCCCCATATCGAAGACCGAAAGGACCTGGCCCGAAAGGGACATCCCCGACGGGTTTTCGCAATTCGCCCGGGCCTTTTCCCTTCCTTCCGAAGGACCTTATCGGATTCCCTCGGGCATCGAAGACCTTGACCAGGCATTCCTTGGAATCCAGGATATAGACGTTGCCGTTATCATCGGCCTGGATTCCTGCGATCCGGGAAAATCCAATCCCTTTGGATTCATCGGTACCTCCGCCGATCGTTAGATTTTCCTTAAGGCTTGACAACGGCTTCGTGTCGCCCGGCCAGGCGTGCCCGACTAACATGAGAACGGCAATTAGGGATAGGGAGGAAATGGAACAAGTGGGTTTCATCGGATCTCCTTTGTTTCTGAGCCCATGTTCGCCGGAATCCACTTGAGGAGTTCGAAGAACGACGGCCGCGAGGAGGAGCGGAAACAATAGAACCGAGGCCGGATGCAGCGTGCATCGGACCATTTCGATTCCTTTCGCGTCGGTTCCCCGCATCACAATCCATGCCCGACGCGTTTTACTATCGGCGGGCTTTCTCCGGCTGTCAATGGGAACCGAGATTGACATCTCCCCCGGGACGCGAGTATCGTTTCGGATTAATGGGAACTTTCTGTGATCCGGATCCGGGGGATCTCATTACGGAACAACCAACGCCGGATATTGGGTGATACAGAGTGCCCTTGGCGAGCGTCTTTATCTTATGATGCCGGTCTGCATACGGAAGCCGGAGCCGAATCCATGAAGATCGCGCGTTGATCCATCACAGGCCGGTCACCACGGCCATGTTCTTCCTGGCCGTCGTCCTGCTGGGCTTCGTCTCCCTGCGCCAGCTCAGCGTGGACCTCCTGCCGGACATCGGCTATCCGCGGCTTTCGGTCGTCACCCGGTTCCCCGGCGTCGCTCCCGAGGAGATGGAGATCGCTGGTCACCGCTGCCGCTCGAAGCGGCGGTCAGCCGGATCCCGGGAATCCGGGGGGTCGATCCGTTTCCAGGGAGGGCTTCTCTTTCCTGACCCTCGAGTTCGCCTGGGGCACGGATATGGACTTCGCCCTTCTCCATGCGCGGGAGGCGCTCGACAACGGCCGGAGGGCATCCCCTCGGAGGCCGAGAACCCGGTCATCATCCCCCTCGATCCCGGGACAGCCCATCATGATCCTGGCCGTGACCGGGGAGAGGGCCTCCTCGAACTCAGGGAGTTCTGCGAGGTGGTCGTCAAGCCCCGCCTGGAGCAGATCGAGGGCATCGGATCCGCCGACATCGCGGGAGGGGCCGAGCGGGAGATCCGGGTCGAGCTCGACCCGGCGCTCGTTTCCCTCTACGGCCTGAGCCTGGAAGACGTCGCCCGGCGGCTCGACGCCTTCAACCGCGACCTCCAGGGCGGGACCATCCGCAAGGGCCGGTTCCAGTATGCCCTCCGGGTCGCCGGCGAATTCGCGGACGTGTCCGAGATCGGCGAGACGAGCCTCAAGACGACCGGAACGGGGTGTCGTCAGGCTCAAGGACGTGGCCGGGATCGTCGATTCGGTCAAGGAGCGGCAGGGTCTGGCCCGGCTCGACGGCACGGAAAGCGTCGGCGTCCTCGTCCGGAAGGCATCCGGGGCCAACACGGTCCGGGTCACCCGGGCAGCCAAGGCGGTCCTCGACGAGATCCGGACGGAAAACCCGGCGTCGGGATCCGGCTCGTCTCGGAGCAGTGGAGGTTCATCGAGGAAGCGGTCGCGACGACGATCGACGAGATCATCGAAGGGGGCATCCTGGCCTTCCTGGTCCTGCTTCTTTTCCTCCAGGAGCTCCAGACGCCGCTCATCATCGGCGGTCGTCTTCCCGATCTCCATCGTCGCCACGTTCAACCTTCTCTATTTCGGCGGCATCACCCTGAACATCATGTCGCTCGGCGGGCTTGGCCCTGGGGGTGGGCATGCTCGACGACTGCGCGGTCGTCGTCTCCGAGAACATCTTCCGCCACAGGAGCCTCGGGAAGAGTCCGGCCGAGGCGGCCGAGGTCGGCGCCCGCGAGGTCGGGATGGCCGTCACGGCCACGGCCCTGACCACGATCGTCGTCTTCCTGCCCGTCATCTATGTCCATGGCGTCGCCGGCCAGCTCTTCAGGGACACCGCCCTGACCGTGACCTTCTCCCTTCTGGCTTCGCTCCTCGTCTCGCTGACCCTCCTTCCGATGCTCGCGGAACCGCGGGGCCTCGAAGGCAGGAGGAGGAGCGCCGGCGTCGTCACGGAGGCGAGGCCGTGCCGCCCCGCCTCACGCCTCGCAAGGGACCGCTGGCGTCTTATCGACGCCGTGCCTGGGATCGGCCTCAAGGGGCCGGCAGCTGGTTTCTCACGGCGTCCTCAGCTCTTGCTGATGGCGGCTGAGGCTCCTCAGCCTGCCGTTCCGGCCGGTCCTGCAGGCCATCGGCCGGATCTTCAACCGCGGCTATGATCGATTCATCGTCCTTTTATCACCGCTCTCTCGTCCGCTGCCTGGAACACAAGGGGCCGGTCTCTCGCCGTTCCTGGTGTTCTTCGCCCTGATGACGCTCGCGGGGACACGGATCAGACGGGAGCTGATGCCGCAGGCTCGAAACGAGCTCCTTCGAGGTCCGGCTCGCGACGCCGGTCGCTTATTCCCTCGACGAGACGGCCGGCGTCGTCACCGCGCTCGAGAAATGGCTGGCCGGACGCCCCGAGACGGAGCTGACCTATTCCCAGACCGGGCTCGTGGGAGGCATGGAGGCCCTCGACTCTCGACGTCTCGCTCAATTCGGCGCGACTCATGGTCGAGGCCTCGAGCCCGGCGGCCTGCGAACGGCTGATCGAAGAGCTTCGGACGGACGTTCCCGTGCCTATTCCGACGTCGCCTTCTCGATCGCCCGGGAGCGGTCGGACGCGGCCCGAGCTCTTGCCCTTTCGGGCGCCGACGTCGGCCTCAGGTCCGCGGCGACGATCTCGACAGGCTCGGGGAGATCGCGCGGCCCTGGCCTCTCGGCTGAGAGCGGATCCCCGGGATCGCCGACGTCAACGCGGATGTCGGCGAAGGCAAGCCCGAGTTCGTCGTCAGGATCAGGGACGACGCCCTGGCGAAATACCCCGGCCTCGACTCCGGGCGCCGTCGGCGACCGGATCGTCGATTCCGTCCGGGCGGGTCGCGACGCGGTTCCGGGAGATCGACAAGGACCTACGATATCCGGGTCCGGCTGGACGAGGGAACAGGAGACGAACGTCGAGGCCTCCTCGACGGGCTCGTTCCCTGCGGGACGCCTTGATCCCCTGCGGGAGCTCGTGACCTGGGAGATCGCCGGCGGACCGAGGGAGATCCGGCGCGACGACCAACAGAGGGAGATCCTCGTGACGGCCGGACTCCGGGGCGCGAAGCCGAGCCAGGTCGTCCCCGCGCATCCAGCGAGGCGATCGCGGCGACGCCCCTGCCGCCCGGGCATCGGATCGTCTTCGGCGGCGAACAGGAGGAGATGGCGAGGTCCTTCCGGAGCCTCCTCGCGGCCTTCCTCCTGGCCATCCTCCTCAACTATATGATCATGGCCGCCCAGTTCGAATCCCTGCTCCATCCGTTCATCATCCTCGTCACGGTCCCCGATGGGGCTCTGCGGCTCCGTCCTGGCCATGCTCCTGACGGGGACGACCGTGAACGTCATCTCGGTCATCGGCATGGTCGTCCTCCTGGGCATCGTCGTGGACAACGCCATCGTCAAGATCGATTACACCAACCGGCTCCGGAAGCAGGGGATGGGCCTCCGGGAAGCCGTCGTCGAGGGGAGCCGCGTCCGCCTGCGGCCGATCCTGATGTCCACGGCGACGACGCTCGTCGCCCTCTGCCGTTGTCGCTGGGGATCGGGAGCGGGGCCGAGCTCCTTCAGCCCCTGGGGATCGTCGTCATCGGAGGGCTGGCCTTCTCGACGCTCCTGACCCTCTTCCTCATCCCCGTCATCTACGAGATCGTCGAAGCCCGAAAGGAGACGAAGGGGAGGAGGGGGCATGAAGTTCTTCATCGAGCGCCCGGTCGCCGTGGCCATGATCTACCTCGCCCTCCTCGCCCTCGGCGTCTTTTCCTTCATGAACACGCCCATCGAGCTCGCCCCCGGCGGGAGCTATCCCCGGATCGATATCGAGGCCTCGTGGCCCGGCGTCTCCCCCGAGGTCGTCCAGGCCCGCGTCACGGCCCCTCTCGAGGAGGCCGTCGCTTCGGTCAAGGGAGTGCGCCGAATATCCTCGGAATCGCGGACCGGCGTCGCTTCGATCACCCTCGAGATCGATCCCCGGGCCCGGATGGATTTCGTCGAACTGGCCCTCCGCGAGGCGGTCGCCCGGGGCCGGATACACTGCCTTACGGAGTGCGGCCGGCCGTCAGCCCTATGTTCCCGAGGATTTCCGGGTCAGGCCGTTCCTGAGCATGACCATTTCGGGCCCCTATTCGCTCCAGGAACTGCGGGGACTCCTCAAGGACCGGCTGGAATTGGCCTGGGATCGGTCCAGGGAGTGTCCTCGGTCGAAGTGGCCGGGGGATCGGACCCGGAGGTCCGCGATCGTCCTCGACGAGAGCCGGATGGAAGCCCTCGGCCTCCGGCCCTTCGAGGTGGACGCGGCCGTGGCCGAGGGCCCTGCCGCCCGTCCGGCCGGCCGGGTGCGGCGGGCCGGCCGTGAATACATCTTCAAGATCGCGGAGGTCGGGATCCCTGCGCCGATCTTGGGCCGGATCCTGGTCGGCCGCGCCGGAGCGGTGCCGGTCAGGCTATCGGACGTCGCCGACGTCCTCCAATCGTCCGGCGAGATCCGTTCCATCATCCGGATCAACGGCCAGCCCACGGTCATGCTGACGGTGATCAAGGAGAACGGGGCGAACACGCTCCGGGTCGCCCGCGAGGTCCGCCGGAGGCTCGCGGCCATTCGGGCAGAACCTTCCCGGGACCTCGTCTTCAGGACCGTGGACGACGAGAGCGCCGAGATCGCAAGGAACCTCCGCCATCTCGGACTGCTGGCCGCCGTCATCATCGCCCTCATCTTCCTGATGATCTTCGCGGCTTTGCGGAGGCTCCTCCCGTCGCTCCTCATCCTGTCCTCCGTCGCCTTTTCGGTCGTCATCACGTTCAACCTTCTCTATGTCGCTCGGGATCTCCCTCAATATGCTGACCCTGGGCGCCCTGGCCCTCGGCTTCGGGATGTTCGTCGACAATTCCATCGTCGTCTTCGAGAACATCCTGAGGCTCCGGGAGCGCGGCCTTGCCGCCCGCCCGGGCGGCCCTCCAGGGCGCCCGCGAGGTCTTCCTTCCCGTCCTCGCGTCCACTCTGACGACGGTCGGCGGTCTTCCTGTGCTTTCCGTTCTTCCAGGGACGCCTCCGCGTCTATTATCTCCCCCTGGCCGTCGTCATGTCCTCGGCCCTGGCCGCTTCTCTGGCGGTTTCGTTCTCCCTGATCCCCGCGCTCAGCCCCCGGCTCATCGAAGCCCGCGAAGCGGAAAGAGCAGGCCGGAGACGGCGAAAGGAGCCTTTTCGCGACGGCCCTGAGGTTCGTCGTCAGGCATCCGGCCTGGACCGTTCTTGTCGCGGCCGCGCTCCTTTTCGGCAGTTACCGATGGTTCCGCTCCGAGGTCCCCGTGGGTGAGTTCTTCAGCTGGTATTCGAAGGAGCAGCTCGTCGTCAGCCTCGAGCTTGCCGGACGGCACCGATCTGGAAACGACGGACGCCGTCATCCGGAAGTTCGAGGACAAGGTCCTGGAGACCGGATACGATAAGGAGATGACCGCGCGGATCTCGCCCGACGGCGCCTATCTCCGGATCGCCTTCCCGCCGGAGGTCGAGAGGTCCTTCAGGCCCCACGCCATGAAGGAAGAGCTCATCCGCCTCGCCACGCAGTTCGCGGGACTGACGGTCGGCATCTATGGGTTCGATCCCCAGGGCTATCATTCGAGCATGGCGGCGGGGACCTATTTCGATTCACAGATCAAGTTCCTCGGCTATGACCTGAAAAAGCTCCGGACGATCACCGACGAAATGGAAAGGACCTTGCGCCGGAACCCGCGGATCCGGGAGGTCCGGACCGTTTCGAACCGCTGGGGATGGATGAGCCATGGACACGTTCGAGGTCATCCTCCGGCCGGACATGGGAGGCGCTCGGGAGATTCGACGTCGATCCGTCCCGGCTCCAGTTCCAAATCCGGTCCCTGCTCGCCGGACGATTCGACGTCCCTCTCAAGGCGATCGCTCGGCGGGCGGGAGACCGATATCGTCGCTGAACGTCCCCGGGGCCGAAAGAATGGACCTTCGGCGCCTCCTGGGATCGCTCTTCCGGACGGCCGGAGGGCGGTCCCTGCGTCTCGGGGACGTCCTGAGGCCGAAGAAAGGCCCGTAGCCGGCTCGATCGAGCGGGAGGACCGGCAATTCCAACGGACGGTCATGTGGGAGTTCCGCGGCCCGTTCAAGGCGGCGCGATAACTACCAAGAAAGCCGTCTTCGCGGGATTGAGCCTTCCGCCGGGATTCTCGGCGACGCTCGCGGAGGACTGGCTGATGACGCGGAAGGAAAAGGGACAGATCGCCCTGGCGGCCGTCGTGGCCGTCGTCGTCATCTTCATGATCCTGGCCGCCCTCTATGAATCCCTCGTCCAGCCCTTCATCGTCCTGGTGTCGGTGCCGCTGGCGCTGGTCGGGGTCTTCGCGGCGTTCGTCGTCGCCGGCGCCCGGTTCGATTCCTCGGCCTACATCGGCGTCATCCTCATGGCCGGCATCGTGGTCAACAACGCCATCCTCATCGTGGACCATATCAACCTCAAGAGGCGGGAGGGAATGGGCCTCGGTCGAGGCCGTCGTCGAGGGAACGAAGGAGCGCGTCCGTCCCATCCTCATGACGACCGGGACCACCGTCCTGGGCATGATGCCCATGCTCCTCATCCCGCGGAAGCCGGGAAGAGCGACATCTGGTCCTCGCTCGCCCTGTGCACGGCCGGGGGGCTCATCGCGTCGACGCCGCTCATCCTCACCGTCATCCCCGTACTCTATCATGCCGCCGAGCGGGCCAGGCCCGGCCTCGCCCGGGCGGCCCGCGAGATCGGTTCTTTATGGAGGAACAGATGAAGATCATCCCCAGATCGATATTGGCCGTTTCCCTCGTCGTCATCATCGTCGCGGCCGTGATCTCCATCTTTTTCCTCCGAAAGCCGGCGGCCTCGAAGGCGCCCGTCGAAACCACCGCTCGTACCGCTTCGGCCGAAGCGGAAGCCCCGCTTCCGGTAAAGGTCTTTGCCCTCGTCCGCGGCGACCTGGTCGTCCGGCTGACGTCGCCCGGCGAGGTCATCGCGAACAAGAGGGCCGTGTTGAAAGCCGAGGTGTCGGGCGCGCTCAAGGACGTCGCCGCCGCGGAAGGAAGGGCCGTCCGGGCCGGAGACGTCCTAGCCCGCATCGACGATCGGACCTACGCAGCTGAGGCTGGAATCCGCCGAAGCGGAAAGGCTGAAAAGGCTCTCGGAGATGCTCGTGGAAAACCGGTTCGGAAGTCCCGAAAGACGGGTCGAACCGGGGCTCGAGGAGAGGATAAGGACTTCGTCCGAGGCGCTCGACGCGTCCGTCTCGCGCTATGCCGCGGGCGGGATGAGCCGCGAGGACTACGACAAGGTCCGTAAGGCGCACGAGACCCTGCTCATCGAGGCGGGCCGGAAAAAGGACGAGGTCCAGGCCGCCTCCAAGGGGCTGACCCAGGCCGAGGTCGAGGTCGCCGTCGCCCGCCTGGACCTTGAGAGGACGAATATCCGGGCCCCCTTCCCGGGAGTCCTGACGGACATCAAGGTCTCGGTGGGCGAGACGGTCACGAACGGCCAGGACCTCATGACCATCGTCGATATCAAGGATATCCGGGTCGAGGCCAGGGTCCTTGAGAGCGAGGTCGGGAGGCTGAAGGCGGGCCGTGAGGCCGACGTCCGGTTCAGCGCCTATCCCGGCAGGGTTTTCAAGGGGTGGTCCTGGCGGTGAGCCCCGTCGTGGAGCCGGGCGACAGGACCTGCGCCGTCCACGTCGCCGTGGATAACGCCGCGGGAGAGATAAAGCCGGGCATGCACGCCGAGGTCGAGGTAGCCGCCGAGATCTTCACGGACAGGCTCCTGGCTCCCCAGGAGGCCGTCCTCGTCCGAGGCGGCCGAAAGCTCGTCTTCGTGGTCGAGGACGGGCTCGCCAAGTGGAGATACGTGACGACCGGGCTCGAGAACGAGCGCTATGTCGAGATCCTGGACGGGGCCAAGGAAGGGGAGCTGGTCATCATCGACGGGCATCTGACCCTGGCTCATGACGCCAAAGTGAAGGTCGAGTAGCCGCGGGCTTCAGCCCGCGTTAAGAATCCGGATCCTTGCGCTCAGGCTGAAGCCTGAGGCTACATCAAAGGGCGGCCTAATCGCCCCGGCTACGCACTTCCCGTTGGAATTCCCCCCTTTGGAGAAGGGGGGTGCGGGGAGATTTCCAGCGGGGAGGCTTCGGGTTTCACGGCGGGCATAACAACGATTTTAGTTTATGCATTTACAGCCCTTTATCGTTCTGGTAACGTGAGCCTCGGAATAGCGATTCATCTTCAGCGAGGTGCTCTCATGGCCCGTCATTCGATCGAAGATATCCGGTCCAGGATCGCGAGGTTCCCGAGGGTCGAGCTCATCCACCGGCCCACGCCCCTGCGCAAGCTCGAACGACTGACAGCGGAGCTCGGCGGCCCGGAGATCTACATCAAGCGCGACGACCTCACGGGGCTGGCTTTCGGCGGCAACAAGTCCCGGAAGCTCGAGTTCATCATCAAGGACGCGCTCGACAAAGGGCGCGACACCATCCTCACCTGGGGCAGCCTGCAATCGAATTGGTGCCTGCAGACGGCGGCCGCCGCGACGAAGCACGGGCTCAAGACCATTCTCGTACTTTTCCGGTCTTACGATATCCCTCCCGGCTACGACGGGAACATGCTCCTCGAGCGGATCCTGGGCGTCGAAATGCGTATCCGGGACCCCCTGGCCAAGGGCAAGGTCGTCAAGCTCGAGGATACGATCGCGCTCATGAACGAGATCGCGGGAGAGCAGAGGCGTGCGGGAAGGAAGCCCTATGTCGTATCCGTCGGCGGATCCATGATCGCGGGCGATATGGATAAACCCTTGGGGGCGGTCAGCTACGTCGAGGCCTTTGCCGAGATGTACGAACAGACGCGGGCACTCGGGTTCGTCCCGGACGCCGTCGTCCATGCGACGGGCTCGGGGGGACTCAGGCAGGCCTTCTCGTAGGCGCCAGAGCCTTGACGGATGCCTGCAAGATCGTGGGCATCAGCGTCTCGGACGATGCTGAATCATTCTCCGGATACGTCGAGGGCATCGCGGGGCCACTCGAAAGGGAAATGGGGCTCGAACCTGTCCCGGGTCGCGGAGACATCATCGTCTTCGACGAATACATGAAGGACGGCTACGGCATCGTGAACAAAGAGGTCGCCGACATCCTCCGACACATATTCGTGAGCGAAGGCGTTGTCCTGGACCCGGTTTATACATCGAAGGCGATGATCGGGCTCGTCGACCTCGTTCAGAAGGGATATTTCAAAGCAGGGGAGAAGGTCGTCTTCTTCCATACGGGAGGGACGGCGGCGCTCTTCCCGAACAGAGACAAGATCATCGAATTCCTGGAGCTTTAGCGGCCGGCCCCGGCCCGTCCTATTTCGACGTGCTCTTCAGAAATTTCAGGAATTCACTGTCGGTCGAGAGCAGGAGCCAAGTCTCCTTCTCGAGCGCCTTGCGGTAGGTTTCCAGGGTCTTCGTGAACTGATAGAACTCCGGGTCCAGATTGTACGCCCGGGCATAGATCTTGGTCGCTTCGGCGTCGCCCTTGCCCTTGATGTCCTGGGCCTGGCGGTAGGCCTCGGACTGGATCCTCTTGAGCTCCTTCTCCTTCTGGCCCCGTATCTCGGCGCTCTTCCCGTCACCCTCGGAGCGGTACTTGGCGGCGATCCTCTGCCGCTCGGCGACCATCCGGTCGAACACCTTCTTCTGGACCTCGTCCACGTAGTTCACCCGCATGATCTGGACGTCCTTGAGCTCGACGCCGAACTCGGAGGTGATGCGGGACGAATTCTCGAGGATCATCCGGGCGAGCTTGTCACGGCCGAAGGCGATCTCGCCGATGACGCCAGAGAGGTCGAGGAGGGCCGCCTCCTCGCTCAGCTCGAACTTCCGGTTGGAGGCCCGGACGATCTCGATGAGGTCGTGGTTGGCGATGACGTTCCGGGTCTCGCCGTCGACGACGTCGTCCAGGCGCGATTGCCCGCCCCGCTCGTCGCGGACCCTCTGGAAGAAGACCAGCGGATCGCTGATCCGCCAGCGGCAGTAGGTGTCCACCCAGATATACTTCTTGTCCTTGGTCGGGATCTGGTTGGGGTCCCCGTTCCATTCGAGCCAGCGCTTTTCGAAATAGTTCGTCTTCTGGACGAACGGGACCTTGACGTGCATCCCGGCCACCGTTACGGCCCCCCCGATGGGCTCCCCGAACTGGGTGATGACGACCTGATTGGTCTCGGAAACGATGTAGACCGAATCCAGCAGGACAAGAAGGACCACGATCCCCAGGCCGATGAGGATGATGTTGCGGGTCTTGACGCTCACTTCTTCACCTCCTCGCCCAGGTTGAGAAGGGGCAGGATCCCCTTCAGGCTCTGGTCGACGATGACCTTTTTCTTGATGCCGGGCAACACCTCGTTCAAGGTCTCGAGGTAGAGCCGTTTCCGCGTCACGGCCGGCGCCTTGACGTATTCGCGGTAGACGGCGGAGAACCGGTCCGCGTCGCCCATGGCGTTGTTGATGCGCTCCGTGGCGTAGCCCTCGGCGGAGCGGAGCATCTGGTCCGCCTCGCCGGTGGCCTTCGGGATCTCCTGATTGTACTCGGACCAGGCCTCGTTGATCTTCCGCTCCTTCTCCTGGAGGGCCTCGTTGACATCGTTGAAGGACGGCTTGACGGGGTCGGGCGGATTGACGTCCTGGAAGATGAGCTGGTTGACGTCGATGCCGATCTCGTAGGCGTCACAGAGGCGCTGAAGGGCATCCTTGGCCTCGTTGGCGATCCTGGCCCGGCCGACCGTGATGACCTCGTCGACCGAGTTGTCGCCGATGATGCGCCGGACGACGGCCTCGGTCATGCCCCGGAAGGTCGTCGTGGCCTCTCTCATCTTGAAGAGGAACTTATAAGGGTCCTTGATCTTGTACTGGACGATCCACTCCGTGACGACGACGTTCAGGTCCCCGGTCAGCATGACGGATTCGGCTTTGGTTCCGGCGTCGCTCGCGTATTCCGATTGGATGCCCGGTTTCGTCGTCCGAAAGCCGAATTCGAGCTTGAGCTGGCGTTGGACGGGGACGCGCGTCAGGGCCTCGATGCCGAGCGGCAGTTTGAAGTGGAGCCCGGGTTCCGAGGTCCGGACGAACTTGCCGAATCTCAGGATGACGCCCATCTCCTCGGGGCTGACCTGATAGACCGACCCGTAGAGAAGGACGGCGGCGACGAGGACCGCGAGGGCCCCCTGGATCGCCTTTTTCGGGATCTTGGGCAGTTTGAAGTTGATATCTATCGGAGAACGATACTCTTCATGCATCGAGGACCTCCTTGGGAACACCGGGATGACTCCATCCTAACACATCGTTCCGGAGGGCGATAGGCGGCACCCGCACGGCCCGGTCGCCGCTTTTGTCCGAACGAATCGCACAGAACCGGTTAAGGATGTTTGTTATCAGGCCTTGGGGACCGGCCCAGACATGCTTCCAGGCCCTCGAGCGATGACTCCTCCGACCGGATGGGCTGAGATTCGAGGGCCTTGGGCGCCTTGAGTCCGCTCCCGGTCAGGACGAGCACGGCAGGAGAATTCCGGTCGAGCTTCCCTTGGCCGGCGAGCCTCAGGAGCCCCGCCCAGGTCACGGCGGATTCGGGCTGGCAGAACAGGCCTTCACGCTCGGCCAGGGCGCGCTGGGCTTCGAGGATCTCGGCGTCCGATACGCCGATGATCTGCCCTTCGTGCTCGCGCACCATACGCAGGACGGCGTTCCCGGCGGGCGGGGCGGGATTCGAGATGGCGTGGGCGATGGTATGGGCCGCGTCGAGCCGCTCGTATTTATCGAGGCCGGCGGCAAAGGCCCGGGCCAACGGGGCGCAGCCTTCCGCCTGGACACCGACGAACGTGGGATATCGATCGATGAGCCCTTCCGCGAGCAGGTCCTCGAATCCCCTCATCAGACCGATGAAGTGCCCGCCCGAGCTCACGGGGACGAAGATGGAGCCGGGAGCCCTTTTCCCGGACTGGAGGAAGATCTCGAAAGCCGTGACCTTGTAGCCTTCGACGCGAACGGGGTCCACGGAATTCATGAAATAGATGCCGAGCTTCCGGCCGATCTCGAGGCTCCTGAAGAACAGGCTCCCGTAATCGCCCCGGACCCTGACGAGCTTCGGGCCGAAGATGCCCGCGGCGAGGAGGGCTTGCGGCGAAGTCTCTTCCTTGAGAAGCACGGTCGTATCGAGCCCGGCCCTGGCCCCGTAAGCGGCCGTCGACGCGGCCATGTTGCCGGTCGACACGGTCCCGATCCGTTTGAAGCCGAGAGCGACGGCCTTCTGGATCGCGGCTGCGGTCCCCCGGTCCTTGAAGCTCGACGTCGGATTCTGGGCCTCGAACTTGGCATGAACCTCCGGCAACCCCGCCCCGGAAGCGAGCTTGTTCAGACGAACAAAAGGGGTGTTTCCTTCGCCCAGGCCCAGCTCCGGATCGATACGGTCAAGGGGCAGGAAATCGAGCCATCGCTCCAGGGGGAGAGTTTTGTCCCCATGGAGGCGGCGTTTTCCCGCTTCGCGAACGAAGAACATCGGCTCATGGCAATCGGGGCAGAAAGGCGAGAAGACGTCCAGGGGGCGCGCTTTCCGCAGAACAGGCATTCGAGGATGTCCATGTCATCTCCTTGGAGAAAGGTCAGGCCCTAGTCTAGGGGAAAGACCGCGTCGGTGTAAAGCCGGAGAGAGAGAATCGTTGAACGGGCGGCCGAACAAAGATAGAATCGTGTCGATGCCATGAGCCGAAAAAAGGATGACGGATACTTCATGTCGAGAGCCCTCGGCTTGGCAAGAAGAGCCGCGGGCAGGGGAGAGGTGCCGGTCGGAGCGGTCGTCGTCCTCGACGGGGAGATCGTCGGGCGAGGCCATAACCGCCCGATATCGATGAACGACCCTACGGCGCACGCCGAGATCCTGGCCGTGAGGTCGGCGGCCCGGAGGACCGGCAATTACCGGCTGGCCGGGTGCGACCTTTACGTGACGCTGGAGCCCTGCGCGATGTGCCTCGGCGCCATCCTCCAGGCCCGGATCCGCCGCCTCATATACGCCGCCCCCGACCCCAAGTCCGGTGCCGTCCGTTCCGTCATGCGGTTCCCGTTCGGGAAGCTGAATCATCGCCCCTTGATCTCGGCCGGCCTCATGGCTGAGGAATCCGCCGCCGTCCTCAAGGCCTTCTTCCGCGAACGACGGCTTCCCCCGAAGGCGGAAACAGGGTCGTGAACCCGGATCTTAACCCCGGGCTTGCCAAAAAGTCGAAACCGGATAAAATGGGGGACTGTACGGAGAGGTGGCCGAGTGGTTGAAGGCGTCGGTCTCGAAAACCGATATACTGAGCAATCGGTATCGCGGGTTCGAATCCCGCCCTCTCCGTTCCTCTGCCCGCGACGCTTACCTAATCCCGGTCCCCCCTTGAATTCCAAGGGGGGTTGGGGGGATTAAGAATATACAGACTGAAGATGGAAGCCGCTCGGAACATCTCAGACGGAGACGCGATGATCTTCCATCTTCATCCAAGAGGGGTAGGGGAGATTAAGAAATACAGATGAATTCGGAAGCGTCGCGGAACTATCTCACCCGGAGACTCATACTAGGGAGATCTAACTGAGATCCGTCAACCTCGTCATCGCCGGCTTCGGCCGGGTCGGCCAAGCCTTCGGCCGCGTCATCGCCGACAAAAGGATCTATTGCCGTGAGCGCTACGGGCTCGACCTTATCCCCCGGGCCGCCTTGAAGAGCGACGGCGGCGTCCTCTGCGCGGACCGGCTCCCGCTCGAGTCCCTGCTGGAAGATCAGCCGGGCGGCATCCGCGGAAGCGTCCTCTGGAAGCAGGGGCTGAAATATATCGAGGCCCTCGACGGTATGGAGCCCGGGGTCCTTGTCGAATGTACGCCCTCGGACCTTCGAACCGGAGAACCGGGCCTTTCCCATATCACCTGGGCCCTCGAGAACGGCTGGCATGTCGCCGCCGCCAGTAAAGGGGCCCTCGTCCTCGATTTCCGGAAGCTCAACGACCTGGCCGCGAAACGGGGCGTCCGGCTGATGGCGAGCGGAGCCGCCGCGGCGGCCCTCCCGACGCTCGACGTCGGCGTCGGGTCTCTCGCGGGGGCCGAGATCCTCGGCATCGAAGGGATATTAAACGGAACGACGAACTATATCTTGACGAAGATGGAAGAGGGCGTGACCTATGCCGAGGCGCTCGCCGACGCCCAAACCCGGGGGATCGCCGAACCGGACCCGACGATGGACGTCGATGGCTGGGATACAGCCGCCAAGCTCGTGATCATCAGCAACACCGTCATGGGCACGGGATTCGGCCTGGATGAGGTCGGGATATCGGGGATCCGGGATATCGCGCCCCATCTCGTGCCCAAGGCGGCCGAAGCCGGCAAGGCGCTCAGGCTGATGGGGAAGTGTTCCAAGGAGGACAGGACCCACCCTTGGAGGCTCGAGGTGGGCCTGGCCCTGCTCGACGGCGACCATCCGCTGTTCGGGGTCCGCGGCACGACCAAGGGCATCACCTTCTATACGGACACCATGGGCCCGGTCACGGTCGTCGGAGGCCGCTCGGACCCGCGCGGGACCGGCGCCGCCATGCTCAAGGACATCATCAATATCTACGCCTCGCCTCTCCGCCCCCGAAATTGACCCGCCCCCTGTTTTTTGATAAGTTAAGGACTCCGCGGGAACATCGCGCGGATCGAACATGACCGGAGAGGTGTCCGAGTGGCTTAAGGAGCACGCTTGGAAAGCGTGTGTGCGCCGCAAGGTGTACCGCGGGTTCGAATCCCGCCCTCTCCGCCAATCGTTTGGGCGGGTCTCATAACGCATTCATCATAGGAGCGTGACCATGGACAGCAAGGACCTCATCCTCATCGAAGACCTTTACGGGGCCCACAACTATCATCCCCTGGACGTCGTCGTCAGCAAGGCCAAGGGGATCTGGATGTGGGACGTGGAAGGGAAGAAGTATCTCGATTTCCTGGCCGCCTACTCGGCCGCGAACCAGGGGCACTGCCACCCCAGGATCATCAAGGCCCTCCAGGCCCAGGCCAAGCTTCTGACCCTGACCTCCCGGGCCTTCCGGAACGATCAGTGGCCGATGCTGGCCAAGGAGCTCTGCGACTGGACCGGCTACGAGATGGTCCTGCCGATGAACTCGGGCGCCGAAGCCGTCGAGACCGCCGTCAAGGCCGCGCGGATGTGGGGCTATCAGGTCAAGGGCATCCCCGAGGACCGGGCCGAGATCATCGCCTGCACCAATAACTTCCACGGCCGGACGGTCACGGTCATCAGCTTTTCCACCGAGCCGCTCTATCGCAAGGACTTCGGCCCCTTCACGCCCGGCTTTCCGATCATCCCGTTCGGAGACGCCGAGGCCCTGGAGAAGGCCATCACGCCGAACACCGCGGCCTTCCTCGTCGAGCCCATCCAGGCCGAGGCGGGCATCCTCATCCCCCCCGACGGCTACCTGAAGAAGGCCAAGGAGATCTGCGAGAGGAACAAGGTCCTCTTCATCGCCGACGAGATCCAGACGGGCCTCGGCCGCGTGGGCCGGCTCTTCGCGTCCGAATACGAGGGCGTCCGGCCGGATATCGTCACCGTGGGCAAGTCCCTCGGCGGCGGCTGTTATCCCATTTCGGCGGTCCTGGCCAATCGCGACATCTTGGGCCTGTTCAAGTCCGGGAGCCACGGCTCTACGTTCGGAGGCAACCCCCTGGCCTGCGCCGTGGCCCGCGAGGCCATCCGGGTCACCCGGGAGGAGAAGCTTATCGAGAGGGCGGCGGAGCTCGGGGCCTATTTCATGGCCAAGCTCAGGACCATCCGGAGCAAGAGGATCCGGGAGATCCGCGGCCGGGGCCTGCTCATCGGCATCGAGCTCCATCCCGAGGCCGGCGGAGCCCGGAAGTACTGCGAAGAGCTGATGAAGGAAGGCCTGCTCTGCAAGGAGACCCACGAGAACGTCATCCGCTTCGCGCCTCCGCTCGTCATCCGGGAGAAGGACCTCAACTGGGCCTACAAGCGCATCAAATCGGTCTTCAAACGCCTCGCCTGAGCCGCGAAGACCGGACCGGCTGTGTCCTGACCTGTCGCCTCGAGAGGACAGGGAGGGAACCGGCTCCCCCGGGGGTCCCGGGGCGGCCGGCCCGGCATGTATCTTGCATGAGATCTGGCCGGAGAAAAGGAGAGCACGATGAAAAAAGCCGCTTGGGTCTCGATCATCATTCTTTTGGCTTTCGCCGCCGGGTGTCTCGTCTACGTTCCCTCCGACGAAAGCGGTCCGTACCCTGGCCCCCGGGACGAAGAAACCTATTACCGGGGAGGGGAGCGCGATATCTCCGCTTTTTATGACGACCTGGCGCCTTACGGGTCGTGGGTCGATTATCCGCGCTATGGCTATGTCTGGGTCCCCAGCCATATGCCCTACGGTTGGAGGCCCTACACCCACGGTCGATGGATATGGAGCGATTACGGCTGGACCTGGGTTTCGGGCTATGAATGGGGCTGGATCCCCTTCCATTACGGGCGCTGGGGATTCGAACGTTCCCTGGGCTGGTTCTGGGTCCCCGACACGGTCTGGGGGCCGGCCTGGGTGGCCTGGAGGACCGGCGATCCCTATCTCGGCTGGGCCCCTCTTCCCCCGGGCGCCGAGTTCGTTCTCGGAGTGGGCCTCCGGTCGTCGGGGTTCGACATCCCCCCGTATTACTGGATCTTCGTCGACGGACGGCACTTCTGGGAGGACCGGTTGGACCGCTATTGTCTCCCCTATGAGCGGAACATGACGATCATCAACTTCACGGTCTACAACATCAATATCCGGTCCCGGGGCGACCGGGTCTATAACGAAGGCTTCAACCCGGATGAGGCCTGGCGGCTGACCCGCCGGCCGATCACGAAGTACCGCCTCCGTGACCCGGGCAGGCCCGGTTCGGCGAGACTCGAAGGCAACGAGGTCCTCATCCACAAGCCGACCCTGTCGCGGAACCAGCTCGCCCGCCCGAAGACGGTCCTGCGGGCGGACGAAGCGAGGGAAAATCTCGCCCGCGAGGGCGTCGACGATTCCTCGATCGGCGAGATCCACGTCCGCGAAAGAAAGCTGCTCAAGGAAAGCCAGGACGAAGAGATCACCGTCATCCGCCGAAAGGTCGACGAGGACCGGAGCCGGGCCCGGACCTCGGAGGACAAGATCAAGATCGAACGCGAGCTCGAGACCAAGGTCTCCGAGCTGCGGAAGAAGCACGCCGAGGAAAAGGCCGACCTCGAGAAACGCCAGAAGCAGGACGAGGTCAAGGTGAAAAAGGGAACGCTCAAGAAAAAGGACTGAGAACGCAGACATGACCAAACGCGCTTATCGCTCGATGGAATCCAGGCTCTCGCTCAACAGGCGGGATTTCTTCAAGGTCGGCGGGGCGGCCGGGGCCGCCGGATTGGGACTGCTCGCCGGACGCTCGCTCGCTTCCGCGCAGAACGCGCCCGCGGCGCCTCCGCCGAGGCCCGCCACCAACGTCGCCGACGCCCTGAAGGTCCCGCGGACGAAGACGTCGCTCCCGGGTCCGTTCCCGGGCCGCGTCGTCGAGGTCCGTGATCCCGCCTGCGTTTCCGGGGCCAAGGTCGATGCCGCGGCCGTCCGGAAGATGTTCGAAAAGGGGATCACCACTGCTCACCGGAAAGGACCTGTCATCGAGCTTCGGGATGTTCTTCACCAAAGAGGACGTCGTCGGGATCAAGATCAATCCGGTCGGGGCGGGGCTGATCAGCACCCGACCCGAGGTCGTCGACCCCATCATCGAATGGCTTGCGGCCGGCGGCCTGCCGCGCCGGAACATCGTCGTCTGGGACCGTTTCGACTACATGGTCCGGGACGCGGGCTTCACGCCCGAGCGCTTCCCGGGCATTTCCTTCGAAGGCCTCCAGACGATGGACGAGGCGGCCGCGGAGGGCAAATCCAAGGACAACAGCCGCTGGCTCAAGCCCGACGGCACCCACGTCAGCGCGGGCAACTTCGACATGGATGTCTACTACTGGGCCGACGTCGAGGCGCCCAAGGACGAGGCCTATCTCAACCAGCACGTCTTCAACGGAAAATATTCCTATTTCGGCAGGCTTCTGACCCGAAAGCTGACCAAGATCATCAACGTTCCGGTCTTCAAGAACACGGGGAACGCGATCTCCATGGCCACCAAGAACATCGGCTACGGGGCCGTCTGCAACACGAACCGGCTTCATCAGCCCCTCTTCCTCGACGTCTGCGTCGAGGTGCCGGCTTTCCCCGTCATCCGGGACAAGTGGGTCCTGACCGTGACGGACGGCATCAAGGGCCAGTACGAAGGGGGTCCCGGGGCCGAGGCCAAGTTCATCTATGACCAGGGCGCCCTCTTCTTCGGGACCGACCCCATCGCCATGGACCTCGTCTGCCACGATCTCCTCGTGGCCAAGAGGAAGGAGATGGGCGTCAAGGTCAACGAGCATCCGCGGATGACCGAATATCTGCGCTACGCCCAGAAGATGGGCCTGGGGATCGCCGATCCCGCGAAGATCACGCACGTCAAGGCCTGACCCCCCGGCCAAGGGCGACGCAGGGGAGCATGCGAAAGATCATCCTTGCCGCGGCCTTGGCCTCCGGCCTTGCGGCCGTCCTTGCCTTCGCTCCCACCTCCCGGTCCCGCCCGGCCCCCGGGGTCGTCCTTCCGGCCGACGGCTTCGCCCCGGGATGGATGAGGTCCGAGTCGCCCCGGACCTTCCCCGGGAGCCGTCTATTCGACCACATCGACGGAGGCGCGGAGCTCTATCTCGAATTCGGCTTCGAGACACTGTCCCTCCAGCGATATATGAAAGGGGAGGACGAGCTCGTTCTCGAGATCTATGAGATGTCGGGCCCGGAGGCCGCTTTGGGCCTGTACCTCATGAAATGCGGCAGGGAGACGCCCCTGACGGGGATCCCGGCCCGGAATTCGAGCGAGGCGGCCCAATTCACGATCCTCAAAGGGCGATACTTCATCCATGTCAACAACCCCTCGGCGAGGGAGGACCTCGTTCCGGCAATGACCGCCCTTGCCGCCCAGGCCCTGGATCCCCTGCCGGACGAGCGCCCTGACGACCTGCTGTCCATGCTCCCGGCCGAAGGGCTCGTGCCCGGCTCCGCGTTCCTGTTCCGGGGCCCCGTCGGCCTCCAATCGGTGGTCACTTTGGGAGAGGGCGATATTCTTGACCAGCGGGGAAGCGTCTTCGGGGTGTCGGGGACCTATGAGGAGCCCCGGGACGGGCCGTCATGCTCTCATCACGGTCGTCTATCCGGCCCCCATCCGCGCCGCCGCCGCTTTCGCCGGTCTGGTTGCGCGGCTCGACCCGTACCTCAAGGTCCTCGATAAGGGGCCTTCCCGGTTCGTCTTCGAGGACTTCAAAAAAGAATACGGACTCGCCGAGCTCCGGGACGACCGGATCGTGGTCAAGGTCGGGCTGAAGACTCCCCCGGTCCGCTAAGCTTCCGGCCGGCCTTTGTTCGCCGCCCGCAGGGTCACGAGCAGGACGGCTCCCAGGATGATCAGGCCTCCCAGCACCGTTCTTCCCGCCGGGACCTCGCCGAGGAAGGCCAACGCCAACAGGATCCCGTAAACAGGTTCGAGGCTGGCGATGAGGCTGGCCGTCTGGGCGCTCACGCCGCGCATCCCCCGGATGAACAGGGTATGGGCGACGGCCGTGCAGAAGACGCCGAGGACCGCGAGAAGCGCCAGGTCCGTGCCCGCGAGGCGGGGGAGGCCGCCGAGGAGGACGGGAAGAAGGGCGAGGCCGGCGAAGAGGTCCTGGTAGAAGGCGACGCGCAGACTGCTGTGCCGTCTCGAAAGCCTCCTGTTCAGGATGGCCAGGATCGCGAAGGTCGCCCCCGATAGAAGCCCCCAGAGGACCCCCAGGAGAACGGGATCCGTGAGCGCGAAGCGCGGCACGACAAGGAAGACGCCAAGAAGCGTTATCCCGGAGAAGAGGACGTTCGCCGCGTCCGGGCGTTTCCTCTCGAAAAGGGGTTCGAGGAAGACGGTGAACGCCGGGAACGTCGCGTAGGCCAGGAGGCCGACGGCCACGCTGGAGACCCGGACGGCCTCGAAGAACGCGGACCAGTGGACGGCCAGGATGATCCCGCACAGGGCGCAGAGGCCGATATCGCGCCCGGGAACCATCCGGAAGGAGACCTTCCTCGCGGCCATGAAGACGGCCAGGGCCAGGGAGGCGAAGGCGACCCTTCCCAGGACGATGAGGAAGGGGGAGAGGGGGACCCAGCGGACAAAGAGCCCGGGGAATCCGAAGAGGAGGACGGCCAGGTGGATGGCCGGAAGGCTTCGGCGGTCCGGGGCGGATTCGGTCATGGTCTTGCGCGGCCGGGCCCATTATACAATGCCCTGAAGCCTTATTGAAATTTTCCCGATTTGTGTTAAGATAAACCTTACATTTTCTCCTGATCGCAGCATGTCATATCTCATATTCGCGCGCAAGTACAGGCCTCAGACCTTCGAGGACATGGTCGGGCAGAAGTCCGTCGTCCAGACCCTGCAGAACGCCATCCGGACAAAACGGGTGACCCAGGCCTACCTGTTCTCGGGGATGAGGGGGACGGGCAAGACGACGGCCGCGCGGATCCTGGCCAAGGCCCTCAACTGCGTCGAAGGCCCGACCCCGACCCCGTGCAACGTCTGCGAGGAGTGCATGGCGATCGTCGAGGACCGCTCCCTGGACGTCCTCGAGATCGACGGCGCGTCGAGCGGGGGCATCGACCAGATCCGCACCCTCCGCGAGAGCCTCAAGTACAAGCCCATCCACAGCCGGACCAAGGTCATCATCATCGACGAGGTCCACCAGGTCACCGGGCCCGCGTTCAACGCCCTCCTCAAGACCCTGGAGGAGCCGCCCGCCGGCACCGTCTTCATCTTCGCCACCACCGAGTTCAACAAGGTCCCGGCCACGATCGTCTCGCGCTGTCAGCACTTCGAGTTCAAGAAGATCTCCCGGAAGGAGATCATCAACCACCTGATGGATATCGCCAAGAAGGAGAACATCACCATCTCCCCGAACGGGCTCGGCCTCATCGCCGACGCGTCCGAGGGGAGCCTGCGCGACGCCCAGAGCCTTCTCGACCAGGCGGTCGCCTTCAGCGGCGAGGTCGTCAACGACGAGGATCTCAAGGAGATCCTCGGGTCGATCGCGGCGGACCTGCTCTACGAGGGCTCGTCGGCCGTCCTCGGCGAAAAGCCCGAGGCCGTGTTCCCCCTGGTCGACAGGCTCGTCGAGGGCGGCACGGACCTCCGCGTCTTCTTCAAAGAGCTCATCGGGCATTTCCGGAATCTCCTGCTGGTCCGGTCGGTGGAGGACGCCAGAGGACATTCTGTCGCTGAACGGCCCCGAGCTCGAGCGCCTGCGCGCGGAAGCCGGAAAGGCCTCGGCCGAAGATCTCCTCCGCCACCTCCTGGCCCTCCAGCAGGCGGAGCCCGGGCTCCGGTTCTCCTCGCACCCCCGGATCTTCCTGGAATCGCTCCTGGTCAAGCTCTGCCATTTCCGCAAGCTCGTTCCCCTCGCCGACCTTCTGGCCGAGATCGCGGCCCTGGAGGGGCCGGCGGGGGATAAGAAGGATCCGGGCTCTTCCCCGGCGCCCGGAACCGGACCGCGTCCCCGGACCTCCGCGCCCGCGGCCGCGGGTCCCGAAGCGCGCCCCCGGGGCGTCTCCGAGGCGGGAGCCCCGCGAACGCGGCCTGAACCCGCGAAACCCGCGCCTCCTTCCGCGCCCGCGGGCCAGGGTCAGCCGGCCGGCGCGAAGACCCTTTTCACCCGGTTCCTGGAGGGCGTCCAGAAGGAAAAGCCTGCCCTTGCCGCCCTCCTCGCCCAGTACTCCTCGTTCGCGGTCCAGGAGGATTCGATCGAGATCGTGTACGAAGGGGAGAGGGCGTTCTACGGCCCGACGGTCAGGCCCGACACGAACCTCATGGAGCGGATCGCCTCGGATGCGGCCGGCAGGCCGCTGCGCGTCCGCATCGTCGAGCGGGGCGGCGGAGCGCCGAAACCTCCCTCGGCGCCCGCGTCGCCTAAACCCGAAACGAAGACGGAGGGGGCGGAATCCGCCCTCAAGGACCCCACGGTCAAGTTCTTCATGGATACCTTCAAGGCCAAGGTCGTCTCGGTCGATCCCGTCAAGAAACCGCCGGAAGGGGCGTAGGGGAGCAAACGATGAAGAACGTCATGGAAATGCAGAGGATGCTCAAGGCGGCCAAGGAAATGCAGGACCGTCTTCAGAAAGAGCTCGCCGAGATGCGCGTCGAGGGCTCGAGCGGCGGCGGGATGGTGACGGTCGTGCTGGACGGGAAGAAATCGCCCGTGTCCGTCCGCATCGATCCGGAGGTCGTCAACAAGGACGACGTCGATATGCTCCAGGACCTCGTCCTCGCGGCCTTCACCGACGCGGCCGCCAAGGTCGATTCGCGGATGGAGGAGCGCCTCGGCGCGCTCGGGGCCAACCTCAAGATCCCGGGGATGTTCTGATGTTCGAATACGCCCAACCTCTCCACGACCTCATCGAGGAGCTGCGGCGCATCCCGGGCGTCGGGGCCAAGACCGCCCAGCGCATGGCCTTCCATTTCCTCAACCTGCCCGTCGAAGACACCGACCGGCTGGCCGACGCCATCCGCGAGGCCCGGAAGAGGATCTTTTCCTGCTCCGTCTGCAACAACATCACGCACGTCGATCCCTGCGAAGTCTGCTCGGACCCCCACCGCCAGGACGACGCCCTGTGCATCGTCGAGGAGCCGTTCAACATCTCCTCCATCGAGAGGTCGGGGGCCTTCCGGGGCCGCTATCACGTGCTCCTCGGGTCGCTCGCGCCCCTCAAGGGAAGGGGCCCGGACGAGCTGAAGGTCGAGAAGCTCGTCAAGAGGATCGAATCGGGCGCCTTCCGGGAGGTCATCATCGCCACGAACCCCACGGTCGACGGCGAGGCGACCGCCCTATACCTGGCCGGGGCCCTCAGGGGCCTCGGGCTCAGGATCACCCGGCTGGCCATGGGCCTGCCTGTCGGCTCCGACCTCGATTTCGCCGATCAGGTCACCATCCGCAAGGCCCTTGAGGGCCGGACGGAACTCAAGGACTAGCAAGAATTCCGCCGCGAGGCAAGAAAGAGGAGAACGAAAGATGTCCAAGAACTTCAAAGCCGTTGACGGGAACACCGCCGCGACGCACGTCGCCTACGCGTACTCCGAGGTTGCCGCCATCTATCCCATCACGCCCTTCGTCCACCATGGGCGAGCTGGCCGACGACTGGGCCGCCCAGGGCCGCAAGAACATCTTCGGCCAGCCGGTCAACGTCGTGGAGCTTCAATCCGAGGGCGGCGCCTCCGGGGCCGTCCACGGCAGCCTTTCCGCCGGGGCCCTGACGACGACGTTCACGGCCTCCCAGGGCCTCATGCTCATGCTGCCGAACATGCACAAGATCGCCGGCGAGATGCTGCCGACCGTCTTCCTGGTCTCGGCCCGTTCGCTGGCCTGCCAGTCGCTCTCGATCTTCGGCGACCACAGCGACGTCATGGCCGCCCGGAACACGGGCTTCGCCATGCTCTGCGCCGGGTCGGTCCAGGAAGCCCAGGATCTGGCCATCGTCGCCCACCTGGCCACGCTCCGGACCCGGATCCCGTTCCTCCACTTCTTCGACGGGTTCCGGACGTCGAGCGAGGTGCAGAAGATCGACCTTGTTCCCTACGAGACCCTGTCCGCGCTCTTCGAACCCAAGTACCTCGCGGAGTTCCGCGCCCTGTCCCTCAGCCCCGAGCGGCCGATGCTCAAGGTCGGCCAGCAGAATCCCGACGTCTACTTCCAGGGCCGTGAGACCGTCAACAAGTACTACACCGCGGCCCCCGCCATCGTCCAGGAATACATGGACAAGGTCGGCAAGGCCATCGGCCGATCCTACCGGCTTTTCGATTACGTCGGGGCCCCCGACGCCGAGAAGGTCATCGTGATGATGGGCTCGGGCGCCGAAACGGCCGAAGAGACCATCATCGCCCTGAACAAGGCCGGGGCCAGGCTCGGTCTCGTCAAGGTCCGGCTGTACCGGCCGTTCGACGCGGCCGCCCTGAACGCCGCCCTCCCGGCGACCGCAAAGAAGATCGCCGTCCTCGACCGCACCAAGGAGCCCGGCGCCCTCGGCGAGCCCCTCTACCTCGACGTGGCCGTCGCCCTCTCCGGAAGACCGGTCAAGGTCATCGGCGGACGCTACGGATTGTCCTCCAAGGAATTCACGCCCAACATGATCAAGGCCGTCTACGACCATCTGGACGGGAAGGCGACGCACGGCTTCACGGTGGGCATCATCGATGACGTGGCGGGGACCTCCCTCGAGCTGGGCCCCGCGATCGACACCGAGCTCCCGGGCACGGTCCGCTGCAAGTTCTGGGGGTACGGGTCCGACGGCACGGTCGGCGCCAACAAGAACTCCATCACCATCATCGGCGACAACACCGACATGTACGCCCAGGGCTACTTCCAGTACGACTCCAAGAAGTCCGGCGGCGTCACCATCTCCCACCTCCGCTTCGGCAAGAACCCCATCCAATCCCAGTACCTGGTCGACAAGCCCGATTTCGTCGCCCTGCACAAGATCTCCTATATCGGCCGCTACGACATCCTCGAGGGCATCCGGGAGGGCGGGACCTTCCTCATCAACTGCCCCTGGCCCGCGGCCGAGGTCTTCGAGCATCTGACCGAGGACATGCAGAAGACCATCATCGCCAAGAAGATCAAGGTCTACGCCATCGACGCCCTCAAGGTGGCCAAGGAGCTCGGCCTGGGCGGGCGCATCAACACGCTGATGCAGGCCTGTTTCTTCAAGATCTCGGGCGTCCTGCCCGAGAAGGAGGCCATCGAGCTCATCAAGAAGGCCATCAAGAAGTCCTTCCTCAAGAAGGGGATGAATGTCGTCGAAATGAACTGGGCGGCCGTCGACCGGGCCGCCGAAGGGCTCGAGCCCGTTCCCGTTCCCGCGAAGATCTCCGTCTCGGCGCCGGTCCCCAAGCTCCTCCCGGACGACGCCGCGGGCTTCGTCAAGGACGTCATCGACCCGATCATGCACTTCAAGGGCGACACCATCCCGGTCTCGAAGATGCCGCTCGACGGGCAGGTCCCGACGTCGACGGCCCGCCTCGAGAAGCGAGGGATCGCTCCGGACGTCCCCGCCTGGATCCCCGAGAACTGCATCCAGTGCAACCAGTGCGTCATGATCTGCCCGCACGCCACCATCCGGGCCAAGCAGATCGACCCCAAGGACCTGGCGGGCGCTCCCGGAACGTTCCGGACGATCAAGTCGACCGCCAAGAACGACCGGAACCTCGCCTACAGTCTCCAGGTCTACGTCGAGGATTGCGTCGGCTGCGAGAACTGCGTCGAGGTCTGCCCGGCCAAGGTCAAGGCCCTCAAGATGGTGCCCATCGAGGAGGCCCGGGCGGCCGGGGAGAACGCCAATGAAGCGTTCTTCGAAAACCTCCCGTACGGCGTCCTCGACGGGCTCAAGGCCGACACCGTCAAGGGAAGCCAGCTCCTCCAGCCGCTGTTCGAGTTCAGCGGCGCCTGCGCCGGGTGCGGCGAAACGCCGTATGTCAAGCTGGCGACCCAGCTCTTCGGCGACCGGATGATCGTCGCCAACGCCACGGGATGTTCGTCCATCTACGGCGGCACGTTCCCGACGGTGCCTTACTCCAAGAACCGGGAAGGCCGCGGGCCGGCCTGGGCGAACTCCCTCTTCGAGGATAACGCCGAGTACGGCTTCGGAATGAGGCTGGCCGTGGATTCGGCGCGGAAACAGCTGGCCGAGGCGTTCGAGGGAACCCTCGTTGCGGGGACGACCCCGGCCCTCACCGACGCCCTGACGAAGATGAAAGGCCTCTGGAGGTCCGTGGACGCCGAGGCCAAGGCCGCAGCCGAGGCCGTGAACGCGGCCCTGCCGGAGGCTCTCCGGACCGCTAACCCGGCCGCCAAGCCTCTCGTCGCCAAGATCGCCGAGCTCAAGGACCACCTCGTGGAGAAGAGCGTCTGGTGCATCGGCGGGGACGGATGGGCCTACGACATCGGCTACGGCGGGCTCGACCACGTCCTCGCCCAGAACCGGAACGTCAACGTCCTCGTCCTGGACACCGAGGTTTATTCCAACACCGGCGGCCAGGCGTCGAAATCGACGCCCACGGGATCGGTGGCCAAGTTCGCCGCCGCGGGCAAAAGGACCGCGAAGAAGGACCTCGGCCGCATGGCCATGAGCTACGGTTACGTTTACGTGGCCGCCGTGGCCATGGGGGCCAACCAGAACCAGTGCCTCAAGGCGTTCCTCGAGGCCGAGGCCTACGACGGGCCCTCTCTGATCATCGCCTATTCCCCCTGCATCAATCACGGCATCGACATGACCAAGACGCAGGCCGAACAGAAGCTCGCCGTGGACACCGGGTACTGGATCCTCTATCGCTTCAACCCCCTGCTCGGCCGCGAAGGGAAGAACCCCCTCACTCTCGATTCCAGGGAGCCTAAGCTCGACTACCAGACGTTCCTCAAGAACGAGGTCCGCTACAGGACCCTGGCCCAGTCGCACCCCGAGATCTCCGAGGTCCTGTTCAAGCAGGCCGCCGAGGAAGCCGCACAAGAGGTTCCTGGACTACAAGAAGATGGCCGAATAGCGGCTATTCGAACCGACGACAACCCCGGAGGCGCTGCGCCCCGGGGTTTTTTTTGTTCTTCTCCCGATTCCGGGAATCGTTGCGATCCCGGGCTGATGGAGCCGCCCCTCTCCCCAGACCCCAGGAACCAGTGCAGGCGGTTCCCCCATCGCAGAGCGATGGGCCCCCCTCCGCTACGGGGCGGTCTCCTCGCCGGCACGCCTCCATCAGCGCCGACGAACTCCCGGAAACGGGAGAAGAACCTTTTTTTACCCTGCGAACGGGGCGCCGGTCGAGCGGAGGTTCCGCCGCAGGCTCTCGAAGAACAAGACGGCCTCGTCGCGTGTCCCGGGCCCGGATGATATGCTTCAGGAATTCCAGCCGGGCCGTGACCCCTTCGAGCTGGGCCAGGGAATGGGGGCTGAAGATGATCTCGGCCAGGAGGTCGTCGTCCTCGGAGAGGAGCCCCTTGGCGATCTCGAGGTGCTTCTTGAAGGTCGTCCCCGGGACCGTCGCGCTGTCCATGCAGGCGGCGAAGACCATGGTCGAAGCGAAGGGCAGGCTCAGGGAGTAAGCGATCAGCCGGTCGTGCTGTTCGAAGGAATATTCGTGGATGCGGACGCTCAGCTTCCGGAAGAAATCCCGGAAGAATTCGGCGCCCTCGGGGTCGGATTCCCGGATGAGGATGACGTTCTCGTCCTCGAGCCGGGCGATATTGGCGAAGGTCGGCCCGAACATCGGGTGGATGGACACGAAGCGGCGGCCGGGAAGGCTTCGGTAGTAGTCGGGGATAGGCCCCTTCACCGAAGCGACATCGGCAATGATGCAGTCCGGGGGGAGGCCCGGGACGACGGCCTCGAAGGCGGCGACCGTGTTCTTCAGGCTGACCGCGTTGATGAGGAGGCCGGGTTCGAAAGAGGCGATCCCGTCCATCTCCCGGACGATCGCGACCGGCCCCAGGCCTTCCGTTTTGGAGGCGACGGGATCGTGGACGCAAACCTCGTGCTCGGCCGCGAGCTCCCGGACGAGCCATCGCCCCATGTTGCCGGCGCCTAGAACGGCGATCTTCATGAGAACACCTCCTCTTTGTAGAATCCCAGGAACCGGAACGTCGCGGTCCGCTTCCGGACCTCTTCCAGGACGGGCCCGATGGTGTTCCGGATATCGTCGTGCCGGAAGTCGAGGAAGAAGGCCGCCTGGCTCGGGTCATCCTGATAGGGGAAGGATTCGATCCGGGTCAGGTTGATCTTCTCCCGGGCGAATATCTCGAGGATGCCGAACAGGGCCCCGGCCTTGTGCGGCGTCGAAAAGATGATGGAGCCCATGTCGGCGGGTCCCGCCTGGGCGTCCTTCGACAGGACGAGGAACCTCGTGTAATTGAAGGGATGGTCCTCGATCCGGTCCTTGACGATCTCCAGGTTGTAGAGCCCGGCGCAGAGCTCGCTCGCGATGGCCGCCGTCCGTTTCGGCTTCTCCTTGGCCAGCATCCGGGCCGCCCCGGCGGTGTCATAATAGGGACGGGCCTCGATCTGGTGCCGCTCGATGAACTCCCGGCACTGGGACAGGGCCTGGGGATGGGAATAGAGGACCCGGATGTCCTGATAATGGGTCTCGGGCAGGGTCAGGAGGCAGTGGGAGATCCTGAGCTTGACGGCTCCCGTCACCCCGAGCCCTCCCTGGATCATCAGCCGGTTGACGTCGGCGATGGCGCCGCCGATGGAGTTCTCGACGGGGACGATGCCGAAGTCCAGCCAGCCCTTTTCGACGCCGTCGAAGACGTCCGCGAACTCGACGCAGGGGATGGGCACGAGCGCCGGGTCGAAGCGCCGGGCGGCCAGCTCGCCGAAGGCCCCGTGCTCCCCCTGGAAGCCGATGAGGCGGCGCTTCTCTTCCTGGAGGCCCCGGCTCGCCCGGATGATCCCGCCGTAGATCGAGCGGATGACGTCGCCCGGAATGAGCCCGTTATACTCCCTGGACCGCCGGGCCACCTCGTCCAGGACCTGTTTCTCCCGTTCCGCGTCGAGCACCGCGTCCTTCAGCTTCGCCGTCCGCAGGGCGAGCTCCATGCGCTCGTTGAGAAGGCCCAGGATCTCGCCGTCGATCTCGTCGATGAGGGTTCGGATCTTCTGCAGGTTCATGGGTTCACCTCGCTGTTCTCGTATCGAGCCCGCGCCTGAGCATCAGGTCCGCCAGGGCGACGGCCGCCGCGGCTTCGACGACCACGGGAATCCGGAGGGCGATGCAGGCGTCGTGCCGTCCCGGGACGGAGAGCCGGACGCACAGCCCCGTTCGAAGGTCGATGGAGTCCTGCTCCCGGCGGATGCTCGAAGGAGGCTTCACGGCGGTCCGGAAGACGATCTCGTTGCCGTTGGCGATCCCGCCGTTGATGCCGCCGCTGTTGTTGGTCCGCGTCGTTCCCCGGACGTCGACCGGGACGTCGTTCGCCGCGCTCCCGCGCATCCGCGAGACGGCGAACCCGGCCCCGAACTCGATCCCGACGATGCCCGGAACGGCCAGGACGGCGTGCGCGATCACCGATTCGACGGAATCGAAGAACGGTTCCCCCAATCCGGCCGGGAAGCCCGACCCCCGGCACTCGACGATGCCGCCGACCGAATCCCCTTCGACGGCGGCCGCGCGAACCGTCTCGTCGATGTCCGCCGATCCGCCCGCCTCGAGCAGGATGGCCTTCAGGCAGGCGGGCGAGAGGATCTTCTTAGCCACCGCGCCCGCCGCGACCAGCGGCAGGGTGAGGCGCCCCGAAAAATGACCTCCGCCCCGGGGATCGTTGAAGCCCCCGAACTTGATGCGGGCGACGAGATCGGCGTGTCCGGGGCGGGGGACATCGCGCAGGGCCTCATAATCCTCCGGGCGGACGTTCCGGTTGGCGAAGATGATCGTCAGGGGCGCGCCGGTCGCCCTTCCGTCCAGGATGCCGCTGCGGAACTCCGGCACGTCAGGCTCCCGGCGCGGCGTCCCTCCCGGGCCGCCGGGCTTCCGTCTTTCGATATCGGGGACGAGATCCTCAGGGGAAAGAGGGAGGCCCGGCGGGCACCCGTCGATGACCGCCCCCACGCAATCCCCGTGCGATTCGCCGAAAAGCGAGACCCGAAAAGAGTGGCCGAACGTATTCATGTGATTTCGCCTCCAAGGGATATGAGATCGTCGAAGAAGCCGGGATAAGACTTGGACACGCACTCGGGGCCGCGAACGGAAACTCCTTCATCCGAGCCCAGCCCGGCTACGGCCCCGGCCATTGCGATCCGGTGGTCGTTGCGGGCGTCGAGGACCCCGCCCCGCAGCGCCCCCCCCTCGATCTCGAGCCGATCCCCGTCAAGGGAGATCCGCGCGCCGAGCGCCGTGAATTCCTCGAGAAGGGCGGCGGCCCTGTCGCTCTCCTTGTGCCTCAGGCGCCCCGCGCCCGAGATCCGGGTGCGCCCGAGGCACAAGCAGGCCAGGGCGACCAGGGGAGGGAAGAGGTCGGGGCAGTCGGTCGCATCGAAATCGAAGCCGTTCAGGGAGGAGCGCTCGACCGTGATCGAGCCGTCGGAGAAGGACACGCGGGCGCCCGCCGATCCCAGCGCTTCGACGATCTTCCGGTCCGCCTGCCCGGAACGGATGTCCAGATTTCCCACGGTGACGGTCCCGGCCACGGCTCCCGCGGCAAGGAGGAAGGCCCCGGCCGACCAGTCTCCCTCGACCCTGTAGGTCGTGCCCCGATAGCGCTGGCCGCCCGCGACGCGGAACATGCGGAGGCCGGGGTCGGATTCGACGACGACGCCGAATCGGGCCAGGAGCGAAAGCGTCAGAGCGGCGTAGGGCTTGCTCTTCAGATCGTCGACCCGGACCTCGGAGTCCTCCGCGCAGAGGGGAAGGGCCGTGAGGAGGCCGGTCAGAAGCTGGGAGCTCTGCGACCCGTCGACCGTGATCCTTCCGCCGCGGAGAGGCCCTTTGACCGAAAGGGGAGGGAAGCCGTCCCGCGTCCCGATATGGACGCCGGCCTCCCGGAGAGGGCTTTCCAGGAGCCCCATCGGCCGGGCGGATAGGGAACCGTCGCCCGTGACAAGGAAGAGCCGCCCCCACAGGGCGGCGACCGGTGTGAACATCCGCATGCACAGGCCGGATTCCCCGCAATCCAGGGTGTCGCGACGGGGGGGGCCGCCCCCCGAGATCGCGATCTCCGGGCCCATCTCGACGACATCGGCGCCGAGCGCCTCGATGATCCCCAGGGCGGCGCGGGCGTCGTCGCACAAGGACGGCCCGAGGATCCGCGAATTGCCGCCGGCCAGCAGGGCGGCCGCCGTAGCCCGGATCATCAGGCTTTTCGAGGGCGGGGCGTCGATCTTCCCGCTAATCCGCGAACGCTTGATCGATCTCATTCCTGATCCTTCCGGCGATCCGGCCGACCGGTTTCCTCTCGCCGACGACGGCGATGTCCGCGGACCGCGCGTAAACCGGCAGCCTGGCGGAGAACAGATCTTCCGCCCGTGCTTCCCCGCGGCCTTCGAGAAGGGGTCTCGTGCCCGGGCCCACGCGCTCGAGGGAGGTACGGAGAGACGCCCAGATCCAGACCACGAGGCAATGCCGTTCGATGACGGACCGGTTATCCGCACGGCCCAGCCCCCCGCCTCCGATCGAAAAAACGGTCCTCCGGGCCTCGGGGATCGTGTCGTGGACGACCGTCCTTTCGATCTCCCGAAATCCGGGTTCCCCGCGCTTTCGGAAGATGCCTGCGATCTTCAGCCCCGTGCGCCGCTCGACGAGCGTGTCCGTATCCATGAAATCGTATCCAAGGGCTGCCGCCAGGACCCGGCCGACGGTGGTTTTCCCGGCCCCCGAAAAGCCCACGAGCGCGATATTCGGTTTGGGCTTGGAGACGCGATCGAGCCCTTTCCAGGCGGAACGGGCCCGGAGCGAGGGCGGCGCCTCCTTACCGGTGAACAGGCGGAAGGAGGGGATCGCCTGGTACAGGAGCCATTCCCGGCCATCGATCATCATCCGCCCCTCTTCCGGACCGCGACGCGGGGGAACGGAGCTCCTATAGGCAGCGTCGAGGAAGACGGCGCCGCCCTTCATGGAAGCGGGAGCCGCGGAATTCCTGCCGCCGGGGACGCAGGAGACGCAGATATCGCTTTCCGATAGCGGCGTGCCGGATTCGACCCAGGAACAATGGTCGCACCCCAGCCTGCGAGCGGCTTCCCGGCCCCTCTCGACGGTTCTATTGACCAGGGTCACCTTGGCGGCGCCGGCCTTGATAAGGCCGTATGCCGCCGCGCGGGCCGCCCCGCCGGCTCCGAACACGACGGCGTTACGGGCTGCCGGCGAGACGCCCACGCTCCGGAGCGCTCCGATCACGCCCGCCGGATCCGTGTTGAATCCGAAGAAGCCGCCCGGGCGTATGACGATCCCGTTGACGGCGCCGATGGTCCGGCCGGGCTCATCCACCTCATCCAGGAAGGGCAAGACGGCTTCCTTGAACGGCGAAGTGATATTGACCCCGGCCAGCCCCATCGCCTTCGCGGCGTTCAGCAGTTCAGGGGCGTCTTCCGCGGCCAGGCGGAAATATGCCGGCGTTCATTCCCGCCGCCCGGAACAACCGCCCGAAGATCTCGGGGCTGAGGCTGTGCAGAACCGGCTTGCCGGCCACGGCGAAGAGCTTCGTTTCAGACATCTTTCACCGTCCGGATCAGCTTCTCGAGCCGCCCATAGGGGATCTGCCCTCCCGCCGTCTCGCGGCCTCGGGCTCGGGACGCGAACGTGAAGAGCCCTCCGGCGAGCGGGGCCGCGACCCTCGTCAGGGCCCCTCTTTTTCCGAGTCCGACGACGACCAGCGGCCGGGCGTCGTCGAGGAGACCCAGGAGGCGGGCGTTGTCCCGGACCGACCGGACACGGCAGGCGATCTTGGCGATATCGGCTCCCGAGGCGAAACACCGGCCAATGACACCTTCAAGCGCCCGGCGCGAGGGCGTTCTTCCGAGATCATGATAGGAGACGATCACGCCGCAGCCGGCCGACCGGGCCTCCTGGACGAGCGCCCGCTTATAGGAAGCGCGGGCTTCGACCTCGATATCGACATAGGCCGCCCCGGCCGCGATGGCCGCGCGCAGAAACGCCTGCCGCCTGGCTTCCGCATACCGCCCGGGGCGGCAGGTAGCGATCAGCCTGGGATGGCGGGAAAAGATCCCGGCGATCCCCTCCTCATCCGTCCGCATCCGGTCGAGGCGGACCTCGGCGAAGGGGAGGCCCTTCAGGGCAGCAAGGCATCTTGCGGGAGTGGGTTCGGCGAGGCTAACGCAGATCATCGACGTATCCTCCCAGCTCGTCCATCGTCATCCGGACGGTCTCCGCCCGTCCGATCGCCGACAGAAGGACGAAGTTGATAGACGTCCCCCTGCCTTTTCTTGTCCTTTCGCATGGTTTCGATGAGCGTCTCCGGAGCAACGGGGAGCGCGACGGGCAGGCCTGTCCGCTCGAGGAATCCCGTTATGCGTTCCGCGTCGCCGACGGACAGCATGCCGCGGGCGGCCGAGATCCGCGCCGCGGCGGCCATGCCGATGCTGACCGCCTCGCCGTGGGGAAGCCCTGCCGCCTTCTCGAGCGCATGTCCCAGGGTGTGGCCGAAATTGAGCTTTCGCCTTTCGCCCGACTCGAGGGCGTCGGCTTGGACGAACGCGGCTTTGATCCTGACCGATCCCTCGAGCGCCCGCGTCACGGCCTCCCGGTCCAGGGATAGAAGGGAGGCCGCCTTCCTTTCGAGGAAAGCGAACAGGTCCTCGCCGGCGATCAGACCGTGCTTGATGATCTCGGCCAGCCCGCATAGGCGTTCGGCCGGGGGAAGGGTCCCGAGAAGCGAGACATCGATGAGGACGTACGCCGGCTGTCGGAACACGCCGGCGATGTTCTTCACACTTCCGACGTTGACGCCGTTCTTCCCGCCAATGGCGGCATCCGCCTGGGCCAGGAGCGTGGACGGCACGAAGCCGAACCCGATACCCCTCATGTAGGTCGAGGCCGCGAACCCGGTGAGATCGCAGACGACCCCGCCGCCGATCCCCGTCACGAAGGACGATCGGTCCAGCTCGAGGTCGAGGAACTCCCGGTGCAGACGCTCCACGGTCCGGAGGTCCTTCGAGGCTTCCCCCGGCTCGATCTCGATGACCGGGAGACTCGGGAACCGGCGCCCGTACAGCCGCCGGACGGTCGTGTCCGTGACGACCGCCCCGGTCCGGAAGGGAGGCCGGAGGCCCTCCGCGTCCTCCAGGGACCCGTCAAAGACGATGCGGCAGTCCCCGGCGGAGGTCTTGAGCTCCAGGGTCTTCATCGCAATCCGTCCATGAACCCGCGGAGGGCGGCGACCTTCCGGGCGAGCTCGGAGAACTGGTCGGGCTTGAGCGATTGGTCGCCGTCGCTGAGAGCGGCGCCCGGGTCGTCGTGGACCTCGACGATGATCCCGTCGGCGCCGGCCGCGACCGCGGCCAGGCTCATGGCCGGGATGAGGCCGATCCTTCCCGTCCCGTGGGCCGGGTCCACGATGACCGGAAGATGGGTCAGCTCGCGGAGGGCGGGGACCGCGCTGAGGTCCAGGGTGTTCCGAGTGTAGTTCTCGAACGTCCGGATGCCGCGCTCGCAGAGGATGACGCGGGCGTTCCCCTCCTTCAGGATGTACTCGGCGCAGTTGAGCCATTCGGAGAGGGTCGAATACATCCCGCGCTTCAGGAGCACGGGCTTCCGGCTCTTGCCTACCTCCTTGAGGAGGGAGAAGTTCTGCATGTTCCGCGCGCCGACCTGGAGAACGTCCACGTACTCGCTCATCCAGGAGACGTCGCGGGTGTCCAGGACCTCCGAAACGACGGGGAGCCCCGTTTCCTCGCGCGCCTTTTTCAGGATCTTCAGGCCCTTGAGGCCGAGCCCCTGGAAGGCGTAAGGCGACGTCCGCGGCTTGAAGACCCCGCCCCTGAGCATATGGGCGCCCCCGGCCTTGACGGCCCGGGCGATCCTCAGGGTCTGTTCCTCGCTTTCCACGCTGCAGGGTCCGGCAATGACGACGAATCCCTCCCCGAACCGGACATCCCCCGAGGGGACGACGCTCCGGGCCGGGCCCGTCCGGGACACGAGACCGATGTTGTTCATGATAGAAGCCTCGAGATCGACGCGCTCATGGTCAAAGAACCTCCGGAAAATAGAATGGGACCTGATACAGGGGTGCAGGGGGGGTACGGTTCTTGGGCGCTTATCGCCCAAAGTAGAAGACGTACGAGTACGGACGGTTCCTGTCGCGCCGGGGTGACAACGTCGTCGTGCTCATATCAACAGCTATTATCCATAGAACTCCGCCGTTGTCAAAGGAAATCTCATTTTTCACCGTTCGGGCCGATGACGACCTCGACCGCCCGCTCGGGCGAAAGGACCGAGCGGAGAAAAGCGTTCATCTCGTCGAGGCCGACGGCGGCGAGCTCGGCGGCGAAGCGCTCCGCATATTCGTGGCCCAGGCCGCGGGCCTCGAAGAGCAGTACTGTCCGCGTGCGCATCTCCTTGGCCTCGTTCGTCCTGAGGAACGACGCCCAGGCGCTGCGCCGGGCGATCTCGAGGTCCTCTTCGGTCAGGGTCCCCGCGCCGAGCCCCCGGACCACGGCCTCGAGCGATCCGCGGGCCCGTTCGAGCTTCTCGGGGGACGTCTCCAGGAAAGCCGAAAGGACGCCCCCGCCGGCGACGTGGAAAAAGGAGGAATCCACGGCATAGGCGAGCTGGTCGCGGGTCCGCAGGGGCCAGAGCAGAGACCCGACGCCGCCGCCGAGCATGTCCTCCGCCAGGGAGGCCATCGCGTAGGTCCTGGCCGAGAGGGGAGGCAGGGGGAAATGAAGGCCCAGATACGTTTGCTTCGCGTCCTTGGCGACCGCGATCCTCGCTTCCACCGGAACCGCGGGCGTGGAAGGCGCGTCTTCGGACCGGGCGCCGGACGGGAACCCGGAAAAATATTTTCCGATGAGCGCGGCGACCGCGGCGTCCTCGAGGTCCGAGGAGACGGAAAGGAGCATGTTCGCCGCCACGAATCGGCGCGCATAAAAATCGGCGACATCCTTTTTCCGGATGGCCTTGAGCGTCTGGTCCGTCCCCCAAACCGGCCCGCCGCTCCCCGAGGGCCCGAAGAAGGCCCTCCGGGCCGCCGCCCGGCCGGCGCGGACCGAATCGTCCAGCTCCATCTTGGCCTGATGGCGCATGTTCTCCTTGATAGCGTCGATCCGGAACGAGGAGATGAGCGGATCGCGGAGGATGCGCGATACGGTCTTCAGGGCATCCTCGAAGTTCTCGGAAAGGCACTGGACGGAGATCATCGTCGCGTCCTCGAACCCGGCGACGGTGAGCCGCGTCGACTGGACCATGATCTCGCGGATCTTTCCTTCATCGGGGATGTCGACGGCGATCCGGGTCCCGAGATAGGCCAAACCCGCTTTGTCCGCGGGGTCCGCGCCCGTCCCGCCCCGGACGAGGAGAAGCAGGCAGGTGAGCGCCGAGGAATCGTCGTTCCGGTAGATCCAGGTCAGCCCGGTGTCGGTGACGTTCCTGACGGCGGTCCCGCCGGCCGGCCCCGGGGCCTCGGCGGGATGGACGCCCCCGGCCAGGAAGAGGAGCATCACGGATGCGGCGACCGGGCGCAGGCGACCCCGGGCTCCCGCCTCAATCGTTCTTTTTAGGCACGATGGCGACAACAACGCTGTCTCCCTTGCCGAAGTACCGGGCTGCCGCCTCCCTGAGGTCGGAAGAGGAGACCCGGCCCATGGCCTCCATGAAATCCCTGCCGCGCCCGTCGCCGAGGAGGATGTGCCGGGCGAGCGAGCCGGCCATCTGGAGGCTGCTCTCTCCCCCCTTCGGGCGCTGAACCGAACCTGATTCCTGGCGGCCTCGAGGAAGTCGTAGGCGAAGGTCCGGGCCTCTCCGAAGTGGTCGCTCGCGGCGAAGTTCAGCTCCCGCGCCCCCCTCAGGAACCCGAGAGCTTCGGATTTCGCCATCCGCACGTCCTTGGGATCCAAGGTGAAGACCGCCATGACAATGCCTCCCGCCCTGAGGGGAACGTAGCTCATGGACACCGACTGGACGAGGTCGCGCCGAGCCCGCAGGGCCGAATTCAGCATGGGGTTGATGCCCCGGCCCAGGATCTCGACGAGGAGGTCGATCGCGTACTGGTCCTGATGATTGTAGTCCGGCCCGACGAAGCCGATCGTCAGGTAGGCCTCTTTGACATCCATCTCTTCGCGGATCTCGGAGCCCTTTTCCAGGAGCGGGGCCATTTCGGGCCTCGAGGACCGTGCGGGCGGCCCTTTCGGGATAGAACCGAAGACGGCCCGGACCTTGGCTTCCATGGTTTCGATCGGGAGGTCCCCGACGACGGCCAGAGCGATGTTGCCGGGGACGAAATACGCGGCATGGAACTCCTTGAGCCTCTCCGGGGTCAGGGCCCGGATGTCCTCTTCGCTCCCGGTGACGGGCCGCCCGTAGGGAAGGCCGCGGAAGAGGGCCTGGGCGACGAGCGAAGCCGAGCGCCTCCAGGGATCGTCGGCGACCATCCGCAGCTCCTCCAGGATGACCTCCTTTTCTATCGCGAGCTCTTCCGCGGAGATATCGAAGTCGAAGAGGATCTCTTTCTGATTGGCGAAGCCGAAATCCGCCCGGTCCGATGGCAGGGAGATATCGAACGACGCCGTGTCCAGGCCCGTATTGGCGTTGAAATAGGCGCCGTTCCGGCGGACGTCGCGCCCCACTTCGGCGCCGCTCCGTCTCTCGGTCCCCCGGAAGAGGATACAGTGCTCGAGGACGTGGAGGAGTCCGTTCGCCCCGGGCGGTTCGTCCTTGACCCCGACATCGACCGCCGCGGAGATGGCGATGAGCGGAAGGCTGCGTTTTTCGACCAGGGCGACACGGAGCCCGTTCTCGAGGATGAAGGATTTATTCCGGGGCGGCGGGCCGGACGCGGCGGGCCGGGCCAGGGCCGCGAGAAGCCCGAGGACGGCGATCGCGCGTCCTGTCGTCCGCCTCCGGTCCGTCCGATGTTCCATGCGCCAGTTCTCTGCAACAATTGTACCAGGATCCGACGCCCGACGAAGCCGTCCCCGGCCGGGATGCACCCGCTTGACGTCAAGCCTCTTTACGCCGGACCCACGACTATTACACAGTCATACAATTTTACAGCTTCGGATAGGGCCCGGCAAGACCGGTGTTCCTTCGGGCCCCGGCCGATGGAATCTATCCCGAGCACGACGGGGTGTGATAGAATCGGGATCGAGGCGGTACCGCATGAAGAACGAGCGCCGGGCCAAGGTCCTTGTCATCGACGATGAAGAGAACATCCGCAAGTCCCTCCGGATGATCCTCGAGTACGAGGGCTACACATTCCTCGAGGCCGCGAACGGAGAGGACGGACTGGAGATCGTCCGCGAGACCCCGGGTCTCGACCTGGTCCTCCTCGACATCAAGATGCCCGGGAGGAGCGGCCTGGAGATCCTCGCGGATATAAGAGCGCGGCCGGGCTCGCCCGAGGTCGTCATGATCTCGGGGCAGGGGACCATCCAATCGGCGGTCGAGGCCACGAAGCTCGGCGCCTTCGATTTCCTGGAGAAGCCCCTCCACCGGGAGCGGGTCCTCCTCGTCATCCGGAACGCCCTGGACCGGAACCTTCTCCGGACCGAGTGCCAGGACCTCCGGAAGAGGTCGGAAAAGCGCTACGAGATCATCGGAGAGCACGAATCGATGAAGGCCCTCTGGCGGGAGATCCTCAAAACGGCCCCGACGAACGCGACGGTCCTCATCCATGGCGAGAGCGGAACCGGCAAGGAGCTCATCGCCCGCGCCATCCACGCCCACAGCCAGAGGGCGGGGGAGCGGTTCGTCCAGGTCAACTGCGCCGCGATCCCCGAGGACCTCATCGAGTCGGAGCTGTTCGGCCACGAGAAAGGGGCCTTTACCGGGGCGACCGAGAGGAAGGCGGGCAAGTTCGAGCAGGCCGACGGCGGCACGATCTTCCTCGACGAGATAGGAGACATGAGCCTCCGGACCCAATCCAAGGTCCTTCGCGTGCTCGAAGAAGGCGAGGTCCAGCGCGTCGGATCCTCCAAGGTCGGCAAGGTGGACGTCCGGGTCATCGCCGCCACCAACAAGGACCTCAGGGCCGAGATGAAGGAGGGCCGCTTCCGGGAGGACCTGTTCTTCCGGCTGAACGTCGTCCCGATTCATTCCCCGGCCCTGCGGGAGAGGAAGGAGGACATTCCGAGGCTCGTCGAGCACTTCGCCCGGGCGTTCTCCGAAGAGAACAATTTCAAGCCGAAACGGTTCACGCCCGAGGCCATGGCCGTCCTCGTCGCCGACCCCTGGAAGGGCAACGTCCGCGAGCTCCGGAACGTCGTGGAGCGGCTCCTCATCCTGACCGAGGGCGATATCGTTTCCGTCGGGGACCTGCCGGAATCGCTCCGGGAGGCGAAAGCGGCCGCGGTCCCGGACGCCGGCGCCGTCCGGACGCTCAGGGATTTCCGCGAGCTCGCCGAGAAGGAGTTCCTGCTGGCCAAGCTCGAGGCCAACGCCTGGAACATCTCCCAGACGGCCCGCGAGATCGACACGCCGCGAAGCAACCTCTACAAGAAACTCGAGCAGTATGGTATAAAGATAACGGCCGGAGCGGGCGAGGCGGTTGCTCCGTCCCCCTCGAAAGAGGAGGACGGGGAGGAAAGTCCGAACTCCTCAGGGCAGGATGGTCGCTAACGGCGACTCCGGGCGACCGGGGGAAAGTGCCACAGAAAACACACCGCCCTCCGGGACGGGCGCAGCCCTCCCGGGGAGCAAGGGTGAAAAGGCGAGGTAAGAGCTCACCGCCCCGGTGGTGACACCGGGGGCACGGCAAACCCCATCCGGAGCAAGACCAAAAGGACCCCGTTTCGGGGCGGCCCGTCCCGTGGGGTGGGTAGGTCGCTCGTCCCCCCGGGCAACCGGGGGGCCAGACAAATAACCGCCCCCGCGCGAGCGGGAACAGAATTCGGCTTATGTCCCGCTTCGGCCGCTAATCCTCCTCACTCCGCCGGTTTCCGGGCAGGCTTGAGCAGAAGGTCCTGGAAATCGAAGCTGAAGTCCGTCTCCGGCGAGACCGCCCGCATCTTCGCCTGCTCGACGTTCCCGTCCGGGTCGAGAGCGAAGGTGACGAAAGCGTCCGCCCTCGTCTCCCGGTCGCGCCAGCGGACGACGAACGTGTCCTGCTGCCAGGGCTCCATGTCGCCGACGAGCGAAGGCGTGTGCCCGAACCGCATGACGAGCTTCCCGTCTTCGAGGGCGATCCCGATGTCCCCGTACCAGGCGTCCCCATAGGTCCCGACATATTTCTCGAGCGGCAGGGAGGGCTTCGAAGCCGCGTCCCGCGCCGCTTTTCCTTCATCCACGACCTTGGCGATCTCCGCCATCTCCCGGGCCCGGAGCTTGAGGAAGGCGTCGACCCAATCCGTCTTGGGCGCGTCCATGAACCTGTCGATGATGTCGTAGGTGATGGCGCTGAACGCCTCCCCGGATTCCTGGTTCGTCAGGACCGCGATCCCGAGGCCCAGCTCGGGGACCCGGGTGACCTTGGAAACGTAGCCCGGCAGGCCGCCGGTATGGGTGACGACCTTCCGGCCCCGGTAGTCCTGGATATTGAGACCGAGCGCGTAAAAATTGAAGTTCGACCTCATGGCCGCCAGCTCCGGCGGGGGCATGCGATTGGGCATGGGCGTCACCGGCGAGGACAGCTCGCGGGACGTCCGCTCGGAGAAAAGCCTGGACCCGTCCGCCCTTTTCCCGTCGGCCAGCAGGACGAGAAGCCACTGGGCCATGTCGTCCGCGCAGGAGTTGATGCCGCCGGCGGGGTTCGTATTGTCGCTGTCGAAAGGCTTGATCGGGCGGACGACTCCTTCGACGCGGGCGTGGGTCGCCGCGACGTTCCCCCCGTCCAGGGCCGCCGAATGCCGCACGTTGCTGGAGGTCATCCCGACGGGGCCGAGGATGCGCTCGGCAACGAAGTCCTCCCAGCTCTTTCCGGAAACGGCCTCGATGACCTCGCCGGCCACCAGGTAGAGGACGTTGTCGTAGGCGTAAGCGCCGCGGAACGAGGCCACGGGCTTGATGTACCTCAGGCGGCGGGCGATCTCCTTGCGGTTATAGGTCGATGCCGGCCACCACATGAGGTCCCCGGCGCCCAATCCGAGCCCGCTCCGATGGACGAGGAGGTCCCGGATGGTCATTTCCCTCGTGACGTAGGCATCCCACATCTGGAAACCGGGGAGATAGTCGATGACCGGGGCGTCCCAGGCGAGCTTTCCCTCCTCGACGAGGAGGCCGAGCGCGAGGGCCGTGAAGACCTTGGTGTTCGAGGCGATGCCGAACAGCGTCTTCGCGTCGACGGGGGCGGGCTCGCCCATCTTGCGGACGCCATAACCCTTGGCGACGAGGACCCGGCCGTCCCTGACGACGGCGAGCGCGGCGCCGGGGACCTCGAAAGCCGAGAGGGCCCGGGTGACCGCGGCGTCGAGGCCGTTCAGGACCGCCGGGACCTTCGCCGTGTCGCGCGCGTCTGCGGCTCCCGCTGCGCTCCAGGATGAGAAGAGGACGGCCGCGAGCAGGGCCGTCTTTCGGCGTGCGTTCATGAGAAACCTCCTTTGCGGATCATCGAAGAAGCTCGAGGGCCTGTCTCGGGACCCAGATGCGGTCTCCGATGACAGTGACGAGGCCGTTGAGCCTGATCAGGCTCCCGTTGAGGACGGCCTGATTCTTGTTGACGGGGAGCTCGAGGACGTCCCGCCCCCGAGTCACGCGGACGACCGGATTCGCCGGATCGGCGCGGTCGAGGACGACCTTGCCTCCCCGGGCCTCGAAGAGGGACGCCGGCTGATGAAGGGCCTTGCGGGCCGTCTCCAGATCGAGGCCGAGGACCTTCAGGATGTAGCGATTGACATCGACGTTCTGGATGACGCCGCTTCCCGCCATATCCGTCGGCCTGAAGCCCTCCGGATGATAGCCGAACAGCGGGACATCCTCGCCGGTATGGCTGTCGGTGCTGAACGCCAGTCCGGCCCGGGCGGCCAGGATGGGGCCTATGATGGGCGGCAGGTTTCCCGCTTTCAATCCGGCCTTGGCCGCCTCACGTTCGGCGCGGGTCAGGTCGGCCGAGGCCGTAGTCCCGTGCCAGGATCTCTTCGAGGTTCGCGCCGTCGGGAGCGATCCTGTCCGCGACGGCGTAGCTCGTCGAGCGCGCCTTCTTCAGGACCGAAAGGAGGGCGTCGAGGTTCCCGTAGTTCTCGATGGACAATCCCCCGGTGGGATGGTCGGGGCAGGCGATGACCGCCGTCCGGCCGTCCGCGACGGCGAAGTCCACGGCGACGCGAAGCGCCTCGTCGAACGCGAGGACCTCGCTGATGACGCCGATGGGGTCGTTGTCGTGGCCGTACGAATCGATCTCTCCCGATTCCACCATCAGGAAGAAGCCGTCCTTGTCCCTGGACAGGATCCGGAGGGCGGCGCGGGTCAGCTCGGCAAGGTCGGGAGGATCTCCCGGGAGGCGATCGAAGCGGGACACGAGGTTCACGGGCGCGAAAATGCCCCAGACTCCCGGGCGGCCGGCTGCCCGGGCCAGGCCGTCCCGGTCCTTGACCAAGGTATATCCCAGGCCCCCAAGGCGTCCGCGTCAAGTCCTCGCCATCCTTGCGGTTGTACTTGGCGGGGCCGGGGACGAGGAAATCGGCCCCGCCCGCCAAGAGCACATCGATCCCGGCATGGACCATCTGCTCCGTGATGTCGTCCCGACCGGTATACCTGTTCAGGACATGGCTCGCGAACGCCGCCGGTGTCGCGTCGACGAGGGCGCTCGTGGAGACGAGGCCCGTCGCCAGCCCCTTGAGTCGGGCGGCTTCCAGGATCGTGGGCAGTGGCCTGTGGGCCTCTCCGGGCGGGGCCGCGAAGGCGCCGGGCATGTTGGCGACGGCGGGCGCGATGGAAACCGATCTCGCTTTCGATCTTCCGGCCGGTGGCGTAGGCCGAGGCGGCGGCCGCCGAATCCGTGATCAGGGCGTCCGCGCAGTAGGTCCTGACGAGCCCCTCGACGAAGGCGTCCATGGCCAGGGGACGCCCGTTCTGGTACCAACGGGTGAGGACGAGGTCCGAAAGGCTCATGCCGTCGGGGATGAGGAGGATGACATTCTTCACGCCGGTCCCGGCGGGCCGGCAGGAGACGGCCGAGGGGGCCCCGACGAAGGATAGGCATGCGATCAGGAGCGCTGCGCTGATCCGAATCCGGCTCGTCCTCATGTGATGGTCCTTGCTCAAGGGAGTCTCGCCAGAGGCGCACTATACCAGAGTCGCTGCCGGGACTCAAGGCGGCGCGGAAGGCGATCCGGGGACCGGCGCATCAGAACGCCCGCCTGATGAAGGCGAGAAGGTTGCCCGGCATGATCCCGAGCTGGAGGACGGCGTAGAAGCAGAGGAAGAGGACGAGGTAGAGGGCGGGATGCCCGGCTTCCGCTTCGGACCCTTCGGGAGCGGCGGGCCCGTGCTGTTTCATGTACATGAAAACGACGACGCGGAAATAGTAATAGACGGAGACGAGGCTCGCCAGGACGGCGATGACGACGAGGGCGATATAGCCCCGGTCCACCGCGGTGGCGAAGACAAAGAACTTCGCCAGGAAGCCCCCGGTCGGAGGGAACCCGGCGAGGGACAACAGGAACACCGAAAACAGCGCGGCGATCCACGGCGATTCATGGCCGGCGCCTGCCAGAGAATCCAGGTCCGTGCGCGCGCCGTCCTTCCCGGCCAAAGCCATGACCGCCCCGAAAGCGCCGACGTTCATGAAGAGATAGGCGACGAGATAGAACGCGAGCCCGCGGCCGTCTCCCGCGACGACCGCGATAAGGATCATGCCGGAATGGGCGATGCTCGAATAGGCCAGAAGCCTCTTGACGTTCTTCTGGCGGAGGGCCGCAAGGCTGGCCACGACCATGGTCAAGGCGGCGACGGCAGAGAGAGCCGTTCGGACAGCGACCGGGCCGGACCCGGGCGGTCCCAGGAGCCTCAAGAGGACGGCGAATCCCGCGGCCTTGGGCACGACCGTCAGGAAGGTCGTGACCGGGGTGGGCGCGCCCTCGTAGACGTCGGGGGCCCACATATGGAAGGGAACGAGGGCCACCTTGAAGGCGAATCCGACGACGATGAGCCCCAGCCCGACGAGGGCTGTCCAGGCAGGGGAGGCGGGGGTGTCAAGCGACGCGCGGACGGCCGATAGGTCCAGCGATCCTGCCGCTCCGTAGAGAAAAGCGAGGCCGAAGATGAGGAACGCGGAAGCCAGGCTCCCGGTCAAGAACGCCTTGACGGCGGATTCCGTTGACCTCGGGTCCGCCCGGTCGAGCCCGGCCAGGACATATCCCGATATCGAAAGGGTCTCGAGGCCGAGCAGGACGATGAGAAGATCGGGGGACGAAGCCATGACCGTTGCGCCCGCGCACGAAAAGAGGAGAAGCGCGTGATAGGCGCCGGGTTCGATGCCCCGCCGCTCGACGTGCGCGAGCCCCGAGAGCACGACGAGCATTCCTCCTCCGCAGAAGAGCCCGATGAAGAAGAGGGCCGGGCCGTCGAGGACCAGGCGGCCTCCGAAGAGGGCGTATCCCTTGCCCCAGGACAGAAAGTCGCCGGCCGCCGCCGCGGCGAACGCCAGGAGCGATATCGGGCCGGCCGTTCTTCGGGCATGCTTGGGGAGGAGGGCGTCGACGGCGAGAATAAGGAGAGCCCCTGCCGTCAGAGCGAATAGGGGAGACGCGGCCAGCATCCGCGTCACGGCCGGCCTCCGCGGTCGGATGACCGGACGGCCCGGGAGGGATCGGCGCTTTCGGTCGGGACCTTCAGGGTGGCCGCCGGGCGGGGCCGGCGGAGAGCCTCGAAATAGGTCTTGACCGAAGCGTGCATCTTCCCGAGCAGCAGTCCCGGGAAGAGGCCCAGGCCGATCATCAGAGCGATAAGCGGCCCGAGGGCGGCCAGTTCTCTGGCCTTCAGGTCCTTCAGCGAACGGACCGCGTCGTTCGCGACCGGCCCGTGCGCGATGCCCTGGAACAGCCGGAGGAGGTAAGCGGCCGACAGGATGACCGTCGTTACGGCCGCGACCGCGAGGCCGGGGCTCGCCTTGAAGATCCCGAAGAAGCAGAGGATCTCGCCGACGAACCCGCTGAGGCCCGGCAGTCCGAGCGAGGAGAGGAGCGCGACAAGGAACAGGGCCGAGAAGACCGGCATGGTCCGGCCGACGCCCCCGAAGTCCGAGATCTTTCGGGTGTGCGTTCTTTCATAGAGCATGCCGACGCCAAGGAACAGGGCGCCCGTCCCGAGTCCGTGGCCGATCATCTGGAACAGGGCGCCTTCCAGGGCCTCGGCGTTCAGGGCGAAAACGGCCAGGACGACGAGTCCCATGTGACTGACGCTGGAATAGGCGACCAGCGACTTCATGTCCTTCTGGACGAGGGCCATCAACCCTCCGTAGACGATGCCGACGGCCGCCAGGACGGAGAGTCCCGGCAGGAAGCGGGCGGCAGCATCGGGAAAGAGCGGCAGGGCGAGGCGGATGAATCCGTAGGCGCCCGTCTTCAGGAGGATCCCGGCCAGAATGACCGAACCCGGGGTCGGAGCCTCGACATGGGCGTCCGGAAGCCAGGTGTGGAGCGGGAACATCGGCACCTTGACGGCGAACGCCAGGCCGAACGCCAGAAAGAGCCATACTTGGACGGACGGGTTCAGGCTCAGGCCGCACAGGTCTGCGATACCGAACGAATAGGTGCCGGTCGCCCGATGGAACTCGGATTGGAGGACGAGCATGGCCGCGAGCATGAGAAGACTGCCGAGCATCGTGAACAGGACGAACTTGATCGCGGCGTAGATCCTCCGGCCTCCCCCCCAGATCCCGATGATGAACGCCATGGGGACGAGCATGGCCTCCCAGAAGACATAAAAGAGGAACAGGTCCTGGGAGACGAAGACCCCGAGGACGCCGGTTTCGAGGAGGAGCATGAAGAAGCCGAATTCCTTGACGCGGGTGCCGACCGATCCCCAGGACGAGAGCAGGGCCACGGGCATCAGGAGGGCCGTCAGGGCGACGAGGAAGAGACTGATCCCGTCGATCCCCACGTGGTACCGGATGCCGTAGCCTATCCAGGCCCGCTGTTCCACGAACTGGGGCCCGCCCGCCCCGGCGTCGAACCCGGCCACGAGGACCAGGGTCAGGACGAGAACGGCCGTCGCCGTCCCAAGGGCCACGAGCCGGACGGCCCGGACGCGGGCGCCGGGGACGAAGACCAGCGCGAGGGCTCCGGCCAGGGGGAGGAACGTGATCAGGCTCAGCGTCGGCATCTTCGTCTCACAATGAGGAGGAACCCCAGGAAGAGGACCGCCCCGAGAAGGAAGGCGAGGGCGTAATCCCTGATGAAGCCCGTCTGCATGATACTCAACCGTTGGCCGGCCCCCGCGATCGCCGCCGCCGAACCATCGGCCGTCCGGTCGATGACCCCGAGGTCGAATCCCTTGTAGATCGCCCCCGACGCGCGGACGAGGGGAGCGATCATCGCGCTCCCATAGAATTCATCGATATAGAATTTCCTATCCAGGATCCTCGCCGCCCAAGGAAAGCGCCCGGCCAGCGCAGGCGGGATGCCCGGCGTCTTGATATACAGGAGCCAGGCGGCCGCGATGCCCGCCAGAGCCGCCGCGGTCGATAGGCCGATGAGCATCCATTCCGTCGAGATCCCGGGCGCGTGTCCCGGGACGACGGGGAAGACGGGGGCCAGGAAACGGGAAAAGACGTTCGCCCGCTCCCCAAAAACCGCGGGAAGCCCGATGAGCCCGGCGAACGCGGCAAGGAACGCCAGGATCTGGAGCGGGACCGTCATGACCGGCGGAGATTCATGGACGCGGCCGTTCGCTTCGTCCGGGATCCTCTCGGGGCCGTAGAAGACGCGGAAGATCAGACGGAACATGTAGAGGGCCGTCAGAACGGCGGTCAGAAGGCCCGTCGCCCAAACGAAATAATGGCCGCCCGCGAAGGCCCGGCTCAGAATGGCGTCCTTGGAAAAGAACCCCGAGAGGAACGGCACGCCCGATAGCGCCGCCGCCCCCGTGAGGAACACGGGGAAGGTCCGCGGCAGGAGCTTCCGGAGCCCGCCCATCTTCCTCAGGTCCTGGGCCCCGGAAAGGGCGTGGATGACGCTTCCGGCGGCGAGGAAGAGCAGGCTCTTGAAGAACGCGTGGGTGACGAGATGGAACATGCCCGCGGCATAAGCGCCCACGCCGCAGCCGATGAACATGTATCCGATCTGCGAAATGGTCGAATAGGCGAGGACGCGCTTCATATCGTTCTCGCCGAGGGCCATGGTCGCGGCAAAAAGAGCCGTCACGGCGCCCGTCGCGGCGACGACCGCGGACGCGGTGCCGGACGCCGCGAACAACGGGCTCATCCGGCAGACCATATAGACACCGGCGGTGACCATAGTGGCGGCGTGGATGAGCGCGCTGACGGGAGTGGGGCCCTCCATGGCGTCGGGCAGCCAGACGTAGAGCGGCACCTGGGCGGATTTTCCCGTCGCGCCGGCGAAGAGAAGGAGGGCCGCGAGCGTGGCGGCGGCCGGGGCGAACCGGCCTTCGGCGACGGCCGCACCGATGGCCCCGAACGAGGAGCCTCCGGCCGTCGTCAGGATGAGAAGCATGCCGATGAGGAAAGCCGCGTCGCCGACCCTGTTCGCCAGGAAGGCTTTTTTGCCGGCCGCGGCCGCCGCGGGCCTCTCGAACCAGAACCCGATCAGGAGATAGGAGCACAACCCGACGCCTTCCCAGCCGACGAACATCAGGACGAGATCGGAGGCAAGGACGAGAACCAGCATGAAGGCCGTGAACAGGTTGAGAAGGCCGAAGTACCGGGCGAAGGAACGGTCCTCCTTCATATATCCTACGGAATAGACATGGATCAGGAAGCCGACCCCCGTGACCACGAGGGCCATGAGGACCGAGAGGGGATCGACCAGGAACCCGGCGCCGGCGGCGAAGGCGCCGGAGGGGATCCAGGTGAAGAGCTCCTTCACGACGGGCCCGGATGCGCGGAGTCCGGGCAGGGCGGCCGCGGAGAGAAGGAAGGCCCCGAGGACGGCCAGGCAGGATTGAAGGGCGATCCATCTCCGGCCGAGCCGGCTCCCGAACAGGAAGAGGACGGCGGCGCTCAGGGCGGGGAGGAGCCGGCGCGAATCCGATGAGGGCCGTCATTTCATCCTTTCATAATGTCGGCGGCGTCCCGCCGGACCGATCTTCTCTTCCGGAAGAAGAGGATGACGATCGCCGCGCCCGCGGCCGCCTCGGCCGCCGCGACCGTGATGATGAAGAGCACGATGACCTGTCCGTCGAGCGACCGGGCGGACCTCGCGAACGTCAGGAACGCCAGGTTGGCCGCGTTCAACATCACCTCCACGGACAGGACCATCGAGACGAGGTCCCGCTTGAGGAAGAACGCGGCGAGGCCCAGGGCGAACAGCACGGCGGACAGCGCGAGGAACCAGGCGCCCGGGATCATCGACCGTTCTTCCTGCCGGCCAGGGCCACGGCCCCGGTCAAGGACGCGACGATGAGGAGCGACGCGATCTCGAACGCATAGAGATACGGCCCCAGGAGAAGGGCCCCCAATCCGGCGGTCGGGGTCGGGCCCGGCCCCGAAGCGCCCCCGCCCGCGCCTTTCAGGGCGAGAAGGATCTCGCCGAGGAGTACGAGGGAGAGCATCAGGGCCGGCACGATGACCCATCGCCCCCTTTCCGGGCGCCGCCCTTCGGAGGGGTCGAGGGTCATGATGACGAAGAGGAACAGGACCAGGATCGCCCCGGCATAAACGAGGACCTGGACCGCCGCCACGAACGGCGCGTCGAGCAGTCCGAAGACGCCGCCCAGGGCGGCGAACGCCAGGACGAGGAAGAGGACGCCGTGCGTCCGGTCCCGGGAGAGGATCATCCCCAGGACGGAGCCGACGCAGGTCGCGGCAAGGAAGAAGAATAGGACAAGTGCCATGGACGTTTTTCCTCCCTTATTTAATGGAGGTCGCCGCCCCTTGTCAAGGGCGCTCCCGAGCCGGGCCCGAGGATATTTTTTTCTTTGACAATGGAAGACGTTCTGTTATAATGATGTCGGTACCGCGGGGTAGAGCAGTCTGGTAGCTCGTCGGGCTCATAACCCGGAGGTCGCTGGTTCAAATCCAGCCCCCGCTACCATCCTCCTTCTCAAGAACTTCCCTGGAAAAGACAGGATATTTGCTTGATTCTTTTTGAGCTCCCTTAGCTGGATGAAGGGAAGGCCCCAAGTAAGCGCCGAGCCCTTATGTATTCCGGTCTCTGATGCCGGAGGCTCCTATTCCTGAAAGTCGGACGGCCAACGGCGTTTCCAGGCACTATATTGAAGGAGGCCGGGCTTCTGCCCTCCGGTCATCAGCCTTTCGCCTGGAGCAACTTCTCGAATCTCGGGTGACCCCTCAGCGGAGCGAAATTGGGATCGATCGAGAGCCATCCAGGCGAAAGGAAGTACGGAACCCTCAACAGCGGCTCCAACAGGTCGAGAGCCTTCTCGCGCTCTCCGAGGACCATATAAATACGCACGAGCTGGTGCTGGAGGTATGCCCCCGTGTAGGCGTCTTGGGAAATCGGCAACAACGCCAAGCCCCGTTCCCCCTCCCGGATCGCCTCGTCGTGCCGCCCGAGGTAAGCGAGAGCCAGTCCGCGCAGCGCGTGCAGTTGCGCATCCTCAGAAGCCTCGACCAGTTGGCCGGCGAATGCCCGTTCCGCTTCCTCGCCATATCGGCGCAACTGGCGGGCGTCACCGACAAGCGCGTATGTCTGAGCGAAGGAAAGCGCCTGAACCGCGCCGTAGCCTCCGAAGGCCTCGGCGGGCAACTGCAGGAAGATCCGACGTTGCGCGTCGTCGAACACCCACATCAGGTCCCAGTACAACCCGAGGTTCAGCACGATGTCCGCAACCTGGATCTCGGCCGGTTGCTCGGCCAGCCAGGCCCGCGCGGCACCGAGATCTCCCCGGGCAAGGAACACCATCGCCTTCAGCTGAATCGTCGAAAGGCTCAGAGGCGAGAGGGATAAGCTGTAGTCGCAGGCATCAAGCGCCTGGGGGTAATGCCGCATCCAGAGCAACGTCGACGCCAGGCGGGACGCCGTGCGCGCAGACCGAGGATCGATGGATCGCGCCTGCTCGAGATGAGCGAGCGCCTGGTCCCAGCGCCCCAGGCCGACCTCCGAGGACGCGGCACTCCACAACAGGTCGGCGTTGCCGCCGTCTATCGCCAGGCCCTGATTGCTTTGTTCCAACCCGCGAACATTGTCCTTGACGACGTATTGGAGGTACGTGCTCATCGCCAGGTGTCCATCGGGGAGACCGGGGGCGAGCTGGAGCGATCGTTCGGCAGCCGTGCGCGCGGCCTCCGCCAGGTCCGACGTGGGGATACCGTTGTAGTAGAGAAGGGAACGCTCATAAGCGAGGTGTGCCCAAGCCAGGGAAAACTGGGGGTCCAGGGCCACTGCCTTTTCGTAGTAGCCGGCCGCCCGTCGCAGCGTCGGCGTGTCCTGGGCGACGTTGGCCGACGAGATCGTTTCTCCCCGCAAGTAGGCGTCGTAGGCGGCCATATTCGTGGTGGGCTGAACGGCCAGCCGCCGCTGCTCCTGCGCGCCCAAGGTCACCTTCAACGCCCCGGCCACCCGCGTGGCAATCTCGGCCTGCACTCGGAACACGTCTTCCAGGACCGCGTCGAACGAATCCTGCCAGCGTGAGGTCGGGGTTCCCTTGCCGGTGATCTCCACGAGCTCAGGGGCAACACGGATGTGGTTTATGCCAGCCACCCCTTTCTGCCAGCGGACGGTTCCCGACAGCAGGTAGCTGACACCCAGCTCCCTGGCGATGGTCTGAAGCGATTTCGCGCTTTTCTTGTAGCCGATCGCGCTGCTGCGGGCGATCACCGCCAGTTGCGGCAAAGAGGCGAGCTTGCTTCGCACTTCGTCGGTCATGCCATCCGCGAAGTAGGCATCTTCAGCGACCCCGAGATTCTCGAAGGGAAGAACCGCGACACGCATCAGTTCCCCTTCGGCCGCTCTTGGTGCGGGGTCCCGGGACTCTTTCAGGTGGAGGAGAAGAGTGATATCCAAAAGGCCCGTGATGAATGCGAAGAGCGGGATCAGGACGAGATCGATCCTGAATTTTTTCGGTTTCTCGCGGCCGGAAAACCAGCGCCAGACCAGCGTGCAAATGAGGGTGCCAAGGATCGTGACGAAGGTGATGTCGATGGCCTTTTCAGGAAAATGATAATGATCGACCAGAAGCCAGTGGACGAACTCCAGCAAGAGCCACCCGCCGCCGATGAAGGCCGCCAGCGTTTCAATGATGCGGCGCTTTCGAAGCTTCTGGAGAAAGGCCCCGAGGGAAGACTCTCCCTTATCACGACTACTGGAAGAAGCCCTCCCCTCGTTCGAAGAGCTCATCGTGCCTCAGGCATTTGAATTCCCGTTTGGCAGGGCTAAGGTTATCAATAAACATAGGGCTAGTCAATATTCGATCCTTTCTTTCAATCTCTCGGGGCCCGCCTCGACTAAAGGAATGAAGCTTCCAATGAGCGAGAGGTCTATGAAAAAAGGCTCCTGTCCCGTCAACATCCTCATCGTCGAGGACGAGGCCCTGATCGCCATGGACCTGCGGCTGACCGTGGAGAGCATGGGTTACAAGGCTCTCGGCACCGCCTTTTCCGGGGAAGAATCCCTCCGCAAGGTCGAATCCCTCCACCCGGACCTCGTCCTCATGGACATCAAGCTCAGGGGAGACATGGACGGCGTGACGGCGGCGCAAGAGATCTACGCCCGATTCGGCGTCCCCGTCATCTATCTCTCGGCTTACACCGACGACCAGACGATCCGCCGGACCCGGGGGCGCGGTTCGTGCGGATGCCTCCCCAAGCCCTTCGAGCCCGTAGACCTGCGGAACGCCATCGCCCGCTGCTCTCAAGCCCGCGCAATGTAGATCCGGGGAGCGGCCCTCAACGGCGCCCGGCGCGCCGGCCTTCCTCAGCCCCGATTGTTGATTTGCTCCCGCCAAAGTGCTATACAAAGGCTCTAACCCGACCATGAGGAGGTACCGGTGTTCAAAAAAGCCACCTATGTCAGCCGGCGCAAGCTTCTGAAGAAGCGGGTCGGGTCCGGGATCATCCTGCTGCCCGGGAACGCCGAAAGCCCGATGAACTATCGGGCCAACGCCTATCCCTTCCGGCAGGACAGCTCGTTCCTGTATTTCTTCGGCCTGGATGGGGCCGATCTCGCCGGCGTCATCGACATCGACGCCGGCCGGGAGATCGTTTTCGGCAACGATGTCGAGCTCGAGGACATCATCTGGACCGGCCCCCAGCCGCCGCTCGCCGACAGGGCGGCCGAGGTCGGCGTCCGGGAGACGGCGCGGAGATCGGAGCTCGGAGACTTCATCAAGGCCGCCCGGGCGAAAAAAAGGAAGATCCATTACCTGCCGCCTTACAGGCCCGACATCGCCCTGGCCATCGGGGCCTGGATGGGCGTAGAGGCCGGCAAGGTCGGAAGCCGCGCATCCGTCGACCTGATCCGGGCCGTGGTCGCCCAGCGCTCCGTGAAATCGGCCGACGAGGTCGCCGAGATCGAGACGGCCCTTTCCATCATCCGTCCGGCCTATCTCGCGGCCATGCACATGGCCAGGCCGGGGCGCAGCGAGGCCTATGTCCTGGGCGCGATGGAAGGGGTCATGCGCTCGCTCGGCGGCTCCTGGGCGTTTCCGCCCATCGTGACGATCAACGGCCACATCTTCCACAACCTGGGAGCCGGGAACGTCCTTTCCCGCGGCCGCATGCTCGTCGCCGATACCGGGTCCGAATCCTCCCTCCATTACGCCTGCGACATCACCCGGACCATCCCGGTCGGGGGGCGGTTCAACCGGCGTCAGCGCGATATCTACGAAGCCGTTCTCTCCGGCCAGATGACCGCCCTCCGGGCCATCCGTCCCGGCGTCCGTTACAAGGACGTCCACCTGACCGCGGCCAAGGCCCTGGTCTCCCGTCTCAAGGACCTCAAGCTGATGAAGGGGGACGCGGATGCGGCCGTTGCCGCGGGCGCGCACGCCCTGTTCTTCCCGCACGGCCTCGGCCATATGCTGGGCCTCGACGTCCATGATATGGAGGGCCTGGGAGAGACCCACGTCGGCTACGACGGCTCGGTCGGCCGCAGCAAGCAGTTCGGGCTCGCTTACCTCCGGATGGCCCGCGAGCTTCGCCCGGGGCACGTGCTGACCGTGGAGCCCGGGATCTATTTCATCCCCGCCCTGATCGACGACTGGCGGGCCAAGGGCAAGTTCGTCGATTTCATCGATTACGAGCCGGGTCGAGCGATTCCGGGATTTCGGAGGGGTCCGCATCGAGGACGACGTCCTCGTCACCGATCGCGGCTGCCGGGTCCTGGGCCCGCCCATTCCCAAGACGGTCGCGGACGTCGAAGAGGCGTCGGCCTAGGACAGGATGAGCGTCAGGATCGCCCTCGTCCAACAGCACGCCGGCCCTTCCGTCCGGGAGAACCTCGAGCGGGGGGCGGAGGCTTTCGTCCGCGCGGCGCGGAAGGGGGCCCGGCTCGTCGCCTTCGCCGAGCTGGCCTTCTCCCGCTTCCACCCCCAGCGGCCGGCCCGGTCGAACCCGATATCGAAAGCGGAGCCCATTCCGGGCCCGACGACCGAGCTGTTCTGCCGGCTCGCGGCCGAACACGGCGTCGTCGCGGTCCTCAACCTCTTCGAGCGGAAAGGAACCAAGACCTACGATGCTTCGCCCGTCATCGACGCCGACGGACGCCTCCTCGGCGTGACCCGCATGATGCACATCATGGAAGGTCCGGGCTTCCATGAGCGGGGTTATTATCACCGGCCCCGTCCCGGCCGGTTCGTCTTCCCGACGGCAGTCGGCCGGGTCGGCGTCGCCATCTGCTACGACCGTCATTTTCCGGAGTATATGAGAGGGCTCGCCCTGCTCGGGGCCGAGATCGTCGTCATCCCCCAGGCCGGGACCGTAGGGGAGTGGCCCGAGGGCCTTTTCGAAGCCGAGGTCCGCGTGGCGGCCTTCCAGAACGGCTACTTCGCCGCGCTCGCCAACCGGGTCGGTCGCGAGCCCGTCCTGAGGTTCGCCGGCGGCTCGTTCGTCTCGGACCCCGACGGCCGGGTCATCGCCCGGGCCGCCGAGGGGCGCGACGCCATCCTCCTCGCCGATTGCGACACGGACCTGATCGCCCGCTCGTCCGCCCGGAGGCATTTTTTCGTGGACCGGCGGCCCTCGGCCTACGGGCCCTTCGGCCTTATCCCCAGGGGATGACATGGAGGGCTGGTTCGTCATCAACATCAAGCCCAAGAAGGAGTTCCAGGTGGAACGCCTGTTCGTCGAGGGCGGGTTCACGATCTACAGCCCGAAGTACGTCTCCGAGAAGAAGACCAGGCCGTTCTTCCCGGGCTACGCTTTCCTGCGCTTCGACCACCCCGCCCAGTATCAGATGGTCAAATTCACCCGCGGCGTCAAGCGGGTCGTCGGGAACCGCGAAGGGCCCATCCTCGTCCCCGAAGAGATCGTCCTTGGGATCCGGTCCCGCGAGAAGGACGGGTTCGTCGAACTGCAGAAGTACGGTCCGGTGCCCGGCGTCGGCGACGAGATCGAGGTCGTCGAGGGACCGCTCAAGGGTCTGAGGGGCATCTTCAAAAAGGACCTCGAGGACAAGGACCGGGTCATGATCCTCCTCAATTACGTGTCCTACCAGGGCGCCCTGCGCATCGAGAAGGGCAAGCTGAAGAAGGTCATCCCCTGAGCGGCCGTTTGACAAGATCGGAACATTCCTCTACATTGCGGGGTCGGAAACGGAAGGAGAGCGAACATGATCGTCCCGAGCCTCGATCTCAAGGCCCAGTACCGGAGCATCAAGAGCGAGCTGGACGCAAAGATCCTTGAAGTCCTCGGCTCGCAGGGCTTCGTCCTCGGGCCCGAGGTCGAATCCCTGGAGAAGGAACTGGCCGACCTGCACGGCACCGCGCACGGCATCGGCGTCTCTTCCGGGTCCGACGCCCTGCTCGTCTCGCTCATGGCCCTCGGGATCGGGGAGGGGGATATCGTCGTAACCACCCCCTTCTCGTTCTTCGCCACCGCCGGGGCGATCACGAGGCTCGGGGCCAGGCCCGCCTTCTGCGACGTCGACGAAAAGACATACAATCTTTCCCCGGACGCCCTGGGCGCCTACCTCAGGGACGAGGTCCGCGGAAAGGGGAACGCCCGGGTCAAGGCCGTGATCCCGGTCCATCTCTATGGACAATGCGCCGACATGGACGCTATAGGCGCTCTGGCCGTCGAATATCGGCTGGCCGTCATCGAGGACGCCTGCCAGGCCGTAGGCAGCGAATACCCGTCGAACCGGGGCCTCCGAAAAGCGTGCTCTCTGGGCACCGCGGGGACGTTATCCTTCTATCCGACCAAGAATCTCGGGGGCATCGGCGACGGCGGGATGGTCCTGACGAACGACACGGCGCTGGCCGGCCGGATCAGGAGTCTCCGCGTCCATGGGGAGTCGCGTCGCTATTATTACGACGCGATCGGGGGGAACTTCCGGCTCGACGCCCTGCAGGCGGCGGCTCTGCGCGTCAAGCTGGGGCACTTCGCGGAATGGCAGGAGCGGCGCCGGGAAAGGGCGGCCTATTATGACGCCGCCTTCGAGCGTTCCGGCCTGACCCGGGCGGGGCATATCTCCCCGCCGGTATGCGCGTACCGGGATTCGGGCGCGGTGAATCACCACACCTATCACCAATATGTGATCCGGGCCAAGGACCGCGACGGCCTTCAGGCCTACCTCAAAGAGCGGGGCGTCGGCTCCGTCGTTTATTATCCCCTGGGCCTCCACATGCAGAAGTGCTTCGCGGACCTCGGATACCGGGCCGGGGATTTTCCGGTCACGGAAAAGGCCTCCCGGGAGGTCCTGGCCCTCCCCATGTACGCCGAGCTGACCCGCGAACAGCAGGATGCCGTTATCACCGGGATCACGGAGTTTTACGGCAGGGCTTAAGGTAAGGGGAGCTCGCGCGCCCATCGACCCGGCCGGCGCGAAGACTACTTGCAGGTCCCGCAGGAATGGCTATGACAGGTCGCGCATCCGCTTGAAGAGCCCTTCAGGCGATCGCCGCCCCCGCCGATCCCGAACGAAGAAAAAAGCTTCCGGATATCCTGCCCCTGGCACGCCGTACACCGCACCTCGGCCTCTCTTCCGATACGGACGAGCGCTTCGAAACGGCATCCGCAGTCTCGGCAAAGATACTCATAGATCGGCATGACGCGTTCCCGGATCCCCGGTCGGGCTATCGCTCCAGAGCGATGACCTCGACCTCGATTCGGACGTCGCGCGGCAGACGGGCGGCCTGGACCGCTGCCCGGGCCGGGTAGGGGGCCTTGAAGAATTCGCCGTAGACGGCGTTCATCTTCGCGAAATCATCCATGTCCTGGAGGAAGACAGTGGCTTTGACGACCTTGTCGAACGAGCTCCCGGCCGCATCCAGGACCGCGGCGACGTTCGTGAGAACCCTGCGCGTCTGGTTTTCGATCGGACCGCCCACGAGCCCGCCCGTGGCCGGGTCGAAGGGGACCTGCCCCGATACGAAAATGAACCCGTTGGCAACGATCGCCTGGGAATAGGGGCCGATCGCCTTGGGCGCCTTTTCCGTCCTGATCTCCCGTTTCATATCATCGCTCCTTTTATCTGCCGCCGGGGCTGACGGGGCCAGGAGGCCCGGAAGGCCCAGGGCGAAGAGAACATCGCGTCGTTTCACGTCTTCAACCTCGCGCCGGATTCAATCGATCACGGTGATCCGGACCGGGCGGCTATCGATCGCCCGGCCGCCGTTCTCCGCACGAGCCACGATTGTATAGGAACCGGGCTCGAGATTCCAGGGGAAGCCTTCTCCGGGCCGGGACCGGCCGGCGCGCTTTCCGTTGATCCACCAGTCGATCGCGTCCGCCCGGTTCGCGCCCGGCCCGCCGGCCTTGAGCTTGAGGATCTGGTATTGTCTGCGAAGGACCGTATCGATGCGGAAGATGGCGCCATCCGGGGGGTACGCCACGCGGAGCGCCGGGCCCGTTCCTTCCCCTTCCCGCATCCCGTTCTCATCGGCCGCCCGAAGGGGTCCAGGATCTTCCCCGGACCCGTGGCGCGCGCCGCAAAGCGTTCTCGGCTCCGTCCCCCCGATGAAGATCTCAAGGACGCGGCCCGGACAGAGTGGGGCCGCAAGCTCTCCGGAAATAGGGCATATCGCGGCTTTGACGAGGCCGGGCGGCTCGGGGAACGGCCGGGAAGCGCCGCCATCGAGGAGAAGGCAGATATCCCGGAAGAGCGGCCCGCAGCCCGTGATCCCGGAGACGTCGTGCATGGGCTTCCCGTCGAAGTTTCCCATCCAGACGCCGACGGTGTGCGAGGGCGTATAGCCGACGGTCCAATTGTCCCTATAGTCCTTGGAGGTACCGGTTTTCGCGGCGCAGGGGAAAGGGAGGCGAAGAGGGGAATCGAAGCCGAACGTCGGGACCCGCGCGTCGGGGTCCGAAAGGATATGGGTGATGATGTAGGCCGCGCCGGGCGCGAGGACAGGGGACGCCCTTTCGGGACCGAACACGGACTCCCGTCCTTCCTTGTCCACCCGGCCGAGAACGGTCCTCTCTCTTCGGAAACGACCTCCGGAGGCCATGGCGGAATAGGCCCGAACGAGCTCGACGAGGCGGACCTCTCCGTTTCCGAGCGTAAGCCCCAGGCCATAGAATCCGGGAGGGTTCTCGAGGCTGTCGAAGCCCAGGGCTTTGAGCCTGGTGTAGAGGAGGTCCGGGCCGAGCTTCTCGAGCACCGAGACGGCCGGGACGTTATATGAGGAAGCGAGGGCGCTTCTCAATCGGACCGGCCCATGGTACTTACGGTCATAGTTCCGGGGCTCGTAGTTCCCGTCGAGAGAAGGGAACGCATCGGGCGCGTCCTCGATGATCGAAGCGGCCGTCAGGCCCCGTTCGAGGGCGAGGGCATAGGTGAATGGCTTGAGGGCGGAGCCTGGCTGGCGCAGGGCGATGGCCCCGTTGACTTGGCCCGCATCCGCTTCGGCGAAATAATCCGCCGACCCGGCGAGCGCGAGGACGTCCCCGGTCGCGTTGTCCATGATGACCACGGCCCCGTTGGATAGGCCCCGTTCCCTAAGGGAGTCCACACGCTTCCTGAGCAGGACCTCGACCTTCCTCTGCAGGTCGAGGTCGAGCGTCGTCCGAACCTCCCTCGACCCGTATCTTGCTTCTGTTCCCAGAGAGTCGAGGACAAGGTCGCAGAAATGCGGGGCGCGGAAACGGTCCTCCCGCGGAACGATGTTCAGCGGTTCCGCTTCGGCCGTCCCGGACTCTTCGGGCGTTATGAAACCCGCCCGGACCATGCGGCGCAGGACGTACGACCGGCGGGCCAACGCGGCCCGCGGGTCCCTGTAGGGATTCGAAGCCGAAGGAGAGCGTGGAAGCCCGGCGAGGAAAGCGGCTTCGGCCAGTCCGAGCTGGCGGCAGGGCTTGTCGAAATACAGCCGTGAGGCTGCCTCGGCACCGAACGTCCCGTTGCCGAAGGGGACGCGGTTCAGGTACTGGACAAGGATCTCGGACTTGGACAGCGTATGTTCGAGCCTGACGGCGAGCCAGGCTTCGGCCAGCTTGACCGGAAAGGTCCGAGGCTTCCGTTCGAGGTTCCGGACGACCTGCTGGGTGATCGTGGAGGCTCCGGACACGACGCGTCCGCGCCTGAGGTTCTGGACGAGGGCCCGAACGATCGAAGGAACGCGGACGCCGCCGTGGAGGAAGAAATCCTTATCTTCGGCGGCGATGGTCGCCCGAACGAGGAGAGGAGACATCCCTTCGAGCTCGAGCCACCGGCATCTTCCGCCTTCGTCGGAAAGGACTTCGCGAAGGAGCGATCCGGAGCGGTCGACGATCCGGAGCGACAGGACCGGCCCGGGATCGAGCTTCGCGGCCCGGAATGGAACATACAAAGAAGCCGCGAACAGGGCCGCGCCCGCAAGGACCGCGGCCATGAAGAGCCTTTTCGGTTTTCTCACCGGACGATCGTGACGATGCTTTCAGCCCCCCGGCCGAAGACCTCGGGGGCGTACATCTCCGAGACGTGCGTCCCCGGAAGCAGGAACGTCCCCAAGGTCCGGGCCCTGGCGAGGTACCGGCGCGTATGAAGGCCCGCCGTCAGGGACTCGGCGAAGAGCAGAACCCTGTCGTCGCGCATCTCGACGTGACCGAACCCCTCCCACCACGGCTCGTCGTCATCCTCCTCCCTTCGGTCCAGGGCGGCCTGCTGTTCCTCGCTCTCCGTAAGGAAGCGGGGATTGACCGCCTCGAATCCGGCGGGAAGCGGATCGTCGACGACAACGAAGAGCCTTTCCTGGGGCAGGATGATATCAACGGTGACCATGACCAGGGAACCGGCCTTGATCTCGGCCAGAGGCTTCCCGTCCGGGGTCTCGATCCGCTTGATGACCGCGATGCCCTCATCGCGGGGTTCGAGCTTCCGGCCGGGAGCGTAGCTCATCCGGACGTCGTAGTATAGGGTCCCCGCCCCCTTCTTCGTGACCGCCAGCGGGACCTCCGTCCCCGCGCGCAGGGTCGAAAGAGCGACGCGGGTCTCCTTGGCCGGCATGCGCCGGTCGCGGAACGCCCCCTCGAGGACGGTCCGGGCATCCAAGGCGACCCGGAATCCGATATCGGGACGGGCCGCCTCGTACGCGCGATAGTAATCGTTCAGTGCGTAAAGGACATAAAGATTCTCCTGGGTCGATCCCCAATGGACGGTGCCCCGCTTCGCCACGATCCATCGGGCGATCTGAGGGATGAGGGGATTCCCGACACCGGCCTCGATGAGCGTCTGGAGGATGAGGGCCGTGGTCCTCAGGTTCGAGGAATAGACCCAGTCCAGGGCCGGGCCGGCGCCCTCCTCGAAGTGGGCTTCGGCCGGAGCGACCTTGACGAGGTTCAGCATTTCCGCGAGGAGCAGGTCCTGCGAGCGGGCCGACCCGCGGCCGGCCCGCAACGCCTTGAAGAGGAAAGCCCGGCCGAAGAGGGGCATCCCGTGACGCTCCGCGACGAGCTTTTCGGCGAACGCCGGGTCGGGCCGGCCGAGCAGGGCGAGATCGTAAAGGGCGAAAGCCCGGGTCGCGGCCCAGGTTCCCTTGTCGAACGGGCTCCGGCGGGGCTCGAAATCCTCCCTCAGCCAGTCCTTGAGGTACTGGGCGGCCTGATCGATACAAAAGGGGAGGACGTCATAGCCGGCATCCTTGGCCTTGATGAGGGCGAAGAGGGCATAACACGTGGCGTATGGGGAAACCCAAACCGAGTCGGGCCAGAGGCCGAAGCCTCCTTCATCCTTCTGATATGCATAGATATCGCTGAGCGCCGCCCGGACGTATCTTCGGGCGGCGGGCCTGTCCAACGGGCCAAGCCCGAGATCGAAAATGACCTCGGCCGCAACTAGGTAGGGGAGCATGGCGGAAACCCTCTGCTCGATGCAGAGATAGGGATAATCCCTCAATTGACCCAAGGCGCCGTCGAGCCCCGATAGGGCCGTCGGCGAGACCCGAAGGTCAAGCCGGCTCTCTTCGGGAAACGGACTATCCGGGACCTTGAGCCGCTCTTGCGCCCTGTCCGCGACCGTCCCCGTCAAGGCGACCGTCTCGAGAGGCCGGCTCAGCCTGATGTCGCAATGTGTCTCCAAGCCGTCCATTTCCGCGCCCAACTTCGCCCTGAAGGCCAGCCGGGCCCGCCCCGGCTTCGAAGCCGTGAACGGGAAGAGCACTTCCCGGGAATCTCCCGGCCCGAGCGCGACGGTCCTTGCGCCCGCATCCGTGCAGGTGATGTCCGATGACTCGAGCTCAAGGGTCACCCGGCCGCCCTTCTCCGAGAGGTTGCGGACGACGACACCCGCCTCGAACCTGTCCCCGGCCCGGACGAACCGGGGTATCGACGGCTGGAGCTGAAGGGGCTTGGTCACCCGGAAGACGTCGTCGCCCCGTCCGAACGACGAATCGACGGTCTGAGCGACGGCCATGACCTTGAAGGACGTCAGGTTGGACGGGAGATCGAATGTCACGGAGGCTTCTCCAGCCTCGTCGGTAACGACGGCCGGATTCCAGTAGGCGGTGGACTTGAAATCGCCGCGGAGCTCGACCTCCGTCAGCGCCAGGGACCCGGTGAGCATGCCCTCGCCGGCCCCGCCTCCCGGGTCTTCGCCTTTTTCCCCGTACTCTCTCTGCCCGACGACGTGAAGCCTGGTCTCGGAGCTCTGGACCGAGAGCGGCCTTTCCGCGTAGAACAGACCGAAGGGATCGGGCGTTTCGTAGCCTATGAGATTCAGGACTCCCACGTCGACGACGGCCACGGAAAGACAGGCCTTGACCGCCGCGTCCCGCGAATTCCGAACTTTGAATTTCAGGGTCACGGGCTCCTGGGGCCGGAACTCGCGCTTATCTCTGGCGATATCGACCTTGAGCTTCTTTTCGAAGGGATTGACGGACAGCTTGACGTATCCCATCTTGAACGCGGGCTTCCCGACATCGGCGTTCTCGTCGGCCCGAGGCGGGCCGGTCCGCCCCTGGACGAGGAGGACCGAAACAAAGATGTTGGGAGCGTGCTCGGACCTGACCGGGACCTCGATCCGGCTCGTGCTTCCCTCGATGTCGACGACCCGGCTTTCGAGGACGAACTCGCGCTCGACGGTGACGAGGGCCTTCGCCTTCTCATAGGGGGATTTCACGAGGATCCTCGCCGTTTCGCCGGGCTTGTATTCCCCGGCGTCGGCGACGAGATCGACGGCATCATCGTCCCGCCGTTCCCATGAGACGTAATCGTCCCCGGTCACATAAACATAGGTCGAGCTCGTGACGGGGTTTCCGCGCGCGTCCTTTCCTTCAACCGCAAAAAGATAGAGGCCCGATTTTGTAGGCACGAATCCGATGACGGCCGGCTGCCGGCCGCTCTCGATCTCCTTCGCGGAGACCTCCACGTCCTCCCGTTCGGTATGCCATCGGAAGCGCCCCCCCACGCCGGCCTCGCGCACGGAATGCCATTCGCGCCTCAGGAAACGGACGTTGAGCTTGCGCCCGGGGACAAAAGCCCCCCGGGATCGACCGCGATGACGTCGAGAGAGACGTCCTTGCCCTTTTCGGCGAACGACGTGCCGGGCCGGAGCCCGATATAGAAATCGCCGCGATGGATCGTGGTCTGGATGCGATTGGAGATCTGACTGCGGCTCGGGCTTTCGACGGTCGCCTCGAGGACCGCCAGGACCGAATCCTTCTCTTTTTCGGCCGCGAGGGCCGCTTTGACTTCGAGCCGCCCCTGCGCATCGAGCGGCCCTTCACCTGAAGCGACGAGACGGCTTTCTTCCGCGCCCGTATATTCGTCCCAATCCATCTCGTTGCCGAAGGAGAATCCCTCGTGCCCCGGCGGCGTGAATCCCGACGGGCTCAATCTCAGGTACCAGGTCGTTTTCTCCCCCGCGAGCGCCCCGCCCGAAAGGTAATTGGCGCGGATATCGCCACGATACTCCTCGCCGAAGACATAGTCCGGCCGCGGCGTGCGGAGGAGCACTTCGAACTCGGCCGGACGGAACGCTTCGACGCGGAAGGATCCCGCCAGCGTCGAAGGCGTCCCGCCCGCGGCCGCGGCCGGGACCGTGGCCTTGACCTCGTAGGTCCCGAGGGAGCCTTCGATCGCGGTTTCCACATCGAACGCGAAGGAACCGAAGCCGTCGACGGCCGCCTTGCCCTTGTGAACGGAGCGCTGGAACGGGTCGAGGACCTCGCAATCGACCTCCAGGAACGATGGAAGGCGCCAGGCGCCCTTCTCTCTCACTCGGGCGATCCCTTTGAGGTGGACCATTTCCCCCGCTCGATAGATGCCGCGCTCCGAGAAGACCTGTCCCACGATCGTTTCCGGACCGGGATTCCAGTCGTAATCGATCCCGTACCTGTAGGGGTAAACACCCGTGCCCCATTCCGAAGAGGTGAACGCGACATCCCGTCCGCGCCGGGCGAAGACCCATTGCTGAGGCCTTGACCATTTATTGCGGCCCTTCAATCCGAGCACCCGCCATCCCGGGGTTTCAGCCCTCCCCGTGGCGTCCGTACGCCCGGTCCAACGGACGGCGTTCCCGTCGTCGCGGAGCTCGAGGTCGGCTCCGCCGACAGGTTGTCCCGTCTTGAGCTCGGTGACCCAGATCTCGTTGTTCTCCGGCGAGAACTTGGCCGATATCCCGAGGTCCGTGACCTGGAGGAACGCTTTCGGATAACGAACGTAGGCATCCGAGGGCTCCGGCATAGCCGTATCGAGCTGGAGGAAGACCAGCCCGTACCCGCCTGCCAGTACCGGCTTGAGGTCGAACGGCACGGCCTGGCGCTTATTCCTCGGGACGCGGAACTCAAGGACCCGTTCTATGCCGAATGGGCCGGTTTCCGGCCGGATATCCTCGTTCGACCAGAATATCTTGTTCTTCATGAGAAGCGGGACGACCGCCTCCCGCGGAATGATCGAGGCCTGGGCGAGAACACGCTCCGCATTCATCGCGTAGACCGGATAAACGGGGTCCCCGTAGGCTTCGACGACCCCATGTCCCGTCGTCATCGTCACCGAGCTTCGATAGGGCAGAGTCCTGAAGTTGAGCGAGACATCCTTCCCAAGCTCGTTGCCGAATTCGTCCTTGAGCCCGGCGGGGATACGGACGACGTAATCCGTCTCGGGCTCGAACGGGAGGTTCAGCCAGAGATCCAGGCTTGCCCAGTCCCATTCGGCATAATGGTCGGGGATGACGATCCCGGGCTCGAACTTCACCTTCTCGAGGAATTCCTTATAGAACACCGGATTCGTGAACCGGAATCTGAGGGGCTGGCGAGGATCGAGACCTTCTCCGGCATTGGAATTCTCGAGCCGGAACTCCTTGATGGTCTCGAACTTGAAGGCGAAGGGTTCGTCCGATCCCAGGGCGCCTTCCGCTGCCCTAAGCCCAGGGGCGACCTCGACGGCATATGTGAAGTCGCGTCGAAGGGGAGCCGCGGGTTCGAGAAGGAGGGTCTCCTCGGGAGCGGCGTCAAGGCTTTCCTTCTTGAGCAGTTTCTCCGAGGCATAGGTGACGGTGAAGCGGATGGGAGAGGCTTCGCCGTCCGGGGATATCCCGACGAATCCCAGGGAGCCGGGGGCCTTGCCCTTATCCACGGCCTGGTTGAAGACGATCAGGACGGCCGTATCGGGCTTGAGGTGCTTCTGCCCATCCGAGGGAAAGCTGTGGAGGACGCGGGGCCGTGCCGTCTGGAATTCCCAGGCGTGATCCGCGGAAAGACGATACCCGTCGTTCGAAACGGTCCCTGCGGGGACCGTCACTTCAAAACGCGTGCTGTAGGGAAAACGCGCATCGGGCGTGAACGCGAGGGCCCGCGTCCCGAGCCAGCGATGCTTGCCGCGAACGGAGGGGGATATCTTCAGGAATGACGAGCCCTTTCCTTCGGGCAAGGCCTCCAGCGCGACCATCGGGTGATCGAAAATGACCACGATGGTCCCCGCTTCCGACGGATTCCGGGTCGGCCCCGCCGGCGTGGCGCTCAGGACCTTGAGCTCGCCCTTGATCTCCCCGGGGGGAGCGACGGGGACGCCCCGCTCTCCGGACTTGTCACGACCGCAGCCGGAAAGGGATAAAAGACCTGCGCCGACGAGCGCGACCGCGAGGGCCGCGGATAGTTTTTTCCCCATGACGCCCATCCTTATCGCGAGATGGGCTCATCGTAAAAGAAAGGCGGGTAAATATCAACCCGTTCGACTCCCCGGTCCGGCCCGGGGAATGCGCGGGGTCTATGCCGAGAGGCGTCTTTTACTGCGCCAGCCCGGCCAGCGCGGCCTTGATGAACTCCCAGAATCTCCCCACGGACCCAATGTTGACCCTCTCGTCGGGGGAGTGGGGATGCTCGAGGGTCGGCCCGAAGGAGATCATCTCCATCCCGGGATATTTCTCGCCGATGATGCCGCACTCGAGGCCGGCGTGGATGGCCACGACGCCCGGCTCCTTTCCCGCCGTCGCTCGATAGATCTCCTTGAGCTTGGCGAGAAGCGTGGACTGGAGGTCGGGCATCCAGCCCGGGTATCCGTCATTGAGCTGGATCCGGGCCCCGGCCAGCTCGCAGACGGCCTTGAGGACGCCCCGGGTCGCCCCGAGGGCCGAGGCGATGGAGCTCCGGGTGCTGCAGATGATCTGGGCCTGCTTTTTCTCGGTCTGGATGATGGCCAGGTTCGTCGAGGTCTCGGTCAGGCCGGGAATCTCGGGGTGCATCGAGATGACGCCGTGCGGCAGGGCGACCAGCAGGCCGATGAGGGCCTTCCGGGAGGCGGCGTCCATCGGGTATTCCTTCGCCCCCTCGAGCTTTTCGAACTCGACCCTGGCTCCCGTCTCCACGGTCTTGAATTCGACGCGGACGTCTTCGAACGCCTTCTTGAAGTGCGCCCCGAGCGCCCGCGCCCGGGCCGGCTCGATGGCCAGGACCGCCCAGGACTCGCGCGGGATGGCATTCCTCTTGTTCCCGCCCTCGATCCCGACGAGTTCGAAGCGATGCTTGTCAACGGCGCCGGCGAGCAGGCGCGCGACAAGCTTGATGGCGTTCGCCCGGCCCTGATGGATGTCGATCCCCGAATGCCCGCCCCTGAGGCCGGCCACCTTGAGCCGGTAAAGGCTCTTGGAGGCCGCCGCCTTTCTTTTCAAGGGAAGGGTGACGACGGAATCGGCGCCGCCGGCGCAGCCGATGGTGAAGGTCCCTTCTTCCTCGGAGTCGAGGTTCAGCAGGTACTTGCCCTTGAGCACGCCCTTCTCGAGCTTGTTGGCGCCCGTGAGACCCGTTTCCTCATCGACCGTGAAGAGGAACTCGAGCGGCCCGTGTACGAGATCCTTTTCCTCCATGACGGCGAGACTGGCGGCAAGCCCGATGCCGTTGTCGGCCCCGAGGGTCGTTCCGTCGGCCTGGACCCATTCCCCCTTGATCGACGGCCGGATGGGATCCTTGGCGAAATCGTGGGCGACATCGGAGTTCTTGTCGCCGACCATGTCCATGTGACCCTGAAGGATGACTCCAAGGGCCTTTTCGCGCCCGGGCGTCGCTCTCTTCCGGACGATGACGTTGCCGACCTTATCCTTCTTGGCTTCGAGCCCAAGGCCCGCGGCCGTTTCCAGGATGTGCTGGGCCAGGGCTTTTTCGTTGCCCGAGCAATGGGGGATGCCGCAGATCTCTTCGAAATATCGCCAGAGGTGACCGGGCTTCAGACCGCCGAGGGTGGTTGACATGTTCGCGCTCCTTGAATGGTATTCTCTCGAGAGACGGGAATGATGCCATAAAAATCAGATGGATTCAAGGCTATTTATCGCTTATAATAGACGTCACCCGGGACGCTCCCATGAACCGCAAGCGATTGAATTTCTGGCACTTGGCGACCATATGCCTTCTTGCCGGCTTCCCTCGGGCGGCCGGCGCCGCCGAGGGCGGGATCCGCGTGCTGACCAGCGTCTTCCCCTTGAAGGAATTCGCGGCGGCGGTCATCGGGGACAGGGGAGAAGCCGCCCTGCTCCTGCCTCCGGGGGCGGGAGTCCACACCTGGCAGCCCCGGCCCGGCGATCTCGTCAGGTTGGCAGAATGCGATCTCTTCATCCATATCGGCGCGGGGCTGGAACCCTGGCTCCCCGGGCTCATGAAGGGGCTCGGAAGCAGGCGTCCGCCGACCCTCGAAGCTTCGGCGGGATTGGACCTTCTGCCGGCCTGGAAGGACGATGAGCACGCCGCCGGGCATCATGACCACGGGCCTTCCGATCCTCATGTTTGGCTCGATCCCGACCTGGCCATCCGCATCGTCGGGGCGATCCGGGACCGGCTGACGGCCCTTGATCCCGCCGGGGGCCCGACCTATCTCCGGAACGCGGCCGCGCTCGAAGGCCGCCTCCGCGATGTAGATGCCGGGTATCGGGATGGGCTCCGCCGCTGTTCCGGAAAAGCCATCATCGTGGCGGGGCACGCCGCGTTCGGCTATCTGGCCCGCCGTTATGGCCTCGAACAGATCGCCCTCTACGGAGCGAGCCCGGACTCCCAGCCCACGCCGGCGGAGCTCATCGGCATCGTCAAAAATGCCCGGGCCCGCGGGGTCAAGGCCGTCTTCGCCGAGAGCTCGGAGTCGCCGGCCCTGGCGAAGTCCCTGTCCCGGGAGCTCGGCGTCCGGACCCTGATCCTCAATCCGGGCCATAACCTGACGCGGGCGGAGATCCGCGCCGGGACGACGTTCTTCGACATCATGGAAGCGAACCTGAGGAGTCTCGAAGATGGCCTCGACTGCCGCTGACCCCGAGGTCCTCATCGACGTCCGGAACGTGACCTTCGGCTTCGCCGGCGCGCCTGTCCTCCTCGACGTGAGCTTCCCGATCAGGCGCGGAGATTTCCTGGCTCTCATCGGGCCGAACGGCTCCGGGAAGACCACCCTGGTCAAGGTCATCCTGGGACTCCTCAAGCCCGAGCGGGGAGAGGTGACGATCATGGGCGAGCCGGCCGTCCGCTTCAAGGACCGGCAGAGGATCGGGTACGTCCCGCAGAAGGCGACGAACATAGATCCGATCTTTCCCGCCTCCGTCCGCGAGGTCGTCGCCATGGCGGTCCTTTCGCACAAAAAGACCCTGGGCCTGACGAAAAAGCAGGCCGATGCCGCCATCGTCCGGGCCCTCCATCAGGTTGACATGGAGGATTTCGGGCGGGAGCCGATCGCGAGCCTCTCGGGAGGCCAGCAGCAGCGGGTCTTCATCGCCCGGGCCCTGGTGACCCGGCCGGAGATCCTCCTGCTCGACGAACCGACCACGGGGGTCGATGCGCCGACCCAGGACCGGTTCTACGGGATCCTGGATTCCCTGAACAAGAAGGAGGGCATGACGATCGTCCTCGTGTCGCACGACATCGGCATCGTCGACAAGCATATCAAACAGGTGGCCTGCCTCAATCAGCGGCTCGTCTATCACGGGACGCACGATGAGTTCTGCGGGCGGGGCGTCGTCGAGGGACTGCTCGCCGGCGGGCACCACCTGATCTCCCACGGGCACTGAGGGAAGAGATTGGACGCGCTTCTCCAATTCGGCTTCCTCCAGCGGGCGCTCCTTGCCGGCGTCTTCATCGCGGTCGCCTGCGCCGTTCTGGGGGTGTTCCTCGTCCTCCGCAGGGACGCCATGATCGGCGACGGGCTATCCCACGTGGCCTTCGCCGGGGTGGCTCTCGGACTGGTTCTCAACGTCCTTCCCCTGGCGGCCGCGCTCGTCGTCTCCGTCGCGGGGGCCCTGGCCATCACGAGGCTCAAAGCCCGCGCGGGCCTCCACGGAGACACGGCCATCGGAATCTACAGCAGCCTGGGGATGGCCGTGGGCATCCTCCTGGCAACCCTGGCCGGGGACTTCAACGTCGACCTCCTGACCTATCTTTTCGGCGAGATCCTGGCCATCGAGCCCCTCGAGGTCTGGCTGTCCCTGGCCTTGGCCGGGGTCGTCATCGCCGCCGTCGCCGTCCGTTATTCCGAGCTCATGTTCATGACGTTCGACAGGGAATCGGCCCGCGCCTCGGGCGTCGCGGTCGGGAGGCTGGACGCCCTCCTCACGGTCCTCACGGCCGTGACGGTCGTCCTGGGCATGAAGGTCGTCGGGATCCTGCTCGTAGCCGCCCTCGTGGTCATCCCCGCCGCGGCCGGACTTCAGGCGGCCGCGAGCTTCCGGAAGGCCGTTTTCATATCCTCGGCCGTCAGCGTCTCTTCGGTCGTCCTCGGGCTCGGCCTCGCCCTCGCGCTCGACATCCCCGCCTCGGCCGCGATCGTCATCCTCGCGTTCCTCGCCTTTGCGGGACTCGCTCTCTTCAACCGGCGGCGGAAGGGCCTCCTCTAGGGGGCGTTACGCCTTCTCGAGGGCCGCCTCCATCAGGGCGTCCACGGCGACCGACGACTTTTCCAGGATCTGCTTCAGGGCTTCGGCCTGCTCCCCGATCCGGGTCTTGAAGGCTTCGTCCTTGATGCCCGGCAGGTTGATCCGGACGTTGTAATAAGCGCCTTTGCCGGCCGCGAGGGCCGCGAGGCCGGCCACGCCGGCGTCGCTCACCGAGTTCCTGTTCCCTTCGCGGGCGACGGCCTCGGCGAGCCCGACGAGCTCCGCCGAAGCTTCGAGCACGCCGAACGGCACGAGCGTCGCTTCCTTGGACGCTTCTTCCACGGCCTTTTCCCTCTCCCGGGCCTGCTCTTCCGTCCCTTTGGGGAGGCGGAAGGATTCCATGACCCTGTTGAAGGCCCTCGTGTCCAGATCGACCGCCCTCAGGAGATCGTCCTTCAGGGCCTGGGCCCGCAAGGCGACCCTCTTCATCTCGGGTCTCGCCCCTTCGTACCCTTTCTTCCCGTAGGTCAGGTTGCCGACCATCGCGGAAAGGGCGGCCGAAAGGGCCCCGCAGAGGGCGGCGACGCTGCCCCCGCCGGGCGCCGGGGAATCCATGGACACTTCGTCGGCGAACGCCCTCAGGTCGAGGCCCACGAGCGTGCGCCCGGTCTCCTTGAACTGATTCTCGATGATCTTCCGGTCGGGGTCGAACGGCGTCTTGTCGTTCAGCCCCAGGGACAGGACGGCCGTCCGGATGAGCTCCGCTTCGGGGACGCCGGGGTTCTTGCCCTGCTTTTCGAGGTAATGACGCCCGGCCATGATCAGGGCCTCTTTCGGGATGAGCCCGACGAGTTCGCTGCCGGTCACCCGGAGGCCGAGCGTCTCGGCCTCGCGGACGGTTTCGTCGAAGACGGCGTGGACGGGGGAGGCCTTGTAGTTCGTGAAGTTGATCGATATCTGGGCGACACCGTAGTCCTCGACGTACCAGCCGACCGACTTGACGTCCTTGAACTTGCCGGGGACCTTGAGGGCGTTGCCGGTTTCGTCGCGAAGGATATTGCCGTCCTTGTCCCGCCGGGCCCGGCCGCTCTCGCGCAGGGTGAGCGCGATCTCGTGGGCGAGCTTGCGGTCCCGGGTGTTCAGGTTGATGTTGTAGGCGATGAGGAATTCCCGAGCCCCGATGACCGTCGCCCCGGACCTCGGGTTGAAGACGGGGGCGCCGAAATCCGGGAGCCAGGCCGGGTCCTTCAGCTTCTCCGGGAGCCCCTCGTACTCCCCGGCCCGGACCTCGGCGAGATTCCGCCGTTCCGGCCGGGAAGCGGCCTCCTCGTAAAGGTAGACGGCGATCCCCAGCTCGGCCGCGACGCGCTCTCCGAGCTCGCGGGCGAGGCGGACGCAATCCTCCATGGTCACGCCCGAGACCGGGACGAACGGGCAGACGTCGGTCGCTCCGATCCGGCTGTGGGCGCCCCGGTGGACGCGCATATCGATGACTTCGGCGGCCTTGCGGATGGCCCGAAAGGCGGCTTCCTTGACGGCCTCCGGCTCGCCGACGAACGTCACGACGGTCCGGTTGGTGGACTCGCCCGGGTCCACGTCCAGGAGCTTGACGCCGGCGGTCGATTCGATCTCCCGGACTATGGCCGCGATCTTGTCCCGGTCACGGCCCTCGCTGAAATTGGGGACGCATTCCACGATCCTCATCTGTCGACTCCTTTTTTGACCGACCATTTCAGATTGCCCAGGGCATCGTAAACATCGACCTTGTCGAATTCCCGCAGGTGTTCGGCCAGCTCATGGATGTTCCCGGCGATGACCACGACCGGCGGAGGCTCCAGGACCCGCCGGCCGGTCTCGAGGACCCGCTCCTGGTTCACGAGGATGATGTTCTGGGTGTACCGGTTCCAGTGATCGTCCCCCAGCTCGAAGCTCCGGACCTGGGCGGCCCGGAAGGCCAGGTCGGGGAGCGCCTCGTTCCGCAGGGGAAAGTTGCCGATCAGGAACGATTTGGCCTGCTCGATCTCGAACGAGGAGACCTTGGCGACGGCTTCGGGGCCGATCTCCCGGAGGATCTCCCGGACCGAGGGCACGACGGCTTCGGGAGTCACCCGCGCCCGGACCCAGAAAACGCTGCAGCTCTTGTAGAGGTCCACCTCGCTGAAGGCGTAATAGGCGTACCCCTTGGACTCCCGGAGGTTCATGAAAAGGCGGCTGCCCGGCGTCCCGCCGAGGATCTGGTTCAGGACCATGAACGGAAAATGGTCGGGGCCGGTGGCGGGGGGGATGACGTTCCCCAGGAAGATCGTCGCCTCCCGCGCCTGAGGCATATCGACGAAGATGATCTGCTCCTCGAGGTTCGGGACCGGCGGCGGGAGGAAGAACCGGTCCCTGGCCCGCGGAGCCCACATGTTGAAATGGTGGCTGACCCGGCGCGAGGCGGTCTGGATATTCATGTTCCCGGCGAGGACGAGGACGGTGTTGTTGGGCCTGTAGAAGCGGTCATAGAAGGCGGCGACGTCCTGACGGGAGATGTCCTTGATGACGTCCCCGTTATAGGTGGCCGTCCGGAACGGGTGCCCCTTGAAGAGATAGCGCATCAGCTGGCGCTTCGCGACGAACTCCGGGTCCTTCTCGCGCTCGGCGAGGTCGTAATACAGGGTCCGCTTGACGGCCTCGAACGGCTTCTCCGGGAATGATGCCCGGAGGAAGACCGCAGCCAGGACCTCGAGGGCCCGGTCCAGGTCCTCTTCGAGGACGTTGAACGTGAAGACGCTCTGTTCCAGGGAGACGGCGGCCGTGAGCTCCCCTCCGAGGGATTCGAGCCGGGCCTCGATCTCGGCGGAGGTCAGGAGGCCGTCCCCCCGCCCGATCATATGCGCGGCGACCGACGCGACCCCGGGGATCTTCGGCGGCGAATCGGCCTCGCCGGCGAGGACCACGACCTGGAGGCTGATCATCGAAGACGACGGCTTACGGACCACGGCGACGGTGAGGCCGTTCGAGAGGACCGCAGATTCGATCTGGGGCAGACGGAGCTCGGGAAGCGGATCGGGAAGGGGAGGGGACTTGCGGAACCTGTCCTGGGCCGCGGCCCCGCCGCACAGGAGGAGGGCGCACAGGAACCCGGCCGGCCCGCGCCCGCGCTTCGCGGACCTCATTTGGCCCTCAGGTCCAGGACAGAGGCGTTCTCGGGCTTGAAGAGCCTGTTCGCCAGGCTGATGATCGAAACGGGGGTCACGCGGAGGTACCGCTCGAATTCCTGCGGGATATCCTCGAGGCGGGCCCCCGAAAGGGTCATCTCGCAAAAGAGCAGGGCCCGGGGCAGCGACGTCGCCAGCCGGGCGAGATAATCGCTCTTGAAGAGGACCTTGGCCTTGGCCAGCTCCGTCTCGGAGACGAACGCCGTCCGGAACTTGCCGATCTCGCCCGCGATGGCTTTCCGGCACAGGTCGGCCATGACGGCATTCGGACTGATGGCGAAGATCCGGAGCGAGGGCCGGCCGCCCCGGACCTCGATCCCGCCGTCGAGATACACCGCGATCCGGTCCTTCTTCACGACCTTCTTGTAGAGGCGGGAGCTCTTCCCGCGCGTCAGGAGGATCTCCATGAGCTTCAGGCCGTAGGAATCGTCCTCCTGGAGGCGGTCGAGGCGATAGCCGACATGAAGGGCCGGCGAAGGGGCGAGCGGGTCCGTCATGATCCGCTCCCGTCCGGCGGACGCCGGACCCGGCGGCGCCGGCGGCGGCACCTCCGCCCCGCGGGGGATGGTCTCGAAGTACTTCGCGACGAGCTCCCGCGCTTTCGGGACGGCGAAGCTCCCCGCGATGCAGAGGACCGCGTTGTTGGGCACATAATAGGCCGAGGCAAAGGCCCGGGCGTCCTCCTCGGTGATCCGCTTGAGGTCCTCCTCCGTCCCGATGACGGGATGGCCGTAGGCGAAATCTGGGTAGAGGAGGCTGTCGAAGAGGAAGAAGCTCTCCATGTACGGCTCGGTCGTCCGGCGCTGGCGGATCTCGGCGATGAGCGTCTCTTTCGCCCGCTCCACGCCCGGGCCCGTGATGGCCGGGGCGGCCATCCGGTCGGACTCCAGCCAGAGGGCGAGGGCCAATTGGTTGGCCGGGACGGTCTCGTAAAAATAGGTCTTGTCGAGCGATGTGTTGGCGTTGAGCTCCCCCCCGATCCTCTGAACGTAATTGATGTGCTGCATGGGGGAGACGTTCTCGGACCCCTGGAACATGAGGTTTTCCATGAGGTAGGCGAGGCCCGACTTCCCGGGCTGTTCCCGGACGGGGCCGGCGGCGTAGGCGACGACGACCGAGACCACCGGAAGGGAATCGTCCTCGGAGAGGATGACCTGGAGGCCGTTCTTCAGGCGGTATTGGGTCAGCGGGAAATCGAGGCCCTTGGGGACGGCGGTCTGGCCGGAGACGCACGGGACGCAGAACAGGACGGCCCAGACCCACCTGAGGACGGCCCTGGTCACGGACATTTCGGCCCCGGAGCGTGCGGCATTAGGGCTTTAACGATAGCATAAATAAAAACGGAATTACAGACGACCGCGCCCCGCTCCCTTGAAACCCGGCCTCGTTTGTGATATTTTGTTGGGCTATTCGAGGACTATCTCCTGAGGAGGCTGCCCATGAGCAGGAACGGAAAATATCTCTTCACGTCCGAATCGGTGACCGAAGGCCACCCGGACAAGATCTGCGACCAGATCTCGGACTCCATCCTGGACGACCTTCTGCGGCAGGACCCCAAGAGCCGGGTCGCCTGCGAGACGCTGACCACGACGGGCCTCGTCCTCATCGCCGGCGAGATCACGACCCTCGGCTACTGCGATTTCCAGAAGCTCGTCCGGAACACGGTCCGGGATATCGGATACACCAAGGCCGAGTACGGATTCGACTACAAGACCTGCTGTGTCATCTCCTCCATTCATGAGCAGTCTCCGGACATCTCCCTGGGAGTGACCGAGACCGACGGCCATGAGCAGGGCGCGGGGGACCAGGGCCTGATGTTCGGGTACGCCTGCCGGGAGACCGAGGAGCTCATGCCCCTGCCCATCATGATGGCCCACAAGCTGGTCCGCCGGCTCAGCGAGGTCCGCAAGGACAAGACGCTTGCCCTACCTCCGCCCGGACGGGAAGTCCCAGGTCACGGTCGAGTACGAAGGGAGCGTCCCGAAGCGGGTGGAGGCCATCGTCATCGCCGCCCAGCACAACGACAAGGTCCGGATGGAGGACCTGCGCGAGGACATCAAGCGCGAGGTCATCCGCAAGGTCGTCCCCGCCGAGCTCATCGACGACGAGACCTGGAAGAAGGTCTTCATCAACGGGACCGGACGGTTCGAGATCGGCGGCCCGCTCGGGCGACACGGGGATCACCGGCCGGAAGATCATCGTCGACACCTACGGCGGCGTGGGGAGCCACGGCGGCGGCGCCTTCTCCGGAAAGGACCCGTCCAAGGTCGACCGATCCGGCTCCTACATGGCCCGCTACGTCGCCAAGAACCTCGTGGCCGCCGGCCTGGCCGACCGGCTCGAGGTCCAGCTGGCCTACGCCATCGGCGTCGCCGAGCCCGTCTCGGTCATGGTCGATTCGTTCGGCACGGCGAAGGTCTCCGAGGACAAGATCAAGGAGCTCATCCGCTCCCATTTCAAGCTGACCCCCAAGGGCATGATCGCCTATCTGGACCTGCTCCGCCCGATCTACCGCAAGACCGCCGCCTACGGACACTTCGGCCGGACGGAGCCCGAGTTCACCTGGGAGCGGACCGACAAGGCCGCGACGCTCAGGAAGGACGCCGGCCTGTAAGGGCGCGGCCCCGCCCCGGAGATAAAGAGAGGGACCATGGAATACGACGTCAAGGATACCGGCCTGGCCGAGCGCGGAAGGCTCAAGATGGAATGGGCGGCGCGGTCGATGCCCGTCCTCGCGAAGATCAAGGGCCGGTTCGCCAAGGAGAAGCCGCTCAAGGGATTGAGGATCGCCGCCTGCCTTCACGTGACGAGCGAGACGGGGAACCTCATGCAGGCCCTGAAGCTCGGCGGCGCGGATGTCCGGCTCACGGCGTCGAATCCGCTGAGCACCCAGGACGAGGTGGCCGCCGCCCTGGTGATGGTCGACCGCATCCCCGTCTTCGCCATCAAGGGCGAGGACAACGCCACCTACTACCGCCATATCGGGCAGTCCCTCGATCACCGGCCGCAGATCACGATGGACGACGGCGCCGACCTCGTCTCCATCCTCCATTCGGAGCGGAGGAGCCTGCTTCCCGGGATCCTCGGCGGGACCGAGGAGACGACGACCGGAGTCATCCGCCTCCGCAGCATGGCCAAGGAAAAGGTCCTGAATTACCCCATCATCGCCGTCAACGACGCCGACACCAAGCACCTGTTCGACAACCGCTACGGGACCGGGCAGAGCACCCTGGACGGCATCCTCCGGGCGACCAACGTCCTCCTGGCCGGCTTGAATTTCGTCATCGCCGGCTACGGCTGGTGCGGCAAGGGGCTGGCCATGAGGGCCAAGGGCGCCGGCGCCCACGTCTTCGTCTGCGAGATCAATCCCATCCGGGCCCTCGAGGCCGAGATGGACGGTTTCACGGTCGTTCCCATGGCCGAGGCCGCCAAGCTCGGCGACGTCTTCGTGACCGTGACCGGGAACAAGAGCGTCATCCGGAAGGAGCACTTCCTGGCCATGAAGGACGGCGCCATCGTCGCCAATTCCGGCCACTTCAACGTCGAGATCGATATCCCCGCGCTGGAGCGCCTGGCGAAGGCCAAGCGCGAGGTGCGGCCGTTCGTCGAGGAATACACACTCCCCGGTGGCGTCCGGATCAATCTCCTGGGCGAGGGCCGGCTCATCAATCTGGCCGCGGCCGAAGGCCACCCGGCCATGGTCATGGATATGAGCTTCGCCAACCAGTCCCTCAGCGTCCTCCACCTGACCCGGGTCGGCAAGACCCTCGAAAAGAAGGTCTATCCGGTCCCGAAGGAGATCGACGAGGAGATCGCCCGGCTCAAGCTCGCCTCGATGGGCGTCGCCATCGACAAGCTCTCGGCGGCCCAGAAGAAGTACCTCGAGGACTGGAAAGAAGGGACCTGAGTCCCTTTCAGCATTGGGGTCGCCTTCGAAGGACTCGGGGGCATCCCTCCAGAAGACGCGGATTTGTCCCAGCGAGCCAAATCCGCTCCGCTTCGGGTCTTCGCTCTCCCCGTCCTCTCGGACGGGGAACCATGCCCGCTCCGCCCCTCGACGGCTTCTTCCGGGATATCCCCCTGCGTCCTTCGTGCGGCGATCCATTCCGGACCCCTGATGGGAGGGATTTAAATGGAGCGACGGCAGTCCTGTCGAGATCACGGTGACTTGCCGGAAATAAAAGGTCCCGAAGAGGTTCCTGGGTCTGGGGTCAAAAGTGGCCTCCGAGACCCAAGAAGGCCAGCTTGATCTAACCTGAGGACAAAACCCTTTGTAGAGCTCTCCCTTCAAGGCAAAGAGGATTGCCTCTTTTTGATGGCGTCGAGATATTCCCGGAGCTTGGCTTTGGTCTCCGGGTCCGTGATGCGGGGGGAGATGCGCTCCAGGACCTCTTTCGCCCGCTCGAATTCCTCGTTCTTGAACAGGGCCGCGCCGAAATTGAAGCCGAAAGTGGGGTCGTCGGGCACGAGCTTCACGGCCTGGCCGTAAGCGTCGACGGCGGCGGGGAGATCGTCTTTCCTCTCCAGGATCAGCCCCTTGAGGTTATGGGCCATGGCGAAGCGGGGCTTCAGCTGGATCGATCGCTCGACCTCGTCGCGGGCGTCGTCGAAGCGCTCGAGCGTATAAAAGAGCCTGGCCAGGTTGTAATGGGGGAGCTCGAGGGAGAGATAAGCGGGGTCCTCGAGGGCCTTCCGGAACTCCGCCTCGGCCTTGTCCGCGAAGCCGAGCTCCTGGTAAATGGTCCCGAGATTGTTATGGGCTTCCGTGAAGCCGGGATTGATCTCGATGGACTTCTGGAAGGCGGCGGCGGAGCCCTGGAGATCGCCCTTGATGGACCGGGCCAGGCCGACCGCGTTCCAGGCGAGATACGATCTGGGATTCAGGGCGATGCTCTTGTCGAGGTATTTCAGCGCCTCGTCCACCCTGTTCCCGTTGAGGTAGAAGAGGCCCAGGTTGTATTGATATTGGGGGTCCTTTTCCCGCGACCGCGCCTGCTTTTTCTGGGCCGACGCGCAGAACGCCAGCCCGAGGCAGGCGACGAGGGCGACCGCCGCTTTCCAAGCTTTTCGTTCCATCTCATCCTCCTCATCCGGCGGGGCGGACCCGGCCGGAGGCTCATTCGTTCTTCAAGGCCCGGGACATGAGATCGTCGATCGCCTTCTTCGGCGATTTGTTCTTGTACAGGACCTGATAGACCTGTTCGGATATCGGCATTTCGATGGACTCGCGCCGGGCCAGGTCGTGGACCGAGAGCGTCGTCCGAACGCCCTCGGCGACCATCTTCATGCGGCCGAGGACGGCCTTCAGGGACCTCCCTTTGCCCAGCTCGTACCCCACGAAATGGTTCCGGCTGAGCTCTCCGGTGCACGTCAGGATCAGGTCCCCCATCCCGGCCAGTCCCGAGAACGTCTCTCTCCGGGCCCCGAGGTGGGTCCCGAGCCTCGTCATCTCGGCGAGGCCCCGGGTGATGAGGGCCGCCCGGGTGTTCAGGCCGAACTCCAGGGCGTCGGAAATGCCCGCGGCGATGGCGATGACGTTCTTCATGGCTCCGCAGAGCTCGACGCCGACGACGTCGGTGGACGTATAGGCCCGGAGGGTCAGGCTGGAGACGAGGTGCTGGACCTTGCGCGCGATCTCGATGTCCTTGGACGCCACGACGACCGCCGTCGGATGCCCCAGGGCCAGCTCCTTCGCGAAGCTCGGCCCGGAGAGCACGGCGACGGAGGGCCTCCGGAAGGGATGAAAGGCCTCGTCCATGACCTGGCTCATGCGCTTGAGCGATTTCGGCTCCAGGCCCTTGGTCAGGCTGACGACGATCTGCCCGTGGGCGACGTACGGGCCCATCTCGGAGAGGAGGGGACGGCAGAATTGCGAAGGCACGGCCGTGAACAGGACGTCCGATGAGACCACCGCCTCCGGCAGGTCATGATAGAAGGAGACGGGATCGGGGAAGACGTGGCCGGGGAGGAAGGCCTTGTTCTCCCGGGTCTTCCGGAGGGTCTCGAAGATGTCCGCCTCGCGGATCCAGAGCTTCGTCCGGACCCCGAGCCTTCCGAGATAGAGCGCGAACGCCGAACCCCAGCTGCCGCCGCCGATGACGCTTGTCTTCATGCCGCCCTCTCTCCGAGCTTCCTCTCCCGGCCGGAGAGAAGCCGCCCGATGTTGCCCTTGTGGCGCAAGACGATGAGGGCCGCGATCGCGACTCCCCAGAGGACCGTCGCCGGCCCCGCCCCGAGGAGCAGGGACGAGGATGGGCAAGGCCGAGACCGCGAGGATGGAGCCCAGGGATACATACCGGGTCAGGCCGACGACGATGAGGAACAGGACCGCGCAGCCGAGGAGAGGGAGGGGGTCGACCGCGGCCGCGGCGCCGATGGTCGTCGCCACGCCCTTCCCCCCGCGGAAGCGGATATAGACGGGATAGCAGTGGCCGACGACGGCCACGAAGGAGGCGGCGAGGGCCAAGCGCGTGTCTCCGAAGAGACGGAACGCGAGGAACGCCGGGAGGAAGCCCTTGAGGACGTCCGCGACGGCGACCGGGACGGCCAGCTTCCATCCCCTGAGCCGCATGACGTTCGTGGCTCCCGTGTTCCGGCTCCCGATGCTCACGGATATCTCCCCGGGCGCTCAGCTTGAAGGCGAGGTAGCCCGTCGGGACCGCCCCGAGGAGATAGGATAGGACGATGAAAAGGATCTTCATGCGAGCTCCGTTCGGGCGAGGACCTCGTATCGCGGTCCGGACGGGGAGAGGAGGCTCTTGTAGAACGTAAGCGCGGCGACGCTCATCCCGCCCAACTCGATCTCCCGGTTTCGTTCGAGCTCTCCGAGGACCGGCTCCAGCCCGTCGCGGGACCTGACGCGCCCCAGGGTGAGGTGAGGGTGGAAGGCCCTGTCCTCCCGGGGGAACCCGGCCTTCTCGCATTCCGCTTCGAGGGCGGACTGGATCTCCATGAGCCCGGACGTTTCCGCGATCCCGGCCCAGAGGATCCTCGCGTTCGCCCTGCCGCCCGGAGGAAAGGTCCCCGTCCCTTTGAGCTTCAGAAGGAAGGGGCGACGGCCGGCCGCGATCCTTTCGAGGAGGGCCGTAACGGCCCCGGCCTCTTCATCCGAGATATCGCCGAGGAACTTGAGCGTCAGGTGCATCGCTTCCGGCTTGACCCAGGCGACGTCCCCGCCCTTCCTCCGGAGGGCCCGGACGAGCGCCTCCACGGCGGACTTGATCTCAGGGGTGAGATCGATGGCGATGAACGCTCTCATGTCGCCTCCTTGAGCTCGAGGAGGAGCCTCCGTCTCAGAAGGTCCAAGGCCTTCTGGGCAGAGAGGCCCCTCACGACCTCCCGGGTCCCGCCGAACAGACTCCGTTCAACGGCCGCCCCGCCTTTCCAGGCGAGGGCCGTAAAAACCTGCCCGACCGGCTTGGCCTCGGAACCGCCGCCCGGCCCGGCGATGCCCGTGACCGCCAGGCCATAGTCGGCGCCCGCGCGCGCCCGGACGCCGCGGGCCATGGCTTCGGCGACCGGGGCGCTCACGGCTCCGTTCGCATCGATAGTCTTCTGCTCTACGCCGAGCCGGCGCACCTTGGACCGATCGCTGTAAGTCACGAAGCCCTCGTGGAAATAGGCGGAGCTTCCGGGGATACTGGTCAAGCGCTGGCTGATCAGGCCTCCGGTGCAGGATTCCGCGCAGGCCACCGTTCTGCCCATCGATGCCAGGAGCCCGGCCAGTACGGCCTCCAACCCCTTTCCGTCGCGCGAATAGACGAAGTCCCCGAGCCTGCGCAGGACGAAACCCTCGGCGCGGTCGATGGAGCGTTCGGCGGAAGACCGTTCCGATCTTCCCCGCAGGGTCAGACGGACCTGGAGATCTCCCGGGTAGGCAAGGATCGTGATGTCCACGCCCTCCGGGAGCTTCGGATATACGCTTTTCAGCTTGTCCTCAAGAAGGGACTCGGAGAGACCGGTGATCCTCAGGACGCGGCGTAAGGTGAATCCGGACCCGCGCCCCGCGAGCCGCGGGACGACCTCGGCTTCGAACATGGGTTCGAGCTCCCTCGGGGGGCCCGGGAGAAGGACGAGCCGGCGGGACCCCGCCTCGATCCAGAGCCCGGGGGCGGTGCCGTTGGGGTTCGCGAGGACTTCGGAGCCCTCGATCACGAAGCACTGTTTCCTGTTGGACGCGGGCATCCGGCCGCGGGAACGCGCCCGGAATCGCGTCCGGATAGACCTCCGGATGGAGGGGTCGAAAACGAGGGCCCGGCCCAGGACAGCGGCGGCGGCCTCGCGCGTCCTGTCGTCCTCGGTCGGGCCGAGCCCGCCCGTGACGACGACGAGCCGCGACCGCTTCAGCGCCGTCCCGAGGCACGACAGAAGGTCCTCATGGTCATCGCCGACGACGGTCCGGAACGCGACGCCGATCCCGAGGTCCTCGAGCCTCTCGGTCAGGAAAAGGGAATCGGTGTCCCGGAAGAATGGGGAAAGCAGCTCCGTCCCGACGGCGACGATCTCCGCTCTCGAACCGGAAGCTTTCATCTTAGGATAAGGAGAATGAGCCTGAGGACCGCCGCCGACGCCAGCCCGGCCCCGATGTCGTCGGCCATGATGCCCCAACCCCGCGGGAATCCTTCCAGCTTCCTGATGGGGTAGGGCTTGATGATATCAAAGATACGGAAGAGAAAAAAGCCGGCGGCCACCGCGACCGGGTCCCGGGGAGCCAGGAAGAGGGCGACGAGCTGGCCGCAGGCCTCGTCGATGACGATGCGGCCGGGGTCCTTCCGGCCGAGCTCCGCGGCGTATCGTGACGCGGCCGGGACGCCGACCAGGAAGAGGGCGACGATGATCAGGACCTGAACGGGTCCGGAGAGCCCGCCGATGACGAACATGTACAACAGCGCCGTCAGGAAGCTGGCCGCCGTGCCCGGAGCGATCGGACAGAAGCCCGAGCCGAAGAACGTCGCGACGATGCGGATGAGGCTTTTCATGAAGCGATCCGGCCTTTCAAGTCGTACGTGTCGGCCCCTGTGATCTCGACCTCGAGGAACGGATCTCCGGCTCTGAGCTCCGCGGCCTGGGCTTCGACGAGAACGATGCCGTCGACTTCGGGAGCCTGCGTCCGCGCCCGCGCCGAGAAACCCCGCCCTCCCGGCAGGGGACCCTCGCAAAGGACGTTCATCCGGCGGCCGATGAGCGCCCTGTTCCGGGCCAGGGAGATCCCCGCCTGGAGCTCCATGATCTCGCCCCTTCGCCGCTCCTTTTCCTCCGCCGTCAGCCTGTCCTCCATGGCCGCCGCCGCGGTGCCCGCCTCGGGGGAATAGGCGAAGACGCCGAGATGGTCGAACCGGGCCTCCCGGACGAACTGCATGAGCCCCTGGAATTCCTTCGCTCCCTCTCCGGGGAAACCGACGATCAGGGAGGTCCGGAGCGCGATCCCCGGGACCCTGTCCCGGATCCTTCCGATGAGCTTGAGCGCGCGCCCGCCGTCCAGCCCTCTCTTCATGCGCTTCACGATCCCGGGGTCGGAATGCTGGAAGGGGATATCGAGGTAGGGGCAGATCTTCTCCTCCGTGAGCGCGTCGAGAAGGGCGTCGGTGACCTCCTCGGGATACCCGTAAAGCATCCGGACCCAGGCGATGCCGTCGACGCGGGCGAGCTTGCGCAGGAGCTTGGCGGCTCCGTCCTTGACGCCGCGGTCCTTCCCGAAGTAGGTCGTATCCTGGGAGATCAGGACGATCTCCCTGATCCCGCGCTTGGCCATCGATGAGGCCTCGGCGACGACGGAGGCGGCGCTCCGCGATCGATACGGGCCCTTGATGGCGGGGATGGTGCAGAACGCGCAGCTGTGGGAACAGCCCTCGGAGACTTTGAGGTAGGCCCACCCGGCCGGGGTGGACAGGAGCCGGGGAGTGCGCTCGCTGTAAAGGAATGTCCGCGCCGGCTCCCGTAAGGGGCGGCCTTCGACGGCATCGACGATCCTGTCGTAGCTCCCGACCCCGAGCCAGACATCGACGGCCGGGAACGCCCGGCGAAGGGCGTCGCGGTCCTTTTTTACGTAACAGCCCGCGACCGCGATCGTTTTCTCCGGGCGCGCCTTCTTGAGCCGGGAGAGCTTCCGGATGAGATCGTTCGCCTCGTCCCGCGCCGGGCGGATGAAGCCGCACGTGTTGACGATGACGACGTCGGCGTCCTCGGGGGACCGGACGAACCCGTAGCCGCCCTTGCGCAGGAATCCCAGCATGACCTCGCTATCCACGAGGTTCTTGGCGCAGCCCAGGTTGATGAGGGCGGCCTTTTTTATCGCGGGTCGGGGCTGGGGCATGGCTCCGGGCGTTCAGGGGTAGATCCGGTAAAGGAGCCGCGGGAACGGGATGGTCTCGCGGATGTGCTTGACCCCGCAGATCCAGGCAACTGTTCTTTCGACGCCGAGCCCGAACCCGGAATGCGGAAAGGTCCCGTACTTCCTCAGGTCGACGTACCAGGCGTAGGCTTCCGGCGGCAATTCGTGCTCCCTGATCCTTTGTTCGAGAAGGACCGGATCGTGGATGCGCTGGCCGCCGCCGATGATCTCGCCGTATCCCTCCGAGGCCAGGAAATCGACGCCCAGGGCCAGCTCGGGCCGGACGGCGTCGGGCTGCATATAGAAGGCCTTGATCTTGGAGGGAAAGTGCGTGACGCAGACCGGGCTCGGATAGATCTCGGAGATGATGGTCTCCTCCGGGGCCCCGAAATCGTCCCCCCAGGAGATCGCCGAGCCCTTCTCCTTGAGCTTCGGAAGCGCCTCGTCGTACGTCAGGCGGGGGAAGGGCTTGGCGATGGCCTCGAGCTTCGCCGCATCCCGCTCCAGGACCTCGAGGTCGTGCTTCCTCGCCGTGAGGACGCGCTCCAGGATGAACAGGATGAGGTCCTCTCCGAGCTCGATCGTGTCCTGGAGCGTCGCGAAAGCGACCTCGGGCTCGACCATCCAGAACTCGATGAGGTGGCGGCGCGTCTTGGACTTCTCCGCCCGGAAGGCGGGGCCGAAACAATAGACCTTGCCGAACGCCGCCGCGGTCGCTTCGTTGTAGAGCTGGCCGCTCTGGCTGAGGTAGGCCTTCTGGTCGAAATACTCGGTCTCGAACAGGGTCGTCGTCCCCTCGCACGCGCTGGGGGTCAGGATGGGGGTGTCCATCAGCCGAAAACCGCGGCCGTCGAAGAAGTTGCGGATGGCCTTGATGACCTCGGCCCGCACCTGGAGGACGGCATGCTGCTTCTCGGAGCGGAGCCAGAGGTGGCGGTGCTCCATCAGGAACGGTGTCCCGTGTTCCTTGGGCGTGATGGGGTATTCCGCGGCGATCTGGATGACTTCGATCTCCGTGAGGGATAGCTCGTAGCCTCCGGGCGCCCGCTTGTCCTCCCTGACGAGGCCCCGGACGATGACCGACGATTCCTGGGTCAGCGTGTCGAAGGTCCGGAACAGGGGAGCCTCGGGGTCGGACGAGAACGCCGTGGCTTGGAGGAGCCCCGTCCCGTCACGAACGATGAGGAAGCGGACCTTGCCGCTCGAGCGCTTGTTGTAGACCCAACCCCGGACCTCGATCTCCTGATCGCGGTATTTCGCAATGTCCTCTATATAGATCCACTGCATGATGGGCGAATTATAAGGGTTTGGGCGGCCAAAAGCAACGGACGATCCCTCCCTCCGCCCCGGGGAGGGGAGAGGCCCCCGCGCCTTGCTTTTGGATCTCCTCCCGTTTCCGGGATACGTGCTTTCTTTTTGTGCCTGAAGGAATTCCCGGCTCGGGGTGCGCCTTCCGTCGGCCGCGATTTGTCCCGGCGTGCCAAATCGCTTTCGCTTCGGGCTTCGCTCTCCCCGTCCTGTCGGTACGGGGAACCGTGCCCGCTCCGCCCTCAGACGACCTCCTCCAGGCATCACCCCTGCGCCATTGATCAGAAGGCACAAAAAGAAAGACGATCTCCGACGGGTTGATGGAGGCGTGCCCGGGGGGAGGAGGACCGCCCCGTAAGCCGCAGTCGGGAGGGGGGCCAGCCGTCAAGGCCGATCGGCTTTCCGGCAGGGGAACCTGCCTGCAGGTTCATGGGTCTGGGGCCAAGGGGCGGCCTCCGAACCCCGGAGAACGCCTCCAGATCCCACTTATCTCTGGATTGCTCGGAGAGAACGGCTCCCGGAAACGGGAGAAGAACCTTGTGTTTTCCTCCGGATTGGCCTATTTTGTGAGCCATGGCGGACCCCAGGCCTTTCGCGCCGGTCAAGCTTGTCTGCGGGATCATCAGCTCCGGGCCCGAAGCCCCGGCCCGGGCCGAGAGGGAGCTCAGCGTCCTTTTCGGGGCCGTCGACCTGAAGAGCCCCGTTCTCGCGTTCGACGCAACGGATTACTATGAAGCCGAGATGGGGCCGGGTCTCGAACGTCGATTCCTGAGCTTCGCCGATCTCATCCGCCCGGAAGCCCTCCCGGACATCAAGCTCCGGACCAACGCCCTCGAGGAGGCGATCCGCGACGGCTCGGAAGGCTGCCGCAGGGTCGTGAACCTCGATCCGGGCTATGTCACGGCCGCGGCATTGATCATGGCCACGACGAAGAACTTCGCCCACCGCGTCCCGCTTCGGGGAGGGATCTATGCGCACCTCGAGCTCCTCTTCGCGAAGGCGGGGGTCAAGGTCCTCGATTGGACCTATCCCGATCTTCGCGGGGAAGGGTATCGGGAGTTCTTCAAGGCCGTGAGGGCGCGCTACCTGGAACAGCGGGGGTGAGGGGGGAGAATACGATCAGTACGCCCGGTCCGGGTCGAAAGCGGAGATCTTCCTCAGCTTGTCGATGATCTCCGGAAGCTCGGCGAGGACGGTCGCGACGTCCTCTTCGGTACTGAACCGGCCCAGGGACATCCGGATGCAGGACCTCGCGATCTCGGGCTTGAGCCCGATGGCCAACAGGACATGGGAGGCTTCCTCGGAGTCCTCGCTGCAGGCCGACCCCGTCGATACATAGATCCCCTTCGTGGCCAGGGACAGGAGGATGGCCTCGGACTCGAGTCCCGGGAAGGCGAAGTTCAGGGTGCTCTTGACCCGCCGCTCGGGGTGACCGTTGAACCGGACCTTCGGGACCCGGCCCTCGATGCCCGCCTTCAGCTTTTCGGCGAGCTTCTCGATCCTGTCCTTGTCCTTTTTCATCCGCTCACCGAGGACCCGGACGGCCTCTCCGAACCCGACGATGCCGGCCGTGTTCTCGGTCCCCGCCCGCAGGCCGCGTTCCTGATGCCCGCCGTGGATGAAGGGCCGGATGTCGGTTCCCCGGCGGATGTACAGCGCACCGACGCCTTTGGGGCCGTAGATCTTGTGGGCCGAAACGGTCAGGAGATCGACGCCGAGCCGGTCCACGTCGACCGGGATCTTTCCGAACGATTGGACGGCATCGGTATGGACGAGCGCCCCCTTGTCGTGGGCGATGCGGACGATCTCCTCGACGGGTTGGATGGTCCCGATCTCGTTGTTGGCGTGCATGACGGATACAAGGACCGTACGGGGGGTCACGGCGTTCCGGATGAAGTCCAGGTCGACGAGTCCGGTTCCGTCCACGGGGGCATAGAGAACCTTGACGCCCCGCTTTTCGAGGGCCCGGGCCGTCTCGAGCACGGCCGGGTGCTCGATCGCCGAGGTGACGATCTCGGCCTTGTCGGGATGAGCCTCCACGATCCCCTGAAGGGCAAAATTGTCGGCCTCGGTCCCGGAGCCCGTGAAAGTGATCTCCGACCGGTGGGCGCCGAGGAAGCCCGCCACGAGCTCCCGGCTTTCCGTCACCGCTTCCCGGGCCGTCCGCCCCACCGGATACAGGGAGGACGGATTCCCGAACCGCTCCCTGAGGAATGACGCCATCTTCTCGGCGACGGCGGGATCGACGGGGGTCGTCGCGTTGTTGTCCAGATAGATCGTGCGTTCGCTCACGTGTTTATTTTAGTCCAATGCCGGCCAAAACGCCAATCGGGGAACGATCCCGGAGATCGGACACGCGCGGGCGGAACACCCGCCCGCGCGTCGGGATCTTTCCGGGAGAACGGCCCTATCCTAGCCGAGCTTCTCCTTGAGGATCTTGACCACTTCGAGCCCGGCCCTCTGCTGGCCCTCCTTGGCGGCCGCGCCGAGGTGGGGGATGGGAATGACGTTCGGATGGTCGATGAGCGCGAAGTCCTCCGGCGGCTCCTTGGCGAATACGTCCAGCGCCGCGGCCCGGACCTTGCCCGAATTCAGGGCGTCGAGGAGCGCCTTCTCGTCCACGACCCCGCCGCGGGCCACGTTGACGATGATGACCCCGTCCTTGACCTTCGCCAGCTCGGCCGCGCCGATGACGGGCTGGGGCTGTTTGGGGATGTGAAGCGTGATGAGGTCGGCCTGGGCCAGGATCTCGTCCAGGGGGACCTGCTTGACGGCGAGGTCGGTCTTGATGGGGAGGATGTCGTAGGCGAGGACCGTCATCCCGAAGGCGATGGCCCTCCGGGCCACTTCGAGGCCGATGCGGCCGCACCCGATGATGCCCAGGGTCTTTCCGTAGAGCTCGGTCCCCTCGAGGAGCTTCTTGTCCCACTTGTGCTGCTTCATGGAGACGACGGCCTTGCCGTGGTTCCGGACGGCGCCGAGCATCAGTCCGAAGGTGTGCTCGGCCACCGAGATGGAGGTCGCCGCCGGGGTGTTGGCGACGATGATCCCCCTCTCCTTGGCGGCGGCCGAATCGATGTTGTCCAGGCCGATCCCGGCCCGGACCAGGACCTTCAGGTCCTTGCCCGCTTCGATGACGGGCCGCGTGATCTTGGTGGCGCTGCGGACGACGACGGCGTTGAAGCCGGGGACGAATCCGACGAGCTCGTCCTCCTTCATGCCGGTCTTGACGACGACCTCGAAGCCGGGGACGGCCTTGAGGGCGTCCACGGCCTCCTTGTCCAGGGAATCCGCGATCAGGATCTTGGTCATTGCCAGTTCTCCTTCAGAACGGCCTGGGCGGCCTTGACGGCGCCGCCGGGCTCGAACGCATAGCCGAGGTCGAGGAGCGTCATCTCCAGGGCCGAGAGGGCCGTGATGACGTCGAACCCGCCCATGTAGCCCAGGTGGGCGATGCGGAAGAACTTGCCCTTGTTCGGGTCCTGGGCCCCGGCGATGTAGGCCATGTACTTGGACTGCATGGTTTTGACGATCTTGACGCCGTCGACGCCGGCGGGCGTCTTGACCGCGGTCAGGATGTTGCCCGGGTTCTTCGCCAGGAGCTCGAGGCCGATGGCCTTGACGCCGGCCCGGGTCGCGTCGCCGAGGATGCGGTGGTGCTCGAAGAGCTTCTCGAGGCCCAGGCCGTTGATGATGTCCAGGGCCTTCTTCTGCTGGACGACGAGCGAGATCGCGGGCGTCCAGGGGGTCGTCTTGTTGGCGAGGTTCTTCTTGGCCTTCTTGGCGTCGAAATAGAACTTGGGGAGCTTGGAGGCCTCGACCGCCTTCCAGCCCTTGGGGCTGAACCCGATGTAGGCGAGCCCGGGCGGGATCATGAACGACTTCTGGGAGCCCGTCACGAGGACGTCGATCTTCCATTCGTCCATGGGGCAGGGCGTGGCGCCCAGGCCGGAGATCCCGTCGACGACCAGCAGGGCGTCGGTCGCGGCCACGACCTCGCCGAAGCCCTTGATGTCGTAAACGGCGCCGGTCGAGGTTTCCGACAGGGTGGTCAGGACGGCCTTGACGCCGGGGTCGGCCTTGAGCTCGGCGGCCAGCTGTTCCTTGGTGAAATCGGCCCCCCACTCGACGACGATGTCGCGACAGGCGATGCCGTAGGCCTTGCAGATGTTCCCCCAGCGCTCGCCGAATTTTCCGCCGTTGATGGCGATGACCCTGTCCCCGGGGGAGAGGGTGTTGACGACGGCGGTCTCCATCGCGCCCGTGCCCGACGACGTCAGGACGAAGACGTCCTCCTTCGTCTGGAAGACGGACTTGAGGCCTTCCGTCACTTCCATGAACAGGGCGGAGAATTCGGGCGTGCGGTGATGGAAGATGGGCTCGGCGGCCACGGACAGGACCTTGTCCGGGATCGGCGTCGGCCCGGGAGAGAGCAGATAGTATTTTTTTATCATAGGGTTCCTCCTTGGGGATGAATTAGGAACAAGCGTAACAAATTGCGCGCATGGCGTCAATCCGGGCGAGGGAGTTCCGGCCCGGGGCCGGGGCCGTCTTTCAGAGCTTCGCCAGGAGTTCCGTCAGAAGGGCGGTCCGCTCGACGAACGAGGGGATGAGGACCTGCTCGTGCTCGGCGTGGAGGCCGTCGCCGTCCGGTCCGAGTCCGTCCAGGGTCGGGATCCCGAGGCTCGAGGCGATGGAGGCGTCCGAGCCGCCCCCGGTCTTTCCGCCCGAGAGCGTCTGGCCGAGCCCAGCCGCGATCCCGCAGGCCCGGGCGAAGAGCTCCATCGAGGCCTTCGTCTTCTCCATGGGCGGGGTCGGGCTCTCGATGACGGCCTTGACCTTCGCCCCCTTGATCACGGGCTGGAGCTCCCGGAAGTAGGTCCGGACCTTCTCCCGGTCGAGGCTCCTCCAGAATCGGACATCGATGATGGCGGTCGCCGATTCGGGGACGACGTTGGCTTTTTCCCCGCCCGAGAAGACCCCGACATTCGCCGTGACCTCTCCGGTCCGGAGCTTCTTGAGACGGACGATCTGGGCCGCCAGCTCCTCGACGGCGTTGATGCCCTTGTCGGGCGACCCCGCGTGAGCCGCCTTTCCCCGGGCCTCGAGCCGGACGACGAGGCGCCCCTTCCTCTCGAGCTTGAGCGCGCCTCCGGGGAGAGCGGGTTCGAGACAAAGGACGAGCGACGATCTGCGGGCGAGGTCCTTGATGACCGCATGCGCCGCGTCGTGGCCCGTCTCCTCGGCCGAGTTGATGAAGACCGCGATCCGCTTCTTCGGGGCGATATTGAGCTGGCGGAGGGTGCAAAGGGCAAACAGCGCCATGACCACGCCGGCCTTCATATCGAGGGCGCCGGGCCCGAAGACCTTATCGCCGGACACGTAGTACGGCATCGTCCCGATCCGGCCCACGGGCCAGACCGTATCGATGTGCGTGAGGACGAGGATCTGCTCCGCTTCGTCCTTCAAGGCTCCGGGCGCGTATTCGATGAGATGGAGATCGCCGATGTCCTTCTGCGGAACGCGGGTGATCTTGGCCCCTGTCTTCCTGAACTCGCCGATGACGAACGCGGCGCAGGCGTCTACCGCCTTCTTGTCGGACGTCGGCGACTCGAGGGCAACGACCTTCTTGAGCGTGTTGAGGAGCTCGCCCCGCCGCGAGGCGAAGTAGCGGTTGAAATCCATGCGTCCCTCCCGCGATGTCGATCGATATACGGACCTCACGTTATCATAACGGGAGGAATAATTCACCCGATTTCACAGCCGGAAGAAGGCCCCCACGGCCCGGACCGCCCGGCCGACCGGCCGCATGCGGAGCCGGATGGCGCGGGAGCGGCAGGCTTCGTGACAGCAGAGGCAGCGGATGCACGGCCCCTTGAGGATTCGCGCCCGGCCGCCGTCCATGACCACGGCCCCGCGGGGACAGAGCGTCGCGACATTCCCCGCAGCCCGTGCACGCGGCCGAGACGACCTCGGGGGAGGGGATGAGCTCGCCCGACACGTAGGCATACAGAAACGCGGGGAGCTTCCGCTTGAGCAGACCGACCGGGAGCGTCGCTTTCCGGAAGCGCTTCACCCGGACGTCGCGCGAGCGACTCTCCGGCGATCTCTATGGACCGAAGGTCGGCCCTGCCCAGGCCGCGGCGGGCGGCGATGACGGTCGTCGCGACATCCTCGGGTCCGAAGCCGACGAGGCTCTGCGCGACGGCATCGACGGCCACGGCGTCACGGCCGGCAAGGACGAGGCCGACCGGCCTCGGAGCGCCGCCGGCGGGTCCCGGACCGTCCATGGCCACGATCGCGTCCATGAGGGTCAGGCGGGGCGGGATGCAGGCGAAGATATCGACGAGGGCCCGCGAAAAGGCCTCGCTTCCCGGGAACCGGCTGTGAAGGTCGAGCCGGCTTCCGCAGGGGATGACGCCGAACATGTTCTTGACGGCTCCGGTGAAGGCCGTGAACGAATGGGTCTTGAGCTTCGGGAGATCGACGATCAGCATCGGCGTCCAGGACGGCGGACGACACATAGACGCTCTTCAGGGCTTCGCCCGCCGGGCAGGGGACCTCCCGGAAACCGGCCGACTTCAGGTTGATGAGGCGGACTCCCAGCTCACGGCACATCGCGGCATACCCGGAGACCGCGAAACCGTCCGCGGGCCCGGACCGGATATCGTCGCCGACGGTGATGTCCGCGCCGAGGTCCTTGAGGACTTCCAGGACCTGCCTCGTGAACAGCGGATGGGTGACGATGGCGTGTTCGGGCGGAGAGCCGGGGGAGAGGTGATTGATCTTGACGAACACCCTGCGCCCGGTCCCCAGACAAGAGCCCGAGGCCGCCGACGAGCTCGAGGCTCCTCCGCACGGCGTCGCGAAGCGGCCGATCCTCGTAGGACGGGCATCGGACGACGGCCACTCGCGCGCTCATGGATACGCCATTATATCCTCGGGCCGGGCCCCCGGCAAGCCGCCGCCCCGGGTTGCTTTCGTCCCCGTTTTCCCCTAAATTAGGGGCGGGCTTTTCATGCATCGATCGAAAGGATTCGTCTACGCTCTCCTGGCCGCGGGATTCATCGCCGCCGTGTCGCCCTGCCCCGCCTCCGCGGAGATCTTCTATCCCTGGAAGGACGCCTATCTCGGGAGCCTCGACGCGGGCGCGTGGGCCGGGCTCGTCATCGTCCCCAGCCGCGAGAGCGCCTTCGCCTTCCGGTTCCGCGTCGAAAAGGAAGGCCGGGTCGCCGAATCATCCGACCTCTACTACCTGGTCTCCGAGGTCGGACCGAATTCGCCCGACGGCCAATATGCCCGGCTGAGGTTCGACCTCGGCATGCCCTTCCGTATGGGTGGGGACACGCCGGTCAAGATCAAACCGGCCGAACGCGCGGACGCCATGACCCTGGAATGGTCGCGTCAGGACGAAAAGACCGTCATCGGACGGCTCCGGTTCCCGAAGAACGTCAAGGTCTCGATGGTCTTCTATTTCCCCTGGGATACCCGGGGCTCCTATGAGATCCTCGCCGACGGACGCGTCCAGGGCCAGAGCGAGGGAGGGCGCCGCCATTATTTCGATCTTTGGACGGACCATCCCGGCCGGGCTCCCTCGGCCGCGGCCCGGCCGCTCTCCGTCGAGTTCTCGGCGGAGGACGGACGCAGCCTGTATTTCGCCGCCGCGGCGGGCGACGATCCCCGATACGTCCGCAACCATATATATAGATATCAGAACCGGAAGACCATCGATTCGATCCTCTCGGAAGAGGAGGCGGGGCTTCGGAAGAAGCGTGTCCGGATCGAGGGGCTCTTCGCCGGGGCCCCCGAAGCCGTCTCCGACAACGCCTTCTGGTCGACGCTTTACCAGGCCGGCCAGCACCGGTTCTACGCGCCGGCCTCCCGGAACGCGATCCTCCCCGGACCGGACGGGACCGCCGAGCCCTGGACGATCGGCGGGGGGGACGCGTTCTTCAGCGCCCTCACGCTCGCCGTCGAGAGCCCGAAGCACGCGATCGACGCGGTCCGGGCGGTCCTCGAGACCCAATACCCGGACGGCAATATCCCCGGCTGGAGGAGCCCTTCGGGAGGGTCCGCGGACAGGTCCCGGCCCCCCGTCGGATCGTACGTCGTCCTCAAGCTGTTCCAGAGGGTCGGGGATATGGAGATCCTGAGGCACGCCTTTCCCTACCTCTCCAGGTGGCATGCTTTCTGGTCGGCGAGAACGGCCGAAGGAGGGGTCCGGCAGGGACGGGAACGGCGACGGGCTCCTCGAATGGGGGGCGGACATCCAGCTGGCCGCCCGGATCGGCCCGCCCGGAGAGGAGAAGCTGTCCCCGAAACAGCGGGCGGCCCGGGAATCCGGAATGGACGATCTTCCCGGCTGGGAAGAGTCCGGCTGGAACGAAGGGTCGGGGACGCTGAAGATGAACTGCCTGGACCTCAACTGCCTGTACGCCCTCGACGCCTGGTGCCTGTCCCAGATCGCGGGCATCCTGGACATGGAACAGGAGGCCCAGAGCGTATCTCGAAGAATACGAGAAGGTCCGCGCCCTCGTCAATGCAAGGCTCTGGAACGAGAAGGAAGGCTTCTATTTCGACCGGCACTGGGACGGCCGCTTCGCGACACGGACGGCCGCTTCGAGCTTCTATCCCCTCATCGCCCGCATCCCCGATGAAAAACGGGCTCTCCGCCTCCTGAAGCGCCTCCTCGATCCCAAGGAGTTCTGGGGGGAATTCGTCGTTCCGACGGTCCCCCGGTCGGACCCGGCCTTCAAGGACCAGACGGCCTGGCGCGGGGCGGTCCGACCGATGACGAACTATCTCGTCTATCAGGGCTTGAAAGCCTACGGATTCGACGCCGTGGCCGAGGACCTCGCGCGGAAGAGCGCCGAGATCTTCCTCAGGAGCTGGAAGAACTTCCAGCTTTGCCCGGAGAGCTTCGATACCCGGACCGGAGAAGCGGCGGGAGAGCGCTACCAGAGCCGGGGACCTCTCCTGGCCCTTATCGCGATCGAGGAGTATCTGGATTTCACGCCGTGGGAAGGATTCCGGTTCGGGATGCTCAAGCCCGAAGCCAAGGGAACCCTCTCCCGCATCGCCATCCAGGGCCGGCATTACGACGTCGAGGTCGCGCCTTCGCGGACGGTGCTCCGCGAGGAAGGCCGGACGCTCGTCCGGGCCGACGGCGGAGCCGTCTTCCGGCGGTTCCTCTATACGGAAAGCGAGATCTCGTTCGAGTTCAAGGCCCTCGATGACCGGGAGGTCCGGGTCCGGCTCCTGAAGAAGGGCAAGCACCAGCTCCTCATCGACAATCGCGAGGTCAAGGTCTTCACCGGGAGCTCGGTCGAGTTCGACATCCCGGCCGGCGACCATTCCGTCCTGATCATGCTCCTCGAAGAGACGGAATAGCCTTCCGTCTTTTCTCTTGCCCCCGGACGCGAAAAGGATATTTTAAGCTCTATTTCCGGAAACAGGAGGCGACAGCATATGAGCCGATATTCCCGACGTGATTTCATCCGGACCGGCGCCGGCCTCGGAGCCGCGGCGCTGCTCCCGGGCAGCCCGGCGAAGGCCTTCGCCGGAGGCGTGCGCCCCGCTTCGGTCGCCTCGGCCGGAGTCCTCCGCGCCGTTTCCAGCGGCAACGGGATCCGGGCGACGGACAAGGCGATGGAGGTCATGCGGGCCGGAGGCGATCCGCTCGACGCCGTCATCGCCGGGGTGAACATCGTCGAAGACGATCCGGAGGATATGTCCGTCGGCTACGGCGGCCTGCCGAACGAGGACGGCGTCGTCGAGCTCGACGCCTCCGTCATGTACGGGCCGACCCACGCCTCGGGCGCCGTCGCGGCCATTCGCGATATCAAGAACCCGTCCAAGGTCGCCAGGCTCGTCATGGAGCGCACCCAGCATTGCCTGCTCGTCGGCGAGGGCGCCCTCAAGTTCGCCCTGGCCCACGGATTCAAGAGGGAAGATCTCTTGACCGACAAGGCCCGGGAGGCCTGGCTCAAATGGAAGGAGACGCTTTCGGACCGGGACAACTGGCTGCCGCCCCAGTCGGACGGGCTCGTCGCGGACCTTGGGTCCGTCGTCATGACGCACGGCACGATCAACTGCCTCGCCCTCGGCGACAGGGGCGTGCTCGCGGGCGTGACGACGACGAGCGGACTGTCCTACAAGCTCTCCGGGCGCGTCGGGGATTCGCCGATCATCGGCGCCGGGCTCTACGTGGATAACGCCGTCGGCGCGGCCGGCTCGACCGGAGTGGGGGAGGCCAATATCCGGACCTGCGCCAGCTATCAGGTCGTCGCGTTCATGGCGGCGGGACTGAGCCCCGAACAGGCGTGCCTCAAGACGATGGAGGCCATCGCGGAAAAGGCGAGGCTCTGGCCCCGCCGGCTGAAGATGACGGACGACAAGGGCCGTCCCCGGTTCGGGCTCAACTTCTATGCCCTCAACACGCAAGGGCGAGTTCGGGGCCGCTTCCATGTTCGCCGGGAGCCAATACGCCGCCCACGACGGAACCGAGAACAAGCTTCGCGACTGCGCCTACCTCTTTGAACGAAGCCGGTAAGCCCCCCTATTCTTCGAGGACGAGGACGACGTAGCCGTCCTCGTTGAGCCGGCGGGCGAGCGCGCGGGCCGAATCCTCGTCGGGCGCGCCGACCCTGACCCTGTAATAGACCTGGGCAGGCGTCTCGTAAGTCGTGAGCTTGACGCCCTCATAGCCGCGCGCTTCGAGCTCACGGGCGAGTCGGGACGCGTTGTCCTTCGAAATGAAGGAGCCGGCCTGAACGGACCAGCCTCCCGCGCCTGGAGGCGGGGAGGCGCCCCTGATGATATCCAACCGGACCCGCGCCGTGCCCGGGCCGATCATCCCGAGGACCCGGGCCGCGGCATAGGACAGGTCGATGATCCTGTCGCCGACGAACGGCCCCCGGTCGTTGATCCGCACGGTCGCCGCCAGGCCGTTCTCGAGGTTCGTCACAACGACCTGCGTCCCGAACGGAAGGGTCCGGTGGGCGGCCGTCATGTCGTACATGTCATAGATCTCTTTGTTCGAGGTGCGCTTCCCATGAAAGTCGGGCCCGTACCAGGACGCCAGTCCCGTCTGCGAGCCTCCCTCGGGAAAATAGTTCAGGCGGGCGCAGGAGATCGACGCCGCCAGAGCCGCCAAGAGCCATAAAACCTTGCGGGTCATCTTCCCGGAAAGCTAGCGCAGGCAGGCTCCGAGCTTCTTCTTCAAAAGGGCCAATGCCTGGCGCGGCGTCGAACAGAACGTGAAAAGCTTGGCGTCCTCGGGGGTGATGGCCCCGACCTTGACGAACATGTCGAAATCGATGATCTTCCTCCAGTATTCCTCTCCGTAGAGGATGAGGGTCATCTCTTTGCGCGAGATCTTGCTCGTCTGGAGGAGGGTGATGATCTCGAAGAACTCGTCCATCGTCCCGAATCCTCCGGGGAAAGCCAGGACGGCCTTGGCCTTGTAGACGAGCCAGAACTTCCTCATGAAGAAATAATGGAAGGCGAAGGACAGGTCGGGAGGGATATAGGGATTGGGCTCCTGAGGCTGAGGAAGGGAGATGTTCATCCCGATGCTCTTCCCCCCCGCGCGCTGGGCGCCGCGGTTGGCGGCCTCCATGATCCCCGGCCCCGCGCCCGTGCAGACCACGAAGTTCTTGCCCTTGGGCTTGAGCGGGATGGCCCACTTGGTCAGAAGGTAGGCGAGTTCCTCGGCTTCCCAGTAGTAGTCGGTGAGCTTGTTGTCGCCGTGGCTAGGGTTGGCCCGGGCCGAGCCGAGGAACAGGACCGTGCTGTTGACCTTGGCCTTGTCCAGGCGGGCCATCGGGCCGAGATATTCGCTCAGGATCCTGAGGGTGCGCCCTTCGAGGGAATCCAGGAACTCGACGTCCTTGTACGGGGATTCCGGATATTCCAGTTTCGTCATGGCCACCTCTTCATCCGCGTCCGTCCCGATTCTAGCATGAATCGCCGCGGCGATAAATAAAGGCGCCGCGACCCCCGCGGACGTTTTTTGACTTCGACCGTTCGCTATGCTAAGAATAGGGCGCGAAAAGGAGGACCGATGGACCGCGCTCTCGCCAACCTGTCCGCCATGGAATATCCCGGCCGCGTCATCATCATCGGCAGGGCTCCGTCCGGCTCGCGGACGGCCGTCGTCTACGCGATCACCGGACGGTCGCCTTCGAGCCAGGCCCGCCGGCTCGAGCGGCGCGAGGACGGCGTCTGGGTGCGGCCGACCGACGAAGAGGTCCTGAAGAAGGGCAACCCGGACCTCCTGATCTATCCCGCTATCCTCTTCGCGGCGGCCGGCGTCGCGGTCTCGAACGGCCGGCAGACCGCGGACGTCCGGAGCCGCCTCGACGGCGCCGCGGCCCCGGGACCGGTCGAGATCCTGGCCGGGAGTCTTTCCGGCTGGGATTTCGAACCGGACGCCCCGATCTTCACGCCGCGGATCAGCGGCTGCGTCCTCCCGGGCGCGAAGGCCGCCCTAGCCCTCATCAAGAGGGGAGCGGGCGGCGAAGCCCTGAGAAGCTATCACGAGTTCCCTCTCGAGGCCGGAAAAGGGAAGCTCATCGCGACCTATGACGGCGTGAACAAGGACCCCTTGAGCTCGTTCCCCGGCGACCCCCTCGACGTCACGTTGGAGGCCGCGAGCGCCCCCGATCTGGCCGAAACCGTCTACGAAGCCCTGAAACCCCCGGAAGGCGGCCGGGACCTTCGCGTGGCCGTCGCCTGCCTCATGGCCGGCGACCTCGCCCGGAACGAATTCGAGATCGCGATCATCAACCGGCACGAAAGGAATTGAAGCCATGGACGCCAAGGAAAGGACCTCAAGGACCCAGTATCAGACCCAGGTGGCCGAGGACTTCCCGGCATCCCTGATGTTCGGAGAAACGCGCTTCGTCAAGAAGACCTCGATGCGGTACGGCGAGAACCCGGGATATCCCGCCGCCTTCTATCAGGAGGAAGGCGCCTCGGGGCCCAATATGGCGAACCTCGAGGTCCTCCAGGAAGGAACGAAGGGGCTCAGCTATATCAACGTCGGCGACATGGACCTCGGCCAGAGGCTTGTCGGCAAGCTCCATGCGGTCTTCGGGGGCCGGCCCGCCTGCGTGATCATCAAGCACGAGATGCCGAGCGGCGTCGCCCTGGGCGACGACGCCCTCGACGCGTTCGAGAAGGCCTGGAAATGCGATCCCCTCTCGAATTTCGGCGGGGTCGACGTCCTCAACGTCCCGGTCACGGAACCCCTCGCCCGGCTCCTCGTGGAAAGCCCCCGCAACGTCGAGGTCGTCTACGCTCCGGATTTCGCGCCCGAAGCCCTGCCCGTCCTGGCGACGCGCAAGGTGCTCCGCGTCGTCCGGATGGGCGCCTCTCTCGACGTCGCTGCCAGGGACAACGGCCTCGAGTTCAAGCGCGTGGCCGGAGGGATGCTCGTCCAGCGAAGGTTCGATTCGAAGATCGTCGGACCGGGGTCCCTCGACGTCGTGTCCAAACGGAAGCCTTCGGAAGAAGAGGTCCGCGCCGCTCTTTTCACCTGGACCGTCGCCTGCTTCACCCGGTCGAACGCGGTCATCATCGGCACCTCCGATAAGACCCACGGGATCGGCTCGGGCCAGCGGAGCCGCATCGATTCGACCGAGGACGCCATCCGCCTCTCGCGGCGCGGCTACGGGCCGGAAGGCTGCGTCCTCGCTTCGGACGCGTTCATGCCGTTCCCCGACGTCGTCGAACTGGCCGCGAAGCACGGGATCACGGCCGTGGTCTTCCCCCTGGGCTCGATCCGGGACGCCGAGGTCATCGCCAAGGCCGACGAGCTCGGACTGGCCATGCTCGTGACGCGCGCCCCCGGGGAGGTCGACTGCGAGCGCTGTTTCCTGCACCGCTAGCCCGGGGCCCGGACCGGGGCGGGAGGAGTCCCCATGAGCCTCAAGGAGTACGCCCGAAAGCGGGATTTTACGAAGACCAAGGAACCCGCCGGCGAAACCGGGAACAAGGACCGGGCGGAGGGCCTCATCTACGTCATCCAGAAGCACGCGGCTTCGCATCTGCACTATGACCTTCGGCTCGAAGAAAGCGGCGTCCTTCTGAGCTGGGCCATCCCAAAATCTCCCCCCGTCGCCGTAGGGGAGAAGCGACTGGCCGTCCGGACGGAGGACCACCCCCTCGATTATGCCGGGTTCGAAGGCGTCATCCCCGAGCCCGAATACGGGGCGGGGACCGTCTCGATCTGGGACCGGGGGACCTATTCTCCGGTCGAATCGACGGACTCCAAACGGGTCGTCGACATCCGGGGGCACAAGCTCGCCGGCCGCTATGCGCTCGTCCGGATCAAGCCGCGGGCCGGAGAGAAGGACGTCAACTGGCTTTTCTTCAAGATGAAATAGACCGCGATTCTGCTATTATGGGAGACACGCCCTTCCACGAAAGGAAAACGAATGCCGCGATTCCACTCCTCGCGCCCGACCCATGCGCTGGTTCTATCCGCGTTCCTTCCGCTTCTCGCCGCCCCCGCTCTCATTCCGATGACGGCGGCCGCGCAGGAACCGGCTCCCGCCGGGCCGTATCCGGCCGTCGTCGAGAAGCTCAAGGACATGGGCCTCGAGCAGGAGGGCGCCTATGAGCTCCTCCGGAGGCTGACCTCCGTCGGCCCGCGCCTGACGGGCTCGCCCGGAGCCGCCGCGGGCGTCGCGCTCATGCGCGCCATGATGACGGAGCTCGGTTTCGACGACGTGCGCCTGGAGCCCGTCACCGTCGAACGCTGGGTCCGGGGCGCGACGGAACGCGCCGCGATCGTCGATCCTCCGCTCGGAGAAAGCGGCAGGCTGGCCATCAGCGCCCTCGGAGGGAGCGTCGGGACGCCGGCGGGCGGACTAACGGCCTCTCTCGTCGAGGTCCGCTCCTTCGAGGAGCTCGGGCGGCTCGGGGCTGCGGTCAAGGGACGCATCGTCCTTTTCAACCGCCCGATGGACCGGACCAGCGTCGAGACCTTCAAGGCCTACGGCGGCGCGGTCGACCAAAGGGTCCGCGGAGCCTCCGAAGCGGCGAAGCTGGGCGCGGCGGCCGTTCTCGTCCGCTCCCTGACCTTCCGGGAGGATTCGAACCCGCATACGGGGATCCTCCATTACGAGCCTGCCGCTCCGAAGATCCCGGCCGCCGCGATCGGCACGAAGGACGCGACCTTCCTTTCCGGCCTTCTGGCGAAGGGGATCCCGGTCCATGTCCGGCTGGAGCTCGCCTGCGAAGACCTCGGTCCCGTGTCCTCCGCCAACGTCATCGGCGAGCTGCGCGGGACCGAGCTCCCGGACGAGATCGTCCTCCTCGGAGGCCACCTGGACAGCTGGGACCTGGCGACCGGCGCCCACGACGACGGCGCGGGGTGCGTCGCGTCGGTCGAAGCGCTCAGGCTCATCAAGGCATGCGGACTGCGCCCGAAACGGACCATCCGGGCCGTGATGTTCATGGACGAGGAATTCGGAGGAACGGGAGGCCGTTTCTACGCCGGAGATCCGGGACGGAACGGAGAGAAGCATGTCGCGGCCCTGGAATCCGACGGGGGAGGCTATCTTCCCATCGGCGTGGCCGGAGGCCCGCCCGATGTCCTTGCAAAGGTCGGGAAATGGGTCTCCCTCTTCGAGCCCCTGGGCATCCGCTGGATGCGGCCGGGCGGGGGAGGGGTGGACGTCGCCCCGCTGGCCGCGACCGGGACGGCCCTCCTCGGCGTCGTCGTGGATTCCCAGCGCTATTTCGACGTCCATCACTCCGCCCTCGACGTCCTCTCGGCGGTCCATCCCAGGGAGTTGGAGCTTCTGTCCGTGGCCCTGGCCGTGTACGCCTATGTTCTCGCCCAGGAGGGGGTCTGAGCGATGTATCTATCCATCGTCTGGCACTTCCATCAGCCGATCTACAAGGATCCGGTCAGCCGGGAGTACATCCTGCCCTGGGTGAATCTCCACGCCACGAAGAATTACCACCCGATGGGTGAGCTTGTTCGCGAGTCGGGGTTCCCCTGCACCTTCAACTTCGTCCCCTGTCTTCTCGAACAGCTCCAGGAATATGCTTCGGGCACCGACCGCGATCCTTTTCAGAGGGCCCTCGAGAAGGACCCGGCGGACCTGACCTTCGCCGACCTCCGCCTCCTGGGCCGGATCTCGCCCGGCGGAGGGGACGCCGCCGACGTCCAGAAGCGGGCCCTCCTGGCCCTGTTCTCTCCGCTCGATAAGGCCGGAGCGGACCGCGCATCCCTCCTGGCCCTCAGAAAGGAGCTCCATGAAGACCTGGTGCCTCTGTTCCGCGGCTTGAAGAAGCATGGCCTGGCGGAGATCACGACGTCGCCCTACTATCATCCGCTCCTGCCCCTCGTCTTCGACAGCTCCTGTTCCCCGGACGAGAAGGCCCCGGCGAAGCGGTTCCGGCATCCCGAGGACGGAGAAGCCCAGCTCCGGATGGGATATGACTATTTCCGGAAGATCTTCGGATTCGCGCCCGACGGCCTGTGGCCCTCGGAAGGAGCCGTCAGCCGCGAGGTCGCGGCCGCCGCGACGCGTGCCGGCTTCGCCTTCGCCTTCACCGACGAGAACGTCCTTTGGAAGAGCCTCGCAGGGCCCGCCGACCGCTCGGCCCTTTACAGGCCTTACACGGCCGAGGGACTGCCGATGTTCTTCAGGGACCGGGAGCTTTCCGACCTCCTGAGCTTTTCTTATCAGAAATGGCCGGAAAAGGAAGCCGTGGCGGATTTCCTCTGCCGGCTGGAGGCGCGTCGCCGCGTTTCTCCCGACGACGCCGTCTGCGTCGTCGTCCTGGACGGCGAGAATCCATGGGAATGCTACCCCGGGAACGGCGTCCCCTTTCTCAGGGAATTCTACGCCCGTCTCCTCGAGGCGGACGGGATCACGCCCGTCCTGCCCGGTGCCTATCTCAAGGCCCACGGCCCGGGCCGCGACGTTTCGCTCGTCCCGGGGACCTGGCTGGGCAATTTTTCCAAGTGGGTGGGGGACCCGGCCAAGAACCGCGCCTGGGAGGAGCTCGCCGCCGCAAGAGAGCGGTGCGGCCCCGTCCCCGAGATCTACGTCGCGGAAGGATCCGACTGGTTCTGGTGGTACGGGGAGCCCGAGAAGGAAGAGTTCGATTTCCTCTTCAAGAGCTATGTCCGCGCCGCCATGCGCCGGGCGGGGCAGGGAGACGGCCCGTGAGGCCCCTCCGCTTCCTCTTCGCCGTCCATTGCCACCAGCCGGTGGGCAATTTCGGCCACGTCTTCGCGAGGGCGTTCGACGAATGCTACGAACCCCTGCTCGCCGAGTTCGACCGGCATCCGGGCTTCAAGCTCTCCCTTCATTTCTCCGGCCCGCTATTGGAATACATGGAGCTCCATCGGCGGGACTTCGGCGACCTCATCCGGCGCCTCGTGGGGCGCGGCCAGGTCGAGCTCCTCGGGGGCGGGTTCTACGAGCCCATCCTCGCCATCATCCCGGAGGAGGACCGCCTCGGACAGCTCCGGATGATGAGCCGCTGGCTCGAAGAGCGCTTCGGCGTCAGGCCGAGGGGCGTCTGGCTGACCGAGCGGGTTTGGGAGCCTCAGCTCGCCGGCACGCTGGCGCGCGCCGGGGTCGAATATACGCTCCTCGACGAGGAGCACTTCCATTATGCCGGAGTGGAGGATATCCATACCTCTTACATCACCGAGGACGAAGGATCCCCGCTGAGGGTCTTTCCCATCGACAAGAAGCTCCGCTACCTCATCCCGTTCCGCACCCTCGAGGAGATCGACGCGGCTTTCGCGGCCATCCGCGAACGGGACGGGATCGCCGTCCTCGGGGACGACGGGGAGAAGTTCGGCCTCTGGCCGGGGACCGCGGAATGGGTCTTCGAAAAGCGGTGGCTCGCGAAATTCCTGGACCACCTGGAGGAGACGGGAGTCCGGACGATGACGCTCTCGGAGTACGCCGACGCCGAACCTCCCGGCGGCAGGGTCTATCTCCCGCCGGCTTCGTACGAGGAGATGACGGAATGGGTCCTCGAGCCGGGCGCGCTCGATGCCTACCGGAAGGCCCGGGAAGCGTGTCCGCCGGAAGGGCGGCGGTTCCTCCGCGGCGGGTTCTTCCGCGATTTCTTCCTGAAGTACCCCGAGTCCAACCTGCTCCACAAAAGGATGCTCTCGGTCTCCAGGAAGGTCGCCGCCGCGGGGTCGCCCGGGGCGCTCCGCGAGCTCTATAGGGCCCAATGCAACGATCCCTATTGGCACGGCGTCTTCGGCGGGCTCTATCTTCCTCACCTGAGGGAGGCGGCTTGGAGCCATCTCCTCGAAGCCGAAAAGGCCGCGCCCGCCGGGCCCGGGTGGTCGGGGACGGACATCGATCTCGACGGCCGGCTCGAATTCTCGAGCGGGGCCGGGAGCTTCGGGCTCCTCGTCAAGCCCGACGCCGGGGGCGCCATCATGGAGATCGATCACCGGCCGCTGTCCAGGAACATCACGGATGTTCTGGCGCGCCGGCCCGAGTCCTACCACATCCGCCGGGGCGGCGAGGGAACACCGGAAGGGAAAAGCATCCACGAGCTTGCCCGGAAGCTTCCCCCCGGGGCCGAGGGATTGCTCGAGTATGACCGACGGCCGCGCTATTCCTGCGTGGACCGCTTTCTTCCCGCGGAGGCCGGCCCCGAGGACGTCCGGCGGACGGACTCCCGCGAGCTCGGGGATTTCGCCGAGGGGGGATATGCCGCGGGAACCGAAGGCGCCGTTCTCGTCCTGGAGAGGAAGGGCCATGTCCGGGTCGGAGGGGAAGACGTCCCCGTCCTCGTCCGCAAGACGATCGAAGCCGGGGATGCGGTCCGGGTCCGCACCGAGATCGTGAACGCGGGCGAGAGGCCGGTCGTCCTGACGTTCGCCTCGGAATGGAACTTCTCCATGCTGCCCGGACGAGCTCGTCCTCCGGGTCGACGGCGCCGAGCTTGCGGCCGGGCGCTTGTCGTTCAAGGCCTGCGGGGGCGGACGACGTCTGGAGCTTCCCGCTGAGGACCCTGTCCCAGTCCGAGAAGGACTATGATATAATTCATCAGGGATTTCGCCTCCTTCCGGTCTGGAGGTTGAAGCTTGCGGCGGGGGAGGGGATATCCCTCGAGGTCGTATTGGCGGAGAAAAATGCCCGATAAGAACTTCGTCCTGGTCCTGCACAGCCATATTCCTTATGTCCTCTCGCACGGAAGCTGGCCCCACGGAGTGGACTGGCTCTTCGAGGCCGCCGCGGAAAGCTATCTTCCGCTCCTCGACGTCTTCCGCAGGCTGGCGGACGAGGGGATCCCGCCGCGGGTCAGCATCGGGATCACGCCGGTCCTGGCCGCCCAGCTCAAGGACGCGCGGTTCAAGTCCGGCTTCGGCGAGTACCTCGCCATGAAGATCGAGATCGCCGCCAAGGACCGGGCCTATTTCGAACGAACGGGAGACGCGGAGCTCGTCGCCCTGACCGTCTTTTGGCAGAACTGGTACGAGAAGCTCGCCTCGGACTTTCACGGGAGGTGGCGCGAAGATATCATCGGCGGATTCCGGGCCCTGCAGGATGCGGGGCAGATCGAGGTCCTGACCTCGGCCGCGACGCACGGCTATTTTCCTCTTCTCGCCCGGGACGAGAGCGTCCGGCTCCAGGTCCGGCAGGGAAGACACACGTACCGGAAGGATTTCGGACGGGACCCGAAGGGATTCTGGATCCCGGAATGCGCTTATCGCCCCGCTTATTCCTGGAAGCCTCCGTTCGGCGACCGCCCCGCGTATCCCCGGCAGGGCGTCGACGAGATCCTGAGGGCCGAGGGCATCGGCTATTTCTTCGTCGACGGTCATCTGCTCAAAGGCGGGGTCGCGAAAGGCGTTTATACGGACAGGTTCCCGGCGTTGAAGCGCCTCTGGGAGGGCTCCCGGAGCTCGGCCGAGCGGCTCGAAGATCCGACCCGGGACCCGTATTCGGCCTACCTGGCCTATCCGTCCGACACGCCTTTCTTCGTCCGCGACGCGGTCTCCGGAACCCAGGTCTGGAGCCGGCAGGCGGGCTATCCCGGGGACGGCTGGTACCTGGAATTCCACAAGAAACATTTCCCGGGAGGAATGCGCTATTGGCGCATCACCTCGGCGGAGGCGGGCCTGGGCGACAAGGTTCCCTACGACCCCGCAAGGACCCGGGAACGCCTCGAGGAACATGCGCGGCACTTCGTTTCCATCGTCGAGGGCATCCTGAAAGGGCGGGACGGCGGAAGCGTCGTCGCGCTCTATGACACCGAGCTCCTCGGGCACTGGTGGTTCGAAGGCCCGGAGTGGCTTTATCTCGTGCTCAAGGGCCTCGATCGAAGCTCGGTCCGCCCCGCGACCGGGACGGCGGCCCTCGAATCCCGGCCGCCTCTCTCGGTCGTCTCCCTGCCCGAAGGGTCCTGGGGCGAGGGGGGCTTTCACGGCATCTGGCTCAACGAGGACACGGCCTGGATCTGGGAGATGATCTACAAGATCGAGGACGATGCCGCCTGTATCGGCGGCGGAAGGGGGGCCGACCCCCGCCTCATGAAGCAGTTCCTCAAGGAAAAATTCCTGCTGGAAAGCTCCGACTGGCCTTTCCTCATCTCGACCTGGTCCGCCCGGGATTATGCCCAGAACCGGGCGGCCGAGCACTACGAGAGGGCGCGGACGCTCGCCGGGTGGCTCAAGGCCGAGCGCCCGCTCACGCCGAGCGAGGTCACGCTTCTCGAGACATGGGAGGACGAGGACCGGCTTTTCGAAGAGGTCGTGACGCCCGATGGACAGGTCCTCTGAGCGGATCCTGGTCATGGTCCTCTGCGGGGGCAAGGGGGAGCGCCTCTACCCGCTGACGAAGGACCGGGCCAAGCCGTCGGTGCCGTTCCTCGGCGTCTACCGCATCATCGATTTCAGCCTTTCGAACGCCCTCAATTCCGGCCTCCGCCGGATCGCCCTGCTCACCCAGTACAAGTCCCTCTCGCTCGAGCGCCACATCCTGAACGGCTGGAACATCTTCCACTCGGAGAGCGGGGATTACATCATCTCCCTTCCCGCCCAGGGACGGGTCAGCGATCATTGGTACGAAGGCACGGCGGACGCCGTCTTCCAGAACATCTACACCATCCAGCAGGAGAATCCGGAGACGGTCGTCGTCCTCTCGGGCGATCACATCTACAAGGCCGACTACCGGAAGATCCTCGCCTTCCACGCGGAGCGCAACGCCGACGCCGTCGTCCTGGCCAAGATCGTCCCGGTCGCCGAGGCCTCGCGCTTCGGCGTCATGCACGTCGACGCGGGGAGCCGGATCATCGATTTTCTGGAGAAGCCGAAGAAGCCGCCGGCGATCCCGGGAAACCCGGAAAAGACGCTGGCCTCGATGGGCGTTTACGTCTTCCGGACTCCGGTCCTCATCAAGGCCCTCCTCAAGGACGCCCGGACGCCGGGAAGCGCCCACGATTTCGGCAAGGACATCATCCCCAAGCTCATCCGGGAGCACGCGCTCTACGCCTACGAGTACGACGACTATTGGGAGGACATCGGGACGATCGACGCCTACTGGCGGGCGAACATGACGTTCCTGTCATCCGCTCCCCCGATCCCCCTCATGGACCCCGCCTGGCCCGTCCGCAGCCATAAGCCCCAGTTCCCGCCGGCGTACGTCGACGGGGGCGACATCCGCAGTTCGATCCTCGGGTCCGGATGCCACCTCAAGGGGTGCCGGCTCCGCCGCACCGTCCTCTCGCCGAACGTCCGGGTCCGCGAGGGGGCCGACATCGCCGATTCCATCCTCTTCGAGGACGTCGAGGTCGGTCCAGGGGCGCGCCTCCGGAAGGTCATCATCGACAAGCACTCGGTGATCCCCGCCGGCTTCGAGATCGGCTTCGACGACGGGCGGGACGCCGGGAGCTTCAAGATCAGCCGGGACGGCGTGCGCGTCGTGCCGAAGAAATGGAACCCCGCGTGATCGAGCGGCACTCCTTTTATTTCACCGAGTCCCAGACCCAGGGGAGCCGCGAGCTGGCGCTGCTGTCGATCATCTCCCAGAGCCTCTTCCAGCCGTTCTCCCTGGAGGACAACCTCATCGTCATCCTGACCGCCCTGACCTCGGGCGCAGGGATGGGATTCAACCGGGCCATGCTCTTCCTCAAGGACGGCGACAGCCTGCGCGGGAAGATCTGGCTCGGCCCGGGCTCCACCGAAGAGGCCCAATCCATCTGGGAGGTCCTGTCCACCCCGGGCATCGGATATGTCGAGGTCATCGAGTACAACCGTTCGCTCGTCTCGAGGGACAAGGACACCCTCACCAAGAGGATCCGGGGCCTGAGCTTCCCCCTCGACGAGGAGGGCGCGAGGATCCCGGGACTGGCCGAGCGCGACAAGGAGATCCTCTTCGTCCGCGACGCCCGGAACGAGCCCGTGGTCGATCCGCGCTTCCTGGAGCTCATCGGCGTGGACGAATTCGTCTGCATCCCGCTTCTGGTCCGCGAAGAGGCCCTGGGCGAGATCATCCTGGACAACGCGATCACCCGGGCGCCCATCGCTCCCTCGGACATCAAGCTGGCGGGCATGTGCGGGCTGATCGCCGCGAATCACATCTATTCGGCCTTGCTCCACACGAAATTCGTCGAGATGGAGAAGATGGCCGCCCTCGGCGAGATGGCCGTGTTCGTCACCCACCAGATCCGGAACCCGCTCGCGGCCATCGGGGGCTTCACCGAGCAGCTCCTCCAGCCCGGGCTCGACGAGGAGCGCCGCCGGAGAGACCTCCAGATCATCCGCGACGAGACCCGCCGGCTGGAGAACGTCGTCAGCCAGATCGGCCGGTTCCTCAAGGTCAGCCTCAAGGAGCCCATCGCCTTCGACATCGGCCCCACGCTCGGAGCCGTCCTCGAAAGCCCGGAGCTCAAGGCCAAGCTGGCCAAGGTCCGCCTGAGCGTCAAGATCGCCCCGTGCCCGTCCGACGTCATCTGCGATCCGTCCTCCGTCGGGGAGGTCTTCCGCAATCTCCTGGAGAACGCGGTGGAGGCGACGCCGGAGGGAGGAGGCTTGGCCGTTTCGGCCTACCCGAAGAACGATCGCTGGTACGTCCTCAGCGTCCGGGATACGGGGACGGGCATCTCCCAGGCCGACCGGGCGCGCCTCTTCACCCCGTTCTTCACGACCAAGGACCAGGGGATGGGCCTCGGGCTCCCGTTCGTCAAGCGGGTGATGGATTCCTGCGGAGGGAAGATCGAGGTCGAGAGCCGGAAGGGGCGGGGGACGACGTTCCGCCTGCTCTTCCAGACGAAGGGAAAGGAGTGATCCCGATGAAGAAGATCCTGCTGGTCGAAGACGAAAAGCCGCTCTGCCTCCTCTACGAGGAGGAGCTCGGGGCGGAAGGCTACGAGGTGACGTCCGTCCACGACGCGGATTCCGCCCTCGAGGCCCTCAAGACGGGGACTTTCGACCTGATCATCACCGACATCCGGATGCCGGGGAAGGACGGCGTCGAGCTCATCTCCCGGATCATGGGCATGCGAAAGGACATCCCGCTCATCATCAACACGGCCTACCAGAGCTACAAGGAGGATTTCATGACCTGGGCGGCCGACGCCTACGTCGTCAAGTCCTCGTCCCTCGACGAGCTCAAGGCGAGGATCCGGGAGCTCATCAAGGAATGACATGTCGGAACTGAGAAAGGACCTTGTGACCGGCCGGTGGGTGATCATCGCCTCGGAGAGAAGCAAGCGGCCGGACGATTTCCGGCCGTCCGGGGCCGTTCCGCCGGAGGGGGCCCCGGCGTTCTGCCCGTTCTGCGAGGGGAACGAATCCAAAACCCCGCCCGAGGTCTTCGCCCTTCGCCGCAAGGGCTCGTCCCCCGACGGGCCGGGATGGAGGGTCCGCGTCGTGACCAATAAGTTCCCGGCGCTCAGCCCCGGGGCCCCGCCTCCCAAGCCGGAAGGGGGGCTGTTCCAATCGATGCCGGGCGTCGGCGTCCACGAAGTGGTCATCGAGAACCCCGACCACGCCAAGGAGCTCGTCGACCTGGAGGAGAGCGGCATCCGGGATGTCCTCGAGGTCTTCCGGAGCCGGATCACGGCGATCGAGGAGAATTTTCACTACCAGTACGTCCAGGTCTTCAAGAACAAGGGCAAGGAGGCGGGCGCGTCGCTCAGTCATCCCCACTCCCAGATCGTGGCCACGCCGATCGTCCCCAAGAGGGTCAAGGAGGAGGTTTATGGCGCCGAGCGGCTCTTCCGGGCGAACCGGGAATGCGTCTTCTGCCGGACGATAGGGGAGGAGACCAGGCTCGACGAACGGCTCGTCCTCCGGAACGGGGATTTCGCCGTCCTGGCCCCCTTCGCTTCGAGGTCGCCGTTCGAGATGGTCGTCTACCCCCTGCGCCATTCCCCGTTCTACACGGGGACGACGCGAGACGAGCTCGCTTCTCTGGCCTCTGTGCTCAAGACCGTTCTCGGCCGTCTCAAGGCGATGCTCGGCGACCCGCCCTTCAACCTCATCCTGCATCAGGCGCCGAACCCTTCGGTCTCGTCCAAATCCTGGCCGGGGATCGCGGGATACTTCCATTGGCACGTGGAGATCGCGCCCGTCCTCACGAAGGTCGCGGGATTCGAGTGGGGGACGGGTTTCTACATCAACCCGGTGGCCCCGGAAACCGCGGCGGGCTATCTAAGACAGTCGTCCTGAGCCTTTAGCGATCGCCGCGTAGAGGTCGAGGTAATCGCCCGCCGCCTTCTCCCAGGAGAAATCGCCCGCCATGGCGTTCCGGACGAGGGCGGTCCAGGAGAGCCGGTCCCGGTATGCATCCATCGCTTTCCGGATCGCGCCCAACATGGCCGCGGGCGCGGCCTCCTCGAACTTGAAGCCGTTGCCCCTCCCCGCAACGGGATCGAACTCCTCGATGCTGTCGTCCAGCCCGCCCGTGGCCCTGACGACGGGGATGGTCCCGTACCGGAGGCTGTACATCTGGGTCAGCCCGCACGGCTCGTAGCGCGAGGGGATGAGGAAGAGGTCGCTGCCCGCGTAGATGGTCCTCGCCACCTTCTCGTCGAAGGCGATCCTGAGCCCGAGCCGCGAAGGGTCGGCCCTCTGCGCTTCGATGAGCTGCTCCTGGATCAGGGCGTCGCCCGTGCCCAGGATGACGAGCCTGAGGTCGAGCGCGAAGAGCTCCGGAAGGGCCGCGCAAACGATGTCCAATCCCTTCTGTCCGGCGAGCCGCGAGACCATGCCGATGACGGGGACCTCCGGACCGGCCGCGAGGCCGAAGGTCTTGAGGAGGCCCTGGCGGCACGTCTTCTTCCCGGAGAGGTCGGCCGCCGAGAACGGCGCCGGGATCAGGGGATCGACGGCAGGGTCCCAGGAAGCGTAGTCGACGCCGTTCAGGATGCCGTGAAGGACCCCGGCCCGGCTCCGGAGAAGCCCGTCCAGCCCGCAGCCGAATTCCGGCGTCTGGATCTCGCGGGCATAGCGGGGGCTCACCGTGCTGACGGCAGTGGCGTAAAGGATGCCCGCCTTGAGAAAGCTCACCTTGCCGTAGAATTCGAGATCGTTCATGTCGAAAAGGGAATCGGGAAGGTCCAGGCTCCCGAGAATGGCCTTGTCGAAGAGCCCCTGATAAGCGAGATTGTGGATCGTGAAGAGGGACATCGTTCCGGCAAAGAACGGGTCCGCCGCATATCTATACCTCAACAGCGCAAAGGCCGCGGCGCTCTGCCAGTCGTGGCCGTGGAGGACGTCGGGCGCATAACCCAGCCGCTTCATGGACTCCAGCGCGGCTTTGGCGAAGAGGCCGAACCGCTTGCCGTTATCGGGATAGTCGCCGGCCGGCGTGCCGTAGAGCGCATCCCGATCGAAGGCCTCGTCGTTCTCGACGAAATAGACCCGGAAGCCGTCCGCGCGATGCTCCCAGAGCGAGAAGACAAGCTCGCGGCCGCCCATGGGGATCCGGACACCGTCCAGGGCTTTCGTCAGGGGCAACCCCTTTTTCCGGACCTCCCGGTATAACGGCATGAAGAGCCGGACGTCGGCTCCTCGGTGAGCCAGGTACTTGGGAAGGGCGCCGGCGACATCGGCCAGCCCGCCCGTCTTGGCGTAAGGGACGGCTTCGGAGACCAGGAAAGCGATCTTCATCATGGCCGGATTGTACCATAGCGTGCGGGCCGGGTCACCAGAGCCGCCTCGGCAACGACCCCTCCCGGCGGAAAACGGGAAGAGCGCTCTTGTCAAACCGCGGCGGAACCGATAATATCGGCCCAAGGTTCCGATGCCGCCGGGGCGGCGTGTATCTTGGCCGATCGGCACGGACATCGGGAGGGAGGCGACATGGTCGTGAATTTCTGGAGCGTGCCCATTCGATCCCAGAGCTCGATCGATCTTCCGGGAAAATATGGACAGACGATCCAAAGGACGACGACGATCTACGATGTCGGGGCACGAAGGCATCACACGTTGGCCGTTCGCTGGCTCAGCCCGGGGACCCTGTTCAGGTTCATTCCTATGGTCCTGATTTTTTTCGTTCTGGCATATGTGTTCACGCTCTTCGTTCCGGGCATCCTGGCGTCCATCCTGAAAGACAAGACTCCCACCTGGATCTTTGCGGCTTGGGGGGCGGTCAGTCTCATCATCTCGATAATCCTCTCCCGAAAAGGACTCCTGGAGAGGTTCATGACCCGGGAAGCGTTGAACGAGCGGGGCCTCCCGGCCCGCACGAAGATCGCGCTCGTTCCGGACGCGAAATGGGACCGTTGGGTTTCGCGGCTGAAGTAGCCGGAAGCCGCTCTTGTCAGAGTCCCGGGAACCCGCTACGATGAAGCCATGAATACAAGCTCTCCGTTGCCGGCGGCGCGTTCTCCCCAAAAGGTGACCGCCGCCGTCATCGAGGAGCGCGGCCGGGTCCTCATCGCCAGGAGAAAGAAAGGGGACCGATGCGAAGGCCGCTGGGAATTCCCGGGCGGCAAGGTCGAGCCGGGCGAAAGCCCCGAGGGCTCGCTCGAAAGGGAATTGCGCGAGGAGATGGGTATCGAGGTCGCCGTCGGCGAGCGGCTGTGCGCGCATCCGTTCCGGGTCGGGGAGGCCCCCATGGAGCTTCTCGTCTACAGGACACGGATCGTGAAGGGCGAGATCGTCTGTCATGACCATGACGAGGTCCGCTGGATCGCGCCCCGGGAGCTGGACGCTTTCGACCTCACGGACCCCGACCGCCGGGTCGTCGAGTCCCTCTATCCGCGCGATGGGGAGCCGCGACGTTGAACGCCAAGGGCATCGTCCTCAAGCCCGGGAAGGACAAGGCCGTCCGCAACCGCCATCACTGGATCTTTTCCGGCGCCGTCGCGGACCTGCCGACCGACCTGGCCGACGGAGGCATCGCGCCGGTGTTCAGCCGCGACGGGGAGCTTCTGGGATACGCTTACGTCAACCGGAAATGTTCCATCCTGGGCCGGATGCTGAGCTTCGGGCCGGGAGACCCGTTGGCGGCCCTCGACCTGAGCATCATGAAGGCGGTCGCCCTGAGGCGCGACCTCTTCGAGAATGGGGAAAGGACGAACGCCTACAGGATCATCAACGCCGAAGGGGACGGGATCCCCGGCCTCGTCGTGGACCGGTACGACTCGGTCCTCGTCCTCCAGGTCGCGACGCTCGGCATGGAGCGGCTCAAGGACCTCGTTCTCGGGACCCTCGTCCGGGAGCTCGCGCCCGAAACGGTCTACGAGAAGTCGAACCTCCCGTCACGGCGCGAGGAAGGCCTCGCCGACCGGGAGGGATTCCTCCACGGAGAGGAGCGCGGCCTCGTCCTGGTCCGAGAGGACGGCCTCGAATTCCTCGTGGACGTCGTCCGGTCGCAGAAGACGGGCCTCTACCTCGACCAGCGCGAGATGCGCAAGCTCGTCGGGACCCTGGCCCGGGGCCGGAACGTGCTGAACGCGTTCGCCTACACGGGGGGCTTTTCGGTCCACGCCCTCCGCGGGGGGGCCGCCCGGGTGGATTCGGTGGATTCCTCGGCGGCGGCCCTGGAAGCCGCGAAGCGCAACTTCTTCCAGAACGGGCTTCCGGTCGAGGGGAACGGCTTCATCGAGGCCGACGTCTTCGATTTCCTTCGGGGCCCGATCGGGCGGTACGACCTCATCATCCTCGACCCCCCGGCCTTCGCCAAAAGGAAGAACGACGTCCGGCAGGCCTGCCGCGGCTACAAGGACATCAATCGGATCGCCATCCAGAAGGCGCCGCCGGGGGCGCTCCTGCTGACGTTCTCCTGCTCTCACTTCGTGGACGAGGGCCTCTTCCGGCAGGTCGTCTTCCAGGCCGCCGCCGAGGCCTCGCGCGGAGTCCGCATCCTGGGGCGCCACATCCAGGCCCCGGACCACCCGGTCAACGTCTTCCACCCGGAAACCGAGTACCTCAAGGGTTTCCTTCTCTATATCGATTAGCGCAAGGGGAGGCGCCATGGGAACCGTTTATTCCATAAGCCGCGTCGGGACCTTCGACGACTGTCGTCTCCGCTACCGGTTCCAGTACGTCGACCGGTTGAAGGCCGACAAGGAGACCATCGAAGCCTACATGGGAAGCCGCGTCCACGAGGCGCTCCAGGAGCTCTACCGGTTCGTCCGGAACGGCGTCGTCAAGCCCTCGGAGTGGCTTCTGGGGGTCTATGAAGACCTCTGGGACCGGAACCTGACGGACGCCGTGAAGGTCATCCGGCAGGAATTCACGGCCGAGGATTACCGCCGGAAAGGCCGGAAATGCCTCGAGGACTATTACCGGACGTACGCGCCCTTCGACGGGGCGAAGGTCGTGGCGACCGAAAAGAAGGTGACCTTCAAGCTTCGCGACGAGGCCGGGGAGGTCGAGTTCCTCGGCTTCATCGACAGGCTGGACTGGAACGACCGGGACAAGGTCTTCGAGATCCACGATTACAAGACCTCGGGGAGCCTCCCTTCCCAGGAGGACGCGGACGCGGACGAACAGCTCGGGCTCTATCATATGGCCGTCCGGAGCGAATGGCCGGAGGCCAAGGACGTCCGGCTCATCTGGCACTACCTCGTCTTCAACAAGGAGATCGCCTCTTCCCGGAAGCCCGAGGACCTGGAGGCGCTGGAAAAGGAGATCGTCCGCCGCGTGAGACGGATCGAAGCCGCCACGGATTTCCCGCCCACCCGGAGCGCTCTCTGCGATTGGTGCGGATTCCAGGACGTCTGCCCGGAGTGGAAACATGCCGTCGCCGTGGCGAAACTCCCCGTCAACGAGTATCTCAAGGACGAGGGCGTCACGCTCGTGGCGAAATACGCGGAGCTTGTGGAGCGGAAAAAGGCCCTGAAGGAGGCGGCGGAGGCCCTCGAGGCCGAGGAGCAGAAGCTCGAGGAGGCGGCGTTCGCCTACGCCCGCTCCCGGGATATCACGGTCATCGACGGGCCCGGCCACCAGCTCGTCCTGTGCGAGAAAAGCGAGGCCTGCGCCCCCCTGAAGAAGGAGGACGCGGCCAAGTGGGAAGGACTGCGCCGGCTCCTGCTCGAAGAGAAGAGATACGATGACGTCTCGACCATCAACAATTACATGCTGACAGCCCGGATGAGGGATTGGCCGGAGGCCCTGCGCGACAAGGTCCGCCGCTTTCTCGTCACCCGCGTCGCAAGGAGCGCCTACCTGAGGAAGAAATAGCCCTCGGCCCGGCACCGGCCGCGGGGCCGAGGTTGCGGCTCCGCTCCGATTCTCCTATAATCGGCGTGGACCCGGGCAAAGGAGAGACCCCATGGAGAACGTCGGCGAAGAATTGAGGAGCGCGCACAGGCCGGCATCGTTCGTCGGCATCGCGATCATCGTCAGCCTCTTCCTCTATCTCGTCGTTGTCGAGGTCCTGCGGGCGACGATGGGCCCGTTCCGCGGGCTCATTTCCCTGCCGGGGATCGCAACCCTCCGCTACGTCTTCTACGGCCTCGCGGTCGTCGAAGTCCTCGTCACCCGGTGGCTCCAGGGGCTCCTCCTCCGGCGCGCGCCCGGGGACGACGCGCGGGCCACGATCCTGAAGCTCGCCCGGACCTCGATCGTGACCTTAAGTCTGAGCGAGGTTCCGGCCCTTCTCGGTTTCGTCCTGTTCCTTCTCGGCGGCCTGAACAAGGATTTCTACGCCCTTCTGGCGGTCTCGCTGGTCCTGGCTTTCATGTATTTCCCGCGCCTCAGGAGCTGGGAGGACTGGGTCGAGAGGAAGGCCTGAGCGCCATGCGGCTGAAGATCCTGGGCGCGGCCCGTCAGGTCACGGGCTCGAGCTACGCCGTCGAAGCCGACGGGGCGACGGTCCTGGTCGATTGCGGCCTCTACCAGGAGCGGCAGTTCCTCGTCCCGGAACTGGGACCCCTTTCCGGTCCCGCCCGACCGAATCGATGCCGTCCTCCTGACCCACGCCCATCTCGATCATTGCGGGCTCCTCCCGCGCCTCGTCCGGCAGGGGTTTTCCGGACCCATCGTGACGACCGCAGCCACGGCCGACCTCCTGCCCATCGTGCTCGGCGACGCCGCCCGCATCCAGGAGGAGGACGCGGCCTACAAAAAAAGGCGGCACGCGAAGGAGGGGAGGCGCGGGCCCTACGAAGAGATCCCCTTGTACACAACGGACGACGTCGAAAGGACGCTGGCCCTCATCGAGGTCATCCCCTACGAACGTATCCGAAAGCGTCGACGGGGGGCTCTCGGTCCTGTTCCACGACGCGGGGCACATCCTGGGATCGGCCATGATCGAGGTCCGGTCGGGGAAGGGAAGTGACGCCCGGTCCCTGGTCTTTTCCGGGGACATCGGCCAGTGGAACAAGCCGCTCGTCCGGGACCCATCGGTCTTTGCCGGGGCCGACTATGTCGTCATGGAGACGACCTACGGCGACCGGAACCACGACGACCCGAAGGACGTGCAGAGCCTGCTGTGCGACATCGTCGCGAAGACCGTCGCCTCAGGAGGCAACGTCGTCATCCCCACGTTCGCCATCGAACGGGCCCAGGAGCTGTTGTTCCATTTCAGCAGGCTCCGCCATGAACGCTGCATCCCGCCCGTCCTGGTGTTCCTCGACAGCCCCATGGCGGTGGACGTGACGGGCGTCTTCGAGAGTCACCTGGAAAGCCTGGACGAAGAGACCAAGGCCTTGTTCAGGTCGGGAAAGAGGCCCTTCGATTTTCCGGGCCTGAAGCTCATCCGAACGAGCGAGGAATCCAAGGCCATCAACTCCATCCGGGGGTCCTGCATCATCATGGCCGGCTCGGGAATGTGCACGGGAGGCCGCATCAAACAGCATCTCATCCGGAACATCTCCCGGCCCGATTCGACCATCCTGTTCGTCGGTTTCCAGGCGAAGGAAACGCTCGGCCGCCATATCCTCGAAGGGGCTTCCCCGGTCCGGATCCTGGGCGAGACGTGTCCGGTCCGGGCCCGCATCGAGAAGATCCTGGGCTTCTCGGCCCACGCCGACCGGAAAGGACTCTTCCGATGGCTCGATGCCTTCGAAGCGCCCCCGCGCCGCCTGTTCCTGACCCACGGCGAAAATGCGACCCCTCTCGCCCTCGCCGACGAGCTCCGCCGCGACCGGGGCTGGCAGGTCTCCGTGCCGGAGTATCTGGAAGAGTTCGATCTTCCGTAGCTTCGAGCACCGCCCGCCGCGGCTCCCGCCTCAAAGGTCCTTTCAGACCGCCGGATCTCTGCCCTTATGGAAATTGATCCGGAACGAATAGGACTTGCGGGGGACCATCATGCTCGACGGCGTCAAACGGACGCCGATCGCCGAGACGGGAACGGCGGCGAATATGAATTCCTGGCCGGAGACGTCCCAGCCCTTATAGCCCGGCGCGAACATCTTGCCCGGCAAAAGACCTTCGGCCCGGGCCATCCCGGCCAGCCAGCGGCCCGCCTGGCGGGAGATGTTCGTAACGGCTTCGGACCCGAGCCAGTCCAGGACGAGGCCGCGGAGGAGGTCTCCTTCAGCAGACAGGCGAGCCACGGTCTCTTCGAGATCGGGACCGATGGTGCAGACGCACAGCGCGGCCTTTTCCGCGCCGCGGAAAACGGGCAGGCCGGGAAGCTCGTCCTTTTCCAGGATGACCGCGACGACGCCGGGACGGAGGAGATCGAGGGCCCGGCGCGTCTCCTCGCCGACGAGAGCGCGGAGCGGCCGGGGCGCGCCCGCCGCGCCCTTTCTATATCCCAGACGGAGGAGGACCTTCCTCTCTACGAAGACGACGGGAGCGAGAGGGGGGCACTCGATCAGCCGGGACACGTCGACCTCCCGGGCCCGGCCGGGCACGCCCGGAAGAGCCGCCGAACCGCCGCCATCAGACCTCGGGAAGAGAGGAGATCCCGCTCGCCGAGGCGTAGGCGCCCATGATCTTCTTGAGGTCGCCCGCCTTTTTCGATTCCAGGAGACCGGCGGGGCCGGCCCCAAGCCTGCGCGCGACCTCTTCGGCCGCCCTCTGGTCCATCGATTTCCGGCCGAGAGAGACCCAGGCTTCGTACGTGTCCCGGTCGATGATCCCCGGGAAGCTGTGCTCCTTCCGATACCATTGACGCGTATGGGGCAGGGACAGGAACTGGGCGCCCGCCGCGATGGCCTCGAACTTGTCCAGGGCGATGACCTCGTCCCTCTGCTCGATGCCGCGGACGAGCCTCCTGGCCATGCCGCAGATCTCGTCGTCGATGACGAGCTTCTCCAGGCTCTGGCAGCTCTCGAAATTGAGCATGCCCGGCCCGGAGATGACGTTGATCCCGGCCAGGGCGGCCAGGACCGCGCCGATCCCGGTCTCCAGCCCCGCCTGGGCGTCGTTGACCTTCGCGTCGGAGAGGCCCATGTAGGCCTGAGATGGAAGGTGGAGCGTCTTGGCGATCTGGGCGTAAGCCGAATCGATCATCATCGTTTCGATCGCTCCCATGGGCGTCGTCCCCTTGCGCATGTCGAAGCTCGCCGGGGAGCCGCCGAAGATGACCGGCGCCCCTTCCTTGGCGAGCTGGCAGATGACGATGCCGCCGACGCTCTCGGCGACGTGCTGGACGAGGGCCCCCGCGAGGGTCACGAGCGAGGTGGCGCCGGTCAGGCTCATGGAGATGGTCTCGCTCGGGATACCCGCCCGGGCCGCGTCGATGAGGCTCTGGCTCGTCAGATGGCTCCACTTGAGCGGAGGGGAGGGGCAGGCGTCGAAGATGGCCAGGGGCTTGGCCGCGAGCTCCGCGGCGCTTCCCCGGACGGCGACGAGCATCTCGCGCATGGGCTTGAAGGACTCGACGCGGAACGTCCCTGTCACGAACGGCTTGGAGGAGCGGAGGAGCCCCAGGTAGAGCCGGTAGGCGTCGGCGACCGGGAGGGGCACGTCCGAGCTGACGAGGGCCGTGCTCTGGAAGTCCACGTTGCCGAGCGTCTCGACGAGGTCGTAAAGCCGGACGAGGTCACGGGTCACGGCCTTCCGTTCGACCCCCGTCTCATGATCGAGAATGGACACGGCGGCGGAGCCGGGGTCGAAATGGACCTCGTCGCCGCCGACGACGTACTCTTTCGTCCCCGCCCGGTCGTACATCCGGACGATCTCGGGCGTCGTGGCCAGGCATTTCTCGATGAGCGGCCGGCTGAGATGGGCCCGCGCCGAGGCGGCGTCGACCTTCTGGCCCGCCGCGGCCAAAAGGTCCAGGGCTTCGGGATTCTCGATGAAGAGGCCCCGCTTTTCGAGGAGCTGGTAGGCTTCGTCGACGATCTTGGCGATGAATTCCGGGCTCAGAAGCTCGATCTTGGGTCGGGTCGTGGCGATCATGGTCATCTCCCCATCAGGGCCTTGGCCTCTTTGACGGCCAGGGCCGCGTTTTCGGCATATCCCTGGGCCCCGATATCCTCGGCCCACTTCCGGGTGGCGGGGGCGCCGCCCACGAGAACCTTGAACTTTCCGGAAAGCCCCTGGACTCCCAGGAGCTCGATGAACCGCTTCTGGTTGAGCATGGTCGTCGTCAGGAGGGCCGAGAGGCAGATGAGGTCCGCCCCCTCGGCCTGGGCCTTTTCGATGAACCGCTCGAGCTTGACGTCGGCCCCGAGGTCGAAGACCTCGAATCCGTTGGCCTGGAGCATGGACGATACCAGGTTCTTGCCGATATCGTGGATGTCCCCTTCGACGGTCCCGATCACGACCTTGCCCAGCGAGCGCGACTTGACGTGGGCCTTGGCCATCTCCGGCTGAAGGACGTCCATGGCCGCCTTCATGCATTCGGCGCTGGTGATGAGCTCGGGCAGGAAATATTCGCCCTTCTCCCACAGCTCGCCGACCACCTGGATCCCGGGGACGTACCCCTGGTCGATGACCTCGTTGAGATCCAGACCCAAGCGGACGGCCTCGAGGGCCAGCTCTCGGGCCGCGGGCCTGTCCCCGTCGATGATCGCCTTGCGGATGCTTTGATACAGCTCTTCCTTCTTCATTGTTCTCTCCTTTCGCCGGATTTCCCTTTATGGATGAGTCCCGACATCTTTCGGATGTGATCAGGGCCGGTCCCGCAACAGCCGCCGATGACGTTCGCCCCCGCCTCGAGGATGGCCGGGACGAATTCGACATACGCCTCAAGGCCCTGGGAATAAGAGACCGCGCCGTCGGTGCCGAGAGCGGGCTTTCCGGCATTGGCCTGGGCGACGACCGGAAGGCGCGTCGCCTGCCGGAATGCCCTCACAAGCCCGACCATCTCCCGGCTGTCGAGCGTGCAGTTGGCGCCGACGGCCGAGGCTCCGGCCCTTTCCAGGGCTTCGACGGCCGCGGGCACCGAGTTCCCCATGAGCGTGAAATAGCCGCGGGGGTAGGCATTGAAGGTCAGGGTGACGAACACGGGCAGGGAAGGGGCCCCGGACCGGGCCGCCCGGAACGCCGCCAGGGCCTCCCTGAGATCGTATTGCGTTTCGATGATCAGGAGATCGGCGCCGCCGCGGGCGAGCGCTTCCGCCTGTTCGGCGAAAGCCTCCTCGAACTCCGCCTCCGTGAACTCGCCCTGGGGCTTGAGGAACTTGCCCGTCGGGCCGATGCTCCCGGCGACGAAACGGCCCGCGGGCGCCGCTTCCCGGGCGATGCGGGCCGCGGCCGTGTTGAGCTCGGCCGCCCGGCCCTCGAGGCCGTAAGCGGCGAGCTTGATGCGGCTCCCGCCGAAGCTGTTGGTCGAAACGGCGTCGGCCCCGGCCTCGAAATAGCTCGCATGGATCTCCCTGACGACCTCCGGCCGCTCCGCGTTCCAGGCCTCGAGGCACGCTCCCTGAGGCAGGCCGCGGCGGAAGAGCTCCGTGCCCATGCCGCCGTCGAAAAGGACGGGCCGCTCGCTGACGAGATCGAGAATGGTTCGGCTCATATCGGACCTCACTTAGGGATAGGGCTGCAGCCTCAGGGCCTTGACGAATTCCTTTTGGAAGGCCGGCGAGGAGGCCAGAGAGACGTGCTTGATCCTCCGGGCGAACGCTTCGATCTTCCCGCGCTCTGTCCGGGACATGAGGAGCTTCCGGGCGCCGGCCAGGGACGAATTGCCGACGAAAGCGACCTTGGACGCGGCCATCGAGGGGAGGAGCCCGACCGACATCGCGTTCCGGACGTTGAGCGAGGCGCCGAACGCGCCGGCCACGAAGACCCGGTCGAGGTCGGCGACCCCGATCCCGGCATCCTCCAGCATCAGCCGGACGCCCGTCCTCACGGCCGCGACGGCGAGCTGAAGATTCCGGACGTCCCGTTGGGTCAGGGAGATCCCTTCGGCGACCGTGAGCGAGCGCGACGCCGCCGGGATCCGTCCGTCGGCGGAAACGAGACCGTGCCGAAGCCCGACGGCGAGGATATCGACGAGCCCCGTCCCGCATACGCCGCGGGCCGGGGCGCCGCCGATCGTCCGGACGACCGGGCCGTTGTTCCAGCGGACGGCGCAAACGGCGCCGGGGATGGCCATCATCCCGCAGTCTATGGACATGCCCTCGAACGCCGGGCCGGCCGCGGTCGAAGTCGTCGTCGTGCGCGATCCCTTCTTCAGGACGATCTCGCCGTTGGTCCCCAGGTCGATGAACAGGATATTGCCCGGCCTGGCCGCGAGGTCCAAAGCCGAGACCCCGGCCGCGATATCTCCGCCGACGAAACTCTTGAGGTTCGGGGCGAGGTGGACCCGGCCCCGGGGATGGACCGAGAGCCCGAGGTCCGCAGCCCTGGCCGAGGGCGCTGTCGCGAATGCGGCATGATAGGGGGCCGCGGCGAGCGTCGCCGCGGAAACACCGAGGAGGATATGGCCCATGGCCGTGTTCCCGGCGGCGACGATCTCGTAGATGTGATCGGAGGCCACGTCGTGCTCGCGGGCAAGGCCGGCGATCATGCCGTCCACCTGCCGCCGCAGGACATCGGCGAGGCGTTCGAGGTTCCCAGCGGCCGCGCCGGCGTAGGTGATCCTCGAGACGACATCGGCGCCATAAGGGGCCTGGGCGTTCGCGGCGGCCGCGCGCCCGAGCCTTTTCCCTGAGATCAAATCGACGAGTTCGGCCACAATAGTGCTCGTGCCGATGTCGACGGCGGCGCCGAAGCAACGGCTCGTTGTGTTGCCGGGTTCGACGTCCAGGAGCTCGTTTCCGTCGAGGATGGTCGCGGTGACGCGTCCGCCTTCGCGGCCCATCACGGCCGCCGCGCGGGCGGCCGCCCCGGCGAAGAAACGCAGGCGCTTGCCGATCTTCCTCTCGATGGACTCGACGGCCGAGACCGGATCCGCCAGGCCGGGCGCGGGGACGATGAATGAAAACTTGCGGACAGCGGGATCGGGCCGGATCTGGACCTCGAGACCGACCTCGAGGACCGCGATGTCCCCGAGCAGGGACGACCCGGGGACCTTGACATCGAGATCTCCGCGGACCCGGGTCAGGCAGGCCAGGCGGAGACCGGAGCGAACCCTTTTTTCCCCGAGGAACGCGGCTTCCCGTTCCCCGGCGGGGGAGACCTCACCTCGGACGATCCGGACGAGGCACTTGCCGCAGACCCCCCGCCCGCCGCAATAAAGGCTCATGGGGACGCCCGCCGCCCGGAGGACGTCGGACAGGAGGTCCCCCCGCGCGGCGGTGCCCGTCGCGTGCGGCGCAAGGACCCTGACCGAAAATCTCCTGGACATCGTGCCTCCCGAAAGCCCTATTCTAATTCATTTGGGCCGGGCCCGGGAACTCTTTTTTCGCGGCCGCGGCGTTCTTCCTGTTCCAGCGCAGGTAGGCCGGCACGCCGGCGGCAAGAATGATGAACCCGATGAGGGTCTTGCCGGGCTGGGAGGCGACCGTGTTGAGGAAGATGACGACGCAGATGCCCACGAACGCCAGCGTCACGAAGGGATATCCCCAGGCCTTATAGGGCCTCGGGACGTCCGGCCGCTTGCGGCGGAGGACGATCAGGGCATACCCCGTCCCGGCGAAGAACAGGAGGACGGCGAAGATGACATATTCGTAGAGTCCCTGATAGGTGCCCGAAAGGCAGAGGATGATGGACCAGGCGGCCTGGCCCCAGAGGGCGACGGTCGGGACGCGGCGCTTGGGATGGAGGTAGGCCATGCTCCGGAAGAAAGCGCCGTCGGCGGCCATGGCATAGTAGACGCGCGGCCCGTAGATGATCGTGGCGTTGAGACAGCCGAAGATGGATATCATGATGGCCGCCGAAACCCAGAAGGTGATCGAGGGACCGAAGAGCTGGGTGGCGACGAGCTCGCCGACCCGGACGACTCCCTTCATCCGGTCGACGGGGAGGGCCAGGATATAGACGACGTTCACGAGGACATAGACGACCGTGACGCTCACGGTCCCGAGGAGGAGGCTGAGAGGGATGTTCCGCTCCGGCTTCTGGATCTCCTCGGCCGTACAGCTGACGGAGTACCAGCCGTCGAAGGTCCAGAAGACCGCGATGAGGGCGAGTCCGAAATGCTTGAGAAGGTCGCCGAGGCCTCCCGCGCCCGCGGGGAACAGGTCCCCGAAGCCGGCGACGCCCTCCTGGCGTTCCGAGAGGAGCCCGAAGACGATGAGGAACAGAACGGCTCCGATGCGGAAGAACGTCAGGAGGTTCTGCGTTCGCTTCCCGGTCTGAATGCCAAAGGAGTTCACCCAGGTCAGGAGCAGGATGGCCGCCGCGGCGACAAGCTGGCCTGCGGAAAGAGCGAAGGCGTGTCCGAACACCCGGAAGCCGAAGAGGCCGTTCTGCAGGGACAGGGCGGGAACGAAGTAGCCCACGAACTCGGCGAAGGCCACGGCCAGGGCCGCGATCCCGCCGCACATGATGAACCAGAAGAACCCCCAGCCGTAAAAGAAACCGGCCCAGGCCCCGTACGCCTCACGGATATAGACATATTGGCCGCCGGCGCGCGGGTACATCGCCCCGAGCTCTCCGAAGGACAGGGCTCCGCTGACCGCGATGAGCCCTCCCGCGATCCAGACGAGGAGCATGAGCCCCGGGGAGGGGAGCTCCTGGAGGATGAAGCCCGTCGTCAGGAAGATCCCGGAGCCGATGACGGCCCCGATGACGAGTGAGGTGGCATCGAGGAGATTCATCCTCCTGAGGAATCGGGGCCCGTTGGCATCTTCCATGGCGGCGTTCTGCTCATCATACGAAGGCCCTCTATAAATGTAAAGCCCGGCGGATACGATACAATTGACTTGACAAGTCCGCTTGCCGTTCGATATTATTAATATCGTAATAATATTATGAATATCATAATCTTAACATCCCCCCGTTCAGATCCGCCGATAGCGTTTTCCCAGGCCCCTTGCTCCGACACCCCCCGGAAGCACGGGGCGGACGTGGCGGCCCTGCTCACGCCCCGTCTTTCAGCGATCCCATGACTTCGGGCCGGGGGCCCGTTCAGGGACGGGCCCTCTGGCCTTATCGCGGGGAGCCGGGCCGGGGGGCAGGGACCAGGCTCCGGAACACAGAGTGTGAAAGGTATGCGAGATGACAGGAGTAGGAAACATCATCAAAAGGCTCTGTACCGGCGCCGCGGCCTTGATCTGGGCGTTCGCGGCCCCCGCGACGGCGGCCTCTCCGACGGTCATCAGCTTCGAGCTCTTCCCGGAATACTACTCGGTCGCGCGGCACCACGATCCGAGCATCCAGGGGCATAACGGCTTCTGGTTCCGAAGGATAAATATCACCTTTGATAACGCCCTCTCTTCGAGCTTGTCGTTCCGCTTCAAGCTGGAAATGAGCTCGAGCGGCGACTTCAAGACCAGCTCGCTTCTCGTCCCGTTCGTCAAGGACGCTTTCCTGAACTACCGCCTCAAGGGCCAGGACATTCAGATCGGCATCATAGCGACGCCGACGTGGGAGAACGTCGAGTCCTTCTGGGGCTATCGGGCCCTCGAGAAGACCCCTTGCGACATTCAGAAGCTCGGCTCGGCGAGGGACTTCGGCATCGCCCTGAAAGGCGGGCTGAATTCCGCCGGGACCGTTTCCTACAAGCTGATGTTCGGGAACGGCGAAGGGAACAACGCCGAAGCCAACAAGGGCAAGAAGGCTTATGCCCAACTCATCGTCAGGCCCTGGAAAGGATTCCACATCGATCTTTACGCCGATACCGAGCGTCAAAAAGACTCCAGGACCTATCGCCTCCTTCAGGTCTTCACGGGTTACGAGGCCCGATGGGGGAGGGCTGGATTCCTTTACGCCCGGAGGGATACCGCGCTGGGCGAAGAGAGCGGCCATACGAGCCTCTGGTCCGCCCTCGCGGTTCTCAGGGTCCGCGCCGGAGCCGAGGTCGTGCTCCGCGTCGACAGGATGGGGGAGCCGAACCCGCACGGGGCCGGGATCTCCTACATCCCATTCTCGGACCACGCGCCGTCGAACCTCGTCATCGCTGGATTCGGATGGCGGCTCTCCGAGAACATCACGATCATTCCCAACGTCAAGCACGTTTTCTATGATAGACTCGAGGGCGCCGCCGGGCCCGGCCCGGATACCTATTTCAACATGAGCGCGCGGCTCAAATTCTGAAGGACCCGGGCGGCCGGGAGCGGAGGAGGACCGACGTGAGCAGAACGGCCGGAGGATTCGTCATCGCCGCAGGGATGGCCCTGGGCCTGTTGTCCCTATTCGCCGGGAGCGCAAGAACTCTCGACACCCGTCCCGTCGTCATCCGGGGAGGGACGCTCTTCACTGTGACGCAGGGGACCATCACGAATGGGACGATCATCATCAGGAATGGTAGGATCGAGGCGATCGGAACGGACCTCGCGGTGCCTTCCGAGGCGAGGATCATCGAGGCCTCCGGAAAATACGTCTTTCCGGGATTCATCGACGCGGGGACGGACCTCGGGACGGTCGCGCCCGGAAGCTCCGCGTCGGACGGAGACGAGGCCTCCCAGCCGCTGACCCCCCAACTGAGCGTCGTGGACGCGTTCGACCCCGGAAATCCGTTCGTCGCCGCGGCGGCGCACCGGGGTATCACGACCGCCCTGGTCGCCCCGGGAAGGGGGAACGTTCTTTCAGGACTGAGCGCCCTCCTTCGATTGGAGGGGGACGACGTGGCGAAGATGATCGTCCGTTCCCCGGTCGGGGTCCACGGGACCCTCGGGGAGGTGCTCAAGCCCAGGTCCAAGGAGAACAGGGCGTACCCCTTCACCAGGATGGGAACGGCCGCCCTCCTCAGGCAAGCCCTCTCCGACGCGCAGGACCACCGGCGCGGGCTCGCCGACGCCGAGCGCAAGCGGGCCGCGGCGAAAGGCGCGCCGGCGCCTCCTCTCCCGGAAGCGACCCCGATCGTCCGGGCTCTTCTTCCGGTCATCAAGGGCGACCTTCCCCTCATCCTCACCGCCAACCGCTACGACGACATCCTGACGGCGCTCCGGATCGCCGACGAATTCAAGGTGCGGCTCGTCATCGACGAGGGGGCCGAAGCCAGCCGGGCCGGAGACGAGCTGGCCGCGCGAAAGGTTCCCGTGATCCTCAGGACAAGCGCGGCCCTGCGCCGGACGATCGAAACGGCCGGTGCCGGGTCCGAGAACGCCGCCCGGCTCAGGAAGGCCGGGGTGCTGATCGCCTTCAAGTCCGGACCGGTGATGGACGGAGAGGACCTGCTCGACGCCGTCCGGGCCGCCGTCCGACACGGCTTAACGCCGGAGGACGCCCTGCGCGCCCTGACCGCGGATGCCGCCACGATCCTCGGAGCGGGGAACGACATCGGCTCCCTGGAACCCGGGAAGGCGGCGGACGTCGTCATCTTCCCCGCCGATCCTTTCACGTCCGCGGCGGGACCGGAGACGGTCATCGTCGGAGGCGTGGTCCTCGATCTCGATGCGAAAGGACAGAGCCGATGAGCGATCCGCACCCCTGGGTAAAGGAATTCGCCGCGACGATCACCGTCATCGACAAGGACGGCAAGATCATCGATATGACCGACCGGGCCGCCAAGGCCTTCGCCGATGGCGGACATCCCGACCTCGTCGGGGCGCCGGTCTTCGACTGCCATCCGGAAGAGGCCAAGCTCAAGCTGAAGGCGCTCGTCGACAGCCGACGGACGAACGTCTATACCTATACGAAGGACGGCCGGAAGAGGCTCGTCTTCCAGACGCCCTGGACGATCGGCGGGGAATTCGCCGGCTATCTAGACATGACGCTGGACCTGCCCGAGGACATGCCGCACTTCGACCGTGACGGAAAAGGAGTTCACAAATGAGAACGAGAATCCTGGCCCTGTTCCTGTGCCTGTCCGGCCTCGCGACGGCGATGCCGGCCGTTTCCCAGACCCCTCCCGAAGACCTCCTTCTTGTCGGCGGGCGGATCCGGACGATGGACCCGGCCCGGCCGTGGGCCGAGGCCGTCCTCATCAGTCAGGGACGCATCGCCCGCGTCGGATCGGACGCCGAGGTCACCGCGGCCGCGCCCAAGGGGACGACGGTCGTAAGGCTCGACGGCAAGCTCGTCCTTCCGGGGTTCATCGACTGCCATACCCATTTCCTTCAGGGCGGATACGCCCTCTCGAGCATCCAGCTCAAGGACGTCCGGAGCCGGCAGGAGTTCGCCGCCCGATTCGCGGCCAAGGTCGCCGCGATGGAGAAGGGGGCCTGGATCCTCAACGGGACCTGGGACGAGGAGCGGATCGATCCGCCGACCCTGCCCGCCAAGGAATGGATCGACCGGGAAACACCGGAGAATCCCGTGTTCGTCAGGCGCTACGACCTCCACATCGGGTTAGCCAACAGCGTCGCCTTGCGGATGGCGGGCATCACCAAGGACACGCCGTCCCCGGCCGGCGGCGAGATCCTGAAGGACCCGAAGACGGGCGAGCCGACGGGGATCCTCAAGGAATCGGCCATGAACCTCGTGACCGCGCTTATCCCGCCCCCGTCGCTCAAGGACAATGTCCAGGCGATCGAGGTGGCCCTCGCCCATGCCGCCGAGTGCGGCGTGACATCGGTCCATGAGATGGCCTTCCCCGACGAATTCACCCCGGCCTTCGAAGCCTACCAGGTCCTGTATCGGGCCGGAAAGCTGACGAGCCGGATCTACCTCTATATCCCCATCACGCGGATCGACCTCCTCACCGGCCTGAAGATGCGCTCGCCGTTCGGGAACGACTTTCTCCGTATCGCGGGCCTGAAGGCCTTCTGCGACGGCGGGCTCGGGGCCCGGACCGCGGTGTTCTACGAGCCGTACACGGACGACCCCGGGAACACGGGCATCGTCCATCCCCAGATGACCCCGGAAGGCCTCATGGAAAAGCGCATCCTCGAGGCCGACCGCGACGGGATCCAGGTCGCCGTCCACGCCATCGGGGACAAGGCCAACGACCTCATCCTGGACATCTTCGAGAAGGCGATCGCCGTGAACGGCCCCGGGGAACGCCGATGGAGGATCGAGCACGCCCAGCACCTGCGGCCGGAAGACATCCCGCGCTTCGGCAAGCTCGGCGTCATCGCCTCGGTCCAGCCCTATCACGCGATCGACGATGGCCGCTGGGCCGAGAAGCGGATCGGGAAGGACCGGGCCCGCACGACCTATGCTTTCAAGTCCCTCCTCGAGGGCGGAGCGAAGCTCGCCCTGGGCTCGGACTGGATGGTCGCCCCGCTCGACCCGCTCTCGGGCATCCACGCGGCCGTCACCCGGGCGACCATCGACGGGAAGAACCCCGGAGGCTGGTATCCGGAACAGAAGCTGACCCTGGAGGAGGCCCTCCGGGGTTATACGCTCGACGCCGCGTACGCCGAGTTCTCGGAAAGGGAGAAGGGCTCCATCGAAGCGGGCAAGATGGCCGATCTCGTCGTCCTCGACAAGGACCTCTTCGCCATCCCCCCCGAAAAGATCAGGGACGTCAAGGTGACGATGACCGTCGCCGGCGGGAGGGTCATTTATCTCAGGCCGGCCGGGGGCGCCCGCTAGGCGGACGGCCGGACAGCTCGATGAAAGGGACCGGAATGGAGAGAATGCTGTTCAAGAACGGATCCGTCTGGACGGCCGATCCGTCGCGCCCGCGGGCCGAGGCCGTCCTGACGGAGGGGGGCCGTATCCTGCGGGTCGGCGGCAGTGCCGAATGCGAGAGGCTCGCGACGCCCGAAACGCTGACGATCGACCTCGGCGGCGCCCTCGTCCTCCCGGGGTTCATCGACTGCCATACCCACTTTCTGAAGGGCGGCTATTCGCTGTCGCGTATCCGGCTCCGGGACGCGGCCGGCCGGGAAGCCTTTGCCGAACGCGTCGCGGCCAAGGCCGCCGAGCTCGAGAGCGGGGAGTGGATCCTCGACGGACACTGGGACCATGAACAGTTCTCCCCGCCCGTGCTCCCCGACAGGAGCTGGATCGACGGGGTCTCTCCGGAAAACCCCGTCTGTGTCCATCGCTACGATCTGCATTCCGTTCTGGTCAACAGCCTGGCGCTCCGAATCGCGGGGATCACCAGGGACACCGTCTCTCCCGAAGGGGGAGAGATCCTGAAAGATCCAGCGACGGGCGAGCCGACCGGCATCCTGCGGGACGCCGCCGTGGACCTCGTGACGCGCCACATCCCGAAGTCCTCGCGGAAGGCCGACCTGGCCGCCGCCGCGGCCGCGCTCCGCCACGCCGCCAAGCTCGGGGTCACGTCCGTCCATGACATGTCGGACGCGTCGAGCGTCGAAGCCTACCGCGAGCTCCTCTCGGCCGGAAGGCTCACGGCCCGGATCTCCGTCTACCTCCCGATCGCGGAAATGGATGCCTTCGGCCCGGAGGACCGGGTCCCCGTGGACGGCGACATGGTCCGGATCGCGGGGATGAAGGGCTTCGCCGACGGCGGCCTGGGCTCTCACAGCGCATTTTTCTTCGAGCCCTACGCCGACGATCCCGATACACACGGATACCTGTCGTCCGAAATGTTCCCGGAGGGGATCATGGAAGAGCGGATCCTCAAGGCCGATTCCGCCGGGCTCCAGGTGGCCATCCACGCGATCGGCGACAAGGCCAACGCCCTCGTCCTCGACATCTATGACCGCGTCCTCCGCCGGAACGGGCAACGCGACCGCCGGTGGCGCATCGAACACGCCCAGCACCTGAGGCCCCGGGAGATCGAGCTCATATCGAGGCTCGGCGTCGTCCCGTCGGTCCAGCCGTTCCATGCCGTCGCCGAGGCTGGCTGGGTCGAGAAGAGGGTGGGGAAGCGTCGCGCCGGGACGACTTACGCCTTCTGTTCCCTCCTCGAGGGCGGCGGGAGACTGGCCTTCGGGTCCGACTGGCCGGTCGCCCCGCTCAACCCCCTGCTCGGGATCCACGCGGCCGTCACCCGGCTGGCGGGCGACGGGGACGACCCCGAAGTCTGGCATCCCGAACAGAGGATCCCGCTGGAGGAGGCCCTGCTGGCGTTCACCCTGAACGGCGCGCGGGCGGAGTTCATGGAACACGTCAAAGGCTCGATCGAGCCGGGAAAGGCCGCCGACCTCGTCGTCCTGGACAGGGACATCCTCGCGATGCATCCCGAAAGGATCAAAGACGCCCGGGTCGTGATGACCGTCGTCGGCGGACGCGTCGTCCACGACGCGCGCTCATAGGGATTTCGAAGCGCGCTCCCATTCCTCGAGGAGCCGCCGCGCTTCGACCCTCCCGCGCTCATCATCCAAGGGCGCGGCTTCCAGGTAACGCTTCATCCAGAGGATCGCGTCCTTGAGGTTCCCGTTCTTCCCGAAAGATACGGCGGCGGCCCGGACGGCGTCGGCATGCCTGCGCCGAAGCCCGGCATTTTCCGGCTCGATCGCCAGGGCCTTCCGATAGCTGGCTGCGGCATCCTCCCATCTCCCCAGACGGGCATAGGCGTTCCCGGAAAGGAAGAGAGCGTCGAAATGCGAAGGATCGTTCGCCAGGAGGGCGCGGCCGACCGACAGCGCGTCCAGCCAGCGCGACTCGTTGAGATAAAGGCCCATCAGGCGCGATAGGACGAGCTCCGAATCGGGGAACTTCGCCTTCGCCTTCTCCAGGGTCCGCGCGGCCTCGTCGGGACGCCCCATCCTCATCTCCAGGAGGGCCAGATTGACGTGGTTCGACGGCACGTCGGGATTCGCCTCGAGGACCTGCCGGTAGCATTCGGCCGCCTGGTCGAGCCTGCCTTCATTCTCGAGGAGGTTCGCCCGGAAGGTGAGGAGATAATCCTCGATCTTGTCCTTAGGGTCTGCCGCGCCGCCGGCGGCCCCCCCTCCGAGATAGCCGAGGGACCTGAGCCGTTCCGTCTCGGCGGCGGACAGGGTCCTTCGCTTGGCGCCCTTAAGCGCCCGGGAGCCGGCGATGAGCGCGTCAAGCTTCCGGGTCTTGTCCTTGACGACGGCAGGCTGTTCCGCAACGCGATTCCTCTCCTCGCGGGGGTCCCGCGCCAGGTCGTACAGCTCGGGCTTCGGGGCCTGGATGTATTTCCATGGGCCGTCGATGAGGCCCCTGAGCTCCGACCATCCGTAATTCTCCCGCGGATAGACGGTCTCGATATAGGAGGGGAGGTCGGACGTCTTCCGTCCCCGGACGTAGGGCAGGAGCGAGGTCCCGCGCACTCCATCGGGCACAGCTATCCCCAGGAGGTCGAGGATGGTCGGCATGATGTCGATGAGGCGGACCCGCGCGGGCACGACGAGCCCGGCGGGCAACCCCCCGGCGAACCGGATGATCAGAGGGACCTTCAGCGTGCCGTCATAAAGGAATAGCCCGTGATCGATCTCTTTCTTTTCTCCCAGGGCCTCCCCGTGGTCGCCGGCGACGAGGATGAGCGTCCGGTCCAGGAGGCCCCGGCTTTTCAGGAGCTCCAGAAGCTTCCCGACGATATGGTCCACGTAGGCGATCTCGCCGTCGTATCTTCTTCCCTTATAGTCGATGTCGAACGGCGGGGGAGGGGCATAGGGCAGATGAGGATCGTAGAAGTGGGCCCAGCCGAAGAACCGCTCGCCGCGATTCTTCTCGATCCAGGGCCCCAGGGCGGCCAGGACCGCGCCGGCGTCCCGCTCCGAGCGGAAGCTTTTCAGCGCTTCCTCGCCCTGGACGCCGTCATCGTAAAGGTCGAAGCCCCGGGCGAGACCGAACCGGGAATCCAGCGTGAAGGACGCCACGAACGCCGCGGTCGTGTAGCCGCGCGCTTTGAGAGTTCCGGCGAGCGTCGGGAGGCCGGAACCCAGGGAATAGGTCCCGTTGTTCCGCACGAGGTGGTCTGGAGGATAGGTCCCCGTCATGATCGAACAATGCGAAGGCAAGGTCAGGGGGACCTGGGCATAGGCGTTGGCGAACCGGACCCCTTCGGCGGCCAGCCGGTCCAGGTTGGGCGTCCCCGCCGCGGCGTACCCATAGCACCCGACACGATCGGCCCGTATGGTATCGATGGTGATCAGGAGGACATTTAGGTCCCGGCGGACGGCGCCGGCGGCCGGGCCGGAGATCAGCGTCAGCGCCAGGACCAAGGCAGAGGTTCGTCCGATCGAACGCATAGTCGTCTCCAGCGCTATTCTAGCGGATTCCACGCCGCGGCAATAGTCCCGGGAGGGCACAACGGCGACCCGGACCTATGGACTCCGGAATTCAAGGGGGCTATACTGACCGTTGTCCCTATGATTAGGATCCTTGAAATAAAGGGGTGAAACATGATCCTGCCGCGTTCTTTCATCACCGACATCCCCAGGCGCAAGTTCCTGGAGCTCGGCCTGAAGGGCGGATTCGCCGTCGTGGCCGCGCCGTCGCTCCTCGACGGCCTTCTCTCCGGAGCGCCGCTCCCGCGGCCCTCTGCGGGAACGTTCGATCCTGCGCTTTTCGACCGCGTCATCCGCAAGTCCCTGGCCCAGGGAGGGGAGTTCGCCGAGGTCTACGTCGAGCACAGGACCTCGCGGAACATCGTGATGGAGGAATCCCGGTTCAAGGACGCCGTTTTCGGCGTCAGCCGCGGCGCGGGCGTCCGGGTCGTATCCGGCGACAAGACGGGCTACGCCTATACGGACGAGATCTCCGAGCCCGCGCTGATGCGCGCCGCCGAGGTCGCTTCCTACATCGCCCGCGGGACGAAGGCGACGGCGCCCATCGACGTCCGCCCCGGGAAAGCGCCCTCCTACATCACCGTCAAGGTCCCCCTCGAGACCGTGGCGGACGAGAAGCGGGTCGCGATCATCCGCCGGGCCCACGATGCCGCCTGCGCCTACGACCCGAGGATCAAGATGGCCTCCATCGACTATTCCGACGAGGTTCGCGGCCGGACCATCGCCAACAGCGAAGGGCTCCTCCTCGAGGACGAGCTTCCCCTGATCTTCCTCATCGTCCAGACCCTCGGCGTGGGGAACGGGACGTCCCATATGGGCCGCGAGCGGCTCAGCCGGCACGCCGGGCTGGAGCTGTTCGACGAGGTCCGGCCCGAGGACGTCGCCCGGACGGCGGCCCGCGAATCCATCGCCATGCTGGAGGCGAAGGACGCCCCGGCCGGCAGGATGGACGTCGTCATGGAGAACGGCTGGGGCGGCGTCCTCGTCCACGAGGCGGTCGGCCACCCGCTCGAAGCCGACAACATCGCCAGGAAGACCGGCGTCTTCGTGGGCAAGCTCGGGCAGAAGGTCGCGAGCGACGTCTTCACGATGGTCGACGACGGCTCCCTCCCGAACCACCGGGGAACGACGAATTTCGACGACGAGGGGACCCCCATGAAGAGGAACGTCCTCATCCAGGACGGCGTCCTCCTCAAGTTCATGACGGACATCCTGTCGGCCAAGCAGATCGGGATGGAGCGGACGGGAAACGGGCGCCGGGAGAGCTTCCGGTACATCCCCATCCCGCGGATGACCAACACGTTCATCGACAAGGGGCGCGACAACCCGGCCGACATCCTGGCTTCGACGAAGAGCGGGATCTACGTCCAGAGCCTGAGCGGCGGGAGCGTCAATCCCACGACCGGCGTCTTCAACTTCACCTGCCGCGAGGCTTACCTCATCGAGAGCGGAAAGAAGACCGAGCCAATCAAGGGCGCCACTCTCATCGGCAACTGTCTGGACGTCATCCAGGGGATCGACGCGGTCGGCGACAACCTGGACTTCGGCCCCGGCATCTGCGGGAAGGGCCAGGCGGCCGAGGTCGACGCCGGCCAGCCGACCGTCCGTATTCGCGGCATCAACGTCGGCGGGACGCGGGCCAGGGGCTGAGGCGGAAGAGGACCAAGGAGACGATCATGACGGATCACAAGGGATTGGCGGAACAGCTGGTACGAAATTGCCTGAAGAAGGGCGCCGACGCGGCCGAGGTCTATCTCGAAACCGGCCGGAACCTGAACATCGACGTGCGCAACGGAGAGATCGAGACCATCCAGGAGGCGTCGGGGGCCGGGGCCGGCATCCGCGTCTTCGTCAAGGGCCGGATGGCCTTTTCGAGCTCGAACGACCTCGGGGAGAAGGCCCTGGACGACGCCGTCGCCCGGGCCGTCGATTTCGCCCGAATCGCGACCGCCGACGCGGCGAACGGGCTTCCCGACGACAAGGCCGTGACCGAGGTCGCCGGACTCTACGATTCCTCGATCGCGGGCATCCCCATGGACGCCAAGATCGAGCTGGCCCGGAAGGTCGAGAAGTCCGCCCTCGCGGACCCGCGGATCACGACGAGCGACGGCGCCAGGTACGGAGAAGGGGAGGGGGAGGTCGTCCTGGCCAACTCCAACGGCCTGAGCAAGAGCGCCCGGTCATCGTCCTGTTATTTCGGCGTCTCCGTCGTCGCCGTGAAGGGCGAGCAGAAATCCTCGGGCGGCGAATATTGCGGGCGACGCTGGTTCGCCGATCTCAAGCCCGCCGAAGCCGTCGCGGCCGTTGCCTCCCGCCGGGCCGTCGAGATGCTCGATCCGAGGCCCATCAAGACCCAGAAGGCCGCCGTTATCTTCGACACCGAGGTGGCCTATGCCGTTCTCGGCGGCATTCTCGGCGCCGTCAACGGGGAGTCCGTTCTCCAGGGAGCGAGCTTCCTCGGCAAGCGCCTCGGCCAGAAGATCGCGTCCGGCCTCGTGACCCTCGTCGATGACGGGACGAGGCCCAAAGGCCCGGCGAGCGAACCGTTCGACGGCGAGGGGGTTCCCACCGCGAAGAGGCTCATCCTGGACAAGGGCGTTCTCTCGGGATTCATGTACAACACCATCGTCGCGAAACGGGCGGGGGTCGCCAGCACGGGAAACGCGTCCCGCGGCGGCTTCACGAGCCTGCCCGGGATCGGCCCCCATAACTTCTACATGGCCGCCGGGACCGCGAAGCGCGAGGACATCATCAGGGCCACCCCGCGCGGCCTCCTGCTCACCGAGGTCACCGGCTACGGCATCAACCCCGTCAACGGGAACTTCAGCGGCGGAGCCGAGGGCTTCTGGATCGAGGACGGGAAGATCGCTTTCCCGGTCAAGGGATTGACCGTCGCGGCCTCGGCCGACGAGATGCTCAACGGCATCGACATGGTCGCCGACGACCTCGACCTCGACCGCTCCCTGACGTCGCCGACCTTCCGCGTCGCGCTGATGCAGATCGGCGGCGAATAAAGGGAAGCGGCCGCTCCGGCCAGCCGCACGTCAAGTTCACGGACCGGCCACGGCACCGAAGCCGCGAGACGGAACCGCGCGGGATCTCAGGGATCTCTCCATCTGGCATTGAAGGAGAGTCGTGTCATATAATGAAAAAACAGGTCCGTGCAAAACGACGATCAAGGAGGCCCCCATGACGTCTCTCAGGTCTTCCACGCTCCATCGCCGGCTCGCGTCCTCGCTCCTGCTGGCATCCGCCATGGCCCTTGTCGCGACCGTCCCGGCGTCCGGGCAAAGCGCCGACCGGGTGGCCGGGCTGTTCGAAAAGTTCCTTTGGCGCCCGCTCGGGCCCGCCGTCATGGGAGGCCGGACGGTGGACATCGACGTCCCCGAGGGCCGCCCGGGGACCATCTACGCGGCCGTCGGCCCCAGCGGGGTCTGGAAGTCCGAAAACCACGGCACGACGTGGTTTCCGGTCTTCTTCAAGGAATCGACCGTCTCCGTCGGGGACGTCACCGTCGCCCCGTCCGACCCGGCCATCGTCTGGGTAGGGACGGGGGAGGCCACCTGCCGGAACAGCGTCACGATCGGCGACGGCGTCTACAAGTCGACCGACGCGGGGAAGACCTGGGCGAACATGGGCCTTAGGGAGACGCGGCACATCGCCCGCATCCTCGTCAATAGGGGAGACCCCAATATCGTCCTCGTCGCCGCCATGGGCCATCTCTGGGGGCCCAACCCGGACCGGGGCGTATTCAGGACCATCGACGGCGGCAGGACTTGGACAAAGACACTGTATATCAATGATAACACAGGGATTGCAGATATAGCCCAGGACCCCGCGAACTCCCTCGTCGTCTACGCGGCGGCCTACGAGCACCGGCGCCTGCCCTATATCTACACGGGAGGGGGACCCGGAAGCGGGATCTATCAGGTCCCGCGACGGCGGCGTCACGTGGGAACGCCTGGCCAAGGACCTGCCGGAAGGGACCATGGGCCGGATCGGGCTGGCCGTGGCCCGGACCAAGCCCGGCGTCGTCTACGCTCTCATCGAGCACGCCGAAGGGGGGATCTGGCGCTCCGACGACCTCGGAGAATCATGGAAGAGGGCCTGCGACGCCCCGACGTTCCGGCGGGTCAATTCCCGGCCGTTCTACTACAGCCAGATCTGCGTCGATCCGTCCGACGACAGGACGGTCTATGTCCTGTCGACGGGGCTTTTCGTGTCGAACGACGGCGGCCAGAAGTTCCGGCCGATCGGCTCGGGCACCCACCCCGACCATCACGGCTTCTGGATCGACCCGTCGGACCCGGCTCACCTCATCGACGGGAACGACGGAGGAATCGATATCTCCCGCGACGGCGGCAAGACCTGGCAGGCGGTCCAGAGCATCGACGCCGCCGAGGTCTACCAGGTGGGCTTCGACATGGACATCCCGTACCGCGTCTACTGCGGCCTCCAGGACAACGGGGCCTGGGGCGGCCCGAGCGCTTCCCTCGACCCCCGGGGCATCACCAACGAAGATTGGATCGCTATCGGCGGAGGGGACGGCTTCTTCGTCCGGCCGGACCCTTCGGATCCCGATACGGTCTATTCGAACTCCCAGATGAACGGCCTGCAGAGGTACGACGGGAAGCTTGGCCGCGCCAAGCCCATCCGTCCATCGGCGCCCCTGTCGGAGCGGCCCTACCGGTTCAACTGGAACTCGCCCGTCCAGGTCTCGGCCCATGATCCCAAGGTCGTCTACTGCGGGGGCAACTTCCTGTTCCGGACCCGGGACGGCGGGCAATCCTGGGAAAAGGCGGGCCCCGACCTGACGACCGACGATCCTGAAAAACAGAAGGATTCCGGGGGGCCGATATCCCGGGAGAACACCGGCGCCGAGGTGCATTGCACGATCGTCGCGATCTCCGAGTCGCCGGTCGACGCCTCCGTCCTCTGGTGCGGCACCGACGACGGGAACCTGCAGGTGACGCGGGACGGCGGGAGGACATGGAAGAACGTCGCTCCGGCGATCCCCGGACTGCCGCGGCACACCTGGTGCTCGCGGGTGGAAGCCTCTCATTTCGACGCCGGAACGGCCTACGCCTCCTTCGACGGCCACAGGACCGACGATTACCGGACCTACCTGTACGCCACCGCCGACTTCGGGAAGACATGGAAGCCGCTCGCCAACGGCCTGCCCTTCGGCTGGGTCCACGTCGTCCGGGAGGATCCCGTGAACCGGAACCTCCTTTTCGCGGGGACCGAGTTCGGCGTCCACGCCTCGCTCGACGCGGGGCGCAGCTGGTTTTCCCTCAGGAACAATCTGCCCACGGTCGCCGTCCACGATATCGCCGTCCATCCGCGGGAGGGCGACCTCATCATCGGCACGCACGGCCGGGGGATCTGGATCCTCGACGACATCGCATTCCTCCGCGAGATGTCGGAGGCCGTGCTCGCCTCGGAATTCCATCTGTTCTCCATCAGGCCCGTTTATTATCCGCTGACGTCCCTCAAAGCGGAATCCTTCGGCCGGCCGGCCTTCCTGGGGAAGAACCCGCCCGTCGGAGCCTCCGTCACGACCTGGCTCAAGAGCGATCTCAAGGAGAAGGTCCGGATCGCCGTGAAGGACGCTTCCGGGAAGCTCCTCGGCGAGATGGAGCTCGGCTCCAAGGCGGGCCTTCAAAGGGCGGTGTGGAACCTCCAGGTCGTTCCGGAGGCTTCGGACGGGCAGAAGTATCCGCCGACCCAGGCCGTCTTCGGCGCCCTGCCCGTCGCCTTCCCGGGCCGTTACAGCGTCGAGATCGCCCCCGGGGGCGGGGGACGGCCGCCCGCGGGGAATTCGAGTTGGGCTGGGACACGCGGGTCACGCCCTCGGCGGAGGTTTGGAAGGCCCAATGCTCAGCCGTCGGCGAAGTTCTAAGGGCCACCAGGATCCTCGGCCTCGCCGTCACCTCGGCCAAGAACATCCGAAGGCACCTCGATGCCCTCCGGCCCGAGCTCGAGCGAATGGGGGAAAAGGCGGACTCCCGCGTTGGCCGCGCTCGAGCCCTTCGACAAAGCCTTGAGCGCCGTCGAAGAGGTGATCATTCCGGGAGATTTCACGACCGCCGCGGTGTCTCTGGAAACCGCCCTTCGCGGAGCGCCGCTCTCCATCCGTCTGCTCTCGCTCGCCCCGGCCATTTCGGACTTCCCCGTCATGCCTACGGTCGCCGAGCTTTCCGAGATCGCCGACATTAAGAAGAGCATCGAGGACGCCGCTTCGGCCGTCAACGAATTGGTCCGCGTCGAGATCCCCCGGATCAACGCGCTGGTCGCGGCCGCCGGCGCGAAGCCTTTCCCGGCCATCGCTGAGGTTTCCTTGGCGGGAAAATAGGGGACCCTAATTATTTTATTATCAGCACGTTACAAACGTTCTGTAATTTGTTTATTATCTGTTAGATGCGGACATCGCTTCAAGCCTACAGCATCGGTCCGACACATATTTCGAACATAATTTCCAATCGCGGCTTAATGAATTTCTCCGCTCGCTTTCTCTGGCTCGCTCTCATACTTTGCATTTAAGCAACTCTATATAATTGATTTAATTATAATTATCTTAAATGTCGGCCCGCCGACATTTTCGCCTAAGCGCCCGAAAATAGTATTTGCATTTTCGATTTCCTTCGTATATAAACGGACCAGAGGCCCATGAACACCAAGCGCACGGGGAGGAGTCCGTTGATCATCGCCATTACCAATCAGAAGGGCGGAGTCGGCAAGACGACGACATCCATCAACGTCACCGCCGCCTTGGCTTTGATGGGAAAGAAGGTCCTGCTCGTCGATACCGATCCCCAAGCCCACAGCACGATATCCGTGACGTCGGGATCATCCAAGTGCGAGAAGTCGCTCTACGACGTCATGATGAACCGCAACGAGAAGATCGAAGAGATCATCGTTCCTTCGAACATACCCGGGCTGGATGTGGCCATCGCCAAGATCTCCATGGCCAAACTGGAGCCTTCGCTCCTGGGCGAGTTCGACGGCCACTATCGGTTGAAGGACGTCCTGGAGCCCGTCAAGCCTAAATACGACTTTATCTTCATCGATACGCCGCCGACCCTCGGCCTGACGACCCTCAACGCCCTCGTCGCCGCTTCCTTTGTTCTCATCCCGATCCAATCTTCATATCTTTGTCTCGAGGGAACCGACGACCTTCTCGAGACGATCGATAAGGTCCGCAAGATCGCCAATCCCGGCCTCCAGATCATCGGCGTTCTCATCACGCTTCACGATAAGCGGACGAACCTGGCCCGTGATGTCGTCGACCGCATCCAGAAGGTCTTCGGGAACAAGCTCTTCAAGACGTACATCTCCAAGAGCGTCAAGCTCGAGGAAAGTCCCGCGTATAAGGAATCCATCTTTACATACGCGCCGGATTCCGTCGGCGCCGCGCAGTATAAAAAAGTCGCCGAGGAGATCATCGACCGTGCAAAAAATTAAGCGTTCCGGGCTCCCGGAAACCATCGGCATGAGGCATGACGACCATTTCGTCGACCTGATCTCGTCCCGTACGCACGGGCCGCGTATCCGGATGATCCCCGTCGAGAAGATCGACCCGAACCCCCATCAGGCACGGAGCGAGCTGGGGAACATTCAGGAGCTCATGGATTCGATCCGGACCAAGGGCATTCTCGAGCCTATCCTCGTTCGCTCCCTGGGAAACCGTTTCGAGATCATCGCCGGAGAGAGGCGTTTCATCGCCTCAAAGAACGTGGGCCTGAAGGAGCTCCCGTGCATCGAGTTCGACGTTCCCGAGAACGAGGCCATGGAGATCGCCCTGATCGAGAACCTGCAGAGGAAGGACCTCGATATCTTCGAGGAGGCCGACGGGCTGAACGCCCTCATCGACCTCTACAGCTACAACCATCAGGAGGTCTCGGAAAAGATCGGGAAGGCCCGTTCGACGATCACCGAGATCCTGTCCATATCCAAGATCCCCGAGTCCGTCCGCCAGGTCATCAAATCATCCGGGGTTTTCAGCCGCAGTACGATCATCGAGATCGCCCGGCAGAAGACCGAGGACGACATGATGACGTTCGCTCAGGAGATCGTCGATAGGCGCCTGACCCGCGAGGATACTCGGGACCTTTCCAAGATCCTCAAGGGCGGAAAGGCCAAGAAGCCGAAGTATTATGTCTATAATTATGTTCCCGAGGGGACCGACAAGTATCGCATGAGACTCGAGTTCAAGAAGCAGATGGTCAGCCGCCAGGAGATCATCGATGCCCTCGAGGATATCCTGCGCAAGCTCAGGGAACAGGCCTCTGCAAAGAGCTGACCCCGCCGGCCTATTCAGCGCGCAACCATCAGATTATAAAGCGATTGGCTCAGGTTCGAAGCCCTCGAAGGCAATACCGTGATCGGCCGTCGCCTGGGAAAACCATTCTTTTCCGTTTCGGAGTCCGGCGTTATGTTAGTTGACATAATAATCCTTATGCGACACATTTAGGATGCCAAAGCTATCTCCCGGCCGGGTAATAAGTTAGAGATCTTATACTCCTGTTGATATCATAATCGCCCAATATTCGGGCAATTGTGGAAATCTAGTCTTTCCGGGCCCGGCTCAGTTCATATGGTCGACTGCCAGGCCGGCCTCTCGCATCTGAATCGCTGATAAGACCCGTCCGATCCGCGGCTTTCGGTTTCGGTCCGGCTATCGAGCGCGCAAGATTATTCAGGAAACGATTCAGGCGCAGGGCGCGGGAGCCGGTTCCAGCAAAAGCGCGCCATAAATCGGCTGGCTGGCATTCCCGTGAAGAACGGCCGAAGGAATCCTATACTTGTGCCGGATAAGCCGCATCGTGCCTTCCTCGAACGGCCGCTCCTCCCCCAAGGGCATGAAAAGGACCTGACTCATTGATCTTGTCCGGCATCTTTCGAGCACGACGAAGTTAAAGCCGGAGCCCTTCATTCAGCAAAGGAGGAGTGATCTTACTCGAACCCAGGTTTATATATTCGCTATCCTAATTATTATCTGCTACATACAGACATCTCTATGTATATCGCTGATAAGAAACACCTTGGCATGCCTCTCGAGACGCGGAGAATTCCCCTTCTCCTACGCCGTCAGCGGACCCTCGTTGGCCCTGCCTATTCAACAGGAAGAAAGGTCTCGGCGGCCCTTTTCTGATATGAAATGGCGGCCGAAGGAAAGAAACCATGAAACGAATCGTCTAAGCCTATTTTTCTTAATAAAATTCTTTGCATTGACCGTCCTTGGGCAGATCGGGGCTCCATCAGTCAGGGATCTGCTTTCGTTGGAACAGCCGTTCAGCATCGCCCTGTTCCGTAACGACCTGGTCCTCTCCGCGCGCCTACCGGCCTGCTCCAGACGTTCTCTCTCTCCGAAAAAAGAATCGTCCGCTCAACTCCCCAACCTTGCGATGGGCCCAGGGGCTCGCGGCCGACGCCAACGGCCTGTGGATAAGCGATCGGGGCAACCGGCGCCTCCCCCACTTTCTCCCGGAAAAGAACAAGGCCGCGCACAACAACGGCTCGTGCTCCGAGTTTACGCTCGCCTTCTTCCCTCCGGCTGGAGCCGCGGGGCCCCCCAGCCCGGCAGGAGGCGGGCATATTCTCGTCCGGGGGGACGGATGGCTCCCTCTCCCACCGGTTCCTCATCACGACCCATTCCGGACGGGATTCCCCTCATTCGGGCGGGCCTCCATGAGTTCACCGGCAAGACGGTTATCGAGGAGCGCAACGAGGCCAAAGGAAGCCGGATCAAGGACCGAGCGGCGCTCCGGCGGCCATTGACAAAACGCGAGGCCCGGGATAACTTCAAGGAGAAAAGGAGGACGCGCCATGGCCATTCCCGGATTGACGATCATCGGAGAGTCGATCAACGACTCCGTGCCCTCGACCAAACAACTGTTCGATGCGAACGACGTCCCCGGCCTGCTCGCCCTGGCTCGAAGCCAGGACGAAAAAGGCGCCGCGTACATCGACGTGAACGTCGGGGCGCGCTCCCCGGAGTTCATGGCCGACCTCGTCGGCCGCATCCAGTCGGTCACGGCCAAGCCCCTCTCCATCGACACGCCGGACCCTGCCCTGGCCGAAGCGGGACTCCGGGCCTATGATCCGGGCCGGGCCGGAGGCCGGAAGCCGATCCTGAACTCCATCTCGCCGCTCCGCCTCGGAATGTTCGACCTCTGGGCGGTCCGCCCGTTCGTTCCCATCCTCATGGCCTCGGAGGGATTCGACGCGGGCGCGGGCTGCGTCCGGATGAACAGGACCGCGGAGGACACCCTGCGGACGGCCCGGGCCCTGCTCGAGGAGGCCCGCCGCCGCGTCCCCGGTTTCGCCAACGACCAGGCCATCATCGACCCCGGTATCGCGCCCGTCGGCGGCGATTGCGAGGGCCAGTTCCGGCGCGTTCTGGAATCGCTCGCCCTCATCCACGCCGACCCGTTCTTCGCCGGCGTCCATATGTCGGTGGGGCTGAGCAATTTCACGGTCATGCTCCCCTCCAAGAAGAAGGACGGGACCCCGGTGAAAGGCCCGCTGGAAAGCGCGTTCCTGACGCTGGCCATGCCCCGCGGCCTCGACACGATCATCGGCTCGACCATCCGCCGCTACGAGATCCTTCCCTCGGGGCACCCGGCCCTGGCCTGCCTCGAGGACATCCTGAAGCTCGAGGGGATCGATACGCTCAAGCGGCTCAAGGCGTTCTATTCCTGAGGCTCCCATGACCGACCCGCGCGAAGAACAGGACCTTTCACGTCGAGCTCCAGACCCCCAAGCGGAGCTCCGAGGATATCGATAAGGACCTCGGGACCTTCGAGGAAAAGTACCGGAAGGTCATGGACGCGGGCTGGACCGTCTGCATCACCGACAATCCCATGGGCCTGCTGAGCTACGGGGCCACCGAGACGATCGACCTGCTCGGACTGCCCGTCCCCCCGGACCGGCTGATGGTCCATCTCAACACGTTCCACACCCGGAAAGAGCTCGACGAGATCCTCTCCGCGGCGCAGACCCTCGGCAGCCGTCACCTGCTGGTCGTATCGGGCGACGGCAGTCAGCGGCTTCACAGGCTCGAGCCGGCCGAGATCGGCGTCGAGGCCGTGACCGTGACGTCGGTCGAGCTCCTCCGCTATATCGACCGGGAATACCCCGGCCGGTTCACCTGCGGCGTCGCCTTCAATCCTTACGAGCCCCAGGACGCGGAGCTCGAGAAGATGCGCCGGAAAGCCGGAGCGGGGGCCTCCTTCATCATCACCCAACCCATCATCGGCCGCGACGAGCGTCTCGAAGGGCTGGCCCCGTTCGGCCTGCCGGTCGTCCTCGACGCCTGGATGTCGAAGAAGCTCCACCTGCTCTCGGAATGCGTCGGCCACGAGATCCCCGAGGGCACGCCCTACGACCCGATGGAGAACCTCAGGGAGCTGCGGAGGAACTACCCCGACTTCGGGCTTTACCTGGCCATCCTGGGCTTCAAGACCCAATTCCCCGTCCTCCTCGAGGGAGGGTTGGTCTAGAACGCAGCCCCGACGCCCCGCGCGCCTCTCTTTCTGTTTACTGCCCATAGCGTTCCCGGGAAGCCCCTCGAAGAGGACCCCATTGGCATATATCTTGCAATAATCTATTATGAGACAAGGTCAAATGCGGGGCGGCGTGCACGCCGATCGTCCGCCCTCGGAAGGAGGTCCGATATGGCTGCCAAAGGAACCACCAAGGTCTCCAGGAAAGCGCCTTCGCCCGAAGCGGAGAGCCCGGCCGGCGCCAGGCCGTCCTGGCGGGGCATGATCAGCTTCGGCCTCGTCAATGTGCCGGTCAATCTCTATACCGCGGTGAAGCCCGAGCTCCATGAGATGAATTACCTGCGGAAGAACGACCTCTGCCCCATCTCCTACAGGAAGGTCTGCCGCCTCACCGGCGAGGAGGTCCCCTTCAAGGACATCGTCAAAGGGTATGAATACAGGGACGGGGACTTCGTCGTCCTCGACGACGAGGATTTCCAGAAGGCCGACGTCAAGAAGACGTCGACCATCGACGTCGCGGTCTTCGTGGACGAAAAGGACGTCGACCCCAAGTACATGGAGAAGCCCTACTATCTGGAACCCGAGAGGAAGGCCCACAAGCCGTACGCCCTGTTCCGGGACGCCATGGCCCGGTCGCAGAAGGTCGGCATCGGCATCTTCGTCCTCAGGGACCGCGAGCATCTCGTCATGCTCAAGGCCGAAGGCAAGGTCATCCTGCTCATCATGCTCCGTTTTGCGGCGTCTCTCCGGGACCCCAAGGCGCTCGACCTCCCCGCGAAAGCCGATGTCCCCAAGAATCAGATGGACCTGGCCCTCGACCTCATCAAGAAATTCGAGGGCCCCTTCGAGCCGGAGACCTTCAAGGACACCTACGCCGCGCGCCTGCGCTCGATCATCGCCGCCAAGGCCAAGGGCCGGACGGTACATGTCCGGGAGGAGAAGGCTCCCCGCGAGACCGAGGTCGAAGACCTCATGGCCAAGCTCAAAGAGAGCCTGTCGGCGACGCGGCATTAGGTTCCCGGGACCATGGCCCTCAAAGAGTATCGCCGGAAGAGGACGTTCCCCCGGACGCCCGAACCCCGGCGCTCCCCGGCCGGCGCCGGTGACGGGCATCGTTTCGTCGTTCAAAAGCACCAGGCCTCTCACCTCCACTACGACCTCCGCCTGGAGCACGCGGGGGTCCTGAAGAGCTGGGCCGTTCCGAAAGGCCCTTCGATGGACCCGCGCGATAAGCGGCTGGCCATTCAGGTCGAGGACCATCCCCTGGCCTACAAGGATTTCAAGGGCCGGATCCCGGAAGGACAATACGGCGCGGGACTGGTCGAGATATGGGACAAGGGCACGTATGCGTTGGAGGATGCGTCCGGTCGCGGGAGGGCGGCCCGGTCCATGTCCGAGTCCTTGAGCAAGGGCCATATCGATTTCGTCCTCCGCGGGAAGAAGCTCCGGGGGCTTTTCACGCTCGTCCGTCTCAAGAACAAGGACGATCAATGGCTCCTGATCAAGCGGAGCGACCCTCCCGTCAGGCTCCGGCCGGTCCCACTCCGCTCGAGGGCCTGGATCTCGAAGGAGCGGCCAAAGGCCCCTTCCCCGCCCAGGCCAGGCCCATGCTGGCGACCCTTGTCGACGGGCCGTTCGACCGGGAAGGCTGGGCGTTCGAGGTGAAATGGGACGGCTTCCGCTCGATCGCGGAGGTCAAGCGGGGCAAGGTCCGCCTCGTCTCGCGCAACGGCAAGACGCAGAACGCCCGGTTCCCGACGGTCGCCGCCGCCTTGAGCGGCTTTCCCGTGGATGCCGTGTTCGACGGCGAGATCGTGGCGGTGGACAAGAAGGGCCGGCCGCATTTCCAGGACCTGCAGAACTCGATGCGCTCCGGGGAAGGCCGCATCCTCTACTACGTCTTCGACGTCCTCTATGCGGCGGGATATGACCTCCGGGCGCTTCCACTCAGGCGCCGAAGGGCCGTTCTGGAGAAGCTTCTGCCCGTCTCGGGGACGGTGCGGTTGAGCGACTCGATCGAACGGAGCGGAACGGCCTTTTTCCGCGCCGCGAAGACGAACGACCTGGAGGGCATCATGGCCAAGGATCTCAACAGCCCTTATCGCTCGGGACAGCGGACTCGGGACTGGCTCAAGATCAAGACCAAAAAAGGGCAGGAGGCCATCATCTGCGGCTTCACCCAGCCGCGCGCCTCCCGCAAGTATTTCGGGGCCCTGATCCTGGGCGCCTTCCAGGACGGAAGACTGACCTACATCGGCCACGTCGGCACGGGCTTCACCGAGCGCACCCTTCGGGATGTCCACGAGAAGCTCAAGCCCCTTATCACGACCCGGTCCCCGTTCGCGCACGAGCCGCAAACCAACATGCCGGTGACCTGGGTCGCGCCGCGCCTGATCTGCGAGGTCAAGTTCAGCGAATGGACCGGCGAGGGGCTCATGCGGCACCCCGTTTTCCTGGGGCTCAGGGAGGACAAGAGCTCTCGGCAGGTCGTGCGGGAGCCGGCCGAGCCGAGCCGGGAGGTCCTCCGAGCGCCGAAATTCCGGACCCGCGCGGAGCTGACCCACCTCGACAAGGTTTTATGGCCCCAGGAGGGGTACACCAAGGGCGACCTGATCGAATATTATTGGCGGATGACGGAATGGGTCCTTCCCTACCTCAAGGACCGTCCCCAGGCGCTGAACCGGCACCCCGACGGCATCGCGGGCGAGAGTTTTTTCCAGAAGAATCTCGTCCAGGCGCCGCCTCCCTGGGTGAAGACCGTGGAGATCCCTTCCGAAGGCAAGAACAAGGCCATCCGATATCTGGTCTGTCAGAACAGGGATACCCTGCTCTACGAGGCGAACCTGGGGTGCATCGAGCTCAACGCCTGGAGCTCGACGATCACCCATCTGGATTCCCCGGACTACATCGTCCTGGATTTCGATCCGCTCGAAACCTCGTTCCCCAGCGTGGTCGAGGCCGTCCTGGCCGCCAAGACGGTCCTCGATGAACTGGCCCTGCCGGCGTTCTGCAAGACGTCCGGAGCCACGGGCATGCATATCTACATCCCCCTGGCGCCCCGCTTCAGCCATGACCAAGCCACCGAGCTGGCCCATCTGGTGCTTCTCGTCGTCAACCGCCGCCACCCGGACCTGACGAGCCTGGAGCGCCTCCCGTCCAAGCGCAAGGGCCGGGTGTATCTGGATTACCTGCAAAACCGCCGGGGAGCGACCATGGCCGCCCCGTACGCCCTGCGGCCCCGGGAGGGGGCGCCCGTCTCGATGCCCCTCGAATGGAAGGAGGTCACCGCCCGGCTCGATCCCCTGGCCTTCAACATCCGCACGGCCCCGGAGCGGCTGATCCGGAAGGGCGATGCCTGGCGGGACCTGTTCAAGAAGCGGGTCGACCTCAAAGCGGCCCTGTCCCGATTCGAGCGATGGCAAAAGGACAGGAAGTCCCTCTGAAGCGGCGGGCCCCCGCCCTTCCCCGCCCCGGGCCCCCGGGGCGGGCCATGGACAGGAAGAAGCTGGCCCTCATCCACATCGTCAAGAAAGAGCTCGGGATCAGCGACCGGGACTACCGCTGCATCCTCAGGAGGATCGCCGGCGTCGACAGCTCGAAGGAGCTCGACGAGGCCAAGTTCCGGAAGCTCATGTATTTTTTCGTGCGGAGCGATTACTACCGGGTCAACGCCTTCGGCATGACCCTGAAGCAGAAGCTCTTCATCAAGTCCCTGGCCTCCCAGCTGGACTGGGACGAAACCCATCTGAGGAACTTCATCCATAAATTCTACCGGCGGGAAGGCCTGGATGCCCTGACCCGCAAGGAAGCCTCGAAGCTGATCGAGTCCTTGAAAGCGGTTAGGGCCCACGAGCCCCGGGAAACCTGACCGTCCGTCAGGACCGCAGGGCGAAATCGACGGCCGCCGCGGCGTGGAGGGCGGTCGTATCGAAGACGGGCACGGGGCTGTCCTTCTCCTTGATCAGAAGCGGGATCTCCGTGCAGCCCAGAATGACTCCCTGGGCGCCGCGACTCACGAGGCCTTCGATGATCTTGACGTAGGCCTTGCGGGATTCCTCGCGGACGATCCCCCGGCCGAGCTCGTCGTAGATGACCTGGTGGACGATCTCCCGTTCGGGCGCCTCCGGCACCAGGACCTCGAGGCCGTGCGCCTTCTCCAGGCGCGTCAGGTAGAAATCCATCTCCATCGTGAAGCGGGTCCCGAGAAGGCCGACCGAGGCCAGGCCCTTCGCCTTGACGGCCGCCGCGGCCGCGTCGGCGATGTGGAGGATCGGCAGACGCACCGCCGCCTCGATGTCCGGGGCCAGCTGGTGCATGGTGTTGGCGCAGATGACGATGGCCTCGGCACCGGCCCCTTCGAGGGTTCGGGCGGCCCGGACCATCAGCCGGCCGAGCTCCGTCCAGTCCCCCCGGTCCTGAAGGGCCTGGACGGGCGCGAAGTCCACTGAGATCAGGACCATCGAGGCCGAGCTGTACCCGCCTTTCCGCGCCTGGACGCCTTCGTTGATGAGCCGGTAGTAATCGACGGTCGAATGCCAGGTCGTTCCTCCGATGAGGCCGAGCGTCCTCACGGCGGGCTCCTTTTACAGGCCCTTGCTCATGGCGTTGAGGAAGTCCTGGTTGGTCTTCATCTTGCCCATCTTCTCGATGAGCAGTTCCATCGCCTCGACCTCGCCCAGCTGGCTGAGGACCTTCCGCAGGATCCAGATCCGGTTGAGGTCGGCGTCCTCGATGAGGAGCTCCTCCTTGCGGGTCCCGGACCGGGAGATGTCGATGGCCGGGAAGAGGCGCTTGTCGACCAGGCGCCGGTCGAGGTTGATCTCCATGTTGCCCGTTCCCTTGAACTCCTCGAAGATGACCTCGTCCATCCGGCTTCCCGTGTCGACGAGGGCCGTGGCCATGATGGTCAGGCTGCCGCCTTCCTCGACCTTCCGGGCCGCGCCGAAGAACTTCTTCGGCTTGTTGAGGGCGTTGGCGTCGATGCCGCCCGACAGGACCTTGCCCGAGGGCGGGATGATGGCGTTGTGGGCCCGGGCCAGCCGGGTGATGGAATCCAGGAGGATGACGACGTCACGCTTGATCTCGACCAGCCTCTTGGCCTTCTCGAGGACGATGTTGGCGACCTGGGCGTTCCGGGACGGCGGCTCGTCGAACGTGGACGCGACGACCTCGCCGGAACAGCTCCGACGGAAGTCCGTGACCTCCTCGGGCCGCTCGGCGATGAGCAGGACGATGAGGAAGACCTCGGGGTGGTTCTTCTCGATGGACTTGGCGATCGTCTTGAGCAGGGTCGTCTTGCCGGCCCGGGGCGGCGAGACGATGAGCCCGCGCTGGCCCTTGCCGATCGGGGTCAGGAGCTCCATGATCCGGGCGTTCATGTTCTTCGGGTTCCCGTCCTGGAGCTTGATCATCTCGAACGGGTAGAGCGGGGTCAGGGCGTCGAAGTGGATGTTGTGCCGGGCCTCGATGATGACGTCGGGGTGGAGGAAGTTGATGGCCTCGATCTTGATCAGGGCGAAATATTTTTCGCCGTTCTTCGGGGGCCGGACGACGCCCGAGATCGTATCCCCCGTCCGGAGCTGGAACTTCCGGATCTGCGAGGGCGAAACGTAGATGTCGTCCTGGCTCGGCAGGTAGCTGAACTCGGGGGCCCGGAGGAACCCGAAGCCGTCCTCGAGGCATTCGAGGACGCCTTCCGAGAACAGGAGCCCCTGCTTCTTGGCCTGGGCCTCCAGGATCTTGAAGATGAGATTGTGCTTGGTCGATTCCTCGATCTCCTCTTCGGGAAGCTCCATGGTCGCCGCGATCTTCTTGAGGGCCGGGAGGTCCTTCTCTTCCAGGTCGACGAGATTGAACTCTTTCATGGTTTCACCTCTCACTTTTTTCGGGTCTTCTCTATGTCAGGGGTCCGGATCTCAGTTCGTCAGGGGGGGCTTGTCCTTCGGCGGCTCGCCGCCCCCTCCCCCTCCGGGAAGCGCGGCCGGCGCGGCGACGACCGCCTCCGGACGCTCCTTTTCCGGCGCCTGTTTCTGGGGCAGGGGTCCGGTCAGGGTCGTCTTCAGTACCTCGTCCATGGATTCGACGAGGATGAGCGTCATGTTCTGCCGGATGATCTTCGGCAGGTCCTTGAGGTCGGGCCGGTTGTCGAGCGGCAGGATGGCCGTCCGGAGGCCCTCCCGGTAGGCGGCCAGGAGCTTCTCCTTGATGCCGCCGACGGCCAGGACCTTGCCCTTCAGGGTGATCTCCCCGGTCATGGCCACCTTCTTGTTGACGGGGATGCCGGTGAGCAGGGAGATGATGGCCGTGGCGATCGTGATGCCGGCCGACGGGCCTTCCTTGGGAATGGCCCCTTCGGGGACGTGGACGTGGATGTCGAAGTTCCGGTGCAGGTCCGGGAGGATATTGAGATCGTAGATCATGCCGCGGACGAAGCTGAAGGCGGTCTGGGCCGACTCCTGCATGATCTCGCCCAGCTGGCCGGTCAGGGTGAAGTTCCCCTTGCCGTGGATCTTGGTCGCCTCGAAGGTCAGCATCTCGCCGCCGAACTCCGTCCAGGCCATGCCCAGGGCGACGCCGACCTCGTCCTTGGTGTCGATCTCGGACCGGCGGAACTTGGGGACGCCGAGGTAGGTCTCGAGGTTCTTCGGGGTGACCTTTTCCTTGTGTTCCCGTCCCTCGAGGACGACCTTCTTGACGACCTTCCGGCAGACCGTCGTGATCTCCCGCTCCAGGTTCCGGACGCCCGCCTCCCGCGTGTACTCGCGGATGAGCTTGAGCATGGCCGGATCGGTGAACTTGAGGTTCTCGCCGGCCGCAAGGCCGTGGGATTTCGTCTGCTTCGGCAGGAGGAACCGCTTGGCGATCTCGAGCTTCTCCTCTTCGGTGTAGCCGGGGATGCGGATGATCTCCATCCGGTCGATGAGGGGCTTCGGGATCGGGTCGAGCATATTGGCCGTCACGATGAACATGACCTGGGACAGGTCGAAGTCGGTGTCGATGTAATGGTCGAGGAACGTGCTGTTCTGCTCGGGGTCCAGGACCTCCATGAGGGCCGAGGCGGGATCGCCCCGGAAGTCCATGCTCATCTTGTCGACCTCGTCGAGGAGGAAGACGGGGTTCTTGGTCCCGCCCCGCTTGATCATCTGGATGATCCGCCCGGGGTAGGCCCCGATATAGGTCCGGCGGTGGCCGCGGATCTCGGCCTCGTCACGGACGCCTCCCAGGGACAGGCGGACGAACTTCCGCCCCGTCGCCCGGGCGATGGATTTCCCCAGGGAGCTCTTGCCCACTCCCGGCGGTCCGAGAAAGCCGAGGATGACGCCCTTCGGATTCTTGACCAGCTGGCGGATCGACAGATACTCGAGGATCCTTTCCTTGACCTTCTCCAGGCCGAAGTGGTCCTCGTTGAGGATGGTCTCGGCTTCCTTGAGGTCCCTTTTTTCCCGGGTCTTCTTGATCCAGGGGAGGGAGAGCAGCCAGTCGAGGTAGTTCCGGCTGACCGTCGCCTCGGCGGACATCGGCGGCATGGCTTCCAGCCGCTCGATCTCCTTGTAAGCCTTCTCCTCGGCGTCCTGCGGCATCTTGGCCGCGGCGACCTTCTGTCTCAGCTCCTCGACCTCGTTCGGCTGGTCTTCCTTGCGGGCGCCCCCTGCCCCCGGCGGGAAGCCCTTCGGAGCTCCTCCGTCCTTGAGGGTCGGCCTCCGGCGGCCTTGTTTCTGGGCGTCGCGCTGGAAGGCGGAATGGATCTTGAGGATCTCGTTCTCCAGGACGTAGTTCAGGCGCCGCAGGCGCTCCAGGCTGTTCGTGGTCTCGAGCAGGTTCTGCTTCTCGTCGAGGGGCAGGTACAGATGGGAGGCGATGATGTCCGCGATCCGGTCGGCGGTGTTCTCCCGCAGGGCGGGGATGATGGAATCGAGGTTGGCGTTCTGGTTGAGCTTCAGGTACTCCTCGAACAGCGACAGGACCCTCTTCAGGAGGTCCTTGGCGTCCGGCGTCCGGTCCTCGGCCTCCTTGAGGACCTTGGCCAGGATCTGATAGTACGGGTACGTGCTGAGGTACTCGACGATCCGGGCCCGGCTCTTGCCCTCGACGATGACCTTCATGTTCTTTTCGTCGGTCTTGACCGTCCGGATGATCTTCGCCGTCACCCCCATGGAATAGATGTCCTTGGGGCTGGGGTTGTCGATCGAGGCGTCCATCTGGGCCGCGAGGAAGATCATCTTGTCCTTCTCGGCGGCCTTCTCCAGGGCCTGGATGGACGAGGGCCGGCCGACGATGAACGGCACCAGGGTCGCCGGAAAGACGACGAGGTCCCGGAGAGGGATCAGCGGGATGTTCCGTATGACTTCGCTCTCGGTTTCTGGCATGGGTCACGCTCCGATCGCCGGGGTGAGTTCCTTGTCCGACGGGTCGCTGGCTTCGACCATCTCCCGGGTGATCTCGATCGCCCCGGATCTTCCGGCCCCGGGGAGGTCGTACATGAGTTCCAGCATCAGGTCCTCGATCGTCGACCGCAGGCCGCGGGCGCCCAGCCCCCGGGCCATGGAGCTCCGGGCGATGGCCTCCAGGGCGTCGCCCGTGAAAGACAGGCGGACCCCCTCGAGCTCGAAGAGCTTCTGGTACTGCTTGATGATGGCGTTCTTCGGCTTGGTCAGGATGTCCACCAGGTCCGCGAGTCCGAGGTCCGAAAAGACCGCGGTGACGGGGATGCGGCCGACGAGCTCGGGGATCAATCCATACTTGATGAGGTCCTGGGGGATGAGCCGCCGGAGGAGCGCGTCGGTCGAGCCCGCTTCGCGGGAACGGGCCCGCGGGGACCGGAATCCCACCGCGGACCGTCCCAGCCTCTGGGCGATGATCTTGTCCAGGCCGATGAAGGCCCCGCCGCACAGGAACAGGATGTTCGTCGTGTCGACGGGGATGAACTCCTGCTGGGGATGCTTGCGGCCGCCGCGGGGCGGCACGTTGGCGACGGTCCCTTCGATGATCTTGAGAAGGGCCTGCTGGACGCCCTCGCCGGAGACGTCCCGGGTGATCGAGGGGTTCTCGCTCTTGCGGCCGATCTTGTCGAGCTCGTCGATGTAGACGATGCCCTTCTCCGCGCGGGAGAGGTTCCCCCCGGCGGCCTGGAAGAGCTTGAGGACCACGTTCTCGACGTCCTCGCCGACGTAGCCGGCCTCGGTCAGCGTGGTCGCGTCGGCGATGGCGAACGGCACGGCGAGGAGCCGGGCCAGAGTCTGGGCCATCAGGGTCTTGCCCGTCCCCGTGGGCCCGATGAGGAGGATGTTGCTCTTGGCGATCTCGACGTCGCCGGAGGCGGGCATCGAGACCCGCTTGTAGTGGTTGTGGACCGCGACCGCGATCTTCTTCTTCGCCAGCTCCTGGCCGACGATGTGCTCGTCGAGGGCCTTCTTGATCTCCCGGGGCGAAGGGAACGGGGCGGCGACCGCCGGGGGCTCCGCCTCGCGCGGCCGGTCGGCGTCGATGAGGATGTGGGCCGCGTCGACGCACCGGTCGCAGATGTGGATGCCTCCGCGTCCGGCGACGAGCTTTCGCGCCTGGGCCTGGGAGCGCCCGCAGAAGGCGCAGCGGATCGCCGCGTTCTGGGGTCCCTGTCTATTCTCTGTCATGTGCCTGAACCTGAACTCCTGATGAAAGATCGGCGCGGTCCCCGTCGCTCCGGGGCCGCTCTCAAGTCCGCGTCCGGGGGCGGGACTCGATGATCCGGTCGACCAGCCCGTATTCGACGGCCTGCCCGGCGGTCATGATGAAGTCCCTCTCCAGGTCGTGCTCGATCCTGTCGGCCGGCTGGCCGGTGTGCCGGATCAGGATCCGGTTGATCGCCTCCCGGATCCTCAGGATCTCCCGGGCCTGGATGGCGACGTCGGACGCCTGCCCCTGGAAGCCCCCGAAGGGCTGGTGCAGAACGACCCTCGAGTTGGGCAACGCCTGCCTCTTCCCGGCCGTTCCCGCGGCCAGGAGGACGGCGGCCATGCTCGCGGCCTGGCCGACGACGATCGTCGCGATATCCGAGGTCACGAACTGCATCGTATCGTATATCGCCAGGCCCGCGGTGACGGAGCCCCCGGGGGAGTTGATGTACAAGGCGATCTCTTTATCCGGGTTCTCCGCCTCCAGAAAGAGCATCTGGGCGATGACCGCGTTGGCGACCTCGTCGCCGATCTCGGATCCGATGAAGATGATGCGGTCCTTCAGGAGCCTCGAATATATGTCATAAGCCCGCTCGTTGCGGCCATCCTGCTCGACGACGAAGGGGATGAGCGTCATTATGTAAGATTCTTATTCTATTATAGCTTGGCCCAGTAAAAAGTCAATGGTCTTCCCGAAGAGCAGGGACTCCTCGATATCCCCTCTTCGGCCCTCCCTGTCCACCGTTTCGACCACCCTGGCCAGGGGCACCTGATTGGCCTCGGCCAGCCTCTTCATCTCCTCCTCGACCTCGGAGCCCGAGACCGTGATCCCTTCCTTCTCCGCGATCCGGCTGAGGACGAGGTTGTTCCGAATGTTCCGTTCCGCCTGCTTCCGTCCCTCGGCCGCCAGGCCCCGGGCCTGTTCTTCGCCGAGCCGGGCCTGGGGATAGGCGCTCAAGATGCGCTTGAGGACGGCCCTCGTCTCCTCTTCGACCAGGCTCTCGGGAAGCTCGACGTCGACCCCCTCCGCGATCTTGGCGAGGAGCTCCGAAGCCATCCGGTTCCGGTCGGCGGCCTTCTTGGAAGAGAGGAGCCGTTCCCGGAGCTTATCCCTGAGCTCGTCGAGGCTCTTGAAATCGCCCACGGTCTTGGCCAGGTCGTCGTCGAGCGCCGGGAGCTTCTTCTCCTTGATGGACTGCACCTTGAGCCTGTACTCCACGTCCTTCCCCGCAAGCTTCTTGTTGGGATGGTCGGCCGGGTGGGTCACCGTGAAGGCCTTCTCCTCCCCCGGCTTCGTTCCGGGAAGATGCTCGTTCAGGAAGGGCTCGTTCCCGGGCTGGCCGGCCAGAACGACGGCCTTCTCGAGCGGGAAGGCTTTCTTCGTCTTCAGGTCGCGCCCCTGGACCTCGACGACGGCATAGTCGCCGTCGGCCACTCCCCTTCCCTCGGCGGGAACATACTCGGCGGCCCGCTGGCGAAGGTCTTCGAGCGCCGTTTCGATCTCCGCCTCCTCGACGGCCGGCTCCTTGCGTGCGAGGCGGATCCCCTTATAGTCCGGAAGAGCGAACTCGGGCATGACATCGAAATCCACGACGGCGTGGAGGGTCCCGTCGTCCTCGTAATGGGCTTCGCGGATGACCGGGACGCTCGCCGGACGCAGGCCGGCGGAGTTGATCTCCTCTTCGAAGGCCTTGGGGACGAGGGCGTCCGCGGCGTCCTTCCGGATCTCGTCCAGGAACATGCCCCGGACGAGCTCCCGGGGCGCCTTGCCCTTCCGGAAACCCGCCAGCTTCGCTTTTGCCGCGTATTCCGCCAGGATCGTCTCCATCTCCGCGCCGACAGCGGCCGGGGGGATGGCCAGATCGATCTCCCTGCGGCTCGGGCTGATGGTCTTGATCCTGTCCGCGCCTGATTCGTGATCCATGGACATTTATCCTTCTTTCACCGGTCCCGAGAGCGGAGTCTGGGCAGAGCGGGGTTCGAACCCGCACTCCTTCGTCAGGAACTAGGTCCTAAGCCTAGCGCGTCTGCCAATTCCGCCACCTGCCCGTATCTTCAATCTCTTCAATATATTGCCAGGAACGGGGATGTCTGAGGCCGTCCCTTCCCGGCGAGAAGCTGGAGAGCGAGAAGGAGGCTGTGAACTGGAAACCAGACCATAGAATTAGCACAATCGGCGCGGCCTGTCAACGAGCGCTCAGCGCAGGAGCTTTTTCAGCCGTTCGGCATACTCGGGATTGAGCGTGAGCAGGGTCTTGTAGACCTCGCGGGCGCTGAAATTGTCCTTGAGATTGAGGTAGACGATGGCCAGGTTGTAGTGGGCCACGGCGTTGTCGGGTTTGAGCTCGATACACTTCCTCAGGGGCTCCAGGGCCGCTTCGAAGCTCTTGAGCATCATGAGGCCGACGCCGACGTTGAGGTACCCCAGCGGATCGTCGGGAGCGATCTTGGTGTACTGCTGGAACCCCTCGACGGATTCCTTCCACCGCTTGGCGAGGGAATAGCTGTAGCCGATGTTGTACTGGGCGGAGGCGTAGTCCGGCTTGAGGACCAGCGCGTCCCGGAAGGCCTGGACGGCCTCGTCGGTGCGCTGAAGCTTGAGGAACATGATGCCGAGGTTGAACACGGCGAGCTCGTTCTTCGGGTTCATCTCGATGATCTTCCGGGCGGCGTCGATCGCCTTGTCGTACTGGCCGGCCTCGTCGTACATCTGGATGATCCTGCCATAGTACGTCGTGCCCCCCTCGGGGTTGAGGCCGACGAGCGCTTTATAGGTCGCTTCGGCCTGCTCCAGGTTCTTGGCCTTGGTGAAAGCGGTGGCCAGGGTGAAGTTCGTCTTCACGTCGCGGGGTTGGAGCTTCAGGGCCTCGGACAGAGCGGCCACCGCGGCCTCGGGCTGGCCGAGCTCCAACCGGCACGTTCCCAGGCGGAGATACCCGGTCCAGGGATTCTCGGGCTTCAGGGCGACGTATTTTTCATAGGCCTCGGCGGCCCGGGCAAAATCCTTGGAATCTTCATAGGCCTGGCCGAGCTCCAGGAAAGCATCCGCCCGGTTCGGGTCCAGGGAGACGGCCTTCTCGAGGGAGGCGGCCGCGTCGGCGAAGCGCTGCATGCGGTTGTAGATGGACCCGAGGCTGTGATGAGCGGCGACACGCCCCGGATCGAGGGCGATGACCTTGCTGTAGGCCGCCGCTGCGGCGGCCAGGTCCGCCTGGCCCCGATAGACGGAGGCGAGGAGGGCGTGGGCCTCGACGAGCGAGGGATCCAGGCCGACGGCCCTTTCGAGGTACATCCGGGCGGCCATGGGCTCGTCCATCATCGCGGCGAGCCTGCCGGCGAGGTAGGCGCCTTCGAGCCCCATGAAATAGTCCTCATGGGCCATGTCCTTGAGGGGCGTGAGCTTCGGCGAGCCGCCGAGACCCGCGAACGCGCTCGCGGGGATGACGCTCTTCAGCCGTTCGAGCGCCAGGACGACCCCGATGACCCGGCCGTCCAGGTCCGTGACGGCGCTTCCGGAGAAGGACGAAGGGACGGCCAGGGAGACATCCATGCATCTCCGCCCGGGCTCGAGCTCGAGGAACCCCCGGATCGTTCCCTCGGAGACGACGATCTCGCCCGCCTCGTTGGCGCCGACGGCGAAGATGCGCGTCCCGACGGCGGGGGCTTCTCCCGCGGCCGCGACGAGCGGCTGGAGCTTGCCCTTGAGCTTGAGGAGGGCGATGTCGCAGGGCTTCGAAAAGGCTACGATCCCTTCGACCTTGAGCTTTTTCCCCTTGGTGTTGACCGCCTCCGCGTCGAAGGCCCGGCTGACCAGGTGCAAGTTCGTGACGACGACGTCCTCGGAGATGGCAAAGGCCGTTCCCCGGGCGATCTCCTGTTTGTTCTCGCCGAGGAACGAGATCGCGACGGCGCCGGAAGAGCACTGCTCCAGGACCTTCGCGGCCTCCGCCGTCTGGGAAAGCGCCGGCGGCGGGAACGCCGCCAGGACCAGCAATGAGAGGATCCCCAACCCGTTACAGGACTTCATCGCCACCTCCTTCTCTCGCTCAAAGGAAAGCCCGAGAAATCTTGCTTGCCCTCAATCTACACGCGGCCGGGGGCCGATGTCAACCGGACGGATCGCGCCGCCGAGGGCCGATTGACAAATCCCCGGGCCTCGGATAGGTTGAAAAGGCCCATGGGAAAGAACCGCCTCCCGATCGCTCTTCTCTTCGCGGTCATCGCCCTGTGCGCCATCCTTTTTGTCGTTCGGGGGCGCCGGGGGATGGTGGACTTCGAGGTGAATTACGAGGCCGGGCAACGGATCCGGGCCGGGGAAACCCTCTATCGGGCCGGGGACGGCCATTATCAGTTCAAGTACCCGCCCTTTTCCGCCCTGCTCTACGTCCCGGTCTCCTGGCTCCCCTTGGACGCGGCCAAGACCGTTTGGTTCATCCTCGTGCTCGGTTCGACGATCCTGGTCTTCCAGCTCTCGTTCATGCTCGCCCGGCCGGAAGGCGGGCAGGCGCTCCTGCTCAGGATCGCCCCCCCTCTCATCCTGGCCAAATGCTTTCTGAGGGAGCTTTCCCTCGGCCAGATCAATGCCCTGATCACAGCCCTCATGCTCGGCATGATCCTCCTCCTCGTGCGCGGAGGGAGCGGTTCCTCCTTCGGCCGGGAAGCGGCCGCGGGCGCGCTCTGGGGAATATCCACGGCCCTCAAGCCCTATGCCGCGATCTTCCTCCCCTACTGGCTTCTGAGGAGGAGATGGCGGGCTCTCCTGTGCCGGCGGCGCGGCCCTTCTCCTGGCCTTCATCGGCCCCGCGCTCTATTTCGGGTTCCCGGGCAACCTATGGGTCCACCGGGAATGGATCGGATCGCTGTCGCGGTCGACCCCGAGCCTTTTCAGCACCCAGGATAACATCTCTCTCATCGCCATGTTCACGAAATGGACCGGCAGGCCGGATCTCGCCGCCGTCTTATATCTTATTGCCGTCGCAGGCCTCGCCGCGGGATTCCTTTGGCTCATGTCCCGGGGCAGGAAGCTCGACAACCCGATGATCCTCGAATCGGGCCTGCTCCTGACGCTCATCCCGCTCATATCTCCGCTCGGCTGGGACTATACGCTTCTTTCGTCCGTCCTCGTCGTTATGCTCGTCCTGAAGCATTTTGCCGCCTTCTCCCGCCCGGGCCGGGTCTTTCTGGCCATCAATTTCGGCGTATTCGGATTGTCCCTGTTCGATCTCATGGGCCGCGACCTGTACGCCGGTTTCATGAGGTTGTCGGTGCCGACCGTGAACGCCCTCGTCTTCGCCGGCGCCGCGGCCTGGATCAGGTTCCGGGGTTTGGATTGAGATGCGCGGGGACGCCGGACCTCTCGGGATCGCGGAAAAGCGCGCCACCCTGGCCGCCTGGCTTTTCTCCCTCGTCGGAAGCGTCGCCCTTGCCCTGCTGACGCTGGCCGCCCCGGCCCTTCGTCATAGGTCGCCGGGGATCTCCGCCCTGCTCTATGCGGTTTTCGCGCCTCTTTGCCACCAGGACCCCGGGCGATGCTTCAGCCTGGCCGGTCACCCGCTGGCGGTCTGCGGGCGCTGTCTGGGGATCGACTTGGGGTTCGTCCTGGGCGTGCTGGCCTACCCTTTCGTCCGCGGATTCGCCCGTCCCCGTCCTCCGGCCGTCCGGACGTTCCTCCTGGCCTCTCTCCCTCTCGTCCTTGACGGAGCGGGAGGCATCGCCGGCCTATGGACGAGCCCCATAGGCGTCCGCTTCGCTACCGGGCTCGTCTGGGGCGCCGTCCTGCCGGTATATTTCATCGCCGGCCTTCATGACCTCGCGATGCGCCTTCCGGGCTTCCGGACCCGTTCCGGCGGGCCCCGCTTGAATTCACCGGGCTGAGGGCATAGAATAGGGCGGATCGGCCGCGGAGGAGAACGCATGAACGAAAGACGTCCATCGATGCTCACGCCCGCGCTCCTCGGAGGAGCCGTCGCCGGCGTCCTCTCGGGGCTCCCCTTCCTGAATTGCCTGTGCTGTCTCTGGATCATCGGAGGGGCCATGCTGGCCGCCTACCTTCTGGCCAAGGATTCGCCCGTCTCGCTCACGTCCGGGGACGGGGCCGTCGTCGGGGCCCTGTCCGGGATCGCGGCGGCGGTCGTCGATTCTCTCATCGGCATCCCTCTCCGGGGGCTCAACCTGGCCGTCATGCGCCGGATGTTCGACCGCCTGGCCGAGTTCGCCGACGAGATGCCCTCGGGATGGGAGAACTGGATCGACCGGAGCGCCGGAGGGTTCTCCGTCCCCATGTTCTTCATCGGTCTCTTCTTATCCGCTGCGATCTTCGCGGCGGTGGGAGCGCTCGGCGGGATCATCGGGGCGTCCCTGTTCGGCCGCAAGCCCCAACCCTCCCAAGGAGCGAACGTTGCGCCTTAAGACCAGGGTCATCGTCAACCCCGAATCCAACCGGGGCCGGACTCGGCGGCGTTGGACCGAGATCAAGGCGGGGCTCCTCCACTTCGTCAAGGAATTCCGCTACGATTTCACCGAAAAGCCCTTCGAGGCCATCGAGCTCACCCGGGCCGCCATCAAGGACGGCACGGAGCTCATCATCGGCGTCGGCGGCGACGGGACCATGCACGAGATCGCCAACGGCTTCTACGAGAACGCCCGGATCATCAACCCCGAGACCAGCCTGGGCATCGTGCCCTCCGGGACGGGATGCGACCTGACCAAGAGCCTGAATATTCCGGCCGGGCTCAAGGACGCCCTCAAGGTCATCACGGAAGCCCCTTCGGCCCGGATCGACGTCGGCCGGGCGACGTTCCGGTCGGCGTCCGGCGGCCCCATGGAGCGCGTCTTCCTCAATATCGCCGATTTTGGGATCGGCGGCGAGGTTGTCCGGAAGGTCAACGAGCGCCGCCTGGAGCGCCGGGCTTCGTCCTACGTCCGCTGCCTCATCGAGACCATGGCCCAATACCGGAACAAGAGGCTCGGCATCCGGATCGACGGCCGCGACCTCCCGGAGAGCGATTACCTCATCGGCGCCATCGCCAACGGCCGGGTCTTCGGAAAGGGCATGAAGGTCGCCCCGGAGGCCAAGCTCGACGACGGACTCTTCGACATGGTCCTTGTCAAGGGCATGAGGTTCCTCGAGTTCTGCCGCCACGGCTGGAAGCTCATCAACGGCAGCCACCTCTCCGTCCCCAAGATCAGCCTCATCCGCGGCCGTCGCATCGAGGCGGTGTCCCGGCGGGAGGAGGACGTCCTCCTCGAGCTCGACGGCGAACAGCTGGGAACGCTCCCGGCGACTTTCGAGATCGTGCCGGGCGCGATGCTCGTCAAGGGGTATCCGGCCACGTAAGCGTCCTCCCGTCCGGGAGGCTCAATTCGACGTGTTCAGGGCGTAGAGGCGCGGGTCGTTGGTGAGGACGAGGTTCCCGTCGGCGTCGTAATACTTGTAGATGATCGTGCGGGTCCGGATGTTCGCGAACTTGTAGCCGGACTGGATGCGCTTGATGTAGGCCCGCGTCTCCGCGTAGGGCGGGATGCCTTTGTATTTCTTGACGGCTTCCTGACCGGCGTTGTAGGCGGCGAGAACGAGGCTCGTCTTTCCCCCATAGAGCTTGATCAGGTCCTTGAGGTACTTCGTGCCGCCCTCGATATTCTGCTCCGGGTCGATGAAGTTGTCGACGCCGTAGGCCTTCCCGGTGGCCGGCATCAGCTGCATGAGCCCGATGGCGCCCTTCGGGGACACCGCCGTGCTCTCGTAGTTCGACTCGGCCCGGATGATGGCGTGGATGAGGTCCGACTCGACACCGTGCTTCTTGGCCACCTTCTTGACCACGGGATCATAGGCCTTCCGCGAGGGGTCCAGAGGCAGGGCCCGGAGCGATAGAGATATCCCCACAAGCAGAAAAATGAGCCCGGCCACGAGAGGTCTTTTCATCGGTCCCTTGGCATCATCATGTCAAAATGGCGTGCGTTTGGCAATCCCCTCTTGGGGTGATATTTCAGGGCCTATTCCCGGGCCAGCTTTTCGACGATCGCAGGGCTCCCGGCCAGGGCATCGTCCAGGGCCGCGGGGTTCGATCCCCCGGCCTGGGCGAAATCCGGGCGGCCGCCTCCCCCCCGCCGACGAGCGGGGCGAGCTCCCGGATGATGGCCCCGGCCTGGACCCGGGACGTCAGGTCCTTAGAGACCGAAACGACCAGAAAGGCCTTCCCCTCGAGCGCGGAGCCGAGGATGACCACCCCGGTGACGAGCTTCTGCTTCAGGGAATCGGAGAGCTCCCTGAGCTCGGTCATGTCGAGGCCCTCAGCCTTCCGGACGAGGACGGGGATGCCCTTGACGGTCCGGACGCCCTCGCCCGCTTCCCCGAACTGCTCCCGGGCGAGCTTGCGGCGCAGGGCGCGATTCTCCTTTTCCGCATCCTCGAGGGCGGCGCGGAGCTTCTCGATCCGGGATGCGGCCTCCTTCCTCGGGACGCCCAGTCCCTGCTCCACTCCAGCCACAAGGTCCTCGAGATCCCGGACGTGGCGGACGGCCTCCCCTCCGGTCACGGCCTCGATCCGGCGCATGCCGGCGGCGACGCTCGATTCCGAAAGGATCTTGAACAGCCCGATCTCCCCCGTGGCGTGGACGTGGATCCCTCCGCAAAGCTCCTTGCTGAAGTCGCCCACCCGGACCAGCCGGACCGTTTCCCCGTACTTCTCCTCGAAAATGGCCATGGCCCCTTCCCGGATGCCCTCTTCGAGGGAGGTGACGCGCGTCGTGACCGCGAGGTCCTCCCGGACCTTCTCGTTGACCAGGTCCTCGACCTTGCGGATCTCCTCGGGCCGCATGGCCGCGAAGTGGGAGAAATCGAACCTCAGCCTCTTGTCCGAGACGAGGGAGCCGGCCTGCTTGACGTGGTCCCCGAGGACTTGGCGCAGGGCCGCGTGGAGGAGATGGGTCGCCGTATGGTTCCCGGAGATGGCCTTCCGGCGCTCGAGGTCGGCCCGGACATCGACTCGGTCGCCGGCGGCCAGGGTACCCGACAGGGCTTTGACGCCATGGGCGATGATCTCGGGAGTCAGGTAGTAGGCGTTCTTTATCAGCCCGGAGAAGAGGCCGTTCTTGAGGACCCCCGTGTCCCCGACCTGTCCCCCGGCCTCGGCGTAGACGGGGGTGCGGTCGAGGACGACCTCCCCCTCCTCCCCGGGCCCGAGCCGGGAGGCGCGCTTCCCCTCCTTGAGGACGGCGAGCACCTCGGCGTCGAAGACCTCGGCGGTCTCGTGCGCTTCGGAGCGGACGGCGAGGTCCTTCAGCTCCTCGTAGGCCATTTTGGCCTTCTGTTTGGCGCCGCCCTTCCAGGACAGCCGCGCCCGGTCTCTTTGGACCTCGAGCTCGCGGGAAAAGCCCGTCCCGTCGACGGCCAGGCCCCTTTCGGCCGCCAGCTCCTCGCTGAGGTCGAGCGGGAACCCGAAGGTGTCGTAGAGCTTGAACGCCCGTTCCCCGGAGATCGTCGTCGAGCCCTCTTTTCGGGTCTCGGCGGCGAGCTGGTCGAAGATGCGCAGGCCGGAGGCCAGGGTCGAGGCGAAACGCTCCTCCTCGGCCAGGCAGACCCGGGAAATGTAGTCCATGGAGGCCAGGAGCTCGGGATAGGCGTCTTTCATGATGTCGCCGACCCCGCCGGTGAGCTTGTAGAGGAACGGCTCTTCGATCCCGATCAGGTTCCCGTTCCGGAACGCCCGGCGGATGAGGCGCCGCAGGACATAGCCGCGGCCGTCGTTGGCCGGGCTCACGCCGTCGCCGATGAGGAACGTCACGGCCCGGACGTGATCGGCGATGACCCGGACCGAGACGTCCCCGGCGTCGCCGGCGGGATACTCCCTCCGGGCCGATTCGCAGACCGCCTCGATGAGCGGCATGAACAGGTCGGTGTCGTAATTGCTGCGCTTGCCCTGGAGGACGGCGGCCATCCGTTCGAGGCCCATGCCGGTATCGATGGAGGGGGACGGGAGCGGCGCCAAGCCTCCCTTCCCGTCCTGGTTGAATTCCATGAAGACGAGGTTCCAGAGCTCGACGAACCGGTCGCTCCCCTTCTCGATGAGCCCGCGCGGGTCGCCCGGCTCGATGTCCGCGCCGAGGTCCCAGTGGAGCTCGGAGCACGGGCCGCAGGGGCCCGTGTCCCCCATGGACCACCAGTTATCCCTCTTGCCGTAGCGGAAGATCCGGTCCGCGGGGACGCCGATGTCGCGCTCCCAGATCCGGTAGGCTTCGTCGTCCTCCTCGTAGACCGTGGCGTAGAGGCGCCCGGACTCGAGGCCGAAGACGCCGGTCATGAGCTCCCAGGCGAAGGCGACGGCTTCACTCTTGAAATAATCGCCGAAGGAGAAGTTCCCGAGCATCTCGAAGAACGTGTGGTGCTTGGCGGTCCGGCCGACCGTCTCCAGGTCGTTGTGTTTCCCGCTGACGCGCATGCACTTCTGGACCGAGACGGCCCGCCGGTAGCTTCGCGTCTCCAGGCCGAGGAAGACGTTCTTGAACTGGTTCATCCCCGCGTTGGTGAACAGGATCGTCGGGTCGTCCTTGGGGAGAAGCGACGAGCTCTTGACGGTCTTGTGTCCCCGGCGGGAGAAATACTCGAGGAAGGTCTCGCGGATCCGCTGCGACGTCATCGACCCTCTTCTTCCGTTCCCCCCTCGGCCCGCTCGACCTTGCTCATCTGCTTCTCCATCTCCTCCATGGCGATGTCCAGGGTCGACTGGATGCCCATGACCCGGAGCTTGAAGTTGTCGGGGTTGGACGAATACTTCATCCCCTGCTCGAAGGAGATGTAGCCGTCCCGGTAGAGCTGGTAGATGGACTGGTCGAACGTCTGCATGCCGTATTGAGAGACGCCGGAGGCGACCGCGTCCCGGATGAGGGAGGTCTTGTCCCTGTCCGCGACGCATTCCGCGATGTAGGGCGTGGAGATCATGACCTCGACGGCCGGGACCCGTCCCTGGCCGTCCATCCTCGGGATGAGCCGCATGGAGATGATGGATTTCAGGATCGAGGCGAGCTGGAGCCGGACCTGGCGCTGATGATGCGGCGCGAAGACCGAGATGATGCGGTTGATGCTCTCGGGAGCGTCCAGGGTGTGCAGGGTGCTGAAGACGAGGTGGCCCGTTTCGGCGGCGAGGAGGGCCGTCTCGATGGTGTCCAGGTCGCGCATCTCGCCCACCAGGATGACGTCGGGGTCCTCGCGGAGGCAGGCCCGAAGGCCCCGCGAGAAGGTCATGACGTCCATCCCGACCTCCCTCTGGCTGATCGAGCTCTTCTTGTCCTTGTGGAGGTACTCGATGGGGTCCTCGATGGTGATGATGTTCTCCCGGCGGTAGGTGTTGATGTAGTCGAGCATGGCGGCCAGGGTGGTCGTCTTGCCGCTCCCCGTCGTCCCCGTGACGAGGACGAGGCCGCGCTGGGCGAAAGCGATCTTCTCCAGGACCTCGGGCAGGAGCAGCTGCCGGACCGTCTTGACCTCGAGCGGGATGATGCGGAGGGCGATGGCCAGGGAGCCGCGCTGGTGGAAGATGCTTCCCCGGAAGCGGCCGAAGCCCTGCAGGCTGTAGGCGAAATCGAGGTCGAGGTCCTCCGTGAGACGGACCTTCTGGAAATCCGTCATCATCTGGCCCGCCAGGCTCTCGGTGTCCTGGCTCGTGAGCCGGGGGAAGCCCGTCAGCGGCGTCAGGGTCCCGTGGACGCGGACCATCGGGTGGTTCCCCGCCTTCAGGTGAAGGTCCGAAGCGTCCCTCTCGATGGCGATCTTCAGGAATTCATCGATGACCATGGGCCTCTCCTTGATCCCGGAATTATCAGAGATACCTCAGTCGCCCGGCTCCTCCGAAAACTCCCGAGCCTTTTTGGTTCATTTCATGGTATCGCAATCCCCGGCCCCAAGTCAACCGGACGCCGGCTCAGACCGATTCCCCGCAGTGGGGGCAGTTCCTGGATTTCAGGGGCAGAGGACGGCGGCAGTTCCAGCAGAGGGCGGCCTTGCGGGCCTCCCGGGCCTTGATCCGGGAGAAGATGTCCTCGATCTCCGAGCTCTTCGTGTCCCGGCCCTTGAAGAGGGACAGGCCCCGGATGATCTCCCCGGCTCCCTGATAGCGGTCTTCGACCCTGGAGGCGAGGCACTTCATGATGATCTCGTCGACCTCCTTCGGCACCTTGTGGTTCCGGATCCTGGGGGGCGTGATCTTCCCCTGCTGGGCTTTCTCCAGGATCTTGAAGGGGTCCGGGTCGAAGATGGGCGGCCGCCCGATGATCATCTCGTAGAAGATGCAGCCGATGGAATAGACGTCCGAGGCGTAGGAGGCCTTCCCCATGAACTGCTCGGGGGCCATATACGGCGGCGACCCGATCCGCGTCGAGGCGTAGGGGACGGAATTCAGCCAGGCCGAGGTCCCGAAATCCGTGATCTTGACCGTCGCGTCCTCGGAGACGATGATGTTCGAAGGCCGGAGGTCACGGTGGATGATCCGGTTCTTGTGGGCATGGTCGATGCCGTAGGCGACCTGCCGGACATAATCCATGGCCTGCTCGCAGTCGAGGACCTTTTCCTTCTCGAGGATACGTTCGAGCGTCCGGCCCTTGACGTACTCCATGACCATGAAGAAGACGTTCTTCTCCTTCTCCGCCGAGATCATCCGGACGATGTTCGGGTGGTTGAGGGCGGCCTGGAGCCGCGGCTCCTTGAGGAGCTTGTAGAGCTCGACCGATTGCTTGTGGGGGACCTTGAGGGCGACCTTGATGTCGAGCCAGGTATCCTTGGCCAGGAAGACGGACCCGAATCCCCCGCTCCCGAGGGACCGGATGATCTCGTACTTCCCGACCTTCTGTCCTTGCAGGAACATGTCACCCGCCCCAGAAATGCGCGATCATCCCGACGGCGACGATCGTCGCGGTCTCGGCCCGGAGGACGGTCCGCCCAAGGCTGACGGCCTCGAACCCTCCTCCTTTCAATCTCGTTTCCTCGTCATCCGTCCAACCGCCTTCCGGCCCCGTGAGCAGGACCGCGGACGGCGGTCCCGCGAACGGTCTTCCCGCCCCGGCCAGGACTTCCCGAAGGAGCATCCCCCCGCTCTCGGAGAGATAGAGCCTGCGGCCTTCGGCTTCCCGGCCGGCGAAGTCCCCGAGCGGGGTGAACGGCCCGATCGAGGTCACGGCCGGGCGGCGGCTCTGCTTGGCGGCTTCGAGGGCGATCTTCCTCCAGCGTTCGACCTTCTTCCCGCCGTCCCCGGCGAGGCCCTGAAGGGACCGGGCCGTGAGAACGGGCACGAGCGACCTTGACACCGAGCTCGGCCGCCTTGCGGACGACAAGGTCCATGTTCGCCGGCTTGATGAGCGCCTGGCCGAGCGTGAGGGCCACGCCCGGCGTCCTCGGCCGCGGCGGGCCCGACGATCCGGATGCGGCTCCGGTCCTTTCCCGACGGTCTCGACCTCGGCCAGGAAACGATTCCCCGTCCGGTCGAAGATCCAGATCTCCTCCCCAGGCTTGATCCGGGCCACGCGCGCCAGGTGATGATGCTCGGCCCCTTCGAGCCAGGCCCGCGAGGCGGCCGGGTCGATCCGCTCCAGGAAGAACTGTTTCGACGTCAACGGCCCCGTCCAGCTCCCGTCAATGGACGATGTTCCTGACCTTGGAGGCGACGCTCCGGTCCACGGCATCCACGACCTCGCCCCGGAGCTCGGCCAGCTTGAGCAGGACGGCCTTCTGTTCCTTGGACAGGTCGGACGGCGTCCGCACCGCGATCTTCACGAAAAGGTCCCCCTTCCGATGGCTCCCGACTTCGCGAAGGCCCTTGCCCTTGAGGCGGAACGTGTCGCCCGACTGGACCCCCGCCGGGACCTTCAGGATCTCGGACCCTTCGAACGTCGGGACCTCGACCCGCGCCCCCAGCGCGGCCTGGGCGAACGAAAGCGGGATCTCGCAGAGGAGGTCGTTCCCCTCCCGCTCGAAGAAATCGTGCTTCCGGACGCGCGTGATGACATAAAGGTCTCCCCGGCGCATGCCCTGGTCCCCGGCCTCCCCCTCCGAGGCGACCCGGAGCCGGGTGCCGTCCTCGACCCCGGCCGGGATCTTGATCTTCAGGGTCGTCCGGTCCTTGACCTTCCCGGTTCCCTGGCACGTCCCGCAGGGCGAGGCGATGATCTCGCCGGTCCCGCCGCAGTGCGAGCAGGTCCGGGAAACGGTGAAGAAGCCCTGTTGATATCGGATCTGCCCCCGGCCCTGGCAGGCCGGACAGGCCGCTATCTGCGTTCCGGGCTTGAGCTTGGACCCCTCGCAGGCGGGACAGCGCTCGTGGCGCGTGAGCTTGACCTCTTTGTCGGCGCCCAGGGCGGCCTCTTCGAGCCCGATCTCCAGCTCGAGGGCCAGGTCCCGTCCCCGTTGGGGGCGGTTCGCCCGGCGCCTGTCCGTGCCCCCGAAGAAGTCGCCGAAGCTGAAGCCGAAAAAGTTCCCCAGGATGTCCTCGAAGTCCATGAATACGGACGGGTCGAATCCGGGAGCGCCCCGGCCCTTCAGCCCTTCCGAGCCGTAGCGGTCGTAGACGGACCTTTTATCCGGATCGATGAGGACGCTGTAGGCTTCGGCCGCCAGCTTGAAGCGCTCTTCGGCCTCCCGGTTCCCGGGGTTCCGGTCCGGATGGTGCTTGAGCGCCTCCTGACGGTAGGCCTTCTTGATCTCCTCCGGGGAGGCGCCGGAAGGCACTCCCAGGATCTCGTAGAAATTGCGTTCGGACATCTTATTACTTTCTCAGGCCCCCCCGGCCTTCTTTATCCATGATCTTCTCGATGTCCTCGGACGACAGCCCCGAGGACGCCCGGACCTGGATCCTCTGTTGGCGCCCGGTGGCCTTGTCCTTGGCCGAGACCTTGACGATGCCGTCGGCGTCGATCTCGAACATGACGTCGATCTGGGGCACGCCCGCCGGCGCCGGCTCGATGCCGACGAGCTCGAACGTGGCCAGGGACTTGTTCTGCGAGGCGATGTCGTTCTCCCCCTGGAGGACATGGACCCGGACCCGCCTCTGGTTGTGTTCGACCGTCGTGAACGCCTGGCTCTTCTTGACCGGGATGGTCGTATTCCGCTCGATGATCCTCTGGAAGGTGTCGCCCTTCCGTCTCGATGCCCAGGGAAAAGGGCGTGACGTCCAGGAGGAGGACCAGGTCGCTGATCTCGCCCTTCAGGATCCCCGACTGGATGGCGGCGCCCATGGCGACGATCTCGTCCGGATTGACGTGCTCGGCGGGCCTCTTGTTGAAGAACTTCGAGACCCGCTCCTTGATCATCGGCATGCGGGTCTGGCCGCCGACCAGGATGACCTCGCCGATGTTCTCCGGCCCGAGCCGGCCGTCCCCGAGAGCGCGCTCGATGAGGGGGATGGTCCGGTCGATCAGGTCGCCCGTCAGGTCCTCGAGGAGGCGGCGCGAAAGGATCCTCCGGATGTGCTTGGGCCCCGCCCCCTTGGCCGAAATGAAGGGCAGGTTGATCTCGGTCTCCGTCGTGAAGGACAGCTCGCGCTTGGCCCGCTCGCAGGCCTCCTTGACCCTCTGGAGGGCGAGCTTGTCCTGAAAGACATCCGCTCCGCCTTCCTTGCGGAACTCGTCGACGATCCACTCGACGATGCGGTTGTCGAAATCCTCTCCCCCCAGGTAGGAATCGCCGTTCGTCGCGAGGATGTGGAAGACGCCGTCGTTGATCTCGAGGAGGGTGACGTCGAACGTGCCGCCCCCCATGTCGTAGACCGCCGCCGTGACGTTCTTCTTCGTGTTCAGGCCGAACGCCAGGCTCGCGGCGGTCGGCTCGTTGATCACGCGGAGGACGTTGAGCCCGCTGATCCGGCCCGCGTCCTTGGTGGCCTGCCGCTGGCTGTCGTTGAAGTGGGCGGGCACGGTGATGACCGCATCGGAGACGCTGTCGCCCAGGAAGGATTCGGCGCACGTCCGGAGATAATCCAGGATCATGGCCGAGATCTCCTGGGGCGTCAGGACCTGGGGATCGAGACCGATCATGACGTCGCCGTTGGCGGCCTCGATCAGCCGGTAGGGGGTCCTCTGCCGGGCCGCGGTCACCTCCGGGGAGTTGAACTTGCGGCCGATCAGCCTCTTGACCGCGAAGATGGTGTTCTCGGGGTTCGTCAGGGCCTGGCGCATGGCCAGGTTGCCGATCAGCCTCTCGCCCGAGGTCGTGAAGGAGACCACCGACGGGGTCGTCGGAAACCCTTCCAGGTTCGGGATGACGACGGGGCTCTCCCCGTCGAGATAGGCGACGCAGGAGTAGGTCGTGCCCAGATCGACCCCGATGACGCGTCCCATGCTAATCTTTCTTCGGGACGACGACCTTGACCAGGGCCGGCCGGAGCAGGCGGGAATGGAGCATGTAGCCTTTCTGAAGCACCTCGGCGATCTCGGGCTCCTTCACGGCGTCGGATTCCTCCGTGATCATGGCGTGATGGATGTTCGGATCGAACGTCCGGTCCTTGACCTCTATGGCCCGGACGCCCCTCTTGAACAGGGCGCTCTGATACATCCGGTAGATCAGCTCGACGCCCTCGCGGAAGCTCTTGCCTTCCGGGGACGCGTCCGCCGCGCCGAGGGCGCGCTCGAAATTGTCCAGGACCCCGAGGAGCTCGAGCAGGAGCTCGCTCAGGGCGTACTGGGTGTATTCGGACCTGTCGCGCTCGACCCGTTTCCTCAGGTTGTCCATCTCGGCCATCGCCCTGAGGTATTGATCCTTGAGCTCGTCCCGCTCCGCGCGGAGCTGGCGCATCTCGGCCTCCCGCTTTCGGGCCTTGAGATGCCGCCCGTCCTCGGCACCGGCGGCGGAAGGCTCCGCCTTCGGGACGGGCGCCGCGGAGGGCTCGGCCCCCGGGGCGCCGGCGGGAGACGCCCCCGTCTCTTCCTCGGGCTTATCCGGGATGTATTCGATGTCCTCGGCGGCCTTCTTGTCTTTGGGATCGTTCATAGGGAAACCTCGTGATCGGAGGAGGTGATGGCCCGGCTCAGCCGTTTGGCGACGCTGTCGACGAGCGGAATGATCTTGTCGTAGGGGATCCTCTTCGGCCCGATGATCCCCAGCGAGCCGAGGACCTGACTGCCCGTCCCGTAGTGGGAGAGGATGAGAGAACAGTCCTGGATGCCCGGGCTGTCGGCCTCGGAGCCTATCAGGACCTTGACCCGGTCGAGACTGATGAGGTCCGTGATCAGCCTGGCCAGGTTGGCCTTCTCCTCGAAGCTCTGGAACAGGGCCTCGAGCCGTCCGCCGCCGAACAGGGCCGCCTTGTTGAGGAGCCGCGACGTCCCCTGGAGGATGATCCGGCTGTTCGCGTCCTCCTGGCTGACGTAGGTCCGGACCAGCGCGGACAGCTTCTGGACGCTGTCTTCGTATTTCAGACGGTACTTCGGAAGCTCCCGGAACAGGAAATCCCGGATGAACAGCAGGTTCTTGCCCCGGAAGTTCAGGTTGACGTATTGGGCCGCCCGGTCGAGCTCGACCTGGGTGAACGGCGTCCGGCTTTCCACGATCTGGGTCAGCACCATCTGGAACGGGGTGACCAGGATGGCCATGACCTTGTCCTCGGAGACCTTCATGAACCGGAGGTGGCGGAACGGGATCTGCGAGATGCGGGGAGAGATGACGAACCCCAGGTTGTCGGAATGAACCGCCAGGATCCGGGAGACCTCGATGAGCAGGGAATCGAGGTCCCCGCTCTTGGATCCCAGGTCCTCGGGGACGAGAGTCCTATCGTCTCGGGGGAAGAGGACCTCCGCGAGGAGACTGTTCACGTAGAACCGCAGGCCCTTGTCGGTCGGGACGCGCCCGGCCGAGGCATGGGGCTGGGACAGAAAGCCTTTCGATCCCAGGCGGGCCATGGCGTTCCGGAAGGTCGCCGGCGAGCCCGGGAGCCGCTTCTTTCCGAAGACCTCTCCCGAGCTGACGGGCCGCCCGCCCTCGAGGTAGGCCTCGACGACGAGCTTCAGGACGCGCTGGTCCTTTTCCTTCAGAACGGACGTATCCATCATGATCCTAAAAAATTTATAGCATGCAGGGGCGGTTTAGTCAACGCGAGGGGCCGCGGAGGATCCTCAGCCCGGCGTACCCGACGACGCCGCTGTCGTCCCCCGTGACGTCCCCGGACGTCGCATAGCGGACGAGCTCGGCCTTGACCGCCCCAAGCGCCCGGGCCGCGACGATGGCGGCCGTCACGGGCTGGAAACCGCACATGCTGATCTCTTCTCCGACGACCGTCCGAAAAAGGCCCTCGGCATCGAGGGCGAGGATGCGGTCGATGGCCCGTCCGTCCTTCTCCTTCGCTTCGACCCGGCTCACATAATGGCTCATGTCGGTGCTGGCCACGATGAGCACGGGGCGCCCGAAGCCGCGGACGGCGTCGGCCAGGGCCTTTCCCAAGGCTCTGGAGGTCCGCGAGGGAGGCGGCGTAGGATACGCAGACCGGAACGATGGATACCCCCGGCGAGAAGTGTTGGAGGAACGGGACCTGGACCTCGAGGGAGTGCTCCTGTTCATGGGCCTTCGCGTCGTTGCGGCACTAGCGGGCAGGCGTCGAGCAGGGCCTTCGCCAGGCCCGATTCGATCGGGACGACGCCCAGGGGGGTTTCCCAGGATCCTTCGCCCTGGACCGCGAAAACGGGCCGGATCGGCCTGTGGCCCGGCCCCAGGATGATGACCGTATCGGGGACGACGACGGACGAGAACACGGCTCCCGCGACGGCGCCCGAATAGACGTACCCGGCGTGCGGCGATACGACCGCGATCGCCTCTTCCTTCGCCGTCTCGCGGTCCGTCATCCGTTCGAGGATCTCCCGAAGCTCCCGGGGCCGCCCCGGGTAGAATTGGCCCGCTACGAAGGGTTTGCGCGTCATGCTGCCCTCCCTCCCGAAAGATGGGGACCGGCCCCCGCGGATCAAGCCTTGGCGTCGAACCGCTCTTCCCGGAACACGATGCCGTGGCGGGAGAGCTCTTCGAGGACGGGCACATAGATGGAGGGGTCGATGGGCGTCTGGACGCCCGTCTTGAGGATCTTCCCCTCCAGGATCAGCCGGGCCCCGATGGCCGCCGGAAGCCCGACGGTCCGCGACATCGAGGAATCCCCGTCGGGGATGCCGTGATCGATCAGCGTCGAGACGATCCGTTCCGTTCTCCCGTCCGGCCGGCCGGCCAGGAACTCGTGCCGGAGGACGATCATGTCCCTCTCCCCTTCCTCGTACCGGAGCCTCTCGATCATCAGGGCGGCCAAAGCGTCGAGGACCGTGCCGACACCGGCCGGGATCAGCTTTTCTTCGAAGAGCCCGAGCCATTCCATGCGCCCCAGCACGGCCGAATCCTGGGCCAGGCGCAGGACCGTGCCGACGGCCTTCTTGAGGTTCGCGCCCGGGCCCGCATGGGCGAGCTCCCCGACGAGGCCGGCATAGGTCATGCCGGCGAGCTTCCTCTCTTCCTGGTCCAGGAGGCCGAGGTCGCCGATCTTCTTCATGGTCGCGCACCATCCGGCATAGCGCAGGGTCCCTCGGAGCATGGTCTTCGCTTCCGGAATGCCGTAGGCGTCCGCATAGGAGACGGAATCACGGTTGGGATAGCCCTCGAAGTCCCCGCAGCCGGGGACGGAGATGGTCCGGCAGCCTTCGAACAGCTTCTCGGACGGGATGAAGACGACCTTCCCGTCCTCGAGGTACCGGGCGGAATTCTTCCCCGCCAGCAGGACGCCCTTGGGGCTCCAGGAGAACTTGTATCCGAAGGGATTGGTGTTCGCCTCGGGGGCCGGAAGTCCGCCGCACCACGAGACGAAGCCGAGGACCTGGCCGCCCCCGCCCTTGATCTGGTGGATGACCCGCATCGCCTCCATGTGGTCGATGCCGGGGTCGAGGCCGAGCTCGTTCAGGAGGATGACGCCTCTCCTCCTGGCGTCCTCGTCCAGGGCCTTCATGGCCGGGCTGACGTAGGACGCGGTGACCATGGGCTTGCCCAGATCGATCGCTATCCTGCCGATGACCGGATGGAACGTGTACGGGACCATGCTGACGACCAGGTCGGCCCCGGCGATCCTTTTCCTGAGCGCGGCCTCGTCCTGAATGTCCAGGATGACGGCGGTCCCGCGCGGGCGGCCGGCGACGAGCCGCGCCGCCCGGTCCGGCTCGACATCGCCCACCTCGACCTGGAAGTCCGGCTGATCGAGGAGGTACCCGACCAGCGGCCTGACGACGAGACCGGCGCCGGCAACGAAGATCTTCTTCATGACGTCCTTCCTTTCCGGTCCGGGCTAGGCGAGGTATCCGGACAGATACTTGTAGTCGGGCGTGAGCTCGCCGCGGTAAAGGATGACGGCCCGGCGCACCTCGGGCGGGAGCTCGCACTTGTCGAACGGGACCCGGAAATCCGCCGCGGCGATGGCCGGGACATACTTCTTGAGGCCCCCGCTGAAGAAGGCCGAGGACTCGAGCGGCAGCTCGGCGGGAAGATTGTAGACCGCCATGACGACCGGCCCGTTGCCCTCGATGCCCGTCACGGCGGTATCCTTGGCGGGATCGTAGACGTAGACCGGCTCTTCCGAATCCGTGGCCCGGACGGTGCATTCCAGGGAGCCGTCGATGTCGCAGGTGATGTCCCCGATGACCTTCAGCCGGGGCGGGATGCCCCCCGCGTAAAGCCTCGCCAGGGCCGTCTTGGTGATGTACTTGGGGAACTTCGGCGTCCAGTAGATGCCGTTGATGATCAGGTTGAGGTACGGAAGATAGCTTTCCACGACCGGAACGTATTTCCCCGGCTCGCGATAATAATCCTGGAGCTCGAAGACGCCGCCCGGAGCCGCCGGCCGGACCATGTCCTCTTCCTTGAAGACGACCTTGTAGAGCCCGCGGGCGGGCGGGCCCGACTTCCGGAAGAGCCCCGGCAGGTCCTTGGGCGAGACCGTGTCGTGGGGGATGAGATCGTAGATCTCCTGGGCGCCCTGGGAGACGTGGCCGTAGCCCAGGAATCCGCAGACGAACGGGACCAGACCGGGAGGCAGGCCCTTCTTGTGGATGAGGCGGCCCACCTCGGCCACCTCCTCCTTCGCTTCGACGAGGCTCTGGTAACGGACCGTCTGCTCCAGGCGCAGGAACGGCGTATCGAGGCCCTCGAGCTTCAGCCTCCGCCCCAGGGCCCAGAGAGAATCGATCATGCCGGCCTGGCCGGCATAGCTCCCGAAGAACAGGATCCGCTGGCCCTTTTCGTTGACGATCTTCTCGTAGTCGATGATGGAACAGCCGAGCTCCATCATCCGCTTGAGCATGGGCATGTTGTGGGACTGGCCCTTGGCCGTGTGCGAGAAGAAGACGTAGACCTTGTCCTTCCCCAGGCTCTCGATGGGGATCTCCTTGATGGCGAAAACGGTCCGCGACGGGCAGATGTCCTCCTGGACCTTGGCCCCCTCCAGGGCGTAGTCGGCATCGGGGAACACCCGGATGGCCGAGGGCTGGACGTAGACCTCGAGCCCGTGGTCGCGGACGAGCTCTCGGATGTGGGACGGGATCAGGGGCGCCCGTCTCTCCCACTTGTTGATGTCTTCCCTGCGGATACCGATCTTATGAAGCGGCATATCGGACCCCTTATAAAGACGGATTATGAGGAAAAGTTATTATCTCACAGTCCGCGGCCGTGGGTCAATGGAACGCCCGGCCGGGGGCGCCTGGGGTCCGCCGTCCCTTCCGGGGGCCTATTCCCCCGGCGAAGGAGCCGGCCGGGGAAAGCTGTCGATGACCTTCCCGTCCTTGTCGAGGAATTCGAGCTTCGGCGTGCCTCCGGCATCGACGGACATGACGATCCGGGGCTTGCTCTGTTTGTCGGAAAGGATGACGGTCGCGGCGCCGTCCGCGCCTTTTCCGACGAAGACCCTGTCCGCGCCGAATTCGCCCGCGGCCATAGCCTGCTCCAGCTTCCGGCTGGCTTCGGCCTTATCCGGCCCCTCCGTCATCTTCTTGACCGCCTCGAACCTGTCGACGAGCTGAATGAGCGGCGTGTCGGGCCGGTCCCAGACCATCAGCCCGGCCCTGGCCCCGTTCTTCGATTCCGAATACCGGATCCCCACGATCTGATCCTGGCGGTACCGGTCGAACATGATGCCGCCGCCCGCTTCGGGCCTGCCGTCCACTTCGCGGGCCCCGTAGGTGAGGCCGCCGCACTCGTCGCCCTTGTCGTTGAAGAACATCAGGCCCGCTCCCCGCTTGCCTTCCCTTTCAGGAAAATACCGCCCGTCCAGGATATTGCCGGGAGACTGCGTGTTGTTGAAGAGCGCCAGGCGGAGGGTGCCGTCCGGCTCGACGACGTTGATGCGTCCGACCTCGATCTCCTTGAACTTGGCCGTCGCCTCGGGGGTCTTGGACGCCGTCAGAAAGAAGACCGCCATGAAAAGGGCGGAGAGGACGGCATAGACCTGCAGGATGCGGAGCTGTCTCAGGATCCCGCCGCTTGTCCTTTCGTCATGCTTTGTCATGGGTGCTTTCTCCTTGATGGTCTATGGGCCCGGCGAGCCCCGCCTCGGGGCCCTTGCGCGCTATAGCCTATAGTAAGATACGTGAGGCGCGTGGCGCAAGTTCCTTTTTTCTTGGCATCAGGGCCAAATCGCTCAAGCCGGGAACAGTTGACGCGACGGGGGGCTTTTTCCATAATAGGGCGACATGATCAGGTTCCACAATACGTTGAGCGGTGAGGTCGAGCCGTTCGTTCCCATGGTCCCCGGCCGCGTCGGCCTCTACACGTGCGGCCCGACGGTCTACGGCTATCCCCATATCGGCAACTACCGGGCCTACGTCTTCGAGGACATCCTGAAGCGCTTCCTCCTGTTCTCGGGCTTCGAGGTCACCCACGTCATGAACATCACGGACGTGGACGACAAGACCATCCTCGGCGCCCAGCGCCGGAAACAGACACTCCGGGAATACACCGAGGCCTTTACCCTGGCCTTTTTCGAGGACTCCGCGACGCTCCGGATCATGCCGGCGTACGCCTACCCCCGGGCCACGGAGCACATCCCCGAGATGACGGCCCTCATCCGGGGCCTCCTGGACAAGGGCTACGCTTACTACCAAGGAAGGCTCCGTCTATTTCAGCATCGCCAGGTTCCCGGCCTACGGAAAGCTCTCCAAGATCCGCCTGGACGACCTCGAGCCCGGACGCCGGAGCGACGCGGACGAGTACGAGAAAGAGAACGTCCATGACTTCGCCCTCTGGAAAGCGCCCAAGGAGGGAGAACCCTTCTGGGAGACCGATCTGGGGCCCGGCCGGCCCGGATGGCACATCGAATGCTCGGCCATGAGCACGAAGTACCTGGGGGAGACCTTCGACATCCATTGCGGCGGCGTGGACAACATCTTCCCTCACCACGAGAACGAGATCGCCCAGACCGAAGCGTTCACCGGGAAACCCTTCGTCCGGACCTGGATGCACTGCCACCACCTCATCGTGGACGGCGAGAAGATGTCCAAGTCCAAGGGGAATCAGTACACATTGAGGGATCTCGTCGCCGCGGGCGTCGACCCGCTCGACCTGCGCTTCCTCCTCCTCGCGACCCATTACCGCAAGATGCTCAACTATACGTCCGACGCCCTGGCTCAGGCCGCGGCGACCCGGCGACGCCTCCTGGATTTCCTCTACGAGCTCGACCACCGGTCCTTCCCCGCCCCGGGAACCGGGACAGGGACCGAGGAGCTGATCGGGAAGGCCCGGGAGGGCTTCGTCGCCGGCCTATCCGACGACCTGAACATCTCCGAATCCCTCTCGGCCCTGTTCGAGTTCGTCAGAGAGGTCAATACGCTCATCGCCCGGGGAAAGCTCGATACGAAGGGCGCCGAAGCCGCCGCGGCTTTCGTCCGGGACCTTGACGCCGTCCTCGCCGTTCTCCCCCCGAAGGCCGAGGAGACGCTCCCCGCGGAGCTTGACGCGAAGATCGAGGCGCGGCAGAAGGCCCGGCGGGACAGGGATTTCTCCCTGGCCGACCGGCTGAGGGATGAGCTTCTCCGGGAAGGGATCGTGCTCGAAGACACCAAGGACGGCGTCCGTTGGAAGAGGGTCAAGCCGGCCGGCCCGGCATCATGAACGAGGATGAGCGCCGCGAAGCCTGCGCCCTGGGCCGCCGGGGCGAGGAGATCGCTCTCGAATATCTCCGCCGGAAGGGTTACCGGATCGAAGAGCGCGGTTACCGGCTCTTCCGCGGCGAGATCGATATCATCGCCCGGGACGGCGATACGCTCGTTTTCGTCGAGGTCAAGGCCCGGGCGACGACGGAGTTCGGCCTCCCCGAGGAGGCCGTGACGCCCGCCAAGCAGGCCCAGGTCCGAAAGATCGCCCGGGGGTTCCTGGTCGAGCGCAAGCTCGGAGAGCCGGACTGCCGGTTCGACGTCCTCGCCATCCTCGTCCCCGACGACGGAGACCCGGTCATCACCCACTACGAAAGCGCGTTCTGAGGAGGCCCCGACCATGAAAGACGCTATTGGAGCCGCGAGGTAACGGACATGGACCGGCGGAACAGCCTGAGGAAGTTCGCCGAATGGGGTTTATGCGCCGGAGCGATGTCCTTCCTGAATTTTGACGATGAAAAGGTCCGCGCCGGCGTCGCTTCCAATGACGAGCTGAAACGATCGAGATCGCAGAAAGAGTTCATCCAGAACTGGCTGTCCGACCTCCTGGATTCCATGGACAGGGTCCTCGATGAGGAAACGAAGGTCAAGCTCATCGAGGGCTGCGGTAAAAGATGCTTCGAGAGGCATCCGTTCAAACAGGACATCGCCGCCAAGGGGAAAGGCGACCTGGAGAAGCTGATCGAGGCCTATAAGCGGAACTTCGAGATCTGGAAGGACGGGGATATCGTTCACATCCGCTACGGGGAGGTTTCATCCGGATGCTACTGTCCGGCGGCCAATTACCGGGCGTCGAAGCCGAACGATCTTCATTGCGAATGCACCCGCATGACGCATCAGACGATCTTCGAAACCGCGCTGGGCAGGCCCTTCAAGGTCGATATCCTGGAATCGCTCAGGCGCGGCGGAAAGACCTGCCATTTCGCGGTGCACTTATAGGATCGTCCAAGGCCTGTTTCGACAGACTCCGGGTCGCTTAAAAAGCGAACGCGGCTCCGATGACCAGGCTTCTTCCCGGCTCTTCCATAGCTTCGGCGTCGGGCCGGGCGACGTAAGCCGCATTGAGGAGGTTCCCGAGGCGGGCAAAGAAGCTCAGGGAGGGCGACAGCCTGTAGGCCGCCCGGGCGTTGATGACGGTCGAGGCAGGGACGGCGATCTCCGCCGGCCCCGGATCGCTCTTATCCAGCCGGAACGCGGCGTCGATCTCCGCCGATAAGCGTCCGACCCAAGCCTTCGTCCCGGCAAGGAACTGGACCGGAGGGACGTCGTTCAAGGCGGCATCCGCCGCGGCGCTCCTCCCCCGGATGGCAAACATGTTCCCGAAGACCTTCCAGCCGGGCAGGGGGAAATATTCGACCTCGAGCTCGACGCCCCTCAAGCGGCCCTTGTCGATGTTCCCATACGTGTAGAGCCCCGGGGATACGGTATATCTCTCGATCATGGCGTCGATGGCGTAAGCGAATCCGTAGAGCCCGGCGAAGAACCGGCGCCCGTAGAACCGGAATCCCCCGTCGACGTTCAGGCTCGTCTCGGGCTTCAAGCCGGGCTGGGCGATGATGAAACCCCGCCCGCTGATCCCCGTGTAGTATCGTTCGTTCAGGCTCGGGACCCGGTAGGCCCGGGCCACGTTGATGAATCCCACGAAATTCGTCGTGAGCTTCAGCGATGCCGCAAGGAAGCCCGTGGCCTTGCCGTCGCGCGTCGCGACCGAAGGACCGCCTCCGGGGGCCGCCTCCATGGACAAGCGGTCCCAGCGGATGCCTCCGACGAGGTCCAGGTTCCGCAGACCCGCATAATCCACCGCAACGAACAGGCCCGCGTCCGTCCGGCGGCCCCGGGCATAAGGGAGCTCGCCGGAGACGCCCGTGACCGCTCCGTCGGAAGCGAACGTCGTGTCGCGGGTCACAGCCTCCGCGCCCGCCTGGCCGAAGAGGTCGGCCCCGGCCTCCAGGCGCATATCGGATCCGAGCTTCCTCGCGAACGTCAGCTGGACGCCGTATTCCGTGCTCCGGGTCCGGCTCGTCGACGTCTTCGCCCTGTATCCTTCGATGCGGTCGGTCCGCGTTTCGAGCGAATTGGGATCGACGAAAGCCTCGAAGGAAAGCTCGCCGGAGGCGATCCTCTTCTCGGTCCAGCGGAGCTGGAAGAGGTTCCGGCGCTCCTCGGGATACCATGTCGGCTTGACCCGGCTGTCCCTGTTCGGCTTGCCGATGTCCCTGCCGCGGGCCCCGAGGAAGCCCGCCTCGATCTCCCGCTTTTCGGTCCGGTGAACGACCTTGGCCAGCAGGCTGCCTTGGGAGAATCTGGACTGAAGGACCCGGCCCGAGGGCGAGGCATAATCCTCGGCGTCGACTCCTTGAAAGGACAGGAGGAATCCGGTCGCGCCCGTCCCCGCTTCGAGGGAGAGTCCGGCGCCTTTCTCGGAGTTCACGGTCCCGTAGCGGGCCTGGACCCTTCCCCGAATCCCCGGCCGGAGTTCCGGTTCGCGCGTCAGGATGTGGATGACGCCGCCGATGGCGTCCGAGCCGTAAAGGACGGACGCCGGGCTTCTCAAGACCTCGATGCGCTCGACGTCCTCGGGGCTGATGAAGGACGCGTTCGGGCCGGTCCGGCGCTCGCTCGAGATGCGGGCGTCGTCGACGAGGTAGAGGACGCGGCGTCGCGCCAGCCCGCGGACCGAGGGGACGAGCGAGAAGCCGCCCGATCCAAGCGCCGAGACCCCGGGCGTCGCGGCCAGCCCTTCGGTGATGTTGGAAGGCATCGCCTCCGCCAGCGCTCCCTTCGATACCACGGTTTCCGCGACGGGGAGAGCCGCGCGGGCCTCGGGATGGCGGAGGGCGGTGACGACGATCTCTTCCTTCCGGCGGACGACGGGGAGAATCCGGAGGAGGACGGTGCGGGCAAGGTCCTTCTTCGGGATGTCGAACTCCTGTTCGTAGTAGTCGGGATGGATGACCTCGAGCCTGACGCGGGCGCCTTCCGCCAGATCCAGGGCGAAGGCGCCTCCGGCATCCGTGACAGTCCCGCGCTCCGCTCGGCCGGTGGAGGACGACGGCCCCCGCCACGGGCGTTCCTTCAGGAGTGACGACGGTCCCCCGGACCTCGAAGGCCCGGGCCGCAACGGCGACGGAGGCGAGGAGGAGCATCGCCAGGACGATCTTTTTCATTTCCGGCCCTAATGGACGGTGGAGCGGGCGCCGGACGGAACCCGGACGGTCGCCCGTTTCGCCGGTCGCACGACCGCCCGTCGAACGGAGGGCGCCGGCCCGAGCTTCCGGACCACGGCGCGGTCCTTGGATATCTTCGCCAACACGTCGATCCGCTCGTGGAGCTTGGGGTGAACGGCGTGGGGCGCGATCTCGAGCAGAGGGACGAGGACGAAATTCCGCCGGTCTATCCGGGGATGGGGGATCATCAGCCGGCGCGTCTGGACGATCGTCTTCCCCGCGAGGAGGATATCGATGTCGATCGTCCGAGGGCCCTTGTCGACGGCCGGCGCCCGCTTCATCACCCGTTCGATGGACTTGACGACGGTCAGGAGGGCCAGCGGATTGTAGGGGGCGTCGACCTCGAGCACCTGGTTGTAGAACCACGGCTGGTCCGGGACGTCCACGGGCTCGGTCCTGTAGACCGACGAGGACCGGAGGATGGAGATCCCGTTCTCCCTGAGAAGACCGGCCGCCCGGCCGAGGTTCGCCCTCTTCCTTCCCAGGTTGCTGCCGAGAGACAAAAAGTACTTCACGCCGGTCGTCTTTCGAAGTCCCTCATGTTAGCACCTTTTCCGGGGCTTTCAAAGGCCCCGAGCGCATTATTTCGTTTGATTTCCCGGACCGCCCATCGGTTAGTATGGGGACTCTCGAAACGGAGGCGAACCATGAGCAGAGCTCATCTTCCTTGATAACGGCGCGACGTCCTTCCCGAAGCCCGAGGAAGTCTACACGTTCATGGACCATTTCTACAGGAATTTCGGGGTCAACCCGGGCCGTTCCGGCTACGATCTCTGCCTCGAGACGGCCGACCTCGTCGAGAACACCCGAAAGATGCTGGCGGGCTTCTTCAACGGCCGTCATCCCGAAAGGCTCTGCTTCTCCTACAATTCGACCGATGCCCTGAACCTCATCCTCTTCGGGATGCTCAAGCCCGGCGATCACGCCGTGACGACCGCCCTGGAGCACAACTCCGTCCTCCGCCCGCTCTATCATCTGTCGCAGGCCGGCGTCGCTGTGGACCATGTCCCGTTCGACGGGGCCGGATTCGTCGATCCCGACGAGATCGCCAAGCGGATCGGACCGAGACACGAAGCTCGTCGTCGTCAATCACGCCTCCAACGTCATCGGCACCGTCCAGCCCATCCGGGAGATCGGGAAGATCTGTCGCGAGCGCGGCGTCTTCTTCGTCATCGACGCCTCCCAGTCGGCGGGCAAGGTCCCCATCGACGTCGAGGACGCCTGCGTCGACGTCGTGGCCTTCACCGGGCACAAGTCGCTTCTGGGCCCGACGGGCATCGGCGGGCTCTACGTCCGGGAAGGGATCGACATCCGCTTCACCCGGGCGGGCGGGACGGGAGTCCGCTCCGCCGTCCGGACGCACCTCGAGGAGTATCCCTATAGGCTCGAGTACGGGACCTTGAACATCCTCGGGGTCGCCGGCCTCCACGCCGGGGTGAAATGGGTCCTGGACAAGGGCCTGGCCGCTCTGCACGCGCAGGAAATGGCCCTCACCCGCAAGCTCCGGGACGGTTTACGGGAGATCGACGGCGTCACGCTCTACTGCCAGGACGACCTCGCCGGCCACATCAGCGTCCTCGCCTTCAACGTGGACGGGATGGAAGCCATGAACGTCGGGACCATCCTCGACGTCGACCATGGCATCGCCTGCCGGACGGGACTCCACTGCGCTCCGCTCGTTCACGAACAGCTGGGGACGGACAAGCTCCACGGCGCGGTCCGCTTCGGCATAGGCCCTTTCAACACCGAAGCCCACATCGACGCGGCCGTCGCCGCCGTCGCCGACATCGCCTCCATGGCGCGCAAAGCTCATAAATAATCGCCGGGTCCCGACGGACGAAGGACGGAGGGGATATCGCCTCAGACGCAGCCGTCGGGCTTCGGCAATCCCGCTACCATGCAGGCGCCCTTGGCGGGGCCGGAGGGGAAGAGCTCGAAGATCCGCTTGAGGGGGAGGCCCGTGGCCTGGCACATCTTCCGGACCATCGGGGCCTGGCCGTTGGCGACGTAGTGGCTCCGGATGAACGTGACCACCGCCCAGTGCTCGGGGGACATGGCTCCAATGCCCTCCCGCGCCCGGGCCAGGACGGCGGCGATCTCCTGCGACCACTCATCGGGGTGCGACATGAACCCTTCCTCGTTGATCTCGATCCGGATCTCCTTATCCTCGATGACGGGCATGGCTTTCTCCTCTCCCGGAAAATGAAGAGCCATTATAGCCGGAACGCCTCCGGACGCCAAGAGATTCTTCCCGACGGGGGGCCTATTCCTCGACCGTGACCGAGGGATGATCGCTCAGCGGATTGATGCGCGCGGCCAGGGAGAAAAGGAACGGGTAATTCTCCTTGAGGTGCTCCGCATAGACGAGCCAGGCCACCGTGACCTGGGAATAGGCCCTCCTGGCGTCGCCCTTCAGGTGGTTGACATCCGCCGGCGGAAGGCCCTCGAGATCCCCCTCCCGGAACTCCAGCTCCTCGGCCAGGTGGAACACGGCCCATAGGAGGTCGGTGAAGCGGTCGTGTTCGAGCAGGCTCGGGTTCTCCAGGAGCCGTACCATGAAATCGCGCTCCTTTCCCAGGAAGGCTCTCAGATCGCGGAGCACGGCCGGCGAAAGGTCCATCTCGTAGGGAAAGGCCGCGGCCGCGTCTTCCGCTTTCACGAAATCCGCGTGCTTCCAGGCCGGACGGATCGCGCACCGGGCCCTGAGGTCCTCCGCGTGCGCGACGCACGGAGCGAACCGCTTGAGGAGCTGGAGCCCGACCTCGCTGAAGAAGGCTCCGATGACCATGTTGAGCTTCTCGAGCATCGCCCGCTTCTCCCGCCGGGCGAGCAGGCGCTCGATGAACACGATGACCACGAGGACGTTCAGGAACATGAACCCGATATCCATGACCAGGTAGAAGAAGATGTGCCGGAGGTCCCGGAAGATGAGGTAGTGGATGACGTAGGTGACGAGGGAGAGCCCGACGAAGACGAGGGACACCGGCAGGAGCCAGGACTCGGGCCGCTGCGGGGCTTCATGGATTTCCCGCCGGGAGCGTGATGGTAAAAGTACGGATCCTTCGCCGAGACGGCTGGATACGTCGATCCGTCCGCCGTGCGCCTGGACGACGTGCTTGACGATGGACAGCCCCAGGCCCGGTCCCGCCGAGCTTCCGCGACCGGGACTTGTCGACCACGTAGAATCTCTCGAAGATGTGAGGCAGGTGCTCTTCGGGAATCCCGATCCCGGTGTCGCGGACCTCGATGACGAACTCCTCTCCCCGGGCGGACAGGGACACGGTCACGGATCCCTTCTCGGTCGCCTTGAGGGCGTTATCGACGAGGTTGACGAGCATCTGTTCAAGCCTGAACGCGTCCCCGCGGACCGGGGCGAGGGCGCGGATCCGGACCGTCAGCTCGAGACGGACGCCCTTGGCTTCGGCCTTGGCCGCGAACAGGGCGAGGACGCTCGCGGCGAGCGCTTTCATGTCGACGTCCGACGGACTCGAGCCTGGCGCTCCGGTCCTCGATCTCGGCGAGGGTCATCAGGTCCTGGACGATGCCGATCATCCGGTCGGTGTTCCGGCCGATGATCTCGAGAAGCCCTTGTCTTCCTGCCTGCGCGTTCTCTTCGAGGGCCTCGACGAAGCCCTTGATGGCCGTGAGCGGCGTCCGGAGCTCATGCGAGGCGTTGAGGACGAGGTCCTTCTTCATCCGCTCGGCGTCGCGGATCTCGCTGAGGTCGTGGATGGTGACGACGACGCGCTCCCGCGAAGGCAGGAACGCCGCGCCGCAGAGGAAGGACCGGTCCTTCAGCGCGACCTCGTCGGAGGCCTTGGTCCGGTCCTCTTTGACCCTCCGGACGAGCTCGATGAACCGCGTCGCCCGGACGACCTCCCAATAGTACCGGCCTTCGGGAGCCGGCTCGGCGACGACCGTCCGGAACTTCTCGTTGATGAGGATGATCCGGTCGTCCCGGTCGATGACGCAGAAGGCCGTCCTGGATGGACGACAGGATGCTGTCGAGCTCCTCGCGCCGTTCCTCGCAGGTCGCGAACATCGATTTCAGGTCCGCCGTCATCGTATTGAAGCTCCGGGCGAAGTCGGCGAATTCGCCCTTGTTCCGGAGCGAGACCTTGGCTTCGAAATCGCCCCCGGCCACTTTACGGGAGGCCGTGACGAATTCCCGGACGGGCCCGGAGATCGACCGCGAGAAGAAGAGCATGGCCAGGAAGACGAGGGCCATGACGGCCAGGGCCGTCCCGACGATCCTCCGCCTGAGGTGGGCGAGCAGGTCGTCGATGTCCTTCATGAACCGGCTCAGCCGGAGGGCCCCGACGACCTTCCCGTCCTCGAACAGGGGGAAGCTCATATAGAGCATGTCGGCTTTGACCGTGGAGCTGCGCCGGACGGCCCGGGCTGGTCTCGCCCTTCAGGGATCGAAAGACCTCGGGCCGGTATTGATGGCTTTCCATTCGGTCCGGCGCCTCTTCGGAATCGGCCAGGACCGTCCCAGTCGCATCGACGACCGTGATCCTGACACGGACCTCCGCGGTCGAGGTCCCTGACGAAGAGTTCGAGGGCCTCCGCGCGATCCCTGCTTCAGGTCGGAGACGATCGTCGGCTTGAGGACCTCGGCCAGGTTCCCCAGATGGGCCGCCTGATCGTCGAGATAGGCGGACCGGATCGCCCGGAACGAGAACAGGAGGATGAGGCAGCGGACGCGGCGATGATGAGACAGAACCCCCCGAAGATCCTGAGAAACAGCTTATTCTTCATGGTTCCAGCTTGTACCCCGCTCCGCGAACGTTTCGGATGATGTCCCCCACCGGCCCAGCTTCCGGCGAAGGTTCCGATGTGGACGTCGATGGTCCTGTCGGTGACGACCTTCGCGTCGCCCCACAGCAGGTCGAGCAGCCGGTCCCGGGACAGGACGCGGCCGACGCTCGAGGCGAGCGCGTCGAGGATCCCGAACTCGGCGGCGTCAGGTCGAGCCGCACGCCGTCGGCGCTGACCTCGCGGCGGTCGCGATCGATGACGAGGGCGTCGCCGATCTGGGTCCTGCGGCCCCCGCCGCCGGCCGTTTCCCCGGCTCTCCTGAGGACGGCCCTCACCCGGGCCGTGAGCTCCCGGGCGGAGAACGGCTTGGTCAGGTAGTCGTCGGCCCCCATCTCCAGTCCGAGGACGCGGTCCGCCTCAGCGGCTTCGAGCGGTGAGCATGATGACGGGGATCCCCGACCAGGCCTCCGAACGCTTGAGGATCCGGAAGATCTCCAGGCCGTCGGTCCCGGGAAGCATCAGGTCGAGGATGAGGAGGTCGGGAGCATGGCTCCGGAGGTAGGCGAACAGCCCTTCGGGATCGGCGAAGGCCGCGACCGAAAAGCCCGCGCTCCCGAGATGGAGCTTGAGGAGCGCGAGGATATCCTCCTCGTCGTCGAGAACGGCGATGGTCCGGTTCACTGCGCCTTTTCCTGCCGATGACGGCTGCGGGGATATTATAATGAAAAACCGGGCGGGTCCCAAGGGGCAAGATGAAATTGCCCACCGGGGGCTTCCGGGGCTATAATAGAGACAGATCCGGCAAGGAGGTGGCGCATGAGCAAGTCCCTTCTCGTCCTCTTGGCGTTCACCGCGGGGTTCTGGCTGATCGGCATGACCCTTCAGAAGCTCGAGGAAGACGTCTTCCCGACCCCCGCGGGCGAGCTGAAGATCTTTTTCGTCGGGCATGGGTCCCTGTTCCTGACGTGCGGCGGCAAGGTCGTCCATATCGACCCGGTCGCGTCGGAGGGCGATTATGCGCGGCTGCCGAAGGCCGACCTCGTCCTCGTCACCCATGAACACGGCGACCACCTCGACCCGGAGGCCATCCGGGACCCTGAGCCGCGAAGGGACCCAGGTCGTCGTATCCCCCGCCTGCGCCGGGAAGATCGCCGGACGCCGTCGTCATGAAGAACGGCGACCGCCGGACCTTCCAGGGCATCGAGGTCGAGGCCGTGCCGGCCTACAACCTCGTTCACAAAAGGCCCGACGGGAGCCCCTTCCACCCGAAGGGACAGGGCAACGGCTACGTCGTCACGATCGGGGGAAAAAGGATCTATATCGCGGGAGACACGGAGCCCATCCCGGAAATGGCGGCATTGAAGGACATCGATATCGCGTTCCTCCCCATGAACCTTCCCTACACCATGAGCCCGGAGATGGCCGCCGCGGCGGCCCGGACGATCCGGCCCAAGGTCCTTTATCCCTACCATTTCGGAAATACGGACACGGGGCGGCTCGTGAAGCTTCTCACGGAAGAGCCGGGGATCGAGGTCCGGGTCCGCCCGATGTCGTGACGGGCGCGCCCGTCAGGGCTTGCCGGGAAGGCCGGCGCCGAGGGGCCGGTTGGCCTCGAAGTGGTGCTTGATGGTCTTCCCTTTGACCATGTAGATGACGTCCTCGCCGATGTTCGTGGCGTGGTCGGCGATTCGTTCGAGGTGCCGGCCGACAAGGATGAGATCGACGGCCCGGGTGATCGTCTCGGCGTCCTGCATCATGTAGGTCAGGAGCTCCCGGAAGACCTGCTCGTTGAGCTGGTCCACCTGGTCGTCGCGCTCGCAGACCTCGACGGCCAATCGGTCGTCCCCGTTGATGAACGCGCTGATGGCGTCCCGGACCATATTCTGGGCCAGGTCGGCCATTCTCGGGATGTCGATGAGCGGCTTGAGCTGGGGATGGCGCAGGAGCTCGATGGTCCTCTCGATGATATTGACGGCCTGGTCGCCGATCCGCTCCAGGTCGCTCGAGATCTTCATCGCCGAGGTGATGAACCGCAGGTCCGCGGCCATCGGCTGTCTCAGGGCGAGCAGGCGCATGCACAGCTCGTCGATCTCGATCTCGAGGAGGTTGATGGAGTCCTCCCGCCGCATGACCTCGGCGACGAGGCTCTCGTCCCTCTCCTTCAGGCACCGGATCGCGAACAGGATGGATTCCTCGGCATAAGAAGCCATCTCCAGGATCTTTTCCCGGAGCCCCCTGAGTTCCTCGTCAAACGGTCTTTCCATCGGATCCTCCCGTCGCGATTCCGCCGACCTCACCCGAACCGTCCGGTGATGTAATCCTCGGTGAGCTTTTGGGCCGGATTCGTGAAGATCTTCTCGGTCCGGTCGAATTCGACGACCTCCCCGAGCATCATGAACGCCGTGAAGTCCGAAACCCGCGCCGCCTGCTGCATATTGTGCGTCACGATGACGACAGTATACAACTTTTTCAATTCCTGGATAAGGTCCTCGATCTTGGCCGTCGCGATCGGGTCGATGGCCGAGCACGGCTCGTCGAAGAGGATGACCTCGGGCTCGACGGCCAGGGCCCGGGCGATGCAGAGCCGCTGCTGTTGGCCTCCGGAAAGGTCCAGGGCGTGGTCGTCGAGCCGGTCCTTGACCTCGTCCCAGAGGGCGGCCTGCCGCAGGCTCCTCTCGACGACCTCGTCGAGCTTCCCGCGCTTCCGGCCGCCCTCGATCCTCAGGCCGTAGGCGATGTTGTCGTAGATCGTCTTGGGAAAGGGATTGGGCCTCTGAAAGACCATGCCCACCCGGCGCCTCAGGACGACGACGTCGACGTCCGGGGCGTAGATGTCGGCCCCGTCGAGGAGGACTTTCCCCTCGACCCGGGCGGACGGCAGGACGTCGTTCATCCGGTTCAGCGTCCGGATGAAGGTCGACTTGCCGCATCCGGACGGCCCGATGATGGCCGTCACCCTCTTTTCCGGGCAGACGATGCTGACGTCCTTCAGGGCCTGCTTGGGCCCGTAGAAGAAGTTCAGGTCCTTCGTTTCGATCTTGGCGCGTTGATCTCCATGGTCACCCTCTCCTTTTCTTGCGCAGTCTGTACCGGATGACGACCGCCGCCATGTTCATCCCCAGAACGAACGCGATCAGGACGAGGGCCGTCCCGTAGGCCAGAGGCCGGACCGTCTGGATGGCATGATGCTGGGTGGACATGATGTAAAGATGGTACGGCAGGGCCATGAACTGGTCGCCGAAGCCGACTTCGGAAGGCAGGGCAGGTAGAAGGCCGCCCCCGTGAACATGATCGGGGCCGTCTCCCCGGCCGCCCGGGCCAGCCCGAGGATCGCCCCGGTCAGGATGCCCGGGCAGGGCGTAGGGCAGGACGTTCGTCCGTATCGCCTGCCATTTCGTCGCTCCGAGGGCGAGGGCCCCTTCGCGGTACGAATTCGGGACCGTCTTGAGAGCCTCCTCGCTGGCCGTGATCGTCCAGGGCAGGGTCAGGAGGCCCAGGGTCAGGCCGGCCGAGAGGATCGAGGTCCCGAGCTTCAAGGCGTTCACGAAGAGGATGACCCCGAAGAGCCCGTAGACGATGGACGGGACCCCCGAAAGGTTCCGGATCGACAGCCGGATGATCCGCGTGAGGATCGCCCTGTCCGCGCGTATTCGTTGAGATAGATGGCCGCGAACACGCCCAGGGGCACGGCCAGGGCCGCCGTGATGACCGTGACCAGGAAGGTCCCGAAGATGGCCGGGAAGATCCCGCCTTCGGTCATCCCGTGGCGCGGGCGCCGCGTCAGGAACTCCCAGCTGATCGCCCCTCCCCCTTTGGCGCCGATGTCGTAGAGGAGAAGGAGGAGGACGGCCAGGACGAGGACCAGGCTGGCCCGCAGGAGGAAGAATCCCGCGAACTGGGCGAGCTTCTTTCTCATCGTTCCCTCTCCTGGAACCGCCGCAGGAAGACGTCGGCGACGAGGTTGACGGCGAACGTCATGAGGAAGAGGACGAACCCGATGGCGAAGAGGGCGTAGTAATGCGTCGTGAAGTAAGGGCACCTCGCCGAGCTCGATGGCGATACCGGAGGTCATCGTCCGCACGGAGGCCAGGAGGCCGGTCGGAAAGGCCCTGGCGTTCCCGGTGGCCATGAGCACGGTCATGGTCTCGCCGATCGCCCGGCCCATGCCGAGCATGACGGCGGCGATGATCCCGGACAGGGCGGCGGGCCCCTTGACCCGGACGAGGGTCTGCCACCGGGAGGCCCCGAGGGCCAGGGAGGCCTCGCGTAGGCCGACGGGACCGCGTTGAGCGCGTCCTCGGAGATGCTGATGATCGTCGGCAGGGCCATGATCGCGAGAAGGAGGCTTCCGTTGAGCGCGGTCAGCCCGTGGCCGACATGGAAAAGCCTGGCGATCGCGGGCCCGAAGAGGACGATGCCCAGGAATCCGACGACGACCGAGGGGATGCCGGCCAGGATCTCGACGACCGGCTTGACGATCTCCCGGACGCGCGGGTGGGCGACGTCCGACAGGTAGGCGGCGACGCCGAGACCGACCGGAACGGCGATGGCCAGGGCCCCGGCCGTGACGAGGAGCGTGCTCGACGATCATGGACAGGATCCCGTACTCGGCCTTCTCCGGGGACGTCGGATCCCAGTTGCTGCCCGGTCAGGAACTCCCTGAGGCGGACCTCCGGAACGCCGGGAACGCCGTGGAGAGGAGGAGGACGAAGATCCCGGCGAGGACGACGACGGCCAGCCCGGCGCTGGCCAGGAAGAATCCCTTGATCGCCGCCTCCCTGAACCGCCTTCTTCCTCATCGGATCGTCCCTCCCCTCTCCCCTCCGCGCCTCGCTCCGGTCACTTCATATTCTTGTCGTTCTGGGCCTTGAGCGGCGCGCCGATGGTGAAGAAGCCTTCCTTCTCGACGATCGCCTGCCCTTCCGGCCCGGTCTCGAAGGCCAGGAAGGCCGCGATGGCCGGGCCCGGCTTGCCGTTGACCGCCTGGTACAGGGGCCTGGCGATGGGATAGTCGCCCGAATCCACGGACTTCTTGTCGAGAGGCGAATAAGCCTGCGCCTCGGGGCGTCTTGGAGATGTTCAGGACCTTGAGGCCCTTGCGGACCTTGCCGTCCTTGTCGAAGAGGTAGCCGACGCCGACGTAGCCGACGCCGCCCTCGTCCTGGAGGACGCCCTCGATGATCTGGGCGTTCCCGTTCATCTCCTTGACGTCGGGCGAGTAGTTCTTGTTGCCCGAGGACATGCTCCTGCATGAACGTGTAGGTCCCGGAGTTGGACTGCCGGCCGTAGAGGGACACCGGCCTTGTCCGGGCCGCCCAGGACCTTCCAGTTCCGGATCTCGCCTTTGTAGAGCGAGCCGACCTGGGCCATGGTCAGCCTTTCGAGCGGGTTCTTCTCGTTGACGATGATGCTCAGGCCGTCGACCGCGATGGCGAAGAAGCGGGGCTTGACGCCCTTCTCCCAGGCCAGGTCGATCTCCTTCTGTTTCCACTCCCGGGAGTGGTTGGCGATGTCGCAGGTCCCGTTGATGAGGCCGGTGATCCCGGTCCCGGAGCCGCCGCCGAGGACGGCCAGGGCCGCGCCCGGGATTCTTGGCCATGTACTCCTCGGCCAGGATCTGGACGAGGTTGACCATCGTGTCGGATCCCTTGACCTGGATCATCTTCTTCGCGGCGCGGACCGGCGCCGGCGAGGAGCCGCAAGCCCGAGCCCGACGGCCGCCGTCAGTAATCCATTTCTCAATTTCATGATCGTTTTCTCCTTTTGTGTCGTTTTCCTTCAGAAGGACAGGAAGAAGGTCAGGTTGAAGACCAGGTCGTCCTTCTTCGCGGGGTCCTCGTAGGTGTAGTACCAGACGTTGGGCTGGAGCTTCAAGCTCGAGTGGACCGGCGCCCAGTCGAGCCCGGCGATGACGAGGCTGGTCCGATCGTTCGCCGCCCGGGAATTCGGCTCGTAGCGGTCGTACCGGGCGAAGGCGTTGAGCTTGTCCGGGACGATGGCGTACCGGCCGAAGACGGACAGTCCGGAGACGTCGTATTCGCGGCCCTCGGATGTCCTGTTGAGGTCGTTGGTGTAGGCGAAGTATTCCGCGCCGATGACCAGGCCCTTGATCATCTCGAGATAGGCGTCGCCCTTGTAGGTGCACGGCGTTCTGGCGCGGTCGGTCTGCTTCTCGTAATCCACGTATCCGACCAGCGGAAAGCCCGGCGACGGGGATCACCTGGACCTGGGTCATGAGCTTCTTGTAGCTCGTCGCCTTCCGGGTGGGAATAGCCGGCGCCGTTGGTCGACCATGGACCGCGTAGCGGAGCTCCTTGCGAGACGGTCCCGGTCAGGCTGGCGCCGAGGTCGGCGCTCGTGGCGTCGATCTCCTTGCCCGTGACGTCCTTGTAGCCGTCGAGGAGGGTCTTGGCGACGCTCCGGTAGCCCCAGCGGTCCTCGGCCGAGCTTGAAGGTCAGCGTCTCGGTCATGCCGACCTTGATCGAGGACTTGGGGATGAGGTTCGACCATTCGAGGTAAAGGTGCTTGATGAAGGGCCGTCGTCTTGTCGTCGGGCTTGCCGGCGACTTGTCCGAGGGCACGTTGGCGGTGTCGGCGTCGATCCGGAACCGGAACTTCAGGTTGTCGCTGATCTTGTTCTCATAGGTGAAGTAGGCCCGCCGGAACGCGAAGAAATTGTCCTTGAATCCCTGGGCGCCCGCCGGGGGCCGCCGTCTTCGGGCCCTTGTCCGACAGGTAATGCGTGTAGTCGAAGTAGACGGTCGCGCCGAAGGTCTGCTGCCCGTAGAGGGAAGCGCCCGCCATGAAGAGCCCCAGGAAGGCCGTCGCCGCGACGAGGCTCTTCCGTCCGTGAGGTGTACCGTTCATTCTTTCTTTCTCCTTTTCTTGTTCTTTCAAGAACAAGATAAAGGAGACGCGGTTAAGGGAGGATGAAGGGTCAATGAATTTTTCTTAACAATCGGGAGGGCTTCCCAGGATGAAGCGGACCCCGGAACGAGGCCCGGTCGACGGCCGGTTTCCTCGGGCTCCGCCCGACGTCAGGCCGAATAGAACCGGAACCTGCGGTTGAGGGCCTTGACGGCCTCCATCGCCCAGAGCGGGAACGAGGAGATGGCCAGGACGAGGCCCCAGTCGGCCAGGCTCAGCTGCTCGACCTTGAAGATCGTCCGCAGGAACGGGACGTTGATGACGACGACCTGGAGGAGGAAGGAGGCGGAGGCGGCGTAGACGAGCTTCATGTTCGAAAAGAAGCCGATCCGGAACAGGGACTGCGTCATGTTCCGGCAGTTGAACGCGTGGAAGAGCTGGGCGCAGGACAGGACGATGAACGCCCCCGTCCTGCGCCCGGACGACGCCTTCCTTCTCGATGAACAGGATGGCGACAGAAGGCCAGGAGGCTGCAGACGGCGATGAACGCGCCCTGGGCCAGCATCAGGAACGCCCGGGACCGCGTGACGACCGGCTCGGCGGGGTCGCGCGGCGGCTTGTCCATGATGCCCGGATCGACGGGATCGACGCCCAGGGCCAGGGCCGGCAGCCCGTCCGTCACCAGGTTGACCCAGAGGATCTGGATGGGGAGCAGGGGCACGGGGAGGCCGACGAGCGAGGCCGTGAACATCGTCAGGATCTCGCCGGCGTTGCAGGACAGGAGGTAGTGGACGAACTTCTTGATGTTGTCGTAGATCCCCCTCCCCTCCTCGACGGCGGCGACGATGGAGGCGAAGTTGTCGTCCGTGACGACCATGTCCGAGACTTCCTTGGTCACGTCGGTCCCGGTGATGCCCATGGCGACGCCGATGTCGGCTTCCTTGACCGCCGGCGCGTCGTTGACGCCGTCGCCCGTCATGGCGACGACGTCGCCCCGCTTCCGCCAGGCCCGGACGATCCGGAGCTTGTGTTCCGGCGAGACCCGGGCGTAGACCGGGATGCGGCGGACCTCGGCCCCCAGCTTCTCGTCGGACCACCCGTCGAGGTCCTCTCCGGTCAGGGCCATCGGAGTCCTCCGCCAGGAATCCCAGCTCCCGGGCGATGGCCACGGCCGTGTTCTTGTGGTCGCCGGTGATCATGACGGTCCGGATGCCGGCCCGCTTGCACTCGGCCACGGCCGCCTTGACCTCCTCGCGGGGCGGGTCGATCATCGCCATCAGGCCGGAGAAGACGAGCTCGCGCTCGATCGTCGCCGGGGATCGGGCTTCTCGGGAAGCTCCTCGAGCGGCCGGTAGGCGAACGCCAGGACGCGCATGGCCCTGTCGGCCAGCTCATCGTTCATGCGCCAGGAGCCGCGCCCGGTCGGCCTCGGTCAGGGGGCGCGTCGAGCCGCCTTCATCGATGGCCGTGCAGTCGCCGAGCAGGATGTCGGGGGCGCCCTTGACGAAGGCCGCGATAGCGGCTCCCATCCTGGCGGATGATGGTCATCTTCTTCCGCTCGGAATCGAAGGGAAGCTCTTCGACGGCGGGATAACCCTTCTCCTCGGTCTCCTTCAGGACGCCGCCCTTGGCGGCCGCGGTGAGGATGGCCGCTTCGGTCGGGTCTCCGACGATGCCCCAGGCCCCGCCGTCCTTTCGGACGAGCGAGGCGCTGTTGCAGAGGACGCCGCCCTGCAGCATCCGCCGCAGGCCGGGGAAGCCGGAAGGATCGACAGCGGCGTTCGCCGTCGACGAATCCGCCCTCGGGCGCGTAGCCGACCCCGGTCACTCCGAAAAGGCGGCCGTCGGCGTAGACGGCCTGGACGGTCATCTCGTTCCGGGTCAGGGTGCCCGTCTTGTCGGAACAGATGACCGTGGCGCAGCCGAGCGTCTCGACCGACGGGAGCTTCCGGATCAGGGCGTGGCGCCGGACCATCCGCTGGACGCCCAGGGCCAGGGCGATGGTGACGACGGCCGGGCAAGCCCTCGGGGATGGCCGCCACGGCCAGGCTCACGGCCGTCAGGAAGATGTCGACGAGCCTTCCCGCCGCGGAGCCACTCCAGGAGGAAGACGAGGCCGACGAGGATGAAGCAGAGGTAGACGATCCACTTGCCGAACTGTTCGAGCTTCTTCTGGAGAGGCGTCGTCTCGTGGGCGATCCCCTGGATCATCTCGGCGATCTTGCCGAGCTCGGTGGACATGCCCGTTCCGGTCACGAGGGCCCGGGCCTTGCCCGAGGCGACGAACGTCCCCATGTAGACCGTGTTGGCCCTGTCGGCCAGGGGGACGTCCCGCTCGTCGAGGGCGACGGCGGTCTTGAGGACGGGGGTCGACTCTCCGGTCAGGCTCGCTTCCTGCACCGAGAAGTTCGCCGTGTGCCAGACGATGCGGCCGTCGGCCGGGACGTTGTCGCCCGCCTCGAGCTCGACGAGGTCGCCGGGGACGATGGCGCTCGACGGCACGACCCGGTAATCGCCGTCCCGGATGACCTTGGACGACGGCGACGATAGCCTCTTGAGCGCGGCCAGGGACTTTTCGGCCCTGTATTCCTGGACGAACCCCATGACGGCGTTCAGGATGACGATGGCGATGATGGCCACGGCGTCGACCCACTCGCCGAGGAAGCCGGAGACGAGGGCGGCGCCCGATCAGGACCCAGATCATGAAATCCTTGAACTGGTCGAGGAACTGGCCGACGGGCGAGCGGCCCTTCTTTTCGCGGAGCTGGTTCGGGCCGAAGCGGGCGAGGCGCTCGGCGGCGTCCGTATCGGTCAGCCCGCGGGAGGCGCTCGAATAGAGGAGGGCTTCCACTTCGGCGATGTCGCACTGCCAGGTCCTCTTGTCGCTCGTCGATTGATCGATCATGGCTCGTCCTTCGATGGGATTCCGGTCCGCCCGGCCCCGGCGGAAGCGGAATTATAGCATCATCCCGGTGTTTTGTTGATGGGCAAACCGCTCCTCTCAGGCCCGGACCCGGGAGGGAGCGCTCGGCCCCCCGATGGACAAGACGGAGTTTTCCGGAGAGAATCCCCTGAGCCCCTATTCAGCGGTCGCCTTGACCCGCTCCTCCTGGGACATGGCGGCCAGGCGCTTGACCTCCCGCACGTCCAGTCCGAGCCCCTTGGCGACCCGCTCGCCGTATTCCGCGTCCGCCTTGAAGAACAGGGCGGTCTGCCGGAGCTGGATGCGCTTTTGGGCCCCCTGAGGTGGCCGACGATGTTGCCGACCAGATGCTCGCGGTCCTTGTCCGTCATGACCTTGCGGTAGAGCTCGCCGGCCTGGACGAAATCGACGTCGCCGAGGACGTAGGCATGACGCGCGGCCATCCCGAAACGTCGATCGGCGGCGGGGCCAAGCTCGGATCGGGGGCCGGGCCGCCGAAGCTGTTCGGCCAGTAGTTCGGGCCCCGGCCCTCCGTTCCCGTCCGAGCGCATGGCGCCGTCCCGCTGATAGCTCGCCATCGGGGCCGCTTTCGGGGCGTTGACCGGGAGCAGATGGTAGTTCGGCCCGAGCCGGTGCCGGTGGGTGTCGTGGTAGCTGAACAGCCGGCCCTGGAGCATCTTGTCCGGCGAGGGCCCGATGCCCGGGACGAAGTTCGCCGGGGAGAACGCCGCCTGCTCGACCTCGGCGAAGTAGTTCTCCGGGTTGCGGTCGAGGACCATGCGGCCGATCGTCGATGGGCGGGAAGTCGGCGTGCGGCCAGACCTTGGTGATGTCGAAGGGATCGAAGCGGTAGGTCTTGGCCTGCTCCGGGGTCATGATCTGGACCTCGACGCCGCCAGGCGGGGAACTCGCCCCGGGCGATGGCGTCGTGGAGGTCGCGCGTGGCGCAGTCGGGATCGACGCCGCGCATGCGGTCGGCTTCCTCGCCGGTCGAAGTTCTCGATCCCCTGCTAGCGTCTTGAAGTGGTACTTGACCCAGCAGTAGTCCGCCCTTGGCGTTGTACCACATGTAGGTGTGGCTGCTGTAGCCGTTCATGTTGCCGGAAGGTGCGGGGCGTGCCGCGGTCGGAGAACAGGATCGTCACCTGGTGGATGGATTCCGGGGTCAGGGACAGGAAGTCCCAGAACATGTCCGGGTCCTTGAGGTTGGTCGCCGGGTTGCGCTTCTGGGTGTGGATGAAGTCCGGGAACTTCAGCGGGTCGCGGATGAAGAAGACCGGCGTGTTGTTGCCCGACCATGTCGTAGTTGCCCTCTTCGGTGTAGAACTTGACCGCGAAGCCGCGCGGGTCGCGCTCGGAGTCGGCCGATCCCTTCTCGCCGCCGACGGTCGAGAAGCGCACGAAGACCTCGGTCCGCTTGCCCACCTTCGAGAGGAACTTGGCCCGCGTGTACTTCGTGACGTCCGCGGGTCACCTCGAAGTAGCCGTGGGCGCCGGCGCCCTTGGCGTGGACGACGCGCTCCGGGAATGCGCTCGCGGTCGAAATGGGCCAGCTTCTCGACGAGATGGACGTCCTGGATGAGGACCGGCCCCTTGGCCCCGGCCGTCATCGAGTTCAGGTCGTTGTCGACCGGCATCCCGAAACCGGTCGTCAGCGTTTTCTTGTCGTCCGTCATCTTACCCTCCCTTTCCGTCCGATATGCCCCGTTTTCGGGGTATCCGTGAGCGGCAGGCACTGCCGGCACAGGCCGAGGAACTCGACGCGCATCCGGTCGACGCGGCCCAGGATGCGGACCGATCCGGGAACCCCGCGCCCGGCCAGGCCTGGAACGTCGACGTCGAACGCGGCGCCGCATTTCTTGCAAATGAAGTGATGGTGGGAGCCCGTGTTGGCGTCGAAGCGGGCCTTCTCTCGATGCCCCCCGAGAGTGGCGATGAGACCCAGGTCGAGGAGAAGCCAGAGGTTCCGGTAAACGGTGTCCAGGGAAACGCCGGGCATCCGACGCCGGAGACGGCCGTGGACGGTCTCGGCGTCGGGATGCTCGGACGAGCGCGCGACCTCGTGGTAGATGGCCAGCCTCTGGGGCGTCATCCGGATGCCGGCCCGCTTCAGACCCTGCCGGAAGCGCGCCAGGCGCCGAGCGATCTCCCCCGGCGTCGGCCTCTTCCCTTCCCCTGAATTAATAGGAATCATTCCTATTTAGGAATATATTCGGATTAAGGCGCTTTGTCAAGCTTGGCGGGCGCTCGGCACGTGACCAGGCAATGGCATGAACGAAAGGGGGGCCGTCCTCGTCACCGCGTCATCAGCGCGAACACACCCCAACCTAGGTATTCACGTGTGTAAGCAGCGTAGCGCCCGGGTTCCGAGGTCAGTTTGGCTCGAACATCTTTGCGCAAATTCGTCGTCGGGATTAGCTTCAAGCCATCGGCGCATGGTGAGCCATTTGGCCGCCTCGTATCTGTCCCAGCCGTCTTGGTCTGCCAAAACCATTTCCACGACGTCGTAGTCAAGGCGGCCGAAAGACGCGAGAAGTTCTGGAAGCGTAAGAAAGTCGGAGATTGAGCCGGCGAGACACCCCCTGGCAACATCTTCCGTCGGCGGCAACTGCCGCCAGTAGGGCTCGCCGATGAGGATGATCCCTCCGCTGCGGAGGCTCTGCGCCAGAAGCTCGATAGTGCCGGTGACTCCTCCGGCGATCCACGTCGCACCGAGACAGGCTGCCACACCGGCCTTGTCGTCCGAGACATAGCCGGCAGCATCGCCATGGATGAACTTGACTCGATCGGCGACGCCGAGTTCTTCAGCGCGGAGCTTCGCTTGCTCGGTAAACAACCGGCTCATGTCGATGCCGGTGCCGACGACTCCGTAATCGCGCGCCCAGGTGCACAGCATCTCCCCCGAACCGCTGCCGAGGTCGAGCACTCGGGTCCCCGTTTCCAGACGCAACGCCGCGCCGAGAGTGGCGAGCTTTTCGGGTGTGAACGGGTCATGGATGCGGTGAGCACTTTCGGCGATGTTGAAGATCCGTGGAATGTCCATTTCGGGAAATCTCCTTATGGGTGTGAATAGATTCGGCGGAGGATGTCCAGTTCGCCGGAGAGATGGTTGACCACCTCCTGCGTCACCAGGGTGATCAACTTTGCTCTGGCGCGGGATGTCATCACATTGAACCGATTGAGGCTCATCAGTACGGGGTCTTACGTTAATTAAGAACCGCTGAAGTTCAACGGATTAAATTTGGCTCCTCGGGCAGGACTCGAACCTGCAACCTAGTGGTTACAAGGGCCCCGAAATTTCTTTCGGGCTTGGACTATCTCATCGCCCTTCCCGCTTGCGCGGGGATGGGGCGCCGGGCGCTTCCCCCGGACCGTTCCGAGGTACGAGCGTTCGCTCTAGTCTCTGCACCTTCCCCGCCCGTCAGGGACGGTCGGGGCTTGGCTCAGGATCACCCGCTTCGCACCCGGCGAAGGGAGGGCTTCCCTGAATTCACCCGGTTTTCCATCCGCGATCCCTCGCGGACGCTGCGTTTAGTCACAGCCACCCGCTCTGCCGATTGAGCTACCGAGGAGCAAGGCTGGTTCAAGATAGCATTATTGCCCCGGCAATTCAAGGCTTGATTTTCGGCGGGGACATGCTAATATGCACGTCTTTAAGCTACATGCGAAGCGAACTGACCCTTGAAACAATAGAGACGTCCGGTACCGCACGTTCCTCGGGCGTGTCGACACACGCGAGGGCACGTTCTTCCGGCAAAATGACGTTCTTCGAGGCCCGCGCCGCCCGCTGGGACACAGACCACACCTGCCCCGGCGAGGCCCGTATCCTCCCCCTCATCATCCCGTTCCTCAGGCTGGCAAAGGGCCTTCGTGTCCTCGACCTGGGATGCGGGACCGGGAAACTCGTCCCCTGGCTCCGGGAGTCCGTCGGACCTTCGGGCCTCGTCGTCGAAGCCGATTTCTGCCGCGGGATGCTCGAAGCCGGGAGGGACAAGGCGTTCGGTCGGAGAGTCCGGTTCATCAGGATGGACGCTCAACTGCCCGCGGTCGCGCGTGCCTCTTTCGATAGGATCGTCTGTTTCGCTCTCTTTCCTCATCTCGATGACCAAGCCGGGGCGCTCCGCGGACTCCTCCGGCTTCTCAAGCCGGGCTGTCCGCTCGTCATCGCCCACTCGATGGGACGCGAGGAGCTCAACGCGCACTTCCGAAGGGTCGGAGGCCCGTTGGCGGACGACCGGCTCCCCGACGGCCCGGAAATGGCCGCCCTGCTTTATGCGTCCGGATTCCACGACGTCGATATCATCGACAGGCCGCGGTACTACATCTCCCGCGCGTGGGCCTGAACACGCCCTTCGGAAGCGTGGGATAATATCGAGGGGGGATTCAAGACGCAGGCTGCAGCCTGCCGGCTACAGGCAGGCAAAAGGCGCCTGCCGAAGCCTGCGGCTACATCAAGACATGAAACGTGGACGGGATCGAAACAATCAGAACCGGTAGGAGGCCTGCTTGGCGAGCTTCCGGTAGTCTTCGCCCCCCATCTCGACGATCTTGCACATCTCGTAAACGCGGGAGCGCAGGCGGACCCCGATGCGGTCGACGAGCGTATCGCCCCCCTTCTTGTAGAACGAATCCCGGGCGTCCTCGGCGTCTTCGGTATCAGGGTAGTTCGACGTGAAGATGGTCGTTTTCTTGTGGTTGTATCGGTGGTTGATGATATAGAAGACGGTCTCTTCGACCCAGGCGGTCGTTCGCTTGGCCCCGAGCTCGTCGAGGACGAGGACCTCGCTCCGAAAGACGGGGGCGAGGACGTCGGATTCGGTGAGGGACGATTCGGGAGAGAACGTGTTCTGGATCTCCCGGATGAGGTCCCGGAAGTCGTAAAAGACGCAGGGGACGTTCTTCTTCTCGATGAGCTCCTGGATGATGCCGATGGCCAGATGCGTCTTTCCCACGCCGCAGGGGCCAATCAACAGGAGGCCGATGTCCTGGGCGGGAAAATTCTTGACGAACTTTTTCGAGATGGCCAGGGCGTCCTTGTGGGAGTCGTTGTCCTTGTGGATCTCGAAATTACCCAACCGGCAATCCTTGTACCGCTTGGGGATGTTGGCCTTCTCGAGCAGGACCGCCGCCTGGCGCTCATGATAACAGCCGCACCTCTTCGCCGTCGGGCCCTTGTCGCCCGTCTCGATGATCCACCCGGTGCCTTGGCACCGGGAGCACGCCGTTTTGTCGCTCAATTCAGGTATCCTCGAAGCTGCTGGAGGCCCCGCGAGCGCGAGAGCTTCCGCATCGCCTTCTGTTCGATCTGCCGGATGCGCTCCCGCGTCAGGCCCAGCTCGTTGCCGATCTCCTGGAGGGTCCTGGGGCGGTCGTCATCCAGCCCGAAGCGTAATCTTAGCACAAGGGCTTCCTTCTCATCCAGCTCCCCGATCATCGTCCGGATCTGCTGCTGGACGGAGGACTTGATGATCTGGTACTCGACGGGCGGGCTGATCTCGTCGCTGATCCGGTCCTCGACCTCGAGCCCGTCGTCCGAGAGCCGGTCGCTCAGGGAGACGTTCTTCTCCTCGAGCACGGTCAGGTCGTCGACGTCCTCTTCGGAAATCCCCATCCCCCGGGCGACCTCCGCCCGGGTCGGCTCCCGGCCCAGCTCTCCCTTGAGCTCCGCGGTCTTCTTCTTCATCGCCGAGATCTGGTCGGACATCTTCTGAGGGATGTGATAGATGCGGGAATACTGGGACAGGGCGTGGATGATGGCCTGGCGGATCCACCAGACCGCGTAGGAGATGAACCGGACGTTGCGGGTCGGGTCGAACCGCTTGGCGGCCTCGATGAGCCCGATGTTCCCCTCGTTGATGAGGTCGAGGAGGCTGAGCCCCATCCCCCGGTACTTCTTCACGTAGGACACGACGAACTTGAGGTTGGATTCGATGAGCCGGCGCAGGGCGTCGGGGTCGCCCTCCCGGGCCTTCTCGCCGAGGCGCTTCTCCTCTTCTTCGGTCAGCGGCGGGAACTTCGAGATCTGGTCGAGGTAGATCTTCAGGCTGGGGGAATCGAGATAATCCTTGCGGTCCGCCATCAGGTGTCCGGTTTCCCGACCTTGACGATCCGCGACGGGTGGACCCGGACGAGGGCTTTCCGCCGCGCCTCGAACTCCTCTTCTTTACCCTGGAAGAACTCCCCGCGGACGAAATCGAGGAACTGGTTGACCTCGGACTCGATCTCCACCATCCGGCTCCTCATGTTGAGGATGACCTCGACGCCGGCCAGGTTCACGCCCAGCTCCCGGATGAGGTTCAGGATGGTCTCGAGCCGTTTCAGGTCCTCGGCCGAATACATCCGCGTATTCCCCTCGCTCCGCGACGGCTTGAGCAGTCCTTCCCGCTCATAGAGGCGGAGGGTCTGCGGATGGAGGCTGTACATCTTCGAGACGCTGCTGATGTGGTAGTAGCGGGTCGGGCCCGGAGCGGCCTTCTTCGTCTTTCCGGCCATGTTCAGCTCCCCCCGAGGTCCGCCCTCGGGTCGGGGCCGGAGACCTTTTCCAGCTCCTTCATGAGCTCCCGGACCCGCTGGTCGGCGAAGGGCGGCGGGACGATCGTCACCTCGACGATCTCATCGCCGCGGGCCTTCTTCCCGGGGATGGGGGCGCCCTTGTCCTTGAGCCGGAACTTCTGGCCCGACTTCGTGCCCGGGGGGATGCGGATGACCGTCGGCCCGCAGATGGTCGGCACGCTGATCTTGGCGCCCAGGGTCGCCTCGGGAACGGTGATGGGGAGCTTGAGGGCGATGTTCGGCCCCTCGCGCCGGTAGAAGCGGTGCGGCGCGACCTCGATCTGGATGTAAAGATCACCCGTCGGCCCGCCGTCGCGCCCGGCGTTGCCCTTGCCCGGGATGCGGACCCGGGACCCGGAGTCCACGCCGGCCGGGATCCGGACCGAGACCTGCTCGGTCTTCTGCACGACCCCGTTTCCGCCGCAGGCCCGGCAGGGCTCGCCCGGGACCGTGCCCTTGCCGCCGCAGGACGCGCAGGCCGTCGAGAATTTCATGAATCCGCGCTGGGCGACCCCGCGGCCCGAACCGCCGCACGCCGGGCACGTCTTCGCGCCGCCGGCCGAGACGGTCCCCCGGCCGCCGCAGGCCGGACACGGGACGAGCCGCGTCAGGCGGATGCGGGTCTGGACGCCGTTGACGGCATCCTCGAAGCCCAGGCTCATCGAATAATTGAGGTCGTCGCCGCGCTCCGCCGCGACGGTCTCGGCCCGGCCCGCCCCGCCCCCGAAGAGATTCTCGAAGAAATCCTTGAACTGGGACGTGCCGTAATCGGAAAAATCGAAGCCTTCGAAGCCCGCCGGGCGGCCGCGGGGCCCGGTCCCCTCCGGCGGGGCCTCCCCGGCGAAACCGAACTGGTCATATTGGGCCCTCTTCTTGGCGTCCGTCAGGGTGGAATAGGCTTCCTGGATCTCCTTGAACTTCGCCTCGGCGCCCTTGTTCCCGGGATTGAGGTCGGGGTGGTATTTCCGGGCGAGGCGGCGATAGGCCTTCTTGATCTCCGTGACCGTCGCGGTCCGTGAGACGCCGAGGACCTCGTAGTAGTCTTTGGCCATGATGAGACTCCCGGGAGGCCGGCGACGGCCGGCCCCCGGTCAGTCACGGACCAGTTTAATTCTTTTTCTCGTCGTCGACAACTTCGGCGTCGATGACCTCTTCCTCCGGGCCCCCGGAGGCGGCCCCGGGGCCGTCGTGCGGCGAGGGACCCTCGGTCCCGCCCTGCGAGGGCTCCTGACCGGGCTGGGGCCCGGCCTGGCTGTAGAGGATCTCGGTGAGCTTGTGGGAGGCGCGGGAAAGCGATTCCATCGCGGACTTGATGTTCTCGAGGTCGTCCCCGGCGATGGCCTTCCGCGTATTCTCGATCTCGGCCTGGAGCCCCTTCGCCTCGGACTCGGGGATCCGGTCCTTGTTCTCCTTGAGGAGCTTCTCCAGGCTGTAGATGAGCTGGTCGGCCTGGTTGCGGGCGTCGATGACCTCCCGCCTCTTCTTGTCCTCGTCCGAATGAGACTCGGCGTCCTTGACCATCCGGTCGATCTCCTTCTCGTCGAGCCCGCTGTGGCCGGTGATGGTGATGGCCTGCTGCTTCCCGGTGCCCGTGTCCCGGGCGGAGACGTGGAGGATGCCGTTGGCGTCGATGTCGAAGGTCACTTCGACCTTGGGGACCCCGCGCGGGGCCGGCGGAATGCCGTCGAGGTGGAACCGGCCGAGCGTCCGGTTGGCGGACGCCATCTCGCGCTCTCCCTGGAGGACGTGGATCTCGACGCTCGGCTGATCGTCCGACGCCGTCGAGAAGGTCTCGGCTTTCTTGGTCGGGATGGTCGTGTTGCGAGGGATCATCTTGGTGAACACGCCGCCCAGGGTCTCGATGCCCAGGGTCAGGGGCGTGACGTCGAGCAGGAGGACGTCCTTGACCTCGCCCGACAGCACGGCGCCCTGGATGCCGGCGCCGACGGCGACGACCTCGTCGGGATTGACGCCCTTGTGCGGCTCCTTGCCGAAGAGGTCCTTGACCAGCTGCTGGATGCGCGGCGCCCGGGTCTGGCCTCCGACGAGGATGACCTCGTCGATGGCCTCGGTCTTCAGGTTGGCGTCGGCCAGAGCCTGCTTGCAGGGCCCGACGGACCTCTGGACGAGGTCCTCCATCAGGCTCTCGAGCTTGGCCCGGGTCATCTTCATCAGGAGGTGCTTCGGGCCGGACGCGTCGGCCGTGATGAACGGCAGGTTGATCTCGGTCTCCATCGTCGTCGAAAGCTCGATCTTGGCCTTCTCGGCGGCTTCCTTGAGCCGCTGGAGGGCCATCTTGTCGCGGGACAGGTCGATGCCCGACTCCTTCCGGAACTCGCCGACGAGCCAGTCCTGGACCTTCTGGTCGATATCGTCGCCGCCGAGGTGCGTGTCGCCGTTGGTGGACTTGACCTCGACGACGCCCTCCCCGACCTCGAGGATGGAGATGTCGAACGTGCCGCCGCCGAAATCGTAGACGGCGATGACCTGGTCCTTCTTCTTGTCCATGCCGTAGGCCAGAGCGGCCGCCGTCGGCTCATTGATGATGCGGACGACCTCGAGCCCGGCGATCTTGCCGGCGTCCTTGGTCGCCTTCCGCTGGCTGTCGTTGAAATACGCCGGGACGGTGATGACGGCCTTCTCGACCTTCTCGCCGAGATAGTCTTCGGCGGCCTTTTTCAGCTTCTGCAGGATGTAGGCGGAGATCTCGGGCGGGGCGTATCGCTTGCCCGAGCGCCTCGACCTGGACGCCGCCGTTCGGGGCTTCGGTCACTTTGAAGGGGACCTGCTTGATCTCCTGTCCGACCTCGGCGAAGCGCCGGCCCATGAACCGCTTGATGGAATAGATGGTGTTCTCGGGGTTGGTGACTCTCTGTCTTTTGGCGACCTGCCCGGCCAGGATCTCGCCCTTGGCCGTGAACGCGACGACGGAAGGGGTCGTCCGGCCCCCCTCTTCGTTCGGAATGACGGTCGTCTTGTCGCCTTCCATGATGGCGACGCAGGAATTCGTCGTTCCGAGGTCGATGCCTATGATCTTAGCCATGTAATCCTCCTCTGTTAGTATAGAAATAATATATTATATGAGCGTATGCTTGTCAACTATTATTTTATGATTTTTCTGCTTTTTCTGACGGGGGAAGAAGAACCTTGGACGGGCGTTTCTGCCCTATTTCGGTCGGGGCAGCCAGACGAGCCCTTTCAGGCCTTCTGTGAGGGCCCAATACATCGATTGGCCTTCCTTGGGGTCGTCGAAGCTCATTTCAATGATGGTCATCGTCTTCCCGTGCCGCCCCAGCTTGAGCGTCTTCAGGGGAAGCCCGATATACCACTTCAGGTCCTTCCAGAGCGCGGGAAACCCCTTGACCTTTCGGACGACGGAAATTCTTGTCCCGTCTTCGAGCTCCAAGGTGTAGGAAGGCGGCATGTCCTTGACTTCGAGGGCTTCCAGCTCGAATTGCCCGGGCTTGGTCGAAACCGTCTCCGGCTCGCCCGGCTTTATGACACGCCTCTGAGGCAGCGTCAGGGCCGTCTTCCGCGCCAGGGCGATCGCCTGGAACGCCACCGGCGTCCCCCAGAACCGGACCCGGGACGGCGACCATTGCCTCAGAACGAAGCCGCGCGCTTTGAGATCGATCGTCCGCGACCCCAGGTTCATCATGAAATAAAAATCCGGGGCCTTGGCCAGGGCGAATTCGGCTTCGACGATCCCGACCTGCGGAACGGGACCGGCAGTCTTTTCCCCGCGGACGGCGCCCGGCCGGGCGATCCCGGCCAGGGCCAGGAGCAGGAGGATCGGTATCTTGCGCATGATCATCTCAATAGATGTAGATCTTCGTCCCGATGGAGGCGGAGCGGAAAAGGAACTTCAGGTCCTCGTCGCCGATCCGGACGCAGCCATGGGTGACGTTCCTGCCCAGGAGGCGGGTATACAGCGTGCCGTGCAGGAAATAGCCGCTGCCGAATCCCAGGGCGTAGTCGCCGAGCTCCCCGCCGACGACCCGGTCCTCAGCGTTCCTCGGGATAGGCTCGCCTTCCTCGATGAAGGCCCAGTCGGGCTTGGTCCAATACGGATTCTCGATCTTGGACTTGACGGCGAATTCCCCGCGGGGCGTGTCGAAGATCCACTGCCTCTTTCCCTTCGGGTCCGGCAGGATGTCCCCGCTCCCGGTCGATACGAGCCCTTCACGGACGGTCTCGGCCCCCTTCTTCAGATAGAACCTGTTGGCGCCGGTATCGACCACGATATAGACGCCCTTCGGGGCCAGGGCGTCGAACTTCTTTTTCAGGGCCGCCGCCGGCTTTGCCCGGGTCCGCTTGAGGGGCCGGCCCGGGCCCGGCCTGGCGCCATCCGGCGAATTGGCGAAGGCCGGCGATCGTGCCGTACCCGACCGCCGCGAGCGCCGCAAGATAAGCGGCGGCACTGAGGAACAGGAACACCTTCTTCATGGACATGTCTTGACCTTCATTCGTCCCGGACGGCCTTGACGATGGGGCTATCCGTATCCAATGTGCCGACGATCGTCACGGGAGTCCCGACCCCGACCATGCCGAACAGCTGGTCCATGACCTTGTCATCCATCGAGACGCAGCCTCGGGTCAGACTGTCCTGGCCCCCCCCGTGGATCTCGACCAGGCCTCCGATCCCGACCCAATAAGGGATCTCCCTTCGCTTCTTGGCCGAGGCGAACCTCTCCCGGTCCTCCTCGTTGGGGTAATTGATGAGGAGCGCCTTATAGAACCGGCTCGCGGGGATCTTCTTCGTGACTTGGTAGCGCCCTTCAGGAGTGGCGTCGTCTCCGGAGTGGAGCTTGTCGGACAGGCCGTTGAAGCCGAGGCCGACGTCGAACTCGGCGACAGCGACGCCCTTCTTATAGACGATCATCCGCTTCTCGAGCTTGATGACGAGGAGGGCCGTCGTTCCCTTCGCCCGGGATTCCCGGACGGTCTCCTCGGCCAGCCTCCTCCATTTCGCGATCTGGACGGGGTCCTGATAGCGGGCGAGGAATTTCAGGACCGAGCCTTCGGCCTGCTTGATGACCTCCGGGACGGACCGGACCTTTTCGAGGGCTTGATCGTACTTGGCCGCGTCCGCCATCATCGAGGCCTCTTCGAGGAGGATCTCCGCCCTGGCCAGGGATTCGCGGGCCCGGCCGCGCTCGTTGAGGGTCAGGGTGATATCCTCCAGGGTGGCGAGCCTCTTCCGGAGGATCCGGACCTCTTCCTTGATCCTGTCGCGCTTCTCCGCTTTATCCTTCAGAGTCCGCGCCAGCAGGGATTCCCCGGCGACGAGGGTCCGGCGGAGATCCTCCCTGAGGGGAGAGTAATCCCTGAACCAGCCCAGCTTCAGGTTTTCTTTCGCCAGGGCCTGTCGGGCCCGCTTGGCGTCCTCGAGGTACGAGCCGTACTCCTCGGGAGCGTAAACAGAAGCACCGGCCCTCCAGAGTTCCTGCTCCTGACGAAGAGCGAGCTCGGACTCTGGAGGAACCGGTGGCGTCTTACAACCTGTGAGATATACCGCTAGGAGACAAAGCGCGATTCTACGGAATCTCACAAAAAAACACAGACCTGATGTTCGGGACGGCCCTTATCTGCCCTTGACCTTCTCGATGGCGGCCTTGACCTGGTCGGCGATGACGACGGCCTTGTCCTTGATGACGACGGCCTTGTCCTTGGCGCCGAAATAATCCTGGGCGTCGATGGCGGCCTGAACGTCCATGAACGAGGTCCCGAGCCCGGCGAGGTCGGCCTTCATGGCCTCGATGTCGGCCTTGGTGCCCTTGCCCTTGGGGGCCTTCTCGAGGAGGGCGGCGGCTTCGTCAAGAGCGGCCTTGGCTTCGGTCTGGGCCATGACGGCGGCGTTCTTGGCTTCCTCGATCCTGGCGGGAATGAGGGCCTTGACGGCGTCGGCGTCGGTGACGACCTTGGCCAGCATTTCCTTGGCCTTGCCGTACTTCTTGAAGAACTTCTTGGACTGGGCGGTGACCTCGTCGTTGGCGAGGGTCAGATCGTCATTGAGCTTCTTGAGCTCGTCCTGGGCATAGACGTCGCCCTTGGCGGCGAGAACGCCCTCGATGGCGGCCTTGGCGGCGTCCATCTGCTGGGTGGGCTGCTTGGCGCAGCTGGTGAACACGAACGCGACCATGAGACCGAAAGCTAAGACCTTGATGAAATTTTTCATCTCGATAACCTCCTTTGTGGTTTGTTTAATAATGGGATAGATATGATAAGACCTTTGTTGTGCCCGCCTTATGATGATTCCCACCTCCTCTCCGTGAAATCCGGGCTTTCGCGCCGGAACGATGTATCCTCATTTCCATTTGCGACAGTTGATTTCGATCGGACGCGTTCGATCAGGACAGGCCGTCGACTTCTCCGACGGGACACTTCGCGTGCTCGCTCATGCTGTGCTTCGCCATTTTGTCAATCTCTCGAATTTGAACGGTTCTCCGCAGTGAGAAGATTAATAGCACAGTCTCCCCCTGTTGTCAATCTCCGCGCCCCCGCTTCGTAACGGTCCTCCGCCGGCCTCACTTGTCCGGGTCGACGATAAATCCCTCCTTCATCATCCACTGGACCTCGTTCCGGGACTGGCGGATGGCCTCTTCGGCCATCTTGAACCGCTCCTCGGCGCTGAAATTGAAGCGGGCCACGCCCTGTTCGATGGCCTTGGTCCCGACGGCCACGGCCTCGCGCGGGAAGACCTCCCACTCGTCCATGTTGGGGATGATGTATTCCTCATGGATGCCCTTGTCCTCGGCGACCTTGGCCAGCTCCTGGGCGGCCGCGATGCACATCTCGTCCGTGATCGTCTTCGCCCGGACGTCCAGGGCCCCGCGGAAGATGCCCGGGAAGCCGAGCGAGTTGTTGACCTGGTTCGGGAAATCGGACCGTCCCGTGGCGAACACCTTCGCCCCGGCCTCCTTGGCCTCCCAGGGCCAGATCTCGGGGATGGGATTGGCGCAGGCGAAGACGATGGAGTTCGGGGCCATGGACTTGATCCACTCGGGCTTGATGGTTCCAGGTCCCGGCTTGGACACCCCGACAAGCACGTCGGCCCCGGCGCAGGCGTCCGCGGCCTGGCCGAGACGGCCCTTCGGGTTCGTCCGCATGCAGATGTCCCATTTCTCCTTGAACTTGGCCTGGAGCTCTTCCCGGTCGGCGCGATCGCGCGAGAGGATGCCCTTGGTGTCGACGGAGAGCATGTTCTCCGGGCTGAACCCGGCCTTCATCATCAGCCGGGCGATGTTGATGCCCGACGCCCCGGACCCCAGGACGACGCCCTTGGCCTCGCGGATGTCCTTCTTGACGATCTTGAGGGCGTTGAGGAGACCGGCCACCGTGACGCAGGCCGTGCCCTGCTGGTCGTCGTGCCAGACCGGGATCTCGCACTGCTCGCGCAGGACGTCCAGGATCTTGAAGCACTTGGGCTGGGCGATGTCTTCGAGGTTGTACCCGCCGAAGGAGGGCTGGAGGGCCTTGGCGATCTCGATGATCTTGTCCGGGTCCTTCTCGGCCAGGCAGATCGGGAACGCGTCCACGCCGCCCAGGTACTTGTACAGGATCCCCTTCCCTTCCATGACGGGGAGGCCCGCCTCGGGACCGATGTCCCCGAGGCCGAGGACCCGGGTCCCGTCGCTGATCACCGCGACGCTATTCCACTTGTTCGTGTAGGTATAGGCCTTTTCCTTATCGGCGGCGATCTCCTTGCAGACCGCGGCCACTCCGGGCGTATACCAGATGGCGAAATCATTGAAATCCCGCACCCGGCACTTCAACGCCGTGCCCATCTTGCCCTTGTAGAACTTGTGGAGACGGGGCGCGTCCTTGGACGGCTGCTCGGCCTTGGCCAACAGCTCTTCGACGGTGACTTTCTTCATACAATGACCTCCTGAGGAAATAGCGAAGCCCCATCATAAATAAGGAGCCCGGGGAAAGTCAACCCGTTCGGCCCACGGGCTCCCGGTGCGCATACCCCCGCCCGGCGCGTGCGAGCTCCCCGAAGAACCGCAACGGGTCGTGGGCATACCCGAGGACCCAGCCGCCCGCCAGCGGCCCGGGCGAAGATATTCCGCTTGTTGTCGAGGGTCTCCGCCGGGAAAAGGTCGTAGCTCATGATGGCATCCAGCCCGACGTGGGCGGCGGTGGGAACGAGGTCGCCCGCAAAGAAGAAGGTCGCATCGCCGTCCGCGACCTTCAGGCATTGGTGGAAGGCCGTGTGCCCGGGCACGAGGACGGCCTCGACGCCGTCGGCTATCTCCCCGTCCGCCTCGAGGAGGTCCAGCCTGCCCGAGGCCTCGAGGGGCTTCAACCGCTCTGGAAAATAGCTCGCCTTGTCCCGGGCCACGGGATGGAAGGCGCTCTCCCATTCCCCTTTCCGGACAACGTATCTGGCCCTGGGGAACGCGGGGATAACGGCGCCCGAAGGGTTCTTCGCGACGTTGCCTCCGCAGTGGTCGAAATGGAGGTGCGTATTGAAAACGACATCGATGTCCTCGGGCCGGCAGCCGAGCGCGGCCAGCGGGGCCTCGAGGCCCGGATCTCCGCTGAACCGGTAGTATTTAAGGTACCTGCCGTCCAGGATCGTCCCGATGCCCGTTTCGGCGAGGATGAGAGCCTTCGGGGTCCGGATGAGGAAGCAATTCAGGGCCAGGCGGACCCGGTTCTCCGCGTCGGGAGGGCTCTTCGCGGCCCAGACGGACCGCGGGACGACGCCGAACATCGCGCCCCCGTCGACCCGGAGCTCCCCGGCGGCGAAGCCCGTGACCTCGATCCTTCCGAAGGTCCGGGTCTCGGACCTCATCCGAGGAGGTCTTCCTTTTCGTAAACGAGCTCTCCCCGGGTCCGCTCGGCGGCCTCGAGGGTCCCGGTATCCATCCGGATGGCGTCCTCGGGGCAGGCTTCGACGCAGAATCCGCAGAAGCAGCAGCGGGCGAGGTCGATCGTGTATCGGGCCGGCGAACGCTGGACTTCGGGGTCGGGGTCCTCGGTCGCTTCGATGGAGATGCACTCCGACGGGCAGACGGTCGCGCAGAGCATGCAGGCGACGCATCGGGGGCGCCCGTCTTCCCTCCGGACCAGGCGGTGGAGGCTCCGGTGGCGCGCGGCGATCGCCTTCCGCTTCTCCGGGTACTGGATGGTCACGGCCCCCGGGCGGCGCGTTCTCAGCCCGAAAAGGGCCAGGGTGTGGCGCGCCATGTTGACGAAGAAATGCCGCGACGTGATGAGAGCGCCCCGGACGATCTCTCCGAGGTACCCGGCGGCCTTCATCATCTCAGCCCCACCCACAGGGCCGTGCCCAGGATGTTGAGGAACCCGAGGGGGACGAGGATCTTCCAGCCGAGGTCCATGAGCTGGTCGTACCGGAACCTCGGATAGGTCCAGCGCAGGAGGACCTGGAGCCCGCAGAACAGGAGGACCTTGAGGTTGAAGGCGAGGACCTGGAGAAGGACGACGGCGAGCCGCGGCAGGTCCCAGCCTCCGCCCCACGGGAACCGGAACCCGTCAGGTCCCAACCAGGGGACCTGCCAGCCGCCGAAATAGAGGGTCACGGCGAGGCAGGAGACGATGATGACCTCGAGGAAATCGGTCATCATGAAGAGCCCCCACTTGAGGCCGCTGTACTCCGTATAGAAACCGATGATCTCCGATTCCCCCTCCGGGAGGTCGAAGGGAACGCGCTTCGTCTCGGCCAGGGCGGCGATGAAGAAGACGAAAAAGCCCAGGGGCTGGAGCAGGAAACCCCACCGGGGCAGGAACCCGAAGAGGAGCCCGCCCTGGAACCCGACGATCGCGGACATCCGCAGGGACGGATAGACGAGGACGATGCCGACGAGCGAGAGGCCGAGGGCCACCTCGTAGGAAATGAGCTGAGCGGCGCCGCGCATTCCCCCGAGCAGGGCGAAGCGGTTGTTGGAGGCCCATCCGCCGACGAGGATCCCGTAGACACCGAGCGACAACATCGCCAGGATGAAGGGAAGGCCCGCTTCGAGGTCGGCCACCTGGAGCGCGACGACCCGTTCTCCGAGCCGGACGGCGGGTCCGAACGGCACCGCGGCGATCGTCACGGCGACGCAGAAGAACGAAAGGAACGGGGCAAGGGCATGGAGGAACCTCCGGACGAACGAGGGGTCGAAGTCCTCCTTGAACATCATCTTGATGGCGTCGGCGAAGGGCTGGAACAGCCCGAAGAGGCGAACCCCGAGCACGGACGCCCTGTTGGCCCCGATCCGGTCCTGGATGACCGCGCTCTCCTTGCGCTCCACCCAGGTCAGGAAGAGGGTCAGCGAAAGAAGCCAGACGAGCGACAGCACGACCTTGGCCAGGACGATGATGAGATCGGTCATGCCCGGGTCCCCTTATCGACCTCGAGGGCGCGCTCCAGGTCGGCCAGGACGCTTCCCGCCGGGCGGGCATCCCCCGGCGGCTCCCATGCGGGCCGGAAGGCCTGGACGCGCCCATCGATGTTCGTCACCGATCCCGAGCTCTCCGCCATGAGCGCCGTCGGAAGGATGACGTCGACCGCGCGGTCCAGCGCCCTGGCCCGGGCGGCGAACAGGAACTTGGCCTGGACGACGGCCAGCGCGTCCAGGACGCGCCCCTCGGGGAAATGATCGAGGAGGGCCGTCCCGAAGATCAGCAGCAGGTCCGCCCCGTTCGCGATCTCATCGAGCACCGGAAGCTTGAGCTCGAACCCGAGATCGCGCGCGCCCCTGAGGTTCGGCGTCCTCTCGGCGGTCAAAAGAAGGCTGTCGGCCCGGCCCGGCGGCGGGTCGGCGAACCAATAGTTGCGGCCCGTCACGGACTCCGCGAACAGCCGGCGGACGAGAGACAGCTCTTCATTGGTCAGGAACGTATCGAGGACGAGCCCGATGCGGCCGCCCCTCCCGGCCCGCCGGAGCCCTCGGACCTTCTCCGCGAGAACGATGAGCGCCTTGTCCCAGGAAAGCTCCGTCGCGCTCCGGCCCTTCATCATCAGGACCTTCCGGCGCCTGTCCTCCGTTCCTTTCGGATACGCATAGCGGCCGATATCGCAGATCCAATGCCCGTTGACCTCGGCGTTCTCGCGCGCCCGGACCCTGAAGACCTTCATCCCTTCTCCGGACCTCTCCGACCCGGACCGGAATTCCAGGGTGATGTTGCATCCGCGGCCGCAGTGGGGGCATATCGAATCGCCTCTTTCCAGGAGCCAGGTCCGCGTCCTGGCCCGGAAATCGGAGTCGGTGATGGCGCCCACGGGACAGATCTCGACGAGGTTCCCGGAATAGTCGTTGTCGATCTTCCGCCCCTCGTAGAGCCCGATCCACGTCCGCACGCCTCGCTGATAGACGCCGAGCTCGCCTGTCCCCGTGACCCTGCGGAGGAACCGGACGCATCGGGTGCACAGGATGCACCTCTCGTTGTCGAGAAGGAGGCTTTTCCCGATGGGGACGATCTTATCCCTCTTCTCCCGGGCTTCCCGGAAGCGGCCGGCGAACCGGCCGTGGCGCTCGTAATAATCCTGGAGCCGGCATTCGCCGGCCTTATCGCAGACGGGACAGTCCAGAGGGTGCTCGGCCAGGAGGAATTCCAGGACCTCTTTCCTCGCCGCTTCGACCTCGGGGGTATTCGTCGCGACCTCCATGCCGTCCCGGACCGTGGTGGCGCAGGCGAGCTCGAGCTTGGCCGAGCCGGCGATGCCGACCAGGCACATCCGGCAGGTGCCCTCCGGTTCGAAGGCCGGATGATAGCAGAAATGCGGGATGTCGATCCCGGCGGCGAGGGCGGCCGCGAGAACGGTCGTCCCCTCGGTCGCCTCGATCTCCCGGCCGTCGATACGGATCCTCAGCATGACGAATTCCTTGCGGCGGCTTCGGCGACCCGCTCTTCGAGCTCCTCCCGGAACTTGCCGATCAGGGCAAGGACGGGAAGGGCCGCGGCGTCGCCCAGAGGGCAGAAGGTCCTGCCCTTGATGGCCGAGGCGACCCGGACGATCTCGTCGATATCCCGGGTCCCCCCGCCTCCGGCTGCTAGACGGAGGGCGATCTTGTGCATCCACGAGGTCCCGATCCTGCAGGGCGTGCATTGGCCGCACGATTCGTGGTCGTAGAATCGGGTCATGACGCGGAGGACGTCCAGCATGGAGGTATTCGTGCCGATGACGATGGCGGCGCCCGAGCCGATCATGGTCCCGGCCCCGGCGAGGACGGCGCACTCGAGAGGGAGGTCGAGCTCGTCGGGCCGGAGGATCGGAGCGGACAGCCCCCCGGGAATCACGCCTTTAACGGAAGTCCCTTCCGGCGGTCCGCCGGCCCGGGAGTAAACAAGCTCCCGGATCGGAGTCCCGACGGGGAGCTCGTAAAGCCCCGGACGACGGACCGCCCCGCTGACCCCGAAGAGGCGCGTCCCTCCGTCTCCGGGCCTCCCGGCGGCCGTGAAAGCCTTCGCCCCTTCCCCGATGATCCTCGGTATGTTGCAGAGCGTTTCGACGTTGTTGATGACCGTCGGGTCCCCGAACAGGCCGACGGAGGCGGGGAACGGAGGCTTTAGTCTCGGCTCGCCGCGCCTTCCCTCGAGGGATTCCAGGAGGGCCGTCTCCTCGCCGCAGATATAGGCCCCGGCGCCCCTATGGACCGCGACTTCGAGGCCGAACTCCTTCCCGAAGACCCGTTCCCCGAGGAAGCCCGCGGTTCGGGCTTCGGAGGCGGCATTCTCCAGCCGCCGGGCGGCGCCCTCGTATTCCCCGCGGATATAGATGTATGCCGCGCGGGCCCCGACGGCATGGGCCGTGATGATGATGCCCTCGATGAGGAGGTGGGGAAGATGGGTCATCAGCCAGCGGTCCTTGAAGGTCCCCGGCTCCCCTTCGTCGGCGTTGACACAGAGATGAACGGGACGCCCGGCGTCGCGCTTGATGAATCCCCATTTGACACCGGCCGGGAATCCCGCGCCGCCCCGGCCGCGGAGTTCGGCCTTGCGAACCTCGGCCAGGACTTCGGAGGGGGCCATGCTCAGGGCCTTGCGGGCGGACTCGTATCCGCCGCGCCGCAGATAGGCCTCCAGGTGATGGAGGTTCTCAGCGGCATCCATGAGGGGCTTGAGGGAGTCGCTCATCAGGAATCCCCCCGTTCGCCGGGACCGCTCCCAGCCCCGAAGCCGGCATTCGGCTTCAGGCCCGCTAAAAAGCCCATGACCGTGTCCGCGTCGACCGGGCCGTGGTCCTCGCCGTCGACCTGGAGGCACGGAGCCCTGTCGCAATTCCCGAGGCATTCCGCCGTGACCAGCGTGAACGTCCCATCCGCCGTCGTTTCGCCGGGTCCGATACCCAGGGCTTCCCGGAGCCGACCGAGAACGGCGTCCGAACCGGCCATCGTACAGCTCAGGTTGATGCAGACCCGGATGATGTGCGTCCCGGCCGGCCGCTTCATGAGCATCGTGTAGAACGTGACGACTTCCCGGACGCGGATCGGCTCGAGGCCGAGGGCTTCCGCGGCCAGCGCCTCTTCGGCGGGGGTGATGGCCCCCGAAAGGCCCTGGAGGAGATGGAGAACGGGAAGCAGGGCGGCTTCCTTGCGGGGATACCGCGCCGCGATGGCGTTGATCTCTTCGCGGACCTGGGCGGCGAGGAGCGTGCTCATCGGTCGAGCTCTCCCCCGATCATGTTGAACGATCCGAACGTGGGAATGATGTCCGCTACGAAACGGCCCTGAATGAGACGCTCGAGGGCCGAGACGATATGGAAACAGGGGGCCCTCAGGTGCAGGCGGAAGGGCTTGTCCGATCCGTCGGAAACGATGTAGAAGCCGAGCTCGCCGTTCCCGCCTTCGACGGCGGAGTATACCTCTCCGACCGGAGGTCGGATACCGCGGCCGTCCATGAAGAAAAGGAAGTGGGAGATGAGCCCCTCCATGGTCGTGTAGGCGTCCTCTTTGAGCGGGATGGCGCAGCGCGGGTCCTGCGCCCGGAGCCCGTCGGCGACGTCCCGTTCGCTCCCTTCGAGATTGGGCGAGAGCCGGACCGGAGCCTCGACCCGGCGGCGCCGGGATTCGCGGATCGCTTCCGCCGGCTCGACGGCGTCAGCTCCCATCGAAGCGACCGGGCCCCGCGGAGGCAGGGCGGCCGCCGCCTGTTCGACGATCCTCAGGCTCTGGTCGATCTCCCGCATCCGGACCGAGTAACGGTCGAAGTTGTCGCCGTGCTCGCCCAAAGGGACCTCGAAATCCATCCGGTCGTAAACGAGATAGGGCCGGGCCTTGCGGACGTCGTAGGACACGCCGGTCGAGCGAAGGCATGGCCCTGTCCAGCCGTAGGAAACCGCTTCGTCGGCGCCCATGACGCCGATCCCCCGGGTCCGGCCCAGGAAGATCCGGTTCCCGTCGAGGAGGCCGTGAACGTCCTTGAGGACGCCCCGTGTCTCCCTCACGGCTTTGTCCAACGCGGTCCGATAATCGGGATGGAGCTCGGCGCGCACGCCGCCGATCCGGATGTAGGAGGTCGTCATCCGGGCCCCGGTCGTGAACTCGATGACGTCCCAGATGAACTCCCTGGCCTTCATCATATAAAGGAATACGGTGAAGGCGCCGCACTCCATGGCCATGGCGGCGACGCACGTCAGGTGGTCGGAGATCCGCGACAGCTCGTTCATCAGGACGCGGATGTATTGGGCCCGCTCGGGAGCTTCGACGCCCATCAGCTTTTCCACGGCCAGGGCGTAGCCCGTGTTATTGATCAGAGGAGAGACATAGTTCAGCCGGTCGGTGTAAGGGAGGAGATTGAACCAGGTCCGGTTCTCGCAGGTCTTCTCGAAGCCCCGGTGGAGATAGCCGATCTCCACCTCGGAGGACCGGACGCGCTCGCCGTCGAGCTCGGCCATGACGCGGACGGTCCCGTGCATGGACGGATGGGACGGGCCCAGGTTGATGAGCATGGTGCCCCGCCCGGGTGTCCTGTCGAGAGTCATGACCCGGCCTCCCTGTCCGTCCGCGGCTGGCGCCGGCGCAACGGATAATCCTTGCGCAGGGGATATCCCTCGAACCCCTCGTACATCAGGAGGCGCTTCAGGTTCGGGTGGCCGTTGAAGACGACGCCGAACATGTCGAAGACCTCGCGCTCCAGCCAGTCGGCGTTCTTCCAGAGCCCGGTCAGGGAATCGACGGACGGCGCGACGGCGTCGAGCTTGACGCGGAGGCGGACCCGGCGCGCCGGGGCGAGGCCGCTCAGATGGTAGACCATATCGAACCCGCCTCCGGAGGCCCGGAGGTCGATGCAGGTCAGGTCGAGGAGCATCCTATAAGAGTGGGGCGGAGCCATGAGAAACCGGGCGAGAGCCGCGAGGGCGCCCCGCGCTGACGGTCAGGGCGAGGTCCTCGTGGTCGACGGACGCGTCCGTCGTCTCCCCGGGGAAGATGGCCCCGATCTCCTCGATCAGTCCTTGCGGCCCCATCTCCACTCCTGTCTCCCCTGCCGGATGCCTTCCTGGAGCTTGATCAGTCCGTCGAGAACGGTCTCCGGCCGGGGCGGACAGCCGGGGATATAGATGTCCACGGGAATGATGGAATCGATGCCCTGGACGACCGCGTAATTATCGTAGATGCCCCCGCTCACGGTGCACGTCCCGAAGGCCACGACCCACTTCGGCTCGGCCATCTGCTCATAGACCGTCCGGAGGACGGGGGCGAGCTTCATCGAGATGGTGCCGACGACCATCAGGAGATCGGCCTGGCGCGGCGAGAACCGGGTCAGCCCGGCGCCGAAGCGGTCCAGGTCGAAATGGGCGCAGGCCGTGGACATGTACTCCATCCCGCAGCAGGCCGTGATGAACGGATAATGGAAAAGCGAGAACTTGCGCGCCCAGCCGATGGCGCCGTCGAGCTTCGTCGTCAGGAAATCGCCGCTCATCGCTCCCAGTCGAAGGCGCCTTTCTTCCAGGCATAAAGGAATCCGGGGACAAGAACGGCCAGGAATGCGAGGAGCGCGAGGACGCCCCGCGCGCCGACGTCCCTCAGCACCAGGGCCCAGGGGAAAAAGAAGACGGCCTCGATGTCGAAGAGGAGGAACGTCAGGGCCGCGAGCGTGAACGGGACGGGAACCGGAGGAATGCCCTCCTGAAGATAGGGGCTGCCGCATTCGAACGGACGGTCCTTGGCCGGCCCGCGCTTGCGGGGCCCGAGGATGCGGTTCATGAACAACATGGCGACCCCCAGGCCGCCGAAAACGATGAAGGTCACGACGAGCTCTATCATGGTATCTTCAGGCGGGAAAATTGTATTCAATCCCGGCAGTCAATGCAATCGTTTTGACAATACCCGCCGCATTCTCCATAATACGCTCGCCCGAAGCGGCCGCCAAGATGTCCCGATCCGCATCCCCGCGAAAATTCCCCCGCCGCCGGACCCTCGCCCTGGCCTGCGCCGTCCTCTTCATATCGGCCGCCGCCTGCCGGGGACGCTCCCGGCCCGTGAACTTCGTCCTTATCACTCTGGACACGACCCGTTCGGATTTCGTCGGCGCCTATCGCCCGGGGAACGCCCCGACCCCCGCCCTCGATAGGCTCGCCTCGGAGGGGACGCTTTTCGAGAACGCTCAGGCGCTCATCCCCATTACGCTCCCCTCCCACGCCTCGATGTTCTTCTCGGACGCGCCGCACGCGGTCGGGAACTACAACAACGGCCAGGCCCTCCGGAGGTCCGGCACCCGGCCTGCCCTTGCCGAGCTTTTCCGGCGGAAGGGATTCACGACGGCCGCGTTCGTCAGCCTCGGCGTGCTGACGTCGGAATTCGGGCTCGACGGAGGCTTCGAGACCTACGAGGACCGATTCCCCGCCGATCGATGGTATCTCTCGGCGGACGAGGTCAACGCCAAAGTCCTCCCGTGGCTCGAGGCCAATAGGGCACGCCCGTTCTTCCTCTGGGTCCACTATTCAGACCCCCATGACCCCTATGCCCCCCCGGGCACGCCGGAGGACATGAAGATCGGCCTCAACGGGAAGCCTTTGGGAAGCTTCTGCCTCGAAAAGGGCGCTGCGATCACGACGCGTCTCGACCTCGACAAGGGAACGAACAGGCTCGTTTTCGACATCGCCAATCCTTATCCCGTCGAGCCCGGCCGGTTCGCCGCCCGGATGGATACTTTCCTCCTCGAGCCTTCGGGCTCTGCCGCCGTCTCTGTCCGGTACCCGGACGACTCCGTCTTCCGCCGAGACGACGGCGTGACCTTCCTGAAGGGCCGCTCGGAGATCGAGATCTCCTGTCCGGACGCGCCGCGCTCCGTCGAATTCGTCCTCCGCGGAAAGCTTATCGTCCCGGTCGAGGCCGCCCGCGACGGATACCGGCGGGAGGTCGAGTTCATGGACGGCGAGATCGGGAAGCTCCTCGACGAGCTCCGAAAGCTCGGCCTATACGACCGAACGGCGATCATGGCGGTGGGCGATCACGGCGAAGGCCTCGGGGAATACCGGACGGCGTTCGGGGACCCGCATATCGGCCACGTCCATTTCCTCAATCCTATCTATATGAAGGTGCCCCTTATCGTCCGCGTGCCGGGGGCCAGGGCCAAGGGGACCCGGAGAGCGGAGGTCGTGACCCTTCTCGATGTCGCGCCCACCCTCGCCGCGCTCGGCGGGCTCAAGGCCCCGGCTTCGTTCAAGGGACGGGACCTCCTCGATCTCGCGCCCGGGACCGAAACGGCGGTTTTACAGGAAACCTATCGGCCCGAGGCGGTCCAGGACCGGTTCGGGATCCTCGAGGGCCTGCATCATCTCGTCCTCTGCCCGGAGACCGGCCGCTACGAATATTTCGACCACGGTAAGGATCCTGACGAGAAGGCCGCCGTGACATTGGAGGACGGGTTCTCCGCGGAAGCGCTCGCCCTCAAAGCCCATCTGGATGTCTTCGTCCGAGACATCCTCAGGAACAAGAAGGACGTCGCCATCGACGACAAGGCCGGCGAGATGTTGAAGTCGCTCGGCTATGTGGGCGAAAAAAAATAGGTTCTTCTCCGGTTATCCGTATCTTAATCCCCCTGCCCCCTTTGGAATTCAAAGGGGACTGGATGTCAGTGTCTCCTACGGTAGTGGGGAGGGGGAACCGACGGGACTGGTTTCCGGGGTCGGGGGGAGAGGGTCAGCTCCATCACCGCGCCCGAGCAACGAGCTCCGGGGTCTGGAGAAGACCAGAATTAGACTTCTCCGGGGTCAATTCAGGATGTGGAGGGCCTCGTTCTTCGCCTTCAAGGCCGCTTCCCCGATGGTCTCCGAGAGCGTCGGATGGATGTGGATGAGCCCGCCGATCTCGCCGAGCGTGGCCTCGCGGGAAACGGCCAGCGCCAGCTCGTGGATCATCTCGCTCGCGCCGGGGGCGACGATGTGCGCGCCGACGATGCGGTCCGAGCCGTCGGCCAGGACCTTGACGAGTCCGTCGAGGCTGTCCATGGTCAGGGCGCGGCCGCTGGCCTGCAGGGGGAACACGCCCGGACCTGACCTTCAGCCCCTTCGCATCCGCTTCTTCCTGGGTCAGCCCTACGGAGGCGAACTCGGGGTCGGTGAACACGGCCATCGGCAGGGCCCGGTAATCGACGTTCCTGTTCATGCCGCAGGCGTTCTCCACGGCGACGACGGCGTCATGGAACGCCTTATGCGCCAGGAGCTTTCCGCCGATGAGGTCGCCGATGGCATAGACGCCGGGAATCCCGGTTTCGAGCCGTTCGTTGACGGCAACGTAGCCTCCCCTGCCGAGCGTGAGCAGGCCGTCCGCGGCCAGATCCTCGGAGTTGGGCCGGCGGCCGGCCGCAAGGAGCACACGGGCCGCTGAATACTCAAATGGGGCTTTGGTCTTCAGGCTGGTCCCCTTGAGGGTCACCTTACCCGGAGCGATCTCCGCGCCGGAGATGCTCATCTCCGTCAGGAGCTTGAGGCCCTGCTTTTTCAGCGCCCGCTCGAGCCGGGCAGCCGTCTCCTTGTCGCTGCCGGGGGTGATGCCGGGAAGGATCTCGAGCACGGTCACGTCGGTTCCCAACCGCCTGTAGATGGACCCCATCTCGAGCCCGATGGCCCCCGCTCCGATGACAAGAAGGCTTTTCGGGACCTCCGCGAACGCGAGCGCCTCGGTGCTGGTGACGACCTCGGCGCCGTTCGGCGCCAGGAAGGGAAGCGACGCGGCCCGGCTCCCGGTGGCGAGGATCACGGCGCCGGCGGTGCGCGTCTTGGGTCCGTCCGCGGTCTCGACGACGATCCGGCCCGCGTCCTCGAGACGGGCGCGGCCCTTGACGATCTCGGCCCCGCTCTTTTCCAGGAGGAATTCGATGCCCCGGACCAGGCGGTCCACGACCGCCTGACGTCCCTTCTGGACCGCCGTCCAATCGAGTCCGACGCCCTCTCCGCCGGTAACGGTCTTCGTTTCCCGGACCTCTTTGAGGATCTTCGTCTGATGGAGGAGGTACTTGGTCGGGATACAGCCGTAATTCATGCACGTCCCGCCGATCCGGTCCTCTTCGAACAGAACGACCTTTCGGCCGAGCTGAGCGGCCCTCAGGGCGGCCAGATATCCCGCCCGGCCCGCCTCCGATGATCGCGATATCCTTGTTGTTATCCATCGGTCCTTCCTTCTCTTCCTGCCGGCTGGTCGATGACCGATGGATTATAGCGCATCCGGAAGAGCATGTTAAGACGGGGCGTCCGGGACGGCCCGGCAGTCTTGACATGCCCGGACCAAACAAGTAAGAATTGTGAGTTTCATGAAGAACTCGAATCGTTTTGGAGCGGCCGTTGCCCTGATCGCAGGGCTCTTCTGTGCTGCGGACGTCGACGCCCGGGACCTCGCCGCGATCCGGGGGACCGTCAGCGGCCCGGACGGGAGCGCCCTCGCGGGAGTTCTGGTGAGCCTCTCGACCTCGGACGGCGTTCCGGCCGTTTCGGCGCCGACCGACGCACAGGGAGCCTTCAGCATAACGGGGCTTCCCCAGGGCCGTTACCTGATCTCCTGCCGGAGCGACGGCGAAGGTCCGCTTTCCACGGGCCCCGTGGACATCGGAGGCTTCGAAACGGTCTTTATCAGAATGAGGGTCCTTGCCCCCGGGACGCCGGAAGGGCTCGTCATCGAATTTCTCTCCCGCGATCCCGGATCGCTGTCGTCGGCGACGACGATCGACGCCGACCAGATGAAGCTTCTCCCGTCGGGCGGATCGGTCTGGTCCCTCATCGAGAACCAGGACCTGTCGGCGACGACCGACCGTATCGACGTCGGCGGCATGAGGTCCGACATTCCCGCGCTCTTCAGCGCCCGGGGAGGTACGTCCTGGACGCAGAACGAGTACCGGCTCAATGGGATGAGCATCACCGACCCCTACGACGGCGGGCTCCCCTTCTACATCCCCGACCTTTTCGGCTTCCGGACGGCCCGGCTGGAGAACGCGGGGCATTCCGCGGGGACCTTATCTCCGGGAGGAACGCTTGATCTCGTCACGCGGGACGGCGGGGATTCATTGGAGGGATCATTCTCCGCCTTCGCCGGCGATCGGCGGCTCGTCGGCTCGAACATAACGCCGGCGCTCGAAAAGGAGGGCATCCTCGAAGCCGATACGCTCAAGAGCTCCCTGGACCTCCATTTCGACCTTTCGGGGCCGATCGTCCCGGGAAAGCTCTTCTTCCTGACGTCCTTCGAAGCGCTCAGGGTCGTCAGGGACCCGGCCGAGTTCGCCGAGGATGACAAAGGAGCGGTGACCTCGGGCCTCTTCCGGTTGAGGTACGAGGCCGGTCGAAGCTCCTGGTCATTCCTGTGGGCCGGGCAGATCGCGAAGGATTCCGCGGCCGGGGCCGGTCGCCGGGTGCCGTTCGTCTCCACGCTCGACCGGAAGAGCACGGCCAACATCCTGCAGGCCGAGGGGCAGTTCCGGCTCGCGCCGGGACACGTGCTCGCGGCGGGGGCCGGTTTCAACAGGGCGGACCTGTCCTCCCGGTTCCAGGAAGGCGCTTCCGGACAGGCCGGGATCGACCTGCTGGGCGGCATCTCCGGGCCGTCGGCCGGCGCCGGGAACAGCCGGAGGGAGCTCTTGACGGCTTTCGTCCGCGGAGACCTCTCGGCCACGAGCGGCCGGATGAGCCATCGCCTCGAATACGGCACGGAGTTCCGCCGGGCATCCGCGCGCACGCGGCCGGATATCGCCGGCGGCGTTCTCCTGCGCTTCTTCGACGGCGTCCCTTACGAAGCCGTCAGGTTCACCGCTCCGGCCGAACATCGCGAGACCTCCCTTGAAGGCGCGGCCTTCATTCAGGAAACGCTGACCTTTCCAAACCTCGTCGCCGTCTCGCTGGGCGCCCATGCCTCCTATACCCGGGCACGGGCCGGGGCGGGATCGTCGGCCATCGACTGGCTCCACGTCGCGCCAAGGCTGGGGCTTCGTCCTTCCCCTGACCCGGTCGGGGCGGGCCTCCCTCAGGATCTTCGCCGGGCGTTACTATCATAGCCTCCCCCTTTCCTGGCTTGCTTACGGGAATCCGAACGCTCCGGGCGGACTCGTCCACGCCTGGACGGACGCGAACGGCGACGGGATATTCGAGAATGACGAGGCCGGAGCCCTCGTGCGCCGCGAGGGCCCGTTCTTCGCCGCGATCGACCCGGACCTCAAGCGGCCCCGGACGGACGAGCTTTCGATAGGGATCTCGCACAGGTCCGCGGGCGGATTCTCCATCGGCCTGACCGGGTTCGTTCGCAGGACGCGGGACCTGGTCGAAACCTTGAACACGGGCGTTCCCTTCGCCTCCTATTCCCCGCGCGAGGTCACGGATACCGGGGACGACCGGGTCCCCGGGAATTACGACGACCTGACGTTCACCCTTTTCGAGCAGGACGCGGGGACTCTGGGGCAGCGACTTCGCCCTCCTTACGAACCCGGAGCGGCGATGCGCGATATTCCCGATACGAAGGCCTGGACCTCGTCCTGATGAAACGGACGTCGTCACGGTTCGGCTTCTTCGTCTCCCTCACCGCCATGCAATGCGTCGGCACGACGAGCCCGGGAAACACGGCGCGGGAGAACGACGACGGCGTCGTCGGCTCCCTTTACGACAACCCGAACACGCTGGTCAACGCCCGGGGAAGGCTCCGGTTCGATCGCGCCTATACGGGCCGCATCGGGTTCGCCCTTCGTCTCCCGCTCGGCTTCAGGCTCGGCTACATCCTGAAATACTGGGACGGACAGCCGTTCGCCCGGGAGATCGCGGTCACCGGCTTCCGCCAGGGACCGTTCCTCGTCATGGCCCATCCCGCGGGGCGTCGCCCGCTACGAGTTCAACATGACCAACGATGTCCGGGTCCAGAAGGAGTTCGCCGCGGGCCCCGGCGTCCTGCGTCTCATCCTGGACGGATACAACATCTTCAACCAGCACCTGGCGACGGCCGAGGACGCCCGCACCCGCCCCGAGTTCCCTCTGCGCTACGCGACGGAGATCCAGTCGCCCAGGACCTTCCGATTGGGGGTGTCCTATGATTTCTAGGCTGTCCGTCGCGCGGCTCGGGCTCTGGGCCGCGCTCGCCGTCCTCGCGGCCGGAAACGCGCGGGCCACCGAGATCTTCATCCATCGGCCGGGGCTCAACCAAAGCTCCCTTGCGGCCTCCCGCAAGCTCGTCCTCCACGGCGACATCTTTTTCCACTACCTGGCGCCCTCCAGCTTCCCGAGCTACAACGACCTCAGCGGTCCCGATCGACCGGTGGAACATGGGGTTCCAGGATTATTTCCCCATCACGCCGACGACGACCCTCATGGCCCAGCTGGTCACCCACGACGACGGCAGGCAAAGGACGAAGTTCGACTGGCACTTCCACCTCCGCCAGGCCCTGCTTCCGAACCTCGCCCTCATCGTCGGGCACGACAGCGACCACGATTCCGAACATCAGAGCGTCCTTCGGGGAAAGCCCTACTACACGAACCGCAACTACATCGGGATCGGGGTCCCCTTCGAAGGGCGCCATTTCTTCGTCGAGCCGTTCACCTGGTTCTTCCACCACTCGAACCAGAGGGTCGGCCTGGACCTGTCCGGTGAACGCCTCCGCCAGGAATACGGGCTCCGGGCCAGCCTGTGGTCCGACGAAGGCCTGAGCGCGCATCTCCAGATCAGTCTTCCAGACGGCCGCCGCCTTCTCCCTCGGCCAGGCCTTCTCGGGCGAGCTCATCATCCGCCTGAAGGTCGCCTCCTGGCTCGAGCTCTCCCTCGGCGGGAGCCTGTGGGCGGACCTCGAGACGACCGCCCTCGGCAGCGAAACAAAGCTACCACAAGCTCGTCTGGGGGATCGCCGTCCCGTTCTGATCGAGGAGGCTCCATGCTGCCGACCCTGGAAAAGATCCTCTTCGCGCTCGTCGTCCTGGCCACGGCCTGGGCGTTCCTGACGCCTCTCGTCCGCCGCTTCCGGATCGTCCGGGCCGGGCGGCCCGAGGCCCGGTGCGACGCGGTCCCGAAGAGAGCGGCCCGGGCCCTGTCCAAGGTCCTCCTTCAGCGATGCACGCTCAAGGACGAGCGCCTGTTCACGGGATTCATGCACGTCCTCATCTTCTACGGGGCCCTGACGTTCGACGTCATGACCGTCAACCACACGCTCGAGGGATTCTTCGACGGCTTCCATCTCTTCGGAAAGGGACGGCTCGCTTCATTCGTTTCGTTCCTCGTGGACGCGGCCGCGATCATGGTCCTCGTCGGCGTCCTTTTCTTCGCCGTCCGCCGGTTCATCGTCCGGCCCAAGGCCTATCGGACGACGCCCGGAGATTCGGCGGCGATCTATTCCTTCATCGTCCTGGTCACGCTGAGCTACCTCTATTTCGAGGCCTCCTCCGTGGCCTTCCATCCGGAAACGGCCCGGCTCTCGTTCCTCGGCCGGGGCCTCGCGGGCCTTTTCCCGGCCGGGACCGGGGCGGCGGCGCTCGGCGCGCATTTCCGCTTTTCCTGGTGGCTCCACATCCTCCTCGTCTACGGATTCATCGCCTACGTGCCGCATTCCAAGTACCTCCACATGTTCACCGGGCCGGTCAATCTCTTCTTCCGGCGCAACGGGTCCTCCGGCGCCCTCGCCCCGCTCGACCTCGAGAATTCGGAGAGCTTCGGCCTCGGCCGGGCCGCGGACCTTTCCTGGAAGGACGGGCTGGACGCGTTCGCCTGCATGGAGTGCGGCCGGTGCCAGGACGCCTGCCCGGCCTTCGCGACGGACAAGCCGCTGTCGCCGAAGATGATCCTCGTCAACCTGGAAAAACATCTGCTGGCGAACGACCCGCGCCCTCGTCGCGGGCAAGGCGGACGGCCTGCCGCCCATGGTCCCGGAAACGTTCTCCGAAGGCGAGATCTGGACCTGCACGACCTGCGGGGCCTGCATGCACGTCTGCCCCGTCGAGATCGAGCACATTCCGAAGATCGTCGGTCTCCGGCAGGCCCGGGTCCTCATGGAGAGCAAGTTCCCCCCGGAGCTCACGCCCTTCTTCCGCAACATCGAGACCAACTCCAATCCCTGGGGGATCGGGTCGGCGACGCGGGGCGACTGGGCGGAAGGGCTGGACGTTCCGACGCTCAAGGAAAGGCCGGGCGCCGAATACCTTTTCTGGGTGGGCTGTATGGGCTCGTTCGACGACGAGGGGAAGAAGGTCGCCCGCGCGACGGCCGCGATCCTGAAGGCCGCGGGAACGGAGTTCGCCGTGCTCGGGACCGAAGAGAAGTGCTGCGGCGACTCGGCCCGCCGGCTGGGGAACGAATATCTGTTCCAGACCCTCGCCCTGGAGAACCTGGAGACCTTCCGAAAATACGGGGTCCGGAAGATCGTGACCATCTGCCCGCACGGCTACAACGCCTTCAAGAACGAGTATCCCGCGCCTGGTGGACCGAATGCCTGGCGCTACGGACGAGGAAAAGGCCGCGCTCAGGTCCATCGAGGTCGTCCCCCACGCCGCGCTCATCGCCCGGCTGGTCGAAACGGGCGCGCTCGCCCTCCGGCCGCAGGGACCCGGCGAGGAGGAGAGAGCCGCCTTCACATTCCACGACCCCTGCTACTTGGGCCGCCACAACGGGGTCTTCGACCCTCCGAGGGAACTGCTGTCGCGGGTGCTGGGAAACCGCCCGAAGGAGCTCGAGAACCGGCGCGAGCACAGCTTCTGCTGCGGCGCCGGCGGCGGGCTTATGTGGACCGAGGAGTCCCTCGGCTCACGGATCAATCACCTGAGGACCGACGAGGTCATCGCCTCGGGCGCAGGCCTGGCCGCGGTCGCGTGCCCGTTCTGCCTGTCCATGCTCATGGACGGGCTCAAGGATAAGGATCGCGCCGATATCCGGGTCAAGGACGTTGCCCAGATCGTCGCCGAAAACCTCGTTAAAAACGAACGCCCAGGCTGATCCCGCCCGGGGAGAGGCTGAAGTAGAGGTCCCTTCCCGGAGGCGGGCCCGTCACGGCGACCGCTCCTCCCCCGCGAACCAGCGCTTCGTATCCCGCCAGGTCTCGGATCGCCCGGCGCGGCTGAGTGAAGATGTTGAGCAGCGAAACGGCCTCGCCCGCCGCGAAGGTCACGAGACCGTCGGTCCAGGGCCGGTGGAAGGCCGCCGCCGTCACGATCCCCGCGGCCGCATTCGCACCGAGGTTCAGGAGGTGCGTCGTCAGGCCGCGCCCTCTCTTCTCCCGCTCGGCGCATTTCCGGAGGATCTCCTCGGCCCGGATGAGCTTTGCCCAACGCTCGTCCGGCGTCGCCTCCGGCAGATGTTTCAAGCCCTTGGAACCGCGCGCGGGGACAAAGGGGTCGATCAACAATCCCCCCAGGCCGAGGGCCGTCGTCGCGCCGCCCACGAGCATGTCCTCCGCGAATTCCCGGTCCCGGACCCGCCGGGCTCCGGGAGAAGCGTCCTCGGGCTTGGTGTCGTTCCAGTGGGCGCCCGCGAGGCTCCACTGGGCGACGGTCCCGGCGGAATAGGCCGAGATCCATCCATACCACCAGGTCCGGGCCGCCGGGCGGGCGGAGCTCAAGGCGTTCTCGATATAGCCGAGCCGTTCTTTCACTTGTTCGTCCGAAGGCCTGGCGGTCTCCTGGGCCCGGACGAGACCCGACATCGCCCCTATGGCGATGAGCGCCGCGAAAGATACCCACATCCGTTGACGGCCCATGGTTCCCCCCTTTTCTTATAGGTCTGCGCGGAGCATGATCAGGCTCCCAGGATCTCCCGGAACGCCGCCGCGGCGCGCGCGACATCCTCGTCGCCGACATCTTTGTGAGTGACGAAACGGACGCCTCCGGGAAGGGACAGGGCGAGGACGCCCCTCTCCTTCAGCTTGGCCAGGAGATCGGAAATGGTCAGCCGGGGATGTTTGAAGTCGAAGATGATGATGTTCGTGGGGACCAGGCCGGCGTCGATGACGACGCCCTCGAGGCCCTGGATCGCGCGGGCCAGCCGGCCGGCCCTTTCGTTGTCCGCCTTGAGCTGCGGCGGCATCTCGGTCAGGGCGATGATCCCCGGGGCGGCCAGGACGCCGACCTGGCGCATTCCGCCGCCGAGCGCCTTGCGGAGCCGCCGGCCGTAGTCGATATGCTCCCTGTCCGCCACGAGCATCGAGCCGGCCGGGGCCGAAAGGCCCTTCGACAGGCAGAACATCAGCGAGTCGACGCGTTCGGCATAGGCCTTGACCGGGACTCCCGAGGCGTGGCTCGCGTTGAAGATCCGGGCTCCGTCCAGATGGACCTTGAGCCCGTTCGCGTCGGCCACCTTCCGGATGGCCTCGAAATTCTCCAGGGGCACGACCGCTCCGCTCCAGTTGTTGTGGGTGTTCTCGAGGCAGATGAGCGAGGTCCGGGGCGTATGGACGTTGGGCTTGCGGACGGCCGCCCGGACGTCCTCCGGGTCCATGACGCCGCGGTTCGAGCGGACGGGGCGCGGCGTGACGCCCGAGATGAAGGTCATGTGCGTGGATTCCATATTGTAGATGTGGGACCGCTCCTCGACGATGACCTCCTCGAGGGCGTTCGTCCACATCTTCACGGCGATGGAATTCGCCATCGTCCCGGACGGACAGAAGAGCGCCGCCTCCTTGCCCATGGTCTCGGCCGCCAGGGCCTCGAGCCTCTGTACGGTCGGGTCGTCGCCGAGGACGTCGTCCCCGACCACGGCCTCGGCCATGGCCTTCCTCATCTTCTCGGTCGGGCGCGTCACCGTGTCGCTTCGGAAATCGGAATAGGTCGTCATGTTCGTTCTCCCATGAAAAGCGCATTATAACCCAGCGGCCCCGGCAACGCCAGGCAGGTTTACTTGGTTATGGTTCTATGGTATAGATATTTCGGTATCCGGACCCCTTGAAACCGCAGCATGTCGAAAAAGAGCCTGATTGATATTTCGATATACGCCCTGGTCTTCGCCAACCTGTTCTTCCTGAGCGCCGTCGTCTTTTCCCAGATCATCCTGAAGGGCGAGACCGTATCGGTCCCGGACCTCTCCGGAAAGACCCTTCCCGAGGCCAAGGCCGTCCTCGCCAAAAAGGACCTCGGCCTGGCCCGGCGCGGGACCGAATCGAGCGATGCCTGGGAAGCGGGGCGGATCGTGCGCCAGGACCCGGCGCCCGGCTCCAGGATCCGTGTGACCAAGGTCGTCGGCGTCGTGACCAGCCTGGGAAGCCGGAAGGTCGCGGTCCCCGCCCTCGAGGGCCGGAGCCTCGAGGCGGCCATGCCCCTCCTGAGGGATTCGGGGCTATTCAAGGGCCGGATCACCCAGATCCACACGCCCCGCGCCGCCGCCGGCAAGATCCTCGCCCAGCGCCCCCAGGCCGGGGAGCCGGCCGAGCGGAACTCGGCCGTCGGGCTCCTCGTCAGCCAGGGCGACCGGGAGGACCGCTTTGTCATGCCCGACCTGATCGGCCTCGACGCGGATACGACCATCGCCCGCCTGCGCGAGCTCGAGTTCAAGATCGGCGACATCCGGTACAGCTACTATCCGGGATTGAGCCGGGGCGTCATCATCAGGCAATTCCCTCCGAACGGATACCGCATCCAGAAGAGGAACCTCGTCACCCTGGAGGTCAGCCGCTGATGGCCCTCATCGCCCCCTCGATCCTCTCGGCCGATTTCGCCCGCATCGGCGAGGCCGTCGCGTTGGCCGAAGAGGCCGGGGCCGACCTCGTCCACATCGACGTCATGGACGGCCATTTCGTCCCCAACCTGACGCTCGGCCCCCAGCTCGTGGCCTCCCTGAGGAAGATGACCCGCCTGCCGCTCGACGTCCATCTCATGGTCGAGAACCCGCGGGCGTTCATCCCGGCCTTCAGCGAGGCCGGCGCCGACTGGATCTCCTTCCACCTGGAAGCCTCCGCCCACCTCCACAAGGACGTCTCTCTCGTCCGCGAGCTCGGGCGCAAGGCGGGCCTCGCCCTCAATCCCGCGACGCCCGTCGCCCTGCTCGAGGAGATCCTCCCGGACCTGGACTTCGTCCTCCTGATGTCCGTCAACCCCGGCTGGGGGGGACAACGGTTCATCCCCTCCTCCCGGAAGAAGATCCGGGCGCTCGGGACGAGGATCCGGGAGAAGGGTCTGGGCGTCCTCATCGAGGTCGACGGCGGCGTCAACCTCGGGAACTTCGAGGACCTCGTCGCCGACGGCGTGGACGTCCTCGTCGCCGGCTCGGCGATCTATGCCGCCCCCGACCCGGCCGCCGTGATCCGCCGGATGAAGGACGCGGCCGGGGCGCGCGGCGGGGAGCGGCGGCCATGAGGATCGTCGTCACCGGCGCGGCGGGTTTCATCGGATCCAACCTCTGCCGGGAGCTCCTCGCCGCCGGCCACGTCGTCACCGGGATCGACGCGTTCACCGATTATTACCCGCGATGGATCAAGGAGCGGAACGTCGTTCCCCTTCGGAAGGAGCCGGATTTCGAGCTCCTGGACAAGGACCTGGACGCTATGGACCTCGCGGCGGTCCTCGGCGGGGCCGACGCGGTCTATCACCTCGCGGCCCAGGCCGGCGTCCGGGCGAGCTGGGGCCGCAGCTTCGACGTCTACACCAGGAACAACATCCAGGTGACGCAGAAGCTGCTCGAGGCCTCCCGGGACCTCGGGCTCAAGAAGTTCATCTATGCCTCGTCGTCCTCGGTCTACGGCCTGACGCCGGTCCTCCCCATGGCCGAAACGAATTTCGTCCAGCCCCTGTCCCCCTACGGGGTTTCCAAGCTCGCCGCCGAACAACTGTGTTTCCTCTATTTCAAGAACTTCGGCGTGCCGGCGGTCTCCCTCCGGTTCTTCACGGTTTACGGGCCTTCGCAGCGCCCCGACATGGCCTTCCACAAGTTCTTCAAGGCCATGGCCGAGGACCGGGAGTTCACCGTGTTCGGGGACGGCCGACAGACGCGGGACTTCACGTTCGTCGCCGATATCGTCCGGGCCAACCTGGCCGCGCTCGAAACGGGGCGGCCCGGGGAGACCTACAACGTCGGCGGCGGTCACCGCAGGACGCTCGCCGACGTCATCGGCATCATGGAAGGGGTCAGCGGGGTCGCGGCGCGGGTCCGCTGGGCCGACCGGCAGAAAGGGGACGTCCCCGACACCTGGGCCGATATCGCGAAAGCGCGGAAGGACCTGGACTATTCTCCGAGGACGGAGCTCGAGGACGGGCTCCGGCAGGAGTGGGACTGGGTCCGCGAGATCTATTCTTCATGAACGGAGAGAACGCCATCATGACACCCACCGCACGAACGGCCCGCTTCGCGATCGCCCTGGGCATCGCCCTCAGCCTCCTCCTGCCCGCCTGCAGCCGAAAGAAGGTCGAGGTCGCCCCCGACGTCGCCTCCTCCGACGAGGCCCTGTTCAAGCTCGGCGAGGCGGCGGTCAAGAAGGACACCGAGAAGGCCCTCCTCTATCTCCGCCAGGTCATCGATTCCTTCCCCAAGAGCTTCTACGCCCAGAGGGCCAAGCTCCTCATCGCCGACGCCTATTTCCGGAAGGGCGACGAGGGCAACATGATCCTGGCCGCGGCCGAATACAGGGAATTCATCAATCTCTATCCCTATAGCCCTTCGGCCGCCTACTGCCAGTACCAGATCGGCATGACGTTCTTCACCAAGGCCCTGAAGCCGGGCCGCGACCAGATCGAAGACCATCCAGGCCCTGGCCGAGTTCAAGAAGGTCGTCACGGCCTATCCGGCGAGCGATCAGGCCCGGACCGCCCAGGACAAGATCCGGGACTGCGAGGAGCGCCTGGCCGAGCACGCCCTGTCGATCGGCAAGCACTATCACCGGGTCAAGGCCTACAAGGCCGCGACGAGCCGGCTGGGCGAGATCGTGACGAGCTATCCGGGCTATTCGAAGATGGATGCCGTCTATTTCTATCTCGGCGATTCCTACTTCCTGTGGAACAAGGTCGACGAGAGCGGCCCCTACTTCACCAAGCTGATCACGGACCACCCCAAGAGCAAGTTCGTGAAGAAAGCCCAGGAACGGCTCAAGCTGATCGAAGCCCGGGCCAAGGTCTCGAAATGAGGCGCCCAAGGAGGGTCCGATGAACCGAGCCGTAAAGACGTTTGTCGCGCTGGCGGTCGGCGCGGTCCTGGCCGCGGGCGCGTCGGCGCAGACCCCGCGGAAAGGCCTCTTCGAGGATCCGGTCCTGAAGGTCGGGATCGAGGGCGGATTCGCCGCGAAGAGCGTGCGCTGGGACAAGGGGACCGATGAGTCCACGCTCAGGACACGCCGCCTGGGTCTGGCCGCGGACGTGACCTTCGCCAGCGGTCTCGGCCTGAGCCTGTTCGCAGGATGGGGATCCTCCGACCCGGAGAACGCGGTCTTCCGGAACCTGCCGATCTCTCTCGAGTACGCGGCGGGCGCCATGAAGGGGCTCGCCTTCGGCGCCGCGGTCCGGAAAACGCTCGTCACTTTCGGGGATTTTGAGACGGGAGCGCGCGCGAGCTACGTCATCTTTACGGGGACCTCGAAGACCTGGCCCATCGAGGGCTTTGCCGTCGAGGGCGATGCCCGGGGCCGGCCGAAATGGTCCGAGCTCGAGATCGGCCCGACGGTCGCGTACAAGGCCTTCGCGCGGCTCACGCCCTACCTCGGCCTGTCCCTGAACTGGTTCCGCGGAGATTTCCGGATGACGGAGAGCCTCGGCGAGCTCGGAGGGGAGCAGGTCCGGAAGTTCGCCCAGAAGGGCCTTCTTCGGATCGCGCTCGGCGCGTCCTTCGATCTCGGACGCGGGTTCTTCATCGACGGCGAGGCCGGGGCCATCCCCGCAAAGGGAAAGACCGGCACGGGCGCGACCGTCAGGCTTCTCTACGGCTTCTAGCGACGTGAGGAGACACCATGAGCCCTATCCTTAAAAGAGCTGCCCTGGCGATCCCGGCGCTCGCCCTGGCCTGTTCCGCGCTTGTCCTCGCCGGGATCTCGGACTTCGGCGCCGGGAGGGACGTCCCCCGGAGCCGGCGGGGAGACCGGAGCGAAGCGCCGAGGATCCGCGCCCTCGGGCGGGCGTCGCTGCCCCCTTCGAGCGGCCGCCGGTTCGCCGATGATCGCGTGCTCGTCACCTTCCGGCCCGAATTCGCCGCCCGGAGCGTCGGTCCGACGCTCAAGGCTTACGGGGTCCGCTCGATCGCGTCGGTCCCGCGGGCTGGATTCCATGTGGTCTCGGTCCCGAAGGGGATGTCGGCCGCCGAGCTCGTCTCGGCCCTGAACCGCAACCCCGACGTCGCCGGCGCGCGGCCCGACCCCATCGTCCGGCTGGCCGTCAGGCCCAACGACAAGTACTTCGGCGACCAATACGCCCTTTCCAACTCGGGCCAGGTGCTGGACGACCTCCCCGACCAACCCCAAGGGAGGGCGGGCGCCGACATCAACGCCACGGGGGCCTGGGACCAGACGAAGGGCGATCCCGGCATCATCATCGCCGTCCTGGATACGGGCGTCGAGCTGAGCCACCCCGACATCCAGAACAAGCTCGTCTCTCCGGGAAGGGATTTCGTCGGCGGCGGCAGCGATGCGAACGACGACGTGTGGCACGGGACCCATGTCGCGGGCATCGCGGCGGCGGAGACCGATAACGAGCTGGGCATCGCCGGAGTCGCGTGGAACTGCGACATCCTGCCGGGCAAGATCATCGACGCTTCGGGAGAGGGCGATTACGGGGCCCTCATCCTGGCCATCTACTGGGCCGTCGATCAGGGGGCCGGCGTCATCAACCTCAGCCTCGGGGGCGACCAGCCCGACGACGACCTCCTGGCGGCCCTGAGATACGCCTACGAACATAACGTGGTCATCGCGGCCGCGGCCGGCAACGAGGCCGGGCCCGTTCTCTACCCGGCGGCCTACGATCAGTATTGCCTGGCCGTCGCGGCGACCGATTACAACGACGCCCGGGCCGCCTTCTCCAATACGGGGCCGGAGGTCGACGTGGCCGCCCCGGGCGTGGACGTCCTGAGCCTCTACCCGACCTGGGACACTCCCGCCGGCTTCGCCCCGTACGTCTATGCCAACGGCACATCGATGGCCACGCCCCACGTCGCCGGATTGGCGGCTCTCCTCAAGAGCCTCAAGCCCTGGCTCACGGCCGGCGAGGTCATGAACATCATCAGGTACTCCGCCGACGACGTGAACGCGGTCGCCTTCCCGGGCCGGGACGACGAGCTCGGCTACGGACGGATCAACGCCGAACGGGCCCTGGCCCCTTATCGGTTGACGTCCTCGAAATAGCGGAGCGGCATGATCAAGTTCCTGCGGGTCCGGAACCTCGCCACCATCGAGGACCTGACCCTCGAGCTCGCCGACGGGTTCACGGTCCTGACCGGAGAGACCGGAGCCGGGAAATCCATCCTCATCGACGCCATCCGCCTCCTCCTCGGCGAGAAAAGCTCCCCCGATTATGTCCGGACGGGGGCCGCGGAAGCTTCCATCGAAGCCCTGTTCGAGGTCCCGCCGGGGGCGCTCCCCGTCCCGGGCTCCGATGAGGGCAACGAGATCCTCGTCCAGAGACAGATCCCCGTCCAGGGGACGGGGAAAGCTTACGTCAACGGGGTCCTCGTCCCGGTCCGCGCGCTGAAGGACGCCGGGGCCGCCGTCGCCGACATCTATGGCCAGAACGACCATGTCTTCCTGCTTCATATCGAGAACCATCGCGGCTATCTCGACGCCTTCTGCGATGCCCAGGCCGTCAGGGAGCAGGTCGCCCTGGCCGCCCGGGAATTGAGGTCCGTCCTGCGTCAGAAGCAGGACCTCGAGGCCCGGAGCCGGGACCGCGCCCAGCGGCTCGATCTCCTCGCCTTCCAGGTCCGCGAGATCGAGGCGGCCGGCCTCAGACCCGGAGAGGAGGAAGAGCTCTCGCAGACACGGGAGGTCCTGAAGAACGCCGGCAAGATCGCCGCCCTCGTCGAGCAGGCGATCGATCTGAGCTATGCCGGCGAGGAATCCCTCCTGCCCCTGCTCGCCCGCCTCAAGGCCGTGCTGAAGGATCTGTCGCCCTTCGAGCCGTCCGTTCCGGCCTCCCTGCGGACGGTCGAGGAATTCGGCATCTTCCTCGACGAGCTCGCCCGCGGCCTGATGCGGTTCAAGGACGGGAATCCGGGCGGCCCGGAGTCCCTGGAGGCCGTCGAGGAACGCCTCGACACGATCGACAAGCTCAAGCGGAAATACGGGCCGGGGATCCCGGAGATCCTGGCCCATCTCGAAGCGATCCGGACCGAGGAGAGGGACCTCGTCGGCGGGCCGCGAGCGCCTTGAGGGGCTCGACCGGGAGGTCTCCGAAAAGTACAAGGCCTATGTCGACGGCGCCCGCAGGCTCTCGGCCCTGCGGACCGCGCGGGCGCCCGAGCTCGAGAGGCTCATCGAGAAGGAGATCGCCCTCCTGGGCATGAAGAAGGCCGCGTTCAAGGCGGAGGTGCGGACGACGCCGGCCTCCCTTTCCGAGCCGTCCTCGATCCGCGACGAAGGAACCGAGGACGTGGAATTCCTCATCTCGCCCAACCCGGGCGAGGAGCTTCGCCCCCTTCGCCGGGTCGCCTCCGGGGGGGAGCTGTCGCGGGTCATGCTCGCCCTGAGATCGCTCGGGAAGGGGGCCGAAGCCGGAAGGACATTGGTCTTCGACGAGATCGACGCCGGGATCGGCGGAAGGACCGCCGACGCCGTGGCCGAGAAGCTCCGGTCCCTCGCCCGCCGGCACCAGGTCCTCTGCATCACGCATCTCCCCCGCATCGCCGCGTCGGCCGCGCATCATTTCCAGGTGGCCAAGTCCGTCGAGCGATCGCGGACGTTCACCACCGTCCGGGAGCTTCGGCCGGACGACCGGGTCGAGGAGATCGCGCGCCTCATCTCCGGGACGAGGGTCACCGAGGCGTCCCTGCAAAGCGCCCGGGAGATGATCGCGGAGCCCCCCGCGCCGGAGAGGGCGAAGGCGTCCGGCAGGGCGCCCCAATGACACCGCACAGGAGTCGGATGTGACAAGGAAAGAACGGGCCCTCGGGCTTTTCAAGGAAGGATTCAGCTGTTCCCAGGCCGTCGCGGCGGTCTTCGCCGAGGACCAGGGCCTGCCGGTCGAAACCGCGCTCCGGCTCTCCCAGGGCTTCGGCGGAGGCATGGCCCGCCTCGCGGAGACGTGCGGCGCCGTGACCGGCGCGATCATGATCGTCGGATTGAAGCACGGCAGGGTCCGGGCCAAGGACGAGGAGGCCAAGGAAAAGACCTACGCCCTGGTCCAGGAGCTTTTCCGCCGCTTCCGGGCCCGTCACGGGTCCCTGCTGTGCCGGGACCTTCTCGGATGTGACATCGGGACGGCCGCGGGGCGGAAGACCGCCGACGACGCGAAGCTGCACGATACCCTCTGCCCCCTGCTCATCGCCTCGGCCGTCGAGATCCTGGAAGACATCCTCTAGGGCCGGCCGCGTTCCCCGCCTCCCTCCGTTCGTGTATGATAGGGGCCCGGGAAAAGGACGCCGCCGACACATGACCAGCAAGCTCGAAGGATCGCGGTTCACCATCCGCACGTTCGGCTGTCAGATGAACGAGAACGACTCCGAGCACATCGCCGGGCTCCTCGCGGGAGCGGGGGCGGTCCGGGCGGGATCCCTCGAGGACAGCGATATCGTCATCGTCAACACCTGCGCCGTGCGCGGGAAATCCGAGGACAAGGCCGATTCCTTCCTGGGCCGCCTCACGACCCTCCAAAAAAAGCGCGACGTCCTCATCGCCGTCGCCGGCTGCTCGGCCCAGATCCGCCGGGGCGAGCTCCTCCGGGCGAAACCCCGGATCGAGATCGTCGTCGGCCCCGACCGCTATCACGAGCTTCCCGCCCTCCTCGCGGAGCGGACGCGCGGCGGACGCGTCGCGACGGGCCGGAGCCGGGCGTGGCGCGAGCTCGGCCCGGACGTGACCCTCAGGGAGGACCCTTCGAGCGCCTATGTCCCCATCATGGAAGGCTGTGACAACTTCTGCGCCTACTGCGTCGTCCCCTTCGCCCGGGGCCGGGAGAAGTGCCGGCCGGCGGAGGGGGTCCTGGCCGAGGTCGCGGATGCCGCCGCGAAAGGATACCGGGAGGTGCAGCTCCTCGGGCAGAACGTGAACTCGTACCGGGACCCCGGGACGGGGACCGGCTTCGCGCCGCTCCTCGACCGGGTCTCCCGCGTCGCGGGGATCGCCTGGGTCCGGTTCCTCACATCTCACCCCAAGGATCTCTCCCCGGAGATCGCCCGGACCATGGCCGACCGGCCGACGGTCTGCCGGCAGATCCACCTCCCCCTCCAGTCCGGATCGTCCGCGGTCCTCGACAGGATGAACCGGGGATATACGCGCGACGCGTACATGGAGAAGATCGCGATGCTCAAGGCCCTCATGCCGGGCATCAGCCTGAGCACCGACATCATCGTCGGTTTTCCGGGAGAGACCGAGGCGGATTTCGAGGCGACGCTCTCCGCCGTCGAAGAGGTCGGCTACGCCAACATCTTCTCGTTCCGCTACTCCCCGAGGCCGATGACGGCCGCGGCGAGACTTCCCGACGACGTCCCGGCCGAGGTCAAGCGCGCGAGGCTCATCGTCCTCCAGGACCTCCAAAAACGCCTTCAGCTCGGGCGGCACCGGTCCTTTGTCGGGACGACCGTCCGCGTCCTCGGCACCGGCGTCAGCCGGAAGGGCGGCGGCCGGTTCACCGGGCGGACCGAGGGCTTCCAGGTCGTCAATTTCACCGCTCCCGAAGACGTCCGGGGCCGCTTCGTCGACGTCCGCATCACCGACTGCGGGCCCTACAGCCTCGTCGGGGAGCTCGCGGGAGCGGCCCGCTGACCCCGCTTCGTTGCTATTCCCCCCGGATTTGGGTATAATTCCCTGTCTTTCCGGTTCCCCGTGGAATCAAGATCGGCGCCATGAAAGTCAACGTCTGGAACTCGATCCTCCAGCTCAGCAAAGAGCGCGGGGTCGAGCCTCGCATCATCATCCAGGCCATCGAGGAATCCCTGCGCGTCGCCTCCTCCGGGCATTTCGCCCACGGCGAGGAGATCCGGATCCTGTTCCGGCCCGAGAAGGGGGAGCTCCGGGTCTATGTCCCGAAGAAGGTCGTGCTCGCGGTCGCCGACCCCGCCCGCGAGATCTCCGTCAAGGACGCCGGCGAGGTCCGGCGCGGGGCGGCCCCCGGCGAAGAGGTCGAGATCGATCTTCCGGCCGACACGCTCGGACGCATCGCGGCCCAGGCCGCCAAGCAGGTCATCTTCCAGAAGGTCCGGGACGCCGAACAGGAAAAGCTCTACGGCCAGTTCGCGCCCCGCATCGGAGAGATCGTCACCGGCATCGCCCGCCGCTTCGAGAACGGCACCATCATCCTCGAGGTCAACGGGACCGACGTCGTCTTCCCCGAGCGGGAGAAGCTCCCCAATGAGGAGTTCCGGAGGGGGGACAGCGTCAAGGCGGTCATCGTCCAGGTCCAAAAGGGATTCAAGGGCCTGCAGATCGTCGTCTCGAGGGCCAACCCCAGGTTCCTGGCCAAGCTCCTCGAGCACGAGATCCCGGAGATCGCCAACGGGACGATCTCCATCCGCGACGTCGTCCGCCAGCCCGGAGAGAGGGCCAAGGTCGCCGTCGAGACGCAGGAGCGGGACATCGACCCCATCGGCGCCTGCATCGGCGTCAAGGGGAACCGCATCCTCGCCATCTCGAAGGAGCTCTCCGGGGAGAAGATCGACATCATCGAGTGGTCCGCGAACCCCGCGTCCTACGCCAAGGCCGCGCTCAGCCCCGCCAGGGTGGACAACATCCTGGTGATGGACAGGAACGAAAAGACCCTTCAGGCCATCGTGCCCCGGGACCAGCTGTCCCTGGCCATCGGCAAGAAGGGGATCAATGTCAAGCTGGCCTCCCGGTTGGTCGGCTGGAAAATCTCCATCCAAGAAGAATCACAACCATGAGCAACACACCGCCCAAAAAAACGACACCCGCCGCGAAACCCGCGCCGACCGCCCCCAAGCCCGTGGCCCCCGCGCCGAAGTCCGCGCCTCCGGCGCCCAAGCCCGCGGCCCCGGCCCCGGCCCCGAAGCCTGCGGCGCCTGCCGCCAAGCCTGCTGCGCCGGCCCCAAAGCCTGCGACTCCGGCACCGAAGCCGGCGCTGCCCACCGCCAAGCCCGTGGCCCCCGCGCCGAGACCCGTGCCTCCTCCCGCAAAGCCTATAGCCCCGGCCCCAAGGCCCGCACCACCGATCCCCGCAAGGCCTATGGCCCCGGCCCCAAGGCCCGCACCGCCGACCCCCGCAAGGCCTATGGCCCCGGCCCCAAGGCCCGCGCCGCCGATCCCTTCCAGGCCTGCGGCCCCGGCGCCAAGGCCCGCGCCGCCCGCCGCAAGACCCATGGCTCCCGCCAAGCCCGCACCTGTTGCCCCAAAGGCCGCTCCGGAGCCCCCCAAGGTCCGCCCCAAGCTTGTGCTCCGGGAAGGCCTGCTCATCAAGGACGTCGCCGAGCGGATGAAGATGAAGCTCAAGGACCTCCTCGACAAGCTCGGGGATCGCGGGCTTGTCCTCACGGCCAACGACCTCGTGGACGTAGCCCACGTCGAGCCTCTGTCCCGGGCCCTGGGCGCCGATATCGAGTTCCTCACGGTCGAACAGGAAGCGAAGCTCCGGGCCGAGGCCAAGCCGGAGGACCTCCTTCCGAGGCCTCCCGTCGTGACGATCATGGGCCACGTCGACCACGGCAAGACGACCCTCCTCGACGCCATCCGCCGCTCCCGGCTCGTGGACAGGGAATCCGGGGGCATCACCCAGCATATCGGCGCCTACCGCGTCCTTCATAAGAACCGGTCGATCACGTTCATCGACACGCCGGGCCATGAGGCCTTCACCCAGCTCCGGGCCCGCGGCGCTCGTCTCACCGACATCGTCGTCCTCGTCGTCGCCGCCGACGACGGGGTCATGCCCCAGACCAAGGAGGCCATCGACCATGCCAAGGCCGCCGGCGTCCCGATCGTCGTGGCCATCAACAAGATGGACCGGCCCGAGGCCAACGCCGAGCGGGTCAAACAGCAGCTGTCCAAGGAAGGCCTTCTCGTCGAAACGTGGGGCGGCAAGATCGTCAGCGTCGAGATCTCGGCCAAGACCGGGGAGAACATCGACGACCTCCTCGAGATGATCCTCCTTACGGCCGATGTGGCCGAGCTCAAGGCCAACCCCCGCGTCCCGGCCCAGGGCGTCGTCCTGGAAGCCCGCATGGACGCCCAGAAGGGCCCCTTGGCCACGATCATCGTCCAGTTCGGGACCATCGGCCAAGGCGAGTCGTTCATCTCCGGGACCTCGGCCGGGAAGGTCCGGGCCCTGTTCGACGAGGCCGAGAAACCGATCCGGAGCGCGGGCCCTTCGGTCCCTGTCGAGGTCCTCGGCTTCTCCGAGGTCCCGCCGGCCGGGAGCCCGTTCCAGGTCGTCGAAAGCCAGGAGACGGCCAGGCTCATCGCCCAATACCGCTTATCCAAGGTCCGCAAGGACGAACCGGTCAAGGCCGAGCGGGTCACGCTGGACGAGCTCTTCAAGAGGGCCGAGGAAGGCCAGGCCAAGGAGCTCGCCCTCGTCCTCAAGGCCGACGTCCAGGGGAGCGTCGAGGTCCTCGCCGGCCTGCTCCCCTCCCTGAGCTCCGACAAGGTGAAGATCAACCTCGTCCATGCCGCGACCGGCGCCATCACCGAGGCGGACATCGTCCTGGCCTCGGCCTCCGACGCCATCGTCATCGGCTACAACATCAAGCCCGCCCCGAAGCTCGTCGATCTCGCCCGGAAGGAAAACGTCGAGATCCGGACCTACAAGATCATCTACGAGCTCACCGACGACATCAAGAAAGCCATGATCGGGATGCTCGAGCCCGTCATCAAGGAGACCTACCTCGGCCGGGCCGAGGTCCGGCGGACGTTCCAGATCCCCAAGGTCGGGACCATCGCGGGCTGTTACGTCACCGACGGCCGGATCGCCCGGAACGCCGAGATCCGCGTCCTGAGGAACCGGGCCGTCATCCATCAGGGGCGGATCTCATCGCTGAAGCACCTGAAGGAGAACGTCAACGAGGTCAAGAAGGACTACGAGTGCGGCATCGCCCTCGACAAGTTCCACGACGTTCAGCCGGGGGATCTCCTCGAAGCCTTCGTCAAGGAAAAGGTCAAGGCCGGATAAGTCCATGGTCGTCGGCGTCCTGACCCTCGAGGTCTTCTTTCCCTACGCCCGCTCCCTGAAGGACAAGAGGCAGGCGCTCAAGGGATTCAAGGACCGCGTCCGGAGCCACTGCAACGTCTCCCTGGCCGAGGTCGAGTTCCAGGACAAGTGGCAGAGGGCCCGGATCGGCGTCGCCGCGGTCAACAGCAGTCGGGCGGTCGTCGAGGAGCTCCTGGCGCGGGTCCTCCGCGAAGCCGAGGAGACCGCCGGGGGGACGATCATCGAGCACCGGATCGATTTCTACTGAGGCGGGACCGGGCGAACGGAGAAGACATGACCGAAGACCGCCGGGCCAAGCGCGTGGCCCACAGGATCATGGAGGAGTTGGGACGGTTCTTCATCGAAGAGGTCCAGGGCCCGGGATCCGGCCTCATCACGGTGACCCGGGTCGAGATGACCCCCGATCTGGAGACGGCCCGCGTCTTCCTGAGCGTCTTCGGCGGCGAGGGGCCGGAGGAGGTCCTCGCCCGGCTCGAGCGGATGAAGGGCCCTATCCGCCGTTTCCTTGCCTCCCGCGTGAATTTGAAGTATAATCCCGAGCTCATTTTTTCGCCGGACCCCTCCCCCGAGTACGAGGAGCATCTGGACCGGCTGATCGAGAAGGCCCGGAAACATGAAGACTGACCCCGCCGCCGCCATCGCCCGCTGGATCCGGGAGCGCCGCCGCATCGCCATCACCTCCCATCTGCGTCCGGACGGCGATTCCGTCTGCACGAGCCTCGCCCTGGCCATGATGGGCGAGCGCCTCGGCAAAGAGATGGACGTCGTCAACCGGGACCCCACCCCCTTCCCCTTCTGCCACTTCCCGGACGCCCGCCGCATCCGGGTCGGTCAGATCGATCCGGCCGGCTACGACGGCGTCATCCTGCTGGAGTGCGCGGACGTCTCCCGCTCGGGCCAGGAGCACCTGGGGGATTGCCCCAAGATCAACATCGACCACCACTACTCCAATTTCACCTACGCCGACATCAACTGGATCGACGCCAAGGCCTCGGCCGTCGGCGAGATGGTCTTCGAGCTCGGCGAAAAGCTCGGCGCGCCGATGGGCCCGGAGATCGCCGAGAACCTCTATTGCGCCATCGTCTCGGACACCGGGTCCTTCCAGTTCTCGAACACGACGGCCCGGGCCTTCGCGGCCTGCCACAAGCTCGCCGAGCTCGGCGCGAGTCCGATCCGCGTGTCCGAGAGGCTTTACGCCAACAACCCGCCCGAGAAGATCCTCCTCCTAGGCCAGGTCCTCTCGACCCTCCGGATGAGCGAGAGGGGCAACCTCGCCTCCATCACCATGTTCCGGAAGAACCTTTCTGACCTGAACCTCAAGGAGATCGACACCGAGGACATCACGACCCTCGCCCGCTCCATCAAGGGCGTGGAGATGGTCCTGTTCTTCAAGGAGATGGACCGGGACGTGTTCCGGGTCAGCCTCCGGTCCAAGGGCGCGGCCAACGCAGCCATGGTCGCCGAGCATTTCGGCGGCGGCGGCCACGTCCACGCCTCCGGTTTCACGGCCACCGGTCCCTACGACCGGCTCATCGTGGAGATCCCCCGGATCGTCGAGGACCTGCTCCGGGCCGATCCGGCCGCGGAAAGGTCCTCCTGATCCCCGCGGGAGGCCCCCTCTTGGACGGGCTCATCGTCGTCGACAAGCCGCTCGGCCCCACGTCCCACGACGTCGTGGCCCGGGTCCGCCGGATCCTCGGCGGGGTCAAGGCCGGCCACTGCGGAACGCTCGATCCCGGCGCCTCGGGTGTGCTCCTCGTCGCCGTCGGCCGAGCCGCCCGCCTCTTCCCGTTCCTCTCCGGGCACGATAAGGCCTATGCCGGGTCCATTCGTTTCGGCTTCGCGACGGATACCTACGACGCCGCGGGCCGTCCGGCCTCGCCCGAGTCGAACATGATGCCGTCCGAAGAAGCCCTTCGGAAGGCGATGCTCCGGTTCGAGGGCCCCATCCGGCAGGTCCCTCCCGTCTATTCCGCCCTTAAGCAGGACGGCCAGCCCCTCTATAAGCTGGCCAGGGAGAACCGGGAGATCCGGGTCGCGCCCCGGGAGGTGACAGTGCGCCGCTTCTCCCTGGTATCGTGGGGCCCTCCCCTCGCCAAGTTCGAGGTGGAATGTTCGGCGGGGACATACGTCCGCTCGCTGGCCCACGACCTCGGTCAGGAGCTCGGCTGCGGCGCCCACCTCGCTTCTCTCCGCAGGACGGCGAGCGGTCCCTTCTCTCTGGCCGACGCCCTCACCCTCGAGGACATCGAGGGCCTGGCCCGGTCCGGACCGCCGGACCGCTTCCTCATGCCGATGAAGGACCTTCTCCCCGAGCTGCCGGCGCTCACCCTCCGCCCGGAAGGGGTCGAGCGCGTCCGCCACGGGAACAGGATCCTGCCCGAGCACGTCCATGAGGTCCTCGACGGAACGCCGGCCGACGTCCGAAGCGAAGGCGCCGTCATCCGGCTGCTCGGGGAGGACCGGAGCCTAATGGCCCTGGCCCGCCTCTCTGCGGAGGGGGGGGGCCTTTCTCCGTTCCTCGTCCTCGCGGACTGAGTCCGCCGCCTCCCGTTTCGCGCGCCTTCCTGTCAAATTAATTGACGGCCCGTTCTTGATATTTGGGTCGGGCTAATGTATCTTATCTAGGACATGAGGCTTAACAAGAACCAGATCGAACACTTGGCCTTCGTCATCCTTCGCAATTTGGCCAAGGAGGGGAAGATCATCGTCGAGGACCGCAACCGGCTCCTCGAGGAGATGACGAACCTGATCCTGGACGAATTCATGAAGGAGGACAAGCTCGACCAGGAGGTCCGGGAGATCCTTGGAAAGCACATGGAAAAGATCCGCCGGGAGAACATCGAGTACCAGACGATGTTCCGGATGATCAAGATGAAGCTGGCCCGCGAAAGGAATATCGTCCTGTGAGCAACAAGCTGTCGCGGGAGAAGATCACCCACCTGGCCCGGCAGGTCATCACCGCCCTCACGGCGAACGAGCAGGTCGAGTTCCTCGACGACCCGAACGAGATCCGCCTCATCATCGTCAAGTCCATCGAAGAGGAGATGAAGCTCTACGAAGCCCTCGACAAGAAGGCCGTCGACAAGATCCACTCCCAGAAGAAGGCCATCGAAGAGGGCAGTCGCGAGTGGGAGATCCTCTACCGTAAATATTACAATGACGAACTCGCCAAGCTCGGCAAGCTCTCCGAATAGTCCGGCCCCCTCCCCCTCCTCCCGTCCGCCGCCGTCGACGTCGAGGGGCGCGTCCGGTATTCCGAGGTCGACCGGATGGGGATCGCCCACAACAAGAACTATTTCGAGTGGTTCGAGATCGCCAGGACCGAGTTCTGCCGCCGGAAGGGGCTTCCCTATGCCGAGATCGAGGCCCGGGGCTTCTTTCTCGTCGTCGCCGAATCCTCATGCCGCTACCGCAAGCCGCTCCATTACGACGAGGTGTTCGTCGTCCGCACGGTCCTCGAGACGGCTTCACCCCGGAAGTTCATCTTCGCCTACGAGATCCGCGGCGACGGAGGGCGGCTCGAGGCCGCCTCCGGCCGGACGGTCCACGTCGTCGTCGATACGAAAGGCTCCGTCGTTTCCCTTCCCCAGGACCTCCTGGACAGGCTTCGCCACCAATAAGAAAGGTCCTTCTCCCGTTTCCGGGATTCGTGCTTTCTTTTTGTGCCTGAAGGAATTCCCGGCTCGGGGTGCGCCTTCCGTCGGCCGCGATTTGTCCCGTCGCGTGGTTTGGAGGGGGAACCCGCTTCGCGTTTCCCCCTTCCAACGCTCCGGCGGCTCCGCCGCCGTCCCGGCCTCCCCTTCTCGGGCGTTCGCCCTGCGACCAAGGGGGTGTCTTCCCCCTTGGAGCCCCCCGCAGGTTCGAGGCGAACCTGCTAAATCGCTTTCGCTCCGGACCCACGATCGTCGGCTGACCGTGCCCGCTGTTCCTCCGCCGGCGGCGCGGTCCTCTTCCGGGTCCCCTTCTCTATTGAGAGAAGGGGTAGGGGATGAGAAGAAACAGGATCAGAGTCTTGGACGCGCCGCCGCTCCTCCAGGCATCACCCCTGCGCTCCTCTGCCGGCGACACGAACCTTTTCCGGGCACCCCTCCGTATCAAGGAGGGGGTAGGGGGAGACAAGAATACGATGGGCTTGGACGTATCGCCGTCGGCACAAAAAGAAAGACGATTTCCGACGGGTTGATGGAGGAGTGCCCGGGGCGAGGAGGACCGCCCCGTAAGCCCCAGTCGGGAGGGGGGCCAGCCGTCAAGCCCGATCGGCTTTCCGGCAGGGGAACCTGCCTGCAGGTTCATGGGTCTGGGGCCAAGGGGCGGCCTCCGAACCCCGGAGAACGCCTCCAGATCCCACTTATCTCTAGATAGCTCGGAGAGAACGGTTCCCGGAATTGGGAGAAGAACCAAAAAAAAAGGCCGGAGGCGGGAGCCTCCGGCCCGTAAACTCTTTGAAACGATGGGCTTAGAACATAAACCGGAAGCCCAGGGCGAACTTGTGGTGGTCGTCGAACGAGCGGTCGCTGCCGCCGAGCGGTCCGCGGAACTCGAAGAAGATCGCGCCCATGCTGGTCCACTTGTTGAAGACGTCGACGCCGATGTTCGTCACCCAATCCATTCCCGACTTGCGGGTGTTCTGCTCCTTGGAGGTGTAGCCCAGCCCGGCGCCGAAGAAGACGGGGCCGGCATGGACGTTGGCCAGCAGGTTGGCCATGAACATGAACTTCCAGGGATCGCCCTGAGTCGGGAAAGCGCCCCCGGCCGAGGCCACCAGGCTCAGCCGTCCGGGCGTGAGCCAGTAGAATACGCCGCCCCTGAGGAAGCCGTAGGTCGTATAGGTGCCGCGGGCGAGCAGGGGGCCGGCCTCGAGCATCCAGAAGAGCCGCTTCTGGGTCACTTCGAAGGAGAGCCGGCAGGCGTCCGAAGCGGGCGAAACAGCTCCGGCGTTGTCAAAGACGGTGACGTTGATGGCATAGAGCCCGGCCTTCTGGAAGATCTTCTCCCAGAGGAAGGGCTTGTCGGTCTTGGTGAAGGTGTCGATGACGGCGCCCGTGGAATCCGTGATCTCGAAGACGGCCTTGACGATCTCGCCGTCCGGGTCCGTGGAACCGGAGGCGTCGAACGCGATCGGCCGGCCCACGTAGTCCTCGCAGGGCAGGCAGGACGTCCAGAGCTTGCAGACGGGCTGGAAATTGATGTAGGTCCTGGCCTGGCAGGCGTTGTCCGAAAGGATGTCCCGGAGGTTCAGGGCGGACGCCTTGAAGATATATTCGCCGGGCTTGTCGAACTTGATCTGCCACTTCGGGGAGTCGGGCGTCAGGTTCTGGGACGCCACCTTGTTCCCCTGGGCGTCGACCACCTCGACCGACATGCTCTTGGCGTTCTGGGTGCCGCTCATGTCGATGGTGATCGGATCGTTGAGGTTGGCCTTCTCGGGCGTGACGACCAGGCTGCAGACGGCGAGCGGCGGCGGCGCGTCCTCGATGTTCCTCAGGGCGATATTGCCGCAGGGCTTGGGGATGATGAAGTGATAGATCTTGTAATCCCTGGTGACGTCGATGGAGAAGACCTCGAGGGGGGCCTTGCCCGCCCATTCGATCTCCTTGGTCACCTTGACCTTGCCCTGGTTCCGGAAGAGCATCCACATCATCCGGTCGCCGACGGCCAGGGTCGTATCCCCCCACTGTCCGGCCTTCATCTGGTCAAGGAAAGGCAGGTAGAGGTCCCCGTAGCCGGCCATCTCGAACCCGAGCTTGATGTCGGGGGCGTACCTGTCGCATACCATCTTCATGGCTTCAGGCGTGGGGATGTTCCCCTTGACCCGGGCGAACGTATAGCGACCGATGGTTTTGAGCTTGGTGACCTCTGCATATGAGCTGACAGCGAAGGCGATCAGGATAAAAACGATGAGAATCGGGACAAGCTTTTTGTTTTTCATCGATTCCTCCTCGATTGTTTGAACCCGTTCCCCGGGCTGATACCATATAAATAATTCTTTTCGGGCCGTTTTGTCAAGGGAAAAACACCTTCATGTTCAGGATCGGACGAACGCCGCGACGATCGACCGGACCAGCCCGTCGTCCCGGGGCTCGGAGCGAAGGGCCTTTTCGATCAGCGGGCCTCCCGCGTAGCCCCTTTCGAGCTCGGCTTCGAGGAGCTCCCGGCCGTCTTCCGGCCCGATCTCGGGATGGGCCTGGACGCCCCAGACGGGCTTCGCGCCGTAACGGAAAGCGTGGATGGGACAGACCGGCGTCCCGGCCAATACGGTCAGGAGGCCGTCCGGGTCGATGACCTCGTCGAAATGGAGGGTGAACGCATGGGCCGCCCGCGCCTGCCCGAGCAGAAGATCGTTCCCCCGGACGCCGATGGGAAGCCAGCCGATCTCGGGCTCCCGGCATCTTCGCACATATCCGGGGCCCCCGATGGCCACGGCGAGAAGCTGATGGCCATAACAGCTCCCCAGGATCGCGAGCCCCCGTGCCAGCGCTTCTCGGACCAGAGAGACCTCGGCTTCGGCCCAGGGCGGCCTCTCCAAAATGGAGGCCTCCGACCCCGTCAAAATGATATGGCTGAATCCGTCGTCCAGGAACGGGAGGCAGCCGTTGCGGGCTTCGAAGGAGACCCAACCCGCCGGCAGCCACCGGCTCCAGTGCCGGACGGGACGATAGACGTCCGGATCGATGGCGTTATCTATGATGGCGATCCGCGGCATCCGGCAGGGGCTCCTTTCTTCCCTATTATATCCGTCCGCGTCCGGCGGGCAAGAGCCCGGATTCTGTGCTTTCCCGCCCGAATCTGTTATAATCGCCTTTCGGAACAAGGAGAAAAACCCGTGAACATCGTCAAGGAAGACACCGAACTCCACGTGACCACGCCGAACGAGCCCGGGATCTTCGGCCGCGTCCTGGGGACCCTCGCCCACGCGGGAATCAACCTGAGGGCCTTCTGCGTCTCGTCCGACGGCGGGGAAGGGCATTTTCTCCTGATCACGGCCGATAACAGGAAGGCCGAGAAGGCCTTGCGGACGCTCGGCTACAAGGTCAAGGCGAACAAGGTCGTGACCGTCGAGTTCAGCGACCGGATCGGGGCGGGGGCCGAGGTGGGCGCCCTGCTCGGGAACGCCGTCATCGACATCCGCTATTCCTACGGAAGCTCCGCCGGCGAGGGCCGGACGCTCCTGGTCTTCAATACGAGCAACAACAAGAAAGCCCTGGACACGCTGAAATAGCCGGCGGGAGGTCGTTCCATGGCCAAGCGGCTCCTGGTGGTCACCTCCGACGTTCCCTTCGTCGAGGGCGGTCACATGATCATCGCCCGGGCGACGGTCCGCGCTCTCCGGGAATGCGGCCATGAGGCCGACCTCGTCCTGACGCCTCAGAACAGGTACGGGCGCCAGTTCCGGGCCTATATCGCCAACCGCTTCACCGACGTCGGAATGGACGGCCAGGACCGCCCGATCGACGGGGTCATCTCCCTCCGCTTCCCGAGCTATGCCGTGAAGCATCCCCGGCACGTCTGCTGGCTCAATCACCGGATGCGCGAGTATTACGACCTCTGGGACGACTTCCGCGCCGGGCTGGGGGCCATGGACAGGATCAAGGAGACGGTCCGGCGAAGCCTCATCAGGGCGATGGATACGCGCCTCCTCAAGCATGATGTCCGCAAGGTCTACGCCCAGTCGGCCACGATCCGGGACCGCCTCAGGACCTGGGGGAACATCCCCTCCGAGGTCCTTCACCCCCCCGCTCCGCAACGGGCGTATCGCCGGGAGCGCCCCGGCGATTACATCTTCACCGTATCGAGGCTGACGCGGATGAAGAGGCTGGATCTTCTCGTCGAGGCCTTCGCCCACATCAGGGACCGCGGCATCAAGGCTCGGATCGCCGGGGACGGGCCCGAGCTCGAGCCGCTTCGGGCCCTGGTCAGGGCCCGCGGCCTCGAAGACCGGATCGCCCTCCTGGGCGCCGTCGGCGAGGAGGAGGTCCTTTCCGGCTACGCCGGCAGTCTGGCCGTATGCTTCTGCCCCCTGCGGGAGGACTACGGGCTGGTGACCCCCGAAGCCTTCGCGTCGGGCAAGGCCGTCATCACGGCGCACGACAGCGGCGGCCCGACCGAGCTCGTCCGGGACGGCGAGACCGGCTTCGTCGTCGACCCCGACCCCCGCGAGATCGCTCTCAAGATCGAGGAGCTGGCCTCCGATAAGAGGCTCGCCGAGCGAATGGGCGAGGCCGCTTTCGCGTTCGGTTCCCGGATGAGATGGGACGAGACGGTCGCCAAGCTCATCGGCTAAGGCGGCGGGAGAAACGGGACGGTTGAGACAAGAAGGACAAGAGGCTCGTCCAAGCCCCTTTCAGGGGGATCCTCGGCCTTCCTCCCGTCTCGCTCGTCTAGCTTGTCGCGCGCGTCTCGCTTTTCCTGAGGAACGTCTTTGCGAAAAGAGCGAGGACGCCGAGGGATAGCAGGAACAACAGCAGGTCGGCGGCGATCAGAACGAAGTTCCTTTGACGCACGTACCCCGCCATCAGGATGCCGAGCGAAGCGAGCGTCGTCAGGAACATGAAGACCGCAGGCACGAGCGTGAAGGTCGCTCTCTTCTTCCTGAGGAGCAGCCAGGCCGAGACGGCCAGGAGGCTCAGGGCGGCCAACAGCTGGTTGGCCGTCCCGAAAATGGGCCAGAGGGCGCTGAAGGCGTTCGAATAGGCCAGGACCCACATCAGAAGGACGGAGATCCCGGAATTGAACCAATAGTGCCGGAAGAGCCGGGGGACCTTTCGGAAGAGGATCGCCCAGAGCTCCTCGAGCAGATAGCGGTTGAGGCGGACGGCCGCGTCGAGCGTCGTGATGACGAACCCTTCGACGAGGAGGATCCCGAAAACCGTCCCCAGGGCGACCGGGATCCCCAGCCCGCGGTGAAAGAGCTGGCCGGCCGCGAGCGAGAACCCAAGGATGGGATTGGACCTCACCGCCGGATCGAGGGGCCAGACGATGGACTTGTAATCCGCGAAATTCATGGCGGCGCCGATGGCCAGCAGGACGCATACGGCGAGCAGCGATTCGAGGAGCATCGCGTTGTAACCGACCCGCCGGGCATCCGTCTCGCGGGCAAGCTGTTTCCCGGTCGTCCCCCCCGCCACGAGGCAGTGGAACCCCGAGATGGCGCCGCAGGCGACGATACAGAACATCATCGGCCAGATCAGGCCGAGGTGGCGAACGCCCTCCTCCAGGTTGAGGGCGGGCGCGGCGACCTGGAGGCCGCCGAAACCGGTGCGGAGGAGCGACACGACCATGAGGATGATCCCGCCGTAAAGGATCTGGACGTTGATGAAATCCCGGGGCTGAAGGATGAACCAGACCGGGGCTCCGGCCGCGAAGAGCACATAGACGGAGATGATGACCATCCAGAGCGTCGGCGTCAGTGTGATGGGGTAGGCCATGCCGAGAAGGACCGAAGCGACGCAGATCGCGGAGGCCAGGAGGTAGGACGGGACCGTCTTGAGGCCTTTCTTGGCGATGAGCCAGCCGAGGAAGGGAGAGCAGAGGGTGATGACGATGACGGACATCGACGCGATGCCCCCGATGCGGCCCATGACCACGCCGTCCCGGACGACCGTCTTGAGGAAGGTCTCCCCTTCCCGGACGCCGATCTTGGCCAGGGGCCAGAGGGAGGTCAGGGAGATCGACGTGGCGCTCAGGAACGAAGACGTCACGAGGACGATCATGATGATGGTGAAGGCGATGAACAGATTGAATCCGGAGGTGCCCAGCGTCTTGCGGGCGACCTCGGCCATGGACTTCCCGCCCTCGCGCATGCTGATGAACAGGGTCGTGTAATCGTGGACGGCGCCGATGAAGATGCCTCCGAGAACGACCCAGAGCCAGGCCGGGACGAATCCGTAAAGGAGGGCCATGGTCGGGCCGAGGATGGGGCCGGCGCCGGCGATGGCGGAGAAATGGTGGGCGAAGACGACATAGGTCTTCGTGGGAACGTAGTCGCGGCCGTCGTTCCGGGCGACCGCCGGGGTCGGATGCGAAGGATCCTCGCCGAGCTTGCCGGCGATCCGCTTCGCATAGAAGCGGCCGGCGACGGCGAAGCCCGCGGCCGAGATCACGAGCAGGAGCAATACGTTCATCGGGGCCTCCTGGCGGAACCAAGGGGCCCTTATAGCATACCGGCCGGACCGAAGTCAAAAAGGGCCCCGGGGAAAAAGCCATTGACAAAAACGGCCCCGATGGCATAAAATGTCTGTCTCCGGTCCTCCGGAGTACAGATAAGGAGGCACGAATGTCTAAAGCCGAACCCAATGTCGTCCCGCTGTGCGATGTCCTGCTGGTCCTGCTGATCATCTTCATGGTCATCACCCCCCTCGTCCAGAAAGGGATCGACGTCAAGCTCCCCGAAACGCAGGCGGACGCCTCGGGCGGACAGCCTTCGGGCCTCGTCGTCCTGACCGTTCAGAAGAACGACACCATCCTGATCAATAAGGACCCCATCGAGCTGAGGATGCTCCTCGAAGAGCTCCGGCGCATCTATTCGACCCGCCAGGACAAGACCATCTTCGTCCGGGCCGAAGCCAAGCTCCCCTTCGGCAAGGTCATGGAGGTCATGGATATCGCCAAGGGCGCCGGGATCGATGTCCTGGGCCTCATTCCGGAATACATCGAGGAATAGGCCTCGGCCCTCCGATCCCGCGAATCGGAGCCGCATGAAACATATTCTGGTTCCGTTGGTGTGCTTCCTCCTGTTCGCCGGCCCGCGGGACGGCCAAGAGGTCGCAGGCCCTCTCTCCCCCGAGGATATCTTCCTGAAGTGCCCGGGTTGGCAGGCCGTCGCGGCGGCCTATTCCCCCGGGCCCGAGGCCGTCGACCGGCTGAGGGCCGTCTCCCGTGAGGTTATCGTCGACGTCGTCCTGGGCTCCTGGTGCGATGACTCCAAATCCCACGTCAGCGAATTTCTGAAGGTTCTCGAGGTGGTTGACAACCCCCTCATCCGGGCGACGTACACCGCCGTTCCCGAGGACAAGTCGAAGCGCCCGCCCTACATCCAGGGCAAGAACATCGTCAAGATCCCGACGTTCATCGTCTCGGTGGACGGCGTCGAGAAAGGGCGCATCGTCGAGACTCCCCTCAAGACCGTCGAGGACGACCTCGCGGACATCCTCTCGAAATAACCCCATCCCTCCTTCCGGTGCTTTCTTTTGCGTCCTCACGCTTCAGGATCCCGGGACATCTTTCGCTCCATTTGTGGGCGGGGTAATAGGCACGGACGATGATGGATCGCCGTACGAGGGACGGAAGGGATGTCCTGACGGCGCGGCAGCGCGCCCAAGACTTTGCCCGGACTTCTCTTCCGCGTCTTCCGGAGGGATGTCCCGGAGTCCTGAGAAGGCGATCCCTGGGTATCGAACCGGAGACAGCGTTGCCATCAAGGCCGAATTCGAAGCCCCGGGATCACTTGACGATGGGCCCGATGACCTCGCGCGAGATGACGAGGCGCTGGATCTCGTTGGTCCCCTCGTAGATCTGGAGGAGCTTGGCGTCGCGGACGAGCTTCTCGATCGGATAGTCCCGCATGTATCCGTAGCCGCCGTAGATCTGGAGCGCTTCGAGCGAGACCTTCATCGCGACGTCCGAGGCGAAGCACTTGGCCATGGCCGATTCCTTGCCCGAGGGCTTCCCGTTCTCGATGAGCCAGGCGGCGTGCCGGACGAGGTGGCGGGCCGCTTCGACCTCGGTGGCCATCTGGGCGATCGTGAACGCCGTGTTCTGGAAGGACGCGATGGGCCGCCCGAACTGGACCCGGGTCTTGGAATAGGCCACGGCGTATTCCAGCGCCGCCCTGGCCACGCCGACCCCGGCCGCCCCGACCGCGGGCCGCGTCCGGTCGAACGTTTTCATGGCGGCGAGGAAGCCGTGCCCTTCCCGGCCCAGCATGTTCGCGGCGGGCACAGGAACGTCCTCGAAGAAGATCTCCGCGGTATTCGACGCCCGATGGCCCATCTTGTCCTCCACTTTGCCGATGGAGATCCCGGGCGTGTCCCGGGGCACGACGAACGCGCTGATCCCCCGCGGGCCCTTCTCCGGGGCGGCGTTGGCGAAGACCAGGAACAGGCCGGCGACACCGGCGTTCGTGATGAAGCACTTCGAGCCGTTGATGATGTACTCCGAGCCGTTCTTCCGCGCCGTCGTCCGGATGGCGGTCGTATCCGACCCGGCCTCCCGCTCGGTCAGGCAGTAAGAGGCGAAGGTCATCTCCTTGGTGACGGGGACGAGGAACCGCTTCTTCTGCTCCTCGGTCCCGGAGAGGATGATGGGGGTCAGGGCGAGGGAGTTCGCCATCATCGAGGTGTACATCCCCGCGCAGCCCCAGGCCAGCTCTTCGCTGAGGATGACGGTATCCAGATCGCCCAACCCCCCGCCCCCGTATTCGGCGGGGACGGTGCTCGTGAGAAATCCGGCTTCGAACGCCTTCTTCATGATCTCCGCGGGAAACTCCTCTCCCCGGTCGTAATGGGCGGCGGCGGGCCGCATCTCCTTTTCGGCGAACTCGTGCGCCATTTCCTTCAGGGCTTGTTGTTCCTCGGTCAAGCTGAAATCGATCATCGGTCCTCCTTCGAGTCGGTCAAGATCAGGAGATGAACCTCTCCCGGGTCAACGCGTAGACCGCTCCTTTGATTCCGAACATCCCGCCGGCGATGTCCTGGGGGCGGGGATTTTTCCCTTCGACGAACGGAATGGTGATGACGAGACGCTTCTTCTTCCAGTCCGCATCGATGACGACGCCTGCGGGTTGGGAAGCCTTGGTGCCCGCGATCACGGCCTTGAGGTCCCGGACTATCGGCCGCTTCCCGGCCTTCGTCAGGGCTTCCGCGATCTCCGGGTCCCGGAGGTCGAGCGCATAAGCGGCGGCCCTCAGGACCCGGCTCAGAGCGGGAGCCCCGGGGCCGAGCCTTTCCGCCGACACGATGCGGATGCCGGACGGAAGGGCCCGGTTCATACGCTTTGTGAGGATCGCGGGCTCGTACAGGAGCGGCGCGCGGAACTCCAGCGGCTCGGCCAGGCCTTCCATGCCCAGGGCCAGGGCGGGGCCATAGGTCATCAGCATCTTGGGGTGGAACCCCTGGGATTTAGCGACCTCGATTCCCGCCCTGCGGAACGCCCTCTCCAGCACATGGATGAGGTCGATATGAGAAAGGAACCTGGCGTCCCCCCGCTTGGAGTAGAGGAGCCGATACCTCTCCATGCCGGGGCTCGGAGTTCCCTGAACGGGGGGCTCCCGAAGCGTGACGCGCGGGCCCGGACTCGACGGAGCGGACGGGAGCTTGAGATGAGGGATGTCGCATGCCGCACACGGACCACAGGTTGTTTCTCCGCAGGCGGGCGAAGGGACGCCCTCGAGGGCCATCCCGTATTCGCGGACGAGATGCTCTTTGCGGATGCCGGTCTCCATATGGTCCCAGGGGAGGCGGGCGCCCGTGTCGAGAGCGCCGCGGTAGATCCCGGGATCGACGCCCTCCCGCGCGAACGCCTCGGCCCAGAGTTCCGGCTGGAACCGGTCGCCCCAGCTGTCGAAGCGCGCCCCGGACGCCCAGGCCGACCGCAGGACCCCGTTCAGCCGGCGATCGCCCCGCGAGAAAGCCGCTTCGAGGAGAGAGACGCCGACCGGGTGCCTCTTGAACTCCACGGACCTCGATCTCCTCAGCTCCGCGCGGAGGTACTCCTGCTTGGCGGTGAGGGTCTCTCCGTCGTCCATCGCCGCCCACTGGAACGCCGTGTGGGGCTTCGGGATGAACGAGGATACGCTGAGGTGAATGCGCGGAGGCGCCCCGAGGATCTTCTGCCCCGTCCCGATGACGTCCCGGACGAGAGCCACGATCCCAGCCAGGTCCTCGTCCGTCTCGGTCGGCAGTCCGACCATGAAATAGAGCTTGACGAGCTTCCAGCCTTTGGCGAAGGCGTAGGCCAGGGCCTCGTGGATCTCCCGGTCGTCCAACTTCTTGTTGATCACCCGCCGCAAGCGCTCGGTCCCGGCTTCGGGGACCAGGGTGAACCCGGTCTTTCGGACCTTGATGATGTTCTCGACGATCTCGGGCGAGAGTCCCCGGGGCCTCAGGGAAGACAGGGATAGTGAGATCTTCCGCCTCACGAGACCGGTCATCAGGACCCGGACCGTCTCCTCGAGACCCGGATAGTCCGAAATGGACAGGGCGGTCAGGGAAGCGTCCTCATAGCCGGTCCTGCAAAGGCTCGACCCCATGGTCCGGACGATGCGGTCGGGGTCCTTGACCCTATAGGGGAAATACAGGCTCGTCGCCTGGCAGAAACGACAGTTCTGGGGACAACCGCGGGCCGCTTCGATGGCCACGCGGTCGAACACGGCCCTCAGGCTCGGGACGACGACGTCCTCGGGGAATTCCGAGTCGCGGAACCCTTCGAGAATGCGCTTCCGGATGCGGGCTGGAGCGCCGTCCCTGGGTTCCGGGACGAGCAGCGGGGATCCCGGCGTCGGAACGGCGTCGTAAAGGGACGGAACATACGCCCCCCGGAGACCGGCGAGCTCCCGAACCGTCGCGCTCCGCGACGCGCCCGCCTCCTTCGCGGCGAGGACCTTATCCACGATCTCGAGGAAGGCCTCCTCCCCGTCCCCGGCCAACATCAGATCGAAGGCCTCGGCGACAGGCTCGGGATTGAAGACGCCGGGCCCGCCGGCAATGACCAGGGGCGCTTTCTCGTCCCGGTCGGCGGCCCGCGCCGCGATGCCGCCGAGGTCGAGGACCGTCAGGATATTGGAATAGTTGAGCTCATAGAGCAGGGAGAAGCCGACGACGTCGAAATCCCGGAGCGGCAGCCGGTTCTCCAGGGAATACAAAGGGATCCCGGCGCTCCGGAGGCCATTCTCGAAATCGGGCCACGGCGTGAAGACCCGTTCCGCGAGGACGTCCGGACGGGCGTTGAGGACGTGATAGAGGATCTTCTGGCCGAGATAGGACATCCCGATCTCGTAGGCATCGGGGAAGACGAGGGCGACCCGGACCTTGACCTTTCGGGGGTCCTTGCGCTTCTGGTTCCACTCCCCGCCGACGTACCTCCCGGGCTTTTCGACGGCCCGGAGGACGCGTTCCAAGCGGGAGTCGATCGTTCCGCCATGTCCGGCCATGCGGCCTATGATACAAGAAAAGGGCGAGACAAGCGAGACAGGGCCGGAACTTCGGCCGCGCTCAGCCGCGACCGGACCCGAAGATGGGTGATTCGGGCAGGAACGCGGCAAGAAGGGCGGCTCCCGCCGCCAGAACGGCCAGCCCGATGATCGGAACGGTCATTGCCCCGCCCGCCGCCGACCTCCCGGCGTTCATGGCGAAAATGAATATGATCCCCGATATCTGACCCATGACCAGGAGCATGCTGTTCGAAGTTCCTTCCGGGGCCGGATGCGTGATCTCGGCCGCGTATTGGAACCCGATCGGCCCCGCGCTCAACAGGAAGAAGCCGAAGGTGAAGCCGGAGAACAGGAGGAGCCCGAGGCCTCCGGCGAAGCCCATCCCCAGGAGTCCCGGGATGAGCCCGATCAGGGCGGCGAGGAGGAACGGCTTACGGCGTCTCGACCTATCCGAGAAAATGGGCATGACAATGGCCCCGACGATCCCTCCGACGAGCATCAGGCCGCCGAGGAGCCCCGCCTGGGAGATCGTGAACCCGCGGGGCCGGACGATGTCTTCGATCCAGGTCGCGACGCCGTTGAACAGGCCCAAGCCGACGAAGAACATGGCGAGGAGGATGAGAAAATCGCGCCGGCGCATGATGGCTTTGAGTCCGTCGAACATCAGGGTGCGCTCATCCGGCCCGGCCGGAGTGGGCGGCTTCTCCCTGGCGACGAAGAGGAAAAGGATCGTGGCCACGGCCATCGCCGCGCCGTAGAAGAGGAGCATGCGCTGCATGCCGACGCGGAGGAACAGGTAGGGGCTGAGCAGCATCGCGGCGAGCGGGCCCAGATAGAGGGCCAGCGTCCCCAGGCCGGATGCCGTGGCCCGCTCCCCGGGAGGGAACCAGCGGGCGGCCACTTTGGTAATGGCCCCGATAACGAACGGCTGGCCGATGGCGATACCCGCCTGGGAGACAAGGACCAGGGTGAAGTCCGAGGCGAAGACCCCCCGGGCCAGGGCGAAGACGGCCGAGAGGAGGGCGCCGATGCCGACCGCGGCCTTGAACCCCCAAGTGTCGATGACCCAGGCCGAGGGCAGGACGACCAGGATGTAAACGACCATGAAGACCATGGACAGGAGGCCGATGTTCAGGTCGGACGTTCCGAAGTGCTTGGCGGCGGCGCTCGTGATGGGGGCGAACGAGATCCAGAGGATCTGGGTCATCGCCGCGACCAGGACGAAGGCGGAAAGGACGACCCAGCGATAGCCGTAGACTCGAGTCCCTTTCGTTCCGTCGTTCATGCTTGCCTCCTCTTCAACCTTCCCGTCTCGCTATTCTCGCTTGTTTCGCCCTTATTATGGCGCTTTGAACATTCCTCTTGTCTCGCTTTTCTCGCGCGTCTCGCTCGTCTCGCTCTTATTATATGTTCGCGAATCGCCGCATCCGGACGTTGAGGACAAGGCCGATGGCGATGAAATTCGACAGCAGTGAGGAGCCGCCGTAACTCAGCAGGGGCAGCGGCACGCCCGTCACCGGGAACAGCCCGATGATCATCATGACGTTGACGAAGAACTGGAAAGCGATGAGCATCGAGGCCATGAAGACGATATAGACGCCGGCCCTGTCGCGGGCGTGGGACGCCGAAGCGAACATCCGGGCCAGCATCAGGAAGTAAGCCAGAAGGACGAGGAACACGCCGACGAACCCGGTCTCCTCCCCGATCACCGAGAAGATGAAATCCGTGTGACGGGCCGGGAGGAACCGGAGCTGGCTCTGCGATCCCCGTCCGAATCCCTTCCCGGTCAGTCCGCCCGAGCCGATGGCGATCTTGGACTGCAGGATATGATAGCCGGCGCCTCTGGGGTCCTGGCCCGGATTGACCAGCGTCGTCAGCCGCCGCTTCTGATAATCCCGGAGGCCGAAGTTCCAGCCGACGACGCCCGCCGCCACCGCGGCGACGAGGAGGATGGCGATGGTCTTCTTCTTCAGGCCGGCCAGGAAGAAGGCCGCGAGAAGGATGGGGAGGAAGGTCATGGCCGTCCCGAGATCGGGCTGGGCGGCCACGAAGAGGACAGGAACGACGACGATGAGGAGAGCCTCGGCCGCGATTCGCGTGCCGAGGGTGGTCTTCTTGTATTCCGAGAACAGGCGGGCGAGGAGAAGGATGACGGCCAGCTTGGCCACCTCCGAGGGCTGGATCTGAAAGAACGGGAGCGTGATCCAGCTCTTGGTATGGGCGACCAGCCGGGCGAAGAGGAGCATGCCGGCGAGGACGACGAGCGCGGCCAGGTAGAAATAGAGCGAGAACGTCATCAGGACCTTGTAATCGATCGCCAGGACGACGAACAGGACGGCCAGGCTGAACAGGAGCCAGATGAGCTGCCTGACGTAATAGCCCCCCGGCAGGAAATGCGACGAGCTGTAGATGAAGATGATGCCGATGACAGCGTTGAGCAGGGCGAGCCCGATGAGGACCCAATCGATGTCCCGGAACACGCGCCTATCGATCATATTTCTTCCTGTAGAGATCGAAGATCCGGCCGGCCAGGGGCGCGGCGGCGACCCCGCCTCCCCCGCCGAACTCGACGAGGACCGTGACCACGACCTTCGGGTCCGACATCGGGGCGAAGCCCGAAAACCAGGAGTGCGTCTTCTTGACCTCCCGGCCCTGCTGGGCGAGCCTTTCGGCCAGTTCCTTGCCGATCCATTGCGTGGACCCCGTCTTTCCGCAGACGTCGAAGCCTTCGACGCGCGCCCCGCGCCCCGTCCCTTCGGCGTTGACGGACATCCACATGCCTTTGATGACCGATTCGAAGGCGCCGGCTTTCATGGAGACCCGCTCTCCTAGGACGCCTGGGGCGCCCTCCTCAGCCACGAGGCGGGGCGTCACGGGGACCCCCCGGTTTGCGACGCAGGCGGTCATCTCCGCGATCTGAAGCGGCGTGACGAGGAGCGGGCCCTGGCCGATCGCGACCGAGATGGTCTCGCCGCGATACCAGACCGTCCCCGTCGTTCTCTTCTTCCAATCCGGGTCGGGAACGAGGCCCTCCTTCTCGCCCGGGATGTCGATGCCCGTCTTCCGCCCGAATCCCAAGGTCCGCGCGTAGGCGGCGATCGGCACGATGCCCATCCTCTGCCCCAGACTGTAAAAATAGATATTGCAGGAGTTCCGGATGGCTTCGACGAGGTTCATGGAGCCGTGGCCTGGCTTGAACCAGCACGACCGGACGGTCCCGTAGATCTCCTTGCTCCCGCTGCAAAAAACGGTCGTTTCCGGGTTCACATAGCCTGCGTCAAGACCGGCCAGGGCCATGACGATCTTGAAGATGGAGCCGGGAGAGTAGAGGCCGCGGATCGCCCTGTTCTCCAGGGGGAAGCTCGGGTCGCCGACAAGGCTCATCCACTCTTCGGGTGTGAACCTGTTGATGAAACGGGCCGGGTCGAAATTCGGATAGCTGGCCAGGGCGAGAACGTCCCCGCTCTTCGGGTCCAGGACGACGACGGCGCCCTCCTTGCCTTCGAGAACCTCCTCGGCCATGCGCTGGAGGTCGAAATCCAGGGTCAGCCGCACGCTCCCGCCCCGCCTCGGCTCCTCGCGCGTCATGACCCCGCGGCTCCTGCCGAAGCTGTCGACGACCTCGAGCAGGCGCCCGTCCTCCCCGCGCAGGGTCTCCTCGTACTGCCGCTCGATGCCCGTCTTCCCGATCATGTCCCCCATCCGCCGGCCCTGGCCCTGCTCGGATCGGAGCTCCTCGGTCGAGATCTCCTGGAGATAGCCCAGGACATGGGCCGTCGACGACCCGAAGGGATACGACCGCCGGGGCTCGATCCCGACTTCGAGCTCCGGGAAGTCCGATTTCCGGGCCTCGATCCGGGCGACCTCCTCGGTGGTCAGCCCGTCCTTGACGACGACGGGCTCGAACGCGGGGATGTCCCGGTACTTGTCGATCCGGGCCCGGAGATCGTCCTCGGAGATCTCCAGCAGGCGGGCCACGTTCCGGCAGGTCCTTGCCAGGTCCTTGACGTTCTCCCGGATGATCGAGACCTTGAACCCGGCCGTGTTGTCGGCGAGGATGATCTGGCCGCTCCGGTCCGTGATGACGCCGCGGGGCGCCGGGAGCGCCCTCTCCCTGAGCCGGTTGGCCTCGGACATCCGCCAATACTTCTGATGTTCGAGGACCTGGACCTTCCAGTAGTAGGCAAGGAGCACCGCGAATAGAAGGGCCACGACGATGAACGCGATCCGGACCCGCCGGAGGACGAGCGAAAGGTCCTCGTAGATCTTTTCTTTCCGGAGCATCTTCGATCCTACGCCTTCGCCGCCTTGAGCTTCCGGACAAGGGCGAGGATCGCGCTTCCGAGCGCAGCCGTCACCAGGGGCTGAAAGAGGACCAGCGCGTTCCCCGAGGCCATCTTCCGCGAGAAGACGAGGGCGTACAGGAAGGTCCAGACCGCCAGCTCGCCGGCGGAACAGATGAAGATGAAGACGAAGTTCCGGAACGAGGGGCCGATGTGCAGCTTCCTCGAGACGTATCCCGCCGCGAAGCCCATGAGGGTCTTGGACAGGCCGGCCACGCCGAAGACGCCGAGCGAGAACGAGTCCTGGAGGAGCCCGCATACCGTTCCCAGAACGGCCCCGAAAACCTCTCCCTTCCAGGCGGCGAAGAGGATGACGACCAGGGAGAAGGCGTTGAAGACGAGCACGAGGGGGGGGTAGGCCCGGCCGGCGAGGCTGTACAGGAGGAAAGCCCCCAGGGCCGCGGCCGCGGCCGCCAGGATGTCCCTCAGAAGATCTCGCATCTCAGAACAGCTCCTCGAACCGCTCGGTGATCACCGCTACCTGGCCCAGGTCGTTGAAGCGGAAGAACGGAGTGACGAGGATCGTCTTGAACAGGGAGGCGTCCGTGATGACCGAGGCGATGCGCCCGACGCGGATCCCGGGGGGAAAGAGCTTGTCGAACCCGGTGGTCAGGAGGTCCTCTCCCTCCTGTCCGCCCGGGGTCGTGTTCATCACGTAACGGAGCCGGCAGCCTCCGGCGGCGTCGCCGCCCAGGACGCCGACGATCCGGTCCGTCCCAGAGACGACGCTCACGCCGGCCTCGTCGTCCGTGATGAGCTGGACCTTCGCCTCGCGGAGGGATACGGGCTCGACGACCCTCCCGACCAGGCTGCCGTGCCGGTCGCAGACCGCCATGTTGGCCCGGACCCCGTCCGCGGCACCCCGGTTGATGACGAGGGACCTGTAGGGATCGCTTGCGTCCAGACCGATGACCCGGGCCGCGAGGAACGTCTTTTTAAGGGCGGCCAGGTTCTCTCGGATCTGCGCCTCGCCCTGGAGGAAGCCCAGGCGCTCCCGGAGGAAGAGATTCTCCTGACGGGCGAAGAAGAGCTCCTTGAGGAGCCTCTGATTCTCGGCCCGGACGCCGCGGAGCCGGAAGAATCCGTTCCAGGAGCCGGCGACCGCCGCCGCGGCCCCGGCCGCCGCCCGCTGGACGGGCGCGAAGACGCCGAAGAGGGCCCGGTGAAAGAGCGTCCGTTCGGCCCCCAGCGGGACCTGGACGGAGATGAGGACGAGGTGGGCAAAGACCAGGACGCCGAGGACGATGGCGTTCTTTCTGTCCTTCCAGAACCGAGGCATGGACCTCTTCGGACCCCGGCTAGATGAGGGAGATCTTCTTCAGGAGCTCGAGATCGTCCAGCATCTTGCCCGCCCCGAGGACGACGCTCGTCAGGGGGTCGTCCGTGATGAAGACGGGGAGCTGGGTCTCTTCGCGGATGCGCTTGTCCAGGTTCTTGAGCAGGGCGCCCCCGCCCGTCAGGATGATGCCCCGGTCGATGATGTCGGCCGAGAGCTCGGGCGGCGTCCGCTCGAGCGCGATCCGGATGGCGTTGATGATGGACGCCACGACCTCCTCGATCGATTCCCGGATCTCCTGGTCGTCCACGACGATGGTCTTCGGGATGCCCTCGCGGAGGTCGCGCCCCTTGATCTCCATCGTCAGGGGCTCGTCGAGAGGATAGGCGGACCCGATCTGGAGCTTCACCTGTTCGGCCGTCCGCTCGCCGATGAGGAGGTTATACTTCTTCTTCAGGTAATGGATGATGGACTCGTCCATCTCGTTGCCGGCCGTGCGGATGGAGTGGTTGAAGACGATGCCGTCGAGCGAGATGACGGCGATGTCCGTCGTGCCGCCGCCGATATCGACGACCATGTTCCCCGTGGGCTCGGAGATGGGGAGGCCGGCGCCGATCGCGGCGGACATGGGCTGTTCGATGAGATAGACCTCGGACGCCTTGGCCCTCATGGCGACGTCCTTGACCGCCCGGCGCTCGACCTGGGTGATCCCGGTCGGGATGCCGATGACGATCCGCGGCCGGAGGAGGAACCCCCGGTTGTTCATCGCCCGCCGGATGAAGAAATCGAGCATCTTCTCGGCGATCTCGAAATCGGCGATGACGCCGTCGCGCATCGGCTTGATGGCGATGACGGTGTTGGGCGTCTTTCCCAGCATTTCCTTGGCCCGGGCGCCCACGGCCTCCACCTTCCCCGTCGCCTTGTTGATGACGACGATGGAGGGCTCCTGGACGATGATCCCCTTGCCCTTCAGGAAGACCAGCGTATTGGCCGTCCCGAGGTCGATGGCCAGGTCGCAGAAAAACCGGCTTTTCATCCAGCTCATTAGACTCATCGGCATATCCTTATGATCACAAAGGCCATATTTAGCACAATTTATCGATTCCGGCAACAGGATTCGCCGAAATAGGGGGCCGGGGCGCCGCCTCGAGGCCCCGGGCCGCCTTCGGGCTTGACTTTACGCCGGGAATTCCCGTATACATGGGGCTTGGGAAAATCCATCGTCAAGGAGCGCTTGATGAGCCAGCAACCTTACATCCCCGAGAAGACCGAGATGCGGGAGTTCACCCTGCGCGCGGTCATCCTCGGCGTTATCATGACCGTCATCCTCGGGGCGGCGAACGCCTACCTCGGCCTGCGGGCCGGCATGACCATCGCGGCGACCTATCCGGCCGCGGTCATCGGCATGGCCGTCCTCCGCCTGATGAAGGGCTCCATCCTCGAAGAGAACATCGCCCGGACCGTGGGCTCGATCGGCGAGTCCGTGGCCGCCGGGGCCATCTTCACCATCCCGGCCTTCCTGATGGTCGGCGCCTGGACGAACTTCAACACGTTCGATGCCTACATCAAGTCGACGCTCCTGATGTTCGTCGGCGGCCTGCTCGGCATCCTGTTCGTCACGTTCCTCCGGCGGGTCATGGTCACCGACCCCGACCTCCCCTTCCCGGAATCCCGCGCCGCGGCCGAGATCCACAAGGCCGGACAGAAGGGCAGCGCGGGCGCCAAGTTCCTCTTCCAGGCCATGGGCATCGGCTCCCTGTTCTACGCCCTCGGCGTCGTCCAGCTTTTCGCCGCCAGCAAGGATTTCATCCTGAAGGTCGGGAAGATCGGGACGACGCTTCGTCCGCCTGGGCGCCGAGGAGGCCTCTCCGAAGCTCGACGTCGGCGGGACCGTGGCCGTCGCCGGCCCCGGCATCTACCCGGCCTATCTGGGCGTCGGCTACATCATCGGCCCGCGCCTCGCGTCGCTCAACTTCGCCGGCGGCGTCCTCGCCTGGGGGCTCTTCGCGCCCCTGCTCATGTACTTCCTCGGCCCCCAGCTCGTCGAAAGGTTCTACGGGCCGGGCGCGGACATGGCCGCGGTCGCCTGGCCGGACATGGTCACCAACGTCTGGAAGTTCATCATCCGGCCCATCGCCGTCGGCGGCATGCTCGTCGGCGCCGGATATACGCTCTACAAGATGCGGAAGAACCTCGCCGCCGGGATCAAGCGGTCCATGGGCGACGTCAAGAAGGCCGCCGGCCAGGCCGAGGTCACCTCGCGCCTCGAGAAGGACCTCAACATCAAGGTCGTCCTGTTCGGGCTCCTGGCCGTGTTCGTCATGATGATCTTCGTCTACAAGATGTTCACCGGGACCTACCCGCCGGCGATCCTCGCCGCGGGCGTGATGGCCGTGGCCGGCTTCTTCTTTGCCGCGGTCTCGGGGAACCTGGTCGGGACGATCGGGTCCTCCAACAACCCCATCTCCGGCCTGACCCTGTCGACCCTCATCATCGCCGCCCTCCTGATGCTCGTCATCGGGGCCACCGGCATGAACGGCGTCGCCGCCGTGCTGGGGGTGGCCGCCGTCGTCTGCGTCTCGTCGGCCGTGGCGGGCGAGATGCTCCAGGACCTCAAGGTCGGGCACCTGCTGGGCGGCACGCCCTGGAAGATGCAGGTCGGGAACATCTTCGGCATCCTGGTCGCCTCGATTGGTCCTCTACTTCCCGCTGATGGTCCTCATCGGCGCCTTCAAGCTCGGAGGCAAGGACCTGCCCGCGCCCCAGGCCGGGCTCATGGCCGCCCTGGCCAAGGGGATCGTCGGCGGCGAGATGGCCTGGCCTCTCGTCATCGTCGGCATGCTGATGGGCTTCGCCCTCATCCTGGTCAAGGTCAGCTCGCCCATGCTGGTCGCGGTCGGGATGTACCTCCCCCTCGAGACGACCTTCGCCATCTTCATGGGCGGCACGATCAAGGGGATCGTCACGCGGTTCGCCGACAAGCGGAACCTCAATCCCGCCCAGAGGGCGCGGACGGAGAACGTCGGCATCCTGCTCGCCGCCGGGCTGATCGCCGGAGAAGCCCTGACCGGACTCCTCCGGGCCTTGTGGAAGTTCCTGTTCTTCCAGAACGTCCTCAAGTTCGATATCCCGACGATCTTCAAATCGCCGAGCTATATCGCCGGGCTCGTCGTGCTCGGTCCTCATCGGCTATTACCTGGTCGCCGTGCCGCTGAAGAACGCCGGCGCGCCCGACGAGCCGCCGCCTCCGTCGGCCGTCATCTAAGATCGCTATTCCCGTGCCGGAGGTCTTCGGACCTCCGGCGCGCTTTTTCCCCCGAGCCCGCCCTTGAAGTGCCCTATCCCTTCGTCTAAAATGGAGGCGCGGAAAGCATTCTCATGGCCAAGCTCGATATCCTGAAGATCGGACACCCGACTCTTGCCAAGAAGGCGGAGCCGGTGACGGTCTTCGACAAGGACCTCGCCCGGCTGGCCCGGGACATGGTGGAGACCCTGCACGCCGCCCCGGGCGTCGGGCTGGCCGCCCCCCAGGTCGACGTCAGCCGGCGGCTGATCGTCGTCGACCTCTCGATCGGCGAGAATCCCGACGAGCTCATCATCCTCGTCAATCCCGAGATCGTATCCCGGGAGGGCGAGGTCGTCTGCGAGGAAGGATGCCTGTCCGTCCCCGACATCACCGAGAAGGTCGCGCGGCCTCAAAAGGTCAAGGTCAGGGGATCCGACCTCGAGGGCCGGGAGTTTGCCGTCGAGGGCGAGGAGATGCTGGCCCGGGCCCTCTGCCACGAGATCGACCACCTCGACGGGAAGCTCTTCATCGAGCGCCTCTCCCCTCTCAAGCGCGCCCTGGTGAGAAAGAAGCTCCGGAAGCTGCGGGAAGCGAACGTCGGCCGATGAGGATCGCCTTCTTCGGGAGCCCGGACGCGGCCCTCCCCACTCTGGGTCGATTGATCGAAGGGGGACATTCCATCGAGCTCGTCGTCACCCAGCCCGACAGGCCCGCCGGCCGGGGCCGCAAGCTCACGCCGTGCCCGGTGAAGCGGTTCGCCGGGGAACGAGGCTTCCCGATCGTCCAGCCCGAGCGGGTCCGTAAGGACGAGGGGTTCCTGGAAAGGCTTCGCGACGCCCGCCCCGACGTCAATGTGGTCGTCGCCTTCGGCCAGATCATGCCGGCCTCCGTCATCTATCTTCCCCGCTATCGCTCCCTCAACGTCCATTTCTCGCTCCTGCCGCGCTACCGGGGCGCCTCGCCCGTCTCCTGGGCCATTCTCCGCGGGGAGCCACGGACCGGGGTCACGATCTTCGAGCTCAACGAGCGCATGGACGAAGGCGACGTGCTGGCCGTGGAAGCGACCGACATCGGCCCGCGGGAAACCTCCCGCGAGCTCGAAGTCGCGGCTGGCCGGGATCGGCGCAGGGCTAATGGCGAGAACGCTCGAGACGATCGATACGGCGCGGCGCGTTCCCCAGAACCACGCCGAAGCGACCCTGGCCCCGAAGCTCCGTAAGGAGGATGGCCTCATCGATTGGGCCTCGGACGCGGACGCGGTCGACAGAAAGGTCCGGGCGTTCGATCCCTGGCCGACCGCTTTCTCGTTCCTTTGCGGACACCGCATCCTTGTCAGGAAGGGCAGGCCGCTCGAGGGGAGCGCCGGCGCGCCGGGGCCGGGCACGGTCCTCGCGTCCGGCAAGGCGGGCATCGATGTGGCCTGCGGCCACGCGACGATCTATCGCATCGAGCGCCTCCGGCCCGAGGGCAAAGCCGAGATGGAAGCCCATGCCTATGCCCTCGGCGGCAACATCCCCCCCGGCGCGGTCTTCGTATCCTACTGAGCGTCATCGCCTCCTCAGGGCCCCCAACCCACGAGCCGAGGCGACAAGGAGCGGCCTCCGAAGCCCACGAAGACGATCCTGGACAAGCCCATAAAAAAGCAGACTGATACCTGCACCTACGATTCGGGCAGCAACGGCGGTGCTATTCTTCGAGGATGTAGTTGTAGGGGTTGACGGCCGTGTCGTTGATGCGGACCTCGTAATGGAGGTGGGGGCCCAGGGCCTTGCCCGTCTTGCCGACATAGCCGAGGATGTCGCCGCGGCGGACCTTCTGGCCCGGCTGGACGATATACTTTTCCAGGTGACAGTATTGGGTGACCACCCCGTTCCCGTGGCTGATGATCACCGTCCTGCCGTAGAACTTGTCATAGCGGGCTTCGGTCACGGTCCCGTAGGCGGCCGCGGCCACGGGATTGCCGAAGTTCGTCGCGATGTCGATCCCCCGGTGGAAGGTCCGCCGGCCGGTGAACGGATCGATCCGGTAGCCGAAGGGCGAGGAGACCCAGCCCTGGGCCGGCCAAATGGTCGGCGTCGAAGCGAGGCGGGCCGCCTGGCTTTCGAGAACGCCGACCAGAGAGTCGAGGCTCTTCTCCACGCTCTCGGCCTTGAGGGTCAGGCTCTGCATCGCGTCCAGGGTCAGGCCCGGAGGGGCCGCTTGGGGCTGGCCGCCCTCGCCCGGATCGCCGCCGCCGATCCCGGGCTCGCCCGGGATGACATCGGCCGATTTGAAGCCCATCAGGATATTGAGCTTACGGGCGTAGTCCTCGTAGTTGGCGACGGTCGTCTCGAGGCGCTTGATGGTGTTCTCGGTCTCGGCGAGCCTCTGTCTTCTGCTCCGAGCTCTCCTGGACGAGGGTCCGGTACTTGGCCCGGATGAGGGTCATCGAGAAATAGTCCGCAAGGAAGAGGCCGAGCGACGAGGACCGCGAGGCCGGCCCCGCCGATGACGAGCTTCACGGCCTTTTTCGAGAACCTCAGGGTTCTCGTGCTCGTCTTCGTGTGCGGGACGATGATGACCGAGAAGAACTTTTTAGGCATTGAATCTCCCTTTGATTATCACAGGGCAAAAATCCGTGTCAAGCGGTTTTTCGATGCGCCGAACCCCGTCCCGCGGGGTTTCCGGCGCCTTCACCGAAGGCCGGAGGCCCCGAACGATAGCAGAAAAGGCCGCCGCCGGCAAGCCCCTCACCCGCCGCAGAGCACCGACCCGCCGTTGACGTTGAGCGTTTCGCCGGTGATGTGGACGGCCAGCTCCGAGGCCATGAAGAGGATGGGCCCGGCGATGTCCTCGGGGGGCGGGATCCTTTTGAGAGGGATCGTTTGCCGGACCTTTTCCCTGTATCCGGGCTCGGCGAAGACGCCCGTGCACATGTCCGTGTCCACCCAGCCCGGCGCCACGCAATTCACGCGGATGCCGTGCGGGGCGAGCTCGACGGCGAGGGATTTCGTCAGGGCGACCAGCGCGCCCTTGCTGGCGGCATAATGGGAGTGGAACGCCTCGCCCCGGACGGCGGCCGTCGAGGCGACGTTGACGATCCAGCCCCTCCCCCGGTCCTTCATGGCGGGGACGACGGCGTTCGTGACGTAGAAGACGCCGTCGAGGTTCGCGCCCATGAGCTCCCGGTAACCGGCTTCGTCGAGGGCCCCCATCTCGAGATAGGTCCAGATGCCGCCGTTGTTGACGAGGGTATCGATCGAGCCCCAGGCCTTCAGGATGTCCGCCGCCATGGCGTCGGCGTCCTTTTTCGACGCGAGCTCGGCCCGGTAGGTGAGGCATTTCCGCCCCAGCTTTTCCACTCCGGACCGGACCTCCGCGGCTGCGGCCTCGTTCCTCTGATAGCTGATGGCCACGTCGGCCCCGGCCCGGGCGAAGAGCAGGGCCGTCGCCCGGCCGATGCCGCGCGAGCCTCCGGTGACGAGGACCTTCCGTCCGGTCATATCGAGCATGGGGCCTCCTTCATTCCAACGTTCGTCCTCGGCGCCGGGTTTCCGCCCCGGCTCACGGATATCCCAAGGTGAAATCCCTGATCTTATCGAATTCGAGGTACCGGTAGATGTCGGCGGCGAAAGGCAGGATCCTCTCCTTCATCACGGCGAAATACTCGTCCGTCGAGGGCAGGCGCCCCTTCAGGGCCGCGACCGCCGCCAGCTCGGCCGAGCCCAGATAGACCCGGGCCCGGTCCCCCATCCGGTCGTCGAAGTTCCGGGTGGAGGTCGAGATGATGGTCGCTTCGGGCCTGACCCGGGCCTGGTTCCCCATGCACAGCGAGCATCCCGGGATCTCCATGCGGACGCCGGCCTGGGAATAAACGGAATAGAGTCCTTCCCGCATCAGCTGGGCGGCGTCCATCTTCGTCGGCGGCGTCATCCAGACGCGGGGGCCCAGATGCCCCGCGCTTTCGAAGATCCGGGCCGCGGCCCGGAAGTGGCCGATGTTCGTCATGCAGGAGCCGATGAAGACCTCGTCGATCCGGTCCCCCGAGACCTCCGAAAGCGGCTTGACGTCGTCCGGGTCGTTCGGGCAGGCCAGGATGGGCTCCTTGATCCCGTCCAGGTCGATCTCGAGGACCGCCGCGTACTCGGCGTGGGGGTCCCTTTTCAGGAGGACGGGGTCCTCGAGCCAGGATTCGCAGGCCCGGATGCGCTTCTCGAGCGTTCCGGCGTCCCGGTAGCCTTCCGCGATCATGCGTTTCATCAGGGCGATGTTGCTCCGAAGGAACGCGGCGACCTTTTCCGATTCGAGGGCGATGACGCCGCCGGCCGCGCTCCGCTCCGCCGAGGCGTCCGTCAGCTCGTAAGCCTGCTCGACGGTCAAGCCCTCCAGGCCCTCCATCTCGAGAATGCGGCCGTTGAACACGTTCTTCTTGCCCTTCTTGGCGACCGTCAGCAGGCCCTGCCGGATGGCGGCCAGCGGGACGGCGTTGACCGCGTCGCGGAGCGTCACGCCCGGACGGAGCTTTCCCGAGAACCGGACGAGGACCGATTCGGGCATGTCCAGCGGCATGAACCCGAGGGCGCCGGCGAAGGCCACGAGGCCCGATCCGGCCGGGAAAGCTCAGCCCGATGGGAAAGCGGGTATGCGAATCGCCGCCCGTGCCGCACGTGTCCGGCAGGAGCAGGCGGTTCAGCCAGGAATGGATGACGCCGTCTCCCGGCTTGAGGGCGACGCCCTTGCGTTCGATCATGAAGAGCGGGAAGGCTCTTGTGCATCCGGACGTCGGCCGCCTTTGGATAGGCGGCGGTGTGGCAGAACGACTGCATGAAGAGATCGGTCTGGAATTCCAGGCAGGCCAGCTCCTTGAGCTCGTCGGCCGTCATCGGCCCCGTCGTGTCCTGGGAGCCGACGGTCGTCATCTTCGGCTCGCAGGCCGTTCCGGGGAGAATGCCGGCCGCCGCCGCACGCCCGCCCCACGATCTTCTGGGCCTGGGAAAAGCCCTGTCCGGGCTTCGGCGACGGGCTGACGACCCGGGCGAAGATATCCGAGCCGCCCAGCCCGAGCGCCTTCCGCGCCCGTTCGGTCAGCTGACGCCCGATGATGAGATTGAGCCGGCCCCCGGCCCGGAATTCGTCGCGGATCGTCTCCGGGGAGAGCTCGAGCTTCGACAGCACGGCGCCCGAAGCGGAGCGCATCTCCCCGGCCTTGAGATCGAGGACGACGGTGTCGCCCGTCTTGACGTCCGCTCAGGTCCACCTTCTGGATCGGAAGGCCGCCCGAATCCTCGGTCGTGTTGAAGAAGATGGGGGCGATGAGGCCGCCCAGGACGACGCCTCCCCTCCTCTTGTTCGGAACGAACGGGATGTCCTCGCCGATATGCCACATCACGGAATTGCAGGCGGATTTCCGGGAGGAGCCCGTCCCGACGACGTCTCCCGCGAAAGCGACCCGATGGCCCTCCGCCCGGAACTCCCGTATGGCCGCGATCCCGCCGGGGAAACGCGTCTCCCCCATCGCCAGCGCGTGGAGCGGGAATGTCGGGACGGGTCGAGGCATGCTTGGCCGGAGAGAAATCGTCCGTGTTGATCTCGCCGTCCACCTTGAAGACCTTGAGGGTCAGGGACGTCGGGAAACGCCGGCCGGGACAGGAACCATTCGCCCGCGGCCCACGACTCGAGGACCGCCCGGGCGTTCGGCTGGCGCTTCGAGAGCCCGAGGACGGCGTCGAAGGCCCCATAGACGAGAATGGTCCGTTTCAGGGCGTCGGCCGCGGCGGCCGCCGAGCTCCCGGTCCTCGAGCAGGGCGACGAGCGGCGCGACGTTGTATGCCGCCGAGCATCGTTCCGAGCATGAAGACCGCGTCCTTCCGGGGGACGCCCGGAGCGAACGACCTCGCCCCGCGCGACGCGCGCCAGCCATTCCGCCTTGACCTTGGCCGCGGGGTCGACGCCGGGGGAAACCCTGTCCCTGAGGAGGGCGACGAGGGCAGCCCCGTCCACGCCTCCGCCGGACTCGAGGGCCGCGCAGACCTCCGCGGTTTCGGCGGCGCTCAAAGGAAGCGGCGGAATGCCGAGCTTCGCGCGCTCATTCTCCTGGGTATGATAGGCCTCGAGCATTTCGCGTCTCCCTTCGGTCCGATCTTTCGGTTCCTGCGCCCTTCGGACGCCCTCCCTGTATAGATTTTTCGCCCCGTTTTGTCAAAACCTATTTTGCGCCCCCGGACAAGCCGCGCGCCGGCCGGAACCTCTTTCACGACCCCTCTCCCGCGGTCGAGCCCGGGGTTGCTTTTGCCCCTGTTTCATAGTAAAATCCAGCTTCCGCATTCAATAAAATCTCATAAGGGAGGCTCGTTCATGGACAAGGTCGCCATCGAGAGGGCGCAGGAGCACTTCGGCAAGCTCCTCGAGGTCCAGATGAAGCGCATGGAGAAGATCAAAGCCATGCCGGACTGGATCGATTACGGGAAGATCAAGCCGATCCGTATCGGCATCCTGGCGGGCGACGGCATCGGGCCGTTCATCGCCGCCGAATCCAAGCGGGTCCTCGAATTCATGCTGAAGGACCAGGTCAAGGCGGGCAAGGTCGAGATCCGGGACATCGAGGGCCTGACCATCGAGAACCGGGTCGCCTACATGAAGGCCGTCCCGGACGACGTCCTGGCCGAGATCAAGAAGTATCCACGTCACCCTCAAGGGCCCGACGACGACCCCGCGGAAGGGCGATCCCTGGCCGAATATCGAGAGCTGCAACGTGGCCGTCCGGAAGGAGCTCGACCTCTTCGCCAACGTCCGGCCCGTCCGCATCCCCAAGCAGGGCATCGACTGGATATTCTACCGGGAGAACACCGAGGACCTCTACGCCCTCGGCCCCTACGGCATCGACGTCGACGCCGACATTTCCATCGATTTCAAGCTCATCACGGGGCCCGGCTCCGACCGCATCTGCCGGCTCGCCTTCGAGCACGCCAAGGCCAACGGCCGGACGAGGGTCACCTGCATCACCAAGGCCAACGTCGTCAAGACGACGGACGGACGCTTCCTCGACAACTTTTACCGCATCGCCAAGGAATACCCCGGCATCCAGGCCGACGACTGGTACATCGACATCATGACGGCCAAGCTCGTCGACGAGAAGCGCCGCCGGGACTTCCAGGTCATGGTCCTGCCCAACCTCTACGGCGACATCCTGACGGACGAGGCCGCCGAGTTCCAGGGAGGCGTGGGCACGGCCGGAAGCGCCAACATCGGCAAGCAATACGCCATGTTCGAGGCCATCCACGGCTCGGCGCCCCGGATGGTCACCGAGGGCCGCGCCCAGTACGCCGATCCCTGCAGCATGATCCGGGCGGCGGCCATGCTCATCGCCCACATCGGGTACCCCGAAGAGGCCAAGAAGCTCGAGATGGCCCTCGACATCACCGGCCAGTACGAGAAGAAGCTCGTCATCACCGGCCGTCCGACCGGGGCCACGGGCGCGGATTTCACGAACTACGTCATGGATTGGATCGTCAGCCCCAAGCTCAAGGAGACCTGGGAAGGGTACGTCAAGGGCTGAGACATCGCCAACGGAAAACCAAGGAGAGACGCACATGAGAAAGAAGATCGCCCTCGTCGGAGGCGGACAGATCGGCCAGATCCTGGCCATGCTCGCCGCCCAGAAGGAGCTCGGGGACGTCGTCATCCTGGACATTCCCCCGTTCGAGAACGTCTGCAAGGGCAAGGCCCTCGACCTGATGGAGATGGCCCCCCACGGCAATTATGACGCCGCCGTCAGCGGCACCTCGAACTACAAGGACATCGAAGGCGCCGACGTCGTCATCGTCACCGCCGGGCAAGCCCCGCGAGGCGGGCATGACCCGCGAGGACCTTCTCGCCGTCAACATCAAGATCATCACCGACGTGGCCAACGGCGTCAAGCAGTACGCCCCCAAGGCCTTCTGCATCATCGTCACCAATCCGCTCGACGCCATGGTCTACGTCTTCCACAAGATCACCGGCTTCCCCAAGAGCCAGGTCGTCGGCATGGCCGGGACCCTGGACACGGCCCGCTGGCGGGCCTTCGTCGCCATGGAGCTCGGCGTCTCCGTCGCCGACGTCGCCGGGACGGTCCTCGGCGGCCACGGCCCGGACATGGTCCCCCTGCCCCGCCTGACCACGGTCGGCGGCGTGCCTCTCGAGGAGATCGCGACCAAGGAGCAGATCGACCGGCTCGTCACCCGGACCCGCGAGGCCGGGACCGAGATCGTCAAGCTCTTCGGCAAGGGCTCGGCGTTCTTCAGCCCCGCCTGGAGCGCCATCGTCATGGCCGAGTCCTACCTCAAGGACAAGCGGCGCGTCCTCCCCTGCGCGGCCCTCTGCGAGGGCGAGTACGGCATCAAGGGGCTCTTCCTGGGCGTGCCGGTCCTGATCGGGGCCAAGGGCATCGAGAAGATCTTCGAGATCAAGCTGACGCGCCGAAGAGAACGCCATGCTCCAGAAGACCGTCGCCTCCGTGACCAAGACGGTCCAGGAGTGCAAGATATAGCGTCGGCACGACGCTTATCGCGAAAGTATGAGATGCCGGGGCCTTGGCCGAACACAGGATCATCACTCCGCTCACGGACGACGCCGTCGCCCTCCTCAGGGCCGGCGATAAGGTCCTCATCACCGGTTCCCTGCTCGCGGCCAGGGACGAGGCCCATCGGAGGCTTGTCGGACCTCATCCGGGACGGCCGGCGCTCTCCCCGTGTCGCTTGAAGGGCGCAGATCATCTATTATGTCGGGCCCGACCCCGGCCCGCCCGGGCCGGGCCGTCGGCTCGGCCGGGCCGACGTCGAGCTACCGGATGGACGCCTACACGCCCGGCGCTCCTCGCCCTCGGCCTCAAGGCGACCATCGGCAAGGGCCAGCGGGGCCCCGAGGTCCGCAAGGCGATGCTCGAACAGGGAGCCGTCTATCTGGCGGCCGTCGGCGGGGCCGGCGCCCTGCTCTCCGGGACACATCGAGAGCGCCGAGGTCGTCGCCTGGCCCGAGCTGGGCCCGGAGGCGCTCAGGAGGATGACGGTCCGGGATTTCCCCTGCATCGTCATCGACGACATCTACGGCGGCGATCTCTACGAAGAAGGAAAGCGGCGATTCCGGAGGACCGAGGTGACACCATGAAGATCCATGAGTTCCAGGCCAAGGGCATCCTGGCCCGGTTCGGTGTCGCCGTCCCCCGCGGCGAGGTCGCCGACACGGCCGAGCAGGCCCGCGAGATCGCCGGGAGGATCGGACCGCGCGTCGTCGTCAAGGCCCAGATCCACGCCGGCGGCCGGGGCAAGGGCGGCGGCGTCAAGGTCGCGGCCGAATCCCGAGCGAGGCCGCGGCGATCGCCGGCCGGATGCTGGGGATGACGCTCGTCACGCACCAGACGGGCCCCGAGGGGAAGATCGTCCGCAAGCTCCTCGTCGAGGAGGCCCTGGACATCCGCCGCGAGCTCTACGTCGGGATCGTCATCGACCGGGCCCGCGAGGCGGCCGTGCGTCATGGCCTCGACGGAGGGCGGCGTCGAGATCGAGAAGGTCGCCGCCGAAAGGCCCGAGCTCATCTTCAAGGAATACGTCGACCCGGCCGTCGGGCTCGCCGTCTTCCAGGCGAAGCGGCTGGCCTTCCGGCTGGGCCTCGCCGGCGAGACCCACAAGCAGGCCGACCCGCTTCCTGCTCTCCCTCTACCGGGCCTTCGAGGCGTCGGACGCCTCTCTCGCGGAGATCAACCCTCTCGTCGTGACCGGCGACGGCGGGGTCCTGGCCCTCGACGCCAAGATGAACTTCGACGACAACGCCCTCCCCCGCCACGCCGACATCGCGGCGATGCGGGACCTGGACGAGGAGTCGGCCCTCGAGGTCGAGGCCTCGAAGTCGAACCTCAACTACATCAAGCTCGACGGCAACGTCGGCTGCATGGTCAACGGGGCCGGGCTGGCCATGGCCACCATGGACATCATCAAGTACGCGGGCGGCGCGCCGGCCAACTTCCTGGACGTCGGCGGCGGCGTCTCGGAGCAGGCCGTGACCAACGCCTTCAAGATCCTCGTCTCGGACCCGGACGTCAAGGCGGCCCTGGTCAACATCTTCGGCGGCATCGTCCGCTGCGACATGGTCGCCAGCGGCATCGTCAAGGCCGCCCGGGAGATCGGCCTCAAGGTCCCGGTCGTCGTCCGGCTCGAGGGGACCAACGTCGAGCTCGGGCGGAAGATCCTCGAGGAATCCGGGCCTGTCCTTCACGTTCGCCCCGGACATGAGGACGGCCGCGGAGAAGGTCGTCGAGCTGGTCAAGGGAGCGCACTGAGCCATGAGCATCCTCGTCAATGAACAGACGCGGGTCGCGGTCCAGGGGATCACCGGGCGCGGAAGGAACGTTCCACGCCGAGCGCATGCTGGAATACGGCACGAAGATCGTGGCCGGCGTCACGCCCGGCAAGGGCGGCACGAAACACCTGGGCGTGCCCGTCTTCAACACGGTCGCCGAGGCCGTCGCCGCCGAAGGCGCGAACGCCTCGGCCATCTTCGTCCCCCCGTTCGGCGCCGCCGACGCCGTCATGGAAGCGGCCGACTCCGGCATCGGCGTCGTCGTCTGCATCACCGAGGGCATCCCGACCTTCGACATGATCAAGGTCAAGGCGTTCCTCAAGAACCGTCCCGCCGTCGCTCATCGGGCCCAACACGCCGGGCATCATCTCGCCCGGCAAGTGCAAGATCGGCATCATGCCCGGGCACATCTGCAGGCCCGGGTACGATCGGCATCATCTCCCGCTCGGGGACGCTGACCTACGAGGCCATCCAGCAGGTGACCGGTCTCGGGTACGGACAATCCACGGCCGTCGGCCAGGGAGGCGATCCCATCGTCGGGCTGAAGTTCGTCGACTTCCTCGAGCTCTTCGGGAAGGACCCGGAGACCGAAGCGGTCATCCTCATCGGCGAGATCGGCGGCACGGCCGAGGAGGAGGCGGCGGCCCTCATCGGCCGCGGATTACCCGAAGCCCGTGGTCGGGTTCATCGCCGGACAGACCGCGCCTCCCGGGCGCCGGATGGGCCACGCCGGCGCCATCATCGCCGGAGGCAAGGGCACGGCCGCCGAGAAGATGGATGCGCTCCGGAAGGCCGGCGTCCACGTCGCCGTCAGCCCGGCCGACATCGGCGAGACCCTGAAGCAGGCTCTTCTGTAGCCGCGGGCTTCAGGCTTTGCAGTAGCCGAAGGCTATAGCCCGCGCTCTCAGATCCTATGCGCAGCCTAAAGGCTGCGGCTACATCCCAAGCCATGGACAATACGGAACGACCGGTATATCCTGTTTATTTTCTATGCGATAGATGGAGAAGATCCGCGCCCTTCCGGGCACTAGCCCGTACTTCCGAGTACCGGATGAGGCCGTAGGCCGATTGGGGCTCGAGCAGGCTCGGGATGAGATTGGCCGCGGCCTGAACGCAATCGACATAATAATCGCCCTTCCGGACGATCGTCGTCGTCGGCTTCCGAGCGATCATCGATGGTCTCGGGAGGCAGGTAATCTTCCTTCGCGGGCACCAGGTCCGTGATCTCATAGGCGGCGACCTCGATGGTCGCGTCCTTCGCGAAGACCTCGACCGCGATGCCGTGGTCGAGGAGCGTCCTGACGACGTCCGCGCTTGGCGGCCGGGATCAGGTATCCGGCCGGGCGCGGGACGCTCAGCGTCGGCGCCACGTTCGGGAACCAGTGCTTGACGACCTCGGTCACGACCCTGCGTCCTTCCGGCGCGTCGGCGGGACCGAGGTCCGTCTCGAGGACCTCGTCCCCCGCTTTCTTGGCGGTCTTCAGGATTCCGAGGACCTCGGAATCTTCGGGATCGAACCGCTTGATGACAAGCTCGGGAGACCTTCGGGTCACGGACATATTCCATGCGCAGGTGAACGGGGTCCGCCGCGTCACGCGCCGCCGCTTTCTCCATAAGCTCCTGGCGCGCGCACGCGACGATCCTCAGGACCTCATCCGCATGGGCCGCCACCGATGACGCGAACGCCCGGATGCCGGCGTACTGCCACCCGCTCCGATCCTCGAGGGTCGCGATATCATGCCGGGAGGCTCCTTCCTGGATGAAGGACAGGCTCTCGTAGATGCCCGGGCCGTTCCTGCCGTCGTTGAGGTCGGTCGTGCTGTACCGCTTCATTTTCTCCACCGGCCCCCGGTCCTCGCTCTCGAGCCCCTTCGCCCCGCTCGACGTGTCCACGCCCAGGTCCTCGGTGATGAGGTACTCATGGAAGGCGACCCGCTTCCGGGCCAGCTCCTTCGCGACATCGGCCAGGATGACGGCTCTGGAGAACTCCTGGATCGCCGGGGCGATGTTGACGTTCGAAACGCAGCCGATGGATACGCGGTAGTAGTCGTCGCCCTTCTCATGGACGTCCATGGTCACGTCGGGCGACCAATCCCGATAGACGCGGTGGAGGATGCGGACGCTCGCGGATTCGAGCTTGACGTGGTCCCGGTTGAGGTCGAGGCCGTCCTCGTTCCTCCGGACGTTGAAATGGTTGCCGTACGGATTGGACTGGGGAACGACGAGGACGTTCATCGAGCCGAGAAGAGGCTTGAGGTCCCCGAAGGCGAGGTCCCGGACCAGCCGGAGCGCCGCTTCCTTGGCCGACTGCTCGTTGCCGTGCTGGGACGCCGTCAGGAGGAGCGTGGGCTTGGACCGGTCGAGCGCCGCGGGCTCGGCCGCCCCGTTCGAGGTCAGGATGCAGAGGAAGATGTCGCGGCCGGCGTAGGCCTCCACGTCCTTCGTCCGCCCGACGACGCGGACGGCGAGCTCGGGCGCCGCGGCGTCCGCAAGGCTGAGGAACAGGGCGATATCCTCGTTCTGGGTATAGGCTTTGTAGCCGGCGGCCTCTCCCGGCGTCGCCGGGGCCTGGGCCCGAGCCGACGCGGTCAGGACCAGGATCGCGAGAGGCAGGACGGCGCCGCGCGAGCCGCTCGAGGGGAATTCTTTTGAATGACATCTTTCGGGACCTCCTTCCTAGAGTCTCGCGTATCATAAACCCCGCCGCGAAATCCTGTCAAACGGACCGCCCTTCCGATATAATGGTTGTCCATGAAAGATCAGGAGCGCGAAACCCGAAAGACCGTCCGGACCTTCGCCCTCGCTTCCTTTCTCAACGACATGGGCTCGGACATCATCTATCCCATCTGGCCGCTCTTCGTGACCCAGGTCCTCAAGGCGAACATGGCCGCCCTGGGCTTCCTCGACGGACTGGGAGAGGCCCTTGTCTCGCTGTCCCAGGCCTTGTCCGGCTATTTCTCGGACAGGCTCCGGAAACGCAAGATCTTCATCTGGATCGGCTATCTCTGCGGCGGTCTTTCACGCCTGGGCTACGCCATCTCGACCGTGTGGCCGCACCTCATCCCCTTCCGCATCCTCGACCGGGCGGGCAAGATCCGGAGCGCCCCCCGCGACGCCATCATCGCCGACCTGTCGACGGACGCCAACCGGGGGCATCACTTCGGGATCATGCGGGCCATGGACAACGGCGGAGCGGTCGTCGGGATCCTCATCTGCATCGGCCTCGTGAACATCATCGGCTACAGGGCGCTTTTTGCCCTGGCCGCCATTCCCGGGCTGGCGGCCAGCCTCCTCGTCCTGACAGCGATCAAGGAACGGAAGGCCGAGGGGATCAAGGTCTACAAGGGAATGTCCCTGAGGGACGTCGGGCCGAATCTCAGGCTTTATATGGTCCTGAACGCCGTCTTCGCGCTGGGGGCCTTCACCTATTCGTTCCTTCTCATCTACGCCCGGAAATTCGGCTTCGCCGTCGCGTTCGTGCCCGTCCTCTACCTCATCTACAGCTTCTCGGCGTCGATGCTCTCGATCCCGTTCGGGCGTCTCTCCGACCGGATCGGCCGCAAGCCCGTCCTGTTCATGGCTTACGCGCTGTGGGCGACCGTCTGCCTGGGCATTCTATTCGCCCGGAGCCACGCGCTCATCGTCCTCGTTTTCGTCCTCTACGGCGTCCACAAGGCCGCCCTCGATCCCGTCCAGAGGACGCTGGTCTGCGAGCTCTCCCCCCTCTCGTTCCGGGCCAGCTGTCTCGGCGGCTTCCAGATGGTCATAGGCCTTTGCGCCCTGCCCGCCTCGCTCATCGCCGGGGTGCTTTGGGAATCGTTCGGGACGCACGCCCCGTTCTATTTCTCTCTCGGGCTCACGCTCGTCGCCGGGATCCTGCTGATATTCGTCAAGGAAAAGAACGGGGCCGGGGAAAGCTGCGCGGCCTAGTCCATTTCCAGGCGCAATACCGCGACTAAGATGTACCCTCGCGGCTCTCTGGAATCCCCCCTTTTTTCTAAAGGTTCTTCTCCCATCTCCCGGGCCCCATCCCGGCGGATATCCGGATATGCGCGTTTCTTTTTGTGCCTTCTTATCAATGGCGCAGGGGTGATGCCTGGAGGAGGTCGTCTGAGGGCGGAGCGGGCACGGATCCCCGTACCGACAGGACGGGGAGAGCGAAGCCCGAAGCGAAAGCGATTTGGCGCGCCGGGACAAATCGCGGCCGACGGAAGGCGCACCCCGAGCCGAGAATTCCTCCAGGCACAAAAAGAAACGCGACATACGGTTTCCCGGAGTTGGGAGAAGAACCTTTAAGGAAAGGGGGGCGCGGGGGGATTTAATCGCAGGACGGCTCGTCGGGCCCGCCGGGTTTCTGCGCCGAAATGAACATCCAGGCCGACGTATAGATCACCGCGACGAGGACCACCCATTTGATGACGGTCAGCGGAAGGGCCCGCACGACCCAGGCCGCGAGGAATACGCCCAGGACGCCGGCGGCGGCCAGGCCGAGCGCGGCCTTCCTGTCGTAGGCGTCTTCCTTGACGAACCGGGCGCTCCCCGCCGCCATCAGCATGGCCGTCGCGGTCATCATGATCGGGAACGCCGTCCGCGGATGCATCCCCAGCGCGTAAACGATGGCCATGCACGGCGCGTAGAATCCGACGCCGATCGTCTGCAGGGCGCCGAAAGCGAAGCTCAGGACGGCGGCCAGGCCGAGCTTCCAGCCAGCGAGCCCGATCGCCTCGCCGCCCATCGGCCACCATCGGAGAAGCCCGCCGAGCATCGTGACGGCGACGACCCCGAGCCCGAATCCCATCCCGAGCTGGATGCGGCGCCGGGACATCCGCGCCACGACGCCGGCCCCGAGGACGGACCCGGCCGGGGCCGCGAGCGACATGGAAACGAGCGTCAGCGGCTCGACCGGGACGGCCGACATGAAGATCAAGGCTTCGGCGACCGTCGGGAACGTGTTGCCGACGTTCATCGTGCCGGGGATGATCCGGTCGTCGACGAGTCGGAAGAGCTTGAATACGGCGGTCTGCTGGGCGAAGCTCCCGATGCCCAGGGTATCCAGGAAGTTGGTGACGAACCCCGTGGCCCCGAACGCCGCCCAGGGCTTGGCCGAGAAGCATTTTCTTTTCCGGAAAGCGTCCGAAAGGAAATAGGCGCCGAACAGCGCGGTCATCACGGACAGCAGGGTCTTCAGGACGACGACCATAAGGAGCGAGCCTCCATCAAAGAGATCAGCCGACCATCGTAGGTCAATTGCCCGACAGGGTCAAGCCCCCGGACGCCCGACGCCGCATCAGGCTTGACATCCGGTCGCGGGGGACTTATCATCCGCAACCGATTTTCCCGATCGAAGGAGATATCGATGAAAAAGTTCGCCGGGGTCCTCCTCTCCCTCTCTCTGTTTCTGGGCACGATCGCCATCCGGCCGATGTTTGCCGTCGGGCAGGCAACGGCCCCGGAATCCGTCGAATCCCGAGTGGACAAGCTCTTTGCCGAATGGGACAAGTGGGACTCGCCCGGGGCGTCCATCGCGGTGCTCAAAGACGGCGCCGTCGTCTTCAAGAAGGGCTACGGGAGCGCCCAGCTCGAATACGATATCCCGATCACCCCGGCGACCATTTTCCACGTGGCCTCGGTCTCCAAGGAGTTCACGGCCTTCGCGGTCGCGATGCTCGCCGAACAGGGGAAGCTTGCCTGGGACGACGACGTCCGGAAATACATCCCGGAAGTCCCCGATTTCGGGAAGACGATCACCCTCCGCCACCTCGTCCATCATACGAGCGGCCTGCGCGACCAGTGGGAGCTCCTGGCCATGGCCGGCTGGCGGCAGGACGACGTCATCACCCGCGAGCACATCCTGAAGATGGTCGCCCGCCAGCGGAATCTGAACTTCGCCCCCGGGGATGAATATCTGTACTGCAACACGGGATTCACCCTCCTGGCGGAGGTGGTCGCCCGGGTGACGGGCCAGACCTTTGCGAAATGGACGGAGGAGAACATCTTCAAGCCGCTCGGCATGTCCAACACGCATTTCCACGACGACCACGAGATGATCGTCAGGAACATGGCCTACTCGTACAGCCCCGGGGAAGGCGGCGGCTTCAAGAAGAGCATCCTGAGCTTCGCCAACGTCGGGGCGACCAGCCTCTTCACCACGGTCGAGGACCTGAGCCGCTGGATACAGAATTTCTTCGATGCCCGGGTCGGCGGACCGGATGTCCTCCGGCAGGTGCAGGAACCGGGGGTCCTCAACAACGGCAAGAAGATCGATTACGCCTTCGGCCTGGTCGTCGGGGAGCACAAAGGCCTCAAGACCGTCGGCCACGGCGGTTCGGACGCGGGTTACCGTTCGAGCGTCGTCTGGTTCCCCGAGCAGAGGCTCGGCGTGGCGGTCCTGTGCAACCTGGGCTCAACGAACCCCGGCGCCCTCTCTCTGAAGGCGGCCGACCTCTACCTCGACGAGGCCGCCGCGCCGGGAGCCGCCGGGCCCGCCGCGGCCGCGGAGCCCGTCCGGGTCCCGCGGCCCGTCCTGGAATCCTACGTCGGAAAATACCAGCTCACCGACGGCCCGGTCGTGGGCATCATCCGCGAGGGGGCGAGCCTCGCGGCCGAGATCGCCGGAGTGCCGAAGCTCGAGCTCGTCGCCGAGTCCGAGCGGACGTTCCGGCTGAAGGCCGTCGACGCTCTCCTGACGTTCGAGAAGGACAAGTCGGGCAAGATCTCCCGGTTCGTCTTCAGCCAGGGGGGAGAGACGACGTCCGCCGAGAGGCTCGCCCCGCCCGTGCTGTCGGGCGAGGCGCTGGAGGGCTACGCCGGGACCTACTCGAGCCCCGAGCTGGCCACGGCCTATACGCTCGAGGTCAGGGACGGGACGCTCGTGGCCCGTCACCCGAGGAACGAGGATGCGGTCCTCTCCCCGACCGAGGCGGATGGATTCTCGGGGGACAAGTGGTACTTCGGGAAGGTCCGCTTCACCCGGGACGCGGACGGCAGTCTGACAGGCTTCCTTCTATCCGGGGGCCGGGTGCGGAACCTGAGGTTCGTCAAGGACTGAGCGGCCCGGGGGCCGCCCCGTCCCTCAGTCCTCTTCTTCGGGCCTGACCCGGCCTTCCTTGACCGCGTCGGCGATGATCTTCTGCTGGATGTGGCTGGGCGCTTCCTCGTAGTGCGAGAACTCCATCATGAACGAGCCGCGGCCGCCCGTGATGGAGGTCAGGGTGGGCTCGAAGTCGAGCATCTCCGACATCGGGACGACGGCCTTGAGGACGCGCATCGTCCCCTTCGTCTCCATGCCCTGGACCTTGCCCCGGCGGCCGTTGAGGTTGCCCATGATGTCGCCCATGTAGGCCTCGGGGGTATAGACCTCGACGTTCATGACCGGCTCGAGGATGGTCGGCTTGGCTTCCTTCATGGCCTTCTTGAAGGCCTTGGACGCGGCGATCTTGAAGGCGATGTCCGACGAGTCGACGTCGTGGTAGGACCCGTCGTAGAGGATGACCTTGAAATCGACGACCGGATAGCCGGCCAGGACGCCCTTCTTCCGGGAGTCCAGCATGCCCTTCTCGACCGAGGGGATGAAGTTCCGGGGGATGGCCCCGCCGAAGATCTTGTCCTCGAACTCGAAGTCCTTGCCGCGGGGCAGGGGCTCCATCTTGATCCAGACGTCGCCGAACTGGCCCCGGCCGCCCGTCTGCTTCTTGTGACGGCCCTTGACGTCCGCCCGGCCCTTGATGGTCTCCTTGTAGGAGATCTTGGGCGGCTTGAGGTCGACGTCGACGTTGAAGCGCTTCTTCAGCTTGTCGGTGATGATGCGGACGTGGAGCTCGCCGTTCCCCGAGATGAGGAGCTGGTTGGTGTCGGGGTCGCGCTCGAACCGCACGGTGGGGTCCTCGTCCGTGATCCGGTGCGAGGCCTGGGAGATCTTGTCCTCGTCGGCCCGGGTCTTGGGCTCGATGGCGAAGGAGATCGAAGGCTCGGGGAACTTGATGGTCGGGATGACGATCCCGGCGCCCTTGGCGCAGAGCGTGTCGCCGGTGGCCGTCACCTTCAGCTTGGCGGTGGCCACGATGTCGCCCGCCTTGCCCTGCCCGGCCGGGACCTGTTCCTTCCCCTGGGGGAAGAAGAGCCCGCCGAGCTTCTCGTCGGTGTCCCGGGTCGTGTTCGAGACGGTCGCGTCGGGGTTGACGGTTCCCGACAGGACGCGCATCAGGGAGATGCGGCCCGTGTACGGGTCGGAGATCGTCTTGAAGACCAGGGCGGCGAACGGGGCGTCCGGGGCCGGCTTGAGCTTGCCCTCCTTGCCGTTGATGGTGACGGTCGTCTCTCCCCGATCGACGGGGGACGGCATGAAGGCCGTGACGCCGTCGAGGAGGGCCTGGGCGCCGATGTTGAGCAGGGCCGAGGTCGCGAAAACGGGGAAGAGCTGGCGGCCGAGAATGGCCTTCTTGAGGCCGTCGCGGACCTCCTCGGGCGTCAGCTCGCCCTTCTCGAGGTACTTTTCCATGAGCTTCTCGTCGCTCTCGGCGATCATCTCGACGAGCTCCTTGGACCTCCGGACGGCCTCGTCCTTGAGGTTCGCGGGGATCTCCTGCTCGGCGAACTTCCCGCTCTCGTCCTTCTCGTAGGCATAGGCCTTGAGGCCGACGAGGTCGATGACGCCGGCGAAGCTCTTTTCCTCGCCGATGGGCATCTGGACGGGGATGGCCTGGCGGCCGAAGAACTGGCGGACCGATTCGAGGGCCCGGCCGAAGCTCGCGTTCTCGCGGTCCATCTTGTTGACGACGACGAGCCGGGGCAGGTCGGCTTCTTCGATCATCTCCCAGACCTTCTCGGTCCCGACCTCGACGCCGTAGACCGAGTCGACGAGGACGGCGGCGGCGTCCACGGCCCGGAGGGCGGCCCGCGTGTCCCAGAGGAAATTGCTGTATCCCGGGGTGTCCAGGATGTTGATCTTGTGGTCCCTGTGCTCGACCGAGCAGGCGGCCGCGCTGATCGAGATCTTGCGGTCGATCTCCTCGGGCTCGAAGTCCGTGACCGTGTTCCCCTTGTCCACCTTGGTCAGGCGGGACGTCACGCCGCCGTTGAAGAGGATGGCCGCGGCCAGGGAGGTCTTCCCCGACGACCCGTGCCCGACGAGGGCGATGTTCCTGATCCTGTCCGTCGCGTAATCTTTCATCAGCAAGCCTCCATGGGTCGAGTGTCGCTGTCCGCCAAGGAACCGGGTCGCTTGGAGAAAAAGAAGATATGATAATGAATTTCGGGGAATTCCTCAAGTCCTCATTGTCGGAGGCGGGCTCAGCGGGGGCGGCAGCGCTCGGCCTCGAGGACCGATCCGAGTTCCGCCGGGAGCGGCGCGGCGAACTCCAGGCGCTCCCCGGTCACGGGATGAAGGAAGGAGAGGGTCCGGGCGTGGAGGAAGAGCCGGGGGTACCTCTTGGAGAGCTTCTTCCGGCCGTAAACCCCGTCCCCGACGATCGGATGCCCGGCCGCGGCCAGGTGGACCCGGATCTGGTGGGTCCGGCCCGTGACCGGCCTGATCTCGAGGAGGGTCGCCTCCGGGAGAGCCTCGATGACCCGGAAGAAGGTCTCGGCATCCCTGGGATCCTTCGAATGGATCGATATCCTCTTCCTTTTCGTGGCATGCCGGCCGATGGGCCAGTCGATGTGCCCCTCGGCTTCGGCCACCCGGCCGTAGACGAGGCCGACATATGTCTTCCGGACGTCGTGCCGCTTGAACTGGCCGACGAGGGAAGCGTGGGCACGGGAAGATCGGGCCGCGACCATGACGCCCGAGGTGCCCTTGTCGAGCCTGTGAACGATCCCCGGCCTCTCTTCGGGCCCCACCCCGGCCATCTCGGGATAAAGGGCGAGGAGGGCGTTGGCGAGCGTCCCCTCCCTATTCCCGGCCCCGGGGTGGACGACCATGCCCGAAGGCTTGTTGAGGACGATGACGTCCTCGTCGGCATAAAGGATCTCGAGGGGGATGGCCTGCGGTTCCGGCTTTCCGGGCGCCGCCGCGGCCGCATCGAGCTCGACCGCGATCCGGTCGCCTTCCCTGAGCCTGAGGCTCGCTCTCCCGGCCTTCCCGTTGACCAGGACCTTCCCCTCGTCGATGAGCCGGCGCGCCGCCGCGCGGCTCAGCCCGGGGGCCTGCCCGGCAAGATAGACGTCCAGCCGGGGGCCGGCCATGGAGCCGGGAGGGACGACGAATTCCGTCTTAGGCACGCTGGCGCTTTTTCATCACCAAGTAGAACAGGGCCCCGCCGGCCAGTCCCAGCACGCACCAGACCTGGGGATAGGAAAGGCTGGCGAAGGGGGAGGCGCCCTGGATGAGATACGCCTTGTCCGGGTGATCGCCCCGGAAGTATTCCGTCACGAACCGGATGACGGAGTAGGCGGCGATGTAGAGGGCGAAGACCTGTCCGTCGAAGGCCTTCTTCTTCAGGACGATGAACAGGAACACGAAATTCAGGGCGTTGAAGATCGCTTCATAGATCTGCACGGGATGCAGGGGGACGTGGAGAGGGATCCCCGTCAGCTCGTGGGCGTATTCGTCGGTGAATTTCGCGGCCCAAGGGAGCTCGCAGGCGGTGCCGTAGCAGCAGCCCGCGAGGAGACACCCGATGCGGCCGAAGGCATGGCCCAGGGCAAGGGCCGGGGCGACGACGTCCGCGGCCTTCCAGATGGGGATCTTCTTCCTGCGGAAATACCAGAGGGCGAAGATGACCCCGAACGTCAGCCCGCCCTGGAAGACGCCGCCCGAACGGGCCAGGCTGAACAGCTCCCGGGGATAGCTCAGGTAATAGGACAGGTTCGATATCAGAAGGATGAGCTTGGCCCCGACAAGCGAGACGAGGACGGTGTAGAAGGCCGCGTCCATGAGCTTGGGGGCGTCCAGCCCGCGCTTCCCCGCCTGGACATAGACGAACCAGAGGCCGAATCCCGACGCCCGCGGCCATCATGAGGCCGTAGGCATGAAGGGTCAGGGGCCCGATCTTTAAGAGGATGGGGAGCATTCGGGTTTCCTCCGGAAGAAGATGGCCACCAGGAGCACGGCGCCGATGGTGATGCAGGAATCGGCGACGTTGAAGAACGGCCAGTGGTGGCGGCCGATATGGAAGTCCAGAAAATCGATGACGTACCCCCTGAGGATCCGGTCGGTCAGGTTCCCCAGGGCCCCGGCCAGGATGAGGGCCAGGGCGATCTTGGTGAAGCCCTCGGTCGCGGGCGTCTTGACGAAATAGTAGATGACGAAGCTCAGGGCGAAGAGCGACGCGCCGGTCAGGAGCAGGAATACGGGCAGGTTCCCCGAGCCCGAAAGGATGCCGAAGATGGCCCCGCTGTTATGGATGCGCGTGATGTTGAAGAAGCCCGGGATGACGGGGATGACCCGGTAGATGTCGACCGAACCGGCGACGACGGCCTTGGTGACCTGGTCGACGACGGCCAGGCCCAGGATGAGCGCGAGGTAAGGGACGTTCTTCCGCATCATCGCTCCATGCCTCCGACGACTTCGGCACAGCGCGCGCAGAACGTGGGATGTGCGGCGTCCTTCCCGACGGTCTCGGATCTGTTCCAGCATCGGTCGCACTTTTCGCCGGGCGCCTTTTCGACCCGGACCATGAGATCCTCCCCCGCCTCGGCTTCGAGCTCCACGGCGGAGACGATGAAAAGCTCGGCGAGGGCGCCGCGATACTTTTCCAGCAGTCCGCGGAGGGCCGCGGGGACCCCGAGGACCACTTTGGCCTCGAGCGAATTGCCGATGAGCTTGCTTTCGCGCGCCTTTTCGAGCTCCTTGAGGGCTTTCTCCCTGACCAGGATCAGGGCGTCCATGTCGGCAACGAGGGCCGCGTCGAGCCGCGGCCCCGCGTCCTTCGGGAACTCTTCGAGATGGACCGACGCGCCCTTGCCCGCAAAGGCGGGCATAGCCTCCCAGGCTTCGTCGGCGGTGAACGGCAGGATGGGCGCCATGAGCGTCAGGGTGTCCCGGAGGACGTTGAACAGCGCGGTCTGGGCGGACCTCCGGAGGGCCGAACGCTTCCCGGAACAATAGGCCCGGTCCTTGATGACGTCCAGATAGAACGAGCTGAGGTCGACCGTGAAGAAATCGTAGATCGTGTGGAAGACGACGTGGAACTCGTACTCTTCATAGGCCTTGAGGACCCGTTCCCGGACCGCCCGCGCCCGCTCCAGGATCCAGCGGTCGAGGAGGAGCATGTCCGCGTCCGCGACCGCATCGGCCGCCGGGTCGAAATCGTAGAGATTGCCGAGGACGAACCTCCAGGTGTTCCGGATCTTCCGGTAGGCCTCGACGAGCCGCTGGAGGATCTCGGGCCCGAATCGAGCGTCCTCCTTGAAATTGAGCATCGCCACCCAGAGCCGGAGGATCTCCGCTCCGTTCTTGGCGATGATGGAGGAGGGCTCGATGACGTTCCCGGCGGACTTGGACATCGCCTTCCCCTGCTCGTCCAGGATGAACCCGTGGGTGATGCAGGTCTTGTAGGGAGAACGGCCGCGGGCACCGACCCCGATCAGCAGGGAGCTGTTGAACCAGCCCCTGTGCTGGTCATGGCCTTCGATGTAGACGTCGGCCGGCCAGGGCAGGTCGTCCTTCTTCCCGAGGATGTTGTGGCTGGATCCGGCCTCGAACCAGACGTCGAGGATGTTGTTCTCCTTGCGGAACTCGGTTGCACCGCAGGCGGGGCACTTCGTCCCCGCGGGCAGGAGCTCGCCCGGCGTCTTCTCGAACCAGGCGTCCGAGCCCTCCCGGGCGAAGATGTCCGCCACGTGCCGGACGATGGAGGCGTCGGCGACGACATGGCCGCAGGTCTCGCATGTGAACGCCGGAATGGGGACGCCCCAGGACCTCTGCCGGGAGATGCACCAGTCGGGCCGTCCTTCGACCATCTTGGCCATCCGCTCCTCGCCCCAGGCCGGGAGCCAGGCGACCTTGGCGATCTCGTCCAGGGCCTTCTGCCGGAAGCCTCCCGCGTCCATGGAGATGAACCACTGCTCGGTCGCCCGGAAGATGACCGGCTTCTTGCACCGCCAGCAGTGGGGATAGGAGTGCGTGATGACCCCTTCCTTGAGGAGAGACCCGGCGGACTTCATGTCGTCGCAGATGGCCCGGTTGGCGTCGAAAACGGCCATCCCGGCGTATTTCGCGACCTCGGGCGTGAACTTCCCTTCCTCGTCGACGGGCGTATAGATATCGATGCCGTACTTCTGGCCCGTCATGAAGTCGTCGTGGCCGTGGCCCGGGGCCGTGTGGACGCAGCCCGTCCCGTCCTCGAGGGTCACGTAGTCCGCGAGGACGAAGACCGAATCGCGGTCGATCCAGGGATGCCGGGCCCTGAGGCCCTCGAGCTCCCGGCCTTTGAATTCCGCCAGGACCGCGGGGGTGCCGAGGCCAAGCTCCGCCGCCACAGCGGCCAGGAGCTTCTTGGCGACGATATAGACCTTGCCGCCCGCTTCGGCGGCGACATAATCGGCCTCGGGGTGGAAGGCGATCGCCATATTGGCCGGAAGGGTCCACGGCGTGGTCGTCCAGATGATGACGGACACGTCCTTCCCCTTGAGAGCGGGGAACTTGCCCGCCAGCTCGGGGCCGGCCGGGAACTTGACGAAGATCGAGGGCGACCTGCGGTCCTCGTACTCGATCTCCGCCTCGGCCAGGGCGGTCTTGCAGTGGATGCACCAGTGCACGGGCCTTCTCCCCTTATAGGCGTTCCCGGAAGCGAAGAACGCGGCCAGGAAGCGCAGGGTTTCCGCCTCGTATTCCGGCTTCATGGTCAGGTAGGGATCGTCCCATTGGCCGAGGACGCCGAGCCGGATGAACTCGGCGCGCTGGATGTCTATGAACTTCCGGGCATACTTCCGGCACTCCTCCCGGATCTCGATGAGGGACATGTCCTTCTTCTTCGCGCCGAGGAGCTTATCGACATGGATCTCGATGGGCAATCCGTGGCAGTCCCAGCCGGGGACGTAGGGCGCGACGTGCCCCTGCATGCTCCGGGTCTTGACGATAAAATCCTTGAGGATCTTGTTCAGCGCCGTCCCCAGATGGATATGCCCGTTGGCATAGGGGGGGCCGTCGTGCAGGACGAACGGGGTCCGCCCGGCCTTCTTCCTCGTTTCCAGGATCTTCCCGTACAGGCCCTGTTCCTGCCATTTTCGGATGGTCTCGGGCTCTTTTTCGGCGAGGGCGGCCTTCATGGCGAAGGACGTCCGGGGCAGGTTCAGCGTGTTCTTCACTTCGTTCTTGTCGGCCATAGGGAACTCCAGTCTGTCGGGTCGTTTCCGCCATTATAGCAAAATTCGGCGGGGGCGGGAACGCCACGTCGCGGGAATGTGCGCTGTAGCCGCAGGCTTTAGCCTGCGTCCATGGCCGAAGACGCAACCTAAAGGTTGCGGCTACAACATCGGACGAGGGCCCCGATCATTCCCTCAGATCTTCCGGCGCCATTCCATCTTCAGCCAGGGCTGTTCGAGGACGACGCGGGTCACCCGGCCCCCCTCGTCCTTTCCGAACGTCAGATCGACGTCGGCCGTCCTGGCGAAGAACCTCTCGGCCGACGCCGGGAAAAGGGCCAGCGCGCTCTGGCCGGGCACCCTCATGGACAAGCGCCCCTCCTCGACGGAGATCTCGAAGGCGAACCCGCCGGCGATATACGTTCCCGCGTACCCGGCAAGGACCGCCGGATCGACGGAGACCTCGTTCGGGAGGGGCAGGGAACGCTTCTCGGGGAACGGCTCGACGAGCTGTTTCAGGCCGAGCCCGGGAAGTTCGATGCTCGAATTGTTCAGGACGACGATCCCCGTCCCCGTCTTCGGGCAGAGGCCGAGGTAGCTTCGGAACCCGCCCGTGCCGCCGTTGTGCCAGATGATGAGCGCTCCCCTGCTTTGGACAAGATGCCAGCCCAAGCCGAGGGCCAGGCCCAAGTTCTCGAAGACCCGGCGCGGCTCGTGCGTAAGCGCCATGGCCTCGGCGAGCGGAGTCTTGGCGAGCCCCAGGCTCGCCGCCGCGTATTTCAGCATGTCCCGGGCCGTGGATCGTATGGCGCCCGCCCCGGCCAGGGCGGCAAAGTCCCAGGGGCTCGTCGGCTTCAGATTCCCGTCGTGCGGAGTCGCGAAGCGCTCCGCCAGGCTCCCCGCGAGAGTTATGGTCGTATCGTTCATGCCCAGGGGTATCAGGATGCGCTCCCGGACGAGGGTTTCGTAATCTTTACCGGCCCGGAGGGCCAGAACCTGGCCCAAGACCCCGGCCCCGATGTTGGAATAGAGGTAATTCGCGCCGACATCGAAGTTGAGCTTGTGGGCGTTGAGATATGCAAAACATCATATCGGAGGTATAGTCCTTGTAAGGATTCGCCGGGTCGGCGGGCTTGATGTTGGAAGGCATCCTCGGAAGCCCGGAGGTGTGCGTGGCCAGGTCGAGGAAGGTGATCTCGCGCCCGTTCCGGGACGGCGCCTTGACCCCGACGGGCAGATACTTGGAGATGGGGTCGTCGAGCTTGACCTCGTCCTTGACGACCATATCGGCGAGAAGAAGGCTGGTGAACGTTTTGGTGATGGAACCGATCTCGAAGAGCGTGTCCGGGCCGACGGCCTTATCCCCTCGGACATCCATCAGGCCCCGGCTGTAGAACCGGGCGCCTTTGGCGTCGACGATTCCGACGACGACGCCGGGGGTCTTCTTCTGGACATCGACGACGTCCTTCAAGAGCGCTTCGATCTTCGCGGCTTCGTCGGGGGCCTGCGCCCGAGCCGGAGCGCAAAGGACCAGGGACATCGCGAGCGCGGCGAGGGCCGGTCCAGGCATCCTCAAATTCATCTTCATCTTCGGAGCTCCTTTCCGGGGCGATCTCGAGCCCACGGCATTCTACACGAATCGTCGCCTCTTGGAAAAGCCTGGGAGGAGCCTATCCGGCGGCGGGCGGCCCGGCTCAAGGCACGACGGGAAGGATCTCTTTGACCCGGCCGACCACCCCGGTCGTCAACCGGACCTTGATGCCGTGCGGGTGGGTGGCCGAGCCCGTAAGGATATCCCGGACGACGCCCTCGGTCAGCCGGCCCGTGGGCTGGTCCTCTTTTCGGACGACGCGCACGCGGGTCCCCGGCCTGAGAGAGCTTCGATCCGTGCCCTGCATGCCCGGCCCGGCCTACTTGTCCTTCAGAAAGTGGGCGCCCTTGCTGACGGGGTTGGCCAGCGCCGCGTGGGTGATCATCAGGGCGACCTCGATCCCGTGTTTCAGCCCGACGACCTTGGTGTCCATACGGGCCTGCTTGTAGAACTGCTCGATGCGATGCCTCAGGTAATCGAGGTCGGCCTTGGCCCGCTCGAGACGCTTGCGGGTCCGGATGATGCCCGCATAGTTCCACATCGTCGAGCGGATGGTCAGCCAATCCTGGTTGATGAGGGCAGGGTCGGCGTCCTCGCCCTTGGCGGGGTAATACCAACGGTGGATGTTCGCGGGTTTGACCGGAAGCGCCGGATCGAACGTCGCGGCGATGTGCTTCGCCGACCGCGTCCCCCAGACGAGCCCCTCGAGGAGCGAGGTCGAGGCCAGGCGGTTGGCGCCGTGAAGGCCCGTGCACGAGACCTCGCCGACGGCGAAGAGCCCCCGGAGCGAGGTCCGCCCCCAGCCGTCCGCCAGGACGCCCCCGCACGCATAGTGGGCGGCGGGGACGACGGGAATGGGCTCCTTGGAGATGTCGATGCCGACGGCTTTGCATGTCTTGTAGATGTAGGGGAATCGTTTCTTGATATCGACCTTGGCATAGGAGGCCAGGTCCAACAGGACGTAGTTGGAGTTCGTGTTGATCATCTCTTCGTAGATGGCCCGGGTCACCTCGTCGCGCGGGGCCAATTCCCGCTGGGGGCTGTATTTCTCCATGAACGTCCGGCCGTCCTTCGTCTTCAGCCGCGCCCCCTCCCCCCGGACGGTCTCCGAGATGAGGAAGCCGCCGGCGTCCCGGTTGTAGAGCGAGGTCGGATGGAACTGGATGTATTCCATGTTGATGATGCGGGCGCCGGCCCGGAGGGCCATGGCGTATCCCGCGCCGATCGCGTCCGGGGGATTGGACGTGTAGAGGAACACGGCGCCGCATCCGCCCGTCGCCAGGACCGTGTACGGGGCGATGAACGTCTCCACCCGCCCGGTCCGGTTGTCGAGGACGTAGGCCCCGACGCACCGGGGCTCGCGGTAGTAGGCGATGGGGTCCTTTCGCATGGTGCGGGATGGACAGCAGATCGACGGCCGTGTGGTCGGTGAACAGGGTGATGTTCGAACGCTTCCTGAGGGCCCGGATGAACCGTCCCTCGATCGTCCGGCCCGTCGAGTCCTTGACGTGCAGGATGCGCCGCATCGAATGCCCGGCCTCCTGCGCATAATCCAGCTTGTCCGGAGCGCTCCGGGAGAAAGGGATCTTCAGCTCATCGATGAGGATCGCGTCGACAAGCCCCTTGGCCTCCTCGGCCAGGATGCGCACGGCTTCGGGATCGTTGACCCCGTCGCCGGCCTCGATGATGTCCTCCTCGAGGAGCTCGGGAAGATCGTCCTTTCCGAGCGAGACGATGCCGCCCTGGGCGTAGAAGGTGTTGGATTCCTCGGCCCGGGACGCCTTGGTGACGACCGCCACGCGGAGCCCCGCCTTGGCCGCTTCGAGCGCCGCGCTCGCGCCCGCGATCCCGCAGCCGATGACGAGAACGTCGAACTCCAAGCGCGCGTCGCCCATCACGACCTCCGTCCGAACTCCAGGCTGATGTCGACCGACGCGATGGAATGGGTCAGGGCCCCGACCGAGATGTAGTCCGCGCCGATCGCCGCGATCTCCTGGCGCCCGCTCCAGGGTGACCTTTCCCGAAACCTCGACCGGGACGCGGCATCCGACCCAGCTGATGACTCCCTTCATTTCGTCCAGGGGCATATTGTCGAGCATGATCATGTCGGCCCCGGCCTCGAGCGCTTCCCGGGCGCCCTCGAAGCTCGTCACCTCGACTTCGATCTTGATGCCCGCTGGGACCTTGGCCTTGGCCCGCCGGACGGCCTCGCCGACGCCCCCGACGATCGCGATGTGGTTGTCCTTGATGAGGACCATATCGGACAGGCTCATCCTGTGGTTGACGCCGCCGCCCTGTTGGACGGCGTACTTCTCCAGGGCCCGCAGGACGGGCGTCGTCTTCCGCGTGTCCAGGACCCGCGTCTTCGTCCCTTCCAAGGCCTTCACGAAACGGCGCGTCAGCCGTGGCGATCCCGGAGAGGCGCTGGAGGAAGTTCAGGGCCGTGCGCTCGCCCTTGAGAAGGGCGATGGAGTTGCCCTCGAGTCGGGCCAGGACGTCTCCGGCCTTGAACTCCCGGCCGTCCTCGACCTCGACATCGAACGTGATCTTGGGATCGATCTTCGCAAAGACGAGCCAGGCCAGCCCGATCCCCGCCAGGACCCCGCTCTTCCTTGGCCAGAAGGACGGCCGTCGAAACGGAATCGGGAGGGATCAGGCTCTCCGACGTGACGTCCCCGGCCGGGATGTCCTCTTTCAAGGCCGCTTCGATGATGCCGTCGACGGTCTTGAGGTCCATGGCAAAGGCATTATATGCTCCGCCGTCGCGCATTGTCCACCCCTTGCCCGGCCTCGACGCCCTTGGCCGCTCCCCCTCGGGCTAGGGTTGTTAAGGGCCTCTCCGGAGTGATATCATGCCTCCATGAGCAATCGCCGGGCCGCCTATATCGCCATATCGCTGGCATTGTCCATCCTGCTCATAGGTCTGCTCATATCCAGGATCGACGCCGCGGAGCTCGGCCGGGCGCTCGCCCGGATCTTCGTCCCCGGCCTCCTGGCCTATATGGCGATCGCGCTCCTGGGGGCCGGGCTCAGGGCGTGGCGCTACAGGCTGTTCCTTCGCCCGAGGCCCGTCGGTTGGCCCGATATCCTGATGGCGACGTTCATCAGGAACAGCTTCGTGGACCTCCTCCCCGCGCGGCTCGGGTCCCTGTCCCTGATCTATGTCCTCAACAAGAGGCTCGGGTTCCCGTTCGAGGCCGCGACATCGGCATTCGTGGCCGCCTTCGCCTACGATTTCCTGACGCTCGCGCCGTTCGTCGTCGGGGCGGCGCTCATCGTCGGCCTCGGAGCGACCGCGATCTCGAGCCCGGCGCTCCTGGCGGTCGCCGGCGCCTTCTTCGTGGCCTGGGTCCTCGTCCTGGCGAGGCTCTCCTGGTTCTTCAGCCTGGCCATCCGGGTCTACGAAAGCGCCGCGCGGCTCTTCAGGCTGAACACGAAGAAATGGGCGGTCCCGGTGAAGGATAAGCTCGAGGCAACGGCGGAGAGCCTCGCCGTTATCCAAGAGAAGCGCCTGGCGCTTCCCTTCTTCGTCCTCTCGGTCGCGATCCGGGCCTGCAAGTACGTGTCGATCTATTTCCTGTTGTTCGCGCTGATGCGGAGCCTGGGATTCGGCTTTTCCGACCTGAGCGTCTGGAAGCTTATCCTGGGGATAACCGGAGCCGAGCTCACATCGGCCCTTCCCATCAAGGGGCTCGCCGGATTCGGGACCTGGGAATCGGCGTGGGCGCTGACTTTCGGCCTGATGAACATCGACCAGCGCTTCGCCGTCCTGTCCGGGCTCGGCGTGCACCTCGTTACGAACATCTTCGAGTATTCGCTCGGGATCGGAAGTCTTGTTATCCTCGCGTTGCCGTACCCGAGACGGAAGCGTTCGTAGCCTCGCTCCCAGGGCCTCGTCTCGCCCGTCCCGGCCGTTTCGCTCGTCCGGCCCTTTATTGTGTATAATACCGATATGCTTCCCTATATCGATCATTTCAGGCTCTCCGACGAGGACCTCCGGACGACGCTTGTCTTCGCTCTCTCGAAGGGCGGGGACTTCGCCGAGGTGTTCCTGGAGTACCGCGCCTATGATTACATCCTCATGGAGGACGACATCGTCAAGGAAACCGCCGAGAGCGTGGGGATCGGAATGGGGATACGGGTGCTCGCCGGCGAACAGACCGGTTACGGGTACACGAACGACCTTTCGCTCGAAAAGGTCCAGCGGGCCGCCCTGACCGCGGCGGCCATCGCCAAAGGAAGATACCGCAGCGCCCCCCTCCGTATCAAGCCGCGCACCCTTCGGGGGGATGTGGCCCGCGTCATCCGCCCGGCGCACGCGGCCGGCATGGCGAAGAAGATCGGCCTGGTCCGGGAAGCCTACGACGCCGCCCGCCACTTCGATCCCCGTATCGCCAAGGTCAAGGCGTCGCTCCAGGACAGCGTCCAGTACGTCGCCATCGCGAACTCCGAAGGCCTGCGCATCCGGGATGTCCGTCCGATGGTCCGGCTGACCTGCGTCGCCATCTCCGAGAAGGATGGAAGGCGGGAGTCCGGATACTGGGGCGGGGGCGGCCGCGTCGGCCTGGAATATTTCAAGGACGTCCTGACGCCCGCTCGGATCGGCGCGGAAGCGGCCGCCGAGGCCGTCCTCCTGCTCGACGCCGTGGACGCTCCGGCCGGAGAGATGCCCATCGTCCTCTCCCCCGGCCATAGCGGCGTTCTCATCCACGAGGCCGTCGGCCATCTCCTCGAGGCCGATTTCAACCGCAAGAAGACGTCCGTCTTCTGGAACAAGATGGGGAAGAAGGTCGGGACGGACCAGGTCACGATCTACGACGACCCGACCATCCCGGCGTCCCGCGGCTCCTACAACGTCGACGACGAGGGAACTGTGCCGCGCAGGACGCTCCTCATCGACAAGGGCGTCGTCGCGGGCCTGCTCCAGGACAGGCTCTCGGCCCGGCTCATGAAGAGGCCCCTCACCGGTCACGGGCGGCGGCAGGACTACAGCCATTGGCCCGTCCCCCGGATGGCCAACACCTATATCGACCGGGGCGAATACGACCCGGCCGAGATCCTCGCCTCCGTCAGGAAGGGCTTCTACGTGGACAGCCTCCAGGGCGGCCAGGTCGAGGACTCCGGGAAGTTCACGTTCTCCGTCAGCCTGGGGCATCTCATCGAGGACGGGAGGCTCACGGCGCCCGTCCGTCAGGCCACGCTCATCGGAACGAACATCGACATCCTGAAGAGGCTCGTTTGCGTCGGCTCCGACCTCGCCTTCGGCCTTCCGACGGGGACCTGCAGCAAGGAAGGCCAGGACGTCCCCGTGAACGACGGCTGCCCGACGATGAAGATCTCCCGGATGACGGTCGGAGGCCGGAGATGAGAGAGCTTGCCGAAAGGCTCGTGGCCTGGGGGAAGGCCTATGGGGCCGACGAGATCGAGGTCTCGGTCGTCGAAGGCCGGGAGTTCAGCGTCGACGTCCGGCGCGGCCGGATCGAGAACCTCGTCGAGGCCGGGTCCCGGGTCCTCGGGCTGAGGGTCATCAAGGACAAGCGGACGGCCGTCGCCAGCTCGTCGGACCTCGAGCCCGGGACGCTCCGGCGCCTCGTGAGGAACGCCGTCCGGAGGGCGGAGCTCGCCGAGCCCGACCCGTTCGCCGGGCTCGCCCCGCTGACGCCGTCGACCGTGGACGCGGCGTCGCTCAGGCTCCATGATCCCGAGGTCCCCGCCCTCGCTCCCCAGACGATGATCGGGATGGCCCTCGAGACCGAGAGGATCGCCCTGGCCGACAAGCGCATCACGAATTCCTACGGGGCGAGCTTTTCGAGCGACGACGCCCGCGTCTTCCTGGCGAACTCGAACGGCTTCTCCGGCGGCTACTCCGGCACGTATTGCGGCCTGGGGGTCGGACTCCAGGCCGGGAGCACGAACGACCGGGTCGAGGATTCCTGGTATTCCTCGAAGCGCTTTTTCCACGAGCTCGCCTCGCCCGAGGCGGTGGCCAGGAAGGCCGTCGAGCGTACGGTCCGTCAGCTCCGGCCGCGGAAGGTCAGCACGAAGAACGTCCCGGTCGTCTTCGAGCCCACGATGACCTCATGGGTCCTGGGGTTCCTGTTCTCCTGTATCGCCGGGACGTCGGTGTACCAAAAGGCCTCGTTCCTTTCCGAAAAGCTCGGGGCACGGATCGGGAATCCTCTCGTCGACGTCGTCGACGACGGCCTCATCCCCGGCGAGCTCGGGTCCCGGCCGTTCGACTCCGACGGCATCCCCTGCCGCCGGACCGTCGTCGTCGACAAGGGCGTCCTCCGGAGCTTCCTGTGCAACGTCTACGCGGCCCGGAAGCTCGGCCTCGAGACGACCGGAAACGCCGACGGCGGCGGGGTCAGCCCCCATAACTTTTCCCTGGCGCCGGGGACGAGCGCCCCGGAGGAGATCGTCCGTTCGGTCAAGGAGGGCCTCCTACTCACCCGGACCCTGGGGCACGGGCTCAACTCCGTGACCGGCGATATCTCCCGCGGCGCCTTCGGCCTGTGGATCGAGAACGGCGAGGTCGCCTTCCCGGTCTCCGAGATCACGATCTCCGGGAACCTCGGCGCCCTCCTCGAGGGCATCGAAATGGTCGGCAACGACCTTGAATTCCTGAGCCCGGTCGCCGGCCCCACCATCAAGGTGGCCGGAATGACCGTGGCCGGGGAATGATCGGCCCGCGGCGGGCGGGAGTTCGCCTCCGGGCTAGAACCTGTTGATGTGGAGGACGTCCGTCCTCTTTCTCTTCGGGACGTGCAGGGTCCCGTTCGCGTCCTTCCAGTAGCGGCACGAATCCCCGTACTCTTCGGCGACCGGCGCCTCCGCCGGAAAGCCGAGCGCGAGGACGGAATCGATCCTGTAGGCATCCGGGACCTCGAGGAGGACACGAAGCCGGTCCCTGTCTATGGACAGAAGCCAACAGCTCGCGACGCCCTCACCGGCCGCGGCCAGGATCATGTTCTCCTGGGCCGCCCCGACATCGTATTCGTACATCTTCTCGCGGACCGTCGCGTTGACGAGAACGATGACGTAGGCCGACGGCTCGCGCCCGGGAGCCGGGTTCCCCGCCGGAGCGATGTAGGCCGCCCACTTCAGGCAGGAAAAGACCTCGTCGCGGACGGAGGGTTCGTCCACGAGGACGAACTCGAGCGGCTGGAGGTTGGCGGCTGAGGGCGCCAGCCGCCCCGCGTCCACAAGGGATTCGAGTACGGCGCGCGGGACCGGGTCCGGCTTGAACTGCCGTACCGTCCGCCTGGAGACGATCAGGTCGAAAGCGTTCTTCATTATGTTCCTCCGGTGTCCGACGACCCAAGAATGCCTTTTATCCGCGCCCGATGCAAGACGCGGCCGCGTCCTAGCGGTCCGTCTCCGTCCGGGGAGCCTTGGCCATGAATATCAACGTCGAGGCCAGGAGGAGAAGGCCGGCGCCCACGTACATGCCCCGGTAGCCCACCCGGTCGGAAACCCAGCCGAAGAAAGGCGCCCCAATGCCCATGCCGACGTCGAAGAGGGACAGGTACAGGCTGATGGCCAGCCCCTTGTTCGCGCGCCCCAGGAAATCGATGATGTAGGTGCTCAGGGCGGGAAAGATGAGCCCCTGCCCCAGCCCTCCGACGAAGCCCGTCAGGATGAGCGTGCCGAAAGAATTCATCCGCGAAAGGACGAACAGGTTCAGGCCGATGATGACCGCGGCCAGGATGACGATCCGCTTCCGGCCGTACCGGTCCGAGAGGTCGGCGATGGTGAAGCGCGTCAGGATGGCGGCCAGGGAAAAGACAAGAAAGAAGGGCCCCACGCGCGCGATCCCGACGGAGGCCCCGAACAGGGCGACGAAATAGATCATCGTCCCCCGCACGGCCCCGTGGAAGATGGGCATGGCCGCGATGACGAGAAGGGAGATCGCCGGGACGTTCCGAAGCGGCGCCGCGGCCGGGGCGGACGGCTCCGCGCGGGGGCACGCGGGCGATCTCCGGGTCAGGAACAGACAGATGAGCGCCGCGACAAGGAAAACAAAGGCCGCGTCGAACATCCCGCCGAAGCCGGACCGGCGGATGAGCTCCTCGGCAAGGAGCGGGCCCAAGGCATTGGCGACGAGCCCCGCGACCCCGATGATGCCCATCGACCGGGCCAGGCTCGCGGCCGGAGCGAAATCGGAGCAGACCCCGATCGTCGCGGTCATGCCCACGCCCCAGCCGACGCCCGAAACCGCCCGGAGGAGGAGGGGAAACGCGCCGGCGTCCCTAACGAGATGGAACAGGGGGACGGTCGCGGCGAGGACGACGATGCCCCAAAGCGCGAACCGCCGTCCCCCGCGGCGGTCGATGGCGCGACCGAAGACCGGGCGCGCGAGAATGGCGAGGACGCTGTGGATCCCCATGATGAGCCCGACCCGGCCCTTGGAAGGGCCGAACCCTCCCAGGAAAAGGGGCAGGAGGAAGAACATGGACACGGACATGTAGAGGAAGAGGTAGCCGAACAGGGCGACGATGAAGTCCCTGTTCCAGAACGTCTCGCGGCCCGCTTTCCGTCCGTCCATCAGGGACCGATTTTAGGACATTGCCGGAGCTTTCACAAGACGCGCCGGGAGACGGGATCCGGGAGCTGGCGGGTCCGGGAGGGGGAGGTAATGCTGGCTGTTTGATCTGGGGAAATATCTTATTGAAAAGGGATATTGAAGGAGGGTATCTTCTGATACTCTATACAGCCAGCCAAATAGAGCTTGAAATAATTATAGCACGCGGGCGCGAAAAATCAAGGGTCCCGGCCCGCCTGCCTCCGGGAATTGACCTTCGCGGCCGGGTATGATAAAAGAACGGAAGGCTCACAGGAACGCGACCCGGGCAAACCATGAGAACCACAGCGACGATCATCCGCAAACGCACGACCCCCGTCTTCCTCATCGTGATCGGCTGCACGATCATGGGGCTTTCCTACGCGCTGTTCCTCATCCCCCATCACTTCGTCCCCGGCGGCGTCTCGGGCCTGGCCATCATCCTGAACTACTTCTTCAAGCTCCCGGTCGGGGCGATGATCATCGTCCTCAACATCCCCATCTTCCTCTTCGGCCTCCGGACGATGGGCAAGAAGTACGTCCTGAAGAGCCTCATCGGCATGGTCCTCTCGTCGGTCATGATCGACGTCTTCGACGAGATCCTCAAGGTCCGTTCGGCGACCGACAACAAGGTCCTGGCCTCGATCTACGGCGGCATCCTCCTCGGCATCGGCCTGGGGATCGTCTTCCGGGGCCGGGCCTCGACGGGCGGCTCCGACATCATCGGCATGGTCGTCAGCAAGTACACCGGCATCTCCATCGGCTTCGGGATCCTCGTCGCGGACTTCGTCATCATCTCCGCCTCGGGATTCGCCTTCCGCGATCTCGAAGCGCCCCTCTACGGATACATCGTCCTCTTCCTCTCGACCAAGGTCATCGACATGATCCTCGAAGGGTGGAACTACTCGAAGCTCGTCCTCATCACGTCCACGCGGACCGCCGAGATCGAGGATTTCATCCTGAACACGCTCGAGCGGAGCGGGACGGCCCTCCGGTCGCGCTCCCTCTACCTCAACCGCGAGGGGGAGGTCATCCTCACGGTCATCCACCGCAAGCAGCTGGCCGAGCTGAGGGACTTCGTCCGGGAGATCGACCCCCAGGCCTTCGTCATCATCAACGACACCTATGACGTGCTCGGCAAGGGCTTCAAGTCCACGCTCTTCACCTGATCCATAGCTCAGGCTCGGGCCGAGGCTTAGGAAGCCGAACGGGAGGAGCGCAGGCCGAGGAGGCCTCCGAACCCCACAATGCAGCCTTGGCCCCGCCGTATATGACCTTGATTTCGCACCCTCCCTTATGATACCTAGGGAGCGGAACGATTACGCCCCCGGGAGGTTGTCATGCTGCAGTTCGAGGAGACGTTCATGGACTTCCTCCTGGAGCACCAGGAGCGTCACAACCGGACCTATCATTTCCTCATCCTGATGAATTCCCTCCTCAACGCCGCCAAGCGCATCCAGCACTACTATCTCACCGGCGCCCTCCGGGGGAACCTGGGACTGGCCGGTTCGACGAACGTCCAGGGCGAAGAGGTCCTCCATATGGACCAGATCGCCAACGAGGTCGTCAAGCACTACCTGACGAGCTCCGGCCGCGTCATCCACATCGTGAGCGAGGAGGAGTGAGAGATCGTCCCGATGAACGTCGACGGGGGACGGTACTTCGTCTATTTCGATCCGATGGACGGATCGGCCAACGTCCCCCACAACCTCCCGGTCGGGTTCCTCTTCGGCATCGCCAAGAAGAACCTCGAAGGCCCCGAGGACGGCCACCTGCGGGCCGGCCGGGACTTCATCGCCTCGGGGATGTTCGTCATCCCCACCGGGACGTTCACGATCGCCCTGAGGAACGCCGGCTGCTGGCGGTTCCACATCGACGAGGTCATGAACTACGTCAAGCCGACGCGGATGGTCCTGCCGGAGAACCCGAAGACGTGGGAGCTGTCGTTCAATTCGGCGAATCGGGATACGTTCGCGGCCGGGGTCAGGGACTGGCTCGCGGAAAGAGAGAAGGCCTACGCGTTCCGATACCTCGGGGCCCTGGCCGGGGATTTCCACCGCATCCTGACCAACGGGGGGCTGTTCCTGTATCCGGCCATCGTCAACCACCCCGACCCCGCCAAGAACCGGCCGAAGGGGAAGCTCCGGCTGATGTACGAGGCCGCCGTGGTGGCGTTCATGTGCTGCGAGGCCGGGGGAAGCGCGATCGACGAGGACGGCACGCCCATCCTCTCCATCGTCCCGGAGAAGCCCCATCAAAGGACGGCCCTGTACCTCGGCTCCAAGCCTCTGGTCGAGGACATCCGGAAGGTCCTCGGTCGAAAGGGCTAGCCCGCTCCGCCGGGAGGGTCCCTCGCGCCGGATTCGCCGGGCGGCGCGTTCTTTTCCGATCCCGGGGATTGGGATATAATGGCCGGGCGGCCTTCGCCGGTCGCAAGGAAAGGACATCATGGACACCAAGCGCGCCCTCCCGGACCTCCTCGACGAAAGACCGCTGACCCTTCCCGCCCTCGATCCGGGCTTCCGGCCGATGGGCCCGGCGTTCATGAAGTACCGCAAGGCCGTCCGCGATTCCGGCAAGGCCGTCCCGCTCCGGATAGGGATCGAAAGGGAGAACGGCCTCGTTTCGGTCTTCGACACGGAGGTCCTTCCCGTCGACGGCCCGTCGGCCGCGGCCACGGCCGTTTACGCGGAGCGGATCGTCAAGTTCCTGCTCTGGTCGCGCGGCGGATGGAAGGTCCACCTCCAGGGTCCTCAGGAGATCGGGGACCTCATCCGGAAAACGTACGCTCCCGACGGCGCCCGCGCCTTCGACGTCTCCCTCATGAGCCGGGTCTATGAGAAACCGTTCGAGGTCGTGACCGTCGGGCCGGACGCCTTCCCAGCCGCCCGGGAGAGCGAATCGGCCCTCGGCGGGCACCTAGACGGGTGCCGCGTCGGATTCGACCTCGGCGCCAGCGACTTCAAGGTGGCCGCCGTCAGGGACGGCGAGCCCGTCTTCAGCGAGGAGATCCCCTGGACGCCGGGAGAGAAGCCCGACCCGGAGTATCATTACGCCAACATTCGCGAAGGCCTGAAAAAAGCGGCCGCCCGCCTGCCGCGCGTGGACGCCATCGGCGGCAGCTCGGCCGGGATCTACATCGGCAACCAGGTCCGGATCGCCTCCCTGTTCCGCTCGGTCCCGGTGGACGTGTTCGACCGGAAGGTCAAGAACATGTTCAACGTCATGAAGGCCGAATGGGGGGTCCCCTTCGAGGTCATCAACGACGGGGAGGTCACGGCCCTGGCCGGAACGATGTCGCTCGGCGCCAAGGCCATGCTGGGCGTGGCCATGGGGTCGAGCCAGGCCGGGGGCTTCCTCAACGCGGACGGTCATATCCCGGGCTGGCTCGACGAGCTCGCGTTCGCCCCCCTGGACGCCGCCCCGGACGCGGTCGCCGACGAATGGTCCGGCGACCGGGGCGTCGGCGCCAACTATTTCTCCCAGCAGGCCGTGAACAAGCTGGCCCTCAGGGCGGGCATCCCCTTCCCTGAGGACATGCGCCTGCCCGAGCGCCTCAAGCACGTCCAGGCCCTCGCCGGGAAGGGAGACGCGATGGCCCTCCGCGTCTTCGCGGACATCGGGATCTACCTCGGATACACGGTCCCCTTCTACGAGATGTTCTATGATTACAGGAACCTGCTCGTCCTCGGCCGGGTCATGTCCGGCGTCGGGGGGGACATCATCATGGACAGGGCCCGGAAGGTCCTCCGGGAGGAATTCCCCGAGACCGCAGGCGAGGGTCCGCCTTCATCTGCTCGACGAGAAGAGCCGGCGGGTCGGCCAGGCCGTCGCCGCGGCAAGTCTTCCCCGAATCCCGTAAGGAAGAGGAACCCATGGAGATCATCGTTCAACCCGACAGCCAGGCGGCCAGCCGCATCGCATCCCGGATCATTTCCCGCCTCATTCGGGAAAAAACGCGCCCCGTGCTCGGCCTCGCGACCGGCAATACGCCGCTCCAGGTCTACAAGGAGCTTGTCCGCATGCATCGGGAGGAAGGCTTGAGCTTCGCCGGGGTGACGACCTTCAACCTCGACGAGTACGTCGGGCTGTCCCCCGACCACCCATCCTCCTTTCACGCGTTCATGGCCCGGAACCTCTTCGACCACATCGACGTCCCCCGCGAGAGCATCCATATCCCGGACGGGCAGGCGAAGGACATCCCGGGATTCTGCCGCCGCTACGAGGAGGACATCCGGTCGTCCGGAGGCATCGACCTTCAGGTCCTCGGCATCGGGACCGACGGCCACATCGGCTTCAACGAGCCGTCCTCCTCCCTCGCTTCGAGGACCCGCATCAAGACCCTCACCGCCCAGACGCGCCGAGACAACGCTTCCTCGTTCGACGGCGAGGAGCACGTCCCCTACCATTGCATCACGATGGGCGTCGGGACGATCCTGGACAGCCGGATGTGCCTGCTCCTCGCCTTCGGGAAAAAGAAGGCCCGGGCAGTCGCGGCCGCATGCGAGGGCCCCGTTACGGCCATGGTCCCGGCCTCGGCCCTTCAGATGCACCCGCGCGCCGTCGTCATCGTCGACGGCGAGGCCGCTTCGGGGCTCGAACGGGCCGATTATTACCAATGGGTCTATGCGCATAAGCCGGATTGGCAGAAGTACTGAGATCGGGGTCCCCTGACCCCGAGGAGGAACAAGAATGCCGGAAAGAGGCAGACGGAGATTGACGTTCCGCGAGCTCGGGGTCCCCGCCGCGCCTTCGCGCCGCGAATTCCTGAAGCAGATCGCCCTGGGGGGCGGCGGGCTCCTCATCGGCGGCCGCTTCCTCGTCCGCCAGGCGTGGGCCGGGACGGAGGAAGGGAAGGCCGTCTATTCGATGATCGTGGTCGACTTCAACAAGTGCGCCGGCTGCCGCACGTGCGAGACGGCCTGCTCCTCGTTCAACCACAAGATCACCGTCGGCGGCAGGGAGCTCCCGGGGCTCGGCGATCCCCACCTGTCCAACATCCGGGTCATGCCCTTCTCCCCGGACGTCGATATCCCGGTCACCTGCGTCATGTGCAAGGACGCCCCGTGCATCGAGGCCTGTCCCGTGGAGCCCGACGCCGAAGACCGGCCGGAAGGCCCTCTACCGGGACGGGAAGCTTCCCGTCCTTCACAACGACCTGGAGCGGTGCATCGGCTGCGGCTCGTGCGCCGAGGCCTGCCGGACGAAGCGGGTCGGGGCGATCGTCCCCAACCCGGAGACCGGCAAGCCCGAGCGGATGTGCACGCTCTGCGGGGGCGACCCGAGCTGCGTGAAGGCCTGCCCCTACGGCGCCTTGAGCCACGTCGTCGAGGGGGCGAACGGACGGCACTATGCGTTCGGACCGAAGGACACCGCCGAGGCCCTGGCGAAGCTCTGGTACGGAAAGGAATAGGAGAGCGCCATGACGGACACCGCATTCCCCGGCTATAACGGAGTCCTCCTCGAGGTCGACCTCACGGCGGGCAGAACGACCCGGATTCCCCTTTCGCCCGAGGACGCGCGCCTCTACATCGGCGGCCGCGGATTGGGGATGAAGCTCCTCGCCGGACGCCTCGGGAAGCCCGGCGTCGACGCCATGTCTCCGGAGAACCCCCTGCTCTTCATGCCCGGGCCGTTCTCGGGATTTCCCATCCCATCGGCGTCGAGGACCTGCGTCGTGACCAAGTCGCCGCGCACCTCGCCCCTGAGGTCGAAGCTCCCCAAGGCCTCCACCGTGAGCTACGCCAACATGGGCGGCTTCTTCGGCCCGGAGATCCGCTTCGCCGGCTACGACGCCATCGTCGTCACCGGACGGGCCGCCAAGCCCGTTTATATCCATATCGACGACGACAAGGTCGAGGTCCGCGACGCCTCGAAGTACTGGGGCATGGGCACGGACGAGTTCGATCGCCGGTTCATCGAGGACCTCGGCGACCGGCGCTTCCGGACCTGCTACATCGGCCCGTCCGGCGAGAACCTCGTCCCCTACGCCTCCATCCTGAACACCGCGGCCCGGGCCGCCGGGCGCGGCGGCGTCGGCGGCGTCATGGGTTCGAAGAACCTCAAGGCCGTCGCCGTTCGCGGGACCGGGATGCCCGGCGTCGCCGACCCCGAGAAGTTCCAGTCCGTTCTGGCGGCCGTCAGGAAGGATTTCCAGGGAAGCTTCCCAGAAGGATATGGGGTCGACCGCTGGCGCCGCTACGGAACGGCGGCGGCCCTCCTTTCCGCCAGCGCGAACGGGGTCATGGCCGTCAAGAACTATTCCCTGGGGACCTTCGACGACGTCGACACGATCTCGGGCGTCGCCGCCGAGAGGGAGATCTGGTCCCGTGATTTCGCGTGCTATTGCTGTCCCCTGAGCTGCAAGAAGGCGGGGGTCGTCCGGGGCGGGCCGTACGCAGGCCACGTCCATGACGGACCGGAATACGAGACCGGCGGCATGATGGGATCGAACCTGATGATCAACGACCTCGGCGCCCTCATGAAGGCCATCTTCGAGGTCGACGACCTGGGTCTCGACCAGATCTCGACCGGGAACGTCATCGGCTTCCTGATGGAGGCCTACGAGAAGAAGCTCGTGGACAAGGCTTTCCTGGACGGCATCGACCTGGCCTGGGGGAACGCGGACGCCGTCCTGGCGATGGTCCGGAAGATCGCCCGCCGCGAGGGCGTCGGCGACCTCGCCGCGCGCGGGCGTCAAGGCGCTGGCCGCCCGCATCGGCGGCGGCTCGGAACGCTTCGCCATCCACTGCAAAGGGCACGAATTGGCCGCCTGGGATCCCCACCGGACGATGGACCTGGCCCTGTCCTACGTCACCGCCAGCCGCGGCGCGTGCCACCTCAACGCGGGGACGGCCCGCGGCCAGAACGACTACGCGGCGACGGACTCGCTCGGCGTTTGCCTGTTCGCCACGGACGGCTTCGGCAAGGACGGCCTGCGCGATCTGCTCACGGCGATCACGGGCTTCGACTGGACCGAGGCCGAATACCTGAAGGCCGGAGAACGGATCTACAACCTGGAACGGGCGTTCAACTGCCGCGAGGGGTTCGCCCGGGAGGACGACGCTCTTCCGGACAGGTTCTTCGATGATCCGCTCGGCACGGGCCCCGGCAAGGGCGCCGTCCTCAAGCGCGACGAATTCGAGACGAAGCTGACGGAATATTACCGGGACAGGGGCTGGGACGAACGGACCGGCCGGCCGACGCCCAAGAAGCTCTCCGAGCTCGGCATCCGCCTCTAGTCCGGACGGCGCTCAGCGCCCCGGCCCGACCTTCCGGAAGCCGATGTGGGCCGCTCGGCCGACGCTCAGCTCGAATCCCGCGACGCGGCCGCCCCGGCGCGCAAACTCGAAATTGAGCCCGCTCGTCGTGAACTTCTCGGGCGCCATGGCCTTGAGGGCGCCGACGAGGGGGTTCCTGAACTTGATGACGAGGCCCTCTTTCTCGACGGCGATCTCGTAACGGGCCCCGAGAAGCTCGTCGCTGACGTACGCCCCCGCATAGGCTCCGAGCTCGCGCTCCGTCAGGGGCGTGAAGGGCGCGGCCTTCGCCAGATCATATCTCTCATCTCCCATGATCCGGACGACGGCGCCCGCGGGCTTCCCCGGCGCCGCCGCCGGGAATTCCACCTCGACGTCCACGGGGGCCTCCGCGGCCCGGAACTTATTCCGGCCGACCGGGGTCAGGGCGAAGGACTGGGAACCGAACCCGATGCGCAGGACGCCCTCTTCGAGCGTCATCGGGAACCACTGCCCGAACTTGGCGTCCTGGTAGTTCCCGGCGAGGGCTTCGAGCTCGGCCTTCGGGACCGGAACGGGCTCGACCTTCGCCTTGTCCGCTTTCGGGGCCTCCTTGATCCTGTCGGCGAGGTAGATGTCGGCGACCTTCTTGCAAAGCCCCGACGGGTTCATGTCGGCCAGATTGGCCAGGCAGATGACCGTGAGCTTCTCGTCCGGGAACCTGACGAAGCCGGCCCTGAAGCCGGCCCACGCTCCGCCGTGCTCGACGACGCGCAGGCCCTTGTGCGTTCCGATCATCAGGCCGAAGGCATACTCGATCTTCGTTCCGTCGTTGAGGATGCCCTGGGTGTGGAGCATGTCCATGAGGTCCTTGCCCAGCGCGTTGCTGATGAAGGCCTGGTCCCAGATCGCGAGGTCCTCGACGGTCGTGTAGACGTTCCCGTCGCCGGTCTCGTCCCAGTTGCTCATATTGATGCGGAATCCGCCCTCGGACCGGTCGTAGCCCCTCGCCCGGTTCCTGATGATCTGGTTATGGTCGTCCTGGAACAGGGTGTGCGTCATGCCCAGAGGCTTGAAGATCCGTTCCTGCGCAAAGGCGTTGAGCGATTTCCCGCTCACCTTCTCCACGATACGGCTGAGCAGGAAGAACCCGGTATTCGTGTAGGAATACTCCGCTCCCGGGAGGTAGTTCAGGCGCTTCTGACGGCAGATGACCTCGTAGGCCTCGTCGACCGTCGGGCAATCCCCGTCCGCCCGGAAGCCGGCGAGCTCGAGGAGGGCGTTATAGTCGCGGAGCCCGCTCGTGTGGTGGAGCAGGTGGTCTACCGTGATGACCTTGCCGTAGTCCGGCATCTCGGGGAGGTGCTTCCGGATGTCGTCGGAGAGGCCGACCTTGCCCTCCCGGATGAGCATGGCCATGCAGGCCGCCGTGAACTGCTTGGAGGTCGAACCGATGTCGAAGACCTTCTGCGGCGTCATCACGAGCCCGTCCTCGAGACTGGCCATCCCGTAGCCCCGCTCGTAGACGATCTTTCCGTCGCGGACGACCGCCAGGGCCGCCCCGGGCGTCACGGTCGTATCCCACTCCGCGAAAAGCTTGTCGACCTGGCCGGTGGTCGCGTCGGCGAGGGCCGTCCCCGCCAGGAGAAGGACCGTCAAGGCCGGGATCCAAAGGCGCGTTCCGGATCTTGGATGCATCGGGACCTCCGCGTTCGTTAAGCGATGTTCCTCTAGAAATATATCAGCGCCGGATGCCTGTCAAGACGGAGGGTCTCAGTGCCGGTGGAGGTCCTTGTGCATGATCTTGCGGATCTCGTGAAGCCTGTCGTCGGCGGGCAGGTCGGCCAGCGTCCGGTTCATGAACTCGTCGTCCTCTTTTTCCAGCAGGCGGGCGACATAGTCGATGACGCCCGGCGGGAACACGCCGTCCCGCTCGTAGAGCTCGCGTTTCTGGAGGAGGATCCGGCTCGATTCGACGCAGCTCGTCGGCAGGACCGGGAGCTTTTCGAGGAGGCCCCTCTCCTTGAAGACGTTCCCCTTGAAATAGAGCCTGTCGGCCAGCTCCAGGGGCCCGGACTCCCGGAAGAGCCCCGGGCTGTTCTTGAAGGCCCAGTCCGCGGACATGACGATCCCGGCGAGGAGGAGATGGATCATGGCGCTCCCGTCGGGGCTCCGGAGCTCGACGGTCTGCCGGCTCCCGTCGGCGCGGAAGGCTTCCCGCTCCCGGGGATTGATCCGTCCGGACAGGTCGCCGACGCCGGACCAGCCCAGGGGAACGCGGACCAGGGCGCTCCGGTTGAGGTCGCTCCAGCAGATCCTCGTGGGCGCTTCCTGGTTGGGGACGAGCCTCAGATAGGCCGAGGAGACGGTATTCCCGAAGGCCGTGAGGGAATCCGCGTATTCGCAGACGCCGCCGATGAGGCGGCGGGCTTCCTCCGACAGCTTGCCGTCGGGCCCGCTCATGACGCTCCGGCCGTCCCGGAGGAGCTCCACGTGAAAATGGAGCCCGCTGCCCGCGACGCCCTCCTCGAGCTTGGGGGTGAAGGTCGCGACACAGCCGCGGCGGAAGGCGATGTTCCGGATGAGCCACCGCCCGATGACGAGGTCGTCGCCCATCTCCTCGACGGGGCGGGGCAGGAACTCGATCTCGAGCTGTTCGGCCCGCTTTCCCCGGATCTCCTCCGTGTCGCTGTGGACGCTCTCGATGAATCCGACCTCGCCGTGGCCGTATTTCACGGCTCCCGTGATCCGGGAGATCTCGCGGACGATCTCGTTCAGGACGGGGCCGCTCCGGAGATAGGGCGCGGAAGAATGGTAGCCTCTCTGCTTCATGGGCGACATAGGTCTTCGGGCCGGGATCGCTGAGCAGGTAGAATTCCAGCTCTCCGAGCGCGTTCAGCTCGAGCCCCGAGGTCTTCCGGAAGAGCTCGGAGGCCCGGCCGAGGATATTGTCGGGAGCGAAGGGCGCGGGGGCGCCGTCGCGGCCGAAGTACCGGCAGACGAGGTCCAGGCTGCCCCCGTCGAAGGGATTGAGGAACGCCGTCCGGTAAAGGGGAATGACATACAGGTCCGACGAGCCCATGTCCACCATGCCCTTGAACAGGGAGGACCCGTCCACCCGCTCCCCTTCGGCCAGGATGACCTCGGCCAAGCGGGGGGACGTGACGGGAAGGACGAGCTCCTTGAGCTTGCCGTCGCCGGCCGTGTAATGGAAGGTGATCCGCTCGATGCCCATCTCCGCGACGACCTTGAGGAGGTCCGCCCTGCGGAAATCGGCGGCGGGCTTGTCCAGGAAGGCGGATAAAGGATTGGCCAGGGCGTAACCGAAAGATGAAGTCCCCATGCTGTATTTCTCCTCGATCCCGGTCACCCGACGGGAAAGGGTCTATTGTACCGGAATCCCCCCTTGCCTTTCAAATCCAGGGAGGCGGCTCAATCATAAAGCAGGTAGGGCTTGCGCAGGGCCCGAAACGCCTCGAGACCGGGTTCCATTCCGGCCAGGATCTCGGCGACGCTTGTCCCCTTTTCCAGGGCCTCGCGGACTCCGGGCCCCCCCATGACCTTGTCGAAATAATCGGCATGGAACTGGAACTCGGCCGGGTAGGCGTCCCGCAGGGCTTTGATGATGTGGAGCAGGGTCGCCACCGACCGGAAAGCCGCCCGGTCCGTCACATGGACCTGGGCCCCCCCGCAGAGATTCCCCTGGAACTTCGAGAACGTCGGCGTGAACCAGGCCTCGCGGAAGACGACCCCCGGGAGGTCGAGGGCATTGAGGGTCTTGGTCAGGGCGGCCCCGTCGATCCAGGGGGCGCCGAACAGCTCGAACGGCCGCGTCGTCCCCCTCCCCTCGGAGACATTCGTCCCCTCGAAATAGACGAACCCGGGATAGACGGTCGCGGTATCGAGGGTCGGCATGTTCGGCGAGGGATAGACCCAGGGCAGACCCGTCTCGTCGTACCACTGGCTTCGCTTCCAGCCTTCCATGGGGACGACGGTCAGCTTCGCCTTCACCGGCAGGAACCTGTCGTTGAACAGGCGGGCCAGCTCGCCGAGCGTCATGCCGTGGCGCGCGGGGATGGGATACAGGCCGACGGGAGAGCTTGCCGCCGGGTAATCGAGGATGGTGCCCTCGATATCGACGCCGTTAACGGGATTCGGCCGGTCGAGGAGGACGAATTCGATCCCGTTCTCGGCGCAGGCCTGGAGGGCATAGGCCATCGTCGAGATATACGTATAGACCCGTGATCCCACGTCCTGGATGTCATAGACCATGACGTCGAGGTCCTTGACCATCGAGCTCTCCGGGGCCTTCCCTTCGGCTCGCGTATCGAAGGAGCGCATGTATTCGTCGATGTTCCGGAGCATTCCCGGCTCCGGCTTCATGGATTGGCCGTAGAGGCTGAAGACCGGGATCCCGTATTTCTTGTCGAAATAATAGGGGACGTATTCCCCGGCCTGAGCGTCCCCCCGGACGCCGTGCTCCGGGCCGTAAAGGGCGACGAGCTTGAAGTCGGCCGACCGGGCGAAGAGGTCCGCGGTGGATTCCAGCCGGCCGTTGATGCCGGAGGGGTTGGTGATGAGGCCGACCCGCTTGCCCCGAACGAGATCGAGGTGCTTTTCGAAGAGGACGTCGACGCCGAGCTTCGTCGGCGCGGAGGCGGATGCCGCGGGAGGAGCGGGAGCTTCCTTTTTCGGAGCGCACGCCCACGGCGCGGAGACGAGGAAGAGAACGACGATGATCGCCGTAATAGGAATGGAACGGGCTTTATGCATGAGGACCACCTTTCATCCCCATTCTAGTCAGGCGCGCGAATTAATCAACCGCGGCGGTCCCGGGACGGAAGACGGACGGCCCGCCCTGTGCGAAGACCCGGACCTCTTCGGGATGCTCCCCGCGGGCCGGACGCGAAACGGAAGCTTCAGCGCTTGATGATCAGGTCCGGGTCAAGCGTGAAGACCAGCCCCGAACTCTTATCATAGAGCGCGATGATATACTCGTAGACCTCCTCCTCTTCCCCCGCCGCATCGCCCTTGATCGCGGCCTTGATCTTTTTCGCGGCCGCCGCGGGACGAGGCTTTCCGGTAAACGGCAGCTTCTTCCCGAACTCCACCGCGAACGGCTGTCCCGTTTCGCAATCCCAGACGATATCGTCCAGGTTCTTCGCGGTCACGCTTTTCGGCGCGCAGACGTTATGACCGTCGAAGCTGATCGTGACGGTATGAAGGCTCATAACCCCCTCCTTCACCTTCGATATCCGCGACCCCTAAGCGGGGCGGCATCTCATTTCTTGCCGACGGATTCCGGCATGGCGCGAACCAGCTCGCGGAACGCGGGGACCCGGATCAAACCGGCCAAGTCAGGCTCGGCCTCGAGCTCGGCCGGGGCCCCGCCGGCGGCGAAGAGCTTCCCCGCGGCTTCGAGGGCCCTGGGACGCAGGCCGAGCTGTTCGAAGGTCAGTACGGATTTCCTGAGAACGGCCGGAGAAGCGGGAGCGAGGCGGAGCGCCTCGTCGAGCTCGGTCACGGCCTCCTCTCCCCTCCCCGCGTGGGCCAGGTAGAGGGCGAGGCGCGCCCGGAGCGCGGCATCGCGCGGATTGATCTCCTTCTCCTTCCCGGCCAGGCCGATGGCCCGCTCGTAGGCCTCGCGGGCATTATCCTCGTTCCCGGCGACGTAACGGTAGGAATCCCCGAGGTTCCCCCAGATCGTCGAGGAATTGGCGTCCGCGCGGACGGCGAGCTCGAACATTCTCGCGGCTTCGGCATAGCGTCCCGAATAGAAATCGATCGTCCCCATGTTCGAATAGGCGTCGGCGTTGGGGCGAACTCCGATCGACCGCTCGAAGGCCCAACGGACCCGTTCGTCGCGCTTCAGGTACCAGTAAACCGCCATCAAGTTGTTCAGGGCCCGGATGTTGTCGGGCGTGAGCTCCAGAGCCTTCAGGAACATGCCTTCGGCCTCGGGGAGACGGTTCCGATTCAGATAGAAGACCCCGAGGTGGCTATAACCCGTCCACCGGCTGGGCTTCAGGGCGATAGCCTTCCGGTAGATCTCCTCCGCCCGTTCCGGTTTCCCGAGGGCTTCCCAGGCTTCGGCCAAGCCGAGGGTGGCTTCCTGATTGGACGGATCGGAACCCAGGGCCGTCTCGAACTCGCGGACGGAGTCCTCGACCAGCCCGCGGCCCATCTGAATGAGCCCGAGCACCGCGTGGAGGGCCGCCGGTTCGGCGCCCAGCTCCCCCGCCCGGCTGCAGGCGTCGAGCGCCGGATCGACGAGCGCCGGATTCGACGTCGCCTCCGACCTCCTCCACAAAGCTTCGGCGAGGCCGAGGTACGCCGGAGCATAAGCCGGATCGAGCTGGACAGCCCGATGGAAAAGATCGACGGCTTCGGCCAGGCCCTCGGGCTTCTCGTATCGCTCCAGCCGGCCGCGCCCCTTGACATAGCATTCGTAGGCCTCGGCGTTCCCGGTCCCGCTCGCGGCTCAGCCCGCGCCGCTGTCCCGGGCGCGATCTCCATGTCGAGCATCCGGACGGCCCCCTCGAGCAAAGGCCCCTGGAAAGAGGCCAATCCCGACATCGATCCGGTGACGACCTCCGATCGGATCTGGCGAAGGGTTCCGGCTTCGATGAGGTTCATGGTCAGCGTGACCTCGCCGCCCGCCCGCTGGAGGCTTCCGGCGATGACCAGGTTGGCGCCGAACTCCCGTCGCGCCTCTCGGGCGCTGGCGACGCCGCTCTTCCTGACCTCGTTGGCCGGGGCGACCCAGAAGGCTTTCTGGAACCGCTCGAGCCGCGTCAGCTCGCTCGTCAGGACTTCCAGGAACCCGTCGCAGAGGTCCTGGCCGGCCTTCTCGCCTCCGACGTTCAGGAACGGAAGGACGAGAAGGTGTTTCTCGGCCGGGACCGGCCTGTAGCCGATGAGCGCGGCGAGCCCGCGCCGAAGCCCGGGAACGGCGAAATCGGCGGCGATGGCAAGGGCCACGGCTCCAGCGACGGCCATGACCCGCTGGCGCCGCCGTGCCCCGGGAGTCCGACGACGCGCGGTCCTCAGCGTTTCCCCCGTCGAAAGCCCGACTGTCGGCCCGCTGCCCGTCCGGATATCACGGATGTCCGCCAGGAGGGCTTTTGCCGAATCGTAACGCTCCTCGACCCGCCTCTGGAGGCAGCGCCCGACGATGTCCGCGACGGCCGGGGGGCAATCCGGCCGCACGCTTCGAAGCGCCTTCGGGCGCTCGTAGAGAACGGCATGGACGATCCCCGCGTCGGTCCCGCCCTTGAACGGAAGCTCCCCCGCGAGCATCTCATAGATGATGACGCCGAGCGCCCAGAGGTCGGCGCGGGCGTCCACGGGCCCGCCTATCGCCTGTTCCGGGGCCATGTAAGCGGCCGTCCCGGAGACGCTGCTGCTCCAGGTCGTCTCCGGCCCCTGGGCGAGCCTGGCGATGCCGAAATCCATGATGCGCACCCGCCCCTTCTCCGAAAGCATGATATTGGCGCTCTTGATATCCCTGTGGATGACGCCCTTGCCGTGGGCCTCTTCGAGGCCCTCCGCGATCTGGGAGGCGATGTCGAGCGCCTCCCGGACCGGGAGCGGCCCTTCGCGGATCCGGTCCCGCAGGGTCCGGCCGGGGCAGAAGGCCATGGCGATGAAAGCCTGCCCCTCGTGTTCATCGATCTCGTAGACGGGGCAGATGTGCGGATGGTCGAGACCGGCGGCGACCTGGGCTTCGCGGACGAAGCGCGCCCGCTCGGCGTCGGAGCCGAACATCCCGGACCTGAGGAACTTCAGGGCGACGGTCCTCTGGAGCTTCGTGTCCTGGGCCTTGTAAACGACGCCCATCCCCCCCTCGCCCAACTCGCTCGAGGAGAGCGTAATGAGAGACCGATTCGCCGCGCTGAGGCATCTGGAGACCCCTCACCCCCGGGCTTCCCCGCCGTCTGCTCATAAAGATAACAACTCTCCCCCCGGGTGTCAACGGATAGCCTTGATTCGAAAGGGGGTTCATTATATAGTTCGGTGAGGTCGGATCGTCATGAAACCAGCGGCGTCCCGCCTGAAGGCCCTCTTCCCCGGAGCGATCCTCCTCTTCGCGCTCCTCCCCGTCCTCCAAGCCGGCGAGCCCCCCTGCGTCTGGGAGGGGGTCGACCGGATCGTCGCCGTCGGGGACCTGCACGGGGATTACGAGGGCTTCGTCAAGATCCTCAGGGGGACGGGCGTCCTCGACAAGAAGCTCTGCCTGGGCCGGCGGGAAAGCCCATCTCGTCCAGATCGGGGACATCATGGACCGGGGTCCGGGAGCCAAGAGGATCTTCGACCTCCTCCGGAGGCTGGAAAAGGAGGCCGGCCGGGCGGGCGGAATGGTTCACGTGCTCCTGGGCAACCACGAGGAGCTCAACATCACCGGCATCGTCTTCGACTATCCCGATTATGTGACGGTCGAGCAGTTCGTCTCCTTCCTCCCCAGGATCTACCGCCGGGAAAAGGAAAACGAGCTTCTCAAGAGCATCCGCGGCGCCTACACCCACAAGCCCCAGGAGGAGGTGGACGCGGAGATGAAGCAGCGTCTCGCCGAGTACTGGATGAAGCTCATGAAGACGGACGCCGGGCGCAGGGCTTACATCGACGGATTCAACGGCACCTACGGCCGCTGGCTTCTCGAAAAGAACGCCGTCATCCGGATCAATGAGACCATCTTCGTTCACGGGGGCATCAGCGAAAAGTATTCGTCCTGGAAGCTCGAGGACATCAACGGCCTCCTCCGCCGCGAGCTGGCCTTCTACGCCGGCCGGCACAGGGCCCGTCTTCAGAGCGGCCGAGCCGTTCGAGCCCCTGATCGTCTACGACGCGAAGGGCCCGCTCTGGTTCAGGGACCTGGCGACGGGCGAGGAGGGAGAGGTCCGGAAGGCCTTCGACCGCATCCTGAAGAAGCTCGGGGCGGGCTCCATGGTCATCGCCCACACGGTCTATCGCGGGGACGGCGTGAGCCCCATCGTCTCTCCCCGCACCATGAGCCGGTTCGGCGGCCGGCTCTGGACCATCGACACGGGCATCTCCGGCTTCTACGGCGGGATCAAGTCCGCCCTGGTCATCGACCAGGGGAGTTTCGTCCTTTGGGGGGAACCCGGCGGACCTCGAAGAGGCCGAGGACGAGTCGCCTCCCGACGACGCGGACATCCCGGACGGACCGGACATGGAGGAGTTCCTCCGGACCGCCCCCGTCGAGGCCGTCATCCGGGGCGCCCAGCCCGGGCGGACGGAGCCCTGGACGGTCGTCCTGGCGGACGGCGAGGCCGCCTGCAGGGCGATCTTCAAATACGTCGACCGACGGAGGCCATCCGTCCTCCCCGACAGCTACAAATACGAGCTCGCGGCCTACGAAGTCGCGCGGCAGCTGGGCCTGGACATCGTCCCCGTGGTCGTCGAACGCAAGATCGAAGGAAGGCCGGGGTCGCTCCAATTGCTCGTCGAAGACGCCGTGTCCGAGAGCGCCCGCAGGGCCGATGGCCTCGAGCCCCCCGATCCCGCCGCGCTCCGAGACAGGCTGGAGGCCGTCAAGGTCTTCGCCCTCCTCGTGGATGACGAATGCGAGGACCTCGAGGACACGTTCGTCGAGACCGGGACTTGGGAGGTCCACCGGGTGGATTTCTCCGAGGCCTTCGGTCTGTCCCCCGATCCCCGGCCCGGCTGTCTTCCGGGGACCGTTCCCGAGGACCTTCTCGCAAAGCTCAAGCGCCTCGACGACGAGCGGCTCGCGACGCGCCTGTCCCGCTACCTCGACAAAAAGGAGATCCAGGCCCTCGTCCGAAGGAAGGCCGCGATCATCCGGCTCCTGGAAGGGCTCGGGCACTGACGGAAGATCCGCATGGACCCAAAGGCGTCCTCCGCGCCCGGAACGACGGGGCCGGCGCCGCGCCGCGGGCTATGCGAAAGGTTCCTCGGCCTTTTCACGGTCGTCATGCCCGGAGAGGCGCCCAAGGCCCTTCTCCTGGCCCTCAACATTTTCCTTCTGCTCCTGGCCTATTACCTCATCAAGCCCGTCCGGGACGCCATCCTTCTGGCCGGAAACGAAGCCGCGATCAAGTCCTACCTCGGCGCGGCCCAGGCGATCCTGTTCATCTTCGTCGTCAAGGCGTTCAGCGCCCTGGCCTCGAAACGTCCCCGGCACATCCTGATCGCCTGGGTGACCCTGTTCTTCGCCTCGAACCTCGTCATCTTCTATGCCCTGCACCTCGCCGGGCTGCGCCCTCCGGCCCATGGGCATCGCCTTCTTCATCTGGATCGGGCTCTTCAATTATCTCATCGTGGCCCAGTTCTGGGGGTTCGCCAACGACCTCTACACGGAAGAGGCCGGGAAACGTCTGTTCCCGCTCATCGCGTTCGGGGCCACCTTCGGGGCCGCCACCGGCTCCCGGATCGCCGAATGGCTGATCGGGCCCCTGGGCGTCTATAGGATGATGCTCGTCTCGGCGGCCGTCCTTGTCGTCACCGTATTCCTCTCCGTCCGCGTCCACCACCTGGAGGTCCGGGCCTGTTCCAGGGAAGCGGCCGACTGCACGGAGGAGCGCAGGCTCGCCCTCAAGGCCCAGGAAGAGCCCCTGAAGAAGGGCGGCGGGTTCAGGCTGGTATTCAAGAGCCGATACCTCCTCTTCATCGCCCTCCTCATCGGCGTCTATAATTTCGTCAACGCGACGGGCGAATACATCCTCAGCGACGTCTTCAGGCGGGCGGCCCAGCAGGCTATCCAGGCCGGGACGGCAGGCGGGTTGTCCCTGGAGCAGATCATCGGCGCGTCTTTCGCCAAGTATCAGCTTACGGCCAACCTCCTGGCGCTCGTCATCCAGCTCTTCCTCGTCTCGCGGATCTTCAAATGGATCGGGGTCGGCGGGGCGCTTTTCGTCCTGCCGCTCATCGCCATGGGCGGGTACGGCTACATCGCGTTCGGCGCCTCCCTCCTCCTGGTCATGTGGGTCAAGGCGCTGGAGAACGGAACGGACTATTCGCTCATGAACACGACAAAGGCCGCCCTCTTCCTCATCACGCCGCGGGAAGAGAAGTACAAGGCCAAGGCCGCCGTCGACACGTTCTTCGTCCGCGGCGGCGACGCCCTGGCCGCCCTGTCCGTCTTCATCGGGACGACCTGGCTCGCGCTCCCCATCGAGCGCTATGCCGTCATCAACGTCGTCATGGTCGTCGTCTGGCTCGGGCTCTGCGCCCTCATCCTGAAGGAGTACAAGGCCCGGAAAGCGCGGGGCGGCCCGTGAGGCCGGACCGCGAAATTGATTTTTCCCGGCCCGCGCCTTATCATGGGCGCGGCATCGAAGGGGAATCCGATCGAGGGAAGCCATGAAGAGAACCATCGTCGTCGCGGCGCTCGCCTGGGCCGCGCTCGGAGCCGGGCCGGCCCTGGCCCAATTCACGCCCGAGGAGCTCGTCGAAAGGCCGAAGTGGGAAGCCTTCCTCCTGACGGCCGAGATCGCGGACTCTGAACAGATCCGGGGCGACCTCGCCGTCACGAGCCCCTGGAGGCTGGTCCTGAGGTCCGGCGACGTCGTCCGGGACGCTCTGTGGAAGAACCCCGAGGGGATGATGAGAGGATTTCTCGAGGGATGGCGCTACGAAATCGCCGCCTATCTCCTCGATAAGGGCCTGGGGCTCGGGATGGTCCCGCCGACCGTCGAGCGGCGGTTCCGCGGGGATCGGGGCTCCCTCCAGCTCTGGATCCCCGACAGCATGGCCCTCAAGACGAAGCTCGAAAAGAAGATCCGGACGCCCATGATCAGGGTCCTCGGCTGGAACCGGGCAACCTATCTCCAGAGGGCCTGGGACAATCTCATCGCCAACGTGGACCGTCATACCAACCAGATCCTCATCACGTCCGATTTCCGGATGATCCTCATCGACCATTCCCGCTCATTCCGGACCGGGAAGAGGTTCGTCAAGGAGCTCATCTATACCGAGACGCACCGGGAAGGCCCGAAGCCGATGAGAGAGCTGCCCCGAACGTTCGTCGACAAGCTGAGGTCGCTGACCTTCGATTCCGTGAGGACTCAGGTCGCCGACTATCTCAAGGACGGGGAGATCGAGGCCCTGCTGGCGCGGCGGGACCTCATCCTGGAGGAGATCGACCGGGTCATCAGGAAGGAAGGCGAAACGAACGTCCTATACTGAGCGCGAAGGGCCCGCCGGCCGGAGCTTCTTGTAGACAAGAAGGATGTTCTGCCCGGATTCCCGCCGGTACTCGAAACCGTCCATCAGGGTCCGGAAGAGATAGATTCCGAATCCTCCCCGTCCGCCCGTCCTGAGCTTCTCCATGATGTCCGGCGGCCGGACCGGCCGCGGGTCGAAGGCGACCCCGGTATCCCGGAACTCGAACCAGACGGTCTCCCCGTCCCGCCATGCCCTCAGGATGATCTCTCCCTTTTGGCCGGGATAGGCATAAAGCGCGACATTGATGCAGATCTCATGGAGGGAGAGCTCGATCTTGAAGCTGTCCTCCTCGTTCATCGCGACGTCCCGGAGGACCTTCTTCAGGAAGCCCCGCACCTTGTCCATCGCCCGGAGATCGGCGGCCACTCTCAGCTCCTCCGCCGGCGACATCAGCCCGACCTCCGGATGAGGACGACGGTCATGTCGTCGCAGGGTTCGGCGCAGCCCGTGAACTCCCGGACCTCGTCGAAGATCTTCGCCATGACCGACCGGGCTTCGGCGCCGGCGCTCCCCCGGAGGAGCGCGAGGAGGCGCTCCTCCCCGAAATCCTCCCCGTCCGGCGTTCCGGCCCTCGGTGATCCCGTCGGTGAAGAGGCAAAGCAGGTCGCCCGGGGCCAGGCCGGCGCTGCCCGCCGCATAATCGACGCCCGAGAACATGCCGAGGCAGAAGCCCGTGCTCTCCAGCCGCCGCATTCCGCCTCCGGCTTCGAGGAGGATCGGAGGGTTGTGGCCCGCATTGACGTAGGTCATCGTCCCCGTCGCCGCGTCCAGGATGCCGAAGAAGAAGGTGATGAACGTGTGGCTTTCCGAGCTCTTGTGGACGAAGGCGTTGAGCCGGGACGCCAGGGCCGTCAGGCTCGCCCGGGCCCCCAGCTCGGCGTGAAGCGACGCCCGCAGGGAGGCCATCAGGAGGGACGGGCCGACGCCGCATCCCGAGACGTCGGCGATGGCGACGCCCAGCCGGCCGTCCTCGAAGGGGATGAAGTCGTAGTAATCGCCCCCGATCTGGTAGCACCCCCGGTTCCCCCCGCAGATCTCGTAGCCCTCGAAGCGGGGTTCCTCGCGCGGAAGGAAGTTCTTCTGGATCTGGGCCGCCACGGCCATCTCCCGCTCCATCCGGCATTTCTCGAGGGACTGCTCGAAGAGCCGGGCGTTCTCGATCTTGACCGCGGCGACGTTGGCCAGGAGGGTCAGGAGCTTCAGGTCCTCCTCGGTGAACGGGTTGATCATCGAGGCCCGGTCGGCGTAGACGATGCCGACGATCTCCTCGTTGTTCCACATCGGAACGCACATCGCCGAACGGACGTTCGACCGGACGACGCTCGCCTGCTCCTTGAAGAAGGAGTCCGATTGGATGTCCGACAGGAGGATGGCGGTGTTCTTGGCCAGGGCCGTATTGAGGATCGTCCGGCTGACCTGGATATTCTGGTTCCGGAGGGCCGGATCGACGATGCGGACGACCTTCGGCACCAGCCGGAACGGCTCTCCTTCCTTCAGCATCAGGACGCCCCGGTCCATCGGGATGTTCTGGATGATGAGGTCCATGATGTGGTCCAGGAGCTTGTCCAGGGGGAAGTGGTAGATCAGGGCCTGGCTGACTTCGTTGAGGACGAACAAGACCTTCTGCTCGCGCCGGAGACGCTCCAGGTCGGCCGCCGGGGTCTGGGCGGGCGCCGCCTTCGTGTCCGGGGCGGGCCTCTTCAGGATGTCCCGGACCTGGATCATCGTATTGTAGTTCGCCGGGCCCGGCCGGCCCCTCGACCATCTCCACCCGGGTCGGGGCCTGCTCGTCGAAGACGATCCGCGTCGAGCCGAGCAGGATCTCGTCCCCCTTGCGGAGCAGGGTTTCCTCCAGGATCTTGATCCCGTTGACAAAGACGCCGTTCTTGCTCCCCTGGTCCCGGACGGCGAAACCGTCCCGGGTCCTGACGATGAGGGCGTGGCGGCTCGAGCAGAACTGGTCGGGAAGCGTCACGTCGTTGTCCGCGGAGCGGCCGATGGAGACGGAATCCCCCTCCAGGGCGAAGGTGAAGGGCGCCTCGGACTTCGGGTAAATGTAAAGGTGAACCATGGCCGTTTTCCCCGCTCCATTCTAACGGAGCGGAAAGCCCCCTTTCAAGCGGGTCCTGCCGGCCCGCTCCTCGAGCGGCCGGAGGAGCTTCCCGCACCTCCGGGCCTTTTCCTCCGGCGGAAGGTTCTCGATCAGGGGGAACAGGAATTCCTTGAGCTCGTTGGAGAGGACGTTGTCCAGGAGCTCGAGCGAATAGTCGATGGACTTCGGCGTTCCGCGGCAGATGTTCTGATAGGCCTTGACGATGTCGTCGGCGGGGTAGATGAGGCTGAGGAGGTCGAAGGTCCATTTGATCCGGAAGGCCAACCGGCCCCCCGGCGCCGGACCGGGGCCGGCTTCGAGCAGGGCCCTGTAGGCCGACCGGACCTGGGCCAGGACCGCGGGAACGATGCGCTTGGCCCGGAACACGATCTGCGGCCTCTCCGAGCGGATCCGGTAGAGGGCTTCGATGATCTCCGCCTCCGCGGCGCCGTCCCCTTTCAGCAGCTCGGCGACGAGGATATCGGCGGCCTTCTGTTCTTCGGCCAGGGCCAGGATGCCGGGGATCGCGCGCCGGACGGCGAGGTCCTCCTTCCCGTCCTCGAGGCGCTTGGCGAGGATGCCCAGGATGCGGCTCCCGAAGGCGGCCAGGGCGTCGATGGCCGTTCGGCGCGTCCGGGGATCGGCCAGCTGGCGAAGGATGAGCGGGACGTGCTCCTTCTGCCCGAGCCTGGCCGCGCTGTCCAGGGCATAGTTCACGACGTCGGGAGATCCGTCGCTGAGGAGGAGGCCCAGCATGCGGACGACGCCGGGATCCGGCGGCATCATTCCCAGGACCTTGGCGGCCTCCATCCGTTCGACCTCGGACCCGCGGCCCTCGCCCGCGACCTTTTCGAGATGTTCCGCCATGACCTGCCGGTAGGAGGGGAGGCCGAAGACCTCCCCGATCTCGGCGCCGAGCTCCGCGTCGGAAAGCGCGTCGTCGACGCCGGCGAACGGCGCCTCCCCGCCCGCGTCGAGCAGGGAGTCCATGGACCGGGCCCGGAGCTCGCCGGATTTCTCCGACAGGAGCTCGCGGAGCTCGGAGGTCATCTTGTCCTTGCGGACGAGGTCGAACACGTTCATCGCGTAGAGGATGGAGCTCCGCTCGCGGCTCTGGATCGTGTCGAAGACGAGCCGGGCGGAGCCGACGTCGACGTTCGCAGCGACGACCGTCTCCCCGTCCTCCCATTTCCGGGCCAGGTCCTTTCGGACGGCGCCCACGTAGGCGCCGGAGATCCGCAGGGCCAGGACGATCCACAGGGCGAGGAAGGCCAGGACGAGAAAGCTGACCTGCTCGACCCTGATCCGGAGGACCGTATAGAACAGGAGGAGGAGAAGCGCCCCTCCGGCCGCCGCGAACTTGTTGACGAACATATCGATAAAGAATTTGGCCCTGTACTTGAGGGCGGGCCGAACGGGGATGTAGAGCAGCTCCCTAACGGACTGGCTGAGGGTGTTCTCCAGGCTCTTGTCGGCCCAGCGGACGGAAACCGCCCAGAAGATAAGCCCGCCCGTCGGAATGAGGAACACCGCCGCGGACCCGAGGGCCAGGACCGCGGGGACGCCGAGGAGCCCCGCCCGCACGCCGAACCGCCTGAGGATGCGGCTGGTCCCGAGGAACTGGACAAAGCATGAGACGACCAGCAGGGCGGCATTGAAGGTCGCCAGGAAGGCCGTCCGCGGGTCCTTGTTGATGAAATTCCAGCTGAGGATCGTGCTGAACTGGAAGTCGATGAGGTTACCGACGACGGCGGCGGTCGCGCAGAGGCCGGCCAGGAGCAGGAGATAGCGGTCCCGGCGAACGAGACCGAAACCCTCGAGGAGGCCCACGTGGCCCGCCTCCGCCATCCAGGCGCGGGCGTCCTCGGGCGCGACCCCCTTGAAGAGACGGCGGGATACGACGAGAGTCAGGACGAGGAGGGCCGGACAGATGAGGAGGAGGTTCTCCGTTCCGATCGTCCGCGCCAGGCGCATGGCGAGGAGCGAGCCCCCGATCCCGCCGAAGAGGCCGCCGCTCACCAGGAAGCCGACGAGCCTCTTCGCTTGGTAGGGGATGGAGGACGTCGTTCACCGAGATCCAGAACTGCGTGACGGTGGTCGCGATGAACACGTCCGACCAGAACCAGTAGATCAGGGATATCCCTCTCCAGTTGAGCTTGAACAGGGTCCAGAACAGGACGAGGCACGCGATGAAGAACATCGTTGTCAGGGCCAGATAGCGGGGCCTGGAGAGCCGTCTTCATGATCCTGAGGTTCAGCGCGACGGCGAATCCGATGAGAGCCGCCGTGAGGAGATAGGCGAACGGCAGGGAGCGAGCCGAGAACGCGATGAAGAACAGGGAGACCTTGACCGGCTTGACGATATAGATGGGAAAGGTGACGAGGAAGAAGTTCAGGAAGAGAAGGAGCGCCGTCCGCGTTTCTCCCGGTCGCAGGTCGACGACGCGCGAGAGGAGTCGGTGGAGGCGATCGCCGGGCAAAGGATTCAAGGCTTGCCGAAGCTCTCGAGAGCGGCCTTTTCGGAGCCGAAGATCTCCAGGACCCTGGTCAACATGGTCACCTGGAAGATGATGAGCAGCTTCTTGGAGCCACCAGGGAGAGCTTGAACTTCCCTCCCAGGTTCTGGGTGGAGATGTAGCTGGCCAGGATCTCTCCGACCCCGAAGCTGTCGATGAAGTCGACCTTCTCGCAGTTCAGGAGGATGTCGGTCCGGCCCGCTTCGAGCCTGGCCTTGACGAGCTGGTGGAGCGTCGTCTCCGGGGAATCCGACCGGCGGATCTCCCCCTCGGATATCGAAGATGGCGACGTTGCCGACCTCGCGCATGCCGATGACCATGATCTCCCGTCCTCGCCCTAGTTCTTATCAAAAGCGGCTCCCAAAGTCAATTTGGACGCGTTCTGGTGTACAATAGCCGCCGAAAGGAGTCGCCTATGCCGCTCATCGAGATCCATCTTGCCGAAGGCCGGACCGACGAACAGAAGAAGGCCCTGCTCGCGGCCGTCACCGAAGCCGTCCGGACGTCCATCGGGGCCCCGATCGAGAGCATCCGGGTCTGGGTCCAGGAATTCTCGCCGAAGGAATACATGTCCGCCGGCGTCCTGCACGCCGACCGGAAAAAATAGGGCCGGCCGCGGGAATTTACTCGGCCCCCCTTTTGTGCTAGATTCCCGGGATATCCCGTTCGGAGGAGGCCCCATGGCTACAGAAGTCCGTTCGGCGAAACCCGCCCGGTTGGCGTGCCTGGATGCCTTCCGCGGCCTGGACATCCTGATCATGATCTTCGTGAACTACGTCGCGGGGATGCGCCTGTCCCCCGCCTGGCTCCAGCACGTCGGGCAACGGTGTCGACGGATATACCATCACGGATGTCGTCTTCCCGGGATTCCTGTTCATCGTCGGGGTGGCCATCCCGCTCGCTCTCCACAGAAGGATGATGGCCGGGGAGAGTCCGTGGAAGCTCGCCAAGCACGTTCTTTCCCGGACCTTCGCCCTGCTCTTCCTCGGCGTGCTCACGGTCAACGAGGGCTCTTTCGACGCGGCCGCCACGGGCATGTCCCGGGCGTTGTGGTTCTTCCTGGCCTTCGTCGCGGTCATCGTCTTTTGGAACATCTACCCGAAAACCGAGGACGCGAAGAAGCGACGCTTCTATTCCGGTCTGCGTATCGCCGCGGCCGCGGCCCTCGTCGTCCTCGTCGTCCTCTTCCGGGGAACGACGGAGGCGGGAGCGATCACGCCTATCCAGACCTCGTGGTGGGGGATCCTCGGCCTCATCGGCTGGTCCTACATGGCCTGCTGTTTCGTTTACCTCCTCACCCGGGGCGACCGGACGGCCTTGATGGGCGCGATGGGATTCATGCTCGCCCTCTACATCGGCGCCCGGCACGGGGCCCTGGACTTCCTGGGTCCCGCCGTCAACGGATTCATCAATATCGGCTCGAACTTCGGATCCCACGCCGCCATCGTCACGGCGGGCATGCTGGCCGGGACCCTTTTCGTCCCGGGACGCGATATCCCCGAGCCCGGAAGGCGCATGAAGTTCATGGCCTATCTCGGGCTGGGAACGCTCATCGCCGGCTACGTCCTGAGGCCCCTGCACGGCATCAACAAGAACGCGGCGACGGAGTCCTACGCCCTCGTGACCTCGGGGCTGTGCTGTCTCGTCCTTCTGGGCTGCTATTTCCTGATGGACGTCAAGGGCGTCAAGAAGTGGGCCAACTTCCTCCTGCCGATCGGCATCAATCCCCTGCTGGCCTATATCATGCCGGACATCGTGCGCTCGCTCTCGGAGCTCGCCTCCTCGCTCATCCGTTTCGACGTCGGCAGACTCCTCTGGCCCTTTCGCGAGACCGGAGCGTGGCCGGGACATATCAACGCGATCGTCATGACCCTGGTCATCCTCCTCATCGTCAGGGTCCTGACGAAGGCCAAGGTGATCCTCAAGCTCTAGCCGGGGTGAATCGCTTGAAAAATATGCGCGCGCGCCTCGCCGGCGCGGTCCTCTTCGCCGTATTCGCGCTCCTCGGAACGGCGGCGGCCCAGTTCCGCGACGATTTCACCGGGCCGTCCCTGAAGATCGACCCCGATGGCGTGACCGGATGGGGCTTCGCTTCGGGCGAAGGCAAGCGCGGTCATGGACCTGAAGCAGGGGGACGGCTGCGCCGTCATCACCGTGGACGCGACCCGGGACCGCCGGAACGTTTGGTGGGCCCTCATCGTGCATCGGGTCTCCGACGCCATGGATCTCGGCCTTCTGCGGAAACCCGGCCGCGCCCTTCGGATCGAGGCCCGCATCCGCGTCAGCCATGCGCCGCGCCGGGTGAACCTCCACCTCAATACGCAGAGGACGACGGATTTTCACAGCCATCTCATGGAGTTCGACATCCCCGACACGGACAACTGGCATACGATCAGCATGACCACTCGGGATTTCGATGCCCGTCCGGGAGACGTCGTCAACGGCCAGATGGCCCTCATGGATTGGGGCCCCGGGAAATACCGGGTGGACGTGGATTACTTCAGGGTCGATATCATCGACACCGCGATCGCGGGCCCCGACAAGGGGAACGCGGTGCCCTATCACCCTGCCGTCCCGGACCCCGGCTCGTTCGCCCACGCCGTTCCCGTCGCCCATGACGCCATGATCGATCGGGACGAGCCGGACGCGAATCTGAACGATTGGGTCGTCCGCGACGGAGCCGGCGAAGCCCGGGCCTTGTCCGTCTCGGGAACACGGTCGATCATTCTGCGCTGGGACCTTGCGGCCTTCGCCGGGAAACGGGTCTCACGCCACGGACTGCTCGAGCTGACGACGCGTTCGGTGGCGAGGACCGCCGACAAGCGGCCCGATTTCGGAGAGCTGCGGGTCATCGAGATCTCCGGCGGCGACCCTCTGTGGGATCAAAGGACGGTCACCCTGGCGAGCTTTCTCAGGGGGGCGCCTCTCGCGGAAGCCCTGACCGATCAGATGATCATCGATTACCCGCCGACGGACGGCGATGGCGGCAAGACCTATCTCACCATCTCGAAGTACGTCCTCCAGCGGCTCATCGACGGAAGGACCCTGGGCATCGCCATCCGGTCCTTGGGCGCCGTCGACGCCTCGTTCTATGCGTCGGAGGATAAGGACGGGCGATTCGCGCCGCGCCTGCGGTTCGACCTCGAGGAACGGTAGCGGGCGGCCCCAAGCAGCGCCCCGGCCCCCGTCATCGCGAAAAGATGTAAAAAGCCTTCCGCGCCGGCGTTATATTCATGGCCTCGTCGTACTTTCCATGAACGTCCCGCTCGATCTCCGGCTTTCTCCGAAATCCCGCCCTTTCGAACCGGTCGACCCACCATTGGGTTCCCGCGCAGATCATATGGCCGTTCCTGGGGTAGCCGAAGTCGTCCACCGGAACGGACCGGAATCTCCGCCCCGCAGCCGCGTCTTCATCCCAGCTCTCGAGCTCGATGGCGAAGATCTCGCCGAAGATCGGGTCCGCGCCGAAAGCCGGGACGTTGGCGAAGAGATGGCCGCCTTCGCGGACGGCCTCATGGAGCCGGCCGATGTAGGCGTCGAGCCTGTTCGGATTGAGATGCTCGAAGATATCCAGGCCGAAGGCGAGATCGTAGCGGCGGGGAAGCTTCAGGCTCAGCAGGTCGCCGAGAAGGATGGATTCCCGGACCTCCGCCGGCGCCCGGTCCAGGGCCATCCGGCTGATCTCCACGCCTTCCCCTTCGATGCCGAGGTCCCGGAGGCACTTCAGGACGCCGCCGTTCGAACAGCCAAAATCCAGGACGGTTCGGGCCCCGAGGTCCCTGGCGATATCGGCCATCATCCGCTTGTCCTCGTCGATGAGCAAGCTCCAGACGCCCGGGCGCTCATAGTATCCGTTCTCCATGATCCTGCGCTCGAGCCAGTCGTCATCGGCGGCCTCGCGCGCGCGGAAGACGAGGACCCGGTCCGTGCTTCCCTTCCGGCGCTCGACATGGAAGAGCTCCGGCCGTTCATCCCTGATGGGCAGAGGGTCCAGGTACGCGGCAAGATTGTCCCTGACGGTCTTATGGATGAATTCGGGCAAGCCCGAGAAATCGAGGACGAGGTCGGCCCGGGACATTCCCTCACGGAGGGAGCGGAGGTGAACGGCGGCGCCCTCGGCGTCGGGCTCCCGCCCCAGCATCCGCCGGTAAACGATTTCGAGAAATTCCCGGTCGGACGTCGTGCCGGGCGGCTTTACCCCTCTCCCCCAACGTATTCTCATGGCTATCCTGATTTATTGTCGGTCCGGAAGCCGGTCCTGTCAACTCGGGACATCCGCAACTTCAGCGATCGGGCGCGGCCCGGGAACGGTTACAGATAGCCGAGGGCTTTGAGTTCTTCGACGAGATCGTTCCCCATCTCGACCTTTGCCGAACCGGGCTTCTTTCTCGGCCTGTACCTCAGCACAAGTGAGGGCCCATCTTATCCGAGGGCCAAAACGATGTCAACGCGCGAGCCAACGGTCGCGCGGTGCCGGCCACCGGGCTCAGAACGTAAGGACCCGCCTCCCCTCCTTGATGTACGCCGTCAGGGGTTTGCCCATGCCCTTGACGTCGACGCCGAGCTCGCGGAGCTTTCCCGAAACGCCGTAACGGTCCGCGCAGGCGATGCACGCTTCCAGGACGATCCCGGCCGCTTTCATCTTTTCGAGCTCGGCCTGAAGCGCGGCGTCCTCGCTCAGGAGCTTGGCCGAAGGCCCCCAGATGATGAACGTGACATCATCCCACCACCCGGCGCGCTTGGCATTGAGGGCATACATGAAGACCATGTTCATGGCCACGTCCCGGTCCCCGCTCGTCCAGAGGACGACGAGCCTGTCGGCAGGAGCGAGCGCTTCCGGCGCCTCCGTCGCGGACGGAAGTCCTTCGCCGGGGGCGGAGCCGGACGCGGCAAGCGCGAGGCCGAAGACCAAGCATCCGATGGAAGAAAGCTTCATTATTCGAGTCATGACATCATCCTCCTCGTTATCGATCGTATCATAATTCGTCGCTCAAGATGCCGCATTCGATCGCCGGCGGATCGGAAATATTTCCGGGGCACTTGATTTTCCTCCGGAATCCGCCTATATTTTATCGACTGACGGGGGCCCGATGGGTATCGCCCGTAAAAATCTCATAGAGGAGTTGTGAAGCATGGCAAAAGCGATGACGAAGAGCGCGATCGTGGCGGGAGTGGCCGAAGCCGCCGGGATCAACAAGAAGCAGGCGGACGCGGCGATCGAAGCCCTCGTGACGATGGCTTACAAGAACGCCAAGGTCGGATTCACCGTTCCCGGCCTCGGCAAGCTCGTCCTGGTGAACCGCAAGGCCCGCATGGGCCGCAACCCGGCCACCGGCGCGACCATCAAGATCGCCGCCAAGCGCGTCGTGAAGTTCCGCATCGGTAAGGCCGCCAAGGACGCCATCCTCGGCTGACCGGGATCCGTTCGAAGAACGCACGGGCCGCGGCCTTCGGGTCGCGGCCCTTTTTTTCAGGGTGTCCCGTCAGCGTGGCTGCGTTCTTAAGGTAATGCCCGGTGCTATTTTTTCTCTGCTTCCTTCGGCTTGAGCTCCATGCCGAGCTGTTGCATAAAGCCGAATATGTCGACTTCTTCTCGTTCCTCGACGATCTTTCCATCCTTCATGCGGCACCAGTTGAGCGAGCTGAATTCGACCGTGTTTCCCGTTGCCGGCATGCCCTGATATGAGGCCGTATTCGTTCCCTTCGCGACCAGCCTGGAAACGACCACATCGCCTGAGGCGACTTGCTCTTCCAGGGTCCAGCGGGCGTCCGGGAAACCCTCCAAGTTGGCTCTTATCATGGCTATGACTTCGTCGGTTCCCATGGTCTTGGGGTTTGCCGACGGAAAGTGATAGACATAATCGGGAGCGTTCGCCTCCCTCATGAACTCGACGTTTCCCTTGTTCAATTCATCGATCTCCTGGCGATACAAAGCCATATTCTGCGCTTCGATCCGTGCCTGCGCCCTGAACTCCTCGAGCTCCGCTTTTTCGGCCTTATTCTGGCAGCCGAACTCAAAGCAGAGCATAAAAACCAAAGGAACCGCCAAAATAGGATTTTTCATTGACCCCTCCTACTTCCCTGTTGCCTGTGGTTCACCTATATCAAAGAGAAAAGGACAAGTCAATTCGCGGAAGGCACGCTTCTCTCCGTGTGCCAACGGTGTGCTAAATCATACTGAAAAGCACTGACCTCGACGAGCGAGCTTATCAATTGACGAAAAAGACATGGTTTACAATTAGCCCGTCGTCAACCTTCCGTCAATATCTTGAGCCGCCCCGTTCTTGCCTCTTGAAAGCGCCTCAGTCTTTTTAGCCGTGTTGGGAAAATAGATCCTCATAAAAGTACCTAATCGATCATCGGCCCCGATAGATCAATCTTGTCTCCAGCTGTAAATCGATGGCCAGAGAGAACGGCCGAGCAAAGAAATGCTTGGAATCAAACTTTGTCAATAGATTCGCTAAATAATTCGGACCCACGATTACCTCAGAAAAATTGCTTGACAACCCCTGATAAAAGGGCAAATACTCAATTGTCATAATCGTAATATGGGGGACAAAATGAAAAGGGGAACCATGCTTAAGAGTCATTGTACCGTCGTATTATTCCTTTTTCTGGGCGTTACTAGCTTATTAATGAGCCCGGCTTATTCAGAAGCCCAGGTTGTTCCTCCTTCAAGTGCTGTTGCTTCTGATGAGGTCGGAGAAATCGTTTTGAAAAGGTTGCCTGTCGATACGATGCATGCGGCTGCAACGGACGGCCCCTATATGGTCCGAGCGTTAGCCATAGGTTTAGCAAACTTTTTTCCCGAACAAGCTGATTGGGCCATTTTTGATTTTACTTCTGAATATTTATCCGGGCAAACTTGGTATTGGTGTTTTGTCGTCGCCAATTATAATAGCATCCCGAAAATCATTAAATTACGATGGGAACTCTGGTACCAGGATGGAGCTGGGAGACTCACCAAGTATCTCTCAAAAACTATCCCTGCGAGTACGGTCATGCTTTATTATTACACCGTGACTGGTTATGTGGCTAAAAAAGGATTGTTTACGCTCAACGGACAGGTCTACGGTGCACAAATGGGAAATGCTAACTCAGTTTCATCTCAGGTCTATATCTATTGACTTGCTCAAGGGTAGATCCAACGGCCCATAGCCGAAGGCTCAAGAGAAAATCTTTCTCTCAGGAATATCAGGCTAAAAGGTAATGCCGGCGCGGACTATTACCAATCATGTCGGCGCTGGCTGGATCATCCTTGACGTCCTGGCCGGCCGTGTCCCCTTTGTCGTTGATGCCGCAACGGGCGCGTGGTATAGCCTGGACCAAAAGAACCTTGACGCAGTACTCGATAAACAATAGAACAGCCAGCGTGCCTTGCGCCCTTGAAAACGGGAAATTATCTATCCTTGCCTTAAACTTGATAAAGAGGCCCTGTCCTAGAATGCTGACATTGAGACTTGGCATGAATCCAAGCCGGCGAAATAGAGAATTAGGTCTAAATGCATTTTTTAGAGGGATAAAATGAAGAAGACTATGATTCGTCTATTGATTCTTTTTGTCTTTTCTTTGGCTTGCATATGGGGTCAAGTCACAACGCCCGCAACTTCAGAAAAAGTATCCGAATTGAAACGAGACCTTGAAAAAACCCGGACGGAAATCCAAGATGCGATGAAAAGGGACGAAGAATTGGCTGGCGGATTGGTCAAAGCGCTAATTGCGGTTCGGATAGAAATCTTAAAAACAAACGAGGCCTTGCTTGAGCAAAGAATCAATGCCGTCGAGGGCGGCGCTCCTATAAGAATAGAAACCTTAGGAACCGTGATCAATGAAGAAGAGGCGGCCATTCTTGAAAAAGAGATTCAGGCAAAGAGGCAGGAGGTCATACTCCAACAAAAAGACGCAGAACAATATTCGGGTGGATTGGTATTAGCAATGAAGCGCTCGACTATCGCTACTAACGAAAACTCCATTGCATTACTAGAACAGCGGCGACTGATTGCGAAGTATGGTTTGTTCTACAGGCTGCCCAGCCCCAGCGAAGGTAGCAAACCGCCTTCAGGCACTACAAAGAAGCAGCCCGACTTGTCGCCGTCCGAAGATATCATTGCCGTAAAAATAATTAGCAAGGAGTTCGTAAAAGCTAATTATCAAGAATATATCCGGTTCGATATCGAATGGAACCCTATTAATCTCAAGAAACCCGCTAGAAGTGTCAAAGGGATAATACATTTCTGTGATCTTTTCGGGAGCACGAAATTCCTGGTTAGCTATACTGTCAACAATCCTCTCATACCCGGCCAGGTGCTCATAAGCAAGGGGGGCGCCATTAAATATAATCAATTTGATGAAAAAGAGAATTGGGTAAGAGGCACAGACCTTGAAGATATGCTCTTTAAGTTCAAAGTTACAGATATCTTATATACGGACGGAGAGAAGGAACGCATTGACCAATAACTCCGTCCGAGTTGGGGCTAGGATTATCGAGCTAATCGAGGCGACCCCTTTTACGCAAATCAGCCTATAAGTGAGAATCTTCCTATCACATCTCAGCCCTACTAAGCGAAGCCTGATCCGCCTTCGGGTGTCCCGCAGGAATGGGGAGGGCGGCTCCGGCTGCCTCCCCCAGCATCATCCTTGATGATCTCTTCCATAAACTCGCCGGCCTCCACGAGTTCGGGGGGATGCCTTTGCGGCGCCGCTGTTCTTTCCGGACTTTCCTGACTTCATCAATACAGGCATTCGTTACGGCTCGGTTTATATAGTTCGTAATGGACGGCTTGCCATGATTAGCCCGGAACGCCCCCGCTCTATTACAGCACAAAGGGAAACGAACCGTCTTGGACGATATCCTCAGGAGCCGACTTGTCGATCCCAGAGCCCCCGAGTCTTTTACAGACAAGGTTCTGGGTGATGCGCCAGACAGCGGCGCGGGGTTCATAATGTTGGGTTGCGGGCTCTGTTAATTTATTGCCCAGTTCCGAAAAGCGACGATAAAACTCCCGGAAAATCTTGGGCCCCGTTGCATGATAAGGAGCCGCCGTGGAGAAAATGGCGACTTTGCAGTGAAAAGACCGATAAAAAGACCATAAAACTGCATTAGCCGAGAAGCGTGTCCGTATGGACAGACCTTAGCGCATCTCTTGTAAATGACTGATTCTATTGATGGATATGGAATGCCGGAGGAGGGGATCGAACCCACACCCGAGTTGCCCCGGACGGGATTTTGAGTCCCGCGCGTCTGCCAGTTCCGCCACTCCGGCGCGCCGGACAGAATATAGACGAATTCCGGGGACTTTTCAATGCTCGGTTTGACCTGCCGGTCCCTTTTTGATTACAATCCCTGCGACAAGGGCCCATGAACACGAACAAAGAGGATCGGGCACGGCTTCTCGGATATCTGGACCGGTTCGAGGGTTTGCGCATCGGCGTCTGGGGCGACCTCATCCTCGACGAGCATCTCTACGGGACGACCCGCCGCATCTCCCGCGAGGCCCCGGTCCTCATCCTGACCTACAAAGGCCAGGAATATTCCCTGGGCGGGGCGGGCAACGCCATCCAGAACCTCAAGTCCCTGGGGGCGTACCCGGTTCCCGTCGGTGTCGTCGGCCGTGACGCCGAGGGCCGCAGAGTCCTGAGCTTCCTGAGGTCCAAGGGCATCCCCACCGATCATGTCATTCAGGCGAAGGGTTACCAGACGCCGCTGAAGACGAGGATCATGGCCGGCGACGAGAACACGCGCAAGCAGCAGATCCTGCGCATCGACCGCGAAGACCGGGTCCCCGATTCCGCCGCCATGACGGATCGGATCCGTAAGGCCGTCGGCTCCGCCCTCCGGGATTGTACGGCCCTCCTCGTTTCCGATTACAGCTATGGCGCCGTCAAGCCGGTCGTCTACGCGGGAGTCCTGCCCGCGGCCGCCGCCGGCCGCATCCCCGTCGCCGTCGATTCGCGGTTCCGGCTGATGGACTTCGCGGGGGCGACGATCGCGACCCCGAACGAGGCCGAGATCGAATCCGCCGTCAATGTCGCCGGCGGCGGGAGCGAGGCGGCCCTGCGCACGGCAGCGGCCAGGGTCCTGAGGAAGCTCCGGTCTCCTGCCCTGCTCGTGACCCGCGGCTCGCGCGGGATGCTCCTTTTCGAAAAGGGAAAGCCTCCCTTCGCCATCCCCGTCCGGGGAACGACCGACATCGTCGATGTAACCGGAGCCGGGGACACCGTCATCAGCGTTTTCACGCTCGCCCTGGCAGCCGGCGCCTCGTTCCGCGATGCCGCCGAGCTCGCCAACTTCGCCGGGGGCGTCGTGGTCATGAAGAAGGGCGCCGCCGCTCTCGGCCCGCGCGAGCTCAGACAGGCGATCCTATCTTGAAACCCAGGAAGCTCCGGACACTCGCCGATCTCGGGAGAGTCGCCGCCGCCGAAAAGCGCCGGGGAAAGCGCATCGTCCTGGCCAACGGCTGTTTCGACCTCCTCCACGTCGGTCACGTCCGGTACCTCCGCGGCGCCGCCGCGAAGGGCGACATCCTCGTCGTGGCCTTGAACAGCGACGCCTCGGTGAGAGCCCTCAAGGGCCCCGGGCGGCCCCTCATGGCCCAGGCCGAGAGGGCCGAGATCCTCTCGGCGCTCGAAGACGTCGACTATGTCGCCATATTCCCGGAACGCAACGTCGAAAAGGTCCTCCGCGCCCTTCGCCCCGACGTCCACGCCAAGGGCTCGGATTATACGATCCGCACGGTCCCGGAACGCGAGACCGTCAAGGCTCTGGGCGGCGAGGTTGCCATCGCCGGCGGGCCCAAGGTCCGGTCGACGCGGGACATCGTCAAGCTCGTCGCGGGACGGAAGGAGACGTGTGGATAACTTCCTCATCATCCGGCTGAGCTCGCTCGGGGATATCATCCACGGCCTTCCCGCCTTCGCGGTCCTGCGCCGGGGATTCCCCGAAGCCCGGATCTCCTGGGTCGTCGATGAGGCCGGAAGCGAGATCCTGGAGCTCGTGCCCGGCCTCGACGAGGTCATCGTCCGCGGAGAGGACGGATGGTTCCGGAAGCTCCGGCTCAGGGACCGAACCGCCATCGACGTCCAGGGCCTGTTGAAATCCGCCCTCCTCGGCCGTCTTTCGGGGGCCCGCCGCCGGATCGGGTTCTCGGGGAAGAACCTCAAGGAGCCCGCGGCCGCGATCTTCTATACCGAAAAGCTCGCCGAATTCGAGGAGACCGGCCACGTGATCGGCAAGAATATCCGCTTGCTCGAAAAGCTTGGCTTAAAACCGGACGGAACCGGATACGAATTTCCCCTCGTCATCCCCGAAACCCCCAAGTGCCGCATCGCCGGCGCCCTCGAACGGCTCGGCCGGACGCCGGAACAGAAGGTCATCCTCTGCAATGTCGGGGCGGCGTGGGAAAGCAAACGGTGGCCGGCCGACCGGTGGGCGGAGCTTCTCCCTTCGCTCGTCCGGAAGGACCTCTTCCCGCTCCTGCTCTGGGGGAACGGCGCCGAGAAGGAGACGGCCCGGGCGATCGCGGATCGAACGGGTGTCCCGGCGGCCCCGTTCTTCACGATCCCCGAAGTCCTGGCCCTCATCGCGGCCTCCGGACTGCTCATCAGCGGAGATACCTTCGCCCTGCAGGCGGCCGGCGCCCTGGACGTTCCCGTCATCGGCTTGTTCGGGCCGACCAACCCGAAGCGCAACGGCCCCTTCCGGGAGCGGGACAGGACGGCCCAATCCTCGATGGACTGCCGGCCCTGCTGGAAAAGGGAGTGCCCCACGACCGCCTGCATGAGCGCCATCTCCGCCGCGGACGTCTTCGGACTCGTCAGGGAGGTCCTGGGCCCGGATGTCTGACCTAAAGCTCCGCGAGAGCCTCTACCGATGGCGTGTCCGGGCCGGGACGCCGGCGCTTATGGGTGTTTTCATCTTCGCCCGCCCCTCCTTGAAAAGTCTCGCAGCGGGGATGGCCCTGAGTCTTTTAGGGCTCGGCTTGAGGGCTTGGGCCGCGGGGCATCTCAGGAAGGAGAGGGAGCTCGCCGTCTCCGGGCCATACAGGTTCACCCGCAATCCCCTGTACCTCGGCACCCTCATCATCGCGGCCGGCGCGGCCGTGGCGGCATGGTCGTGGTGGGCCGTCGCCCTTCTGGGCGCTTACTTCGTCGTTTTCTACCCCGTCATCGTATGGGAGGAGAGGGACAGGATGAGGGCGCTTTTTCCGGAAGCTTACGGGCCTTACGAGAAGGCTGTGCCCCTCTTCATCCCGGTCCCCGGACGCACAGGCAAAGGCAACGGCGGCCGCTTCGACGGCAGGCTCTTCCTGAAGAACAAAGAGCTCCGGGCCGTCCTCGGGACCGCGGCGTTCTGGGCCCTGATGGCGCTGAAGCTCCTTCGCCGATAGCTTCCCATGGCCACCGATAAGAGGCTCGCGAGGATCGAAGGGGTGTTGTCCCGTCGCCAGCCGGACCTCCGGGTCGTCCTCGAAGGAGTGACCATCGCCCACAACGCCAGCGCCGTCATCCGGACATGCGACGCGGCGGGCATCCTCTACCTCGACCTCATCGCGCCGAACCCCGAGCTTCTCCGGTTCAACGAGGCCATCACGACGCGGACGGAGAAGTGGCTCGAGATCGGGGTCCACGCATCGGCGAAGGAGTGCCTCTCCGGCCTCAAGGCGCGGGGATTCGCGATCGTCGCGACGCGGTTGGCGGAAGACGCGGTCCCCTATACCGAGATCGATTACGGCAGGCCGACGGCGCTCGTCTTCGGGAGCGAATCGAACGGCATTTCCGACGAAGCCCTGGCCTTCGCGGATCGCGTCATCCGCATCCCCATGGTGGGCATGGTCCAGAGCCTCAACCTCTCCGTTTCCGTCGCCGTCGTCCTTTACGAAGCCTTCCGGCAGAGACAGGCCATGGGCCGATTCGGGAAAACCGGGCTTTCCCCGGCCGAGTTCGAGGCGCTCAAGGAGAAGTGGCTCAAGAATTCGAAGCCCTAAAAAAGGGTTCTTCTCCCAATTCCGGGAGATCGTAAGTTCCGTTTCTTTTTGTGCCTGAAGGAATTCCCGGCTCGGGGTGTGCCTTCCGTCGGCCGCGATTTGTCCCGGCGAGCCAAATTGCTTTCGCTTCGGGCTTCGCTCTCCCCGTCCTGTCGGTACGGGGAACCGTGCCCGCTCCGCCCTCAGACGACCTCCTCCAGGCATCACCCCTGCGCCATTGATCAGAAGGCACAAAAAGAAACGTGCTTATCCGGATATCCGTAGGGACGGGTCCCCGGAGATGGCAGAAAAATTAAAAGAAGGTTCTTCTCCAGATTCCGGGGATCGTCGGCGGTGATGGATGCTGGCCCGAAGCCCCCCGTAGCGGAAGGGGGCCCGTCGGCTTTGCCGATGGGGGAACCGCCGGGACTGGTTCCCGGGGGTCGGGGGGAGAGGGTCAGCTCCATCACCGCGCCTACGCAACGAATCCCGGAATTTGGAGAAGAACCAAAAAAAAGCGGGGGACGGGAACCCACGGTCCCCGTCCCCCTTTCGAGAGATGGATACAGGAGCAGGTGACTTTGCTAGATCCTCCTCACCGCCCTGGTGAAGAACGATCTCATTTTTCCCGCGGCCGACCCGGCCTTGCCCGCCAGGACCGATAGCTCGCCGTCGAGCCGGCGCAGGCCCCGGTCCGCATTCCCGGCCATAGCCCGGCCCAGCTTATCGGTATAGGCCCTCGCCGATTCGCGATAGGCCAGAAGCCTATCCCCGGATTCGCCGGACGGGGCCCAGCCGAAGATCCCGCCGCTCTCCTCTTCCTCGACCTCGACCTCGACGGTGAGGGGTTTCTTGTCCCGGAGAAGATCGAGCTTGATCCGGTCGCCCTTCTTCTTGTCCTGGACGGCTTCGCTCAGCTCGTTGACCGTCTCCACGCGCCGGCCCTCGGCCTTGACGATGACGTCCCCGACCTTGAGGCCGGCCTTTTCCGCCGGGCCCTTCGACGTCAGCCGGTTGACGAGAAGACCCGTCCCTTCCTTGACCCCGAAGAAGACGGACATCTCCTTGTTCAGCTCGTCCAGATAGACGCCGATGAACTTCCGCCGCTCCCACGAGAACTCCCTGCCTTTGGGAGGGAGGGGCGCCCGCGGCGCCTTCCCGCCCTTGGGCGGGGCGGCGAACGGTCCGGGCGCGTCGGGCGGGAAGAGCCTCGGGAACTTGAGCTCCATCTCGCGACGGGCCTCGTTCTCCGGGTATTCGCCCAGCTTGACCTTGACCTCCATCGGCTTGCCGTCCCGCTCGATCCTCACAGCGACGTCCTCGCCGGGCTTCCGCTTGCGGATCTCGGAAGCCAATTTCGCCGTGGTCGCGATCTCCACGCCGTCGAGCGAGAGGACGATGTCCCCTTCCTTGAGCTTGGCCAGCTCGGCCGGGCTCTCGGCGTCGACGCCGATGATCTCTATCCTCTCATCATCGTTCTGCCCGATGGACAATCCGATCCAGCCCCTCTGGACCTTTCCCTTGTCCCGGATCTCCGTGGAGACCTTCTTGACGATGTCCATGGGGATGGCCGCGGCCATGCCCGAGGAAGGGGCCTCGGCCTGGCTGACGACGAAGCCGGAACCCACCTGTTCCTTGTCGCGGAACTCGAAGACGACGGGCCTGTCCTCGGTATAGATGCCGCGGAGCAGGCCCACCATCCGGCCGTTCTCGTCCACGACGGGCCCGCCGCTCGAGCCGGGGGTGACCCAGATGTTCAGCCTCAGCCTCTCCTCCGAGACGGAGCTGACGATGCCTTGGGTCACCGCGGGCGTCATCTCGGGGGAGACGCTGACGACCGAGATCCAGGCCCCGGGGACGACGTCCCCGGCCTCTCCCATGGCCAGAGGCGGAAGCCCCTTGTCCTTGGCCCGGACGAGGGCCAGATGGGTTTCGGGATCGAACCCGAGGAAGTCCGCCTCGATCTTCCGTCCCTCCCCGGTGGTGACGGTGATCTTCTCGTCGCGGGGCGAGATGAGGGCCGTGGTCAGGATGAGGCCGTCCCGGTCGATGACGACGCCGGTGGCGATCCTGCGGGTCCCGTTTCGGGCCTCGACCCGGACGACGGACGGATAGACCTTCTTGGCAAGGGCGGCGATGTCTCTTTCCGGGGCGGGGCTTCCGGCGGCCTCCGCCCCCAGGTTCATCACCAGGGAAACGGCGGCGGCCATAACCAACCCGACGGGTTTCATTCTAAAGCTCATAACCAAAAACCTCCTCAGTAGGTGATCTCCCGAGGCGAGACCTCGGAGACCTGCTCCAATATATAGATCGTACGCGGCTCGGAGGACGCGTTGCGGTATTCGGCTGAATAGTCCAGGGTATCCATGACGGGAACGGCCTCGGAAAGCCTCCCCGAAGGCTGGAGCGCCGCGTCCGCCACCCTATCCCCCGACCGGTCGAGGACAAAGCCCCCCCCGATGACGACGGCGGCCAGCAGAACGGCGGACGCCCCGGCATAGGCGAAACGCCAGGCCCGCCGGGAGCTCCGCCGAAGGCCCTTCCGGAGGGCGAGCTCGGTCAGGACCCGCCGCTCGAAGCCGGGCGGGGCCGCGACCCTGTCCATCGATCCGAGGAAATTACGCTCTTCCATGTTGTCTCACCTCTTTCTCCGCGGGAACGGGCTCCCCGCCGCGGGCGCTTTCGAGCATCCGCCTCAGATATTCCCGACCCCGGCTGATCCTGGCCTTGACGGTCCCTACGGGCCGCTTGATGATGCGAGCGATCTCCTCCTGGGAAAAGCCCTCCATGTCCTTGAGGACGACGGGGATCCGGTATCTCGGATGCAGGGCTTCGAGGGCGTCCCGGAGATTCCGGACAAGCCCCGGGTCCGGAGGGTCCTGGGTATACGTCCCGGCATCGTAGCTGTTCGGGAGCTCGTCGAGCGGCACGGTGGCCGTCCTCCGGCGCTTCCGGGCGTCCGTCTTGGCCAGGTTGGAGGCGATGGCGTAGATCCAGGAGGACAGCGGGGCGATGGGCCGGTACTTGTCGGCCTTGAAATAGACCCGGAGGAAGGTCTCCTGGGAGAGGTCGACCGCCCTCTGGTAATCGCGCGTGAATTGGTACAGGTAATTCACGATCCTGTCCTTGTAGATCTCCATGATCCTGGCAAACGCCTCCTCGTCACCTTCCCGCACTCGCAGGATCAGCTCTTGTTCATCCATTCTCGTTCCCTTAAACTCCAGGCCATGGGGAATCGTTGCAGGCCCCAGGGAGCCCCTGCCAATGAATTCTAGGCCGTTTGGCCTCCCCTGGCAAACCCCTCTGAGGGGTCAGGTCTCAACTTTTCAACGTACCCCCGGTCGGGCGGGAAAGTTGAAAAGTTGAGACCTGACCCCTCCCTAGGTTAGAATGGGGCACGTAAAGGAACTTTTTCCCAGGCATATCCGTCAACCAAGGTGAATTGAGTGGATTTGAACACGGTCATACGGGAATGCTTGAAAGGCGACAGGAGCGCCTGGGAAATGTTGGTTAACGCCTACTCGAAGAAGGTCTTCAACCTGGCCTACCAGTTCTCGGGGAGCCGGCAGGAAGCCGAGGACATGACCCAGGATATCTTCCTCAAGCTGTACGGGTCCCTGAAAAAGTACGATTTCGAGCGGAATTTCACCGCCTGGCTCCTGACCCTGGCCAAGAACCACCTCATCGACGAGTACCGGCGGACGCGGCTGGAACGGACCCAGAGGGACGACCTCGACGAGAGAACGATGACCCAGGCGGCGTTCGACAGCCCCGAGAAGAGCCTGGCCCGCGAAGAGGACCGCAAGACCGTTTGGAAGGCCCTCGACGGCCTGTCCCCGGAGATCCGGGCCACGGTCATCCTGCGGGACATCCAGGGCCTGACCTACGAGGAGATCGCCGACAATCTGGGCCTTCCCCTGGGCACGATAAAATCCAGGGTGAACCGGGGCCGGCTCCAGCTGGCCGAGATCCTGAGACCGGGCGTGGGAGGTAGAGCATGAACGGGACGCACGCGGAAGAGCTGCTTTCGGACTATATCGAGGGCGAGCTCGACGGCCCGCGGAAGGCCGAGGTCGAGGCTCACCTCGCCGGTTGTCCGGAGTGCGCTTCCCTGTTCGAGGCCATGAGGGACACCCGGGACGCTCTGGCCTCCCTGCCGGAGATCGAGCCCTCTTCCGAGCTGCTCCGCCGGCTCTATGCCATCCCGGAGCGCAAGAGGAAGTTCGGCCTGGTCCGGGATTTCCTGCTCCGCCCCTCGCTCCAGCCGGTCTTCGCCGGGGCGACCGGCCTCTTGGTCCTGATCTCGTTCCTGGCCTTCACCCCGGCCGGCCACACCGTCCAGAAGGGTTTCAACCGGCAGATCCACGCCGGTTACGGCCGGATCGAGCGGCTCTACGTCAAGGCGGGCGCCATCCCGGACCGGATCGGCGCCGGCAGGGAAAACCTCCTCGGCTCCCTCAGGAGCGTCGACATCCTGGGCGGGGACGGGGAACAGGAATAAAGATACTCAACCATATGGAGGAATGACATGGAAGAAAAGATCATCATCCAGAAGAGACCGCCGAAGTCTCCGGCTCTGGCGGGCATCCTGGCCGGCTTCTTCCCGTTCGGGATCGGAGCCATGTACAACGGCTTGTATGTCAAGGGGATCGTTTACCTCTTCATGCTCGCCGGCCTGGTGACTATCCAGGGACACGGCCACGGCCAGCCGTTCTTCGGCATCATCCTGGGGGGATTCTACTTTTATCAGATCATCGAGTCCGTCCAGACGGCGTCGGCCATCAACCGGCGTGCCCTGACCGGCGGCGATGAAGAGACGGCGGCGATCGAGGACCAGATCCTCGAACCCGCCAAAGCCGGGTCCATTTTCTGGGGGACCGTCCTCGTCGCCCTCGGCGCCCTCCTGCTCCTGGCCAATTTCGACGTCATCGATTACGACACGCTGTTCGACTTCTGGCCGCTCGCCGTCATCGGGCTCGGCATCAAGCTGGTCTTCGACCACTTCGCCCGGACGAAGAAGGCCTGACTCAGGAGGATACCATGACACGACAAGCGCGCAGAGATACGCTGGTTTGGGGGTTCATCCTCATCGCCATCGGCTTCGTGTTCCTGCTCGACACGCTGAACGTCGAGATCTGGGACTCCGTGGCCCGGCTCTGGCCGCTCATCCTCATCGTCTGGGGCGGCTGGAAGCTCTACTTCGGCATCAAGGAAAAGAACGAGGCCGCGAAGACCCGGAAATCCGACGAGGTCTAGGGACATGAAGGCCAGAGAGGTCCTCCTCCTCATCCTCATCGTGATCGTCGGGGTCCTGCTCTATCAGGCGAACACAGGCGGGCTCAAGCTCGACTGGGACTGGGACGGCCCCATCGGGAGCCGGACGTTCGACTTCGAGGAATCCCTGACCCTCGAGGCCCCGGTCCCCGCCCTGATCGAGGTCCGCAACGCCCACGGCGAGGTCGAGGTCCGGGGCGCTGATCAGGGAACGGTTTCGATGATGTTCCTGAAGAAGATCCGGAGGAGGAATGAGGCCGAGGCTCGGAACGTCGCCGACGCCCTGAAGCCGGTCATCACGCGGGAGGCCGGCGTGCTGAAGATCGCGACGAACAGGGATACGTTCCCCAAGAAGGGCTTCGAAACGAGCTTCCGGCTCGTCGTGCCCGCGGGGACGAACGTGGTCGTCTTCAATTCTTACGGGACGGTCACGGCATCGGGCCTCCGGAAGGCCGCGATCGACGCCCGGCACGGGCGGGTGGACGCTTCGGACATCGCGGAGGACCTCTCCATCAAGAACAGCTACGAGGACGTCGCGGTGGCCCGCATCGGGACGTCCTGCCGGATCTCGGCCCGTCACGCGGACGTCCGCGTCCGGCAGACGGGGGGCGAGGTCCGCATCGATCACGCATATGGAACGGTCGAATTGAGCGACGCCGCGGCGGGCGCGACGATCGCCGGCGAGCATAGCGAAGTCTCTCTTCTGAGAGTGAAAGGCCCCGTGGACGTCCGGACGACCTACGAACGCGTTTCTCTGGTGGACGTCGGGCCGGCCACGGTCGTGGGCCATCATTCGGCCGTCGAGGCGGACGGGGTCGCCGGGGCTTTGAAGATCGCGACGACCTACGCCAAGGTCCGCGCGAACAACATCAAGGGGGATCTTGACGTTGAGGGCAGGAGCGTCGGCGTCCTCGGACGCTCCGTCGCGGCCGATACCATCCGGATCGCGACCTCCTACGAGGACCTCGACCTCGCCGACTTCACGGGACGGGCGGACATTGGCCTCTCCCACGCGAACGCCGTCCTGGCCCCGACGGCCGTCTCCTCGGCCATCGAAGTGAAGAACAGCTACGGGACGATTCGAATCGTCTGGCCGAAAGGAACGCGGGTCCCGTTGGAAGCCCGCTCCAAGGGCGGGGAGGTCAAATGGGGCCTGGCCGAGCGCCCCGACCTCGAGACATCGAACGGCGAAGCTCTCGTCAAGGCGTTCGTCGGCGCGGCCGAGGGCCTTTCGGTAACGCTCTCGACGAGCTACGGAGACATCGTCGTAGAGGAACCCGGACCGCCTGCCGCGGAAAAGGCCCCGGGCCGCTAAGCCCGGGAGAGAAACCCTCGGACCCGGAAGGCCCGCACCCCCGATCTTTTCCCTGGCGGAGGGGTGCGCGCGCGGGATATATTACGGACAGCCGATATCCGCAGGAGGTGCCCCGCCATGAAACACGGACTCGCAAGCCTAGCCCTTCTGGTCCCCGGGCTCGCTATCTGTCTCCAGGCGCAAACCACGGAACCGGCCCCGGTCTCCGTCGTCCCGGTGGCCGGGCCGGTCTTTATGCTCGCGTCCGGCGGCAACGGCAACGTCGGCGTCGTCGCCGATCCTGCCGGCATCTTCATGATCGACGCCATGGAGGAGGAAATGGCCGGGAAGCTGCGCGCAGCCCTCAAGTCCTTGCCCGGCGGCGGGAGGGTAAGGGTGCTCGTCAATACCCATTGGCATTGGGATCATGTGAACGGCAACAAGGCCTTCGGCCCCGCAGCCGTCATCGTCGCCCACGAGAACACGAGAGCGCTGAACGCCGCCGACCAGCCCAGGTTCGGAGATACCATCAAGGCCCTCCCCCGAGACGCCCTTCCCGTTCTCACGTACTCCGATAGGATGGCCGCCCACGCCGGCGGGCTCGACCTGCGGCTCGTCCATTATCCCCACGCCCACACCGGCGGCGACACCGTCGTCTTCCTCGACGCGCTGAAGATCGTCCACACGGGCGATATGTTCTTCAACGGCATGTTCCCCTATCTGGACGTCCCGAGCGGGGGCGACGTCGTCAATTGGGCCCGCCAGCTGGATGCGATCCTCGACGGCCTGCCCGAAGACGTCAGGATCATCCCCGGCCACGGCCCCCTGGCCGGAAAGGGCGAGCTCGAGGCCTTCCGGGACATGCTCGCCGATTCCGCGGAGCTCGTCCGCGGGCGGATGGAGCAAGGGATGAGCCTGGAGGAGATCCAGGCCGCCGGGATGCCGGACCGGTTCGGGCCCTGGACCAAAGGCTTCATGCCCGTTCCGGGGTGGCTCGAGCTGGTCTATGAGAGCCTCGAAAAGAACAAGACCCCTTAGTGCTTGCTGCGGCAGTTGTAGATGCGCTGGGTGAGCGCGCCGTTGATCTTGATGTTGAAATAGTTGATGAGGTTGGTCAGGTCCTTCTTGTATTTCGTCACGTAGCGGACGAAATCGGACTCTTTCTTCTGCCTCAGGAGGTTCTCGAATTCGGCGATCTCGTCATGGAGCTCGATGAGATAATGGTTGATCGTCCGGTATTGGGAGTTGATCTCGATGAGGTCCTTCCCCGAGAGCTTGGCGAAGTCGAGGTAGGGCGGCATGGGCTGGAGAAGCAGAAGGCTCTCCGTATGGAGCTCGTTGACGGACTCCTGGATCTCCTGGAAGAAGGACTTGTGCTCCTGGGGGGCCTTCAGCTTGGTCTTGCCCTTCTCGAGGAGCAATTCGCACTGGCTCTTGAGGGAGATGATGTTCTCCTTGACCCCCAGGTATTTCCGGTTGAAGTTGTACAGGTCAACGAAATCCCGGCCGATGTAGATCTTGTCCTCGTAATGGGTCAGGAGCTCCTTGGGCGAATGCGTGTAGAACTTGATCTCATAGCGCCGGCCCTCGGAATCCCGTTCCCGGAGCCGGGCCAGGACCAGGAAGCCGTTCTGCTCGACGAAGTAGCTGCTCGTATCGAGGAGCACGGAATAGATGGCCAGGTTCTGAATGATATATTCCCTGAGATGTTCGAGGAGCGCTTCCTTGCGGGTGATGAGCTCCGTCACCGCGTCGTCGGGAGTGGGCGCCATCACGGAATAGGACGGGGACAGCAGGAAGAGGACGGGGCCCGTCCCGAGCTCCAGGTGGAGGTTCTTGAGGGTGTTCTGGTAAAGGTCGTCGAGGAGCATGGGCCTCAGGGGCGGCAGGTCCCGGGCATCCAGCTTGAGGAGTTCGTCGATCTCGTTCATGGATTCCCTCGTTCTGAGGGGATGGTATCACGGCCCTATTCAAAAAGTCAAAACAAACTCCGCGAGGGCAAGGCTTTCGTGCAGCCGCGGGCTCTAGCCTGCGCCTTGATCGGGAGGATTCACGCTGAGGGGTGCCGAAACAAGAGCTCAGGCTAAAGCCCGAGGCACCAATTTTCCGAGCGTCCAGGCTTCGTTGCCGTAGCGCTCGGCTTCGATGCGGGCGATCTCCCCGGAAGCGGCCGCGTCCAGGGAGAAGGGCTCCAAAACGATCCCGAAGAACTCGGAAAGCCCGAGGGACAGCCGGCCGGCGGCCCATTCGAAGGCTGCGGGCCGCCCCAGGGCCTCGGCAAGAGAGGCCATACGGATGCCGTTATCCGGGGCTTGGGACCGGGCGGCTCCCTTGAGGAGGTCCTCGTCCTTTTCCAGAGGCACGGAGCCGTGCTGGAGAAAGGCGGCCCCCGTCCTTTTCTGGGCGCTGCCGACGATCTTCAGTCCGCCGATCTCGACCTCGTCCCTCGCCGGAAAAGCGAAGCACGGCATCATCCCCCGGACATAGTCGGGCGGCGAGGACGCCGCCAGGCTGGCCTCCAGCCCCATGAGCTCGAGCCCCCGGACAAGACCGAGCGAAATACGCCGGTACGATTCCCTCAGGGTGTCCGTGAACAGCTCCGTATCGGACGAGGCCAGGGAATACGTCAGCTCCCGGTAATGAAGGACGAGCTTCCCCCCGGTCATCCGCCGGACGACGTCGATCCCGTTGGCCCGGCAAAAATCGAGGTCGGCCGCCCGGGCCGCGGTCTGAGAATATCCCAAGGATACCGTCGGCCTCTCCCACCGGTAGAACCGGAGGAAGGTCGCGCGCTCCTTTTGGGCCGCGGCAAAGAGGTATTCGTCGACGGCCATGTTCCAGGAGCCCCGCCGGGGCGCGTCCTCGATGATCAAATGCCAAGTCTTCATGAAAAGGGCTTTCGACGAAGGAAAATGGTGGAGCGGGCAATGGGACTCGAACCCACAACACCCGGCTTGGGAAGCCGGTACTCTACCATTGAGCTATGCCCGCTCACGGGCGCCGTTCAAGCAGGAGAATTCTAGCACAATCGGGACCGAAGTCAACCTGGACCGGAGGGCTCCGTCAGCCCTTTCCGGCCTCCTGGTCCCCGCCGACCCTCGGGTAATAATTGCTGTGCCACTTGAGGCGGGCCGGGCGACCGTCGGCTCCCATCTCGAAGACCACCTCCTCGCCGAGCTCCCCGTCCTTCCGGACGCGGCGGAATACGCCTTCGCCTGTTTTCTTCAGCTTGGTGAGCCCCCGGACGGGGTCCATCGACGGGAGCCACATGGACGCAAGCCCGTCCTCCCAGATGACGATGGCGATCTCTCCCCCGAATGTCGAGGCGAAGGATCCCGTATATTTCCTCAGCTCCGGGTCGGCGGCCTTCGCGCCCTTGGGATCCTTGACGGCGGCCGCGATGGCCGGCGCGACGATGTCGTACATCCTTTGGGCGAAGAGCTCGGTGTCGACGCCCAGGGCGTTCGACATGAACACGGTCGCGACCGCCTCCTCGGGCTTGAGCAGGATCTCCGTCCGGTACCCCGGGCAGGACCCGCCGTGGCCGACGAAGGTCTTGCCGGCGTTCCGGCTGACCGAGAAGCCCAGCCCCCAGGTGGTGTCGAAATCGGGGTCCACGAAGTGGACGCGGTACATCTCACGAAGGGTGTTGGCCTTGAGGACCTCCGTCGCGCCGCCGCGGATGAGGCGGAACTGCCATTGGGCGAAACGGGCCAGGTCCTCGGCCGTGGACGCGAATCCGGCCGCGGGAGCGACGCCCCGGGCCTGGAACAAGGGCATGGCCTCGCGGCCTCCCTGGCGCCTCAGGGCGCTGTAGCCCGTGGCGAGCCGGCCGCCGCGTTCATGGGCCGGGACCTCCGAGGTCGTGCTCGATAGTCCCAGCGGATCGAGAATGTTGCGGCGAACGTACTCGGCGTAGGGCATCCCCGAAGCGGCCGCGACGACCTCGCCGGCCAGCGTCAGCCCGAGGTTCGAGTACTGGAAGTAGGTTTCCGCCGGATAAAGCGTCTTCTGCTTCGAGATGCGCTCGACGATCTGCTCGTGCGTGGGGAACGGGAAGTCCGGTCCCGTCCAGTAGGGGTAGTCCGACTCGCGCGGAAGCCCCGAGGCGTGGGTCAGGAGCCCCTCGATCGTGATCTCGGGTCCTTCCGGGGCTGACCGCTCGATCGTGAACCAGGGAAGATGCCGGCTCACCGGATCGTCCAGCCTCAGCTTGCCCGCGTCCCGCAGCTGCATCACGGCGATGCTGGTGAACAGCTTCGATATGGAACAGATGCTGTAGATCGTCTTTGGCGTCGCCGGCGCGGTGCGGGCGATGTCCGCGAAGCCGAAGCCCCCGCTCCAGAGGAGTTCCTGGTCGTGGACGATGGCGGCCGAGATGCCCGGGATCTGCTCGTAGGCCCTTTGGGCGTCCAGCCAAACCCTCACGACCTCGAGGGCCGAAGCCACGCGGGGGTCATCGGCCAGGCACTGCGGCCGGGCCGGCCCCGCGAGAGCCATAACGGAGAGAAGGATAATCGCAATGACCCGCGTACGTTTCATGATGCTATGACCTCCATCAGCGGCCGGCCGTATGCCCCCGGGCGGAACCCGCCCGATTGACAGCCGCGGCCGGCGGCACATATAATCCTCCAATCCCACGGGAAAGGCGGACATCATGGCCCAAGAAGACAGCCAAGTCAATCAGCCGTCGGCCGGAGCCTCACGCATCGGGAACGGGCTGTCCTTCCGCGGGGACATCGCCGGCGGCGAGGACCTCGTCGTCGACGGCCGGGTGACCGGGACCATCGACCTGGGGCCCCATGATCTCACCATCCGCCCCGGCGGCCGGGTCGAGGCCGACGTCCGGGCCCGCAACGTCGTCATTCACGGCGAGCTCATCGGGAACGTCGTCGCCTCCGAGCGGGCCTTCATCTCCGAGACGGGCCGGATGAGCGGGGACGTCGTCGCCGCCACGGTCTCCGTCCTGGCCGGGGCCCAGTTCAAGGGCGCCATCCGGATGGAGCGGCGCGCCTAGTCGATATCGATCGTCCCCTTGTCCTTTTCCCGCCGCCGCCGGTCCATGTCGTCCCACTTCTTCATGCAGTCGGCGTCCGTGCCGCGGACCAGCGAGCACTCGAGGTATTCCGAAATATAGATGACGCAGGCCCGGATGGCCTTCCCGGCCGGGGTCTTCTGGTAATCGGCGCCGTTGATGCTGAAGTTCCGCAGGCTCAGGCCTGCGGCCAGGCCTTGCCCCTTGGCTTCGGCCTCGATGGTTCGGGTATCGACGATCTCGCCGGTCTCGGAGTCGACGACCTTGAGATCGATGGCGATGTAGGCCTTGTCGCGCTTCCCGCCGACACTGAGGCCCTTGAAGCGGACCGCGCCGCCCGTGGCCTTGACGTCCTCCTCGAAGGAGGAAACCGTGGCCGCGACGAGATACTTGGCCCCCTTCAGCTTGCCCATCTTGACCTTGGTCGCCGGATCGACCCGATCGGTATCGCTCAGGTCCTGCTCCCCGAGGACGGCCTCGATGTCCTTCCGGTCGAGGACCTGGAAGGATCGCGTGGATGCGAGCTCCGAAGCCAGCATGTCGGACAGCTCCCGGCCGACCGAGGCGCTCCACCAACCCGCGCTGGTCTGGTTGGTGAATCGCAGGACGCCGATCCTCGGCTTTTCGGCCGCCGGCGCCCCGGCAAGGAACGCGGCGACGACGAGGATCGTGATCACGGTCAAAAGGATGATCTTCTTCATGGGCCCTCCTTCTATCGCGGGAACTATATAGCACAATTTTTGTTATAATGCCATCGATGCGCGCGTTCGAGCTCCGTTCCGACTTCGAGCCCCGAGGAGACCAGGTCCGGGCCATCGGCCGGCTGGCCGAAGGGCTGGAGGCCGGAGAGCGGCACCAGGTCCTGATGGGGGTCACGGGCTCGGGCAAGACCTTCACGATGGCCAACGTCATCGCCCGGGCCCAGCGTCCGGTCCTGGTCATCTCCCACAACAAGACGCTGGCCGCCCAGCTCTATCAGGAGTTCCGGCGCTTTTTCCCGGGGAATGCCGTCGAATATTTCGTCAGCTATTATGATTATTATCAGCCGGAAGCCTACATCGCCTCCTCGAACACATACATCGCCAAGGAGGCGACCATCAACGACGAGATCGACCGCCTCCGCCTCCGGGCCACGAACTCCCTCTTCGAGCGCCGGGACGTGATCGTCGTCGCCTCGGTTTCCTGCATCTACGGCATCGGCGCCCCGGCCACCTACCACGAGATGAGCTTCGCCCTCGAGGCCGGCCAGGCCCTGAGCCGGAAGAAGCTGTTGGACAGCTTCACGGAGGTCCAGTACGAGCGGCGCGACGAGGATCTCAAGCGGGGCTCCTTCCGGGTCCGCGGCGACATCGTCGAGATCTTTCCCTCCTACGAGGACTTCGCCTACCGGATCGAGCTCGAGGACGGGCGCATCAAGGCCCTGTCCGCCGTCGATCCCCTCCTCGGGAAGACGCTGGAGGCCTTCGACCGGATCATGGTCCATCCGAGGACTTTTTTCTCGACCCCCCGGGCGGTCCTCAAGGCCGCCGCGGACGGCATCGAGCAAGAGCTGGTCGCGCGGGTGGCCGCCTTCCGGGCGGAAGGCAAGTTCGTCGAGGCCGAACGGATCGAGGAACGGACCCTCTATGACCTGGACATGCTCCGGGAGTTCGGCTATTGCCCAGGCATCGAGAACTACTCGCTCTATCTTTCCGACCGGAAGCCCGGCGAGCCGCCGTTCACCCTCCTCGACTATTTCCCCGAGGGCTTCCTGACCATCGTCGACGAGTCCCACGTCACCGTTCCCCAGATCGGGGGGATGTACCACGGCGACAGGTCGCGAAAGACGACCCTCATCGAACACGGCTTCCGCCTGCCCTCGGCGCTGGACAACCGCCCCCTGAACTTCGGGGAATACGAGGTCAAGGTCGGGCCGGTCATCTACGTTTCGGCGACGCCGGCATCGTACGAGATCGGGAAGGCCGGAAGCCGGGTCATCGAGCAGGTCATCCGGCCCACGGGCCTCACCGACCCGGAGATCGAGGTCCGGCCGGTCCGGGGACAGGTCGACGACCTGATGTCCGAGATCGCGGCGCGGGCGGAGCGGCGCGAGCGGACCCTCGTCACCACCCTGACCAAGAAGATGGCCGAAGACCTGACGCGCCACTACCACGAGCTCGGCCTCCGCGTCCGCTACCTGCATTCGGAGATCGAAACGCTCGACCGGGTCCGGATCCTGAGGGACCTCCGGAAGGGCGAGTTCGACGCCCTCGTCGGCATCAACCTGCTCCGGGAAGGGCTCGACCTTCCCGAGGTCTCCCTCGTCGCCATCCTGGACGCCGACAAGGAGGGATTCCTGCGGTCGGCCAGCGCGCTCATCCAGACGTTCGGCCGGGCGGCCCGCCACGTCGCCGGACGCGCGATCCTCTATGCGGACGCGATGACGGACTCGATGAAGGCGGCCATCGGCGAGACGAACCGGCGCCGGGCGATCCAGGAGGAGTACAACCGGCGCCATGGGATCACGCCGCAGTCCGTCGTCAAGGGCATCGACGAGGTCCTGAGCAGCGTTTACGAGCGGGATTACGTCGACCTGACACGCATCCCGGAGGATAAAGAGTTCGCCCTGTCGCCCGAACAGCGGAAGAAACGAATGGATGAGCTCGAGAAGCTCATGGCCCGGGCGTCGCAGGACCTTGAATTCGAGAAGGCGGCCGCTTACAGGGATGAGCTCAGCCGCTTGAAAAAACGCGAGCTCGAGCTCGCCCTGTGACGGGAGCTCCTGGAGACGGGAACGAAGATGGCGGGCTCGCTGAGGGAAAAGGTCGCGGGGTTTCCCGACAAGCCCGGGATCTATTTTTTCCGGGACGCCGAAGGGAAGGTCCTCTACATCGGGAAGGCCCGCTCTCTCCGGGACCGCGTGCGCTCCTATTTCCTCCCCGGGCCGGATATCAAGGTCCGGAACATCCTCGCCGAGACGGCCGATATCGACACCATCCTGACCGGTTCGGAGAAGGAAGCAGCCTTTCTCGAGAACAACTACATCCAACAGCATCGGCCGAAGTTCAATCTCCGGCTCAAGGACGACAAGAGCTTCCCCTATCTCAAGCTGACCGTCCGCGAGGAATTCCCGGCGGTCTCCATGAGCCGCAAGGTCGAGCGCGACGGGTCCCGATATTTCGGCCCCTTCTCTCCGGCCGGCCGCGCGCGCGGTACCATCCGCCTCGTCAACAAGTACTTCAGGGTCCGCGGCTGCGAGGAGGCCGTCTTCCGGGGCCGCAAGCGGCCGTGCCTGGAGCACGACCTCGGGCTGTGCTCGGCCCCCTGCGTCGGACTCATCTCCGCGGCCGACTATAGCAAGGACGTGGACGGCGCCCGGCTCTTTCTCGAGGGCCGTACCGAGGAGCTGGCCCGGAGCCTGAAGGCGCGGATGCGGGAGGCGGCCGCCGGACAGAGATTCGAGGAGGCCGCCCGTCTGAGGGATCTCCTGGGCACCCTCGAGGACCTCCGGCAGAGGCCGCAGGCCATCGACGTCGGTCTCGAGGACCTGGACGCGGTGGGCTATGCGAGGTCCGGGGACGCGGTGGCCCTCCATGTCTTCTTCATGAGGCGCGGCAAGGTCCGGGATTCCCGCGGGACGTTCGCGCAAGGCACGGGGGAACGTTCCGACGGCGATATCCTGGCCGAGCTCGTCGGGAGGTTCTACGCCGGAGCCGAGACGCCCCCGAAGATCCTCCTGCCCTTCGAGCCCGCCGGCGCCCGACGCCTCGAGGAGGACCTGGCCGGCGGAAAAGGAAAAAGACCCCGGCTGATCGTCCCCAAGGCGGGCAAATACGCGAGGCTGACCGGGATGGCCGGACAGAACGCGGCTCTCGCCTTGGGCGATGCGAAAAGATCGACGCCTCCCCTACTGGCCCTGGCCGGAGTCCTCGGGCTCAAGGAGGCCCCCTGGCGGATCGAGGGGATCGACATTTCAAACACGGGAGGGGCGGAATCGGTCGGTTCGCTCGTGGTGTTCGACGGCGGCGTTCCCAACAAGGCGGAATACCGGAAGTTCAAGGTCCGGACGATCGAAGGGCCGAACGACGTAGGGAGTCTCCGGGAGATCGTCCACCGGCGTTATGCGCGTCTCAAGGAGGAGGCTTCCCGCATGCCCGGCCTCATCCTCGTCGACGGCGGCAAGCCGCAGCTCGCGGCCGCGATCGCGGGGCTCAGCGATGCCGGCGTCATGGGGATCCCCCTCATCTCCCTCGCCAAGCGCGAGGAGATCATCTTCACACCGGCGCACCGGACGGGCATCCGCCTCGACCGGACCTCGCCGGCCTTGAAGCTCGTCGAGCACGTCCGGGACGAGGCCCACCGTTTCGCCATCGCCTTCCACCGCGGCCGCCGGGCCAAGAAGAGCTTCGCTTCCGCCCTGGACGGAATTCCCGGCCTCGGTCCGAAGCGCAAGGCCGCTCTCCTGGCCCGCTATGGCAACATCGAAACGATCCGTACCGCGCCCTTGGATGACCTTGCCGCCCTCGTCGGCAAAACGGCCGCCGCCGGGCTAAAAGCTCGTCATGTTGCGCGCGAGAAGGTGCCGGGGTCCCAGGCTCCGCGTTGATCGGCAGGCCAAAGCGCCGTTCAATCCCTTAATTGATAATATCTTACAGCTATCTTTCGAGGGCCTGCCCGATGGCGTATCTTAAGAGCCCGTCCGTTTCCTCTCCCGAATACCCGGTGAAATAGTCGAAGATCCTGCCGGCGCGGTCGATGACGAAAACGGCGGGGATCCCCCATTCGTTCACCCCGTAGGCGTCCGCGACGGCGTCGCCCGGAAAGACCGGGTAGGCGATATTGTTCTTCTCGAAATATCCCTTCGCGTCGCCTTCCGGGACGCGGGCCGAAGCCCGCGGCTACAGGATGATACGGATGAGCCAGGAAAGCAGGATGGCCACGGAGACGCTGAGGCCGACCGAGAGGAAGGCGACCTTCTTGCCGACCTCCCTCCAGAGGATGGCGAACGTGGAGAGACAGGGGATGAAGAAGCTGACGAACACGGTGAAGACGAGGAGCTGTTGTTTGGTGATGACCGCGAGGAGATCCCCGTAGCCGGTCCCGAGGGCCTGGAGCATCATGATGAGGGAGAGCTCCTTGCGTAGGAACCCGAAGATGAGCGTCACGCCGAGCTCCCGGGGCAGGCCAAGGGCGCCCGACACGAGCGGGGCGAGGACCGCGTTGATAAGGCGGTCCACGTGGATGGCCTGGAGGAGCCCGAGGAAGACACTGCCCGCGATGAGGATGGGCCAGGCGAACCCGATGAACGACCGTAATTGGAAATAGGTCTTCTGCAGGACGTTCCCGAGACGGGGACGCTTCAGGGTCGGGATCTCCAGGATGAGACCCGGGGAAGGCGCCTTCGTGAACGAGGACAGGATCTTGCCGAGGACGGCGACGAGCAGGATGTTGCCGGCATAGAAGGCCAGCGCCGCCCACGGCCCCAGGGCGAAGGCGACGAGGGCCAGGATGATCGTCGTCCGGGCCGAGCACGGGATGAACGGAATGAGGAGCGAGGTGATGACGCGGTCCCGGCGAGATTCCAGGATACGCGTGGAGACGATGGCCGGCACGTTGCATCCGAAACCGAGGATGAACGGCGAAACGGACTTCCCGTGAAGGCCGATGTGATGCATGAAGGCATCGAGCAGGAATCCCGCCCGGGCCAGGTATCCGAAGTCTTCGAGGAAGGCCATCAGGACGAGCAGGGGGATGAAATACGGAAGAACGATGGCGATCCCTCCGCCGATCCCCTGAACGAGCCCGTCGGCCAAATGGAACAGGACGTTCGAGCCGAGATGCCGCTTGAGGTCGAGGCTGATCGCGGCGAAAGGCTTGAGAAGGAGGCCTTCGAGCGGGTTCCCGATCTTGAAGATGAGGAAGAAAAAGGCCATGAAGACGGCGAGGAGGATGACATACCCGTAGAAAGGGTGCATGATCACGGCGTCGACCTTTTTGTCCCAGGAGATCCCTATCCCCCGCGTGACTCGGCTGGCCTCCTCCGCGATCTTCAGGGCCAGGTGGTGGCGCTCCGCGGCGACGACCTCGTAGGCGGGCATGTTCCGGCCGGATTCGAGCTCCGCACGGACGCGCTCGACCTCGCCCTTGAGGGCCGGCTCGAGCTCGCCGAGCATGCGGTCGCAGAAGAGGCGATCGGCCTCGATCATCTTGACAGCCGTGAACCTCCGGCCGGCCACCAGCGGGAAATCCTCCGGAAGGAGGCGGGCCATCTCCTCGACCCGGGCCTCGACGTCCCGCGACCACGCCGGAGGGCTCGGCATGACGGGCCGTTCGAGGACGCGGAACGCCTCGTCCAGGAGCTCCTTCACGCCGCGGCCGCGCGAGGCGATGACCGGGACCACGGGGACGCCGAGACGCGCGGCCAGCTTGGCCGCGTCGATCCTGATCCCCTTCTTCTCGGCCATGTCGATCATGTTGAGCGCGACGACCATCGGGCGGCCGAGTTCGATGAGCTCCAGGGTGAACTCCAGGCTGCGGCCCAGGATGGAGGCGTCCACGACGTTGATGACGAGGTCGGGCTTCTCGGAGAACAGGTGGCGCAGGGCCGTCCTCTCGGCGGGGTCGGCCGGGCAGAGAGAATAGGTGCCCGGAAGGTCGACGATGTCGAGGAGGCGCCCCTCGATGGCGACGCGGCTGTGGGTATGTTTGACCGTCGTCCCGGGGAAGTTCGAGGTCTCCGCCTTCAGGCCGGCGATGGAGTTGAACAGCGTGCTTTTGCCGCAGTTAGGCTGGCCGACGAAGATGACCGAAGGGACGTCAGGGATGGCCATCCGCGACCTCGACCCTTATCTTCCGGGCGATCCCCCGGCCGATGGCGACGCGGCTGCCGGAGGCGGTGTTCCGGACGAGGATGGGGCCTCTCAGGATGGCCGCCGAATCCAGCTCGATGATGTCGCCGGGATGGAAGCCCATGGACAGGAGCCTCCGCCGGACGCTTTCGCCCCCGGCGATGCCGAGGATCCGCAGGGGCTTCAAGAGAGGCGCTTCGCAAAGGTCCATGTATTCGATCTCGTTTCTTGTTTCGATTTCCGCCCTCGCCCCGGGAGCGGTGACCGGTCTCCCGAGCCTTGCAGGATATTATAGCCTATCGGATGCGGGAACAGAAACGGCGAAGGGTCTCGTCCGCTTGCCGCGCCCCGCCGCGTCCGATATAATCGCTGGCATGAAGAGAACCCCCGCCGTCCTCCTGGCCGCGGCCGCCGTTCTCGGGACCGTGGCCTGCGGGAGCCGGACGCCGTCCCGCGACCTTCCGGCGACGTTCGTCTGGGACAAGGACCAGACTTCCATAGATCCCGAGTCCGGCCGGATGAACGTCTGGGGAGGCTTTGCTGTCCGCGACGGCGAGTTCGCCGCGGAAAAGAACATGGCCCGCTTCATCCTGTGGAGGAAGTCCGGGTCGGACGTCCGTATCGCCGTCCAATACATCCTCCAGGGAAAGCCCTGCCGTTTCCTCGTCAACGGCGCGGCGGAGGGAACGCTCGCCCCTTCGCCGGGCCCGGCGTCCGTTTCATTCAAGGCCCGCCTGAACGCCGGTTTCAATTTCCTTGAGTTCGACAAGACGACCAACGACGTCCTCAGGATCCGGTCCGTCTTCGCCGGGCCGCGCGAGGCGAACCCGCGCCGCCATCTCGGCGAGGACGAGTCCCTGACGGTGGGAACCGGCATGACGAAAGGGCGGCTGGTCTTCGCCGGGAGCGGCGTTCTGAGGATCACCGAGGCTTACTTCAGCGAGGGACACGAGACCGTCCGGACCTTCGAGCGGAAACCCGGATTGTTCTCTCGCAGGATCGTCTATGAATACGACGATCCGTCCCCCGGATATGCCACGTTCTCTCCGATCTCAGGAAGCTTCGACGTCGTCGAGCATTCCTCAGCCCAGGCCAAGGACGTGTTGGCCGCCGGGCTGCCGAAGCTCCCGGGCCGGCCTGATATCTTCATCTTCCTCCTCGACGCCTGCCGGCCGGATCATCTGGGGCTCTACGGCTATGCTCGGCCGACGTCGCCGAACCTCGACCGGCTCGCCGACGACGCCGTCGTCTTCGAGAACGCTTATGCGAACGCCTCGTTCACCCGGTCCAGCGTGGCCACGCTGTTCACCGGCCTTTACCCGGAAAGCCATAAGGTCAGGATCCTCGTGAACAAGCTCTCCGAGCGCTTCCTCACCCTCCCCGCCTTCCTCAAGGCCAAAGGGTACCGGACGTCCCTGTTCACGACGACCGGGAATGTTTCGCAGAACGTGGGATTCGCGCGGGGCATCGACGACTATCTCCACTATATCGGGGGCTGGAGCCGGCGGGAGGGAAAGAGCCTGCCGGCCGATTTCGAAGCCTGGCTCGCGCATCAGGGACCGCTCTTCAGCTATGTCCACTTCATGGAACCGCATCTGCCCATCTCGCCGCCGCCGCCTTACCTGGACATGTTCTCGGACCCGAAGGACCGGGCCCTCGCCCGCCGGGTCCTCGAGGCGTTCCAGCGGCGGATCGACGCCGGGAGCGCCTTCGACCCCGATGAGGTCAGGACGGTCGTCGACAATTACGATGAGGCCGTCGCCTATATCGACGGGGAAGTCGGCAGGCTCCTGAAGAGCCTGAAGGACCGGGGCCTGTACGACGAAAGCCTGATCATCGTCCTCTCGGACCACGGCGAATCGCTCTACGAACGGAAATTCTGGGGTCATGGGAACAAGGTCTACGAGGAAACGGCCCGCGTTCCGCTCATCGTCAAGTTCCCGGCGGCCGCCGGCCTCAGAGGCCGGGTCAAGGCCACCGTCGAGCTCGCCGGCGCATTCCCCACCGTGCTCGACCTCTTCGGCCAATCGCTCGGGCTGGACGGAAGGAGCTGGCTCCCCGCGATCGTCGCCCGGGAGCCGGATGACGCCTTGGCGGTAGCCCGCTCGTTCTCCGAGATCGGCGATTTCGGACTCCGTTGGCGCGACTGGTATGCCATTATCAACCTGGCCACCGGCGCCGAGACCCTCTATCGACGCGCCGAACCCGTCTTCGAGGAGGAGGGAGCCGGGATGGACGCCGTGCGGCTCCTGTTCAAGGTCCGGTTCCTCGAGTGGCTCGTCCGGTTCGCCGAACGCGACGACCAGCCCGTTCCCACGGACCTCCGATCCCTTCCGAAGAACGAGCTGGAGAACCTCCGATCGCTCGGATATATAAAATAAAATAAGAACACCGGAGATAAGAACATGAATAGAACACATTTCGTCAAGGCCGCGCTCCTGCCGGCCCTCTGGCTCGCCCTGATCGTTCCCGCCCCCGCCGACGAAGGCATGTGGCTCTTCGACAAGGCACCCAAAGAGCTGATCCAAAAGGATTACGGCTTCGCGCTGACCCAGGAATGGCTCGACCACGTCCGCCTGTCCTCCGTCGGGTTCGGCGGGGCCTCCGCGTCCTTCATCTCTCCGGAGGGGCTCGTCCTGACCAATCATCACGTCGGACGGGGTCTCATCCAGAACCACTCCACCGCGGAGCGGGATCTCATGAAAACGGGGTTCTATGCCCGGACGCGGGAGGAAGAGCTCAAGTGTCCCGGCGTCGAGCTGAGGGTCCTGGTCGAGATCATCGACGTCACGGAGCGGGTCCTCGGCGCCGAGACGCCGGATATGACGGTCTCCCAGGCCGCGGAAGCCAGGAACAAGGCCGTCGCCGAGCTGGAACGGGAAGCCCCGGCCGGGTCCGGCATAAGATATCAGGTGGTCAACCTCTACTCCGGGAGCATGTATCACCTCTACAAGTACAAGACCTACGACGACGTCCGCCTGGTCTTCGCCCCCGAGAACCTCATCGCCTTCTTCGGCGGCGACCAGGACAATTTCACCTATCCTCGGTTCGATCTCGACATCTCCCTCTTCCGGGTCTACGAGAACGGGGAACCGCTGCGGACTCCCCACCACCTCAAGTGGGCGGCCCGGGACGTCCGGGAAGGCGACCTCGTCTTCTGCTCGGGCAACCCGGGTTCGACGGGAAGGCTCCTGACCCTGGCCCAGCTCGAATTCCTCAGGGACACGGCCTATCCGTTCTCCATCGCCAACCTCAAGCGCCGGCAGGCCCTTCTCCGCGAGTACGGGAAGAAAGGGCCCGAGGAGGCCCGCGTCGCGGCCCGCAGTCTGTTCGGCGTCGAGAACGGCCTCAAGGCCACCCTCGGATACCAATCCGGGCTCCTCGATGCCGGGCTCCTTGCGAAAAAGGCCGAGGCCGAGCGGCTCCTGCGGGAAGCGGTAGCGCAGGACCCCGCCCTCGCGAAGGAGTTCGGCGGGGCCTGGGACGATGTCGCGGCGGCCCAGAAGGCCTTTGCCTCCCATTACAGGGTCTATACGTATTTCGAGCGATCGAACGGCTTCAATACGCCCTATTTCGACCAGGCCCGGACCCTGGTCCGCAGGGCAATGGAGAAAGCCCGGCCTAACGACGTCCGCCTGAGGGAGTTCAGGGATTCCAGCCTCCCTTCGATCGACCGCAGGGTTCTCGCCCCGTCCCCGGTTTACGACGAATTCGAGATCGTCAAGCTCGCCGACTCGCTGGCCCAGCTCCGCGAAGAGCTCGGGGACCTGATCGAGGTCAAATGGATCCTCGGAGGCCGTGAGCCGAACGACGTCGCCCGGGACCTCATCTCCGGGACGAAGCTCAAGGACATCGCCGTGCGCAAGGCCCTTCTCGAGGGAGGCCTCGATGCCGTCTATGCTTCCGACGATCCGATGATCAAGCTGGCCCTTCTCGTGGATCCTCTTTCGCGCGGCGTCCGGACAAGGCACGAGAAGGAGGTCGAGGCGGTCGAAAGCCGGAGCGGGGCTCTGATCGCCCGGGCGATGTTCCGTCTCAAGGGGACAGCCATCGCCCCCGACGCGACTTCGACTCTCAGGCTGAGCTACGGCGTCGTCAAGGGGTACGTCGACAAGGGCGTGAAAGTCCCCTATCGGACGACGTACGCCGGGCTCTATGAGCTGTCGCGCCGGGCCGGCAACAAGGATCCGTACGAGCTCCCGGCGACCGTGCTCGCCGAGGAAGCGGCCGTCGACAAGCGAACGCCCCTCAACTACGTGGCGACCTGCGATTCCATCGGCGGGAACTCCGGCTCGCCCGTCGTCAACCGCAAGGGGGAATTCACCGGCGTCCTCTTCGACGGAAACATCCAGTCCCTCCCGACCCGGTTCGTCTATGAGGACACGATCTCCCGCTCGGTCATGGTCCACGCCTCGGGCATCATCGAGGCGCTGGTCCGGATCTACGGAACCAAGCCCCTGGCCGACGAGATCCTCGGAAGGAAGTGAACGCGGATTGGACTTCGGAAGCGGCCCGGCTTAGGATAAAGGCATGAGCGTCGCGGCGTCCAAGAGGGACGGGCTCAGGACCTGGGTCGAGCTGAGCCGGTCGGCGCTGGCCCACAATCTGCGGACCTTCCGGCATATCCTGGGACCGAACTGCCGCATCATGGCCGTGGCGAAATCGAACGGCTACGGCCACGGCCTCTATGATCTCGTCCCGCTCCTCGAGGAGCTCGGCGTCGACGCCATCGGCGTGGATTCCATCGTCGAGGCGGCCACCCTGCGCCGGAAGGGCGTGACCAAGCCCATCCTCGTCATGGGGTTCACCCTCCCCAGCCGCTTCGGAGACGCCGCCCGGAACGGTATCGCCATCACCGTCTCGAGCTTCGAGGGCCTCCGGGCCCTGGCCTCAGCCGAGGATGGGAGAAAGATCAGGGTTCACATCAAGGTCGATACGGGCATGCACCGGCAGGGATTCCAGCCCGCCGAACTGCCCGGGGTCCTGCGGTTCCTCAAATCCCGGCCCGGGCAGATCGCGGTCGAGGGCCTCTACACGCATTTCGCGGCGGCTAAGAACCCCGCCCGGCCGGCCGCCACCCGGGCCCAGATCGCCGAGTTCGAAGCGGCGGCGGCGGCCTTTGCCCGCGAGGGATTCGAGACCGTCCGCCACGCCTGCGCTACGGCGGGCGTTCTCAACTATCCCGAAGCCCATTACGACATGGCCCGGATCGGCATCGGACTCATGGGGCACTGGCCTTCGGCGGCGACGCGGCGCGCCTGGGAGGGTCGGATCACCCTCCGGCCGGTCCTGTCCTGGAGGACGCTCGTCTCCGAGACGAAGCTCCTCCCGGCCGGCGCGTCCTTGGGCTACGACCTCACCGAACGGCTGGCCCGCGATTCGAAGATCGGGATCTGCCCCGTCGGGTACTGGCATGGCTATCCCTTGGCCCTCTCGGGAAAAGGGCAGGCTCTCGTCCGCGGCCGGAAGGTCCGTATCCTTGGCCGCGTATCGATGGATATGCTGGCCGTCGACCTCACCGACGCGGATGGAGCGAAGGCGGGGGACGTGGTCACTCTGATCGGGCGCGACCGGGGCGAAACCGTCGATGCCGACGCGACGGCCCGCCTGGCCGGCACGACCGTCTACGAGCTCCTCACCCGCCTCAATCCCCTGCTCCGGAAGATCCCTGTCCGCTGACCGGCAAATTGACTTTCCGGGGGCGTTCTGTTAATAAATAGGAAATGTTCAAGTGGTTCATCCGTAAAGTTTTCGGGACGCAGAACGAACGCGACCTGAAGAAGATCCGCCCGGTCGTTGCCGCCGTCAACGAGCTCGAACCCCGCATCCACGCCCTCTCGGACGACCAACTGCGCGCCAAGACCGCGGAGTTCAAGGAAAAGCTCTCCCAGGGAGCGACCCTCGACGACATCCTTGTCGAGGCCTTCGCCTGCGTCCGCGAGGCCTCCCGGCGGACCCTCAAGATGCGCCACTTCGACGTCCAGATCCTCGGGGGCGTCGTCCTCCATGGCGGCCGCATCTCCGAGATGAAGACGGGCGAGGGAAAAACACTGGTCGCCACCCTCCCCGCCTACCTCAACGCCCTCGAAGGCAAGGGCGTCCATATCGTCACCGTCAACGACTACCTGGCCAAGCGCGACACCGAATGGATGGGCCAGATCTACCGGTTCCTCGGCCTCAGCGTGGGGACCATCTATCACGACATCGACGAGAAGGTCCGCTACGACGCCTACCGCCGCGACATCACGTACGGCACGAACAACGAGTTCGGCTTCGATTACCTCCGGGACAACATGAAGTTCCGGCTCACCGACCTCGTCCAGCGCGAATTCAATTACGCCATCGTCGACGAGGTGGACAGCATCCTCATCGACGAGGCCCGGACGCCGCTCATCATCTCCGGGCCGACCGATGAATCGACGGCTCTTTACTACAAGGTCGACAGCCTGGTCCGCCACTTCCACAAGGACAAGCACTACCAGCTCGACGAGAAGACGCGGACCGTGTCCATCTCCGAGACCGGCGTCGCCGAGGCCGAGAAATACCTCGGCGTTCCCAACCTCTACGACCTTGCCCAGATGGACCTTGTCCACGCCATCAATCAGTCCCTCAAGGCCCACACGCTCTTCAAGCGGGACGTCGATTACATGGTCAAGGACGGCCAGGTCATCATCGTCGACGAGTTCACCGGGCGGCTGATGCCCGGCCGCCGCTACAGCGACGGCCTCCATCAGGCCCTGGAAGCCAAGGAGAAGGTCAAGGTCGAGCAGGAATACCAGACCCTGGCCTCCATCACCTTCCAGAACTATTTCCGCATGTACAAGAAGCTCGCGGGGATGACCGGGACGGCCCTGACCGAAGCCGAGGAATTCCGGCACATCTACGGCCTCGACGTCGTCGAGGTCCCGACCAACATGCCCCTCATCCGCCTGGAATGCCCGGACGTCATCTACCGGACCTCGGGCGAGAAGTGGAACGCCGTCGTCGAGGAGATCATGGAGAGCCACGGCAAGGGCCGCCCCCTTCTCGTCGGCACGGTCTCCATCGAAAAGTCCGAGCACCTCAGCACCCTGCTCCGGAGGAAGAACGTCAAGCACGTCGTCCTCAACGCCAAGTACCACGAGCAGGAGGCCCAGATCATCGCCCAGGCCGGCCGCGTCGGCGCCGTGACCATCGCCACCAATATGGCCGGCCGCGGCGTGGACATCCTGCTCGGCGGCAACCCCGAGTTCCTGGCCCGGGAAAACCTGAAGAAGGCCGCGATCGACCCGGTCAAGGCGACGCCCGAACAGCTCGCCAAGGCCACGGAAGAGGTCGCGGCAACGACGCTCGAGGAGCACAATAAGGTCGTCGCGCTCGAGGGCCTCCACGTCATCGGGACCGAGCGCCATGAGGCGCGGCGCATCGACAACCAGCTGCGCGGACGAGCGGGCCGCCAGGGCGACCCCGGCTCGTCCCGGTTCTATATGTCCCTCGAGGACGACCTCATGCGGATCTTCGGCAGCGACCGCATCTCGGGACTCATGGCCCGGATCGGGATGGGCGAAGGCGTCCCCATCGAGCACGCCATGGTCTCCCGGGCCATCGAGCGGGCCCAGAAGCAGGTCGAATCCCAGAACTTCTCCATCCGCAAGCATCTCCTCGAGTACGACGACGTCATGAACAAGCAGAGGGTGGCCATCTACGGCCAGCGGAAGGACATCCTCCACGGCAAGGACCTCAAGGAGTATTTCGCCGAGCTCGTCGAATCCATCCTCGACTGGCTCCTGGATACGTCGGCCAATAAGGACAAGCAGCCCGACGAGTGGGACAGGGACGGTCTGAAGACCGGCGTCTTCGCCCAGTTCGCCCTGGATATCGACAAGCTGGGCATCGACTGGGGGGCCGTCACCCACGAGGACCTGCGGGAGAGGATCCTCGCCGCCCTGAAGGCGTCCTACGAAGACAAGGAGAAGCTCCTCGGCCCCGACCGCATGCGGGAGTTCGAGCGGATGATCCTCCTCCAGGTCATCGACTCCCAATGGAAGGACCACCTCCTCGAGATGGACCACCTCAAGGAAGGCATCGGCCTCAGGGGGTACGGCCAGAGGGACCCGCTCGTCGAGTACAAGAAGGAAGGCTACGAGATGTTCCAGGCGATGATGGACCGGGTGGAGGAGGACGCCCTGCGCTACCTGTTCCTCATCCAGCCGGTCGTCTCCGAAGAGGCGCCCCAACAGCCCGTGCGGCGTGAGCGCCCGCTGTTCTACCAGAGGTCCGAAGGCGGGGCCGCGGAGATCGAGGCGCCGAAGGCGAAGGAGGCCCGGGCCACGATCCCCGGCCGCAGAAGGAAAAGATAAGGCTAGGAGGCCCCATGCTGGAACGCGACATCAGGGAAGGGTTGACCTTCGATGACGTCCTCATCGTCCCGGCCGCGTCCGACGTGAACCCCGCGGAGGCGGAGGTCGGAACCCGCCTCAGCCGGCATATCCCTCTCTGCGTTCCGGTCATCAGCTCGGCCATGGACACCGTGACGGCCTCGCGCATGGCCATCGCCATGGCCCAGCAGGGCGGCCTGGGGATCATCCACCGCAACATGTCCGTCGAGCTCCAGGCCGAAGAGGTGGACAAGGTCAAACGCCATGAGAGCGGCATGATCGTCGACCCCATCACGATGCGGCCCGAGGAGAAGATCGAGAAGGCCATCGAGGTCATGAAGAAATACCGCATCTCGGGCCTCCCCGTCACGGACGCGGACAACAAGCTCGTCGGCATCGTCACCAACCGGGACATCCGGTTCGAGACCCGGCTGAGCACACCGGTTGCCAAGGTCATGACCCGGAAGCTCATCACCGTCCCCATCGGGACGTCCCTCGAAGAGGCCGAGAAGCTCTTCCACGAGCACAAGATCGAGAAGATCATGATGGTGGACGAGCACTACCGCCTGAAGGGGCTCATCACCTACAAGGACATCCTCAAGCGGACCCAATACCCGGGCGCGGCCAAGGACCCCCTCGGCCGACTGCGGGTGGGGGCGGCGGTCGGCGTCGGCGCGGATACCCTCAAGCGGGTCCAGGCGCTCGTCGAGGCCAAGTGCGACGTCCTTGTCGTCGACAACGCCCACGGCCACTCGCAACGGGTCCTGGATACGATCCGCCTGATCCGGAAGGAGTGCCCCGACCAGGAGCTCGTCGCCGGGAACATCGGGACCGCCGAGGCCGCCAGGGCGCTCGTCGACCTGGGCGTCGACGCCGTCAAGGTCGGCGTCGGGCCGGGCTCCATTTGCACGACCCGGGTCATCACGGGGGCCGGCATCCCCCAGATCACGGCCATCTCCGAGGTCTTCAAGGTCACGGGCCCGAAGGGCATCCCCCTCATCGCCGACGGCGGCATCAAGTTCTCCGGGGACATCGCCAAGGCCATCGCCGCCGGAGCCGATTCCGTCATGCTGGGCAATCTCCTGGCGGGGACGGACGAGGCCCCGGGCGAGGTCGTCATGTACCAGGGACGGGCCTACAAGACGTACAGGGGCATGGGCTCCCTCGAGGCCATGAAGGAAGGCCAGAGCCGGGACCGCTACTTCCAGGATATGGTCCCCGCCGACGCCAAGCTCGTCCCCGAGGGCATCGAGGGCCGCGTCCCCTACAAGGGCAGCGCCACGGCCATCGTCCAGATGCTCGTCGGCGGGCTCAAGGCGGGCATGGGCTATGCCGGATGCCGGACGATCCCCGAGCTCCAGGCGAAAGCCCGGTTCATCAAGATCACCCAAGCCAGCCTCAAGGAAAGCCACGTCCACGACGTGGTCATCACGAAGGAAGCTCCCAACTATCACCAGGAGTGACCCGAAAAGGAGGCCCTGATGTCTCTCGGAACGATCAAGATCATCATCGCCATCGCCCTGGTGTCGGTGGGGATCGCCGCGTTCGTGAGCCAGATGCTCCGGATGGGGCGGCCCGGAAGGGAGGGCGACCCCGACAAGCTCCTGAGGTTCCACAGATGGGCCGGACGCCTCTTCCTCGTCCTGCTCGTTCCGCTCGCCTTCCTGGGCGCGAAATTCTGGATCTCGGCCGGGGATTCCCTATCCCTGAGGGCGGGGTTTCACGTCGTTCTGGCCCTCTCCCTTCTCGTCGTCGTCCTGATCAAGTACCTGACCGTCCGCGCCTACCGGGGCTTCCTGAGAATGGCCCCGACGCTGGGCATGACGATCTTCGCCCTGATGCTGCTCGTCTTCGCCCTGTCGGCCGTCTTCGCCGGCCTGATGCTCATCTCAAGATAGGGGCTTCGCGCCCTTGATCCGGTTCTTCCCGTCCACGAGGACCGCCTTGGGCATGAAGAATTCGAGCTCGTCGTCGTCGAGGAGGGCGTAGGCGGCGATGATGACCTTGTCCCCTTTCCCGGCCTTGTGGGCCGCCGCCCCGTAGATCGCCACGGTACCCGAGCCCTTTTCGGCCTTGATCAGGTATGTCGAAAACCGCTCTCCCGTCGTGACATTGTAAACGTCCACTTTCTGATAGGGATGCAGGTCCGCCGCTTTCATCAGGTCCTCGTCGAGGCCCAGGCTTCCCTCGTAATTCAGATCGGCCGCCGTTACGGTGGCCCGATGGATCTTTCCCGTCATAAATTCTCTTTTCATGATCTGCTTTCCTTTCGCAGGATACGGACGTTGTCGATGAGCCGCGTCCGGCCGATGTGAACGGCCATGGCGATCAGGGCCTCCCCGTCGATGCGGTCGAGAGGGCGGAGGCTCACGGGGTCGACGACCGCGACGTAATCGAGGCGGGCCCGCGGCTCGCCCGCGACGGCTTCTTTGATCCTGTCGGAGACCGCGCCCGCGGCCCTTTCCCCCGCCTCGATCATTCGACGGGCGTCGGCCAGACTTCGCGACAGGACAAGGGCGGCCTTCCGCTCTTCCGCCGACAGATAGCTGTTCCGCGAGCTCAGGGCCAGGCCATCCGCGTCGCGGACCAGGGGCAGAGCTTCGACGCGGACGTCCAGATCGAGATCGGCGGCCATCCTCCTCAGGATGATGACCTGCTGGGCGTCCTTCCAGCCGAAGTAGGCCGCGTCGGGCCTGGCGATGTTGAAGAGCTTGAGGACGACGGTGCAGACGCCGCGGAAGTGACCCGGCCGGGAGCGGCCGCAGAGCCTGTCTTCGAGGTCCTCCACGGTGACGTACGTCCGATAGCCCTCGGGATACATATCGGAGGGCTCGGGATGGAAGACATAATCGACCCCTTCCTTCTCGAGCAATCCGGCGTCCCGGTCGAAGTTCCTCGGATAGGACCCGAGGTCCTCCTTCGGGCCGAACTGGGCGGGGTTGACGAAGATGGAGACGACGGTGACGTCGGATTTCGCCCGACATTCGCGGACGAGGCTGAGGTGGCCTTCATGAAGGGAACCCATGGTCGGAACGAGGCCGATCCGCTTCCCGAGCGCCCGGATCTCCCGGGAAAGGGCCTTCATTTCAGCGACCGTCCGGATGGTCTTCATCGCGCGCCCCGCTTCGTTCCCCGGGCGCTCGCGCGACCGAGCCCCGCAACGATCCGGCCGGCTTCGGCGGGCTTGAGGTGATAGGACGTCGCGTCGTCGGGGAACGAGCCCTTCCGGACGTCGTCCGCATAGGCGCGGACCGCCGTGCCGATGACCGAATCGAGGTCCGCGTACCGGCGGACGAACTTCGGGAGGTATCCCGTCGCGTAGCCCATCATGTCATGGAAGACCAGGACCTGGCCGTCGCAGTGCGGCCCGGCTCCGATGCCGATGGTCGGGATGTCGAGCCGCGAGGTGACCTCGCGGGCGATCTCCAGCGGCACCGATTCCAGGACGACGGAGAACGCGCCGGCCCTTTCGAGGTCCCTGGCCCCCGCAAGGATCTTCCGGGCTTCCCCGAGGGTCGTCCCCCGGACCTTGTAGGAACCCAGGCCGCAGATGGATTGGGGGGTCAACCCGACGTGTCCCATGACCGGGATCTCGGCCTCGACGAGGGCTTCGACGGTCTTCAGCCGCCTCGCGGAGGCCCCCTCGATCTTGACCCCTCCGGCCCCGGCCTCCTTGAGAAAGCGGGCCGCGTTCCGGACGGAGTCCTCCTCCGACAGATGGAAGGAGAGATAGGGCATGTCGGCGACGACCAGGGCGCGCCGGGCCGCCCGGGCCACGGCTTTCGTGTGGTGGAGCATGTCCTCCATGGTCACGGGCACGGTGCTTCCGTGACCGAGGACGACCATGCCCAGGGAATCGCCGACGAGGAGGACGTCGATGCCTCCGTCGTCGAGGATGCGGGCCGTGGGGAAGTCATAGGCAGTCAGGACCGCGATCCTGGTCCCGGACGCCTTCAAGGCGCGGAGCGAAGGCGCGGTCACTCTGGGGGAATCCTGTCCGGACATGTTGCGTTCCTTTCTCCCCACCCCGCCTTGCGGGGTTGAGGTAAAGTCTCCTCGTCTCGTTCCTCGGGAGTCGCGGCACCCGAAAGGGTGTCCACGCTCCCTTCTATTGTATCATTTTTTCGGCGGCTTGGCCCCGAAGCTTTGCGGGACGTAATAGAGGCTGCCCTTCTTCATCTGCCGGACCTGCTCGAGGAGATCGTCGACGTCGTCCTCCCGGTCGAGGTCCAGGTCGTCGGCCTTGACGACGAGGAGCGGGGCGGCCTGATAATTGAAGAAGAAATAATCGAAGGCCTCGACGATATCCTCGAGGTACTTCTCGGAGATGTTCTTCTCCGTCGGGTCCCCTTCCCGGGCGATCCGGCGGACGAGCGTCGGCACGGAGATCTGGAGGTAGATGACGAGGTCCGGCTTGGGAACGCGCTCGGCGAGGATGCCGTAGATCTTGTCATAGACGAGCAGCTCGTCGTCGGAGAGCGTCTGGTAGGCGTAGATCTTGTCCTTCTCGAACAGGTAATCGCAGATGAGCCGCTCGACGAACAGGTCCCGCTGGAAGAGGCGGACCTGCTGGTGGTAACGGTTGGCCAGGAAGACGAGCTGTGCCAGGAAGGCCGCGCCCTCCTTCTCCGCGTAGAATTCCTTCAGGTACGGGTTGCCGACATGGTCGAGGACCAGCTTCCCCCCGCGCGCTGGGCCAGGACGCTTGCCAGGCGGCCCTTGCGGGACTTGAAGACGCCCTCGACGGCGATGTGCTTGAAGGGCAGATCGACGGTATTCCTCATGTACGGTCCCGCAAACTGACTTGTTTATATCCGATAAAACGTGACAAGTCAACGCGCTATTTCTCGACGGCCTCCAGGGGGACGACGATCCAGGCGATGACGTAGAAGAGAAGCATCGGCAGGACGGCCGTGACGAGGGCCAGCCCGACGAAGATCAGCCGGACGAGGGACGGATCGATGTCGAAATAGTCGGCGAGCCCGGCGCAGACCCCGCCGAGCATCTTCCGGCTCAAAGACCTGGTCAGCTTCTTGGCCATGGGTGCCTCCTTGGACCTAGATGTTGATACGGATGGGGAGAATAACCGTTGTGATCCCCCGCCAGCGGAGCTCCTGCTGAATAGCGAACGCCGTCTCGTTGTGGAGCAGCCTGTGGAGGAGGTTGGGCTGGCGGAAGACGGACTGCCCGGCGAAGACGGTCGAATGCGGGAACTCCCGGGACGCCTTCTCGCACAGCTCGACGGCCGTATGGACGATATCGGTCCCGATGTCGAACCTCGAGGTCGCGGTGAACCCCAGCTTCCGGGCCAGCTCGACGTACTTGGCGAGGTCGCAGGTCGTGCAGTGGGTCAGCGACTGGACCGAGTCCTGGGCCTTGAACGCGCTGACGTCCATTTCGGAGACCGACACGAAAACGAAGTTCTTGTAGAGGCCGGGGAAGCTCCGGATGATCGAAAGGAACGTGTGGACCCCGAACCCGTTGTAGCTGTTGACCAGCTGGATGGCGGTCATGCTCTTCGGATCGACCGGGGCCGTGTTGACCGGCCCCTTGACGGTTAGGCTCGTCAGGAGTTCGTCGAGCTCGCGCACGCCGCCACGAACCTTGGCGTAATGGGCCCGGGTCAGATAGCAGAGGAAGATGACGACCGCCGTAATGCACAGGGTCAGCCAGCCGCCGACCAGGAACTTCTCGAAGGCCATGATGATGAGGATGGTCAGGCATACGGTCAGCCCGGTCAGGTGGACGGGCAGATGTTTCTTCCATTCCTTCTCCTTTTTCCGGTTCTTGATGAAGAACCGGGACATCCCGAGTTCGGACAGGGAGAAGGTCAAAAAGACGTTGATGGAATACATAACGACGAGCGTCTGGAGGCTGCCCCGGGCGTACAGAAGGAGGAGCACGGACGCCCCGCCCATGAGCAGGACACCGTTCTGGATGGTGAACCGGTCAGAGAGCGAGGCGAAGCGGCGAGGGAACCAGTAGTCCAAGGCCATATTGGCCATGACCCGCGGCCCATCCGTGAACCCGGCCTGGGCCGCGACGAGAAGAAGCGCTCCTTCCGAGAAGATGGTGACGAGGGCCAGGAGGGGTCCGAACCCCCATCCCTGGTAGAGGGTCGAGGCAAGGACGGCATTGAGGGTCTTGCCGGAAATGGGCGCGACACCGAGAAGAAGATAGCAGATGAGGATGCCCCCCGCCGTGAAGCCCAGCGACGTCGAGAGGTAAAGCATGGTCTTCTTGCCGTTGTGGACCCTCGGTTCCCGGAGGATCTGGAGTCCGTTGGAGACGGCCTCGATCCCGGTGAACGTCCCGGCGCCCATGGAGAACGCTCTCACGAACAGGAGCGCCAGCCCGCCCATTCCGAGCGTCGCGACTCCTTGGCCAAAGCCTCCACGGATGCCATGAACGACGGGTATGATCCGGGGGAGATGGGAGAAGACCCCGTAAACGATCATGAAGAGATGCGTCGCCACGAAGACCAGGAAGATGGGAGCCAGAAAGGTCACCGATTCCCTGATCCCGCGCAGGTTGAGGACGACCAGCATCAGGATGGCCAGGACTTCGAAGGGAAGCTTGTATTGCTGGAATGGGGCGGGGAAGAAACTGAAAATGGCGTCCCCGCAGGCGACGATGGAAACGGCGATGGTCAGCATGTAATCGACGAGGAGGGCGCAGCCCGAGACGACGCCCGCTTTTTCGCCGAGGGTCTGCGTCGCGACGATGTAGCCGCCTCCTCCGGAGGGGAAGTACTCAATGATCCGCGAGTACGCATAGGAAATGATGAAGACGGTCAGGGCCGTGGCCAGGGCGAGGAAGATGGCCAGATACGTGTGTTTGCCAAGGGCCTTGAACGCCTCCTCCGGCCCGTAAGCGGCCGAGGACAGCCCGTCGGCGCCCAGCCCGATCCAGGCGAGGATGGGGATGAGGGCCAGCTTGTGAAAAAGAGACGGGTCCTTGATGTTCTTGGGCCCGCCGATCAGCGTCCGGCGGACCTTGTCCAGAAGGGAGGGATCTTCCCCGGAGGGTTGTGATTCCTGGTTCATCTTCGGTCTGCCTGTATATTTGTCTCTCGACATCCGCGCGGCAAGCGCTCCGCGCACGGCCTCTATTGTATGGAAATCCCCCCTTTCGGGCAAGTCAGCCTGACCCTTCGATCCTAGAAGCATCCGGGGTTGACTCCCTTCCCGGCCTCCCGTATGCTATCGGAAGGACGCCGCCACGGCGCCCGAAATCAGCTGCGGAGGACCGGATGTACGGTTGGACAGGTCACATTCTCAGGGTCAATCTCACCGACAGGACATTCAAGAAAGAGAGCTTCAGCGAGGAATTCGCGAAGAAATGGGTCGGCGGCCGCGGTTTCGCCGTCAAGATCCTTTACGACGAGCTCGAGCCGGGGATCGACCCCCTCGGCCCCGATAATAAGCTCGTCGTGGCCCTGGGTCCCATCGCCGGCATCCCGGCTCCGAACACGGGAAAGGCGGTCGTCGCCGCCAAATCCCCCCTGACCGGCTTCTACGGGGACGGCAACCTGGGGACCCGGGTCTCGGAACACCTCCGGAAGGCCGGCTATGACGCGCTGATCGTCGAAGGCAAGGCCGACCGCCCGACGCTTCTCGCCATCGAGGACGACAAGGTCGAGTTCCTTCCGGCCGGGGACGTCTGGGGCAAAGGGACCTATGAAACGAACGACTGGATCTACGCCAAGTACGGAAAGGGCGTCGGCGTCCTGAACATAGGGCAGGCGGGCGAGAACATGGCCCGCTATGCCGTCGTCCGCAGCCTGGAAGGGCGGGCGGGCGGCCGGCCGGGCATCGGCGCGGTCATGGGCTCCAAGCTCCTCAAGGCCATCGTGGTCAAGGGGACGCGCCCCATCCCCCAGGCCGACGCCGCCGGTATGAAGGCCCTCGGCTCCGGCGACCTCAAGAAGGTCGGCCAGATCGACAAGCAGACGGGATGGTCCATCCAGAGCACCAACGGCGTCCTCGCCTGGTGCAACGAGGTGGCCGGCCTTCCCGTGCGGAACTTCCGGAAGACCCATCACCCCGACGCCTGGAAGGTCGACGGCGAGCGCCTGAACAACTCCCGAATCGCCACCTACGGCTGTCCGAACTGCACGATGCGCTGCGGCATCACCATCCACGACCGAGAGGGCCGCGAATCCGAGCTCGACTACGAGAACGTCGGACTCCTCGGCCCGAACCTCGAGATCTTCGACCTCGACCAGGTCGGCTCGCTGAACTGGCTCTGCGACGAGTACGGCCTGGACACGATGTCGGCCGGATGCGTCCTCAGCTTTTACGCCGACGCCATCGACCACGGGGCGGTGAAGGGCGACTTCAAGTTCGGCGACGCCGAAGCGGCCAAGAAGCTCCTCGGCCTCGCCGCCCGCCGCGAAGGCGTCCTGGGCAACCTCCTCGCCGACGGCTCCCTGCGGATGGCGCGCGCCTTCGGGCACGGCTCCGAGGCCTACGCCATGCAGGTCAAGGGCCTCGAACGTCGCGGCCTACAACTGCAAGTTCATCCCCGGCCAGGCCCTGGCCTTCGGCGTCGCACCCATGGGCGCCCACCACAAGGAAGCCTGGATCATCACCTTCGAGCTCAAGAACACGACGCGCGAATCCTACGGTCCCGAGAAGGCGGCCAAGGTCATCGAGCTCCAGCGCATCCGGGGCGGCATGTTCGAGTTCATCGTCTCCTGCCGGTTCCCCTGGATCGAGCTCGGCTGGGGCCTCGACAACTATCCCAAGTACTTCAACGCCGTCACCGGCCTCGACTGGAACCTGGACGATATGTGGCGGACCGCCGACCGCCTCTACGCCATGATCAAGCTCCATTACCTCCGGGAATTCCCGAACGCGACGCGCGAAGGCGACTATCCTCCGGGCGTCTGGTTCGACCCCTCCAACGCCGACACCGAGGGGCCCATCGCCGGCAAGGTCCTGGACCGCGAAAAGTACGACGGTCTCCTCCAGCATTATTACGACCAGCGCGGGTACGACCGCAGGGGGATCCCGACCTTAGCGACCCTCGAACGGCTCGGTCTTTCGCAGGAGGCGGCGGAAGCCCGGAAGTACGGGAAGCTCGAATGAATGTCACCATCAAGCTGATCGGGCCGCTCATCTACGCGGCCGGCTTCAGCGAGAAGGAGATGGAGGTTCCGGAGGCCGTCACCTCGGAGAAGCTCCTCGAGCTCGTGGGGATCGGCCCGGACCGCCCCCGGATCGTCACCCGGAACGGCAAGGCTGTGGGTCCGGCCGAGACCTTCGCCGAAGGCGACCGGATCGTCATCTCCCCCTTATATTCCGGCGGCTGAGGTTTTCCCCCCTTCTAAAAAGAAGGTGCGGGGATCTGTTCTCCCCTTCGGCTTCAGGAGAATATCCCTGCGGCGATCAGCGATAGAGACAAAGATAAGAGGTATCTTCGGTGACCTTGAGCTGGAACTTGAGGTTCGGGCCGACGGTGAAGGATTCGCCCTTGCGGAAGACCTTCCATCTGTCCGATCCCGGGAGCTTCACGGTGAGGGCGCCGCTGACGACGGTCATGATCTCCTTCGACGACGTCCCGAATTCATAGTCCCCGGGGGCCATGACGCCGACCGTGGCGGGCCCGTCGGCCGCGGTGAACGCGAGCGACTTCACCTTTCCGTCGAAATACTCATTGACCTTGAACATGCTTCGCCTTCCTTCCCCGTTTCTTGACCAGGAGGGCCACGACCAGGTTGGCTTGGAGGTTGGCGACGATCGCGACGCGGGGGGCCATCGGGCTCACGCCCTCCGGGCACTGGCTTTCCTCGTCTCCACAAACATACAGATCGCCCATCCTCCGGCTGTGGAGCTTCCGGTTGCCCCCATATCCCGCGAGCCCCGAAGCCGCGACGATGGGCCTGCCGGCTCGCTGAGATAGCCATGTATCGATGAGCATCCGCTTCGCCTCGGCCCGGTCGAACGCTTCGACCATCACATCGGCGTCCCCGAAGATGGGGACAACGTTCGCGGCCGTGATCTCGACGTCATGGACCGCGTAGTCCGAGTAGGGGTTGATCTCCTCCAGGTTCTCCTTGAGGGCCTCGACCTTCCTCCGCCCGATCTGGCTCACGAAGTACTGCTGGCGGTTGAGGTTGGAGGCTTCTATGGCGTCGCGGTCGGCGACGATGAGCCGGCCGACACCCGCCCTGGCGAGCGAGACCGCGATGTTCGAACCGAGGCCTCCCGCCCCGGCGATCCCCACCGTGGCCTTGCGCAGGGCGGCCAGAACGCGCGGGTCTCGTTTCGCGAACAGCGCCTCGGCGCCGGCTCCGGACGCCGTCGAGGGCGCGGCGACAACAAGGTCGGCAAGCTCCTTCGTCTGCGAAGTCCGCAGGACCGATGCCTCTCCCCCGGCCGGGCCGTCGGAGATCACGGCCAGAAGCTCATCGGGAGGGATGGCGATCCGTTCGGCGCCTTCGCGGACCAGGCTGATCTTCTGCAGACCACCCAAGGCCTTGCCGCCCTCGACGAGGACGATATCGACTCCGGTGAAAAAACGGCGGGCAAGATCCTCGATATCCGGCGCGCTCTTCAGGAAGACCGCCGCTCGCGAGGGCGTGACGAGCCCGACCATCCCGGCGCCGGCCTCTGTGAACGTCCAGGTATCCTTGCCTTCCGTGTCGAGGGCAACTTCCTTGTGGGTATGCTTGATGACGCCGACCTTCAGGCCCCGCGACCGGAGCTCGGGGATGAGCCCGGCGAGAAGCGTTGTCTTACCGCTTCCGGACGGACCGACGACGGCGATGACCTTCATCTCGCTTTTTATAACATACAGCCCCGGGGCTGTCAAAAATCACCGTGGTCCCGATGTCGCGAGGCCTTTGGGCTGCGCTCAAGATCCGGAACGCAGGCTGAAGCCCGCGGCGGCAACTCAGGACGCCGTCGCCGTTGTCTTATAGCCGCAACCTTTAGGTTGCGCTTTAGATCGATCCAAGCGCAGGCTGAAGCCTGCGGCTGCAGCTCGGCTGCCGCGGGCGATCTGCTCAGGGCTTGCCGCAGTCGCCGACCTGGCCCTTCAACAGCTCGACCGCATGGGAAAGCGCGGGCAGGATGACCTCCAGGTTCTCTCGGGCGGCTTTCGGACTTCCTGGAAGATTGACGATCAGGGTCGTCTTCCGGATACCGGCGACGGCGCGGGATAACATGGCCGTAGGCGTCTTCTTGAGGCTTTCGGCGCGCATGGCCTCCGCGAGACCGGGGGCTTCCTTTTCCAGGACCTCCCGGGTCGCTTCCGGCGTCACGTCCCGGGGCGCGAAACCCGTCCCCCCGGTGGTCAGGATGACGTCGACGTCCCCGGAATCGGCGACCGCTTCGAGCTCCGCCCGGATGGCCGGCCTGTCGTCCGGGAGGATCGCGATATGGACCGCTTCCCCGCCGTTCTCCCTGACGATCGACGCGAGAAGCGGACCGCTCACGTCGACGCGCTGGCCCTTCGCGGAACGGTCGGAGATCGTCAGGACGGCGAAACGGAGACTCCTAAGCATGGTCTTTCTCCTTGCCCTCCGGAAGGGATTCGATCTCGACCGAAGCTCCCGGCGCAACCGGTCCGCCGGCGAGAACGCGGGCGAAGATCCCCTCCCTGGGCATGACGCAATCCCCCGCCTGCTCGAAGATGGCACAGCGGTCATGGCAGACCTTGCCGATCTGGCTGACCTCGAGACGCGTCCCTTCGCCGACGCGGAGGACCGCGCCGACGGGAAGCGACACGAGCTCGATCCCGGAGGTCGTGATGTTCTCGGCGAAGTCGCCGGGACCCACGTCAAGCCCGATGTCCCTCATCTTTTGAATGCTCTCGAGAGCCAGAAGGCTGACCTGACGGTGCCCGTCCCCGGCGTGGGCGTCGCCTTCGAGCCCGAGGCCGGGAAGGGCGCGGCACTCCGGGACCGGGGCCTTCCGGACGCCCTTCGTCCGGCTGACGTTGACGGAGACGACGGTCCCCGCCTCACCACGCGAACGAGCCACTCTTTCCCCCTTCCTTCGCGAGGAGGCGGATGCCTCCGATGACCATGCGCTTATCCGCGGCCTTGCACATGTCGTAAACGGTGAGGCAGGCCGCCGCCACCGCCGTCAGGGCCTCCATTTCGACGCCGGTCCGGTCAACGGCTTTGATCTCGGCGGTCACCCGGACCAGCCCTTCGTCGGGGACGGGGACAACGGCGACGTCGATGTGGGTCAGCCGCAGGGGATGACAGAGGGGGATCCATTCGGACGCCTTCTTCGCCGCCTGGATGCCCGCGAGGCGCGCCGTGGTCAGGACGTCTCCCTTCGGGACCGTGTTCGAGGCGATGAGCTCGAGGGTCTTGCGGGCGAGTCCGATCTCGCCGCAGGCCCGCGCCATCCGCTTCGTTTCGGCCTTGCCGCCGACATCGACCATGCGCGGCCGCCCCTTCGCATCCACATGGGTCAGCTTCATGCTCAACCTCCTATCGTCCGCAGGCCATTGCCCCTCTTCGCCCCCGACGCTTCTTCGCGGTCCCGGGGCTTGCCCGACAGGGCCGCGCGGAGGGCTTCTCTCAGCACATCATCGTCCGCCCCGGACCTCAGGAGCGCCTTGAGGTCCGTCGCCCGCTCGGCGAACAGGCAGGGCAGGAGGCGCCCGTCGGCCGAGATCCTGAGCCGGTTGCACGAGGCGCAGAAATGGTCCGAATAGGGGCTGATGAACCCGAAGCTCCCTTTCATCCCCGGAAGGGCATAATATCGGGCGGGCCCGGCGCCTTCGGGCGCAGGGGCCTCCTCCAGCCGGCCGAACGCGCCGAGCCTGGCCCGGGCGTCCCGGCAGGAGACGAAATAGCCGCGGGCCGGGGAGAAATCCATCAGCTCGATGAACCGGACATGGACCGGTTTTTCCCGGGCCAGGTCCACGAAGCGCGAGAAATCGTCGTTCTTGCCCTTGAGGAGGACGACGTTGATCTTGACCGGAGAAAAGCCTTTGGCCAGCGCGGCGTCGACGGCTTCGAGGACCGAGGCCAGCCGCCCCCCCCCGGTGATCTCCGCATAGGTCGCCGGGTCCAGCGTATCCAGGCTGATATTAATGCGCTTCAGGCCGGCCTCGCGAAGCTCATCCAAATGCTCCATGAGGAGGATCCCGTTGGTGGTCAGGGAGATGTCATCCGCGCCTTTGAGCCCGACGAGCGACCGTATGAATCCCGCGAGGCCCTTGCGGACAAGGGGCTCCCCTCCCGTCACCCGGAACTTGACGACGCCGATCTCCAGGGCGAGCCGGGCCAGCCGCAGGAACTCCTCGTAGGACAGGATCTCCTCGGGCGGGAGGAACCGGAACTCGCGGCCCGGCGAACAATAGATGCACCTCAGGTTGCACCTGTCGGTCACGGACAGGCGCATGTAGTTGATCGGCCGGTCGTGGAGGTCTCTCATGTCACCACCCGACCCTGTGCGCCCTGACCTTCGTCCCCGCCGGCAGGTACCCGGCCTCGGCGGGAACGAGGGCCAGCGCGTCCGCCGGGATCATGCTCCTCAGCAGGCCCGAGCCCTGGCCTCCCGTCTCTTCCGCCCACATCTCGCCGTCCCTGGTCGAGAGCTTCACGCGCAGGAAATGGAGGCGCCCCCTTTTCTTCTTGACCTCCCGGGCGAGCCGGACCTCGATCTCTTCCGGGAGAAAATCGACCCGGCCCGAAAGCAGGTTCAGGAAGGGCCGCACGTACTCTTCGAAAAGGATCATCACGGCCCCGGGATTGCCGGGGAGGCCGAAGAGCCAGCGTGGGCCGTCGGCCCCGTCCCGAACATAAAAGGTCAGAGGCATGCCGGGCTTCTGGGCGACCTTCCAGAAGATCCGCCGCGCGCCGACGTTCTCGAAGGCATCCCGGACGAGATCGTAATCCCCCATCGACACGCCGCCTGTCGTGAGAACGACAGGGGAGCTCCGGAGGGCTTCATGGAGGAGGGCGGCGGACGCTTCCAGGCTATCGGCGGCTCTGCCGGTAAATGCGAGCCGGGCGCCGGCAGAGGCGATCTGGGCCTTGAGGATATGGCTGTTGCTGTCGTAGATCGCGCCCGGGTCCAAGGCTTCGGACACGTCTCTGATCTCCCCGCCCGTCGTGATCGCGGCTACGTCCGGCCGAAGGGATACGGGGACCTTCGCGATGCCGAGGGCGGCCAGAAAGCCGACGGCCGCCGAATTCAGGAACGCTCCTTTTGCAAGAGCCGTTTCCCCATTTCGGATGTCCTCCCCCGACCGGCGGATGTTCGCCCCGGAGGCTATGGAATGGGAGATACCGATCTCCGCGGGGCCTTCCCGGACGTCCTCGCGCGGGATGACGGCGTCGGCCCCCGGCGGGATGGGGGCCCCGGTCATGATCTTAACCGCGGTCCCGGAGGCGACGACCCCGGTCAGGACCGTGCCGGCCGGCGCTTCCCCCGCCAAGCGGAGCGAGGCCGCCCCTGTAATGGTGTCGGCACTGCGAACAGCATAGCCGTCCATGGCGGAATTATCGAACGGCGGCAGGGCCCGCGGCGCGATAATATCCGTCCCGAGCACCCTCCTGAAAGCCTCATCGAGCCGAACCTCTTCGATTCCCAATGGCCGGGCCGTCTCAAAGACCGCTTTCCGGGCCGCTTCGTAGTCGATCATCTCATCCTTCTCCATTCCCGTTCCCGTTCTCCCGGACGGCCGGAAGGGCCCTCAAAGAAGAGGCCTTGATGCCGGCCCAGGCACTCTGCCCGCGACCGATGCCCAGCTCCTCGACGGAGGCCTTCGTCAGCAGAGCTTTCAAGGGGAATCCGCAGTCGAGCGTGATGAGGGCGAAACGGTCGGACGGCGCGATCTCGACCACTTTTCCCTCGAACCAGTTCCGGACACTGCTCTCGAAGCGCTGCCTGGCGATGAGAACGTCCTCGGGCCTGACGAAGAGGAGGACCTCGGAACCCGCCTCGGCCCGGCCGGAAGCGAGGATCCGATGCGCTCCGTGGGAAACGACGAGGAGGTCTCCCCTCCGTTCCTCGACGACGCCCTTGAGGAGCGTCGCGTGGCCGAGGAGCCTTGCCGCCTCGTCGTCCGCGGGAGAAGCGAAGACCTCTTCGGTCCGTCCCTCCTGCAGGAGCTTGCCCCCGACGAGGACGGCCAGCCGGTCTCCCAGGTACGCGGCCTCTTCCCTGTGGTGCGTGACGAAGACGGCGGTCTGGCCGGTGGCGTGGAGGACGCGATCGAGCTCGGCGATGAGCTCCTCCCGGGTCGGGGCGTCCAGCGGTGAGAACGGCTCGTCGAGGAACAGGATATCGGGCTCGAGGATGAACGCCCGCGCTAGATTGACGCGTTGGACCTCTCCTCCCGAGAGCTTCCGGGCGTCCCGGCCGAGAAGATGCCCGAGGGAAAAGAGGGATGCCGCCTTGTCGAGCCGCCGCCTCATTTCGGGGCCCGGGACCTTGCGGACCTTCAGCCCGTAAAGGATGTTCCGTTCGACGGAGCCGGCGAACAGGAAGGGCCTCTGGAGGAGGAGCACGAAGCGGCGCCGGAGCTCCAGGCCGTTCCGCCGGCCGACCTCCTCGCCTCGATACGAGATCGTCCCGCCGCAGGGCCTTTCTTGAAGGGAGGCGATCCTCAGGAGCGTGCTCTTGCCGGACCCGTTGGGCCCCAGAACGGCGAGGCATTCGCCGCGGAAGACGGAGAAGCGGGGAACGTCCAGGACCGTCACCGGCCCGTAGGCGTGACGAAGGCCCGTCATCTCCAGGTGCGCGGCTTCCACGCCTTCGCTCCTTTCTGCTGGATCGAGGTCAGGAAAAAATTGACGGCGAAGCTCAGGGCCAGGAGGACGATGGAGAGCGCGATGGCGGCCTCGAAGCGTCCCATCCGCGTCTCCTGGACGATGGCCGTCGTCAGGACCCGGGTTTGGCCTTTGATATTGCCGCCGACCATGAGGACGGCCCCGACCTCGGAGATGGCCCCGCCGAACCCGGCCATGACGGCGGCCAGCTGAGGGAGCCGGGCCTCGCGGAACAGGACGAGCGCGGCCTGGAGGTTCGAGGCCCCGAGGGCCCTGGCCTGGAGAACAGCCAGCGGATCGACGTTCTGGAAAGCCGCCAGGGAGAGCCCCGCGATGATCGGCACGACGATGATCACCTGGGCGATGACCATGGCCGCCGGAGAGTAGATGAGACGGAGCCCGCCCAAAGGGCCGGTCCGCCATAGGAACAGGGCGACGAAGAGGCCGACGACGACCGGAGGAAGCCCCATGCCCGTATTGATAAGAGAAACGAGGAGGCGCCTTCCGGGGAATCGGGCCATCGACAGCCAGAGACCCAGCGGGATCCCCAAGCCGAGCGCGAAAAGCGTCGCGAGACCGGAGACCTTCAGCGTCAGCATGGCCGCCCGGGCCACCTCGGGATCCAGGGACGCCAACATCCCGAAAGCCTGGCGGAGTCCGGTCCAGATAAGGTCCAAGCTTATGCTCCCGCGCCTTCCGAGGTCGTTTTCAGGAAGGGCTTGAACAAAGGGACCCCGAACTTGTCCAGGCCGAACTCGCCGATGGCCTTCTGCGTGGCCGGGCTCAGGAGGAACTCCATGAAGGCTTCGGCGCCTCGGATATTGATGCCCGTGTGCCTCTCCGGATCTACCGTGATCACATGATAGACGTTCAGGAGATCGGCCTCCCCCTCGACAAGGACGACGAGGTCCAGCCGCGCTTTGACGGCGAGGAAGGTCCCTCGGTCGGTCAGCGTATAGCCGGCTTTTTCCGAGGCGATCCTCAGGGTCTCGGCCATTCCCTGGCCGGTCTCGAGATACCATGCCCCTGCCGGAGCCAGGTCCGCCCTCTTCCACAGGCCCTTTTCCTTCTTGTCCGTGCCCGAGGCGTCGGCCCTGGAAACGAAGACGGCCCCGCCGCCGCTGATCGACCGGAGGGCGTCGGCGGCCGGGAGGCCCCGGATCTTGGCCGGGTCCGCGGCCGGGCCGACGATCACGAAGTCGTTGGACATCAGCTCCTTCCGCTCCCGGCCGAACCCGGCGACCATGAACTTTTCCTCGTCGGCCGGAGAATGGACGACGAGGACGTCGGCGCTTCCCTGCTCTCCCATCCGGAGCGCTTCACCGCTGCCCACGGCGATCGTCTTGACGCGGTACGGGAAAGACGATTCAAAGCGCGGCAGGAGGGTATCGAGGAGGCCGGAGTCCTGAAGACTCGTGGTCGTCGCCAGGATCAGATCGTCGGACGCCCCCGCGCCCGAGATCAGCCCGAAGACCAGCGTCGCGCCCAGGACAGCCGCCCGGAACCCGCTCTTCCTCATATTCCCTTCTCCGTCCCGGGAGGCCGGCCCTCCCGGTAAAAAAAAATGCGCGCCTTCCGTCCGGAAAGCGCGCCGGTTTCCGTATCCAGGCGGTCCTGCCTGGCACCGACCCCTTTCCTCGACGGGAGGCGGGGCCGTTTCCGGCCGCGCCCTATCGGCCGTCGTCCTTTGTCGGGAAGACTTTAGGATCGACGGCTCGGAGCCTCTCCCCCGCGCGACCCCGCGCGGAGGGCTGTTCCAAAATAGCCCACGGTCGGGGGGAAGTCAACCCCATAAAGGCCCCGGGGCCTTAAGGGTGTTACCCTGAGCCATGATCCTTGCCCCCGCCTTGGAAAGCATGGGCATGGAGTCGGCGAGCGGGTCGACCCCCGCCTCCCCGCAATAGATGCCGGGATCAGGCCAAACCGAGGTCCCCGTCGATGCCCTGCATGGCGGCGAGGGCGATGGCGATGAAAGCGTCGAGATCGAGGCCCAGATTCACGCACTTCTCGATCTCCTCGCGGCGGGCGCCCTTGGCGAAGCTCTTCTCCTTGTAGCGCCGCTTCACGAACTCGAGGTCGATGGCCTTGAGCCTCTTTTCGGGATGCATCAGGGTCGCGGCGATGATCAGCCCGGTCAGGGGATCGATGGAATAGATGGCCCAGTCCATGGGGCTCTCGCAGGGGACCTTCCCGGCGTGGGCCCGGACCGCGTGGACGACGGCGGGATCGGTGCCCAATCCCTCGAGGACCTTCGCCGTCTCCACCGTGTGGAGCTCGGGGCTCTTCTCCGTTACCTCGTAATCGAGGTCATGGACGAGCCCGGCCAGCCCCCACGGTTCCGGATCGTGGCCGAGCCGCACGGCCAGCGCCTTCATGCAGGCCTCGACCGCGAGGCAATGCTTGATAAGGTTCCTGTTCTTCAAATGGGCGTGCACCAGCGACAGGGCGTCTTCGCGTTTCATTTCGGCGTCTCCTTTTTCTCCGTCTCTTCCTTCTTCTTCTCGGAGGGCTTTTCGATGACGTAGGGGACCTCGGATTCGCGGGACTGCTTGGCGTCGGTCACCGAGACCCCGATGATATAGGAGCCCTCGGCCGCCGCGAACCATGTCCAGGCGCTCTTCTCGGAGGCCTTCTGGGCGACCTCACGCTTGTCTCCGGACCTGACATAGAATTCGTATCGGGGCAGGTGAAACCCGACGACGGAAACGGTGAAGGGGATCTCGTCCCCCGCCGGCTGGGGCGAGGCCTTCTTGGCCGACAGGACGACCTGGACGTCCTTCCTCAGGAAGACGACCTTGCCCTGGTCGGTCGCGACGTCGTATTGTACGACCACGATCAGGGGGTCGACCCACACGGCGTTCGTCGCGAGATCCTTCCCGGCCTTGAACGCGCCCTCTGTCTTTCCCGTCGCGGCATCGAAGGCGGGGAGTCTTTCCGAAAGCGAGGCTGCGATCACCTTTCCGTCCGCCATCGCGAGGTCGTAGGGCGTCCTGGAGGGGATGTTCGCCCACCAAATGACGTCGCCGCCCGATCCCCGCAGGCAATAGAGCGCGCTGTTCGTCGCCGGCAGATAGAGCCTCCCTTTGAGGACGACCGGTTCGGCGGCGGCAAAACCCCCGAGCCGGACCCGCCATTTCGGCCGGGCCGCCCCGATCTCCAGGCGATAGAACCAACGGTCCACGGTACCGAAGAAAAGGGCATCCCCATCGACCGCCATCGGCCCGGCGAGCTTGGCGGAGGCACGATAGGTCCAGAGCGGCTTTCCCCCGAGGTCGAGGACATGGATCGTTCCGTCTTCGGTGCCGAAGACGATCCGGGCACCCGAGATCAGGGGGCCGTTGACGATCGCCTTGCCCGGCCCGAATACGCGCTCGTCCTTTCCGTCGATAGCGATCGACCAGAGATTCCCTTTCGCGGTGCCGAAAAGGACCCGGCCCCCGCCCTCGACGACGGGCGTCAGGATCTTCTCGGGTACGGATCTCTTCCACAGAAGCTCGCCGCCGGAACTCAGGGCGTAGAGAACGTCGGCCTCGTCGCGGGCATAGATGCTGGTCGCGCCCGCGAACGGAGGTTCGAGAAGACGGTTGTCCGTCTTGAAGCTCCAGGTTTCCTTCTTTCCGGCCACATCGATGCACCGGATGAACCCGGACCGGGTGTTCAGGTAGACGTCCCCCCCCCGGGCCCTGACGACCGCCGCCGGGCGGCCGGAAAAAGGCACCGAGCCGTCCTCGACAACGGGAAACGCAACCCCCGTGGGATAGGGAGCGATCCTGGGCTTGAGGAGGCGGCAGGCCGGGACCGCCAGGACGGCCCCCAGGAGCAGAACGAGGATCTGAGGTCTTTTCATCGGATTCAAGCGTTTATAATATCATTATCTTATCGCCGGCTCAACGGCCTCTCGATTCAGAAGGCTCTCCAGGAGGCCTGGGGGCGCCCCTGGCGCGCCCCCCTGCCCCATGAGCCTGCTCAGATGTCGATATCCGGTAAATGACATGAATTGCGGTCGAAAAGGGCATATTTTTGGCCAAAAAGTGGGTAAATAACCGGGATCGGCTTAAAAGAATCCGCTCCGGAAAGGCGCCTTCAGGCTAGCCCTCAAATCAGCGGTCGGGATCTTCGACGGAAAAGGCGAAATAACGCCGGCTTTACGGCCAAATTCCTGTCTTTGGGACCGGAATGGCCCTGTTGGCCGTACCGTTGCCGATTCGCTCTCTCTGACGTCCTTATAGACATCCCTTGGCCGAGGGCCTTTTCCACGCCTTTAGGGTCCCGAAAAGGGTATCTCCCCCCATGCGCGGCCCGCCTCGCAAAGCCTCCAAGATAGTGATAGAATCCATATTCGAGGAGAACCCAGGATGAAAAGGACGATCATTGCGGCCCTTCTGTCGCTCGTGTTGGCCAGGCCGGGGATGGCCGAGCTCTCCAGCCTCTCCCAGCTCTATGCCCAAGGCAAGACTGTCCAGGACCTCGACGGCGACGGGCACGGCGAAAAGATCGCCATGTCCATCATCATTCCGGACAACGCTTCCGCCTCGGAAATAGCCCTGGCATCGGACATCGCGGCCCGGGTCAATCTGGAAAGCCTGGCCCAGGATTTCACCCTCGTCCGCCGGGAATCCGAGGTGACGAGCTGGGAATTCCTGCTCAATCCCGTCCTCATCGGCTCGAACGTCCGCTGGGCGAGGGACATTATCAGGGACCGGAAGATGGACCTCGCGAGCCTTGGCCCGGACGGGGGGATCGTTTTCGTGTTCTCCCATAAGGGCCAGCGGGGGATCGCCTGCGTCGCCGGATCGGACGACGCCCTCCTGAGGGCCGGCCGGGCCTTCTTCCTGCGATGGCCCTATTTCTGGGAGGTCTGGGGCCGGGAAACCGGGGCCACGCTCCTTTCCTTCGAAAACGACCTCGCCGCGTTCCTCCTCCAGGAGGAGGTTCATCTCCTGAAAACCGTTGTCCGGGAAGCCTCCTACGAATTCCCGCCCCGGGCGGCGGCCAAAGGCGCGCTGAAGAGCCTGGACTTCTCGTCGGGCGAGATCCGCGAGCTCGTCGTGGAGATCCATTTCACCGACGACGACGATCAGGAAAAGGCCTACCGGGCGTTGGAGATCCTCGCAGGACAGCGCCCCAAAGGCCTGCGCTCCGACGTCCTCTCCTATCCGGCCTGCGCCCTGATCTCCTTCGAGCTGATGTACGGCAAGAAGAAGCTCGAGGTGGGCCTGCCCCGGCCCGGATCGACCCGGCGCCTCCTCACGCCCGCGTTCAAGGAAGAGCCCAAAGCCGAAGCCGGCGCCAGGGATTTCGACCTGCTCGACCTTTTCACGACGAAAGGCCTTTACGCGGACAGGGACGGCGACGGGATCCTCGACGGCCTCGACGCCGCGGTCGTCATCCCGGCCGGCCTGGGCGGCAAGGGCGTTGCGGGTCTCGCCGCCAAGCTCGTCCTCCCCACGGCCGGGGCGTCGTTCCCCATCGTCTTCCTCGATTCGGAGATCGAGCGGCCCAAGGGGCTGACGGCGCCGGTGCTCGTGGGGGAGAACCGGCTCACGCTGGACCTCGTCCGCACGGGGAAGCTCCTTCTGCCGGACCTCGAGAACGCCCGGGGCCTGGTCCGGGTCGTTCCGAAGGCCTTCAACGACACGAACGCCCTCGTCGTCCATGCCGCGGACACGCCGGGCCTCGAGAAGGTCCTCTCCTACCTCGCGGGATCATTCCCTTATTTCGACGAATACAGGGAAGGACGCCCGAAGCTCCTGGACGTGCCGACCGATCTCGCGGCATTCCTCAAAGGGGAGAAAGGCGGCGCGGAATCCTTTTTCGCCGTCCGTCTCAAGGGCCTCGCCGCGGAGCTGGCCGGCACCGAGCTCGAGTCCGTCGCCGTTCGCCTGACCCTGCCCCGGGCCAATCCCGCCTTCGAGGACGCCGTGCGCAAGGACGTCGAAAGCCTTCTCGGTCCGCGGGCCATCGCGGTCGAGACGCGCTCCCTCCGGGACGGCAAGGCCGTCTTCGAAAAAGAAAAGGAATTCGATTGGGAGGTCGACGAATCGCTGGCCCTCCTCAGGGAACGCCTGCCGTCCGTTGGCGAAGGGAGGCCGATCCGCATAAGCCTGGGGGTCAGCGAATCCCCCAAGGTCCGGGCAAAAGTGAAGGGGCTTATCGAGGGCCTCCTGGCCGAGCACGGTCTCGCCGGCGCCGAGGTGGAGGTCGCCTCGGCCTACAAGCAGGGTTTCTACTGGCTCACCGAAAAAGTGGCCCCTTCCCTCAAGGGGAGACCGGTCCATCGCCTGACCGTGCGGTTCCGGGCGGACGAAGACCCGCGGAATGCGCTCAAGCGGTCCTACGCCGAGCCTTACCGGTGGCTGCACGAGCTATACCCCGCCGACGAGATCATCGCCAGGGAGCTCCAGATCCCTGTCGAGAAGATCGAGTTCGAGACCAAGCCCGCGGCCGGTCCTGTATACGAGGCCCTGGCCTTCGACGAGAAGAACGGCCTCATATCGCAACAATCGTTCTCGCCGCGGACCCGGGAGATCGACTTCCTCAATGTCCTCCCGGAGTGGGGCCGGGTCCTGGCGACGACCGGCTGGCTGAAGCTCGAGGCCGGAAAAGAGACCGTCCTCGACGTCGCGATCCGGACGGACCTCGAGAGGTTCTGGGAGTTCTTCCAGGAGGAGGTCCTGCGGCCCGTCCACGCCCACGTCCTCCGGAAGACCGGCCATGACCCCGTATTCGCCAAGCAGCCCTATTTCAAGCGGCTCCTCGTCGAGCTCTGGGCCAGCGAGCCCGATTACCGCCTCGGGGTCGACGAGGAGGCCGTCAGCAGCCTGGAATCCATCCACGACGAGATCTATTTCGACACGCTCGACCTTCTCCGGGGCATCACGCGGTTCGGCGACGGCGACGCCGCCCTGCCGGAGGACACGTCCCGCGCGTCCGCTCCGGGGAACGTCCTTCCGGTCATCCACCCGTCGAGCGAAGGGGGGAAGGCGCGGGTCCGGGTGGCGTTCGAGGACTGGACCGGCGGCGGGCCCGGAAATGGAGGTCCGATGGAAGGAGCCGGGCCGCGAAGAGGCCGTCCGGACGTTCGCATTCCCGGCCCTTAAGGTCGCGAATGTCCGCGTCCCCGGTTTCATCTATAACGGTCAGGAAGACCGGATGGAGAAGCTCTTCCTGGAGATGGAGGCCGGGACGGAATCCGACTACCTGACGCTCCTGGACCTCGCGGGGTCCTTGAGGACGCTGGTGGGCCGGGGGCTCGTGACCGGCCCCTTCGACTATCCGAAGCTCGGGACGGTCGCGGCCCGGTTCCGGTGGAAGGAGCTCATCAAGGAGGAGAACCTGCCCGTCGTCGGGGCTTCGCCGGAGGCCCGGCCTCTTCCCGTGCCCCCGGGGCCGGAAGAGACGCTGGTCCGCACCGACGAGATCCTTTCCCCGGAGGCGGCCCTGGACATCATCGAGCGGCTCGGCACCTTCGGCGCCGTCCGGGCCTATACCGGGGGGCGGTCCTACGAGGACAGGCCCGTTCCGGTCATCGAGATCTTCGCCCCCCGGGAAGGGATCGTATCGACCGCCCGGCTCATCACGTTCAAGCCGACGCTCCAGCTGAGCGCCCGCCAGCATGCCAACGAGATCTCCTCGACGAACTATACCCTCAGGCTGGCCGAGCTCCTCGCCCGTGACCGCGCCTGGCAGGACGCCGCCCGGAAGATCAATTTCGTCATCCAGCCCATGGAGAACCCCGACGGGGCCGCCCTCGCCTTCGAGCTCGCCCGGCTCGCGCCCTTCCACAGCCTGCACGCCGGGCGCTACGGCTCCCTCGGGGTCGATATCGGCGCCCAGGTCGACGCCGGACGGCCCGTCCTCCCGGAGGCCGCGGTCCGGACGGAGCTGTACGACAAGTGGCTGCCGGACATCTACCTGAATCTCCACGGCTATCCCTCCCACGAGTGGGTCCAGCAGTTCTCCAATTATTCCCCCTACCTCTTCCGCGATTATCGCGTCCCCCGCGGATGGTTCGCCTATTTCCGGGCGCCGGACCTCGCCATCTACGAGAAATGGAAGGCCGCCGGGCAGGAGCTCCTGTCCTTCATCACCCGGGAGATCCAGACGGACGAGAGGAGCCGCGAATCGAACAAGCGTCTCTACGACAGATACGGCCGCTGGGCGTCCCGCTGGCAGCCCCATCTCAGCCCCCTCGAGGTCACCGACGGGGTCAACGTTTACGCCAAGCGGCGGTCGTCCCGGGAGACCCGTCTGACCTTCCGGAGCCGCCTCACGTTCGTCGACGAAACGCCCGAGCTCATGGACGAAACGGCCTCGGGGGCCTGGCTGAGCTTCCTCTGCGAACAGGGCTTGGCCTACCTCAAGGCCCATGTCAAATACCTCAGCCAGGTCCGGTTCGCGACGGCCCGCATCGAAGAGGAGGTCGCGGGGAGGGTCCGCGTCGAATTCCACCGGGAACGGCCCGGAACGATGCCCGCGGCCGAGCGGGCCCCCGGAGATTGAAAAGCGGGCCGCGAATTGATAAGATGAGGGCACGCGTACGGGCGATGAGCTGACATGGAACTGCCGACGAGCCTGCTGGTCATTTCCCGGGATTTCTCCCTCTACGACACGGTGAAACGGTCCTCCCTGCCGGGCGACACGAGCCTGTTCTTCTGCCAGCCCGACGAGGACCTCATCGCGGTCGTCCGCGAGAACGGGATCCGGACCGCCCTCCTCGACGCTCCCAAGTCCGGGCCCGACGCCGCCGTCCTGCTCAAGAAGCTGAAGCGCTTCGACCCGCTGATCGACGTCGTTATCCTGGGGGACGAGACCGGGCCGGAGGCCATCCTCGATTGGATCCACAAGGGAGCGACCGACCACGTCCCGAAGCCCATCCAGGCCGGATCGATCGCCGCGGTCCTGGCGCGGATCGCGGAGCGGCGGACCCTGCGCAAGGAGACCTTCCAGCTGGAGAAGAAGCTGGAGCGGAAATACGTCTTCCAGGGCATGGTCAGCCGGAACCCGACGATGCTCGAGGTCTTCGCCCTCATCGAGAACATCGCCAGGCATTTCTCGGCCGTCCTCGTCACCGGAGAGACCGGAACGGGCAAGGAGGGCGCCGCCCGCGCCATCCACGCCCTGAGCCCCTTCAAGGACAAGCCTCTCGTCGTCTGCGACTGCGCCGCCATCCCCGAGAACCTTTTCGAGTCCGAGCTCTTCGGCTACCGGAAGGGGGCGTTCACCGGGGCGGACCGGGACAAGCGCGGGCTGTTCAAGGAGGCGGACCAGGGCGTCATCTTCCTCGACGAGATCGCCGAGATCCCCGCGCCCGTCCAGTCCAAGCTTTTGCGCGTCCTGGAGAACCACCAGTTCCGGCCCCTGGGCGCCACGGAGAACACGGACGTCGAGGTCCGGATCATCGCGGCGACGAACCGCGATCTCGGCGAGGCCATCCGGGCGGGCACGTTCCGGGAGGACCTCTACCACCGTTTGAACCGGGTCGAGATCCGGCTCCCGCCGCTCCGGGAGCGGCTCGAGGACATCCCGCTGCTCGTCCGGCATTTCGTCCAGGCTTTCGGAAAGGAATACTCCAAGAATCTGCGCGGCGTCTCCCGGGACGTCCAGAAGATCTTCCTGAAGTACGACTGGCCGGGGAACGTCCGGGAGCTGGAGAACGTCCTGGAGAGCGCCTCGATGGTCTGCCGGAAGGACTTCATCGAGGTCGCCAACCTGCCCAAGCACCTCAGGGACTTCGAAGCCCCCGCCGGGGCCCTGTCCCTCCTGCGCAAGGAGACCCTGTCCACGCTGGAGAGCCTGGAGCGGGAATATATCGTCTATCTGCTGAAGGTCACGAAGAACAACCTGCGGCGGACGGCGGGCATCCTGGGGATCTCCCGGACGACGCTCTATAACAAGATGGCGAAGTTCAACCTCGCCCGGAAGCCCTAGAACATATACCCGAGGAGGAAGGACACCGATCCGTTCCGGATGTCGTCGTCCGGTTCCTTGGACAAGGTCAGCAGCCCGGCCGTATAGCGCACGTCGAACGTGATGCGCCCCTTCCCGACGGGGACCTCGACCCCCGCCCCGGCCGCCAGCCCGAGATCGAAGCCCATGACGTTATCCAGCGCCTCCTCCTGGGACTCGCCGGCGAACCGCGCGTCGACCCTGGCGCGGATGTTCAGGGCGGGCGCCGGGCCCGCGAATACATGGGTCCGGAAGCTCCGGAAGAGCGGGAAATAGAGCTTGGCGAGGATCGGCAGCTCGACGTATTCGAGGCTCATGATCTCCCGGTACGCGTCCGCCCCCTGCCCGTTGACGTACTTGGACCCCTTCATCACGAACAGCAGCTCCGGCTGGAGGGCGAACCGGGCGCCGAACCGGTAGGACATGAATATCCCGTAGCTGAAGCCCGCTCGGAACTTCTGATCGTAGACGTCCCGGCCGAAAACGTTGGACAGCGCCACCCCGGCCTTGATGCCGAATTCGGTGACCTCGGAGGGAACGGCGACGGGCGCGGCCGCCAGGACCGACAGGACCACCAGAAGCGCCGGAAGCGATCTTTTCATTCCAGGATCTCCTTTCCCGGGGCCGCTCAATCGGAGACGACGGTCCGGTTCCCTCCGAGCTCCTTGGCCCTGTACATGGCCTTGTCGGCCCTGGCCAGGACCTCGGCGGGGATCTCGTGCTCCTTGATCAGGGCCAGGCCGATGCTGAGGCTGAGCCGGGAATCGCCCATTTCGGGGATGAACGCATGGTCCGCCACGGCCTCGCAGAGCCTCTGGGCGAACTTCCGGGCCTCGGCGAGGTCGAGGTCCTCGAGGAGGACCGCGAACTCGTCCCCGCCCAGTCGGGTCAGGAGGTCGCTCGCCCGCATGAGCTTGCGGAGCAGGACGCCCAGCTCCCTGAGCACCGTATCGCCCGCGCCATGGCCGTATCGGTCGTTGACGTCCTTGAACCGGTCCAGGTCCAGGACGAGGACGACGCTGTCGACATCGCGCTCCGCCCGGGAGATGACGCGGGGCAGGTCGGTCTCGATCACGCGCCTGTTGGGCAGCCCGGTCAGCTGGTCGTGGGTAGCCTGGTAGAACAGGTCCTGCTCATGGGTCTTCCGCTCGGTGATGTCGTAACAGGAGCCGAGGAACCCGGCGAATTCGCCGTCCAGGTCGCGGAAAGGCCGGCCCACGTTCAGCATCCAGCGGAACTTCCCGTCGTTCCGCCGGACCCGGAACTCCATCTCGAACGGCCGGTGCGCGCCGACGGCGCCCGCATAGACGTCCCGGAACCTCTCGAGATCGTCCGGGTGCAGTCCCTGCGTCCAGCCTTCGCCGACCTCCTCCTCCATGCCCTTTCCGGTGAACTGGAGCCAGGCCCTGTTGAAGTAATCGAAACGGCCGTCGGACCCGGCCCTCCAGATGAGGGTCGGGAATTCCTCGAACAGGGTCAGGTAGAAGTCCCGCGCCCGGGCCACGGTCCGCTCCGCCTGTTTCAGGTAGGAGATGTCGTTGAGCAGGACGATCGTCCCGACGAACTTCTCGTAGAGGTCGCGCCGCCGCTTGAGCTTGATCTGGAAATGGATGAGTCCGTCCCGGGTTTCGACGTCCTTCTCGAAGCTCGTCTCGTTGTCTTCGCCCGTCACGAAAGCGTCCAGGTCGTCACGGAGCCACGGAAGGACCTCGTCCAGGCGGACCTTCCCGTAATAATCGACGCCGGTGGGCAGGGACTCGCGGAAGAGCTCGAAAGCGGCGTTGTTGATGTTGTCGATCCGGTTCTCGACGTCGAGGATGAAGGACGGGTTGGGGATGACCTCGAAGATGGTCAGGTACTTGTCGCGTTCCGGGTTCATGTAGGGAATCTATAGCGCATTCGGGCCGCGCCGTCAACCGCTCGCTGCGACGGCTTCCCGTCGGCGACGGACGGCCGGTCGAGGCCCCTCCGGGAGCCGTTCCACCGTACGGGGGCCCATTTCACCCAGGAGACTCAAGGACATAGAATGACCTGTTTTGGGTCATTATACAGATTATTCTTATATATAATTGTATATAAACAGTTTACTAATTATTATTGAGAGCAAGTGTCCTGATATTATACACTTAATTGTTACTTCTATCGGACCGCTATATTGGTTCAATCAATTTAATTGCAATAACTTACGAATTATCCGACAGCTTGGCCCTTCTTTTGCATAAGAAAGGGCGCTATGGAAGAAAGATCGATGAGAAGCTACCTGGATTGTTACCTCGAAACGGCGAGGAATAAGCCGGAGCTTCCGACGCTCCGGGACCTCGAGAGGGATTACATCGTCTATCTCCTGGAAGTCACCGACCACAACGTCACGCTGGCCTCCAGGATCCTGGACATCTCGAGGACGGCGGTCTATCAGAAGATCGCCCGGTACGATATCGCCAGGCCGAACTAGGCCTTCTTCATTTCATCGTTTCGAGGACCGCCCGCAGGTTATCCAAACCGCGCTTCGGGTGTTCACGGGCCAAATTGTGGACCGGAACATCCTGGGAAACCAACCCGTCGGCCCTCCCCCCGAAACGGCTTCCCTTTCCTTGGACTTTTCGATAGAATGAGCGTATTCCGGCAATGAAAAACATCGACGCGCTTGGAGGAACTATGAAAAAAGCTCTCTTATGGCTTCTGGCGGGTGCTTTCATCGTCTCTTCGCTTCCCGTCACGGGATACGGCCAGGAGGCCGGGGAGATCCTGGAAAAGATGATCGAGGCCCAAGGCGGCCGCAAGGTCCTCGAAAGTCTCAAGGACACGACCATCACGGGCACGATGGAGCTCGTCCAGCAGGGCATGAACGCCACGATGACCATGTATCAGAAGGAACCCAACATGATGCGGATGGACCTCGAGATTATGGGCATGGTCGTCACCCAGGCCTACGACGGCCAGAAGGGCTGGTACCTCAATCCCCAGACCGGGACGGCCCAGGAGATGGACGAGAACATGAACAAGGAGTTCAAGCGCCAGGCCCTGGGGAACGACAGCCTCCTCAACCCGGCCAAGTACGGCATCTCCTACGCCTACAAGGGCAAGGAAAAGGTCGGCGACAAGGAATGCCTGGTCCTCGAGCAGACCATGTCGGACGGCCACAAGAGCACGCTCTACATCGACCCGGACACCTATCTCACGGCCAAGGCCAAGACGACGACCCTGTCGCAGATGGGCGGAGGGGAGGTCCAGTCGGAGACGGTCTTCGGGGATTACCGGAAGGAAGGCGACGCCGTTACGGCCCACACCATGACGATCCTCCAGGAAGGCGCCGAATTCGCCCGGATGACCCTGACCAAGATCACGTTCAATTCGGGCCTCGAGGATTCGCTCTTCCAGATGTCCCGGTGACGCCCGGGGGGGTGTCATGAGATCGCCGCGCGTCCCGGCCTTCGCGCTGATCGCGGCCTGCCTTTTCGCGGCGTCCTGCGCCGTCAATCCCGTATCGGGGAAGAAGGAGCTGAGCCTGTTCTCGGAACAGCAGGAGCTCGCCTTGGGCAAGCAGAGCGACGCCGAGGTCCGCGGCCAATACGGGGCCTACGCCGACGAATTCCTCACCGCCTACGTCGCCGCCGCCGGCGGAACCATCGCCCGGGGAACGCACCGGCCCGATCTGCCCTATCGATTCATCGTCCTCGACAGCCCCGTGATCAACGCCTTCGCCGTCCCGGGCGGGTACATCTACCTCACCCGCGGCATCCTCGCCCTGATGAGCTCGGAGGCCGAGATGGCCGTCGTTCTCGGCCATGAGCTCGGCCACGTCAACGCCCGGCACAGCGTCCGGAAGATGAGCCAGCTGATCCTCGTCCAGGTCGGCCTGGCCGTCGGAAGCGCCCTCAGCGATACGTTCGCGAAGATCTCGGGCGTCGCCGGGATCGGCGTCCAGCTCCTCTTCCTGAAGTTCAGCCGTGACGACGAGCGCGAGGCCGACCGGCTGGGCGTCGCTTATTCGCGGAAAGCGGGCTACGACCCCTCGCGCATGGTCGATTTTTTCACCTCCCTCCAGAAGATGGGCGACCTCTCCGGGAAGGGCTCTTCCCTTCCGGGCTTCCTCTCGACGCACCCCCTGACCAGCGAGCGCATCCGCAACGTCGGCGGCCTTCTGCTCGCCTCGGACCCCAAGCTCCTCAGGCGGGACGCCGCCTACGGCCGCCGGATCGACGGTCTCGTTTACGGCGACGATCCGCGCCAGGGATTCGTCGAGGGCCGCGGGTTCTTTCATCCGGGCCTGAGGTTCCAGTGCTCGTTCCCCGAAGGGTGGAAGGTCCAGAACACCCCCGCCCGGGTGACAGTTGGCCTCTCCGAACGACGACGCGGCGATCGCCCTGTTCGCCGAGAAGACATCCGAGGGCCTCGAAGCCTACGCCAAGAAGAAGGCCGCCGCCATCGAAGGCGGCACCTTCATCGACGGCCGGTCCGCCCAGGTCCACGGCCTGACCTGCCTCCACCGGACCTATGACGTCGCCCAGCCGCAGAAAGAGGCTCTCCGCGTCCGGTATTCGTTCATCCGGAAGGGCGATTCCGTCTTTTCGTTCGCGGCCCTGGCCACGGCTTCCGGCTTCGCCCGGCGCGAGGCGGATTTCCGCCGGGTCGTCGATTCCTTCCAGGATCTCCGGGACCCCGCCCGGCTGAGCCGCCAGCCCCGCCGCATCCGTGTGGTCGAAGCCGACGGGACGCGGACGCTCCGGGCGATCTTCGAGGGGGCGGGGATGGAAAAGGACCTCTGGCCGCGGTTCGCGGTGATGAACGGGCTCGCCGTAGATGCCGCGCCGCCGCGGGGGCGGCCGGTCAAGATCGTCCGCTGAGGGACGTCAGGCCCTCGACTCGCGGATGACGTCGTAGGCCAGTCTCAGGGCCCGCAGGCCTTCCGCGCCGCTGACCTTGGTCATCTTGCCCGTGTCGACGCATTCCAGGAAGTTCTTCAGCTCCCTCTTGAGGGGCTCGTCCTTCTGGATCTTCAGGGTCTTGATGTCGGTCTGGCGGCCGTCGAGGGGGAAGACCTTGACCTCCTGGTCGATGTAGTCGATCGAATAGTAGGACGTCGGCTCGAAGATGCGGAGCTTGCGGACCTTGCCCTGATGGACCCGGCTGGCCGTGAGCGTCGCGACGCAGCCCGACCGGAACTCCAGCCTGGCGTTGGCGATGTCGGTCTTCTCGGAGACGACGTGGATGCCGGAGGATTTGATGGACGCGACCTCGTCCTTGATGAGGGCCAGGATGATGTCCAGGTCGTGGATCATGAGGTCGAGGACGACGTCGATGTCGAGGGACCGGGCCGAGAAGGAGCCCAGCCTCTGGACCTCGATGAAGCGGGGGTCCGAGATCATGTTCTCGACGGCCTCGACGGCCGGGTTGAACCGCTCGAGGTGGCCGACCTGGAGGATGAGGTTGTTCTTCGCCGCGAGCTCGAGGAGCTTCTCGCCCTGCTCGACGGTCTCGGTGATGGGCTTCTCGACCAGGACGTGCTTGCCGTGCCGGAGGAGGTTCTCGGAGACCTTGAAGTGGGCGGACGTGTCGGTGGCGACGACGGCGGCGTCGATCTGGTCGATCATGTCCTCGTAGTTCTCGAAATACCGGACGCCGTGGCGGTTGCCGATCTGGAGGGCCTTCTGGAAGTCGATATCGGCCACGGCCTGGAGGTCGGCCTCCTCGAGGTAGGACAGGATGCGGGCATGCTGAGTGCCCAGATAGCCGACGCCGACGATGCCCACTCGGATGCTGTTCATGTTCCGCTCCTTGGCTCGCGTCGCTCCCCGGGCGGGCCCGTCGCGACGAGAGCGATGCCATGCTCGTCCGCCAGCGCGACGGACTCCTCTTTCCCGAAGAGAACGACCTTCCCGGCCTCGAAGGCGAAGGCGGCGGCCCGGGCTTCGACGAGGCTCCGGACCGTGCGCGGTCCCGCGCCCGGGAGGTCGATCCTCGGGTCCTGGTTCCCGCGGGCGACCTTGACCACGATCGTCCCGGGGCCGGCCAGCTCGCCCGCCCTGAGGATGGCCGCGTCCGTGCCCTCGATCCCCTCGAGGGCGACGACAGCGCCGTCCTTGAGGACGACCGTCTGCCCGGCGTCCAGGTCGGCCAGCGTCCGCGCGACGGCGAACCCGCGCCCGATATCCGCCCACGCGGCGGGCGCCGGCTTCGTCAGGGTCAGGACCCCCGGCGGGAAGAACATCTCTCCGAGGAAGGGAGACGGGTCCAGGACGCGGATCCCCTGCTCTTCGAAGAACGCGATGAGGCTCCCGATCAGGCGCGAAGGGCTCGTTCCCCCTGCCCTATCGAGGACACGGAGGGCCGCGGAATCCGCGTGGCCGGGCCTAAGCACGAACCCGGGGCGGACCTTGCCCGCGATGAGGACCTCCGTGATCCCCCGGCTCTTCAGGAAGCCGATGAGGCCGCCCAGCTCTCCGGGCCCGAACCAGGCCGCGTCGGGGACGGCCTCGGCGAGGGCGCCCTCGGCTTCGCCGCGGACCGCGGCGACCACGGCCTCGAGGCCGCGCCGACGGGCTTCGGCGACGGCAAGGAGAGGAAATTCGCCGGAGCCGGCGATTATTCCGATTCGCTGTCCCATTTCTCAGACGCCTTCTTGATGATCCCGCGGCGGGAGGACCGGACGAAGCCGACGAGCTCGTCCCGGTCCTCTCCGGGGGGGAAGGACGCCTCGATCCGTTCCAGCGCCTGGGTCGTGTTGAGGTCGGCGAAGAACAGGAGCTTGATCATGTCCCGGAGGGCCCGGACCCTCTCGGCGGAGAATCCCCGGCGCCTCAGCCCGACGCTGTTCAGCCCGAAGATACGGACCGGGCGCATGCCGGCGACCTTGCAGAAAGGGGGGACGTCCTGGGTGACGACCGTGAACCCGCCGGTAAAGGCGAAGCGGCCGATGCGGCAGAACTGGTGGACGCCGGTGAAGCCGGAGAGCATGGCGTAGTCCTGGACGACGACGTGGCCGGCCAGCGTGCTGTTGTTCGTGAAGACGATCTCGCTGCCGACCTGGCAATCGTGACCGACGTGCGTGTAGGCCATGAGGAAATTGCGGTCGCCGATCCGGGTGACCCCGCCGCCTTTGAGCGTTCCCCTGTTGACGGTGATGAACTCCTTGAAGACGTTGCCGTCGCCGACGTGCACCTCGGTCGGATCGCCCTTGTAGCCGAGGTCCTGGGGCTCGGTGCCGATGGACACGAAGGGGGCGAACCGGCAATCGTCCCCGATCCGGGTCTTCCCGATGATGGAGACGTGGGATTCCAGGAACGCGTTCTTCCCCAGCCGGACGTCGGGGCCGATGACGCAGGCCGGGCCGATCCGGACGCCCGGGCCCAGCTCGGCCTTGGGGTGGACGACGGCCGACGGGTGGATGACGACGTCAGGAGAGCTCATTCATCTCCTCGCGGTCCAGGAGCCCCGCGACCATCTCTCCTTCGGCGGCCACCTCGCCGTTGACGGTCGCCCGTCCCCGGAGACGGCAGAACTTGGCCTTGAGCTTCAGGATCTCGGCTTCGAGCGTGAGCTGGTCGCCGGGGACCACCGGCCTCCGGAACTTGGCGTTGTCGACCTTGCTGAGGACGACGAACGTGCGCTCGGGGTTGGGGATCGAGTGGTACAGCAGGATCCCGCCCGCCTGGGCGATGGCTTCGATGAGCAGGACCCCGGGCATGATCTTTTTATCCGGGAAATGCCCCTGGAAGAACGGTTCGCCGATGCTGACGTTCTTGAGGGCGACGATGGATTTTCCCGGGATCATCTCCTGCACCCGGTCCACCAGGAGGAAGGGGTACCGGTGCGGCAGGAGCCTCAGGATTCCTTCGATGGAGATCAAGGGCCGGTCACTTGGCCGGAGCGGCCTTGGCGGCGTCGTAGCGCCGGATGACCTCGTCGGTCAGGTCGATGACCGGGTTGACGTAGACCGCGCCGCTCTTGGCCAGGTCGAAGATGACGTCCATCCCCTTTTCCTTGCCCAGGCCCTCGATGATCGAGAGGAGCTCGCCCTGGAGCCTGGTGAACAGCCGGTACTGGAGCTCCTGCATCTCGCGGACGGTGTCCTCGGAGAGCCTCTTCTGGTCGGTCCTCTTCTTGTCGAGGTCCGAGTTGATCTGCAGGGCCGCTTCCTCGGTCAGGGTGAGCCTCTGGGTGCTCAGCTTGGTTTCGAGCGCCTTGATCTCGTTGTCGAGCTTGGTGATATCGGCCTGGTTCTTCTTGTCCCGGTCCTGGAGCTGGGCAATGACCTTCTTGCCTTCCGCGGACCTCTCGAGGACCACCTGGGAATTGACGACCCCGAACTTCCCGCCCTGCTGAGCGAAGCCCGCCGAGACGAAGGACAGGGCAGAAACGGCCAGGATCAAAAGACGAACGGTTCGTTGTGACATTGCTGAAGCCTCCTCAAATCTTTGTCTGTCGCGGCGCGCCCTAGAACGTGGTGCCGACCGCGAATCGGAACGCGAAATTCGATTCGTCGCCTAGAATCTTCGGGCTATTATACGCGAAAATCAGGCGGAACGGAACCCTCAGGGCCGGGACGAAGACCCGCGCCTCGAGGCCCGCCGAGCTATACATGCTTTTCAGGCTGAATTTCTGGCTGGACGACAGGGAATTCCCGATGTCGTAGAACAGGATGGCCCACAGCGGCCCGCCGATGGGGACGATGTATTCCGCGTTGAGGACCAGGGATTTCTCGCCGCCGAGGATGGTCCCGGTCGAGCTGCGGGGGCCGATGGTGTAGATCTCGTAGCCCCGGATGGAGCGCTCGCCGCCGAGATAGAACTTCTCCCAGAACGGGAGCGTGGACCCTTTCAGGGCCTTGACGTACTGGGCCTCCAGATGGAGCCCGATGACATGGTTGGCGATGAACGGCTGGAAATGGGCCAGCTCGATCCTCGGCCGGTAGAGGCTGACCTCTCCGCCGAGGAACGACCCGGCGTACTTGAGCGACAGGGAGACCATCGACCCCCGGCTCGGGGTCAACGGGCTGTCGATCGTCGAGCGGTAGAGGAGCGGCTCGATCGAGCTGATGTTGTATTTTCCGACGCCGTACATGGAGCCGTAATAGGAGCCGTACGGGCTGTCCTTGGGCACGGTGACGTCGATGTTCTGGTAGCTGTACGTGGCGTTGGCCCGCCACATCCCGAAGAGCCTGGCGCCCAGCGTCAGGTCGATCCCGCGGCTCTTCTGGTTATAAAGCCAGGGATAGTCGATCCTGCGGTCGAAGACGTTGAATCCCACCGTGATGGGCTGGTCGAAGAGGTAGGGCTCGGTGAACCCGAACGAGTAGTTCCGGACCCGCTTCCCGGTCTGGATCATGAACTCCAGGGTCTCCCCCGCCCCGAGGAAGTTGACGGTCGAGTAGCTCAGGGCCACGAAGGTCCCTTCGTAGCCGCTGTAGCCCGCCGTGAACTGGATGTTGTTCCTCTGGAGCTCCTTGACGTTCACCTGGACGTCGATCTGGGTCGGGTCCTCCGGGTTGGGGTTGATGTCCGGTTCCTTCTCCAGGTCGACGAGCCCGAGCTGCTTGATCCGGAGGATGCTGTTCTTGAAGTAGGCCAGGCTGAAGGGGTCCCCTTCGCGAAGCATCATCTCCCGGCGGATGACCTTGTCCTTGGTGTAGTTGTTGCCCCGGAACTCCAGCCGGTGCAGGAAGGCGATCTCTCCTTCATAGACGTTGAAGGTGACGTTGACGACCTTGTGCTTGGGGTCGAGGCTCTCGACCGGGGCGATCTGGGCGTAGAGGTATCCCACATCGCGATAGCTCTCCCCCATCTTCTCGATGGCCTTTTCCCGGACCTGGGTGCTGTAGACGTCGCCCTTCTCGAGCTTGACCAGGGCTCTCAGGAATTTCGGGTTGACCACCTTGGTCCCCTCGATCTTGATCTCGCCGACCCGGTAGAGGTAGCCGGCATGGACGGGGATGATGAGCCGCATCATCTTCTGCTTCCGGAAGAAGATCGTCCGCTTCTCGATGATCTCGGTCCGGGGCTCGCCGACCGTGGCCTCCATGTATCCGTTCTCCTGGAACCTCTTCTTGATGAGATCCACGTCTTCGGAGATCTTGTTCTGCTTGAAGACGTCCTTGCCCCCGATCCAGGACAGGACGCTGTGGGCCTTGTTGTCCTTCATGGCCTCCCGGAGGGCGCTCTCCGGGATCTTGGACCGGCCCTCGAAGACGACCTCCCCGACGCGGATCTTGGGGCCCTCGTCGATCCGGAACGTCAGGTCGACCTCGTTCTTGCCCTTCCGGGCGACCTCGGCGTCGATCTTGGCGGCCTGGAGCCCCTTCTCGGACAGGAGGTCGCCGATGGTCCTCTTGATCTTCTGGACCTTGGCCGGGCTGTAGTAGGAATACGGAAGGACGTACTCGTCCTTCTCCTTGAGCTTGTTGACGATGTCGTCTTCCTTGACCTTCTTGCCCGTCTTGTAGGCCACGGACTTGATGACCGGATTCTCCACGACGACGATCCGGACGATCTTTCCTTTCTCGCCCTCCGCCTGCTCGATCCGGAGGTCGGCGAAGAATCCCGTCGACCAGAGGATGCGGAAGTCCCGCTTGAGGAGGTCCTCGCTGTAAGCATCGCCCTCCCGGGCGGAAATGTAGTAGAGGACGGTCTCCTTGGTTACCCGGTCGTTCCCGACAATATCGATCCTCTCGATCATCTCCTGGCCGAAGGCGGCCAGGGGCAGGAGGATCATCAGGAGGAGCGGAAAAAGCTTCTTCATATTCCTATCCTTATACCATATCCCGGCCCCGCCTGTCCACGAGGCGGGCCTGGGAAGACGGCTCGAAGGCGCCCAACCCGCTTGTCCAGTGAACGAAGTGCCTGTCTTCGCTGTCCGCTCTCCGGGCAATGTTCTCTACGAGCCTCTTGTCTCGCTCGTCTCGCCAGTCTCGCTTATATCAACGCCCGGGGGGCAGGATCGGTTTCAAGGCCCCGGCCTCCATGACGAGGACCTTGTCGCAGCGGGCGGCGATCCTCTCGTTATGGGTGACGACGATCGAGGAGAGCCCCCGCTTCCGGTGGAGCTCCAGGATGATCTCGAGGACCATTCCCCCGGTTTTCGCGTCCAGGTTCCCGGTCGGCTCGTCGGCCAGGAGCAGTTTGGGCTCGTTGATCAGGGCCCGGGCCACGGCCACCCGCTGCTGTTCCCCGCCCGAGAGCTGACCGGGCCGGAGATCGGCCTTGTCGCCGATGGAGACCTCCCCGAGCATTTCGCGGGCCCGGGCGAAGGCCTCGCGCTTCCCGGCCCCCCGGATCAGGAGGGGGAAGGCGACGTTCTCGGCGGCGGTGAACTCGGGCAGGAGGTGGAAGAACTGGAAGACGAAACCGATCTTCGCGTTCCTCAGGGCCGAGAGCCCGGCCTCCGAAAGGGTCCCGAGGTCCTGGCCGTCGAGCCAGATCCGGCCCGACGTCGGCCGGTCGAGCGCGCCCAGGAGGTTGAGCAGGGTCGTCTTTCCGACCCCGGAGACCCCCATGATGGCGACGAGGTCCCCCCTCTCGAGCTCGAGGTCGATCCCCTCGAGGACGCGAAGCTCCCCCTTGGGCAGGGCGTAGGCCTTGGCCAGTCCTTCGGTCCGCAGGATGATATCACTCATATTTCAGGGCAACGACGGGGTCGGTTTTGGAGGCCCTCCGGGACGGGAAGAGCGTCGAGACGAAGCTGATGGCCAGGCTGACGCCGACGATCATGGCCAGGTCCAGCGCCCTCAGCCGGAACGGGACGAAGGAGATCTGGTAGATGTCGACCGGGATCCGGATGAGGCGGAAGGTATTGGCCAGCCAGCACCAGCCGAGCCCGAGGGCCACGCCCAGGGAGGTCCCCACGATCCCGATCAGGGCCCCCTGGAAGAAGAAGATGCGCCGGATATTCCCGGCAGTAGCCCCCATGGCCATAAGGATGCCGATATCGCGGGTCTTCTCCATGACCATCAGGATGAGCGTGGCGATGATGTTGAGGGCCGCCACGAGGACGATCAGGGTGATGGTCAGGAACATGATGTTCTTCTCGAGCTTGAGGGCCGAAAAGAGCGATTTGTTGAGCTCCATCCAGGTCGTCACGTAGGCGACGGGCGGGATGACCTCCTTGATCCGGTCCGCCACGCGCCCGGCCTCGAAGATGTCCGCCAGCTTGACCTGGAGATAGGTGATCCTGCCCTCGGAGCCCAGGAACCGCTGGGCCGTCTCGAGAGAGGTCAGGGCCGTCGACGAATCGAACTCGTACAATCCCGTGTTGAAGATCCCGGAGACCCGGAAGCGCCGGGTCTTGGGGAACAGCCCCACGGGCGAAAGCCGCGATGCCGTCGTCAGGACGGTGACGGCGTCGCCCGGGCCGGCGCCGATGGCGAAGGCAAGCTCCCGGCCCAGGAGCAGCTCCTCCTGGGGCCCGGGCTGGGGCAGGCGCCCGGATTCCAGCCGCCGCAGCCAGGGCGAGCCCGCCGACTCGCGCGCGAGGTCGAGGCCCTTGAGCAGGGCGCCGGAGCTCCGGGAAGGCCCGTTGACCAGGGCCTGGCTATAGACCACCGGGGTGACCGAGACGACGCCCCGGATCCCGGCGATCTTTGTCGCGACGTCCCCGTAGTCCTGGAGGCCGTCTCCCGTCATGTCGGAGACCATGATGTGGGAGGTCGCCCCCAGGATCTTGTCCTGGACGTCCTCCTGGAACCCGGTGATGAGGGCGATGGCGATGACTAGGGCCATGACACCGATGGCGATGCCGAGGACGGAGATGAGGGTGATGACGGAGATGAACGCCTGCTTGCGCTTCGCGGTCAGGTATCGTTTCGCGACGAACAGCTCGAACCGCATCCCGGCCCTCGGGGTTTCAGCCTTTCGGCTTGAGCAGCGGGAACAGGATGACGTCCCGGATGGACGTCCTGTTCGCGAAGATCATGGCCAACCGGTCGATGCCGATGCCCTCGCCGCCGGTGGGCGGCAGGCCGTATTCGAGGGCCTCGACGTAGTCCGTGTCGATCCAATGCGATTCTTCGTCCCCCTTCCGCTTCTCCTCCGCCTGCTGTTCGAACCGGGCTCTCTGCTCGGCGGGATCGGTGAGCTCGGAGAAGGCGTTGGCGATCTCCATCCCCGCGATCATCAGCTCGAACCGGGCGGCCTCGCCGGGGGCGCCGGCGGCCGACTTGGCCAGGGGGGAGACCTCCTTCGGCGGATTGATGATGAAGGTCGGCTGGACGATCTTCGGTTTGACGAACTTGTCGAAGATGACGTCCAGGGCTTTGGCATAGGTCGCCGGCTTCTTGTCCGGCGCCGCGGCGGCCGCCGCCTCGATGAGGGCCTTCTCGTCCTCGAAGCGCGAGGGGGCGAGGCCGCTGTGCTGGACCACGGCGTCCTTGAACTTCAACCGCTTCCAGGGCCTCTTGAAGGAGATCAGGTGCTCGCCGAACGGGAGCTCGTCCTTCCCCAGGAGGACCAGGCTCAGGTGACAGAGCAGCTCCTCGGTGAGGACCATCATGTCCTCGTAATCGGCGTAGGCCTGGTAGAACTCGATCATCGTGAACTCGGGGTTGTGCTCCGCGTCGACGCCCTCGTTCCGGAAGTTCCGGTTGATCTCGTAAACGCGGTCGAACCCGCCGACGACGAGCCGCTTCAGGTAGAGCTCCGGGGCGATCCGGAGATAGAGGTCCATGCCCAGCGAGTTGTGGAACGTCTTGAACGGCCGGGCGAGCGCCCCGCCCGGAATGGGGTGCATCATGGGCGTCTCGACCTCCATGAACCCCCGCTCGTCGAAGAACCGCCGCATCTGGGCCACGAGGGCGCTCCTCAACCGGAAGACCTGGCCGACCTCGGGATTCATGATGAGGTCGAGGTAGCGCTTGCGGGTGCGGATCTCGATGTCCTGGAGCCCGTGCCACTTCTCGGGAAGCGGATGGAGCGACTTGGCCAGGAACGTCCAGGACGCGCAGAGGACCGTGAGCTCGCCCGTCCTCGTCTTGAAGAGCGTCCCGGCGACGAGGACGACGTCTCCGATGTCGAGGAGGGCGAACCTCTCGTAGGCCTCCGGCCCGGCGACGTCCTCCCGGATATAGATCTGGAGCCGGGCCCGGCCGTCGGAGATGTGGAAGAACGTGGCCCGCCCCATCTTCCGGACGGTCATGATCCTTCCCGGGACCCTTACCGCGGCCTTCTTTGCCTCGAGCTCCTCCTTGGGGAGCGTCGTGTACTCCGCGACGATGTCCGCGACGGTATGCGTCCCGTCGGCTCGATGCGGGAAGAGCTCGACGCCCGCCTCGGCGAGCCGGCTCAGCTTGTCGCGCCGGGCGAGGTCCTGGTCGCCGAGCTTGGCGTCCTTATCCGGCGCCGGGAGGCCCGGCTTTTCTTCTTTTTCGTCCATGTGAGCTTTCTTCTCCATCCGTTCCCGCTTCCGCCTGGCGGGACGTCGTTTCTCCGGCCCCCAGCGATTTCCGGACCGCGTCGAGGATGCCGTTGATGAACACCGAGGCCTCCTCGCCGCTGTATCTCTTGGCGATCTCGATGGCCTCGTTGATGATGATCGCCGGAACCAGTGTCTTGGCCTGGAGCATCTCGAAGACGGCGATCCTCAGGATGTTCCGGTCGACGACGGCCATCCGGGCGATACGCCAGTGCTCGGAGGCCGCCTGGATGGCGCCGTCGATCGCCTCCTGGCCCTCCCGGATGCCCCGGACGAGCCACGCGGCGTATTCCTTGACGTCGTCAGCGGCCTTTTGGTGCTCCCAGTAGCCGCGGATGAGGTCTTCCGGGTCGGCCGTGTTGAACTCCAGCTGGAATAGGATCTGGAGCGCGGACTCCCGGGCCTTGCGGCGTTTTCCCATCGTCGGCGCCCCGGTCTCCCGTCACTTGAGCCCGGAATCGCGAAGGAGGCCCAGGGTCTCGACGAGGGCGAGGGCGGCGTCGTAACCCTTGTTGCCGGCCTTGGTCCCCGCCCGCTCGATGCCCTGCTCGATGGTGTCCACGGTCAGGATGCCGAACGAGACCGGGACCCCTTCGTCCAGGGCGACCTGGGCCAGCCCCTTGGTGACCTCGGCGCCCAGGAAATCGAAATGGGGCGTGTCCCCGCGGATGAGGGCCCCCAGGCAGAGGATGCCGTCGGCCTTCCCGGACGCGGCGACCTTCTTGACGATGAGGGGGACCTCGAACGAGCCGGGCACCTTGTAGACGGAGAGGTCGGCCTCGGCGGCCCCGACCTTGCGGAGGGCGTCCAGCGCGCCCTCGAGCAGGCGCTCCGAGATGAACTGGTTGAACCGGCTCACCACGATCGCGATCTTCAGGCCCTTGGCCTGCAGCGTTCCTTGATAGCTCTTCATGGCTCCTCCTCCGGGGATCCTCGGATCAAGCCCTTATATTATCCGGTTTCCGGACGGATGTCCACCGGGCTTAAATCCCCCCAGCCCCCCTTTTACAAAGGGGGGTATTTCTCCCCCCAACCCCCTTTGTAAAGGGAGTATTCATTCCCCCACGCCGCTTTAGCGTAGGGGCGCCATCACTTAGGGGCAGGGGGGATCCTGCGCTCGTAGATCCTGTATCTTTTGTAGAGACGGGCCCCGATGGAGGCGGCAAACCGGTTGATGGCGTCGTTGTCCTCGAGCTGCCAGGAAAGCTCACCCCATTGTAGCCCCTCCGGATCGCCCGTTTCTCGAGCTCGGAGTAGAGGAGGTAGCTCAGCCCCGTGTGGCGGTATTCAGGCATCAGGCCGAAGACGGCGGCGCGCATCCCCTTGATCTTCTTCCGGCCGAGGAGGAGCTTGAAGACCCCGAACGGGAACAGGCGGCCGTTGAGGCCCCGGAGGATCTCGTTGTAGTCGGGGAGCCCCAGGGCGAAGCCGGCCGCTTTCCCCTCGCGCTCGGCGAAGATGACGAGGTCCGGGTCGGCGATCTGCTTCAACGCCTTCACCGTGTGCTTCATCTCGTTTTCGGTCCAGGGCACGAACCCCCAGTTCTTCTCCCAACCGCTGTTGTAAACGGCGGGCGACGATCTCGGCCTCCCGGTCCAGGTTCTTCATGTCGATCGACCGCAGGGTGAACGGGAATTCCTTCTGGGAGCGCTCGACGACGGCGGCGACTTTCGCCGCCGTCACGTGGTCGCGGCTCATGCGGAAGGCAAAAAGGTCCTTGGCCTTGGCCATGCCGCAAGCCGTCATCAGGTCGAGATAATACCGGGGATTGTAGGGCATCATGATCGTCGGCGGGGAATCGAATCCTTCGGCCAGGAACGCGCATTCGTCGTTCATGGACAGGTTCATCGGTCCCCGGAGGACGTCCATCCCCCGGGCCGCGCCCCACGCCGCGGCGGCGTCGAGGAGGGCCGCGGCGGTTTCGGGATCGTCAAGACTTTCATAGAGCCCGAAAAAGACCACCTTCTCCGTATGGGCCCTGTTGTGGTTCTCGTCGATGATCGCCGCGATCCGTCCCGTGACCTCCTCTCCCCGGCGGGCCAGGAAGAGCTCCATGGCGGCATGCTCGAAGAACGGGTTCTTCTCCCGGTCGAGCTTCGCTTTGACCTCCGTGAGGAGAGGCGGCACCCAGTAGGGGTCCCCCTCGTAGACCCGCCAGGGGAACCGGATGAACGGCTTGAGGCCGCTTCGTGTCGTGACCGTATCGAGCCGGATCTCGCTCACACATCCTCCTTCGAACTGCGGACAATTCTAGCAAAACCCGGACGGCTTTGCACGCGGAACTTCCTCGGGGCGGGGACAGGGCCGAGGCTTGCCCGGCCGGGGGGGTTTATGCTAATAATGGGGAACCTGGAACCATCCCTTTCATGAGGAGACGCCCGTGAGAACGAAGAGCGGATTCCCGGAATTGACCCCCGCCGAGCTGCGCTGGACGTGCCCCCCCGCGGACGTGCCGTTCGCGACGACCTCCGAGTGCCCCTATTGCGACGAGATCATCGGCCAGGAGCGGGCCCTCAAGGCCATTCAGACGGGCCTCGACATCAAGAGCCTGGGCTACAACATCTTCATCACGGGCATGGTGGGGACCGGACGGACGACGACCGTCAAGCGCCTGCTCGAGAAGCTGGAGAAGGGCGACCGGACCCCCGACGATCTTCTCTACGTCAACAATTTCAAGGTCCCCGACGAGCCGCTTCTCCTGGTGCTTCCCGCCGGGAGCGGGAAGCTCTTCGCCAAGGCCATGGACAAGCTCATCGAGATGCTCCGGGCGAACATCCCCGCCCTCCTGAAGAGCAAGTACTACTCGGAGAAGCGGGACCAGATCGTCGAGCGCCAGCAGAAGAAGCAGAAGGACCGGCTCCAGGCCTTCGAGGAGGAGGCCGCCGCGCTCGGCTTCACCGTCATCCAGGTCCAGATGGGACTGTTCACGCGGCCTGACCTCATTCCCGTGATGGACGGGACCCCCGTGCCCTTCGCCAAGCTCGACGCGCTGGTCAAAGAAAAGAAGATGGACAAGAAGACCGTGGACGATCTCCGGGCCAACTACGAGAAGCTGACCGGCCGGCTCGAGGCCGTCTTCGAGTTCCTCAAGGAAACGGACGAGGAGACCCGGACCCAGCTCCGGGAATGGGACATCGAGGCCATCACGCCCATCATCAAGGGCGGGGTCGACGAGATCCGCAAGGCCTTCGCGTCCCCCCGGATCGACGAATACCTCGGCCAGGTCGAGGAGAACCTCGTCCGGTTCCTCGAGCTCTTCAAGAACCAGAAGAAGGAAGAGGCGGAGAAGGAACCGGGGGACCCGTTCATCGAATACCGGGTCAATATCCTCGTCGACAACTCGGAGCAGAAGGGCGCCCCGGTCGTTATCGAGACGAACCCGAGCTACATGAACCTCTTCGGCTCCATCGAATCCGTCGTCAGCCGCTCCTACGGCATCGGTCAGACGGACTTCACCCGGATCAAGTCCGGCTCGTTCCTCAAGGCCAACGGCGGCTACCTCGTCCTCAACGCCCTCGACGCCCTCGTCGAGCCGGGCGTCTGGGCCACCCTGAAAAGGACCCTCCGGAACCAGACCTTCGAGATCCAGAACTTCGCCGCGATGTTCCTGTTCGCGACCTCGCGCCTCAAGCCCGAGCCCATCCCCTGCGACGTCAAGGTCGTCATGATCGGGGACGCGTATGTCTTCAACGTCATCTATTACGCCGACGAGGACTTCAAGAAGATCTTCAAGATCAAGGCCGAGTTCGCCTCGGACATGACCCGGACGGAGGCGACCCCCGCCGAATACGCCCGGTTCATCAAGAAGATCGGCGACGACGACCGGCTCCTCTCCTTCGACCGGGACGGCGTCGCGGCGGTCATCGAGTACGCGACCCGGGTCGCCGGGCGGCAGAAGAAGGTCTCGACCCGGTTCCACATCATCGCCGACGTCGTCCGCGAGGCGAGCTACTGGGCCGGGAAGCAGGGCCGGGCGGCCGTCGGGCGGGACGCCGTCGAGCAGGCCGTCCGGGAGCGCTTCGAGCGGGTCAGCCTCATCGAGCGCCGGATCCAGGAGATGATCGAAGAGGGGACGCTGATGATCGACACCGAGGGATCGGTGGTCGGCCAGGTCAACGGGCTCTCCGTATACGACATGGGCCAATTCCTGTTCGGGAAGCCGACCCGGATCACGGCCCGAACGGCCATGGGCCGGGCCGGGGTCGTCAATATCGAGCGCGAAGCGGACCTGAGCGGGAGCACGCACAACAAAGGCGTCCTGATCCTCGGGGGCTACCTGCGGGGGAAATACGCCCAGGATAAGCCGTTCGCCCTGTCCGCCTCCCTGGCCTTCGAGCAATCCTATTCGGGCGTGGACGGGGACAGCGCTTCGTCCACGGAGGTCTATGCCATTCTGTCCTCGCTCGCCCGGATCCCCCTCCGCCAGGACCTGGCCGTCACCGGCTCCCTCAACCAGAAGGGCGAGATCCAGCCCATCGGCGGCGTCAACGAGAAGATCGAGGGCTTCTACGACGTCTGCCGCTCCCGGGGGCTCACGGGGGCCCAGGGCGTGATCATGCCGCGGCGCAACGTCCAGGACCTGATGCTCCGGCGCGACGTCGTCGACGCCGTCGCCGCGGGGAAGTTCCACGTCTATCCGGTCGCGACCATCGACGAGGGGATCGAGATCCTGACCGGGGTCGAGGCCGGCGCGGCCAGGGAGGACGGGACCTTCGAGGAGGGGACCATGAACGCCCTCGTCGACGCCGAGCTCAAGCGCCTGGCCAAGGGATGGAAGGCGTTCCAGGAGAAGCCCGAGAAGGAAGCCTGATCTTCAGTCGAGGCCGGCCCGCTTCCGCAGGCGGCGCACTTCGCCGGCGTCGAGCAGACGCCAGGCGCCCGGCCTCAGCCCCTCGAGGGTCAGCCCCGCGAACTCGGTCCTTTTGAGGTCCTTGACGGGGTGGCCCAGGGCCTCGAACATCTTCCGGACCTCGCGCTTCCGTCCTTCGTGGATCGTTATCCTGACCAGCCCGTTCGGTCCCGAGCGCGACATCAGGGAGGCCTTGGCCGGGGCGGTCCTCTTCCCTTCGAGGAAGATCCCCTTCCGGAGCTTTTCGATACTCTCGTCGGAGGGAACGCCCTCGACCTTGGCCAGGTAGACCTTCGGGACCTCGAACCGGGGGTGGGCCAGCCGGAAGGCGAGGTCGCCGTCGTTGGTGAGGAGGAGCGCTCCGCTCGAATCCGTGTCCAGCCGCCCCACGGGGAAGACGCGGGCCTTCAGTCCGACGAGGAGGTCGCGGACCGTGGTCCTCCCGAAGGGGTCGCGGAGGGACACGACGGCGCCGACCGGCTTGTTCATGAGAACGTGGAGGAGCCGCTCGTCCTTCCGGACCGGCCGGCCGTCGAGCTCGACCCGGTCCTTCTCATCGTCGATCTTCACGCCCAGCTCGTCCTGGACGCGTCCGTTGACGCTGATCCGCCCGTCCGTAATGAGCCGGTCGGCCTCGCGCCGGGAGGCCGCGCCGGCCTGGGACAGGTACTTATTGAGGCGAACGAGCATCCGGGGGCAGGCCTTAGAAGGAGAAATTCAGCCCGCCGGCCAGGGTGAAGTTCCCGAGATTCAGCGTTTCGTCGTCGATGTTGACTTTGACGTGGTGGTACCGGCCCTCGGCCAGCAGGGAGAAGCTCTCCCCCAGCATCAGCTCCACGCCCGCGCCGACGTTGAACCCGCCGTTGCTGTCCTTGCCGAGGTCCTGGACGTCCGCGGTGTAGGAGCCGTAGCCGGCCATCAGGTACGGATGGATGACGGGCAGGGGCAGGATGGTCCAGCGCACATTGATGCCCAGGTGATTATAATCGACATGACGGTCGTTCCAGGCCGGGACGGACACTCCGCTCGTGAAGAGGTTATGGGCGGCCTGGAAATACTCCAGCTCTATCGCCAGGGACAGGACCCTCACTCCGGCCCGGGCGCCGAACAAGAACGAGGTATCGGCGTCGAACTTGATGCCGGAAAGGCTGGCTTTCTGCCGCGACACCCCTCCCTCCAGCCCCAGGTATACGATCCCGGCCCCGGCATCCGGGGCCGCGAGACCGAGCATCGCGATAAGGGCGAAACCCGCGATCATTCTTTTCATGGCCGACCTCCTTTGGGATTCCCGGGGCCCGCGCGGATGCCGCGAACCCCTACCATTGTGGCGGGCCGGGCCAATGTTGTCAACCCTTCGACTCCCCGGCATGAATGCCGGGGCATATTTGGGGTTGACCCTGAGCCACAACTTCTCGTCCGCACCTTGATTGGCGGGTCCCGTCATTGGCGAACGGGTCAAGGAAGCGGGGGCCCTTGAACCGAATCCCCCGACGCGCGTATATACAAGGGAAGGATACGACGGAATAGACGCATGGCGAAACTGCAGGTCCGGGAATCGTTCTCCATGGCCATGGTCGCTCTCCGCTCGAACAAGCTCAGGACGTTTCTGACGCTCCTCGGCATCATCATCGGCGTGCTGACCATCATCGCCGTCATCTCCGTCATCCAGGGGCTCAACAACTACGTCTACACGAAGATGGCTTTCTACGGGGCCAACGACTTCTCGGTCTCCCGGTTCTCGATGATCGGGATGTCGCTCAAGGACTTCAAGGAGCAGATGAAGCGGCGGGACATCACCCTGGACGAGATGCGGATCATCCGGGAATCCTGCCCGTCCTGCGAGCTCGTCGGGGCGAACGCGAGCACGGCCCGAAACGTCAAGTTCCGGAACAAGTCGGTCCAGGGGGCCGAAGTCCGCGGGGTGACGCATCTCGACCACCTCATCGGCTCGGTCATCGAGCTCGACGCGGGGCGCCACATCCAGCGCGAGGACGAGGACCATTCCCGCTACGTCTGCGTCATCGGCGCCGATATCGTCGAGAAGCTCTTCGAGGGCATCGATCCGGTGGGCCGGCGGATCAAGGTCGGCTCGGACGATTTTCTCGTTATCGGGGCGGGGAAGAAGAAGGGCAAGATCCTCGGGTTCTCCCAGGACAACTACGTCCGCATCCCCATCACGACCTTCGGCAAGGCCTACGGCCTGCGCCGCTCGATCGATATCAACATCCATACGTCCTCCCAGGAACAGATGGCGCGCGCCCAGGACGAGGTCCGGACCCTCCTTCGCTCCTGGCGCAAGCGCTCCTATAACGACCCGGACGATTTCTCCTTCCGGACCTCCGAGACGTTCATCCAGTTCTACAAGACGGCCACGTCGGGCATCTACTTCGCCATGCTGGCCATCGCCTCCATCGCCCTCGTCGTCGGCGGCATCGTCATCATGAACATCATGCTCGTCTCGGTGACCGAGCGGACCAAGGAGATCGGGATCCGGATGGCCGTCGGGGCCCGGCGCCGGGACATCCTGTTCCAGTTCCTCATCGAGTCCTCGTTCATGGCGTTCTGGGGCGGCGTCATCGGCATCGCCCTGGGGGTCCTCATCGCCAGGATCGTCACCGCCGCGACCTCCATGCCGTCGCGCGTCGAGCCGGTATCCGTGGCCCTGGCCGTGATCATGTCCACGTCCATCGGCCTCTTCTTCGGCCTCTACCCGGCCAACCGGGCCGCCCGGCTCGACCCGGTCGATGCCCTGAGGACGGAACAATGATCCGCTTCGGCATCTTCCGCGAGGTCTTCCGCATGGCCCTGGATTCCATCCGGTCGCACAAGCTCCGGTCCTTTCTGACGGTCCTGGGCATCGTCATCGGCGTCATGACCGTGATCGGGATGGTCTCGGTCATCCAGGGCCTCAACCGGTCCTTCCGGTCCGAGCTCGAGTCGGCGGGCTCGGACATCATCTTCTTCCAGAAGTACGGGCCCGTCCAGATGGGCGAGCGGAGCGAGGAGGAGCGGAAGAGGAAGGACTTCACCTTCGACGACGCCCGGGAGATCGAGCGGGCCTGCCCCCTGATCAAGGGCGTGGCCGTCACGCTCAACCTCAACCCGTTCGAGGCCATCGACGTCCGGTACCGGAACGTCAAGAGCGACAGCTCGATCATCACCGGGGTCAACGAGAAGTTCCCGACGGTCTTCTCCCTCTTCCTTCCCCGGGAGGGGCGGAACCTGACCACCGCCGAGATCCTCCGCAGTGCCCCGGTCTGCGTCCTCGGCTCCGAGACCGCGGAGGTCCTCTTCCCTCACGAGCGGGCCGTCGGCAAGGAGATCCGGGTCGGGGGCCAGAAGCTCACGGTCGTCGGCGTCATGAGCAAACGGGGGCAGATCTTCGGCCAAAGCCGGGACAACCTTGTCATCATGCCCATCACGACCCTGATGAAGTCCTTCCCCTACGAAAAGGACGCCCTGGAGTTCGCCACCGCCCCGCGGAAGCACGGGGACATGGACGCGGCCATCCAGCAGGTCACGAACTTCCTCCGCCAGACGACGGAAGGTGCCTTTCGGAAAGCCGAACGACTTCGAATTCTTCACCCAGGACACGATGCTCTCCCTCTACAACCAGCTGACCGGAGCCGCCTTCCTGGTCATGATCGTCATCTCCTCGATCGGGCTGATGGTGGGCGGCATCGGCGTCATGAACATCATGCTCGTCTCGGTCAAGGAGCGGACACGCGAGATCGGCATCCGCAAGGCCCTCGGGGCCAAGGCCAGGGACATCCTCCGCCAGTTCCTGATCGAGGCCGTCGTCCTGACGGGAACGGGCGGCATTCTCGGGGTCCTCGTCGGCTTCGGCATCGCCCTCGTCGTCCGGTCCGCCACCCCGCTTCCGGCGGCGGTCTCCGCCTGGTCGGTCTTCGTGGGGCTGACCGTCTCCATCTCCATCGGGCTCTTCTTCGGGATCTTCCCGGCCCAGAAGGCCGCCCGCATGGACCCGATCGTATCGCTCCGATACGAATAGGCCGGGCTCTCCGGCCATTGACACCCTTCGGGCGAGCGGGATACAATTCTGTCGGCGGAAAGAGGGGGCCGCGGCTTTCGTCTTGCGGCCAAAGGAGAAAGCCGATGAAAAGAACGCTTTCTTTGTTCGCTTTCCTGATCCTTTGCGGGATCTTCCTCCGCGGCCAGTCCATCACGATCACCGAGCCCCATGCCGGAGCCTCCTGGAATGCGGGCGGCACCTATCTCATCACCTGGACGAAGGCGGGGGCCATGGGCGGCAACGTCAGGATCAGGCTCCGTCAGGGAGCGACCAAGATCCTGGACATCGTCGACAGCACGCCCAATAACGGGTCCTATTCGTGGGCGATCCCGACGACCTTGGCTCCGGGAACCTATACCATCCGTATCGTCACGCTCGACAACGCGGTATCCGACAACAGCGCGGCATTCAATATCGCGGCCGCCGCGCCCGCGACGGTCCCGGCCCGCCGCCTCGAGGTCCCAAGGGATCGCCCGCCGCTTCTGGGTTTCCCGGCCCTGGCCATTACCAACGTCCGGGTCAATCCCAATCCCGACGGCTTCGTCATCACCTTCGGCTACAAGAATTCGGGGACGGGCGCTCTTCCCAAGGCTTCCGCGATGCCCGAGAAGCCGGATTACCGCGTCCTCGTGGATTCCAAGGTGCTCACCCAGGGCCGCCTGTTCATCCCCGAATCCCCGGCCCCGCCCGGGTGGGAGGTGGAGACGTTCCACGGGGGCGAGATCAAGTATCCGACGGTGAAGCCGGACCTTGCCTTTTGCGTCGGCGACACGCTCACGGTAATGATCAACGAGAACCGCGTCAACGGGATGGCGAGCGATTCCAGGTCGGTCAACCTGAGGGAATTGGCGCTGGGTCACAGCTACGATCTTCACGTCTCGAGCGTTTCCGCGAATTGGACCGACGAAACGATCAACGTCCACTTGCGGATCGACGGTCTGCTCCCCACGGACAAGGAGATCCTGCTGATCAACAATCCCTACCAATGCCAATTCGACGCCGTCGTCAAGATGAACCCCGGCCAGAGGAATTACGTCTTCACCCGGAAGATGGACTGCTTCCGATGGTGCCGGGACTGCGTGTTCGATCTCTACGTCTGGCTGAGGACCTCGTCGAAGGTCGTCGCCGATGCCCATGATATCGACCAACGGAACAACGAATACCAGATAACCCTGCACCATTGAGCCGGGAACGGCCCGGTCGTTCTCTTCAGATGCCCCGGCCGTTCTTGAGCCACGCATGGGCGGCTTCGAGCGCTGCGGCGACCTTGCCGGTCTCGGTGCCGGACGGTCGACCCGATCGTATCGCTAAGATACGAGTAGATCAGGGCTCATTCATACTTCTTGACGACGTTGAGCGTGAGGTCCACGTGGCCGTTGCCCTGGAGGCCCAGTGAGAAGCCGATCCGGCCTTCGCCCTGCGGCAGGAACCCCGAGATATTCATGTCGCCCGGTCGGGCGTTCTCTTCCTGGACCTGGAAGCCGGCGGCCTTGAGCTTGGCCGCATACTCCCCGGCCTGCTCCGGCGTGACACCCTCATAATAGAGGGAGTACATAGTGCTGTTGCCGCTGGCGCCCGTGAACGCTGAGGATTCCTTCGCGTCGAACGTTCCGTAAGTGAACGGAGGAACCGTCGCAGGAATCCCCTCCAGCCAGCCGCCATTTCCCGCGGGCGCCGCCTGCGCCTCCGAAGCCTTCGACGGCTCGGTGGATGCCTGGGTCTTCTCAGGCTCGGCCGCCCCCTTGGTGCCCGAGGAACCGCAGGATACGAAGCTGAACATGCCCGCGGCCAGCACGATGCAGAATCCGACAGCGACGATCGAACGAGACTTCATAGGGTCTCCTTTGGAATGGGATTTGAAGACACACAGTCTTTCATGGACGTTTTTTCATATCTTCCTGTTATTCATGAGCGACAGGCGCGCGGCATCGAGCGCGGCGGCGACCTTGCCGGTTTCCGAGGTGACGAGCTCGACGAGGGAGGGGCTTCCCCCGCCGCGGGCCTCGAGGATCCCGCCGATCACGGGGACGAGCGTCCTCGCATCGAGGCCGAGCGCCTCCGAGGCGGCGAGGATGATATGGCTGCGCCCTTCGCCGGGGGCGGCGAAGAGGACGACGAATTCCCCCTGCTTGATGATGTTGAGGGCCAGGAACCGCGCCTCTTCGGGACTCCGGTCCTCGAAAACGGCCTGGATGACCTTGCCGGCCGCCTCCCGGGCCATCTGCGCCGCTTCAAAGGCGGCCACGCGCTCCTCGAGCCTCCGCGCCCGTTTCTTCAAGGCCTTGACCTCGGCCTGTGTCTTGTCGATCGAGGCCGGGATGTCCCGCTCCGCGACCGAGAAGGCCGCGGCGGCGTGCCGGACGGTCCGGTTCTTTTCCTGATAGTCGCGGAGGGCGCGGCCGCCGCAGACGAACTCGAAGCGCAGGTTGCCCCGGATCTTGTCCCATTTGACGACCTTGATGAGCCCGATCTCCCCCGCCCGCCGGCAATGAGTACCGCCGCACGCCGAGTGGTCGAAGCCGTCCACTTCGACGACGCGGATCATCCCGTCCTCCCCTTTCTTCGGGGGTTTGCGGAGAGGAACGGTCCCGATAGCCTCCTCGGGCACGAGGTAGGTCTTGATCTCCAGGTCTTCGAAGACGACGGCGTTCGCCCGCGCCTCGACGCGATCGAGGTCGCCGTCCGAGATCTTCGGGATCCCGATCTCGAGGGTCGAGACATCATCCCCGATATGGAACGAAAGGGTCGCCCCTTTGAGGACCTCGATGAAGGCCTCGGACAGGATGTGTTGGCCGCTATGCTGCTGCATCCGGTCGAGCCGCCTCGTCCGCATCGACCGTTCCGTGGACGGCTTCCGCTTCTACCGGCGCCGCGAGGATGTGAACGATGGTCCCTTCGTCGTCCGCGACCTCGACGACGGCGACGCCGTTGAGCGTCCCGCGATCGGAGGACTGCCCACCGGCCTCGGGGTAGAACGCCGTCCGGTCAAGGACGACGGCAGGCTTCCCGTCGACTTCGCGCCTTTCGATGACCTGGGCATCGAACTCGGTCAGATAGGCGTCTTCGTGGTATAGCTTCTTCGTGCGCGGCATGGGATCCTCCGTTCCGTCAGGCTCCATTTATCGGCCATCCTCGATCGGAAGTCAAGGAGAGGTCGCGTTACCCGGCCGAGATGGGAAGGAGGGCCCTGCAATGGCTCCGGTTCTCGCTCCATTTATGATCAAGTTCGCAGGGCTCGGAGGCCGCCCCTTGCCCCCGGCCATAGGAGACTTCTTGATATAGCCTCAGGCTTTAGCCTGAGCAAGACGCCGGCTGAAGCCCGCGACTACATAATAAGGCGGGAGACGACAAGCATGACCAGCGGCGGATAGGAAAACGACCGCGGTCGGCCAAATGAGGATCTTGTACACGTCCCTGAGCGGGGCCTTGAAGTAATCGGCCGTCAGCGCGAGGCAGAGATGGGCCGGAGACAGCAGGATGCCGACGAAGCCGCTGACATAGGCGAAGGCCAGGAGTCCCATGTCCGGATTCCCCTGCCCGATGATGGGGACGAGGAGGGGAAAGGCGATGGCCACGAAGGCCTGGTTGACGCCGGTGAGCAGGCCGACGACAAACGGAGCGGCGAACAAGAGGACATACCCCGAGAGCCCGTGAGGGGGAACGACCCGGACCACGGCGTCCAGGGCCCCCGAGGTTTCGAGGGTGGCCTTGAAGACCATCAAGGCTACCGTCAGGAGGATGATCTTCGGCGAGAAGCTCTCGGCGACGATCCTCCATCGTTCCCTGAGGCCCAAGCGGACGAAGATCTGCGTCAGGACGCTCGCCACGGCGAGGGCCGCCAGCAGGCCGAGCTTGAACACGAAAACAAGGACGACGGCCGTCAGGATGGGCCAGATGCCGAGAACGACCTTCAGGACGTCCTTCAGGGTCTTCGGATTGTCGTGCCCCTTGGGCTGGAAGGGGACGCGCCGGAACAGGATGACGAGCCCGACCGCTATGGCGATCAGGGTGAACGGGAACTGGGTCGCCGAGACCCTGGTGATGGGAACGCGGCAGATGGCGGCGGCCAGGATGAGGTTGATGTACATCGGCCAGGAATATTCCCAGACGTGCCGGAACCAATAGTTGAAGAACGTCTTCCAGGCCGGCGGGAGGTCCCAGCGCTTCGCCGCCTCGTCCACGATGGGCGCGCCCATCATCGCCCCGGCGGTCATGGGCAGGAGCCCGATGAAGGCCGAGGGGATGGCCAGGATCAGCCGCGGGTCGTCGACCAGGTTCCCGAGGGCTTCGACCATGCGCTTGAAGTGGCCGCCCCGCTGGAGGAAATTCCCGATGTAGAGGACGAGGACGACGATCCCGACGAGGTCGAGGGTCTCGAGGGCGATCGCCGCCTTGCCCGGCGTTCGTAAAGAACAGCCCTATCGGCATGCCGAACAGGACGGCGGTCAGGGCGCTGTCCAGGACGAGGACAAGGCCCAGGTCCGCCTTCTTCCGGAGGAGGAAGAGCAGGAGGGCGATGACGAGGCCGATCTTCAGCAGGACGATCATGGATCTCAGCCGGACGCGTCGAGGACGCGGGCGGTGGTCTTGAAATGCAGCTTGGCGTACTTGCCGAGAGACGTCGGCGCCCAGGGCCTTCACGAGCTTGACGCCGGCCTCCTCGACGATCGGAGCGGCGCCCTTGGGAAGCTCGACGCCGGCCTCGCGCGACAGGGACCGGAGCCGGTCCAGGAATTCGGCGCGGGCCAGGATGGAGGCGGCCGCGACGGCCATGTCCTCCTCGGCCCGCGGCTGCTGGACGAGCTCGATGGACCGCCCCTTCTTCATCAGGGCGTCGAGGACGAGCGACTTGTCTCCGAACTGGTCGGTAAGCGCCCGATCGGCATCCACCCGCTCCAGGATGTTCTCGATGGCCCGGGCGTGGCCCCAGGCGAGGAGTCGGTTCAGGTTCCGGAACTTCTCATAGAGCTCGTTGTACCTTTCAGGTCCGATGGCGACAACGGCGCAGATATAGCTCGAGCGGAGGATGCCGGCGATCTCGCGACAGCGGTTGTCGGAGGTCCGTTTGGAATCCTTGACCCCGAGCTCCCGGAGGGCGCCTTCCTGGCCGTCGGGCATGAAGAACCCGGCGATGACAAGCGGGCCGAAGAAATCCCCTTTTCCGGACTCGTCGGTCCCGATGTGGCCCTTGGCGGCGGCGAAAAGTCTCTGGCTGGCTCATCGGACGGGATTCTATCAGAAACGGACCGTTATTGCTTCTTGAGGTATGCGTCCATCTCGGCGGCCGCGATCCGGCCGTCGCCCATGGCCAGGATGACGGTGGCCCCGCCGCGGACGATGTCTCCACCGGCGAAGACGCCCGGGAGGCTCGTCGCCATGGTCTCCATATCGGCTTCGACGTTCCCCCACTTGCCGGCTTTGAGGCCCGCTGTCGTCTGGAGGATGAGCGGGTTCGGGCTCTGGCCGACGGCCACGACGACGAGGTCCACCTCCGTGATGAACTCGGAACCGGCCACGGGGACCGGCCGGCGACGTCCGGAAGCGTCCGGCTCTCCGAGCTCCATGCGGAGGCATTCCATCGCCTTCACATGCCCGGCCTCGTCGCCGATGTATCGGGTGGGCGTCGTCAGGAAGTGGAATTCGATGCCCTCCTCCTCGGCGTGCTTGACCTCCTCGACGCGGGCGGGCATCTCCGTCCGCGACCTCCGATAGATGATCACGGCCTTCTCCGCGCCCAGCCTCTTGGCGGTCCGGACCGAGTCCATGGCGACATTTCCGCCGCCGATGACGGCCGCCCTCCGGCCGGGAAAGACCGGCGTATCGTACTCGGGGAACGCGTAGGCCCTCATCAGGTTGACTCGGGTCAGGTACTCGTTGGCGGAATAGACGCCGACCAGGTTCTCGCCGGGGACCTTCATGAAGTTCGGCAAGCCCGCGCCCGTCCCGATGAAGAAGGCCCCGTATCCCTCCTTCCTCAGGTCGTCGAGGCTCGCCGTTTTGCCGACGACGAAGCTCATCCGGAACTCGACGCCGAGCTTCTTCAGATAGTCCACTTCGGAATCGAGGATGGCCTTGGGAAGACGGAACTCCGGGATGCCGTAGACGAGGACGCCCCCCGCGGCGTGGAGGGCCTCGAAAACCGTCACCTTGTGACCCTTTTTCGCCAGCTCCCCGGCCACGGTCAGGCCGGCGGGCCCGGCCCCGACGACGGCGACCTTGTGCCCCGTCGGAGGAGGAAGCTCGGGGATGAAGACGTCTCCCGACGAGCGTTCCATATCGGACACGAAGCGCTCGAGGTTCCCGATGGCGACCGGGCATCCGGAGGCTTTGGCGAGGTTGCAGACCACCTCGCATTGGGTTTCCTGGGGGCAGACCCGGCCGCAGATGGCCGGCAGGGCGTTGGTCTCCTTGATCTTGCGGACCGCCCCGGCGAAATCGCCCTTTTCGACGAGCTTGATGAAGCTCGGGATGTCGATGCCGACGGGGCACCCGCAGACGCATTGGGGGTTGGCACAGTCGAGGCACCGGCGCGCTTCGAGGATCGCGGCCGCGGCCGCGAGGCCCCGGTTGACCTCGCCGAAGTCCCGGTTCCTCTTCCCCGCCTCCCGCTCGGGCATCTTCTGCCGCGGGACCTTCATCCGCTCCTTGACGGGGACGGCCTTCCGGAGCTCCTTGCGCCAGTCCTTCTCGTACTCCCGCTTCAGGCAGTCCTTGAGCTCGGGCGGGATCTCTTTGGGGGCGCTCACGGGAACGTCTTCTCCTCCCAGTCGCAGAGCGACCGGATCTCCTGGTCGAAATAGGACCGTCGCCGCGCGTAGAGCTCCTGCCAATCCACGGCATGGCCGTCGAAGTCCGGCCCGTCGACGCAGGCGAACTTCGTGACGCCCCCGACCGTGACGCGGCAGGCTCCGCACATTCCCGTCCCGTCCACCATGATGGGGTTGAGGCTGACCGTCGTCTTGATGCCCAGGGGCCGCGTGGCCTCGGAACAGGACGACATGAGATAGGTGCAGCCGACCGCGACGACCCGATCGACCTTCTCCTCCTTGAGGATGGCTTCGAGGGTCCGCGGGATGTAATCCTTCTCGTGGAAGAGCGGGTCGCGCGAAGACACCCAATGCCGGTCGCTCATCGCCTTGATCCGGTCCTCCCAATACAGCAGATACCCTGCCTTGGCGTCCAATAGCGTCAGAACGCGGTTGCCGGCCGCCTTCAGGGCGCGGACCAGAGGATGGATGGCGGCGATGCCGAAACAGCCGCCGGCGCAGAGGACCGTCCCGAACGTCCCGATCTCCGAGGGGCGGCCCAACGGCCCGGCATAGACCGGGACCTCGTCTCCTTCGTTGAGCCGGGAGAGCTTCTGAGTGGTGGTCCCGACGACCATGAAGACGGACGTGACCGATCCCCGGGCCCGGTCCCAATCGGCGATGGTCAGCGGTATCCTCTCGCCCTTGGCGTCGGGCATGACGATGACGAACTGTCCGGGGGCGCACTTCGCGGCGACCTCGGGCGCATGGATCTCCAGGAGATGGATATTGGGGACGAGGCGCTCGCGGCGGAGGACCCTGGGCATCAGACTTCCCTCCTGATCTTCGCGGGGACGGAACCGGCCGGGGCGGGGGCCTCCGTTTCCAGGACTCCAGGCGGCATGTCGTCCGAGATCCTGACCGTCCGGACGAGCGGCCCGACCGCCGATTCGATGACGATCCTCTCCCCTCCCGCGAGACCGGAGCTCGCGGCGTCCAGGGGATTCATGAGGACCCGGTCGGGGTCGCGGATAAGTCCCAATCCCTTGATCGCGCGGCCGAGATGAAGCCCTCGGTATTCCGCCGAAGCGCGCCCGACACGGAGCAGGAACGGTCCGTCGGCCGCGGCCGGAGCTGAGCCGGCAGCGGCAGGCTCCCCTGCCTTTATACCGGCCCTTCTCCCGACCTCGGACAGGAGCTCGGAGACGGAGAAGCCGGGCGATCCTGAGGACGCCTCGGCGAACCCCATCGTTGCCGCGAGCTCGGAGACGATACGTCCGTCGGGCTTTGATCCGCCCGCCGGTTCCAGTGCGGGGGCAAAAGTCTGAATTCGCCCCTCGACGTTGACATAGGAGCCGCCGCTTTCGGCGAACGTCGAGGCCGGAAGCAGGATGTCGGCCATTTCGGCGGTCTCATCCATGTAGGGGCTTTGAACGATCAACAGCTCGGGCTTTACCGGAAGCGCCGAAGGCGCCGGGCCGGCCAGATAGAGGGCCTTGATACGCTTGTCACGGATGCCGTCGAGGACGTCCGCCCAGGCAAGGCGGGGGCCGGGGAAACGAAGGTCCAAACCCTCGAGCGCCCTTTCGTTGACGATATCACCCAGCGGGAGGACGCGGACTCCGGGAAGGCGCGAGAGGTCCGCGAGGGCTCCCAGGGCTTCCCCCGCCCCCGGCGTCCGGACGATGTCCGGTCCGGCAAGGATGACCAGGGATCTCTCCTCGGAGAGGCCTCGGATGAGAGTCCGGATCTCTTCGGCCGGCACCCCGGTCGCCGTGCCGATCGTGCCGGCCTCGGGGATCTCGGACTTTTTAGAGGCCAGCGACCGCGAGAGCCCGGACAGGAAAGCCGCCTCGGAGCCGGGCCTCAACGACAGGCGCATCGATGCGTGACGGGCCAGAGAGAATTTCCCGGCGTGGGCGACGTACAGCTTGGCTCCCTTCCGCACGGCCTGGAAGACCTCGAGCCAGATCATCGGATGCGACGGAACGAGGTCCGTTCCCACGACCAGAAAGGCTCCGGCATTGGCCAAGTCCGTCATTTCGAAGTCCGTCGGAAGTTCGAGCTTCCGCCGGAATGCCAGGTCCCGAAACTCAGCGACCAGGGAGCGCCCGGCGAAGGGGGCGACGATGCCGGCGCCCAGGTCTTTCCGCGCGAACATATAAAGGGAGTGGAGGTCTTCGGCGCCGGAACGCGGGGATGCCAGGACGGCGATCTCGCCGCCCTGATAGGATCTCAGTCCCTTCGCCGCTGCTCCGAGCGCCTCTTCCCATGAGGCGGACCGGAGCCCATCGGCCTCACGGACCATGGGCTCGAAGACCCGCCCGGGACCTTGGACGGCCGCTCGAACGGCGAATCGGCCCAGAACGCATGCCTGGCCGCGGTTGGCCGGCGCGTCGTCGGCCGGGACGGACGAAAGGACCCGGTCTCCTTTGATCTCGAGCTCGAGCCCGCAGCCGTCCGGACAGAGGGGGCAGACGACCCGGGCCCGCCGGTCGGGAAGCGGCTCAGGCCGGACCGCCCGTTCCTGGAGGGCTCCCGTGGGGCAGACGTCGACGCAGGCGCCGCAGAATTGACAGCCCGAATCGCGGAGGGTCTTGTCGAAGGGCGTTCCGATGACGGAGGCCGACCCCCGCGAAACGAAGGCGATGACGGACGCGCCCCGGACCTCGTGGCAGACCCGGACGCAGCGGCCGCAGAGGATGCAGAGCGCGTCGTCCCGGTCGAAGAACGGATCGTTCCTCAGGACCTCCCGGGGCCTGCGGACCGCCGGGAATTCCAGGCCCTCTAGCCCGACGGAGCGGACCACCTCCTGGAGTCGACAGCGGCCGTTGTTCCCGCAGAGGACGCAGCCCGTGACCTCGCCGACCTTGCGGATGGTCGACTTAAGGTCGTCGCAGGAGGCCTTCTCAGAGCATATGAGACAGGCGCTTGGATGTTCGGCGAGGAGGAGGGCCAGGACGTGCTTCCGGAGCGAGGCAAGCGCGGGGCTCGAGGTCGTTACGTCCATCCCGTCCGCGACGCGCGTCGCGCATGCGGGCACCGGCCCCTTCATCCCCTTGATCTCGACGAGGCAGAGGCGGCAACCGGCGAACGGTTCGAGGCGCGGATGGTCGCACAGCGACGGAATATCGACACCGTTTTCGCGCGCGACCTCCAGGACCGTCTGCCTGTCCTTGACCTCGACCGGGAGCCCGTTCAGAAGGATCCTCATTTCGCGGGTTCCTCCGGGCACACCGGTTCGGGTACGACCGGCTTCAGCTTCTTCATGGCGCATTGGCCATCCTGGGTTTCCAGCTCGCAGCGCAGGCAGCGCCGGGCTTCCGCGCGGGCCGCCGCCTCCGACAGCCCGAGCTCAACCTCCTTGAAATTCTTCTTCCTCAAGGAGGGCTTCAGACTGGGAGGCTCCGGCCGTCGGGCCTTTTCGACCTCTTCCTCGCTGATCTCGACCGGCTCGACGTATCTCTTGGGCCTGACCAGGGCGTATTCCCGTTCCACGGCTTCGCCCTTCAGATATTTCTCGATCATGGCCGCGGCGACCCTGCCGGCTCCCATGGATTCGACGACGGTATTCGGGCCCGTCACGGCGTCTCCGCCGGCGAACACGCCCTTGTGCTTCGTTTGGTAGGTTTCGCCGTCGACGACGAGGCTCTCCCCTTTCCGCGTGTCGATCCCGTCCTCGGCGCGTAAGTACGACGTGTCCGACCGTTCGCCGACGGCCATGATCAGCGTATCCAGCTCCAAGCGGAACTCGGACCCTTTGACCGGGACCGGCCTGCGCCGGCCGCTCGCGTCCTTTTCGCCGAGCTCCATCCGGATGCATTCCACGCCGGACACGCGGCCGTCCTTCGTCAGGACCTTCACCGGGGCAACGAGGAACTCGACGGCCACGCCTTCTTCGACGGCCGCCTCCACTTCTTCCGGGAAGGCCGGCATCTCGGCCTGCGTCCGGCGATAGAGGAGCGTGACCCTTTCGCACGCTTTATCCCGGACGGCGACGCGCGCGGCGTCGATGGCGGAGTTCCCGCCGCCGACGACGGCCACTCTCCGTCCCACGGCCGCCTCCTGGCCGAGCTTGACGCTCTTGAGGTACTCGAGCGACTGGATCACGCCCTGTGCGTCCTGCCCGGGGATGTCCATCTTCATGGATTTCCAGGCGCCGGTGGCGATGAAAACGGCCTTGTATCCTTCCTCGAACAGCGAGTCGATCGTAAAGTCCTTGCCCAGCTTGGCGCCGGTCTGGATCTCGACGCCCGCCTTCTCGATGGCCTCGATCTCCCGGGCCAGGATCTTCTTTGGAAGACGATGTTCCGGGATGGCCGAGCCCAGCATGCCCCCGGCGACCGGATGGGCCTCGAAGATCGTCGGCCGGAAGCCCTTGAGGGCAAGATCGTACGCGGCCGTCAGCCCGGCGGGGCCGGACCCGATGACGGCCACCCTGGCGCCGGTCTGTTCGGCGGGCTTGACGTCCCGGGAGAGGCCTTCCTTCTCCGCCCAATCCATGACGAAGCGCTTCAACGCCCTGATGGAGATGGGCTCTCCGGCCTCTCCGGCCCGGCAGACCTTCTCGCAGGGATGATGGCAGACCCGGCCGCAGATCGACGGCAGAGGGTTATCCCGGATGATGACCTCATAGGCCTCCCGATATTTTCCCTGGGCGATGAGGGCGATATAGGTCGATGCCTCCTGCCCGATCGGACAGATGTAATGGCACGGGGACGAGACGATCTCGCGGCAGACGAGGGATGGGCATCTTTTCTTCCGGATATGGGCATCGTATTCTTCGGGGAAGTATTTCAGGGTGGAGGTCGCCGGGTTCGAGGCCGTCTGGCCGAGAGCGCAGAGAGAAGCGACCTTCATGGTCCCGGCCAGGCCCTCGAGCTCGCGGATATCGCCCTCGGTGCCCCGGCCCTGGGTGATGCGCGTCAGGATCTCGTGCATCTGGCGCGTTCCCACCCGGCAGGGAACGCATTTGCCGCAGGATTCCTCCCGCGTAAAGTTCAGGAAGTAGCGGGCGATCTCCACCATGCACGTGCTCTCGTCCATGACGATCATCCCGCCCGAGCCCATGATCGACCCGGCCCGGGCGAGGCTGTCGTAATCGATGGGAAGGTCGACCTGGGCGGCGGGGATGCAGCCGCCCGAGGGGCCGCCGGTCTGGACGGCCTTGAGGGCCTTGCCGTTCCTGATGCCCCCGCCGATGTCGAAGATGATCTCCCGGAGCGTGAGCCCCATGGGCACTTCGACCAGTCCGGTGTTGTTGATGCCGCCGACGAGCGAGAAGATCTTCGTCCCCTTGCTCCTTTCGGTCCCGATCCCGGCGAACCAGGCGGCGCCCTTGTTGATGATCAAGGGGACGTTGGCCCAGGTCTCGACGTTGTTGATGTTCGTCGGCCGGCCCCACAATCCCGACTCGGCGGGGAACGGAGGCCTCTGGCGCGGGAACGCCTTGCGGCCTTCGATCGAGGCCATCATCGAGGTCTCCTCGCCGGAGACGAAGGCGCCGGCGCCCTGGACGATGCGGATGTCGAAATCGAACCCGGAGCCGAGGATGTCCGGGCCCAGGAGCCCGTGCGCCCGGGCCGCTTCGAGGGCGCGCGTGACGTGCTTCACGGCCAAGGGATATTCCATCCGGACATAGATGAATCCCTGGGACGTGCCCCCGATGGCATAAGCCCCGATGATCATCCCTTCGATCACGCTGTGCGGATTCCCCTCGAGGAGGCTGCGGTCCATGTAGGCGCCCGGATCGCCCTCATCGGCGTTGCAGATGATGTGCTTGTGCTCGGCGACCGGGGCCCGGCAGAATTCCCACTTCATTCCGGTCGGGAACCCCGCCCCGCCCCGGCCCCTGAGGCCGGCCGCCTTGACCTCGGCGATGACCGCCTCGGGGCTCATGCTTGAAAGGACGCGGGCCAAGGCATCGTAGCCGCCCCGGAGGACATAATCTTCGATGCGCTCCGGATCGATGTGAAAATTGCTGTCGGTGAGAAAACGCGTCTGCTTCTTATAGAAAGGAATATCTTCCTGGCGGCCGAACCGCCGGTCGCTCGAAGGCTCCTCGTAGGTCAGGCCGGGAATGATCCGGCCGTTGAGGATCGTCTCCTCGACGATCGCCGGAACATCCTTGGGCTCGAGCTTCTTGTAGAACGTTCCTTCCGGATAGATGACGATGCTCGGCTCCATCTCGCAGAAGCCGTGGCACCCCGTGACGGTGATGCCGACGCGGTCCGCGAGCCCGCGCCGCTCGATCTCCCGGCGCAGGGCGTCGAGGACCTGGAGCGAGCCGCTGGCCTGGCCGCACGTGCCCGAGGTCACCACGATCGTCTTTTCAAAGGAGGGCCGCGACGCGAGGATCTCCTTCCTCCAGGCGGCCAGATCGGCGGGTCGCGCGAGCGTCTTCATTTCGCTTCTTCGCCGGCCAGGTATTTCTCCAGGATGGAATCGACCTTCTTGGCCGTCACGTGGGAATAGTAGGTCCCGTCGATCACGACCACCGGGCCGATGGCGCAGCATCCGAGGCAGTTGACGGTCTCCAGGGTGAATCTCCGGTCCGGCGTGGTTCCTCCGGCCTTGACGCCGAGCCGGCGCTCGAGCGCGGCGGCGATGTTGGCCCCGCCCCGGACGTGGCAGGCCGTCCCCAGACAGGCCGTGACCAGGATCTTTCCGCGGGGCTCGAGCCCGAAACCCCGATAGAAGGTCAGCACCCCGAAGATCTCGGCTTCCGACAGGCCCAGGAACCGGGCGATGGCGCTTACGGCCTCCCCCGGGATATAGCCGTACTTGGCCTGGACCTCGTGGAGGATGGGGATCAGCTCCTTCTGGCTCGGGGCGAATTGACCGAGGATCTCGTCCATCAGGCGCCGGTTGTCATTTCGGGGCCTCGTACACGGCCTTTCCGCCGACGACGGTCATGACGACCCGAGCGTCGCGGATACGGTCCGCCGGAAGCGTGAAAAGGTCCTTGTCCAGGACGACCAGGTCGGCCAGCTTCCCCGCCTCGATGCTGCCCTTGTCCTTTTCGGCGAACTCGGCGTAGGCCCCCCCGGTCGTATAGCCCCGGACGGCGTCCGCCACGGAGATCTTCTCCTCGGGGATCCAGCCGTTCGGATTCTTGCCGTCCGACGTCGCCCGGGTCACCGCCGCGAAGATCCCGGAGACCGGATCGAGCGGGGCGACCGTCCAATCGGAGCCGAACGCCAGGACGGCCCCGGCATCCTTGAGGGACCGGAACGCATACGTTGTCCGGGCACGCTCCTTCCCGATCTTACGCTCCGCCCAGCGACCGTCGTCGTAGGCGTGGTAGGGCTGGACAGAGGCGATGAGGCCGAGCCGGCCGAATCGCGCGATATCCGCGGGCCGGATGTGCTGGGCGTGTTCGATCCTCCAGCGCCGGTCGCGCGGGCCGTTCGCGGCATAGGCCTTATCATAGATGTCGAGGAGCATGCTGATGGCCCGGTCGCCGATGGCGTGGATGGCCACCTGGAGACCGGCTCGATCCGCTTCGAGGACCCGTTTCTCCATGATGCCCTCGGGGAACATCTGGGTGGCAAGGAGCCCCGAAGTCGTCGGAACGTCGGTGTAGGGTTCGAAGAAATAAGCGGTCGCCGAGCCCAGGGACCCGTCCACGAAAGCCTTGAGGCCGCCGATCTTCAGGAAGTCGTTGCCGAACGGCGTCTTCAGCTTGAGCCGGGCGAACAGGCCTACTTCGTCGATGGGGATATAGACGTAGAGCCGGGCCGTCATGCGGCCCTGCCGGAAGAGCTCTTCGTAAACCTCGAAGCTCGAGGCGTCGGCCATCTCGTGGATGGACGTCACGCCGTGCTCGGCGGCATGCTTGAGGGCCGTCTCCGCGGCCCGGAGCTTCGCCTTCATCGAGGGTTCCGGGATGAAGCGGTAAACGAGGTCGGCCGCGGCATCCTTGAGGATCCCCGTCGGCTCCCCCGTCTTCGGATCCTTGACGATCTCGCCGCCGGCGGGGACAGGCGTGTCGCGGGTGACGCCGGCCAGGGCCAGGGCCGCGCCGTTGGCCAGGATCATATGCCCGTCGTAGCGGTTGACGCAGACCGGATTGTCGGGAGAAACGGCGTCGATCCAGTCCCTGCGGGGAAGCTCCACGGGGGTGAACTGTTCGTGGTCCCAGTCTCCGCTGAGGATCCACTCGCCCTTATCCATCTCCCCGGCCTTGGCGGCGATCCGGGAGGCGAACTCCTCGCGGCTCCGGACGTCCCGGAGCTGGATGTTCGCCAGCGCGAACCCGCCGCTGAGAAAATGCGTGTGGCTGTCGATGAAGCCCGGGTAGACCGCCGCGCCCCGGAGGTCGACGAGACGCGTCTCCGGCCCGGCCATGGCTTTGATGTCCGCCGTGCGGCCGACGCGGAAGATCCTCCCGTCGCGGACCGCGACCGCCTCGGCGACGGAATCCGAGGCGTCCATGGTATGGACGACGCCGTTGATGAGCACGAGATCTGCCATGACGTTCCCTCCTTTGGAGCAGGCGCCCGCGAGGAGCGCGGTGCCGAGGACGACAACCGGAGCGATGCGCTTGGTCATGAGGCCTCCGAAGGTCCATTTATAGAGACTTTTCATACGAAAAGCAACCTTATGTTACGATGGCGGTCCTCCGAGGGTCCCATGAAGCCGCATCCGGCCGTTTCCGCTCCCGGCCGGAATCGCCCTGTTCGGGACGCCGCCTTTCGATGACGCCGCGTTCGGCGCGCTTCTCGTCCGCAAGCCGGCGGTCCTCCGGGACGCGCCGAAGCGGTTGAAAAAGCCGGGGGCAAAGCGTATATTATCCGGGTTGACGAGGGAGCCAGGGTCGAGGGTTGAGCCCCGTTTTCCGGCAACGAACCCCGCGGAAGGAATACAGACGGAGGAAGGCTTATGATCGACGCGACGCAGATCCGCAAGGGCATGCTGGTCATCATGAACGGCACGCTCTATCGGGTCATGGAGATGCAGCTCATCACGCCGGGCCGGTGGAAGGCCATGGTCCAGACCAAGCTCAGGAACGTCCGCGAGGGCTCCCAGATAGAGCATCGCTTCCGGTCCGAGGAGCGCCTCGAACAGGCCCGCCTCGAAGAGCTGGAGATGGAGTTCCTCTACGAGCAGTCGGGCGAATACTTCTTCATGAACCTGGAGACCTATGAAACGGTCAAGATCGAGGCCGAAGCGATCGCCGAGGGCGTCGGCTATCTCAAGCCGAACATCGTCATCACCATCCAGCTGTTCGAGGGCAAGCCGATCGGGGTCGTCCTCCCCAATTCCGTCGACCTGAAGGTCGTCACCACCGAGCCGAGCCTCAAAGACGCCACGCGCTCGGCCGTCAACAAGCCCGCGACGCTCGAAACGGGCCTCGTCATCACCGTTCCTCAGTTCATCAAGGAAGGCGACGTCATCCGCGTCGATACCCGCGAGAGCAAGTACATCGAGCGGGTCAAGACGAAGTAGGGTCCCGCCGGCCCCCGGCGCGGGGCTTCAATACCTCTGCTGATACAAGCCGACGTTCCCGAACGCGTCGCGGACCCGGACCGTGACCAGGTTCTCGGCGTTCGCCGGAAGCTTCAGGGAAAATTTGAAGCTCTCCGTCGTCGAATCCGCGATGCCGTCGACGGGAAAGACGACGCGCCACTCCCCCGGCCGGACGAGAACCTGGACCTCCTCGACGGGCGAGAACGCATCCTCAGCCTGGAAGCCGACATCCAGCCCGCCGGCCGCCCTCACCGCCGTGAAGCCTTTGACGACGGGCAGGGAATTGTCGATGACGAAGGGAGGTCCGGTCCGCTCGGCCCGGAGCTCCGTGCCCGGAGGATTGGCGGGGGCGTCCGAGGCCGTCACCTTGACGAAATAGGCGCCGTCGGGATAGGCCTGGGTATCGAAGGCGAAAATGGTTTCCCCTCGGGACGGAGGGAGGGCCCGCCATTCCTGTTCCCCGTCCTTCCGGAGGGACAGGGCATAGGAAAGCTCGTCCCCGTTCTCGTCGGAGGCCTGCCAGAGGACCGTCCGGTACCCCTTGCGCTCGATCCTTTTGGCGATCATCAGGTTCTCGGAAGCGGGCTTGACGGGCTTGCCGTCGGGACCGTTCGCCTCCTCTCCCCAGATGACGTCCTCGTCTTCGGGGGGCTTGAGGAAAACCTCGTTCGGCCTGAACATGTCGAGCCTGTCGACGGCCGGGGCGATGTTGGTCTGCAGATAGAAAACGCCGGCCTTCTGAAGAGTGGGCGAAGTCCGGCTCGACTGGGCCTTGAGGAGGGCCTTGAACTGGAAGAAACGGGCCTTAGGGCTCAGGACCTGCTCGCCGGGCTTCTGTGAAGGCGGCGACCACTCGCTCCAGGTCGGGTTCGGCTCGCTCGAATTGCCGGTCCGTGTCAGGACCTGAAGGGTCGTCCCCGTCCCGAGGTCGGCCGTCCAGTCCATATGGCCCCAGCTCGATACGGTCCGGGAATCCAGGGTCGGGCTCAAGTATTCCCCGGCAAGCCTTTGCCCGGGCCGGATGACGCCGAGGGCGCACGGATTGTTGCCCACGATATAGATCTTGTCGCCGTCGGGGAGCAGGAGATAGGCCTGTTCGGACGCTTCCTGGAGAAGAAGGGCCGTTTTCTCGTCCCGGTCGAAGGCGTAGACGCGGCCCATCCCTCCGGTCCCGAACAGGACGGTCCCGTCCTCTTTGAGGGCCACAGAATAGATCATCTCGTCGCCCGACCTCCAGAGCCGCTTGGCCACTCCGTTCGGGCTCACCTTATAAAGGGCGCTCGGCTCGCTGCCGGCCGCGGGCGGGACGGGCGTCGTCTCCGGGCCCGAGGGGCCCGGCGCGGAGGCCGTGACGACCACTTCGGCGTCGGCCTTGACCGAAGGCGCGGGGGCATCGTCCTTGCGGGTTTTGGTGGGCGTCCCCGAGGCGGAGGCGTAGATGTTCCCTTCCTTGTCGAGGACGATGCTCCGGACCTCTTCGTACGGGGATTCGAAAACGACGGAAGCCCGGCCTTCCCGGGACAACCGATAGATCGATCCCCCGCCGCCGCTCCCCGCATAGATGTCGCCCGTGCCGGTCTTCTTCAGACAAAGGATGTGGTTCTCATCCGCCTTCAGGACGAGCCGCCCCTGGCCCTGGGGATCGATCTCGTAGATCCCGCCGCTCTCGCCGACCGCCGCGAGAAGGGCCCCGCTCCCCGTGAACGCCAGGTCCCAGACGTATTTTTCGGACGGATTGAAGAACTCCTCCCCCTTCCCTTTCTCCGTGATCCGGTAGATCTTGCCGTTGGGGGACGTCCCGGCATAAAGGGCCCCCCTGCCGTCGCGGGCCAGGCAGGTCACGTCGATCTCCTGGGTCTGGAAATAGAGCTCGGCCTTCCCGTCGGCGCCGATCCTGTAGATCTTGCCTCCGTGTCCGGTCCCGAGGAAGAGGGCGCCGTCGGGAGCGGCAAGGAGCGACATGTAAAACTCTTCGCTCGGCCCGGGGATCCTATCCTCCTGGGGTGCGAGCGCGAGCACTCCGTCGAACGAGAGGGAGACGCCGTCGAACTTGCCCCTCAGGAAATCCTCCTTGGTCCTAAGCTCCCATCGCCTGGGGACGACGGCTTCAAGGGACAGGGACAGGACGATGATCGACAGGATGAGGGGGAAGGACTTTTTCATGGCCGATGTCTCCTATTGGCGGATCTTGATCGGGATGACGGCGGCCCCCCGGAACACGTACGGGACGGCCATCTGGTATTCGTTCAGGGTGGACCGCGTGAGCTCCGTCGGGGAGGACGACGCGGCCCGGGGGGAGGCGAACATCGATTTCAGCGTCGGGGGGAGATTGGGCATCTCCTCGCCCTTCAGGAAGAGGCCGGGCTTGGCGGCCATGACCTTGAAGTAGATGCGGTTGTTCTTGCGGAGGTTGTTCAGGATCCGGATGAGCTGATCCAGGTCGCGCGGGACGAAATCCTGCGTCCGGTACTGGCTCCGCTCGATCTGCTGCATCGAGGCCGCGTCCCCGACGACGAGGTAGAACTCCGACCCGGGCGGCAGGTTCGGGGCCTGGATGCCGACCTCCTCGACGCGGACCTCCTCCTTGAACGTCCGGTAATAGGCCTTGATCTGGATGCGCTCGCCGGGAGAGGCTTCATATTTGTCGAGGAGGACCCTGTCCAGACTGCAGAGCCGGGCCTCTTCGGAAGCCCGGATGTCGAGGTCGATGCGGAAGATCCCGACGTCCTTGAACTCGTTGTTCGTCAGGTAATAAACGACGGCCGCCACGATGCCGGAGAGGCTCGCCGACGGGTTGTCATAGTTCCCGGAGAAGAGGTCCTCGAGATGCACGCTCGTCCCGTTGTCGAGATAGACGTCGCCGTCGAAATCGAGCGAGACGTTCCCGTACGACCGCTCCTCTCCCGTGATGATGGAGGACAGCGCCATGTTCACGAGGGCCGGGCTCAGGATCCTGTCGTTGACGATCCGGAAGGCGAACTCCTTTCGGGCCGAAGGGCCGGAAGAGAGCTTCACCCGGACCGGGATGAGGCGGGGGGCTTTGCCCAGCTCGCCGAAGGCGCCGGCCGTCCGGTCCTGCGATATTCGCCCGACCATCGGGCCCGTCGCGCCGAGCTTGAAAGAGCTTTGGAGGCTGGGGACGACGGTGAGGACGTCGACCCGGGTCATCGGGAAGTCCACGGCTCCGAGGTTGTAGAACGGGTGCCCGAAGGCCAGGACCTTGTCGCCGTCGACATATGTGACGGTCCCCACGGCCGTCATATCCAGGTCGCCCCCCATGAGCTGGACGCCGACGGCCTCGCCCTCCTTGAGGCGGAGCCCGGAAAGGATCGGACGATCGCCGGATTGCCCGGCCGACCCCGTCCGGACCGGCTGGAATCCCAGCCCGGAGAAGAAGGCGCGCGCCCGCTCGAAGGCGGGGGTCGAGAAGCCTCCGAGGAGGATGGGAACGTCGAGCGGGAGGAAGGATTCGGGCGAAGCCGCGGCCGCCGCGATGGGGCCGCGGGACCTCTTATAGGCGGCGAGCAGGTCGTCCAGGGTCATGTTCGTTTCCAGGGGGAGAGCCACGGCCGGGCCAGGCCCCGAGGACGCGGCGGCGCGTTCGATGGCCAGCATCTCTTCGATGGGGGTGATCCCGGCGATGGGCTCCTTCGCGAACGGGAAGCTGAAGGCGACGGCGCCGATGAGCTTGCCGTCGATGTAGACCGGGCTCCCGCTCATCCCCTCGATGACCCCGCTCGTCTCCAGGCCGCGGCCGCGGAGCCGGGCCATGATCATGTTCCGCTTGGGCCGGTAGTTTGCCAGGACGCCGAGGATATCCGCATCGAACTCGTCGATCCGGCCGGCCTCGAAGACGCTCTTGCCCTTCCCCTTCATGCCCGCCTTGACCTCGACGAGGGGCATGATGATCGACGCGGCCCAGGCCGACGCCGCCGCGAGGCCCAGCAGGAACGTCCCGGCGAGCACGCCGCGCGCCGCCCATTTTTCTATGCGTCCGTTCATTCTATCCGTTTCCTTCCGCGGGGATCGAAGGGCGCCCGTTGACCGCCGGGCGCGAATCTCCTACAATCCGGCTATGAAAGTCCTGGTGACGGGAGGCACGGGCTTCATCGGCCGCCACCTCCTCGATCACCTCCGGTCCTGGGAGGACGTCGAGACGTTCGCCCTGGTCCGGGACCCGCGGCGGCTCGAAGGACGGCGGGAAGGGCCCGGGTTCCGGGTCCTCCGCGGCGATCTTTTCTCCATCCCGCCTTTGCCGTCCGGCCTCGACGTCGTCTTCCATCTTGCAGGCTTGACTAAATGCGCCGACGCGAATGATTATTATACAGTAAACGCCGAAGGCACGGCAAGCCTCGTCCGCAGTCTCCTCGGGCAGGGGTTGCGGCCCCGGCTGGTCCATCTCAGCTCTCTCGCCGCCGGCGGACCGTCCGCGCCCGGGCGGGCCGTCCGGGAGGACGATCCGCCGAGACCCGTCTCCCCCTACGGAGAGAGCAAGCTCCGGGCGGAAGAGGAGGCCCTGAAGGCCTGCGGCGAGATGCCGGTCTCCGTCCTCCGCGTCGCCGCGGTCTACGGGCCCGGCGACGAGGATTTCCTGGCCTATTTCCGATACATGCGGAAAGGGATCCTGCCCCTTCTGGGGCGGCGGCCCCGCTATCTGAGCCTCTGTTACATCGATGACGCCATAAGAGCGATGGACCTCTGCGCGCGCACCGGGAGGGACGCCGCGGGCATCTTCAACATCGCAGACCCGACACCGTACTCATGGGAGGACCTGGGCCGGGCCGCGGCCGCGGTGCTCGGGAAGAAGCTCGTGCGCCTGCGGGTCCCGATGAGGGCCTTCGGTTCGGCGGCCGCGATCTCGCAAACCGTGTCCCGCGTGACCGGAAAAGCGACCCCCTTCAACAGGAGCAAGTACAAGGATGCGCGCCAATTCGGCTGGGTCGCCGACGTCCGAAAGGCGCGGGACGTGCTCGGGTTCGAGGCCTCGACGCCTCTCTCCCGGGGCATCAAGGAGACGATCGATTGGTACGTCGCCGGCGGCCGGCTCTGACCCCGGCCCCTCTCTTCACTTCTTCTTGACGGAAGAGGACCGGGTCGAGAACGCCACGGAGAATTTCGAGCTCGTCTTGTAGCACCACCCCTCGCCCGGAGAGCGGGCGAAATATTTTATCCGCCCCTCCAGGATGTGACCGCCGGGCTTGGCGTCCGCGGCGACGGTGAACGGGATGGAGATGGGCTTGGTCAGGTCGAGGAACGTCCCTTCGGGCGTCTCGACGACGTCGATGTCGAGGTCCGAGGCCGTGAAGAAGTTCTTGGGAAAGGAGAGCTCGGGCACCGGAGCGAAATCGATGATGAACGAAGGAAGGGCGCTGATGAGAACCCCCTCATTGACGGCGAGCTTGATGACGGCCTTCCCCTCCTCTCCCCGGGAAAGACGCCTCGGCGCGATGGAGCATTCGATCCTCAGAAGGTTCTCGTCCTGGGGCCGGGCGAGCGGAGGACAGGCCAGGGCCCAAAGGCCCGCGGCCAGGATCCAGGGGCGGAGGTTCTTCGGCGGCATCGGGAAAATCTTACTCCCCGGGAAGCTAAAATGCAAAATCCCGCTTTACACGGGGCCGTTCCTTCCCTATAATTCGGTACTTCCATGAACAGACGAACCATCATCACGGGCCTCGGGTATTACGTTCCGCCTCGCGTGGTCACGAATTTCGACCTCGAGAAGCGGATGAACACATCGGACGAATGGATCCGGCAGAGGAGCGGGATCGTCGAGCGGCACCACGTCGAACCCGGCGTCGGCAGCTCCGACCTCGCGATCGAAGCGGCGCGACTGGCCATGGCGGACGCCGGCGCGGGGCCGGGGGATATCGACTTCATCATCGCCGCCACGCTTTCCCCCGACCATTATTTCCCCGGGAACGGCGTCATCGTTCAGGCCGCGCTCGGGCTGGGGACCGTCGGCGCACTGGACGTGCGCGACCAGTGCTGCGGCTTCCTCTACGGCCTGTCCGTGGCCGACCAGTTCATCCGGGCCGGAACGTACCGGAAGATCCTCCTCGTCGCCTCCGAGGTCCAGTCCTCGAACCTGGATTATTCGGACGACGGCCGGGACATGGCCGTCCTGTTCGGCGACGGGGCCGGCGCCGTCATTCTCGAGCCCGCCTCCGAAGAGACCGGGCGGGGCGTCCTCTCCACGCATCTCTATTCCGACGGCCGGTTCCTGTCCGACCTCTGGATGGAGAAGCCGAGCTGCAAGGACAATCCGACGTTCCAGGCGAGCGATTTCACGGCGAAGAAGTTCTACCCCTGCATGGACGGGAAGAACGTCTTCAAGAACGCCTGCCAGCGGATGCCGGAAGCCGTCATGGCCGCCCTGAAGCAGAACGGGCTCACCGTCGACGACATCGACGTCCTCATCCCCCACCAGGCCAACGACCGCATCTCCCAGATGGTCGCCCGGGGGCTGAAGATCCCCGAAGCCAAGGTCTTCCGCAACATCGAGCGGTACGGCAACACGACTTCGGCCTCCATCCCCATCGCCCTGAGCGAAGCGGTCCGGAACGGAATGGTCCGCCCCGGCCACCTCGTCGTCCTGACCGCGTTCGGATCGGGATATACATGGGCCTCGGCCGCGATCCGATGGTAAGATCGGTTGCCTCGTCCGGGGCCTTTATGCTACCATTCAAGTTCGATGATCGCGGGCTTCGTGCCCGCCTGAGGAGGAGCATATGAAGAAACTCATCTTGTCGGTCCTGATCGTGGCCGTGGCCGCGCTCGGCCTCGGACAGCTTTACGCCCAATCGCCCGAGGACGCAAAGCTCCAGAAGATGATCGACGCCTACCTCGACGGCATGTGGAAGTTCTTCCCGACCTCCGCCACGCTGGCCGGTTACTCCAAGTACAACGACAGGCTCGAGGATTTCGGCTCCGGGCTCATCGAGAAGCGCACCGACGCGCTCGACGCCTTCAACCAGGAGCTCGTGGCCAAGGTGGACCGGGCCAAGCTCTCGCCGGAGAGCCAGGTCCTCCACGCGATGATGGTCGACGCGCTCGACCTGGAATTCGTCAAGTTCGAGAACCTTCTCCCCTGGGAATACAATCCGCTCTTCTACAACGAGATCCTCCTCCAGAGCGTCCGCAGCCTCCTCATCAAGGACGGCGCGCCGATCGACGCCCGGGTCAAGAGCGCGACCGAGCGCGCCAAGCTCATTCCCGGCCTGATCAAGAGAGCGAAGGATAACCTCAAGACCCCGGCCCAGATCTACACCGAGACGGCCATCAAGCAGATGCCGGCGATCATCGAGTTCTACAGGACCGAGGCCCCCGCGCTCGCCGCCGCCGCCGTCGCCAAGAACGTCTTCCAGACGGAGCTGGCCAAGGCCGTCGCCGCCCTCGAGGATTACACGCGGTTCCTCCAGAACGAGCTCCTGCCCAAGTCCACCGGCAATTTCCGGCTGGGCGCCGATACGCACATCCGGATCCTCCGGATGGCCTCGCAGGGCAACGTCCCGATCGACGAGCTCGTCGCCCGGGCCGCCGCCGACGTCAAGAACATCCGCCGCGAGATGTTCCTCGTCTGCATCCCCTTTTACAAGATCATGTACCCCGGCATCAACCTCGAACAGCTGACGACGCAGAGAAGCGAGGAAGAGGTCCGGAACATCGTCATCAAGGGCGTGTTCGACAAGATCAAGGTCGACCACGCCGGCCGCGAGGAGTTCGTCGCCAAGATCGCCGCCTCGGCCGCGAACGTCAAGACGTTCCTGGGCGAGAACAAGCTCGTCGACCTGCCCGAAGCCGAGCTCGCGGTCGTCCCGATGCCGGCCGCCCTGGCCGGACCGGCCTGGATACGGCTGGCCGCCCCCGGCGCCTACGAGGCCGACGGCGGCTATTCCCTTCAGATCATGCCCATCCCCGCCGACTGGACGGAGGAGAAGGCGACATCCTTCCTCGAGGAGCAGAACGACTTCGCCCTGGATATCCTCACGGTTCAGAAGGTCTTTCCCGGAACGTTCGTCCCCACGTTCTTCGCCCGTAAGGACGCCTCCGTCGTCAAGAAGCTCTACGCCAACCAGGCCCTCGTCAAGGGCTGGCCGGCCTACATCGAAGAGATGCTCATCAACGCCGGGTTCGGCAACTACGACCTGCGCCTCCGCCTCAACCAGCTCAAGCTCATGCTCAAGACGGTCTTCGACTTCCAGCTCGAGCTCAACATCCACCAGGGCACGATGACCAAGGAACAGGCGATCAATTACATGGTCCGTCAGGGCTTCCAGACCGACGCCGAGGCCGAGCGGAAGTGGGATTCGATCCTGCTCAATCCCTGCGACGCCGCCCTCACCTATATCGGATACCAGGAGATCCTGGACCTCGAGAAGGAAGCCAGGAAGATGAAGGGCGAGGCTTTCAACCAGAAGGAATTCGCCCAGAAGCTCCTCAGCTTCGGGGCCATCCCCCTGAGGGAGCTCAAGGTCCGGCTGGCCCAGTAACGTCCGGAAAGCGATCCCGCGGGGAGGGCGCCGAACGCCTTCCCCGCTTTTTTTTGATCCGATGACGAACGTCGAACGCCCCGCTCCCCTCGTCGATTCCCACGCCCACCTCGATATGCCCGAATTCGACTCCGACCGCGAGGACGTCGTCCGCCGGGCCGGCGCGGCCGGCGTCGGGACGATCCTGTGCCCGGCCGAGCTCGCCTCGGAAGCGAGCCTCCCGGCGGTCCTGGGCCTCGTCGCCGCCCATCCCGCTTTCCTGGCGGCCGCCGGAGTCCATCCCCACCAGGCCGGCGCCTACGCCGGGAGCCACGCGCTCGCTCTCCGGGAGCTCGCCGGCGCCGGGCGGATCGCGGCCATCGGCGAGATCGGTCTCGATTTCCATTACGACTTCGCCACCCCCGGCGCGCAGACGGAGGCGTTCCGGGACCAGCTCCGCCTCGCCGGAGAGCTCGGCCTCCCGGCGATCATTCACAGCCGCCTGGCGGGCCCCGAGGTCATCGCCGCCGTCCGCGAAACCGGTTTCTCCCGCGGGGGCATCCTCCACTGCTTCACGGAGGGCTGGGACACGGCGTCCGCGATGATCGACCAGGGCTTCCTCATATCCTTCTCCGGCATCCTGACCTTCCCCAAGGCGGAGAGCCTCCGGGAGGTCGCCCGGAAGGTCCCGGAGGACCGGCTTCTCGTGGAGACGGACTCCCCGTTCCTCGCGCCGGTCCCCCACCGGGCGCAGAAGCGCAACGAGCCCGCATTCGTCGTCGCCACCGCCCGCGTCCTCGCCGGGCTGAAGGGCCGGCCCTTCGAGGACCTCGCCGCCGCGACGACCCGGAACTTCTTCGGACTCTTCGGGCGGGGTCGGGCCATTTGAAATATGACCCCTCCAATGCTAATATAGCCCCGCCATGGGTCAGGACCATTACTTCGACGTCGTCTGCCGAATCGACCTCCAGGAGGTCGCCAACGCGGTCAACTCCGCCCTCAAGGAGATCCGGAACCGCTTCGACTTCAAGAACAGCCGCGCCGATATCCTCCTCGAAAAGGACAAGCTGACGCTGGTCGCCGACGACGACTTCAAGGTCCGGGGGTTGAAGCAGGTCCTCGAGGAAAAGTTGGTCAAGAGGAAGGTCTCCCTCAAGGCTCTGGATTACGGCAGGGTCGAGGACGCCGCCGGCCGGACGGTCCGCCAGGTCGTGACCTTCCAGGCGGGCATCCCCATCGAGAAGGCCCGGGAGATCGTGAAGCTCGTCAAGGGGGAGAAGTTCAAGGCCCAGGTGGCCATCCAGGGAGACGAGGTCCGCGTCTCCAGCCCGAAGATCGACGTCCTTCAGGAGGTCATCGCCTTCCTCAAGTCCAGGGACCTCGGAATCCATATGCAGTTCACGAATTTCCGATGACGCCGTTCGATGCCGAAAGGTCCGGTCCCGAGACCGGCCGGAGCGCCGCCCTTCTCGCCGAGGTCTGCGGCGGCATCCGGGACGGGATGGACGAGGTCGAAGCGAACATCCGCACCTGGTCCGCCTCTCCCAATCCCCTCATCGCCGATCTGGGGAGCTATCTCTTCCAGGAAACGGGCAAGCGCCTGCGGCCGGCCCTTCTCCTGCTGAGCGCGAAGGTCTCGGGGTATTCCGGCCCGGACGCGCCGTACCTGGCGGCCATCGTCGAGATCATCCATACGGCGAGCCTCATCCACGACGACATCGTCGACAACTCCGGGACCCGGCGCGGGAGGCCTTCGGTACACTCCGTTTGGGGGCCCAATATCACGGTCCTTCTCGGGGACTTTCTCTTCATCAAGTCCATCGGCCTCGCCCTGCGTACGGGGGACGACCGGATCATCCGGCTCCTCGCGGACCTCTCCGCCCGGATGATCGAGGGCGAGCTCACGGAGTACGCCCACGGCGGAGACCTGGGCATCCCGGAATCCCGCTATTACGAGATCATCGACATGAAGACCGCTTCCCTGTTCACGGCCGCCTCCCGGATCGGCGGCATCCTGGGCAAGCTGTCCCCGGGCCCCGAATCCGACCTGGCGGAAGCGGGCCGGAAGCTGGGGATGGCCTTCCAGATCGTGGACGATCTCCTCGACTTCGACGGGGACGCCGGCACCATCGGAAAGCCCGTCCTTTCGGACCTGGCCGAGGGCCGGATCACGCTTCCCCTGATCCACGCCCTGAACGACGGGGCCGGCGGAAGCACAGGTCGGCTGGCCGGGATGGTCGGACGGAGGGACCTCGACGCGTCGGCGCGGGACGAAGTCCTTTCGATCCTGAGGGGGAGCGGCTCGCTGGAATACGCCCAGGGCAAGGCCAGGGAATATGTCGACGGCGCCCGCGATCTTCTGGGCCGGTTCCCCGATTCCCCGGAACGGCAGGCCCTGTTCCGGTTCGCCGACCTCGTCCTGGAGCGGGAGCGCTAAGAGGCCGGCCCGTGATCGAGACCGAGGTCAAGATCAGGGTGTCCGGGGCGAAGGGCCTCAAGGAGCGGCTCCTCGGTCTGGGCTGCGTCCTCGCCCGGGACCGGTACCTGGAAACGAACGTCCTTTACGATTATCGCGGCGACCCGCTGTTCGCCAAGCGCGAAGCTCTCCGGCTGAGGGTCATCGGGAAAAGGGCGTGGCTGACCTTCAAAGGAGCCCCTCAAAAGGCCCGGTCGTTCAAGGTCCGGCCGGAGTTCGAATCCGAGGTCCGGGACCCGGCCGGGTTCCGGAAGATATTGAAAGCCCTCGGGCTGAAGCCTATCTTCCGCTACCGGAAGCACCGGACCCTTCTCCGAAAGGGCCGGCTGGTCGTCTGCCTGGACGAAACCTCCGTCGGCGATTATCTGGAGCTCGAAGGGAAGCGGAGCGATATCGTCCGGTTCGCCCGGGTCCTCGGGTATTCGCGGGCGGACTTCATCACCCGGGATTACGTCGCGATGATCACGGCGGCCGCGGCCGCGCGCAAGAGCTGAAAGGCGGGCCTACTCGTCCTTGTCGGCGCTGTTCTCTTCCTCGTCGTCCGCGGAGCCTTCGTCCTCGGCTTCCTCGTCGATCTCGACCTCGGCGTCCTCGGCGACGAGCTCTTCCTTCCCGGCGACGACATCGTCGGGCTCGAGAACCTCGTCGTGAATGCCCTCGCCGACGAACACGCGGTCCTCCTGCTCCTGGTACTCTTCTTTCTGAGTGGGCAGGATCTCGAATTCGATGACGCCCGCCCGCACCTCGGACTGGGCGATACGGATGGGGTTGCGGGACTTGGACTTGACCTTGGGCTTCGCGCCTTTGAGAAGCTGCTTGGCCCTCTTCGAGGCCAGGATGACAAAACGGAACTTGCTGTCGACGTTTCCGAATCTGTTCAAAGGACCCTATCTCCTTGAGCCGATATTCCGGGGATGTGGCGTTAAGCATATCAGAATCCGGAAAAAAACGCAAGCCGGACCCCGGCGGCGCGCCCCTCTTCCCGCGGGGCCTCTATCTGTGTTACTCTACCCCCTTCGCGGAGATCGAGGAAATGACCATCTGGGCCGTCGGAGGAGGAAAGGGCGGGACGGGGAAGAGCTTCGTCGCCTCGAGCCTGGGGATCGCCCTGGCCGGGCGGGGCCGCGACGTCGTCCTGGTCGACGCCGATCTCGGCGCCCCCAACCTTCATACGTTCCTCGGCGCGGGGGACGCCCATCCCAACGTGGGCGATTTCCTCTCCGGCCAGCTCCCCTCCCTCGCCGACGCCGTCCGCCCCACCCGGTTCCCCCGGCTGGGCCTCGTCCGCGGGCCGGAGAACACGTTCTTCGTCGCCAACGTCAACCATTACCGGAAGCTCAAGCTCATGCGGCACGTCAAGGCCCTGCGCGCCGACGACGTCGTCCTCGACCTGGGCCCCGGCACGTCCTTCAACGCGCTCGATTTCTTCATCGCGGCCGAGAGGCCGGTCCTCGTCCTGACGCCCGAGCCGACTTCGGTCGAAAACGGCTACTATTTCCTCAAGTCCTGCATCCTGCGCATCCTGAAGCTCTACATGGAGCATTACCGGTTCCATGACCTCCACCGCAGGCTCCTCGAACAGATCGAAAGGAACTCGCGGTCCATCAATGCCTTCTTCCGGATGCTCGTCGACGAGGACCCCGACTTCGCCCACGTCCTCTCCCGCGCCTTGAGGACCTTCCGGCCGCATCTCCTGATGAACATGGCCCGGAACGAACGGGACGAGGTCCTCGGCCGGGCGATCGCCGACGTGACCCGCAAGCACCTGACCGTCGACCTGGATTTCCTGGGGGCCGTCCCCTTCGACGTTCGCGTCCACGCCTGCCTCTTCGACCGGACGCCGTTCCTGGCCGCCCATCCCGGCTCCGACGCGGCCGCCGCCCTGAGGTCCATGGTCGAGAGGCTGGAGGCCGCCCCCCCCGAGCCGGAGATCGCCGCCGCCGCGCCATGAAACCAACGCCCTTCAAGAAGATCGAAGAGATGGACCTCTACGAGGTCCTCGACATCGGCAGGAATGCCTCGGCCGAAGAGATCGCCGAGGCCTACCGGAGGGCGGTCGAGTCCTATCGGCCGGGGGCCCTGACCTCCTACGGACTCCTCGCCGAGGACGAGCGCCGTTCCATGCTGGAGCGGATCGAGCTGGCCTTCAGGACCCTCGGGGACGACGAGCGGCGGAGGGCCTATGACGAGGCCGCGTTCGGCGAAGACGAAGGCCGACGCCCGGGAGCGGCCTATCGCCGGACGATGGAAAAGCTCGAGATCGGCGACGCCGACCGGAAGACGGGCTTCGCCGAAAAGCTCCGGCGCCTCTTCCGGCGCGGTCCGCGCCCGGACTGACCTACGCCTTCGACGCCTCGGCTTCCTTCCTCTTCCAGGCCTTGTGAACCATCACGCAGACGACGATGATGATGGCCGCAAAGAGAGCCCTGGCTCCCCAGAGGTAGGGATGACGCTCCGCCGGGACCCCCCTCATCAGGAACTTGCCGACGGCGTCCTGATAGGTCCAGACGGCCAGGATGACCAGCAGGTAGGCCGGCGTGATGTATTTCATGACGAACTTGAATATGCCGGGGACCCGGAAATCGGCGCCCTTGTGCATCTCCTCCCAGCCCTTCTTGATACCGAAGACCCAGGAGAAGACAATGACCTCGAGCGCCCCGAAAAGGACGATACCGAAAGTGGCCGCCCAGAAATCGAGCTCGTCGAGCACGCCGAACTTGAAGAAGGCGACGACGTAGGCGATGGAAGCGACAAGGAAGCCGAAGATGGTGTGGACGGCTTTCTTCCGCGTCATCCCGAACTCCTCGGTGAGGAACGCGATAATGGGCTGGAGGAAGGCCACGGAGGTCGTGATCCCCGCGATGAACAGGAGCCCGAACCACATGGCCCCGAACAGCTGGCCGAGCGGGATCTTCTGGAAGATGAGGGGCAGGGAGACGAAGCCGAGGTCGAAGGCCCCGCCCTGGGCGATGAGGGTCGTCTGGGCGATGCCGAAGAACGCGACGGCGACGGGGATGGCGATCGTCCCTCCGAGGATGACCTCGGCGAACTCGTTGACCGAGGACGTGGCCAGCCCGTTCAGCGTGATGTCCTCCTTCTCGCGGACATAGGAGGCGTATGTCTGGATCATCCCCTGGCCGAGGCTCAGGGTGAAGAAGATCTGGCCCGCGGCGACGAGCCAGACCGAGCCTTGGCTCAATCGACTGAGGTCGGGATTCCAGATGAAGCCCATGCCGTTGGCGATGTTCCAATCGGGATGCGAGGGGTCGGGGGTCCCGAGGGTCAGGACCCGGACGACGAGGGCGATCCCGAAGATGAACAGGAGCGGCATTCCGTAACGGGCCAGGAGCTCGATGCCCTTGGAGATGCCGCGGCTCAGGAACATATAGTTCATGCCGAGGCAGACGGCCAGGAAGATGAGGACCGGGATGATGGACGAGAAATCGGCGTTCTTCTCGACCCCCTGGAACCCCTTGAGGAACGAGGACATGGCCTCCTGGTTCGCGCGGCCGAAATACCGGCCGGTCGCCGAGAACCAGGCATAGCCCAGACACCAGGCCATGATGAAGAGGTAAAAGACGGCGATGGTGAACGGCAGGAAGATGCCGAAGGCGCCGATGTATTTCGACACGCGGTGCTTCCACATGACGTGGAACATCCCCGGCGTCGAGCCGTGGCCGTGAACGCCGCCGTGGCGGCCGATGGTCCACTCGACCCACATCATCGGGACGCCCATCAGGATGAGGGCGCAAAAGTACGGGATGAGGAAGGCCCCGCCGCCGTTCGACGCGGCCTTGGCGGGGAACCGGAGGAAGTTCCCGAGGCCGATGGCGTTGCCGGCCATGGCCAGGACGAGGCCGATCCGCGTCGCCCAACGCTCGCGGCTCACGCCCGCTCCGTCTTCGGCCGCTTTCTTCTTGCCGAATAGGACGCGCGACATGCAGTAGAGGCTGAGGGCGAGGATGGCCCCCCAGCCGAGGATGAGCGAGAGCCCGCCCCATGTGGACAGACCTTGGTTCATGGGTTCCTCCTGTCGGGAAAAGTCCGGATTTCGTCGAGGATCCGCCGCTCGGGCGGTCGCGTTTCTCTGCCGGATGCCTGGGCTTCCGGCCGGGTTTCAGTCGTCATGAAGGGGGTCTTATAACATAGATGGACCGGGCAAGTCAAAGCGGCGGCCGGACGCTCCGGCTCATGGAGATCGCAGCGCGGCGAGAGCCCTCAACAAAGCCCAGACCTGGCTGACGCCGGGGAGCCGAAATTCCGCCTGGGACTTCGCCGGGGCCCCGATCCGGACCGTGGTCCCCTTCCGGCGCAGGGCCCGGAACGCGTCTTCGTCGGTCCTGTCGTCACCGATATAGATCAGCCTCCGGTCCGGGGCCGTCCCGAGCCAACTCAGGAACTCGAGGGTCCCGCGGCCCTTGTCCCAATCCACCTTCGGCCGGATCTCGAAGACCTTCTTCCCGCGTGTCGCCTTTAGCCCCGTTCCCCGCCGCTCGATCTCCTCATGGACGATCCGCGCCAGGCGATCGATGTGGGCGCGCCTGAGAAGCCTGTAATGGATCCCGGCGGTCAACCCCTTGTCCTCCACGACCACGCCGGCCAGGTCAGCCGTCCTGGTCCGGATCCGTCCGAGGACGGCGGCCAGGTCGCCCCGCCTTTCTCTCGCGATCGGATGCACCCAGTTCCTTCTCTTATAAGATATCTCCAGGCCGTGGTTCCCGATGTAAGCGAGAGAGGAGAGCCCAACGAGCCTTCGGGCCTTAGCCAGCGACCGGCCCGTCACGACAGCCACGACCGCCGTCCGTCCCAGGGCCTCGAGTAAAGCGCGCCGTCGGGAGGACAGGAAGGCGAGCTCGGGACGAGTCTTCAGCCCGACGAGCGTCCCGTCATAGTCAAGCAGGATGACGAGGTCCGGAGCGGCTCCCAGGTCGCGCACGGGAATGGTCATAGACAAGTGACATCCTTCTCATAATAGAGGGACAGGAAGAGCAGAAGATAATCCCGGATATGGCGCGTGATGAGATAGTTGGCCCGGATGTGCTCTTTCCCGTTGACGCCCAGTCTTCGGGCGTAGCCGGGCTCCTGGAGCAGCTGTTTGATCCAGAAGGCCGTCCCCTCGACGGAGCGGGTCAGGATCCCGGAATACTTGTGGGCGATCTGCAGGGGGATGCCGCCGACGGCGGAAGCGATCACGGGCTTCCCTTTCCACAGGGCCTCGGCCACGGTCAGACCGAATCCCTCCCTCAAGGACTTCTGCAGGACGACGGTGGAGGCCCGCTGGAAAGCGTTGATCTCGATGTCGCTCGCCGGGGGGAGGAACAGGACGAAAATATCGGGATCGTTCTCGGCTTCCCGTCTCACGTCATCGAGGACACGCATGCCCTCGGGATCGTCCGTGGCCCCCCCGCCGGCCAGGACGAGCTGGCAGTCCATGTGCTCCTTGACCATGCGATATGCCTTGACGACCCCCACAGGGTCTTTGAGGTAGTCGAACCGAGAGATCTGCGTGACGATCGGCCGGCCGCGGTCGATGCCGTAGCTCGCGCAAACGCGGCCGATCTCCTCCTCGGGGAGATCCTTGTTCTTGTCGCTGAGCGGGTCGATGGAGGGGGAGATCAGGGCCTGCCGGACGGACAGAGGCCGGGAGAAGGCCGGCGCCGAGAAAACGGCGCCGTCGTATCGCTCGACGTATCCTTTCAGGAAGCTCCAGACCTCCGGCCTGGGATCGGTGAAGTCGATGTGGCACCGCCAGAGCCATTTCTGCCCGGGAGACTCCTTCCTCTCGACCAGGGCGATGGGCTGGGGATCGTGGATGAAAAGGATGTCCACGGCGAGATCCATTTCCGCAGCGTTTTCCCTGTTCACATCGACAAAGAAATCGAGGTCGGCGCCGGTCACCGGCACATCCATGCCGTGGAGGGCGTTGTGCATGTTCTTCGTGACGGCGAAGAAGCGCTCGTTCCCCTTAATGACGCTCCACCGAGCCGAGACGCCCAGGTCCTTGAGGAGGGGGATCATCCGCGTCAGGATCTCCGCCACCCCGCCTCCCACGGCCGTGGAGTTGATGTTCAGGATGGTCTTGCCGGCAAGCCGTTCCGCCAGGAGCCGGAGTTCCTCAACGGAGTCCGGCCCGGCCACCGATGCATAGTCATCGATCTTTGGCATAACACTCCACCAAACGGATGATCTCCCGTCGCAAGCCGTCCAGAGTGATCGTGTAGGGATCCAGCCGGGACAAGGCCGCCGCGAGGTCGCGGTCCCCGCGCGCCTCGAACCAGACGGCGAAATCGTTCGCCCCCTTTTCCAGCCTCAGCCGGGACTCGAAGACGTGATAATAGAGGGAATTGACGCTGATCGTCCGGAGGGCCTCCAGGAATTCATGTGCGTCCCGGGCTTCGGCGGGCAGAGGCATGATGAACGTGCGACAGGACATGAAGTGGAATTCCTCGCCCTCCTGGCAGACCGGCCACGAATTCCGGCGGGCGGCGAGGACCTCTTCCAGGATCTCGACGTACCGGGCGCGAAGGTCGTTGATGCGCCGGTACCGGACCGTATTCACGCTGGCCAGGCGCTCTCCGACGTCGTCCAGGCCCAGGCTCCCGGAGATCCAGTAGGCGAAATCGTTGGGCGGCTCCGGGGAAAGGAAATGATGCTGCTGGAGGAAGCGGTGCGTATGATGATAGATCGATGCGCCGGGGACCTCCCGGATCCCCTCCAGGAGCTCGCGGACGGTAGCGGCCCTCCTCCCGAGAAGTTCGACGAGGTTGAGCCTCGTGTGGAATCGGAACGGTTCGCCCATGCGCGCCTCCCTACGATCTCTTCCGCATCTCCGCCCCTTCTCTCTCGTCCTTCCGGACGACAATGGTGCGCGCGGGGACAGGGAACGAGATCCCTTCCTTCCGGAAGCGTTCGTGGAGGCGGGCCAGGAACTCGTGCTTGATCCGATACTGGTCGGCAAACTCCCGCGCCCGGAGGATGACGGTGCCGACGACGCCGCCCTCGCCGAAGGTGTGGAACCGGACATAGGGCACGAAGCCCGGGACCCCTCCCTCAACCTCGCCCATGGTCGCGATCGCCGTTTCGACAAGGAGCTTTTCCACCCGTCTCAGGTCGTTATCGTATCCGACGCCGACCTCCACGAGGACGCCCATCTCCTTCTCCGGAAGATGGAAGTTCGTCACGATGCTCGAGGCCACCTTGTTGTTCGGGACGATGACCAGGTTGTTGGACAACGCGCGGATGATCGTGTTCCGCCAGGTGATGTCCTCGATGTAGCCTTCGTCCCCGGTATCGAGCCTGAGATAATCTCCCGGCCGGATCTTCTTCGTCATGAGGATGTGAAGGCCCGAGAACAGGTTGGACAGGGTATCCTGGAGGGCCAGGGCCACGGCGAGGCCGCCGACGCCGAGAGCGGTTAGGAGGGGGGTGATGGAGACGCCGAGGTAGTCCAGGACGACGAGGAATCCAACGAGATAGATGACGGCGAGGCTCACGTTCCTGAAGAGCGACGTCGGGACGCCGGCCATTCGGTCGGCATAGGACCGGAAGAGGCCCGAGGAAAGTCTCACGGCGAAGAGGATGACGCTGAGGAACGCCGCCAGGGCCAGGGCCTTGGCGAGGAGACGGGCGGGTTCGGCGGGGAGCGAGACGAGCTTCAGGGCGACGGCCAGTCCGGCAAGGACGAACCATACGATAAGCATACCCCGAAGTGCCCGGACCAGGACGTCGTCCCAGGACGATGCCGTGCGGACGGCCAGCCGATGCAGACGGCCGGAAACGATGCTTTGGACGAGGAGCCCGATGATGAGGGCGCCGAGGACGACGCCCCCCGCGACGAAGGGGTGCGGGAAGATGGGGGCCGTAACGGTCGCCGGGGCCATGGTCAGTATTCCTTCAGGATGTCGTCGTCCGTCCCGAATTCCCCGTCGGGCCCGGCCGAGGTCACCCGGAAGCCCGAATCGGAGAGCTTCTCATAGCGGATCTCCCGGCCCCAGGCATCGAGGAAGGACACCGCCATCGGCTGGAACCGCTGGAGCTCCTTGAGGGAGGCCGGGGCCTGCCCTTCGGACGCGATCCGCTCCGCGATGATCCGCTCGAGGGACGACAGGTTGACCTTGGTCAGGTCGATCTTGGCTTCCGCATACTTGTCGACCATGACCTCGATATGGCTCTTATCTCCCGTCTTCCAGAAATAAACGGCGTAAATGACGACGAGCGCCAGGATGACGACGATAAGCATTCCTCTGATCTTCATCTCCCCCTCTCTCCTCCGTCGCCGGTCCCTGCGGCCCGCGCCTCCCGGCCGTCGCGGACGAACGCGGCTATCCGCGACGCGATCGCCCCGGCGATGGCGTCGGGAACCCCGTCGGCGTGAGCGGACGCGAGCCTCATGTCGCAGGTCTCGTTGACGTAATCGATCACGATGAGACGGCCCCGGGCATCCAGGGCGATCTCCGTCGAGAAGAACCGGATCCCGGAGACTGTCGCGATCTTCCGGACGATGCCGTAGAGGCCGTGGAGCCCGTACTCCGCGATCTCGTCGGCCAGGAGCTCTCTGTAAGCGTGGGTCCTGTCGTCCCACCAGGCGCACAGGACGAGGCCGAGCGCGAAGAAGCCCCGGAACCAGAACCTCCGGCCGTCCGTTTCCCTGGGCACGATGCGCTCCTGGAGCAGATACTTGTCGGTGGGATAGGTCCGGCGGGCCAGGGCGACGTCGAGCAGCGTTTCGGCTCCGGGGACGACGCCCAGGCTCCCCCCCGTCGTGTTGGCCGGCTTGATGTAGAAGGGGGCTCCGAGCGGAACAAGGCCGGCCGTGGACACGCCCGGGTCCGGGCTGGATTCGAAGGAGGGCAGGATGACGGTATAGGGCGTCGCCAGCCCGTTGGCGATGAATTCCAGGTGCATGGTCGCTTTGTCCGAAGCCCAACGGACCTTTTCGATGGGGTCGATGACGTCGGCTCCCCCGGCGCGGACGGCCCGCTGGAGCGCGTGGAACCCGGGTGACGCGCCGACCGCCCGGTCCACGAGGAAGCGAATATCGATCTCGCCCGCCTCAAGCGCTCTCAGGGTCTCAGGCAGGTCGGACGGCCAGATCTGAAGGGTTGAAAGCCCGAGACGACGGGCGGAACGCTCGACCAGAGCCGCGAAATCGCGGTCGTACTCCCAGTCCGCGGCAAAGGCGAGATCGATGATCTTCATGTCCCGGCGGGCCTATTATATCAGAACAGGGCGGGATACCGGCGCTCGAGGTCGTCACGCAGGGCGGGGTCCAGATTCGCGCCGCGGAGGCTCCCCGCCTCGGCCAGCACATCTGGGAGCAGGTCGACGGCGCCGCCGAGGTTGGCGTTCCCGAGATCGGCCCCCTTGAGAACGGCTTGATGGAATTGGGCATTCGATAACGACGCGCCTGTAAGATCGGCCCCGTCCAGCCTGACCCGGACGAGGTTCGCATACGGGAGGTCCGCGTTCCGGAAGGAGGCCCCCCGGAGGTCCGAGCCGAAGAAGAGGGCCCTCGAAAGCTTGGCGGAGCCGAAGTCCGCGCCTCGCGCATCGGCGTTGTTGAAACGCTGATAGTGATGGCTGGAACCGCGGAAAACGGCGTTCCGAACGTCGGCTCCCATGGAATAGGCGCCGCTCAGGTCGACGCCCGAGAGGTCGGCGTTCCGGAGGTCGGTGAAGCTGAACCGGGCCTCGACCATCTTGGCCCCCCGCAGGTCAGCCCCCGCGAGGTCGGCCAGGTCCAGGCGGGCCCGGAAGAGCTCGGCATCCCGTAGGTCGACGCCTTTGAGCTTCGCGTTGCGCAGGTTCGCGCCTTCCAGATGGATCCCGCGGAATCTCCCCGGGCCCGATCCGGCGGGCCTCTCATATCCGGGGAGGTTCGCGTACAGCACCGAGCGCAGGGCCGGGCCGTACGGATAGTTATTCATGGCCCCGGGGAGATCTCCCCGAAGCGACCACGGGATGAGATAAAGGACGAGGACGCCTTCGATGACCAGGGCGGCGGCAAGTCCCAGCGCCACGAGAACGTTTCCCGCCCGGGCCGGCCTCCCGCGGAACGGACGCGATGATGCCCATAACCAGGATAACCAGGCGACCCCGACAAACGCCATCCCCGCCGAAAGATAGGATATAAAGGGGTCATGGAGCTTGAGGCTCCGGAAGGCATTCAAGAGCAGGGCCGCGTTCAAAATGACGAAGACGGGCCCTTTCAGGAGGGCTTTCGAGCTCAAAACGACGAACGCCGCGAACACGATCAGGGGGGCCGCGATGAAGAAATAGCCGGCGGCGATATCGGCCTCCATGAGCGGCAGACGGATGCGGCCTTCCAGCACGACCCTGGAGTCGGGCGATGAAAGAAGGGCCGATGCCCAATAGACGCAAAGCGCTGAAAGGCCCCCTGCCCAGACAACGGAGGCCTCCTTCCTTTCGCTCATTTGAAATAGTTCCCCGAGATATCGATAAAGACGCAATCCCAGGCCCTCATGATCCGGCGCCCCGTCCGCCGGAAGCTCGGCGCGAAGATCAGCCCGCGGCCGCCCTGGGGATACATCGACGCGAGCAGGGTATCGATCCAGCTCTTATCGACAAGGCTAGGATCGTAAGCCACGACATGGCGCCACCGTCCTCCTTCCCATATCTCGACCCAGATGTGCCCCCCCGGTTTCCCTCGATACTTGGGAAGCACGGCCAGCCGGGCAGGGATCCCGACGGCCCGGCACGAATCAACGAGGATCAAGGAGGCTTCGCCGCAGGAAACGAGTCCGCGTTCGATGATCCGGCGAGGGCCGAGGAGCGGCTTGCGGATGTGCTTGTCGGCGTAGATCAGGCGGAATTGCAGGACGGACTCCCGGCTGAGGCGGAGGACGGCCTCCTCGACAGAAGGGCTCGACGCGGCGATCCCGCGGAAGCGCTCATAAAAGTCCTCGCGCCATCGGTCCCGGGTCTCGCCCGCCGCGGCGTACGGCACGACGAAATCCAGGAAGATATCCTCCGGAACGTTGGCGGCCAAAGGGAGTGTCTGCCGGGCCAGGCAGGCCAACCGGACGTTTTCCGCGAGGTAACCGGCCTCGATCGTCTGAACGTCCCGGTCGGGCATGTTTGCGAGGAGGAAGGCCAGGCCGATCCTTTCTTCCGAGCCGGCGGCTCGGAGAGTCTCGACGAACGGTTCCGACCGGCTTCCCATCGCCTGAAGAGCGCCGAGAACCCCTCCGCGATATCCGGGCGGAAGCTCGCCCAGGAGATCGAGAAGAGGGTCGCCCTTTTCTCCGACCTGGGCTCGAGATCCCGCCCATAGGTCGAAGGCCTTGGCCTTCAGCGCTTCGCCTTCGGCGGTCCGGACCTTCATCGGCGTGTCGATGACCAGCCTGGCGTAACGGGAAGCTTCCTTGGGATCTCCGCGACGCAGGTGGATATCGGCAAGGAGGGCCTTCGATGTCAATCGCCATGGCAGAGCGGCGTCGGCGTCTTTAGCCTCTTTCAGGGCGGCGTCGAGCTCGCCGAGTTCGAGGCGCGCCCTGGCCAGTTTCTCCGCTACCCGTTGGGTGGACGAAGAGGCTTTCGCCTTCTCGAGGACGGCCGCGGCTTCCCGGAACTCCCCCGCGTCGAGGATAAGATCGGCATAAAACTCGACAAGAACCGGATCGAACCTCAGGTGAGGATATGCCGCGCGGGCGCGAGCCAGAGCTTCGCCGGTCCTGCCGGCCCGGGACAACGACAGGGCGTCCGACCATTCCCGGTCGGCGATATACCGTTTCCAGAGGGCGGGCATCAAGAGAAGGGCGGCCGCGAATGAGACGGCGGCGAACGCGAGAACGGCCCCACGGACGGAACGTCGGGACACGCCGGGGATAGGCTGTTCTTCGCCGGCCAGCCAGCCCAGGAGCATGGAAAACAGCAGGGCCATGGGCAGGATGCGGCTCGGGTAATAGAAGACCGCCATGCCCATGTAAGCCAGCACCGACCCGGCCGCCCCGAAGGTCAGCGCTTCGTCCGAGGACCGCGCCCGGCCCGGCGAACGGGGGCCAGGGCGGCGGAGGACGCCCGTTGCCGCGCGAAGAACGAGTCCCCAGAACGGCAGGAGGACGAGGAGACCGAGCACGCCCGATTCCACGAAGGACTCGAGATAATCGTTGAAGGCATAGGCATCGGTCGAGGCCGAAAGCCTTTCGATAGCCGTGCCCCTCCCCTCCTCGAAATAGCGACCCTGTTCGGCGTTGTAAACAGCCGGGAAATTGCCATATCCGACGCCCGCGACGGGATGGGCGAGGGCGGTCCCGAGCGAGACCTTCCAGATCAGGATGCGGCCGGCGGCGGACATCGGCTTGAACGACACGGCCAGTGCCGCGATCACGACCAGGCCGGTCGCGCAGAGGACCAGCGCGCCGCGGATGGCGGACCGCCGGACCCGGTTCGATCCGGGGCCCTCGGACGCCGGACAGGGCAGGCGTCTCAGGAGGAAGGCGATCCCGCCGATGAGCAGCAGCGCCGTATAGGCCGTGCGGCAGCGGGAGAGCCCGACGGCCACGAGAAGGAGCGCGTTGACCCCGTATCCCGAGAGCCTGAGGAAAGGATTCTTCCCGATCCTGGCCAGGACCCAGGCCACGGGAAGGACCATCGCCAGGAACATGGCGAAGTGATTGACATTGTAGAAAAAGCCCTTCATCTCCCGTCCGGCCGCCCACTGGACGAGACCGTGCGCGGCCTCGAGCCCGGCGACGGCGGCAAGGACTCGCGCCAGGAGCAGGACGGGCGCCCCCTGGAGGCGCCGGCGGTTGGTCCGGACGAGGAGATAGGCCGCGAACGCCGTGATCAACATATAAGGCTGGAGGAAATTTTCCCTGGACCTCGAAGCGACGAAGAAGGACGCCAGCAGAAAGGCGACCGAGACCGCATAAAATATGTCGAGCCACGCGGGACGGAAGCCCTCGGGGCCAGGCTCCTTCCTCAGGCCCGAAAAGAAAACAAGCAGGAAGACTGGAATGGAGAGAAGGCCCAGGGCGAACCCGATAGAGCCCGGAGACAGGATCTCGGGCCGCTTGATGCGAAGAATCAGGGCGATGGCCCCGGCGAGCGCCAAAGCCAGCCCGGCCGCGCCCGCGAGGGAGAGCAGCAGCCGGCTGGTCCCCGCGGATAATTTCCCCATGGGCAGGGTGGACCGTAACATATCGCCGGGCCGATTTCAAGACGGCGCATACTCCTCAAGCGTCGGGGAAAAAGGGGGGAATAACCCGTTTAGGACTCGAACTTATACCACTGCCCGATTGGATAATTAAGGGAAGCGGGACAGACATCTCCCCATGTCACACCGGTGTCACAAGATCGTTCGGTCGCCGAAATACCAGACGCAGGCTCGGGCTATTTCTGGACTATCATCGAGGCATGAGTCGCCACACACTGCCAACGACCGGCCTTCTTGATCCACGTATCGGTCCACCGGTACTGACCGCTGACATCCTTCCCCTTTAAGGTCTCTTTGGACGTGTTGCGGCCGGTCACCACCGCCGCATCTCCATAGACCCGGGCTTTCATATCATCAGGTACCAGTGACGTTATCACATCCTCTCCGCTCTTCAGGATCGCCAGACTCTGGGCCTTGGTCCAGACGACACCTTCGGGGTCCGTAAATACCCAGTCCTCCGCGACCAGCCGGTCAAGGAAGGCCACGTCGGCCTTGACGAGGGCCTTCGTCCAGTCCTGCTCAAGCTGTAGTAATTCCTGCTCCACGCTCCCGCTCTTCTGCTGGGCCAGAATAGCGCCTCCGAAGACCAAGACGACCACGCAGACGGCAATAGCAGTGCGTTTCATGAAACCCCTCCTTTTAAAGCGATTCAAAGATGAGGGGATGGCAAAGATAGGATTTCCGTAAGTGCTGACCCTCGACTCACCCGATCCCTTGCTAATTGACTTATAGCACCGTAAAAATATGATGTCAATATACGTGCTTGGGATCTTAGAAGAGGGGGAAAGTGACCCGTGTAGGACTCGAACCTACAACCCGCAGATTAAGAGTCTGCTGCTCTACCAATTGAGCTAACGGGCCGAAAAACGCACCTAGTTTAGATGAGTTCCGCCGGCTTGTCAATATAACCGCAACCTCAGGTGAGGGAGCCGATCTCGGCGAGGCTTTCCGGAGACGCGATGAAGATGAGGACGTCGCCCTCACGGATGATATGCGCATCCGGCGGATTGAAATCGTAGGCGTCGGCCCCTCCCCCTTTGACGGCGACGAGGAGGGCTTTCGTCCGTTCCCGGAGCCGCGATTCGCCGATAGACCTCCCGGCCAGCGGGGAACCCTCGGCCACAGGAACCTCCTCGACCCGAAGCCCCTTCTCCTTGTCTCGGAGCATCGTATCCAGGAAGGTGACGACGGACGGCCGGACCATCTGGGAGGCCATGCGCATCCCGCCGATGAAGGCCGGAGAGATGACATGGTCGGCGCCCGCCCGCACCATCTTCGAATGGGCGTGGAGATCGGTCCCCTTGACGATGATGCGGACCCCGGCGTTGAGACTCCGGACCGTCACCGTGACGAAGAGGTTGGCTTCGTCGGTCGGGAGGGAGAGGAAGACCCCTTTGGCGTTGGCGAGCCCGGCCTTGAGGAGGACCTCGTCCTCGGCGGGATCGCCCTGGACGTAGAGGAAGGGATGAGCGGCCAGAAGGCGGTCGAGCTTCTCCCGGGAGGGTTCTATGACGACGAACGGGCGCTTCGTGTCATGGAGCTCGCGGATGATCGTCCCGGCGATCTCGTCGCCGCCGCAGACGATATAGTGGTCCCTGAGCCGGGCGATCTCTTTTTCCATCTTCCTTCTCCCCAGGACGTTCTTGAGCTCCCCCTCGACGACGAAGGCCGTGATGGACGTCACGGCGAAGGCGATCGTCCCCAAGCTGAGGAGGATGTAGACGGTCGTGAACATGCGGGCCGGCAGGTTCCCGCTGAGGTCGTGGACCTCGCCGTAGCCGATCGTGGCCACGGTGATGACGGTCATGTAGACGCAATCGAAGAAGGACCATTCCTTCCCGCCGAAGATCTTGAATCCGGCGACGCCGAAGGCGAAGACGACGATGAAGAGGATGACGGCGAAGCGAAGCCTTTTTCGGGTGTTCATCGGGAGCCCTCTCGTCGCCCCCGATTATAATCAATCGCGGCCCGGATGCAAAGCGCGGCGTTTCCCGGGCCGGAACGGTCCCGGCCGTTTGTGATAAGATGACGGGCGTGATCGATGCCATCGTGATCGGCGCGGGCCTGGGGGGCCTGATGGCGGCCTCGAAGCTCGCCGCGGCCGGAAAAAGCGTCCTCGTCCTCGAGAAGAGGCCCCTGCCCGGAGGCACGAGTTCCATCTTCCAAAAGGACGGCACCGCATTCCCCATGGGTCCGCTGTCGTTCAGCTTTCCCGGCCGCGTTCGAAGCTTCCTGGAGGAAGCCGGGATCGAAGAGAAGATCTCGTTCCTCCGCCAGGGCTTCGAGTTGCGGACGCCGGACCTCGATGTCATGATGTCCCAGCCGCTTTCCGGGCTCCAAGCCGAGCTGGCCGGGCTCTTCCCACATGAACGGCAGGGGCTCCTAGGCTTCTTCCGGCAACTCGAGCGTGCCCTCTCTGTTTCGAGGAACATGGATCAATGGCATCCGGATTATTCCCTGCCGGCGGCCGCGCCCGCGAAGGAGCGTCCAGCACGGTCCGATGCCCACAGGGCCACCGAGGTCCGCCGCCTTTCCCGACTCCCAGCCGCGGAGGTCCTCGACCCGCTCATCGAAAGCATGCCACTCAAGAACTTCCTGGGATCGCTGGGCACGGGCCGTCCCGAGATGTCCATGATCGGCCTGACCTCGATGTGGAACGTCATGGCGGTCGAGGGCATCTGGTATCCGTCCTGCGGCGTCCACGGCATCGCCGATCTCTTTCTGCGCGGACTTCAGCGATCGGGAGCCGGGATCAGGCTCGAAACACCGGTGAAAAGGATTCTCGTCCGGCAGGGTCGGGCCGCCGGGGTCGTCACCGAAGGCGGCGAGATTCTGGAATCGCGGTGGGTGGTTTCCAATGCCGATTACAAGACCACCTTCCTCGAACTCTTGGACCCGGGCGATGTCTCCGGTCCCGACCTGGGCCGGATACGCGACGTCCCTTACACGGGATCCGAATTCTGCGTCTATCTCGGGCTCCGGCCGGAGGAGGTCGACCTCGGCGCCATCCGGGCCGAACATCTCTTCTATCGGCACGAGGTTCGCGAAGCGTCGCCGTCGGATCCGGAGGACTTCGACAACCGAGAGATCGAGATCTGCCTTTGGTCCAGGAAGGCGCCCGAGCTGGTGACTCCGGGCCGCGCCGCCCTTCTGCTGAGAGCGGGTTTCCCTTTCCGGGATTTCGGAAAATGGAGCCGCGGGCCCGGCCAACGAGGAGAGGGGTATCAAGAGTACAAGAAGCGTCTCGCCGGAAGCCTCATCAAGACGGCGGAGCGCATCCTCCCGGGACTCTCTAGATCCATAGAGGTCATGGGGACGGCCACTCCCCTTACCTATCGCGATGAAGGGAACCGCTATGAAGGCTCCATCGCGGGCTGGACATGGTCCGGCGCGGATTCCGCATGCCTTCCCGGCAAGCTCCTCGTTCAAAGCCCGCTTTCCGGGCTTCTCATGTCCGGCATCTATGCGTCTTCGGAGCTTTTCCTCGGCGGCGTCCCGACCGCGCTCTACACGGGCAGTCTTGCCGCCGAGATTATCCTGGCCGGCTGATCCCGTTCCGCACTTCTCCGCATTTTCAGATTAGAATCTCTTTCTCAAAGCTAAATAATTGGAGTCTAATATATTAATATTCCCCTTACTAATATAATTGAAGACTAAATCATGCCATCTACTAAAGTCAATTAATAACGTCATGTCACAGAAAATCAAAACAAATTCGGAGAATTCTCTAATAGACAACCTTTTATGGCTATCGACGCGTATATGTAAATATCTGCAGAAGGGAGAGTCTTAATGAAACTGAAGAAGTTCCTCTTATGGGCGGCGGTCCTAGCCTTCCTGCTTCCGTCGGCGGGGACAGGCCAGCATAAACAGCCCCCGCCGGAGACGATCTGGCAGGCCGAGACCCAGCTCGTTACGGTCGAAGATTTCCTTGCCCAGGGGTTGATCCTGGATATAGGGGGCGGGGGCGAGGGGGTCATCGGCCAGCTCAAAGGCGGCCAGGTCGTCGCCATCGACATCAATAAACGCGAGCTCGAGGACGCGCCCGCGGGGCCCCTTCTCAAGATCGTCATGGACGCCCGGGACCTGAAGTTCCTCGACGGCTCCTTCACGACGGGCACCGTCTTCTTCACGTTCATGTACATCGCCCCGGCAGACCACCCAAAGGTCTTTCGCGAACTCCATCGCGTCCTCGCGCCGGGCGCGCGGCTTCTCATCTGGGATGTCGTATTCCCCAGGCTCGAGGATAAAAGCAAGACGGTCGCCGTCTTTCCCTTCACGATCAAACTGCCCGACCGGGAGATCAATACGGGTTACGGAGTCCACATTCCCGGCGAGGACCTGGGCCCTGCCCATTTCGAAAAGCTGGCTCGAGAGACCGGGTTCACGACCGTTTCCAGAGGAGGCGCCCAACAGTGGTTCTTCCTGGAGATGATCAAGGCAGCCGCCGCTAAATAGCTGTTGATGTAAAGGTCCTTTCCGAAGCCTGTAAAAGTACGCCTCCTAAAACAGGCATCGGAGCCCTTCCTCCCGGCATGACGGATTGGCCTGAAGATTGCACTCTTTCAGGGCGCCGAGAGTCTGCGATCCCGCATGAGGAGGCCTTCGTTGAGGAACCGAAGAAAAAGAGCCGCGGCCGCCGGGGCCCTCATCCTGTTCGCGACGCTCCCCGGGCTCGCGGGACAGCAGGCCATTCCCCTGGAGTCCCGTTACTGGGTCCTGGACTCCGCGCGGGTCGTGGAACACGCCGGACGCAAGGCCCTGACCGGCATGGCCGTGCTCAAGGACGTCTCTTTCAGGGACGGGACCATCGAGTTCGACGTCTGGGCTCCGGACACGCGGACGACGGGAGGCCGCGCCTATCCCGGGGTCCTTTTCCGGATGCGTCCCGGCGATAACGCCGAGCGCTTCTATATCCGCCCCCACCGGGCCGGCTTGTATGCCGACGCCGTCCAATACACGCCCGTATTCAACGGCCTGGCCGGGTGGCAGCTCTATAACGGGGACGGCTTCACGAATTCCGTTCTCTTTCCCTTCGACAAATGGGTCCCCGTGCGGATCGAAGTCTCCGGCCGGCAGGCCAGGATGTTCGTCGGCAGGGATGAAACGCCCTGCCTAGAGGTTCACGACCTCAAGCACGGCCTCAGCGAGGGGGCGGTCGCCCTGTTCGGGGAAGGATCGGCCTACTTCTCCAACGTTCGGGTCCGGCCCGATGTGTCGCCCCATCTCCCCCCTCCTCCTCCGGCCCACGCGGTCCCCGGCGCGATCATGGATTGGGAGCTCTCCCGGGGCCTCCCCGCCCTCCTCCTCGAAACGACTTCTTATCCCGATGCCGGCATGCTCGCCGGAGCGGATTGGCGGAAGGTCTCGGCCGAGCCCTCAGGGCTCGTCGATATCGCCCGGACCGTCCGGCACAACGGGATGGAGCCGGAGACCGTTCTCGCCCGGGCCGTCGTCCGCTCAAAAGGAGGCCGATCATCGTTCAAGCTGGATTTCGGATACAGCGACTCCGTCGACATCTTCCTGAACGGGAGCCTCCTCTACTCCGGCGACAGCAGTTATCGCCGGCGCGACCCGTCGTTCCTGGGGATCGTCGGCTATTGGGACTCGATCCATCTGCCCCTGCGGAAAGGCGACAACGAGCTCCTCCTGGCCGTCAGCGAAGGCTTCGGCGGTTGGGGCTTTCAATGCCGGGACGGCTCGGCCGTCTTCGCCGCGCCGGGCGTGGACAAGGTCTGGGAAACTCCCCGAACGCTGAGGGTCCCCGAGTCGGCCGCCTACGATCCCGTGCGAAAGGTCGTCTACGTCTCCATTTACGACCCGACCACGCCCAGCCGGGGACAAGGACGCCAGGCGATCGCCCGGATCGGCATCGACGGAAGAACTCTCGAGCCGGCCTGGGTGCCCGGGCTCAACAACCCGACGGGGCTCGCCGTCCGCGGCGACAGGCTCTTCGTCGTCGAAAGGACGCAGTTGGCCGAGATCGACATCCCGACGAAAACGATCGTCAAGCGGACGGCGGTTCCGGCGCCCGTTTTCCTGAACGACGTCGCGACGGATCCGGACTCGGCCCGGGTGTTCATCTCGGATTCGGGCAAGAACGCCATCTTCCTTTACGACGGCCAGACGATCATGGAGTGGCTGTCCGGCGACGAGATTCTCCAGCCCAACGGACTCTTTCTCAGGGACGGCCGTCTCTTCGTGGGAACGACCGGGGACGGATGCGTGAAAGCCGTCGACCTGAAAACCAAGGCCATCACCGTCCTGGCCCGTCTCGGCGCAGGTATCGTCGACGGCATCGCGGGCGACGGGAGCGGCGCGCTCCTCGTTTCGCAGAACGAGGGCCGGCTCTTCCTCGTGACGCCCGACGACGGGATCTCGAAGATCCTCGATACGACGACGATCGGGATGAACCTGGCCGATCTCTGCTACTGCCCCGAGGCGGGCCTGGTCATCGTCCCGACCTATGTCGATGGCCGGGTCGCAGCGTTCAGGATAGACTAGCATGAGGGGGAAAGCATGAAAGCGCTTGGGACGATCTTACTGGCGGCGTGCCTGAGCTTGAGCCTGACGCCCGGGCAAGACGATCGGAGCCAGAACGTCGACAGGGACGCGATAACCCGCACGATCCATTCCTGCATCGGTTGGGCCAAGACGAAGGACTTCGCCCTCCTCTACGGCTCCATCGCCAACGACCCTGATTTCCTGGAGGTCCATCCGGACGGGAGGGTGGTCGCCGGATTCGACGACTTCCGGAAGGCGGAGGCGTTCTGGGGCAATCCCGATTTCAAGGCCGTCCGATACGAGATCCGGGACCTCAGGATCCGGCTGTCGAAGTCCGGGGACGTCGCCTGGTTTTACGGCCTCCTCGACGATATCAACGAATGGAAGGGCCGGCCCGCGAATTGGGAGAACACCCGCTGGACCGGCGTCCTGGAGAAAAGGGACGGCCGCTGGGTGATGGTCCAGCAACACTTCTCGTTCGCCGCGAAGGAGTAGCGATCCCCCGCGGGCGCCGCGAAACCGGCGCGTCACCCGCGGGGGAGATCCTCATTTGCTGCCGATCGTGATGTTCTCGGTAGTCTCCAGCTTGAGCGTGAGACCCGCCTTTCCGGTCCCGAAGGCCACGACCCGTCCGCCCGCCTTCCCGGGGTCCCTCAGGATGACCGGGAACTCGGTGATGATCTTCCCGGATTCGGTCCGGGCCGTGCCCTGGACCTCGGTCCCCGCCGGCAGGACGACCCGGATGGGCTTGAACGAAGTCTTGACATCGATGACGCCGCCGGGGGGGAGGGCCTTGATGGCCTCGATATCGACCGCGCTCGACTCGCCCAGGATGCTGATCGATCCCGACGTTCCCCGGAGGACGATGTTCTTGAAGGAGTTCTTGATGCTCACGTCGCCCCCGATCTCCTCGGCCAGAACGGCCGAGGACTCGCCCGCGACCGAAAGCGCGCCTCCGACGCGCCGGGCCTCGACGGCGTTGAACGAGGTGGCGATCGTCCCCCCCGCCTTGACGTCCGTCGCCGTGACCTTCGCCGACTCCGCCCGCACCCTGAGCGAGCCGCCGACCCTCTCGACGACGATGTCCTTGAAGGACGAGGTGATGACGACGTCCCGATCGGCGTCGCGGACGTTCACGGCGGACGACTCGCCGTCCACCTCCAGGCGGCCGTGGATGCGGGTCGCGACGATCGGCTGGAACGAGCTCTTGACCGCGACGTCGCCGCCGACATCCTCGACGGTGACCGCCGAGGACTCGCTCGTCACCTTCAACCCGCCCTTGATCCTCGTGACCTTGACCGGCTTGAAGCTGTTTTCGACGGCGGCGTCGAGCTCCACGTCGTCCACCGTCACGCCGGAGCTCTCGCCTTTGATCTCGAGCCGGCCCCGGACGCCGCGGACGTCGATCGGATTGAACGACGAGGTGATCCGGCAGTCGCCGGCGACGTCGGACCCCGTTATCGCGGCGCTTTCCGCGGTCACCGTGAGCGGCCCGCCGATCTTCGCGAACCGGACGTCCTTGAAGCTGTTGCGGATATCGGCCCGGCCGGCGATGTTCTCGGCCCGGACCTCCCCGCTCTCGTTCCGGACGTCGACGGGCCCCCTGAAGTCTTTGACAAGGACCGCGGCGAAGCTGTTGCGGAGATCGAGCGCGCCGCCGCAGCTCTCGACCCCGACCTCGCCGCTCTCGTTGCGAAGCTCCAGCCGGCCCGTGATCCCGCTCACGGAGACGTTCCCGAAGTGATTATCGACGTCCAGGGACTGCGAGGCGGGAACGCGGATGTCGATCCGGGCCGCGTAGGAAAGGCTCCAGTTGCCGGTCCTCAGGGCGTTCCCGATCTTCTTGAAGACGTTCCATTGCCCGCGGTCCATGTCCATGGGCGAGGCCAGGCGAAGGACGTGGCCGCCGGCATCGGCCTCGAGCTGCAGCGTCGTGTTGTCCAGGAACTCCGCGATGAATTCCGGATCGGCGTCGCCGACCTCGATGTTCGCCTCGACGGCGATCTCGTTCTTGTCCCAGGCGCTGATCGTCAGCTGGGCCTGGGTCCGGTCGACCCGGAGCCTTCCCCCCGGCGCCGATTCCGCCCGGGCGGTCATGTCTTTGTGCTGAACGTTCCGGGCTCCCGCCCCGAGAAGAGCGGCCTTCCCCGGTACGGACGCGGCCGGCACGGCCGGCGTCAGAAGGCCGACGAGGAGGACGGCCCCCCCCAGCAGGACCATCATCGTGTTCTTATTATTCTTCATCGTTGACTCCTTCAAGTAACGTTCGGATTCGCAGGCCTGAGCACTTCGGCCAAGGCCTGCCGCTTGTCCTGGAGCGCGGCCAGTAAATAGCCGCGGATATGGGCGTTCGCGGGATTCGAGTCCAGGGCATCCCGGCATCTCGCGATCTGGGCGTCGATCATCGCCAACTTGTCTTTGTAGAGGGACATCATCTGGATGTCCATGGCCGCGAGCTTCGGCCGGGCCTTCCGGGCCAGATCGTCGATGGCCGCCATGTACTCCTTTTCCGAGGCTTCGACCCGGGCCAGCGCGGTTTCGGTCAGGATCCCCGACCCGGCGGGCGTCTTGCGGAGCGTTTGGATCCCGAGGACGGCCAGAACGATAACGGCGGCTCCGGCCGGAGCGAAGATGAGCCAGCGCCGAAAGCCGAGCCTCGGGCTCCGGACCGGGCGCTCCGCGGCCCGGGCGGCCGCCATCTCCTTCTCGCGCCTGAGGCTCGTTTCGATCCTTTCCCAGAGCCCGTTAGCGCCGATGGGGGCCCGGAGGGCGGAGATCTCCCGGTCCAACCGGGCGGCGAGGGCCTCCCGTTGCCGGCATTCGGGGCACTCCCGGACGTGACGGGCGATATCCTGTTCCGTCATGTCCCCGCTTGCGAATCGGTCGTATTCGTCGCAACTCATGATGTCTCTCCCGCCGGGCAGGCCCCCAGCCATTGCTGGAGCTTCTTCCGAGCCCTATGGACGCTGGCTTTGATGGTCCCGACGCTGACGCCGAGCATATCGGCGACCTCTTCCTGGGAAAACTCTTCGACCGCGAACAGGACGAAGCTGGCCCTCATCTGAACGGGAAGGGCGTCTATCGCCTGGGTCAGGGTGTGGGCCAGCTCGTGGGAGTCGCGGGCGCCGAGGACGCTCAGATCCTCCAGATCCACGTCCGGCTTCCGGCGGCGCAGAATATCTATGCAGGTATTGTGCAGGATCTGAAAGAGATAGGTGCTGAAGCGCGCACCGCTCCGGAATCCGTGGATCCCGCGGAAGAGCTTGAGGAAGGTCTCCTGGACGGCGTCTTCGGCCTCCTGGGGCCGGCCGAGGAGCCTCGTGGCCGTCCGGAGCAAGGGTTGGCCGTACCGGTCGTAGATCTGCCTGTATGCCCCCAGGTCCCCGGCCCGGCACAGCTCGATGATCTTCGTTTCGTCCATCGCGTCCATGGTGTGATTATATCGCCATTTCACCCCGTTAGACGCAATGCCGGGGCGTTTCGTTGAGCGGGACTCGGAAGCGCAGGGTTATAGAGGTGATCTTAGGGGCCTAGAACCGTCGCGAGGCGCCTCCGCCTCCGGAGCGGCCGCCCCCGAAGGAAGACCGGCCCGAGCCCGATGAGCCCGAGAAACCGGACCTTCCCCCGCCCGAGCCGGAAGCCGCGGGGACGATACGGGCCGTGTTCCGCTCCCAGGTCTTCTGATACCCGCACTTGGGATTCAGGCAGGCGTCCGTGATGCGCTCGCGGCCGCCGTGGGCGGCCGTCGCGGCGACCAGGACCTCTCTCGCCCGGACGAGCGTCCGCCGCGTGCATCGAGGGCAGGAGCTTGCCTTCCCGAGCTTGACCGAGAACAGCTCTTTAGCCCGGCATTGAGGACAGATCCAAAGCTCGTAATCCATCCCCCCGGCCATTTCTTCGGCCGCTTCCTCGGCGGAAAGCTGGGCATCGTCCGCGTCCTCAGGGATGAGGTCCATGGCCGAGCCGCACGACCGGCACGGGAGATGGTAGTCCGCGGCCCTCTTTTTCATCGCCCGGCGGGTCGAGGTCCAAAGGATATTGGACACGACGGGAGAGAGGGCGAATCCCAGAAGGGAAAGCGCCGAGCCGCCGCTCTTCAGCATGGCGATCCCGATGCCGATGGCCGCCGTCCACATCAGGAACCAGTATCCGAAGCCGGCGCGGGCGGCTTTCATCCGATCCGCTTTGGAGCGTGCCCGGCCGAAACGCCGCAGGGCGGAGAGGACCCATAGACCGGTCACCCCCAGGAGGGCGCCGGCCAGGACGAACGGAAGCGCGGGCATCGCGCGATGCACGGGCTTATCCGTTTCCGCGAACAGGGAGGCTTTCTGCCCGGCGTCCTCGGCCTGGACGGGACGAGGTTGTTCCGGCCAGACGGCGGGATCGGTCAAGCTGAGCGAGGCGCCCGATGCGGCGGCGATGACCTCGGCGGCCGCCCTGGCGACGGCATAGAGGCCGCGGCCGTGTTCCCCCCGGGCGAGGAAGGGGATGGCGAATTCGTCGAGGAGCTGACCGGCCCGGGCGTCCGGAATGATCGCCTCCAACCCGTATCCCACCTCGAACCTGACGGCCCGGTCATCGACGGCAAGGAGCAGGAGGAGTCCGTTGTCCTTGCCCTTTTCCCCGACCCCGAATCGCTTGAAGAGCCGCTCGGCAAATTCCTCGGGGGTCGTTCCCCCGAGGTCGCGGATGGTGACCACGGCCAGTTCGGCGCCGGTCACGTTCTTGAGGCGTATGCAGATGCCTTCGATGAGATCCGCATAGCCGGTTCCGAGGACGCCGGCGTTGTCGCCGACGGCTTTGCCGGAGGTCGCCAACGGATTCGGGACGTCCTCGACCCGCTCGGCCGACGCGGGAGCGGCAAGGATGAGCCATGACGCCAGGAGGACAATGGACAAGGAGCGCGCCCTGCGTTCGATGCTGATCATGGGATGATGATATTCCCGACCCCGGGTCGGCGTCAACCGCGCAAAGACATGATTGACAGGCGCGACCGGCCGGAAGTAGTATTCGGACATGTTGTTTCGGCATTCATCCATTCCAAAACGGAGGGGAGGCTTTTTATGAAAAATATCCTAAGCACGATCCTGGCCGTCGCTCTCTGCTGTTCCGGCTGTGTGTTCGACCGGCAGCCCGAACCGCAGACCGATTTCCGGACGCTCGTCGCGAGCGGCGAATTCGCCAAGGCGGGCGACGCTATCCGGAATGTCCTGGCCAAGGACGCGACCCTGAGCGACGGAGCGCGCCGGGAGATGGCGTTCGAGCTGGACCGCATGGACCGCATCCGCCTTGACTTCCGGAAGACGCGGCCGGAGGTCGTCGAATTCATCAAGAAGTACGTCCCGGCCGTCACCGATCAGGACCTCGATCGCTGGGAGAAGGAGCGCTCGCTCGAAAGTATGACCATCGACGGCGAAAAGCGCTATTTCTTCAACGCCGCCCGCAACCTTTTCCGGATCGACAAGGAATGCCTGCGCATCTGGAACGAACAGCATGCGGAGGAGCTCGCCACGCCCCCGGCGGAAGGAGACCTGGACCTCGATGCGCACGTCAAGGCGGTCCGCGAACGGGTCCTCCTCGAGAAGAAGGCTTATGTCGAGCCCATCCGGGTGAGGATCCGCTACACGCTTTCCGTGAAGCCCGATGTGGTCCCCGCCGGCGAAACGGTCCGCTGCTGGATCCCCTTTCCCCGGGAGATCCCGGAACGGCAGACCGATATCCTGCTGACGACCACCGATCCGGCCGACTACCGCCTGGCGCCGAACGAAGACCTCCAGCGCATGATCTATTTCGAAAAGGCCGCCGTCGCGGGCCAGCCGACGAAGTTCAGCCTCGCGTACGATTACACGAGCTCGGCCTTTTACGTCGATATCGACCCCGATCAGGTCAAGCCCGTCGATCCGGAAGGCGCCCTGAAACCCTATCTCGCCCAGGAAACGCCGCACATCGTCTTCACGGACGCCCTCCGGGAGCTCTCGAAAGAGGTCGTCGGGACGGAGACGAATCCCTACCGGATCGCCCAGAAGCTGTTCGAATGGGTCGACATCAACGTGCCCTGGGCCTCGGCCCGGGAGTATTCGACCGTTCCCAACATCCCGATGTACGCTTTCGAGAACCGCCATGGGGACTGCGGCATGCAGACCCTGCTCTTCATGACGCTCTGCCGGATGAACGGCATCCCGACGCGCTGGCAGTCCGGCTGGGAGTTCAAGCCCCCGACCGACAGCATGCACGACTGGGGCATGATCTACTTCGAGCCGTACGGCTGGGTCCCCATGGACGTCACGTACGGCCGGCTTGATTCCGCCGACGAGAAGCAGAAGTGGTTCTACCTGAGCGGCATGGACAGCTACCGTCTCATCTTCAACGACGCCATCACCCAGCCCTTCACCCCGGCCAAGGAACATTTCCGCTCGGAGACCGTGGACTCTCAGCGGGGCGAAGTGGAATGGAAGGGCGGCAACCTCTACTTCGACAAGTGGGAATGGGACATGAAGTGGGAGGTCCTGAGCAAGTAGACCCGGGAACTTCCTATCGGCCGACGTGAAGGGCCCTTGGAATCGGGCCCCAGGCGCCTCAGCGCAGACGTTCCATGCGGACGGCCCGTTTCAGGATGCGCTCCGGCACGACGTTCACGCCGATGCCGGGGCCTTCCGGAATGTCGATGAACCCGTCCGGACGAAGGACAACGGGCGGTTCCACAATGTCCTCGTCGAAGTAATTGCTCGTTTCCGAGGTGTCGCCCGGCAGGGTGAACCCTTCGGCCGTCTGGAGGTGGATGTTGACCGCCCGGCCGATGCCCGTTTCGTCCATCCCGCCCGACCAGACATCGATGCCGCGCCCGGCGCAATAAGAGGCGATCCGCATCGACTCCATCAGGCCGCCGACCCTTCCCTGCTTGACGTTGATGATGCGGCAGGCGCCGAGAGCGATGGCAGTCATCGCGTCCGCCAGGCTATGGATGGATTCGTCGAGGCAGATCGCCGTCTTCATCTCTTTCTGGATCGCCGCGTGCTGGTAGATGTCGTTGTAGGCGAGCGGCTGTTCGATCATCATCAGGTTGAAGGCGTCCAGCCGCTTGAGATGGCCGATATCGTCGAGCGAATAGTCGCCGTTGGCGTCCACCATGAGCCGGAGGTCCGGAAAGCGGTCCCGGACCGCCTCAACCCAGTCGATGTCCTGGCCCTTCTTGATCTTCATCTTGACGCGTTGATATCTCTTGGCGACAGCGTTCGCGACGGCGTCGAGGAGGGCGCCGCGCGTTTCCTTGAGCCCGATGCTCAGGCCGGACATGATCTTTTTCGCCGGCCGGCCGAGGAGCCGATGGAGAGGGACGGCCTGCTGCGTCGCGAGCATGTTGAGGAGGCCGTTCTCGATCGTCGCTTTGGCCATTCCGTGGCCGCGTACGTGCCGGAAGCGCGCCTCGAGCTCGCCGAGCGCGATCCCCGGCTCGATCAGGGGGAGAAGGAAGTCCTTGATGATGTGCCGGGCCGTGCCGTTCGTCTCGTAAAAGTAGAACGGATCCGGGTCGGAGACGCATTCGCTCCAGGCGACGACGCCCCCCGACTCGAGCCGCATGAGCATCGCCTCCTTGTCGGTCCAGACATAGACGCTCGTCCCGAACGGGCGCCACGAACGGCAGCCTGACGGTGACGAGGTCGATGCGGTCGATCTTGGGGACGAGAAGCTTTTCGAGGGATGCCGTGGGCGAAGGGTTCATTCCTCGCCCTTCTTTTCCTTTTTCGCCTTGCCGGCCTCGGGGGATCCCGTCGTATCAGCGGCCTTGCCGCCTTCCGGCGCCTTCGAAGGGGCCGCCTTCTTTTCCGGTTTCACCTTCTTTCCCTTGCCCTCTTCGGGACCTTTCTTGGCTTTTTCGCCTTTGCCGGCTTCCTGTTCTTTCCGGGGGGCGGCCGCCCTTTCCGCCTTTATCTTCGCCATTTCTTCCGTTCTCTTCTCGTTTTCGACGATCAGCCTCAGCCTGTTATTCGAGGCCTTGACGTCGGCCTTCAGCTTCCTGACGATAGGGTCCCTGTCGGCCTGGCGAGATTCGACGCCCTTCCCGGAAAGAAAAGACATCCGTTCCTGCAGATCATGTTCAAATTGGGCCGTTTGCCGTATGATCATCCGCTTCTTCTTTGATTCCATTTTCCTCTTCTCCAAATATGGGAATTTTTTCTCCGGCAGGTCTCAAGGCTTGCGGAGCCTTTTCTCCCCTGCCGGGAGAAAATCGTCATAGGTATTTATATCAGGGTTTTCGCCAAAAGGCCATGCCCCCGCCGTATTTCGATGGTACCCCCGCCTTGTCAACTCCCGTCCACTCTCGCAGGACAAATGCTGTTCGATCGGCCGGATCCTCCCGCAGGAGGTCTTTCAGGGGCGCCTCCCAGATACAGCCGCTCCGGAGGGGCCTGCCGGGAATATCTGATCAGCCTGGCATGAATCATGCATGATTTTTCATCGAGGCTGATTTTCGAAGAGGAGTGATCCCATGAATCTCCTGGCCGTCATTCTCATCGTTCCAAAGAACGGGGTCCCCGCCCACAAGGGCGCCCGCGATACGACTCAAGAAACAGCCGATCGAAAGCGGATCGGAGCTCGTCGCGGACATCGTCCCGCCGCCATCCGATCGCACGAGGGCTTGACCGGAGGCCGGGCCGCCTGAAGCGTGGCTGAAGACTTAAGGAACCTGCACCCGGTCCTTCAGGCGCTCGTCTCGTCCCGGCGGCGGAACGGGGCGGCAACACGGATCTGGCGACCATGGGAGCGATGGCCGGTTTCGCCCTGATGATGGTCCTCGACGTCGCTTTCGGCTGACGGATCACACCGGTCCTGCTTGACTCCCCAATATCCGTTTCCCATAATGATGTCAGGCATTAGGATCCGGCAGGTCGGGCGGGAGGGGACCCGGCTCCTGCCCCCGCTCGAAGGGAGGAAAAGAATGACCAAGCGTGCTTGCGTTTCCGTCCGGCTCTTCGGCCTCATGCTCCTCTTGTTCCCGAACGGCCTCGTTCCCCAGGGACAGATCATCCCCCACAACAAGGTCCTGGGCGTGGTCGCCTCGTTCAGCCATTCGGAGTTCGTGGGAACCGACAAGATACGGCTCGATTTCCGCGCCCGGATCACCGTCAACGCCGACGGCCGGGTCCGCTACCGCTGGGTCCGCAGCGACGGGGGGATGGGAAGCCCGGAAGAGATCAACTTCACCGCCGCCGGCAGCATGGTCGTGAACACGTCCTGGACGATGGGCGTGGCCCACTCCGGAGACACGGTTTGGGAGGCCGTACGGATCCTCTATCCCAACGAGCTGGAATCCAACAAGGCGAGATGCACCGTACCCGCCACGGATTTCAAGATCGTCGGCGTCCTCAACAGCGTCTCGCCCAACAGCTGGAAAGGCCCCTGCCCGGCGACCGTCCAGGCGACCAGTCAGATCGTGGCGACCGGGAAGGGAACGGCCCAGTATCGATGGATCCGCAGCGACGGAGGAAAGACCCAACCGCGGGACCTCGTCTTCGAGGGCCCGGGAACCAAGACCGTGACGACGTCCTGGAAGCTTTCGAACCTCCAGGCCGACGTATCCGAGCGCCGTTGGATCGCGGTCGAGGTCCTTTATCCCAACCACATCCTTCCCTCGACCATGGGCAGTCTCAACCTGGCCACCGCCCCCATTCCGGGAGTGGCGGCTTTCGACCTCCTTTGCACGGAGATCGCGCGCAATCCGAACGCACCGATCAGGCTCGAGGTCAGCCTATCCGGTATGGGTGTCGACCTGGGCTACGATTGCTTCACGCCCTCGTACCGCACCCTTCAAAACTGGCACAAAGGAAAGGTCACGGTCCGGAATCTGTCCCCCAACCCCATCAAGCTCCGTGAACAAATGGAGAATTACGTCCAGACCAAGATGGATTTCCTGCTCCTGTTCCCCCGCAATAAGGAGGCCCTCAAAACGCAGCCTTCATGGCCGTATGTCTATAATGATCCCCACTGGGCATCCCTACCGCTCCGGTATCCCGATATGCTGGCGGGCCATGGGCAATTCGAGGACGCGATCGGGTACTGCCTCGAGGTGTACGATAAGCACCCCGTCATTTACGTCGGGGCCATCTATCGGGACGAACCGAGCGACAATAGGATCATCAGCAATCTGGCAAAGTGGGAGACAAAGCTCTGAACATTGACGCCGAACCGCGGTCGGAAATATAGTATCGGCATACCGAGAAGGAGAGAACCATGAAGAGAACCGCTTTCTTCGCCGCTATCGCGCTGGCCCTTGCCTGCGGGCTCGCGACCGCCCAGGACGTCGAGATCAAGCCCGTGATCGTCGGCCAGCCCATGCCGGACTTCACCCTTCCCGCCTTTCAGGGCGGGACCGTGACCCTTTCGGCCCTCAAGGGGAAGAACGTCATGATCATTTTCCCCAGGGGCTATGCCGCCGAGAACCACTGGTGCACGATCTGCAACTACAAGTACGCCGAGCTCGTCGAGCTCGAGAAGACCCGGGAGTTCCGGAAGAAATACAACGTCGAAGTCCTCGTCGTCTTTCCCTACGGCCCGGACGTCGTCAAGGCCTGGGTCGACGCCCTGCCCGAACAGCTGGACACGATCAAGGAGCGGAAATATCCCGCCGACCCGACCAAGCTCGATGAGAAAGGCCGGAAATCCATGGACCGCTACCGCCAGCTCTTCCCCCTCGACCTCGCCTTCAAGAAGGGCGAAGTGCCGATCCCCTTCCCCATTCTCATCGACGCGGACCGGAAGCTGTCGAAGGGCCTCGGGCTCTTCATGACGGAATGGGGGGGCGGCAAGGTCGATCAGAACATCCCGAGCGTCTACATCCTGGATGCCCGCGGGTCGCTCCAGTTCAAGTACCTCGGCCAGAACACCCTGGACCGGCCGGAGTACGATTATCTGTTCAAGGTCCTGGATGTCCTGAACGGGGCTTTGTGAGGCCCCTCTCGGGGATCCCGGTCAGCCTCCGATAACGACCGCCCAGGGGCGCACCGACCATTCCATGATCAGGCCGGCCCTGACATAAGGGTCGTTCCGCGCGAAGTCCTCGACTACCGCACGGCTCGCGGCTTTGAAGACGAGGATCGCCGTGTCGGCCGGGTCGGCCAGCGCCCCGCCCATGAAAAGCTCGCCCCGGGCGCGGAAGGCCTCGGCATAGGACAAGTGCTCGGAGCGGAAAGGCGCCCGCTTTTCCACATAATTGTCTACGGTCTTGTAGATGAGCATGTAATACCCGGTGTTCATCCTGTTCCCCTAAAGGCTTTCATCTTCCCGTCGATATCGGCGACTCTCTCCTGGTGTCCGGCCCACCACGGCGGGTCGCGCTGGGCGTCGAGCTCTTCGACCGTTTTCCCCTGCTGTTCGACCCACGTGTAATATTTCAGATTGTGCCAGCGCTCGCGCGCTTCTCGGGTTCCCTCGAGGATCCAATCCGTGCGCTGGTCCCGGAAGATATGGGCGCGGGCGGTCGCTTCGGCTTCATCCATCCGGCCATGGATTCGCGTCATATCGGCCATGACAGAGCGGTAGCGCCCGATATCGTCGGTGCAAACCGTCACGATCGTATCGTCCCTGCCGAAGCGGTAGAATTTCGCCGTCTTGATGGCCCCGAGAAGGTTGCACACGCCGCTGATCCCGAAGACGGCCGCCATGCGTTCGACCGACTCCCGGGGGACGCCGAACCGCCCGGTCAGGACGGCCCAGCCCGGCTCTTCCGTGAGCAGCTGCAGCCCCTTCTTGCATTCGAGATCGTCGAGGCACATGAGCGCGTCCATGTTCATGACATTGTGGATCCAGGTGACGTGCTTGTCGCCGATGCCCTGGATGTCGTGGGCGCCGTAGCCGTTGTTGAAGAGCGTCGGGCACTGGACCGGTTCGAGCCCGACGATCCTGTGATCGGGCCATACCTGCTTCAGCCGGTCCCCCGCGGCGATCGTCCCGGCGCTGCCCATCGCCGAGCAAAAGGCCGCGATCCTTCCGTTGCCGATGCCGCGCTTCTCGAGGAGGCCCGCGAGCTCGACGATCGTATTGCCCGTGACGTGGTAGTGGAAGCGATAATTGCCCATCACCTCGAACTGGTTGAGGACGCGCACGCCGGGGTCCCGGCCGAGCCGCCGGGTTTCATCATAGATCTCCTTGACGTTGCTCTCCGAGCCGGCGGTCTTGATGACCTCCGCGCCGTAGGATTCGATGAGCCGGAAGCGCTCCGGACTCATCCCCTGCGGGAGGACGACGGTCGATCTCACCCCGACGCGTCCCCCGACCCAGGCTCCTCCGATGCCGTAATTCCCCGTGCTGGGCCAGACGACACGATGCCGCGCCGGATCGAGGCGGCCGTCCAGGATCATCTCCGCCAGGACCGCGTAGGCCGCGCCGACCTTATGCGACCCCGTCGGAAAATCCCTGCTGGTGATGACGACGATATTGGAGTCCACTCCTGTCAGTTCCCTGGGGATAACGAGATACTGGGTCTCTCCGTTCTCGTCACGCCAATTGATGTTGAACAGATTGACGGGGTCGAGCGGGTCCTTCGTCTTCATGGCGATCGCCCGCCGACGCGTCGAAGGGTCGATCGTCTCCGGGTGAAGCATCTCCTCAAAGGTGGGTCCGAGAAACGCCATCGGCCGGCTCCTTTCGTCCGGGGAAAACTATATCCGAACGGCGGCCCGTTTCCAAGGCCGGCTACCTGGTCTTCTCCCAGATGACGTTCTTATAGGACACGACCGGATACGCGCAGGGCTTGGTCGATCCGTCGAATTCTTCGCGAAATCCCTTTCCTATCCCGTCGCAGGCGCCGGTCACCATGTCGAGGAACTCCTTGATGAGGATGTACTTCCCCTTATCGGGCGGAGCCGCGTTCGTGGGCGAGGGACGGCCCTCATAGACAAAGACCTTCCCGCCCCGAAAATCGAATTCCTCGACCTTGTCGGTCACGTCCGCCCGGCGGTAGCCCCGTTCCCTCTTATCGAGCCTGGCCAATTCCTCATCGGTGACCACGTACAAAATGCCGTTGATCCGTCCTCCCCCCTTGGGATGAATATTCAGCTCCGCGGCTCCTGTGACGGGAACACGCTCTGCACCGCTCATGAGGAACACATCGATCTTCGGGCGGCCCGCGGCTATCGCCTCGGGATCGTTGAACGGCCGGACGCAAGTCCATTCCCTCTCATATCCCGTTAAATGGACCTGATGTATGGGCCCCTCATACTTGTGCCCCAGTGTCTGCTCCAGGCTCTGCAGGGACATCAGCGAGCCGTAGGCGATCATTCCCGATGAACCCGTGGGGATTTCCATAACGCTCCTTTCTATCGAGGCGGCCCCGGGCATTGAGGACAAAAACAGGATCAGGTAAGAAAACGATAGGCCAGTCAGCATATCCATACGACACCCCCTATTTCGACGCACGGAGATTCCCCGACATTCACGCTCGGGCCAACCCTTCCCCTACTCAATCATAATACGGGTGTCAAGGCGGGCGCCAGAAGTTTCCTGTTTCCCGGGAATCCGTCTCTATTCATGGGAATCCAAGAAGCCACTTAATAGAGGTCCGTTCCTCCCTGCCTCCTGAGGCCTGGCAGGGGCGGAGCCCGCCGGCCTGGCATATAAAGTGCATATAGCCGAAGTAGGCTCGTATGGGTCTGTCCTTGAGGAGGATGAATGAAAAGCAAGCTGGTTTCTCTGACCGCCCTGGGGGCGCTGATCGCCCCTCTCCTATTTGCGGCCTGTGCCAAGGCCCCTTCTGCCGCCGATCCCAAAGGCGAGGCGGCAGCCACGGAGTATATGGGCTCCAAATTGACCCCTGTCGGCCAGCAGAGAAACAACGCGCTCAAGGGCACTCAGAATATCGACGGGGCGACCTATAAGCTAACCGTCGACGGCCTGGTGGACAATCCCCTGAGCTTGAGCTACGCCGATCTGCAGGCCTATCCCCAGATATCCCAGCTCATGGACCTCAATTGTGTCGAGGGCTGGAATTTCAAGGCGAAATGGACCGGACCGGCCCTGAAAGATATCTTTGCGGATGCCAAGGTCAGGCCGGAAGCCAAGATCGCCATCTTCCACACGGCCGACGTGCCCGAGGGATACGGTTCGCTGGACTTGAGCTACCTTTCCGAGAAGAACATCATCATCGCCTTGAAAAACAATGACGTCATCCTGCCGCCGGATCGGGGGTTCCCGTTCCAGGTCGTCGCGATGGGCAAGTTCGGCTACAAGTGGGCCAAGTGGGTGACCCGCATCGAGCTGTCTTCCGACACCACGTTCCGGGGCTATTGGGAGAGCCGCGGCTACAACAATCGTGCGGACGTGGGCGGCCCACCGTTCGAGACGGGACGATAGCCGGGCTTCGACTACTTGAGCTCCGGGATCCGGCGCGTCAATTCCGCCCAGTCGTTTCCGATGGCCGCCCGGATAAGCTCGAGGGCTCCGGCGAAGGCGGGCCCGGGCAAAGCCTGCCGCCATATCCTGGTCATGTTCTCGCGGTCGTTGTTTCCAAGGAGCGGATAGATCCAATTGACGACCTCGGGGAAACGATCCTGGGGAACCTTCTGGGCCATATTCCCCAGGATGGCCCACTGGTCAGGAAGCGACACGCGTTCATTGAATATCCGATAAAGATGCGCTTCTTCCTTGTTCAGGTGGATAGCCAAATGGAAGTTGAAAGCTGCGGTCGCGCGCGTCGTCATGATGGGATCGGACTCCGCAACGGCTTTGTGGAGCGCCGTGAACGACGTATCGAGACCGCGATGATCCCGCTCATACGCTTCGGCCACCAGCGGGGCGACTCGTTCAAGCGCCGGGAAAACGAACTCCTCCTCTCCCTTGGCGTGCCAGACAAGGATCTCGTTGAAGAAAGAATGGCGATCCGAGACGAAGCCCAAGCCAGCGCGCCCGCGAGCCGCTTCGGTCGCGGACGCATCCATCGCCGCCAAATCCTTGCGGAACGCATTATGGAACGCCCGAATGGCATTAAGGGGAACGGTCATGTTACTCTCCTTACAGACGACGCTCATGCTGAAGGGGCTATCCAACCCCCTCTATAGGACATGTTTTGCACGAATCATGCCAAGCGCAAGAGGCCGTCCACGTCACGGCCTCAAGGGACGGACAGATGGGAATCCCTTAGGGCATGGTCTCGGATTCCTATGGATGCGGACGGATCTCCGGGAAAGAGGAAGAACTTAGGCTCGCGTCCGTGGAAGTGTGCCGGCCTCTAGTTCAGGAGCATCCGGTCCACGACGGCCTGGGTCCGTTTGCAGAAGGAACTGGTTTCGTTCACCATGATGACGGAGCCGAGGCCCCGCTCGAGATAGATCCTCATTTCGCTGTGGTATCCCCCGCCGCCGTCTCCCTAAAAATGCGGTTGCTTCCCTCGCCCCACTGCCTTACAATGATGTGGGGAATTCATCGGGAGGTGATGGAAATGGACAGTACCGCATCGGTCCGCTGGGGCTGGCTCCGGGGCATGTATCTCTACACGCTCGTCGGGGCCGGCGGATTCGGGTTCGCGATGATCTTCTTTCCCGTGGGCATCCAATCTTTTCTTCGTTTCCCGGCACAGGACCCGGTCGTCTTCAAGCTCTACGGAAGCTTCCTGTTCGCCGCAGGGCTCGTCGCCCTTCCAGCGCTCCGTTCTCCCCTGAAGTTCATCCCCCTGTTGTTGGTTCAGCTGGTCTATAAGCCCGTTTGGCTCATCCTTGCCGCGCTCCCGCTTTTTCTCAAAGGGCAGTTCCCTCTCTATGTCGTGTTGATATCCTTGATCTTCCTCACCTACATCATCGGCGATATCATCGCCATCCCGTTCGCCTACCTGTTCTCGAAGAAATGAGCGTTGGAACTGTAATGGGGCCTTTAATTTCCCCTCAGGCGGCCTTCTCCTTATAGAGCGCGAAATAGCCGAAGCCGGCGGTGAAGAAGAGATAGACAGCCACGATCCCCCAGCCCAGCGGATTCAAGGCCTTCGCGAAGAGGAGATACAGGGTGGCGACAAGGCCGACGGCGTCATAGATGAACAGGTCCCAGATGATCGCCGAGCGAGCGACACCCTTCTCCGCGTTCCGGGCCAGCCAGGTCAGCAAAAGGTTGCCCACCAGCGACGCGCCGTACTCCCTGGCCGTCAGCGCCGCTCCCGTGCCGTATTCGGCGCCCATCAGGCCGATGATCCAAGCCGGAAAGAACAGCAGGATGGGCGCGAAGCCCAGGCAGACGACGGCCTTGATGGTCATCAACGTTTTGAATTTCATTTTCCCCTCCCTCATGACGAATGCATTCTCCAACGCCGCAGGGACCCCGGTATCGAGACCACTCCTGCGGGCCCTAGATCGGTTCACCCCTTTACGACTTCATGATATTTCTGTTGTGGACGGGAGTCAAGGAAACAAAATCCAGACTGCAAGAACGGCGGCATAAGAGGGAAATCGTGGCGTGACTGGGAGGATTTGATCCTCCAATTTTTAGAGCTGGGACGCCGCGGGGAGGTTTGTCTTGCTTCCGAGACCGATCTTCGCAGTGATTGACATCTCCGGGCGGCCGACGATATATTGTCCACAGAACCCGAGGGGAGATGGATTGCCACGAACGCGATCTGGCCATGTCGCGAAGAGAAACTAATGGGAGGTGAACAAAATGAAGAACTTAGGGCTACCAAAGAACCTGGGGATGGTTTTATTGGGCATCTGGCTTATCATGACCGGGCTGATCCCCTTGCTCCATCTCAACTTTGAGGGACTGCCCTTGATCATGTCGATCCTCGCCATCGCGAGCGGCGTGATCCTTCTGCTCGGCCGGTAAGATTTCGGCGCCCCTGGACCGAGGCGGCTGACGATCGTCTTTCAGCTTCCCTGCTTGCGGAACGATAGAACGATCCTGTAGCGGCCTTGGCCGGCTTTGCGCGAGACGCGGACGTAATAAGCTCGCGCAGAGGGCGCCATGAATTCGAGGGATTCGGACTGCCCCATTCCCCGGGCTGAAGAGGCCCGGATATCTCCGTCGGAATCGAGCAGGGCAAGGTCGTAGTCCTGGTCGCTCATGACCGTGAGTTGGAGGGTCAGCTTCCATTCCTTATCGAGCGGAATGCTGAAAAAATCGATGTTGTCCGTCGGACCGAGCTCGCCGTCGGCCGGCTTGGTGATGGGATAGATGGGAACGGCCTCATCCAAGACGTTTCCGGCGTCGCGACCGCTTCCCGCATCGTCCTGACGGAGGACTTCGGCCGGTACATCGGCGGGGGCCGTTTCACGCGGAATGTCCGGATTGACGTTCCCGTTGGACCAGAGGGGAGCTCCTTCGGCCGTGTAGAGCACGACGTTGCCGTCGTCCTGCATGATCAATTTCGCATTCGGATGGCCGCCGGTATTGGTCGCCCAGACGATCCTCTGGTTTCCATCCTTGAGCAGTAAATTGCCATCATGCTGCAGGACAAACTCTTTGGCCCCGCTTCCGACCGTTTGACTGTTCCACAAGGCTTTTCGTTGACTATCAAAGGCCACCAGGTTGCCGTCGGCCTGCAGGACCAGAGTATATTTTCTATTCTGGGATCTGATGAACTCGGCGGTCGACAGGCTTCCGCCTCCTGACAGGCTGTTGATGATGCTTCCGTTGGCCCAAACAGCCAACCCTCTTTCGCTGTAAATGACCAGGTTCCCGTCGTCCTGCATCGCCAACTTTGCGTTCTTGTGGCCGTCCGTGTAGGTCGACCAGACGGCTCTTCCGTTTCTATCTTTCAGCAACAGATTGCCATCGCTCTGCAGGACACACTCGACCGCTCCTCTTCCGGACGTATCGCTGCTCCATATCGCTTTGCTTTGACCGTCATAGGCCACTAAGTTGCCGTCCTTCTGCATAGCCAGAGTGTATTGACCGTTCTTCGACCTCAAGATCTCCGAGACCTTGATCTTTTCATTCGGTCCCAGAGTATCCTTCATCGCGGCATCGGCGGCCCGGACAGCCACTGGAACCATGACCAGGATGAAGGCGATAAGCGGTCCGACCCTCTTTTTCAAGAACATGTCCATCGTTGCCTCCTTCGCTTCTCGCCGCACGGCGTTCCTCCGTTATCGGATGATACGGCGGATCTGGGAGAAGCCATATCTGTCAATGCGGTTTTCATGCCAAGATGTTGTTGCGCTCTCGACACGCCAGAAAGGACCCCGGGGACGAAAAATGCCCGCCGAAAGCCAATCCCCCTCCGGAAGAAGATCGGATTTCCGTTGACGGGGTTTTCAGAGGCTCCCGTCCGACGGGATCGGCTGTCGCCTCGGCCCGGAATTTATCCCATAAAGCAGCACTCTTCCTATTAAATGGGATAGTGCCGCTTGGCGAGAACCTCGATCGAGTTTCGAGCTTATCGGCCCGCGGCCCGACGGGCGATGACGGCGCTTGCGGCCATCCAAGCGAAGATGATGATGAGCGCGAGCCGCTGGACCAGGCCGCGGAAAGACGGCGGAACACCGGGATAGAAGAGGCCGGCCGCGGCGATCAGAAGGAGCGCGACGGCCGAAAACACGACGGCGGGCACCCTGGCCGGGCGGCTGCCGGCAGCCGAGGGAACGAGGGCGGCTATGGCCGCCAGGATCCCATAAATGGCCACCCGGGCGAAAAGATTGTGGACCGCGCCTTCCCAGCCCATTTCCGAACCGCCCCGGACCGGGTGGTCCCTCGCCAGTCCGGTGATCGCGGTGGAGACGCCGAACACGGCCAGCCCAGCCAGCACGCCCCAGCGGAAGATGCCGCGCCGCTGCGCCCGGAATAGCCCGACCCCGAACACGATGGAGAGAAGGCCGCACAGGACAAGGCCGGTCCGGAGAATCCAGGGGTGGGGCTGACCGCGCACAGCCAGCCGGCTGATCGTGTCGGAGGACTGGTCGATCCCGGGCGTCATGGCCGAGGCCCAAACGACGGCGATGACGAGGACCGCTCCCGCCGCCGGGCCGCAGCTCAGGAGAAACCGCTCGCGGCGGTTCACGCCGCTCCTTCATTCATATTGTTATTGAATCACAAAACGGCAGGGCCTGACAAATATCCCATTCAATATCGCGCGGGTCCAGCTGATGGCGGTCGGCTCGCCGGTCGGGCTCGTTGGGTTCCTCAAGCGGCGCTGATCGACCTGCCCCCCTCAATCGGTCCAAGCATGATAGATCATCGTCGGGCACCGCGGCATGAAGACTCCCGAAACCCGCGACGCGGCTATTAAAGGCTAGATCTGTTACACGGTTGTGACACGGTGGATAAATCGGGCCCGGCGGGGATCACCGAAAAGTCTGTAACCTTAGGGGTTTCAGTGATTTAGAGCGTGGCGTGCCTGAGAGGATTCGAACCTCCGACCTTTGGATCCGGAGTCCAACGCTCTATCCAGCTGAGCTACAGGCACGCAGGGTTGCCATTCTACAACATCCCGGGACCGAAGTAAACCGGAGAGGACGGGGCCTTCCAGCGGGCGTAACGGGCGTTTATGGAAGAAATCCGGGAGGCTATCGTCTATAATAGTCGAGCGTTGGATTTAAGCCTCAAGGAGCCTCATCCATGAAAAGAGCTCTCGCGTCCCTCCTCATCATCGCCCTCTCGGCCCTGGCCCTCTCGGCCCAGCCGGCGCCCGTGCCGAAGCCCGAGGACGTCCTGAAGAACCTTGTCCAGGTCGAAAAGGTCGAGCCCGTTCCCGACAGGATGAAGCCGGGCTTCGATTCGATTACGGCCCGGGATTCCCTGGCCATGCTCGCCTATATCTCGTCCGACCTGATGGAGGGCCGGGAGACGGCGACGCGCGGCTATCAGCTGGCCGCCGAATACGCCGCGTCCCTGTTCAAGATGTGGAAGGTCCAGGCCGCGGGCGACCTCCCGGTCGTCTCCCGGTCGATGTCGGCGATGTTCGGCGGAACCCCCGCCGCCCCTCCCGTCAAGGGCTACCTCCAGGAGATCGTCCTGAAGGAGCTCAAGAACATCCGCGGAAAGCTCACCCTCGACCTGCGCAAGGACGGCGTCGCCAAGACGCGCGCCTTCGAGTCGGGGATCGAATACCAGAGCATGAGCTCGACCCCCGAATCCGTCTCGGCCCCCGTGGTCTTCGCCGGGTACGGCATCGTGGAAAAGGCGGCCGGATGGGACGAGCTCAAGAACCTCGACGTCAAGGGGAAGATCGTCCTCATCCTTTCGGAAGCCCCGGGCAAGAAGGATCCCAAGTCGCCCTTCCAGGCCAAGGAGCTCAAGGAGAAGTACTTCCCGCCCGAGGGCGTCATGGCCATGCGCATGGGCGGCTTCAACAAGGCCCGGGAGATCGCGAAGCTCGGCGCCGCCGCCGTCCTCCAGGTCCAGGCCTCGGGCAAGGACACAGATCTCTACAAGGCCATGGAGAATCCCAGGCCCATCGACGACGCCCGGCCCGTCATCAACGAACCCAGGCGGCGTCTGCTCATCCCCGGCGCCGGAGCCGGGATGCCCTGGGAGAGCTCCCCGGTCATCACCATCACCCGGGAGATGGCCGACGCCATCCTCGAGAATTCGGGGACGAAGATCGACGACCTGCAGAAGAAGATCGAGGCGACCTATAAGCCCGCCTCGATGATCCTCCCCGGCACGACCGTGACCCTCGCCACGACGGCCGATGTCTCGCCTCGTCCGCTGCCGGAACGTCGTCGGATACGTCGAGGGCTCGGACCCCGTCCTGAAGAACGAGGTCATCGTCGTCGGGGCCCACTACGACCACCTGGGCAAGCGCGGCGATTACGTGTTCAACGGCGCCGACGACAACGGCTCCGGCTCGGTCGGGGTCATGAACGTGGCCCGGGCGTTCGTGTTGAATCCCGTCAAGCCCAAGCGGACCGTGGTCTTCTGCCTCTGGACGGGCGAGGAGGAAGGCCTCCTCGGCTCACGGTATTACGTCCGGAACCCGGCCTTCCCCATCGACAAGACCATGGCCTACCTCAACCTGGACATGATCAGCCGGCCCTACGACGAGAAGTCCATCGTCCGCATGAGCCGGATGTTCAATTTCCCGGCGGGCGCCGAGCTGATGAAAAAGATCAAGCCGGCCGATTTCCTGCCGGTTTCCCTGGTGGCGGGGTCCGGCCTCGCTGAGGCCTTCCGGGAAGCCGACCGCTACATCGGCCTCAGCCTGTTCCTGCGCGAATCGGCTCCCGGTGAGCGCGCCGGCGGAGGTTCCGACCACGCCGCGTTCTCCGCCGTCAAGGTCCCCTGGTCCTTCTGCATCGCCTCCATGACCGAGGATTACCACCAGACGAGCGACAGCGTGGAGAAGGTCAGCGGCGATCTGATCGAGAGGGTCTCGCGGCTTATCTATGTAACGGCCTACACCCTCGCCGACAAGTAGGGGACGCAATACTCTGTCCCTATTCCCGCCTGGGAACGGACAGAAATAGGGACAGAACTTCCTGCGCTGAGTTTCAGTCGGTCCCAGGGGAAAACCGGAGCAGAGCATTGCGTCCCTAATCGGTACAGGAAGGGGCGGGCCGGAGCTGTAGCCGCGGGCTTTAGCCCGCGTTCAATAAAGACGCAGGCTGAAGCCTGCGGCTACATCAAGAAGCATCCCGAAGCTGGCCGCAAGCGCGGACCTATTCTCCGGTTCTTCCGGTCCGGGTGAGCTTCACCCATTCGTCGCGGAGGGTGACCGTCCGGTTGAAGACCGGAGCTCCCGGCTTCGAATCCCGGAAATCCGCCGTGAAGTAGCCCAGCCGCTCGAACTGCCACCGGCTCCCGGGCTCCGCGGCCCCGAGCGCGGGCTCGACCCGGCACCCCTTGAGAACCTCGAGCGACTTCGGATTCAGGTTCGTTTTGTAGTCGACACCCTCGGGGACGTCGCCGGGATCGCGGACCGTGAACAATGTTTCGTATAACCGGACCTCGGCCTCGGCGGCGTGGGCCGCGGAGACCCAATGGAGGGTCGCCTTGACCTTGCGGCCGTCCGTGGCGTCCCCGCCGCGGGTCGCCGGGTCGTAGGTACAGCGAAGCTCGGTGATCTCCCCGGTCGCCGGGTCCTTGACGACCTCTTCGCACCTGATGAAATAGGCATACCTCAGCCGGACCTCCCGCCCGGGCGCCAGCCGGAAGAACTTCTTGGGCGGGTCCTCCATGAAGTCCTCCCGCTCGATGTAGATCTCGCGGGAGAACGGGACTTTCCGGGTCCCGCCGGCCGGGTCCTCGGGATTGTTCACGGCCTCGAATTCCTCGAGTCCTGCCCTCCGGGTAGTTCGTCAGGACGACCTTGAGCGGACGGATGACGGCCATGGCCCGCGGCGTCGTCCGGTTCAGCTCCTCGCGCAGGCAATTCTCCAGGACGCCGGCGTCGACGATGCTGTTGGCCTTGGCGACGCCGATGAGGTCGCAGAACGCCCGGATAGACGCGGGGGTGAAGCCGCGCCTCCGGAAGCCGGAGATCGTCGGCATGCGCGGGTCGTCCCAGCCGGAGACGAGGCCCTGCTCGACGAGCTCGAGGAGCTTCCTTTTGCTCAGGACGGTGTGGCTGATATTGAGCCGGGCGAATTCGATCTGCTGGGGATGGTGGATGCCAATTGGTCCAGGAACCAGTCGTAGAGCGGCCTGTGGACCTCGAATTCCAGGGTGCAGATGGAATGGGTGATGCCCTCCAGGGAATCGCACTGGCCGTGGGCCCAGTCGTAGGTCGGATAGATGCACCAGGCATCGCCCGTCCGGTAATGGGTCGCCCTCCGGATACGGTACATGAGGGGGTCGCGGAGAAGCAGGTTCGGGTCGGCCATGTCGATCTTGGCGCGCAGGGTCCGGGAGCCGTCCGGGAACTCGCCCCGGCGCATGCGCTCGAAGAGGTCCAGGTTCTCCTCGACCGTCCGGTTCCGCCAGGGGCTCTCCTTCCCGGGCCGGTTGATGGTCCCCCGGTATTCCCGGAGCTTTTCCACGTCGAGGTCGCAGACGTAGGCCTTCCCCTTCCTGATAAGGTCGACGGCGAGGGCGTACAGCTCCTCCAAGTAGCCCGAAGCGTAGAACTCCCGGTCCTGCCAGTCGAATCCGAGCCAGCGGACGTCCTCCTTGATGCTATCGACGTATTCGGTCTCCTCCGTCTCGGGATTCGTGTCGTCGAAGCGGAGGTTGCAGAGGCCGCCGTATTCGGCCGCCAGGCCGAAGTTGAGGCAGATGGACTTGGCGTGGCCGATATGGAGATAGCCGTTGGGCTCGGGGGGGAACCGGGTGTGGACCTTGCGGTCGCCGAACCGGCCCGTCCTCAGGTGCTCGTCGATGATCTCCTTGACGAAGTTGGTCCTGGGCTTGGGGGTCTCATCCATGGACAGCTCTCCTCATGCGGGCGATCACGGTCTCCTTCCCGAGGACCTCCATCATCTCGAAGAGGCCCGCGCCCTTCGTTTTCCCGGAAACGGCCGCGCGCGCCGGATGGATGAAGGCCGCGGGCTTCACGCCCCGTTCCGCGGCGAGCTCACGGCACGCGCTCTCGACGGTGTCATGACGGAAGTCGGCCAGGGCCTCGAGGCGGTCGGCGAAGAGCCCGACGCTCTCCCGGCTCCCGGGTTTCGCCAGGACGGTCCGGGCCTCCTCCTCGACCGCGAAATCCTCGCGGAAGAAGAGGTCGGTCATCGCCGGAAGCTCGCCCAACGTCTTGACGCGGACCCGATAGAGCCCGAGGACCCTTTCGATGTAGGCGTCATCCCGGCCCGAGAGGTCGAAACCGGCGGCCTCCAGCCGTTCTTTGACGAGGGGAAGGAGGCGTTGGTCGGGAGCGGCCATGATGTATTCGCTGTTGATCCAGCGGAGCTTGTCGAGGTCGAACTTGGCCTGGACGTCGTTCATCGAGGCGATCTCGAACTCGCGGACGGCCCTGTCCAGGGGCATGATCTCCTTCTCGTCCTTAGGCATCCAGCCGAGGAGGATGAGGTAATTGGCCAGGGCTTCGGGAAGGAAGCCTTCGTCCCGGTACTCGCGGACGGAGACCCCGCCGTGCCTCTTCGAGAGCTTGGCGCCGTCCCGGCCCAGGATGAGGGGCATATGGCCGAACTCGGGGACGGGGAGGCCCATGGCCTCGTAGAACAGGATCTGCTTGGGCGTGTTCGAGACGTGGTCGTCGCCCCGGAGGATATGGGTGATCTCGAGGTAGGCGTCGTCGACGACGCAGGAGAAATTGTAGGCCGGCGAGCCGTCGGACTTGATGAGGACCTGGTCCTTGTACGCATCGGTCTGGAACGAGATGAGGCCGTGGATCATGTCCCTGAGCTCGATCGTCCGGCCCGGCTCCACCCGGAAAAGGATGGCCTCCCCGTCCCGATACGCCTTGCCGGCGGCGACGAGGGCCTCGGCCTTTTCCTTGTAGACCTCGAACCGATGGCTCTGGAAGATGGGCTCTTCGTCCCAATCGAGGCCCAGCCAGCGGAGGTCGTCGAGGATCTCGTCCAGGAACCGCGCGTCGGATCTTTTGAGGTCCGTATCCTCGACGCGGAGCAGGAATTTCCCTCCCGAGTGCCGGGCGAAGAGCCAGTTGAAGATCGCCGTCCGGGCGCTCCCGATGTGGAGGTATCCCGTCGGGCTCGGAGCGAAACGCACTTTAACTGTGGACATGGCCTACGTATCATACAGCAATCGGGGAGCTTCCGACAACGGGAGGCGGCGGCTTGGCCGCGGCCACCGCCCAAAAGATAAACCACCCCCCGGTTCTTGAGAAGACGGCTTCTCAAGAACCTCCTTCCTTCTGGAGAGCCCCCTCGGCCCCCTCATCCCCTCAAGCGAGGGGAATTTCCCTCTGCGCTTAAGCGTTATCTTTTGCCGGGGGCGGAGTCAAGAGGTCAGGGGCGTACTTCCGATTATTTCAGACAATAGCCGACCGCCCCCCCGTCAATAATTCGGGATGACCTTCATGTTGTGGAACATGAAGCTCCACTGGTCGGTCAACAGGTCGATGGCCTTGGTGACGTTGCTCGAGCCGTGGCCCGAACGGGTCTCGATCCGGATGAGGGCCGGGCGGGAGCAGGACTGGGCCGCCTGGAGGGCCGCCGCGAACTTGAACGAGTGGGCCGGGACGACGCGGTCATCGTGATCGGCCGTTGTCACCAGGGTCGCGGGATAGCAGACGCCCGGCTTGATGTTGTGGAGCGGAGAATAGCCGTAAAGGTTCCGGAAATCCTTCTCGTTGTCGCTCGAGCCGTATTCCACGACCCAGCCCCAGCCCACGGTGAACTTATGATACCGGAGCATATCCATGACCCCGACCGCCGGGAAGGCCACCCGGAAAAGGTCGGGCCGCCGGGTCATCGCCGCCCCGACGAGCAGGCCGCCGTTCGAGCCGCCCTCGATGGCCAGGAGATCCTTCGTCGTGTACTTCTCGTTGATCAGGTATTCGGCCGCCGCGATGAAGTCGTCGAAGACGTTGGTCTTGTTGAGGAGCATCCCGGCCTTGTGCCAGGCCTCCCCGTATTCCCCGCCGCCCCGGAGCGCGGGCTCGGCAAAGACCCCTCCGTTCTCGAGAAGAGGGAGAAGGGAAGGATTGAAGCCGGGCCGAACGCTGCTATTGAATCCTCCATAAGCGGTCAGGTACGCCGGGTTCTTGCCGTCCAGCTCGAGCCCCTTCCGGTGGACGATGAACATCGGGACCTTCGTCCCGTCCGCGCTCGCATAGAAGACCTGCTTGGTCTCGTAATCGGCGGGATCGAACTTGACCTCCGCCTTCCGGAACACCTCGGAGGCCCCGGAAGCGACGTCGTACTTGAAGATCGTCGGCGGATTCGTATAGGAGGTGAAGGTGTAGAAGACGGTCGTGTCGTCCTTCCAGCCGCCGAAGCCGCCGGCCGTGCCGAGACCGGGAAGCTCGATCTCGCGGACGAGCGCGCCGTCGAGTCCGTGCTGCGAGAACCGCGTCAGAACGTCCTTGAGGTGGGCGCAGAACAACTGCCCTCCGGCCGTGTTCGCCGAGAGCAGGACTTCCGGCCTCTCCGGGATGACGTCGACCCATTTCCCGGGGTCCGGGTCCGCGGGGTCGATGCGGACGACGCGATAATTGGGGGCGCCGTGGTTCGTGTGGACCAGGAACTTGTCCCCGACGTTGTCGACTACGGAGCTGTCCGTGTCGAAGCCCTTGATGAGGACCTGGAATTCCCCGTCCTTCGCCGCCAGAGGCTTCCAGAAGAGCTCGTTGCCCGAGGTCCCTTCGGAGACCGTCAGGAACGCATAGGCCTGGTCCTCGCTGACGTCCATGTTCAGGTAGCGCAGGGGATGCTCCCGGTCCTCATAGACCAAAGCGTCCTTTTCCTGGGGATCCCCGAGCCTGTGGAAGAAGACCTTCTGGAACTCGTTCTTCGCCGTCAGCTCCCGGCCCGGGGCGGGCTCGTCATAGCCGCTGTAAAAGAACCCGTCATTCAACCAGGAGGCCCGGGAGAACTTGAGCCAGCGGACGACATCGGGGAGCTCCTTCTTCGTCGCGATCTCCATCACCCGGAGCTCGGACCAGTCGGAGCCGGCCTCGCCGCGCGAGACCGCGACGTACTTGAAGTCGGGCGAGAAGCCCGCGAGGTTGGCCCGGACCGTCCCGTCGGCGGAAAGTGCGTTGGGATCGATGAAGACCTCGGGCGTCCCGTCGAGCCCCTTCTGGACATAGATAACGGACTGGTTCTGCAGGCCGTCGTTCTTGGAGAAGAAATAATACTCTCCGGCCCGGACCGGGGACGAGAACCTGGGGTAATTGTAGATGTCCGTCAGCCGGGACCTGATCTTCTCCCGGAATGGGATCTGGGCGAGGTACCCGAAGGTCACCTCGTTCTCGGCCTTGACCCATTCCTTGACCTCGGCGGCGTTGTCGTCCTCGAGCCAGCGGTAGGGATCGGGGACCTTGACGCCGAAGTAGTCGTCGACCTGATCGACGGTTTTCGTGACCGGATATTTCACGCTGCGAGTCTCCTTCGCGCACGAGGCGAGAGCGGTGATCAAGCTCAGAACGGCCAGCGCGGCCAACACTTTTTTCATTCCGACCTCCCGACAAAAATCCGAATATTCCTTTTCTACCACAATCCGGACGACACGGTCAAACGAGGCGCGCCCGGGCCCGGAGCGCTTGAACTTCCGGGACGACTCCTTTAAAGTAAAGGACGTTCATTCCGGTCATCCCTTCCCGAAGGAGCGATCATGAAATATAAAAGCTTCCCGCCGGACGGCTTCGCGGCGGCTCTCGCCGCCGCATTCCTCGTCGCGGCCGCCCCGGCCGCGGGAGCCGCCGAATGGCCATTCCTCAGGCATTACGACCAGGGGCATCTGGCCCGGATCGCGCTCCCGCTGGGAGGCATCGGGACGGGCACCGTTTCCCTCGGGGGGAGGGGCGATCTCCGGGATTGGGAGATCGCCAACCGGCCCGCCAAGGGCTTCACGCCGGCCGGCGCGTTCTTCGCCATCCGGCTCAAGGCCGAGGGCGCCCCGCCCGTCCTGCGCGCCCTGCAGGGCCCTGTCGAGGTCTTCGCCTACGAAGGCCCCGAAGGAGCCGGCGAGGCCGGCAACCCCGGCCTCCCCTGTTTCCGGGAATGCTCGTTCGACGCCTCATATCCTTTCGGCCAGGTCAACCTGGCCGATCCCGCGCTCCCGGTGAAGGTCCGCCTGCGGGCGTTCAATCCGCTGGTCCCCGCCGACCTGGAGTCCAGCGGCATCCCCGTCGCGATCCTGACCTACGAGGTCGCCAACGTCTCCGACGCCGAGCTCGACGTCACGGTCTGCGGCTCGCTCCCGAACTTCATCGGCAACGACGGGACGAAGGTCCTGGCGAAAGGGAACCGGAACACCTATCGCGAAGGCCGCTTCGTTCGGGGCATCCTGATGTCCTCGGATGGCGTCGAGGCGGCCGCCGAATCCTGGGGGACGGTCGCCCTGACCACTGCCGTTTCCGAGACCTGCACGTACAGGACGTCCTGGCTGAAGGACGCCTGGGGAACGCCCCTCCTCGATTTCTGGGACGATCTGGCCGACGACGGGGCGCTTACGGAGCGCGCCGCCGCGGGAGAAACGCCCCGGGCCTCCCTGGCCGTCCGGGCCTCGATCCCCGCCGGCGGAAAAAGGGAATTCCGCTTCTTCCTGACCTGGCACTTCCCCAACCGCTTCGCCTGGTCCGAAACCCGTATCGGCAACTACTATACGACGCTGTACAAGGACGCCTGGGACGCCGCCGAGCGGACCGCCGCCGAGGCCGTCGGTCTGGAGGAGGATACGGTCGCCTTCGTCTCCTCGTTCGCCCAAGGCGACCTTCCGGAGGCCGTCAAGGAGGCCGCCCTTTTCAACCTCAGCACCCTCCGGAGCCAGACCTGTTTCCGGACGGAAGACGGACGCTTCTATGCCTGGGAGGGCTGCAACGACCGGTCGGGATGCTGTTTCGGCACGTGCGCGCACGTCTGGAATTACGACCAGGCCGTCGCCTTCCTCTTCGGCGACATCGCCCGGTCCCTCCGCGAGGTCGAGTTCGCGCACGAGACCGGCCCGGACGGCCTGATGAGCTTCCGGGCGAAGCTGCCCCTCGGCACGGAGCGCTGGGGCAAGGCGGCGGCCGACGGCCAGATGGGCTGCCTCATGAAGCTCTACCGGGACTGGCAGCTTTCGGGAGACGAAGGGATGCTCAAGGCCCTCTGGCCGAACGCGCGCAAGGCCATGGAATTCTGCTGGATCCCCGGAGGGTGGGACGCGAACAAGGACGGCGTCATGGAGGGCTGTCAGCACAACACGATGGACGTCGAATACTTCGGCCCGAATCCCGAGATGGAATTCTGGTATCTCGGGGCCCTCCAGGCCGCTTCGAAGATGGCCCTCCGCGTCGGGGACAAGGCCTTCGCCAAGACCTGCGCCTCGTTGTTCGCCCAGGGCAGTCTCTGGACGGACGCCAATCTCTTCAACGGCCGGTATTACATCCACAAGATCGTCCCGCCGATGGACCCGGCGAACATCGCGCCGGGCCTGCTCGTGGGGATGGGCTCGACCGACTTCAAGAACCCCGACTACCAGCTCGGCAACGCCTGCCTCGTCGACCAGCTCGTCGGCCAGCTCATGGCCCACGTCTGCGGTCTCGGCTACCTGGCCCGGCCGGAGAACGTCCGCGCCTCCCTGGGAAGCGTCATGACGTACAACCGCCGCGATTCCCTGGCGGACCATTTCAACTGCATGAGAAGCTTCGCCCTCGGCGACGAATCGGGCCTCCTCCTGGCCAGCTATCCCGACGGACGGCCGGCCAATCCCTTCCCCTATTTCAGCGAGGTCTGGACGGGCCTCGAGTACACGGCGGCCGCCGGCATGATCTACGAGGGGGATGTCGCGAACGGATTGAAATGCATCTCCGACGTCCGGGCGCGCTACGACGGGCTCAAGCGCAACCCTTACGACGAGGCCGAGTGCGGCCACCATTATGGCCGGGCCATGGCCGGCTGGGCGGCGGTCCTCGCCCTGACGGGATTCCGCTACTCGGCCGTGGACGGGACTCTGGAATTCGCGGCCTTGGAGGGGACGCGGTTCTGGTCGAACGGCGCGGCCTACGGAGCGATCCAGGTGAAACAGGTCCGGGAAAGAATGGTCGTGAAGCTCTCGGTCGTGAAAGGACGGCTCCCGTTCAGGACGTTCACGCTCGCCGGGTACGGAAAAGCCTCGTTCCCGGGTTCCTATGCGGTGGAATCCGGACAGTCCCGGTCCTTCGAGGTCTTCCCGGCGAAGGACCGGACCCCCCGTTGAAAGGATCTGCCATGGCTATGAAGAGGATAGGTATCGTCACCAGGGATTGCGGCGGCGTCAACGCCGCGATCCGGGCCGTCGTCCGGACGGCTTCGGCCCGGGGTCTCGAGGTCCTGGGGGTCATGCGGGGCTACGAAGGCCTCATGCGCGGAGACGTCGTTCCCCTTGACCGCCGCTCCGTCTCCGGGATCATCAACCTCGGCGGGACCATCCTCAAGTCCGCCCGGGCCGAGGAGTTCTTCGAGAAAGAGGGCCAAAGGAAGGCCGTGGAATCCGTCCGGGCGAAGGGGATCGACGGACTCATCGTCATCGGAGGGAACGGCTCCCTCGCGGGCGCCCACGTCCTCGCCGGGACCTACGGCATTCCGACGGTCGGGATCCCGGCGACCATCGATAACGACATCAACGGCGTCGACCTTTCCATCGGCGCCGACACCGCCGTCAACGTCGCCCTGGACGCCGTGGACAAGATCCGGGACACGGCGACGAGCCTCGAGCGCATCTTCGTCATCGAGGTCATGGGGCGGGGCTGCGGATTCCTGGCCATGCAGGTCGCTCTGGCCGGCGGCTGCGAAGAGGTCCTTCTCCCCGAAAAGCCGTTCGACATGATCGCCGTTTCCGACGAGATCCGGGCCGGAAACGCCCAGGGCAAGGTCAGCTGGATCCTCATCGTCGCCGAAGGACTGGCCCGGGCCGAGGATGTCGCCTCGGCCATTACCCTGAACACGGGCCTCGAGACCCGGATCGCCGTTCTCGGCCATATCCAGCGGGGCGGAAGGCCGACGGCCGTCGACAGGCTGTTGGCGGCGAGGCTCGGCCACCATGCCGTCCTGACGCTCGCCGGCGGCGGAACGGATGTCTGCGTCAGCCTGAAGGGGGACCGCCCGGTCCTCGTGCCCCTCGCGACCGCCGTCCATGCGCAAGAATATGGAAACCGACGCGGACTATGAGCTCCTGAAGGTCCTGTCCTGAGACCGGGCTGGCCAAATCCCCCCTTCCCCCCTTTTCCAAAGGGGGGGACTTAATTGTGCCCGCTGCAAGGGGGGGTTCCAAGACCTAGAGGATGTCGAAGACCAAGGCCTCCGAGGTCTATCTCATCGAACAGCCAGGTTCAGGCCAGCTCGGCCCGGTTCCGGCCGCTTTCCTTGGCCTTGAGCAGGGCTTCGTCCGCCCGCTTGGCAACGACCTCGATGGACGCATCCCCCGCCCGGGAATTGGATACCCCCAGGCTGATGGTCAGTCCGACGCGCTCCCCGTTCGGCGCCTTCACGCGCGAAGTCCCGTTCTATGGTCTTCCGGATCCTTTCGGCGAACGCCATGGCCTGAAGGAGGCCGGTCAGGGGCAGGAGGATCATGAACTCCTCCCCGCCGGTCCGCCCGAGGATGTCGTAAACACGGATACAGCCGCGGGTGATGCGCGCGAACTCCTTGAGGACGGCGTCGCCCGTCCTGTGGCCGTATTTTTCGTTGACGCTTCGCAGGCGGTCCAGGTCGACGAGGATACAGCTCATTTCGGTCCCCTGCCGCCGGTGCTCCTGGAATTCCTCCTCGAAGCGCTCGAAGAGGTGCCGCCTGTTGTAGGCCCCGGTCGTTTCGTCGGTCACGGCCATCGTTTCGAGCCGCGCCCTGGCCGCCGCGAGCTTGGACCTCGTCCGGAAGAGCAGGAACAATGATGCGGCCAGCAGGGCCAGGAGTCCGAGGATGACGATCCTTTCCGTGTTCATGTTTCGGCCCCCTTTCCCGCTCGGATCATGCCCGGCCCCCATCATAAAGGATACCGGACCAAAGCGTCAACGACGCAATACAGGTTCCGGGGTCGTCGGCGGTGATGGATGCTGGCCCGAAGCCCCCCGTAGCGGAGGGGGACCCGGCGGCTTTGCCGACGGGGGAACCGACGGGACTGGTTCCCGGGGGTCGGGGGGAGAGGGTCAGCTCCATCACCGCACTCCCGCAACGAACCCCGGAGCCTGGCGTCAGCTCGCGGGCCTGAGCCCGTATCTCTTGAGCTCCTTGGCGATCGTCTTGAACTGTTTCGACTTGTGGATGGAGCCGGCCTTGACGCCGCCCCAGGTCGTGCACATGTGGCCGAGCATCTTGTCGGAGGGGAACTTCATGGAATAGGCGATGAACATCTTGACGGCCTTCGTGTCCCGGAAGGTCGCGGGCAGGACCCGGAACCCCTTCCCGATGAACATGTCCACCGACGGAAAGCCCGGCGTCTTCATTCGTTCGTACTTGCTCTCGTAGTGCCAGTCGCACATGACGATGTCCTTCGGGACCATATCGACGGCGGCGTTCGTCCCGTTCATCGACGATTCCCATTCGCCGTAGGTGTTCGTCCCGTCGATGAACCGGTCGGCCCACATGAACATTTCGACGCCCTTTTCCTTGACGAGATGTTCGTGGGCGCGATTGACGGCATAGGCGAAGCACTCCGCCGTCGTCTTTTCCTTGCAGCGCGGGCAGTCGCGGTCGGCGATCAGGAAGACCTCGTCCATCCCGACGTGCAGGGCGTCCGCCTCGAAGGCGTCGATGAGCTCGTCGTAGAGGGCGTTGATGATGGGATAGACGTCGGGATGGAAGGGGCACCAGCTTCGGCAGTAGATGTCCTTGTTCCCCGGGTACTTGCCCGGGGTCTCGTCGAGCTGGGGGTACTTCTCGAGGAGGGAATAGGTCGTCTCCGCCCAGGACTGGTGGCCGAGCGACTGGAACTCGGGGATCAGGCGGATCTTGTGCTGACGGCAGAGCGCGACGATCTCCTTGACCTGGGCCCGGCTCAGCGGGTCGTTGCCGCGGAGCTCGGGATGGGAGACGTATTCATAGTTGTAATCGATCTCCAGGACGAGCAGGTTGACGCCCGCCCGGGCCATCGCCGGGATCTCCGTCCGGAGCCCGGCCATGCTGGCCCCTGCCGTCCGGTCGAGCAGGACGTGGGCGGCGAAGACGAGCGGCTGCCGGGGGGTGATCACGACGGCGGGCTTGGGCGCGCAGGCAACCTGAAAAAGGACGAGGGCGGCGAGCGCGAGCCCGAACCCTCCGCAAACGGCCTTGACGGTTCTCTGGAATCGCATGGATTCTCCTTTCGGACCGGACGCGCGTCCGATCATCCCTTCTTCTTGTAGTCCGGAGGGACCTGGAAATCGGCTTCGCCCAGGTCGGCCGGGGCGAGCTCGAGGATCTCGACCCGGTAGGCCAGGGACGGCTCGGCGGGCCCTTCTCCGGCGGGCTTCTTCTTCAGGACCTTCTTGGCCAGGCCGCCGAAGACGCTCTTGGAGCCGCCCGTCTCCTCCGCTTCCCCCTTGGGCTTATCGGAGGTCACCGTGTACTTCCCGTCGATGACCACGGGGTATCCCTTGATCTTCTTCATTTCGCCCGCCGTTTTCGAGGCGTCGAACGAAGCGGCAGGGCGGCCCTTGGCCGCGTTCATGCTGTCGAGGAGGGTCATCCAGTTCGTCCCGAGGACGTCCTGCTGGAGCTTCTCCAGGTCGAGCCCCACGGCCTTCATGTAGCCGCGGAAATATTTCGCCTCCTCCTCCTGCGCCTTGACGATGGCGTCGGTGAGGGGGGTCGTCCGGACGTCGGTCTCGAGCTTGTTCGTCCCCTTCTCTCCCGTCCGGACGTTCTCCCAGTCCACGATCCAGGAGACGACGTACTTCTTCGTGGGGAAGCCGTTGACGTCCATGGCTTCCCCGGTGTCGTCCACGCGGAACTCGCTCCTGATGATCCGGATGTCGCTCTCCGCGGGCTTCTCGGCCTGTTCCTCGGCCGGCGCCTCCTCGGCCTTCTCCTGCTCGAACCTCTTGATGGGCGCGACGGTGTATTCCTTCTTCTTGGGATCGAGCCGGGTGACGGTGAGCGCGGGAAGATCGGTGATCTCGCCGAACTGACCCGACCGGAGGACGGTCTTGCCGGCCAGGCCTCCGAGCAGGCCCTTGCCCTTGAAATCGTTCTGGGAATCCACCCATTGCCTCTCGGGGACGAGCTTCGAGGACTGGGTCATGGTCAGTTTTCCGAAGCCCTTGAACGTGACCTCGGACCGGCTCTTCTTGACGACGCCCGAAAAGGCGGGCGACGCCAGGACGGCCAGAGCGGCCAGAAGAACGACGGATCTTTTCATCGGGGATCTCCTTCCGGAAATGCAGGTTTCCTCATCGACCATTTTATAGAGGGAAAGGACCTCGGTGTCAACTCCCGTCGGAGGGCGCCTGAGGGCAGACGCGTTGCCCCTTTTGTCGTATACTGGGGCCGATCCCGGCGAAAGGACGACGCCCGTGCCCAAAATCGTGACCATCATCATGGCCGGCGGCCAGGGGAGCCGCCTTTATCCTCTGACCCGGGTCCGGAGCAAGCCCGCCGTCCCCATCGCGGGCCGGTTCCGGCTCATCGACATCCCGATCAGCAATTGCATCCACTCGGGCTTCCGGAAGATCTTCATCCTCACCCAGTTCGCCAGCGAGTCCCTCCACCGCCACATCTTCCTGACCTACCGGTTCGACAACTTCACCAAGGATTTCGTGACCATCCTGTCGGCCCAGCAGACGCTCGAGAACCGGAACTGGTACCAGGGGACGGCCGATGCGGTCCGGAAGAACCTGACGTTCTTCGAGAAGATGGGCGACCTGGTCCTCATCCTGTCGGGGGACCATCTCTACCGGATGGATTACCGGAAGTTCGTGGAGTCGCACCTCCGGAGGCGGGCCGCGATCAGCATCTCCGTGACCCCCGTCGGCCCAGACCGGGCGCCCGAGTTCGGGGTCATGGGGGTCGACCGGAGGGGCCGGATCGTCGATTTTCACGAGAAGCCCGGGACTCCGGAGGACATCGAGCGGACGAGGGTCCCCGCGGAGGTCATGGGCCGGCTCGGGCCCGCCGCGGAAGGATACACGCACCTCGCCTCGATGGGGATCTACCTGTTCGATTCCGGCCTGCTCCGGGACCTCCTGGCGTCGACCGCCTACGAGGATTTCGGACGCGAGGTCATCCCGTTCGCCATCCGGGAACGGAAGGTCTTCGCCCACTTCTTCGACGGCTACTGGGCGGACATCGGGACCATCCCGAGCTTCTTCGAGGCCCATATGGACCTCACCCGGCCCCTCCCCCGGTTCAATTTCTACGATGAGGAGCGGCCGATCTTCACCCATGCCCGGTTCCTTCCGGGCTCGAAGATCCTGAGCTCGGAGGTCGAAGAGTCCATTCTATGCGAAGGGAGCATCGTCAACCGTTCGGCGATCCGGCGGTCCATCATCGGCGTCCGGTCGCGGATCGGCGAGAACTGCCGCATCGAGAGGACCGTCATGATGGGGGCGGATTATTTCGAGTCCGTGGAAGGCCTGAAGGCGAACCGGGCGCAGGGGATCCCCGATATCGGCATCGGCCGGGGCTCGGAGGTCCGCAACGCCATCATCGACAAGAACGCCCGGATCGGGGCCGGGGTGAAGCTCGTCAACGCCCGGAAAAGGACCGCCGACAGCTCCGACAACCACGTCATCGTCGACGGGATCCTGGTCATCCCGAAGAATGCCGTCATCCCGGACGGAACGGTGATCTAGGGGGACGAAGGCGGGACGAGGGAGGCCGGGGCCGGCCGTCCCTGACCTGTCGCCGTCAGGAACAGCGCCTCGAGGTCGGCGTCCGGGCCCAGGTCCTCGCGCCGTTCCCGCATTACGGTCCCGCCCTGATGAACGACGACGACGTCGTCGTAGACCTTCCCGATCTCGGCGATGAGGTGGGAGCTCAGGAGGACCGCGCAGCCGGCGGCGGCGAGCTCCCGGAAGATGTCCCTGGCGTTACGGATGGAGGCGGGGTCGAGGGCCGCGAAGGGCTCGTCCGCGATGAAGAGGTCGGGCTCCAGGAAAAGGCTCTGCAGGTAGGCGAACTTCTTCCGGTTGCCCTGGGAATAGGACGAGACGCGGCGCCGGAGAAGTTCCGCGGGGAAAGGAAGCCGCTCGCACCATTTCAGGATGCGCCGCATCGCTTGGGACCGCGAGATCCCGAACAGGGGAGCCGTCGAGGACAGCAGGTCGTCCCCGCGGGCCCAGGGAAAGAACGCCGGCTGTTCGGGAACGTAGCCGATGGTCCGGGCAGCCAGCAAAACCTCTCCCTGGTCCTTGCGCAGGAAACCCAGAACGATCCTGATGGTCGTGGACTTCCCCGCGCCGTTCTCTCCGAGAAGGGCAGCGATCCGTCCTCGGTCCACGGAGAAACCGACGTCGCGGACGGCCCGGACGGCGCCGAACTTCCGGGATAGGCCCCTGATGGTCAGGACGGAAGGCATCATCGCCCCTTCGACTCCGATCCCCTGACGATCAGCGCCTGGAACAACAACAGGACCGCGGCGGCGGGCAGCAGCCACGGCGCAAATCGGCGCAGGGAGGCGGAAACCAGGATATTGGGGAGGACGGCCGCGAGCGCGGCGAATTTCAACAGTTGAGAAGGGCCGGAAACGGTCCCCGAAGCAAGTGATTCCAGGAAAGTATGGCCGCTTGCCGCGTCCTGAATGAGGCCGATGAACGCTGCCGCCTGGGCGATGATCAGGACCAGGACGTTCGATCCCCCCTCGAAAAAGTGCCCCAACGATCCGCCGAGGGCGATGAAATAGACGCCCGCGATGAGGGACGCCGCCAGGCCATATAGCCCCTCGGTCCCGCGCTCGGGAAGCGAGGGGCCGGCGGCCCGGACGGGTTGCGTAAACGAGGACCCCGTATCCTGAGCCCGCCAGAGCGAGGACCGCGTTCTTCCACAGGAAATAGCGTCTGAAGCCCCCGCCGGCGAAGAGGACGTTCTCGAGGGCCCCTCCGGCCGCTTCGCCCTTGAACATGTTCTGCGTCGCGAACAGAAAAGCATGGGGAAGGAGAAAGAGGAAGGTCCTCAGGCCCGCCCCGTAGGATGCCTTGACCCAGACGAAAGCGGTGAGCGCCGGCAGGGTCAGCGATACCGCGAGGATCGCCGGAGAGCGCCGAAGCTTCAGGAGCGTGAGCCGGGCGGCGAGCCTGCCCCAAGGTCGATCAGACATCGTCGGACCCTCCTCGATCGTTCGTCCAGAGGCAGATAATAATCGTCCCGATAGACCTCTTTCTCCTCCCGCCAGGACGATCTTGTACGGGAGGAGGTCCACCTTGAATCTGCGGCGGATCCGTCCCCTCCCGTCGCGGACGATCGGGACGCGAACGGAGTACTTTTCGATGAACGATTCGATCTCGGATTCCGGGCCCCCGCATACTCCGACGATCGTCAGGCCCAGGCCCATCCCGCGGACGAACCGGACCGTCTCCAGGAGGTCGTCGAAACAGGCCGGACATCCCGTCGAAAAGAACACGATCAGGGCCGGACGCCCGTCGTCCGGGAGGACGGCTTCCAGAGACCCCTGGAGCGGACGGCGGTCGCCGGGCCCGAGGCCCGAAACAACGAGATCGACAGGGCGGCCCAGGCGACGAGAGCGGGCGCCCGGCTCATCGGAACTCCGTCCGGAAGATCCTCAGGTTGTAGTCGTCATCGATGGCGTGGATCGTGTCTCCGTCGAGATCGAACTTCCTCACGACGGAGGGGAACTCGATGACCCCTTCGAAGCTCCCGTCCAGCCGAACGAGGTAGATGAGCCGCCCCGGCCCGATATCCCCGTCCTCGGTGTAGTCGGGGGCGAGGAGCCCTATCCGGCCGGCGTCGAAGTCGGCGTCCCAGCAAAAGGCCTTGAGGACCTTCTCGGGCCCCGGAAGCGGAAGCGCTATCGACTTGAAAGCGTATTCGGCGGGGACCCGGATCGGCGGGAGCGCCCTTCCCGTGCTGTCGAACCGGCGGATCGCGTTGTCGTCGCTCTTCCGGACGACAAAGATCTCGTCCCGCGCTCCCCCGATCATGACGTGGAGATTACGGAACGCATCGTAGGTCCTTTCCCCCGAGGACGCGGACGGCATCCCTTCCCAGAGGAGCGTACCCGCCTCCGAGAAGCAGTGGACCATGGGCTCGGAGCCCTGAATTCCCAGGGGAAGATGGGATACCGCGATCCTTCCCCCGCCCAGGGCGCAGATCTGGTCGGGGCTGAACGGGACCTTGAATCCCCCGAGGTATTTTCCCTTCCGGTCCAGGATCTGGATCCGGTCATTGAACTTGTCGGCGACGTAGAGCCGGCCGTCCCGGGCGTCCAGGTCGGCGGGCGTGTCGAATTCGCCCGGCCCCTGGCCTTTCCCGCCCAGGGCCCCGAGGAAGGCCCCGGCCCTGGAAAAGGCACGGATCTCATGGGCTTCCGCATCGACGACATAGATCGCTTCGGCGTCGTGAGCGATGGAGACGGGCCGGCCGAACGCGGCCTCGTCGTCCGTTGCGAAATCGGCCTTGATGTCCCGGGCGCGAAAGCGCGGGAGGCCGTCCTTCCCCGCTCCGGAGGGGATGGCCGTGACGATAACGGCCGCAAAGGCGGCGGCAAGGGCCGTTGCGGCCGGGCGTGCGATCGATATATTCATCGGGAGCCTCCACCGGTCATTGGAAAGACGTGAAGGGGGGCCCCTTTTTTCTCAGGGGCCCCCCCTTCTTCTTCAGGCCAGTCAGGAGACACCGTCCCAGGCCGACGTCGCAGACCGTCAGCAGGAGCGTCGTCCTGACCCATCCCACCTCCATGCCGAAGGCGCCCGCGCGGCACGTGCCGTGATTCCTATAGCACTCGGCGGAATCGCGGGCGTCGGCCGCCCGGGGAAGGAAACAAACCACGGAGAACAGGACCAGCCCCGCGAGGGCGAGGGCAACGATCTTTTTCATTGGAACCTCCTTTCGAACGGTTCCAATGCAATTTGCGTGCCCGGACGCCGGCGGCGCGATAGAGGGCTATCTCCTTGATAAGGTGAGGTTTGGTCGAACGGCGAAACGCGACCCGCGAACGCAGAGCCGGGGCCGGAGCGCTCGAAATGAGACGCGCCCGCTATCCCCTTCAGGGACAGGCGCTTCCGCGTGCGGACGAGGGCACAGGATGGGACTTGGAGCCGGCGGCCGTCAGGCCATCGGCAGCTTGATCCTCTTCTCCCGGGCGAACCGGACGGCCTCCTCGTATCCGGCGTCGGCGTGACGGGCGACTCCCATCCCGGGATCCCCCGTAAGGACACGCTCCAGACGCCTGCCCATCGCCGGCGTCCCGTCGGCGACGATCACCATCCCGGCATGCAGGGACAGGCCGATGCCCACGCCCCCGCCATGGTGCACGGAAACCCAGGAGGCCCCGTTCACCGCGTTGAGCAGGGCGTTGAGGACGGGCCAATCGGCGATGGCGTCCGAGCCGTCCTTCATTCCCTCGGTCTCGCGGTTCGGCGAGGCCACGGAGCCCGTATCCAGATGGTCGCGGCCGATGACGACGGGCGCGCTGATCTCCCCCTTCCGGACCATGCGGTTGATCACGGCGCCGAACTCGGCCCGCTCGCCGTAGCCGAGCCAGCAGATGCGCGAGGGCAACCCCTGGAAGCGGACCTGCTTCCGGGCCTTGCGGATCCATCGCGCGAGGGCTTCGTCCTCCGGGAACAGCTTGAGGACGGCCTCGTCGGTGGCGTGGATGTCCCGGGCCCTGCCGGAAAGGGCGGCCCAACGGAACGGCCCCTTGCCCACGCAGAAGAGCGGCCGGATGTATTCGGGGACGAAGCCCGGGATATCGAAGGCGTCGACGACGCCGGCCTTCTGGGCCTGCCCGCGGATGTTGTTGCCGTAATCGAAGGTCCGCGCGCCGAGCTTCCGGAGCTCGAGCATCGCCCGGACGTGGGCGGCCATGGCATCGTAGGACCGCCGGATGTAGTCCCGCGGATCGTCCCGGCGGAGCCTCATCGCTTCCTCGTACGAGATCCCGTTCGGGACATATCCGTTGAGCTCGTCGTGGGCGGAGGTCTGGTCGGTCAGGACGTCGGGGACGATCCCCCTCCGGACGAACTCGGGGACGATGTCGGCGGCGTTGCGCGTGGAGGGCGATGGACAGCGGCTCTCCCTTTTTCATGGCGGCCCGGGCGAGCCTCAGGGCCTCATCGAGGCTATCGGTCATGACATCGACGTATTGCGTATCGAGGCGCCGCCGGATCCTGTCCGGGTCCGCCTCGATGACGATGGCCACGCCTTCGTTCATGGTGACGGCCAGCGGTTGGGCGCCGCCCATCCCGCCCAGCCCGGCGGTGAGGACGAGCCTCCCCTTGAGCGTCCCGCCGAAATGCCGCCGGGCGGCCGCGGACAGGGTCTCGTAGGTCCCCTGGAGGATCCCCTGGGACCCGATGTAGATCCAGCTGCCGGCGGTCATCTGTCCGTACATGGTCAGGCCCATGGCCTCGAGCCTCCGGAACTCGTCCCAGGTCGCCCACTTGGGGACGATGAGGGAGTTGGCGATGAGGACCCGGGGGGCCTGGTCATGGGTCGGGAACACGGCCACGGGCTTGCCGGACTGAACGATGAGCGTCTCGTCGTTGCCGAGCGTCTTGAGGGATTCGACGATCGCCCGATAGCAATCCCAGTTGCGGGCGGCCCTTCCCGTTCCCCCGTAGACGATGAGGTCCCGAGGCTTCTCGGCCACATCGGGATCGAGGTTGTTCATCAGCATCCGTAAGGCGCCCTCCTGGGACCAGCCCCTGGTATGGAGGGCGTTCCCCCGATAGGCCCGGATGGGTTTGGACGGAGCCCCGGATATCTTCGCGGCCATGCGTGCCTCCTTGAGATTTCGACTATATCACACCCCCCGGCGAGACTTCAAAACGGCAAAAAAAGCAGTTGACGGGGCCGAAACGACTGGAGTAAATTAAGGAAGGGTTTTCAAGGAAAAGGGTAAGCTTATCCGTTGGGTCCGGGCCGGACGATAGCGTCCGAGACGGACGGGAGGCTGTTTTGCGCCGGGGCTGAATCATGAAGCAGAGATCGATCCTCGTTCTGAACCCGAATCCTATCGAATCCGATCTCTTGTCCAGGCTCTGCCGGCGTTTCGGCACGGTCGTCGCCGCGCCTTCCCTCGAGACGGCCGGCACCTTGCCGGAGGCGGCGGACGCCCTGATCGCCGTCCTCGACGCCTCGGCCGCGGGGAAGCCGGCGGCCCGAAGCCTGTTCGACAGGACGACACCCGTCATCATCACCGGAAGGGACGACGCCGGGCTCCGGTCGCTGGCGCGGGACTGGCCTTCCGACCGATACGTCGACACCTTCGCCCTGTCCTTCCCCGTTCCGGACGACGCCCAGTTCATCCGGTCCGTCGAACGGGCGCTGGCCCATGTGGCGATGAGGGCGGAGGTCGCCTCGCTCCGAAAGGCGCTCGATCTCAACGAATCCAGGGTCCGGGACGTCTACTCCGAGATCCGGGAGATCAAGAGCCTCATCAACGAGAGCTTCATCAAGGAGCTCGAGAAGCGGCTGGCCATCGAGGCCAAATACGTCTGGTTCCAGAAGGAGCGGCAGAGGATCGAAAGGATCCTCCGCAAGATCTACGAGGCCAACGACGTCTCCAGCCTCCTCGACATCGTCACGGACTTCAAGGACATCGTCCAGGCCGGCGGGGCCACGATCTATATCCTGGACGAGAACGAGACACTGGGCCGCTATCTCAAGCCGCTCGTCTGGGACGACACGTTCCTGACCCATTCCGAGTTCCTGAAGTACGTCGCCCGCCTCGATTCCGAGGACTTCGCCGCGTCCGTGGCCCTCCACGGCCGGGAGATCAACATCACCGAGCTCTCTTTCGACCGGCGTCTTTCGCGCCGATATATCGAGCACCTCCGGACGCCCCTCAAGAGCCTGCTCGCCGTCCCCATCCGGCATGACAAGGAGATCATCGGCGTCGTCGAGGTCTACAACAAGGTCTCCGGGGGAGCGTCCCCGCGGGCCGGATTCTCCCGGGACGACCAGGACCTCCTCCGGGGGCTTTCCGAGCACATCGCCATCGCGATGACGAAACTGAATCTCATCCAATACGACGCCCTGACCGGCCTGCTCCGGCCCGATCCCTTCTTCGAGAAGGTCGCCCAGAAGGTCAACTCCGGCAAGCGCCGGCGCGAGGAAGGCTCTTCGGCCCTGGTCATGGGCGACGTGGACTGGTTCAAGAACTACAACGACCGGAACGGGCACGAGGCGGGGAACAAGCTCCTGCGCGAGCTGGCCGGCGTCATGAAGGACTCCATCCGCGAGGAGGACCTCCTCTGCCGCTACGGCGGGGAGGAATTCCTCTTCTTCCTGACGGGCGTCAAGAGCCTCGACGAGGCCTGCATGCTCACCGACCGCATCCGGAAGCACGTCGAGGAGCACTACTTCGAGTTCCAGGAGTTCCAGCCCGCGAACAACCTGACCATGTCCTTCGGCGTGACGATGTTCCCGTCGCCGGGCCCGGGACAAGCCCCTGAGATCGCCAAGGCCGATCTGCGGCGCCTGGCCGGGGAAGCGGACATGGCCATGGCGGAGGCCAAGGGGAAGAGATCGTTCGGGCCGGGGTCCGGCGGGGACGGCGAACGGGTCCTCACGAAGAACAAGGTCTGTTCCTATTCCCGGGAAGAAGCCGAGGAACGGCGGGACGGGGCGATCAAGACCTACAAGGAGACGTCCTACCGGGAAAAGAGGAGGTCCGAGCGATACCTCACGGCCACCCTCATGATGGTCCAGGAGAACGGCGGGTTCAAGGTGGCGAAAACGGTCAACCTGAGCCTCGGGGGGGCCAAGATCCTTTCCGACGCCGAGCTCCCCCTCTCCAAGACGCTCGAGCTCATCCTGGTGCTGGGAGACAAGGCGAACCGCCTCACGAGCGACGTCGTCTATTCGAAGAAGGCGGGCGGGGCATCGCCGTATTTCTATTCCGGGCTGAAGTTCAAGGACCTGGCGCCCGCCAGCGAGAGCGCTCTCGAGGACTATTTCCGTTCGCTACGGAAGGCCGGTTCGCTCAACTGAGCCCAGGCCGCCGAGCGCATCGAGGATCGACTAGAACGTACCGGTCGGGGGGCGTCGTCCGTTCCAGGAAAGCCGCCCGCTGCCTCTTGGTTTCCCCGGCGAAGGCGGCGAGGTCGTTCGCGTTAGCCCAGTTGCCCGTGCTCAGCCGGTCGGCCAGGTTCCTGAGGGCCGGGCCGTCGATGATGTCCAGGGTTTCCGCCGGAAGTCCCAGGGATTCTCCTTCGGCCAGGCTCGCTGCCCTGAGAACGAGATTGCGAAGCGCCTCCTGCCCGTTGACGAGCTCCTGTTTGATGAAGAACCGGTCCCGGGGCGATTCCGTCGCCTCGAGCTTTCCCGTGAGCTTCCAGGCCACGTCCGCGGCCCGGTCCATGGCATCGAGAAGCCGCCCGGCGTCCAGGACGGTCTTTTCCCCCTTCTGGAAATAGCTGATCTCCCCGCTCCCCGCCACAGGCTCGATCCGCCGGAGCCGTTCCAGGGCGGATGCCGGGTCATCGGCGACGGGAAGAGAGGCTTCGAGCCGGGCGTCTTCGCGCGGCCTGGTCGCCTGGATGAGCTCCTGGATCTCCGGGATCCGGCCCCGCCAATCGCCCTCGACCACAGGACTCGGAGAATTCTCCGGTTCGAGGCGGCTTTCCGTTCCGCCGGCGAGCAGCGTCCGGATCCGTCTCAGCTTCTCCAGTTCGGCGTCGAGGTCCGGGCGCGGGCTCCGGGAGCCGCTCCTCTTCCCCGCGGGCCTCAGCCACGATCCCGAACCTCTCCTTAAGGTCCTTCTTGAGGAATGCGGCGCGCTCCGATGTCCCCCGTCTCAGGGATTCCAGCTTCTGCTGGAGGTCCCCGATCCTCCCGATCTCATCGACGGTCCGTTTGGCCAGGGCCTCGATCTGGGATTGGAGGTCGAGGACCCTGGAGAACCCTTCCTGGATGCCTCCCAGGACCGCCTGCCTCTCGCGCTCGGCTTCGGCGATCTGGCCCTGGAACTCGCGCAGGGATTCCCGTTCCCTGATCGACGTCCTTCTTCACCCCCTCCATCCGGACCCTGGCGGCTTCCTCTTCCTCCCGGATCCGGGCGGCCAGCTCGCTGTCGATCTCGTCCTTCTTTTTCGCGAGAAGCCTCTCCAGCTGGCTCTCGATCTCCTGGATGACGAGGGAAGACTCCTTCTCCATATCCCGGGAATCAGACATTCGAAATCTCCTTGCCCCGGCCGGTATCATAATATCGGCCGTTCGGGCTGTCAACCCCCTCGAATCCCCTTGAATCCGGCCGGCGAGATGGAGTATAAGGGAACACATGAGGACGCTCTCATGAACAGGTCCCGGATCCTCCTTGTCGGAGAGAATCCCGGGAATTCCCGGAAGCTGGCTTCGTTCCTGGCCGGCCTGGACATGGACGTCGAAAGGTCCGCCGCCCTTCCCGAGCCCTCGACGGTTTCCGGCGACTCGGACCGGATCTCTCTCATCGTCCTCGAAGCTGCGGAGCCCACGGACGAACAGGTGGAAAGGATCCGGACGCTCGCGGCCGCGGATCCGCGGCCCGCGGTCGTCGTCCTGTCGGCCGTATCGAGATCGCGCGGCCTGCTCTCCCTCCTCCGGGAGGGCGTCATCGATCAGGTCGCGAGCCCCGGGAACGACGTGGCCGTTTATTCGGCCGTTAAGAGCGGCCTGGCCCTGGGCCGGCTGGCCGCCGAGAACGAAGCTTGCCGGAAGAATCTGGCGAAATCGCGGATCGAGAGGTCCCGGAACGTCCGCCGGGCGCTCGAGCTCGAGGAGATCTATGACGCGACCCTCGAGAACCTGATGACCGCGCTGGACCTCCGCGACGTGGAGACGTACGGGCACTCCCAGACGGTCGCCAAGTACAGCCAGGTCCTGGCCGGGCTCCTGGGGATCCGGGACGAGAAGGTCCTCGACAACATCCGGAAGGGGGCTCTCCTCCACGACGTCGGGAAGATCGCCATCCCCGATTCCATCCTGAAGAAGCCGGGCCGGCTCTCGGACCAGGAGTGGATCAAGGTCCGGCTTCACCCGGCGCTCGGCTACGGCCTCGTCAAGGAGATCAAGCTCGTGAAGGAAGCGGGGAACATCATCCTCTGCCATCACGAGAGATTCGACGGAACCGGATACCCCGAAGGCCTGCGCCGGGAGGAGATCCCGCTCGAAGCCCGGGTCTTCGCCCTGGCCGACGCCCTGGACGCCATCACCTCGCACCGCCCCTATCGCCGGGAACGGGATTTTGCCGCCGCCCGGGACGAGATCCTGAGCCATACGGGAACCCAATTCGACCCGAAGATCGTCGAAGCGTTCGGCCGGCTCCCCCTCGAGAGGTGGGAAAGGATCCGCTACGAGACGACGCGGCTCCTTCCTTCGATCATCGACTACCACAAGCTGGCGTCCGGGGATTAGCGCCGCCGGCCGCCCCGCGGCCTTGCGGGCGGCGACGATCCTCGGGATCCCGGCGAGATCGGGGACGATGGCGACCGACTCCCAGCCCCTTCCGAACATCGCCCGGACAGCCTCATGTTGTCCCGCCCCGAACTCGAGAACGAGACGCCCGCCCGGCCTCAGGAAGCGCCGGGCTTCGCGGACGAGCCTTTCGGAGAGCTCCGTGCCCCGGACGCCTCCCACGAGGGCCCGGCGCGGCTCGTGGTCCCGGACCTCGGCCGAGAGCCCGGCCCATTCGCGCCGGCCGACGTACGGAGGGTTGGAGACGATGATATCGAACCGGGGGCGGGGCCGCCCGAAGGCCGCGAAGAGGTCGCTCCGGACGAATCGGATGCGGGGGCAACCGTTGGACGCGGCGTTCGCCGCGGCGACCCTGAGAGCGCGGGGGGAGACATCCGAGGCCGTAATGCGGGCCGCGGGAATCTCGCGGGCGAGGGCGACCGCGATGTTGCCGCTCCCGGTGCCCAGGTCCAGGATGGAGCGCTTCGCCCCGGACGCAAAGGCAACGACCGTTTCGACCAGGAGCTCTGTTTCGGGACGCGGGATGAGGACTCCCGGGCCCACCCGGAACGGCAGCGACCAGAATTCCTTCCAACCGGTCAGGTAGGCCAGCGGGGCTCCCGCCGCGCGCCGAACGATCAGTTCGAGGTACCGATCGGCGGCCCGGGGGGAAAGCCTGAGCTCGGGATGGGCGTGGAGGGTTTCCTCGGGAAGTCCGGACGCGTGGAGGAGGAGAACCCGGGCGTCGATGTCGGGGCGGGAAACGCGCTTCAGGAGACGGGCCCCGAGGAGGAAGAGCTCGCCGAGAGACTCAGGCCTCGGGGTCGTCGCGGCGATCATCGTCCGTCCCTCCCTCGCCGCGGGCCGGGGATTGCGAACGGAGGGTCAGGGCCTCGGTCAAGGCGTCCAGGTCCCCGTCGAGGATCGCTTCCATCCGATGGAAGCTCTCGTTGAGACGGTGGTCCGTGATGCGGGATTGCGGGAAATTGTAGGTCCGGATCTTCTCGCTCCGATCGCCGGTGCCGACCTTGGACCGCCGGTCCTTGGCGATCCTCTGCTGCTGTTCGCTCTGGGCGGCGTCCATGAGCCGGGACCGGAGGATCTTCATGGCCTTTTCCTTGTTCCGGTGCTGGGACTTCTCGTCCTGGCAGGAAACGACCAGGCCGGACGGCTTATGGCTGATGCGGATCGCCGTGTAGTTCCGGTTGACGTTCTGTCCCCCGGGCCCGGAGGCGCCGAAGGCCTCGATCTTCAGGTCCTTCGGGTCGATCCGCACGTCGATCTCGCCGGCTTCGGGGAGGACCGCCACCGTGGCCGTGGACGTGTGGATGCGTCCCCCGGCCTCGGTCTTCGGCACGCGCTGGACGCGATGGACGCCGCTTTCGAACTTCAGGGCGGCGTAGACGCGCCGGCCGCGGACGTTGGCGACGGCTTCCTTGATCCCCCCGACGGGCGACGGGCTGACGTCCAGGACCTCGAACTTCCAGCCCTTGTGCTCGGCGTACCGGGAATACATCCGGAAAAGGTCCTGGGCGAAGAGCGAGGCCTCATCCCCGCCGGCCCCCGCCCGGACCTCGAGGATGACGTCCTTTTCAGTCGAAGGGGTCCTTGGGAAGGAGGAGGATCTGGAGCTCGGCCTCGAGGGCCTTCTCGCGCTTCTCGAGGGCGTCGATCTCCCCCTCGGCCAGGGCCTTCAATTCGGGGTCGGCGGCGGCGTCCGCCAGGATCTTGCGCGAGTCTTCCTTGTCCCGCTTCGTCCTCAGGACCTCCTCGTACTTGCGGACGACGGGCTCGAGCTCCGCGCGTTCCTTGGAGATCTCCCGGAGCTTCTGGGGGTTGGCGAGGCAGGCCGGGTCGGAGAGGGACTGCGTGAGTCGGCGGTACTTATCCTCGAGCCTCTTCAGTTCCCGGAGCATGTCCGTTATTTCTTGGCATCGCCATATTTCTTCCGGAATTTCTCGATGCGCCCGGCGCTGTCCAGGAACTTCTGCTTGCCCGTGAAGAACGGGTGGCACTGGGAACAGATCTCCACGCGGATCTCGGACTTGGTGGACCGTGTCTTGAAGTTGTTCCCGCAGGCGCAGGTCACAAGGCACTCCTGATATTCCGGATGGATATCTTTCTTCATGGATTCATCTCCTCGTCAAAGCGGGCATTATAGCAGAATTCCGCCCGGTCCGCAAAGCGCCGGGATCCCTTCCGCCTTCTTCCGGAAGCCCTCCCGGTCCACGACGAACTCCAGGCCCTTCTGGGCGGCTTTCACCCTGTCCCGGTAGTCCCGGGATTCGAAGTACTCCTTCAGCGCCCTGTTCAGGGGGTAGACCTGTTCCTCGGACCTCCATTCGTAGACCGATCCGTCCTTCCGCTTGAGGCAGTTGAGGTGGACGACCCAGGCCAGCTGCTTGAACGGGACGTGGCTGAACGCCTTCCGGATGGCGGCGACCTCGGCCTCCTTCTCGGGGTTCATGAACCGGAAGTACCTCGAGAACAGGAGGGCGTTGTGAAAAAAGGCCGGGAAGGCCAGGAGGCAGTCCTTGTGCGTCAGCCGGGCAAGGTAGACGAAGGTGTCCATGATCTTATTGGAAAGATTGAGGCCGGGCCGGGCCTGCCCCGGGAGAGGGGGATGCTTCTCCGTGAACTCCTCGAGCGGGTTCTGGAGCGTCAGCCATTCCAGGACGAGGCTCCGGGGGGACAGGACGGCGTTGAGGCCGCCGAGCCTGGCCTTGAGCGGGTACTCGGCCTCGCGGATCTTCAGGTCGACGATCAGGTTCTCCGGGCTCTTGTCCTTGTAGAAGATCTGGAGTCTTTGAAGAGGGTACTCCCGGGAATCCAGCTCGTAGTCCAGGGGCCAGAGCTTTCTCTTCAGGGCCTCCCGGAGGAAGCTCCTCTTCTTCATGACCGCCAGGACCTCGTTCAGGGAGTAGCGGCCGAGGAAGAGAAAGCTCCCCTTGCGCTCGGCCAGCGTCGCGAAGATCTCCCCTTCCTCGACGAGGGGCGCGTCGGCGCCGAACGGTCTCACTTTGGAGCCGAAGAGCTTCATGTAAGGATTCTATGTGATTTCAGCGGGCCTGGCAAGGAGCGCCCGGGGACGGTTCTCCGGATTCCGGGGTTCGTAGCGCAGGCCCGGTGATGCCTATATTTCTGGGGGACCGGCCGGCCCGGGGGCCGGGGCGAGGAACGTCATGATGTCGTCGCCGATGGATACGGTGCGCCGGACGACAAAGCCCTTCGTCGTCGGGCGGATCTTGAAATAGTGGCGCAGGATGACCGTTCCCCCGGCGCGAAGGATGCCCCTCTTCCGGACGACCTTGAGGGGATCGCGGGTCTCGAGGAGACGATAGGGCGGGTCGAGGAACACGATGTCGAACAGGACCCCGGACTTGGACAGGTCGATGACGGCCCTGTTGAATTCCTTCTCGATGAGGAGGGCCTTGTCGTCCACCCCGCAGAGCGCGATGTTCGCCGCGATGACCTTCGCGGCGGGCCGGAGCTCCTCGACGAAAACGACCCGCTCGGCGCCCCGGCTCAGGGCCTCGATCCCGACGGACCCGGTCCCGGCGAATCCGTCCAGGAACCAGCTGCCCGGGACCTCGTCGCGGATGATGTTGAACAGGGCCCCCTTGAGCTTGTCCTGCATGGGCCGGACGAGGGGGCTGCGGATGAACTTCAGCCGTCTGCCCTTGAGATCGCCGCCGATGACCCGGATCATGGGATGCTGCCCGTCTAATAGGAGGCGACGAGCCGCCCCTGCTCGGTTTCCAGGCCGACGATGCCGTAAGGAAGCTCGTACCAATCGTCGAGCCGAAGGGGCTCCGTCCCCTCGAGCTCGGACACCGTGGCGATGACGAGGTCCAGGAGGGCCGTCTGGATCCGCTGCTGCTCGAGATACAGGCTTTCGAAGCGGATCCGGGCCTCCCCGGGACGGGACTCGAGGACGCCGGCGAAAACGATGTGCATCACCGGCTTGATGAAGGCGGGAAGCTTGCGGTCCCGAAGGTCGATGACGGCAAGCCCCTCGATCCTGCGGTCGGGGAAGAGCTTGAGCCGGAGGTCCGTCAGGATGTCCTCCTTCTCCGTCTCGATGCGGTGGGCGATGTAGGCGTTCAGCTCGCGTTCCGTTACGGCGACCGAGCGCGGGCGGGCGGAAGGACCGGCGGCCCCCTCCGCCTGCATCCTCTCGATGACCTGGAGGACCTTCATGGCGTCGGCGCGCGCTTCGGGGGTGAGCTTGGAGGGCGCGTTCTGCGCGCCCGCTGGGAGGACGGCGCAGACGCACGCCGCCGAAACCGCGATCCGGAGGATACGTATCATGTTCTTCCCTGGGGCTCCCGTCCCCCATGCTAGCAAAATCCCCCCCGCGTGTAAAACGGCGGGAGATCCCCCTTCCCTCTTTTGCACAGGGGAAAATTCTTTGATCTCGAACGGGAAGCCTTGGACTTCAGGACAAAGAACGGCAAGGCTCCGCCGTCGGGAATTCTTGCGGGGGGATCGGCAGGCCGCGGGAGGAGGCGGCGCGGGACGCGTCAGTATTGCGTCAGCGTTCCGTCCCTCTTGGCCTTGCGGAGGGCGAGCCGGAAGGTCCAGAACCCGAGCGGGAGGAGCGCCGCCGCGAAGACGGCCAGAGCGGCGATGCTCGGCAGGACGCGGGCGAACGGCGCGGAGGAAAGCAGGCTCAAGCGAAGGCCTTCGAGCGCGTGGGTGACCGGCAGGAAGACGGAGAAGCTCCGGAGCCAGGGAGGAAGGACCGACACGGGGAACAGCATGCCTCCCAGGAGTCCGGAAACGCTTCCGAAAAGCCAGGAGATGGGATTCCCGAGCTTATAAACGAGGAGGAACGAGGCCGATAACATGCCCACGCTCAGGAAACAAACGGCCGTCAGGATAAGGACGAGGAGGAGGGCGGGAACGTTGACGGAGCCCAGCTTCATGCCGAAGACCGCCACGGCCAGGGCCAGGTGGACGGCCGTGCGGAGCAGGGCGAAGACAAGGGAGTAGAGGGAGGACCCGAAGAGGATGACCGGCATCGAGGTCCGGGTCACGAGGAGGGCCTCCAGCGTTCCCGAAACCTGGGCGCTCCGGACGACCGACGGAAGGCCCTCCTGGAATATCCCCAGGAGCCCGGAGAAGGCGATGCCGATCATGGCGAAGGAAAAATAATCTCCGCCGTAGGCCGCGAGCGAAACGGTCCCGGGGGCGATCATCCGGGAAATGAAATAGAACGTCGCCGAGGAGAACAGGATCCCCACGATCGAAAAGACGAAGGACAGCTTGTAGCTCGAAGCGTCGAGGAGATCGCGACGGAGGAACGCCCCGAGCCGGCCGGGCAGGCCGGAAAGTTCGGACGCGCGGCCAAGCGCGGGACGTCGACTCATGACCTTTCCCCGTCGTCCGGAAGGGGCCCGGCGGCCGGGCCGGCTTCGACGACGCCGTCATAGACCTCCTGGAGGGAGATCCGGCCGCCTGCCGTCAGGTCCGCCGTCCGGCCGGAAGCCCGGATGCGCCCCTTGTCGATGATGGCGAGGTCGTCGGCCACTTCGGCGGCCTCGGAGAGATTGTGCGTGGCCCAGAGCACCGTTCGCCCATGGCGCTCGACGAGCTCGCCCCGGATGAAGGCCCGGATCCTGCGGGCCGAGCCCGGGTCGAGGCTCCGGGTCGGCTCGTCCACGAACAGGATCCTGGCGTCGGTAAGCAGGGCCCTGGCGAAGGCCAGCATCTGGCGCTTGCCGGTGGAGTAGGCGTTGAACCGAAGATCGGCCACGTCGTCCAGGCCGGCGAGGGCGAGGATCCCGTCGATCCGGCGGCGGGCCTCTGCCGCGGGGATGGCATTCAAGGCGGCGAAGAACATGAGGTTCTGTCGGCCGGTCAGCCTCCAATAGAAGCTTCGCTCGTCGCCGACCGCCAGGCCGATCGCCTCCTTGACGTTCCGGGCGTCGCGCTCGACGTCGAAGCCGCCGACGCGCACCGAGCCCCCATCGGGAAGCACGAGGGTCGCAAGGACCTTGATCAGGGTCGTCTTGCCCGCCCCGTTCGGACCCAGGAGGCAGAAACAGCGGCCGGTCCCGACGTCGAGGTCGATACCGTCGAGGGCGGTGATGAACCTCCTCCGGAAGGGGTGGCGGGCAAGCTCCCGGTATCCCCGGACCAGAGGGTACTTCTTGACGAGCCCGCGGACGGAAACGGCGGGGACGCCGACGGTTGTTCCGATCATGCTTCGGGCTTTCCTCTTTTCAGGAGACGGGCCAGGGGCGTGCCGAGCCTCCGGGCATACCGGAGCCAGGCTTTCGGCGATCCTGGGGCCACGTTATAGGAATCGGCGATCCAGTCCATGGGCGGAAAAAGGATCCTCAGCAGGGTCCGGGCGGCCAGAAGGGGCTTTCTTCGGGCGAGGAGGGAGAAGAAGGTCGGCGTGTAATAGGGCAGAGAGACCTGGCAGGTCCGCCGGACGACCTTGCGGTGCGGCCAGAAGGCGGGCAGAAGCACGGCTTCGAGAGGCCCCTTACGGAGATCGGAGACGAACCCGGCCGGGATCGTTCCGGGCCAGAGGGCGTTCACGAGCTCGAATCCATAGCGGACGACGGCCCCGATCCCCTCCCGCCGGGCGATTCCCGCGACCTTATCCCGGTCGACTTCGGCCCGCGAGCCGAGCTCGGCGATGTCCGTGAGCCACATCAGGCGGCCGTAGGAGTGCTGTTGGGCGTGCAGACACAGATAGCACAGCTCGTATTCCGGGGACGTTATGCAGGCCTCCACGCCGTCCCTTCCGGCGTTTCCGGTCGAAGCCCAGAAATCCTCTTCGGACCGGAACGGAACGTGAAGTCCGAGATAAGCGAAATGGAGCTCGACGACGAGGTCTCCCAGCCGGAAGTAGGGAGAGAAGGTCCAGTCGAGCGACCGGTCACGCGGATGGAGCCGGGTCCGCCCGCGGGACTCCGGAACGTATCCCAGTCCGGAGAGGGCCTTATCCAGGGCCGGCCAATCGCCGGGATGGACCATGAGGTCGATATCCGTGAAGGGTCTGAGACCGATGTCCGGATAGACCGTCAGGGCCAGGCGGGCCCCCTTGGTGATGACCGCGCGGAGACCCGAGGCGCTCACGGCTTCGAACAAGGGCGAGATCCGGCGAAAAAGCCGGGTACTCCGGGCCTCGTTGGCGAAATAGGTCTTTCGCAGGGAAGCGAGAGCTTCCTCCGGAACATAAGCCTCCAAGGGCCTCAGATTACGGTAAAGGAGAGGCGAGACGCCCTCGCGGGCGGCCCTTCTCAGCAGACGGGGCCAGTCGACCGATCGCCCGACCAGATCCAGGATCTCGGCCCGGGCATCGGCCGCCGGGTCGATACGGGAGAGTCCGACGAGTAAACGGTGGGTCACCGTCGGGACCGGACCTGAAGGCATGGAAATACGACTCGAAGGATATCTCTGGGGAAAAGGCCCCGCCCTGAGGGGCGGGGCCTGGAAGAACGTTACTTCAAAAAGTCACCGCCGTCAGTTCTTGAACGGACTGGCGGTCTGCTCGTCCCCGCCGGGAGTCAGGGCGGCGCTGCCCGCGACGACCGCGGCGATGCCGAGAGGCGCGAGGAAGAACGGCGGAATGCCCCTCTTGCAGACGACATAAACGAGGTCGCCCGGCTCGCAGGGCTTGTTGACGGAGATCATGCCGTTCTGGCCGGCGAGGAGCTTCTTGACGGACGCGCCCTGGAGAAGCAGCCCCTTGGCGTCCTGATAGAAGTCGGTGTTGACGCCTTTGACGTGGATCCGGTCGGTGTACTGCAGGAGGCCCCTCTCAATGAAGACCTCGGCCTGGTTCCCTCCCGCCGTATACACGACCACGTGGCCGACCCGGGACTCGCCCTCTTCCTGCTGGTCCTTGTTGACCGGCTGGATGGCTTCCTGGACGTCCTTTTCATACGGGGTCAGCGCAACGGCGATCTTCGACGTCTCGTTGGCCGCGACTCCGATGAGGTCGGTCGAGTTGAAGCTGCCTTTCGGCGACGTCACCCCAAGGGCATACAGCCCTGTCTCGAGCCCCTGAACCTTGAAGATCCCCAGGCCGTCCGAAGCGGAACTCTCGTAAACCCTGCCCGACGAGATGTTCTTGACCATGACGACGGCGCCGGGAAGCGGCGTTGTCCCGTCCTGGCCGTAGACGAAACCCAGGAGATTCCCCTTGGCGGGAACCTGTCCCTTCAAGGCCAGCGGCGAAGAAAAGACGAGCATCGCCGTAAGCAGCCCAAAAGAAACAACTTTGACTTTGACACCTCTGCCCATAGAATCCTCCTTAAGAAAACCCTGTATCATCATAGGTCAACCGAAAACCTATGTCAAGCGCGATTATTGGAGCGGCCGCCAGGCCAGACGGAGGGGGAGGACCGGGGCGCTGACCGCCCTGATGACGAGATCGTTCGCCCCTGTGGCGGCATCCACCTGTACCGAGGGACCGACGGGGCCGACCAAGCCCTCCCAGACCACCCGGCCGTTGAATTCCAGGCAGACGAGGGGCTCCGGCCCGTCCCCGGACGGCTCGAACGACACGTCCAGGGCGACCCGGCCGGCTTCGAGGATCAGGGGTACGGCCCGTCCCTTCCCTTTCGGCACGGGAACGCCTCCGAGCGGCAGGTCCCCGGGAGTGAGGAGCGCCCTGATGGCCTCGCCGGCCCTTTGCATGCCTGGATCATCGTTCAGGCGCTCATAGCCCTTCCATATCTTGAGCTGGAGGCCGAGACTTCCCGGCCGGCCGTCCAAAGCCTTGTCGTAGAACCGTTCGGATTCATAGATGGAGTCGAACTTCTGGAAAGCGTCGCCGATGATCTCGTACGTTTCGAGAAGGTCGGCCTTCATGGCCTCGGGAACGAAGACGAGGCCCTGTTCGAGGGAAGCCCCGAACCGCGTGATGTCCCGATACCGGTTCTGCCGGAAGCTGAGTCGAAGCTGGAAGACGAGGGGCTTGAGGTCCTTGGCGTTCAGGGTCGGCTCCGCGGGGAGGACGGTCCGTTCCTTGAGGAACGTCTCGAGCTCACCGACGGCCGAGGTGCGGTCCTCAAGGGTCAGATAGGCCTCGAGGTCCGGTTCGGCCGCCTGAAGGCTCCGCGTTTCCTCGATCCGGCACTTGGCGAGGTTGAGGTATGTCGACCGGCGCAGGTCGGCGAATTCCTTCAGGTCGATCAGGGCCTCGCCCGTCAGGGCCTGATAGAACTTGATCCCCCCGAGGGTCTTCAGGCAGGCCGAAAAGTGCGTGATGGCCTCGCCGATCTGAAACGAATCCATGGCCCTCTGGCCCGCCTCGGCCTCCGCGGTTGCCGCCGAAAACTCGAGGCGTTCGGCCCGGGACAGGGCCCCGTGCCTGGCCTCGAGGGAGAGGGCCTTTTCTCCGAGGAACCCGGCATAGAGGCGGAGGATCGCCGCGTCCTCCGGCAGGATGGCATCCATGAGAGCGTAATCCCGGGAGTTGATGTCCCAGACCTGGAGCACGTCCGCCAGCTTCTTCTTGTCCTTCTGGGCCAGCATCCTTTTCAGGATGTCCCTGGTGAACACCCGTTCGGCCGGGGACAGGGCCGCCCAGCGCGAGAGCAGGACCTTGCCGACCTCGAAGAAGATCTGACTGTTATGCCCGGTAAGGAGCGCGGCCTTCTTGAATTCATCGAAATAGGAGACTGGGGCGGGAAGGGAGAGATAGGTCATATAGAGGAGCGACTGGGCAAACTGGAAGTGCGTCTGCAGATCCCCGGGGTCGAGCCGGAGGGACCGTTCGAAGCTCGCAAAGCTCCTCTTGAGGTCGGCGTCCCGGCGGGCGACGTTCCCGATGTCCTCGACTCCCCGCTCGAAATAGGCCTTTCCCAGCTCGAAATGGACGAGATCGTTCCAGGGGAAAAACCTGTCGGCCTTTTCGAGAAGACGGATCCGCGCGCCGGGGTCGTCGGCCTTGGCCTTCGCCCGGTAATAGAGGTGGACGTTCCAGTATGAGCCGGTCGCCGCGAGCCCGAGGAGCCCGAGCGCGGCCAGGAGGAGGACTTTTTTCATGGCAGGACCTCTAGGTTTTCCTGTAGAACGCCGTCACGAAGGTCAAGGCCAGGACGACGGCGAAGAGGAGCATGTTCGCGGGGATGTGGAGGTTGAAATCCGTCAGGCTGTGGACGAGGATGACGGCGATCGAAATGATCCCTCCGAGGGCGATCCCCTTGACGTCCGGGTTCCTCCGCTCGCGCCAGGAGCGAAGGGAGGAAACGCCGATGAAGAGGACGGCCCCGACGAGAAGGGCGAACCCGATCACGCCGAGCTCCGCAAGGTATTCGAGATAGTCGTTGTGGGCGTGGACGAGGAGCAATTCCGGCCCGGCGATCTTTTCATAGGCGGGATAGACCGAGACGAACGTGCCCAGGCCTGAGCCGAGGATCGGGAAGGCGGCGATGATGCGGCCCACGTTGCCCCAGAGGAGGGGCCGGTTCTCCCGGAGGAGGTCGTCGACGGCGAACCGTTGGATGGTGGACCCGATGCCGATATACAGGGCGGACACCGTGACCAGGATGACGGTGATCCAGACGAAGTTCCTGAGCCATTGCCGCTGACGGCCGAAGCGGCTGAAATGCAGGACGATGAATTCGAAGAACAGGAGGAACGTGAGGACGAGGATGAAGATCCCCGCCCGGGACTGGGAGAAGACGATGCCGAGGGACATGAGAACGACGGCGCCGAGCAGGAGAAGATTGGCCGGGAGACCTTTGCTTGTCATATGGATGAGCCGGTCCTTGAGCCCCTCCCCTCCCAGCGAGAAGAAATCGAGGCGGGCGATGAGGAGCCCGAGGGCAAGGGGGATGATCATCTCCAGGTAGCCCGCGAGGTGGCTTCGGTTGACGAAGGTCCCCGTCACGGAATTCGGGCTGTAGATCTTCTTGTAGAAGAGAATGCGCGGGTTCTTGGCGGTCAGCTCGAAAAGCCCGTAGAACGCCTCGAAGGCGCCCACGGCGACGAGACAGGCGATGATCCTGCGGATCTCCCGCCCGCGGGTGACCGTCCGGATGACGAGGAACCCCGCGAGAACGTAGGCCGCGAGCTCGAGGCCTTCGCGAAACGTCTGGGCCGGGACGACCGACAGGCTCAGGAACTTCGAGCCCGCGAAGCCGGGGAGAAGGCTTTGTGGAAGGCGTAGGTCCCCGGCGAGAGGATGCGGACAAGGAACACCGGAAGCGGCAGGGCCTGGAGGACGATGAAGCCGAACAGAGCCGCAAAAGCGTACCGGGGCCATTTCAGCCGCTCTTCGAGATGGGGATTGATCGCGGGCCTTTGGCTCGCGAGGAGATAGGCCCCGACCATCGCGAACACGGCGAGCTCGATGATGAGGATCGACCATTCGTTGACCGAAGCCGCCGGCAGGGGGCTGAGGACGAGCAGGGCCAGGAGGCCGTACTGGATGAGCCTCGCCGTCACCGCCCCGGAGGCGGGCGGCCGGGGGGAAACCGTCCTGCGTCGTACGATCTTGAGCTTCATGGTCCTCGGGGCTCCGGAACGTTCATTTGCCCGGCCTCAGGAAGCCGGGGATCCTCAACTTGAGTTTTCTGTCCTTCCCCGCCGGGTCGACGGGCTCGGGACGAAAGGGAATCTCTTTGTCTTCCATGACGGCACGCGGATTGTCCGAGACAAGCGCCTCGGCGCCGGCCTCTCCGATGACGGCGGCGGCGGCCTCCGCGGCGGCCGCGAGCCGGGGAGCCTTGGCGTGCGTGTTGTGGCCGTCGCTCGCGATGAAATGGACGAGGCCCAGCTCGAGGAACTTCCGGGCCGCCTCCCCCGCTTCGAGGTCCGGGCTGTCCGTCAGGCTCCCGGCATTGGCCTGGGCCAAGGCGCCCAGGGCGACGAGCTCGAAGAGGAGCTTGGGAAACCGCGACGAACATCGTGTTCCTTTCGGGATGGGCGATGATGGGAACGAAGCCCTCGCTCATGAGCTCGAAGAACAGGTCCTTCGCCCCTGAAAAGACGTGATCATCGGGAAACTCCACGATGAGGTACGCGCTCCCCGCGAGGGTCAGTCTCTTGCCCCGGGCCCGGACCTCGCCGAGGAGGCCGTGGCTGATATGGACCTCGGCTCCGGGCAGGATCGCCACGTCGATATGCTCTTCACGGAGCGCGCCGGCGAGCCTTGCCCGGGCCTCGTCGAACACGCCGAGATCGGGGAAATCGAAGCTCCCCTTGTACAGATGCGGCGTCCCGGCGATATGGGTGATACCGTCGTCGCGGGCGATCCGGGCCATCGCGACGGCATGGGCCAGGTCTCTGGCCCCGTCGTCCAGGCCCGGCAGGATATGGCAGTGGAGGTCGATCATCCTTGGGCGCGCGCGTCCTTCCCGGCCTTGCCGCCGGCCGCTGTGTCCTTCCCCTCCGGCGATCTCCTGCGATCGTCGGGACTCGTGGAATACTCGTATTGGTAATAGTGGTAATACGGCACCGCGGCCCCCTGTCGGCCGAGCCGGACCTCGTTGAAGATGACGCCGATGACGTCGGCCTTGGACTTTCGGATCTCCTCGACCGCCCGGACGAGCGGCTTTCGCGTCGTCTTGCCGGCCCGGATGACGAGGATGGTGCAGTCGGTGAGCGAGCTGATGATGACCGGGTCGATGACGGCCAGGACCGGCGGCGTGTCGAGGAGGACGAAATCGAACCGGTCCCGGACCAGGGCGAGGAGATCCTTCATCCGCCGGGAGTTGAGGAGCTCGGCCGGGTTCGGGGGATGCGGGCCGCTGGGGAGGATCCAAATGTTCTCGATGGCGGTCTTCTGGACGGCGTCGTCGAACGTCACCTTGCCCGTCAGACAGCCGCTCAGGCCGACGAGGTTCCGCACCTTGAAGACCTTGTGAAGCCGCGGCTTGCGCAGGTCCCCGTCGATGAGCAGGATCCGGCCTTCGAGCTGGGCGAACGAGACGGCCATGTTGGCGACCGTGGCCGTCTTCCCTTCCTGCGGCTGGGTGCTCGTGAAACAGATCGTCTTGGGCTGACGGTCGGCGTTGGAGAACAGGATGGACGTCCGGACCGTCCGGTAGTCCTCGGAGATGGAGAATTTCGGGTACAGGTGGTTGATGAGCTCGATGTCGCTGACCTCCGGCATGACCTCGCTCCGGGGCGCGTTCTCCGCCCCGTAGGAGTAGGTCCCGTAGGTGTCGCCTCTCTTCTTCAAGCCGTTGGGTTCGAGGAACGGAATGATCCCCAGGGACGGGAGGCCGGTGAGCTTTTCGGCGTCCTCGGGCCCCTTGACGGTGTTGTCCAGGTATTCGGCGAGGAAGACGAGGCCCAGGCCGCCGATGAGGCCGACGAGGAGGGCCATCAGGAGATTGTTTCGGGTATTGGGCGTGAACGGCCCGCCCGGCACGAGCGCCCGGTCGATGATCTTGATATTGCTCGTCCGGAGGCCGCCGAGCCTGGCCGAGACGAGGGTCTCGTTCTGCTTGGCGGTCAGCGAGTTCAAGAGGTTCCGCATGTTCTCGACCTCGATCCGGAGGCTGTTGTACAGGATGGCGTTGCTGTCGGTCCGGGACACTTCGGTCCTCTGCGTCTCCAGCATGTTCTGGAGAGAGGCCTCCTTCTTCTGGGCGGCCCGGAAATCGGCCTCGGAGGCGTCCACGGCCTTGCGGATCTCGCTCTCGAGCTCGGACTTCATGCTGTCCAGCCGGGCCTTGAGCTTGACCATCTCGGGGTAATCGGGCTTGAAGACCTTGATCCTCTCGTCATATGCGTTCTTGGTCTGGGTGTAGGAGGTTTTCAGGCTCTGGATGAGAGGGTTATCGATGTACTGGGGCAGGGTATCCAGGCTCAGGCCCTTCAGCTCCCGGAACGTGGATTCCTTCTTGATGCGGTCGACCTGGGCCTCGGTCAGGGCCGAGCTCACGTCGGCGAACTTGGTGACGACCGAGCTCTCGTCCTTGTTGAGGAAGAGGAGCTTCTTCTCCTCGCCGTACCTCTGAAGGTCCCTCTCCTTCGCGCCGAGGTCGTCGCGGAGCTTGGCGATCTGCTCGCTCAGGAACTCCGACGTCTGCTGAGTGGCCTCGTACCGCGTCTCGATGGAGTAGCTGATGAACTCCTCGACGAGGGCGTTGACGACGTCCGCGGCCAGGACCGGATGCCGGGATGTGTAGCTGACATCGACGAGCCGGGTCTCCTCGACGGGGGCGATGCTCAGGCCGCCGAGGACCGTGAACGCGTAGGCCGAATAAGGGCTCGGCTTGTATTGGGGCTGGTCGCCGGGGAGGCCGCCTTCTTCGAGCCGAAGAGCCAGCGCAGGGTGACGAGGTCCTTGATCCCCGCGATCGGGTTCGGCCGGGGCCGCGCCGCCGCCTGGAATTCGGGCCGGGCCGGGAAGTTCATCTTCTTGGCCACCCGCTCGGCCAGGGACCGGCTCGTGAGGAGCTTGAGCTGGGTGTTGAAGTAGGTCCCCAGGAAATCGGCCCGGTAATAGCCCCCGGAGCTCATGATGTCCTGGATATTGAGCATGCTCGAGCTGGGCTCGTCGATCATGATGGTCGCCGTGGCCCGGTAGAGGCGGGTCGCGGTGAACGAGAAGATCGCGACGAAGACCAGCAGGACCGCGGTGAACGCGATGAGGATGTTCTTCCTCTTCAGGACGATACGGACGTATTCCTGGAGGTCGATCTCTTTTCTTTCGAGGGACGTGTTCATGGCCGTATTCCTTAGAAGATGGATTCGGGGACGTAGACCGTGTCGTTCTCGAGGAGCGGGACGTCCTTCTGTCTTGTTGTTGAGGATGCTCCTCGCGTTGACCTTGATCTCTTTTTCCTTGCCGGTCTCGTCCTTCCGCTTGATGACGACGCCGCCCCGGGCCGCCCGGTCCGTGAAGCCTCCGGCCTGGGCGATGGCCTGGAGGAGCGTCGGCATGGCGGACTTCTTGACCTGGAGGGCGCCCGGATTCTTGACCTGGCCGAAGACATAGACGGCCACGAGCTTGTCCACCGGGATATTGACGATGTCGCCCGCTTCCAGGGGGACGTTGAGCTTGGCGTCGCCCTTGAGGAAGAGGTCGTCGATGGAGATGCGGAGCGACGTGCTCGTCCCGTCGGGGAGCTGGCGGATGATGATGATGTCGCTCCCCGCGTCCCGGGTCAGGCCGCCGGCCTCGGAGACGATCTGCATGAGCGTCTGGCGGCCAAGGAGCTGGTAGGGCCCGGGCTTCTCGACCGCGCCGAGCACGGAGACCCGCTTGCTCTGGTACTCGCGGATGAAGACGGTCACCTGGGGGTTCTGGACGTACTTCTCTCCCAGGAGATCGGCCAGCTTCTTTTCGAGCTCGGACTTCGTCAGTCCGTCGACGAGAACCTCGCCGAGGAGCGGAAGGCTGACCTTCCCGTCCTCGGACACCCGGACCGTCCGGCTCAGCTCGTCCGCCCCGAAGACGCTGATCTCGAGGAGGTCCTTGGGACCGACGCGGTATTCCTGGGTGAACTTCTCCTGGGCCGTCAGGAGGACGGAACCCATGGCCAGCAGGACCATCATGATGATCTTGGTCGATTTGGCGCCCATGTCCAACTCCTTGATGAGGCGGTTAGAAATCCCGGATCAGGCTGAGCCCGATGAAATTCTTCTTCCGGTCGAAGCCCGGAGCGTTCGAATCCCTCGCATAGATATTGTAGCTCAACTGGATGCCTGTCTTCCGGAAGACAAAGACCGAGAATCCGATCGAATGGGTCCGATGGCTGTCCCGCCTGGCGATCTCCAGGGGGGCACCGCCGGGCCCCGGGATCTGGAACGGCTCCGGATAGCGGAGCCAGCCGTGCCTGAAGTCATAATCGAGTCGGAAGCGCCGGGTCAGACGAAAGGAGATCCCGGGGCTCACGCGGTTCTCGACGTAGAAATAAGGCGTCCGCGAGATAGGAAAAATAGATGTCGCGTCCGAGCCGGAAGCGGAGGTCGAAGCGCCCGAGCCGGAAATCGAGGTTCGTGTCGGCGATCAGTCCGGAAAAGGTCTTCCGGTCCTTCGAGTCCGGGGTGAACTTCTTATAGCCCAAGGACAGAGTCCCCCGGGCCCTTCCCACGAGAGGGAACCGGATCCCGCTCGAGACCTGGTAAGAGCGGGAATTCCGCCACTGGTAGGAAGGATCGTCGAATTCATAGGTGGTGGCGCCGGTCGTCACGAAGAAGAAGCTCTCGGCGAAGACCGGATAATAGAGCTCGGCGCTCCCGGTCGTCTCCTTGCGGTTCAGGCTCCTCGACAACAACGTCTCGCTGTCGGGAAGGACGATATCCTCGTACTGGAATCTCGTCGACCGTCCCGGCGACGCCGATGGCGGAACCGCGCGGCGTCTCATAGAACGCGGCCAGCTTCACGCCCTTGTCGGTGTCGGTCACGAGACTCGACGAATTCGCTCAAGGCCCTTCGCTGGTGTTTCTCGAAATGGTAGATGCCGGAGAAGGCCAGCCGATTGAAAAGCCGCAGGCGGACGCCGGGACTGAAGCTGTTGGTGAACCTCCGAAGCCGAGTTTCCCTGGCGAAATACAGGTATTCGGGATTATCCGTCAACGACAGGATCAGCGAGCGGCCCAGCAGGAGATAGGCCCTGACCTCGGGGGATATCGTGCCGGTATAATCCCCTACGGCCTTCTCTTCCGTGCTCCGGAAATAGACGTTGTCATCGTACCCGACGTTCGTCAGCCGGAACTCCGGCAGGAACCGGAACGGACCGATCCGCAGCTTCGCCCCAGACCGGATCTCGTTCAGCTCGACATCGAAGTTCTTGTAGTTCTGCCCAAATGCGGATACGCAGGCAAAGCAGACCAGTCCCGCGGCAATGATCCCGTGGAGCTTTCTCATCGGACGATCTGTTTGGCCAGGAAATACGCCGCGGCGGCAATGAGCAAGCCACGGCCAGACGCTCTTCCAATTCAGGGATGCGAATCTTTTCATCGAACGGCCTCGAAGATCCTGACGGTCAGGAAAGGTTCTTCGGCCAGGGGCCATGGGACACCCCCCGGAAGACCTTCATGAAGGACAGCCTCTTGACCAGGGCCAGGATCAGGTCGCCGTGCCAGTCGAAATCGCCCTTCTCGCGGATGATGGGGATGATCCCGTCGGTCTGGGCCAGATAGAAGATCCGTTCCATCTGGGCGTCCGTCAGCCGGGCGCAGACCCTGCGGGCCATGCGTCCCAGGACGATCTCCCTCTGCATGGCGGTCTTCCAGGCCTTCTCGTAGGGGGCCAGGTCTTTGGCCCCGAAGGCGCTCCTGGCGAAGCACCCGCCGATGACATCCGAGGCGATATCGGCGCCCATCAGCCCGAAGGCGACCCCGCCGCCGGTCGTCGTCTTGACGTGCCCCGCGGCCTCGCCGACGGCAATGACGCGTTCCGCGTAGGTCCTCGAAAGCAGGCCCTGGGCGATCGCCTTGATCCTGATCCCGTCGGAGCCGCGTCCGCATAGCGGTCCGGGAACATCGTCCCGGCGAGTCTCGCGAGATAGGTCCGCGGCTCGCGCTTGGTCAGGACGCCCGACCCTGAGGCGCGAGGGCCCGGACGGGACCGTCCAGGCGAATGCCCCGGGCGCGACGTCGCGGCCGACGAAGATGGCGGCGGCGGCTTCCGTCCGTCTCGATCTCCACCTGGGCTCCGTTCAGGTATTCCTTCGGGCCGCCCCAGGCCGAGCTTCGCGTGAAGCCCGAAATCGATGCCCGAGGCCAGGACGGCCATCCTGGCCGAATAGAGGCTCCGGCTTCCGCCCGCTTCCCTGGCGCGGACCCGGACGCCCTCTTCGGAGACGAGGACATCCTCGGCTTTCGTCGACAGCACGATCTCGGCGCCCCGGGCCCGCGCCTCGGAAGCCAGGTTGCGGTCGAACCGCTCCCTGTCCACGACGTAGGCGAAGGGCTGGGGATGACGATAGACGACGGACGTGCCGAAGGGCGAAACGAGCCTGACGGTCTGCAGTTCGCACAGGGCGGAGTCCCGGTTCATCCCGAAGGAATCGAAGACCTCCTTCCCGATGATCCCGGTGCAGACGACCCTGGATCCGATGCCGTCCTTCCTCTCGAGAACACGGACGTGCGAGCCCGGCTCCGGCCAGGCGGGCGGCCAGGCGAAGACCGCTGGGTCCTCCGCCGACGATGAGAACGTCCGAGCTCTTCATTTGCGTCTCTATTTAAGTGATATGGCCGGGAAATGTCAATCGGTCCGGCCTTTCCCGGGCTAGACCTTCTGCGTCCTTGACTCCCATTTTCCCCTGAACGTGATCCAGAACGAGAGGAAGACGAGCTTGAGGTCCAGCCAGAAGGTCCGCTTCCGGATATAGAGAAGGTCGTAGCGGAACTTCTTCCGTCGCGGGGTCTCCCCGGGCAGATAGACCTGGGTCAGGCCCGTCAGCCCGGGCCTGACAGCATGCCGTTCGCCGATATCCCGGGATATCCTCGATGGCCCGGGTGTCCGGGTCGCCCTGGACCTCTTTTTCGTGGGGCCTCAGGGCCCGAGGGCCGACGAAGCTCATGTCGCCCTTGAAGATGTTCCAGAGCTGGGGAAGCTCGTCCATGGCCGTGGCCCTCAGGATGCGGCCGATCTTCGTCACCCGGGGATCGTTCGCGACGGCCTGGACGGCTCCCCTGCCCTTTTCCGCATCGACGATCATCGAACGGAACTTCATGGCCTTGAAGACCCGGCCGTTCTTCCCGACCCGTTCCTGACCATAGAAGACGGGCCCCCTGTCCTGGAGCCATATCAGGAGCCCGAAAAGGAGCCACAGCGGGGACGAGAGGACGAGGCCGACGAACGACAGCGCGATATCGAACGGGCCGCTTGAGGAACAAGGCTCCGGTCGAGCGGCCCCGGCCCGCGAGGCGTTCCGCCGCAGGAATTTCGTTCCCAGCACGGCCAGCGATGCCGGCGATGTCGACGCCCCAATCGACGGGGCTCCCGTTCCTGTTCGGGACGAAGCTCTGGAGGTATTCGTCCAGGAATCCGTAAGCGACGGCGACGAGCCCGGCCTTGAGAGCCCATCCCGGAGTCCATCTCCGTGCGATCGGTCCCCCGGAAGGCCCGGAAGAGCAGATAGGCGAGGACGCCGTACTCGAGGAAATGCAGGGACTTGCGGAAGACGACATAGAACACGTCCACGGCCTCCGCGGAAGCATGCGGGAACAGCCATCGGAACACGGCCGTCGAGATCTCGTAGGTGAGGCTGCTGGCCAAGGCCTTGTTCCCGACGGGAAAGAAGATCGCCATCCAGAGCGACCGGCGGAAGCCAATACTTGAAGAACCGTCTCGCCCGGCTCATGACAGGCCCCCGTCCGCGCGAAACGACCGCCAGCAGATCCTCGTACCTGTCCATGATCATCTTCCGGGCGAAATTGTCGACGACGTAGCGCCGGGCGTTCGCGGCCATCTCCCGGCGCGCCCCGGGATCCCCCTTGAGCTTGAGGACCGTCTCCCCGATGGCCGGGACGTCGTCGGGAGGGACGACCTCCCCGCAGCGATTCCCGCGGATCAGAGCGGCGACCTCGGAATCCGCCGGCGCCAGCCCCAGGATCGGCCTTCCCGCGGCCAGGAAGTTATAGAGCTTCGACGGGACGGACATCTGCGACTTTTCCTTGTCCAGGGGGACGAGGAGGACGTCGCTCGAGGCCAGGAGCTCGGGCAGGTCGGCGTACGGCTGGAACGGCAGGAATCGGACGTTGTCGACCCCCATCGCGGCGGCCCTTTTTTGCAGTTCGGCCTTCTTCATCCCTTCGCCGACGATCACGAACACCACGTCCTTCGCCTCCTTCAGTCGCCGCGGCCGCCTCGAGGACGCGTTCCAGGGCCCGGTTGCTGCTGATGCTGATCGTCCCCGAATACATGATGACGAACTTGTCCTGAAGGCCGTATTTCCTGGAAACGGGATTGTCCTTGGGATAAGGCTTCAGGAAATCGGTGTCCACCCAGTTGGGGATCACGGTCAGCTTGTCGCGCGGGACCCCCTTGTCCAGGAGGTTCCTCAGGAAGCCGTCGCCGATGACGACGATATGGTCGGAGATCCGGTAGACCCACTTCTCGAGGGCCTGGGCGAAGCGGATGGCGGCGCGGATTCCTGAGGATGCCCGATTCGATGGAGAGATCGGGATGGATGTCCTGGACGTTGAGGAGCACTCTGGCGCCCCGGAGCTTCGCGGCCAGGAATCCCGTGAGGCCGAGCTGGAGCGGCGGCGTGCGCAGGAAGAGGATATCCCCTTTCCGGAGCGTCAAGGCATTGAGGATGGTCTCCGCCGTATAGATGTTCCAGGCGAGGAGCCGGGCGATCGGATGCGGCGCCCGCGTTCGTCCAGAACCGCTTGACGAGGAAGCCGTTCTCCCGCCGCCGCGAAAGCAGTCGCCCTTTGAGCTCCGCCGGCCTTCGCCTCGGGATGGTCGTCACGACCTCGACCTCGTGCCCCCGCGCCGCCAGGTCGGTCGCCAGCTCGTTGATGAGGATCGGCGCGCTGCCGAAGTCCGGCAGGAAATACATGGTGTGGATGGAGATCTTCATGTCAGGACTGCGCGACGCGCGCCTCTCGAGGGATCTTCGGTCCCGGCGGGACCGCCTTCGGTTCGCGGACTCCAGACCCAGATATAGGCCATGGCCGGGACGAGGAGCAGGAGATCGACCCCGTAGAAGGCCGCCGTCGATTCGAAGAAGCTCCGGCCGGTCAGGAAGCCGATGATCAGGACCGATTGCATGAGCAACGGGAGATCCGGCCCCGAGACTCACCGGATCCTCTTCATGAGCCCCGATCGCAGGATGAAGCTGCCAGATCGCAACGATCGCCGCCGTGAAGAGGGCGGCCCCGAACAGGCCGCTGTGAATGGCCGAATGGAGATAGGAATTGTGCATGTGCTCGGAGTTGAGCATCAGCCGGTCCGCGTGGAATCCCCACCCGAGGAAGGGCGAGTGCTCGATCTGGGTCAGCCCCTTGCGCCAGGTATAATCCCGGCCGGTCAGGAACATGAGCCTTTCGACGTGGCCCTGGAGGCGCCATTTGATGCCGGATAGATAGACGAGATAGGTCGCGGCAGGGGCGATGACGAGGAACCTGAGGTCCACCCCCAGGATCAGGACCAGCAGGACTCCGGATATGGCCAGCCCGAGCAGCGAGGTCCGGGACCGGGTCTGGGCCAGCATGAACAGGGCCGGCAGGAGAAGGACCGCCCAGGCGATCTTATCCCTCTTCCTCCTTCGGCAGATCAGATAGGTGAACGAGATGATGACCATCACCAGCGCGAAACGCCCGACCCCGTTGGCCCTCATGTCGCCCAGGTTGAACGGAAGCTTATAGATCTGGGTAAAGAGCTCGTCCGAGCCGCCGACACGGAGCACGTCGGGGATGAGGGCGAAGAAGATCACGGCGACGATGATGTTGTTCAGGTACAGGATCCTCCGAAGCTTGTCCAGCGGGTCGGGCGTCTCTACGGCGACCCAGACGACGAGCAGGGGCGCGACGTACTCACCCGCCCAATAGAGGGCCGTCAGCCGGTTCGGGGACAGGAAAACGGAGGATACGGCGCTGACCGCGAAGTAGCCGAAAAGAAAGCTCGCGGGCATCCTGAGGAAAGAGAATCCCGGCCTTTTGACCAGCATCCATATCAGGCTCAGATAAGCGGCCGCGAGGGGAAAAAGAGTCCTCACGGCCTGAAAAACGGACAGGGGATCGGACCACCCTCCGGCCAGGCGGAGATTGTAGATGCCCGTGAACATCCCGCCCCAGACGAGAAGCCAGAGGAGGTCCGTGAAGATCATTCCTGACTCCGCCCCCCGCGGGACCCGAGGACGACGGAACGATAGATCTCATGGAGCCTGTCTCCGTGAGCCCTCCAGGGATAATAAGCGGCCGCCCTCTTTCTGGCGGCCTCGCCCAGAGCCGCGCGTAACGGCTCGTCATCACGAAGGGCCTTCAGGGCGCGGGCCATTTCCCCGACGACGCGCTCGGAGTCCGCAGGGCCGATCTTGATCCCCCACTCCTCCTGGATATGGGAGCCGGGGCCGCCCGAATCGAGGCAGATCACGGGGAGCCCGGAGGCCATGGCCTCGACGACGACCGCGCCGCCGCCGTCACGAAAGCTCGGGAACAGGAAGACGTTGGACGACCGCATCTCCTCCAGGACCTTCTCGCGCGGAAGCCAATCCCGGATCGTCACCGAATCGCCCAGACCCAGGTCGCCGATGAGCCGTTTCAGCCGCTCCTCCTCGGGCCCCTTGCCGATGATGAGCATCCGGGCGTCGGGGCGCTCGGACGCGAACCGGGCAAAGGCACGGACCGCGAGGGCAAAGCCCTTGAGACGATGGAGACGGCCGGCCGTCATGACCCGAAAGGCCCCCGGCTCGCGGACTCGGACGGGCCTCGGGAGAATGTCGTTCTCGGAGATGCCGTTGACCGGGAAGAAAAGCGCCTTGTCCCGGAAGCGTTCCGGGACGAGCTCGCGCGTTTCGTCGTTGCAGACAAGGAGCGCCTTGGCCCGGCGGACCGCGCGGCGGCGCACGGGGTCCCGTCGCCCGAACCATTGGGCGATGTTCCGGGTATCCTCCGCGAACCGCCCGTAAAGCGAGTATTCCGACCGGAGCGGCTTCGGGGTCCTCTGGCCGCCGCCGACGGGCCCCCAAACGAACGGCACGGGAAGGAAGGCCCCGATATAGCTGGCGATCCAATCATTGCCGAACGTGACGTGGTGGGCGACGTCGAACCGGAACTCCTTATGGAGCTTTCGGGCGACCCTCCAGGCCTTGATCTGCCAGAGGTAATAATAGATCCTCTGCCCGAACTCGATCCTGTACAGCCATTTCAGCCCGGCAGGAAGCTCCACGAAGATGAATCGGGGCGAACCCGCCGTCGCTTCCGGCCGGGTGCTTTCCACCCCCGGCTTGTTGTAGCCGTGGGCGATCACCCAGAGATCGTGGAACCGGCCCAGCTGTTCCACGAGCCTCCATCCGGTCAGGTCCTCCCCGGGGTGAAGGTGGACGGACCCGGAGGGATTGCAGGCGTAGGCGGAGACGAGGACTCTAAGCTTGGTCATGGGGAATAGCGCTTTCAGGTGATTCGGCCCGGGGGGCTCCATCCGTTCCGCCGCGGACGAGGCCGCGGATCTCACGCGATAAACCCTCGGCGATGGCTCGCCAGGAGAAGTGTTCGCGCGCGAAGATCCGGGCCTGGCGCCCCAAGAGCTCCGACCGCGCGGGATCGCGCATGAGTTGAACGATCCCGTCCGCGAAATTCTCGTCGGAATCCGCGATCAGCAGATGGCGCCCGGAGATCGCCTCCAGCCCTTCAGCCCCCTTGGTCGTGGAGACGATGGGACGCCCCGCGGCCATGTACTCGAGCAGCTTCACCCGCGTTCCCGAACCCGATCGGATGGGGGCCACACAAAGAGCGCAGGCCTTCACGAACGCGGGCACCTCGGTATGAGGAATCGACCCGGGGTTCAGGAGCCAGTCCCGCCGGACGGCGATCCGGCCCCCGATGATGGCCAGCTGGAGTCCGGGGATGGACCTCGACGCCGAGGGAAATATGCTGGAGACAAGGGCATCGATCGCTTCTCTGTTGGGAGGATAGTCCGGCAATCCCATGAACAGAACGGTTTTATCGGTGAGCCCGTATTTCGATGCCACCAGGGCCGCCTTTTCGGGCGAGACGTCGAACCGGTCGGGATCGACGCCGTTCGGAACGATGACCGGCGCCCATCCATACAATCCCTTGAACGCCCGGGCGTCCGCGACGGACACGGCCGTGACAAGGTCGGATCTACGGCCGATGGTCTTTTCCGCCCAACGGGTGAGCCGGGATACGAAGGGACCGTTCCGGCCCTTCCTCAGCAGATATTCCACGTTATGGGAGTGATAGACGATCGGGGAGCGGACGCCCGCGATCCTCAAGGAGGCGAAGACGAGGAGCAGATAAGCCGCCCAGGAAGCCCCCTCGATCACAACGGCGTCGGGCCGTTCGGACCTCACGGCGCGGACGATGGCCGGGAGCCTCCGGAAGATCGACAGGACCTTCCGCAAGTGACGATCGGAGGAATACGGAAGATCGACCGTCCTGATCTCCCCTGGAGACCCCGTCAGCGATGTCCTGTGGGTCATTTGGATCAGCACGACCTCTCCGGGAAGATGCCGGGCCAGGTGATAGCTCACGGAGGCCGCCCCGGAAGCGGGAGGAAAGACCTCATAGAGAGCGATCATGGCCGTTTTCATGATCGCCGCCTCCGAGCTTCCCGGGAAGGTCGATCCTTGAGGAAATCCCCCGCCACCTCCCGGACCTCCCGGGCGAACCGGTCCACCGAGAAGGCCGCCTTGCGGCGCTCGAGATGCTCGCGGAGGGCGCCCTGAAGGCCCTTGTCTTCCAGGACGCGCCCGATCTTCCCGACAGCCTCCGACCGCCCTGAGTATATGAGTTCCGGACGCTCGACGATCTCGGTCTGGCCCCCGCTCGCGGGAACCCAGACGAGACAGCCCGCTTTGACCATTTCCGCGACGGCGATCCCGAACGCCTCGTTCCAACAGGCCGAGATCCCGAAGCGATGCCGGCCGAGGAACGCCGCCTTTTCCTTTCCGGCCATCCGGCCCTCCAGGAAGACCCAGTCCGCGTTCTGAAGGGCAAGGGCCTTGATCCTGGCCATGTAATCGGCGTCGATCCCGTCGCCGATGATATGAAGGTGGACGGCGGCCCCGGCTTGTCGGACCTCCCTCAGGACGGCGATGATCGATTCGATGTCCTTTTCCGGGGAGATCCTTCCCAGATAGACGAACCCGGGCTCCCGCTCCTCCCAGGGGAGGCCCGGAGGGACGTCGACGACCGGCGGATAGATCCGCCGGGTCTCGATCCCGAAGGACTCCCGCAGGGTCCGGGCGGTCCAATCCGAATTCGCTATGGTTAAGTTCCTTTTCCATCCGTCCCGGGACGCCCGGGAAAGGGCCCGGGCCAGGGAAAGATACGGTCCTCGGATGACCCGGCTCCGATGAAAAGCCCGGACGAAGGCCTTGGGCTCTTTCCTGTCCCTCTCGCGGAGGAGATCGTCGAAGGAGAAATCGGCGATGAATTGGATGCCTCTCACCCCGAAATCCATGACGTTATAGGTCGAGATCATGAGATCGAAACGGGAGGCATTCTCGCGGCAATAGCGAGCCGCGCGCGCCGACCTCAGGGCGGAGAACCGGGTCCTGGCGAAGGCGGGGATGGGAAAGGACACGATGCGGACCCGTTCCGCGTCGAGACGCGTCCCATAGTATCCGTTGAGCCGGCCGAGGTCCGGATCCCCCATCGTGACCAGGGTGACGTCATGATCCTCTTCGAGCGCCTCGGCGGCGCGCAGGGCCCTGGCTTCGGATCCGCCGCCCTCGCGGAGCTGGGGATGGAAGATCGCGACGCTGGGCTTGCCCATCACGCCCCCGCCTTCCGGAACATCGTATGGATCTCCTGTCCCCGCGGATATATGCCCATCGGGGCGAAGCCCGCGTCCTCGATCATTCGCAGGACGTCGCTTTCGGTCCGCTTATCGGGCAAGAGGGTCGGATGGATCTCGCAACACAGGTAAAGGCACCCCGGATCCCGAAGCGTCTCCCGCAATCCTTCAAGGGCCGCGATCTCGTAGCCTTCGACGTCGATCTTGATGGCCCGGGGCGCGGGCAGGCCCAATTCGGCGACGATTCCGTCCCCGCGGACGACACGGGCCGTCCCGGAATGCGATTTGCCCTCCGCAGGGACGAGGCTCGTCGAGCCCATTCCGATCTTCCTGTCGACGAACAGCTCCCCGAGGTATTCGCGGGCACCGAGGGCCATCCGGACGACCGTGACGTTGTCCAGGCCGTTCAGCCGGACGTGGCCTTCCAGAATATCGGCGATCGCCGGATCAGGCTCGAAGGAGATCACGCGCCCGGATGGGCCGACTCGTTTGGCGAGGAAGACGGAGTGGATCCCGATATTGGCGCCGACATCATAGACGGTGTCGCCGGGACCCAGGACGTCCATCAGCATCCCCAGGATCCGCCCCTCGTTGACCCCGCTTTCGTCAGAGAAGCCCCGGATATATCGCCATTGGCCGTAATTCCCGGCGAAGAAGCGCGCCTCTTCCCCGCTGACGGCGATCCCGGCCAGGCCTTGAGGCGGACGGGTCAGCCTGAAGAGGACCGTTTTGATGAGCCCGCCGAGGATCATGTCGGCCTCCTCCCCGAAAGGACGGGGGCCAGCCGTTCGCGGATGAACGAACGTTCCCGCCGGTCCATCGCGAACATCAGGATTGCCGGGACCAGGCCCGCCGACAGGAAGATCGCGCCGATCAGCTTGATGTGCAGGACGCGGTCGCAGAGAGCCAGCCCGGCGATATAGGCCAGGAGGAGGAACACTAGCCGGGCCGTGCCGCCCTCCCAGAGCCGGCGCATCCGGATCCGGCCGAACTTCCCGGCCGCCCAGAAATTGAAGAACGTGAAGGCCGCCAGCCGGATGGCCGTCGCCAGGGCGGCGCCGTTGATGCCCCATGTCCTGACGAAGGCCCACATCAGAAGGGAATACGTGATGAGCTCGAGAACCTGGAATTTCGTCGTCACGTCCACGCGCCCGATCCCCTGAAGGTAGTTGTAGGCCACCGTGACGAGCGTATTGATCAGGAAGCCGATGGCCAGCATCTGGAGCACGGCCGTGCTCCGGAGGGCGAACTCGGGACCCAGCCACAGGGCGAGGATCTCGCGGCTGAAAAAGAAAACGAGGAGAAGGACCGGGCCCGTCAGGATGAGGAGGTACTTGATGGACCTCGAAATGATCTCCTCGATCCTCGCGCCCTGGTTCCCTCCGTTGAGGAAGCTGAAAGCCGGGAAAAGGACCAGGGACAGGCTCCCCGGTATGATGCCGATCCGGCTAATGGCCTCGTACGGCGCGGAATAATAGCTGACGGCGTCCATGCCGGCCATGTTGCCGATCATGAGACGGTCCAGGGAGTTGATCATGGTGTACAGGATGCCCGAGACCGCGAGCCAGCCGCTGAACGACAGCAGGGGGCGAAGATAGGTCCTGACAAAAACCGGCCTCGATCTCAGGACGGGAAAGACGCGAAAGCTGCAGAACGCCCACAGCAACAGGCCCAAAAGACGCGAGAGGATGAGCATGACGACGATCCCGGGAAGGCGGAACCCCAAGAGGGCCCCGATGAGGGGCAGGGAATAGAACAGGATGTTGAGAGGGATCTTGACGGCGTTCACCAAGTCGAATCGCTGTCCGGCCTCGAGGATGCCCCGGAAAGAGGAGGACACGAAATTCAGGGGCAGGGAGAGGGCCACGAGCTGAAGGGTCAGCCGGGTCTCCGGGCCGAAGGCGGCGGGGATCTTCAAAAAGCGCTCGGAGAGGAGGGGGGCCGCAAGGAACAAGCCCAGGAAGGCAACGGACCCGACGGCGACCTGCAGGAAGACCGTCGTCCAGAAATATCCCGAGATGCGCTCCGTCTCTCCCTTCCCGAGGGCTTCGGCAATGTATTTGGTCGTCGTCCTTCCCAATCCGAGCTCGAACATGCCGAAGTAGCCGAAAACGATCCAAACGATGGAGAGGATCCCGAACCGGGTCGTTCCCAGATAGCGGATGACGAGAGGGATCGTCAGGAAACCCACGGCGAACGGGACGGCTAGCCCGGCAAAATTGATGATCGTGTTCCTGGCGAGCATGGCGCTGCCGAATCCGTCCTTGACGCCGGGGTCCGGGGCTTTCCGAGGCATGTTTTTCAAGGAGCTTGAGCGGATTTTGCGCAAGCTACCGCCGATGGCAAAATCCGTCTATCTCGATTGTGAAGAAATACCTAAGCTTTTGCGAAGACGACAAACCAAGTGGCTTTGATTATATCCGAAGCCGGGCGCAAAATCGAACGGTTTGTCATTATCGTCGTCCGGGGGAATCTTAGCCTTCCCCCCCTGGGGCCGCAATCGTCCGGGAGGATGAATCCCGGGGTGAAAATTGCCCCTCGCCCCTCACCTATAGGGGTGAGGTCGCGAAAGGTCCCGCCGCCCCGGGGATCCCGGCACGGGTCCGGGCTTTGACAACCGGGCCCTGAGGGGGATATAAATAACCCGTAATGGAGGCCCCCCAGATGGATACCGTGTGCGTTCCGGCGATCGGAAAGATCTCCCGTCTCCTCGTCGCGGCCCTTCCCGCTATCCTCGCCGCGGCGGTGGGACTTGCGGCGGCCCAGGCGATCGATCCTTTCTACCTCAGGCTTTTCGAGGGCGGCGAAGCCGCGTTCGTCTCCGGAGACCACGCCAAATCCGTCAAGGATCTGGAGGTGGCCGTTTTTGGGCTGGCCTCCGACAGGGCCCGCTCGGCCCGGGCGTGCGTCTATCTCGCCCTGAGCCACGCCTCTCTGAAGAACGCCGAAAAGAGCGAACAGTTCCTGCGGCGGGCCGTCGGGCTCATCGGAGATGCCGACCCCGGTTCCCTGGGACTGGCCGAAGGGGCCCTGAACGCCTTTGAAAGGCTTCGCGAAAAGCTGCCGCCTGAAGCCGAAGCCGGGAGCGAAGAGAAGACCCTCCCGGCGTGGGAAAAGCCAAAGGAACCCGCCCCGCCCCCCGTCGCGAGACCCGTTGTCGATCCCGCTCAGGTCAAGGAATTGGAGGGCCGTCTCGGGAAGGAGCCGGATAACGACCGGCTTCGCCTCGATCTCGCGTCCCTGTACGTGAGCCGGAGAGACTTTCGCAAGGCCAACAAGCTCATGCGGGATCTCCTGAAAAGGGACCCCGAAGAGCTGATGGCGACCTACCATCTCTCCCGGGTCCTGTACTTCCAGAAGGACTACAGGAAGGCCCTCGAAGGATTCCACAAGATCATCGGTCCCGCCTCGGAAGAGAAGATCACGCGGGACGCCGTCCTCCGCTCGACCCTCTACACCGCCCTGTGCTTGAACGCCCTCGGGCAGAAGGACAGCAGGGATTCCTACATGAATTACCTCGACCGGAACGTCCCGTTGGCCGAGCTCAAGCGGCTTGTCGCCGAAGAAGGCCTTCAGGCAGAATGGGAGAAGCTCTCCGACGGCCGCGAACCGTCCTGATGGAGGGGGGACCAATGGCAGAAAAGGACCCAAAAGACATGGCCTATCTCCTGATGACCGTGGCTTATAATGAGGAACGGCAGATCGCCCAGGCCATCGAGTGCGTTCTCGGACAATCCGTCCTTCCCCGGCGGTGGTTCATCGTCAGCGACGGTTCCACGGATGGGACCGACCGGATCATCCAAGGCTACGCGCAGAAGTTTCCCTGGGTCCGGTACGAAAGGCTGGAAAAGGTCCCGGGAAAGATCCCCACCCTCGGAAAGGCCTCCTTCGCCTATGCGCGGGCCTGGGAGCACGTCCGCAAGCTCCTCGGAGGCCTCGATTATGATTTCTTCGGGAACCTGGACGCCGATATCACGTTCGAACCCGCCTATTTCGAGAGGCTCCTGGCCATAATGAGCGCCGACGATCGGCTGGGGATCTGCGGAGGCGGGGCCTACAGTGTCCTGGAAAACGGGGAGAGCCTGGCGGGAGGATTCATTCAGCCCGATTTCGTGGGAGGGCCGGTCCAGTTCTTCAGGAAAGAATGCCTCGAGGACATCGACGGCTATCATCCTTATGATCATGCCGATGTCGTGGCCGTTACCATGGCCCGCATGAAGGGCTGGAAGGTCCGTTGTTTCCCGGAGATCCGGGCCCTTCACCATGGACAGCCGGGGAATTCCGTCAAAGAGAAGGTCCCCATCTGTTTCCAGATGGGACAGGCCGATTACGTCGCGGGGAATTATGCTCCCTTCATCCTGGGCCGCTGTGTGCTCAGATCGTTCCACAAGCCGGTCCTTTTCGCCGGACTCTCCATGCTCGCCGGGTACCTCTGGGCCGGCCTGAGCCGGAAAGAAAGACGCATGCCCCGGGACGTCCTGGCTTATATGAGACGGGACCAGAAGCGGCAGATCCTGGTCTCGCTGGGGCTTTCCCGGACGAACCCCTATCGGATCTAGAGATCTCCATCATGAGCCTATCCAGAGGGATCAAGGCCCTGGTCCTGGCCGGCGGCCGGGGTAAACGCCTGGGCGGATACACGGAAGATTTCAACAAGGCCATGCTGAAATTCGGGGACAAGTACCTGATCGAATTCAGCCTCGACAGCGCCGCCGCCGTCGGGGTGGGCGAGATCGTCGTCGTCATCGGCTACCAGGGCGGACAGATCAGAGGCGCCATCGGCGATTCCTATCGAGGGATCCCGGTCAGGTACGTCGTCCAGCCGGAACAAAGGGGGGTCGTCCACGCCATCGAATGCGGCCGATCGGCGGTCGGCGATTCCGATTTTATCCTGCAGCTGGCCGACGAGTATTTCCTGAAGGCCGAGCACCCCGCCTTCCTCCGCTTCTTCCAGGAGCAGCGGGCCTTCGCCGCTTGCGGCATCGTTCATGTCGAAGATCTCCAAAGGATCCGGAAGACCTATTCCGTTCAAGGCGAGGAAACGACAAAAAGGATCACGCGCCTCATCGAAAAGCCGACGGACCCCGTCAACGACATCATGGGGACCGGAAACATCCTTTTCAAGAACGAGATCTACCATTACGTTCCCTTGACCCCGACGAACCCGCAACGGGGGGAGAAAGAGCTTCCGGACCTGATCCAGTGCGCCATCAACGACGACCAAAAGGTCCTTTACTACCCGATCGCCTCAGCCTATACCAACGTGAACACCCCGGAGGACCTCCAATTTCTGGAACGATCCTATTCGGGGCCGCACGGAGTCCGTAAGCCGGCGCCTTAGCCGCGTATGAAAGAGGCGTTCGTCGGACCCCGAGATCTCGATCCGACCCGGGTCGATCAGCCGCGCTGACCCGTCGATTTCTTGACAGGCCCGGACCCCTCCTCTATACTGAATTTTTATCCTCTGTAAGAACACCATGACACAGATCGAGAAGGCTAGGAAAGGGACTCTCTCCCCCCAGTTGCGGAAGATCGCCGGGGAGGAACGGATTGCCCCCGCCGACCTGGCCGGGCTCGTGGCCTCGGGCAAGGTCGTCATTCCCTGGAATCCCGCCCACGCACCCTCGCGTCCGGCCGGCATCGGGCACGGTCTTCGGACCAAGGTCAACGTCAATTTGGGCACCTCCAAGGACTTCCCACGCCTCTCCGTCGAGCTCAGGAAGGTCGCCGTCAGCCTCGAGTACGGGGCGGACGCCCTCATGGACCTGAGCACGGGCGGCGACATCCGCGCGATCAGGCGGCGCATCCTCGCCGCGACGCCGCTTCCTCTCGGCACGGTCCCCATCTACCAGGCCGCCGTCAAGGCCATCGAGGAGCGCGGAACCGTCGTCGACATCACCGAGGACGACCTCTTCGACGCCGTCGAGAGCCAGGCCCGCGAGGGCGTGGATTTCATGACCATCCACGCCGGCCTGACCCTGAAAGCCATCGACCGGCTGAAGGCGCAGGGCCGCGTGGCCGACGTCGTCTCACGGGGCGGGGCCTTCCATCTGGCCTGGATGCTCCATAACGGGAAGGAGAATCCCTTCCATGCCCGGTTCGACCGCCTCCTCGAGATCGCCCGCCGCCATGACGTGACCCTGAGCCTCGGGGACGGACTCAGGCCCGGGAGCATCATGGACGCCACGGACCGTCCCCAGATCGAAGAGCTCCTGACCCTGGGCGAGCTCGTGAAGCGGGCCCTCGAAGCGGGCGTTCAGGTCATGGTCGAGGGGCCGGGCCACGTCCCGCTGGACCAGATCGAAATGAACGTCAAGCTCCAGAAGCGCGTCTGCCACGAGGCCCCGTTCTACGTCCTCGGGCCCCTCGTCACGGACATCGCTCCCGGGTACGACCATATCGTCGCGGCCATCGGCGGGGCCATCGCCGCCGCCGCCGGCGCCGATTTCCTGTGCTATGTCACGCCCTCGGAACATCTGGGCCTCCCCTCCGTCGACGACGTCCAGGAGGGGCTCGTGGCCTCGAGGATCGCCGCCCACGCCGCCGACATCGTCAAGAACGTCCCAGGGGCGAGGGAAAGGGACCTCGAGCTCTCCCGGGCCAGGAAGCGGCTCGATTGGGAGGGCCAGAAAGCGCTCGCCATCGATCCCCGCAAGTTCGGCGTCGTTCGGCGGGAACGGAAGACCAGGACGAAGGCCTGCTCCATGTGCGGGGACTTCTGCGCGATGCGCATCGTCTCCGAGTTCCTGGACCCCGCGGGGAAGGCCGATGTCGCCTGCTCCTGATACCCTCCTCTTCGGCACGGCCGGAGTCCCGCTGGGGAGCCAGGACGCCACGACCGTCAAGGGGATCGAGCACACCTCCGTCCTCGGCCTCGATTGCCAGGAGATAGAGTTCGTCAACGGGGTCAAGATGGGCTTGGATACGGCCCACAAGGTCGCAGCGGCCGCCGCGGTCCGGAAGGTCCGGCTCAGCGCCCACGCCCCCTATTTCATCAACCTCAGCTCGGAGGACCGCGGCAAGCGCCTCCAAAGCCAGGAGCGGATCCTGGCAACGGCCCGGATCGCCCACGCCTGCGGGGCGGGGAGCGCCGTCTTCCATGCCGGTTTCTACGGAAGGAGCTCGCCCGAGCAGACCTTCGCCGACATCCGCAAGGAGCTCGCCCAGGTCGTCTCCATCCTCCGCTCGGAGCGCGTGCCGGTGACGCTCCGCGTCGAGACCATGGGGAAGCGGTCCCAGTTCGGCTCCCTGGAAGAGGTCCTGAACCTCTGCCGGGAGATCGAGGACGTCCAGCCTTGCCTCGACTTCTCCCACCTCCATGCCCGGGAGGGCCGGGTCAATTCCTATGACGAGTTCGCCCGGGTCCTCTCCAAGGTCGAAAAGAAGCTCGGCCGCGTCGCCCTGAGAAACGCCCACATCCATATCTCGGGAAGCTATTACAGCGAGGCCGGAGAGCTGAAACATCTCGACCTGATGCAGTCGGATTTCCGTTTCGATGATTGGATCGAAGCCCTCGTCGATTTCGATGTCCGGGGCCTCGTCATCTGCGAGAGCCCGAACCGCGAGGAAGACGCCCTGATGCTGAAGAAGCTCTATCAGGGACAGCGATCGAAAACGGACGACCCGGCATCCCCCTCGGTCCAGGGCTGACCGGGGCCGTCCATCCGGGACAAGATATCGAGCGCCGCCGGCCGAATCCCAAGTCGAGTAACGGCGTTACTATTTTTCGCTTCAAGCCTTGACACTCCCGCGCGCGGCTTATAAACTAGAGCCTCCCTTCTATCGGGACCATACGGTTACGGCATGAAAAGCATTGAACTCGACGCTATCAGGGACAGAGTCAGAAGCCTCGTCCAGGAAGCGAATTTTATCCTGCCCGCCGACGTTGCCGCCCGCCTCGAGGCGATGTCCGCCGCCGAGGAATCCGACGCGGGGAAAGAGGTCTTCCGCGAGCTCCGGGAGAACGCCGCGATCGCCGCCGCCGAGGGGTTGGGCCTCTGCCAGGACACCGGCCTGGCCGTCTTCTTCGTCGAGGTCGGCGAAGGCGTCCGGTTCGAAAGCAAAAGGCCTTCGGACGGCCTGCGCCGGGCCATCGAGGACGGCATGATCGCCGGATACGGCGAAGGCTGCCTGAGAAAGTCCGTCGTCGCGGATCCCCTGCGCCGGGCCAACACCGGGACCAACGCCCCCGCTTTCATCCATTGGGAGGTCGTCCCGGGGGATGTGCTCAAGGTCACCTTCATGGCCAAGGGCGGAGGGGCGGAGAACTGGAGCGCGGTCCGGATGTTCCCGCCTGCCGCGGGACGGGAGGCCGTCGAAGATTTCGTCGTGGCCTCCGTCGACCTGGCCGGCCCGGCCGCCTGCCCTCCCCTCATCCTAGGGGTCGGGATCGGCGGGAATTTCGAGGGAGCGCCTCTTCTCGCGAAGAAGGCCCTCCTCCGGAAGCCCCTGGGAGCCCCCCATCCCGACGCTTTCTACGCGGCGATGGAAGGACGGCTGCTCGAGAGGATCAACGGGCTCGGCATCGGGCCCCAGGGACTCGGCGGGCGGGCGACGGCCCTCGCCGTCCATATCGAGGCCGCGCCCTGCCACATCGCCTCCCTTCCGGCGGCCGTGAATATCCAATGCCATTCGCACCGAGTGCTCGGATTCGAATTATAAAGGAGAACGCTATGGTCGAGATCCGATTCCATGGACGCGGCGGCCAGGGGACCGTCGTGGCCTCGAAGGTCCTGGCAGACGCCGTCGCCAAGGAGGGCAGCTACGTCCAGGCCTATCCCGAGTTCGGCGTGGAGCGGCGCGGCGCCCCCGTTTTCGCGTTCCTGCGCATCGACAAGAAGCCCATCTACGACAAGAGCCGGATCTACGCCCCGGACCACGTCGTCGTCGTGGACCCGACCCTGGTCGAGGCCATCGACGTCACCGAAGGCCTCAAGGACGGCGGTTGGATCATCATCAACAGCGACAACCCTCCGGAGCATTTCAAGTTCCCGTCCCGCTTCAAGGTGGCCACCGTCAACGCCACCGAGATCGCCGTCCGCAACAAGCTGGGAACGCTCGCGGCGCCCATCGTCAACACGGCCATCGTCGGGGCGGTCACGAAGATCCTGGGCCTGGCGAAGCTCGAATCCCTGACCGCGGCCATCAGCGAAGGGGTTCCCATCAAGCGCGAAGAGAACGTCCGGGCGGCCGAGGAGGCCTACGCCAAGGCCTGAGGGCCGCCGCGACGAGGAGATCAGCATGACCCGAAAAAAAGACGTCAAAAAGATCGTTTTCGCGACCGAGAAGGAGATGCCGGTCACGGCCATGTCCCTCGGCTCCATGCTCTACAACAAGACGGGGGCCTGGCGGAACATCCGGCCCGAGGTCGACCGGTCCAAGTGCATCCAGTGCGGCATCTGCTGGAAGTTCTGCCCCGACGCGTCCATCGACATCGTCGACAACTGGCCGGTGGTGGACCTCGTGTACTGCAAGGGATGCGGCATCTGCGCCGAGGAATGCCCCACGAAGTGCATCGCCATGGTCGAGGAGGAAAAATGAAAAAGGTCATCATGGGCAACCACGCCCTGTCGTACGGGGCCAAACTCGCCCGTTCGCAGGTCATCGCAGCCTATCCCATCACGCCCCAGACGCAGGTCGTGGAGCTTCTCTCGGAGATGTGCGCCGACGGGACGCTCGACGCCAAGTTCATCAAGGTCGAATCCGAGCATTCGGCCATGGCGGCCAGCCTCGGCGCCTCGCTCGCCGGGGCCCGGACCTTCACGGCCACCTCGTCCCAGGGGCTCGCCCTGATGCATGAGATGCTTCACTGGGCCTCGGGCGGCCGCCTGCCCGTCGTCATGGGCGACATCAACCGGGCCATGGCCCCGGGCTGGAGCATCTGGACCGACCAGAACGACAGCCTCTCCCAGAGGGACACCGGATGGATCCAGTTCTATTGCGCCTCGAACCAGGAGGTCGTGGACACGGTCATCCAGGCCTTCAAGGTCTCCGAGAAGATGCTCATCCCGAGCATGGTCATCCTGGACGCGTTCGCCCTCTCCCACACCTATGAGGTCGTCGACATCCCGGACCAGGCGAAAGTGGACGCTTACCTGCCGCCGTTCCGCCCGAAATATAAGCTGACGACCGCCGATCCGCACGCCTTCTTCGGACTGACCGCCCCCGAGCATTATATGGAGCTCCGCTACAAGCTCCAGAAGGACATGGAGCTCGTGGCCGGCCTGGTCGAGGAGACCGGCCGGGAATACGAGGAGGTCTTCGGACGACGTTCTCGGCCTCGTGGACGCCTACCGGTGCGACGACGCCGATTTCCTGTTCATTACCTCCGGAACCGCCGGCTACACGGCCCGGGTCGCCGTGGACGATCTTCGCGCCGAAGGGGTCAAGGCCGGGAACCTGAGGATCATCCTCTTTCGGCCATTCCCGTTCGACACCGTCCGCCAGTATCTGGGGAAGGTCCGCAAGGCGGCCGTGCTCGACCGGAACCTTTCCTACGGCCACCACGGCATATTTTACCAGGAAGTGAAATCGGCCCTTTACGGGTATGACGGGATGCCGCCGGTCCACGGCTACGTCGCCGGGCTCGGCGGACGCGACATCACGCCCGGGGACTTCAAGGACATCTACCGGTCGGCGTCGGCCGCGGACCGGCCCACCGAGGAGATCGGCTGGATAGGAGTCAAGAGATGAAGAAAGAGCGCACGATGAAGCTGACCCTCCCCGAAGAGGAGCTGATGAGCCCGGGGCACCTCGCCTGCCAGGGCTGCGGGGCGACGATGGCCATGAGATACGTGCTCAAGGCCCTGGGGCTGAAAACGATCGTCTGCATCCCGGCCTGCTGCTGGGCGGTCATCGACGGGCCCTTCCCCCATTCCTCGCTCAGCGTCCCCATCTTCCATTGCGCCTTCGAGACGGCCGCCTCCACGGCGGCCGGCGTCAAGGCCGGCCTGGAGATCACGGGCGATACCGAGACGACCGTCATGGCCTGGGCCGGAGACGGCGGGACCTTCGACATCGGCCTCCAGGCGCTGTCCGGGGCGGCCGAGCGGAACGACGACATCATCTACGTCTGCTACGACAACGAAGCCTACATGAACACGGGGATCCAACGGGCTCGGCCACTCCTTACGGGGCGTGGACGACGACGACCCCCGTCAAGCATTTCAAGAACCGCCCGAAGAAGGACATCGACGCCATCATGGCCGCCCACCGCATCCCCTACCTCGCCACGGCCAGCGTGGCCTATCCCGAGGACATGTTCAAGAAAGCCAAGAAGGCCAAGGAAACCAAGGGGACGCGCTTCCTCCACATCTATGCCCCCTGCCCATCCGGCTGGAAGAGCCGGCCCGAGGATACCGTCAAGCTCGCCCGCCTGGCCGTCCAGACCGGGATCTTCCCCCTTTACGAGATCGAGGACGGCGAGCGGACGACGATCAGCATCAAGGTCAAGGAGAGGAAGCCGATCAACGACTACCTGAGGCTCCAGGGGCGCTTCCGCCACCTGAAGGAACAGGACATTGCGGACATGCAGGCTGAGGTCGACCGGAAGAACGAGCGCCTGCTGAAGAGCTGTTGAACCGCCGGGACCGGGCCGCTCCGGTCCCGGGAACCCGCGCCCGCAAAGGGCGCGATGGGGCCCGCCGTGTTGCCCCGGGCCGGGATATCGCGTATAATATTTCCTACGTTATTGGTAGAGTTTGATGATCGATCGAAACCACAAGGAGCGTCCGTGAATAAGAAGCTGATCCCGGCCCTCACCTTGGCCCTCATCATCGCCTGCGCCGTCCCTGCCCTGGCCGTCCAGGGGGAGAATGTCCCGGCCCCCGATTTCGCCATCAAGGATCTGAAGGGAACGGACCTGACCCTGGCCGATTACAAGGGCAAAGTGCTGGTTCTGAACTTCTGGGCGACCTGGTGCGGGCCCTGCCGGGCCGAGATCCCCGACTTCATCGAGGCCTACAAGGAGAACAAGACCCGAGGCCTGGAGATGATCGGGATATCCGTGGATCGCATGACAGCCGATAAGCTCCTCGCCTTCGTCGAAAAGGCGGGCATCAATTATCCCGTCGCCCTGGCCGACCGAACGATCGTCGAGGCCTACGAGCCCGGCGATTATATCCCGGCGACCATCGTCGTCGACAAGAAGGGCGTCATCCGCTTCCGCCACGTCGGCCAGCTCGAAAAGGCCGACCTGCTCAAGCTGTTCAACGAGCTCGTCGCGGAATAGGCGCGGACGGGACAGGGCCCCTCACCAGCGGTAAACAATAGCTGCCCAGGTGAAGCCGGCGCCGAAGGCGTCCAGGACGATGACGTCCCCCTTCTTGACCTTCCCTTCCCGGGCGAGCTCCTCCAATCCGAGGGGGATCGTGGCCACGGAGCAGTTGCCGTACTTGTGGATGTTGACGAAGATCTTTTCCTTCGGAAGCTTCAGCCGTTCCCCGGTGGCGTCGATGATCCGGATGTTGGCCTGATGGGGGATGAGCCAGGCGATCTCCTCTTTGGCGACACCGGCCCGCTTCAGGGCCTCCAAGGCGGCCTCCCCCATCCGTTTGACGGCGTGCTTGAAGACCTCGTTCCCCTTCATCTGAAGGAACTGGAGGTTCGCGGCGACCGTCGTCTCGGATGTGGGCAGGCCGAGACCCTCCGGCGGGTATGGATAGAAGGTCGGCGAGGTTCCCGTCGGCCCCCCAGTAAGGGGAGAGCATCCCGGACGCAGTCCGTGCTCTCTTCGAGCACGAAGGCCCCGGCGCCGTCGCCGAAGAGGACGCAGGTCGAGCGATCCGCCCAGTTGGTCACCCGGCTCAGCATCTCGGGGGCGACGAGCAGGACGCGCTTCGCGGTCCCGGACAGGATGAGGCTCTCGGCGACGATCATTCCGTAGAGAGCCCCCGAGCACCCGGCCGAGATGTCCAGAGCCGGGATGGGAGTGCCCTTGAGCCCCCTCTGGATATGGCAGGCCGTCGAGGGGAAGATCGTATCAGGGGTGTTCGTGGCGACCAGGATCAGGTCGATATCGCCGATCTCGAGCCCGGCGTTGCGCAGGGCATTGCCCGCGGCTTCTACGCCCAGGTCCGATGTCGCCTGATCTTCCCGGGCGATCCGGCGCTCGCGGATCCCCGTCCGGCTGACGATCCATTCGTCGGTCGTTTCGACCATCTTTTCGAGGTCGGCGTTGGTCAGGACCTTGTCGGGGATGGCGACTCCCTGGCCGACGATCTTGATCATTCTGTCGTTTCGTATTCTTCCATGCTCTCTCCAGTTGCCGTATATCATAACATAGGGCGTTCCGATTGGAAAAGGGCTCGGGCAGTGATAGAATCCCCCCGGGTCATGAGCAAGCGCGTCGTTCCGGCAGCGGCCTTCGTCGCCCTGCTTGCCTTTGCCGGCAGGGCCTGGCCCCAGCTCGTCATCGGCCAGTACGAGGATGAAGCGCCCCTCGCGACCTGGAACGCCCCGGGGATCCTCCTGGCGCCTTCGCTCGCCTGCGGCGGGGCCGGCATCGCCGCGGCCTGGGACGCCGCGGCCGTCCTCGTCAACCCGGCCCTTGCCTGTTCCCTCCCCCGACTGACGGCGTCGGTGAGCGCCTCCTACCTTTCGGCGTCGCTCATGAGGTACTCGATCCTGAACACCGGCGTCCTTTCGGCTCCCGGCCCCTTGACCGACAGCTCCTACGGCCTCGATTTCGGAGGGCTGGCGGTCCGATTCGGGAAATGGGCGCTGGCCGCTTCGGCGGACCTCTCGGAAAACTACGGCCGGCCGCTTCTCGAATATCGTCTCGAGGATCAGGGCTCCCTTGTCTATTCCCTCCGGGCCGAACAGACCGGATGGCTCAGGAGCTTCAATCTGGCGGCAGCCAGGACCGTTTCCCGACGGCTCGCCGTCGGGTTGGGCATTCGCATCCTGCGCGGCGAGCTCGAGAGAACGACCGGGGAGAATTTCGCCGCGGACGGCGTCCTCATCGACGACGGCCGGCGGCAGAAGTTCTCGGGATTCTGCTGGAACCTGGGCCTGACCTATGCGTTCTCCGGGCGCGTCTCGGGAGGCCTCATCTTCCGTGGCCCCTTCGCCAAGAAGGCCTCGAGCCGGGGGCTTCTGGAATACAGGGTCCCGGCCTCCGGGACGGACATCACGATCTCCGTCGGACGAAAAGGACCGATATGAACAGCCGTGGGTGCGGGCGCGGGGCTTCCTGGCGCCCGGCGGAGAGCCTCCGCGTCGTCTCCGACGTCCGCTTCACCAAATGGTCCTCCTACAAGGCCTCCTATTTCGGCGAGCCGAAGGAGCGCGACTTCCGGGATGTCTGGACGGCGGCCGCGGGAATGGAGTACACGGGCTCCTATCGCTTGTTCGGCCGCAGTGTCCGCTCTCCCCTCCGCATCGGGATCGCCGTCGATCCCCAGCCCATGAAGACGACCAGGTCCTCCTACGTCAGCCTGACGTTCGGGAGCGGTCTCGCTATCGGGCGCGTCCGCCTCGACGTCGCGGCGGCCCTCGGCCGGGAGCACGGCTCGGGAGAAGGGCTGTCCGCACGCCGCGCCGTGGTGACGCTGAGCTATGACGTCGGGAGCGAACGGCCATGAGAAAGCTGTTCGTCCCGATCCTCTTCGCCTTTTGCGTCTTCCCGGCGCGCGTTTCGGCCCTGCCTCCCGTACCGGACGAGCCCGTCGAGATCGTGAGCGTGGCCGCGACGGAGGGGAACCTGCGGATCCTGGCCGAAATTCAGGCCGACGTCCTGAAAGCGGCCGGGAAGGTCTATATCGTGGCGACCGCCGGGGATCTCGGGCGGCTGTCGGCGCGGGGCGTTCCGTTCGCAGTGGAAACGGCCCATTTCGCCCCGGCGCGGCCCTTCGCGATATCCGCGGCGGGCGGCATCAACGGGGATTTCCATTCCTATCGGGAGCTCGAGGCCGATCTCAAGGCGCTCGAAGCCGACCATCCCGGGACCATGAAGCTGTTCACGATAGGCACGAGCCTCGAAGGACGGAACATTTACGCCATGAAGATCAGCGACGCCCCGGAGCGGGACGAGAACAAGCCCGGAGTTCTCTTCCTCGGTTGCCATCACGCCCGCGAATGGATCTCGGTCGAGGTGCCCCTTCTCCTGGCCCGGTATCTGGCCGAGAACGCCGTATCGGACCGGGCCGTCGCGGACCTCGTCGCCCGCAGTGAGGTTTGGATCGTCCCTCTGGTCAATCCGGACGGCCTCGAATACTCCATCGATGTCTATCGTTATTGGCGGAAGAACCGCCGGGCCAACGCGGACGGAAGCTTCGGCATCGACCTCAACCGGAACTACGGATACAAGTGGGGCGTCGACGACATCGGGTCGAGCCCGTCGCCCCTGTCGGAGGCCTTCCGGGGACCTTCGGCCTTTTCCGAGCCCGAGACCCGGGCCGTGCGGGACCTGTTCCTGCGCCGGGACTTCCGGGCCGTCGTCTCCTACCACAGCTTTTCCCAGTCCATCCTCTATCCATGGGGCTACGCCGACGCCCCCACCGACAGGGACGGCCTGCTCCGGGAGATCGGGCTGGAAATGGCTGGGCTCATCGAGGCCGTCAACGGGCGCGCCTATGCCTGCGGGCGCTCGGCGGCATCGCTCTATCTGACGAACGGGGATACGACGGATTGGACGTTCGCCGCGTCCGGCGTCCCCTCGTACACCATCGAGCTTCCCCCATCGACATCGAGCACGGCGGATTCTTCAACGCCGAGAGGGAGATCGACTCCATCTTCCGCGAGAACCTCCCCGCCATGCTTTCCCTGGCCCGGCGGGCGGCCGGTCAGGCGGGAAAGACCGGGATCGCCCGCGGGAAGAAGGCGCCCGGACCGTTCCGTTGACAAAGCCGGATCAAAAATATAAATAAGAGGGACCGCGCGTCGCGGACGACGATGCTCAAGACGAACGCCTTGCTCAGGAGCATCGGGGCCGTCACCGATCCCGCAAGGGAGGGGCTTCCCTACTGGGCCTTCTGGCTTCTCCTATGCATCATCATCCTCCTCCTTTTCTTCATCTTCCTCAGGGATAAGGACCTGCGGCCGGCGGCTTAGCGCGTTCCTATCGGGGGCCAAGCGCAAGATGATCCGCATGCGGCTGGCGGCCAGGATCCGGCGCGAGAAGGAGAAGAAGGCGGGTCTCTGGAAGGAGCTCGGCCGGAAGGCGTGGTGCGAGGACGTCCGGATCGAAGGCACCGAGGAGACCTTCCGGAGTCTCACCGCCCTGGAAGAGGAAATGAACCGGCGCCAGGCGGAATGGCAGGAGGCCTACGGAAAGCTCGATACCCTTGAAACGGCCCGCGAAAAGGCCCGGAAGCTCAGGCGGAATTCGGGGCCGAAGAGGGGGCGCTCCGGGCGGCGGAGGAGGAAGGCGGAACTCCTGGGGCGCGGGAAGAAGCGCCCGGCCGGGTGTCGGGCCGGCCGGGGCGGACGCCCCGGACGAGGAGGACGCCGCGCGGCTCGCCGCCGATATCGCGGCCGTCGGGGCCGAGATCGGACGCCTCCAGGAGAAGGCCCGGGAAACGCATCGTCTCCATGAGGAAGCGGACCGGGCCGAGGAGCGGGAGATCCGGGAGTGGATGAAGAAAAAGGAAGAGGCCCAGGACCGGATCATCGACGTGAAGAAAGGCTCCGAGCCCCTCTACGAAAGCCTGGGCCGGGCCTTCGACGAGGCCCGCGTCGAGCACAAGGAGCTGGCCCTCGTCTATTTCCAGATCGACAGCGTCGACCGCGCCATTAGGGACCTTCAGGCCCGGATCGAAAAGCTCAGCTGAGCGCAGGGCGCCGGGCCTTTACCGCTCCGGCACATCCGTCTAGAATAGTTCTATGCCCAAGCCGAGGATCCTGGTGCACGTCTGTTGCGCTCCCGACGCCTTGTACGTCGCCGGCCTCCTCGGCGAAACGTACGAGGTCACGGGCTTCTTCTACGATCCCAACATCCATCCCCGGGCGGAATACGACCTGAGGCTCGCGGAGACGCGGAAGGTCGCCGGGCTGCTCGGCATGGAGCTCATCGAAGGCCCCTACGACGCGGACCGCTGGATGATGCTGACGCGGAAGTTCAAAGACGAACCGGAGAAGGGTCGACGCTGCGACGTCTGTTACGCCATGCGCCTCGGAAAGACGGCGGAAACGGCCCGCGAACGGGGGTTCGGCCTGTTCACGACGGTCATGAGCCTCAGCCCGTGGAAGAAGGCCGGGACGATGAACAGGATCGGAAAGCTCTTTGCCCGAAGGCACGGGATCGGCTTCCTGGAAGCCGACTTCAAGAAGAAGGACGGCTTCCGAAAGAGCGTGGCCCTGAGCAAGGAAGCCGGCCTTTACAGGCAGGATTATTGCGGGTGTGTGTACAGCGGGCAGGCCCGCCGTTCGAGGTCAGCGGTTGAGCGCTGAGGGGCACGGGAAGGGGCCCCGCGCCGTGACGGGGCGGGCCGTCGCGCTCACTGTCTTCGGCGTCGTTCAGGGAGTCGGCTTCCGGCCTTTCGTTTACCGACTGGCCCGGGAGCTCGGGCTTTCGGGCTGGGTCAAGAACGCCGGGAAGGGCGTCGAGATCCTCCTCGAGGCGCCCGGGCCCGCGGGGATCGACCGGTTCGTCGAGGCCCTGGAAGAACGGAAGCCGCCCCTGGCCCGGATCGAGAGGGTCGACCGGCGGCCCGCCCGGCCCCGGCCTCAACGGCTTCGAGATCCGGAAGACCCGCCGAGCGGCCGGATTCGTCTTCATCTCCCCCGATATCGCCGTCTGCGACGATTGCCTCAAAGAGATCCGCACGCCGGGAGAGCGCCGTTATCGCTACGCCTTCACCAACTGCACGAACTGCGGCCCCCGCTACACCATCGTCCGCGACCTCCCCTATGACCGGAAGACCACGACCATGGCGGGCTTCCCCATGTGCCCCGATTGCGCCCGGGAGTACGGGGATCCCCTGGACCGGAGATACCACGCCCAGCCCATCGCCTGCCCCGTCTGCGGCCCCCGCCTGAGCCTCATCGATCCGAGGACGGGCCGGACGCTCGCCGGGAGTATCGCCGAAGCCGCGGCCCTCATCCGGAAGGGCCGGATCCTGGCCGTCAAGGGGATCGGCGGGTTCCACCTGGTCTGCGATCCGTTGAATGCGGGGCCGTCCGGCGCCTGAGGCGCATCAAGGAACGGCGGACGAAGCCGCTGGCCCTCATGGCGGCGGACCTCGCGACGATCCGAAGGTACGCCCGCGTGTCGGCGGCCGAAGCCGGGCTCCTGCGTTCGGCCCGGAGGCCCATCGTCCTCCTCGGAAAAGAGGAAGGATATCCCCGGCATCGCTCCCGGCCTCGGCGAGATCGGATTCATGCTCCCCTATTCGCCCCTCCACGAGCTTCTCCTCGAGCGCATCCCGCTCATCGTGGCCACGAGCTCGAACGCCAAGGACGCCCCCATCATGAAATCCGAGGAAGAGGGCATCGGCGCCCTGTGCGACTTCGTCCTGACCCACGACCGTCCGATCGAGATGAGGTCGGACGACTCGGTCGTCAAGGCGGCGGGCCGGAAGCCTCTCTTCGTCCGGCGGGCCAGGGGATATGTTCCCTATCCTCAGCCGGTCCCGGAAGGGCTCCGGACGGGGACGGTCATCGCGGCGCTCGGCGGCGAGTTGAAGGACACGATCTCCCTGTACAAGGACGGCTACGTCATCACGAGCCAGTTCCTGGGCGACCTGGACGATTACCGGAACTTCGGCTATTTCAAGGAGACCCTCGCCCATCTCGAACGGCTCTTCGGAGCCAGGCCCAAGGTCCTCGTCACCGACCTCCACCCGGACTTCCGGACGACGCGGTTCGCCGAGCGGTCCGGTCTCCCGCATGTCCGGGTCCAGCATCACCACGCCCACGTGCTCGCTCCTCTCCTGGAACACGGCGTTCCGCCGGGCACGAAGGTCCCTGGGCGTCGCCCTGGACGGCTACGGGTACGGGGAGGACGGGAGAGCCTGGGGAGGCGAGTTCCTCATTGCGGATTACGCGACGTTCCTGAGGCTGGCGCATTTCGAGGAGGTCCCGCTTCCCGGAGGGGACCTGGCGTCGCGTCAGCCCTGGAGGATGGCCCTATCCTACCTGAGGGCGGCGTTCGGCAAGGATATCCCTCCCGTCAGGGCCCTGAAGGCCGTCGGACCCGGGAAGGTCAAGGCCGTGCTGGCGATGATGGCGAGCGGGGCGGCGAGCCCCCCCGCCTCGAGCTGCGGCCGTCTTTTCGACGCCGTCTCGTTCCTGTGCGGACTCGCGCCGCTGGAGATGGAGTACGAGGCGGAGGCGGCCATGCGCCTCGAAGACGCGGCCGAACGCCGGACGACCGCGCACTATCCTTTTTCCGTTTCCGGCGACGGGGCGCCCTTCCGCGTCTCCTTCGCCCCCGCCGTCCGGGAGATCGTCGCCGAGCTCGGACGCGGGACTCCCGTGTCGCGCATTTCGGCGAAGTTCCATGAGACGCTGGGCCGCGTCATCCTCGACATCGCCAGGCGCGCCCGGAACGAATACGGGATCGAGATCGTTTCCCTCGCGGGCGGATGTTTCCTGAACAGGAGACTTCTTCTCGTCGCCGGAGCGCCTTCTCGAAGGGGCCGGCTTCCGGGTCCTCCGCTCCGAGGCCTATTCGCCGAACGACGAATCGGTCTCCGTGGGGCAGATCGCTTTCGCCCTGGCCCGGGCGCGCCGCCGGAAGCCTTAATCCCGGGCCTCGGGCCCCTTCCCCGCCGGCCTTGTCATCCGCATCCTCAGCCCGCCCGTGAAGGAAAGGATCGCGTTGGCGAGGAGGGCGATGAGAAAGCCGGCCGCGCCGAAGAGCGCGAACCCGGCGATCCCGCCGAGACCGGCGAAGACCACTCCTCCGACGATCTGGCCCTGCATATCCTTGAGGAAGGAAGGGAGAAGATCGAGGATCCCGGGGACAAAGGACGTGGCCCCCGCCAACAGCCCAGACAGGATCCCGGCGACGAGCCCCATGCCTCCCCAGAACAGAAGACAGGAGGGAGGATGGATGGACCGGACGACCAAGTCCTCCCCGGCCGGAGACGGAGATCGAACGGCGTGCTCATGACCGCCCGGCTCCGGGACTTCCGGGGCGGAACAGGAAGGGCAGACCCCGGTTTCCGGGTCGAGGGGCGAGCCGCAGGCAGGACATCCGCCCTCGTCCTCGGCCCCGACGCGGCCGCCGCATCCGGCACAGACCGCCGATTCGATGTCGTTCTCGTAACCGCAATAGATGCAGATGGCCTTTTTCTCGCCGAGGGAGGGAGGGGAGCTTTGGATCCAACCTGTCCCGTCGTAGTAGTACCATTTCCCGGTCTGCGTCCCGATCATCCAGAACCGGCCCTCGTCGTCCTTGAAGCGCAAATGCTTGAGACCCTCGACATATTCGCGCCGGGAGATCTCTCCGTTATGGAACCGGCGGGTCATCAGCTCGAAATCGGCCTTCACATCCTTGAACTTATCGTCCATCTTTCCCCCCCGGCCCGGACCCGTCGCGCGTGAAATGCATTTCGTTTGTTTTCAATGACATATTATTTATACTATAATCAACGCTTTAGGCGCCCTGACGAATTCTTGTGCAAACCGCCGTATCTTCAAGGATTCGTTGGCTTTTTTGGCCGGCGACCCCGTAGATATCCACAATATTTCCACATTTCCTGTGAATAAATACTTCACAGTCCGAACTGTTTCAAGAGGTCAAAGAGATCGAACCCGAGGACAGGCGCCGGGATGAACGAGACGACGAAGATGACGACGATGAGGGCGCCGACCGCTTTCCTTCCCCGGGACAGAGGGACGTCCTCGTCGACGACCCGCGGGTGCTTCAAGCCGAGGAGAAGGATGAGAAGGGCCCAGACGAACCAGCCCACCCAGAAGAAGACGCCCATGACAACGAAAGCGATCAAAAAGACCTTGGCCACGGTCGAGGCCTTTCTCCCGACCATCGCAAAAAAGATGTGCCCGCCGTCGAGCTGGCCCATGGGGAAGAGATTGAAGGCCGTGACCAGGATGCCGACCCAGCCCGCAAAGGCCACAGGATGCGGGAGGATGACCTGCCCCGCCGGGATGTCCGCGAACAGGAGGCCCGCGATGAACCTGATCAGGAGGGGCTCCCCGAAGACGAGCGCCCCCTCGCCGTGGGGAGCCGGGCCTATCTTGGACATGGAGAGCCCGACAACGAGGGCCGGGAGGGCGAGGACGAAGCTCGTGAGCGGCCCGGCCGCCCCGATGTCGAACAGCTGGCGCCGGCGAGTGATGGGCGACTTGATCTTGATGAACGCCCCGAGCGTTCCGATGAGGGTCGGGGCCGGGACGAAATAGGGCAGAGTGGCGTCGATCCGATAGCGACGGCAGGCCAGGTAATGTCCGAGCTCGTGCCCTAAGAGGATGACGAGAAGGACCGCGGAGTAGAGGACGCTCAGGGTGACGATTTCGCGGTCACCGAAGACCGCGGTCCGGAAATCGAACGGAAAATCCTGTTCGATCGCATTCCCGTATTTGAAGCTCAGGCTCCAGCTCAAGCCGACGAAGAACGTCGAGGCGATGGTCAGGATGAACAGGAGGATATTGAGCCAGGGACCGGCCTTCGTCCGGATCCTTTCCATGGCCCCCATGGAAAAGGCCATCCGCGGGGGGCCCGGGTCAGCCTTGGAGCTTATGGAACTTCGCCATCAGCTCGTCCCGGGTCTCCTTGTGATTGGGATCGGGGACGCAGGCGTCGACGGGACAGACCGCCGCGCACTGGGATTCTTCGAAATGCCCGACGCACTCGGTGCACTTCGCGGGATCGATGATGTAGCGCTCTTCACCCGCCGTGATGGCCTGGTTGGGACACTCGGGCTCGCATGCGCCGCAGTTGATGCATTCTTCGGTGATGATGAAAGCCATCGGGTTCCTCCTCGATAATTACGGGTCCATTATATCGCAATCGCCCGGGTTTTCAAGGGAACGCCTTACTTGGCGCTCCCGAGCCGGCCGACCTTGAGGGAAGCCTCATAGCCGTAATAGGTCTGACTGTATTCCTCCTGGAGCTTCTTGTAGACGGCCAGCGCTCCGGGGGCGTCGCCCTTGAGCTCCAGGGCCTCGGCCTTGTGGAACAGGACCGCGTCGAGAGGATAGGAAGCCGGCTTCTCTTTCTCGATCCTCGCGTAGATCTCCAGGGCCCGCCCGAAATCCTTCTTCCGGACGAGGATCCGGGCGAGGAGGTCCTGGGCCTCATAGGCGATGAAATCCCGGCGCGACGCCTTGACGGCCGCGGCGTTCTTCTCCGCCTTGTCCAGGTCTCCCTTCTCGAGCCAATAGGTGGCGAGGGCGATATAGGCGACCCGGGAGTACTTGCCCGAGCCGGCCAGCTTCTCGAGCCGGGGCAGGTTCTCGGGCTTCTTGTCGAGGTCGGCGCGAAGGGCGCCGATCTCGCCGACGACCCGGCTCTCGGCCAATAGCCCCCGATTCCTGAGGAACGTGATGCCCAGGAAGACCAGGGCCAGGAGGACGAGGACTCCCAGACCGATGAGCAGCTCACGCTTCCACGTCTTGGCGAGCTCGAGGAATTTGTTCATTCCCGAAACGAAGCCGTCCTGCTGGAGCTGATGACGTTCCACTCTTTTCATAAGGGTCTCCTCGCACCTGTTCCGTAGCCTTCTCTTTTAGCACATCCGGGCCCAAAAGCCAAGGTTCAATACGTGTCCCCAGGCGTCCGGGCCTTCAATCGGCCAGCGAGAACGTCCCCATCGTCTGCGGAGTCCGGAAGGGGGCGCGACCAGGCGGATCCGTCCGATGGAGGGAACCTTTAACGGGCGGAATCCGTAACTACGGATGATGATAACGAACGCTCTTACCGAAAACGCCGCCCGGACCGGCACGGCTTTGGCCATGTTCCTGACGCTTTCCCTGGCCGCCGCGGTCGCTTCGCCGGCGGCGCGCACCAGGCCCGGGGGGGCCCTCGAGCCCATCGCTTTGCCCTCGTCCGCCAGCCCGCCGGTCCTCGACGGAAGGCTCGACGACTCCATTTGGGAGACGGCCTCGCATTTCGACGCCTTCAAGACCTTCAAGCCGGACTACGGAAAGGAACCGTCCCAGCGGACGGAAGCCTATGTCGCCTACGACCCGGACAATTTCTATTTCGCCTTCCGCTGCTGGGACACGGAAACATCGAAGATCAAGACCTCCGTCTGCAAGCGGGACGCCATCGCCCAGGACGACATTGTCCTCCTCCTCCTGGACACGTTCAACGACAACCAGAACTGCTATACCCTGATGCTCAATCCGCTCGGCATCCAGGGCGACGGCATCATGAATGTCCAGGGCAACGTGGACGAGAGCCACGATCTGGTCTGGTACAGCACGGGACGGATCGACGAGAACGGGTGGACGGTCGAAGCCCGCCTCCCGCTCCGGAGCATCCGCTTCCCCAACGGCAAGACGCTGGAGATGAAGGCCGTGTTCGTCCGGTTCCTCACGAGGACGTCGGAGCAATTCTGCTTCCCGCCCCTGAACCCGGCGAACAGCAACATCATGGCCCAAGCCCAGCCTATCCTGGTGTCCGGGCTCCGATACCAGCGGGTCCGGGAGCTCATCCCCGCGTTCACGTACGGCTCGCGGCGCGAGGCCCGGGACGGGTCGCTGAGGAAGATCGAGGAGAACCGGGATTTCAGCCTGACCGGCAAGTACGGCCTGACCTCCGACCTGACCCTGGACGGCGCCTATAATCCCGACTTCAGCCAGGTCGAGGCCGACGCCGGACAGGTGGACGTCAATCTTCGCTACGCCCTTTATTACCAGGAGAAACGGCCTTTCTTCCTGGAAGGCCAGGATATTTGGGCCTTCGGCGGGGCGATGGAAGACGCCCCCCTGCAGTCCATCGTCTATACGCGGACTATCGTCGACCCCGTCTACGGATTCCGGCTGACCGGGAAGTTGGGGCGCCGCGATACCGTTGCCGCCATCTACGCCAGGGACGACCTGCCCGGAGACGCAACCGATGAGCATCCCGTGTTCTCCATCGTCCGGTACAAGCACGCCCTGCGCGGAGATTCCTACCTCGGCGGCTTCTATACGGGACGGGAACAGGGCCGGGGATACAACCGGGTCGGCGGGGTGGACGGCCGGCTCCGGCTGAACCAGACCTGGGTGTTCTCCTTCCACGGCTTCGGGTCCCTGACCCGCCGGGACGGCGCGGCCTCGAGCCACAGGGACCATGCCCTGGCCCTGAGTTTCAATCACCAGAGCCGGAGGTGGATGATCGATGCGGGCTACCAGGACGTCTCCCCCGATTTCCAGGTCGACTCGGGCTTCCTGACGAGGACCGGCGTCAGGCGGCTGGGCCTCACGGCGATTCACATGATCTACCCGCGCTCGAAGTTCTTCCAGAAGATCGAGCCCTTTTATTGGGGCTATCAGCTTTACGACACGATCGACGGCAGGTGGGAGACGTTCAACATGTTCGTGCTGAGGGCCTCCCTGCCCCGGAGCACCGAGCTCCGCCTCGAGGGCATCCTGGGCAACGAGATCTTCGCCGGGCGCCGGTTCGAGAGGACCGGCTTCGGGGCCCGGGCCCGCAGCCAGATCCTCAAGCAGGTCTTCTTCGAGACGTCCTTCCGGAGGTCGGGCGGGATCTATTACGACCCGGACGCCCCTTACCAGGGCGACGAGACCCGGACGGGCCTCTACGCGCGTTACCAGCCGGCCGACAAGCTCGACTTCAGCCTGAGCCTCGACAACGTCCGGTTCGCCCGCCGCTCCGACGGCAAGAGGATCTACGACTATACGATCCTCTGGAACCGGAACACGTTCCAGATCAACAAATACCTATTCCTTCGGGCCATCGTCGAGTACAACTTCTATCGGAAGCGCCTGACCGGCGACGGGCTGGTCTCGTTCACATACATCCCGGGGACGGTCTTCTACGTGGGGTATGGGTCGGCCTTCGAGCGTCTGGACTGGAGGAACGGCGAATACGTCGATGGGCGCCGCTTCCTGGAGACCAAGCGCGGCCTGTTCCTGAAGATCAGCTATCTCTGGCGGTTCTGATCACCAATCGAACCGGACGAGCCCCGTCCTCTCGGCAAGCTGTCCCCGGATGTCCTCTTTGCGGACACGGCCTTCCTTTTCGGCCTTGACGGCCTTGAAGAGCTCGAAGGTCGTCAGCAGGCCGTTGCCGTCCTTCTGGGCCTCCTCGATCTGGAGGGGAGAGAACGGGACCGTCCGCGCCGCCGCTTCCTGGGCCAGGAAGTAGTTGCCGATGAGCAGGGCCTTCATCTTGGTGTTGTCGAACTCCTGCATCCGGCGCCCCTTGTATTTTTGGAGGAGGGCGCATTCGTCGTCCGTGGCCCAGTTCCGCCCGCTCCGGACGAGGACGAGGATGAGCGGCTCCCTCTGGAGGCTGACCTCGACGGGCTGATCGACGGTCTCGATGAGCCAGGCGTCCTCCTCCTTGCTCCGGATGACCTTCTTCCAATAGGCGTCGACGTCCACGACCTTCCCCCAACCCAGGTACTGGAGCGCCTGGATGACCGCCGTCCTGAGCTCGGGGCCTTCGGACTTGAGGAGCCTGTTGAAGGATTCCTGTTCCGACGCCCGGGCCTCCTTCAGGCTGTCCTCGATCTCCCGGAGGGCCTGCTCGTGGCGCCTGACCTCTTCCTCCCGGCGGACGAGAAGGTGCTTGAGGACGGGGAAGGTATATTCACCGCCGTCGAGCCAGCCGTACTCCGGGCTCTCCGTCGCTTTCAGGTCGAGCATGGGGGCGACGTTCTTGAGGAAGAAGCCCGCGACCTCGACGTTCTTGGATCCGAACGACGGAAGGAGAAGATAGAATCCCCTTCCCTTGCGGATGAGAGCGGAGACGGGGCGCCCGTCGCGGCCCTTGGCCAGGAATTCGTAGGTCCCGTCCGCGCTCTCGCCCTTGTCCCAAGCGGCGTCGGGGACGGGGTCCTGGAAGAGCTTATAGGCATGCGTGATCGACGGCCGGAACTTGTCGAAGATGAGGCTGAAGGGGACATTCGGCCTGAGGACGACATCCTCCGAAGGATCGGCGTCCTGGAAATGCAGTCCGGGGAACATCCCGATGACCGCGGTCAGGTCCGCGAGGTCGCCGAGGCCGACGAAACAGACGACCCGGGCCCCGCCCTCGACGAGAGGGGCGAGCTCCGCCGCGATCCCGTTCCGGGCCCGGCTTTCCTGCCCCGGAAGGCCCATCTGGAAGAAAAGCGTCTCGAGGTCCGGGTTCACCCCCGGACGCTCGGGGCGTCCCGGCCCCCCGGCCAGGAGCTCGGCATCGAACCCCTCCGCGCGCAGGCGCTCGCGGTCCTTTTCGTCGAAATCGATCAGAACGATCTTGGACATGGCCCTCATCCTTGCCGAATTGAATTCATAGCAAATTCCGGCCCATTGCCTCTCTTATCTAATACCCCCCCCTCTGCCTGTAAATCACCCTTTGAGGTGAATCCCCGGGGGATATTGGCGATGATTCCGGACGAACTCTGACATCTCGGGCCCGGATGCCCGACGCCTCTTTCAAGCCGCGTTAAAACGACCTTTTATTCCTGCTGCCGGGGCTTGAGCTTGCTCAGCGATTCCTTGAGCCAGGTGACATATTCGGGCCGCTGGATCAGGCTCTCGACCCGAAAGACCCTGATGCCCGCCAGCCTGCCTTCGTTGACCTTGGCGACGAAGAAATCCATCAGTCCCTTGAACTCCTGTTCGGTCAGCCACCGATGTTCACTGCCCGCGTCGAGATACAGGGATCCCAGGATCGGCTTCCCCGGGAATTTGTCCAACACCCGGGCGAGCAGCTGTTCGTGGTTCTGGAGCTCTTTCGTGTCGTAGAAGCTGAAGATGATCGCGTCGATGTCGAAATCGTACGGCTTGTCCAGATCGGCCGGCGGGTAGCAGGGGGCCCAGATCGCCAGGCGCGGATTGATGGCCTTGGCCTGGGCGATGATGCGGCGGAATTCGTCGGCGGAATGGCCTCCCTCGGCGGGCTTCTCCGTCTCTTCGTAGAAGTCGTTGAGGTACAGGCCGATGATCTGCTTGTGGGTGAGCGACAGCTCCGCGATCCAGGCCGCGTGCCGCATGGCCTGGTCGAACGTCCATCCCCAGATGCCCCGTCTCGATCTTGGCGATGATGTACTTGACGCCCGGCGTGTTCATGTGCCGGTACATCAGGGTGTCCTCGAGCTTCATCGTCCCGTCATAAGGCTTGTCGTGAGTCCAGACCGTGTTGAACCCGACCTCCTTGACCATCGGAGCGATGTCCACCTTGGAGCTGTGCTCCCAGACGGAGATCAGGGGCTCGGCAGGGAAGTCGATCGCGTCGGTCGCGAGCACAGGGGCGACGCACACCACCGATAGGATCCCGGCCGCGAGCGCCGATCGCAGAATGCCCCTCGGCAACGCGAACCTTCCGGTCTGAAGCATCGATCGATCACGGGTTCTTGACATGAGACCTCCTTCCTTCAATTGGCTGGGCGACGGACAAATGCCCGTTTTCAGTGCGGGAGTTCGAGCCATACGACGGGCTCGGTTCCCGAATTCCAGCCGTCGTGTCCGGGAGGTATGACGCCGACGTCTCCCGGGCCGTATTCTTCTTCTTTTCCATCATCCATCCTGACGCGCAAATGGCCCGAAAGCACATAAATGACGTGATGCTTCGGACAGCTCTTAGCCCCGACAAGCGGTTTTATGTGTTTCGACCATTGCCATCCGGGCTCGGCCGTGACCCGCTGAATAGTGAAGCCGTCGATCGTGACGATTTCGATCCTGAGCTTTTCCGGGGTCTGAGTTTCATCCGGCCGGTTCAGACTTTTTTTTGCGATGGATGCCATACCCTTTCCCTCCTTACTTTGCGCCGAGTCCCCTATACATATCTTACATCAACAAGAGAGCATATCAAACGGCAACAGAAATGTTGTTATCCTGTTTGGAATCCTAGATTTAGGGAAAGTCGCTCCGAGGCATCCCGCAGAAGCGATAAGCTCCGGCACCGACCTGCTGGAAAGCAAAAATGAGAAAGTGAGGTCGCGCGTCAATGGCTGATGATATCCAAAACCCCGGTCCGCAAGGAGAACCACACCAACTGCAGAAACGTATCTTCGGCCCTTCTCGTATACTCCACCTTTCCTTCCTTCCTCGAGCCCGATGAGTTCGGAGCGTTGGAATTCCGAACCTTCAACAGGTTCGCCAGGAACGAGGCGAAGCGATTGTCGAATCCTTTTTCGGTTCCGGTCTCTTTGTCGAGAATGGCGACCACCAGATCCTTATAGATCCCGCGCACATGGCCGCGAGCATAGCCGCCGGATACATCGACCTCAAACGTCACTTCCTGCGCCCTGCCGGACTTGATCCGGGTGTGTGCCGAAGCATCCAGGAACCCGCTCAGGCAGGCCAGCTCCATCGCGTCGAGCGAACCCGAATAGTGGAGCGAGAAGTGCGGCGAGGTGATTGGGATCGACATCATCACCTTCAACGTCCCGGCGCTCATGAGGTCGCCCTTCCCCTGAAGCCGGACGGCGGCGGTTGCGTCGCCCCTGTTCGCGATTCCCTCGACGGAGAAGCTCACGGCCCCGAACGTCAACACGGCGGGCGCTTCTCCAACGGCGAACCTCTCGCTGTACGTCAGGCGGCCGTCCGTGATGCCGAGGCTGCCGACCTGCAGAGGTCGCCGGATGGCGGCCAGCGCCTCGTGCACCATGAGCGGGCTCTTCAAGCGCGGCTTCCGCGGTTTCTCGCGATTGACCAGCGCGTCGAAGGAGGGTCGGGAAAACTGGACCGACCGGGCCCGATACGACTCTCCCCGGAGCAACTCGCCGTACGCCAGGCCCGACGCTCTGAACTCGGGTACGACCACGTGATACCGCGTCGTTCGGAAATCCCTCCCCGCAAAGAACGCTTTATCTTCAACCAACGTCCGCAGCTCGGTCCCCTCGGCGATCAGTTCCGAGCGAGGCACCGAGGCGTTCAGCTGTGCGCAACGGATCCCATAGCGAGCCCGGAGAAATTCCACGTCGAGATTGGTCGCGTAAAGACGGGACTTGGCGAAGATATCAGCGGTCGCCGCCTTTCCCCAAAGAACTTTCGCCCAGCGAACGCCCGTTAAAGAGATCGGGCCGACCTTGAGCGTCGTATGGGATGAGCTCAGCGCAACGGATCGAGCGACCAGGCGATTGGCGCCCACCGAGTAATCCAGCTCACCGATCTTCAACACGGACCCCGGATTCGCTCGTGAGTACGCTCGCTCCACCTTCGCTTTGAAATGACGGTTGAGGATCGCGTCCCCGAACACAAGGACGAGCACCGCGATAATGAGGGCGAGCCCGCCAAGGGAAGCCGCCGCATAAGCGGCCAGTCTCCTGAGCGAAAGCCTCCCGCCAGGCTTCACCGCTCTTGGGTGAACCCTATCCTTTCGTGAATCATGGTTGCTCATAAGGGAGGCGTCATTCGAGCGCTGACGGCCCTATTATATCTCCGGTGCGCGGCTGTGTCCATCGTCACAAGGAAAGGCCGGGGCAACCCCCGCCACAAGCCTCGCCGCACGGCTCCGAACCTTCCCCCCCGCCGGAGAATCCGCCTGCTGTTGACATAATCTTTTATTTCGTAGTTAGTAGAATCTGTCGTCATAAGAAGGAGGGGACAAATGGATTTGAAGAAACTCGCGATTGGAATAATCATTCTGGGGATTTTGGTTGCTGGCTACGGGATCATCGTATCCCTATCGGACGGAAGGGGCTTTAGGGGCGCGCATGATACGATGATGGCTGAAAACGAAGGATTAGGGGCTGGACATGCCAATCTCCCCTTTATCCTGGTCGGGGCAGGGATCATCGTTTTGGGCGTCGTCGTCAGCTACGCGAACAAGAGAACTAAATCCTGATTACGAGAGTAGCCCTGGGGGGACTCGAACCCCCGACCTGCGGATTAGAAATCTGAACAGGCTCAACGCTAATGGCTTAAGAATGAATGTGTTATGGGGATGGCGGTCGCAATGATGGCCGAATTATTGCCAATCCAGGAAGCGCTACTCCTCGGCGGAAGCTCCTAAAGGGCTTTGACTGGGCTTGCCACACCGGATCCTCCCACAGGCTTTTTCGTAGACGTGCCGCGTTTGTGCGTAGGGGTAGTTGAGTTTGACAGTGCGTACAGTTTAGAGTGACGCTTGGGGACGGAAAAGGGATATCTACGCTAGACCTGCAAGGTGGTTACCTGCCCAAATAGCATCGATTTCCATAGAGATCGGGCTGCTGAGGGGAGTAATCGACTTCTCTATGAACCACCATACCGCCTTGCAACGCAGCTGGATTTTACGATCGGGACTGTATCACTCAATTACACAACAGTCAGAAACGGGGCTTTCTCCCCTTCGTTGTCCTGCGTGGAAACTTGATAATTATCCCAGCCCTCTGACTTGTCTTTGCTCGAGGTCGTCCCAATTCTGTAGTACAGCTTGTCAGATGCCGTGGACAACTTTTCCCAGACCGGACCGGGCAATTTGTATGACGGGCCGGTGAAGCGCTCACTGTCATTGTATGATCCGTAGAAGTTCTCTTCGGTTCGTTGGGAACCATTAGCCACGTAATCGAACAACTCCGGTCCATTACAGATCTCGAAGATATAGTATTTGTTCGCGCCCGTCACGACCGAAAAAGACGGCGGGTCATCTGCACCTGGCCATGTGGTCGGCCCCTTAACGGATGGCCCCGTAGGCGTCGTGGAACTCGTCGCAATTTCGAATGGTCTTTGGCTCTCAAACCCGGGATCGGCGACGCCGACGACGAAATAGTTTGGCGTTTGAGTCGGTGGCATTCTACGACAAATCTCCGTATGCAACTTGCGATAGTCTCCCGAGAAGTTCCCGTGGTCCCAAACCTCCAGTAGCTTCTCAGTGAATAAGCCATTGTTAATCCCGTCTGAGGACAACTGATTATCCTGGCAACCGGAGATCAACACGAGCGAAGCTTGAAGAGGCGTGGCGCGTCCGCGTGGAACCATCCACTGTGCAGCATCGTACAGGTCCTTATGCCTCAAGTACGCGGCCATGGACTCGGCCGGCGTCAGTGCTCGGAATCGAGGGGGCTGTTCCTTGATCGCTCTAGCTTTCCTCATAGGATCAGTCCCTCCGAAGAACAAGGTGTAGTTATCATGCAAAGAAACAAAGAATTCTTTCGGTCGCGGCGTCCCAGTCGTAGTCGGAGCAAATGTCGGAGTTCTTCCCGGCAGTAGCAATATGGACTTGAGAACCGTACCGCTGTGACAACTATCCGAGAGTGCTAATATGCGCACACCAGCGCCAAACTGCGACCACAGTTGAGATAACTCATCGTCTATCAGCATTCGATCATACAGGCACCAAGTTTCGTCATAGCCATCATCCTCATCCCCGTTCGCGTCCGGCACCTGTCCTCCGTGCCCGGAGTAGGTGAGAAAGAGCATATCACCTGCCCCGAGTACTTTTGCAGCTTTGCCGATTTCCTGGACCACACGGCTATAAGTTGCATCATAAGTCAGTATTATGGTCGATGTGTACCCCAAAGAATCAGCCAACTCTTTCATTGATATGGCGTCGTTTTCACACCCGGCCAAAAGACCATCGACGCCATAGGAGGCTTTATCAATGAGGTTCAGACCTATGTGGATGGATATTCCTTTTATCATAGTGTATCTCCTTCTTTCAGAATGTCTGTGTTCGTCACCAAGTAACTTGGTGGCAACTGCTCTTTGCCGCGTAATTGCGGGCTCACTGTATGGTCTCCCATTCGAGACTAACTACGTTGCCGTTCTTCTTAAGGTCCAAAGACCTCCACGATCCGAACTGTTGTAGCCCCGCGCAATCGATTCTGGTAACCTGATATACGAGGGTGCGGTTTGCCTGGTATGTTGTGAGAGGTAGCACCAGATCGACCGCCGTCACTGGTGCAAGGTCGTTCACTTCGGCACGATGTACGTCGGGCAGATCATTCAGCCGCGCCGCGATCTGGAGCGATTTAAGTCCGCGGTTCCCTAGATTAATTAGATTGACGAAAACAACATTCGTCGCGATATCTTCGATTGCATTTCTCAGTTCAGGGAGAGTCGTGCCACCACCACTGACGAGAGCGTATACTGGGATGACAGTCGTGGTCCCGTCCGGCACACCCACGTCAATTGATCCGCCAGCCATCACGGTGGCTTCCACAGGTGCCCTGACAGCGGTGCCCCCAGCAATCGCATATATCTCTCGTATATTGACGGCCCCGATGAGGTTGTCCGTAAGGGAACTCCCAGGGGTCACGTTCGCACTCTGGCCCGTACCTGAGGGGCCAGGGATTCTGTTGATGAGCCGGGCGGATGCTCCTTGAACCATGACTTCAATCGGACCGGCTTCCCACGGGCCAACCACTGTCTGAAGGTCGAGAATTATCGAACCTCGAAGCGTCGTCTGATCGGGCAAGCGTGTCACGATATCACACGCAATTCCCGTGAACTCGATCATCTTCTGAAGCAAGGGCACGTCTTCCAGCTTTGAAATCAAACTCACCTGAAAGCCGTCCCAGAGCTTCGTCACCTCGACTGTAATCTCAGATTGTGCCATCCCGGCAATTGCCCAATCATACGAGGCGTCACCGGGGATCTCAGTCAGAAAGTCGATCACTGGGTCCATCGCATACGATGTAAGCTTAGTCCTTAGTTCGTACCGGACAAAGAGAGGCATGTCTGGCTGGACCGTCGCGAGAAGAACCGCCTTATTGTTGGTCGGTGTTTCAGGATCGACCGTAGAGTACAGGCAAATCGCCGCACGGTACGATCGGTCCCCATCGTTCGGACCAAAACGGGCTATGCGGTAGGTCCGAGGTACGACCAAAAAACGCCCAGGTTGTTGTAAGGACCGGTATACCGTGTAAAGGTCGCTCTGCAGGAACGTCATCCTTAATCTCTTCATACTGGCGGAAAGTCGTTTGGCCCAGGCGAAAAGCATCCTGACAGCCGACCGCAACAGCACCCTGGTCGGTCTCCTGTCTATAGAGAGCACCAAGGGTGTTACATGGGTAGAGGATCTCTGTCGACTGTTGGCGCCCCATTATCTGAACTGCATATGAGGTCAGACGCAGTCGATCGGCAACGACTGCCGTGAGGTTCAATTGTGGACTCACCGCAATGACAGGGTGTATGGAAACATATTGGCCGGTTGCCAGCGCAACTGTCGACGCTGGCCCCTGGGCAGCAGAAGCTTCCGAAGGGCGCTCGCTCGTTCCCGAAGCCGGAACTTCCCGGTTGTAGTGAAGGGTAACAGCAGGATGACAGTAAGAGACCGACTCGGCGTCAACAAAGGTGCGGCCATCAAGGTCGTGAGCCTGGGCAGCCGAGAAGGCTACCGGCGTAACAGCCTCCTTGCCCCCATGTGCCACAAGTAGGCTGAGCCTGGGGACAGCAACGTAGGCTTTGAAAGAATAGCTCGTTACAAGCCTGGCTGGCTCCGTCTGGTACCCAGGATAGGCCAACGCTCCATAGCAGGCACGGGCCCAATCATCGATGAGGTACAGGGTGACTACTGCCGTCTCACCCAGTCGCTCAAGAGTCGTCGGGAAAGACTGGATTCGCGTGGCGCCGGCCGCGTCTCTGAAGGGCAAAACGAATTGAACTGACAGGCCATCAACAGCAACAGGCGACGCTTTCACCGATCCTAGCCGTTTCAGGGCTTCGGCTGTCGGAGTCGACATTGCGGGACGGAGAGTGAATCGGATTGTCGTCTCGATACCGGGTTGGCCGGACGCCGTGTGTCCCTTCTGGCGGAAGGAATATAGAAAGGGGCTATTCTCGGAATCACTGTTCGGCGACGGGAGTACCGGCTCAAAACTCGGCGCATACCAATATTTGCCGTTCGTAATTCGATCCTTCCAGATTGGCGAAGACGGTTCGTCCACTACCGGAAGACTCTGATCGACCCCGTGGGCCCCAGGCAGAGAACTCGGGCGATCGATGACGACTTCGTTTGAAGTAAAGTGGTGCAGGTTCGGCGCCACCTGAATAGTCTGCGCTACATGTCCACCCGAAACAAGCGCCGAGGCCGGAACGACAGCATTGCGCCCAGGCGTCATTTTGGACCTCAGTGTCCGGTAGCCGTTTCCGTCTGCCGCCAGCTCAATGGATCGTGGACGAACGGTCGACTTTATACCAATCGAAGGCAAAGAACGCAGCCTGCGTGGTGCAGGCTCGAAGCCCGCAGTTTGCGAGTCCACGCACACCAAGCGAATATGTGAATCCGTCGGTCGGCCGCGCAACGAATCGCCGAAGATCCGATCAAGCGAAGTCTCCATTTCGAGAGTGCGTTCGCCCACGCGCGCGATGTCCTGCTCAAAAGCAAGGGCAAATGCACTGCCCGGACGCCGCTTCAGCCTGTAGCAATTCTGAGGGGAGGCCGGTTCCAGTTCGGGAGTGAGACACTCAATAATAACCGAGGCGGCCCTTCGAAAAGGCGTCACTAACTGGTCTATGTCAATCGCCCTTTCTGCCTCCTGGCTGCCATCAGGATTCAAAACATGGTACTGAACCACCTTCGCGTCAATGAGATCGCGGAGCATTGTGCCAACGTCTGTGAGTGTCAGAGGAGCATCCGCATCGAGATGATCCGAAACCCAATCAGAGATCCAATCGAAAATCTCCTGCCAGATGCCGGAGACCTGGACTCTCTGAGTGACTGCCGCCGTCCGGAACTGAACGTGACAGCGGACCTTGAGACGCGAAGGAACTCCGGAAAGAGCGGCGACGACCTCCACGGTGTTTTCCCGATCCAGCTGTGCCTGCAGAGAGGCGCGAGGTGCGATTCCTTCAGAGAGAATGGGGCCGGAGAGAATATCTCCTTCGAATCCCACAAGTGTAAAGGTCGCCGGTCGGACGTAAATCGGACGATAGCTCTCAAGGGAGTCTGCGTCGGCGCCGGTAAGAGCACTCGACTCAGGGATAACCCATCCAACTGAGAGCGTTAGAACACCCTGCTGGATGAGATGGTGAATGGAGCTCTCTTCGGGCAACGGTCGGCGGCTAAGCATGATGGTGAGTGACAGGATAGGTGTTCCCACGCTATCGCAGCACAGCGCCGGAACACCGGGGAGAACGTGGAACAACCCGGGACGGGACGCGACCGCAAGGCTCTGGTTCATCTCGTCCGGCAGCACTAGTACCGTGAGCATCTGAATGCTTCCGGTCTTCAGTTCCCGCACCTCCCATGGGGCACTGCCGGACGGGCCACAGCGGTCACGCTCTGCCAAAACGATACGCCTCTCCACTCAACGCGACGCGAGAGCCAAACCCTTGGAAACCAAATCTCACCTTTATCACCAAATCACGTCGTCAGATATAACGACGCGCGCCTATTATGTTTTCCCGCGCTTGCCGGTTTCAGCCCGCTTGGCCGGCGGAACGACGGATACCGCGGGCCCCGTACTTTTGCTCTTCCCTTCCGCAGAGGCAGTCCGAGTTGGCGGAGTCACTTCAAACCCACTGATCTCAATAGCCCGAGCGGCAGCCTCCTCCTGCGGCAGTGCTCGCGAACTGGGCGGAACCTCATTGCCACCGGAGGTCACGGGCGGTGGCGTCGCCGAAGCATCTGTCGATATCCGCGTGGGGAGCAAGAAGTCCTTCAGTTCTAGAGAACGGTTCTTAACCTCTTTGTCACTCGGTCGCGGAACTTGCACTACAAGCGGTCCATTTCCATTCGATTCGACCCATTCTCCGGTCCATTCCTGTCCACCCGTAAACAGGCCGCCTTTTACCACAACCCTCACCTGGTATTTAAACTTGGGTATGAAATCGAGCTGACCCGTAAAGATCGTCCAAAAACGCGGCTCATCCTGATCGGCAAAACTCCAGACAAACTTGGTAATCGGTCGATCTGCGCCGTCCCCGGTCTTTCCAAGGCACTGGAACGACACCTCAACCATCTGCTTTGCGTCTTCAAGGACAACGCCGAGCGTCACGGGACCGACAGACAGTTTGCCGGCAGAGTCGGCACGAACCTCTATCGCATTTTCATTGGTGAGAACGTCCGTTTGGGTCGGGATCAAGATCGAGTATATTCTTTTCCACGAAGCAGCGGGCATGCGGATAGGCAAGTTCGTCAGGAGGTTCTGCGAAATGAATTTGCCTTTTAATGAATGTCTGATCGGGGGTCCAGCCGGCAGGTGGGTTTTCCACATGTGCCTGGTCCTTCTTTTCCTCTGACCAGGTCCAGGCAGCATCGGCCGGATCGGTTGCCTGGAACACATGGGCTTTCCACTGGATATCCCCCTTGGTGCTCGGATACCCGACCTGAGCCGACAAAAACGCCACTGGCTCGCCAATCCATTTGCGACTTGGATCAGGCCAGTTGACCACCGGCTTGACAATCCGACTGTTCTTACGGTCCCAATCACTCAGATACAGAGTGCTGAAATACTTGTTTTCAGCTTGAGGATCGGCCTTGATATCATTGTAGAAGCCTTCAAGAGTGCCGCTCACAACTGTGTCCTGCAAATATGCCATTTCGCGCGTTTCATCGTATTCGAGGTTAAGATGGGTCTCGTCTCTGCGATACTTCAGGGCCATACCTACTCCCCACGGACCAGACCCGCTGCTAGCCTTCGCAGGCTCGACATTGGGAGCCGGCGGTTCGAAGATCATCTTCTGCGCTGCCTCCATGAATTTCTGATAAACAAGGTCCGTCTTCTTGTCGATGTCCTGCTGCATTTTTTCGGCGCCCGGAATAGTAGGATCGATTTCCACAACGACCTTCATTATGCCCTTAGTGCGCATATTGTTGATCTCGACTTTAATGTCGGCAGAGGCCCATAGATAGTGACCAGACATCGCCGACGAGAAGTGGCTGAAAATCTTGTCCCACTCCCCGGTGATCTTAATGTGGACAAGAGGAGCCCAGAACTTGATTTTCATGTCCTGTCGAACCACCATCGCGCTGTAGGTGCCGTGAAAGCTTGCCCATAGAAGCGCAGCCGGCAAACTGCCGACTAACCCGGAGAAAGCGTTTTCAGCAAGCAGGTCAATCGAACCTGCCCCCTGACCCTGGAGATTTACGTACCACGGGTCCAAATTCGTGCCGGCGGTATCCCGCGTGAGCGGAACAGAACGCGGGAATTTCATGGCGGGTGAGGCCAATGGTGTCAGATTGAATGACCGCATCACCGCAATGTCGGCGCCCCGAGGCGGGGCAGGTGGTGCCGCAGACCCCGGTGTCACGCCCGACCCGGCAAGGGCCGTGGAGGTGCCCATAGGAGAGTTGATTGTCGGCACGGAGCCGTTGGGAAGCGGCGACAAGTTGGTCAGCAACGTCACGTTTGATACGACCGGCATCGGTCTGAACATAGGGCGCGCACTAGTGCGCCATCCCCAGTACTTGTCGTTATCTCCCCGAAAGATCTCGGCCAGCTGATCCTCAGCCGTTTTGAGAACGTCCGGTGGCGGCGCAGCCGTCGTCGAGAAGCTAATGACCCCCCCGGCTACCTCGCGCTCTCCGGCCACTCCAACTGTGCTGTTCTCACTCTGAACGCCGACAAAGTGGATCATTCGAAACTTGAAGTCGCCATTGCCCCCGTGGCGAGCCAACCGAACGTAGTTAGGCATCCAATAGTATACCGGTGGTTTGCCTTGCCGCTGTAAATCGTCATTGTGAAGATCGGGGAGATATAGCATCTCATATCCAGCCATAGCAATATGCTGGAATCCCCCTGCGAAGATCGGTCCTACTGGGTCAGCCATAAGTTACCTCCTATTAATAGGAAATTCGATATACATAATGCCAAGATCCCTATTAAGTCAGGGCCGGAACAATGCGCGCGTTTCATTTATCCTGCCCTTATAATTTTTAGCTATGAGGAAAGTGAAAAAAACAATATTTTTGCCATAAAAGACTCAACTAACCCTCCCCCGACCAACTAAATATGGAAACTCGCCTACACAAAGTCAACATCCGAGCCGGCGTCTCCGCGTATTTCAAATAATCTCCAATAATTTCAATGTTTTTCAAACTAATTCGATGAAATATGTAAGGGAATTATCAGGGATCAGATTAACGTCGGGTATCACCGGCTATAGAATTCTGGAAGAAATGATACTTGATAAGTTCGACCCGGCGAAGCCATTCTACTCACTCGTCCTAGCCTACCTGTGCCAAGTCCACGGATTGGCGGAACTGATCTCTCGTGGGTTCTATCGGGAGTTCGAGACGTTCATACAAAAAGTGCGGCCCGCAGCTCACATATCCCGAAAGCAACTAATCGCGCTCTTCCTGGCTAATATGAGTGAGGTGATCCGGGATGACGCTGAACAAACTCTCTTGGGCGGGACAACCATTTTGTTGCTTCCACTGGAGATGCAGGCATGGAGTGGAGAGGGCCTCAAGTGGGACGCGGCTGAGTTGGCCGACACGGTATTCTCGGACAAGTACAACGCGACCCTTCGGTACTTCAACCGCCTTACCGCCGGGAGCCTACTCGTAATGGCGTGGGAGCACGTGAAGCCGAAGCATCGACGCGACCCGGTCGCCCAGTTCCTTAGGCACTGCCGGAATGCGGCTGCCCATAACGGAGTATTCACTTTTAACCACGGGCAACCAGATAAACCGGCTGAGTGGCACGGTATCAAGATTGTTCGGGCCTTGGAAGGCTCACCCCTGTTCGTCGATCCGCCGCGAAAGGGGTTTCTCGGCCCTGGTGACGCAGTTTACTTGCTGGCCGACATCGAAAAGAAGTTAATGTAATTGATCAAACTGGACGCCGATAAGGGCGGAAGATCCCACCTCGTTATTAAAGGACGCTCAGGGAAGCATCAGATTCTCACTGAGAGGAGAGGGGCACCACCGCTCCTTATCACATGCCCCCCGCTATTGCGGATAAGCCGATTATATTAGAAAGATGGATACTCGCCCTCTTAATGTCAGCGGCTCGAAGGGGATAGCCCTGATTTTCTAGTAATCTCCAATTAATTCAATTTATCTAGCATTCCTTCGACTAATACTACGGATGTATATAGATAGGGGGGGGGGGGGAAATGCAGACAGTCGAAAGGCTCGATTCCTGGAAAGAGATAGCGAGGTATCTTCGAAGGGACGTGGGGACGTGTATCAAATGGACGAAATATTATGACCTCCCTGTTTATCATATTAATAAGAATTCTCCGCGCTCCAGAGTATTCGCGTTTAGAACAGAAATCGATCAATGGTTTAAGGGCAAAACAAAATAAGAGGAAGTAAAGACAAGGTTTCTGCTTTTAGGCATCTCATTAATCGTCTGCACTCGAATATAACGGCTATTAACCTGCCCCCCATAAATCGGCCCAGGTTTAATGGACTAACTCAGAGGAAGTGACCTGCCCCCCGAATCTTGGTCCATTCCGGATGCGACTTTTTTGATAAAATCGGGCATTCGGAAAGGAGTTCGGGATGAAGAAGAAGTTCACGGAGGCGCAGATCGTCTTTGCTCTTCGCCAAGCGGAGAGCGGGACGCCGATCGCGGAGATCGTCCGGAAGATGGAGATCTCCGAGGTCACGTTCTATCGCTGGAAGAAGAAGTACGCGGGGATGGGTGTGGCGGAACTCCGCCGGTTGAAGCAGCTCGAAGATGAGAACCGGCGGCTGAAGCGGCTGGTGGCCGATCTGACGCTCGACAAGTAGATGCTCCAGGATGCCTTATCAAAAAAGTTCTGAGGCCCGCCGAGGAGCGGGACCTGGTGTTCGTCATGAGGACGTCCTACCAGGTCTCTGAGCGGCGGGCGTGTCGAGCTTTGAGACTCCCCCGATCGACGATCCGGCACAAGAGCATGGCAGACCCTCAGACGGCGCTTCGCATGCGACTGAGGGATCTCGCCATGTCACGGGTTGGCTATGGCTATCGACGGCTCCAGGTCCTGATCGAGCGGGAAGGATGGCACGTGAATCACAAGCGGGTTTATCGCTTGTATCGTGAGGAAGGCTTGGCCATGAGGCGGAGACCTTCCAGGCGGCGCAAGGCCTGCCTGAAGAGGGAGCTGCGGCCTCTGGCCGCGGAAAAGAACGAATGTTGGAGCATGGACTTCATGTCGGACGAGCTCTTCGACGGCCAGAGGATTCGGCTTTTAGCGCTAGTCGACAATCATACCCGTGAAAGTCTGGCGATCCATGTGGGCCAGAGGATCCGGGGCTGCTGAGGTGGTCCAGGTCTTGGAGCGGGTCATGAAGGGTCACGGCCGGCCGCTGACGATACGGGTGGACAACGGCCCGGAATTTATCTCTAAAGACGTCGATCTCTGGGCTTACTGGAACCACGTCAGCTTGGACTTCTCCCGTCCGGGGAAGCCGATGGACAACGCTTATATCGAGTCCTTCAACGGCCGGTTCCGGCAGGAATGCCTCAACGAGCACTGGTTCCTAAGCTTGGATGATGCCCGGGACAAGGTCGAAGCTTGGCGGCGGGACTACAACGAAGAACGCCCCCACAGCGCTCTCGGCAACGCGACCCCGGAGGAATACGCGGCTCATGTCGAGTCTCGAAAAGGGCTTCCGGACCAAGAGCTCGCAGCGGCAGAAAAAGAACTTGCTTATTCAATAAGTTGCTGACAAAATGGGCGAGAATCGGGGTGCGGGTCATGAGCGTTTGGCCGGTTGGTGCTTATGGATTACTGTTTGGGGGGCCTATCGGGGCCATTTGGTTTTCATTTTTTAAGGATGTAGATTATTCGTTCTTCATCAACTATCGAAAATGGGTGTTCCCAGCATTACTAGTTCATATTTGCCTGCGCTTAGCTCAGAAACCTGACCCAGACTGGCGCAAGACCTGGCTCTTGGTGATACTCGCGGTGTTAAATAACCCGATTCGTTTGGTCCATTTTGGTATCGTTTGGCCTTGGTTGATAATCAATGCCGCCACACTAATATTTTCATTCTGGGCAGTAACGAAAGTGAGAGACTGCCGCCTTAGAGAGAATAAGCAAAGGTGGTCTTAACATCTCTTAGCGAGCCGCCTTCGGGCGTCTTGCGGCTTTGGGGATGCATAGAAGTCCTATTTATGGGATAGTCCCAGGAGGATAAGATGTCTGAAGTTGTGTTTATTCTAGGTGCTGGCGCCTCTGCTCATACCGGAGCCCCGGTTATGAGCGCTTTTTTTAACACAGTTTGTGATCTCTATGAGGATGGAAAGATTAGTGTTGAAGACAAAGAGGCCTTTTCGCTGATAAGGGATGCCAAGAGGGATCTAGAGAGAATTTTAGTCAAGGTCGACTTGGACTTGCATAATCTGGAAACCCTTTTTTCCCTTATAGAAATGGGGAGGCTTATAGGCGTCTTCCCTGGAAGTATACCGATAGAAATATTGCATAAGGCCATACAAAGAGTGATAGTCCGAACGATAGAACTGAAAACCAACTGCTATTTTGTGCCATGTGATGACGACGCATATTGCTTACTCCTTAGAGAACTTAAGTCGCTCTGGGGCCAACGAAACATATGGCGTAGTTCAATAATCACATTTAATTATGATGTTGCGATTGACCTTGCGGTGGAACGTAACGTAGGAGCCATTGACTATTGCCTTCATGAGAAACCGGACAATTCGCCCTGCGGCTACAAATTATTGAAGCTTCATGGTTCGTTCAATTGGGCCAAATATAAAGAGAACAATCAGAGCGGAGTTATTCCAGTCTCCGTTAATAGGTTTGTTAATGAGTATTTTCAACAACGGGAAGAACGGAAAATGATAACCACCGCAGATTTGCCCATTAAGGTAGCAGATAGATTAAATAATACCTTTCAGATTGATGTGGGGTCCAAGATCAATAGACTAAGAGCGAACTTCTACTCGGGATATGAAGTGGACTTGCTTGATGATTCTCCATTAATAGTCCCTCCTACGTGGAGTAAAACGGAATACCACACAATTTTGAAAAGCGTCTGGGCGCAAGCAGCAAAAGAAATATCTGAGGCAAAGTACATTATCATTATCGGGTATTCTCTTCCCCCAAGTGATCTCTTTTTTCAATATCTTTTAGCTTTAGGGATGCTTGATATCCACCGCATAAAAGCTTTCTGGGTTATTGATCCAGCCGAGGCTACCATAAAGAGGTACAGGGAATTTATCGGAGATCCCATAAAAGCGGCATTCCGCGAGTCCCCACAAGCCTTTAATCACTTTGCAGTCAAGCAAATCCATCAGTTCTTTGAATCGAATGGTCTAATCGAATCGTGAGTTTTCAGAATAACGATACTGAGTACTGGAGTGATTTGGTCACGTCGCCTTGAAGGAAGGAATCCGGAAGTACGATTAGGTCTGAAAAAGGTAGGAGCATTGTATTCGCCCATTAATAGATACAGAAAACGCGTTGGCTCCAAAGTAATTTCCAGGAGAGAATGGAATGAAGGGAGATGGAGTTAGTCGGCAACTTGTCGGTGAAGCGGGCGTTCATTATGTACTCTCGGAGTTGGCACAACGAGGGTTGATCGCTGTCGCCACCAGTCGGAACGTTAAGGGCCCTGACGTGATCGTCACGAATCCGGACGGAACGCGGTTTGCCGCAATCCAGGTAAAGACGCGACGTAATACTGGAGATAAGTTTTGGAATGTCGGGGATAGGGGCTTGACTTGGGGAGGCCCGAATTGTTGGTATGTCTTTGTTCGTATTAACAATGGAAGGTTCGAGGCCTTTATGGAGAAAGCCAGGAAGGTGAAGGAGTTTGCTAAGGCAGACTTTGACGAGCTAAACCGACGAGGCAAGAAATCATTTGGGGCATCGTGGGGATTCGGGGCCTATTTCGTTAGGCTCTTCAATGATTCGAGAATTGAAGAACGGGCCCGGAAGCAATGGAGAGTATTTAATCTTTGACAAGGAGCGCAGTGTTCCATACTCTTCGAATTGCACCAGAGTGTGAAGGCGGTCGATCCCAAGGCGATTTGAAGGTCCAACAGAGGTTCGTTGAAATCATGCTGTATATGGTCCTGCTCAAGGACGAACCAGTTTTCCTTTTGCACTGGCCATTCGATACATTGCCCACGCTCAAGGAAATGTTTAGAAATTAGTTCCTGGGGTGAATGAGGGGATTTGAATCTCCAACATTCGAATCCCGACTTCAATTCCGTACTCATCAGACATCTATACCATCTTTACAGCTGAAAGTGCTAATACGTAGGGGTCTAGTGGGGGGAGCGAGATATTAGTTTAGAATCCTCTTTAGAAGGGGTGGGGCGGGTTAAACGGGGTATCCACGGGCGATCAATGAGGCTATCCGACCTCCTGAGCTCTCAGACCTCGGGCATACGGTCTTGGTATCAGGGAATCTTAATCAACCTACAGCGCAGTCGAGCCACCAAGGGGGAGATGGGTAGGGGCCAAGCTAGCATATACTGCGTTAGTGTTAAAAATGCCTCCGCTTTTTTAGGCAGGAGAGTGCTCGCACGTCTCCCTAGTCCCATAACTCTATGAGAATCCGATGGCCGAATTATTGCCATTTTATAGTGGAAAATAGCGGAATCCGATGGACTTTGACGGAATGGGACGATAGGCCACGCTTCACGCTAAGTGATTGATACTGATTATGTATAAGGGGGAATTAGAGAGTAGCCCTGGGGGGACTCGAACCCCCGACCTGCGGATTAGGAATCCGTCGCTCTATCCATACTGAGCTACAGGGCTGGCTCGGTTAGATGGGTCAAATATAGCCGAATCCCTCGGGGTTTTCAATAGAATCGCGCGCCGGGCCCGAATGGGACCGCAGGGTTCGGCCGGGTCAAGAATCAGGATTCCAGAGCGCAGGCTAAAGCCTGCGGCTACAAACGGCGAATCCGGATTCTGGAGCTCAGGCTAAAGCCTGCGGCACCAAGAAAAGAATCCGGATTTCAGAGCGCAGGCTGAAGCCCGCGGCTGTAAAGAGCCTGAGGCTACAACGCAAAGACCCGGGATCCCGGCGTCAGCTGCCCGGGTTGCTCTTGTACTTCTTGGTGGCCTCGTCGATCTGGGCCTTGTACTTCGCGACCAGGGCCAGGTCCTCCGCGTTCAGGCTCGGCGATTCGTCGGGCTTGCTCATCTCTTCGATGGAGGTCCGGGAGCTCTTGATCTGGTCCTCGTAGATGGTCTTCATCTCGGCGTTCAGGTCGGGCTTCTTCAGCTGCTCCTCGGCGATCCTGATGGACTCCTCCATCCCCTGGATCGTCTTCTTCGTCCACTCCTGGGAGCTGATCGTCATGTCGCCGACCATGATCCGCCCCCAGACGGCCATGTAGTCCCCGAAATCGGCGAAGCCGTATTTCCGGGCGAAGCCGTTGTATTCCTCGGCCCTTTTCTCGATGTCCGACATCTTCATCATCTGGCCGCCCTTGAAGAGGACCTCGAAGGGGTTCACGTCCTCCTGGAGGGATTCGATGAACTTGGCCATTTTTGCGTCGGTGAGATAGGGCTTCATGTAATCGTTGGCCGCGCCGACGTTCGCCGGCGTCGCATCCGCGGCCTTCCGGGCGATCCCCTGGACCGCTTCCGCCGCTTTCTCCGCCCCGCTCTTCTTGCCGCAGGCGAACGACATCGCCAGGACCATGACCGCCACGATGATGACGGCGATTCTTCCGGAGTTCCGAACTTTCAAATGCACCCGACACCTCCTCCCGAATTTTCCGCAGGCACCGATTATACGCACCTCGAGGAAAAAGGACAGCGCTATTTCTTGAACAGCCCGACCAGCTTCCTGAGGTATTCCAGCACGGTCTTCTTGTTGCTTCCCGCCTCGAGGTCGCCGGCCGAGAGCTCCTTGATCTTCCTGAGGGATTCGAGATTGTTCCGGTTCCGCTGGCTGACGAGCTCGGCCACGGACTCGGCCAGGCCGGGGTTCCGGGCGAGGATCTCCACGAAAGCCTCGGCGCCGATCTCGAGAAGCTCGGCTTCCTCCTCGACGGCGACGGTGGCCGTCCGGGGCATCCCGGTGAAGAGGGACATCTCGCCGACGATCCCCCCGGGCCCCGTTTGGAACTCGGAGCCATAGGACTTCCCGTTCTCCTCGGCCGACACGCGGCCCTTGACCTTGCCCCGGGCGATGATATAGCAGGCCTCGCCCTTCTCCCCCTGCCGGAAGAGGACCTCCCCCGGCGTGAAGACGACGCGCCGCGCAAGGGAAGCAAGCTCCCCGGCCTCGGCGTCGGTCAGGATGGCCTGGCCCGCCCGGTCCCCTTCCTGGTGCCTGAGGAACGAGGAATTGAGGAGGTCGACGAGATTGCGCTCGACGGCCTTTCGCCGCCGCCTTTTCCGCCCCGCCCCTGTCGACCGTTCTCCAGGACCTTGGCCAGCTCGCCCGCGACGGGCACCGGGATGGCGATGCCCAGCCGCCTGAACTTGTACCAGACGCGGCGTCCGACCTCGGTCTGGATGGAGAATTTCCGCTGATAATCCTGGATCCAGAACTTGAGCAGGTAGGAAACCCCATAGTCGTCGGTCCCGAGGATATAGGCCAGAGGAGCCGGCGAGGCCACCACTTCGGGGACCTCGCGCGCGGCGGCCTTGAGCGTCTCCAGAACGACGGCGGGCGCCGCTTCGATAGCCGATCTTGAGGGGGAGCGTGATCGCGGCCTTGGGATCGGGCTGGGAGAAATTCGTGATCGTGCCCGAGGCCACGGCGTTGTTGGGCAGGACGATCATGTTCGAGGCCCGGTCGAGGATGCGGGTCTCGCGCCAGTTCGTTTCCATGACGATGCCTTCCGTCTCTCCGATCTTCACCCAATCGCCCCGGCTGAAGGAGCGCGTGAAATGGAGCGACAGCCCGGCCAGGATGTTGCCGAGGACGCCCTGCAGGGCGAGGCCGATGACGGCGGTCAGGATGGCGGACGTGGCGAGGAAGGGCGTGATATTGATGCCGAGGATCCCCTTGAGGATCATGAAGACGAGCAGAAGGTAGAAGACGGCCAGGATGAATCCGTGGAGTACGCCGGGGACCGGATAGCGCGCCTTCCGTCTGCGGAACCAGGCCTGGATGGAGGCGTCGACGAGGCAGACGATGAAGACGACGGCGAAGAAGACCAGGCCCGCCCGGACGAAATCGAAGAACGCGTTCGCGGACGGGCAGGAGCCGCCGCGCCGCGCCCGACGTGAACGCGAGGGCGACGAGGATGAACGATGCGGGCAGGGCCAGCCGGGACAGGACGGGGCGCCCGCGAAAGGGCCGCCGGAGCACGGCCGTAAGGAGGACCGCCATCCCCAGGGCGGCGAACCCTGCGACGATCTCGATGTACAGGGTCCAGTTCGACAGCACGGCATCGGGCATGAGCGCCTCCTCCTCAAACGAACAGCCGCAGCCCCTGGCGGGCGGCGGTCGTCCTTCGAAAATGTTCCCTGGCCGACGCGGCCAGGCCGTCGACGAGGTCGTCCCCGTGGTCGGGGTTCAGATGCGAGAGCAGGAGCTCGCCCGCGCCCGCTTCCGCGGCCAGCCGGGTCCCCTCGAGCCAGGTCGAGTGGCCCCAGCCCCGCTTCCCGTTCGCGTATTCGTCCGGAGTGAACGTGGCGTCACAGATGAAGTGGGACGCGCCGGCCGCGAAAGCCGCCAGCTCGTGGTCGATCTCGTCTTCCGGATGCTCGGTATCCGTGGCGAAAACGATGCTTTTTCCGCCCTCGTCGAACCTGTAGGCGAGGCTCCCCTGCGGATGGCAGAGCCTGTGAGAGGTAATCTTGACGCCGCCCAGGACGAGCCCGTCGGGCGGGAGCTCCTTATAGGTCTTGCGCGACCGCGTCTCGAAGAGCTCGATAGGAAAGTACTTTCCGGCGACGAGCCCGCCGAGGTACTGTTCCGTCTCCGTGGGAGAGGCGGGCGCGTAGATGGTGATCTCGACATCCGGCAGGAACAGCGGCGCGAAGAACGGGAAGCCGATGACGTGGTCCAGGTGGAAGTGGGTCAGGAGGAGGGTGACCCGGAGTGGCTTCCGCGCCCCGCTCCCGGATGAGGCAGTCGCCGAAATCCTTGATCCCGGTCCCCGCGTCGACGACGATGATCTCTCCCGCCCCGGACAGGACCGAGGCGCAGGGCGTGTGGCCGCCGTAGCGCGTCTTGTCCTTTCCCGGCGACGGGAACGTCCCGCGTACGCCCCAGAATTGAACTTCCATGACGGTCCTCCCCTATTTCACCTTGAGCTCGAAGACGCCGTCCCAGCCGTCCGGGGGCGGGGCCTGGCGGAAGGCCGCGAGCCGCTCCAGATAGACGGCGGCCGGGGCGTCGGCCGGAAGCCCGCGGAACGCCGCCTCGGCCGCGTCCCAATCCCGCGCCCGGTAGGCTTCGAGGCCGCGCTCGAACGCCGCGACCCTCTCGATCTCCTCCGCGGTGGCCGTCGCCCGCTCAGCGACCGGCTCGAAGATGCGCACGGGGCGCGTCTTGCCGACGACCCTGATCCTGTCGATCTCGCGGGCGAGGATGACGTCCTTGACGGCCTCCCGGGTCTCTTCGCCGATCAGGAGGAAGATCCCGTACTGCTTGCAGGCGCCTTCGAGCCGCGAGGCCAGGTTCATGGTATCGCCCATGGCGGTGTAATCGAACCTCTTCTGGGAGCCCATGTTCCCGACGACGGCCGGCCCGGAGTGGATGCCGACGCGGGCGAAGACCTCGCTTCCGAACCGGCGCGCGAATTCCGGCCTCAGCTCGGCCAGCCTTTTCTGACAGCGGAGGGCCGCCCGGCAGGCCCTGAGGGCGTGGTCCGGCTGGTCGAGCGGCGCGTTCCAGAAGGCGATGATGGCGTCCCCCTCGTACTTGTCGAGGGTCCCGCCCGTCTCCAGGATGATGTCGGTCATCTCGGAGAGGTAGGCGTTGAGGAGCTCGACCAGCGCCTCGGGAGAGAGCTTCTCCGAGACCGAGGTGAAACCGGCCACGTCGGAGAAGAACGCCGAGATCTCGCGCCTCTCCCCTCCCAGGTCGAGCATGGCAGGGTTCTCGAGGATCTTCTCGATGACGTCCGGGCTCAGGTAATGCTTGAAGACGCTCTTGATGAAGCGGCGCTGGCGCCCCTCCACTCCGTAGTTGAGGAGAGAAGCGGCGACGGAGCCGAGAAGCGCGGCGAAGACGGGGACGACGAACGGCAGCCACGTCCCCGCCGCAAAGGCCAGCGAAGAGGCCGCCGCCGGGAGCGCCGCGAAGAGCGCGAAGAGGCCGGCGACCCTCCAGGTCCCGCTCGCGAGGGATACGACGACCGGGGCGAGGAGTGATAGGAGAAGGATATACAGGAGCGTGACGGCGCCGGACGGGACACGGACGGAATCGCCGTTCAGGAGGTTGTCCAGGGCCGCCGCCTGGATCTCGGTCCCGGGGCAGACGGCGCTGAAGGGCGTGGGACGCAGGTCGAGGAGCCCGGGTGCGCTCGTCCCGACGAGGACAGTCTTGCCGGAGAATTCCTTGGGATCGATCTGAGGGGGTTTGCCTTCGTCCATCTGGGCCCAGGAATTGATGATGGCGGCGGCCGACCAGCTCTTGTAGGTCCCGGTCGGTCCGTGATATCGGATGATCATCCGTCCGCGTCGGTCCAGGGGGACGTTCCCTATTTCCGTCTTCCCGCCGACGAACCTATTCATCGCCAGCGGAAGCGAAGGAAGGACGAGAACGTCGTAGGAAAAGGCCAGCGGAAGGCGGCGAAAGATGCCGTCCTCATCGGGGGCGAATCTGACGTTGCCGGCGCCGACCGCCGACCGGAGGAGAACCTCGATAGGCAGGGTGACCGAGCGGAGCGGCTCGATGGCCCCCGCCGGCACCGGCGAGGGCGGCAGGGCGAATCGTGCCAGCTCGCGGACCGCGGCCTCATCCTTGTCCTTGGCCTCCTCGCTGAGGAAGAACGGGATGAAGACGTTGCCCGAAGCCTTCATCGCGCAGGCCAGGATCTCGTCGTCCTCGACCCCGTATCGCGAGCCCTCGCTCAGGATGAGGTCGAAGAAGACCGCTTTCGCCCCGCCGGCTTTGAGATAATCGATGATGGCCACATAGATCTGGCGCGGCCACGGCCAGGGAAGGCTCTGCGCTTTTTCATAGACGTCGAGGCTCTCCTGGTCGATGAGGATGAGGGCGATATCCGCATCCGCGCGCGAGGAAGAAGCGAACAGCCTCAGCCTGAGGTCCCAGGACTTCCACTCCAGGGGCTCGAAAAGGCCGAGGGAATGGATGAGGAGCGCGACCAGGAATACGGCCCCCCCGACGGCGAGGCCGCGGAGAAGCTTCTTGGACATCCGCCCCGGGCCGGTCAGGGTTTCAGCCCTTTCGCGGCCTGGAGGAACCGCGCCGTCCGGACATCGAGCGTCTTGGGCACGGCCTTCGTTCCCTTGATCAGGGAGTTGACCTTGCCGAGCCTGTCCTCGGCCGAGGGATGCGTCTTGAACCAGCCCTTGGCCCCGCCCGCGGCCGGACCGCCGGTCATCGTCTTCAGGAACCGGGCCAGCCCGTTCGGATCGTAGCCGGTCGCCACCGCGTACTTGACGCCCAGCTTGTCGGCTTCGTACTCGTACTTGCGGTCATAGCCCTTCTCGACCAGGCTCTCGACGATATCGCCCAGGACGTTCTCGAAGATGCCCGTGAGCTGGGCCAGCTCCTTGGAGCCGTAACGGGTCGACGGCCTCCTTGCCCAGGATCTTGAAGGCGTCGACCAGCCGCGATTTCTTGATGGACGCCAGCCCGTGCTTGGCCGAGACGTGGCCGATCTCGTGGGCCAGGATCGAGGCCATCATCTCCTCGTCCTTGCAGCGCTTGAGGAGCCCCTTGGTGATGAAAACGAACCCGCCGGGGGCGGCCAGGGCGTTGACCTCGTCGGTGTCCAGGATGAGGAAATGGTACCCGCCGTAGGTCTCCGGCCGGTCGGAGGAGTAGCTGATCGCCCGGCCGCAGGTGTTCACATAATCCGTGAGGCCCGTGTTCCCGAGGACCTTGTATCTGGAGAGGATCAGGGCCGAAACCGCCCGTCCGATATAGTATTCCTCCTGTTCGGTGATCTCGGAAAAGGTCGTCCGCACGGCCTCGCTCGTCTTGACGATGGAATCCTTGTCCTTCTCGGAGATCTTCCCCGTATCGCCCAGGACCTTGGCCCCTTCCTGGACGACGGAGCACTGGGCGAAGAGGAGGCCCGCGAGCGCGGCGGTCGCGACCATGGAGCCGGAGCGGAGCGCCTTCACTTTCCACCTCCCGACCCGGCCAGCTTGCCTTTCTTGATGAAGGCTTCGACCTCCGCCGGAGAGACGGTCAGCTTGAGCATCCTGTCGACGGCGGCGAAGTTGGCGTCCGCGTGTTTCGCTTTATAGCTGTCCTCCACCTGCTTGTTGAAGCCCTTCCCGGCGAGGGCGACCTCGCTGGCCGAAGCCTGGGTCTTCCTCGTGCCGCCGACGGACGCCAGGTTGAACTTCTTCGTCTCGACGGCGCTCGAATGGATCCAGCCGACGACGCCCGTGGAGGTCTTGACCTGTACCCAGCCGTTCTGTTCGGCGAGCTTGGTCAGCGAGTCCCCGGCCTTGAGGGCGGCGACCGCGGCGGAATAGAACTTCGGCTCCTTCCGCAGGCTCGTCGACTGGACCTTGACCACGACGGTCTCGGCTGCGATCAGAAGGATCACGATCGCCAGAATGGCTCCGGCAATCACGACCGGCCTATGGGCATGCTTCATCCTTCACTCCTTCTTTCGTCTGGCCACATGATAGGTAAAACCGGTCGCGGATGTCAATCTAAGGCGAGACAAGCGAGAGGTGCGAGATAAGCGAGACAGGCGAGATGGACAAGACGGGACAGACAGGCAAAACGGGCGAGACTTCCCCCCTTCCTAAAGGGGGGTTGGGGGGGATTTACCGAGACCGGCGTACCCGGGCCTTGCGTTGGCACTTCGGGCAGAAGAACGTGCTCCGACCTCCGACCCGGATGCGGCGGATCGAGGTCCCGCAGGCGCGGCAGGTCTTCCCTTCCCGGCCGTAGACCTTGTGAAGCGACTGGTAGTCGCCCGGCTCCCCGTCGGAATCGGTGAAGTCCCTGATCGTCGAGCCTTTCCGGGCAATGGCCCGCCGGAGGACATCGCGCACCGATCTCCTCAGCGTCTCGAGATCCTTGTCGCCGAGGGCGGCGGCGGAGGTCAGCGGATGGAGCCGCGCCCGGAATAGGATCTCGTCGGCGTAGATATTCCCGATACCCGCCAAGATCCTCTGGTCTAGCAGAAGGCTCTTGAGGCGGCCCTTCCGGCTCCGAAAGCGGGCGGCGAACTCTTCCCTGCCCGATTCCAGCGGCTCAGGCCCGAGGGCTTCGAGCTCCGGGGCAGGGCAAGCTGTTTCCGGTCCCAATAAAAGCATGAAGCCAAACTTGCGAATGTCATGAAATCGAAGCTGGGTTGAAGGGGCCCTGCGACCCCCCCTGGCCTGACACGTTAACGGGATGATCAGCCGGGTATGCTTGTCGACGGGGTCGGAGGGCCGCGCCAGAAGGAGCCTGCCCGTCATCTTCAGGTGAAAGACGAGCGTCCATCCCCCCTCGCAGGAGATGAGGGCCATCTTCCCCCGGCGCCGCAGGCCGAGGACCCGCTTCCCCGCCAGGACGGCGAGCCCGCCGCCGGGGCGGCCGGCGGAGGAGGGGCGGGAACAGGAGGCGGGCGGGACCGAGCTCCGCGCCCTCGAGCCGAGGGCGCCAGGCCGCGGACGATGGTCTCGACCTCGGGAAGCTCGGGCATGGCGCCATTGTACTTGATTTAGGGGGTGTTTTCGATTAAGATTCGAGACTCATGAAATTCAAAGCGCTGCTTCCGATGGTCCTCGGCTGGATCGTCCCGGGCCTGGGGCATATCGTCCAGAAGAAGTATGCCCGCGGGGCGGTCTTCTTCGTTTCCATCTTCGCGATGACGGGGCTCGGCCTGGCCATGGGAGGCAAGGTCTATCCCTTCCAGACGGAGAACCCGCTGACGGTCCTGGCCTTCTTCGCCGACCTCGGGAACGCGCTCTTTTACGCCCTGGCCCGGCTCCTGGCCATCGGTCCGGGCGCTCTCGAGCGGACGACCTTCGAGTTCGGGACGGCCTACATCGCCGGCGCCGGCCTCCTGAACTATCTCGTCGCCCTGGACGCGCACGACATCGCCGCGGGGAAGAAATCATGATCCTCGAAAGCCACCTCTTCTCCATGGCCCTGTACGCGTTCTTCGTGGCGCTGGTGATGGCGCTCCTCAGGCGGGAGGGCCGGAAGGCGCGCATCCGGTACGGGGTGACCCTCTTCCTCATCATGGTCGCCGGCGCGCTCGCGTTCGGCTGGTTCATGTATCTCTTCATTTGATGATCGAGCTGTTTCACGTCTCGAAGCAGTATCAACCTCCCCAGTGGGCCCTTTCGGACATCAGCCTCCAGGTCAAGAACGGGGATTTCCACTTCATCACCGGGCCCAGCGGCTCGGGCAAGACGACCCTCCTCAAGATCATCTTCCGGGAGATCCTGCCCACCGAGGGCCAGATCATCATCGACGGCGTCAACCTCCTGAAGCTGCCGAACCACCGGATCCACGAGCTCCGGCGGACGATGGGCATCGTCTTCCAGGATTTCCGCCTCCTCTTCCACAGGACCGTCTTCGATAACGTGGCCGTGCCCCTCCAGGTCCTGGGCGAGGCCCGCAAGGAGATCCGGCGGCGGGTCTTCAACACGCTCCGCATGGTCAACCTTCACAACAAGATGTGGGACCTCCCGGCGCGCCTGTCCTACGGGGAACAGCAGAGGGTGGCCATCGCCCGGGCCATCGTCAACGACCCGAAGATCATCCTGGCCGACGAGCCCACGGGCAATCTCGACCCGGAGCTGGCCTTCGAGATCATCTCCCTCTTCAAGGAGATCAACGCCCGGGGCACGACGGTCATCATCGGGAGCCACGACCGGGAGCTCATCCGCCATTTCGGGGACCGGATCCTCTTTCTCCAGAAGGGCCGGCTCATCCGGAGGGACGCCTCGTGAACGTCCGCCGGATGAAGTATCTGGCCGGGGCCGCGGCCGGCAGCCTCTGGCAATTCCGGGGGCGGAACGTCTTCTCGACGACGATCATCTGCCTGTCGTTCCTCATCGTCGGCGTCTTCCTCTCGCTGGCGAACAATCTTCAGCACGTCGCCCGCGGGGTCTCGGCCGATATGACGGTGGCTTTCTTCCTCCAGAAGAATGCCGCGCCTTCGGACCTCGCGGAGCTCGAACGGCGCCTGCGGGCTTCTCCGCTCGTCGCCGGCATCGCGACCGTCGCCCCGGAGGCGGCCCTGGAGAGGTTCCGGAACGACTTCCCCGAGCTCGGGGACATCCTCGACAATCTGGCATCCAATCCCTTCCCGGCCTCCATCGAGGCGCGGCTGAAGCGCGAGGCCGGGGAGCCCGGGAAGATCGCCGCGTTCGTCCGCGAGTTTCGGACGGCCCGGGGCGTCGCGGACGCCCAGTACAACCGGGACTGGGTGGACCGGATGCGGGCTCTGAGCCGCCTGGTCCGGGCCGTCGGGTTCTTCCTCGGCGGGATCCTCGTCCTGGCGTCCTTCTTCATCATTTCCAACGTCATCAAGCTCAACGTCCTCGCCCGGAAGAACGAGATCGAGATCCTCAGGCTCGTCGGCGCCACGAACACGTTCATCCGCATTCCGTTCCTCCTCGAGGGGATGGCCCTGGGCATCCTGGGGAGCCTCGCCTCCCTGGCCCTCCTCTTCGTCGCCGTCAAGATGTTCCCCGTTTACGTCGGCTCCCTGGGGGCCCTCCAGCAGGTCCTGAGCTTCCGGTTCCTCAGCCTCGCCCAGGGCTTCGGGCTGATCGCGGCCGGGGCCGCCATCGGGCTCCTGGGCAGTGCAACATCGGTGTCGCGATTCCTGAAGATCTGAATCCGAGGCTGCCCGTGACTGTAGCCGCAAGCTTCAGCTTGCGCTCGAAAACGACGCCTTGCATCGCACAGAAGCTACGGCTAGGACGCAGGCTAAAGCCTGCGGCTACAAACAAGAACGCCCAGCAGAAGCCCCTCAAAGGCATCGTTTTTTGCTCAAGCTATAGCCGCAAGCTTCAGCCTGCGTCACGGATCTTGGATCGGTGGCGGCGACATCATGAGGCTAATGAACGGCCAAGGAGAATACGACGCCTGAAAACGTTCGAAAATTTGACATAACCCGGTGATTGCCATAAAATTGCGGGCAGAATGACATCCCCGGGACAGGAGCTCAAGAAGGAACGCGAAGCCAGGGGGATCTCCCTCAAGGCGATCGCGGACGCGACCCGGATCACGCAGAGGTACCTCGAGGCCGTCGAATCCGACCGGTTGGATCTCCTGCCTGGAGGATTCTTCATCAAAGGCATCCTGAGAGCTTATGCCGGGGCCGTCGGCCTGGACGAGGAAGCCATCCTCGAAAGATACCGGCGCGCCGGCGTCCTGAAAGCCGCGGGCCCCGATCCGTCGCGGAAACCGGCTTCGGAAGGCGGAAGATCCAAGAAGCGGACCCGGTCCATGGCCGGAGCCGCGGCCGTCCTCATCGTCGTCGCCAGCTTCGCCGCCTATTTCCTGTTCCGGCCGGGGAGAACAGCTCTCCCTCCGTCCGAAATACGGACTTCGACCGGCGCTCCGGAACGATCCGACATCATCCTTCCGGAGGCCGAAGCCGCCCCGGCTGCCGTCGCGCCCCAACCTGAAAAGGGTCTCCGGTTCGAGATCTCTTTCGTCCAGGAGACGTGGATCCAGGTCTATGCCGACGGCCGGCTCGTCCTCGACGGGATCCGGAAGGCCGGAAACACGGCGGAGGTCCGGGCCGAGACCGAGCTTCTCATCCATCTCGGCAACGCCGGCGGGCTCTCCTACACGCTCAACGGAAAACCGGGCAAACCCTTCGGAAGCCCCGGCGCCGTCGTCAAGAACATCCGGATCACCGAGGCCGACCTGGCGTCCTTCGTCCGCGACGACGGGACCGGAGAGACGTAAGGAAGCGGGCGACCGATGGCCGATTCCAGGAAAAAGGGGCCGCGCGTCGTCGGGGCGATCATCATCCTGCTGATCGTCCTGTTCTTCACCATCGAGTTCTTCATCCGCGAGTCGCAGGAGTTCTCGCCGACGCGCCTGACCAACGTCCTCCTCTCCTCCCTCCAGATCATCGTCCTCCTCCTCGGCCTCATCCTGTTCTTCGTCCTCGGCCGGAACATGGCCAAGCTCTACCTCGAGCGGAAGCGGAAGGTGGTCGGCGCCCACTTCAAGATCAAGCTCGTCACCTTCTTCATCGCCCTGTCGTTCATCCCGACGCTCCTTCTCTTCATCTTCGCCAGCGACTTCGTCAGCCGGAACATCGAGCAGTGGTTCCAGACGCCCCTCGACAAGCTGCTGGACGACACGAAGAGCGTCGCCGACGGCTTCACCCTCGATACGGAAGCGCTCGCCTACCACGACGCCCAACAGCTCAGCCGGGCCATCATCGCCGGCCGGCTCATCTACCCCGAGAACCGGCCCGCCCTCCGCGATTTCATCCGGGACAAGCTGACCGAGTACCGCCTCGACGAGATCGGCATCTTCCTCGACGACGAGGAGCTCTTCTCCTACATCAACCCGAACATGCCCCTCCAGGACTACCGGGACCTCAAGGCCAACATCGTCAAGAGGGCCCAGCTCGGCGAGGAGTTCCGCAGCATCGAGCCCATGGGCAGCGGCGAGATGATCCGCCGGGGGGTGTCGTTCACCGTTCCCTCGGTGGGGAGCGTCCTCGTCACGACGGGGAAGTTCCTGCCCCAGAACTACGCCGCCAAGATGGGCAACATCGCCTCCTACGTCCAGCGCTACCAGCAGCTCAAGACCCAGAAGAACCCGGTCAAATCCTTCTACCTGATGACGCTGGTCTTCCTCACCATCCTCATCATCTTCGCGGCGAGCTGGATCGGCTTCCACCTGGCCCGGGGCATCACGGTGCCCATCGAGAAGCTGGCCCAGGCCACGCGCGAGGTCTCCCGCGGGAACCTGGACGTCAAGGTGGAGGACCCCGCCTCCGACGAGATCGGAACGCTCATCGACTCGTTCAACCAGATGATCTTCGACCTCAAGACGGGCCAGGCGAGCATCGCCCAGAAGACCTTCGAGCTCGAGGGCCGCAAGCGCTATATCGAGACGGTCCTCGACAACATCAACACCGGCGTCCTCGCCCTCGACGCGAAGGGCGCCATCACCACGATGAACCCGTCGGCCCGGGAGATGCTGGGCCTGGCCGAGCGGGACGTCGTCGGCAAGAGCGCCCGGGACATCCTCGGCGACGCCAAGTACGCCGAGCTCCTGCGGAACGTCGATTGGGGGATGCGGAACCGGTACAAGCTGGCGGACCGGGAGGTCACGATCGCCGACGGCCAGGTGACGCACCTCGCCCTGGCCCTGTCCCCTCTCAAGCAGACCGACGGGGAGTTCACGGGGCTGATCGTCGTCCTGGACGACCTGACCCAGCTCATCAAGGCCCAGAAGATCGCCGCCTGGAAGGAGGTCGCCCAGCGGGTCGCCCACGAGATCAAGAACCCGCTGACGCCCATCCAGCTCTCCGCGGAGCGGATCATCAAGAACCTCCAGAGGTCCGAGCCCGGCCACCGCGAGGTCATCGAAGAGGGGGCCCGGACGATCATCCAGGAGGCCGGGACCATCAAGTCGCTGGTCGACGAGTTCTCGAACTTCGCCCGGATGCCGAAGGTCGACCTCCGCTCGGCGAACATCCACGAGATCCTCGACCAGACCCTCGCCCTGTTCAAGGGCATCTTCACCGACATCGAATTCGACGTGGCCTACGCGCCCGACGTGCCGGCCCCGGTCCGGGCCGATCCGGACCAGATGAAGCGGGCCATCATCAACATCCTGGACAACGCCATCGACGCCATGAACAAGAAGGGCAAGATCCGGATCCGGACCTCCTTCGACGCGGCCTCCCGGCGCATCAACATCGAGATCATCGATTCGGGCCCGGGCATCGGGGCCGACGACAAGCTCAAGCTCTTCCTCCCCCACTACTCCACCAAGAAGAAGGGAATGGGCCTCGGGCTGGCCATCGTCAACCAGATCATCCGGGACCACGACGGCTCCGTCGATATCGAAAATGCCAAGCCCCACGGGGCCAAGTTCACCATCCAGATCCCCGCTTGAGAAAGGCAACATGAGCAACGAGAAGATCCTCATCATCGACGACGAAGCGAGCATCCGGTCCTCCCTCCAGGGCATCCTCGAGGACGAGGGCTTCGCGGTCAGGACCGCGGAGTCCGGCGAGGGAGGGCTCGAGACGCTGAAGAACACAGAACTTCGACCTCGTCCTCCTGGACATCTGGCTCCCGCAGATGGGCGGCCTCGAGGTCCTGGAGCGGATCAAGGCGGGCGAGGAGAATCCCCAGGTCGTGATGATCTCCGGCCACGGGACCATCGAGACCGCCGTCAAGGCGACCAGGCTCGGGGCCTTCGATTTCCTCGAGAAGCCCCTGTCGCTCGAGAAGGTCCTCCTGACGGCCCAGAACGCCCTCCGCCAGAAGCGGCTCGAGGAGGAGAACGTCCAGCTCCGGGAGAAGGTCCGGATCAAGTACCCCCTCATCGGGCGGAGCCCGGCCATCCAGAAGCTCCGCCGGGACATCGAGCTCGCGGCGCCGTCCGGCGGCCGCGTCCTCATCTACGGCGAGAACGGGACGGGGCGGGAGCACATCGCGACCCTCGTCCACCGGCAGAGCCGGCGGAAGGACAACCGCTTCGTCAGCCTCAACTGCGCCGCCATCCCGGACGATCTCATCGAGAGCGAGCTCTTCGGCGTCGTCAAGGGCAGCCTGCCGAACGCCGTCAAGGACAAGAAGGGCAAGTTCCTCCTCGCCGACGGCGGGACGCTCTTCCTCGACGAGATCGGGGAGATGAGCCTCAAGGCCCAGGCCAAGCTCGTCCGGGTCATCGAGGAGGGGAAGTGCGAGCCGGTCGGCTCCTCGGAATCGATCGCGGTCGACGCCCGGATCCTGGCCGCCTCGAGCCGGAGCCTCAAGGAGCTCATCGCCAAGGGCCTGTTCCGGGAGGACCTGTTCTTCAAGCTGAACGTCATCCCCCTGAACATCCCCCCGCTCCGCGAGCGCGTGGAGGACATCCCCCTCCTCATCGAGTACTTCCTGGAGTACTTCGCGAACGAGTACGGCAAGAAAAAGAAGACGATGGACAAGGAGGCCGAGAAGGCCTTCCTCAATTACTCGTGGCCGGGCAACGTCAGCGAGCTCATGAACGTCCTCGAGCGGTTCGCGATCATGGTCCAGGACGACGAGATCAGCGCCGCCCATCTCGGCCTGCTCGTCGAGGCCCGGGAGATCGAACTCCTGCCCGGGCTGTCGGCGGGACGCTCGCTCGAGACGGCCCGGGAGCAGTTCGAGCGGAGATACATCCACAGGGCCCTCGGCCGGAACGGCTGGGACATCGCCCGGACCGCCGCCGAGCTCAAGATCGCGGAGACCGACCTCGAGGCCCGGATCAAGGCGCACGGCATCACGTTCATCGAGTGATGGTCTTGTAACCGCAGGTTTTAACCTGCGTTGTAGCCGCAGGCTTCAGCCTGCGCTCAGAATTCGGATGCCCTCTTGGGATTCTCGCAACTCGATTTTGACGCAAGCTAAAGCATCCGACTACAGGATCGATCCCGGCGCAAGCTAAAGCTTGCGGCTACAGCCGGGGCCGGGAATGCTGTTCATGTAGCCGCAGGCTTCAGCCTGCGCGTATAATCTTATTATGCCGCTCGACCAAACCGACGCCATCGTCCTCCGGGCCTTCGACCTCGCCGACCAGGACCGTGTCGTCGTATTCCTGACCCGCGACCGGGGCGTCCTGCGGGGCGTGGCCAAGGGCGCCCGGAAGTTCGGGAGCCGGTTCGGGAGCAGTCTCGAGCCGATGTCCGTCGTCCGGGTCTTCTTTTACGAGAAGGAGCGCAAGGACCTCGTCACGGTCAGCAATTGCGACCTCATCGAGTCGTTCTTCGACGTCCAGAGGGACCATCAAGGTCGCCTTTACCCTGGGCTATTTCGCGGAGCTCATCGAGGAGGCTTCCCCCGGGCGAAGCGGCGACGACGTCCTCTTCCGGCTCCTCCTCGCGATCCTGAAGTGCCTCGCCGCGGGCGGGGACGCGGGGACCCTCGGCGGTTATTTCGAGGCCTGGTTCCTCCGCATCAACGGATTCCTGCCGGACCTCGCGCGCTGCAAGAAATGCCGGAAAGAGCTTTCCGGCGAAGCGTGGCTCTCGCCCAAGCGGGACGGGGCCTACTGCGGGGACTGCGCCCCGGCCAAGAAGGACGCCGTCCCCCCCGGGACCGGAGCCTTCCTGAAATGGGCCCGCGGCAACCCTCCGACGGAGTCCTGCCCGCCCGCCTTCGGGCCCGGGGCCCGGAGCGGCATCCGCAAGGTTCTCCAGGCGTTGATCGTCTATCACCTGGAGCGCGAGCCGCGCATGCTCCGCCACCTGGCGGGCGGCGGATAGCCCCCTGGCGGGAACTCCGGAACCGTCAGACCGTATAGTGGAGGACCTTGCCCTCCATGTCGCAGGTGCGCGTCCAGGCCAGGATCTGCTTCCCGTCCTTGTCGTAGAAATTGCCGGTGATGATAAGGATGAGTATCGACCAGCCAGCCGATCGTAAAGAGACCGAACGTCAGGAGCCAGATGATCCCTGTGCCGGTCTTCCCCACGTAGAACCGATGGCCGCCGAACATGCCGAGATAGCAGCCCAGGAGAAGCGTGACCAGCCGCGATTTGTCGGACATGCGAACCTCCCCTCTATAGAGTGCCTGCGATTTATATAGCCGAGGCGCCCGTCGAAGTCAATGCGGCCGGGCTTCCCGATACCCCCCTTTACAAGGGGGGGTGTCACTCTTCCCCCTTTCAAAAGGGGGCTTGGGGGAACCGATACCCCCCTTTGGAAAGGGGGCTGGGGGGATTTATGGACTCCGCGAGCCGGCGGTCAGCCGGCGACGATGGCCATGATGTCGGGAGCTTCGTCCACGAGGTAGGTGGGGTCCTTGTCGGCCAGGAGCTTGCGGCGGTGGAACCCCCAGCTCACGGCGATCACGGGAACGCCCACCTTCTGGCAGGCCTCGATGTCCCGGACCTCGTCGCCGATATAGAGGACCTCGTCCTTCTTCAGTCCGTGCTTCCGGAGAAGGTGGAGGAGCGCCCAGTTCTTGCCGAAGAAGTTCTGCTCGGCGTGGATGAAGTCGAAGACGTCGAGCGACTGGGCCCTGAGGAACTTCTGGACGTTCTCCCGGGAGTTCGAGGTCAGGATCCCCAGCCGGACGCCCATGCCCTTGAGCCCGAGGATGAGGTCCTTCATTCCGGGGAACAGGGTCATCTCGCCGATCCTCTGGTTGAGCTCCTTCTGGGCGCGAAGGACGAGCGAAGGGATCTTGACCAGCGGGACCTTGTACTTCTTGATGATGTCGATATTGGACATGCCCCGGAGCTCGTCGACGTCGCCGTCCTCCAGCGGACGGATGTGATACTCTACGGCATGCTCGTTGACGAGGCGGATGATGGCCGAGAGCGTATCGGCGATGGTCCCGTCGAAATCGAAGATGAGCGTCCCGTACCGGGGTTTTCGGACTTCGGGGACCTCCGTCGCGTGTTCGGAACCGTTCGGCATGATGTGTCTATCCGTGAGGCATTTTAGCCTCGCGTCCGCCCCAAGTCAAACCGGATCGCCGGGCGCCGGCGTCATTTCCGGGGAAGCGCTTTCGCGATCTCCGGTACGAGCTTCGCCCACTTGGCGTAGCCCTTCGCGTTCAGGTGAAGGCCGTCGCCGGACAGGTCCGCCGGGAGCTCGCCTTTGGCGTCCGCGAATCGCGCGTGGAGGTCGAGGAAGGCACAGCCGTGTTTCGCGGCGAGCTTTTTTAAGCCTGTATTGGCCGCCAGGACCGTCGGATTGTACGAAGCATAATCCATGTTGAGCGGAAGAAGGGACTGGACGACGATCTTCGTTCCCGGCGCGCCCGCTTTCATCTCGCCGAGCAGTTTGTCATAGTTATCGAGCAGTTCGGGCACCGGGATGGGCCAGAAGATGATGTTGTTGATGCCGATGAGCAGGTAAACCTTGCGCGGCCCGAGGTCGAAGACGGATTCCTTGAGCCGGTCGCGGACGCCATAGTACCGACCGCCGACCTTATCCCCGCCGATGCCGCGGTTCGCGACGCCGGCCGGGAGGAGCGCCGCCGGCCAGCCCTCGGTGATGGAGTCGCCGAGCATGACGACGCCGCCCGGCTTCACGCCCTTGTTCTCCTCGGCGAAGCGGGCGACGTTCTTGAGCACATATTCACGCCGCGAGTCGACGATACGGCCGCTCTCGTCCTTGACGATGATATCGGCGCCGGCCGGAGAGCTTTTGAACTCGAGGACCCTGCCGACCCCGAGCGGCACGAAATCCGCGCCATAAGCTTCCCGGAACAGGGCGATCTGCTTCTCGCCCGTACAGTGCGTGGCCCCGACCCTCTTGACCTCCATCTCCCGGAACTTGGCGATGATCTCCTTGATCTCATCATCGGACTTGTTCATGAGGTGGAAGCCGCCGCAAACGAGGTCGATGGGCTTGTCGAACATCTCCTTGACCTTGGCGACCATCTCGACGACCCCGGGGTGCGCGCAGCCGGTCACGACGACCAGTCCATCGGCCGTGTTCAGGATGAGGGCCTGCTCGACCGGGGACTTGCCCATCGCCCCCGTGAGGAAGACGTTCCGGCAGAGCCTGAGCGGTGAGCGCACGGCCAGCCCGGCGATATATTGCTCCGGCCAATCGAAAGGCTGGTAGATAGGAACGTGTTCGTTCCTGATGATAAAGGGCACCAAAGCCCCCGTGTGGTCGAGGTGCGCATGGGAGAGGGCGATAGTCTGCACATCCATCGGCTCGACCTTCAAGGCCTCGAGGTTCTTGAAGAGCACGTTGTACCGTCCCCCGACGTCGAAGAGGACGGTCTTCTCCGTCCCCCGGAGGAGGCACGCGAATCCCCAGTCGGCTTCGGCCCCGGGAACGGCGGTAGTATTGTCATAAAGCACCGTTAGGGTAACGGGCGGGGCGGTATCGGGTCCGGGCGTGGTGCCTGCCCAGGCAGGCTCGACAAAAGAGCCTATGGCCACAAGGGCAAGAAACATCATCGCGGTATTACGCAAGATCCGGATCATGGTCGCCTCCTAAAGGTCCGATAAATGGACTAAATCATATTGCATTGACAAGCAATGTTAAGAGGAGCATCTTGGCTCTATTAGTATACTTGAATACCTTTAGACAGACATTAATAATAGCTAACTCTGAGGGCCGAAACCTTCTATATTCCTAACGCGCTTCTTCTGAGATTAGTCTTATCACGAAATAAGCCCCTAAATGAAGTTCTTCTAGAATAGTCTCCATGCATTCCCCATACCCTTGAGGGGTCCTTAGCTTTCCCGAATTGGCGCATTCACGAAACACTCTTGCGATTTTGTAGGACTCATTTTTATCTCCACTGATGCTTGTCTCAATCATTCTCATTTCGCCCATGGAAATATATTCCCATAATAACGCTAAGATAATTCCAGCGATTACAACCCTTATGCTGTTCCCATTTTCACTATCATCGAACGGTAGATCACCATAAGGTCGAATCTTCCGCCATTCTTCTAAGAACGAGGCTTTATCTCGAGATACGGACCGACTCATTTCGAAGCCTAATTCTTTGACCTGTCTTTCGACTTCAAAATCTATCAGACCGCTTGAGAGATGATTGCATAAATAATTCATAGCCAGAGACGGATTCCTCCCTTGTCGATATTCTAAATATGGGTAGCTTTTCCTGAGCAAGTATTCGATTAGTTCATGGGCAATATCATCTTCCGAAACGTTAAGAGGATTGAAAAATATTGTGAGCTCCTCGCCCTCGCATTTTGTAGCAACGCCCTTCCCTTTAAGATTAGGATCGCGCGATTTTTGAATGTCTGCGAACTTGATCTGGCGTCCGAGTTTCGATTCAACGCTTTTCAAGAGCAAAAGTAACCTTTTCGTCCCCCCCCCTTATAGAATCTCCGACTATCGAAATGTTCCTCTCAACTTTTGTGGCGGGTATCTTGTGCTTTTTCATAGCTCTTCTTCCGTACCAGAACTATATCTAATTCGCCGGATTTTCAAATACAACGTGACCCAGCGCACATTCTTAATATGGTCCAGTCCCTAAGAGTCAAACCTTGCATGACAAGAATTACGGCAGAAAGGCAAAGATAGGAAAATACCGACGTAACCCTTTCAATCATCGTAACAGCTAAGTCTGTTCTTTTCAATCTTCCCCTCCCCCTCTCCAGGGATGATAAGGCGGGCCGCGAGGCGAAGTCAACGCCGGCGTTGACCGCCCGTCCGTCGGGTGTTAACATTCTTTCTCTTGGTTCAGAATTGTCTCCTAGCGACAGGTCGTCCGTATAAGGCTCCTCATCATGTCTAACGGAGGTTGGCGTCCGTTCCTGCGCTATGACGCCGAGCAGGATCGTCCGCGGATCAGCCGGACGCTGATCCGCCGCGCCTTGGCCTATGCCCGCCCCTATCTCGGCCGGATCGCGGCCATGCTTCTCCTGATCCTGGTCGGGACCCTGCTCGGGCTCGCCCCTCCCCTGCTCGTTCGGGACCTCATCGACAGGGCGCTTCCGCAACGGGACTTCCAGCGCCTGACCTGGCTCGCGCTGGCCATGCTGGCCGTGCCCCTCGTCAACGGGCTGTTGGGCGTCGCCCAGCGCTACCTGGGCGCGTCCGTGGGCGAGGGGATCATCTTCGACCTGCGGACAACGCTGTTCAACCACCTCCACCGAATGTCCCTGCGCTTCTTCACCCACACCAAGACGGGCGAGCTCCTCTCGCGGCTGAACAACGACGTCATCGGCGCCCAGAGGGTCGTCAGCGGGACCATCGTCGACGTATTCACCAACTCCTTCACGCTGGTCAGCGCCCTGGTGATCATGTTGAGGCTGGAGTGGCGGCTGACCCTTCTGGCCATCGTGGTCCTGCCGCTCTTCCTCATCCCGGCCCGCCTTCTGGGCCGGAAGCTGAGGGCTGCCGTCCGCCGGCAGATGACGAACTATGCCGAGATGAACACCATGATGGACGAGACCCTGAACGTCAGCGGGGCCCTGCTCGTCAAGCTGTTCGGCCGCACCGCGCTCGAGGCGGCCCGGTTCCGGGGCCGGGCGGACCGCGTCCGCGAGGACGGCGTGCGCCAGGCCTACCTGATGCGCTGGTTCTACCTGACGGTCGGCCTCATAAGCGCCGTCGGCACGGTGGCGGTGTTCTGGGGCGGCGGCCTGCTCGTCCTGCGCGGGTCGGGCTTCACCATCGGCACGATCGTGGCCTTCACCGCCTACCTGGGGATGCTCTATGGACCGCTCTCGGCCCTGACCAACGCCCGCATGGACCTGGCCACGTCGCTCGTCAGCTTCGAGAGGGTGTTCGAGGTCCTCGATCTTCCGGTGGAGATCCAGGAGAGGGAGAACGCGCTGAGGCTGAGATCCGTTAAGGGGCACGTGCGATTCTTGGAGGTGTCGTTCAGCTATAGGCCGGCGGAGAACGGAGATGAGACCGGCGCGGCCGTCTTGCGCGAGGTCTCCCGATTCGGTGTCCGCGGCCGGGGCATGGCCCCTCCGCCGCTGTCACAGGAGGGAGGAACGCTCCGGACGGCGGGGGCGAAGCCGCCGGATGATAAAGAGAAGCCGATCGACCAGCCTCCCATAGCCGAGAACTGGGCGCTCCGCGACCTCAGCTTCGAGATCAGGCCCGGGCAGTTGGCCGCTCTCGTGGGCCCGAGCGGCTCGGGGAAGACGACCGTTACCTATCTCCTGCCCCGCCTTTACGATCCCACCTCCGGCGTCGTCAGCATCGACGGTCACGATCTGCGCGATCTGACCATGGATACGCTGGCATCTCAGATCGGCATGGTGACGCAGGAAACCTTCCTGTTCAACGACACGATCCGGGCCAACCTTCTTTATGCCAGGCCGGAGGCAACTCCGGAGTCGGTCGAACATGCCTGCCGGATGGCGAATATTCACGACTTCATCGTTGGCCTGCCCGAGGGTTACGAAACCGTCGTGGGCAACCGAGGCTATCGCCTTTCCGGGGGCGAGAAACAGCGCGTCGCCATCGCCCGCGTCATCCTCAAAGACCCCCGTATTCTCGTCCTCGATGAGGCGACCTCAGCTCTGGACAGTCAATCCGAGGCGTTGATCCAACAGGCGCTGGAGCTAATCATGAAAGGCCGGACGAGCCTCGTCATCGCCCATCGCTTGAGCACGATCCTGGCGGCTGACGTCATCCTCGTGCTGGAGGCCGGCCGTCTGGTCGAGCAGGGCACCCACACCGAGCTCCTCGCAAAGGGCGGTCTATATGCTTCCTTGTACGAGACCCAGTTCAGGGCCGGCCGGGACTAAGGCGCGGCAGGAGACTAATTGTCTGGGCACCGAGACAAATACGAAAAGGGGCTCGCAGTCAGCATGTCCGGAGATTGGGTCCCTCTCCCTTGTACTTGGCGTCCACCCACTTTTTCCGCCAATATCTCTAATATTGGGCAAATGAGCCCAACTCCTGCCCCTCCTTCAATTCGCCTGCGTTTGCGCCGGAGAGAGAGGCCGAATCCCCTCCCCTTGCCTCTTGACACTAAAAATCCACCCGTGAGAAGATGAAGCCACTTCCAGGGGGGGAAGAATCATGAGATTTCATAACATTATTGGTGTCCTTGTGTTGTCGTTTGTGGCGCTGCCACTGGGCGCCCAAACGTGGGAGGTCTACGATAGCTTCGATGGTCCTCTGCTCAATCCCGCTCGCTGGTACAGCGAATATGGAGAAGATCGGAGTGCACTCGAATACGGGCGTCAGATACGTAACGGCTGGCTCGAGCTGTGGATGCGTGGTTACGGCCGATCGGACTGGGACAGCGGGCAAACGCAGGGCATTAATTCGATGCATCTGCTTGATATGACGTCGTTCAAAGGAATTAAGGTAAAGCTTACGGTTATAAAGGCATACTGCAACGAGGTGCCCGATCCGGGATGGGGCGACAACATTTTGACAGGAGCTAGCTTCTTTAATACGGGGAGCAATTTACCGGAGGACGACGTAACAGCGAATATCTTAATATACGGTGCTAATAGCCAAACGCTTTCGGTAGGTGGCGAGATTGTATGTGGCCGGTACGGCAACTTGGGCGGGGTTGTGCTGGGCAGTATCAAAATCGGAGATCCCATAAGCATCTGGATCCGTTGGAATCCGGCCGTCAAACAATTCTTTTTCGGTTTACAGGTCCTTCGTAAAAATCAGCCGCCCGTAGAGCAGGGAGTAACCTGTGATCTGCCCGACGCTGGTCCGCCGGTAGATCATAAGGAGGCTAGGTTAGGGATGTCAACCTGGCTAACTAATAGTCTGACTTTCCAGGCATATTCTGAGCTGATGGTGAAGATTGATCAGGTATCCGTACTCCGAGGCACGCTTTAGTATCGAAAGATCAAGGGGCCCCAGCCCATTCGTCGGCGCGGCCGCAAGCTCAAGGGAACGGCGGACTAGTTATCAGGGCACTTGGTGATCTTCCGGGTCATATGGCGCGCGGCAACGGCATCCGAATATTCGAGCGTAATCTTGACCCCCTCGCTGATCAGGAACAACATTCCCGCGTCGGGAATCGTCACATAATTGTCGGCCCCGGCGGGAATGGCCGGGACCGCGACCGTCCGGGTGATTTTCGCCTTGGCGACAAGGTCATACCACTGGACGGTCAGGGTGCCCGGATTGGACGCTAAACTGCCGCTGTTCTTGATATAGAATCCGGGATCGAAGAAACCGCTGACGCCGAAAAGGGGTTGAAGCATGTCACAACCCAGACAGGCATAACCCGGCATGCCGCTGACGTGGGCGCTGAGCCGGGCGCAGTTCGTGCAGAACGCGGGTTGTCGGGCCGCATTCGGGAACTGGCTGCGCAACGCGGAAAGCTGCTGCGTCGTGACCTGGTCCGAATGGCCCCAAGCCAGCCCTGCCGACAGTGCAATGGCCCCGAACACCAATAGATAACGGAGATACCTCGACAATGAGCGCAAGTTCATCATCCCCTCCTTTTCATTGATTATATTCCCACCCGGATAAAAGCACAAAGCGATTCATTGAGGGAATAGAGGGGATTATTTTGGTGGTGGAGCTGACCAGGATCGAACTGGCGACCTCTTGAATGCCATTCAAGTTGCCCAAGATCATACCCTTTTCCTAATTGATTGATAAGGGTGGCTTTACGACTTGACCGGATGCCTTTTCGCCATCCGTGTGACAGCCTTGTGCCACATTGCTAGGAGAACCAGGCCCTTTTGCTTTAGGTTGCATAAGAAGCTCTACTGCCATTTGCTTATGCTCTTTGTAGGGGTGGGTGTACCGCTCCGTCATTTTCACGGTGCTATGCCCAAGCAACTCCTTGACAGTGATAAGGTCTACTCCCCTCTCAACAAGGCGAGAAGCAAAGGTGTGCCGAAGATCATGGAACCTCAAACCGCTGATGCTAGCCTTCCTGCAAGATGTCTTGAATGCCCTTTTCACATCCTTGAAAGGCCCGCCCGTTTCTGGATTGGTAAATACATAGTCGTCATTTCTGCGTTTAGCATGGAGTTCAAGTAGGGCTTTAAGAAGTTCTGAGTTCAAAGGGATATACCTATCTTTTCCACTTTTCGTTTTCTCAGCTCGAATTGTCCTGTTTTGGAAATCAACCTGACTCCAGCGCAAGTTTAACACTTCTCCTCGCCTCATCCCGGTGTTAAGGGCCATCTCCAAGATCACTCTTAAGTAGCCTGGGCATGCTTCAAAAAGGCGCACTTCTTCATCGTCTGACAGGATTCTTGTTTTGGCACAGTCCTGTTCAGAAAAGAACTTGATCTTCTTCACTGGGTTCTCAAAGGCGAATCCCCAATCAATGCCAAGGCTGAAGATCTTGCTCAAGATTGCAAGCTCTCGATTAACCGTAGACTTCTTGACTCCATCGCCAACTCTCTCTGTACGATACTTCTCTAGAAGCAAACAACCTATTTCCCCAACCTGTAGAGATCCAAAATGAGGTACTAGGTGAGCGTTGACGATATAGAGATCACTCTTGAAGCTTCTCTTCATGACCTTGGCATAGTCAAGTAAATACCGTTCTGCCAGTTCCGCAAAGGTATACGTGTTCTTCTTAGCTGTGCTGTGGCTCTCACCAAAAACACCCTTAACCTTTTCTTGGAGATGAAGAACGGCGTCAGCTCTGCTTTGAGCACCCTTTACAACCTCTCTGCTCCGCCTCCCCCTGGCCCAATAGTCAACGTACCAGCGGTCTCTTCCTTGCTTCGTCTTTCTGACATAAATAACACCAAACCCGTAGTTCCAGCGGGCCTTTTTTCCACTCATTGGCCCGCAATTGCCTCCTTTATTGGACTTTAAATATAGTTTATCAAACTTCGCTATGTCCTTCAATATAATTGTTTTATGAGATTCTAACTGGGCCATTAAGGAGTGAGTATGTTGGGTTCTCCGCTCAAGAAACTTTTCCAATTCAATAGAATTAAATCTGATCCCTATTCCTGGGATATCGATGGAAGGAAGATCTTGGCTTCTATAGACAGTCTGGGGGTGGCATTGCAGCATCTCTGCCACCTCCTTGACCGTGTATAGTCTCTCCATGGGATAATTCGCCTCCACTAGCCAGCTGGGAATTCCTTGAAAAAGTGCAAATAGATACCATTTTCAGAGCCCTCAACCAAACCATGCATGATTTCATGTACTTATCTCAAATTTCTTAAGAAATGCACGTATTTGCGATTTTTCCGGAGAATTTGGCATATCTGAGAGGTAGCCAGCAATGAGCGAGAGCACTTCTCCAATTTCATCTGGGTAATCTCTCATAGCCGCCTTCATTCTTAGCTCAAATCTCCTATCGTTGATCGAGGTCCCGAACCGATATGTCCAAAGGGGACAGTCCACAATGTGGCAGAGAGTTGCCTCGCCAGGACTGCCCCCCGCGCACTCTAAACAGTATTTTCTTATCGCATTGGCTTTAGTCATATAGAGGTCCTCCTTGAATCGTTCTTGGTTTTTTGAGATCTCTAGAAGCTAAGCATCTTAGCGTTCTAGAAACCTTGACGCTTCTTAGAGAGCTCTAGATTTAGTTATAAGACTTCTTTTGAGAAAGAATATATATCTAGATCTATATAGATAAATTCTATTCTAGATCAAGTCCGAGGAGTTTCTCTATTGTTTCATCTAGATAGCCCTCCCCATCTTGCTCTTGATCTACATCGTTCTCTACAAATAGTTCTTCTAGCCTTCTTATTGCATCTCTTGGGCTGCAATGTTCCATACCCATCACAAGATCAACGATGGTGCCAATATTGTCATTATGTTGATCGGTAAATCTATAGATTCCGTCTTTGCCAATCCAAAATTGCAGCCTGGGGATATCATCTCCTGGATGGAACGGACACGTAGCCATCCCACTTTCATTAGGGTTAATGTTATAAATTTCCCGAGCAAACCGCTTAAGATCAATTTGCTCTTTGATTCTCCGTACCCATTCTTTCGTCTCTTTCGTCATTTCTTGCTTCATGCCCGCATTATAAGAAATTGTGGGGGATAATTTCTAAGGACGCAGGGAAAGACTTGGGTTGTCCCCCCGATAACAATATGGAGAAGGAAGAACTATCGGGAGTGGCTCGTAATCCCTTGGCCCATGCTCAAGACTTGCTCAATGTCAATTGATGTCTTCAAAGAAGAATCTTTGATATTCTTAATTTGGCTTTTCATTCTTTTGATTGCTTTGTTTATCATATCGATAAGGGGAGGGTTAACCTTCTTTCCACTTGAGACCCCCCTTATATAGAATTCTCGGCATTTTTCAAAATATGCATTATACTTATCAGCCAGAAAGCCATTCTTGATCGCCTCTAACAGTTGATAATCATCCAAAGACCTCCCCTTGAGATCTTTCTTATCAATTTCTCCACTATTTCTTATCCCCCTCACTACTAAGATATCAATCTCATTAGGGAATTTCTCTGCCCATACCTGAGCGATCTCTCTAGGCCTACACCCGTGCTTCACGACCAGATCATGCCATAAAAGATCACGCGAAAAGTTTCCTTTTTTCTCTTGCCTCTCCCATATTTGACACCGATATTCTTCTATTTGGCCCCATGCGTCTCGAATATCTTTTAATACCGTCCAGTTATTAATTTTCAATAATAGGGCTGGTCCGCTTTCTTCACTCCCTTCAATCAAGTACAACGCAATATGGCTTTCTTGGTTCTTCTTTAGAGAACTAATATCGCTATTCCATTCAGGTCTTATGTTCCACTTTTTACAAAAGCCTTCCCATATCATAAATAAGCGTTCAAAGTGTTTTACAATTTTCCTCTTTGTTGCTATTCTTTGAGGCCATACGTACTTGAGCGATCTTTCAATTTCCCCATTTCTCGTTATCTTCGTCACGGGAACATTAGATATCGATCTTCCCTTTTGAATATGGTTCTTTACCGCAAAGAACTCCTTGCTCAATACCTTTTCTTTAAGCCAATCCAATTCATTAATAAAAGTTGTGTTTCTAGAAAGGAGGCCTCGGCTCTTTGTGATTGGACCGTTGCGCTCCTTTTGTGCGCGCTAATACGGTTTGCTATTATCTTTTTCATTTTATGCTCCTTTCTTGATTAAGGAATTATGCTTATGCTTACAATTTCCATTATAAGTAAAGCAGCCGCTGAACTCATCATGGCAACAAACAAAATCAAAATAATCTCTTATAGCGTTCGTTGGGAGGAGGACGGATAAAACACCCCTGGATTAGGCCTTATATCAGGCAAAAAGCCTCTGATAGAAGACAATAATAGCTTTTTAACATGTTTTATCAACATTTTTCCTACGAATTATTGCTTTGATTATTGTCTAATAATAAACAATATTGTTGTTGTTATTCCATTCTTTTCTAATAATCTACACGATCTTGATGACTTGGAACTTCGTAATGCGATAAAATGCACACTATGAAGGTAGATTTAAAGATCGTCTTTAAGAAATCGGCTTCATTTAACTACAAAAAAGTTTGTCAGTTAGCTAAAGGCTTCTCATTTTTTAAACCTGCTAGTGAAAATGACCAAATTAATTTAATTCAGATCAAAACCTCAGAAGAGCTTAAAGAGAAGCAAGATTCGGTTGTGTCCATTTGGGAACTAATACGGTCATGGAAAACCGCCGAATTCATTCTTGACGGTAAGAAGCTAGGCTCAAGGGAACTCTTCGATATACTCAAAACTATCAAGTGCTCTATTGATTATAATAAGTCAGTCGTCCGAGAGAAACATTGCAAGCGGTACGGAGTATCAGAAGGTTGGGGATGCCAGTATTTATCGGCTATTGAGCGCTATACGGACCAATGGGGTTTCAATCGAAGATCCACATATTGGTACCAATTCGGCCATTTCCTTGACAATGATACGTGGAGAATCGATAAGAAAGAGATAAAGGCAGCCATCAGAAGGGAAATCAAATTAAATCGTCTGTATCTATGCAATATCTTTGATATTAAGAAAACCGATCAAATTATCGATTCACTCCCCGATAAAATATATTTAAAAGATAGCAAAGAGTGGAAGATCGTTTATGAAGAATCGACAAATGGACCTGAAATTGAAAATAAAGCTGTTTCCATCCATCATGAATCAGCAAATACAAGTAGGCCGGGCAGATTAACGTTTGGTGTAAGTGGGTCACTCTTAAGGACGGAACATGAAAAGATTGAGAATGAAATAAAGCGCAATATTCCGGAGACTACATTTTCAGATATTGGAGGAATTGGAGAGATCATTGAAACCGTTCGCGAAGTAATTGAACTCCCTCTTATTAAGCCAGAGATATTTAGCGAGCTTGGCATTAAGCCACACAAAGGCATTCTATTATATGGCCCGCCTGGTTGCGGGAAAACGATGATCGCGAAGGCTATAGCAAATGAAGTTAACGCACATTTTATTTTAATTAGCGGACCCGAGATACTAAGCAAATGGTACGGGGAATCCGAAGCAAATCTCAGAAGATTATTTCAAGAAGCCAAGAACTTGCAGCCCTCAATTATCTATTGGGACGAAATTGATTCTTTAACCCAAAAAAGATCAGAAGATGAGACTTTAAGGCTTGAGTCTAGATTGGTAAATCAGCTGCTCACATTATTGGATGGCGTTCAGGAATTAGGCAGAGTTTGTATTATCGCCTCTACAAACCGGAAAGATCTAATGGACGAAGCCCTATTAAGGCCGGGTAGATTTGATTACTGCATCGAAATTAATAAGCCCACAAGAGAAGGCTGCTCTCATATTTTCAGCTTGGCAATTAAAAACATGCCCGTCAATAAGAAGTTGGACGTAAAGGAGTTCAGCGATAAACTATACGGACTATCTGGAGCTGAAATTACCTTCGTTGCGAGAGAAGGTGCTTACAATTGTTTAAGAAGGAGTTTCGATCTGAAAAAGATTATAAAAGAAAAATTATCTGATGCATGTGACTTAAAAGATATTTCCATAGCCGAAGAGGATTTCAATTTAGCACTTATTCACCTAATGGATTCAACAAAACCAAAAGCCATTGAATCGTAATATGCCAAAATCTTCAAGTATAGCTCACAAAGTAAGTACTGATTACGTCCTGCCTGTTATGAAGTCTCATGAGCATTCTTACTGAACCCTATCCGCGAATTGTCCAGACTCCCCGTGAATTTAAAGCCATTGGGAAGCTCTCTGTTATCGGAATGCCAGAAGTATCTGGTGTAACAGCTAGTGTCATACATACTAACGATCGCGGGTTACGTGTTACCTTAGATGGTATTAGCATAGAAAGGGCTCTTATGCTTTTCAACCTAGGAATGCCCGGCCAGTCCTCACCAACCAATTCCTTTATGGGCGAATCAGATGATAAAAACTGGGACATCGAACTCAAAGATATCTTTTTCCAGCACATCGATTCTTCGGAGAATTCATTCATTGATGGCCCCGTTCAACATGTGATTGCCCACAAGCGCCATTCTGCTTCGCATCAACGTACGCTTATTGGACTCGGAGATATAGCCACGAGCGGTTTCAATATGTTTTCAATGCCATTAACTAAGTCTAATGGGAGTCCCGGCATCTCGTTGCAACGCATAATTGTGCCTCTCCCGCCCTTAAGTGAAGACCCGAAGCACTCTACGTACCTTCACTTAGTTAACCCCAATCTGCATAATTTTATCCGGCAAGAAAAGACAGGTAGTCTTCCGGTCTTGAGTGCTTTCCTTGTAGATCAACGTCCTGTTCCGCGTGATCCTACGAATCAATTAGTTACCGAGCTCAGATCAATGCTTGGTTTCGCTACAGGCAGTTCATCACACTTTCTTTGCGTTTATCACATTGATGATGTAGAACTTCCCTATCATATCGAATTTATGAGAGTTCCATCATCCGTTTATCAGCCATCTTTTGCTGCGCTTCCATTACTTGATCTACCTCAGAATAACTATATCGGAGGTTTTGTCTCAAAATCGTACAGCCATTGGAAACGTGCATCAGATATTGGATTTGACCTTGCTATGCATTTTGTCTTAGATTCGACAAACAACCCTTTCCTAGAGATCCGTTTTGCCACATTAAGCGTAGCATTCGAGTCCTTGGCGTCACATCATGCGACAGCAACGGGATTTTCAAGAGAGCTAAAGGATATAAAGAAAGGAAAATATAAATCGTTTAAGGTCCTACTAAATGATATTTGCAATAAAGTAGGAGTTGCTTGGGATTCAAAAGAATTTGTCGATATACGCAACAAGATACTCCATGAAGGCGGGCTTCTACCAAACGCAACGTTTGATAAGTATCGCGAATTTGTTAACATCTTCCATCAAATCATTTTAAAAACGGTCAAATATTCGGGAACATATACCGATGTCAAAACATTCTCTAACGGAACCATCTAAACCCCAAGCGCGTTTTTCTAGATAGCTATGTGATATCAAACAAACGATTCATTTTTTAAGAATACAGGGGGTAACTATAATGAAATTCTCGGATTTTTTTCACTGCACCTATACTAAAAGTGACGATTGGTTTGATCCCATTTTGTCTATCGATACTCCGCTATTTATTGATCCTTTTCTAATATACAAACAACAAGAAGGGATCTTCAAGGACAGCCATAAAGAAATCATAGCTTTCTTTAATACTCAATTTAAGTTGCTTGCATCTTCAAAAGGTAATGCTAATTCTATTCCATATAAGAAAGCATTCTATTCAATGTTCTTTCCAGAAGTTGAAGAAATATGCCTTGGTTATACTTCAAAGGGGACAAACGGGCTTGGTTCGTCCTCAGGTATAGGAAATGTTATTGTTTCAGCGATGCTTGAGGCAATCGGCGCCGGGGTGAGCGAGATTAGTCATTTCGAAGAGATCACTCTTCTGCGAGAAGGGTTTGGTGCGGACAGGATTTCTGATATGACAGCAGGCATTCTGAAACATCGATTAATAAGATATACGGAAGCCATTTGCAAAAGAAAGAATATCCCACTGATTGAACATGATTTTAGATTAGGGAAGTATAACTATACTTGTTATAGATGGGAGCCTCTTAAGGCTAATCTTCCTTTCAATAAATGGAATAGTAAGCCAATCCTTCTTGTCCCAAAGAATTATCTCCGTGATCTTCCTACAATGAATGCGGTATCTTTCTGGGATTACTGTTATATCAACGAGAATGATCTTCTAAGAACGGAATTCAGTGATGACATATCGAAGAATGTTGACAAACCGACGATAATAGATTTTGCACGTGGTCACTCCGCTATACGAAACAATTATCAACTATACTTAGAAGATCAACCAATTGACCCATACAATATAGAAGAAGATAAACATGGGCTCTCCAAATGGTACGACAGCACAAAAGACTACGTCGAAGCCCATCCTCTTTCCCTTACCTCTCAGGCCGCGTTCCATAAGGCGCTCTCAACAATGATCCGCGAATTCAAGCATTTCATTGAAGAAAATCAAGGCTGGAAATTACTTTGGAACGATGGCGGAAAAAGTAAATGCGAAAAGGCCGCGCAACTGCTTTTTCTTGGGATAGTTAAACATTATTGCCATGCCAATAACATTGATATATCCCCGGAAGCAAACATTGGCAGGGGGCCTGTTGATTTTAAGTTCTCCAATGGCTACCTATACCGTTCTTTAGTTGAGCTAAAGCTCGCTCATAATTCGAAGTTTTGGAATGGACTTAATAACCAGCTGCCTACTTATCTTAATGCTGAGAGCATAGACAATGGCTATTTCGTCGTCATTCTTTTCACTGATAATGACATTAAGAAGACAAAGGATATTCATGATATTGTCAGCAATTTCTCAAAAAAGATCAAAAGGTCGATAAACGAAGTCGTTGTGAATGCGCTTCCTGATAAGCTATCTGCCTCAAAGCTGCATTAATTGCAAAATAGTTTTCGCCTTCAGCCAGATCATTTTCTTGAGGGCGATCTATCTATTGATACATTTCGGCCTAGGGTCTTTATTGGCATACATTTACTATTATAGAAATAATTACAAAAACAAAGCGATAAAGGCCTAATTAATTCCCCCCATTAGAACAAAGGGAGCCCAAAAAAACGGATGAGAATATGAAATTGTTTTATTACCGATCTTGCCCTCTGAATCCTTAATATTCAACTTAGCTATTCTGAGCGCTTGGCCACTCTTCCCATTATCAAGTAATAGATGATCATAAAAAGCATCCATGAATGCTTTTGTGGATTCATCCGATACTTGCCAAAGAGATACAATAACGGACTTGGCTCCTGCCTCAAGAAATGCCCTGGGCATCCCGAGTACACCTTCTCCGGAAATCTCTTCGATCTTTTGCCCAACCCCCGTTTCACAGGCAGAGAGCACCACAAGATCACAATCCATTTTTAGATTTCCGATATCGTAAACATTAAGATAATCGACTTCTTTCTTTTCATTATTAAAGGACAATGCCAAACGAGAAAAAGCAGGCTCATTATCATCCAATATCCCGTGAGTAGCGATATGAATAAGGCTATAATTGCCCAACTCTCTAATAACAGCTTCCTTTGATGCATCCTTATTGACAAGAAGCTTAGGATTCTTAAACTTCTTCGCTATCGCAGTGACTTCATAACCTGCGTTTGGCAGATCCATAAGCATCGAATTCTTCCTTCCCTCTTCATCAACGCCGTAATCAGGGTTCCCTATCACAAGAAGATCCGTGGATATCGGTTTCTGATCGGCGTTCTTCCCAAATATTTCTCCATAATGCACCGTTGGGAGATAGCTAATCTCAAATTCATCTATCAAGTACTTAAACTCTGAATATTTACTAAACATCTTACTACTGTCTTTCCCGACCTGTTTTTGCGAACTTATTAAGCATTCAAAAGGTAGATAACAAAGAGCTTTATGTGGGATAATCAATAGCTTTTTCACACCCCCCAGGTACTTGGACGTAGGCTCAATTAGTGCTTTATACAAATTGATGGTCGCGATATAATCATAATTACTCAATTCGGCTAGTATGAATGCCCCTTTTCTTATTCTTTCATAAGTCCCCCTGATCTTCAGAACGTCTTCTGTTATCTTTTGTTCTGACTCATTTAATGCCACCATATTAATGCTGTTGCCCTTAATAATAAAAACAACACTTATGCTAGAACTCAAATAATATTCTAATATCGCCGTTTCTTTATCCCTTACCATACCCTTGTCTATTTCAGCGAGCGTAATTGGAGCACTTTTAAAGCTTGCCTTTAGGCTTCTATTTGGGTTCTCAATTGAACTCTCTGTGTTCAATAGCTCCTCTTCTTTATCAACGATCAGCCTTTTTATTCTACTAATTTCGTTGTCGTTCTTAGTATTGCGAAACAGCGCACGATAGCTTTCAATCTCCGCATATAATCTATTCCTCCTTACTTGCAGCGCACTGGAAACAGTATCGAGGGTTTGTTTTTGTGGTTTCCTATATTTCTTTTTAAAGGCTCGCGCCCTCGCGCTCTCTGAAGCGTTAAGCGCTTCAACTGCGTTCTTAGGATCTTCACTATTGAGAGCATAAAGAGACGCTATTAGAGTATCTATAATTGCGTTCTTGGTTTCTAAAAAGTTGCTCAAAACGTATCTTTCTTTAATGTTTTCGCCTAACTTCTCATTGGCAGCGTTTGCCTCAATTAAGATCGGGATAGCTTCTTGATATTTCCCCTGAAGTGCTAATATGAAACCGAGCATCCCTCTCATAGTAGCTCTATTTTCAAGATCGTTCTTAGTGTATGAATAATTAGTTATGATTTCGTAAGCTTTAGCATAATTGCGATTCTTAGTTTCTTTTAGAATGGTTATCGGCATTATTAGGTTATCGTCTTCTTTGCCTTGTATAGCTGCGGCCTTTTTATAATAGTTTTCAGCCAACCCATAATTTTCAAGGCCGAACTGAAAGGTGCCAAAGGCCCGAAGGGCATCAGCTTCTTTGTTTGCGTCTTTAAGCGCTATTGCTAATCTATAGCTCTTGTCGATGTTCTTCGCCGCCGATATGTTCTCGCCCAAAGAAGTATACAAACTTCCCAACTTCATTGACATTTCATAATTACAAATATTTTCAAGCGTTTGCTGGCCAAACCCTTCAACAATTTTCAGATACGACTTAGTCTGTTCGCGGTCACCCAATTGGTTAAACAGGTCGGCGTAGCTTAAGTAGATCCTACAAAGGGTCTCCTTATCTTTCAATTGAGTAAATATGTCTTTGGAATAAAACAAAAGTTTGTGCGCTATAGAATAATCCTTTTTGCCCAAGAAATGATCGCTCCCTTGATAGACGGCTAGACCAATGGTTCTTAAACACTCATCCTTCCCTTCGAACTCGCCCACCGATTTCATAGCCTCAGCAAAACATAATTCAGCACTTGGAAAATCGCCAATCTTAAGATTAAACTGAATCATATAAGTATATATTTGGGCTATCATTCTTCTATCGTCTATTTCTTTTGCGATTCGCAGGCTAGTTAGAAGATGCTCATACCCAACATCATATTCAGCCAAATCAAACAGCTCCGCAGCATATTGGTATTCTGCTAATACCATACCTGCTCCGTGTTTTGTTTTTTTTAGCCGGTTTATCGCTTCTTTAAAGGCTTGATGTGCCTTTGTATATTCACCCTCTTTAAATAGTATGTCTCCTTTAAGTATATAGGCCACAGCCGCTTTATCTGACTTATTGCTTCTTTCATAATAATCTATGGTTCCACTGATCAGTTCCAGTGCTTTCTGGAATTCACCCAGCACCGATAACCACCTTGAGATAATCACGTCTATTCTACGGATAGATTCTTCATCATGGAGTGCAACAATAATATTCTTCGCGGCTATTGCATATTCGAGTCCTTTTTTTGGATTCTGCTTGCCATATACAATGCTCAGTTGCCCAAGCAATTCAGCCTTTGCGCCAAGGGCACTTGATTCATTGCCCCATTCTGCAAGGATGGTTTCTCCTTCCTTTGTCGCTCCAATCGGATCTCCCGTTCTATCCATACAGTCAACTATTTTTGCGGAAAAGATCCCAATTAGATATCTATCATCGATTTCTCTAGCGATGGACCGCCCCATAATAAATGACTTTATCGCTTTATCATATAGATTGAGGAGTAGATATGCTTCGCCTGCTGTCCCTAGTGAGATAGACTTAACTTTTTTATCGGGGATGTCGTAAGAGAACTCGATAACCTTATTAGATATCCAAAGTGCTCCCTTTGGATTTCTTGGAACGATACTAATAGCATAATCATTTAGCTTGTTCGCAAGTTCGCTTCTTGTTTTCTTGTCTTTCCATAAAACATTTTCAATTTCTATATTCGCCTGCTCATATTGTTGTTCATTAACGAGTGAAAGAATCTTTTCTATTTCGATAGTACCTTTCGCTAAATCGGGTGCGCCCTCATGAATGATAGTTGAACAAGATGCAAAGAAATTGATTAACGCCAAGAATAGGAACGCATGAGTAGATACCGAACCCAAGAAAGACTTTAAATAATCCATGCTTCAGATATCTTGCCTTTGCCATCCGCATCTATTCCGACAATATCGGGGTCTCCATCATAGTTAATATCTGCCAACATAAGGTCGAACTTGAGATTCAGGTCAGTATCGATAAGTATTATGTCTTCCGCTCCATCTTCATTAAGATCCATTGTGAGAAGGTTGGCTTTTATTTTCTTTCCATGTTCCATATCGAATTCAACCCCTTTTGAGTAACGATATGATTCTTTATTGGTTTTTTTATCCACAAGGGATATATAGTCGTATTCACCATTCTTATCTTTATCTACTTTGTAAGCATTACATTCGTTTAGTATATCGTTGACTGAAAACAATGGCATTCCAATAATCTTCCTGATAGCTCCTGAGATCTTAGTTTCCTCATTAATCGCTAATAAAAGGAATTCCTTAATTTCTTTTGACGAAACTGCGAAGTTTAGGTTCTGAGCGTTCTCGCCAACGTTAGAAAACGTAACCAGCCCTATAACTTCCCCCGAATCACTTAATAGCGGTCCCCCCGAATTTCCAGGGCTAATGCTCGCATCTATTTGAACTACATCCGCAATCTTTTCTTCTCCAAACTGGAACTTGTTTCTAATAGCAGTAACTGTTCCATGAGAATACGTCCAAACCAACGAAAGTGGGTGCCCAATTAGATGGGCCTCGTTTCCAACGACCTGTTTTGTATCGTCCAACTTTAATTCGCTAAGTTGCGTAGGTACTGATTTCAGCTTGAGGATAGCGATATCTCGCTTTGCGCTATATCTAACCAAAGTCGCGGGGTAGAATTTCAGCTTTGCAGGATCTTGGATGTCCGGATTATAAAGGGCTACGAGAAGGTTCTTGATCCCCGAAGTTACATGAAAATTTGTAATAATTAGGCCCTTGGTCCTATCAATAACAAAGCCTGCCCCGCTCCCTATATTAGGGGCAATGATAAGAACGGTGGCATGAACCGCATTCTGATACACTTCGGTACTCTTCGCTGATCTTAGTGTGAACTTATAGTTAGAAAGGCTTTTTATAGTATTCTTAAGGTTCTGCTTATCCCCGATATAGGGAATAAGGAGGTCCATAAAATCAAAGCTATCTCCCAAGATGTTGGATATCGATTGGGGACTATCTAAAAGCTTAATATTACTTGAAGGCATGGATTCCGAAGCAAGGGCAGTTTTAACGTTTTGAAATATCAGCTTATAATTATCTTCGCCGGTGGCTGGGTTGATGCTTGAAGAAAGAAGCAAAAATGAGACTACGACAAATGGCAAACATCTACTTTTCATGCGAATCCCCCTTACTATAGTAGTCCACTATCGTTAATCTGACTGTATTCAATGTACCACCCATGAAGATAGATTTTCAAGTCAGTCTCTTCCCGGGAACTTGGGCCTTCTCAAATGATAATTCAGCACTCTTGTGGAGAATTTCATTTATCTTATGACATAAATTGGCCCTATTTTTAATGCGCGCCTCTGAGCTCTTAAGGTCCAACTATTAAATTAGAAAAGCTATAGAGAGATCTTCGTAGATATGTCGACCATCCACTCGTCCCCCGGATGACCCGGCAAGGGGGCCTCGGGGTGCTAAGGGTTTTTATCGGGCTTGGGCTGAGTTCGCTTCGCGAGTTAATGAGGAGACAGGCCTTTCCCTGTGTGCCACCGGTGTGCCACATTCGATTGAAAACCGCTGAAACTACGAGTCTACAGTATAAAAGACAAAATCAAGGGAAAGACTGATAAATAAGGGGTTACTCTGGTGGAGCTGACCAGGATCGAACTGGCGACCTCTTGAATGCCATTCAAGCGCTCTCCCAACTGAGCTACAGCCCCACGAGGTGAACACCATATTACAAAAAGAACTCCGGCGCGTCAAGCGCAAGGGGCGGGGCCTGATCAGGGAGCAAGACTCCGGATCTTAGAGCGCAGTCTGAAGCCTGCGGCTACATCAGGATCGCAATATGGGGCCGCTGAGCGTGTATCAATAGGGTTTCGTCCCCGCGCCCCGCGGCGGCGGTCCCCAGGGACACCCATATCCGGCTGATCCGGCTTGACTTATCCGGTCGTTCCATGTATTGATAATGCCAAAAACCCAGGTTGAGTGAGTCGAGAAACCGAGACGGCGGGAAGCCCGAAAAACCGATGAGAAAACCCCTATTCTTGCTTGCCGGCCTCGCGCTTGCCTCAGCCGTGGTCCTGCCCGCGTACGCCTCCTCGGAGTCCCGGCCTCCTCTCGCCATGAGCTTTTCCTACGCTCCCGAGGCGAACCGGTTCCTGGTGGTTTCAGGAGAGGATAAGGAGACCCCTGCGGTGCCCCCGCCCGCCGTTCGGGCGAATCCGGGCCGCGCGCTCTTCGAGATGGGTACCCTGATGGCCTATTCCCAGGCCCGGTATTGGCTGAATTATGCGAAATTCATCGAGGATTGGCAGTTCCACCTCTCCTGGAAGGACCAGCGGCGGCGCTTCTTCACCTTCAAGGCCTGGATGTTCGATTCCAACGCCTTCAGCCTTAACTGGACCCATTCGTTCGCCGGCGTGCTCTACTACCAGTTCGGGCGGACGAACGGCCTTAGCTGGCGGCAGTCGTTGTTCTATTCCCTGGGCGGGTCCCTCTGGTGGGAATACGTGGCGGAGTGGCGCGAGATCATCTCCCTGAACGACAACATCATGACCTCGCTCGGCGGTTACGCAGCGGGCGAGGCCTGGTATCAGCTGGGGAAATACTTCATCGGGCGCAAGGGCCTCGTCGAACGGGTGTTGAGCTTCGCCGTCAACCCGGTCCTGAAGTTCAACCACTGGCTCGATCTGCGGAAAGGGCAGAATCGCTCCCTCGGTCCCGATCCCGGCTGGCACGATTTCCGGATGTTCGTCGGCGGGAAGAAGATGCCGACCTCCTCCATGACGGGCTCCCAGAGGAACATGTTCGTCGGCTTCCACACGAGCATCATCCACGCCCCCGAATACGGCCGCTCCGAGCGGAGTGACCGGACGTTCTCGGACCCCATCGCCAGCGACCTGGACGTCGATTTCGCCCTGCGCCACGGCCGGATCGAGGAGTTCAACTTCGCGACGCGGATGACCGTCCTGGGCCGTTACTGGCAGGACATCGCCCCCAACGGCAGGGGCTACGCTTATTCCTTCGGCCTGGGATCGGCCTTTTCCCTGTTCAAAAAGAAGTCCGTGGCCTATTACGATTCCGCCGCGGTCACGGTCAAGCAGGGATACGACCTGCGCCTCGACGAGCCCCGGCAGTTCACCGACAAGATCGCCGCGGTCCACGCCGCAGGCCCGGTCTTCGACTTCACGTCGTTCACCCCGAGGACCCGGCTCCGTTTCGTCCTCGAGGGCTATCTCGATTTCGGGCTCGTCAACTCCTTCGCCCTGAACCCGTACTCCGAGGACGAGGACATCAGCGGCGTCAAGACGACCCTGCTGTATTACGGATACTACTATGGATTCGGGACGACCCTGGGATCGAGCGTGAAGTATCGATACAGGGCCCTTTCCGCCGGCGTCGGCCTCCGCTACTCGATCTACGGCTCCATCGAAGGGCTCGACCGCTTTCAGTACGAGGTCACGGACGATTTCCACCTGAAGGACCAGCGCTTCGTCTTCAGCCTCGACGCCGGACTGCGGGTGCCCTCCCTCCCGATCGAGGTCTGGGCGAGCTACGAAGCGGTCAACCGCCACGGCAGCATCAAGGACCTCGCCCGGCGCGACATCGAGGACAGGTTCTCGATCTGCGTCGGCTATGCCTTCTGAGCGACGGGCCGCGCTAGGAATGTTGCCTCAAGCATTAGCCTGAGCTTCCGGGTGAAGGCTCTGGCCACAGAAGCCCCCCCTTGTACATAAATCCCCCCAAAGCCCCCCTTTAGGAAAGGGGGGAAATCAAGCTCGGGCCGAAGTCAGCGATGATATGAAACACACCTGAAGCTTACGGAAACGATAAGAGATGCACATCCGCTATTTGAACCGCAGGCTGAAGCCGGCGGCTACATCAATATCAATTCGTCCGGATTGAGGCTGGAATCGGCAGCTGCATCAAGTCCAATGAACCTGGAGCCGGCCTGAAGCCAGCAGTTCCATGAATGGCCGGCCGAAGCGCGCGTTTGCACGAAAAGCAGACCAAAGGCTACGGGTACGATAGGAGGCACGAAGCAAAATCCCCCTTTGGAAAAGCGGGAGCCGAGCCGCAGGCTGAGGCTGGAACTACCCCCCTTTGGAAAAGGGGGGCAAGGGGGGATTTGCCCTCCTATTTCTTGTCCGATGCGCCGGGCTTGGTGATGGGCGCGCCGGCGGAGCAGAGCGTGCAGGCCTCGGGCTCGAAGGCCTCCACCTTCATGGCGAGCAGGCTTCCGACCGGCTTCCCTTCGATGAGGACCTCGCCCGCGGTCCGGTCGACGAGGACATAGATCCCCGCGACGCCGACCTGCTTCTCCTTCAAGCAAACCAGGACCTCCTGGATGGATCCGCCGGTCGTCAGGATATCCTCGACGACGATGGCCCGCGAGCCGTCGAGGCCGCTGAACCCGGAGCGGAACGACATCTTTCCGTCGGTGCGCTGGCTGAAGGCGAACCGCTTGCCGAGCTTAAGGGCCGCCAGGAAGCCGATGGCGATGGCTCCGTAGGCCGGGGAGACGACATAATCGAAGTCCAGGCCCTCGGCCTTGATACGGGCGACGAGCAGATCGACGATGCGATCGAGGACGTCCGGCTTCTGGATGAGGCGGATCTTCTCGAAATACCACTCGGAGTGCTTGCCCGAGGTCAGCTTGAAGTGCCCCCGGAGCAGGGCGTCGCATTCCTTGAACAGGGCGAGGACCTTTTCGGTGTCGGTGTCGGCCATGTGAACCTCCTGGAAGATGGACCGGCGTTCGGCTCCGGCCAGCCGATTCTAACAGCAAACCGATCGCCCGGGCAAGGCCCTCAGCCGGGCTCCTAATGTAGCCTCAGGCTTTAGCCTGAGCTTTCCGACGCCGACTGAAAGCCAGTGTGGAGCGCGATAAGTCCGCCTGCACACGTGAAGACGCAGGCTAAAGCCTGCGGCTACATCAAGTCTAAGAAACCCGGAGGCAGCCTGAAGCCAGCGGTCCCAATAAAGGCAAGACGAAACCAGAGCCTAATTCAAGGCCAAATTACCGGGACGCGGCTGAGCAGGATCTAGGACGGAAGGCCGGCCGAAGGCTGCGGATACGATATAAAGCCCGCCGCAAACTACTCCCTATGGGAAAAGCGGGAGCCGAACCGCAGACTAAGGCTGGAACTACCCCCCTTTGGAAAAGGGGGCAAGGGGGGATTTGCCGAATTCTTCGCGAGTATCACATGTCCGGGGCTGATCCCTTGATCAAGGCTTCGAGGATGGGAGCGACCCAATGCTCCTTGTCGATGTCGTAGAGGACGAAATCGGAGTCGAATTGCCAGTATGCCCAGCTCCAGCCAAGGCTCTCCGCGGTCCTGGCGATGGCCGCCGTGTACCGGGCGCGCGAAACCATCTCGGCCTTGTCATAGGCCCCGAATTCTCCCAGGAACAAAGGGCGGTTTTCGGCCTCGGCCCACTTCTGGGCGCTCTCGAAGTCCTTCCGGATGGCGGCCCGGTCGGCGTCCGTGCCGAGCCAAGGAACGCCTGAGATATCCTTGAATTCGGGGGTCCAATCAGCGCCCTGATGGGTGAACCGAAAGGGATTGTAATAATGGACCGTGACGATGATGTTCCGGTCGTCCGGAGGCAGACGGAGAGAGCCCAGGCTGAACAGGCTGTTCCAGCTCGCCGGCCCGATGACGACCGTCCTGCCCGGATTCGTCTCCCGGATGATGGCCAGGGCCTCGGGAAAGTAGGCGTTCCAGAGGGGCGCGGTGAACTTCTCGGCCGGCTCGTTCATGATCTCGAAGAGGACCGACTGAGGCGCATCCTTATAGCGAGGGGCGATCTGGCGCCAAAAGTCCAGGAACATAGGCTTCTTTCCGACCGGGTCGTCGGCCATTGCGTTGAATTCATGGAGGTCCAGGATGACCATGAGTCCGGCTTCCGTCGCGCCGCTGACGACGCTGTTGAGCGTCTCCAGCCAGGCCTCGCTCAGCTTGTGCGCCGGGTCCATGTAACGGAACGGATGCAGGTTGATCCGGACGCTGTCAAAGCCGCCCTCCCGGATCATCTTGAAATAGCGGTCCTTGAACCTGGCAAGGGAGGCATCTTCCCAGATGGGATCATAGCCCAGGATATTGACCCCCCGTCCCAGCCGCCGGTTCTGCTCGAAGGCATCCGCCGGACCTCCATTCGCCCAGCCTACCGCCCCGGCCGCCGCCAGCAGAAGCCCCGCAAGAAAGACTCCCTTAAACCTCGGGATCATGGAAAGCCTCCAAGGGGTCAGGTCTCAACTTTTCAACATTCACATCTAACCATAAACGTTCCCTCGCGTAAAGAGGGGTCGGGACGCGGCAGGGGGTACAGCCGCAAGCTTCCCCCTGCGCCCGAAAAAGATCCTGCCGGACCTTCGTTGTAAGCGCGGGCTAAAGCCCGCAGCCACAAATCCGGCCTGCCGCTGCAAGGCGATCTCCCCGGCCGGCGAGGTCCGTCAAGGGCCGGATCCCGCCCATTTCCTTTGGGCGGGGAAACATGATAAAATGCGGAAGAAAAGGATATCGTCATGCCCAAAAAAAGGAACCGATCGTTCCGCAACGTTTTCTTCTGGATATCGGCCGGCGTCATCATCATCCTCCTTTGGAGCCTACTGCAGAATCCGAACGTCGCCCGCAAGGACGTCACGTTCACCCAGTTCATGGACCAGGTCGAGCAGGGGAATGTCGAAGAGGTCACCATCGCCGACAGCGATCTCCGCGGCAAATACAAGGACGGCGGGGCGTTCCGGACCATCCTGCCCGCCCAGTACGACGACCTGATCAAGGTCCTCCGCCAGAACAAGGTCAACATCATCGTCAAGAACACCTCCCGGAACGGCTGGCTCTCCCTCCTCTTCAGCTGGTTCCCCATCATCCTCCTCATCCTCTTCTGGGTCTTTTTCATGAGGCAGATGCAGGCCGGAGGGAACAAGGCCATGTCCTTCGGCAAGAGCCGGGCCAAGCTGTTCTCCGGATTGGCCAAGAAGGTGACGTTCAAGGACGTCGCCGGCGTGGACGAGGCCCAGGAGGAGCTCAGCGAGATCATCGAGTTCCTCAAGGACCCCCAGAGGTTCCAGAAGCTCGGCGGCCGCATCCCCAAGGGCGTCCTCCTCGTCGGCGCCCCCGGCACGGGCAAGACCCTCCTGGCCCGGGCCGTGGCGGGCGAGGCCGATGTCCCCTTCTTCTCCATCAGCGGCTCGGACTTCGTCGAGATGTTCGTCGGCGTGGGCGCCTCGCGCGTCCGCGACCTCTTCGATCAGGGCAAGAAGCACGCCCCCTGCCTCATCTTCATCGACGAGATCGACGCCGTCGGCCGCCAGCGGGGCGCCGGACTCGGCGGCGGTCACGACGAGCGCGAGCAGACGCTCAACCAGCTCCTCGTCGAGATGGACGGCTTCGACTCGAACGAGGGGATCATCCTCATCGCGGCCACCAACCGCCCGGACATCCTGGACAGCGCCCTGCTCCGGCCGGGCCGTTTCGACCGGCGCATCGTCGTGGCCATGCCCGACGTCGGGGGCCGGGAGGAGATCCTCAAGGTCCACGTCAAGCGCGTCCCGCTCGGTCCGGACGTCAACCTCAAGGTCATCGCCCGTTCGACCCCCGGCTTTTCGGGGGCGGACCTGGCCAACCTGGTCAACGAGGCCGCTCTCGTCGGGGCCCGCAACGGGCAGGACAGCGTGACGATGAAGGACCTCGAATTCGCCAAGGACAAGGTCCTGATGGGCGTCGAGCGCAAGAGCATGATCATCAGCGACGAGGAGAAGAAGAACACGGCCTATCACGAGGCCGGCCACGCCCTGACGGCGGCGCTCATCCCCGAGGCCGACCCCATCCACAAGGTCACGATCATCCCCCGCGGGATGGCCCTCGGGACGACCCAGCAGCTGCCCCTCGACGACCGCTACACGTACACCAAGGATTATCTGGAAGCCCAGCTCTCGGTCCTCCTGGCCGGGCGCGTGGCCGAGATGATCTTCCTCGGCAAGACGACGACCGGAGCGGCCAACGACTTCGAGAAGGCTACCGAGATCGCCCGGAAGATGGTCTGCCAATGGGGCATGTCCGACCTCGGCCCGCTGACCTTCGGCGAGCGCGACGACCTCATCTTCCTCGGCCGCGACCTGGCCGTGAACAAGAACTTCAGCGAGCGGACGTCCGAGCGCATCGACGACGAGGTCAAGAAGATCGTCATGCGCAATTACGGCCGGACCCAGGAGCTCGTCGAGAGGAACAAGGAAAAGCTCGTCCGGATCGCCGAAGCCCTCCTCGTCAAGGAGGTCCTGAGCTCGGACGAGATCAATCAGATCGTCGACGGAAAGATGAAGCCCGAGCCCAAGAAGGGGCCCGAGGAGAAGGCCCCGGCCGCCGGCGGAGAACCGGAAACCAAGATCCCCGACCCGACGTAAGAACGAAGGTGAGGAAGACCTACGCCCTGGAAGCCCGCGGCCGGAGATTCGTCCTCGGCCGGAAGACCTGGGTCATGGGCATCCTCAACGTGACCCCCGATTCGTTCTCCGACGGGGGATCGTATCGCGGCCCCGAAGAGGCCGCGGCACGGGGAGCGGCAATGGCCGCCGAAGGCGCGGACATCGTCGATGTCGGCGGGGAGAGCACCCGCCCGGGCTCGCGCCCCGTCCCGGAGGATGTGGAGCTCGGCCGCGTCATTCCCGTCATCCGCGCCTTGCGGGAGCGGATAGAAGCCCTCATCTCCGTCGATACGACGAAGGCTGCCGTGGCCCGGGAGGCCCTCGCGGCGGGCGCCGATATCGTCAATGACGTCAGCGCCCTGCGGTTCGACCCGGACATGGCGGGGGTCGTCGCGGGAAGCGGGGCCCCGGTCATCCTGATGCACATGAGAGGAACGCCCGAGACCATGCAGACCCTCCCGGCCTACCGCGACCTCTTCGGGGAGATCTCGGCCTTCCTCGCGGAGCGCATCGAAGCCGCCCGCGCGGCCGGCATCCCGGCGGAAAGGATCATCATCGACCCCGGGATCGGGTTCGGAAAGACGGCCGAGGACAATCTGGCCCTGATCGACGGGCTCTCGTTCCTCGAGGCCCTGGACCGGCCCGTCCTGGTCGGCGCGTCGCGCAAGGGATTCATCGGGAAGACGCTCGGCCTCGCTCCCGACGACCGCCTCGAAGGATCGCTCGCCGCCGCGGTCCTCAGCATCGCACGGGGCGCTCACATCCTCAGGGTCCACGACGTCCGGTCCACGCGGCGGGCGGCCGACATGGCGGACGCCATCCTCTCCAGGGGCGCCTCCGCCCTTGACCGGGAGGAAGGAAGGGACGCATGCCGACCCTGACCAACGTCGTCAGCACCATCCGCCACGCCACCATAGGCGATTTCCTGGACATTCTTCTCATCGCCGCCATCCTCTACTCCATGTTCCTGCTCATCAAGGACACCAAGGCCTACCAGATGGCCATCGGCCTCGGCCTGGTCGGCCTCCTCTTCCTCCTGACCCAGTGGGGGAAGCTCGTCGTCTCCAACCGGCTCATCCGGGCCTTCATCAACTACATCATCATCGCCATCATCGTCCTCTTCCAGGGCGAGATCCGGAGGTTCCTGACCGGGATCGGCTCCCGGACCTTCCGCAAGCCCCTGGCCCTGCGCTCTCTGCAGGAGAAGCTCGAGGACGTCTTCATCGCACTGGAGTATCTTTCGATGAAACGGATCGGGGCCCTCGTCGCCATCGAGAAGGAGATCTCCCTCGCGCCGTTCGCCGACCGGGGGACGAGGATCGACGCCCTGCTGTCCAAGGACCTCCTCGTCAGCATCTTCTATCCCCACTCCCCGCTCCACGACGGGGCCGTCATCATCCAGGGGAACAAGATCGTCGCCGCGGGCTGTCTCCTGCCCCACCCCGCTTCCCACAACCTGAGCGAGGAATACGTCGCCAGGACCCGGCACCTCGCGGCCCTGGGGCTGTCGCAGGAAACGGACGCGGCCGTCCTCGTGGTCTCCGAAGAATCCGGGGACATCTCCCTGGCAACCCGGGGGACGCTCCAGAGGATCAAGGGGCGCGACGAGCTCCGGGAGCGGCTCGTCGGCTACCTGAGGAAAGCCTGATGAGCTTCATCAGGGACGTATTCACGCGGAACCGGGGGCTCAAGCTCTTCTCGTTCCTGCTGGCCTTCGTCCTCTGGATCATCCTCATCCCCGAGGAAAAGACCTATTCCGAGAGAACCCTCACGGTGCCTCTCGAGACGCGGAACATCCCGGTCGACGTGGAGCTCGTGGAAAGGCCGCCGGGGACGGTCGACATCACGGTCCGCGCGTCGAACCGGGTCCTCAACGAGATCTCACCGGCCTCCGTCTCCGCCCGCCTCGACCTCGGACGGGCCTCGGTCTACCAGGAGATGTACCCGATGAACCGGTCGGCCATAACCGTCCCCCAGGGCGCCGAGGTCGTGGGCATCTCTCCCAACATCGTCCGCCTGAAGCTCGAGAAGACCCGGCAGATGGACCTCGAGATCACGCCGATGATCGTGGGCAAGGTCGGCGAGGGCTTCCGGATCGAGAAGGTCGCGGTGACGCCGGCCCGCATCCCGGTCAAGGGCCCGGAAAGCAAGATCCGGACGCGCGACCGTCTCACGACGAGCCCGGTCGACGTATCCGGTCTCGTCCGGTCGGCGACCCTGGAGGCGGACATCATCCTGCCGAGGCCTGACCTCAGGCTCGCGACGCCCCTGACCCGCGTCCGGGTTGATATCACCCTCGAGGAAGACAAGCGGGCGTCCAACGGAAAGGGCCCCGGATCGAAATGACGAAGCTCTTCGGAACGGACGGGATCCGGGCCGTCGCGGGCGCCTTCCCCCTCGACCCCCCCTCGGTCCGTGCCCTGGGACGGGCCCTGGCTTCCCTCCTTCGCGAGGAGGGCCTCGCGCCGCGGGCCATCATCGGCCGGGATACCCGCGAATCAGGCGTTTGGATGGAAAGGGAGATCATTCTGGGCTTTGAAAAAGGCGGAGGCGAGGCCGTCCCTGCGGGGGTCATCCCGACCTCGGCCGTATCCTACCTGACCCGCAAGCACGCCTTCTCGGCCGGGATCGTCCTCTCGGCTTCCCACAATCCCTTCGGGGACAACGGCATCAAGATCTTCTCGTCGGCCGGAACGAAGATCGGAGAGGCCTGGGAGGACCGTCTCGAAGCGGCGATCCTCCGCGGAAAGGAGGCCGGGGCGTCCGACGGGCCGGAGATCCCCGCCCGGACGGACTTCCTCGAAGATTACGCGGCTTTCCTCGAGGCCGTGTTCCCCGCCGCCCTGCGGCCGGCGCGGCTGAGGGTCGTCCTGGATTGCTCGAACGGCGCGAGCTCGGCCATCGCTCCCCGCGTTTTCCGGGAACTCGGTTTCGAGGTCGTCTCCTTCAACGACGCTCCCGACGGCCGGAACATAAACCGCGATTGCGGGTCGCTTCATCCAGAGTGCCTGGCGGCGAAGGTCCGGGAGACGGGGGCCGCCTTCGGCGTCGCTTATGACGGGGACGCGGACAGGGCGGTCTGGGCCGACGAGTCGGGCCGGGCCCTCGACGGAGACCACACGCTCTTCGTCCAGGCCGGCTACATGAGCGAGACCGGGCGCCTCCGCTCCGGCCGGGTCGTCGCGACCTCGATGAGCAACATGGGCCTCGAGATCGCGCTCCGCGGCCGCGGTATCGATCTCGTCCGGACGCGGGTCGGCGACAAGTACGTGCTCGAGGAAATGGTCCGGCTGGGCGCGAACCTCGGCGGGGAGCAGTCCGGGCACACGATCTTCCTCGACGACGGCCCGACCGGGGACGGCATCCTGACCTCCCTCAGGATGGCCGAGGCGATGATCGCCGGAGAGGCGGCGCTCTCGGCTCTCGTCGCCGGCTTCGAGCGCTTTCCCCAGGTCCTGCTCAATGTCCGGGTGGCGCGGAAGGCGCCCTTCGACGACTTCCCCGAGATCGGGCGGGCGGTCGAAGAGATCCGGAGCGCGCTCGGCGCGGACGGGCGCCTCGACCTCCGCTATTCGGGGACCGAGCCGCTGGCCCGGATCATGGTCGAGGGAAGGGACCGGGGCGGGATCGAAAAACACGCGAATAAGCTGGCCGTTCTCATCGGAAGATACCTGACCTAGGATCGGACGGAGAGGCCGGCGCCGGAGGTTCTCATGAGATTAGCTGTCAACATCGACCACTTCGCGACCCTGCGGGAGGCGCGGCGGGCGAAGGAGCCCGAGCCCGTGCTCGCGGCCCTCCTCGCCGAGCAGGCGGGCGCCGAGGGCATCGTCTGCCATCTGCGGACCGACCGCCGCCACATCAAGGAACGCGACCTCCTCCTCCTCCGCGAGGTCCTCAAGACGAAGCTCAATATGGAGATGGCCGCGACGGCGGACATGCTCAAGGTCGCCCTCAAGGTCCGTCCCGACGTTTCCTCGCTCGTCCCCGAGCGCCCCGAGGAGCTGACGACGGAAGGCGGGCTCGATGTCCTCTCGAACCGCGCCGCGCTCGGCCCGTTCGTGAAGAAGCTGCAGCGGGCCGGGATCCGGGTCAGCATCTTCATCGGCCCGGATCTCGGACAGATCCGGGCTGCCGCAAGGCTCGGCGTCGATCTCGTCGAGATCAACACGGGCATCTATGCCGACCTCAAGCCGGGCCGGGCCCAGGACGAGGCCTTCGCCGCCGTCAAGGACGCCGCCGAGCTCGCGGCCAAGCTCGGGCTCGAGGTCCACGCCGGCCACGGCCTCGACTACAGGAATGTCTTCCCCATCCTGGCCATCCCCGAGATCGCCGAGCTCAGCATCGGGTTCGCCATCGTCGCCCGGGCCGCTATCGTCGGCATCGAATGGGCCGTCCGGGAGATGAAGGGGCTCCTGGAGAACGAGTAGGGACGTCATGGATATCCGCGTCGATATCGGCCGCATTAGAAAGGACATCGAGGCCTTGGCGGAATTCGGCCGGGACCCCAAGGGCGGGATCAGCCGGCCCTCGTTCAGCCGGGCCGACCTCGAGGCCAGGGCGTGGCTCAAGGACAGGTTCGCCGAGGCGTGCCTCGCCTGCCGCGAGGACGGAGCGGGCAACATCTTCGGACGGCTCGAAGGGCCGGGAAAGACGGTTCTGGCAGGCTCCCACATCGATACGGTCCTCAACGGAGGGATGTACGACGGATCCGTGGGCGTCCTGACCGCCCTCGAATGCCTGCGCCGCATAAAGGAGGAGAAGCTTCCGTTGGCCAGGGCTCTCGAGGTCGTTTCGTTCACGGACGAGGAAGGGAACCTCGTCGGCGATTTCCTCGGGAGCCGCGCCTACCTCGGGCTCCTCGACGGGGACGCCCTGAGGCGCGAGAGGACCCAGTTCGGGCGGCCTCTTGCGGAGATCCTCGAGGGGACCGGATTCACGGTCGAGGGGATCCTCTCGGCGCACGACGGCCGGCCCGAGCTCGAAGCCTATCTGGAGCTTCACATCGAGCAGGGCCCCGTCCTCGACGACGAGGGCGTTCCCGTCGGCGTCGTCGAGGCCATCGCCGGCAAGAGGTACCTTCTGGGTTCGTTCATCGGAGCCGCCTCCCACGCCGGGACTACGCCCCTCGAGCTCCGGCGTGACGCCTTCCTGGGCCTGGCGGACATGGCGATCCGCAGTACCCAGCACGTGGCCACGCATCACTACGGGGCCATGGTCACCGTCGGAAAGGTGGCCGTTCACCCGGGCTCGTTCAGCATCGTCCCGGGCCGGGTGGAATTCTCACTGGATTACCGGAGCTCCTCGTCGGAGGTCCTCCGCGACCTCGATCGGGAGCTCGCGGGGATCGCCGAGGAAGTGGCCTCCGCGCGCGGCCTCACCTTCGCCGCCAAGCTCATGGACGCGACGGAGCCGGTGCTCGTCCCCGAGCGCCTGCTGGGGATACTCGAAGGCGAATGCGGCCGGCTCGGGGTCCCGTTCCTCAGGGTCCGGAGCGGCGCCGGGCACGACGCTCAGATCCTGGCCTCCGTCTGCGACGCGGGAATGGTCTTCATCCCCAGCCCCGACGGCGCCAGCCACTCCCCAGAAGAGGCCGTCCGATGGGACGACCTGGAAAAGGGGGCGAACGTCCTGCTCGGGGCGCTCGTCAAGCTGGCCGCTAAGCCCTAGGATTCTACGGATATCGGGGCTGGTTGCGGGGACCCGGCGATGGAGCTGACCCTCTCCCCCCGACCCCGGGAACCAGTCCCGGCGGTTCCCCCATCGGCAAAGCCGATGGGCCCCCCTCCGCTACGGGGGGCTTCAGGTCAGCATCCATCGCCGCCGACAAGCCCCGATATCCGGAGAAGCCCCTTGAGCCTTTGAGGTTGGAGTAAGCGAACGGGCCAAGGCGGGATAGGCTTCAATCCTCGCCGGGGCGGAACGCCCTCCCCTGCTTCTTCTCCGAGCGGATGTGCTTGTCCGCGAGCATCTTTTCCTTGGCCCTCTGCGAGCGCTTTCGCTTCTGGCGCCGGATCTTCGCGATCCTCTGCGCTTCCGCGCTCTCCTTCCCGCGAACGAGCGATTCGATCTTGTCGGCGAGGATGCGCCGGGCGAAGAACCTATTGAGGGACTGGAAGCGCTCCTGCTGGCACTTGACCTCGATGCCTGTGGGGCGATGCTTGAGCCGGACGCAGGTCGCGACCTTGTTGACGTTCTGGCCGCCGTGGCCTCCGGAGCGGATGAAGCTCTCCTCGATGTCCTTCTCGAAGATGCCGAGGGCCTCCATACGGAGGCGGAGGGCCTCTTCCTTATCCGGGCTCACGCCGGTTATTGCCATGATCGGTCCTTCTTATTCCTGACCCGATTGTCCGGGAACGGCCGGGCTTTGTCAAATGAAGTCACGGCGCACCGGCAAGGCACGGATGCGCCGACATTGTAGTCGCAGGCTTTAGCCTGCGCTATAATTGGACTCAGGCTAAAGCCTGAGACTACATTCGACCCAAGAAGCGAGGCCCCATGAGATCGATCAAAAAGGTCAGTCACTCAAGAGCACTGCTGCCCATCTTCTTGATGGTATCAGTATTGTTAGGCACAGCCATCGGGGCGCCTATCGATATCAAGGGCTCGACCGAACAAGGGCCGCTGACGGTCGCCGAATCCACGAATTACGCCGCGACGTCGCGCTACGCCGATGTCATGGCCTTCATTCGCGAGCTGCAGCGGCTGAGCCCGCTCGTCCGGGTCGAGACCCTCTGCGAGAGCACGGAAGGGCGCGCGGTCCCGCTTCTCGTCATCGGCCGGCCCGCCCCCCTGTCCCCGAACGACCTCAAGGCCGACAAGAGGATGGTCGTTTATATCCAGGCCAATATCCATGCCGGGGAGGTCGAGGGCAAGGAAGCCTCCCTGATGCTGGCCCGGGACGTCGTTCGCGGACCCGCCGGGGCATGCCTGGACAAGCTCATCCTCCTCATCGCCCCGATCTTCAACGCCGACGGGAACGAGCGTATCAGCCCGGAGAACCGGAGCTACCAGCCGGGTCCGGAGCAGGGCGTCGGCGTCCGGCCCAACGCCCAGAACCTCGACCTCAACCGGGACTCCATGAAGCTCGAAAGCCCCGAGCTCCGCGGAATGGTCCGCAACGTCCTCGGGCGGTGGGACCCGGCCCTCGTCGTCGACTGCCACACGACCGACGGAGCATTCCACGACGAGACGGTGACCTGGTCCTGGCCTTTGAACCCCAACGGCGACCTCCCTCTTCTCGAATTCCAGCGGGACACGATGCTCCCGGCCATCAACGCCATCATGAAGGACGCGTACGGGACCCTCGGGCTCCCCTACGGGACCTTCCGCGACTGGAAGACCCCGGAAAAGGGCTGGGAGTCGTTCGGCGCCCAAACCCGGTATGTCACGAATTATGTCGGGCTCAGGAACCGGCTCTCGATCCTCGACGAGAACTACGTCCACGCCGACTACCGGACCCGCGTCCTGGGCAACTATGCTTTTCTCAGGGCTATCGTCGATTACGCCGCCGGGCACGCCGAAGAGCTCGTCCGCAGGGTCGCCGAGGCCGACCGCCGGACGGTCGCCAGGGGCCTTGCCCCCGCGACAACGGATGTCGTCGCCGTCGAATACGACGTCAGGCCCCTTGCCGAACCCGTCGTCATCCACGGCTACGAAACCGAGATCTCCTGGGCGCCGGGGGCCCGGCCCGAGATGAAGAAAACGGACCGAAAACACGTCTATACCGTCCCCTATTTCGCCGAGTACGTTCCCAAGCGGAGCGTCCGCCTGCCGTTCGCCTACCTCCTCCCCTCCCCGGACGCCGAGGTTACGGGTCTTCTCCTGCGGCACGGCATCGTCGTGGAGGCGCTTGCCGCTTCGGCAACCCTCGAGGTCGAGACCTTCCTCCCTCAGGAGCTCAAAGGGGACGAACGCCTCTATCAGGGCCATCGCCTGAACACGATCAAGGGGGAATATCGGACCGAAAAACGGGAATTCGCAGCGGGGACGGTAGTGGTCAGGACCGGCCAGCCCTTGGGCCCTCTGGCCTCGGGATTGCTCGAGCCGGAGAGCGACGACGGCCTCGTTGCCTGGAATTTCTTCGACCGGCGCGTCGCGCCGCAGTGGGAGCGCGGCTATCTTCCCGTTCCGGTCCACAGGCTTCTCGCGCCCGCGAACCTGGTCACGACATCGATCAGGGACTGATCGCGGGCCCGGCGGGCCCGCCTCCGGGGCTACTTCTTCTTCCTCTTCCCGTAAACGAGATACTTGCCGCAGTTCTCGCAGATGTAGATATCGTTGCTCCCTTCGATCTGGGAGAACATCTGGGTCGAGAGGTTGATGTTGCAGCTCTGACAGACGCCGTCGAGGACCTCGGAGACCGCGAAGCCGTACCGCTCCATGAGCCGGTCGAAGCGCGTGAGGAGCGCCCCGTCGAGCTCCTCGCGGATGAGCCCGGCCTGTTTATGGATCTCTTTCTGCTGTTCCTTCGTGGCCTTCCGCTTCTTCACCTCGAGCTCCTGGAGCTTGTTCAGGAGGCCGGCCCGGTTGATGATCTTGTCCTCGGTATGGGGCAGGACGAGCTCGATCTCCGAGAGGGTCTTGTAGAGCTCGGTCTTGTCCTTGGCGTGGAATAGGCGATGCCGGAACTCGGGCTTGATGAGGAAGCGGGCGAGCCCCGCGAAGAGGTGGTTGAAGAGGCCGGGCAGGGAGGGGTTCCAGACGACGAGGATGATCAGATGGACCTTCTTGTTATCGGCCGCGTCGAAGGCGATCCCCTTCTCCGACAGCCCGACGGCGATGGCGATCTCGCCGTCCGTGTCCACGCGCGCGTGGGGCAGGGCGACCCCCTCGCCGACGGCCGTGCTCTCGAGGCGCTCTCTGTCGATGATCCGGGTGAGCGTCAGCTTCTTGTTGGCGACGAGCTTCTGCTTGACCAGGATGTCGAGGAGCTCTTCGAAGGCCTCGACCTTGTCCTTGGACGCGAGGTCGAAAACGATCTGGGAGGGTTTCAGATAATCCGAGAAATGAGAGCTTTTATGATGGCTGGATATCTCCATTTGGCGAAATTCTAGCACAATATGATCATTTTGCCAACCCGGAGGAGAGCTTTTTCGGTGCGAAAGCGTCGATCTCTCGCCTCCCCGGCACCCGTGCCGAGGCCGGCATGGGGTTAGCCTTGAGGCTTTGCGAATGGGTACAACGCTCGCCACCCTGGCAGCAGTGCCTGGGTTTGCATAGCGTTAATCCTGAGCCTTTGCGAATGGACTCTCGGGCCGGAACCGGGGCGGCTCGGGACGCTCCCCGAGCCTCCGGACGATCTCCTGGGCCCAGCGGACGATCTGGAGGGTCCCGGCGAGGTCCCAATCGTCGCTCATCTCGTCGGTCACCTTGTGGTAACGGAAGGCCCGGTACTCCTCGAACTTTTTCAGAGCGCGGTCCTTGTCCCCGGTCTTCGAGACGATGCCCTGGTGGAGCCAGACGCCGGGGATGCCGGCGCGGGCGAAGCTCAGCTGGTCCGAGCGGAGGAAGAACCCCAGCTCCTTGTTCCGTTCGGGGATGTATCTGAGGCCGAGGGCCTCGGCCGCCTCTCGGCAGACGCCGTCGAGGTCCGACTCCGACGCCCCGATGGCGAACACGTCCTCCGTCTCCCCCCAGACATTGGTCATTTCGAGATTGATGTCGGCGACGACGGACCCGGCGGGGAACGGCAGGTGGCGGGTAAAATAAGCCGATCCGAGAAGGCCTTCCTCCTCGGCCGTGAACCCGACGAAGACCAGATCGACCTTGAGGGTCTCGGGCCGCTGGGCGTAGTACGCCGCCAGGGCGAGCATGGACGCCGTGGCCGAGCAGTTGTCCACCGCCCCGTTATAGATCTGGTCGCCGGCGAGGCTCGTGTCCCGGCCCAGGTGGTCGTGATGCGCGGAGATGACGACGGTCCGGCCGCGGGCGTCCCGGTGCTTGGCCCGGACCATCCCGGCGACGTTCTGGGCGGATACGGTCCGGAACGTCGGGGATTGCCGGACCCTCGCCTTCAAGCCCAGCGGGACGGGAACGAAGTCCGGGCTTTCCGCCCGCGTCCGGAGCTCCGCGAGGCTCAGCTTCGCCGCGTCGAGGACCGTCTCGGCCGTCGCCCCGGTGACCCATCCCTGGAAAGCCACAAGGGGGGCCTTATCGGGCAGGAAGAACGATTCCCCGGACCAGCCGGCCCGGACGACGTCCCAGCCGTAGGCGGCCCCCTTGTCGTTGTGAATGATGAGGATACCGGCCGCGCCGAGCTCGGCGGCCTTCTCGAACTTGGCGATCCACCGGCCGTAATAGGTCATGGCCTCGCCGTCGAAGATGCCTCCGGGGACGTTGCCGGGCTCGTTGATCTCGCAGAGAACGACCTTCCCCGCGAGATCGACGCCCTTGACGTCGTCCCAGCCGCGCTCGGGGGCCTGGATGAGGTAGCCGCAGTAGACGAGCTCGCCCGCGACTTCGCCGGCGATGTCCGTCCGCTCGGAGCCCACGACGAAATCGTCGAGGAGGGCCGGGACGATCCTCACCTTATCGGATACGATCTCCAGGGCCGCGCTGCGGTCCGGCGTCGAGCCCCGAAGTTCGAACGGCTGGCGGTAGCTCGAGCCGAAGACGGGCTCCAGCCCGAACGTGCGGAAGTGGTCCTCCTGGTACGCTTCGGCCATGGCGATGCCGCGGCTGCCGACGGCCCTCCCCTCGAGGAGGTCATCGGAGAGGAAGCGGATGTGCGACGCGATCTCCCAGGCCGTCACCCCCTCGGGCGCCGTCCCCCGATCGACGCAGGAGGCGGAAAAGGACGCGGCCGCGAGGAGGGCGGCGAGGAGGATCGCGGCGCGGGCGGTGTTCATCCCCCTACTTGAAGACAGAGAAGGCCACCGTGAGGCCGGCCATGACGATGGCGACCATGCTCATGAGCTTGATGAGGATGTTCAGGCTGGGACCGGCCGTGTCCTTGAAGGGGTCGCCGACGGTATCGCCGATGACGGCGGCGTGATGGGCCGGTGAGCCCTTCCCGCCGAAGTTCCCCTCTTCGATGTACTTCTTGGCGTTGTCCCAGGCCCCGCCGGCGTTGGCCATGAACACGGCCAGGACGAATCCGGTCGAGGTCCCGCCGATGAGCAGGCCCATGACGCCGGGGATGCCCAGGACGATGCCGGTGACCACGGGAGCGGCGATGGCCAGGAGCGAGGGCAGGACCATGGCCCGCTGGGCGCCGCGCGTCGAAATTTCGACGCAGCGGGCGTAATCGGGCTCGGCCTTGCCTTCCATGATGCCGGCTATCTCGCGGAACTGCCTCCGGACCTCGTCGACCATCCGGCCGGCCGCCTTGCCGACGGCCGTCATGGCCAGCCCGCTGAAGCCAAAGGCCATCATGGAGCCCAGGAATATCCCGACCAGGACCAGGGGGTTCATCAGATTGACGTTGTAGAGGCGCATGAAGTCCATGAAACCCGCCTTGGCGGTCTCGAGGACGGAGCCGTCGGCGAACTGGACCGTGGCCTGCCCGATCCGGATGAGGCCGACCTTGATCTCCTCGACATAGGAAGCCAGCAGGGCCAGGGCCGTGAGGGCCGCCGAGCCGATGGCGAAGCCCTTGCCCGTCGCGGCCGTGGTATTGCCCAGGGAGTCCAGGGCGTCGGTCCGGCGGCGAACTTCCTCGTCCTGTCCGGTCATCTGGGCGTTGCCGCCGGCGTTGTCCGCGATGGGGCCATAAGCGTCGGTAGCCAGGGTGATGCCAAGGGTCGAGAGCATTCCGACCGCGGCGATGCCGATGCCGTAGAGGCCCTGGGAGACATTGGACATATCGAAGTTCGCCGCGAACAGGTAGGCGAAAATCGTCCCGACGACGACCGAGAGGACGGGGATGGCGGTGGACATCATGCCCGTGCCCAGGCCCGCGATGATGACGGTGGCGGGCCCGGTCTTGGCGTTCTCGGCGATGCGCATCGTCGGCCGGAACGAGGCGGACGTGAAGTATTCGGTCGCCTTGCCGATGACGATGCCCGAGGCCAGCCCGCAGACGAGGGCGGCCCAGATGCCCCAGGGCAATCCCAGGAGGCGAATGACGCCGTACGACAGCAGGACGATGAGGATCGAGCTCGAGTTGACCCCGCGGCCCAGGGAGCTCAGGAGCTGTTTCTGGGTGGCGCCCTCCTTCGTACGAACGAGGAATATGCCGAATATGGAGAGGAGCGTGCCGATGGCCGCGATGACCATCGGGGCGATGACGGCCTTGAGCTGGAGGTCGCCGCGGCCGAAGAAGGCCGAGGCGCCGAGGGCGGCGGTCGCCAGGATGGAGCCGGCATAGGACTCATAGAGGTCGGCGCCCATGCCCGCGACGTCGCCGACGTTGTCCCCGACGTTGTCGGCGATGGTGGCCGGGTTGCGGGGATCGTCCTCGGGGATGTTGGCCTCGACCTTGCCGACGAGGTCGGCGCCGACGTCGGCGGCCTTGGTGAAGATGCCGCCGCCGACCCTGGCGAACAGGGCCTGCGTCGAGGCGCCCATGCCGAACGTGATCATCGTGGTCGTGATGATGATGAGGTTATGCCCGCCGTCGTTCAGCGGGTAGAAATGACGGAGGATGAGGAACCAGAGCGAGATATCGAGCAGGGCCAGGCCGACGACGACGAGGCCCATGACCGCGCCGCTCCGGAAGGCGATCCGCAGGCCCGCGTTGAGGGAGTGCTTGGCCGCGTTGGTCGTCCGTGCGGAGGCGTAGGTCGCGGTCTTCATCCCGAAGAAGCCGGACAGGGCGGAGAAGAAGCCGCCCGTGAGGAAGGCCACCGGGACCCAGGGGTTCTGGACCTTGAGGACGAAGGCCATGAAGGCCAGCAGGATGACCAGGCAGACGAAGATCATGGCGACGACCTTGTACTGCTGTTTGAGGTAGGCCATGGCGCCCTTGCGGACATAGGAAGCGATGCGGGCCATATGCTCGGTGCCCTCGCTCTCCTTCTTCATCTGATGGTAGAAGAACCAGGCAAAGAAGAGGGCGCTCGCGGACCCCAGGGGGGCGAGCCAGAAGATCATGTTCGTCATGGGTCACTCTCCAGGAACCGGCTGATACCGGCGCTTAAAGTGAGATAATATAACATATCGGGAGGGGGCGGTCAAAAGCTCCCTACCCCAGGTCGACCCTCTCGATCCGGATCTTTTCCAGGTCGGCAACGCCCAGGCCTTTTTCGGCCGCGAGCTCGATGTGGTCCCAGGCGCGGCCCGTCTCCCGGATGGGAACGAGGCCCTCCTGTTTCCGCTTGGCGTCGATGGCGGCCCGTCCCACGGCGTCGAGCGCGACCGGGTCCGTCCCGAGCCAGAGCGTGTCCGCCGCATAGATGACCTTGGGGTTCTTCGGCGCGGGACCGAGATCGTAACAGGCCTCCAGGCCGTCGACGAGATGGAGGACGACCTTCTTCCGGACGTCCGGACGGGCGCAGAAATCGGAGATGAACGGCCCGATATGCTTCGGCCCGTGGAACCGCCGGTTGTTGTCGCAGAGCCCGTAGGCCAGGTTCTTCAGGGTCAGCGTCACCCCCGACATGCCGTGGTCCTTGAGGATGGCCATGTTGATGACCTTGTCGCAGTCCCGGGTGAAGACGGACGAGAGCCGCGAGGCGGTCGAGCCGCCCTGCCTCTGGTCCGGATTGTCGAAGTCCGAGACATAGGCGACATCGGGATCATAGCGCCGGACGTACTCGTCGAGGGCGTCGGTGCCGTAGACGCAGACGCCGGCCTCCGACGTGTTGAACGCGAACTTGCAGTCGCGCATCTGGGTTTCGAACCGGTCCCAGACGATGATGGAGTTCTCCCGGATCCCGAACTCCGTCAGCTCGGCGACCATCGCCGCGATGAGCTCGTGGTGGGTGTAGAGGAGGGGCCGGCCGAGCGTGTTGATCTTGAGCCCGACCCGGTCCGTGGGCGAAAGGAACTTCGCCCAGGGATTCGAGGAGCCTGTCAGCTTTTCCATCCCCCGCCGGAGCATCTTCCGGGCGACCGCCGTATCGACGACGCGGTCCGCGAGGACGGCCCCGGGACCGAAGACCTCGACGACGCGGCCGCTCCCCGCGTCCGCGGCCGGACGGCCGAACACGGGTCCCGCGTTCGCGGCAAGGCCCGCTCCAAGGACGACCGAGGACCCCTTGACGATGAATTCCCGACGGTTCATTTTTCGGCTCATGGCCTTCCTCCGAAGAGCCAAAATACACGAATTTCCCCCAAGGCGCAACGGCCCCGATCGATGCCGGTCCATTGAAGCCCTTGTTCCCGCGGCCGCTCCTTTGATAGAATGAAGGCGTCGCCCGGCGGAGCCGGGCCCCCGGGAGGGAACCCATGATCGCTACCGCCACCTTGAGAACCATCGTGTTGGCCTTATTCGGCCTGAGCCTTATTTGGGTGGTCAAGGTCGTCGTCAAGAGGGAATTCGAGACGCTTTTTCGGGCCCTGCTTGTGACGGCGCTCATCGGAGGGGCCTTCCTCTATCTCCAGGAGACGAAGCACACCTCCATCTCGTGGAAGATCATCAAGAACGACATCTTCCCCTCAACGGTCCAACCCTACACGTTCCTCAAGGAAGAGGGACGGATGGGCGGGCCTTTTCTCGTCCGTTACTACTTCCCCAAGCCCGGCCCCGAGGGGTCCGATCCGGGCCCCAGCCCGAAGCTCAACCTGACCCTGGACCCCAACGGAAAGAACTATCACATCACGGACGTCGAGCCCCTGAACCGCGTCCTCGCCGACCTCGGACTCCCCCCGGTCAAGGCCGGCGTCCGCGAACTCGCCTCCATCACGGGCCGTCTGACCGACGTCAATTACTACCGTTGGGATGATTACGCCGAGGGTATCCTCACCATCGAGCGCGGTCTCTGCAACAACAAGGACAGCCTGGAGCGGTACCACTGCCTCGTCAGCCTGACGATCCAGAACCGGTATTGAACAGGCCTCGGCGCAGGATAAAGCAGGGCGCCAGGAATCCCGCCAGGATCAGGGGGACGAGCATCATGGCCCTCAGGCCTTCGGGGACGAAGATCATGCCCAGCGACCCGAACCACCACAGGATGCCGCAGGCCTTGAGCAGGTTCCAGCCGGCGAGCCCGCCGACAGCGTAAACGAGGACCCCGAGGACGGCGGCGAGAAGCGGCGGAACGGTGCCGAAAGGATACAGGCCGACAAGGGGAAAGATCAGCCCGAGGAGGACCGCAGCGATGCCGCATCCCGTGCCGAGGGACCTTGCTGCCGGCGGGAAGTTCGGCGCCTCCGGCAGCCGCGTCCTTTTGACGACCCAGGCCACCGTATAGATCCATCCCAGGCCGAGGAAGACGACCCAATCGAGCCCGATCCAGGCCCTCATTTTCAGGAGTTCCAGGGCGTACATTCCGGCAATGGCCAGGATGATCCAGATCCCCCAGAACACGAACAGGGGCCCGTATTCAAGCATACCCGCCCTCATGCGCTCCTCACGCTCGTCCATCATGTCCTCCCTGAACGGACCGCCGTCGCTCCTTCCGGCCCTTGCGCCCGGGAGCGAGGATCAATAGAACCAGGCATAGATAGGAACCGCCGAACGCCGCCGACAGACCGGCCCGACTCTCCGGCTTCGCGTAAACCTCGCCTTCTCCCGGCCGCGGCAAGGGGCTCGGGTCCCAGGGCAATCCGCCGGCCGCGGCCAGCCCTTTGATATTGAGGAGATGGATGACGGGAACGCCGCGCGACGCCATCTCCTGGAGGACGCCGCGGTTCCCGGCCGACGGGATGTCCTCGACATGTGCCAGGCCGGGGGCCACGTGAAGGACCGACGCGTCGGTGCCGATATTGGCCCAGCTCCCGCCGACGTTGACAAAGGCCCCGATCCTTCGCCCTTCGGCGACCTCGAAATAGAGGCGAATCCTGGCCGCGACGTTGCGTTCGAGATCGGGCTCATCGATGACCGGGAGTCCGCTCCGCCCGATCCTGTCCTCGATAAGTCGCCGTCCCAGAGGGCTCAACTCCGCCCCCCGGTCCCCGTCGCCGCCGACCGCGAGGGCGGCGATCCGTCCTCTCGGACCCGGGCCCCGCTCCAGGCAATCATAGATGTCGAGCCCGTCGAAGGCCGGATCGTTGGCCCCCCACTGAGACGCGCCCAGCGACCAGATAAGAACCGGCTCGACCTCCATGGCCCGCGCCGCGGCGAGAACGGCGACGACGAGCGCGGGGAACGAGCTCGAGGCCCCGACGGCGACGATATCTCCCCGCTTGACTCCGGCGTCGGCGAAAAGCCGGACGACAAGCCCGGCGAAGTTCGGATTGGTCGTCGTCCTCTTGGCCTCGAGGCTTCCCAGGGTCGTCGTGACCGGGGAGGCCTCGATGCCGATGAGGCCCGTCCGATTGATGTCGCTCGCCGGGTCGGGCGCCCTCCCCCTCGTCTCCCGGCAGTCCGCGGACAGCCTTCTCGGCCGCGGCCATGATCTCCGCCGCCTCCAGCATCGTTTCCCGCAACGGGGAAGGCCCCAGACGGGACAAGCTTGAAAAGGACGAAGAGAGCGAGGCCTGCCGCGCCCAGACAGGTAAATCCTCCCCGTTCCGATCCTTGTCTTCATATCAGGGAGACCAGGCGGGCGACGAAATAGGTCATGACAGTGACCGTGGCCAGGGAAGCCAGCGTGGGCATGGTCTTCTGGCGCTCCAGGCCGGAGGCCAGGAGCCCGGGAATGACCCATCCGATGACGCGTAGCTCGAGCGGCTCGCTGAAGAGCCGGGGAAGCACGAAGAACCATGTTTGGGCCAGGATCGCGCCGAGCAGGATCATGAGAACGAATCGCCGCCGGCCGAAAAGGATGAGACGGCGGGAAAGGAGCCTGTAGGCAAGGACCGAAAGCCCCGCGACCGCGAGCGTCGCCGCGATCCGGAGGGGCTGATCGAGGTACAAGGCCATGTAGCCGGGAACGACGAGCCCGCCCGGCGAGATCCTCGTCGCCTCCGTATAGGCGAGGGCAAGCAGGAGGCCGATGAGCAAGGTCTCAAAGACCATGGGGCCTCCCCGTCCGTTCCCAATGCTCCAGCGATGGCCATCCCGGGCCCCCCGATGTTCCCCATCCCGACGACCAGGGCGGGCCCGGCCGCCAGGTCGGCGAGCTTTTGGATGATCCGCTTCGGTTCCTTCTCCTCGAGGAGCAGGAATCTCCCGTTCCTTCCCGCCGGGACCCGCCCCATCCGGCGGACGAAGGCCCTGCCGTGACCTCCGATGATCGCGATGCGTTCGAACATATCGAACATTCCCTCTTCGAAAGCCCGGGCCCATTGGAGCGTCCGGTCCCCCCTGTCCCGTCGAAGGTTCAATAGCCCGATAAGGGCCCGGCCGGAAAATCCGGGGCCGTTCAGGATGCCGCTGAGGGCCTCCCTCGTGGAATCGGGATCGTTGGCGGCGAAGGCGCTGATGAAGGACACGGGCCCGCCGTCGGGCGCGTCCCAAGCCTTGAGGCTCCCGAAATCTGGGCGTGCCCGGGACATCCCCCGGCGCCCGGCGGCGTCATCGATGCCCAGGACGCGGGCAACCTCGGCGGCCAAACGCGACGTTCTTCGCGAGGATCCCTTCGGTCCGGCCGGCCTCGCCCTTCCGCGGCCTCCGTCAGGCCTTCTCGGGCAAGGACGAGCTTGGTGCCCAGCTTCCGCGCCCGCTCGGAAAAGACGGGGAAGACCTCCTCTTCAGGCAGGACGACGATGCCGTTCGGAGGGAAGGCGGAGGCCAGGCAGGAGGCGATCTCGTCCCGTGTTTCCCCCATGAGATCGATATGGTCCAGCCGGACATTGGTCACGACGAGAACGTTCGGCCGGATGATGTGCCTGGATTCGACGGACAGGCACTCCTCGCGGACGCTCATCATCTCCGTCACCAAGGCCCGCGCCCCGAGACGAGCAGCCAGCCGGACGACCCGTTTCTGTTCGAGGATCGTCGGCAGGCCCCGCCGGGCGATCTCCCTTTCGGAGCCGTCGGGCAGGATGAGGACGGCCTTCGATCCGGTCGTTTTGGCCAGGACGCGCGTTCCCGACTCCCGCAAGGCCCCGGCGACGAGCCTCGTGACGCTCGATTTTCCCCGGGTCCCCGTGACGCCGACGCGGATCGGGATCCGGTTCAGCCGGGCGTCGAGGACGACGCGCTCGACGGCCAGGAAGAGCAGGAACGCCGCGGCGCCGGCCCCGGCGACGAAAAGGGATCTCAACGCGCGCTTCTTCCTTTCCGGCAGATGATATCACCGATCGCGCGGAGGAAGGAAGGGGTCCCGTTCCGAAAGCGTGGCGATGGGTGCCGACGAGCCCCATCCTGGAAAGGCCGGGAAAAAAAATCCGGGGCGAGGGGAGCGTTACGCTCCGGCCCCGCCCCGCGCAGAAACAAGGAAGGAGGGATTTGGGATGCCATTGATTGTGCAATTTCCGTGCCAGCTCCCGAGATCGCCTTCTCCCCATAAGGAGGGGGGCGGGAGCGCGGCTCGGCTTGTCTTCGCGTAAAGAATATTTACTCAGGTGCCGAGAATAGAGGTCCGACCTTGTGCAAGTCGGACACGGAAGGAAAAAGCCCCACCGTAAGATAATGGTTCCTTACTATAGACCGTCGGGACGCGGCTTTATTCCCGTTCTTTCACGAGGATCGCCGTCCTTTGGGTTGAATTCCCTCCGGGGGTGTTCTATATTCATTCCTTAAACCAGGCAAGGGATGGAAAAGCTCCTTCAGACGAAACGCTTTCTCGACGAGATCTCCAGGTCCGTAAAAGCGATCCTCCTGAAGAACTTCCCGGGGATCGCCGGCCCGGAGCGCGAGGACATCGAGCAGGAGATCAAGCTCAAGCTCTGGAAGATGGTCCGGCGTGGGAAGGACATTCGGAATCTCAAGTCCTATCTAGGGAGGATGGTCTATACGACCGCACTCGACGTGATCGCAAAGAGAAGGAACCACGTATCGCTCGACAACCTGCCCGTCGGGGGCCGGTCCGCGGCGCTTGGCGACGACGGGCGGCCGGGCCCGGAGGCCCTGGCCGAGCGGAGTCAGATGAGGGACCGCATCAGGGCGGCCGTGGACGGGCTGCCCGAAAGGCGACGGGCGGTCCTCGAGCTCCATCTGACCGGCCAGGACATCGAACAGATGGCCGGGCGCCTCGGCTGGAGCTCCCACCGGGTCCGGCATCTTCTCTATCGGGGGCTCGGCGACGTCCGGAAGAAGCTCGAGGGGGGCCGGATCGAGAGCAAGACGGGGGAACGGAAATGAGAGGGTCCCGACGGTCGAAATGTCCCGGGGACGAACAGCTCCTCGGGGCCTTCCTTCTCGAGCTCGACCCGATATCGAGGGACCGGATCGCGGGGCATATCGCGGCCTGTCCCCTTTGCCGGAGGAAACAAACCGTGCTCGAGGAGATCGCCGAAGAGCTCCGGGCACGGGCCGGCGGACTTCCGGACAGCCTCGGGTCCGAAGAGGAAGCGGCCCTACGGGATATGGCCCGAGCCGAGGTCCGGAGGATCCGTGCGGATGGTCGCCGGCACCGCTTGCCCCGGTTCGTCCCCGTCCGGGCGGCGGTCGCCGCCGCCGTCCTCATCACAGCGGCCGCGAGCATCTTTTTTTACTCGCGAACCCGGCCGCCGGATATCGACAGGGGCGCCCGGACCGGCATCCGGCTCATCGAACCGGAAGGGACTCTTCAACGCGCACCCTCCATCTTCCGGTGGAAGGCCGTCAGGAACGCGGACATCTACCAATTCGAGATCTTCGACGAAGAGCTCCGGTCTGTCCTCGTCCGGAGGATCAAGAGCACATCGGTGACATTGTCTCCGGAAGAGATGAGCAGGCTCAGGCCGGGACAGACCTATTATTGGGACGTGGAAGCCTTCGACGACGAGAATCGCCCGATCGCCTCCGGCCAAAGGTCCTTCCTCGTCCCATCCGGCGGAACGCCGGACGCTCCGTCCGCCCCCCAGCAGGCGAGGACGAAGGGAAGCCGGTAAGGGCGCGGACTAGAACGCGAACGGCACCGGGGCCTTGGGGAACCGGATGCCGAATTTCTTCAGCTTTTCGTGGAGCGTCGTGTACTTGACCCCGAGGATGCCGGCGGCCTGCTTCTGGTTCCCCCCGGCCATGCGGAGGGAGCGGACGATGATGTCCTTCTCGATCCGGTCCATGAGGTCCTTCAGGAGGATGGGCTGTTCCCGGCACAGGTAGTCGACGAAAAGGTCGAAGACCTCGTCGTCCTTCCGTGCTTTCCCCGGCGCCGTCCTTCCTCTTCGTCTTCGTCGCGATGAGAACGCTTTCTTCCCTCACTTCATCACTCCCTCACGGCCTCTCTTCCCGCCCCTAGGCCCGCCTCTCCATCTCGTCCCGGATCTCGAGAAGGGCGTCGATGGACCGGTTGAAGACGTTGAGGTCCAGCGGCTTGACGAAGAACTGGCTGATGGACAGGCGCTGGAGGTCTTCGATCCGGATGAGGTCCGGGAACGCCGAGACCATGATGACGTCGCCCCGGTACCCGGACCGGCGGAACTCCTCGATGAGAGCGAGCCCGCTCCCCCGGGGGAGGCGGTAATCGGCGATGATCAGGTCCACACCGGCGTTGCGGAACCTGGCCAGGGCTTCCTCGCCGTCGGCGGCCAGATAGACCCGGTACTTTCGGGCGAGGAGGAGAAAGAAGGTCTTGCGGATGGATTCGTCGTCGTCGACGATCACGATCTTTCGGCCGAGCATCTTGGTGCCTCTCATTATCCCGTCCGGAAATAGAGCATATTTCATGCCAATCCGGCACCCGGTGTTTTCAGGGGAGGACAGCTCCGCGGGCAGGCCGGAGCGGGGCCGCACGGGGGCAGAATTTACACCCGGGGCAAGAACGTTTACGGCCCGGGTCCGGAGGCGGGGCCGACGCCGCGAACGTCTCAGACGGGAGGAGCGAGCTCCAACCCGTATTCCCGGATCTTCTTGTCGAGGGTCGGCCGGCTGATCTGGAGGATCTGGCTCGTCCGGGTCTTGCTCCCTCGGGTCGCGGCGAGGACGTGCTGGATATAGCTTTTCTCGACCTCTTTGAGCGGGACGAGCTCCCGCGGAAAGAGCCTCTTCTCCGGGGTCTCCAGGGGCAGGTTCTCCTTGAGGACGACGTCCCCCTTGGCCAGGATGACCGCCCGGGTCAGGGCGTTCTCGAGCTCGCGGACGTTGCCCTTCCAGGGCATCTCGGTGAGGAGCTTCATGACGTCCCCGGGGACCTTGCGCACGTTCTTCCGCAGCTCCCGGTTGATCTTTTCGAGGAGGTAGCCCGCGAGCGCGGGGATGTCGTCCTTCCTCTCCCTGAGGGGCGGCAGGGCGATCTCGACGACCTTGAGCCGGTAGTACAGGTCCTCCCGGAAGCGCCCCTTTTCGATGAGGGCGGAGAGGTTCTGGTTGGTCGCCGCGACGATCCGGGCTTCGGTCTTGAGCACCCGCTCGCCGCCGACCTTCATGAAATCCCGGGTCTCGATGACCCGGAGGAGCTTGGACTGGAGGTTGGGTGAGACGTCCCCGATCTCGTCCAGGAAGAGCGTCCCGCGTCCGGCGATCTCGAATTTTCCCCGCGTCTCCGAGACGGCGTCCGTGAAAGCCCCCCGGGCGTGGCCGAAGAGCTCGCTCTCGAGGAGCGTGTCCTGGATGGCCGAGCAGTTGATGACGATGAACGGCTCGTCGCGGAACGGGCTGTTGTAATGGATGGCCTTGGCCACGAGCTCCTTGCCGGTGCCGCTCTCGCCCTGGATGAGGATGTTGGTCCGGGTGCCGGCGACCGACCCGATGAGCTTGAAGACCTCGCGCATCTGCGGCGAGCGGCCGACGAGGTTGTCGATGGTGTATTCCTTCTGCTTCTCCTCGACGAGGTAGCTGACCTTGTCCTCCAGGGCGCGGACCTGGAGGGCCTTGTCGATGGTCAGGTCGAGCTCGAGAAAATCGAGCGGCTTCACCAGGTACTCGAAAGCCCCGGCCTTGACGGCCTCCACGGTCGTCTTCATGTCGTCGAACGCCGTCATGACGAGAAAGACCGACTGCCGCCGCTCCTCCCGGAGCCGCCTGAGGACGTCCAGGCCGTTGGCGTCGGGAAGACGGATGTCGAGGATGACGAGGTCGGGGCCGACCTCGCGGTAACGGGCGATGCCGCTCTCCCCGTCGCCGGCGACGGCGACCTCATACCCCTTCCGGGCCAGGTGCGAGGCTATGGTCCGGCTGACGAGCGGGTCGTCCTCGATGATCAGTATGGATCTCATTGTCCCTCCTCGCGAGGCAGGGTGACGACGAAGGCGCTCCCCTTTCCCCGCTTCGCGGCGACCTTGATCGTGCCGCCGTGCTGTTCGACGATCTTCCGGGCGTTGGCCAGGCCGAGCCCGAATCCGGAGGACTTGGTGGTGAAGAACGGCTCGAAGATGTTCTCCCTATCCTTCTCCGGGATGCCGCAGCCGTTGTCGGAGATCCGGACGACGTAGGTCCCGCCGTCCGGCCCCTCCGCGGACCCGAGGACGACGGAGATCCGTCCTCCCTCCTCCACGGCCTCGAAGGCGTTGCGGAGGAGGTTCAGGAAGACCTGCCTCATCCTGTCCCCGTCGATGTTCGCGGGCGGGAGGCCCTGGGCGAAGGATCTCTCCACCGTCACCCGCTTCTGATGGAACGAGTCCTTGAGCATCTTGAGAGAGCCCTCGAGGACCTGCTCGATGGGGAACCTCTCGCGGGCCAGTGCCGGGACCCGGGTGAACTCGAGGAGCTCCTTGATGAACTTCTCGATCTGCCCGACCCCCTCCTGGCAGATGCTGAGGTGCTCCTGTTCGATCTCGTCGAGGTGCTCGCTCTCCGCGATCCTCTGGATATTGAGCTTGACCGAGGTCAGGGGATTGCGGATCTCGTGGGCGATGGTCGCGGCCAGCCGCCCGATCGACGCCAGCTTCTCGGCCTGGACGAGCTTCCGGTTCGCGGCCTCCATCCGCTCTTTGGCCTGAAGGAGCTGTCCCGTCATCTCGTTGAAGCTCCGGGCGAGGTCGCCGAGCTCGTCGGCCGATTCCAGCCGGATGCGGTGGCTGAAATCCCCCCGGGAGATCCGGACGGTGCCTTCGACGAGCTCCTTCAGGGGCCTGGTGATCCGTTTCGCCAGGACCAGGGAGCCCGCCAGGCCGATGAGGAGGCCCCCGAGGCCGATGAAGATGAGGACCCGCCGCGTCCGGCGGATGTCGGCTCTCATGTCCTCCAGGGACTGGCCGATCTTGATGGAGGCCCACCGGGTCGGCGAGCCCGTGACGAAGACCGGCAGCTCGATCTCGAGGACGTTGAGCTTCCGGTTCCGGATGCGGACCTCCCGGGTCCGGATGGAAGCGCTGTCCGGCCGCGCCTCTCCGGCGAGGCCGCTGCAGCAGGTGATGTCGTCGTTCGCGGCGACGAGGCGGTTGGCCGCCCGCGGCTTCCCCTCCCGGTCGTAAAAGACGATGTAAACGAGCTTGTCGTCCGCCTGGCCCTCGATGTTCGAAAGGAGCGGTCTCCTCGTCCCACAGGACCAGGGGCCGCAGGTTCATGTTCGCGATGTACTGGGCCGTCAGGATCCCCCGGTTCCGGGCCTCCTCGAAGATCGTCCGGACCTCCTTCCTCTGGATGACGAAGATGATGGTCCCGACAAGGAACACGAGGAGCAGCATCGTCCAGACGAGAAAGCGCGTGTACAAGGTCGGTTTCAGCGTCATGTCGCGTGCCTCATCGGTCGATCCAGATCTCCCTGACATCCAGGAAATGGAACGCCAGGAGCGGCGCCGCGGCGCCGCGGATATTGGGCTGGAGGGCCATCCGGAAGCGGAGCTGGAACAGGGGGACGGCCGGGACGTCCTCGATGAGGATGCCCTCGATCCTCCGAAAAAGGCCCGTGCGCTTTTCCCAGCCGGCTTCGACTTCGGAGGCCGAGAGGAGGGCGTCCAATCCGGAGTTCGCATATCCCATATAGATCGCGTTGATCGGCGACCCGGACGCGAAGAGCGGCATGATGATGTTCTCGGCGTCGGGGAAGTCCATCCGCCACTCCAGAGCTGAGAGCATGGGCTTCCCGAAGGCCCTGAACTCTTCGGTCGTACGGAAGTGCCTCATCTCGAGCCGGATCCCCAGGGCGGCAAGCTGGGCCCGGAGCTCCTGATGGAGACGGATGTGTTGGCGCCTCCGGGGCAGGGGGAAGCCGAGCGTGAGCTCGGGAAATCCCTTGCCGCCCGGGAACCCGGCTCCCGCCAAAAGGGCCCCCGCCCTTCCCAGGTTCGGCTGGCTCGGACCTTCCAGGGGGAAGAAGCCGGGGAGATCCGCGGGGATATAGTTATGGACGACCTGTGCCTGGGACTCCACCGTAGAGTAGGCCCGGGCCAGCTTTCGTTTGTCCAAGGCAAAGGCCAGGGCCTGGCGAACCTCTATGGAGTCCAGGGGCGGGGTCTTGCAGGTCATGGTCAGGAACAGGACGTCGAGCGCGTTGTTCTCGAGGACCGGATACCGGCCCGAAGCGAGGTCTTCGGATTCCAGAGGGATGATGTGGACCTCGCCTCTCAGGAATTGCTCCGCCGTGAAGAAGGGGCTGTATTCGACGGCGTCCAGGTAGGCGGTCTCGCCGAAATAATCCCGGTTCCGCTCCAGGTGGACGCCGGTGATCGCGAGGCTCGAGTCCCTCAGCCAGTAACCGAACCGGAACGCCCCCGTCCCGGAGGGCTTCTTGAAGAAATCCCGGCCCTGGTCCGTGACGAGGTCCCTGGGAAGGATCTTGCAGAAGAACATGCTCAGGAGGTAGAGCCCGGAAACACAGGGGTTCCTCCATTCGATCTCGAAGGTGTACCGGTCGGGGGCCCGGAAGCCCGTGACCTCGGCGGCCTTTCCCATCCAGAAGGCCTCCGCCCCGACCACCTTGGGCAGGAAATACGAGGCGTAGAGAACGCCGGTCTCCCTGCGAAGCAGGCGTTCCAGCGAGAACTTGACGTCGTCGGACGTCACCTCGCGCCCGTTGTGGAACTTCGCTCCCTTCCGGAGGGTGAAGGTGTACTTCCGCCCGTCCGCGGAGATCACCCAGTATTCGGCCAGGGCAGGAACGACGTTATAATTCCGGTCGAGCCGGACGAGCCCGTCATAGATCTGTTCGAGGACATAATAGGGCGCCGCGGAGGCGGGATCGAGATCGGCCTTGAATTCCCTGGCGAAAGGCTTGATCCTGAGCGTCCCCCCCAGCCGGGGCTGGCCGGGGACGGATGCCTGTCGGCGTCCCGGGCACAGGAGAGCCTGAAAGGGCCATGGCGGAGACCAGGATGAGAGTTCGGGCCAAATGCTTCGCCATGGTTCGCCTTGACTATAACCGAAAAGCAAGGTTTATGCCAAGACTTCCCCTGGGGAGAGCTGTCCCCAACAGGGGAAAATGGCGAATAAATTGTAAAGTATATTTACACTGAGGACTTGATCTTCCCGGAAACTTCGATGGCCTTCCGGAAGACGCGCATGAAGTTTCCGCTCCAGATCTTGGCGATGTCCGGCTCGGAGTAGCCCCGCCGAAGGAGCTCTTCGGTGACGTGGATCATCCCGCTCACGTCGTCGCATCCGGTGATCCCTCCGCCGCCGTCGAAGTCCGTGCCTATCCCGACATAGTCGATGCCCACGACCTTGACCACATGGTCGATGTGGTCCACCAGGTCGGCGACCGTCGCCTTCTCGGAGGGATATTTTTCCCGGATGGCATCGTATTCCTCGTGGAGCCGCCGGCGGGATTCCTCGTCGTCGCGCATGCCCGGGCGGTCGTACTTTTCCTCGAACGCCTTGAGGGCCTTGTCCCGTTCCGGGTTCGGCGAAGGCTTGCGGATGTAGGTCGACAGAAAGCACATCTGCATGACCCCGCCCTTGGCCGCGAGGGCCTTCAGCATGTCGTCGCTGAGGTTTCGGGGATTGTCGCAGAGGGCGCGGGCGCAGGAATGGGAGGCGATGACGGGCGCCGTGGATGCCTCGAGGATCGCGAAGAACGATCGGTCCGAGGCGTGGGAGACGTCGATCAGCATGCCGACCTTGTTGCACTCCCGGACGACGTCCCGCCCGAAGGCGCTGAGTCCCCGGTCCTCAGGATGGCTCCGGTCGGTCGAGCTGTCACAGATGTCGTTGTCCCCGATATGGCAGAGCGTGATGTAACGGACGCCCTTGGTCGTAATACTCGCGGACGAGCCCCAGGTCGTTGCCGAGGGCATATCCGTTCTCGATGCCGATGTAGGCCGCGAGCTTGCCGGCCTTCTTCAGCCGGTAGGCGTCGTCGGGGGTCAGGGCGAGGCCGATGAGCTCCGGGTATTCCCGGGTCATCCCGTGGAGGGCGTCGATCGTCGCGGAGAATCTCGCCGCGGGCCTTGGCGTTCCCTTCGGGGGTCCGGGGGCCCTGGGCCACGAAGGCGGCGAAGAACTCGGCGTCCAGTCCGCCCTCGACCATCCGGGGCAGGTCGATCTTGCCGCTCGTACCGCAGGGCGGGGTCATGGCGGTCCCCGATCTTCCAGTCCTTCCGCAGGAGGTTGAAGGCGGTGTCGCAATGCGTATCCAGGGTCAGGACGCGGCCGTGCAGGGCGCGCGCCTTCGCCGCGAGGTCCACGACCTCGGGCTTCGTCCGGCATCCGGCCGCCAGGGCCATCAGCGCGGCGGCGGCGAGGAGGGCGTGCGGGATCTTGGTCTTGGTCATCGGGTATATCCTTCCAAACTATGAAAGAGCGATTATAGCACACCTGGGCGCGGACAGGGCCCGCGGGTCAGAGAGGCTTCTTTCTCAGGAGATAGAAATTCTCTCCGCGGTCCCCGTCGGCCCGCAGGAAATCCGACGACCTCGTAGCCGCGCCGGAAGAGGGCCTGGAACGCCTGCCGCGTCGCCATTCTCCAGTCGAACGGGATCCGCCGGACGTCGGGGTCGTCCACGTCGGTCTCGCGGAGCATCCGATAAAAATCCCGGGGGATCTGGATGAGGAGGCTTTCCCCCTCGAGGCCGGGATCGACGTCCTGGACGGCTTCGAACGCGACCGTCCCGTCCGGCCCGGCGAAGGTCCGCGTCCCGGCCCGGATGACGCGGCGTTCCGTTCCGGCCAGGGCCCCGAGTCCGCCGGAGGAGGGGCGGAACTCGCGCTTGAGGTCCCAGGACATCAGGAACCGGTCCGAAGGCACGTCCTTCCGGTTGAGGTTCCCCCCGAACTCGCCGTAGACGTCCTCCCGGTATTCCACGACCTCCATGCCGAAGTGGTGGATGTTCCGGTAGGCGTTGACCCCGGTCAGGGGATCGTACGTGCAGATGACCTGGTCGAGACCGTAGACGTCCCGGACGGATCTCGCTTCTGGAACTCCTTGATCAGGATGCCGAGACCGAAGGACCGGTAGGCCTTCCGGACGCCGGCGTACTGGGAGTAGAAGCGCAGGTTCGCGACGTCCCGGAAGCCGGCGCGCCTTGTCCCGGAGGCCGACGAATCCGTAGCTGAATCCGGCCATGTGGCCGAGGTCCAGCGGGAAGCGGCCGTCCTCCTCGACGAAGGCGCCGATGAACAGGCTGGTCCCGTCGTGGAGGAAGTTCTCGCAGGCGAGGTTCCTCGGTGCCCGCCAGATGATCCTCGGGAAAGCCCCAGATCTCGTTCCGCAGGTCCTCGTACTTCTGGTAATCGCCTTCATTGGTCGAGGATTCGACCCTGAGCAGGAATCGCCGGCCCCTGCCGTGACGACCTTCTCCATCTCTCTCATGCGCGCGACCTTTCTCCCCGGCGTCCCGCCGCCGGAGAGAGCATTCTAGTCCGAAGACCGCCGCGGTTTCAAACGAAAATCTCCGGAGCCCCCGGGCTTTGACGAAAAGGCGCCGTTTGTTATATGTTACTCGCGACACATGATGCGGTTTCCAGAAGGCCGGGTCGCGAGGGATGGGAGCGATGACCGGACGGCTTTTCGGGCCCCGCGATCCCGGGAGCGCCTTCAGCGCGGCCAATATCGTGACCCTCCTCCGGCTCGGCGGCTCGCTCGTCTTCTTCGTCCTGGCGGCGGTCCGCGGCGATCCGACGGCGAATTTCATCGGCCTCGGCATCCATTGGCTGGGGGACGTCCTCGACGGCGCCCTGGCCCGGAAGACCCGCCAGGAGACCGTCCTCGGCGCCGAGATCGACATCATCGCGGACCGCGTCGAGGTCCTCTTTTTCTACGTGAACTTCCTCCATTTCCATCCCGAGCGTCGCCGTCGCGACGGCGGTCTACGCCCTGGACTTCGCCTTCGTCGATTTCTACCTGAGCTATCAGTTCCTGAAGTTCGACCTCATCTCCCCGAACTATTTCGGCCGCGTCGACCGCAGGGTCTATCTCCTGAACTTCAGCCCCGGCGGCAAGTTCGTGAATTCGACGGTCGTGACCTTGATCCTCATCTTCCTGCCGTCCTGGCAGGCGGCGGCCGCCGTCCTGGCCGGGGGGCTCATCGCCGTCAAGTCCTATTCCATAAGCCGGCTGGCCCGGATCCGGCCGGGAAAGGCGCCCATCGGATGAAGATCGTCCCGCGCACTCTCTCCCTCGCGGCCCGCGGGGCGGCCAACTACATGGGCCGCGGGCCGCTCTGCGTGTCCTTCGAGATCACCTACAGCTGCAACGCCCGGTGCCGCCACTGCCATCTGGGCGGCCCGGTCCGGGAGGAGCGGGCCTCGGCCGAGGAGTTCGGCAGGATCGCCCGCGCGGCTCAGGCCCGTCGTGGCCCAGGTCTCGGGAGGCGAGCCCCTCCTCCGCAAGGATGTCGAGGACATCGTCAGGGCCATCCGTCGCCCCGGCCGCCCGCCCTTCATCGTCCTGACCACCAACGGGGCCCTCCTCACCAAGGACAAGCACGCCAGGCTCCGCGAGGCCGGCGTCGAAGAGTTCTCCCTGTCCCTGGATTATCCCGACGAACGCCACGACGGGTTCCGGGGGATCCCCGGGCTCTTCGGAAAGATCCGCGACCTGGCCTCCGCCCTCGACGGGAACGGGGATTCGGGGATCACGCTGTCCTGCGTCATCCAGCGGGACAATTTCCGGGAGCTCGTGAAGCTCGCCGAGCTCGCCCGCGGATGGGGCCTCCGGATGAACTTCAGCTCCTACACCCACCTCCGGACCCACCGCATGGAATACATGATCCCCCCCGAAGAGATCGGCGAGCTGGAAGAGGTCCTCGGACGGCTCAAGGAGCACAAGAGGCGCTACGGCACGGTCTTCACTTCGGATTATGTCCTGGACCACATCCCCGATTACTTCCGGAACGGCGGGGTCGAAGGCTGCCGGGCCGGCGACCGGTTCTTCGTCGTCAATCCCGACGGGACGCTCTCTCCCTGCGGCCTCATCATCCGGAAGTACGCCTCCCCGGCCGAGATCCGGAAGGATTTCCTGAGGACGAACACCTGCGTCGAGTGCTACACGAGCATCCGGGCCAACACCGAGAAGCCGCTCCGCTACGCCGTCTCCGACAACATGAGGGCCCTCCGCGGCTGACGCCGGCCATGTCCGAAGCCTCGACCCCCGTCCCCGGACTCGAATCTCTCCCGGAGATCAACGCCCGGCCCATGCCTCGGTGGGTCAAGACGCTGATCTTCGTCTTCGAGATCGCCTTCGTCGCCGGTCTGCTCGTCTTGTGGCTGGCCTCGGACTCGGTCCGCGACAGCAAGAGCCTTTGGGTCCTCTTCCTGTATTGTTTCCCCGCCGAGTTCATCATCGCCACGGTCCCCCATGAGCCGGTGCTCCTGTATTTCGCCAAGTTCTATTCCCCCCTGACGGTAGCCGCCGTCTCCGTGGCCGGAACGGTCCTGACCGAGGTCCTGAACTACACGGTCTTCAAGTACGTGGCCGACCTCAAGCTCTTCCGGAAGATGCTCGCGAGCCGGACCGTTCAGAAGACCGTCCACCTGTTCAAAAAGGCCCCCTTCGCCGCCCTCTGGGTCGCCGGGTTCACCCCCATCCCCTTTTACCCGTTCCGCTTCCTCGTCGTCATCGCCCGTTACCCGCTGTGGAAATATATCGCCGCCGTCATCACCTCCCGGGCCCCGAGGATGTATATCATCGCCCTGGCGGCCCGGGCCATCCGCTTCCCGGATTATGTGATCCTCATCATCACGGGAGTCCTCATCGTCGCCGCCAACGTTCCGATCGTCCGGAAGCTCTTCAAGGGCCGGCGGCAGGCCGCGGCCCCCGGCGAGCCGCTTTGACAGGGCGCTCCCCGGATGGCATAATGGTCGTCTTCACCCGACCATGAACCGAAAAGAGCCCGACCCGGACACGATCTTCCTTATCAATCCCAGGGCCGCCAACGGCCGTTGGGTCCGCAACAAGCTCCTGCGCCGGGCCCTCGAAAAGAGGCTCTCCGGCCGCTGTTACGACCTCGACGGCGACCGGACGGACACCGTCAAGCTGGCCCGCCGCTCCGCCGAGGACTCCCGCACCATCGTCGCCGTCGGAGGCGACGGGACCATCGCCGACGTCCTCCAGGGAATCTTCGAATCCGGGCGGGCGGACGATGTCATCTTCGGGATCATCCCCTTCGGCTCCGGCAACGGCTTCCGGAAGACCTACGGCATCCCCAAGAGCCCCGGCGGGGCCGCCAAGGTCCTGGCGAAGCGGACGGTCGTCAGGTCCGACGTGATCGAGGTCGAAGGCCGGTACGCCGGATTCGCCAGCGTCGGGGCGATGGCCGGGGTCACGCTCGAGAAGCTCCAGCACCCCGTCCAGGGACTTCTCGGGCATCTCATGGCCACATGGAAGCTCTTCCGCCTCCCGGCAGAAGAAAAGACCGTCGAGCTCTTCGACGGCGTGGACGACGACGGCACTCCGTTCGAGCACAGGACGATCCGGACGAAGTTCTTCGACTGCATCGTCGCCAAGACCAATTTCTTCGGTTACAGCTGGAGGGTCGCCCCGAGGGCCGAGATCGCGGACGGCTACCTCGATGTGACGCTCTGGGAGATGGGGCCGGTCCAGTTCCTGCTCGCCTTCCCCCTCCTCTACTTGGGCCTGTTCCAGAGGACCCAGCGCCACTTCAAGGCCCGGAAGGCCGTTATCCGGGGCCGGGCCCTGCCTGTCCAGTACAACGGAGAGGTCCTGGGCGAGCTCGACAAGGTCACGTTTCGAGCCCTTCCCGGGGCGCTCAAAATCGTCGTTAAGAAATAGGAAGCTTCTCCGGATTCCGGGATTATTAGGGTCGGTGATGGGAGAAAGGGCCTAGGGCCGGGGCGGCATGACGATGGCCCCGCTGTCGAAATCGCCGAAAATTTCGGCGCGCCCTTCCAGGAACAGCCGGCCGACGAGCGCGCCCGTGGCCGCGTCGAGCTCGTGATCCGTGGCGCTCTTCCTCAGCCCGCGCAGGCCGAGCCTCCGCAGGCCCCGCAGGAGCCCGTCGAAATCCCTCGCGGCCCTGGGGATGCCCCAGATATCCTGTGCTCCTCCGGGATAGATCTCGATGACCCGGACGCCGGAGTGCCCGATGGCCGCGGCGAGGATCATGCCGCGCTCGGTCAGGCCCCTCATCGGCCCCAGGGTGATGGGAAAGAATGGGATCTTCCGCCGTCGCAGCTCCAGGTCGCACGGGCGGTAATGGGAGTCGTTCCTCTCATGGATGGAGACCCGTCCGGGCGGCAGGGTCAGGGGGGCGTCGATGGCGACCAGATCGGGGCGCGACTCATTGAAGTAGGCCAGGATCTCCGCGTCGGAGAGGAGGACGCACGTCGTCGCCCGGCTCCCTGAGAGCAGGCAAGCGCCCGTGGGCCTTTGAGGAGAGGCGGCCAGGTCGAGGCCGAGGACGGGTTTCAATATCTTATCGAGGCCTCCGGGAGATCCTCTCAATCCCCCGATAAAGTGACGATCTCGAAAGCCGGCGGATTGTTGATGTGGGCCTTGACGGTGCAGGTATCCACAGCCTTGGCGATGGCCGCACGGTATTTTTCCGGAAAACCCTTGGGCAGGCCCAAGCGGATGATCATCCGCCCGATGAGCTTCGCCCCCGGCTCCCGCTGGGTCACAAGGGAGACCGATAGTCCTTCCGTCGGGATACTGCGGCTGAGGCAGAAGGTCAGGGCATAATAACCGGCGCAGGTCGCCAGGGACGCCAGGAAGAGGTCGAACGGCGCCGGCGCCGATCCTTCCCCGCCATCCCCCACGGGCTGGTCGGTCTTGATGAGGAAGCCGCGGTATTCGGCGTCGATCCTCAGTCCTCCGCTGAAAGCCACCTTGATCTCTCGTTCCACCATGTTCAGGTCCTCCTAATGTATCTGTCCCGTTCGACGCTCTGATTAAAGACGGCCATCAGGAACTTCCTGTCTTTGTCCGTGAGGGCCATGCGCCCGAAGAGACCGCGGACCATCCCGGAGACATGAGCTTCGTTCTCGCCGTGGATGAACCCGCTCTTCCCGAGCTTCATCAGCACCACCCGGATGCATTCCTCCTGCGCGGCCCGGCTCGCCGGCAGGCTTTCCGGTTCCGCCGCGGCACCCCCGGGCAGGGTGAAGAGGGCGAAGAGCGTCAAGAGGACGGCCGACGCCAGGTTGTAGGAAGGCTGGCGCGACGCCTGGGGCAGGCTGAAGACGAAGTTGGCGGCCCCGAGCTCCTCCGACATCAGGCCCGTGCGTTCGTTCCCGAAGAGAAGGCCGATCCGGGAGGCGCGGGGGGCGCCGCGGAGCGTTTCGACGGCTTCGGCGAAGGTCAGGACCGCGAACGTGCTCCGGGCCCGGGCCGTCGCGGCGAACACGAGATGCAGGGAGCCGGTGGCCGCGGCGAGGTCCGGGCAGTAACGGGCCTTCTTCAGGATGCTTTCGGAATGGACCGCGGTCCGGTAGGCCTCCGGCCTGAGGGCATCGACGCCGACGAGCCGGAGATCGGTGAACCCGGTATTCTTCATGGCCCGGGCGACGAGCCCGATATTTTCGTGGTTCTCGGGCCGGGAAAGGATGACGGCAAAACGGCCGCGGCCGATGTCGTCCTGTTCCCTTTCCCCGTGCGGGAGCCTCATGCGTCCATTATACCCAACGGCACGCGCCCGCGTCCACGAAGCGCGCGGTCAGCGCGCGGGAACCATCAGCCGGACGTGCGAGGGATACGACTTCGAGCCGAAGACCCGGTGGATCGCCGGGCGATAATCCCCCGCGCCGGCCAGGAAGATGTTCCCGACATATGTCTGGGGATTGCGGTCGATGAGCGGGAACCAGGTGCTCTGGACCTGGACCATGATCCTGTGCCCCTTGAGGAACCGGTGGTCGTGCTGGCGGAGGTCGACGGCGTATTCTTCGACCTCGCCCGCGGGGACGGGCTCGGGAGACTCGCACCCTTTGCGGAAGCGGCCGCGGGCGACATCGCCGGCGATCATGAGCTGGTAGCCTCCCATCCCGGGGTCCTCGGGGACGTCCTCCGGATAGACGTCGATCAGCTTGACGATCCAATCGGCGTCCGTCCCTGTGGTCGAAGCGAAGAGACGGGCGGAGACGTCGCCGGTGAGGACGACGTCCTCGGCGAGAGGCCCGGTCTCCCAGCTCAGGACATCGGGCCGGAGATGGGCGAACCGTTGGTCCTGGACCTGCCAGGCCGGCCAGCCGGAGCCGCGGGGGTCATAGGTCGCCTCGATCGGACGCGCCCGATACGGCACGGGACGGGTCGGGTCGGAGACGAACGCTTCGCAAGCGCCGCCGCCCTCCGCGGACGGAGGGTCGAAGGAAAGGGCCCCGCCCGGAAGGAGATAAAGGCGGAGCTCCCGCGAAGACCGGCGGGGCGGCCACTCCTCGCGGGCTTCCCACCGGTTCGACCCTGTCTGGAAGGTCAGGGCCTCGGGCTGTCGGAACGGCCCCTTGTCCTTGAGGAAATGGGCGAACCAGGGGGCCTGCACCATCTCCCGGAAGTATCGCGCGGTGTCGTCTCCGAACGCGATCCTCCCCAGCCGCCTCCCGTCGCGGCCCCATCCGCCGTGGTTCCAGGGCCCGGCGACGAAGAAATTCATCCCGCCCGTATCATGCTCTTCAAGCGCCGCATAGATCTTGAGGGGCCCCGAAAAATCCTCCTGGTCCCACCAGCCGGCGACGTTGAGCGTGGGAACGGCGACCCGGTCAAGGTAGGGGGTCACCGCGAGCTTCCGCCAGAACGCGTCATAGTTCGGATGGGCGACGAAATCGTTCCAGGTCGGGATCTTCCCGAAGAGGTGCTTGGCATCGACGTTCGCCAGCGGGCCCAGCTTCAGATACCAGTCGTAGGTATCGTACGTATCGAAACGGAAATGATAATCGACGTTCGAAGTCTCCATCATGGCGGCGTACTCGAACCCGTAGCTCAGCCGGAAGGCGCCGTCATGGAAGAAATCGTCCCCCATGTACATGTCCGCCGGCGAGGCCTGGGGAGAAACGGCCTTGAGGGCCGGATGCGGGTCGATAAGGGCCTGGACCGTGAGCCAGCCGTCATAGGAGACGCCGAGCATGCCCGCGCGCCCGTTATTGCCGGGAACGTTGCGGACGAGCCAGTCGATCGTGTCGTAAGCGTCGGTGCCCTCGTCGACGGCCCCGGGCAAGCTCCTGTCGCGCGGCGGGCGCAGCATGACGAACTTCCCCTCGGACCCGTAGCGGCCGCGGATGTCCTGGAACACGAAGATGTACCCTTCGCCGGCCAGCTCCGCGTAGCTCATCGCGAGCTTGGGATGACCGGCGGCGTCCCCGCCCGCCCCGTAGGGGGTCCGGCTGATGATGAACGGCAGGGGGCCTTTCGCGGCTACGGGCGCGTAGATGACGGTGTGCAGGCGGACGCCGTCCCGCATGGCGACCATGGCCTCCGTTCGCTTGTAGGAGGGGGCGGCCCCGGCCGCAAGGACCGCGGACAGGAGAAGGACGGCCAGGATGGACGGAAAGCTTCGTTTGTTCATGTTCGCCTCGGGAATCAATCTATCCCATCGGCAGAAACGATGTCAAACCCTCGCGGGCCCGGCACTAGTGCCGGGGTTGCATGGGGTTAGTCCTGAGCCGCACGGCCTAACCTCGAAAGCTGTGGTATGGCATCGGCGAATGGGCAAACCCTAGCTTCCCCGGCACTGGTGCCGGGCTTGCATTGGGTTAGTCCTGAGCCTCGCTTCTCCCCCCCACTTCCCACGGGGCGATTGCATTGGCGAGAGGGCAAACCCTAGCTTCCCCGGCACTGGTGCCGGGCTTGCATGGGGTTAGTCCTGAGCCGCACGGCCTAACCTCGAAAGCTGTGGTATGGCATCGGCGAATGGGCAAACCCTCGAGGGCCCGGCGTTAATGCCGGGCTTGTATGGGGTTAGTCCTGAGCCTCTGCGAATGGGCAAACCCACGCGGACCCGGCACGGAGGGGGGCGCGTTGACTCGCCCCGGCCCGGATGGTACAGTTTCGCTGGAGAGAATACCATGCTTCCAAAACCGGACCTTGAAGAGCTGTTTCGCGGTTGGGGCCTCGGCGATTTCCGCTGGATCGACCCGGCGTCCATCGTCGTCGCGGAGTGGGTCCGGATGAAGTGTCTGTTCGGCTGCGGCGAGTACGGCCGCAACGCCTCGTGCCCTCCCAACGTCCCGCCGGTCGCCGAGTGCGCGCGCTTCTTCCGGGAATATTCCGAGGCCGTGCTCTTCCATTTCGCCGGGACGATGGCCCGGCCCGAGGACCGCCACGCCTGGACCCGGGAGATCGCCGTGAGGCTCCTCGACCTCGAGCGGGACGTGTTCGTCTCCGGACACCCCAAGGCCTTCATGCTCCTCCTCGACAGCTGTTCGCTCTGCGAGACCTGTACGGGCCGCCGGTCCTCCTGCAAGGAGCCGCGGCGGGCCCGGCCGACGCCCGAAGCCATGGCCGTGGACGTCTTTTCGACGGTCCACGCGGCCGGGTACCCGATCCGGGTCCTTTCGGATACCGGCAAGGAAATGAACCGGTACGCCATTCTGCTCATCGAATAGGGGACCGAAGGAGAACCGATATGTGGTGGGAAGACAAGATCATGCGGACCTTCCGGGTCCGCTTGGTTCAAACGCCGGGCGTGCTCGGAGGGCTGCTCTCGGCCGTGGGGGACGCGGGCGGCAACATCGGCGAGCTCCGGACCGTCCACATGGGCAGCGAGTCCGAGGTCCGCGACGTCACCGTGTTCGCCGACGACGCCGCCCATCTCGAAACCCTTGTTGCGGTCATCAAGGAGTACCCGGACGCCGAGCTCCTCGAGGTCCGCGACGAGGTCCTCGAGATGCATCAGGGCGGGAAGATCGCCATCCGCTCCCGATACCAGATCGACACCATCAGCACGCTCCGGCGCGTCTATACGCCGGGCGTCGCGGAGGTCTGCCTCAAGATCAAGCAGGATCCGACCCTCGCCCGCCGGTTCACGGCTATCCGCCACTTCGTCGCCATCGTCACCGACGGGACCGCCGTGCTCGGGCTCGGGGACATCGGGCCCCAGGCGGCAATGCCCGTCATGGAGGGCAAGGCCAGCCTGATGGAGACGCTGACCGGGCTCTCGGGCATCCCCATCCTCCTCGACACGAAGGACACCGAGGCCATCATCCGGACGGTCGTCGATATCGCCCCGACGTTCAGCGCCATCCAGCTCGAGGACATCTCCGCCCCGCGCTGTTTCGAGATCGAGTCCCGCATCCAGGACGCCGTGAGCATCCCGGTGATGCACGACGACCAGCATGGGACCGCTTGCGTCGTGACCGCCGCCCTGATGAACGCCTCCCGGATCGCCCGGGTCGAGCTGAAGAAGTGCCGGATCGGAGTCGTGGGGCTCGGCGCGGCCGGGTTCGCCCTGACCCGGATGCTGATGGAATTCCTGGGGAATCCCGTGCTCGGCGCCGACATCGCGCCCGCCGCCCTCGAGAGGCTCCGGAAGGCGGGCGGCCGGCCCTCGACCCTGGAGGAGATCATGTCCTCCGCGGACGTCGTCGTCGCGACGACCGGAGTCCCGGGGCTCATCAAGCCCGGGATGGTCAGGAAGGGGCAGATCATCCTGGCCCTTTCCAATCCCAGTCCCGAGATCGATCCGGAGGTCGCCCGGAAAGCGGGCGCCGCTTTCGCCGCCGACGGGAAATCGGTGAACAACGTCCTCGGCTTCCCCGGCATCTTCCGGGGCGCGGTGGACGCCGACGTCCCCCGGATCACGCGGGAGATGCTCGTCGCCGCGGCCCGGGCCATCGCCGAATCGGCGCCTCCCGGCGACATCGTCCCCGACCCCCTGGACAAGGCCCTGCACCGCCGGGTCGCCCGCGCGGTCGCCCGGACGGCCCTCGAGCAGGGGCTCAACCGCGACGATCTGACGGGGTATTTCGACTAGGGCGGACGGCTTCCTCCGGCGAATTGACAACCCTGCCGGGTTCGGCTATTAATGGACCATCGATTAGGGAAGAGGAGGGCCTGTCATGATCACGGTGAAACAGATCCTGGACGAAAAAGGGCATCAGGCCTGGACCATCGCGCCGGAGGCGAAGGTCTTCGACGCGTTGAAGCTCATGGCCGAGAAGGGTATCGGCGCTCTGGTCGTCGTCGAGGGCGGCCGCGTCGCCGGCATCCTTTCGGAGCGGGATTACGCCCGCAAGATCGCCCTGATGGGCCGGTTCTCCCAGGACACGCCCGTCAAGGACATCATGACGAGTCAGGTCTACGGCGTCCACCCCAGCGCGTCGGCCGAGGAGTGCCTGGCCCTGATGACGGACCGGCGCATCCGGCATCTTCCCGTCCTGGAAAAGGACAAGCTGACCGGGGTCATCTCCATCGGCGACGTGGTCAAGGCGGTCATCTCGGCCCAGAAGATCACCATCCAACAGCTCGAGAACTACATCACCGGCAAATATCAATAGGCTCAACGGCCTTCCAGGCGTCGCTTCGCGCTCTCGATCTGGCGCCGGACCATCTCCGGATTCGTGGAACCCTCCGTCCTTTTCTTGGCCACGGACCGCAGCGGATCGAAGACTTCATAAACGTCCGTCTCGAACGCCGGGTGGAAGGACTGAAGCTCCTCGAGGCTGAGCAGGGACAGGCTCTGGTCCCGCATTTCCGCGTAGGCGACGATCTCCGAGACCAGGCCGTGGGCCTCGCGGAAGCGGACCCCCCTGTCCGTCAGGTACGCGACGAGGTCCGTGGCGAAGAGCCCGGGGCTCAGCTTCTCCCTGATCCGCTCCCGGTCGAGGGCAATCCTCTCCAAGGCCAGCCCGGCCACCTCGAGGACCGCGGCGGCATACTCCGTTCCTTCGCGGAGGGCCGATTTGTCCTCCTGCAGGTCCTTGTTATAGGACGAGGGAAGCCCTTTGACGACCATGAATAGCTGGCCGAGCCATCCGAAGAGCCTCGCCGGGCCCGAGCGGATGAGCTCGAACAGGTCGGGGTTCTTCTTTTGGGGCATCAGACTGCTCGAGGTCGCGATCGAGTCGTCGAGCCTGAGGAACCCGAATTCCGCCGAGGAGAACAGGACGAAGTCCTCGGCCATCCGGCTCAGGTCCAGGAGGACGAGGGCCAGGGCGAAAAGCGTCTCCAGGATGAAGCCGCGGTCGGAGACGGCGTCGTACGAATTTTCCGTGAGGGCCCCGAATCCCAGGAGGTCCTTCAGGTAATCCCGGTCCAGGTCGACGGAGGTCCCGGCCAGGGCGCCCGAGCCCAGGGGGAGCGCGTCCAGCCTCTTCCGGGCGTCCGCGAGCCGGCCCCGCCCTCTCTCGAGCTGCCAGAAGAAGGACATGATGTAGTGGGAGAATAAAAGGCATTGCCCCCTCTGAAGGTGGGTGTATCCGGGCATCACGACGTCGGGATACCTCTCGGCCAGGCCGATGATCCGGGCCTGGACATCCCCTATCCGGCCGAGGAGGCAAGGAATAACGGCCTTGAGATAGAGCCTTTCGTCGGTGGCCACCTGTTCGTTCCGGCTGCGGCCCGTATGGAGCTTCTTGCCCGCTTCGCCGATCTCTTCGATCAGGGAGATCTCGACGGCGGAGTGAACGTCCTCGAACCGGTCGGGGTCCGCGTCCCCGGCGATCCGACCGGCCGCCGAAGCCAGGCCCGCAAGGATGCTCTCGAGCTCCGGTCCGTCGAGAACCGAGGCCCGGGCCAGGCCGCGGGCGTACGCCTCGGACGCTTCGATCTCGGCCGGAAGGAGAAAACGGTCGCTCCGGACCGATGCCATGAAGGACCGGATCGCGGGATGGTCCTCCCTCCCCTGGAACCGTCGGTCCCAGACCGTGGCGTTCATCGGGAACCGTTCCTCATGAAATCCGTCACTTTCTTCCCCCTCTTCGTCATGATGGCGTTGTGCGCCTTGAGCCGGATGGCATTGATGCGGATGAACCCCAGGGAATCCTGCTGGTCGAAGCCGCCTTCGATGTCCATGCTCGAAAGGTCCTTGTCGTAAAGCGAGCTCGGCGACTCACGGCCGAGGACGGTGACGCCCCCCTTGTAGAGGGCGACGCGGACCGTGCCGTCGACGACCTCCTGGCTCTTGTCGATGGCGGCCATCAGGAAATCCATCTCCGGCGAGAACCAGAAGCCGTTGTAGACGAGCTCCGCGAACTTCGGGGCCAGCATGTCCCGAAGCCTCATGACCTCCCGGTCCATGGCGACGCCCTCGATGTCCATATGAGCGGCCCGGAGGATGGTCATGCCCGGCGTCTCGTAGACCCCGCGGCTCTTGATGCCCACGAACCTGTTCTCGACCATGTCGACCCGGCCGATGCCATTCGCGGCGCCGGCCGCGTTCAGGGCGCAGAACATCCCGAAGGGGTCCGTCACCTCGGTGCCGCCGGTCAGGTCGGCGACGCGGACGGGGACCCCGTCCTTGAAACGGATCTCCAGATGCGTTTCCTCGTCCGGGGCGTCGCGGGGGCTCCGGGTCATCGAGTAGATGGATTCATCCGCGGGAAAGGCCGGATCCTCGAGGACGCCGGACTCGTGGCTGATGTGGATGAGGTTGGCGTCCTCGCTGTAGGGCTTGTCCGCGGACGCCTTGACCTCGATGCCCTGGGCCGCCGGCGTAGGCCAGGAGGTCGGTCCGGCCCCTGAATTCGGACAGGAACTCCGGGTCCTTCCAGGGGGCAAAGACCTTGATGGCGGGGTCGAGGGCGTAATAGCTCAGCTCGAAGCGGACCTGGTCGTTTCCTTTCCCCGTCGAGCCGTGGGCGACGGTGCCGGCCTTCTCCCGGTGAGCGGCCCGGATCTGCCCATGGGCGATGAGGGGCCTGGCCAGGGACGTCCCGAGCAGGTAGCGGCCTTCATAGATGGCGTTGGCCTTGACGGCCGGGAAGATGTAATCGGTCACGAGCTGTTCCTTGAGGTCCTCGACGATGACCTTCGAGGCGCCCGTCCTCAGGGCCTTCTCCCGGACGGCCTCGAAGTCGTCGCCCTGGCCGACGTCGGCCACATAAGCGACGACCTCGTATCCCTTTCGGGTCAGCCACTTCAGGATGACCGAGGTATCCAGGCCTCCCGAATACGCGAGCACGATCTTTTCCATAAGGATCTCCTTTTCTGTCGGGGTCAGGGGTTGTCCCCGCCGGGTCGGCGGGGCGGCGCTGTTAAGGGCGGGCTCAGCCGCGCCTGGAGCGGCCCGGACGGCGCCGTCGCGGTCCGGGCGTCAAACGCCTCTCAAAGCAGGGATTCGAATTCACGCTGAACTTCCTTCCGGTCCTTCCCGCCCGCGGTCACGATGAGGATGGTGTCGTCGCCGGCGACGGTCCCGAGGATCTCCTTCTGGCGCAGGGCGTCGATGAGGCTGGCCACTCCGTTGGCGTTCCCCGGCGACGTCTTCACGAGCAGGAGCGGACCGGTTCCCTTGATCCCGACGACGAAGTTCCGGAACAAGACCTTGAGGCGGGCCCGGGGACCGCCCCCGGCGGCCGGGTCGAACGCTTCGTATCGGTAAGTCCCCGGACCCGTCCGGACCTTGACGAAGCCCATCTCCTGAAGATCCCTGGAGATCGTCGCCTGGGTCGTCCGGACCCCCCGCTTCCGCATCTCGCCCAGAAGGAGGCCCTGGTCGGCGGCGTCGGCCCGGCCGATGAGCTCCTTGAGGAGCGCCTGCCGGCCCCGGCGGGTGTCTGTATGCTTATTCATGTTATCCGCATAATTATACAAACTCGAAACCGGATGTCAAGGGGTTTCTCAAAATATTTTGGAGGGGCCGGAGGGAGCCCGGCCTCAGATATCTTCGTCCCCGACGAGGTCGATGTCGTCCGGCAGCTCGTTGACGTCCGTCGCGGCATCGAAGGGGAAGTGCTCGGCGAGCTTGGCACCGGCGGCGGCGATCGCCCGGACCAGCCCCTCGGTGTATTCCTTCCTGCGGAAGCTCTCCGAGAGAAGGCCGGCGATCGCGTCCCAGAAATCCTGGCCGACCCTGGCATGGATCCCGGCGTCTCCGAGGACCGTGAACCGGCGCCGGGACGGGACGATGAAGAAGAGGATGCCGTTCCGGTCCCGGGTCTCGGTCATCTTCAGCCGGACGAACGTCTTTTCGGCGACCTTGCGGACGCTGCCCCAGAAGAACGGGGCGATGGAGACGCGGATCTCGCCGGAGGTCCGGCGCTCGGCATCCTTGAGGGCCTCGAGCAGGCGGTCGCAGTCGATCATCTTCAGAAGTTTACGGCGTCCCCGGCTCAACATCTTGTCCTCCCGCGGATCACCACGACCCGGAGGCCCCCCCGCCCCCGGACCGGCCTCCGCCGCCGCCGAACGATCCCCGACCCGACCCGCCGCCGCCCCGGCCGCCGGACAGGATATTGATCAGGAGCCAGAAGGCCAGGGAGGGATTGGTGATGAACAGGATGAGGAAAAAGAGGACGGCCGCCCCGGCGAGGATCTTCTCTCCGGTCGTCATAGCGCCTCGCGGCGGCGGGCCCTCCCGTCCTCGGGGGCCTGCGCGCCGGGCTCTCCGGAGATGGCCGCGAGCAGGGCGGCGACGCCGTCCCGAACGGCCCTGTCGTTATCCCCGTTCCTGATGGACGGGATCATGACGTCGTTGATCACCCGTCCCGCCGTGATGTCGGGGACGACCGCCTCGAGCCCATAGCCGACCTCGATCCGGATCTTCCTGTCCGCGGCCATGACGAACAGGACCAGGCCGTCGTCCAGCCCCTTGCGGCCGACCCTCCAGGCCTGGAAGGCCTTCGAAGCCCAGTCCTCGAGGGGAATTCCTCCCGTGGACTCGCCGATGTAGACCAGGACCTGCCGCCCGGTGCTCCTTTCGTAGCGCTCGAGCTCGCTATCGAGGGCGTCGACGGTCGACGCGGACAGGAACCCGGCTTTGTCCGTCGCCCAACGATCAGGCGCGGGCGGGATCTCCCCAACGGCGGCCAGTCCCGTCCCCAGGACGAGGAGGGCGGCGGCGCCGAGGGAGGCGCGGCGAAGGAAGCGGCGGATCAAGGCTTAGAATTGCACTTTCGGAGCGGTCTCGGCCCCGGCCTGGGCCTTGAAGTAGGCCTTTTCGGCGAACTTCGAGCCGAAGAACCCGGCGATGAGGACCGTGGGAAAGCTCTGACGCTTGGTATTGAACGCCTGGGATGTCTCGTTGAAGCGCTGGCGCTCGACGGTGATGCGGTTCTCCGTCCCTTCGAGCTGGGTCTGCAGGTCGCGGAAATTCTGGGTGGCCTTGAGGTCGGGATAGGCCTCGACGGCCACGAGGAGCCGGGCGATGGCCGAGCCGAGCTCGTCCTGGGCCTGCTGGAACTTGGCCAGGCTCTCGGGATCGTTGACGACGCTCTCGTCGATCTTCATCTGGCCCACCTTGGCCCGGGCCTCGGTCACGGCCGTGTAGGTCGACTTCTCGAAATCGGCCGCGCCCTTGACCGTCTCGACGAGGTTCGGGACGAGGTCGGCCCGTCTCTGGTAGACGTTCTCGACCTGGGCCCACTGGGCCCGAACGGCCTGGTCCAGCTTGACGAGGGAGTTATAGGTCCCGGTGCCCACCGAGAAGACGAGGATCGCCCCCAGGATGAGGACTCCCAGGCAACCGATGGCTAGGGTCTTTTTCGGCATGTTCGTATTCCCTTTCTCCGCGGAATCTCAGGATATTCGCATTCTACCGGGAACCCCGGGGCATTACAAGCGCGCCAAAGGATCGCCTTCTCAGGACTCGGGGACATCCCTCCTGAAGACGCGAATTTTCCCGCATCGAGTGGCTTGGAGGGGAACCCGCTTCGCGTTTCCCCCTTCCAACGGTCCGGCGGGAAAACCCGCCGTCCCTGCCTCGCTTTCTCGGGCTGCCGCCCTGCGACCAAGGGGGTGTATCCCCCTTGGAATCCCCGCAGGTTCGAGGCGAACCTGCCAAATCCGCTCCGATTTGGGGCTGCGCTCTCCCCGTCTCCGGACCCAGCCGCCAATCCAGGCCCAACGCGCGGGGTCCATTAGAATTTCATTCTCCTCATTTCCCGGAGAGCCAGATAGGCGGCGCCGATGACGCCGGCGGAATCGCCGAGCGCGGCCTTGAGGATGGGGACGTCGCGGTCGGGGACACCGAACAGCCCCTTGCGGAGATAAGGAGAGACGTGCTTATACCATAAAGGGATATTGGAAACGCCCCCGCCGAGGATGATGGCTTCGATGTCCAGGATGTTGACCGCGTTGGCGAAGACCTCGCCCATGATACGGCAGCTTTCCTCGAAGAAACCCCGGGCGAGGGGGTCCCCGCTCTCATAACGAGCGTAGATGTCGCGCGGAGCGAGCTCTTCCCCGGAGAGCTCGGCGAACCGCCGGGTCAGGCTCGGCCCCGACAGGTAGGCTTCGGCGCAGCCGCGGCGGCCGCATTCGCAGGGCCGTCCGCCGATGTCGACCGTCGCGTGGCCGATCTCCCCGGCGTTCCCGCGGGCCCCGCGGTAGAGCTTGCCGTCGAGAATGAGACCGGATCCCATTCCGGTCCCGAGGATGACGGCCATCACGGAACCGTACCGTCCGAGGCAGGACTCGAAGAACTCGGCCAGCGCCAGGCAGTTCGCGTCGTTCTCGACGACGAGCGGCGCGTCCAGCCTCGCCCGGAGCAGGCTGATGAGGCCGGGCTTTTCATAGAGCGGCGTGTGCGGCGCCCCGTACATGATGTCGTCGGCCGGGCTATAGGTCCCGGGGGTCCCCATCCCCACGGCTTCGATCTCGCGGCCGCCGGAGACGTCCGCGATGAGCTTCAGGATGTTCGCAACGACGCGATCCTTGCCGAGCCGCGGCTCGGACGGGATGCGCTTCCGGGCCAGAATGGTCCGCGCGCCGTCCACGAGGCACGCCTCGACCTTGGTCCCGCCGAGATCGATCCCGACGGCGATGGGGTCATGTCTCAACATTTCAACGTTCCTCCCTTTTCGGCCCGGCTGAGGTCCGGTCCCCCGGGAAATGTTGAGACCTGACCCCTCGTCGCGATGACGTCGACGCCCGTGCCGAGGACATTCGCGATAAGGACCTGGCCACGGTAGACCGGCGCCTCGGGCCTCAGCCCCGCGATCTCGGCGAGGATGGGGAATATCATATCGCGGGGGACGGGAGCGCTCAGGCGGACGGAGACCATATCCGATGCCGTTCCCCGGAGCGGCACGGACGTGGCGAGGTTGCGTTTCGGATGGAGGATCTCCTCGGCCGCGAAATCCAGGCCCCGGTCGCACTGGCCGCCGCGCACGTCGAGCTTCTCGGCCGCCGAGCGCTCGACCTCGAGCTCGCAGCCGATCGGGCAGAGGACGCAGGTCAGCCGTTCACTCATGGCAGGAGACCTCCATGTCCTCCGCGGCCGGGCCGGCGACCGTGATCTTCTGGAGCTCGGACGGGACGAGGCGCGGGATCCTCTTCCGAAAGAGGCTCCTTCCCGTCGTCCGGCCCCGGACCTCGACCCACCGGTCCCGGCATGGAGCGACAACGCGGAAGGCGACCTCGAAGCTTTCGGCGCCGGTCCGGACGGACTGGGGCAGGGTGTAGCGGACGCCCGCACCCGGGGTCACGCGGACCTTCGCGCCGGATCTCAGGCGGCCCGCGGCGAATGCGGCGGCGGCCTTGCCGGCGGCCAGGCCTTCGAACGACGCCCAATCGGCCACGTCGTGGATGTGGAGAACGTTCCCGCAGGAAAAGACTCCGGGCACGGATGTCATCAGGGTCTCGTCGACCTCGGCTCCCCCCGTGAGCGGCGAGAGGATGACCCCGGCCCTCTTCGAAAGCTCGTTCTCGGGGATGAGGCCGACCGAAAGGAGGAGCGTGTCGCACGGGACCTCGCGCTCGGTCCCGGCGACGGGGCGAAGCGACGCGTCCACTCGGGCGACGACGACGGACGAAACACGCCCCCGCCCCCGGACCTCGGTGACGGTGGCGCCGAGCTCGAGAGGGATGCCGAAGTCCATGAGGCATTGACGGACGTTCCGTTCGAGGCCGCTCGGCCACGGGAGGATCTCGAAGACGCCCCGGACGCGTATCCCCTCGAAGGCGAGACGGCGGGCCATGATCAGGCCGACGTCCCCCGAGCCGAGGATGACGACGTCGTTGCCGACGCGGACGTTGTGGAGGTTGACGAGGTTCTGTGCCGTGCCGGCCGTGAAGACGCCGGCGGGACGCGTCCCGGGGATGCCGGCCATCTCCCGCGTCCGCTCCCGACAGCCCATGGCCAGGACGACCGCTCCGGCCTCGATGAGCCGGTACCCGTCGGGAGAGTTCACGCGCAGGCGGCGGTCCGGGGCGAGATCGAGGACCATCGTGCCGGTCCGGAAACGCACGCCTTCGCGATCGGCGTCCTCGGCCAGCCTTTCGGCGTATTCGGGGCCGCTGATGGTCTCTTTATAGAGGAAGAGCCCGAACCCGTCATGAATGCACTGGTTGAGGATCCCGCCGGGGTTGCGATCCCTTTCGATGACGACGACATCGGAGGCCCCTGCGCGCCGGGCCCCGATGGCCGCCGCGAGGCCGGCCGGCCCGCCCCCGATGACGACGACGTCATGACGCTCGATATCAAGGTCGATATCTCGATTCACAGGCGGGGGAATATTCCGATCGATGCCATGAACCTCGCGACCGATCTGGCCCGCCAAATCCCCCCCATCCCCCCTTTTACAAAGGGGGGAAAGCAAGTCCCCGGTGTCTCCCCCTTTATCTTGGGGGAAAACCAAGCCCCCTGTATCTCCCCTTTATCTTGAGGGATTGCCAAGGCCCCACGTTCCCCCGCTATTTTGGGGGGAAACCAAGTCCCCGTGTATCCCCCTTTATCTTGGGGGGAAACTAAGCCCCCTGTATCTCCCCCTTTATGTTGGGGAGTAACCAGGGCCCCGCCTCGTGACGGGGAAGGCGGGGACAAAAGAAGATCCCCCCTTTGTAAAAGGGGGGTGCGGGGGGATTTAAGAGGGGATTTGAGGCGCCCATAGAACATCTCCGATCCCGCTCCTCGTTTCGTCATCTCTTCCGGAGCGAGGCCTTCCTCTTCGAGGATCCCGCCAAGTCGCGGCGTGCAGAACCCGCCCTGGCATCGACCCATCCCGCACCGGGTCCGGCGCTTGATCGCGTCGAAGGTCCGGACGCCGAGCGGGGACCGGAGCGCGGCGAGCACCTCGGCCCGGGTCGCGTGCTCGCACCGGCAGACCGTTTCGCCCCAGGCTCCGTTCTCGGAGACGCGTCGCTCCCGTTCCGCGTCGTCGGCATGGGCGAATCGGGAAGTTCCGGGAAGTCCTGGCTCGAAATCCTTCCGGAGCTCGAGATCCTCTCTCGCCCCGACGATGCCCGCGACCATTTCCGCGATGGCCGGGGCGGCGGTGAGGCCGGGCGACTCGATGCCGAAGAGGTCGATCCAGCGCGGGCGGGACGGGACTCTCCGCGATGACGAAATCGGCGAGCTTGGGCCGGATGCCCGCATAGGCATGGATGAAGGGGAAGCGGGCAAGGTCGGGAACGAGGGCGAACGCCTCGGCCTTGAGCCTGGCCGCGACGGCCGCTGTCGTGGCCGTGTCATCCTTGTCGCCGACAAGCTCGCTGCTCGGGCCGAGAAGGATATTGCCTTCCATGGTCGGCGTGATATGCACACCGAGGAAGGAGTCGTCCCGCGGCGGGACGGGATAGACGGGCATCCCCAGGACCGGACCGGCCTCCTTGTCGGAGATGAGATATTCGCCCCGGAAAGGGCGGATCCCAGGCGCGGGAAGACCGGCGAGAGCGGCGACGTCCCCCGCGGACAGGCCCGCGGCGTTGACGACCCAGCGGGCGGCGAATTCCCCTTTCGGGGTGGCCAGGATAAAAGCCCCGCGGCGAAAAGCGACGGACGTGACCCCGGCCTCGAGAAGGACGACGGCCCCGTTCAGGCAGGCCGATTCGGCCAGGGCGATCGTGAGCTCGTAGGGCGAAATGATGCCGGTTTCGGGCGAGAAGAGCGCTCGGAGTCCGCGGACGCCGGGCGCGATGGACCGGATGCCGGCCGCGTCGACGAAAGTCAGGCCCGGCGTGCCGTTCCGGTCGCCCTGTTCCCTGAGCTCATCGAGCCTGGGAAATTCGGACGGGTCGAGCGCCACGACGAGCTTTCCGGTCTTCCGATGCGGGACGCCGAGCTCCCCGGCCATCCGGTAGATCGCCTTCAGGCCGGCGGCGTTGGCCCTGGCCTTGAGCGTCCCGGGCGGGACGTTGAATCCGGCGTGGATGACACCGCTGTTGGCCTTGGTGACGCCCTCGCCGACGTCGGCGGCCTTCTCCAGGAGGAGGACCTTCAGCCGGTACCGCGCCAGCTCCCGGAGGACGGCGCACCCGACAACCCCGCCTCCGATCACGGCGACGTCGAAGATGTCGGCGGCGGGGCCGGTCCGGCATCCCGAACGGAGTTCGTCCATGGGTCTTCAAATATATCAGAAGGTCCTGGGGACTTCCAGGAAGGGAGCGGGCGATCCCAAGCCTCCCGGCTTGACAGGGGGGGGTCACGGCTCTATTAATGAGAGACAGGGGGATCGATGATCGGATCGGCCTTCAGAGCGCCGCCCGGTCCCGCCGAGAGGGGGGATCATGAAAAGAGCCGCATGTCTGGTGGTTGTCGGTCTGATTTTGGCCGTGGGGCCTTTGGCGGCCGCCCTGACCGTCACGTCTCCCAACGGAGGCGAGAACTGGCCCCTGGGGAAGCACGAAACTCATCACCTGGACGTCGGGGGTCAGCGGCAACGTGAAGCTGGTCCTGCTCAAGGGCGGGGTCAAGCTGCGGGGATATCGTTGCCAGCGTTCCCGGCGTCCCAGCACAGCTATTCGTGGACTGTCGGTACCCTCGTTGATCGGGACGGCGCCCGCCGGTTCCGACTATAAGGTCAGGGTCCGCACGCATCGACAATTCCCAAAACGACGCGAGCAACGGGACTTTCACCATCGGGCCTTCCGGCCCGGCCCGGCCCGGCCCGTTCGCCCTGACCGCCCCGAACGGCGGCGAGTCGTGGCCGCGGGGGAGCATCCGGAACATCACCTGGAATTCCGGGGTCACGACCGGATACATCCGCCTCGACCTCTACAAGGGAGGTACGAACTTCGCCAATTACCTTGGTTGCATCAAGACGATGACGGCTGGCGGCGACCGGGACGTATTCGTGGCACGTGGGCGATCGCGAAGGCATGACCCCGGCAGCGGAGGGGAGCGATTATTACGTCGTCATCCACGCCTACACGCCGGACCTCAAGGACCCGGGGAACGGCCCGTTCGCCATCGCGCCGCCGGATCATCCAGGCCACGCCATCGGCCAAGGCCGCCAGAGCGAAGATCTCGACGGCCAGTTTCTCGCTCACCAATCCGCGGCGCGGCGACCATTGGTACAAGGGCACCGGCTACACCATCACCTGGACGACCGGAGGGCTGAATGAGTCGCCGGTCAGGCTGGACCTCCTCAATATCGACGGTTCGACCGTGGTCCTGCCGATCGCGGAGAACATCCCCAACAACGGCCAGCACTTCTGGGCCGTGCCCATGTCCCTGCCCGATGCCGAGACCTTATACAGGGTACGGATCCGGACCATGGACAACGCGCGCAGCGACATGCCTGCGGCCTTTTATATCGCCAAGGCCAAGCCCTCGTCCGGGCCGCCGACCGTCAAGGTCACGGCTCCCGGGGGCCCGTCCCAGCTCGGCGCGGGCTTCACTTACCCCATCCGCTGGACTTCGACCTGCGGCAAGTCCGTCAACGGGCCCACGGATGACGCTTTCGACATCGAGCTGATGAACGCCGCCGGCTACGAGCCGGGCGCAGGTGGCTCCTTGAAAGAGGCCACGCCACCTACGACGGCGGCAACCCGGACGGGAGCCACGCCTGGCACTGGGACTGGCAGATAGCCCGTGGAACGAGACCGCGGGGACCTATCGTGTCCGGGTGACCAGCCTGGCCGGGGGATGTGCGGGCCTCGGCGAGACCTTCCCGGTGGTCTACCAGCAGGAGATCAAAGAATACGTCGCTCGAGCCCAAGTACATCCAGAACTGCTATCACGTTTTCTCGCATGACGCGGCGGGCGTGAATCCCCAGGAGGCTTGCACGGGGCCCGGCTTACCGAGCATCTCCAGGGAGGGACTCAAGCGCAAGGCCCGGGTCGGCTTCTGCTGGTTCCCACAATACGGGTGAACGGTCGCCAATCACAGCCACGCCAACATCGTCGGTCATACCGTTGGCCCGGGTGGTGTTCGCGAACGGGCCTAAGCAGGCTGGTACAAGGACAAGGGCCGGATCGTTACAAAAGCGACCCTGAGCCATCAAGAGGCAGTGGGTCATGCCACGGCGGCACGTGGGGTCCCCGGGCAACTACTCCCCTGTCCTGAGAGGCGTGGTCCTGTTGAACAAATCCGTATCCTGCTCGCAGGGCGAGGAGATGGGCGCTATGTCTGCCGCCGGCCGCGATGGGCACTCCGGTAGCCGATGGATACCGGCCGCCAGGCCGCGACACGTGGGAGGTCGACGTAACCCAGCCTTACTTGCGCCCTGATCCAAAACGGTACGCCCGACCGGGGGGTGGTCCTGTACCCGACCCTCGAATCGAACCCGTGCGGCCTCGAGGGGGATTGTCACCGTCAATATACTACACAACGCGGCGTGGTTACGAGATCGTCACGTTGACCATCCGGCTGCGCCAAGGACATCGCTAGGAGTAAGACCGTCACGGTCGGGCTGATCCCCGGGCTTCGGTTGTCTAAGATCGACCCCCATGGGCCGTCCTGTGCTACATTACGCGCTTCGAACATGAAAAAGCGCATCCTGTTCTCCGCAGCGTTCTTCCACGCCCTGACGGACGCGGCGACGGTCGTCGTCCCCACGGTCTTCCCCATCCTCTACAGCCGGGAATTCCTCATCACGAGCTATGCGCAGATCGGACTGCTGTCCAACCTCGGACTCGTCGCGACGTTCCTCATCCAATTCATGGTCGTCCGCATCTCATACCGGCACGAATACAGGACCCTGCTCCTGGCGAGCGGCCTCGGCCTCTGCGCCTCGATGGCCCTCATTCCCTTCGCCAGGACGTTCGCCGTCCTCCTCCTCCTCTTTCTCCTCCTCCGGATCGCCTCGAGCTTCTATCACCCCGTCATGATCGCCTGGATCTCCAAGAGCCGGGCGGGCTCCGGCAAGGAGCTCGACGACGCCATGGGCATCCAGAGCGGGTCGGGGAACCTGGGCGTCATCCTCGCCTACCTCACGGTGGGCTTCATGGCCCAGCGATGGACCTGGAAGACCCCGCTTTTCGCCTGGAGCCTCTTCGGGCTCGTCCTGGGGGCCGTCGGGCTCCTGATCCTGCGCGGGGTCTCCTCGAAGGCCGATGTGCGGCCCTCGCTCAGCCCGTCATCCTGGGCCCGTTCCCTCCGGGGGATCAAGCGGTACATCCCGGGGTTCTTCTTCGGCGGCATGGGCTGGTCGGTCACGATCTTTTACGCCCCCTCCCTGCTGAATCACAGGTTCGACGTGCCCATGGGCACGACGGGCCTCATTCTGGCCCTCTGGGTCGGACTGGGGACGATCACGGGGGCACGGTTACGGCGTCTGGAGCCGAAGGTTCGGACGGAAGAGGGTCTTCCTCACGAGCCTGGGCGGGGCGATGGTCAGTCTCTTCCTCATCGGATTCGCCCGGCACCAGGGCCTTGCCATCGCGGGGCTCGTCGCTTTCGGCGGCTTCCTGCTGATGACCTACCCGTCCCTGCACACGTTCGTCGGGTCCACCGTCCCCGAGAGCGGGCAGACGCAGGCCTTCAGCTGGGTCTCGAACATCCAGCTGCTCTCGGGCGCGGTCGTCTCGCTCGGGGCCGGCTTCCTGTCCGACGCCGTCGGCATCCAGTTCCCCTTCGTCCTGACCGCCGTCCTGACGCTGGCCGTGTTCCTGTTCTATCTCCCCCGCGGGCCCGAGTTCTTCGGCGGGAAATTCAAGGGGAGCCTGCCCGTTCCCGATCTGTGAGTCGATTCCCGGCGACCCTTTCTTAAAAGAGGCCGGTGGAGCCGAAGCCGCCCTCGCCGCGAGACGTGTCGTCGAGCGTGTCCGATTCGACGATCGTCGGGGCCTCGACGGGCTGGATGAGCATCTGGGCGATCTTCATCCCGGCCTTGATCTCGAAGGGCTCGGTCGCCGAGATTGACCATGACCACCCGGACTTCGCCCCTGTAGCCGGCGTCGACGACCCCGGCCAGCCGATGGACGCCCTTGAGCGAGATGCCGCTTTTGTCCCAGACCAGGCCGACATGGCCCTGCGGGATGGCCATCTGGATGCCGGTCGGGAACCGGCTTGGTCTCGCCGGGCGCCAGAGTCATATCCACGCACGCGAACAGGTCCATGCCCGCGTCGCCGGAGTGCGCGAACGCCGGGAGTTTCGCTTCCGCCATGAGTCTTTTTACCTGGATCTGCATTCCTTCGCTCCCTCGTATCTAATGACTTTCTCGTGAGTGGGCTATGAATACCGGGATTCGTCGGCGGCGACGGGGATTGACCCGAAGGCCCCGGTAGCGGAGGGGGGCCCGTCGCTTCGACGGGGGAACCGACGGGACTGGTTCCCGGGGTCCGGGGGAGAGGGGCAATCCCCGGAGGCGAAGCCGATACGAATCCCGAAATCGCGGCATGGCATTCACGACTTCAGGCGCCCTCGACGCGCACTTCCTTGAAGAACGGCCGGGCGATCTCCTGCAGCATGACGAATTCCTCCCGCGGATACGGCTTGACGTCGAGCCAGGCCGGGTCGATGGTGTCGTGGGGCACGAACTGCTGGAGCTGGTAGAGATCGGCCCCCTCGAGCCACGCCCCGATCCTGCGGATGTCCTCGCGTCCGAGCAGTCCGGGCACGACCGTCGTCCGGAACATATATGTGAGCCCCGAGCCCTTGACGATCGCCGCGCTTCTCTCGATGTCCTCGACCCGGACCGACACTCCCGCGACCTCGCTGTAGCGATCGAGCGGCGCCTTGATGTCCATGGCGATCCAGTCGACCAGGCCCTCCCCGACCAGCTTTTCGAGCCGCCCCGGAAGCGAGCCGTTCGTATCGAGCTTGACCAGGAGCCCGCGCTCCTTGACGACCCGCACCAGGTCCTCGAGGTCCTCGCTGAGCAGGGGCTCGCCGCCCGTCACGCACACGCCTTCGAGCCAGCCCTTCCGCGAATCGAGATAGGACAGGAAGAGGTCCATCGACAGGACGGGGTAGGACTCCGGCCTCAGCACGAGGTCGGCGTTGTGGCAGAACGGACAGCGGAACGTGCAGCCGCCCAGGAAGACCGTCGAGGAGATGTGGCCCGGGAAGTCCTTGCTCGAGAACTTCTCTAGGCCCCTGATTTCGACCATCCCTCGAGCTCCTCCGCGCTGTTGAGGACGGCCCGGACGATCCCCTGGTCGTTGAGGATCAGGGTGGGAAGGATGATGCCGCCCTTGTCGTCGCGCTTGAGCATCTTGACGAAGTCCCTGATCCGGGCCTTGCCCTCGGGCTGGGTGAGGCTGTATTCCTGGAAATAGACCTCGCGGGCGGCAAGGAGCTTCTTGAGCTTGTCGCACTTCTCGCAGTTGGGGTAGGTGAACAGGAGATAATCCATGGTTTCGTCCTTGTCCGGTCCTCGTTCCGCTCAGGCGAGCTTGGTGTACGGGGTCCTCTCCTTGAATTCCTGCTGTTTTCCGTCGTTCCAGGTCCGGATGGGCCTCAGGTAGCCCACGATCCGCGAATAGACCTCGGTCTGGGACGCCGCAGTCCGGGCAGGAATGATGCTCGCCCCGCAGGTAGCCGTGGTCGAGGCAGACGCTGAACGTCGGCGTGATGGAGAAGTACGGGAGCTTCGTCGCGGCGATCCTCCGGACGAGCTTCTTGCAGGTCCCGGCGTCGATGGCCTCGGGGAGGAACGTGTGGAAGATGGTCCCGCCGGTATAAAGCGGCTGGATGTCGGACTGGTGGTTGAGGGCGTCGAAGACGTCCCGCGTCGCGTCCACGTTGAGCTGGGTGGAGTTGGTCAGGAAGGGATGCTTGTCCGTGCCCGACGTGACGATCCGGGGGTACTTCTCCCTGTCGAGCCGGGCCAGGCGGTAGGAGGTGGATTCGGCCGGCGTCGCCTCGAGGTTGTAGAGGTGGCCCGTCTGCTCCTGGAACTCCCGGAGGACGCCCCTCATGTAGTTCAGGGTCTCGATGGCGAATTCCTTGCCCTCGGGCGTGCCGATCCCCTTCTTGAGGAAGTTCAGGCTGGCCTCGTGCATGCCGCAGATGCCGATCGTCGAGAAGTGGTTGTCGAAGTGGCCGAGATAGACCTGGGTGTAGGGCATGATGCCCCGGGCCAGCATGTTGTTGACGATCTCGCGCTTGGTCTCGAGGGAGTCCTTGGCCAGGGTCATGAGCTCCTTGAGCTTTTCGTAAGAACTCGTCCTTTGTCTGGGCCTCGTAGCCGATGCGGTTCAGGTTGATGGTGACGACGCCGATCGAACCGGTGGAGTCGCCCGGCCCCCAGATGCTCCCCGGACGGCGCATGAGCTCGCGCTGGTCGAGGTTGAGCCGGCAGCACATGGCCCGGATGTCGCCGGGGCTCATGTTCGTTCCGATGTAGTTCTGGAAGTAGGGAATGCCGTACTTGGCCGTGGCCTCGAAGAGGAGGTTGGCGTTGGGCGAATCCCAGTCGAAATCGTTCGTCAGGTTGTAGGTCGGGATGGGGAACGTGAAGACGCGGCCCTTCTGGTCGCCCTCGATCATGAGCTCCAGGAAAGCCTTGTTGATCATGTCCATCTCGGCCTGGTGCTCGCCGTAGGTGGCTTCGAGCTCCTTCCCGCCGACGACGACCTTCTTGTCCTTCATGTCGTCGGGGACGGTCCAGTCGAAGGTCAGGTTGGAGAACGGCGTCTGCCAGCCCCAGCGGGACGGGACGTTGAGCCCGAAGATGAGCTTCTGGACGTCCTGCTTGACCTGCTCGTAGGGGAGGTTGTCCTTGCGGATGAAGGGGGCGAGCAGGGTGTCCACCGACGAGAACGCCTGGGCCCCGGCGAACTCGCCCTGCATGGTCCCGATATAGTTGACCATGTGCAGGGTCGCCGTCTCCAGGTGCTTGGCCGGGCTCGAATGGACCTGGTTCGGGACGTGCCCGAAGCCGCGCCGGAGCAGGGTGTCGAGCGACCAGCCGGCGCAGTACCCGACGATGGGATAGGACAGGTCGTGGATGTGGAAGGCGCCCTCGACGTGGGCCTTCTTGATGTTCTCGGTGTAGATCTGATTGAGGGCGAAGGTCGAGAGGACCTCGCCCGAGACGCGGGCGTTGAGGCCGGAGAAGCTCATCACGCCCTCGTTGCTGTTCTCGCGGATCTTCCAGTCGGCGTCGTTGATGTAGTCCTTGATGAGCCGCTCGAGGTTGAGCCCGGTCCGCTTGGCCTCGCGGATGCCCTTGTGCTTCTCGCGGTAGAGGATGTAGGACTTGGCGACCTCGAGATAGCCCTGCTTCATCAGGACCATTTCGACGATGTCCTGGATCTGCTCGACCGAGGGCACCGTGTAGCCGCCGAACTTCTCCTCGATCATGAAGGCGGCGATGTCGGAGGTCGTCTTCGACGTCGAGGGGTCGGTGATCCCCTGCGATTCCATCGCCTTGGCGATGGCCTTCGTGATCTTGTCCTGGTTGAAATCGACGACCGTCCCGTCCCTCTTCTTGATCCTCGAGATCCCGCGCACCATCATCATCCAAGGCCTCCTTCTCCCGATTCCCGCTTGTGCGAAGTCAAGCTACCCAAGACCAATGAAAAATGCTAACATCGGTCGAGGTTCCTTGTCATGGCCGACGAAAAGACTTTCCGCCGGACCCTCCCACATCTTGTGCATGCCTTTATTAAAAGGCACAAAATATTGTATGAGCGAACCAGAATTTACTCCCCTTCACCGGGCTTGTCAAGCCCCTTATCAATGATTTTTTCGCATCGCCCGGGGGACCCATGAAAACCCTTGATATCAGGACAAATGCCCGGGAAGAGATGATCGATCTGACCCCCGAGATCGAGGCCTCGGTCGCCGCTTCCGGGGTCGAAAACGGCCTTTGCACGGTCTTCGTCCCCCACACCACGGCCGGGATCACCATCAACGAGAACGCCGACCCGGACGTCGGGGAAGATCTCCTCGCGGCCCTGCGCCGGGCCGTCCCCGACGGCGCTCCCTACCGGCACGGCGAGGGCAATTCCCCCGCCCACGTCAAGGCGAGCCTCGTCGGTTCGTCGGTCACGGTCATCGTCGAAAGCGGGCGCCTCCGCCTCGGGACCTGGCAGGGCATCCAATTCTGCGAATTCGACGGCCCGCGAGCGCGGAAGGTCTGGGTCAGGATCGGTTAATGGATGTAGCCTAGGGACTTGAGGCTCTCGAGGTCGCTTTCTCTTAGGTCCGCCCGGCCGGGGACCGACGGGTTCGTCTCGGAATTCTTCAGATGCTCGCGGACGATAAAGCGGAGGGTGTCGGCCGCGAGGCCTGCCGCGGGGAGGGGATCCATCTGTTCCGGATCGCTCCGGAGGTCGAAAAGCTCGGCGTCACGGCGCCAGTCCGGGAAAAAGAGGATCATCCTGAAGGGATATTGCTCCACCATGAATCCCGGAAATCCTCCGTTCGAGTTGAGGGCCCGCGTCAGGCGGCGCCGTTCGGAGGGCAGATCGAACAGGCTCTCCCCCGACGTTGACTGGCCGAAGGGATACTCCAGGCCGAGGAGCTCCGCAAGCGTGACCGTCACGTCGGATGAGATCGCCGGGTTCGGGACCCGCGCCGGGGGCAGGCCAGGGACCTGGACAAAAAGGGGGATCTGGACCACTTCCTTCTGCAGGTCGGCGTTGTGTCCGATCATGCCGTGCTCGCCCAGTCCTTCGCCATGATCCGAGGTGAGGATCTTGATCGTCCGGTCGTCGATGCCGAGCTCTTTCAGGACCGCGAGGAGCTCGCCGATGACGGAATCCGCGTAAAGCAGGTTCTCATCGTAGAGGTCCCGCAGGAGGGCCACGTCTTCGTCGGACCTTATCGGACCGGTAAGAATCTCCCGCGTCCTATCCCTCAGCTCCCCCGTCTGGGCAGGGAACCTCCGCTGAAAGGCGCCGAGATAGGGCGGAGGCATCAGGTAGCCCTGGTGGGGCTCCCGGAGATGAAGATAGATGAAGAAGGGTTTTTCCCGGTTCTTTTCGAGGATCTCCCGAAAGGGCCTGAGGAAATCCCGCGCCATGACCTGTGCGGCGCCCTCGAAAAGCTCGATGAATTCCACGAAGCCCCGGTCGTGATGATAGGCCTTGCCGAAGAAGGGATTCGCCGAGATGGCGGCCGTGAAATAGCCCTTCTTCCGAAAGAGCTCGGCCAGGGTGGTCTGCTTGCGGCCCAGGGATGAATTGAGAATCGAGAGGACGTGATGGTAGTCCGGAGGCAGTCCCGTATGGAGGGTGGTCGTGGAAGCCAGGGTATAGGCCGCCTCGGTCAGGGTATCCGGGAAGGCCCATGATCCCCGGGCCAGGGCATCGATGCACGGGGTCGTCCGGCGGGAATAGCCCAGGGCGCCGATGTGATCCGCCCGGGCCGCGTCTAGCGAGATGATCAGGACGCTTTTGTCGCGGGCCGCCTTCCTGACCCGCCGGAGCGTCCCGGAACGCCTCTCCTGGACCAAGACGCTCTTCTTGATCCTCACGAAGGGCGCTTCGGGCAGGGCGGGCAGGACTAAGATCTCCTGGAATTCTCCCGGAATGGGCCGGATGACGAACTCCTCCCCGTCCCGGACCGAGTTCTTCGTTTCAAACACCCGCGAGGCCGTCCTGATGGTGATGCCGACGTCAGCCGCGCCTTTTCGCCCGATCCCCAGGGACAAGAGCAGGCGCTCTCCCGGGAGAGGTTTGATGTAATACTTCAGAGAGCCCGGCATGAAGAGGATATTCCCTCTCCCGGAAGCCCGGTCGGCCCCGACGATGCCTGCGATCCGCCGCGGGAAGACCCGGATGGACGACACGACCAGCTCGTCCTCGACGGAGAACGCAATCTCGTTGACCCCGGGCCCGATCGCTTCCGAGCCAACGATGAACTCGGAATCGTCCTTATCCAGAGGAAACCGCGCCTCGCGGATCCGGACGGATGCGCCCTCCACCCGCCCCCGGGTCCGGACCTGAAGGATATAGTCCTCTTTTTGCCGCGCCTGGAAAACGAGGCTTCCTCCGGGCTTCCGGAGGGTCCTGACGAACGTCCTGTCGCGCCCGAACCGGGGGACGCTCCATTCCCCGGAGAACGAAGGCTGATCGGCCAACGAATTCATCCTGATCATCGCCGCGCCGTCCTCAATGAGCGGGGGGAATGGGCGGCCGACGATCTCAGCCCGTTCGCCGCAGGACCAGGAACAGACGATGCTTGTCAACAGACAAAGGATCGCCGGAATGCTTTTCACCTTCCGCTCCGCGCGCCGCGTACCGCGCCTTCGAGCTCGGTTTCGAGGTCGGTCCCGGGCCCGTAGACGATGCCCGCCATCCCGAGCTTCACCGCGGCCTCGACGTTCTCCGGCATGTCATCGATGAACACGCATTCGTCGGGCCGGCAGCCGGCGCGCCGGGCGGCCTCGAGATAGATCGCCGGCTCCGGTTTGACCATCCCCAGCTCGAAGGACAGAATATAATCGTCGAAGATGAACATCTCTGGGTACGCCTCCCGGATATATCCGAACCGCCGGACATCCGTGTTCGAGAGCAGGAGGAGGGTCCTCCCCGCCGCCTTCTGCTTCCGGAGGGCGTCCAGGGCGGGGGGATTCAGCCTGAATATATCGTTGTAGATCGCGTAGAAATCGGCCTCGCCCATCCTGGATCCGACCGCCCCGGCGACGCGCTTGTAGAAATCGCCGGGCGAGAGGACCCCCCTGTCGAAGTCCGTCAGCAGATCCAGGTTCCAGTGGGCGGCCTCCTTGATCCCAGCCTCGGAGACCGAAGCCGACGCCGCGAGCTTCCGGATGAAGACGTCGTTATCGAACCAGAGAATGACCCGGCCCATATCGGAAATGACAGTGCGTATCATAAGGGGACTTTATAGCAGAATCCGGGGCGGCGGGCAAACGGCGAGCGCCTTCTCGCCACCTTGCAAAGCGCAGGGCTCATTTGTTCTAATACGGGGATGTCGGTCCCCCTTCCGGGCGACCGACGACCGATCGCTGGTTAAGGGAGTCGAACATGGCACGGAGTTCCCGGAAAAGCATCGCGGCCCTCGGGCCTGTCCTCGGCCTTGCCGCTGCAGTCGTCCTCGTCGTGGGCGGGGCGCTCGTCCTCTATTACCTGAAGGGCGGCCGGACGATCACGGAAAAGGACGTCGAGGACGGCGCAAAGATAGCCGCCCTGAAATTCGACCGCGGGGAACGGGGGATGATGGTCCAAGGCCTCCGCGGCAAGGCGTCCGGATACCGGGAGAACCGGAAGGTCCCTCTGCCCAATTCCGTCCCGCCGGCGGTGACGTTCAACCCTATCGTTCCGGGACTCGCCCTGGAGACGGAACAACGGCCGCCCGTCTTTTCCGAGCCCCCGGATCTGGCCGTTCCCGCGAACCTCGAGGACCTGGCCTTCGCCCCGGTCGCGGAACTCGCGAAGCTCGTGCGGACGCGGCAGGTCACCGCGACCGACCTCACGAAGATGTACCTCGGACGGCTCAAAAAGTACGGCCCGAAGCTCCTCTGTGTCGTCACGCTCACCGAGGCGACGGCCCTCGAGCAGGCGCGGAAGGCCGACGAGGAGATCGCCGCCGGAAGCTACCGCGGCCCGCTTCACGGCATCCCGTGGGGCGCCAAAGACCTCCTGGCGACCAAGGGCGTCCGAACGACATGGGGCTCGGCCGCCTACAAGGACCGGGTCCCCGACGTTAACGCCACGGTCGTCGACAGGCTCGAGGCCGCCGGGGCCATCCTCGTTGCCAAGCTGTCCATGGGCGAGCTGGCCATGGGCGACGTCTGGTTCGGCGGCAAAACGAAGAACCCCTGGAATTATGAGCAGGGCTCGAGCGGCTCGTCGGCAGGCTCGGCGTCCGCCGTCGCGGCCGGGCTCGTCGGGTTCGCCATCGGCACGGAGACTTGGGGCTCCATCGTTTCCCCGTCCACCCGCTGCGGGACGACGGGCCTCCGGCCGACCTACGGCCGGGTCAGCCGCGCCGGGGCCATGGCCCTGAGCTGGACCATGGACAAGATCGGGCCCATCGCCAGGACGGCGGAGGACTGCGCCCTTGTCTTCGACTCCATCCGAGGGCCGGACGGCAAGGACCTGACGGTCGTGGGCCTCCCCTTCAACTACGACGCCGCCCAGAGCCTCGAGAGCATCCGTGTCGGCTACCTCGTCAAGGCGTTCGAGGAGAAAGCCGCCAAGGAGGAAGAGAAGGCCCGTAAAGCCAACGACGCGGCCGCCCTCGAGGTCTTCCGCCGGCTGGGCGTCACCCTCGTCCCGTTCGATCTCCCCTCCATCCCCCCCGAGCCCCTCGCGGTCATCCTCGATGTCGAAGCCGCCGCCGCCTTCGATGAGCTGACACGAAGCGGCCGGGACCGTCTTCTCGTCGAACAGGACGCCGGCGCCTGGCCCAACATATTCCGGGAGAGCCGGCTTATTCCGGGCGTTGAGTATATCCAGGCCAACAGGGTCCGGACGCTCCTCATGGAGGACATGGCCCGGCGGATGAAGGACATCGACGTCTATATCGCCCCGTCGTTCGCCGAGGGGAACCTTCTCCTGACGAACCTGACCGGCCACCCGACCGTCGTCCTCCCGAACGGCTTCGACGCAAAGGGCGCTCCGACGAGCATCTCGCTCGTCGGCAGTCTCTACGGCGAGGCGAAGCTTCTTCGAGCGGCAAAGGCCTTCCAGGACGCCACGGCGTTCCATCGGAAGCACCCCGTCCTCAAGGAGTAAGGCCGCGGCCAAGCGCCGGGGCCGGCATTGTCGGGTCCCGCCTTCTGTGTTATAAAAAGGCCGATGATCCGAACCTCCCGCCTGAACGCCCACGAGAAGTCCGTCCGGCAGGCCCTCGATTCGATGGCCCGGGAGAGGGTCGTCGAGCGTATCCTCTCGGGGGATTTCACGGTCTGGAAGGACGACGGCCCGGGGATCTCGGATCGCCTGGGCTGGCTCGACCCCCTCCCGAAAGCGCTCACCGCGCTTCCCTGGATGGAACGGCTCGCCGGGGAGATCCGCGCGTCGGGAATGAAGCGGGTCCTTCTCCTGGGGATGGGCGGCTCTAGCCTCGCCCCGGAGGTCTTCAGCCGCGTGTTCGAAGCCCGACCAGGATATCCGCGACTCGACATCCTGGACACGACGGCCCCGGACGCCGTCGCCCGGGCCGCCCGCGGGATCGACCTCCGAAGGACGTTGTTCATCGTCTCATCGAAATCCGGGACCACGGCCGAGACATCCTCCCTTTTCAATTATTTCTTCGGACTGGCCTGCGATTCCCTCGGGAAAGACCGGGCGGGGCGGCATTTCATGGCGATCACCGACCCCGGCACTCCATTGGAAGCGCTCGCCCGGCGCCATGGATTCCGGAATGTCCTGAACGGCGACCCGGAGGTCGGCGGGAGGTTTTCGGCGCTGAGCGCCTTCGGGCTCGTCCCGGCCGCGCTCGCCGGGATCGACATCCGGAAGGCCCTTGCCCGAAGCGACGCGGCCATCCGGTCCTGCCGGTCGACCGAACCCGGCGACAATCCGGCCGCTCTCCTCGGGGCCGTGCTTGGAGTCCTTGCCCGGCGCGGCGTCGACAAAGCGACGATCATCGCTTCCGCCCGAGTCCGATCGCTGGGGGCTTGGCTCGAACAGCTCATCGCCGAGAGCACCGGCAAGGAAGGGAAAAGCATCCTGCCCGTACCGGAGGACACTCCCGGCACTCCCCGCGCCTACGGGCCCGACCGCCTATTCGTCCATATCCGGTTCGGAGCCGATACGTCTCTCGACAAGGGCCTCGCGGCCCTCGCCGGCAAGGGTTTCCCTGTAGTCGAGATCGCATTCCCGAACGCCCTTTCCCTCCCCGGCCAGTTCTATCTCTGGGAGATGGCGACGGCCGTGGCGGGCCACATTCTGGGGCTCAACCCCTTCGACCAGCCGAACGTCGAGGCTACGAAGAAGAAAACGAGAGAAGCGCTCCGGGCGGCCGGAGCTGGGGCCCCGGAGGGACCGGTTCAGAGCGGCTCTCTCGCAGACGACGCCGCGGCGCTGAAAGGATTCCTGGCACGGCCGCGCAAGGGAGCCTATATCGCCCTTCAGGCGTTCCTCGATCCATCGCCGGCGACGGTCAAGGCCTTCCGCGGGCTTCGGGACGTCCTCCGGGACGCGACCCGTCTGCCCGTGACCTTGGGATTCGGACCTCGGTATCTCCATTCGACGGGACAGCTCCATAAAGGGGACTCCGGGAAGGGGTTGTTCGTCCAGTTCGTTGGCCGGAGGAAGAGAGACCTTCCCATCCCCGAGATAGACGGCGCCCGTCCGGCCCCGTCCTTTGGGACCCTCATCACGGCCCAGGCCCGGGGAGACTTCGAGGCCCTCGAAGAAGCCGGGCGCCGGGTCATCCGCTTTGACTTGGGCGCCAACCCGACCGCCGACCTTCGGAGTCTCTCCCGTGCCTTTTGAAGCTCTTGCTTTCCAGTCTCGGTCTCCGGCCTTAAGCTCTCGGACGCAAAATCCCCCCAACCCCCCTTTATAAAAGGGGGGGAATCAAAGGTGCCTCCGATCAAAACGCGGGCATCAGCCGGAGCTCTCTAACGCGGGCTGAAGCCTGCGGCGATGACCTCGAGCCTGCGCGTAAACCCAGCCACGACTGCATTCGATGGGTACTTGACGATGACCACGAGCCTGCGCGCAGGCCCAGCCACGGCTGCATTCGGCAGGTACATGACGATGACCTCGAGCCTGCGCGCAGGCCTAAGCGCACGGCCGCGTTCGACAGGTTCTTATTGTAGCCTCAGGCTTCAGCCTGAGCTATTTAAACGCAGTCAGAAGTCCGTGGCCAAGAACACCGCGCACTTAAGGTAACGGCTTGGGCCCCCCTTTGTATTCGACAGGTACTTGACGATGACCTCGAGCCTGCGCGCAGGTCCAAGCGCACGGCCGCGTTCGACAGGTTCTTATTGTAGCCTCAGGCTTCAGCCTGAGCTATTTGAACGCAGGCACATGTATGCGGCCTCAAAACCCCGCGCACTTAAGGTAACGGCTTGGGCCCCCCTTTGTATTCGACAGGTACTTGACGATGACCTCGAACCTGCGCGCCGGCCCAAGCGCACGGCTGCGTTCGACAGGTTTTTATTGTAGCCTCAGGCTTCAGCCTGAGCAATTTGAAAGCAGGCACATGTATGCGGCCTCAAAACCCCGCGCGCTTGCGGTAACGGCTTGGGACACCCCCCCTTTGCAAAGGGGGGGGAACGGGGGGATTTGCGCTAAATAAAAAGGGAGCGGAAGTTTCCTTCCGCTCCCGGTGGATGCATTCTTGGACCCGAGAGAGCCCGGGTCAGGCGGCTATCAGTACAGGCCGCAGAGGAAGACGTCGGCGTGGAAGAGCTCGCGGCTCTTCGTACGGACCTTCTTGTCCACGGTGTCCTTGATGTCCAGGTAGAACCAGAACTTATCGAACAGGCGGAGCTTCTTGAGATAGTAGGCGGCGTAATCCGTGAACTTGCCGGCGATGATCTTGCCGATCTCCTTGCCCTTGGCGTCGACGAGGAGGATGTAGGTCACGCCCTCGCCCGCCTCGATCGAGCCGTACACCTTGACCTTCCCCTTGCCTTCCCATTCCTCGTTCTTGAGGGCGCTCGTGACCTCGAGAACGGGATACGAATCGCGGGTCACGGGATCGATGTAATCGGGAAGGGCCAGGTCCGCGGTCCGGGTAAAGACGTTCCGGAACGACCCGCCTTCCTTGAGATCGATGCTGTCGGCCCGGAAGATCGAGGGCTTGTCCAGGAGGAGCTCGCCCTTGACCCTGACATCCTTTCCGGTGAGCTTCGAGGCGTCGCCGCCCTCGATCGTGCCCTGGACGGCGATGTCATATCCCTGGGCGGTCGGCAGGTAGAAGTACTGCCCCAGCCCGACCTTGACGGGGCCTTCGAATTCGTTGGCGGGCTTCGCCGGCGCGCCCTCTTCGGCCTTTTCCTGAGAGAAGGCGACTCCGGCCAGCGCCAGGACGACGCAGAGGCCGAGCCCCAGGATCCCTGCGAACTTTCTTCCGGATGTCATAGTCCTAACCTCCATATGGTCTCTTTTCTGATATTTCGGCATACATGAAAGCTAAAGGATTTTATACCACCCGGCGGCGAAAAAGTAAAGAAGAAAAATGTCTCGGGCAGGGCTCCGGTCACCTCTTCCGAACGCTTCCGGACCGCCCCGAGGAAGACGAGGACTTGGACGAGGACACGGAGCGGGAGGAGGACGAGGAGCGCGAGGATGAGGAATAGGAGCTCTTGGAGGAACCCGACGACTTAGGGGCGCTATAGCTCCGCGACACGCTCGATCTCGAAGAGGAACCCGAGGGGCGGGAGAAGGAGCCGGAAGAGTAGGAGCGGCCGGAATAGGAGGGCGCGGAATAGGAACGGGAGGGAGCCGAATAGCGGGGTGCGCTGGAGCCTCGGGAATAGATAGAGCCGGAGTAGGACCGGGACCCGCTCGAGGAAGAGGGCGCCGAATAGGAGTACGAGCGGGTCGAGGTCCGGGGAGCGCTATAGCTGCGGGGGACGCTCGGGCGGTTGTATGATCCGGAGGACCGCGAAATGGATCCCGACGTCGTTCGGGTCCCGGAAGACCTGACCGTAGGGGCCGGCGCGTATTGCCGGACGCTGCCGGAGCTTCGCAGGGAGGACGTGCTCGTGCTCCGGTTCCTGATGGTCGAGGGATAGCTCTTCGTCACGCCGCCCGGTGAGGACTTGACCGTGGGGGCCGGCGCGTATTGCCGGACGCTGCCTGAGCTCCGCAGGGAGGACGTGCCCGTGCTCCGGTTCCTGATGGTCGAAGGATAGCCCTTCGTCACGCCGCCCGGCGAGGACTTGACGGTCCCCGAATAGGACTTGACCGACGACCGCGGAACGGTCGTCCCGGTCACCACGGAGGATCTCCCGGCCCTCAGGCCAGAAGGCCTCTCGACGACGGTGTCCGAGCGCAGCCCGCCGGCGAGGGACGATTTCGACGTACGGGACGAAACGGCATCGCTGTTGCGCGAAGGGAAGGTCCGGATCCCGGAAACTGAGCCGGACAGGCTTCGGGACGAAACGGACTTTCCCGTGGAGGTCCAGGTACGGCCCTTTGAAACGGCGCCCGAAACGCTTCCCGACGCCGGGCTTCTCAAGGTCCCTTTGGATAGGGCGCCCCGTTCCGCCAGGGTCGCGCGGGAACCGGCGGCCGAGACCCGCCTCAATGCCGGGGAGGACAGGTTCGTGCGGCCCGCGGACGGACGGACGTTCGGTTGGTCCGCCCTCAGGCTGATGCGGCCGAGCGCGCCGAGCTCGGAGGACCGGAGAGCGTGTCTCGAGATCGCCGGGGATTGCAGGCGGTCCCGGCGAACAACGGTCATGGCGCGGGAATTCCAGGGGTAATCATCGCCGCGCCAGCGGTCGTAATATCTGCCGTTGAGGAAGACCCCGGGCCGATCATAGTAGCTGAGAGGGCACCAACCGTAATGATCGCGCCCATGATACCAATGGACCCAGGCGGGGCCCCAATGGGTCGTCGGGATCCAATACCAGCCGAGACCGAACCCCCACTGCCAGCGCCCGTAATGATAGGTGGCCCAGCCCCACGGCTCCGAAGAGACCCAGGTCCAGCCGATGATGGGATACCAGACCCACCGGCCGTAAAGGTAGGGCCTCCATTCTACGTCCTGGACATAGGGCACCCAGACGTTGCCATAAGACTCTTGGTTCACCCACCGGCCGTTGTCATCGAGCTCGTTCTCGTATTCGGAGATGGCGGAAGGCAGATAGGATGTCCCCGACCGGCGGTCGAGGAGCCCGTCGCGCGTCTCGTTCCACCGGTCGAAGCCGTCCATGGCGGCGCTGAAGGTTTCGGGATCGCCCCGGAATTCCCCGTCCGCGGCGACAAGCCGCTCGTTGGACCGGATGACCACGGAGCCCCCCTCGCCGGCGGCCTCGGCCGAGCCCTCGTGGACGAGGACCTCGGTGGCGCCGCCTTCGCTGATGTCGAAGCGGTAGAGCCCCTCTTCGAGGATATAGAACGAGGCGTCGGGCGTATGGACCTCGATGCCCTTTTCGGCTTCGAGGTTCATCACCCGGATATAGGCCTGGCCGGCGCGGATATGGAGCTTGACGGGATCACCGCTCCTCCCGGGGAGGGCGGCGAACTCGGCCTCGCTCGACACGCCGAGCCGGAGGAAGTTCCTCCGTCCGAACTGGATCTCAGCCTGACCGTCAGCCGTCACGAGCTTGTTTCCCGCGGCGACAGGGAGGTTCACCTCGGCGGATTCGGTCCCGAGATCCGCTCCCCTGGCGAGGGTGACCTCGCCCTTGACGAAGCTCAACCGGGCGTAGCTCTGGCCGTCCGCCTCGTCCGACTGGGCGAAGGCCGCGAGCGGAACAAGGGCCACAAGGGCCGCAAGAACCGTTCCAAGCATCCGGGTTTTTCTCATCTTCTTTCTCCTCACGCCCCCCTTAAAGGCAAGAACCGTGCCAGGCGGTCCCAGGGGGAGTCTGCCTGACGGGAGGCCACAGGCGCGGACGATTGACCTATCAAGAGGACAAGAAGAGAGATATAGGGACAAGGCTTATTCCTCTCCCGAGCGCTTCGATCTCCACTTCCAGGGCATGGGCGTCGGAATCGTCGGCCCCGGCCAGAAGAGTTAGGGAGCCTCCAGGACCACCGGCTCCATTGACCTTCCATCCCGAGGCGCCGTGCTTCCGGGCAAGGCGGATCACGGCGTCGGCTTCCGGGGGGATGATGCCGTCGGCGAGGGCCCTTTGACATTCGTTGTTGTCGATCATGATCAGGCCGTAGCGTTCGAGGTCACCGCCGAGGAGGCTTTCCCTGGCTTCTTCGGCCAACCGGCTCATCTCGTCCAGCCTGGAGCGGACGGGCCCCCCCTTCTCCAGTTCGGAGATGACCCGCTCGTGGAGGACCGAGGAATCGCGGGAGCTTCCGAGCCCGACCAGGCGCAGGCGACGATCAAGGCCCTCCCTCACCCGGGACTCGAGGGCGAGCGTCTCGACCTCGGACGCCGGATAGCGCGTCACGCGGATGAAGCTCACGCCTCCCCGTGCGGCCGCGATCTGGTCCTGGATACCGGACTGCCGGCCGAGCTTTCCGGTTTCGATCCCGTGGGCCAGGGCCGCGATCCCGTCGGGCGTCCGGCCTCCGCCCGTCAGGCGGTCGAGCGCGCCCAGAAGGGCGACGCAGACGGCGGCCGAGGTCCCGGTCGCGAAGCCAGGGGGGACCGGAGAGAACACGGATATTTCGAGCCTCGCATCCTCCGGGATAACGAACGCGCCGATGGAATAGCGGAGCAGGGCGAACGGGCCCGAGGCGGGGCCGGGCTCCTCGGGGATGAACGAGAACGTCTCCCCGTAGTTCAGGGCATGGACGCGGACCCTTTCCGGGGCGGCGCCCGGATTCCCGAAGACCTCGATCCGGACCTCGACGGTCGGGGCGACGGCCAGGTTTAGAACGCGCCCGCGGCCGGCGAACCAGGTGTCCGTCCAGCCTCCGATGTCGTTCGCCCGCAACGGGGCTCGGGCCTCGAGGACGCGCAGGGGTCTTTCCAAGGCTCCCTCCGGGGCCTCAGCCGGCCTGGCGGTGACGGATCCGGTCCAGGCTCACCGCCGCGACGATGATGACGCCGATGATGATCTCCTGGATGTAGTTCGGCCAGCCCATCATGGTACAGCCGTTCCTCAGGAAGGACATGATGAAGACGCCGATCATCGTGCCCAGGATGCTCCCCTCCCCGCCGGACAGGCTTCCGCCTCCGATGACGACCGCCGCGATGATGTCGAGCTCGAGGCCGACGGCCACGGTCGGATCGCCCACCGTCAGCCGGGAAAATTCCATGACCCCGGCCAGGCCGCAGAACAGGCCGGAGATGGCATAGACGAGGACCTTCGTCCGGTCCGTTCGGATGCCGCAGAGCCGGGCCGTGGATTCGTTGGAGCCGATGGCGAAGACGTGCCGGCCGAAGACCGTCGACCGCAGGACGACGGCCATCAGGACGGCGAAGACGATCATGATCCAGATCCCCGGGGCCATGAGGAGCCACGACGGCCGGGGGCTCTTGGCCATGAGGTCGTTGACCCAGGTCAGCGGGGCGTCGATCTTCTGGTTCCCGGCGATCCACTTGGCCGCCCCCCGGGCGATGCCCATCATGCCCATGGTAACGATGAACGGGACCAGCCTGAGCCGGGTGATGAGCCCCCCGTTGACGAACCCGACGAGCCCGCCCGTCAGGACCCCGAGGATAAGGCCGATGAGCGGCGAGGCCCCCTGGTTGATGGCGTGGGCCGAGATGACGCTGGCCAGCGCGATATTGGACGCCGCCGAGAGGTCGATGCCGCCGCCGATGATGACCAGGGTCATCCCCAGGGCGCCCAGGGCGACGATGACCGACTGGGTGGCCACGCTCCGGAAGTTGGCGGCCCTCAGGAAGCGGTCGCGGACCTCCGGCATCGCGGAAAAGATGGCGATGACCAGGAGGAGCCCGAGGAATGGGCCAAGGACGTTGAGCGCGCTCTTCAACCGACGCTTGCCGTTTCCGTTCATGACGTTCTCCCCACGGTCGCCGCGGCCATCAGGGCCGCCGCGTCCCAGTCCGCCGCCGCCCGGGCCTCGACGCAATTTCCTCTGTGGAAGACGGCGATGCGGTCGCAGACGCCCAGGAGCTCGGGCAGGTAGGAGCTGACGAAGAGGACGGCCTTCCCCCGGGCGGCCAGCCCGCCGATCCATTCGTAGATCTGAACCTTGCTGACGACGTCGACGCCGCGCGTCGGCTCGTCGAGGAGGAGGACCTCCGCCTTTTGGTGGAGGAGCCGGGCCAGGGCCACCTTCTGCTGGTTCCCGCCCGACAGGCTCGCGACCTTCTGTCCGGGCCCCCCGGTCTTGATCTTCATCTCGCTGATCCAACCCTTGGCGGCGCTCTTCTGGGCGTCGAGGTCGATGAGGCCCCGCCGGACGTATGGGCCGAAGTCGCTCAGGGCGATGTTGTCGGCGACGGTCATGTTCAGGGCCAGCCCCTCCCCGCCGCGGTCCTCGCTGAGAAGCCCCAGGCCTTGTCTTATCCGCGACCGGGGCGTGCGCCCGGCCGCCCGCTTCCCGCCGATCTCGATCCGGCCGGACTCGACGGGGTCGAGGCCGAACACGGTCCGGAGCATTTCGGTCCTTCCCGATCCGATGAGGCCGGCGATCCCGAGGATCTCCCCTCTGCGGAGGTCCAGGCTGACGGGGGCGCCCATCGTCGGCCCCTTCAGTCCCGCGATCGAGAGGACGACGTCCCCCGCCGCATGCGGGATCCTGGGGAACATCTCGGCGACCTTCTGCCCCACCATGAGCTGGATGAGGGAATCGAGCGACGTCCCTTCCATGGTCCCCGACCCGGCGTTCTTCCCGTCCCGGAGGACGGTATAAGCGTCGGCAACCCGGCGGACCTCCTCGAGGAAATGGCTGATATAGATGACGCTCACGCCCTGGGTCTTGAGCCGCCGGACGATGTCGAAGAGCCGCTCGCCGTCCTCCCGGGACAGGGAGCTCGTCGGCTCGTCCATGACGAGGATCTTCGCCCGACGCATGACCGCCCGGGCGATCTCGACGACCTGGCGGGCTCCGACGCTCAGCTTCCGGACCTGGATGTCGGGCGAGATCTCGGGGTGGTCGACGAACGCGAGGGCCTCGCGGACGGCCCCCTTCATCGCCTTCCGGTCGAGGAAGCCGGCCGTGTGCTCCTCCCGTCCGAGACAGATGTTCTCCTCGACGGTCAGGTGCGGCGCGAGGTTGAGCTCCTGGTAGATCATCGAGATCCCGCGCTTCCGGCCGTCGAGGGGGTCGGCCGGACAGTAGGACGCGCCGTCGATCTCCATCCGGCCGGAGTCGGGCCGGACGGCGCCGCTCAGGATCTTGACCAGGGTGCTCTTGCCCGCGCCGTTCTCGCCGAGAAGGGCGTGGACCTGGCCGGCCGCGAGCTCGAGGGAAACGTCATCGAGGGCGCGCGTCGCTCCGTAGTCCTTGCGGATGCCGCTCATCCGGAGGACGGGAACGCGATCGCCCGGGATCGTCATCAGTCGAGATACCGGGAAAAGTCCGGCTCGAGGAGCGCTTTGATCTCCGGGGTGTCCATGTTCTCGGGAGTCGCCACTTCGACGCCGGTATCCACGACCTTCGGCACGGCCTCGCCCCTGAGATGGGCCACGATGAACTTGACCCCCAGATAGCCCATCTTCATGGGGTTCTGGAGGACGAGTCCCTGGATATCGCCCCGCCGGAGCGCCTCGACGAGCTTGGGGGAGCTGTCGAACCCGACGAACCGGACCTTGCCGGCGATCCCCGATTCCTGGACCGCCCTCAGCGTCCCGAACGTGCTGGATTCGTTGGGGGTGAAGATGCCCTCGACGTCCGGGAAGCGGCCGAGGAGATTCTCGGCCAGCTGGTAAGCCGTCTCCGTCGTGGCGCCCGTATACTGGTCCTGGACGAGGATCGTCAGGCCGGGGAATTCGGCTTTGACCGTGTCCAGGAACCCCCGCTCACGCTCCATGGTGCTGGCCGAGCCCTCTTGGTAACGGACGAGGAAGATCTTCCCCTTCCCCCCGAGGAGCCCGCCCAGACGGCGCGCGCCGAGGACCCCGCCCTTATAGTTGTCCGTGGCCACGAAGCTCGTATAGTCCTCGCTATGAAGCGCCGAGTCGATGATGACGACGGGGATGCCCTCGCGGACCGCGTCCGCAACGGGGCGGGTGAGGGCGCGGTCGTCGAGGGGGGCGAGGACGATGCCGTCCACCCCGCGGCTGATGAAGTCCTCGACGACGGTGATCTGCTGGGCCCGGTCGTCCTCCTTCTGGGAGCCCTTCCAGATGATGTCGACGTCGAGCTCCCGCGCGGCCTTGACCGCGCCGGCGTGGATGGATTTCCAGAACTCATGGGTCATCCCTTTGGGGATGACGGCGACGCGGATCTTCTTCGCCGCGGCGCCGGGGGCCGGGGCCCCGTCCTTCTTCCCGCAAGCAGGGGAGAAGACCAGGGCGGCGACGGTCCAACACGAGGGGAAAAAGCGACCCTTCCGTTTCATGTCCGGAAGTATACTCGGATGGGAACGGGCCGTCAAAAGGAAATCGGGGACAGGTTGAAGGCAAGGGACCGCCCGCGCTATTCCGGCGCGCGGGCGGCCCCGCTGGCTTTCGATAGAATAAGGACCCGGGCTACTTTTTCTTGAGGATGGGCATCCCCGTCTTCGTGGTCTCGACGACCTGGTAGGCCGCCGGGACTTCGTTCAGGGCGCCGGGGCGGATGTCGCGGGCGAAGAAGTAGATGGTCTGCTTCCGGCCGCCCTTGAGCTCGACATCCTTGGAATGCAGGTAGTAGCTCGTCCCTTTGGAATTCTTGAACTCATACGCCATTGGAATATACCTCCAAAAAAATTTCCTCTAGAACGCGTAGCCCAAGCTGACGCCGAAGAGATGGCCTGTCGTCTTATAGGTCCCCTCGCCCCAGCCGAAGGGATAGATGCTCCGGTTCGGGCTCTTCCGGTCGGCGAACCTCTCGTACTGGTAGCCCGCGTCGATGACGATGCGCCCGATCTTATAGCCGATGCCGAGGGTCAGGGCGTATCGATTGGCGTCGGGGAGGTTGGGATCGATGCTCTCGACAGGCTGAGGCGTCCAATCGTAAATGAAGCCGCAGCGCAGGGCCAGACTCGCATTGAGATCGTACTGAAGGCCGAGGCGGGCGATCCAGGTGTTCTTCCAGTTCTCCAGGACGGTCTCGGGCTCGCCCTCGGGGTAGCCCGCGGGGTAGGTGATCTCGATGACGTACTTGTCGTAGCGGCTCCAGGTGAAGTACTGGGCATCCACGGCCACCGTCAGGTCTTCGACGGGCTTGAAGGACCCGCCGAAGGTGAACGTGTCGGGGAACCGGAAGGTCGTCGTGACGCTCCCGGTCGTCGGGACGAAGGCCTTGAAGGGGGCGGGAACGTTGGCCGTGTCCAGGGCGAGGTCGCCCTCATACTTGATGTCGAAGGCGCTGCGCCAGGTGGCGCCCCAGGAAAAAGAGTCGCCCTTGTAGAGCACCCCCAGGTTGAAGGACAGCGCATTGCCGGTCGCGCCGTCGAGGGAGGCGGGAACGTCGCCCGTCCAATAGGGGCCGATCTCGGTCAGGCGGACGAGATTGAGGGAGAGCTTGGACATGATGTACGAAACGCCGCCGCCGATGGAGAAGCGGTCGGTGACCAGGTAAGAGATCGAAGGGTTGACGAAGACGGTCTGCATTTCGTTGGACGTGCCGAGATAGCGCAGGGGATAATTCTCGGGCCATTTCGTCCCCAGCCCGTAAGGGGCGAAGACGCCGATCCCGGCCGCGAACTTCGGACCGAACTTGTGCGTCAGGTAGAAGTTCGGGGCCAGGAAGGTCTGGTCGATCTGATCCACCTTGGCGAACCTCGGGTCGGGGAAGTTGGGCAGGGCCAGGGACCCCACGGGCTTGATGATCGTGCCGCCGAGGGAGATGTTCGTGCCTCTGAGCATGGACATCCCCGCCGGGTTATGGAAAACCGTCGAGGCGTCGGAGCCGATGGACACGAAAGCCCCGGCCATTCCCATCGCCGCGGCGCCGTGCTCGTAGATCAGGAAGCCCGATCCGTGAGCGAGGGGCGCGAGGGCCAGGAACAGCGCGAGGCACAAGACGAGTCCTAGGTGCTTTTTCAAATGTACCTCCTAAAGGTTGAGTTTCTCTTCTGACTCGCTATGAAGGCCTGAGACGGTAATAAACCCTAGAGATAAATCCACAATCTGCTTCAACTAATATAAAAAAACGGAGGTCTTGTCAAGACAAATCTGGTCCTCTCCCCCTGTTGCAGCTCACTGGATGAACCCCACCGAGGGCGGGATGTCGGCCGGCACGATGGGCCCGAAATTCTCCTCGTAGCGCCGGACGTTCGATTCGAGAGCCTCCATGAACCGCTTGGCATGGGCCGGGCTGACGATGACCCGCGAGACCAGCTTGCCGATGGGGCCGTCGGGAAAGACGAAGGCGAAGTCGAACAGGAACTCCTCCTTCGTGTGGCGGATCGCGGCCAGGTTGGAGTACTGGCCCAGCGCCACATGCTCATCCACCTTGATATCGATCTTCTTGTCGTCCATCCGTCCTCCTTGCCGAGAGCGTTCGCCGCCCCTATTGGACACTTTTCCATTGTGAAATTCAACATCGGGGAACGATCGCCCCGGATATAAATAAATATTCAGTATTTTGCTTTTTTCCGCTTTACTTTCGGCTTTCCGATGCTATAATAATATTGGCTTTCTTGAGCGGGCTGGAGAAAGCCCCCACCTTTTTGGTTCCCATCATCAACCCCCCTTTTGCTGACAACAGCCCGCCTTTCCTTTACATCTTACAAAATGCAGACTATAGTAGGGGCCTTCCCTACTTTCACTCCGGTGAAGGATTCCAGACCGGGTTCGCTCCCTATTCGAGAAAGTGCTCGATGACCTTTATGACCGCCCCTTCGCAGACCCGGCATAGCGGCTTATCCCCTTTGGAGAACATGAGGCAGTCGATCTCCGGGCGATAGAGCCCCTCGGACGCGTAGCCCGCGCCCTCGAACGCCCCCACCTGGCCCGCGAACCGGCTCCCCGCGAGGAAGGCGTCCGCGTTCCGGGCGGCCTCCTTCGAAAGGCGCTCGACCTCGGCCTCGGCCGCGACGATATCGACGGCGGGCGCTCCTTCCCTCTTGAGCTTCGCGACCTTCGCGTTCGCCTCCCGCCGGACCTTCTGCGAAGCCTCCTCCATGGCGTCGAACGCCGCCTTCTCCCAGGGCGTCGGGATGGCGGTCCCCGGAGTGGCCAGCGCCTTCCACTTCAGGGTCGCGGGGTCGAGAAGGGCCGTGATGTTGGCCTCCGCCGGCTCGACGCCGCGCGGGTAGAACTCGTTATAGGCCACGTCGGAGGTGTAGTATTCGTCGGCGAGGCCGGAGAAAGAGTGCCCGAACTCGTGGAGGAAGAGATATTCGTGCCACTGGTTGTCCACGGTGAAGGTGCAGAAGAAATTATAGATGCCTCCCCCGCCGTAGCGCTTCTCGTTGACCATGATGAAGAGGGTGTCGTACGGGACGGCGGCCGCGATGTCGCGGAGGCTCCGATTATCCTCGGTCAGGAGGTAGCGATCGGAGCCGAGCGAATCGAACGAGGTCCCGACCGCGGTCGCCCGATAGCGGCCGTGGCTCGGCTCGTCGGTCCCGCTCTCGGCCGAGGGCTTGAAGACGCCATAGACGTTGAACGAGTCCCGGCGGCTTGCGTAGGGCTCGCCCTTGAATAGGACCCCGACGAACCGCTCCAGGTCGGCCTTGACCTTGGCCTCTTCGGCGGCCGTATAGCCCTCGGCGACGAAGGCGATGTCAACCTTGGCATGGGGATCCCCGCTCTTCACGAGCTCGAAGACCTTGACCCCGGGAGCGGGCGTCTCCCGGACGACGGCCTGGTCCGCGGGATCGATCTCGCAGGAGAAGACGGCGTGCGGGACGTTCTTCCGGTCCTTCGCCTCGAGCGTGAACCGGACCTTCTTCCTTGGATAGGGAACGAGGGCCGATTCATGGAAGGTCCGCTTGACGCCCGCGAGAGCGGGACCGGATGTCTTGTACTCGCCGAAATAGCTGTCGAACCCCCTGGAGAAAAGCAGGGCCCCCGAGGCGGCGTCGGATATCGTGACCAGGTAACGGCCCACGTTGAAGGGGTCGATGAGGTGCGTCCGGCTCCCCGCCCAGGTCCCCTGGTCGTAGACGCGGTCCAGGGTCGCCGCTTCGCCTTCGGCGTCTCCGGTATGGTAATAGTCGATGCGCATGGTCCGGTCCGTGAAAAGATCATCGAACCGGGCGGCCTGGGCCGACAGCCCGGCGGCCAGCGACAGAACGAGCGCTCCCCCGATGAGCCTACGGCGCATGATGCCTCCTTGACACGAAATCCCCCTACCCCCCCTTTACCAAAGGGGGGACGGGATATAAAGGCCTTCGCTTGGGCCTATCCTCGGACACGACCTTGGTCGGGTCCCGGCGCATTGCCTCAGGGATTGACGATCTTTCCCATGATCTCCTGCATCAGCTTGAAGGCCGCCGCGGCCGTGATCCCGGAGGGGTCCCGGGCCGGGTTGAGCTCGACGATGTCGAAGCCGACGATGCGGGCCTTGAGGCCCTGAATGACCTGGATGGCCTGGCGCGTCGTGAGCCCGCCCGGCTCATGATGCGATACGCCCGGCGCAAAGGCGGGATCGAGGGCATCGAGGTCGAAGGAGATGTAGAGCGGGTTCTTGAACTTGAGGAAGAGCGGGTCGGCGATGTCCTTCATCTCGATCATCCGGACGCCGTGCTTCATCGCCAGGGCTTTGTGGTCGGGCGTCGCGGCCCGGATGCCGACCTGGACCAGGCCTTGGGCCAGCCCGTCCTCCATGATCCTGGCGAAGGGGCAAGCGTGCGAGAGCCGGTCGCCGTAGAGGTCGTCGTAGAGGTCCGGGTGGGCGTCGAAATGGAGGATGTCGAGGGCTTTGAACCTGGGGCCGAAGGCCTTGAGGACGGGATAGGAAATGGAGTGGTCCCCGCCCAGCACGACGGGGACGGCACCCTTGTCCAGGATCGCGGCCACGTCCTTCTCGATGGCGGCGAAGATCCTGTCCGGGTCCCCGGAGACGTCGACGTCGCCGAGGTCGACGAGCACGGTCTCCTCTGCCAGGTTCACACCCAGCTCCGAGTATTCGTTGTAACACTTCCCCGTAGACGCCTTGCGAATGGCCGCCGGGCCGCCGGCGGCGCCCCGGAGGTAGGAGGATTTCTCGTCGAACGGGACGCCGAGGACGGCCATCTTGTAGTCCGGGAATTCCTTCAGAGACCTGAGCGCTCCGCCGAAATCCGACATCGGGAGACCTCCATGAACGTGTTCGTACGCTTGACCGTCTGATTATACAGGAATGACGACGGGAGCGGGAGGCCTTTTTTGCCCGGGACGACCGGCTCTCGACCTCGAGCTTGCTTTTAGATGTAGCCGCGGGCTTCAGCCCGCGCTTCCGGGCTTTAAATTTGACCCGAAGGAAGATATAATCCCTGTGTCGCCGGACCGAAAACGGCCTCGGGAGAACACGATGGAACATTTTTCGAAGATCGATACCCACGGCGACCTCCTCAAGTACCTGACCATCGCCCTGGAGCACGAATGGGCCGTCAGCATCGAATACCTTTACCACGCCTATGCCATGCCCAAGGCCAAGTATTTCTACGAGGACCCGGTCATGAAGCTGAGGACCGACGTCCGCGGCCAGTGGATCCAGATCACCATCGACGAGATGTACCACGCCCTCCAACTGGGACTCCTCGTCCGCCAGGTGGGCGGGACGCCGTCGTTCCGGACCGACGAGGTCATCCGCTATCCCCGGATCGTGGACAACCTCGAGCGGGACCGGAAGACCGAGGACCTGGTAACGGACCTCTACCAGTCCGCGGATTTCCGGGACCAGGCCTACGCCAAGGTCCGGAACATGGTCCTCAATATCTCCTACGACGAGGTCCGCCACTCCAAGCAGTTTGCGACGATGATCGCGGCGATGCGGGCGGCCGGCGCGGGAGAGGCAGAGATCTTCAAGCCCAGGCCCGAAAATGACGCCCGGGAGGACGTCGGGCTCATCCACGAGATCGCCCGCCTCGAGAACGAGCTCATGCACCGTTACCTGAAATTCGTCTTTCTCTTCAGCGACCACCAGGACCTCGGCCAGCGCCTCTTCAAGAACTCCATCGACCACATGCGCCATTGGGACAAGCTCTCGGGCATTCTCGTCAGGCTCGGCGACGTCGTCCGGATCGAGAACGCCGTCACCGACGCCGCGGGCGTCGAGAGGAGCCGCTCCCCCATGCCGGCGGATTACCCGGGCACGAACCGCCTGACGGCCCTCGAGGGCCTGGTCCCGGCCGAGGATCTTCTTATCGCCCGGTACGAGCGCCTGCTGACCCTGGTCCCGGACGGCGAGATCAAGGACCAGCTCAAGCTCCACCTCGCTTCGAAGCGGGAACACCGGTACACCCAGGAGAAGCTGCTCGAGAACGCCCGGAAGATCCCCGGGCTCGAATGAGGGGGCCATGGCGAGCGCGCTGAGGATAGACGGCCTCCGCAAGTCCTTCGGGACGGGGTTCATCCCGAAGAAAAAGGAGATCCTCAAGGGCATCGGCCTCGAGGTCGCGGAGGGCGAGATCTTCGGCTACCTCGGGCCGAACGGGGCCGGCAAGACAACGACCATCAAATGCGTCCTCGGCCTCATCTTCCCGGACGCGGGGACCGTGGAGATCTTCGGAAAGCCCCACCTCGCGCCGAAGGCCCGGGAAAGGCTGGGCTTCCTTCCGGAGAACCCTTATTTCTACGATTACCTGACGGCCCGAGAGTTCCTCGCCTTTTACGCGGACCTGTTCCTCCTCGGGAAAGCCGTCAAGGAGGAGCGCATCGCTTCTCTCCTCAAGCTCGTCGGCCTGGAGCCGGCGGCCGGGCTCCAGCTCCGGAAGTTCTCTCGGGGCATGCTCCAGCGGGTGGGGCTGGCCCAGGCCCTCATCAACGACCCGGCCCTTGTCGTCCTGGACGAGCCGCTCGGAGGCCTCGATCCCCTCGGCCGGAAGGAGATCCGCGACATCATCGTCCGGTTCAAGCGCGAGGGCAAGACCGTCTTCCTCTCCTCGCACATCCTCCAGGACATCGAGATGATCTGCGACCGCGTGGCCATCATCGTCGGCGGCCGCATCGTCAGCCAGGGCTCGCTCCACGACCTCATCTCGGAGCGCGTCCTCTTCACCGAGGTGACGGTGTCCGGGCTCCAGCCGGGCGACCTGGGCGGGCTCGGCGAGAGCCTCTCGGTCCGCGGCGGGCGCGTCCTCCTCAAGGTCCTCGAGGAAGACAAGGTCGATAAGGTCCTCGACCTCGTCCGGGAGAAGAAGGGGCGCATCGAATCCCTCGTCCCCCGGACCGAGACGCTCGAGGACATCTTCGTGGACATGGTGAGGGGCCGGTGAAGATCGCGACCATCGCCCGGAACACGTTCAAGGAGGCCAAGAGGGACCGCGTCCTCTACCTCCTGTTCTTCTTCGCCGCCGTCTGCATCGTCTTCTCCCGCGTCCTGGCCGTCCTGACGGTCGGCGACCGGGTCAAGATCATCAAGGACGTCGGGCTCGCCTCCATCTCCCTCTTCGGCGTGCTCATGGCCATCCTCATGGGGACGGGACTCGTCTACAAGGAGATCGACAAGAAGACCATTTTCACCCTCCTGGCCAAGCCGCTCCACAGGGCCCAGTTCATCCTGGGGAAATACCTCGGCCTGGTCCTGACGCTCTTCATCATGACCGTCCTCATGGCCGCCATCTTCCTCGTCGTCCTCTTCCTCCACACGTTCCGGGTCGAATGGCCCCTGCTCACGGCTGTCGCGTTCATCTTCCTCGAGCTCCTGCTCGTGACGGCCGTAGCCATCCTGTTCTCCACGTTCTCGACGCCCATCCTCAGCTCCATCTTCTCGCTCTCCTTCTACCTCATCGGCCACCTGTCCTGGAGCCTGGAAACGCTCATCAGGAAGATGAGGCCCGGGGCCGGCCGCACCGCCGCCCGCGTCCTCTACGCGTTCCTCCCCGACCTCGAGAACTTCAACTTCAGGACGGAGGTCGTCCACAACCTGCCCATCCCGCCGCGCATCTACCTCTATTCCACGGCCTACGGCCTCTTCTACGCGGCATTCCTCCTCGGGCTGGCCGTTTGGGTCTTCAGGAAGCGGGATTTTATTTAATGGGATCTTGTTTGATGGGATCTTGTTTGATCCGTAGCCGCAGGTTTAGCCTGCGCTTGAATCGCGCGGATTTGCAGACGCGGGCTTCAGCCCGCGTCTTGAGGGCTTGTTGTAGCCGCAGGCTTTAGCCTGCGAGAAGACGCAACCTAAAGGTTGCGGCTACACGCGATCACGCGGCTCTGGTATGTTTGTAGCCGCAGGCTTTAGCCTGCGTTTGAGATCGACGAACGAAAATGGCTGACATGATATCGCGACCCATCGCCCCGAAGCGCATCTCCGGAGGCTTCGCGCTCGCCCTGTTCCTTCTCGCGACGTGCGCGGGCTTCATGGGGCTGAAGCTCGAGACCGACACGATCCTCCGGGAGAAGGTTCCGGGCTCGTCCATCATCTATGTGCCCTCCGGGAAATTCCTCAAATACGCAACGTTCGGATATTCGGCCCTGGCCGCCGACCTCATCTATCTCTGGGCCATCCAGTACTACAGCAGCTACGAGATCCCGGACCGGTTCGAGCGGCTGGACCACATCTTCTCCATCATCGCCGAGCTCGACCCCCGCTATACCGACCCCTACGAGCTCGGGTCGCTCATAGCGGGCATGGAAGCCCATGACGTCGCGTTGGCGCTGAAGATCCTCGACCGCGGGGCCGCCAAGAACCCGGACATGTGGCTCTTCCCGTTCGAAGCGGGGCACATCGCCCGGATGCAGTTGAAGGACGACAAGCTGGCGCGGGAGTATTTCGGCAAGGCCGCGGCGGTGCCCGGGGCGCCCGACCTCATCCGGCGGCTTTACGCGAGCTCGACCTTCAAGGCCGCGGATTATCGGACGGCCTGGGATACATGGCTCGAGATCTATGACACCGCGACCGACCCCCAGATCAAGAAGACCGCGTCCAACCATCTTTACCAGGTCAAGGCCGCGATGGACATCGCGGGCCTGACGGCGGCGGTCGGGAGCTTCAAAGGGAAGTACGGCCGGCTCCCGCCGGCCCTTGACCGGCTCGTCCCCGCGGGCTTCCTGGCCTCTCTCCCGAAGGATATGGACGGGAAAGACTACGTCTATGATCCGGCGACGGGCGCCGTCAGCGCTCCGTCGATCTGGTGGAAACGATGACCGTATTCCTCATCGTCCTCTACGGGCTGGCCTGGGGGAGCTTCCTGAACGTCGTCATCTTCCGCGTCCCCCGGGATATGAGCCTGGTCCGTCCGCCCTCGACCTGCCCGAACTGCGGGAAGGGCATCAAGCCCTACGATAATATCCCCGTCCTGTCCTATCTCATCCTCCGAGGGAAATGCCGGCATTGCGGCTTCGGCATCCCGATCTCCTACTTCCTGGTCGAAGTCTTGACGCCGGCCGTCTTCCTCGCGCTCTACCTCCATCACGGACGGACGGCGGGAATCCCGTTCGTCGCCTCGTGCCTGTTCGCCAGCGCGATGATCGCCCTCGGCTTCATCGACTATTATCACCAGATCCTCCCGGATGAGATCACCCTTCCCGGCCTGATCCTGGGCCTGGGCTACGGGCTCGTGAGGCAGGACATGGGCTTCCGCCAGGTCCTCATCGGGGCCGTCGTCGGGTCGGGATTCCTGCTTTTCGTCTACGGAGCCTACTTCCTGGTCCGCCGCAAGGAGGGGCTGGGGATGGGCGACGTGACCATGATGCTGGTCATCGGGGCCTTCCTGGGCTGGCTCCCGACCGTGCTCACGCTCGTCCTGGCGTCATTCGCCGGGGCCCTGGTCGGGGGCTTCTTCATCCTGTTCCGGAAGAAGGACGCCCAGTTCGCCCTTCCCTTCGGCACGTTCCTCGCGCCCGCGGCCGTCGTCGCGCTGCTGTGGGGAGGGCCTCTCCTCGAGGCCTATCTATCCCTATTTAAGAAATAGGGGCGAGAAGAGCGAGACAAGCGAGACAGGCGGGACAAGGGAGACTCGTAGCCGCAGGCTTTAGCCTGCGTCTTAACGGGCGAGAAGAGCGAGACAAGGGAGACTTGTAGCCGCAGGCTTCAGCCTGCGTCTTGAGGGGCGAGACAAGAGGCTCGCCGCGTGTCTCGTACTACGATCTTTCTTGCCAGGATTTTACCTTATAGCCCGGAATTCCGCCCTTGATCCAATCCAATTTGCCCAGGGCCTCGTCGTAGTGGATGTCGGCGTTCGCGTCAAAATCCAGATAGTCGCAGACGAGCGAGCCGTACAGGTCGTAGTTGCTGTCGTAGTGGATCGAGGCTTCGGGGACGGCGATCGCCCCGTAGAGGTCGGTATTGGAATTCCAGTGCATCTCCCCGGTGAACTCCTCCGTGCCGAGGATGACCAGGTTCGAGGCGGTCTTCGTCAGGTTATTGACGGCCGTGTTCGACAGCTGGGTGAACGTCGTGTCCCCGAGGATGAGCTTCAGACTGGAGCCCGGCGCGATCTCGATGGTCGAGTTGTTCTTCATCAGGAACTCGCCCTTGTCCTGACCCGTGCCCGTGATGTACAGCGTGACGTCCCCTTCGATCCGGGCCTTCGAATTCACGTCCACGACGAAGGAGTCGTAGATCCCGCTTTTCGATGAATTGATGACGGTCATGCCGCCCTTGGCCCCGGCCACGAGGTTGGGGTGCGACGGATCGTAGGTGAGGCCCGAAACGAAGCTCGAAGGCGGAGGGTCGAGCGTCATGTCGAAGGGCGTTCCGAGAACGTATTTGCCCCCCTCGATCGAGGTGTTGGCGGCGCTCGAATCGATGACGCTGTCGACGGCCCCCACCTGCGTGCCGGCGCCGCAGGCGACGTTGCCGTAGATCGTGTCCTGACTGCTCATCTGGATCCCGCCGCCGTCTGAAGCCGGCGTCGTGGAGTTCGTCCCGACGTGTCCGTTGGCTCCGGCCGTCCTCTCGTCGTAGACCAGGATCTCGCCGGTGTCGTAGCTGTCGATCCGGGTGTTCGAGGCCATGTAGATCCCCTCGTCCGCGAAGACCGCGAACTTGAAGATCGACCCGTACTCCGCCTGGAGGACGACCTGGACCGACCGGTCCACGTTCCGGTCGGCGATGAACGGGACCTTCCCCATCGAGTCCACGATCCGTTCCTCCCCGACCAGGGGGAAGACCCGGATGTCGACATCCCCGACGGCCTCGCCCCCCGAGCCCGCCAAGTCGTCGATGGTCCGGCTTATGGTCCCGTCCTCGGAGGCCTGCCAGTCGAAGACGAGCCACATGTTGTTGAGCTCGAAGACGGCCATCTCCACCCCGGCTTCGGCCAGGTTGAACGCCGCCATCGACTTGTAGCCCCGGTCCGTCGACCGATACTGCCCGGAAAGCCGGGACAGGAACGGCGCCGCCATGACCACCATGCAGACCATGAGCAGGATCGCCACAATCAGTACGGCTCCCCGCTCTCGCCCGCTCGCCCGTCCGTTCTTGTCGATCATCTCTTCACCCCAACCATATTAGTCGTAGATTTCAACCCTGCCGGAACGGAGGTGTCCCCGGGGCGCGATAACCGGGCCTTCAGGGCATGGGAGGGGTGAGAAGACTATGAACATGGCCGCAGGCCCGGCGCCCGGGCTTTATGATTACGGCCCCCGTTGCGGAAGGGGCCGGGAGCGGGCCGAGGGAGCGCCCGGGAACGGCTTCCGGGCGGGCCCTCACCCCGAACGATGAATTAGGCGGGGATTTTTTCCTAACCCCCAATAACGACCCCTGAAACGGCTTAATCGCCGACGCGCTCCTGCCAGGTCGTCACCCGCCAGTACGGGATGCCTCCCTTGACGTAGCTGAGCTGTTTCAGGGCCTCGTCGTAATGGAGGTCGACATTGTTGCGAATGTCGATGTAGTCGCAGACGACCGCTCCGTAGAGGTCGACGTTGGCCTGGTCGACGACGAAACTGGCATTGGGCATGTAGATGGCGGCCTTGATGGTATCGTTGTTCCGGAGACCGAAGTTCCCGGTGAACTGCGATGTCCCGAGGACGAGAAGATCGGCGGCCGTTTGCGTGTTGTTGATCTGGCAGTTGTTGATGACGTTGACCGAGGAGGTCTTGCCGAGGATGAGGGTCAGGCTCGAGTTCTCTCCGATCGTGATGGACGAGTTCTTCAGCGGCTCGAAGGAGCCCGTCGCCCCGTCGAGGCCGGTGACATAGATGGCGACGTTCCCCTGGACCGTCAGGCTCTTGTTCTTGGCCAGGTTGAAGGACGTGTAGACCCCGCTATCGGCCGGCGTCAGGACCGTCTTCGAGGAGGACAGGGCGCCCTTGTCGAAGCCCGGGTTGATGATGTCCGAAGGCAGGGGGCCATCGACGGGGGGCTGGGACGAGAACCAGTCGTGGAAATCGAGCTCGGTCCCGAACATGTCGCGGGGAGGCAGGTCCCAGAGGTCGACCTGGGGCATCTCGAACTCGGCCGACATGATCATCCGCTCGCCCCCTTCCTTGAAGATGGACTCCGAGGGGATGCTGATGACGTCGGTAAGGCTGTCCGGATCCGTCCCCGTCCCGGCGGCGAGGTTGCCGTGGATCTCACTGCTCGAGCCTTGGGCGATCTCGATGGCCGCGTCCCCGGTGGCGTTGGTGCCGGCGTGGCCGTTATGCCCCTTGTTGACGCCCCCGCCGGCGAGGGAGCCCCCGTAGGCTCCGTCGTTCGAGTTGAAGCTGTCGGTCTTGATGTTCGTCTTGCCCCAGATCCCCTCGTCGGCAAAGATGCCGAAATCGAAGACCGACTTGTAGTACTTCTCCAGATTCACGCCGACCGTCCGCGTCACGGGCTGGCCGGCGATGTGGGGGACGCCCCCGGTGGCGACGATGGTCCGGACGTTGGGCTCGACGCCCAAGTTCGTCATGATGGTCCCCTGGATCGTTCCCGTCCTGTCCCCGACCTCCTCATAGGTCAGCGCGAGGGTCCCGTTCCCCTCCTCGTCGACGGCGACGATCCCCCCGGAGACCGCGTAGGGCTGGTTCATCTCCCAGAGGGCCCTGTCCACCCCGCCCTCGGCCAGGTTGAAGGCCGCGAGCGACCGGTTCGACTTCTCGGTCGTCCGGGACTGCATGGACAGCTTGAACAGGAAGGGGGTGGCCATCACCAGCATGGCGATGACGACGATGGTCGCCACGGCCAGGATCATGCCTCGCTCGTGGTCCCTGTTCCTCACACCGGCTTTCTCAGGACGGATGCCCATCATAGCCTTCTCCTCTGCGGCGCGACCGTTTGCGCCCGTTTCGGCTTCATAATGGGCCCATCCTATCCCGGGACCGGAGGGCTGTCCATCGTCCGCCGTGGTGATAGGCGGGGTGAAAATGTCCACTTCCGTCTCACCCCTGAAGGGGAGACGGGGAGATGAGGCGGGAGGCGGAAGAAGCCCCGGCGACTCAGTCGCCGACGCGCTCCTGCCAGGTGGTCACGCGCCAGTAAGGGATACCACCCTTGATGACGTTGAGCTCCTTCAGGGCCTCATCGTAATAGAAATCCAGGTTGTTGCGGACGTCGATGTAGTCGCAGACGACGGCCCCCTTAAGGGTGAAGTTGGCTTGATCGACGACGAATCTCGCCTTGGGCATGTAAAGGGCCGCGTTGAGACTGGTGTTGTTCCTGACGCTGAAGTCGCCGGTGAATTGGTCCGTTCCCAGGATGAGGCAGTTGGGCGCGACTCCGGTGTTGTTGATGTCGACGTTGTTGACCAGGCTCGCCGTGGTCTTTCCCAGGATGAGGGTCAGGCTGGAATCCGGGCCGATATTGATCTTGGCGTTCTTGCCGCTGAAGTCGGCGGTCGCCCCGTCGAGCCCGGTGACATAGATGGCCACGTTACCCTGGACGGTGATCGTCGTATTGGTAGGGATGGTGAAGTTCGTATAGACGCCGCTGTCGGACGGGGTCAGGACCGTCTCGGACGAAGAAAGATTGCCCTTGTTGTACCCTGCGGCGATGAGGCTCGATTCCAGGGGGGCTTCGATGGACGGCTGTTCGGTGAACCAGCTGTGGAAGTCGATGGTCGTGTTGAACATGTCGCGGGGCGGCAGATTCCAGAGGTCGACGGAGGGCATCTCGAACGGGGCGGACATGATCTTCCGCTCCCCGCTCGTCCCGTCCACGTCGTCGGGGAACAGGCTGGAGTCCGGCTGGTCGGCGTAGATGACGTCTCTGGAGGTCGGCGGGCTCGGTCCCTGCCCCGGAGGCCAGGTTCCCATGGATATAGCTGCTGCTCCCCTGCTGGATCTCGATGCTCTGGCTTCCCGTGGCGTTGGTCCCGGCGTGGCCGTCCATGCCCTTGTTCAGCCCGCCGCCGGGCTTGGTCGCCCCGTAGGCGCCGTAGTTCGAATTGAAGCTGAAGGTCCGGAAGTTGGTCTTCGTCCAGATCCCCTCGTCGGCGAAGATGCCGTAGTCAAAGACGGACTTGAAGTACTTCTCCAGGTTCACGCTGACCGTCCGCGTCACGGGCTGGCCGGCGATGTGGGGGATGCCCCCGACGGCGACGATGGTCCGGACGTTGGGCTCGACGGCCAGATTGGTCGTGATCGTCCCCTGAATGGTTCCCGTCCGGTCCCCGACCACCTCGTTGGTCGGAACGATGGTCCCGTTCCCCGTCTCGTCGACCGCAACGATGCCGCCGGTGATGCCGTACGGCTGGTTCATCTCCCACAAGGCCCGGTCGATCCCGGCCTCGGCCAGGTTGAAGGCCGACAGGGACCGGTTCGACTTCTCGGTCGTCCGGGCCTGCATGGACATCTTGAACAGGAATGGCGTGGCCATGATGAGCATGGCGATGACGACGATCGTGGCAACGGCCAGGATCATGCCCTTCTCGTGGGCCTTCTTGCGGATCTCGTATCTTTTCATGATGACGCGTTCCCCCTATGACTTCGTCGGCGGACCTTTTCATCCTTCCCGACGCATCCCATCATCCGTTATATGGCCACGCCTGTAAATCGCCGCCGAAGATGATATTCGGAGCGATGAAAACCCACCCCTCCTCCCCCCAAACAGCTAGGCGCCCGCGGTCCCGCCCGGCGGAATAATCCCGCGGTCCGGGACACGGGGCGGTTCAGAGGGGAGGAAAGCGTCCCCAGCGAGACACGCTCAATGTCCGGAAAAGGGGACGGCCGGGGGCGGATACCCTATATTTCCTATAGGGATTAGGGGGGCCCGTACGCCGGGGCTTTGGCACGACGCTTGCATTATCCATAGCATCACCAGGAGGACAACATGAAAGTCTTAAAGATCGTTTTGGCGCTTCTTGTTCTTACCGTGGCCGCGGCCGCCCAGACGGAGGACCACGGCCTGGGGGCCTTCTCCAACGAGCAGGGCCCCATCATGCTGGCGGTCGACGCTTCCGTGGCCAGCCGCGACCTGGCCAGCCCCTATGTCCTGTTCGTCGTGTTCATGGGGGCCAAGGACCAGAAAGAGAACATCGTCGTCGCCCGGGAAGGCGTGAGCCTGATCTTCAACGGCCGGGAATACAAGATGCCGTCCTACAAGGACTTCCGCAAGAATTACGAAGCCGAGATCCGGGACATCTCCTTGTACCGGCATTTAGGGAAAGAGGGCATCGCCTCTTCCTGGATCAGGTTCTACCAGTTCCCGAACGAGGGCGATTTCTACCCGCCTCTCACCCGCCGGGCGAGGATCAAGACGGAACAGGGCTCCATGAGCGGATTCCACGGATTCATGACCAAATGCTACTTCAAGAATCCCGGCTTTAAGAAAGGGGACAAGGTCGTCATCAGGGTGACGGCCAAGAACAAGCCCGAACTCACGAGCGAGGTCGCGGTCGTCCTTTAGGAAAGCTCCGTCGCGCCGGCGCCTCTGGCCCCGGAGGCCCCGTCTTCCGGGGCCCGGGCCCTATTCGAGGGCCCGTTCCCCCGGCCCAATCCCTACTGAACAACCTCCTGCCAGGAGATGATCTTCCAATTTTCGAACCCGCCTTGTTGGATCTGGAGGTCGGCGAGGGCCTTATCATAATGGAAGTCGACCTGGACCTTGAATTCCATGGACCTCGAGATCAAAGCTCCATAAAAGTTCATGTGATTCTGACCCTGGCCGGTCGTAATATGGGCGCCCGGGACGTACATGGCCGAATAGATGTTGCCGTCGCTCTGGGCATGCTCGAAGTACATCAGGCCCGGGATACGGAGAGCGTCGACCGAAGAAGCTTTGTTAGGCAGGTTATCGACCCTCTGGCCGGCCGGGATCGCGAACTGGTTCGTTCCCAGGATGACGCAATTCGCCGGAACGGGCGGATTCCCCTGGGCGTTGATGTTATAGCCCTGTTCGATCGTAGCGGAGGCATTTCCGAGGATCAAGGTCAGCGACGAGTCGGAGGCGATATTGATATTGGAGCCTGTGCCCATATAAAAGCTCGCGGCCTGGGCGACATCTCCGTACGACGTCACATAGATGACCACATCGCCGCCGCTGATATTGAGGGTCCCCGAGGTCTTATCGCCTCCGATCTGGAACGTGGTATAGACACCGCTATCGGCGGGGGTAAGCGTTCCGCTTCCCGTGAAAGAGCCCTGGACGTAAGCGCTCTCGAGATCCGTCAGATACGGAGCGCGGTCCAGCCGGCTCGAATAATAGCCCGTGGACGATCCCGGGGTCGTGGCGTTATATCCGTTGAACCAGTCGCCGACCGAAGGGATCGAGCCCAGGATCTCCTTGGGCGGAAGATTGTAAACATCGACCGGAGGCAGGTCGTATTGTTGCTTCATGACCATCCTGTCTTCGGTCCCCTTGAAGATATCATCATTGGGGACAGAGATCACGTCATCGATAGCGCTCGGATCGGGAGGCGTCGTCGAACTCCCGTTATTAAAGGCTTCCGCCGCATCTCCCCCGGCCATGACGGTCCCATAGACATCGCTGCTTCCGCCGCCGCTCTCGATGGTCCACGTCGCGTCTCCTGGATCCCTGGGATTCGGATCGGGAACATAGCCGTTGGACCCGAAATAGACATCGGGGAGCAGCGAATTCTCTCCCCCGTAAGCCCCATCACGCGAATCATAGGCGTCCAGAAAGAAAGAATTCCGGACATAGAAATAGTCATCGACGAAGAAGCCGACATCGAAAATGGAATTGTAGACCTGTTCCAGGACCACCCGGACGGAGCGGTCTACGGGCCTGTCGGCGATGAACGGAACGACCCCCGTGGAATCCAGGTTCCGCCGCGGGGGGGCCGTGCCGTACGGGGGGCCGAGCAGGAGATTCACATCGCCTATCACCTGCGCGTTCGAGCTCCTGACGTCGTTCATGAAGCCGACCAGGTTGGACCCCTCGTGCGTCCAGACGATACTTTCCGGGTCGCTGACGACGGGCGTCTCCGGGTTCAGATAATACAGCGTCCTCTCGATCCCCGCCTCGGCCAGGTTCAAGGCCGCCAGCGAATGGTTCGACCGTTCGGTCGAGCGCCACTGGCCGGACAGCTTGAACAGGAACGGAATGGCCATGATAAGCATGGCGATGACGACGATGACGGCGATAACCAGGATGCCGCCGCGCTCCCGGTCTTTTTTCTTGATGGTCCCCTGCAAAATGGGATGCATTGCGTCCCTCCTAAAGAGCTCGGTCACCCCCGCGCTCAAAGAGCTGAATCTATACGCTTCCTGCGTATCAAGTCACGGCTTTGTTCCGGAGCCTGATCCGGGTGGTCAAAGCTTCCACGAAGGGCTGGTTTCCCCGCTGGATGCCCTTCTTCGTCGAGGAGAGGGTCACGTCGACGATGAACGTGTCGGTGATCGTCGAGGCTTGGGTGATCCCATCCTGAAGGTAGTAGATCAGGCCGAACGCGTTCACGGCGTCGGCCATGACGCGCATGTCGTCCTGCCTGCCGGTTCCCGCCGCGGCGTCGATGATCCTCTCGAGCCTCTCCGGAGCGGTCGGGTCGCGCCGGTAGATGATGTAGTCCTGGCTTCCCGTCATCAGGGAGCCGGTCCCCGGATCGATGGAGGGGACCTCGAGGACGATGGTGTTCGCGTCGGTCGTATAGGCGCCGTGAGTCGCGATGACCTGCAGGGCCTCCCGGACGTCACGGCTGATCCAGTGCATCGGCATCCGGCTGTCTTCTATGGCGTCGGCCTTGGCGTCCTCGTTGAAGAAGTACCTCTGTCCGGCCATATAGAGGGAGAGGAGGGCGATCATGATGATGGCCGATATGGCGACCACAATGAGCAGCTCGATGAGGGACATGCCCCGGGGCTTCCGGCGCGACGGAGCGGGCATTTTATTCCTCACGATTGATCCCCGTGCTCGCGATATAGGTCACGACGTTCTTCTCCTGCTGTTGCCCCCGGTACATCCATCGGATCTGAACCGTCAGCTTCCGGATGTTCTCGTCCCCGCCCACGACGCTCTCCAGCGTCGTTGAGCCATCACCCTCGGTGAAGTATTCCGGCTGGTCGAGAAGCGTCTGGCTCTCCGTCGTCAAGGGCAAAGCGGTCCCGGTGGCAAGGGCTTTTATGGTCGCGTATGGGGTGTTCCGGTAGCGCTCGACCTCGGCCTGGGCGATCTCCGTGGCCATAGCGACCTTCTTGGTCTTCTGGAGAAGATTGAATCCGTAGATGAAGACGCTGATCAGTGTGATGCACACCACCCCGAGGATGAAAATGGTGATGAGGACCTCGATGAGCGAGAATCCACCTTTCTTACGGTTGCGTTCCCTCATCTGACTACTCATCATAATAATGCCTTTCCCCGCGTTTTTCAAGAGGTTACCCCATTATTTGTCCCCTTAAGCATTCCCCCATATGAAAGGCGCGTCAATCCCCCCCGGGGGGGATATTCGAGGGCAACGGGCCTCCCCGCCGGGGGTTAACCGCCTGGGGAGGCAATCCCGGCTCCGGACCCGTCGGCCGGAATCCGCCGGGTCCCCGCAACGCTTGTCCGCCGCCTTTATTTTTCGCCTGAAGTATGCTATTGCATAAGGGACATGCAGGACCGAAAATCCGCCCTTCGCGTCATCGCACTCGTCTTCATTTTCGCCCTGGGCTTCTCCCTGTTCGTCAACCTGCCGGCGATGTACCGGAACTTCCTTTTCGCCGACCAGGCGGTCTATTTCGCGATGACGAAAAGCATCGCCCTCGATGGGGACCTGGAATACACGAAAAAGGACCTCATCCGGTATTATCAGGACATCGACTCCGGCCCGCAGGGCATCTTCCTCAAGCGGGGGGCGGACGGGAAGATATTCTTCGCCAAGTCCTGGGCCTATTCCCTGTTCGCGGCGCCGTTCGTCAGGATCTTCGGGATCAACGGGTTCCCCGTCTTCCACTCGGTGCTCCTCCTGCTCATGCTCCTGATGGGGTTCGCCTATCTCTCCCTGACCGAAAGGCCGGACATCTCCCTCTACGGGATCGTGACGTTCCTCTTCGCCTCGGTCGCCGGCGTCTATTTCGTCTGGATATCTCCGGATTTCTTCAACTTGTGTCTCGTCTTCATGGTCTTGTTCCTCTGGGCCTACAAGCTCCGGGCCCGCGAGGCGGCGAGCGCCGACGACGAGGACGCGCCCGGGCGCATCAGGCGGTTCCTCCTCTCCGACGGCTCGGACTACCTGGCGGCCTTCCTGGCCGGGATCGCGACGTTCTCGAAGCCCCCGAACATCGTCCTCATGGGGCCCATCTTCCTGGCCGCGGTCCTGGGGAAGAGATACAAGAAGGCCTTCCTCGTCGTCGTGTTCTTCCTGGGGAGCGCCCTTTTCCTCTTCGGCATGAACTACCTCCTGACCTCGGACTGGAACTTCATGGGCGGCGAGCGGAAGACGTTCTACTTCGGCTTCCCCTTCCAGAAGGAAGGCATGACCTTCGACACGACCGGGTCCTCCATGACCTCCGAGGGCTATTTCGACCGGATGCTCATCCCGGTCAAGTTCATCGCCTATAACCTCTTTTATTACTTCTTCGGCCGGTTCACGGGCGTCGCCTGGTATTTCTTCCCGGCCCTGCTCTTCCTCGTCCTCTTCGTCCTCGGCGGGCGCCGGCGCGAACAGTGGCTCGTCTTCGCCGCCCTGGCCGCCGAGATCCTCGCCTATGTCGTCCTGATGCCGACGAACTACGGCGGGGGCGGAGGCTCTCTCGCCAACCGGTACTTCATGAACATCTTCCCGCTCTTCTTCTTCCTCCCCGCGCCCAAGCTCGGGAAGCGCCCTCTGACCCTGGCCTGGCTCTTCGCCGCGGTCTTCATCGCCCAGATCCTGGTCACGCCGTTCCAGTCGTCGGGGAGCCCGGCCACCCATGCCAAGCGCTTCCCCATCAAGTACCTGCCCCTGGAGATGACGCTCTACAACGAGTTCCCGACGAACACGAATCCCAACGGCTTCCGTGTCCCGTTCGGGGAGGAGCCGACGACGGGCGTGGCCTATTTCCTGAACGACAACTTCCACAAGCGCTCCGAACCCGGCGGGACCTGGACGCTGGGGGACCGCTCCCTCGAGATGGTCATCAAGAACTACGAGCCCGTCGGCCGCATCATCATCCGCCTGACCAACAATCCGCGCCGGGACAACCGCATCCGGGTCAAGGTCGACGGGAAGACGCGCAAGGTCGTCCTCCAGCCGCTGGAGAAGGCGGTGCTCGAGTTCGACGTCGGGAAGGGCTTCAAGATCGAGGACAGCTACCTCCATCGCCTCAAGATAGGGGCGTCCAAGGGCTCCCTGCCCTATTTCGAGCGGGAGGACTCTACGGAACGCCGCTACCTCGGCGTCTTCTTCGAGCTCGAGTTCGTCCCCGCCGCGGGGACGAAGTAATGTGCGGGATCTGCGGCGTCGCGGCCCGCGCCGGCGGCCCTCCCGTGACCCCCGAGCTCCTGACATCCATGTGCCGGACCATCGTCCACCGCGGCCCCGATGACGAAGGCATCCACGTCGAGGCCGGGATCGGGCTCGGGACGCGGCGGCTGAGCATCATCGACCTCGCCGGCGGCCACCAGCCCCTGGCCAACGAGGACGGGACGCTCTGGGCGGCGCACAACGGCGAGGTCTATAACTTCCCCGAGCTCCGGCGGGAGCTCGAGGCGTGCGGCCATACGTTCCGGACCCGGACCGATACCGAGGCCGTGCTCCACGCCTACGAGGAATGGGGGGACGAGTTCGTCGGCCGGCTCCGGGGGATGTTCGTCACGGCCATCTGGGACCGGCCCAAGCGGCGGCTCGTCGTCGTCCGGGACAGGCTCGGCATCAAGCCGCTCTATTACACGCTCCTCGGGGACGGGACGCTCGTCTTCGGTTCGGAGCTCAAGGCGGTCATCGCCCACCCCGGCGTCCGGCGCGGGCTCGAGCCGCAGGCGCTCGACCTCTTCCTGACGCTCGAATACGTCCCCTCCCCCTGGTCCATCTTCAAGGGCGTCAAGAAGCTCCCGGCCGGCCACATGCTCCTCTACCAGGACGGGAACATCAGCATCAGGAAGTACTGGGACCTGCCGTCGAAGAAGCGGGCGCGCCTCGTCGAGGCGAAGGAACTGCCGGAGGTCTGCGACGAGCTCTACGCGCTCCTGAAGGAGTCGGTGAAGCTCCGTCTCATCAGCGACGTGCCCCTCGGCGCCTTCCTGAGCGGAGGCATCGACTCGTCGACCGTGGTCGGGCTTATGCGCGAGCTCGGCGCCTCGCCGCTCAAGACCTTCTCCATCGGCTTCAAGGACGCCTCGTACGACGAGCTCGAGCACGCCCGGCGGATCTCCGGCTTATTCAGGACGGAACACGAGGAGCTCATCATCGAGCCCAAGGCGGTCGATCTCACCGAGACGCTCGTCCGCCACCTCGACGAGCCGTTCGGGGACTTCTCGATATTCCCGACCTACCTCGTCTCCAGGATGGCCCGGGCCCACGTCACCGTCGCCCTCTCCGGCGACGGGGGCGACGAGGTCTTCGGCGGCTATGAGACCTACCAGGCCCAGAAGCTATCACGGGCCCCGCTGGTCGCGCCGCTCGCAAGGGCGGCGGGGGCGGTCGTCCGAAAACTCCCTCCCGCGGCGAAGAAGAAGGGGGCGTGGAACAAGCTCCGGCGCTTCTCCCAGGGGTTCGACAACCCGGCCTCGTTGAGGCACCTCCGCTGGATGATGTTCATGTCCAGGGAGGACCGGCGGAAACTGTACACGCGAGGGCTCATCGACGATCTCGGCGGCCTCTCGGAGCCTTCGGATATGGAGCCCTTCGCCTCGGTATTCGGCAAGCTGGAGAGGTTCGACCGGACGAATGGCGAGCTTTATCTCGACCTCAAGACCTACCTCGCCGACGACATCCTGGTCAAGGTGGACCGGATGAGCATGGCCCCGTCCCTCGAGGCCCGCGTGCCGCTCCTCGATCACAAGCTCGTCGAGTTCGCCTTCACCCTGCCCGGCTGGGCCAAGCTCCACGGCCTCAAGACCAAGTGGATCTTCAAGAAGACCATGGAGCGCCTCCTGCCCATGGAGACGCTCTACAGGAAGAAAGAGGGCTTCTCCATCCCCATCAAGCACTGGCTGAGGGCGGACCTCAAGGACATGATGCTTGGCTACCTCGACGAGAAGCGGCTTCGCGAAGAGGGGCTGTTCGAGCCGGCCGCGGTCGGGGCCATGATCAAGGCCCATCTCAAGGGCCGCGAGAATTACAGCCATCAGCTCTGGGCGCTGCTGGTCTTCGAGATCTGGAAAGAAAATTATCTGTAGCCGCAGGCTTTAGCCTGCGCGCCATAGGCCCCAGCCCGCGCAAAGACGCAACCTAAAGGTTGCGGCTACAACAGGCAGGGACGCCAATCCTTAATGCGATGACTCCGGCTTTTCAATTAGCAGGATCCTCGATGTGCGCGGCTTGAGCCGGAAGCGCTCGGCGACCGGAAGGCCTGGAACCCAGACGATATGCTTCCCGGAAAGGAAAACCGGCAAGGTATCACGGTCGGCCCGGGGGACCTTTTTGGCGCGGAGGATCTCCTTGAGCTTCTTGGTGCCGGGCGCGCCTAGAGGCCGATACTTGTCGCCCGGACGACGGCTCCGGACGGTCAACGGGAATTCCAATGGCGCCATGTTCAAGAGCGCCCTTTTCTTATCGTCATAAGCCGGGATCCTGGCCTTTAGGAGAGCTCGCTTTTTCCCGTCAGGCGCCGGCAAAGCGCCCTGCCCGCGTTCGAGGATCGATCCTCGGAACGCGCCGCCCGTACTGGGAAGTTCGAGCATCCCTTTTCCGTTCCAACGGACCTCGTAGGGCGCCGCGCCCGGCCGTTTTCCGGGGCGCTCCAGGATCAGGCGGCCGGCCTCCCGCCGGACGACGCGCCATTTCCCGAGCGGCCTCTCCTTCCCTTCTTTGAGCGCCAGGATGTCTTCGACGTCGTCGAAGCCGAAGCCGCGAAGGTCGCCCGCGTGCTCATACAGGAATCTCCGGACGATCCGTCGGGCCAAGGCACGAGGCACAAGCCCCAGGGCGCCGGCGTCGAGGGAAAAGAAGTCGCCGTCGCGGCGGGCCAGCTCCTGCCAGGCGGTCGATGTCACTGTTTCGAGGAGCTCCTCCTCGTCCCGGGCAAGCGCGGAGAGGCGCCCTAAGTGGCGGACGACGGCGGGATCGACCCGGGCAAAGGCCGGGAGCGTCTCGAGCCGGATGCGGTTACGGAGGATGCGGCGGTCGAGGTTCGTCTCGTCGGTACGGAACGGGATGCCTCGCCGGCGGCAGAAGGCTTCCGTCTTCGCGCGCTCGACGTCGAGGAGCGGCCGGATGAGCCCCCGGTCCGGGCGCGCCGGGATCCCGCCGAGGCCCTGGAGCCCCGTGCCCCGAACGACGCGCATGAGGACGGTCTCGGCCTGGTCGGTCAAGGTGTGGCCGGTGGCGATCTTCGTCGCCCCGATCCGGCGGGCCGTCTTCCGCAGGAACTCGTAGCGGAGCTCGCGCCCCGCTTCCTCGAGGTTGAGCCGGCGGCGCTTCGCGAAGAGGCGGACGTTGCGGGAGCCCGTGACGCAGGGGACGCGGCGCCTCCGGGCGACGGCTTTCACGAACGCCTCGTCCTCGCCCGCGCCGGGCCTGAGCTTGTGGTTGAAATGGGCGACGGCGATGCGGATGGGAATTTCCCGCCGCAGTTCGAGGAGCAGCTCGAGCAGGGCCATCGAATCCTGGCCTCCCGAAAGGGCCGCCAGGACCTTGTCGCCCGGTTCGATGAGCCTCGCCCCGAGGACGCTTTTCCGGAATTTCTTATAGATCATCGCGGGGTTTATTGTATCGCATTCCGGTAAGGAATTCGCGGGACACGATACGAAATCCGGAGATTTCATTCATGTCCCGGAATTCCCGGCCGCCCGGCTGCGATTGACCTTTGACCCCGATTTCGCTAGAATTCGGGGGCTCCTGGCGGCGTAGCTCAGTTGGTCAGAGCATGCGGCTCATATCCGCAGAGTCGGGGGTTCAAATCCCTCCGCCGCCATACCTCCCAATTCAGGACACAATGCCAATTTCCCTTTCCCAAGGGGCGTCTGGGGGAAATGGGACGTTGTGTGGCTTCGTTCCGCGGCTGCTAAAGATGCCTCTTTCGCGGTTCGTTGTAGCCTCAGTCTTTTGACTGAGCATAGAGATTCCGGATTCTAAGACGCAGGCTAAAGCCTGCGGCTACAGATCTTCTTAAGCTCGGGCTAAAGCCTACAGCTACATCAGGACACCCGCTAAAGCATGCGTCTGCATCAAGATCCGGGCTTGAGCCTTGGGTGCCCCCCCTTTCCTAAAGGGAGGTTGGGGGGGATTTAAGGACCGCGGGAGATTCATAAATCCCCCCTGGCCCCCCTTTTTCGTGTACAAACCGGGGAGATAGGTAACAGATGTTCGGGGACATAGGTAACACTTTTAGCCCTTTTGCTGCAAGCTTCTCAGGTCCAGCTCTTTGACCACCTCCACCGACTCCGCCATGTATCCTAGCAAACTGTTACCCATGTCTCCGAACGCTTGTTACCCATATGGCCGGTCTGTACATTTCAAAGGGGGGTATTCCATAGCTTCGCCTGCGGTTATGCAGGCCAAAATACGCAGCTTCATCAGGATGCACGGTAGAGTAAACGGCTGCATCAAGATGCATCCCAATGCACGCGGCTGCATCAGGATGCAGGCTGGGAACTCGGATCTTTCCCCCCTTTCCAAAAGGGGGGATGGGGGGATTTTGTCCGTACCTCAGTGCCAGCCGTTGGCTTCTTCTTCGAGGTGAAAGCGCTTCTCGCGGAAGAGCTGGATGCAGGCGTCCACGACCCGGGCATCGAACTGGATGCCCCGGCCGCGCCGGATCTCTTCCAGGGCCTTCTCCAGCCCGAGCGCGGGGCGGTAGGGCCGATGCGAGGACATGGCCTCGACGTGGTCGGCCACGGCGATGATGCGCGCCTCGAGAAGGATGGCGTCCCCGACCAGCCCATCCGGATACCCGGAGCCGTCCATGCGCTCGTGGTGTTGGAGGACGATGTGGGCGACCGGCCAGGGGAATTCGATCGTCTTCAGGATGTCGTAGCCGACCCGCGGGTGGTCCTTGATGAGCTGGAACTCGGTCCGGGAGAGCCGCGTGGGCTTGCTCAGGATCTCGGCCGGCATGGCGATCTTGCCGATGTCGTGGATGACCGCGGCCATCCGGATGCCTTCGATCCGGTCCGGGGTGAGGTTCATCGCCCGGGCGATGGCGACGGCGAGGTTCATGACCCGGCGCTGGTGGCCGGCCGTGTAAAGGTCCCGCATCTCGATGGTCAGGGACATCGCCTTGACCGTGCCCTCGAGGGCCATCTGGAGCTTGCCCAGGGTGTTCTGGAGCTGGTCCTCGGCCCGGCGGGTGTCGAGGACCTTGCTTTGGAGCTCGGCGTTGGCCTTGGCCAGCTCGTCGGTGCGCCGGCTGACCTTGTTCTCCAGCTCCTCCTTGACCAGGCGCAGTTCCTGCTCCGCCCGCCGGCGGTCGGAGACCTCCTTCTCGAGGTCCTGGGCGCGCTCCTCGACCTTCTGCTCGAGCTCCCGATTGAAGTCCTCGAGCTGGCGGTTGGCGACCTGGAGGCTGTCGACCATCGTATTGAAGGATCGGGCCAGCTTCCCGACCTCGTCGTTCGAGCCGACCGAGGCCCTCTGCTTGAAGTCGCCGCGGGCGATGCGCTCGGCCGTTCGGGTCACGGCCGTAAGCGGCTGGGTGATGAACGTGCTCAGGCCAAAGATAAGGAGGATACCGCCGGCGAGGATGACGAGGCTGACGAGGGCGACGGTTTTCTGGTGGTGGCGCAGCTCCCGGAAGGGCTCTGCCATGGAGAAGCCCAGGAACAGGCGTCCGAGGCTCCGTTCGCCGGAGAGGAGCGGGGCGGCCGTCCGGAAGAGCATGCCCGGGCGGAACGCCGGGGCCTCCTCGTCCACCCTCTTGAAATCCCGGGCCTCGGCCTCGGAGCGGTTGTAGGCGGTCACGACCTTCCCCGCGTCGTCGAGGACGACGAGGTAGGCGAGCTCGTTCTTCTCCCGGACACGGCGGAGGAGGTCTTCGAGGTCCTTTCGGTCGCCCGAGGCGAGGGCGAGGTCCAGTGAGTAGGCCGTCATGTCCACAAGGCTCGAGTATCGCTCGGCCAGGGTCTTGAGGACCTGGGACTCGAGGCGCTTGGGAAAATAGAAGACGAAGAACGTGAAGATGAGGGCGACGAGGGTCGTCACCAGCAGAAAGATCCGCGTCCGGATCTTGTGGATGCGAAGCTTCGTGAAAATTCCCATCACGCTCTCCAGTATCGGGGACGCTCCCCGGAGGCGCAATGCTCCCGGGGGGTGATTTCGGGGGGTGATATTCACCCCTCGCGAGGAGGGGCGAAAACGGCGGGGGGGAGAACGTCACCAGCGGCGGGCTTTTTCGGGCTCCATCTTCCGGAGGTCGAGGCCGCGCATGAAGGCGCCCGCCCTGTAGAGGCATATCTCGCGGACGGAGGATGGGTGGTGGAGGACCTCGGAGAGGGACTGGGCGCCGACGGCCCAGACGCCGCCGCCCCGGACGACGACGACCTTGTACTCGTGGAGGAGGCGGACGAGCGTCGCCGTATCGGACTTCGGCGGGACCACGGGGATGACGAGGTACTGGAAGCCGCCCTCCGCATCGACCGGGACGATGCGGTCGGTCGGGACCGACTCTCCCGGATAGATGAAGTGGGCCTGGGCTTCCGCTTCGGGGACATGGCAATGGAGAACGGTCTGGAAATCGCTCGCGGCGTAGATGGCCTTGTGCAGGGCGATCTCGGGATCGTCGTCGGGGCCGAGGGCCAACGGGACCTTGAGCAGGGGCCCGCCGATCTCCCGGGGCATGGACGCCTTGGGCGCGTAGAGCAGGGCGGCGACGCCCCGCACGGACATCGAGCCCGTATGGAAGGGCGAGAGGCGGGACTCGAAGATACGGTGTCCGGCCTTGACGAACTCGGCGAGGATCTCCTCTTCTTCCGGGAAATCGCTGCGCTCGTCGTCCACGCTCCCGTAGTCCGCGGGCCGATAGGAGAACGCGGCGCCGGGATCCGAGGCGATCCTCGCGCGCAGGGCTTTGACGTCGACGCCGATCGCCTCCATCTGCCGGACGACCGCGCCCGAGTTGTTGGCGACGCAAAGCCGGAAGAAGGCCTCGGGGAGCGTCCTGCCCCAGGCCATGGCGCCATGCCCCCAGACGAGGGTCAGGACGTTCGCGCCGAGGCGCTCGGGTATGGTCCGGGCCATTTCGGGGGAGCCGCTCGGGACGGCGAACCAGTCCACGGGCACGGAGCCGCCGAGATGGTAATAGCCGAGCGGGTCCACGGGAACGAACGGCGGGAGGGCGGACGGCTTCGGCTCGTCGTCGAGCGTGGCGATGACGAGCTCCTTGATATGGGCATGCATGGAGGCCCGGACGCCGGGCAGGGCCAGGACGCGGGCGTGGACATCGGTCTCGGAAGACGCCTTGTAATAGCCGTAATCGGTCTCCGACGGCGAAAGGAAACAGATCTGGGAGCGGTCGAGCTCCCCTTTCTGGGAGCCCGTCGCCGTGATGACGATGCGCTCCTCCCCCGCCGCGTCGGTCCAGCGGACGGCCATGTTGCCGCTGTGGCTGTCCTGGACGTCGACGAGAAGCGAAGCCCGTCCCACGGCCCGGAACATGTTCAGCAGGGCCTCGTCCGCCGTCCATTTGCCCGCGCTCATCGGCTCCTCCTCCGGATGTTCAGGGCGTCGCAGAGCTCGCCGGTCGGGCGGCCGTCCGCGTCCCAGCGCCGGATGCCGTAGTAGTCCCGGCGCATCCGCTCCTTGTCCTCCCGCGAGACGCGGCGCTCCTTGCCTTCGACGACGATGGGAAGGTCGCTGAACCGCTCGGGGAGGTCGTCGTCCTCCGCCGTTGCGCCGGCCTCGATGTTGAAGAGGCGCTCGAGCGTCGCGACCCGATTCGCGATCTCCTCGAGCTTCGCCACCGAGAAATCCCCCCCGGTCGCCCCGCTGGCCATCCGGGCCCACGGTTCGGTGGAGAACGCGTATCCGGTGAACCGGCAGACGCCGAGGCTGTCCTGCAGGATGCCGACGTTCTGCATGTTCCGGATCGCGATCGGGGATTGGAGCAGGCTGTAGCGGGGGATCTCCTTCGTTCCGCCGAAGAAGGCCAGCGACACGGCATAGCCGCCGCGAAGGTGGCAGGCGCCCGTCGGGGACGTCATGTAGCCGAGGGCCTGGGTGAACGAGGCGCGCGGGTCGTAACCCGGGATCTCGAGCTTCTTGACGGTCATCGAGGACCCGGGCTTTCCGCAGGAATCGGCCAGCCGGAACGAGCCCTCGGCCAGGCGGTCGCCGATCCCCTCGCGCGCGGCCGTCATCCGGACGAGCTTCTCGAGGGCGTCGCTCCGGCCGAAGGAGAGGTCCATCCCGCCCGTCTCGTCCGGGGTGATGAGGCCCGCCTCGAAGAGCTCCATGGCGCAGGCCACGGTGCCGCCGTAGCTGATGGTGTCGATGCCGAGCTCGTTGCACCTGTAATTGGCCCGGGTGACGGCGGCGAGGTCGTAAATGTCACAGACCGGCCCCATGAGGACCGTGGTCTCGTATTCGGGGCCCTCGCCCTTCTCGTCCGGGCCGCCCCGGCCTGGAACCGCGGTATGCCGCTGACAGCCGATGGGACAGAGGAAGCATCCCCCCGCCCGCTCGAGGAACGTCCGGGCCAGGGTCTCTCCGGAAACCCTATCGACGTCCGCTTCACGGTGCGTGCAGTCCCGGAAGTTCCGGTGCGGCAGCATGCCGATGAGGTTGATGAGCTCGACGAGCCCCGCCGTGCCGAGCTCCCGCAGGAGCCGCTTGGTGACCGGGGCCTGCTTCAGGAGATAGACGGCCTGGTCCAACCCGGACCGGAAGAGGTCGCGGTCGCCGATGCCGGTCTTTTCCCGGCCCGAGACGCGCACGGCCTTGAGCTTCTTGCTCCCGAACACCGCGCCGGGGCCGCATCGACCGTAGACGCGGTTGCGGTCGTTGGCGACCGCCGCGATGCGGACCAGGTTCTCGCCCGCCGGACCGATGCAAAGGACCTTGTACGGATTCCCGGCCTCCGCGCCCGCCGCCAAGGCCTCGGTCGTCTCGTGGATATCCTTGCCCCAGAGGCCGCCGGCGGGGAGGAGCCGGGCTCCGCTCGGCCGAATGTCGAGCGTTACGGGCTCGGACGACCGCCCCTTGACGACCAGGACGTCGTGGCTCGAGGCCTTGAATGCGTTCGCCCAGGTGCCGCCGGAGTTCGATGACCCGATGAGCCCGGTGAGCGGAGATTTGAAGACCATGTGGCCGCGGCAGGACGTCGGAGCGTTCGTTCCAACGAGCGGCGAGGTCGCGATGACGACGACGTTATCCGGCCCGAGAGGATCGCAGGCGGCGTCGGCTTCGTCGCAGAATATGCGCGTCGCGAGCCCGCGGCCTCCCAGATAGTCCCGGACCAGGATGGGATCGAGCGCTTTCGTCTCGACGCGCCCTTCCGTCAGGTCGACCTCGAGGATCTTTCCATGATAGCCGTGTGTGGATAGATCGGACATCGTCGTGCCATGCGCATTTTATCACACATAGGGCCGGGGCGCAGTTCGAGAGGTTTGTCTCGCTCTTTCATCCGCCCTTCTCGATACCAGACTAAGTAGCCTCGACGAGCCTCTTGTTTCGCCCGTCTCGCACGTCTCTCCTGCGGGCAGACGAGGGACGTGTCTAAATCCCCCCTCGCCCCCCTTTTGTAAAGGGGGGTATTCTGCAGCTTCGCCCATGGCTATGCAGGTCAAAGCCTGCGGCTACATCAGGATGCCGGCTAAAGCTAACGGTTGCATCAAGATTCAGGCTGGAGTTTCGGATCTTTCCCCCCTTTCCTAAAGGGGGGTTGGGGGGATTTGTTGAAGCCTAAGGCTTCAGCCGAAGCCTTGACCTATCCGAAGCTTTCACCCTCCGGTCATGAAGGGGAAGACGGCGATAATATCGCCGTCCGCGAGCGGGGTGTCCAATCCCTGGAGCGAGTTGATGGATGTCGCGTTCTTCATCACGATGACGAGCGGCTTGAGCTCATCTCCGGCGAAAAGCTCCGCCCGGCGCCGCGGGGAATCGGCGATGGCGTCGAGCAGGCTCCGCACGGGGGCGCCCTCGGGAAGGGGCAGGTCCTTCTCCCGGGCGTGGAAGAGCTCCCGGAAGGACGCAAAGAATTTCACCTTGACGTTCATGCGCCCTCTCCGGGGGAATTCCGCTCCGCGCGAAGGGCGGACAGCGCGGCGGTCAGGGATTCGAAAGCACCGGGCGCGCGATGCCGGAATACCAGGAGCTCCCGGGACCCGGATCTTCGCCCGGAACGCGTCGAGAATCCCCTCCCTGACGACGCACAAGGACCTGGCGCCGCGCTCGAGCGCTTTCTCGAAAGCCGGCCAGAGGCCTTCGCCGCCCAGCTCGAGCGGCCCGATCTCGTCGACGACAAGGACGTCGGCATCGGAATCTCTGCTCAGGATCGATCTCGCTTTCTCGAGGACAGGGGGAAACATATGCCAGGTCCCGACCCGCGGCCAATCCGGCTCGCCTTCATGCGCCAGGAACGGGAGTGATGTCCCCTCTTTCAGGTCGAAAAGGTCGTAGCCCTGGTCGCGGCCACTAATATCCAAGCGCAAGACGACTCAGGAATCCCCCGACGTCGAGCCCCGAGGCTTTCCATCGGGCCACCGCGTCCCGGAGGAACGTCGTCTTGCCCGAATGCACGGGGCCGGTCAGGACGAGGAGCGATCCGCCCCCGCTCACCTGACCACGAGCCGCGATTCGCTGGAATCGAACTGGAGAGGCAGGCCGGAAGGAGCGTTGGCCGTGATGCCGCTGACGTTGATGACGCCCTCGCCGGGAGCCAGGGATTCGAAGACAAGGACGGCCAGGATGCCCCCGCCCTTGATGCCTTTGCCGGGCGATGGGCTCGACAGCCCGATGGTGCAGGCTCCCGCGGCGTTGTCGATATTGCTGAGGAACGGGACCTTCGCTTCGAACTGGCGGCCCAGCCCGCCCTCAGAGACCTCCTTGAGCCGGACGACCTGGGGGTCGAAGCGGAGGTTCACCGTCAGGCTGGCGATCTCTGACTCGGACCGGACCTCGACGCTGATCCTGAACTCGCGGCCCTTGGGCACCTCGAAGTTCGCCGGATTGAGAACGATGAAGCCGCGGCTCGCGGCCTCTTCGGATTCTTCGGCCGGGGGCTCCTCGGCGCCCGGCTGTTCCGCAGGTTCGACTTCGGCATCGGGCTCGGCTTCGGGCTCGGCTTCGGCCTCGGAGACGATCTCCTCTTCGGCCGGCCGGGCGTCGCTGCCCCCGCCGCCCGAGAGCCCTTCGACCTCCACCCAGAGCGCCCGCGAATCCTCTTCGGTCAGGGGGACCGTCCGGATGATGTAGGGCGTGATGGTCAGGATGACGTCGGTCTGGTCGATGCTCGTTTCCGTGCTCGAGAACAGGTTCCCCAGGAGCGGGATGTCGCTGAGCCCGGCGATCCCCTTGATGGAGCGGCGCTCCTCGTCCTTGAGGAGCCCGGCCAGGAGGTTCGTTTCGCCGTCCTTGAGCCGGATGACGTTCTTCACCTCGCGGGTCGTGATGATGGGGATGTCGGCGATGCCCGTCCCGGAGATGGACGTGATCTTGATCTCCAGCTCGAGGGTGACCTCCCGCTCCGTGTGGATGCGGGGCTTGATCTTCACGTCGATGCCGACGTCCTGGTAGGTGTAATTGACGATGGGCTGCTGGCTGACCCCGCCAGCCGCGAAAGGCGTGAACGTCGTCTGGGGGACCGGGACCTTCTGGCCGACCAGGTACTTGATCTCCTCGGCGCCCACGCCGCGGAGCCGGGGCTGAGCGATGATCTTGGTATCGGCGTCGGTCTGGAGGAAGTTGAGGTAAGCCGTCGGCAGGCTGATCTGGAAATTGGTACCCTTGGAGAGATCGAGGTCCTTCAGCCCGAACCAGCCGTCCTCGGGCACCTCGCCGCCGCCGCTGTACCGGCCGCCGATCGTGCGCTGGCTGAGATCGATGCCGAACTCGCGCATCTTGATGCGGGAGACCTCCATGATCTCGAGGTCGATGATGACCTCGCCCTTTGACTTGTCCCAGGTCCGGAGGAGCTTCCCTGCCAGGTTGATGGCCGAGGGCGTGTCGCGGACGGTGAGGGAGTTCAGGTTCTTGTCGACGATGATGCTCGGCGCCTTGTACTGGGTGCGGATCATCATGGCCAGCGAGTTCTGGACCTCCTGGGCATTGAGGTTGGAGAGGTAGAACGTCCGGATGGCGTTGAGCTCGTACTGGAGGCGCTTCATCGGCTGGTCGGGAACGATGATGACGGTCCGCTCGTCGATGATCCTCGAAAAGTTCTTGCTGGCGAGGCAGAGAAAGCCCACGGCCTGCTCGAAGGTCCGGTCGGTGAGGTCGATGGTCAAGGGGACGTCGCGGAACTGCTCGTCGAAGAGGAAGTTCACCCCGGCGTGCTTGCCCAGGGCCAGAAAAATGGACCGGAGGGCCGCGTTGGCGAATCTCAGCCGGACCTTCTCCGGGCTGACCTTGAGCCTGACGGGCGGCTCGAGGGACTTCTCCCCGGCCTTCTCCTTGGAGGGCTGCGGCCCGGCCGCATACACCTCGAGCTCCGCGAAGAGGGCCCGGTTCATCGGGTCGTAGGCAAGGGCCTTCTTGTAGGACGCGATCGCCTCGTCCCGTTTGTCCATCCCGGCCAGGGCCCGGGCCTTCTGGAGGCTGTCCAGGCTGGCCGACGTCCGGGCGCGCATGAGCGCGAGCCGGTAGACGGGCTCCTTCGGGTGCTCGAGGGAGGCCTTTTCGTAATGCCGGACGGCCTCGTCCCAATTCCTGTTCATCTCGGCCTCGTTTCCAAGGCGGTAGGTATGGCTGAGCGGCGCGCATCCCCAGAGAAGGCCGATGATGAGGAGCAACGGGAGGGTTTTTTTCATGGCTGTTCTCCTTGAATGGGGACGCTTGTCCTCTTGCCGTCGGATTCGACGAGCTCGATCCGGTCCGGACCGATCTTCTCCACCTTGACCCCCGGGAAGACCTCCTCGCCCTCGGCGACGGCCAGGGCCAGCCCGTCCGAGAAGACAAGGGCGACCATCTTCCCTCCCGACCTCACGTAGCCTATGTAAGTGATATCGAGGGCCGGCTCTACGGGAGCCGCTTCAGGCGCGCCCTCGGAGCCGGGCTCCTCTTCGTCCGAAGGTTCGGCGAGCACGGGGGCAACGGCCGCAGGCACGGCCACCGCCCGCCCCGGGCTGAAGATGTCCCGGATGGCCGCCGCCGGCTCGGGCGGGGGGATCCTGAGGAGGTCGGTGCGGACGAGAGGCGTCGCGGCCGGCGTCTTCGCCGCGGGGGCCTTCTCCTCGGCGAACGCGCCGAAGCCGAGAAGGGCGGCGGCCAGGACCGCCGATGAAAGGGAACGGAGCTTATATCGCATAATAGGCCGCCAGCTCGATCTTGAGTTGCAGGACGATGATGCCCGCGCCCGTGCTCGGGAAATCGATCCGCTCGAGGGTCAGGAACTTCGGGGACCTCTCGATGACCGAGAGGAACCGTTTCAGCCCGGCGTAGGTCCCGGAGAACGTGAAGCCCGCGACGACCTTCCTCATCTTCCCCTTCTCCAGGTCGGAGTACCGGTAGGCGATCTTCGCAGACGCGGATGCCCGCCTCGTTGAAGACGCGCTCGAGGTCGGTCCGGAGGTCCCTGATCTCGTGGGCCTCGTCGTAAAACCTCTCCGTCCGGAGCTTGGCAAGGTCGACCTTCGCCTCTTCCCAGCGGCGGGCCTCGGCGGCGGCGGCGTCCCGCTCGGCCTCGGCCTTGGCCACGTCGGCGGCGAGCTTCTGCGCCGAGGCGTCGATCCGCCGGAAGCTCCTCATTTCGGCGGCCGCGAAGAAGACAAGGACGAGGAGGACGAGGACCGAGGCGGCGGCCAGGATGCCGAGCGTCCGGCGCTCCTTCTCGTTCAAGAGCTTAACGAGTCTTTTCATAGCTGAACGTGATCTCCGAGACGATGCGGCCCCGATCGTCGGTCGATTCTCCGGCCACGCGGATCCGCGTGAACTTCCGCTCCGTGAGGCGGTCGACGAGCGCCAGGAGGTCGTCGAGGCTCTGGGATACCACCTTGATCCTCAGGTCCACGGCGGATTCTCCGGCGAAGTTCGGAGCCAGGGACGTGATGAAGCTCGCTTCCGGGAGGGCGCCCTCGAGCTCGGAGAGGAGGCCCGTCCAGGAGAAGCTCTTTCTCATGATGACGGCATTGACGAGGTCGACCTTCTCTTTGTTGGACTTCGCCGCCGCGGCAACGGCCGACTTGAAATTCGCGGTCTCGGCCGAGGCCGCGGCGATGCGCGCCTTGAACCTGGAGTCCTCCGCCCGCGCCCGGCGGTTCGCGAGGCCGTACTTGACGGAAAGGAATCCGGTCAGCGCGGCGAGCGCGGCGAGGACGAGGATCGACGCGGCGAGGGCGGCCCGATAGAACCGCGTGTTCCGCAGGGGGCGTGTGGCCAGGTTGAGCCGGAGGATGTCCGTGGTCTTCATGCCAATTGTCCGTAAAGCGTCGAGAGGAGGTTCTTTTCACGGGCCCCCGCATCTCCGGGGACGAGACTGCCCGTTTCCCGGACGGGAAGGGACAACTGCTTCGCCAGTTCTCCGGCGATCTCGTCGCCGTTGTCGGACGGCGCCCGGAGCCAGACGGCGCCGACGTGCTTCTTTTCCTTGTCCTCCAGGAAAAGGGCCGTGTTCTCGATCTCCTTGATGAGGGGGGCCAGACGGCGTGTCCCGGCCCCGCGCTCGAGAGCGAAGGGCTTCTGACGCAGGAGCGCCGGCTCGCCTCCGACGACGGCGATGATGCTCAGGGAATCGTCCTCGACGTTGACCAGGAGGGCGTCCCCGCCTCCGCCGGGCAGCAGCCCGAGGAGGCTCAGGGAGGGCAGGGTCACGTTCCCCGGAACCAGGCCGGAGCGGACGAACAGGCCTTCGTACTCCCGGACGACCTCGGGGCGGGCCACGGCGGCGACGATGCGCTCTCCGTTCCCGACGGCGACGCTCTGGTGGACGATGCGGGCGTCGTCGGGGAGCAGGGGCATGAGCTTTCCCACACGCCAGCGGACGATGCCGTCCCGTTCCTTGTCGGACGCAGGCGACGAGTCCAACGGAAGCAGATAGATCCGGACGCAGAGCTCGGGAACGAGGACGGCGATGGTTCCCTGGGACAGGCCCAGCTTCAGCATCCCCTCCCGGAGCTTAGCTTCGAGAGGGGCGGGGTCCGCGATGTTCGTCCCCTCGAAAGCCGGCCGGACGGCCCCGTCCGGAAGCGCGGCGACGAAACGGCCGCCGACGCTCCGTTCGCGGGGGTTGATACGGATCCCGGTGAGGGCCCGCGGGGCGATCTGGAAGACGGCGTCGGGCAGGGGGGCTTCGAGGAAGCACTCCATGGCCCGGCCGGGGAATTTCGGCGTCTTCATTCGACGAATGTCACCTTGTTCAGGTCCTTGAGGCTGGTCACCCCGGCCAGGACCTTGTCGACCCCGACCTCCCGGAGGAAGACCATGCCTTCCGCCTTGGCCCTCTTCCGGATCTCCGAGAGGGGCCTCTTCTCGAGGATCATCTCGCGGATCGTGTCGGACAGCTCGAGGATCTCGGCGATGGCCGTGCGGCCCTTGTAGCCGGTCCCCGCGCACTCCGGACAGCCCTTGGGCTCGTAGAAGACGTGATCCCGGTGGGCGGCCGGGTCGAGCCCCGCCTCGATGAGCACCTGGTCGTCGTAATGCACCGGAACCTTGCAGGCCGGACAGAGGACCCGGACCAGGCGCTGGGCCAGGGTCACGTTGAGGGCCGAGACGAAGCTGTACGGATCGACCTGCATGTGGATGAAACGGCCGATGACGTCGAAGACGTTGTTGGCATGGACGGTGGTGAAGACGAGGTGGCCGGTCAGCGCGGATTGGATGGCGATCTGGGCGGTCTCCGGGTCGCGGATCTCCCCGACCATGATCTTGTCGGGGTCGTGGCGGAGGATGGACCGCAGGCCGCGGGCGAACGTCAGCCCTTTCTTCTCGTTCACCGGGATCTGGGTGATGCCGTCGATCTGGTACTCCACCGGGTCCTCGATGGTGATGATCTTGTCCTCGGGGTTCTGGATCTCGGTCAGGGCCGCGTAGAGCGTCGTCGTCTTCCCGGACCCGGTCGGCCCGGTGACGAGGACCATGCCGTAGGGCTGGTTGATGTACTTGCGGAACTTCTTCTGGATCTCGTCGGAGAAGCCGAGGAGGTCGAGCCGGAGCTCGGAGATGGCCTCGGTGATCATCTCCTTGTCGAGGATGCGGATGACGGCGTCCTCGCCGTAGATGCAGGGCATGATCGAGACGCGGAAGTCGATGGTCTTGTCCTTGATCTTGAGACGGAACCGGCCGTCCTGCGGCACCCGGCGCTCGGAGATGTCCAGATCGGACATGACCTTGATGCGGGAGATGATGGGCGCGTTGAACTTCTTGTCGATGGGCTCCATGGCCTCGCCCAGGACGCCGTCGATGCGGTACTTGATGCGGAGGGACTCGTCCTTGGACTCGATATGGATGTCGCTCGCCCGCTTCTGGACGGCCGTGAAGATGATCGTGTTGACCAGCTTGATGATGGAGCCGTCCTGGTCGGCCAGCTTCTCGATGGAGATGACGTCCTCTTCCTCGCCGCTTTCCTTCTCGACGACCTGCATGATGAAGCCCTCGGTCGCCCCCTTGAGGACCTGGAGGGCCGTCTCGCTCTTGCGCAGGGCCTCCTGAATGGCCCGCCGCGAGGCGGCGAAGACCCGGGCCTTCTTTCCGAGAAAGGATTCGATGGCGTCGATGGTCGCGATGTCGGAGGGATCGGCCACGGCGACATGGATCGACGTGCCGTCGTCTTCGATGGGGACGAAGTTCAGGCGGTACAGGAAATCCACGGGGAAGGACTGGATGAGGTCGCGGTCGAGGGCGAGCGTCTCGAGGTCGATGAACGGGACCCGGTAGCGCTCGGCGAGCTTCCGGACCTCCTTCTCTTCGGCCCGGACGAGGCTTTCGTGCTCTTCTCTTTTCATCGCACCACTTGAATGATGTTGAAGATGGGCAGATAAACAGCAAGAAGCATGCCCGCCACGATGAAGCCCATGAAGATAATGACCAGCGGTTCGATGAGGGAGACGAGCGTGTCGACCTTGGCCCGGACCCGATCGTCGTAGAAGTCCGCGACGTCGGCCAGCATGCCCTGGAGGTTGGCCGAAGTCTCGCCGATGCGGACCATGTCCAGGGCCAGGCCCGGCATGACCTCGGTCTCGGCCAGGGAGTCGGTCAGGCTCTGGCCGTTCTTGATGGCGTCGGGGAGGCCCTTCAGGTCCCGGACCAGGGCCCGGTTGGGGACGGCCTGGGAGGCGATCCCGACCGCCGTAAGGAGCGAGATCCCCGCCTCGAGAAGAAGGCTCAGCGTCCGGCTGAACAGGGCGGCGGCCGATTCCCGCCAGAGGGCCTTGGCGAAGGGGATCCTGAGCTTGAGCCGGTCGAAGGCGACGCTCCCCTCCTCCGTCCGCACCCAGCGGACGAAGACCAGGGCGGCGAGGCCCAGCGCAAGGAGGATGAGGACGGCAAAGCGACGGACGGTCATGGAAAAAGCGATGAGAGCCGTGGTCAGCAGCGGCATCTCGCTCTGGAAATCCTTGTAGAAACCGGAGAACCGGGGCAGGATGAAGTTGATGAGGACGGTCAAGAGGATGAAGGAGAAGCCGATGAGCAGGGTCGGATAGACCAGGGCCGAGCGGATCTTGGCCTTCGTCCGGGCGATGGTCCCGGCGTATTGGACGAAGCGGCCGATGGTCCCGGACAGGTTCCCGCTCTTCTCGCCGGCCATAAGGCTGGCCGTGTAAACCTTCGAGAACCGGTCCTCGAACGGGAGGAAGGCCTCCGAAAGGGATTTCCCCGAACGGATGTCCTTTTCGACCCTGATGAGGATCTCCTTGAGGCGGATGTCCGTGACCCGCCCGGCCAGCGTCTCGACGCTCTTGAGGATGGGGTAGCCCGCCTTGATGAGGGCCATGAGCTCCTGGTTGAACAGGATGAAGTCCTTGGGCCGGACCTTGCTGCCGAGACTCCGCTTCCCGAGCCGGAACTTCTTCCAGTCGCGGCCGACCGAGAGGACGCAGAGGCCGTCCGACTCGAACAGACGGCGGCACTCATCTCTCGAGGCGGCCACAACGGACCGGGAAAGAAGCCTCCCGTCCTCGGCGGCAAGGCGACAGGTATAGTAAGGCATATGGAAAAATCTTAGGCCATCGGCCCCTCTTTGTCAAACGATTGACTTTCCCCTGTGATTGCCTTATTTTGGGAATATGAAAAAAGGGACCTTCAAGGCGCTTCCGCTGGCCTTCGTCCTGCTGGCAGGGGCCCCGGGTCCGGCCCCGCAGGACTTCCCGGAGCAGAAGCCGAAATTCGACTACATGAGCACCTTCCTCCGGGGACGGAAGCCCCTGGGGCTGAAAGAGGACCTGATCATGAAGCGGCTCCTCAAACAGCCCCGGGCCAGCTGGGCGATCCGGGCGGGATCGCGGCACATCCTGGATTAAGCGTCTTTTTTTTGCGGTCCGGATTCAATTTTTTGGATGAAGACGAAAATATCGGCGGTCCTCCTTCCGGTGCTGGCGCTCGTCGCCCTGAGCGGCATCAATTTCTATAAGAACCTGACCTGGTCGGAGCCGACCGACGGGGTGACCTGGGGCGAGGGCCCCAACGGCCTCACGGCCCTCAAAGTCGGCATCAACAGCCCGGCCTACCTCGCCAGCATCAAGAAGGGCGACATCCTCTACGCCATCAACAATATCCCCATCAAGACGAAGATCGACCTGGTCAAGACGCTCTGGATCGCCCGGGACGTCGATCAGAAGGTCAGCTACCAGATCGGCCGGGAAGGAGAGCTCATCACGCCGTCCTTCTACCTCCAGAAGAAGGGCGTGAACCTCATCTTTTTCTACCTGGCCCTGGTCGGCCTGACGACGCTCGTCATCGGCCTCATCGTCTATTTCAATTCCCGCCGGAGGCTGTCGGTCCCTTATCTGTATTTCTATCTCCTTTCGGCGGCGTTCTATGGTTTCTACACCTTCTCCCCGACGGGGAACTTCGACTTCCTGGACAGCGTTTTCTACTGGATCGACCGAACCGCCTTCCTCGCCTTCCCTCCCCTGCTCCTCCATTTCTTCATGATCTTCCCCCAGAGGAAGCGGTTCCTCAAGCGCCAGCCGCCCCTCCTCGCGCTCGTCTACCTGCCGGCGGCCGCCCTCCTGACGCTGAGGGTCCTCTTCCACACGGTCTTCGCCCCGGCGTGGAACGACGCCCAGGCCCTTTGGTTCCAGGCCCGTCTCGAGCGCCTCGACCTCCTCCATTTCGCGGTCTTCACGCTCATCACGCTGGGCAGCGTCATCCACAGCTCGAGGCATCCGGCCAGCCTCTTCCTCAAGAAACAGCTCAAGTTCATCGTCTCCGGGCTGACGCTCGGCATCGTTCCCTTCACGTTCCTCTACGTCGTGCCCTTCCTGGCCGGCCGGGCGCCCTCGACCCCCGCGGAGCTGACCGTCCTCCTCCAGGCCCTCATTCCCATGACCTTCGCCTATTCCATCTCGCGCTACAAGCTGATGGACTTCGAGATCCTGCTCAAGAAGGCCGTCACCCTCATCGTCTCGTTCTTCGTCGTCTCCCTCGTCTACTACCTGGTCAGCTCCCAGACCCGCATCTTCTCCGAGTACCGGCTCAACGCCATCATCCTCGGCGTCCTGGCCATCGCCCTGGGAGCGGCCCTTTTCGGCCCGCTGAAAAAGCTCGTCCAGACGCTCCTCGACCGGGCCATCTACCGGAGAAGCTACGAGTACCGGAAGACGCTCCTGCTCATCAGCCGGGAGCTGAGCCGGGAGAGGAATCTGCAGAACCTCTCGACCTCCCTGCTCGACGCCATCGCCAATGCCCTCTCCCTGCGGGCCATCGCTCTGTACCTGGCCGACGAAGCCGAGCCGCTCTCGTTCCAGCTCCTCCGGAGCCGGGGCGGGTCCGACGCCGCCCCGCGGTCCCTCGTCTTCGACGAGGCCCTCTTCGAGCAGATGCGGCGGAACGACTACCTGTCGTATTACGCCGCCGCGGACCGGAGGGGGGTCCAGAAGAGGGTCGAGCGCTTCATCCCGTTCGGGTTCTACCACGTGCTCCCGCTGAGGGTCGAGGAGAAGATCATCGGCTGTCTGGCCATGGGAAGGAAACAGGACGGCACCTATCTCACGAGCGAGGACTGGGAGCTCCTGACGACGGTCTCCCCCTCGGTCGCCCTGGCCCTGGAGAACGCCTACCTCTACAGCCGGGAGAGCGTCCGGGCCTTGGAGATGCAGCGGCTCAAGGACTACAGCGAGAACATCATCGAAAGCCTGACCGTCGGCGTCGCCGTCATCGACCAGACGGGGGCCGTCATCGGCTGGAACCGGGTCCTCGAGGGCCAGTTCGGCCTGAAGAAGGCGGACGTTCTCGGCCGGAAGCTCTTCGACGTCCTGGGGCCGAGGAACTTCGGGGCGATCTTTCCCTCCGATACCCAGCAGGACTTCAGCCTGCTCTCGGAGATCGGGCTGGACATCCCCGGCGGAGCGATGCGCATCTTCGACATCGCCCGGACCCCCCTCCTCGACAACGCCATGAACCCCTACGGCACCGTCATCGTCTTCGAGGACATCACCGAGAAGATCAGCCTCCAGCAGCAGCTTCTGACCTCGGAGAAGCTGGCCTCGATCGGCCTCCTCTCGGCGGGGGTGGCCCACGAGATCAACACGCCCCTGACGGGCATCTCGAGCTATGTCCAGATGCTCCAGAAGAGGCTCACCGACTCCCATTACACCCAGATCCTGGGGAAGATCGAAGCCCAGACCGACCGGGTCGGCCGCATCATCAAGAACCTCCTGAATTTCGCCCGGAACCCCTCGGACTCCGCGTTCCACCGGGTCGACCTCAAGGTGAGCCTGGAGGAGATCATCTCGCTCATCGACTACAAGCTCAAGACCATGAACATCGACCTCGAGCTCTCCCTCGCGACCCTGCCGCCGGTCCAGGCCCAGGGGGAGCGTCTCCAGCAGGTCTTCATCAACCTCATCCTCAACGCCCTCGACGCCATGCCCGGAGGCGGCAAGCTGAGGATCGAGCTGGCCCGGGCGGACGGGGAGGCGGCGGTGACCATCTCCGATTCGGGGACCGGGATCAAGGCCGAGCACCTGCCGCGCGTCTTCGATCCGTTCTTCACGACCAAGGGCGTCGGCAAGGGGACGGGCCTCGGCCTGTCCATCAGCTACGCCATCGTCAAGGAGCACGAGGGCCGGATCCAGATCCGGAGCGAGTCCGGGAAGGGTTCGACCTTCACCGTCTTCATCCCCTTCGACCAGCCCCGGCGCCGCACGGACGCGCACTCTCCCGCAAGGAAATGACCATGGTTCCCAAAGGCCTCCTCCACATCATCGACGACGAGCCCGTCATCCACGACGTCCTGGGACAGCTCCTGACGTCGGAAGGCTACGAGATCGAGCCTTCGACCTCGGGCGAGGAGGCCCTCGCCAAGCTCGCCGACCGGGCCTTCGACCTGACGCTCCTCGACCTTCTCATGCCCGGCATGGACGGCATCGAGGTCCTCCGGCGCCTGAAGCGGGTGGATCCCGAGGCCATGGTCATCATCATCACGGCCTATGCCTCGGTCGAGTCGGCCATCGCCGCCATGAAGCTGGGGGCCTTCGATTACATCCAGAAGCCCTTCAAGCACGACGACCTCCTCATGACCGTCGGCCGCGCCCTCGAGCACCGGCGGCTCCGGAACGAGAACACCCGTCTCAAGACCGAGCTCCACCGGAAGTTCGGGTTCGAGAACATCATCGGGAAGAGCAAGCCGATGCAGGGCGTCTTCGAGCTCATCAACGCCGCCGCGCCCACCCGCAGCACGATCCTCGTCCAGGGCGAGAGCGGGACGGGGAAGGAGCTCGTCGCCCGCGCCATCCACGACCACAGCGAGCGGGCCGAGTTCCCCTTCATCACCGTCAACAGCGGCTCCCTCCCGCCCGACCTCCTCGAAAGCCACCTCTTCGGCCACGTCAAGGGGGCCTTCACGGGGGCCGTGACGCTCAAGACGGGGCTCTTCGAGGCGGCGGACAGGGGGACGCTCTTCTTCGACGAGATCTCCTCGCTCAACCTCGAGACGCAGGCCAAGCTCCTCCGGGTCCTTCAGGAAAAGGAGTTCATGCGGCTGGGCGGCACGAAGACCATCAGGGTCGACGCGCGCATCATCGCCGCGACGAACACGGACATCGAGGAGCTCATCCGGCAGAAGACGTTCCGCAAGGACCTGTTCTACCGGCTGAACGTCATCAAGATCGAGATCCCTCCCCTCCGCGACCGCAAGGAGGACATCCCCCTCCTCGTCAGGCATTTCATCGACGTCTACGCCGCCGAGAACAAGAAGGCCATCGAGGGCGTGAGCGAGGACGTCTTCGAGATCCTCGAGCGGCACTCCTGGCCGGGGAACGTCCGGGAGCTCGAGAACCTCATCGAGCGGGCGGTTGTCCTCGCGAAATCCCCGGTCATCTCCCGGAATACCCTGCCGCCCTTCTTCCTCAAGGACGACGGCCCGGCCGACGAGGTCCCGGAATCCGAGGAAGGGACGCTCGATTTCAAGGAGCGGACCCGCTATTACCAGAAGAAGATCATCCAGACGGCGCTCCGCCGGACCAAGGGCGTGCAGAAGAGGGCGGCTCAGATGCTCGGGATCAAGCCGACGACGCTCAACGAGATGATCAAGCGCCTCGAGATCGACACGGACGATCTATAAGGAGATCGCCGGCTCGGACCCGTGATGGGAGGGGGGGTCCATGCACGGGATGCGGCCTCTTGTTGTCGTCCCGGCGGTTCCATGCGCAGGAGACGGGCTCTTGTTGTAGCCGCAGCCTTTAGGCTGCGTCTTTATCGAGCGCAGGCTGAAGCCTGCGGCTACATTCGACCCAAATCCCGATGTTCTTCTGGAGATTGCGGCTCCAGCAAATCTGTGATATGAAAACCAAACAAAGAAGGATGTTCGAGCCGAAACAACCTCTAAGGTAAGCAAAATGAGTATGGAAGGTCATGTCGACGAGCTAGCGGGAGCCGTCAATACGCTGACGGATAGACCGGATATTGATCTGGATAAGGATTTAGCTATGGACGAAGATCGATGTCAGCAGCATTCAGCGATAAGATCCATATTACTTCACTTAATTCCTGGAATACCGATCATCGCAGGCTTATTTATTTTTTCCCTGCCTTTCTTCCCCGGATCATTGGGCATAGATATCGAGTTGCGGGTCGTATTCGGATTCACTCTATCCCTATTGATCGCTCTTATCCCGGTTCAATTGGGAATCCTGTTTTATGCAGGTAAGAAGCTCAACGGGAGACTGTCGCTGAAAGGCGTCGTCGGCTTTACAGAAAAAAGCCCTTTGAAGAGCTACCTGATCTTTGTCCCTCTCGTACTGGTTTATGCGATACTGTTATTTGTCGTTGTATCCCCTCTTATCACTCCCTCTATCACCGAAACCCTGTTTGCGTGGTATCCACAGGAATACAATCTTCAGAACATTATGGCTCATCCGGGAGACCTTTCCGGCCATGAGGGAATATATCTGCTGCTGGGCTTATATATCCTCGTTAATGGAGTCCTGGGTCCGCTTGTCGAAGAGCTCTATTTCAGAGGCTACCTTCTGCCGCGCATGAATGGATATGCAAGAAAATGGTCCCCGGCTCTAAACGTAGCCCTTTTTTCGCTGTACCACTTCTTTTCTCCTTGGGAGAATCCCATCAGGATATTAGCCTTCCTTCCGCTGGGTTACCTTGTATCGAAAAAGAGAGATATCCGATTCAGTATTCTGGTTCACGTTCTGATGAATACCGGTGGTGGTTTATTTCTGCTCGCCCGAGTACTGTCTTAATACATGAATGATATGGCGGCAGAGGCTGATGATAAACCTTTGATAATTACCATGCCTGTTCACGGGATCTGGATAACCCCCAATACGCCAGGATCCAAAGTACCAAGTCATGGAACATCTGATTTCGGTGAGTCATATGCCATTGACTTCGTTATGCTCAATGACGCCAAGGGAATAAAGAAACCATATAGAAGCAGCGTTTTTAAGTACCTTATAAGCGGGGTACGACTAAGTGATTTTTATGGGTGGGGGCAAACGGTTCACTCGCCGATCAATGGGAAAGTATTGACGATAGAAAACAATATCACGGAACGCCAAATCGTTAATCCATTTACCGATCTTCAATATATAAGAAAAGCAACACGAGAATATATTTCTTCCAGGAGGTTTCCTGAGAAAATTGCAGGAAATTACGTCCTGCTAGAAATTAGTAAAAGCGAATATGCATTGCTCGCACACTTAGTAAAAGGCTCAATATTAATGAAACCAGGTGAATCCGTAGAAATAGGACAAGTCATAGGGAAACTGGGTCATTCCGGGAATTCAACTATGCCCCATCTTCATATGCAATTTATGAATAGTCATGACTTCAATACGGCCCAAGGGATTCCCTTCAAGATAAAAGATTATGAAGTATTTAGGGATGGGAAGTGGGAAAAAGTCAATGATTCTATTCCGACTGACAAGGACATAATAAGGAATTAATTCGCGGGTCTGGGGTCAAGGGGCAACCCTCCGAGCCGCCTTCAATCGAACTTGCCGGGGACGGCCATGTCGGGATTGATGCGGACGCGGGAGGGCTTGCCGTTGAGCTTCAGCCGGAAAGAAGCGCTCGGCGTGTCCACGAGGACCTTCTCCCGATGGGCCGTGACGCCGGAACGCCATTCGATCCACAGCGGGAAGATGAAGACGCCTTCGACCTGACGGACGTCGATCCGGAGAGCTTCCCCGGCCCCGTCCGGGACTACGGCCCAGGACGTGCGGACCTTGGGGAGCTCGTGGGAATAGAACCATCCCTCGAAGAAGGCTCCGAGGTCCCGGCCCGAGGCCTTTTCCATCGCCTCCCGGAAATGGCCGGTGCGGATGGCCCCGTACTTGCGGGATGCGAACAGCTCCTTCAATCCCCGGAAGAAAGCCTCGTCCCCGAGCGTATCGCGAAGCATGTTCACGACCAGCGCCGCCTTGTCGTAAACGATCGACTGGAAGGCGCCGTAATCGAAGAAGCTGAGCCGGGAGCCCAGCATGATGGGCCCCTTGACGGATTTCCTGTTCGTCCACTGGGCGAACTTCTTCAGGATGGCGGCGAAGGCTTCGTTCCCGTAGCGCTCCCTCAGGTAAAGGGCGGCGGCGAACTGGGCCATTCCCTCGCTGATCCACTGGTCCCGGTAGGTCCCCCAGGTGACCCCCTGGCCCCACCATTGATGGGCGAGCTCATGCGCCAGGAAATATTCCTTCCAGCGGGAAAGATCGACGGGGCTTTCCCTGGAGACGACGAGCTGCCGGTCGCCGAGCCACGGAAGCTCGTTGAGGACGATGAACGACGCCGGGCTGTGGCCGCCGGCGTCGGGCCAGAGCCTCTGGACCACGCTGAGGCCCTCGTACGGATAGGGCCCGAACCACTCGATGAAGCGGCGCAGGACGTCCCCGGCCTCGTCGAAGAAGGCTTTCCTCTGCGGGATGATCTCCGTTGAGGCGAGGGCGCGGAGCGGGACGGGGTCGGTCCCTTCCTGGAGCCGGTTGAACCGGCCGACGATGAAGGACAGGTATTTCACCGGCAAGCCCGTCCGGAAGGTGTACGTGGCGTTCCCCAGGTTCCGGATCCCGGCGACCTCTTCCGCGTCTTCCAGGCGCCCCTTGGCGACGAGCTCGCCGTTGGAAACGCACTGATACTCGGGCGGGACGATGATCCTGAGCTCCGAGGTGAAGTAGTCGTCGGTCGTGGGGGCCGGGTACCAGAACGAGGCGTGGGTATAGAAGGAGGTCCTGTACTTGGCGTGCAGGTTGAAGCGGTTCTCTCCGGCCGCGATCTGGCCGACGACGTCGGTCGTCGGCGGCGTGGGAAGGAGCTTCCCCCGATAGAGGATCTCGATCTGGACGGGTGTATCGTGGGCCGAGATCTCCGCGAAATAGACGTACAGGAACTTCCGCCCCTTATCGACCGTATAGAACAGCTCTCTTTTCTTTTCGTCGAGAATGCGCAGGATCTCGAGCTCGGGATTGAAGCGGAGCTTCATCCCTTCGACGCTCTCGGACCGGGGCAGGACCCGGATCATCGCCCTGGCCGCGAGAAAGGATTGACCCGGGTCGTAGTCCAGGTCGATCCGGTAGTGCTGGATGTCGACCCGCTCACCCATGCTGATGAACATCCGCCGGGACTTCGGTTCCTCCTCGTTCCTCGGGGAATAGAGGCTGACGATCCTTTCCCGGCTCCGGTCGAAGAGGTTCACCTCTTCGTCGGCAAAGGGATAATAGACATAGGTCAGCGCACCTGCGTGCTCGGTGTCGAACTCGATGACCGCCTCCTCCCCCTGCGGAAGGAACGATAGGGTCTCGCCCGAGATCGAATCCTGGATGGTGAAGGAACGGGGGTAGGCTTTGCGGAAGAGCGCCTCCGCCCTGTCCGTCTCTTTCGGAGTGACCGGCGGCGGCGACCCGTCCCGGCCGATCTTGACGCGGCCCTTGAAGAACGAGTCCGAGCATCGGATATAGGCCTGGCTAACGCGGTCCTCGAGGACCGGTTTCTTGTAGATGAGACCGAGCTGGTGGCGCTCGACGGGATCGGAGGGCGCGAAACGGACCTGCCCCCGTCCGATGATGACGAAGGCCGTCTCGAGGCCCGGAACGTTGTCGTGGAAGACGGTGGCGTCGGTGAAGGAGAGGCGGATGTCGGCGTGTTCGATCTCGATGCTCGAGACCCGCTCCGCGCCTTCCGGCGGGAGCTCGATCCGTAACAGCCTATCGAGGCGCCCCGTGATGTCCTTCCGGACGACCTGCCAGCCGCCCCCTGTCCTGGCGAGCCCGAGCTGCCAGGTCTCGACGAGGGCCGAATAGGAGGTGCGGAAGAGGACCTGGAGAAAGGCTCTCGCCTCTCCGGGTCCATCGGTCAGCAGGCCGGCCGACCGGGACATGACGGAGGCAATTCCGAGCTCCGCGAACCGGGAGGCGAGGGATTCCTGCTCTCCTCGCCGGAGGTCGGGCGCAAAGCACTCGATATAGCGAGGGAGGTCCTTGGATTCGAGGGCGTCGCGGAGCCGGACGATGAAGGTGTCGGCGGCCGGCTCCTGGTCGGCGGCTTGAAGGGGGAAGACCGATAGGACCGTCGCGAGGAGAATGGGCCAGCTTCGTCGCATTGTCGGGCTCAACAAAATCGTCTGCAGTATTCGTGCCAGGGACGATGTTGGGGAAGCGCTGTGATGAGCGCCCGCGGGGATTTACAGAACGTAAATATAATTTACGTTTTCCGTTATTTTCTGACGGCCCTGCCCAGGGCTTTCTCGACGTCGCTGACCTTCCCGGTCAGGCGGCCCTTGGCCCCTTCCCGGTCGTCGATGGAGACCCGCGTCAGGACGCGCGGAAAATCCCTGCGCATCCGAAGATGGCATTCCCTGATCAGACCGAGCACGGCATCCCACTCCCCCTCGACGAGGGTTCCCATAGCCGTCAACTGGTAGGGAAGGCCACTGCGGTCAATGATGTCCACGACCGCGGCGACCGGGCCGGCCAGCTCTTCGCCGCCGCCGACGGGGACGATGCTGAACTCGGCGATCATGGCTTGGCCTCCTCCTTCTTCATACCTTCCTTCTTTATATATTCTTCCCAGGTCACGAAGCTGTGGTAGAAGATGGCGTCCCCCTCGTCGATCCCCCGCGTGATCTCGGTGATGTGCGAGGTCGAGGCGCCGAAGGCCTCGACGGCGAAGATGACGGCCTTCTCGGGATCGATGTTGTTCCCGCAGGTATAGATGTCGAGCGCGCCGTATCCGACCTCGGGCCAGGTGTGGGTGGAGATATGGGACTCGGAGATGACGACGACCCCGCTCACGCCGTTCGGCGGGAATCGGTTGAACGATATGGACCAGACGTGCGCTCCGGCGATCTCGGCGGCCTTGACCAGGATCTGCTGGACCTTCTCCACGCTGCCGATGACGTTGGGATCGCAGCCCGATGCCTCGACGATATAGTGATGACCGATCGACGAATGGATCATCTTGGTCATTTTATCCTCCAGGAACGGGATCGAAGCCGATTATGGCACAACCCCGGATTATGTCAATCCCATGAAGGCCCCGGGCTCAGACGGGCAGGCGCTTCTCTTCCTTGACGACGTTCAGGACGACGTGGGTGACCGTCCGGTCCACGTTGCGGAGCGAGGTGATCTTCTTGATGAAGCCGTTGAGGTCCTCGCGGTCGGCAAAGTAGCCGACGAGGAAGGCGTCCCACTCGCCGGTGACGTCGTAGATGGCCGTGACGCGGGGGTCCTCGGCGATCTTCTGCTGGGTCTCGAGGAGCTTCCCCTGGGATATGCGGACGGCGATGACCGCCGCCAGGGGAAGCCCGAAGTAGCCGGGATCGATGACCGGCACGTATCCTTTGACGGCGCCGGCGGCCTCGAGCTTCTTGACGGCGTTGATGACCGCCGTCGCCGAGCTTCCGACGTCTTTGGCGATCTCCCGGAAGCTCTTTCGGGCATTCCTGTTCATCGACCGCACGATCTTCCTGTCGAGCTCATCGATCATGGTCCGACTCCTATGGGGGCATTCCTCTGTTTGCTATTATATGAAGTTTAACGTCAATTGCAACTATTTCTTTATATATTCTTGACAAATGACCAATATATATTTATTATTTATCCAATTTAAACATACTGCTTATGGAGGATAAGATGCCGGAAAAGGAAAGATCCGAGGTCAAGGCCTTCGGATACAAGTCCGAGCGGGAGGTCCTGGATGCCGTCCTCGCTCCCGAGAACGGGATCGAATTCGTCCGGGTCATGTTTCCCGATATCCTCGGCCGCCCGATGGATTTTTCGTTCCCGAGCACGGAGCTCGCGCGGGCCTTCAAGGAAGGCAAGGGGTTCGACGGGTCTTCGGTCGAAGGGTTCGTCCGCATCGAGGAGAGCGACCTCGTCATCAAGCCCGACCCGAAAACGTTCCGCCTCCTCCCTTGGGAATACAAGGGCTTCGAGGGCCAGGTCCGCTGGCGGGAGGGGATCCTCTTCGGGGACATCCAGACCCCCGAAGGCGAGGCCTACGAGGGCGATTCGCGGGCCCGGCTGAAGAGGGCCCTGGCGCGGAGCCGCGACGAGCACGGCTTCGACGATTTCAAGTGCGGGCCGGAGCTCGAGTTCTTCATCTTTCCGGACGACCAGACCGCCGCCCCCACCGACGAGGGGGGATACTTCTTCGCCGGCCGTTACGGGGAGATCCGCAAGGAGATCCAGCTCCTCCTTAAGAAGATGGGCATCGAGTCCGAATACGACCACCACGAGGCGGCCAACGGCCAGCACGAGATCGACCTGAAGTACGCGAGCGCCCTGGACATCGCCGACGAGGCCATGATCTTCCGCTACATGGTCAAGAAAGTGACCCGGATGCACGGCCTTTACGCGACGTTCATGCCCAAGCCCATCAACGGCCAGAACGGGAGCGGCATGCACGTCCACCAGTCGCTCTGGAAGGGGGGGAAGAACGTCTTCTTCGACCCGGAAAGCCCCATCCACCTGTCCGAGACCGCCGTCCGCTACGTCGCGGGCCTCATGGCCCATGCCCGGGAGACCTCGGCCGTCTTCAGCCAGTGGATGAACTCCTACAAGCGGCTCATCGAGGGTTACGAGGCCCCCGTCTACATCGCGTGGGGACAGAAGAACCGGTCGGCTTACATCCGCGTCCCGGAGTATCAGCCGGGCAAGGAGCACGCCACGCGCATCGAGCTCCGCTGCCCCGACCCCGGATGCAACATCTACCTTTCCCTGGCCGTCATGCTCACGGCGGGGCTGGCGGGGATCGGCGGGAACTACCCCCTGCCGGAGGCCGTCGAAGAGAACATCTACAAGATGAGCAACTCCCGCCAGAAGAAGCGCGAGATCCGAACGCTCCCCCGCAACCTCCAGGAGGCCGTCCGGATCATGGAGAAGAGCGACCTCATGAAGGACGCCCTCGGCGGCCACATCTTCGAGAGGTTCCTCGCCAACAAGCGCCGCGAGATCGAGGAGTACGACAACAACGTCTCGGGCGACTTCGACAAGCGGGTCAGCGACTACGAGGTCAGAAAGTACTTGCCCATCCTCTGACGCGGAACTATAATGGCGGCGCGGCGGGGGTGACGAACGTTCCCCCCGTCGCCGCCCCATGGCCAGCCTGAACGAGATCACGACCCTGCTCGGGGGAACGAGCCTGACGCCGGGAGCCGGGACCGGGACCGAGTGCACGAAGATCTTCGCCTCGGACCTCATGAGCGACGTGCTCGCCTACATGGAGCCCGAGTCCGTGCTCCTGACGGGCCTGGCGAATGCCCACGCGGTCCGGACCGCCTGCCTGCTCGACGCCACGGCCCTCGTCATCGTTCACGGGAAGCGGCCCGACCCGAAGGCCTTGGACGAGGCCCGGGCCCACAATCTGCCCATCATCACGACGGGACTCTCCATGTTCGATGCCTGCTCGAGGATCTTTTCCTGTCTCGCAGGATCCAAGCGATGACCGGGAAGGCCGCGTTCCGCCAGGGGTTCGCGCTCCGGGGAGGCGATTTCACGAGGGCCGGCCAGGCGTCCTGCGAGGTCAAGGAGCTCCTCAAAGAGATCGGCCTCGACCCGGCGACGGTGCGCCGCACCGCCATCGCTTCCTACGAGGCCGAGATGAACGTCATCATGTACGCCCGCCGGGGACGCCTCGACCTGGCGGTCACGCCCGGCCGGGTCCGGATCGTCGTCGAGGACCGCGGCCCCGGTATCCCGGACATTCCGCTGGCCATGACGGAAGGCTACTCGACGGCCACGCCGGAGATGCAGGAGCTCGGATTCGGCGCCGGGATGGGACTCCCGAACATCAAGAAGAACACCGACCGGCTGAAGATCACCTCCAAGGTCGGCCACGGGACGCGGCTCGAGCTGACCATCGTTGCGAACGGGAGGAAGCCATGACGGAGGCGAACCGCCACGCCCTGAACATCGACACCGCGAAGTGCATCGGCTGTGTCCATTGCCTGACCGCCTGTCCGACGCGGGCCATCCGCGTCACCGGCGGCAAGGCTCGCATCATCGACGAGCTTTGTATCGATTGCGGCGAATGCCTCCGTTTCTGCCCCCGGGACGCGATCGAGGCCCGGACGACCTCGTTCGCCGACCTGAAGTCGTTCCGCTTCAAGGTCGCCGTCCCGGCGACGGTCCTCTACGGCCAGTTCGACAACGCGACCCTGCCCAATGCCATCCTCTTCGCCCTGCGGCGCATCGGCTTCGACTACGTCTACGAGCTCAGCACCATTTGCGAGCTCAACAACTCCGCCATCGCCAAGTACATCGACGACCACCCCGCCCCCCGGCCGCTCATCGCCTCGACCTGTCCCGTCGTCATCCGCCTCATCCAGCGCCGTTATCCGTCCCTCTGCGAGCTCATCGTTCCCATCGAGCCGCCGCGGGAGATCGCCGCCAAGATCCTGAGGGCCAACCTCCCCCGCCTCCTGAAGGTCCCCGCCGCCGATATCGGCATCATCCACATCACCCCCTGCCCGGCCAAGATGGTATCCATCAACCACCCGGCGAGCATGGAACGGTCCTGGCTGGACGGCGCCGTCTCCATCCGGGACGTGCACGGGCCTGTCCTCAAGGCGATGCGCCAGAGCCGGAAGGACACGGTCATCTGCCAGCTCTTCCCGGAAACCCTCTTCTCCGGGATCGGTATGGGCACGGCCCTTTCTGGCGGTGAGACCCGCGGGCTCAAGAATCACAGGACGGTGGCCGTGTCGGGCGTCCGGGACACGATCCGCGTCCTGGACCAGGTCGAGATGGGCCTCCTCAGGGACGTGGACCTTCTGGAATGCATGGTCTGCCCGGACGGCTGTGTCGGCGGGCCCCTGGCCGTCGAGGACCGGTTCCTCGCGAAGAGCCGGATCCTCCGGCTTGTCGACATCCTCGGGGAGCGGACGGTGGTCGACCGCTCCGATATGGCCATGCTTTATCACAAGGATTTCCTGTCGTTCCGGCATTCCGTCCGGCCGATCAAGGCGCCGCCGCTCGATACCGATCCGGCGCGGGCCATCCAGAAAGCCCGGCAACGGACCCGGATCTTCAAGAAGCTCCCGCTCAAGGATTGCGGCGCCTGCGGCGCCCCGAACTGCCGGAGCCTGGCGGAGGACATCGTCCGCGGCCAGGCCGTCCTCGCCGACTGCCCTTTTATGGGGAAGGAGAAGCGATGAACCTGGCGGAACTCGTCGAACGTCTGCGTCTGAAGGTCTACTCGGGCGGGGAGGCGCTGGCCCGGGCCGTCGGTGGCGGCTACGTGGGCGACCTGTTGAGCGACGTTATCGCCAACGGGAAGAAGGGCCAGGTCTGGATCACCATCCAGGTCCACCCCAATATCGTCGCCGTCGCCGTCCTCAAGGAGCTTGCGGCCATCGTCGTCGTCAACGGCCGAGAGCCCGCCGCCGAGACGGTCGATCGGGCCAGGAAGGAGCAGGTGCCTGTCCTCGGGACGGCGCTCACGGCCTTCGAGCTCGCCGGGAGGCTCCACGGGCTCGGGCTCGGCGGCGGCTGATCCGATGGCGCTCAGGCCGTACCGGACCGACCTCCATATCCATACATGCCTCTCCCCGTGCGGGGAGCTGACGATCTATCCGCGCCGGATCGTCGAGCGGGCCCTCGAAGCCGGGCTCGACATCGTCGCCGTGACCGATCACAACACCGCGGAGAACGCGGCGGCAACGATACGGGCCGCGGAAGGGACGGGCTTGACGGTCCTTCCGGGCATGGAGATCGCGTCCGCGGAAGAGGTCCACGTCCTGGGCCTGTTCGAAACCATGAACGACCTTCTCCCCGTCCAGGAGGAGGTGTTCCGCGGCCTCCCGGACACCCCGGCCGGGAGCCGCGTTTCTCAAGGACCAGGTCGTCGTCGACGCGGAGGACGGGGTCACGGGCTTCAGCCCCCACTTTCTCATGGCGGCAACTCGGCTCGACGTCCGCGGGGTCGTCGATCTCATTCACCGCCAAGGCGGGCTGGCCATCGCCGCGCACATCGATCGGCCGTCGTTCAGCGTCGTCTCCCAGCTCGGCTTCGTCCCGCCCGGCCTCGAGCTCGACGCGCTGGAGATCTCCCCGCTCCTGACCTTCGCCGGGGCCCGGGCGGGCCTCGGTTCCGGGACCCGTCTCCCCCTGGTCCGTTTTTCCGACGCCCATCGACCCGAAGACATCGGCCTGGCCTGGACCGAATTCCGGTTGAAGGCCCCGCGGCTCACGGAGATCCGCAAGGCCCTCCAGGAGGCCGACGGAAGGGGGGTCACCGAGCCATGATGGAGGACCTGTCCCTCCACGTCCTCGACATTGCCGAGAACGCCGCAGCCGCGGGGGCGACCCGGATCACGATCCTCATCAACGAGAGCGAAGCTCGGGATATCCTGACGATCCGCATCTCGGACAACGGCCCGGGGATGGCGAAAGAGGCCGCCCGCCGGGCGCTCGACCCATTCTTCACGACGAAGGGCAAGCGAACGGGCCTCGGCCTCCCGCTCCTGGCCCAGGCGGCCGAACAGTGCGGCGGCGGAGTGACGATCGCGGCGCCGCCCGGGCGCGGGGTCAGGATCGTCGCCCGCTTCCGCTGGGGCCACGTGGACCGCCCCCCGCTGACGAACATGAGGGCGACGATGGAAGTCCTCGTCGTCGGCCACGCGGACATCGAATTCCGTTACCGCCACCGGCGGAACGGACGGGCCTTCCGATTTTCGAGCCGCGATTTCCCGGCCGGCCCGGGCGCCCCTCCCCCCGCCGCCCTCAGCCGTCTCCGGAACGGTCTCCGGGCCGGGCTCGCGAGGATCGGACGGACGTGATGCGGCGGGGCTTTCTCCGCTTGACAAAGACAATTTCGTTCTGTTATAACTCACTTCATATTTTATGGGCGACGATCATATCGTTTCGGGAGCCTTCATAAAGCTCGAAGCTTCGCTGGTTATCCCAACCGTCAGCACTTGTTTCCCCGTCCCTATCCGCTCCCCGCACGCCCGGCGGTTCTTATGTTTTTTTCCCGATATCCCGTAAGTCGATATTCGTCTTGACAGGAGGGAAGAACTTGACCGTCAGCACGGAGAAGATCACGTCCATCATCGACAGGCACGGCGGCCTCCGGAAGAACCTCATCGCGACGCTCCTGGATATCCAAGCCGAGTACAATTACCTCCCGCCGGAATCGCTCCGCCAGGTCGCCGGGGCGTTGGCTATGCCGCTCATCGACATCGTCGGCGTGGCCACGTTCTACCGGGCCTTCAGCCTCGCGCCCCGGGGAAAGCACACATGCCTCGTCTGCATGGGCACGGCCTGCCATGTCCGCGGGGGGCCGAAAGTCCTCGAGGAGTTCGAGCGCCAGCTCAACGTCGCCGCCGGACAGACGACCGCGGACGGCCAGTTCACGCTGGAAACGGTGGCCTGCCTCGGCTGCTGCGCCATCGGACCCGTCGTCCAGATCGACGGCAACTTCCACGGCCACACCTCCATCCGGAGCGTCCGCCAGATCCTCAAGAGATACCAGAAGCCGGAGGCGGCGCCGGAGGCCAAGCCCAAGGGAAAGAAGCGGGCCAAGGCCGGGACCCAATGACAGGGATTTCCGGGTCAAGGCTCGAAAGAGAGGACACCTGATGGCTGAAAAGAAAAAACTGCGAATCCAGGACCTGGCCAAGATCCGGGACAAGACGAAGGCCATGATGGCGATCCGCGAGAACGAGGGGCGGGCGAAGATCACGGTCCATATGGGGACCTGCGGCATCGCGGCCGGCGCCCGCGACGTCATGGATGCCCTCCTCGACGAGATGCAGAAGCACAAGGTCAAGGACGTCATCGTGACCACCTCCGGGTGCGCCGGGCTGTGCAACCGCGAGCCGATGGCCACGGTCGAGCTGAAGGCGAGGCCGCCCGTCAAGTACGCCGACCTCAACCCGGAGAAGATGCGGAAGATCTTCGTCAAACACGTCCTCGGCGGCCGTCTGGTCGCCGAATACGCCCTGGCGATCGGCAGCGAAACGATGTACTGAGGGGGATCCTTGAAACACCATCGAACTCACGTATTGGTTTGCGCCGGGACCGGGTGCGTTTCGTGCGGGGCCTTCGGGATCAAGGAGGCCCTGGAAAAGGAGGTCCGGAAGCGGAAGCTCGAGGACGAGGTCCTCGTCGTCGCGACGGGCTGCAACGGCTTCTGCGAAAAGGGTCCGATCGTCATGGTCCACCCCGACGGGATCTTCTACCAGCAGATCACGCCCGCGGACGTCCCGGTCCTCGTCGAAGAGCATTTCCTGAAGGGACGGCCCGTCAAGCGCCTGATGTACGTTCCGCCCGAAGAGACGGATCCGGTCCCGAAGATGAAGGACATCGAGTTCTTCAAACACCAGCGGCTGATCGTCCTCCGCAATCGCGGCCGGATCGATCCGGAAAAGGTCGAGGAATACATCGCCTTCGACGGCTACGAAGCGATGGGCAAGGCCCTGACGGACATGACCCCCGAGGAGATCATTGCCGAGATCGAGCGCTCCGGCCTCCGGGGCCGGGGCGGGGCCGGGTTCCCGACGGGCAAGAAATGGGCGGCCGCCCGCCGGGCGAAGGGCACGCCGAAATACCTCATCTGCAACGGCGACGAGGGGGACCCGGGCGCGTTCATGGACCGGTCCGTTCTCGAGGCCGACCCCCACGCCATCCTCGAGGGCATGGTCATCGGCGCCCGGGCGGTCGGGGCCGTGAAGGGCTTCATCTACATCCGGAACGAATACCCGCTGGCGCTCAAGCGGGTCGAGATCGCCATCCGCCAGGCCGAGGAGGCGGGGCTGCTCGGGAAGGACATCCTGGGGACCGGGTTTGATTTCGATCTCGAGATCGTCCAGGGCGCGGGCGCGTTCGTCTCCGGGGAAGAGACCGCTCTCATCGCCTCCGTTGAGGGGCGGATCGCGGTCCCCAGGCAGAGGCCGCCCTTCCCCGCCCAGCACGGGCTCTGGGGGAAGCCGACGGTCATCAACAACGTCGAGACCTGGGCCACCGTCCCCAACATCATCCGGCGGGGCGCGGAGTGGTTCTCGGGCCTGGGAACGAAGACGAGCAAGGGCACGAAGATCTTTTCCCTGGTGGGAAAGATCAACAATACGGGCCTGGTCGAGGTCCCCATGGGGATCACGCTCCGGGACATCGTCTTCGGCATCGGCGGCGGCATCCCCGACGGCCGGGAATTCAAGGGGGTCCAGATCGGCGGGCCTTCGGGCGGATGCATCCCGGCGAAGCTCATGGACCTCGCGGTCGATTACGAGAGCCTGACCGAAGCGGGGGCCATGATGGGCTCGGGCGGGATGATCGTGATGGACGACAAGACGTGCATGGTCGACGTGGCCAAGTACTTCCTGAACTTCCTCCGCGACGAATCCTGCGGCAAGTGCGTCTCCTGCCGGGAAGGCACGCAGAGGATGTGGGAGATCGTCCGGGACATCACCGAAGGTAAGGGAAAGAAGGGAGACCTCGAGCTTCTGGAAGAGCTTGCTTGGGCCTGTAAGGACGCCTCCATGTGCGGCCTCGGGCAGACGGCGGCGAACCCGGTGCTCTCGACCCTGAGATATTTTCGGGACGAATACGTCGCCCACATCGAGAAAAAGCACTGCCCGGCCGGGGTCTGCAAGAGCCTCATTCGCTATGCGGTCATCCCGGAGAAGTGCACGGGCTGTCTGGCCTGCAAGAACTCCTGCCCGCAGGATGCCATCCGCGGCGTCCTGAAGGGCGTCCACATCATCGAGTACGAGAAGTGCATCAAGTGCGGGGCCTGCCTCGAAGCCTGCCGGTTCGAGGCGGTCGAAACCCAGCGCGACGAGGCCATCGTCATCGTGGAGGAACGGGCATGATCACGTTCAAGATGAACAACCTCGAGGTGCAGGCGGAGGAGGGCTCGACGGTCCTCGAGATCGCAAAGTTCTACGGCCTCGAGATCCCCCACCTCTGCCACAATCATGGGCTGAGCGAATATGGGGCCTGCCGGCTGTGCCTGGTCGAGGTCGGCGACGGCCCGCGGGCCAAGCTCGTCACCTCGTGCACCTATCCGGCCGAGGAAGGGCTCGTCGTCCGCACCGACACGAAGCGGGTCGTCGCCGCCCGGCGGATGATGATCGAGCTGATGCTGTCGACGGCCCCGGGCTCGAAGAAGCTGCAGGACCTGGCCTCGAAGTTCGGGGTCACCCGCCAGAGGTTCAAACCCCGGGACGAGGAATGCGTGTACTGCGGCCTCTGCGTCCGCATCTGCGACGAGCAGATGGACGCCCGGGCCATCGGGTTCCAGAACCGGGGGCATAAGCGGAAGATCGGGACCCCGTTCGACGCCCGCTCGGAGGTCTGCCGCCTCTGCGGCGCCTGCATGTACATCTGCCCGGCCTGCTCGCTCCGTTGCCAGGGTCCGGCCGCTGAAACGGACATCTGCAACGCCTGCCTGACGATGGAGCCGACCTGCCTGGAGGAGTTCGAAGAGCTCCAGTGCTGGATGTACGACGCCGGCCGCTGCGGGACGTGCGTCACGGTCACGGACAAGAAAAAACAGGGACAAAAGTCATAAGAAGGAGGGTAGCAACATGTCTTACACGAAACTCAATCGGAGCGCGGCGACACTGACCAAGAACCGGACCGAGGGGTCCATCAGCCCGTTCAGCGGGATGTGCGTGACCTGCGTGGACGGCTGTATCGGGATGTGCGAGATCGGGAAATCGGCTTACCGGGGGGCGGAGGTCCTGTACCCCCAGCCGTTCGGCATCATCACCGCCGGGGCGGAGAAGGACTATCCCTACGACCTGTCCCATTTCAGCGTCATGGGGACGGCCGTCGGCGCCCACGGCGTCGAGGCCGACAGCGACAAGGCCACGTTCGAGAAGGTGAGCATCGAGACCCGGATCGGCGTCGACAAGTCCATCAAGCTCCGGGTCCCGTTCGTCATCCCGGGCATGGGCTCGACCAACGTCGCGAAGAATAATTGGGAAGGGCTGGCCATAGGGGCGGCCATTTCCGGGGCCATCCTGACCGTCGGCGAAAACGTCGCGGCCATGGACGAAGGCTCGGATATCAGGAACGGGCGGGTCCTCCGCTCGCCCGACATGGAGAACCGGGTGAAGCTCTTCCAGGACTGGCAGGACGACGGCTACGGCGCCGTCGTCGTCCAGGCCAACGTCGAAGACACCCGGCTCGGGGTCCAGGAATACACCATCGAGAAGCTGGGCGTTAAGGCCGTCGAGCTCAAGTGGGGCCAGGGGGCAAAGGACATCGGCGGCGAGGTCAAGATCAAGAGCTTGAAGAAAGCCCAGGAGCTGAAGCGGCGCGGCTACATCGTCCTGCCCGACCCTGAAGACGAGGCCGTCATCCAGGCCTTCGAGAAGGGGAGCTTCAAGGAGTTCGAGCGCCATTCCCGCCTGGGAATGGTCGCCGAGGACACCTTCATGGCCCGGGTCGAACAGCTCCGGAAGGCCGGCGCCAAGTACGTGTTCCTGAAGACCGGCGCCTACCGCCCGGCCGACCTGGCCCGGGCGGTCAAGTTCGCCTCGAAGGCGAAGCTCGACATGCTGACGGTCGACGGGGCCGGCGGCGGCACGGGCATGAGCCCCTGGCGGATGATGAACGAATGGGGCATCCCGAGCGTCGAGATCTGGTCGCTGACCTATAAGTACGCCCACCAGCTGGCCCAACAGAAAGAATACGTCCCCGACATCGTCTTCGCCGGCGGCGTCACGTTCGAGGATCAGATCTTCAAGGCCCTCTCCATCGGCGCGCCCTACGTCAAGGCCGTGGGCATGGCCCGCAGTCCTCTGGCGGCGGCCATGGTCGGCAAGACCATCGGCAAGCGCATCGATGAGGGACAGATCCCCGTCTACGTCGAGCGGTTCGGCGGCTCTCGCGAAGAGATCTTCGTCACCTCGCCCGAGCTAAAGCTGAAATACGGCGACCGATTCGCGTCGCTCCCCAGCGGCGCCATCGGCGTCTTTTCCTATTTCAAGCGGCTGAACCAGGGCCTCCGCCAGCTCATGGCCGGGAACCGCAAGTTCGCCCTGAACTACATCACCCGGGACGACATCGCGGCCCTGACCAAGCCGGCGGCGGAGATCAGCGGGATTCCTTATATTCTCGACGTGGACAAGGACGAGGTCGCCAAGATCCTCAAGGGCTAGTCTCCGGCTCCATCGGCGTATAGCTGGGAATCGCCTCCGAAGGCCTCGGAGGCCGCCCCTTGACCCCAGACCCGGGAACCGCTTCGGGTTCCCCCATCGCAAGAGCGATGGGCCCCCTTCCCAACTGGGGTTTACGGAGCGGGCCTCCTCGCCCTTCGCGGCGATTCACCCGGATGCTCGCTACATTCCAGTCGATGAAACTCGAGCTCGCGGGCTGGGGGCACGGATGGAACGGACCGAGCGGACGTTGGAGGGTTTAGCCCGCACGAAGCCGATTTCGAGGAGATTCGGGCGAGGATGTTTGAGCGTCCGAAGATCTCGAACCCATGCCGCTTTGGACGAGGGCACGGAGTAGCATCCCCGGCAAGTTCGCGAGTTCCGAGCCCGCCGAAGAAAGCGGCGAGGGCGCGGCGTTAAGAACCCGACCGGGAGCGAGGCCGTTCCATCCGTGCCATTGACCAGCCCGCGCCGCCAAGCCGAGTCCCCCGAGTCCTGAGCAGGCGATCCCATGGACAGGGTAGCCGCGATATGTTATAAATAGCGGCGATTCACCATGGATGCCCTGTCGATCGTCTTCAGCCTGTTCGCCCTGCTCTTCGCCATTACCATCCATGAGGCTTCGCACGCCTGGGCCGCCAACCGCATGGGCGACCCGACCGCGATGGGCATGGGGCGGGTTTCGCTCAATCCCCTCGCTCATATCGACCCCGTCGGCACGGTCCTGCTTCCCTTGCTCCTCGTCGTCGCCGGAGCCCCCGCCTTCGGCTGGGCCAAGCCGGTCATCGTCAACCCCTACAATCTCCGGAACCCGCGCCGGGACAATCTCTGGATCTCGCTCGCGGGCCCGGCGGCCAACATCTCGGCCGCCGCCGCCGGCCTGATAGCCATCCTCCTCCTCAAGGTGCTGAGCCCCGGGCTGACGGGCTTCCTGAGGAGCTTCCTCGTCTACAAGCAGGGTTTCCCTCCCGGCTTCTACCCTCTCCAGGGCCTGGCCCTGATCCTGTTCTACGGAATCCTGGTCAATACCTACCTGGCCGTCTTCAACCTCATCCCGGTGCCGCCCCTCGACGGGAGCGGCGTGCTCTCCGGACTCCTCTCGGACGAGGCCGCCAGGAGATACGACCGCATCCGTCCCTTCGGGTTCATCATCGTCCTCGTCCTCATCTACCTGGGGTTCCTGGATATCATCATCCGGCCCCTTCAACTCCTCATCTTCACCCTGATATTCTTCTGACATGAGCGCTCGTGAGATCGTCCTCAGCGGAATAAGGCCCACCGGGGCCGCCCACCTCGGCAATTACGTCGGCGCCCTGCGCAACTGGGTCCGGCTCCAGGAAACCCACGACTGCTATTTCTGCATCGTCGACTGGCACGCCCTGAGCTCGGATTACGCGGACCCCAAGGGCATCCGGGACAACGTCTTCGACCTCGCCTGCGACCTCCTCAGCCTGGGCCTCGATCCCGAGAAGTGCGTCCTCTTCGTCCAGTCGGCGGTCAAGGAACACGCCGAACTCCACCTCATCCTGTCGATGATCACCCCGCTCCCCTGGCTGGAGCGGGTCCCGACGTTCAAGGAACAACAGCAGGAGCTGGCCGACAAGGAGCTCAACACCTACGGCTTCCTGGGATATCCGCTCCTCCAGACGGCGGATATTCTCATCTATAAGGCCGCCGCCGTCCCCGTCGGCGAGGACCAGGCCTACCACCTGGAGCTCGCCCGGGAGATCGCCCGGCGCTTCAACCGGCTCTACGGGCCCGTCTTCCCCGAACCTAAGATGCTCCTGACGGAGGTCCCCAAGCTCGCCGGGACGGACGGCCGGAAGATGAGCAAGTCCTACGGCAACGCCATTTACCTCAAGGACGACGCCGCCGTCATCCGCGCCAAGATCGCCCCGATGGTGACCGACACGCGGCGGAAGCGGCGCTCGGACCCCGGGGAGCCGAACGATTGCCCGGTCTTCACCCTGCACAAGGCCTTCGTCGCCCCCGCCGAGCGGGAATCCCTGGCCTCGGCCTGCCGGACGGCGACCGTCGGCTGTCTCGACTGCAAGAAGGTCGTCATCGACAAGCTCATCGAATTCCTGACCCCCTATTGGGAGAAGCGGAAAGCCCTGGAAGCCGAGCCCGGCCGGGTCTGGGATATCCTCAAAGACGGGAACGCCAAGGCCGCACGGACCGCCCGCAAGACGATGGACGAGGTCCGGTCCGCCATCGGGTTCTAGCCGTGCCCTCCGGAACCGAAGCCCCCCCAACCGCGCCCGAGACGACGGAAGGCTACCAGGTCCGTCTCGAGATCTTCGAAGGCCCCCTCGACCTTCTCCTCTTCCTCATCCGGAAGAAGAAGATCGACATCCACGACATCCCCATCGCCGCCATCACCCGGGACTATCTGGAGTACCTCGACCGCAAGGAGCTGATCAACCTCGACCGGGAGGCCGAGTTCCTGTTCGTCGCCGCCCTCCTCATCTACATCAAGTCCCAGATGCTCCTGCCCCGGGAGAAGGACCTGGCCGAGGAGGAGGACCCGCGGCGAACCCTCGTCAACCGGCTCCTCGAGTTCCAGAAGGTCAAGGCCGCCTGCTCCCTGCTCCGGGAGCGGGAGGACGACCAGCTCCGGCAGTGGAAGCGCAACTTCCTCCCGCCCCTGCCGGGCGAGGAGGACCTGGACTTCGCCGAGGTCTCTCTTTTCGACCTGGCCGAATCCTTCTTCGTCATCATGCAGAGGCGGGCCGCCCGGGACTTCAAGGTCATCAAGGGCAAGGACGTCTCCCTCGAGGACAAGATGAAGGAGATGGTCGCGACCCTCGAGGCCGAGGGCCCCTTCGATTTCCTGGAATATTTCGAGCGGCAGGAGACCATGGAAGAGGCCCTCATAGCCTTTTTCGGCCTCCTCGAGCTCGTCAAATCGCGGACCGTCCAGGCCGTCCAGGACGGGATCTTCAAGACCATCCGGGTCCAGCTCCGCCGGGACCCCCGCAGGACGCACGCCCATGAATGAGACCGCCCCCGCCGCCCCCGTCGTCGAGAATCTCCCGGGGATCATCGAAGCCCTGATCTTCATCTCCCAGGACCCGCTGACCGTCGACCGGATCAAGAGCGTCGTCGAAGGCGCCTCCGTCGAGGATATCCAGGCCGCCGTCGAGGCGCTCGTCGCCGGAGCGGAGTCCCGCCCCGGCGGGGTCCGGATCATCCAGGTCGGCGGCGGGTACGTCTTCGCCACCCGGCCCGACCACGACCGCTGGGTCCGGCGCCTCCTCCAGATCGAGCGCAAGAACCGCCTGTCCTCGGCCGCCCTGGAAAGCCTCTGCGCCATCGCCTACAATCCCGACGTCACTCAGTCCGAGATCTCCGCTCTCCGCGGCGTGGATTCCTCGGGGACGCTGAAAACGCTCCTCGAGAAGAAGCTCATCCGCATCGTCGGCCGGAAGAAGGCGCCCGGGAACCCGCTCGTCTACCGGACCTCGGACAAGTTCCTCCAATATTTCGGCCTGAACAGCCTGGAGGAGCTCCCCTCGGAGGAAGAGATCGCCCGAATCCTCCAGGAGGACAAGACGTCCGAGCCGTAGCCTCTAAGTTCAGATATCACCATCACTTAGAGTTGACAAAGAGGGCCGTCTCGTATAGTATAAAGCACTATTCTCGGAATCGTGGAGGAATGGAAATCATCGTCGCCGGCAACACCGGACTCTGTTATGGGGTCCGCAGGGCTTTAAGCATCGTCCGGCGGACGTGCGGCTCGGCGGCCGGCCCCGTCCGGACGCTCGGGGACATCGTCCACAACCCCCGGGTGGTCGCCGACCTCGAGCGGCTGGGCGCTCGCTCCGCCGCCTCTCCGGCCGACGTCCGCGGGGGGACGGTCGTCATCCGCAGCCACGGGATCTCGCCGGAGGTCCGCCGCCGCCTGCTTCGGAAGAAGCTCGAGGTCGTGGACGCGACCTGCCCCATCGTTTCCGGGATCCAGGAGCTCGTCGCCGGGCTCACACGTTCGGGCGGGGAGGTCGTCCTCGTCGGGAACCCGGGCCACCCCGAGGTCCTCGGGCTCCTCGGCTACGGCCGGGGGCGCGTCGTCGTCGTCGAGGACGAGGCCGGGGCCAGGGCCCTCCCCTGGCGCCGGACGCGGGCCGTCATCGCCCAATCCACCCAGGACGAGGCCCTGTTCGGACGCGTCGCGGCGGCCCTGGTCGAAAGGACCGGAGAGATCCGCGTCCACAACACCATCTGCCGTTCCGCCCGGACGCGGCAGCGGGCGACCGCCGAGCTCGCCGCCCGGGTCGACGTCATGCTCGTCGTCGGCGGGAAGAAGAGCTCCAATACCGCGAAGCTCGCCGGGATCGCCCGGCGCATCCGGCCTCGGACCTATTGCGTCGAGGATGCCTCCGGCATCCGGCCGGCGATGCTCCGGGGAGCGGGGACCATCGGGGTCTCGGGAGGGGCGTCGACCCCGCCCGAGGTCCTTCGGGAAGTCGTGGAAAGGATAAAGACACGCATCGAACATAAAAATCCAAGGGAGAAGAGAGTCCAATGACAGACGCAACCAAGCACACGGAGGCCAACGAAAAATTGTCCCAGGAGGACTATGCGGACCTGCTGGACCGCTATCAATTCAGCACGGGCGAGATCACCCAGGGCAAGCTCGTCAAGGGCAAGGTCATCAAGAAGACCCCGACCCACATCCTGGTGGACATCGGGTTCAAGACCGAGGGGGTCATCCCGGTCGAGGATTTCCGGGAGGAGGAGCTCGCCGACCTCCAGCCGGGCGACGAGGTCGACGCGACGCTCGAGAGGACCGACCGCAAGGACGGCTACATGATCCTCTCCAAGAAGAGGGCGGACGCGTTCCGGGCCCTGGACAACCTGGAGAAAGCCTTCACCCACAACGGCTGGGTTACGGGCATCGTCAAGGAACGGTCCAAGAGCGGCTACCTCGTCGACGTGGGCATCGAGGCCTTCCTGCCGGAATCCCACGCCGACATCAAGGCCATCCGAGACCCCGACGCCCTCATCGGACAGAGCTTCAAGTTCAAGGTCATGAAGTTCGACCGCAAGACCGAGAACGCCGTCGTCTCCCGGAGGCTCTTCCTCCAGGACGAGCGCGACAAGAAGCGCCGACGGGTCTTCAGCCATATCGTCCAGGGACAGAAGGTCAAGGGCCACGTCAAGTCGTTGACGAGCTTCGGGGCCTTCGTGGACATCGGCGGGGTGGAAGGCCTGCTCCACGTTTCGGACATGACCTGGGGGAAGGTCGCCCATCCGTCGGAGCTCTACCAGGTCGGGCAGGAGGTCGAGGTCGTCATCCTCGATTTCAACGAGAAGGACGAGCGGATCTCCCTGGGCGCCAAGCAGCTCACCCCCGATCCCTGGCTCGACCTCGACCAGAGGTACCTGGCCGGGCAGAAGATCACGGGCCGCGTCGTCAGCCTCACCGACTTCGGCGCCTTCGTCGAGCTCGAGAAGGGCGTCGAGGGTCTGGTCCACATATCGGACCTGAGCTGGTCGCGGAAGCTCGTCCACCCCAAGAAGGTCCTCACCCCGGGCCAGGAGGTCGTCGTCACCATCCTCGAGATCAACACCGCCTCCAAGCGGATCTCGCTCGGCCTCAAGCAGGCCATGCCCCACCCCCTCGAGGTCTTCAAGCAGAAGTACGGCGTCGGAACGCGGATCAAGGGGACGGTGACGAGCATCACCGACTTCGGCGCTTTCCTCGAGGTCGAGAAAGGCATCGAGGGCCTCATCCACATCTCCGACATCAGCTGGGAGAAGATCAAGCACCCCTCGGAGAAGCTCAAGGTGGGCGACGAGGCCGAGGCGGTCATTCTGAACATCGACGTCGAGCGGCAGAAGGTCTCCCTCGGCATCAAGCAGCTCGAGGGCGATATCTGGGAGGATTTCTTCGCCCGTCAGAAGATGGGGGACATCCTCAAGGTCAAGATCGTCCGGCTCACGGACTTCGGCGTCTTCGTCGAGATCATCCCCGGCATCGAGGGCGTCGTGTTCTCCTCCGAGCTCGACGAGAAGAAGATCGAGAAGCCGTCCGAGGCCTTCGCCGTCGGCGACGAGCGCAACGCCAAGATCATCAAGATGAACGCCAAGACCAAAAAGCTCTCCCTGAGCTTCAAGCAGGCCCAGTTCGACATGCAGAGGGCCGAGTTCCAGAAATACATGGAATCCCAGGACCACGGCATGACGCTGGGGGACCTGATGAAGGACCAGCTCGCCAAGATCCATTCTCCTAAGAAAGTCAGCAAAAAGGAGGAGTGAGATGATCAAAGCCGATCTCATCAACAAGATCTCGCAGGAGATGAGCATCCCCAAGCAGGAGGCCGAAGAGGGGGTGAACCTGTTCTTCGATATGATCAAGGAGGCCATCCTCAAGGGGGACGAGATCGAGATCCGGGGCTTCGGGAGCTTCCGCTTCCGGAAGCGGACGTCCCGCTCCGGCCGGAACCCGCGGACCGGCGAGCCGGTCAAGGTCCCGCCGAAGAAGGTCCTCTACTTCAAGCCGAGCAAGCTCCTCAAGGAGCTCATCAACAAGTGACGCGCTACATCACGACCCCCTGGCGCGAGCGCTACATCCGGACGGCGGGGCGGGCGAAGGGTTGCGTCCTTTGCGCCGCCCTGAGGCGCCGGTCGGATGCGGCGGCCCACATCCTTTTCCGGGGGGACGCGCATTTCATCATCCTCAACAAGTACCCGTACACGCCGGGGCACCTGATGATCGCCCCCTGCCGGCATACGGCCGCGTTCGAGCGGGCGACCCCGGCCGAAGCCGCCGAGCTGGCCCGCCTGGCCCAGATGTCCATGCGGATCCTCCGGGCCCGCTATCGCCCCGACGGGTTCAACGCCGGGATGAACCTCGGCCGCTGCGCCGGCGCCGGCGTGACCGAGCATTACCATCTCCACGTCGTCCCCCGCTGGTCGGGGGATTCCAACTTCCTTCCGCTGGTCGGCGGGACCAGGACGTTCGTCGAGGACCTCGACACGACCTACAAGCGCCTGCGGCCCCTGTTCGAAAAGGAGAAGTGACACCATGCTAAAAACGATGCGACGGAACGTCAAAGCCCTCAAGCCCACCCTGTGGATCATCATCGCGACCTTCATCATCGCCATCTTCGCCATCTGGGGCGGCGCCGGGCGGCTCGGCGAGTCCGAGAACTCCGGCACGCTGGCCTCCATCGGCCGCGAGCACATCTCCTCGGACCTCTACTTCCAGACCCTGCGCCAGCGGCTCGAGGCCATGAAGCGGGAATACAACCAGCTCGACCGGGGCCTCATCCAGCAGCTCAACGTCCCCCAGCAGGTCCTCCAGCAGATGGTCGAGCAGTCGCTGCTCCTCCAGATCGCCAAGGACATGAGGATCGGGGCCACCGACGAGGAGGTCCGCAGCCGCATCGTCTCCTACCCCGTCTTCCAGAAGGACGGCCGGTTCATCGGCTTCGAGGAATACAAGCGGCTCCTGGACTGGAACCGCCTCCCGCTGGCCGAGTTCGAATCGGGCCTCAAGAAGGAGATCGCCCTCGGCAAGGTCGTCCAGGTCCTCACCTCCGGGATCGCGGTCTCGGACGAGGAGGTCTGGGCGAACTACCGGAATCAGAACGAATCGGCCAAGATCGAGGTTCTCGTCGCCGAGACGGACAAGATCGCGGTCGCCGAACAGCCCGACGCCGCCGCGGTCCAGGCTTTCTTCGAGAAGGACAAGGCCCGCTACCGGATCCCCGAGACCCGGACGGCCGACTACGTCTTCTTCCGGACCGACGACCTCAAGAAGGACGTCAAGATCGATCCGGCCGAGATCGAGGCCTACTACCGGGACAACGTCTCCCAATTCCGGGAGCCCGGGAAGATCCGCGTGAGCCGCGTCTGGCTGCCTTTCACCGCGGCCGACAAGGGAGCGGTCCTGGCCGAGGCCGAGGACGTCCGGAAGCGGGCCGAGGCGGGCGAGGACTTCGCCGAACTGGCCCGCCGGCATTCCAAGGACGACAAGGCCAAGGCCGGCGGGGACTGGGGAATCGCCGACTGGCTGACCCTTTCGGGCCCGGAGACCGACGAGATCCGGAAGCTCGAGGCGGGCCGCGTCTCCGGCGTCGTCGCCATCGAAGGAGGCGCGGCGGTCTTCAAGGCGACCGAAAGGACCGCGGACGTCACCCGTCCCCTCGACGAGGTCCGGGCCGTGGTCAAGGGCAGTCTCGAGGAGCAGAAGGCCCGGGAGCTGGCCGCCGAAAAAGCCGCCCGCGTCGAGAAGGCCGCCCGGAGGCAGAAGAGCCTGGATGTCGCCGTCCAGAAAGAGGGGCTCAAGATCAAGACTTCGGCCCCCCTCAAGCTGGGAGAGGCCCTCGAGGAATTCGATCCGTCCGGATCCGTCGCCCAGGCGCTCTTCACCCTCAAGGACAAGGAGGTCTCGGCCCCGATCTACACCTACACCGGGATCGCCCTCGCCCAGCTCCGCGCGATCGAGCCGGAGCGGCCCGCCAAGCTGGAAGAGGTCCGGGATCGGGTCGTCCAGGACATCCTGAACGTCAAGAAGCGGGACAAGGCCCTGGAGAAGCTCAACGGCGTCCGGGCCGAGCTCAAGGATGACTGGGCGGAGGCCGCCCAGAAGAACGGCCTCGAGCTCAAGAGCGTCGAGGCCCACAAGCGGGGTCAGTACGTCAGCCTCGTCGGCGAGAACGCCGAGGTCGACGAGATGGCCTTCTCCCTGCCGCTCCGGGAGTCGAGCCGCCCGGTGGAGGTCGAGGGCGGGTACGCCCTCGTCCGCGTTCTCGAGCGCAAGGAGGTCGTCCGGGCCGATTTCGACAAGGTCCGGGACGCCGAAAAGGCCACCCTCCTCGAAACGCAGAGGAGCAAGTTCCTCCAGTCGTTCCTGGTCAAGGCCCGGGACGACAAGAAGGTCCAGATCAACTACGACCTCTTTCTCAAGATCAACACGGACGTCCTGAACCGGTTCGCCGGGGCGGAATGATCCCCCGCTCCGGGCGGCCCGGAGGCTAACGCCGCCAGGGAGGAAACCATGTCGATGATCAAGCTTTATCAGGCCGCCGGACGGGCGGTCAACCAATCCCTCAAGGTCCGGAAGGGCGAGAGCTTCCTGCTCGTCACCGACAAGCAGAAGCTCGAGATCGCCGAGGCCCTGGCCTACTGGGCGAAGCAGGCGGGCGCCGAGACGACGACCTACCTGATGACCGAGACCCTGCGCCCCATCACGGAGCCGACCCGGCTCTTCAAGGAGCTCACGAAGCGGGCCAAGGTTTTCGTCTACATGCTCGACGCCCGGAGCGCCGAGAAGCCCTTCCGCGGGTTCATGGTCTCCGAAGGCATGAAGCGAAGCCGGATCTGCATGATGCCCGGGATCACCCGGGACATGATGGAGCGGCTCGTCAACATCGACTTCGGCGAGATGGACCTGTTCACCAGGAAGGTCATCCGCGCCCTCGAGGACGCCGGCGACGTCCTCATCGAGAACGCGGCCGGCACGCACATCGAATTCAGCGTCGCGGGCCGCCGCTGGGACAACGACAACGGCGACATCTCCCGCAAGGGGAAGCACGGGAACCTGCCCGCGGGAGAATGCTACACCTGCCCCGTCGAAGCGACCTTCACCGGGAAGCTCGTCATCAGCCTCATCGACGAGTACCTCGGCCGCGGGGTCATGGAGTTCCGGAAGGGCAAGCTCGTCAAATGGAGCGGCCGGGGCATCGAGGCCGTCCTCAAGAACATCGGCGGCGACCCGACCGGCCGGATCATCGGCGAGTTCGGGATCGGGACGAACCGGGGCGCCCGCATCTCGGCCAACATGCTCGAGGCCGAGAAGGCCTTCGGGACGGTCCACTTCGCCATCGGCGACTCCTACGGCATCGGCTTGAACAAGAGCAAGCACCACTACGACGCGCTGGTCGACAAGGTGACGATCCGGGCCAAGGGAAAGCTCATCGCCCGGAACGGAAAGTTCCTGATCTAGGCGCCCGCCGGGGCCTTGATAGGGCATCTCCCGATGCCTAGAATGGTGCGGACATGAAATACGATTTCGATAAGGTCCTGGACAGGACGGGCACGGCGTCCGTGAAGGGCGACTTCTGCGAGCTCCTGTACGGCCTCAAGGACGTCATCCCGATGTGGGTCGCGGACATGGACCTCCCCGTCCCGGCCCCGATCGTGGACGCCGTCCGGAGGCGGGCGGAGCATCCTGCGTACGGCTACACCCGTTATCCCGACGCCTTTTGGCAGGCGATCGCCGACTGGCTGCGGGATCGCCATGGCTGGGCCGTCCAGCGCAATTGGCTTTCGGCATCCCCCGGCGTCGTCCCGGCCCTCAATCTCTGCGTCCGGGCGTTCGCCCCCGCCGGCGGGAAGGTCGTCATCCAAACTCCCGTTTACCACCCGTTCTTCTCCGCCGTCGAGGGGAACGGCCGCCGCCTCGCCCGGAACCCCTTGAAGTTCGAGGGGGGTCGGTACGTCATGGACCTCGAAGGCCTCGAGACCGCCATCGACGGGGAGACGCGGCTCATCCTCCTCTGCAGTCCCCACAATCCCGTCGGGCGGGTCTGGACGCGGGAGGAGCTCGAACGGCTGGGGGAGATCTGCGTCCGGCGGGACCTCGTCGTCGTTTCGGACGAGATCCACAGCGATCTTGTCTTCGGGGGGCGGCATCATGTCCCCACCGCCACGGTCTCCCCGGAGCTCGCGGACCGGACCGTCACCCTGCTGGCCCCCAGCAAGACCTTCAACCTCGCGGGCCTGATGACGTCGGTCGTCGTCGCCTCGAACCCGGACCTGCTTCAAGCCTTCGAGGCCGAGATCCGGAGCATCGGGATCGACGGGGGGAACATCTTCGGCATCGTCGCCCTCGAAGCCGCCTACCGGCATGGGGCCGATTGGCTCGACCAGCTCCTGCCCTATCTCGAAGGGAACATGGCCTTTGCGGAGGAGTTTTTCCGGGCCCGGATCTCCCGGATCCGCTTCCTGCCGCCCGAAGGGACATATCTCGCCCTCCTCGACTGCCGGGACCTCGGTCTTCCCCAGGCCGCCCTCGACGACTTTTTCCTGAGGAAGGCGGGCGTCTTCTTCGACAAGGGAACGAAGTTCGGCCCGGAGCTCGAGGGTTTCGAGAGGATGAACCTCGCCTGCCCGAGGCCCGTCCTCCGGGAGGCCCTGGAGAGGATCGCCCGCGCCGTCGACGCCCTGTAAGCCCCTCCGCCCCCGAACCCCGACCTTGTCGCGCTCCCGGACGATGGTGTATCGTTAGGGGCATGAAACGCATTCTCGCGATACTCCTGACGGTCGGCGGGCTATCCGCCCAAGCCCTTCCCACGAACGTCCTTGTCTTTTCCAGGACGACGGGCTTCCGGCACGATTCCATCCCGGCCGGCATCTCGTGCCTGAAGGCGATGGCCGGGAAGAACCGATGGGCCATCACCTGCACTGAGGACCCGGCCGTATTCTCCGACACCGCCTTGGCCGGGTTCGACGTCACGGTCTGGCTGATGACCACCGGAGACGTCCTCGACGCCGCCCAACAGGAAGCCTTCGCTCGTTTCATCCGTTCCGGAAAGGGATTCGTCGGTGTCCACTCGGCCACCATCACCGAGACGGATTGGCCGTGGTTCGTCGGGCTCGCCGGGGCGGTTTTCATCGGCCACCCGCCCACCCAGAAGGGCCGGCTCGTCGTCGAGGACCGGGACCACCCGGCCATCCCGGCGGCGATGCCGAATCCGTGGGAACGGGAGGAAGAGTGGTATTCCTTCGACAGGAATCCCCGGGGCAAGGTCCGGGTGCTCGCGTCCGTCGATGAATCGTCCTACGATGTCGACGATAATCAATGGTTCCCCGGGATCAAGCAGAGGATGGGCGACCATCCCCTGATCTGGTGCCATGAATACGACGGCGGCCGGGCCTTCCAGACAGCTTTAGGCCATACGATCGAAGGCTATGCCGACCCAATCTTCATCGCCCACCTCGAAGGCGCCATCCGATGGGCAGCCGCGAAGAAAACGGAGAAAGACCGATGATGAGAACCCTCCTGGCGTTGACGGCCGTTATCGCTCTTTGCCCGACGGCCCAGGCTGTCCCCGCGGAGCGTCCCGATCCTCCGACCCTGGCCATCGGAGCGAAGGCGCCGGATTTCAGCCTGCCCGGCGTGGACGGAAAAACGTACGGCTTGAAGGACTTCGCTTCGGCGAAGGTCCTCGTGGTCGTCTTCAGCTGTAATCACTGTCCCACGGCCCAGGCCTACGAGGACCGCCTCATCGACGTCTGTTCGAGTTACCGGCAGAAGGGGGTCGGAATGGTCATGATCTCGCCCAACAGCCCCAAGGCCCTCAACCTGGCGGAGCTTGGTTACACCGACGTGGGCGACACCCTCGCGGAGATGAAGCTCCGGGCTGCGGACAGGAAGTTCCCGTTCCCATACATCTACGACGGGGACGAGCAGAAGGCCGCCCTGGCCTACGGCCCGGTCGCCACGCCCCACGTCTTCGTGTTCGACGCGGACCGTCGCCTGCGCTACGAAGGCCGGGTAGATTCCCGGGAGAAGCCCGGGACGGGGCAGGCCGAGGACCTGCGGAACGCCCTCGACGCGGTGCTGTCCGGGAAGACGCCCGCCGTCGCGACGACCAAGGTCTTCGGGTGTTCGGTCAAGTGGGCCTGGAAGGACGCTTACACGAAACAGCTGTATGGGGAATGGGCGGCCCGCCCCGTGACCCTCGAGCCGCTCGACGTCGCCGGTGTCAAGGCGCTCCTTTCGAACTCGACCGGAAAGCTTCTCCTCATCAACGTCTGGGCCACGTGGTGCGGGCCCTGCCGGGCCGAGATCCCCGACTTCGTCCGGACCGACCGGATGTACCGGGAGAGGGACTTCGAGTTCGTTTCGATCTCGGTCGACAAGATGGAGAAGCGGGACAAGGCGCTCGAGTTCCTCCGGAAGAACGAGGCCTCGAACAGGAACTTCATCTTCAGCGGCGAGACCGTTTACCCGCTCATCGAGGCTATCGACCCGGATTGGAAAGGGGCCCTCCCCTACACCATCGTCCTCGAGCCCGGGGGGGAGACGGTCCTCCGTCACCAGGGGGAGATCGACCCTGTCGCCCTGAGGAAGTTCATCGTCGAACACCCTCTCATCGGCCGGTATTACTGAGCGTCCGGAGGCCCCGCGCTCCCGCCCTCGTCCATGACCTTCAGCAGGTCCGCCGGGGAGGCGAGGAGAACGGCCGCGCCTGAGGCGTCCAGCTCTTCCGCGTCCCGGAAGCCCCATAAGACCCCGACGGGATGCATCCCGGCCGCTCGGGCCGTCTCCATATCGATGCGCGTGTCGCCGACGAAGACGAACTCCTCGGGACGCAGGCCCATCTCCGCGGCGATGGCGAGCGCGGAGGCCGGGTCGGGCTTGTAGGGGAAGTCGGGCGCCGCGCCCCGGACAACGTCGAAATCGAAGGGCAGGAGCGCTCGCGTCATCTCCTCCGTGAAGGGGTGGGACTTGTTGGAAAGAACGGCCGTCCGGACGCCCCGGGCCTTCAGGTCCCCGAGGAGCTCGGGAACGCCGGGGTAGGGTCGGGAGTGGGCCCGCCAGGCGCTCTGATATTCGTCGCGGTACTCTCGAACGATGGCCGTAACCGTGTCGTCATCCGAGTCTTCCGGCCGGACGGCCCGGCGAACCAGGATTTCCATGCCCTCTCCGACCATGAGGCGGCACGCGGCCAGGGAGAAAGGGGGGTAGCCGCGCCGCCCGAAGACGGAGTTCATGGTCACGGCGATGTCCTCGAGCGTGTCGAGGAGCGTCCCGTCGAGATCGAACAGGACGGCCCGGAATCGCACCGCCTTAGATCCCCGAGGCCTTCTCCAGACGTTTCATGACCGCGACCATGAAGCCGGCGGAAAGAAGGCAGGCGACCACCAGGATGGACCAGAGGGTCCAGAGCGGGACCCGCATCCACAGGTAGCCGACGATGCCGATGAGGTTGATTCCGATGGCCGTGGCGGCGAACCAGGCCCCCTGCATGAGCCCCTTGTACTTGGGCGGCGCCACCTTGGACACGAACGAGATGCCGATGGGGCTCAGGAAGAGCTCGGCGATGGTCACGAGGAAGTAGGTCGATATCAGCCAGTAGACCGAGACCTGGGCCGTGGCCGGCGCGACGAGCCCGCCGAGGGACTTGGGGCTGGGCAGTCCGACCGAGGCGATGACGAGGAGGGAGAACGCGGCGGCCGTCAACAGCATCCCGATGGCGATCTTCCGCGGCGCCGACGGCTCCTTCCCCTTCCTGTTGAGATACCCGAACAGGGCCACGACGACGGGCGTCAGCGCCACGATGAAGAACGGGTTGAAATGCTGGAAACGTTGGGGCGTGAACGGATTGATGTCCTGATAGCCGTTGTACCTGAGAACGGCGGCGGCGGCAAAGACCGCGAACATGGCCCCCCCGACGACGCGGCCCAGCGTTTTGGCCCCCTTTCTCAGGAGGAGGAAGAGTCCCAGGACCGCAAAGGAGATTGAAAGCAGCCCGGCAAGGTCGAGCCAGAGGTTGGATACCTTACCGACGCTGGGGACGGTGTAATCCCTGGCGAAAAAGGTCATGGTCGCGGCGCTCTGCTGGAACGCCATCCAGAAGAAGATGACGACGAAGAATACCAGGCCCAGGGCGAGGAGGCGCTCCTTGGTCTCCTGGGGGGTGAGCGTGACGACCTCGGCCTTGTGCAGGGCGGACTTCGCCTTCTGCTTTTCCGTGAGGTCCGCGTGCGCGTAGTGCTTCCGGAAGGCCCAGAAGATGACCATCGAGATGATGAGGCTGATGCAGGCCACGCCGAAGCCGAAGTGGTAGGACTTGCTCAGGGTGTTGATGTAGGTTTCGGAGAACCTTCCGAGCGTATCCAGGGTAACGGCCGGATCCTGGGCCCGGGCGATATCCAGAAAGGCCCCGGCGTCCGCCAGCCGTCCCTTCAGGAAGTCGTTGGCCAGGGCGGGGATCCTCGCGTCGTAAGAGAAGTGGGCGGAAGACAGGATCCAGTTGCTGATCTTCTCCGAGGCGGTCGGGGCGAACATCGCGCCGACGTTGATGCCCATATAGAAGATATTGAAGGCCCGGTCCCGCATCGGGCTGTACTTCGGGTCGTCATAGAGGTTCCCGACCAGGGCCTGGAGGTTCCCCTTGAAGAACCCCGTGCCCAGGGCGATCGTCGCCAGCGCCGCTATGACCAGGCCGAGCCCCGCATTCATCTTCGTCGGGAGCGCCAGGAGGAGGTAGCCGATGAACATGACGATCATGCCCAGGCTGATGGTCTTCCCGTAGCCGAGGACCTTGTCGGCCAGAAGCCCGCCGATCAGGGGCATTGCATAAACGGTCGATACGAAAATGCTGTAAACGAAGCTCGATTGGCCGGCCGTCATGCCGTACTTGGCCTGGATGAAGAGGATGAAGATGCTGACCATCGTGTAGAAGCCGAACCGCTCGCCCATATTGGCGAAGAATGCGATGAAGAGGCCTTTGGGATGTCCTTTGAACATGATGCACCGCCCTATAGGGATTTCATCTCAAGGCCGTATTATACGGCCGGGCCGGGGGATAAACATAGGGATTTTTGCCCGCCGGGACAGGTTCCCGGGGGGTGGGGGGGCTGGGGGCAACCCCTATCGCTTCCCCCCGCCGAGGATGGAGCCGAGGATCCCGCGCAGGATCTGCCGGCCGACACTGCTCCCGACCGAGCGGGCCGCGCTCTTGGCCATGGCCTCGAACAGGGTGTCCTTGCGGGAGGCGGGGCGGCGAGGCGCCGGGGCCTGCCGGTAGGGGTCAGGGGCCGGGTAGCCCGGATAAGACGGATATGAGGACGGCGGAGCTTCGGGGGCCCGCCTTCGGGCGCCTTCCTCCTCGGCCCGGCGGGCGGCGCTCTCGGCCCGGCTCTTGAGCATTTCGTAGGCGGAATCCCGGTCCACCGTCCGCTCGTAATGCCCATAGACGAGCGACCTCCGGATGATCTCCCGGCGCGTCTCCGGGTCGATGGGCCCGATCCGGCTCCCGGGAGGCAGGATGAAGGCCCGTTCCACCACGGACGGCTGGCCCTTCTCGTCGAGGAGGGAGACGAGGGCTTCGCCGACTCCGAGCTCGAGGATGGCCTTTTCGACGTCGACCTTTGGATTCTGGCGGAAGGTCTCGGCCGCGGCCCGGACCGCCCTCTGGTCCCGGGGCGTGAAGGCCCGGAGCCCGTGTTGGATGCGGTTGCCGAGCTGGCCCAGGGTGACATCGGGGATATCGAGGGGGTTCTGGCTGATGAAGAACACGCCCACGCCCTTCGACCGGATGAGCCGGACGACCTGCTCGATCTTCTGGAGCAGGACGTTCGGAGCGTCCGTGAACAGGAGATGGGCTTCGTCGAAGAAGAAGACGAGCTTGGGCTTGTCCAGGTCCCCCACTTCGGGCAATTCCTCGAAAAGCTCGGCCAGGAGCCAGAGGAGGAAGGTCGAATACATGAGGGGATTGAACATGAGCTTGTCGGCCGCGAGGACGTTGATCATGCCCCGCCCCGAGCCGTCGGTCTGCATCAGGTCGTCCAGGTTAAGGGCCGGCTCGCCGAAGAGCTTGTCGCCGCCCTGCTCCTCGAGGGCCAGCAATCCCCTCTGGATGGCGCCGACCGACGCCGTGGAGACGCGCCCGTACTCGGTCTCGAACTCGTCGGCCTGCTCGCCGGCGTACTGGACCATGGACCGGAGGTCCTTGAAATCCAGGAGGAGCAGGCCGTTGTCGTCGGCGACCCGGAAGACGAGGGAGAGGACCCCGGACTGGACCTCATTGAGGTTGAGGAGCCGCGAGAGCAGGAGCGGCCCCATGTCCGAAACCGTGGTCCGGACGGGATGGCCCTGCTCGCCGAAGACGTCCCAGAAGGTCACCGGATTCCCGGCGAAGGCGAAGTCCCGGAGCTTCAGGCGGTCGATGCGCTCCCGGATCCTGGGCGTCTCCGTCCCGGGCTGGCTGATCCCCGAGAGGTCGCCCTTGACATCGGCCATGAAGGTCGGGACGCCGATGCGGCTGAGGTTCTCGGCGAGGACCTGGAGGGACACGGTCTTCCCCGTCCCGGTGGCCCCGGCGATCATCCCGTGGCGGTTGGTCATCCGGGGCAGGAGGAACAGCTCCTTTTCACCCTTGGCGACAAGCAGTTCATCGGCGGTCATGGCCCCTCCTTGTTACGAGGCTAAGATTATGGGCTCACCGGGCGAAAGTCAAGGATGGAGGATCTCCATGAAGAGCGCGGTGACCCGGCTTTCGAGAGCGGCCCGGAACCTCTCGATGGACGCGGTCGCGTCCGCGCCGCGATGGTCCCTGATGAACATCGGCTCGCCGACGTTCACCCGTATGGTTCCCGGGATGGGGAAAGGAAGATGCGTGCCGAAGATGGCGAGCGGCGTCACCGGGACGTCGATCCCGTCCTCCTCGAACAGGTGCCAGGCCATGACCGAGGCGCCCTTCCGGAAGCGCTTGATATACGGATTCGGGTCCTTCGGATCGACCCGGCCGCGCCCCTGCAGGGCGATGACCGCCCGCCCCTGCTTGAGGTAGGCTTCGCACTTGCGGACGGCCTCCGCCCGGCCGCCGTCCAGGTCGACCGGGATGCTCCCGACGTTGGCGATGTGGGAGGAGATGAAGTCGACGACGAGGGAGTAGAACGGATTGAGGAGCAGGTGGAGGATGGGGCCGAAGCCCCCGAGGTGGCGCTGGAGATGGAGCCGGACGAGGTGGCTGAAGTCGCGGTCGTTGAAGATCAGCTTGTTGGCGGTGAAGAAGATGGGCCGGGGGACGATCCGCAACAGGAGGCCGACGTCCTTGTAGCTCCCGATATGGTTCCCGACGATGACGCTCGGGCCTTCCCGGACGAAGCGGGCCGCGCCCCGGACCTCGACCTTCTTGGGGAAGAGGGCGAGATTGACCAGCCTCCGGATAGGCCGCTCGAGCCTTTTCAATTCGCTTTCGAAACTGCTCATGTCGTCTCGACCGGGCCGGGCGCCGGCCTTGCCGCCCCGGGCCCGGAAAGGACGTTATACCTTGGGACGGAACGAAAAGTCAAAAGCTATGAGCGGGCCCCTTTGTGTTAAAATAACGGCACCATGATCAAGCTTATCCGAAACGGCAGGGTCTTCGCTCCCGAGCCGCTGGGCGAACGGGACGTCCTCGTCGCCGGCGGCCGGATCGTCGCCGTCAGGGAGCCGAAGACCGTCCGCGTGGACGGGACCGGGGCCGAGACGATCGACGCCTCCGGCAAGCTCGTCCTCCCCGGGCTCATCGACACCCACGTCCATATCCTCGGCGGCGGAGGCGAAGGCGGACCGGCGACCCGGGCGCCCGAGATCGGCATCGAGGACATCGTGGAGAGCGGGGTCACGACCGTCGTCGGGTGTTTGGGCACGGACGGCCTCACGCGGCACATGGAATCGCTCCTGGCCAAGGCCCGCGGGCTCGAAGCGGAGGGCGTATCCACGTATCTCTTCGCGGGCTCCTACGAGATCCCGGTCCGGACGATCACCGGAAGCGTCCGCTCCGACCTCGTCCTCATCGACAAGATCATCGGCGCCGGGGAGATCGCCCTGTCCGACCACCGCTCCTCCCAGCCCGCCTACGAGGATTTCGCCCGGCTGGCCGCCGAGTGCCGGGTCGGCGGATTGCTGGGCGGCAAGGCCGGGGTCCTCCACTGTCACCTGGGGGACGGGCCGCGGCGCCTCGAATATTTCTTCCGGCTGGTTCGCGAGACGGAGATCCCCCCGACCCAGCTCATGCCGACCCACATGAACCGCGGCCGGGAGCTGTTCGAGGAGGGCCTCCGCTGGATCGAGGCCGGCGGCTCCGTCGACCTCACCTCCGGGCCCGACCCGGACCCGGCCTCCGACCCGGACGTTGCCATCGAGGATTGCGTCCGGATCTTCAAGGAGAGGAACGTCCCCCTCACCCGGTTCACGATCAGCTCGGACGCGAACGGAAGCGTTCCGGTCTTCGACAAGGCCGGGAGGCTCGTTCGCCTGACCGTCGCGTCCGAAAAGGACCTGTACCGGAAGTTCCGCGACCTCGTCCTCAAGGGCCTCCTCGGCATCGAGGACGCCCTCCGGCCGTTCGCGACGAACGCCGCCGATTTCTACCGGCTCGAGCGCAAGGGCCGGATCGCCGAAGGGAAGGACGCGGACATCCTCATCCTCGACACGGGCCTCGGGCTCGAAACGGTCATCGCCGGCGGGCGGACAATGATGAGGGACGGAAAGCTCCTGGCCCGAGGGACGTTCCGGGCATGACCCGCCGCGGCGAAACCGGGACCGGCGGGGCGGAGACGCGCGAGGGGCGGCGGCCGTCCTTCGGGATCGCCCTCCTCCCTCTCGTCCTCATGGGACTCCTCCTCGGCGTCGGCTACGGCGTCTACAAGATCAAGCCCCAGGTCCTCCTCGTGACCGCGGCCTTCCTGACCGGGAGCCTGGGATTCCTCCTGGGCTGGTCCTGGAAGGACATGGAGCGCGGCATCACCGACAGCATCCACAAGGCCATGCCGGCCGTCCTCATCATGCTCTGCGTCGGGGTCCTCATCGGCGCCTGGATCGCCTGCGGGACGATCCCGATGGTCGTCTATTACGGCCTGAAGCTCATCACGCCGAAATTCTTCCTGGTGACGGCCTGCCTCGTCTGTTCCATCACCTCGCTCGCGACCGGGACCTCCTGGGGCACCGTCGGGACGGTGGGCGTCGCCTTCATCGGTATCGCCATGGGGCTCGGCGTCCCTCTGGGGCCGGCGGCGGGAGCCATCGTCGCCGGCGCCTATTTCGGGGACAAGATGTCGCCGCTCTCGGACATCCCGAACCTCGCTTCGGTCACGGCGGGAGCGAACCTCTTCGACCATATCAAGCACATGTTCTGGTCGGGCGCGCCCGCCTGGCTGGCAGGCCTCGCGATCTATCTCGTCGCGGGGCTCAAGTACGGGGGAAGCTCCGTCCGCTCCGACACCCTCGTCCTGATCACGGACACGCTCCGCGGAAGCTTCCGGTTCCACGTCCTCCTCCTGCTTCCGATGGCCATCGTTTTCGCCTTCGCCGTCGCCAAGAAGCCGACCATCCCCGGGATGCTCCTGTCCTCCGCCGTCGCCGCGGTGCTGGCGGCCGTATTCCAGCATTCCCCGGTCACGGAGATCGCGACGGCGATGAATTCCGGCTACCCGGCCCACACGGGCGTCGCCCTCGTGGACGGGCTCATATCGCGGGGCGGGCTGATGAGCATGATGGAGACCCAGCTCGTCGCCTTCGCCGCCTTCAGCTTCGGCGGCATCATGCAAAGGACCGGTATGCTGGCGGTCGTCCTGGAGCGGGTCATGAAGTTCGCCGACAAGGTCTGGAGCCTGGTCCTGACGACCATCGGGACGTCCGTCCTGGCCGCCCTGGTCACCGGCAGCTCCTATCTCTCGATGATCATCCCCGCCGAGCTCCTCGGCGAAGCCTACCGGAAGAAGGGGCTGGCCGCCAAGAACCTCTCGCGGATCATCGAGGAGAGCGGGGGCATCGTCGTGCCCCTGATCCCCTGGAGCATGGCCGGCGTCTACATCACGGGCACCCTCGGCGTCCCGACGTTATCCTACCTGCCGTGGGCCTTCATGAACTACGGCTCGGTCGTCCTCCTGGCGGTGTACGGATTCACGGGATTCACCATGGCGCCCAAGGTCCGCGAGGACGAAACGCAGGCCGGGTCCTAGCGATATTCGCTGCACCGACTCCCCCGGCCTGAATGCCGGGGCTTGTAAGGGAATAGCCCTGAGCCGTACTTCTTATTCCCCGTTCGGAGAGGGGGGGCATAGATTCGCGGGTCAGAAGACGTAGGCGGCGGCCACGCTGAGCGTCAGGCCGCCCAGGTCGACCCGGTCCTCGAGGGGTTTGACCTTGACCAAGCTGTACTTCAAGCGCGCATCGAGACCGAGAGAGCGCCGGCGGACGGTGACGCCCCCGCAGGCGGCGACTCCGACGCCCCATTTGCTGACCTTCCCGATGATATTCTCTTCCGCGTACCTACATGCGGACACGCCGATCCCCGCGTAAGGCATGACGGGGCCGGAGAGAACATGGAAGAGGGCCATAGCGTCAACGGGAAGGAGCATCATCGTCGTCTTTTCCTGAGTCACGGTCAATTTCCCGCTCTTCTTGAAGGACTCGCCCGCCAGGGAGAGATACAAGCCCCCCTTGGCATGGAGCCGGAATTCCGCACCGAACACGGGGCCTCCGCCGTAGACCGTCTTGAAGATCCCGGCGCTTGGCGAGAAGACGCCGAACCGGACGAGCGCGATCGCGGAAGGCCAGGGGGCTCGGGCTGGGGAGGCGGATTCGGGCGCCTGGGCCGCCAGGACGGCGGCGGTCGCCAGGATCGACAGCGCGATCAACGGCGCTTTGTTTCTCATCGTTCGTTCCTTCCCTACTTCGCGACCGCGGCGAAGTCGCTTTCCGTGCCGTCGTCGCTGACCGATGTGACTCCATAGCCCTGCTCAACGGCGGGGGCCATCCGGCAGCGGTAGGTCAGCTCGGCCGCGGGAACGTCGGCAAGCTTGACCCAGTCGTCCTCCGCCTGCCGATAGACGCGATAGCCCGTGATCGCCAGGCCGGCGTTGGCCGGATTGGCTTCCCAGCTCAGGTCGATGATGTGCTCGGTCTGCGTAACGGAACGGTTCTTCAGCCGGACGGCCGTCAGGTTGGACGGCGGGCTGACCAGCTTGAAATGCGCCGTCACGCGCTTGTCTCTGTCCATATGGACCGTCACGGGGTTCGCCGCGCCCGCGGCATCGCCCGACCAGCCCGTGAACTTGCAGAATCGAGCCGGCAAGGCGCGGACCGGAACGTCGGCTTCGAATCCGTACGTATAGGTTCCCGGGGCCGGCATCGTCGTTCCGAGCGACGCGCTGCCGACGCCGATCCGGAGGGTCGCCCCCGCGAGCGAGATGTTGCAGGTCATGGTCGAGCCCGCGTTCGCGATCGAGTCGAGAAAAACGTCCGTCCGGGAGCCGTCGTAGGCGTTGCTGTTCGGGACCGTGTCCCTGTTGAAGCTCTTTCCCGCGACGTAGTAATCCCCGGCGTCGGCGTATCCGCCCCTCTCGATCTCCTCGAGGCCGTCCGCTTCCATCAGACGGACGAGCTTGTGGGACGTGAAGGAATTGTCGTAGAGGAAATCGCCGCCGCCGTCCAGACGGGCGTCGATATGCCAGAGAAGGAGCCCATCGGCCGGCGTCAGCGCGTTCGTTCGCGGCGCGGGTCCTGTTCTGAACCATGAAGAACTCGCCGAACGGGTGAGCGATGTCGTAGTCGGGCCAGAAGATGACGGCGTCCGCGAAGCTCGCCGACGGCCTCAGGACGAAGGCCCCGCTCCGGGTCCCGTAGGCGCAGACGTCCGGCGTGAGCCAATCGAGGAGCATCTTGCTGAAGCCGTTGTGATCGACCCGGCTCCCGTCCATCATGTCCAGACCGCCGACGCCGCCGTCGGGACCGACCGCATCGTCGTAGTCGTAAAGGTCCGGGAGCCCGAGGGCGTGGCCCGTCTCGTGAATGGTCACTCGCGGGTCGAACCTTCCGGGAGAGGGATTCGATTCCCACTGCCAGGAGTAGGTCGAGCCCGCGAACTGCTTGCCGTCCAGGCTGAAGCGCGAGGCCCATCCCGTATAATAGCCCCACCAGAAGTCCGCCCATTCGCCCGGCGGCCCCGTCCAGATGACGAGGAAATAGTCGATGACGCCCGTCATTGTCGTTGTCGTACCGGGAGAAGTCGTGTCCCTCACGATCGAAGTGGGTCAGGGCTTCCTTGATCAGGTTCTCCCGTCCCGCGTCCGTCTCGGAGACGTCGGCGCGCGCATAAGCCGGCCGGTACCAACCCAACGTCGATCCCTGGATCTCGAGCTGGCCGTATGACGAGCGGCGATAGTAGTTGCGAAGGCTTTCCAGGGGAATAGCCGGTATCGCCGTCGCCGAAGATCTGGCTGTCGATCGAGGCAGCGGTATTGCTCGACGGGTGATCCGGAAAATCGATGAGCAGGACGAAGACCCTGTTGTTGCCTTTGCTCCGCAGTCCCGGCCGATCGGCCCGGCGGGAAGACCGGCTGGAGACGTCGATCTCGGCTGTCGGCCAGGCCGAGAGCCCTACGGCGATGACGCTCGAGCCGGACCGGCAACTCCCGGAGGAGCCCCGGATCGCGTCCGGTCGTTGCCGAAGGACCTCGCGTCCGCGATGCGCCGGGCGAGCGTGCCGTCGAGCCGGTATCGCGCCCATTGCTGTTTCGTCGGCGGCTCCAACGAGAACAACCCTCCCGACATCGTCAGAACGAGGGCGAGCAGGACCATCGGCTGCGGGACGTCGAAGCGAAATCTCATGAGAACCCCTTAGGCGGGAACGTTCAGGTCTCGTCCCCGTTCTTGCGGCCGAGGGCGCTCTTGAAGCGGGCCTCGGCTTCGTCGTGCTTCTTCTTCTGGAGCTCGAAGGTGGCCTCGAGCTTGTGCTCCATGCCCTCGGCCTTCTTCTTTTCCCTCAGGAGGAGGTCGTCGAGAGAGCTCTTCTTTTTGGGAGCCTTTTCGGACTTGATAACGCCCTCCGTCGCCGGGTCGACCCAGATGGTCGCCTCACAGCACGGGCACAGGACCTTGAACACCCCGCCCTTTTCCTTCGTGTCGGTCATGGGAAGATTATGGACAAAAGCGCGGCAGAAGGCAACCGGAGAGGCGGCGGAGCGGGCTAGACGGCTTCCGTTTCCCGTTTCGCCGGGACCTCGATCCCGTGCTTTCGGATGAGCTTGAACAGACCCTGCCGCGTGATGCCGATCTCGGCCGCCGTCCGAGCCCTCCGGAATTCGCAGCGGGCCAGGGCCTCGAGGAGGAAGCGCTTCTCGAAATCGGCCCTGGCGGCGGCGAAGCGTCGGAGGGATTCCGGCAGGGATTTCCCCAGGGGGTTGATGGCCGGCGAGAGGTGCTCCTCCCGGATGAGGTTGCCGTCGCCGGCCAGGACGAGACAGCGCCGGACCTCGTTCTGGAGCTCCCGGACGTTCCCCGGCCAGGGATACCGGAGGAGCATCTCGAGGGCCGGAGGGGAAAAGTAGGGCCGCGGCCGCCGCATCTCGCCGGCGTACCGTTCCGCGAAATGGTTGATGAGCGGGACCAGGTCCTCCCGCCGCTCCCGGAGCGGGGGAAGCTCGATGACGATGATCTTCAGCCGGTAGTAGAGGTCCTCCCGGAACCGTCCCTCCCGGACCTCCTTGTCCAGGTCCTTGTTGGTCGCGCTGACGAACCGAACGTCCACGGCCCGGGTCCTTGTCTCGCCGAGCCTGCGGATGGAGCGCTCCTCGAGGGCGCGGAGGAGCTTGGCCTGGAGGTGGAGGGTGAGGTCGCCGACCTCGTCGAGGAAGAACGTCCCGCGGTCAGCCTCCTCGATGAGACCGGCTTTCTCCCGGGCCGCGCCGGTGAAAGCGCCCCGGGCATGTCCGAAGAGCTCGCTTTCGAGGAGCGGGTCCGGGATGGCCCCGCAGTTGACCGCGACGAACTGCCCGGCCTTCCGCGGCCCCGACTCGTGGATGGTCCTGGCGACCAGCTCCTTTCCCGTCCCGCTCTCGCCGGTGACGAGGACGGGGGCATCCGAATTCCTCACCTTATCGATAAGCGCCCGGACCTTGCGGAACGCTCCGTTCCGGCTGACGATGCGGGTGGGGCCGCCGCGACCGTTCCCGCCTCCGTCTCCGTCCCCTTCCGCCGCGCCCGCCAGGACATGACTCAGAAAGCCGGCCGCGGCCGCGAGGAATTCCAGGTCGGCCGCCGTGAAAGGCCCGTCGGCCGCCGCGCGGTCCAGGTATATCGCTCCGCTCCCCTCGCCGCCGGCCAGGAGAGGAAGGCAGAGCGCGCTTCCGGAAGCCGGGCTCGGCGCGCCGCCCGGGGCCCGAAGCCCGGGATCCGAGCCAAGGTCCCTCTCGAGAAAGGGCTGTCCGGATTCCAGGACCTTCGCGACGACATACCGGCAGATATCGGTCCCCGCGTCCCAATCGATCCCCCGGGAGGCCCGAGCGCGCCGGCTCCCGTTCGCGCCCGGGACGAGGACCAGCGACCTCCGGGCAGGAACCTCTTCCAGAATGATGTCCAGGAATCTGGAGAACAGGGCTTCGTTCATCGTTCGGCCGCCCTCCAAACAGTTAACGGAGCGGGGGAGGATTTTTTCTCAACGGTTCGGCTGGAGCCCGGGCCCCCAGAACGCTCTGGAAATCCCCTCCGGCAACGTATAGAATATATCTCTTATGCTGAACGCAAGAGGGATGATCCCGGTCCTTGCCTTCGTCCTCGCTCTCCCTGCCCTCTTCGCCGCCCCCGTCCTGGCCCAACAGGCGGACGGGCCGGCGACGATCGAGGAGCTGAAGAAGACCGCGCCGAGGGTCTTCATCGACTGCACGGATTGCGACATCGATTACATCCGGACCGAGATCACCTTCGTGAATTATGTCCGGGACCGCAAGGAAGCCCAGGTCCACGTCCTTGTCACGACCCTGAAGACGGGAAGCGGAGGGCGCGAGTACACGCTGTCGTTCATCGGCCAGAACGAATTCGCGGGGATCGACGACACCCAGGCCTGCTATACCAATAGAACGGACACCGAGGACGAGGTCCGCTACGGTCTGGTCAACGCCCTCAAGATGGGCTTGATGGGTTACGTGGCCCGGACGCCCATCGCCTCCCGGGTCGCGATCTCCTTCGAGAAGGCGCCGAAGCCCCGGCCGTCCCGCGACAGGTGGAGGTCCTGGGTCTTCAGCCTGAGCGGGAACGCCCATCTCCACGGCGAGGAATCCTGGGCCACCCGGGAGCTCTCGGCCGCCTTCTCGGCCAGCCGGATCACGCCGGCCTCGAAGCTCGCGCTGTCTCTGGAGGCGAGCTCCAATCGGGACCATTTCACCTACGAAGACGAACGGATCGACAGCCGGTCGCGAAGCGTCGATATCGAAGGCCTGTTCGTCAAGAGCCTCGGCGAGCACTGGTCGATCGGCGCGTTCGTCGAGGCGGAATCCTCGTCATTCGAGAATCTCGAGGCCGGCCTCGAGATCGCGCCCTGCCATCGAGTTCGACCTGTTCCCCTACTCCCAATCCACCCGGAGACAGCTCCGTTTCCTGTACAAGATCGGGCTCCGGGCCGCCCGGTACGAGGAGGAGACCATCTACGACAGGATCCGGGAGACCCGGCTGGGCCAGTCCTTATCCTCGACGTTCGAAGTCAAGGAGAAATGGGGGAGCATCAACACCTCTTTCGAGGCGTCCCACTATTTCCACGACTTCCGCAAGTACCGGCTGGAGCTCATGACCATCGTCCAGCTGAAGCTTTTCAAGGGCTTCAGCTTCTATATGGTCGGCAGCGGCTCGCGGATCCACGATCAGCTGTCCCTGCCCAAGGCCGGGGCGTCGCTCGACGAGGTCCTCCTGCGGCGCCGCCAGCAGGCCACCAACTACAATTATTTCCTGTCGATAGGCATCGGCTATACGTTCGGCTCCATCTTCACGAACGTCGTCAATCCCAGGTTCGGATCGGAAGAGGCGAGCGGCGTCCAGATCGAGGTCGAGGAATGAGGAGGCGAGCGGGGACGCGGCGGGCGGTTAAGCCCGGAACGGCGCACCTGTTCGGCTTGGCGGCCCTGGTGTTCTTCGGTCTCACCGTTCCCATCGTTTCCGAGGAACTCCGCCGCCGCGGACGCCGCGAAGACGGAAGGGCCGAAGGTCTTCATCGTATCCCGTGTCATCGACGGCGAAGCCCTTCTCAAGGGGATCCCGTTCGTCACCCCCGTCGCCGTGCGCGACGAGGCCCAGGTCGAGGTCCTCATCGAACAGCATGACCCTGCGTCGGGCCGGGGGTTCGTCATCACGTTCACGGGGTTGCGGGATTGCGCGGGCATGGAGCAGACCCTGGACTATACTCCGGGACCGGGAGAGACGCAGGCCCAGGTCGAGGCCGGCCTTTCCCGGACGCTCAAGATGGGTCTGATGAAGTACGTCGCCGCGACGCCCGCCGCCCGGCGCATCCGGATCCGCCTGATGGACCAGGTCAAGCCCACCGATGTCGTCGATCGATGGGACTCCTGGGTCTTCAGCGCCTCCGCCAACGGGATGTTCCAGGGCGAGCGGACCTATGGAAGCCGGATGTTCTTCGGCTCGTTCTCGGCCAACCGGGTGACGCCGGCCCTCAAGATCAGGATGGCCCTGAGCGCTTCGCTCCAGAAGGATCGCTTCGATTACGAGGGCGAGGAGATCCACAGCCGCTCCGAGAGCCGGGGTTTCGAAGGCCTGTTCGCCAAGAGCCTCGGTCCGCACTGGTCGGCCGGTGTCTTCCTCACGGGGGCGTCATCGACGTACGAGAACATCCGGACGAAGGTCGCCGTCGCCCCGGCCGTCGAGTTCAACGTCTTCCCGTATTCCGAGTCCACCCGGAGACAGCTCCGGTTCACGTACTGGATCGGCACGAATCTCGTCCGCTACCGGGAGGAAACGATCTACGAGAAGCTCCGGGAGAACCTGCCCCAGCAGGGCCTCGGGGCGACCTTCGAGGTGAAGCGCGGATGGGGGACGATCAGCACGTCGCTCGAGGCCCAGAATTACCTCCGCGACTTCGGCAAGAACCGGTTGGAGCTCAATACGGAGATCTCCATCCGCCTCTTCAAGGGCTTCTCCTTCGAGGTCCACGGGGGCGGGGCGCGGATCCGGGACCAGCTGTCCCTGCCCCGGCGGGGCGCCTCGATCGACGAGGTCATCCTCCAGCGCAAACAGCAGGCGACATCCTACAGCTATTACATGATGGCCGGCTTCAGCTACACCTTCGGCTCCATATTCAGCAACATCGTCAACCCGCGCTTCGGCAGCAGCGGCGGCGGCGTCTCCATCCACATCAACAACTAGGGGATACCAGACCCGTCCCCATTCTCCCCAGGGATCGCGGACAATTTCGGAAAAGAGTATTGTGTCCCCAAATTGGGGTGATGTATGATGCCGGCATGGCGCGTATCCGGCGCAGGGAATTCCTGAAGAGGGCCGCCGTCGCGACGGCCGGATTCACCATCGTACCGCGTTTCGTCCTCGGCGGGCAGGGCTATACGGCGCCGTCGGACGAGCTGACCAAGGCCATCATCGGCGTCGGGAACATGGGGCTCGGCCACATTTCCTATGAAGGGGCCCGGGTCCTCGCCGTCTGCGACGTCGACGGGAGCCATCTCGCCCAGGCCCTCGAGGCCTGCCCGGCGGGGGTCAAGAGCTATCGCGATTTCCGTGAGGTCCTTGCCCGTCCCGATGTCGACATCGTCCATGTCGCGACGCCGCCGCACTGGCACGCCCTCATCGCGGCCGCGGCGGTCGAGGCCGGCAAGGACGTCTGGTGCGAGAAGCCCCTGACCCGGACGATCGGCGAGGGACGGAAGCTCGTCGATGCCGTCCGTCGCACAGGCCGGATGCTTCGCGTCAACACCTGGTTCCGCTTCACGGACGAATACTATGGGTTCGGCTCGACGGTCGCGCCTCTCAAGAAAGCGGCCTTCAACAGGCTTTTGGGCTGGCCGCTCAAGGCGACCCTGAACGAATCCACGGGGTTCAACTGGAAGCTCCAGTGGAACGGAAAGACCTATCTGCCCTCCTCGCCCCGTGCCGCCCGAGCTCGATTACGACTTCTGGCTCGGCCCGGCCCCCTGGAAGCCCTACCACCCGCACCGGGTCCACTCGAGCTTCCGGGGCTACTGGGATTATGACGGCGGCGGGCTCGGCGACATGGGAATGCACTACCTCGACCCGGTCCAGTACATCATGGAGAAGGACGACACGAGCCCCGTCGCCGTCGAAGCCGAAGGGCCCCAACAGCACCCGGAAGCCTGCGGAAGCTGGCGCCGGGTCCGGATGACCTATGCCGACGGATGCGATATCGTTCTGGACGCCGAGAACCGCGACGCCGGAGCGCCGTTCCTCGAAGGGCCGGAGGGGAAGATCTGGCGCGGCCTCCGGTCCGATGTTCGCGACTTCGAGGCGAAGCTGGCTTCCCTGCCCGACCCCGCGCCCCAGGTCACGGATTTCGCCGAGGCCATCCGGAAGCGCCGCCGGTTCGCCCTGAACGAGGCCAACGGCCATCGGTCGTGCACCCTGGTCAACCTCGCCAAGATCGCGGTCCGGCTCGGCCGTCCCTTGAAGTTCGATCCCGAAAGCCAGCTCGTCATCGGCGACGAAGAGGCGAACCGCTTCGTCGACGAGCCCATGCGCTCCCCGTGGAAGCTATGAATAAGAAAAGGCTCCCGATCGTCTTTCTCCTCGCCGCAACGCTCCTTGCTTCCGCCGCCGCCGTCGATAGCCCAGCCTCCGTCGCAAGCCGTGTCGACGCGCTCCTATATCGATTTCCGGCGCCCGGCGCCGCCGAGCGTGATGCCCTCGCCGCGGAGCTCCTGGGCCTGGGAATGGACGGGCTGCTCGAAGCTTTTCGGAGGCTTTCCGTGCCGGGCCCGGCGGATGACACGGCCGTCCGATACGCCGTCGACAGCGTGACGATCTATGCGAATCGGCCCGGCGCTCCCGAGAAGTCGCGCCAACTCTGCATCCGCGCCCTTCTCCACGCCCTCGACAGGCAGGCCAACCCCGAGCTGAAGGCGTTCCTTATCGAGCAGATCCGCGTAGCTGGAAGGCCCGAAGCCGTCAAGCCGCTCGCAAAATATCTCTCCGACAGCCGCCTCGCGGGCCCTGCCGCGAGGGCCTTGGGAGCCGCGCATACGCCCGAGGCCGAAGCCGCTTTGCTCGACTCTCTCCGTTCCCGGGCCCCGGGAGACCGTCAAGCGATCATCAATGCTATTGGGTCCTTCCGGAGCCGCAAGGCCGCGATCGGCGTCCTGCCTTTTGCCGAGAGTCCGGACCCGGGCCTCAGGACCGCAGCTCTTCGGGCACTGGCCGGCATCGGGGATCCGACCTCGGAAAAGGCCCTATCCTCGATTTCCGTCGCCTCTTCCGCCGCGGAGAGGAGCGAGGCCATATCCAGGTATCTCCTCTATGCCCGAAGCCTGGCCGAATCCGGACATCGGATCGACGCCGCCCGCATCGCGAAAGCCATCCTTGAAAAGGCCCTCTCTCCCGTCGAGAGCCAGGTCCGTTGTCGGGCCCTTACGCTGCTCGTCGATATCGACGGCGGGAACGCAATGGATACCCTCCTGCATGCCGCAGACTCGCCCGATGCGGATTTCCGCAATCATGCTCTCGGGCTCGCCGCGAAGATGCCCGGCTCCGACGTGACGGCTCTATGGATCGCCCGCGCCGTCGATATTGTTCCGGAAGGAAGGGCCGATATCATCGATATGCTCGGACGGCGCGGCGACGAAAGCGCCTTGCCCTTGATCGAGAAAGCCCTCGAGAGCCCGGACGCCAACGTGAGGCTGGCCGCGATCCCCGCCGCGGCGCGCCTCGGAGGGAAAGGGGCCCTCATGAAGCTGATGCCGCTCCTCCCGACGGCCGGAGAGGCCGAAGCCGAAGCCATCGCCCAAGCCCTCTCTGGCATGCCGGCGAGCGATGTCGTGCCTCTGGCCGCCGCCGCTCTTCCAACGGCCTCGCCCCATGGCAAACAAGCCATGATCCGGCTCCTGGCCGCCAAAGAAGCGAGGGAAACGACGGAACTCATCCTGGCCGAGGCGCATAGCGACGACGCCGGCGTCCGTGAGGCGGCCATCAAGGCCCTCGAGCGGGTCGCCCGCGGAAACGATCTGCCTGCCCTGCTCGCCCTCCTTCAGACGGGTCCAACCCCCCCGGAGGTCCTGGCTCTCCAGAACGCTGTGGCCGCTGCCGCAAGCCGCGTCCCCAAAGGCGAAGACCGGGCATCGCTCGTCCTTGCCGCCCTGGCGGGAACGGCCGGGGAAGCCCGGGTCGATCTCATCAGGCCATTGGCGAAGATCGGAGGGCCCGATGCTCTGCGCGCCGTCATCGCCGAGACGAAGGTCTCCGATCCGGTGCTCAAGACCGTCGCGGTCCACACCCTGGCCTCATGGACCGATGCGAGCGCCGCGGGAGAGCTCCTGAGCCTCGTCAGGTCGTCGGAGGACCGCAAGTACGCCTATCTGGCGCTACAAGGATACGTGCGGCTCGTCGAAGCCTCGGATATGTCCCCCGAGAAGAAGCTTGCCGGCCTTGTCGACGCCCTGGCGGCGGCCCGGACGATCGAGGAGAAAGGGCTTGTCGTCGCGGGACTTTCCGGGGTCAGGACGGAGGCCTCTTTACGGACCGCGGCCGGCTTCCTTTCGGACCCCGGCCTTCGCGGCAAGGCCGCCGAGGCCGCCGCACGCATCGCCATGCCGACCCGCGACGATCCGGGTATGACCGGCGTCGCGCCGGCCCGCTTCCTGAAGAAGGCGGCGCCGTACATCGAGGAGAATGGACTTCGCGGCCAGGTCGAGCGCCGCGCGGCGGAGATCCTCGCCGCCGCCGGTTTCGTGCCGCTCTTCAACGGGGAGGACCTGCTCGGCTGGAGGGGCCTCGTCGAGGACCCGGTCAAGCGGACGAAGATGACGCCGGCCGAGCTCATTGCGGCGGGCCGGATCGCCAACGAGGATGCCCGGGCACATTGGAAAGCGGCCGAAGGCGTCCTGACGTTCGACGGGCTGGGTCACAGCCTCTGCACCGTGAAGGATTACCGGGATTTCGAGCTGTTCGTGGACTGGAAGATCCGGCCTGACGGGGACAGCGGCATCTATCTCCGCGGCTCGCCTCAGGTCCAGATCTGGGACCCGGCCCGATGGCCGGAAGGATCGGGTGGGCTGTACAACAACAAGCTCGGCCCGGCCAAACCCCTGGCGCCGGCGGACAATCCCGTCGGCTCGTGGAACACGTTCCATATCATCATGAGGGGCGAGCGGGTCACCGTCTATCTGAACGACACTCTCGTCGTCGACGACACGGTCCTCGAGAATTACTGGGAGCGCGACAAGCCCATTTACCCGGCCGGCGCGATCGAATTGCAGGCCCACACGACGCCGCTCGAATTCAAGGACATCTTCATCAGGGAACTCGCGGACTGACCCCGCATCGCCCGGACCGGCTCCGGGTTATAATAGAGGAGGAGGTGGCCCATGACAAGGATTTCGCCCCGTCCCGGAGTTCCCCGCCGTGAGGCGCGCATCGCGTTCGCCCTCCTCTTCGTCCTGTCCCTTCCGCCGGCGTTATCGGCCGCCGGGGCGAAGGACATCGTCTTCAAGACCGGCTGGAAGGACCGGGACATCATCGTCGACGGCAGGAACGACGACTGGCAGGGTGCCTTGGGCTATCTCGGCGATCCCGTGGTCGCCCTGGGGTTCCTCAACGACGCGTCCGGGATCTACGTCTGCATCGCCACCAACGTGCCCGCCCTCAGCGAGGGGCTCCTCCAAAGGGGAATGATCGTATGGATCGATCCCAGGGGCGGCAAGAAAAAAACCTTGGGCATCCGGCTGGCCCCGGCAGCCCCGCCCGGCGGCCCGGGCGATAAGCCGAAGGGCGGCCCTCCCGAAGGCCGGAACGAGCGCCCCGGCGAGCCGCCCGCGCCGTCGCCGGGAATCGTCCCCGGCGGCCCCCCGGCCTCCCCTTTCCGCCTGATGGTTCGTCTTCCGGGCCGGAATGATTGGGCCCCCATCGACGAGGCCGCGGGCGGGGTCGAGGCCGTGATCGAGGGATCGAGCGGGCTCGCCGTCTTCGAGATGATGCTCCCCTTGACCGAGGGCCCCGGCGTCCCGGTAGCCCTCGGCGCGAAGCCCGGAGCCGCCGTCGCCATGAGCTTCGAGACGCCGAAACCGGAGCGGCCTGTGGCTCGGGCCGGCGGCCCCGGCGACGAACGCGCCGACCGGATGGGCGGTCGCGACTCGTTCGGCGGCCCCCCGGGAGACGTCCCGGGAATGCGGGGCGGCCGGGGACCGGGGGACATGGATCCGTTCAAGGAGGCCGAGGGCCTCAAGCTCCGGGTCGAGATGAAGCTCGCGAACCAGGTCAATTGACAGCTCCCGTGGCCGCATGAGTCCTTCCCGGGACGATCCCGCCCGCCTCCCATCGATCACCGTCGTGATCTCCACGCGGAACCGAGGGGACGCGGTCGCCGGGACCGTAGAGACGATCCTTCTCAACGATCACCCGGATTTCGAGGTTAGGATCATCGATCAGAGCGACGGGGCCGAGACCGGCGCCTCCCTCGAGCGGTTCCGGAACGATCCCCGCTTTTTCTACCTCAGGACGGCCTCCCGGGGCCTTTCCGCCGGGCGCAACCTCGGGATCGGGAGCGCGCGGAACGAGCTCGTCGCCATCACCGACGACGACTGCCGCGTGCCCGCCGATTGGCTCAGGCAGATGGCGCTCGCGTTCGATGCGGACCGACGGATCGGCGTCGTTTTCGGCAACGTCGATCCCGGGCCCCACGACTCCGGCCGGGGATTCGTTATGTCCTACAGGCGGAAGAGGCCCTTCCTGGCCCGGAGCATCCGGGACAAACACCGGCTTGAATGCCTCGCCGCCTGCATGGGAGTGAGGAAGAGCGTCTGGAAAGTCCTCGGCGGTTTCGACGAATCCCTAGGCGCCGGGGCGCCTTTCCCTTCGGCGGAAGAGATGGACTTCGCCATCCGGGCCTTGTCCGCCGGGTCCTATGTCTACGAAAGCCCGGCCTTCTCCGTTCTCCACCTGGGATTCCGCACCTGGGAACAAGGGCGGGTCCTGATCCCCGGATACCTTTTCGGCATCGGGGCGGTCCTCGGAAAACACCTGAAGCGCCGGCCCGGGCCGATCCTCCTTCTTCTCTTTCACTTGGGCGGACGATGGTCCTTCGGCCGTCCGGGAGTCGACTTCGGCCGGGTCCCCCCGAAGTGGCCGAGGCTTCGCGCGTTCGTGAAAGGGCTGGTTTCCGGAGCCTTCCTTCCCGTGGATCCCGTCACCGGGCATTTCGCGCATCGGGGCGTGGGGGAAACGCAACCCCCGGGTGCGATCCTGTGAGAGTCTCCATGTTTTCTCTGGCGGATGTCCGCAGCCCTTACGGGAGCACGGCACGGCCCTCTCTGCTCGGCAAGCATCTGGCCCTCAAGGGGGTCGACCTTCTCCATGTCTGCGAGGAACTGCCCGGCTCCGCGGAAGGCGTGGAGGTCGTTTCCCGCCGGGATCACGCGGGCCGGACCGGAGCCGAAGAGTTCCAATGGCTTCGGGAGCGGTGTCGCGGGTTCGCTCCCGACCTGATCTATTCCCATCAGGTCCATTCGGCGGGGACGGGGCTGAGGATCAGCCGGGCATTGAAAAGGCCCCATATCTTTGACGCCCACAGCTCCCTAGCCCACGAGTTGCGGACGTTCACCGGCCTGCCCCTGAAGGAAAAGATCTGCCGGATCGCTTCCGAATCGGTGGCGATGAAGTTTTCCGATCTCGTCATCGTTCCCTCGTCGGAGCTCAAGGACTATATCGTCCGGAAATACCTTCTCAGCCCGGGCAGGATCCGCATCGTGAAGAACGGCGTGGAGACGGACGCTTTCAAGCCCGCCCCGCCCGATCCCTCCTTGAGGGAGGGCCTGGGGATCCCCCGGGACGCCGTCCTGGTCCTCTTCACGAATCCCCGATTGGCAACCTTCCCGTCGAACGAAATGGCCCTGCGCATGTTGTTCCGAGCCATCCCGGGCATCGAGAGACTGGTCCCCTCGGTCAGGTTCCTCATCCTCGGCGGGGGGCCGGAATTGAAGGGCCCTTCATCCAACATGATCTATTCGGGCTACGTGAAGGATCTCCCGTCCTACCTGAATCTGGCGGATATCTGCATCGCTCCCTATCCCCCCGAGGCCGTCTGCGGAGGGACAAGGGACAAGGTCTGCGAATACCTGGCTTGCGGAAAACCCATCGTCGCCACCCGAGAGGCGATGAGGGGATTCGACGATGCCCTGCCGGGCGAGCACTACCTGCTGGCCGAGGATGAACATGATCTCGCAGAGAAGATCCGGGATTGCGTTCGGCGGCCGGAGGAGGCCGTGCGGATCGGACGGAACGCCCGGGCGCTTTCCGAACGCTATGATTGGAGCCGGCTGGCCGGGAAGCTGTTGGGACTGTTCGAGGAGGCCGGACAGGCGTGGAACGCCCGGCATCTCTCATGACCCCGGCCCTTTCCGTCGTCATCTGTACCCTGAATCAGGTGGACTATCTCCGGAAGGCCCTGGGAAGCCTTGCCGGGCAAACCCTGCCCCAGGCGGAGCACGAAGTCATCGTGGTCGACAACGGCTCCACGGACGTTACGAAACAGACCGTCGCCTCGTTCGCGGGCATCGAGAACCTGCGATATGTTTATGATCCCGTCCCGGGACTTTCGCGCGCGCGGAACCTGGGCTGGCAGGAGGCCCGCGGCCGATATGTCGCTTATCTCGATGATGACGCCGTGGCCAGCCCGAAGTGGCTGGAAAGGATCCTTTTCCGGTTCGAGACCCTTCAGCCGCGACCGGCCGGCGTGGGAGGCCGGATCCTCCCGATCTGGGAAGCGGAGAAGCCGGCCTGGCTCGGGAAGGAGCTCGAGCCTTATCTTGGCATCATCGATTGGCCGGTTTGTCCCATGATCCTCGATGAGAGCCGCTTCTACCTGGCGGGAGCCAACGTGGGCTACCAGCGGCGCGCCCTCCGGGAGAGCGGCGGGTTTCCGACGGACCTGGGAAGAAAAGGTCCTCTTCTGCTATCCAATGAGGAGCTCTGGATGCAACGCCTTTTGATGAGCCGGGGCGGGGCCCTCTGGTACGATCCGGAGATCCTCGTGCATCACCACATCAAGGCCGAACGCCTGACCCCGGCCTGGTTTTATGAGAGGTTCTTCTGGCAAGGGGTCTCCGATGCCCTCCTCGAAGACCGGCTGGCAAGACAGGGCGTGCCGAAAAGATACCGCCCCCGCCGGTCCTGGCACGATCTGTCCGGGACGGCCCGGGATTCCATCCGGTTCCTTGCCGCCCGTCTTGCCGGGAACGGGAAAATCGTTCCCCGCTGTCGGCTCCATGAACGGATGGGCCGGATGCTCCAGGGTCTTCGCCTCACTTTCCCCGGCTCGAGATCCCCGGCTTCTCTCCGCGGCTCGCAGGAACCATGAATATCCTCTATGTGAAAAGGGCCTACAACACCCGCCTCCATACGCAGGTCCGCGCTCTTGCGAACCGGGGACATTTCATCGCTCTCCTGCTCGAGGCTCCGATCGAAGCCGGCTACAACGGCCCCGGCCAGTGGGATGATCGGGAGATCCGGTCCCGATTTCCCGTGATCTATACGTCCCCCCCGACCGGCTTCGCCCCGCGCTCATTCGGAGCACGACTCGTCGCGAAGGCGCATGACCGGTTGGGGAAGTTGAGGCGGGGCCGGGGTACGCTCGGACCCGGGGAGGAGAGTCGATTCCTGAGGACGATGGATCATGCCCTTGCGAAGTACCGGGTCGATCTTGTCCTTTCCGGCAATGACGCGATCCCGGACGAAGACCGGCGGACGCGTCTTGTCCTCGATCGGATCGGGGGAAAGATCCCCATCGTGTACGATTGCCAGGATATCCTGTCGGATTGCTTCCTGGGGGACCGTCATGTCGAAGAGAACGAGCGCGCGGCCCACGAAGGAGCGGACGGGGTCATCCACACCAATCCTCTCGCTCTGGGTTGGGCGGCCTCTCGATATCGCCTCCAGAAAGGATACGCCTTCCCCAATTACGCGAGCGGCGCCTTTTTCGCGGAGAAACAGGCTAAGTTGTCCGGCCGGGACGGCCGAATCCATCTCGTTTATTGCGGAGGGGTCCAACGGACTCCTCCCGGGGACGAATTTCCTTATGCCCGGGATATGAAAAAGAAGTTCGCGGAGATCGCCGCCTTGGGCCATCCGCTCCATCTTCATCTCGGACTGTATCCCGGAAGTCCGATCCGGGAATACTATCGGGAATTGGAGAATCGCCCGAACATCCGGATCCATCCTTACCTGCCCTTCCGGCAGATGATGCGGACCCTTTCCCGCTACGACGTCGGGCTCTTTCCCCTCGACCTGAGCCATCTGGACCGCAGGATCGAGGCGGAGGGGCCCGGGGTCCTCGACGCCTCCCGCTTTTCGAGGATCGATACATCGAAACAGTACGAATACACCCTGGCCGGATTGCCTCTGCTGACCGTGCCCGTGCGTTGGGTCACGGACTGGCTGACGGAAAACCGTTTCGGAACGTCCTTCGCGACCGTAGAAGACCTGGGGAAGATACTGGAAGGCGACCGGCTGGGAGGCTACGCCGACAGCGTGAACGGAACGGCCGCCCGTTTTGCCATCGAAAACCGGATCGGCGGATTGGAGCGCTTCCTGTCGGATGTTCTCGGGAAACACGGCTCAGCGGACTCGGGAGAAGAGCCTTGAGCGGACTTCGCATCCTCATGGTCTCTCCGACGCCGACCCATCCCCAGGATGCCGGCAACCGGGCCCGTATCTTCCGGCTGGCCGAGGAGTTCCGAAGCCTCGGAAACGAGCCCTTCTTCCTTTATTATGAAACGGAACCGGCGGACCTCGATGCCATGCGGGCCTATTGGGGAGAGAATCTGGTCATCCAGCCCAGCCGGGGCAGGGCGCCGGGCTCTCCGAGAACCCGGTTCGAAGAGGCGCTCCGGAGGACCCGCCCGGGACGGCTCCTTCCCGCCCGGGGCCCGAGCGGGGTGGACGATTGGTACGTCCCCGGCCTCGGCAAAACGGCCCTCCGTCTCCATGCTCGCGAGAATTTCCAGGTGGCCTGGATCGAATATGTCTTTCTCTCGAAGACCCTCGACGTTTTCGATTCGTCCGTTCTCAAGGTCATCGACACCCACGACGTCTTTTCCCGCCGCTTCGAGATGATGACCGCCCGGGGGATCGGGCGCGAATGGTTCGCCACGACTCCCGAGATGGAAAGAAAAGGGCTGGCCCGGGCCGACAGGGTCGTCGCGATCCAGGACAGGGATGCCGATTTCTTCCGGAGCCTGGGTTTGCCGCGGGTGGAGACGATCGGCCACTTCGTCGCGCCTCGGCCTTCGCGGGACCGCCCGCCGCGAAACGGGATCCTCTTCATCGCGTCGGACAATTCCATCAACCTCAAGGCTTGGGAATCATTCACGGGCGAGGTCCTTGGGCGGATCGAGGAGCGGCTTCCGGGCACGTCGATCCGGGTGGCCGGCAGGATCTGCCGGAGGATCCCCGAGAGTTCCCGATACGAAAAGATCGGCGAGGTCGAGGACCTCGACGCCCTTTACGCGTCCGCATCTCTCGCTGTGAACCCCGCCGTCTGGGGGACGGGACTGAAGATCAAAACGCTCGAACCCCTCGCCTTCGGCCGGCCCGTTGTCACCACGCCCGTGGGGATCCTTGGCCTCGAAGCCGCCGAGGACCGGGGCGTTCTGGTCGGACGGACCCCGGGGGAATTCCTGAACCATATCGAGCGGCTGTTGACCCGGCCCCTTTTCTGGGACGAGCAGAGGAGGTCGGGCCAGGCTTTTCTGACCGATTATCTCCAACGCAACCGCCGGCGTCTATCCGGCCTGATGGCCCATTCCGTACGAAAGGAATAGAGACATGACGGACACGAGCGATCTCAATCTCTTTCGGCACCTCGGCCTCCTCGCCCGGCACCACGAATTGCTGTTCCAGATGATGCGCCGGGAGCTCTCCTCCCGTTACCGCCAGACCTTCCTGGGGATCGCCTGGGCTTTCATCAAGCCGGCGGCGACCGTGGTCATCTTCACCTTCGTCTTCTCCGGCCTGGCGAAGATCCCCAGCGATCGCATCCCCTACCCTCTGTTCCTCATGGCCGGACTCCTCCCTTGGACCCTGTTCAGCACTGCCGTCGCCTCGGGAGTTTCCAGCCTGACGGGCCAATCGAACCTGGTCGCCAAGATCTATTTTCCCCGCGAGATCCTCCCCTTCGCCTCCGTGGCGGCCAGCGCCCTGGATTCCTTCATCGCCCTCCTCTTTCTCATCGGCCTGATGATCCATTTCGGGGTCGGACTGACCTGGAACGTCCTTTACGCCGTCCCCGTTCTCATGATCGAGATCCTTCTGATCCTCGGGGTAACCCTCTTCTTCTCCCTGGCGAACGTCTGGTACCGGGACGCCGCGCACGCGGCCGGGTTACTGCTTCAGCTCTGGATGTATCTGACCCCCGTTCTCTATCCCCTGGATCTGGTCCCCGGAACCGCCCGGTGGATGATGGGCCTCAACCCGATGGCCGGCATCGTCGAGGGCTTTCGTTCCGCTGTGATCATGGGAGCCCCGCCGGAGCCGGGCCTGTTGGCATGGTCCTTCGGCGCGAGCCTTATCATCTTCCTCGCCGGCTACGGCGTTTTCAAACACTTCGAATTCCGCCTGGCCGACGTGATATGAGGTCCGAAGAATGACCGTCCGCATCCGGGCCGAAAACCTCGGCAAACACTTCGGTCTCGCCCGAGCCGCCGATTCGGGCCTCAAAAAGGAGATGGCCCGCCGGCTCCATCCCTCGCTCCACGCCGAGCCCGGCCTCTGGGCCCTCCGGGATCTCAGCTTCGCCGTCGGCGAAGGGGAATCCGTCGGGATCATCGGACCCAACGGGGCGGGGAAGAGCACCCTCTTCAAGATCCTGAGCCGCGTGACGAGACCCACCCGGGGCCGGCTCGAGATCCAAGGGAGCGTCGGGGCTCTGATCGAGCTGGGGGCTGGATTTCATCCCGAGCTTTCGGGCCGGGAGAACATCTTCCTATGCGGCTCCATCCTGGGTATGAAAAGAAAAGAGATCCTCGCGCGCCTCGACGAGATCGTCGCCTTTTCGGAGCTCGAGGCCTTCATCGACGTCCCCGTCAAGCGGTACTCCTCGGGCATGTATCTCAGGCTGGGATTTTCCATCGCGGCTCATCTGTATCCCGACATCCTCCTGCTCGACGAGGTCCTTTCCGTCGGGGACCTCGCGTTCCAAAAGAAATGCTTCGAGTGGCTCCACCGGTCCCTGGACTCGCGGCGCGTCGTTTTCCTGGTTTCCCACCAGATGCACAACATCGAGAACCTCTGCCGCCGGGTCCTTTATCTCGATGAGGGACGTCTCATTTTCGACGGCCCGTCCGAACGGGCGATCTCGCTCTATCTGAGCGACCTTGGCCGCCGGAGCGCCCTGAAGACCGGCCCCTTCCCGGGGGATCCCCTGAGGGCCGGGCCTTTCGGGGTCTCATCGGTCTCGTTATGGGACGGGAAGGATCGACCTGCGGACAGCATCGTCCTGGACTCCCCGCTGAAGATCCGGATCGAATATGAGGCTCCCGTTCCCGTGGAACGGCCGAAGGTGGAGATCGCCTTCAACTGCGGAGGGCGGAGGATCGGTCAGGCGAACACGACGAGCGACGGAGCCGCGCCGGAGGCCCTTTCCGGCCGGGGTATCCTCGATTTTATTTGGCCCCGGTGCTTTCTGACCCCGAACTTCTACACCGTGGACCTCTTCATTGCGGACGGCCGATCGATGGCCGACCTGTTCGTCTGGAGGAATTGCCTGGGATTCAAGGTCCTGGCCCCTCCCGGATTTCGGATGGCCTCCGGAGAACCCGGATTTTGCAGGATCCCGGGGACGTGGTCCCGCGAATGATCGCGGAAGCAGGCCGTTGACACCCTCCGCCGCCTGCGCATATATTAGGGAAAACGTCAAAGGGAGGAGAAGCATGAAGTCGTTATCCCGTCGCGAGTTCATGGGCAAGACGGCCGCCGCCGCGGCCGGAATGGTCATCGTCCCGAGGCGCGTTCTCGGCGGCCGGGGGTACCGGGCGCCGAGCGACACGCTGAACATCGGCTGCGTCGGCGTCATGGGGAAGGGCGAATCGGACATTATGAGCGTCGGCACCGAGCACATCGGCGCCCTCTGCGACGTCGACGACCTCATGATGGCCAAGTTCCTGGGCTCGGAGCTCATGCCCGCCGAAAAGAAGCCCATGTTCGAGAAGGCCGCCAAGTACCGCGACTTCCGGAGAATGCTCGAGAAGGAGCGGGACCTCGACGCCATAACCGTCTCCGTGCCTGACCACAATCACGCCGTCATCGCGATGACGGCCATGAAGATGGGCAAGCACGTCTTCTGCCAGAAGCCGCTCACCCATACCGTCAAGGAGGCCCGCCTTCTGGGCGAGGAAGCGAAGAAGCGGAACCTCATCACCCAGATGGGGAACCAGGGCCACGCCGGAGAGGGCGCCCGCCTCCTCAACGAGTGGATCTGGGACGGGGCCATCGGCGAGGTCCGCGAGGTCCACGTCTGGACGAACCGCCCGGTCTGGCCGCAGGGCATCGAGGCCCCAAAAGAGATCCCGTCCTGCCCGTCCACGCTGGATTGGGACGTCTGGATCGGCCCGTCACCCTTCCGGCCCTACCATCCCGCCTACCACCCCTTCGTCTGGCGGGGCTGGTGGGATTTCGGGACCGGGGTCGTCGGCGACATGGGAGCGCACCTCCTCGACCAGCCCTTCTGGGCGCTCAAGCTGGGGCACCCGCTGACCGTCCAGGCCACATCGACGCCTTTGAACCCGGACTCCTATCCTCTGGCCGAGATGATCACCTACAACTTCCCGGCCCGCGGCGCGATGCCTCCCGTCAAGCTCGTCTGGTACGACGGCGGCCTGATGCCGGCGCGGCCGAAGGAGCTCGCCAACGGGCTGATGATGGGCGACGAGGGCGGCGGATGCCTGTTCGTCGGGAGCCGGGGGCTCCTCATGTGCGGCACCTACGGGGAAAGCCCGCGCCTCCTCCCCGACTCGCTGATGCAGGAGTACAAGAGGCCGGACAAGACCATCCCGCGCTCCCCGGGCATTCACGAGGAATGGATCGCGGCCATCAAGGCCGGCAAGAAGTCGACCACGGACTTTTCCGAATACGCCGGCCCGCTGACCGAGGTCATGCTCCTCGGCAATATCGCCCTCAGGGTCCAGGCGACGAACACCGTCCTCGAGTGGGACCCGGTCTCCATGAAATTCCCGAATCTCCCGGAGGCCGATAAGTACGTCCACATGGATTACCGGCCCGGCTGGTCGCTCTGAGGCCGGAAGGAAGCGCGCATGAATGGTAAGACGAGGCTCACCGGTCTGTTCGCGGCCGCCGCCGTTCTGGTCTTCATCGAGACGGGACCGATCGCGGATGACAGGGCCTCGGCCCCGCCGGCCGACTGGCCCATCCATGATATGAGCCGCCCCCTCCCGCCGGTAGTGACCCCCGGTCCCGGAGGGACGCCGATGCCTCCCCCCTCGGACGCGGTCGTCCTACTGGCCGGCGGAGACCTTTCGGGGTGGGAGACCGACTCCGGAAAACCCGCGCGATGGACGCCCGGCGCCGGATTCGTCGAGGTCGCGGAAAAGTCGGGCTCCATCCGGACCCGCGCGTCCTTCGGCGACTGTCAGCTCCACGTCGAGTGGGCCTCTCCGGCGATCGTCAAGGGCGAAGGCCAGGACCGGGGCAACAGCGGCGTCTTCCTTATGGGACTCTACGAGGTCCAGGTCCTCGACGGGTTCGGGAACCGGACATACGCCGATGGCACGACGGCGGCCATCTACGGTGAGCACCCACCGCTCGTCAACGCCTGTCGGAAGCCGGGAGATTGGCAGACCTACGACATCGTTTTCCATCGGCCGCGGGTCGACGCGAACGGCGTCCTCCGGGCGCCCGCCCTGATGACCGTTTTCCATAACGGCATCCTCGTCCATGACAATGCCGTTCTCACGGGCCCGACGAGTCACAAGGTCCGCCTCCCCTACGTCGCGCACGCCGGGAGGCTTCCGCTCGGCCTGCAGGACCATGGCTGTCCGGTCCGCTACAGGAACATCTGGCTCCGCGACCTCGAAGGAAAGGATCGATGACATGAAAAGAACCCTATGGTCATGGGCGCTCGTCGCCGCCCTGGCCCTTCCCGGACTCGCCATCCAGGACACGCCGGCGAAACCCGCGAAGAAAAGGGCGCTTCTCGTCTGGGGCGGCTGGGAAGGCCACGAGCCCAAAAAATGCACGGAGATCTTCGCCGATCTGCTCGAGAAACACGGGTTCGAGGTCGAGGTTGCGAACACCCTGGACGTTTATTGCGACCCGGCCAAGCTCAAGGGCCTGGACCTCATCGTCCACAACGTCACGATGGCCGATCTCACGCCCGAGCAGGAGAAGGGCCTCTGCGACGCCGTCCGCTCGGGAACGGGGCTCGGCGGCTGGCATGGCGGCCTCGCCGACGCCCACCGGGGCAAGGTCGATTACGCCTTCATGGTCGGAGGCCAGTTCGTCGCCCATCCGGGCGACATCGTCGACTACACCGTGGCCATCAAGTCCAAGAACGACCCGGTCACGAAGGGCCTCGCCGATTTCAAGCTGCATTCGGAGCAATATTATCTGCACGTGGACCCGGGCGTCGAAGTCCTCGCGACGACAACCTTCTCGGGCAAGGGGGCGGCCTGGACCAAGGACGTCATTATGCCCGCCGCGTGGAAGAAGCGCTATGGAAGAGGCCGCGTCTTCTACGCCTCTTTCGGGCACACGGCCGCCGACTTCGACGTCCCGGAAGCCCGGGAGATGGTTCGGCGCGGCCTGCTCTGGGCGGCCCGGTTCCAAAAGGACGGCGGGCATGACCCCGCCGAAGTGAAAGCGGATCCGGGGAAACCGAAGAAGCGCGCCCGGAAGGCGGCCCCAAAACCAGACCATGAGCACGAATAATACGTCGTCCGAGCGCCTGCCCCTCACGGCCCGAAGGGCCCAGGGCCTCCTCGCCGGGGGAGCGGCCCTCTGGGCCATCGCGATCTTCCTGTGGCTCCAGGGCGGCTTCGACACGGCCATCCAGTTCGCCCATGAGCCCCTGCGGCAGGTCCCGTTCCTCATGGGCATCGTACTCAACATCTCCCGATTCGGGATGACCGCCTGCGTCCTCGTCTATCTCGTCCTTCTCGTCGCTTCCCTGGGCCCGCGCGGCCCGAAAGATCTGCAGAAGGTATTCCTTCCCGTCATTCTGTCCTTCGCCGTGGCGGGGGCGGCGGGCGACCTGGCAAAACCGGCGTTCGACCGCGACCGCCCGTACGCCGAACATCCTTACGAGCTCACCTCCGTCATCCGGCCGGCCTCGTCCTCTCTTCCTTCCGGGCACGCGACCAAGAGCTTCGCCCTCGTCCTGCCTTTCGTGGTATTCGCCGGGGGGAAGGGCGGGAAGAGGAAAGCGCTGAGAGGGGCCCTCGCGGCGGCCGCCGTCGCCATCGCCTATACGCGGGTCCTGATGGGCGTCCATTACCTCGGCGACGTCCTGGCGGGCGCCGGGACGGCGTTCCTTTTCCTCCCGCTCGTCGCCGCCGCCGTGAACGCATTCTACGGGAGATGGCGGATCGAAGGCGCGCGCCTGGAAGGGCTGGCCCGGATCTGCGGGCTCGTCCTCTCCGCGCTGATCTTCTATCTCGTCCGCTACTCCTGATCAGTCGGCAAGGCCCTCGGTCGATTCGCCCTTGGCCCCCTTCACGCCGCCTTCGGGAAGGGGCCTGTGCACCTCGGGCGCTTCGATGGCCTTCGCGGCGTCCCCGCGGGTCCCGCCGACCGCCAGCTGATCGAAGAGGAACGAGAACTGCTTTTCGAGGCTCGCCCCGATGGCCTCCAAGGACGCGGCGGGGAGGTCCCAGAACCGCTTCTTGAAAGGGCCGACGGCCTTCTTACGGACCTTGTAAAGGAACTGGGCCTCGGTGTCCTTGGGCTTCCGTTCGGAGGCCGCGTTCACCTTGAGCCATTCCGTCATCTCGCCGCGGAGGGAAGCGGGCGTGGCTTCATGGTCCATGACCAGCGTCTGGAACGCCGTGGCCAGGTGGACCTCGCAGGCGCCGGCTTCCACGAACTTGTGAAAGGCCGCGTCCGGGAGCGTGCTCGCCCCATGCTGGACGGCGCCGCCCATGCCGTACAGGCGGCGGGCCTCCTCGCTGAGCTCCTTGAGGACGTTGAAATCGATGGCGACCTGGGCCAGGGTGCCGTCGGGAAGGACGACCCCGCCGTGGCTCGTTCCGGTCTGGACGCTGATCTTGCTGATGCCGGTGACGGAGCCGCGCCGGGCGTTATAACCTTTCATGAACGCGGCCAGGTCCTCGGGCGAGCTGTTCTTCAGGCCGACCTCGCCGATCTCGCCTCCGACGGAGACGGTAACCCCTTTGGGCTCCCGCCCGCGGATGAAACGGGTCAGCTCGGCGCACAGCTCGAAATTGAGCTTCTGCTGCTCGTCGAGCGTCGGTTTGGAGATGTCGACCAGGGTCGACGTGTCGATATCGATGTTGTAGAAGCCGGCCTCGATGGACTCGACGATGAGATCCCGGATGGCCTTGATCTCGGCCTCAGGGTCGGCCGCGTACTTTTTCGCGGCGGCCTGGAAATGGTCGCCCTGGATGAAGACCGGACCGCGGCATCCCTCGCGGATCGCGGCCGCCAGGACAGCGGACACGTATTCAGAGGGCCTCTGGTCGGTATAGCTCATCTCGGACCGGGCGATCTCGAAAATGAACGCTCCGGCCCCGGACGTCCGGGCGGCCCGGAAGACGGCCCTCGCCGAGTCGTAGGCCAGCATACGGAGGTTCATCGCGGGGACCGTGAACGGCTTCCCGATCTCCCCCCTCCCCCGGGCGGCGTAGAGCTCGTGGATGGATGCCGGCCGGACGCCCAGGGCCTGGGCCGTCTCCCAGATGATCCACCGGGCGGCCGCCTTCGCCGCGGGCTCGCCGAAAACGGCCTCGCGGACGAGACCGTCCATGAACGGGGGCAGTTTCTTCTCGTCCTCGATGGTTATGCGGTCGGCTTTTCTCGTGACGGCGCCGCCGAGCGTCCCGATCAGACGATCCAGGGTCGTTGTTATCATCAGCCTATCTCCTCGAAGGATAAGGTCCGGAAGGTGATCCCAGTATAACAAAACGACCCTTCCGGGGGAATCCCCGGGAAAGGCGGATGACTTCGGCCGCGGGATTCGGGTAAGATGGTGTTATGAACTCGAGATCCTTGCGCATCATCGTGTCCTTCCTGGGCATCACTGTCTTCATCGCCTTCGCGGGCCGGCCCCCGTTCGCAGCTCAGGCCTCGAACGATACGGTCGGCGAGTTCGAAGGCCATGCGGACATCGGCGCCGTCAAGAGGCCCGGCTCCGCCGCCTATGACCCGCGAACGGAAAGATTCGCCCTGGAGGGCTCCGGCGCGAACATGTGGTTCGGAGCCGACGAGGGGCACTTCCTGTGGAAGCGCTTCCGGGGGGATTTCATCCTCGACGCGAGAGCCGCGTTCGTCGGCGCGGGCGTCGAGGCCCACCGGAAGATTGGCTGGATGGTCCGCTCGACCCTGGACGGAGGCTCGGTCCACGCGAGCGCCGTCGTTCACGGCGACGGCCTGACCTCCCTCCAGTACAGGAGAGCGCCCGGGACCGACACGGAAGAGGTTCCGTTGGATGTCTCCGGGCCGGACGTGATCCGCCTCGAGCGCAGGGGCGGCGCATACATCATGTCGGCGGCCAGGCACGGCGACCCGTTCGTGAGCGCCCGGGTGACGGACCTCGCTCTGGGGGACGAGGTCTTCGTCGGCCTCTTCATCTGTTCGCACAACGCCGATGTTTCCGAAAAGGCCCTCTTCGACAACGTGCGGATCACCGTCCCCGCCCCGGCGGGCTTCGTCCCCTATCAGGATTACATCGGGAGCCGCCTCGAGGTCCTCGACGTCGACACCGGAGCTCGGTCGGTCGTCCTCACGACGCCGGGCTCGATCCAGGCCCCGAACTGGACCGCCGATGGAAAGGCCCTCATCACCAACGGCGACGGCCTGCTCTACAGGTTCGACCTGGAGACGCGGACGTCTTCCGTCCTGGACACCGGTTTCGCCCGGGCCAACAACAACGACCACGTCCTCTCCTTCGACGGGAAGCGTCTGGGCATCAGCAGCCACAGCGCCGAGGACGGGGACGAATCCGTCGTCTATGTCCTGCCGGCGGAAGGCGGCGTGCCCGTGCGCGTGACGGCCAAGGCCCCCTCCTATCTCCATGGCTGGTCGCCCGACGGGAAGACCCTGGTCTACACGGGAGGGAGGGCGGAGAACTTCGACGTCTACGGCATCCCGGTCGGCGGAGGTCAGGAGACGCGGCTGACCGACGCCGAAGGCCTGGACGACGGCCCGGAATACACGCCGGACGGAGCGTTCATCTATTTCAATTCGAACCGCACGGGCCGCATGCAGATCTGGAGGATGAGGCCCGACGGAAGCGGCCAGGAGCGGGTCCTCGCGAGCGGCCTGCAGGACTGGTTTCCCCATGTCTCGCCCGACGGACGGCGGATCGTCTTCCTTTCGTTCCCGGAGGAGGTCGCCTCCGATGACCATCCCTTCTATGAGCCCGTCACCATACGGATGATGCCCGTCTCGGGCGGAGAGCCGCGGGTCGTCGCTTACGTCTACGGCGGGCAGGGCACGATCAACGTGCCCTCCTGGTCCCCCGACGGCAGGAAGATCGCCTTCGTCAGCAATACGAAGAGCTGATCCCTGACCCCTTGATAATCGCCGTCCCGATGGCGGATAATAGCGCTCATAGCGTTCGCTGTCAGGAGCCTTCATGAAAACCAGCGGCATCGTTCTCATCCTTTGCCTCTCGATGATCCCGGCGCCCGGGTCCGCCGCGGCAGCGAACGGCGGCAAGGTCATCTGGGCCGGCGTCCGGTCGTCGCCGTACGGCATCAAGCCTTTCCCCTCTCCCGAGGGCTGGCTGAAGGCGATGGGGACGATGAAGGGCTATTTCCCGGGATCGTCTCCCGCCGCCATCTGGATCGTCGGCCAGATGACGAGGGACCGGAGGACGATGCGCCTGTTCTTCCCGTCCGAAGGGCGGGAAGTCCCCCATGTCCAGTTCGAGCCGGCCGACAACCATGAAGCCTATCTCGACGCGTTCGACAAGGCCGGCGTCAAGGTCTTCCTTCAGGTGGAACCGGCCGACGCCGACATGGAGACCCTGATCGACCTCGTCCTCGCGCGGTACAAGCACCATCCCTGCGTCATCGGCTTCGGGGTGGACGTCGAGTGGACCCGGATCGCCGATAACCCCGGAACCGGGGCGAAGGTGGACGATGCCGCGGCGAAGAAATGGGAGGCCAGGGTCAAATCCCACGATCCCGATTACCGCTTGTTCCTCAAGCATTGGGACGCCGCGTGGATGCCTCCGGCCTATCGAGGCGACATCGTCTTCGTCGACGACAGCCAGATCTTCAAGACCCAGGAGGAAATGGTGAAGGAGTTCCAGACCGGATGGGCGCCGGCGTTCTATCCGAACACCGTCGTCTTCCAGATCGGTTACGGCGCGGACAAGCCCTGGTGGTCCAAGCTGGCCGTGCCGCCGCGGGACCTCGGGGCGGCCGTCGCCGCGGGCGTCAGGCAGGACCTCGGCATCATCTGGGTCGATTTCTCGCTGAGAGACGTCCTGCCCATCGAGTAGGAGGCCATCATGAACGCACGCGCGCTCAAGGTCCCGGGAGCGGGGCTCATCCTGGCCCTTGCCATTTCCCTCCCCGCCCCTCCGGTTCGCGGACAGGCCGCTCCGGGAACGCAACTGGCCCCGATGGTCGGTGTCAAGATCTACGAATATTCCGGGAGCCTCCCCGATCTCTTCGAACAATGGAGCGGCCTCGGCGTCAACACGGTCTTCGTCAGTGCGGCGCTCGGCGCGAATCCGGAATTCAAGGCCCTGGCCAAGGAAAAGGGCGTCACGACGTTCCTCATCTTTCCGGTCTTCTTCGGAGGGCCCGAGCTCGACAAGAGGCCGGCCCTGTACGCCGTCAAGGCGGACGGGACGCGGGCCGAGGACGAATGGGTCAAGTTCGCCTGCCCGACCCGGGAGGAATACCGGGCGGACAAGATCGAGGAGCTCCGGCGGGCCGTCCGCGACGTCGACCCGGACGTCCTCAGCCTGGATTTCATGAGGTTCTTCGTCTTCTGGGAGAAGGTCTATCCCGACCGGACGCCCGGCTCCCTGCCGGACACCTGCTTCGACGCGAGCTGTCTGGCCGCGTTCGCCAAGGAGATGCGGATCGCTATCCCGGCCGACCTCCCGGACACGGCGGCCAAGGCGGGTTGGATCCGGGGCCATTGTCCCGGCGAATGGACGGAGTGGAAATGCCGGACGATCGCCTCCATGGTCCGGACGCTTGTCGCGGAAGCCCGGAAGATCAAGCCTTCGATCCGGATCAACATCCACACGGTGCCCTGGCGGAAGGGCGATTTTGGAGGGGCCGGCCGGTCCATCGCCGGCCAGGACCTGGTCCGGCTCGGGCCGCTCACCGACTTCGTCTCCCCGATGGTCTATCATCATATGGTCCGGCAGACGCCGGAATGGGTGCATGCGGTGACCCAGGACGCCTTCGACCGGACGCGCGGCCGCGTTCTTCCCAGCATCCAGGTGGACAAGGCCTATATCGAGGACCCTTACACCCTCGACGAGTTCAAGCGGGCCCTGGACGAGGCCCTGAAGCCGCCGTCCGCCGGCGTCGTGTTCTGGTCCTGGGACGCCCTGAGCAAATCGCCCGAGCGGCTGGAAGCGGTCCGGGCGCTCTTCGGACGGGCCGGGGTCCGTTGACAATAACGGGAATTTTGCCATAATGAGGGACGGTGAAACGATGAAAAAGATCATTCGGATATCGGCGATCGCGCTGGCCGTGGCGTTCCTGGCCCCCGTGTCCGCCCTGGCGTATATCGATCCGGGGACGGGCAGCTACGTCATCCAGCTCGTCATCGCGGCCTTCGTCGGCGTCATGTTCTCCGTGAGGATCTTCTGGAAGAAGATCGTCCGGCTCTTCAAGAAGGGCGGGCCGGACGAGCCGAAGACCGATGACAAGCCCCCTGTCCCCTGAAGACCGCCCCCATCCGGGCTCGTTCCGGGACCCGAGCGGCTTCCTCTTCCGCCGTTCGGGCGTCCTCTACAGGCAGATCAACTCCGTTTACCGGGAACATTATGACGCGCTCATGGCGGGAGGCCTCTACGAAGAGCTCGCGAGCGCCGGGCTCATGGTCCGGCACGACGAGATCGACGTGCCGCCCGCGGACCCCGCGACCGCCTACAAGATCATCCGGCCCGAGCCGGTCCCCTTCATCTCCTATCCCTACGAATGGTGCTTCGGGGAGCTCAAGGACGCCGCCCTGGCGACGCTCCGGATCCAGAGGATGGCCCTCGACCGCGGCCTGACGCTCAAGGACGCCTCCGCCTACAACATCCAGTTCCTCCGCGGACGCCCGGTCCTCATCGATACGCTGTCCTTCGAAAAGCTCCGGATGAAGCCCTGGGTCGCCTACCGCCAGTTCTGCCAGCACTTCCTTGCCCCGCTCCTGCTTATGGCCCGGAAGGACCACCGGCTGGGACAGCTCTCGCGGATATTCCTCGACGGCGTCCCCCTGGACCTCGCGAGCCTCCTCCTGCCGCGGACGACGCGCCTGAGGCCCGGGATAGCCATGCATATCCATCTCCATGCGGCGAGCCAGAAGCATTATGCGGCGAAGGCGGTCGCCGTCAAGGAACGTTCTGTCTCCCTCGTATCCCTGAAAGGGCTGACGGACAGCCTGGAGAGGCTCGTCCGCAAGACGGAGTTCCGACTGACTCGGACCGAATGGGGAAACTATTACAAGGAAACGAACTATACGGACGAGGCCTTCGAGGAAAAGAAGAGGCTCGTCGCGGAGTTCCTGGACATGGCTAAGCCCGGGACGGTCTGGGACCTCGGCGCCAATACCGGCGTCTTCAGCCGACTGGCCGGCCGCCGGGGGATCCCCACGGTCGCCTTCGATATCGACCCCGTCGCCGTCGAGCTCAACTACCGGGAGGTCGTCAAGGAGAAGGAGACGGGAGTCCTGCCCCTCGTCCTGGACCTCGCGAACCCGAGCCCCGCGATCGGCTGGGCCAACGAGGAGCGCGATTCGTGGCTCGGCCGGGGCCCCGCCGGCACGGCCCTCGCCCTGGCCCTCATCCATCATCTGGCCATCTCGAACAACCTGCCGTTCGGGATGATCGCCCGGACCCTGGCGCGCGTCTGCGACCGCCTCATCATCGAGTTCGTTCCCAAGAGCGATTCCCAGGTCCGGCGTCTCCTCCAGACCCGCGAGGACGTCTTCCCCGGATACACGCGGGAGGCGTTCGAAAAGGAGTTCGCCCGGCACTTCGTCATCGAGCGGTCCGCGCCCGTCAAGGGCTCCGAACGGACGCTCTACCTGATGAAAGCCCGTCCGGCGGGCGACTGAGGGAACGGAAGCGGCATGAAGGCCCCGGCCCGAGTCGCCATCCCTCCGACGACGACCGCCGTCATCGTCGTCCTCTTCTTCGTCGCGACGCTATTCCTCTTCCTGCCGGGCTCCGTTTTCCTGACCAACTCGGTCGAATTCTCCAATACGTTCGCCGACCTGGCCCTCGCCGGGGCCGCGGCCATCGTCCTGGCCTCTTTCGTCCTTGCCGCCGTGCTCTTCGGATTCAAAGCCCTGGGCCCTGTCTGGTTCGAGAAGGCGCTGGCCCTCGTCTTCGCCCTCGGCTTCCTTCTCTGGCTTCAGGGAAATTTCCTGCTCTGGGATTACGGGCCCCTGGACGGGCGGGCCATCCCGTGGGGTTCGATGAGCCGTTACGGCCTCATCGACGGGCTCGTCTGGGCCGTTGTCCTCGTCGCCGCGTTCGTTTTCTCCCGGCGGCTCTTGACGTTCGCCGGCACGGCCGGCCTCGTGCTCCTCATCGTCCAGCTGGGGTACGGCGCCGCCCTGTTCCTTCGCCAGCCCGGAGACGCCGAGCTTCAAAAGATTCTCCGTCGACGAAACGGGGAAGTTCTCCTTCTCGAATGGGAAGAACGTCGTCCTCATCGTCCTCGATTCGTTCCAGACGGATGCCTTCGACGAGGTCATCCGGAGGTCCCCCGGCATCGCCGACCGATTCGACGGCTTCACCTATTTCCGGAACGCCCTGGGCGGATATCCCTTCACCGAGCTTTCGGTCGCGCTCATGCTGACCGGCCGGTACTACGACAACTCCCTGCCTTTCGAGGCGTGGAAGAAAGCCGCCTATCTGCCGGGTTCGCTTCCCGCAGTCCTGAAAGCGAACGGCTGGGAGGTCGACCTCTATCCCAAGGTCAGCTACAGCCTCTATTATTCCCCGGATATCGCTTCGAACTTCGTCCAGGGAATATCTCGGGCCGAGCGGATGCTCGACCTGGCCTATGTCTTCGACCTCGGCCTGTTCCGGAGCCTGCCCCATTATCTGAAGCGGTCCGGTCTATAACGACCAGGACTGGTTCGTTCGCAGGATCTACCTCTCGACCCGCAGGGTCCGTCAAAGGCCGAGACTCCTCGCCCCGGCTCGTCGGCCGGACCGTCCGTCGGAAGCCATGGAATAAGCGGCTGTTTTCTAAGCAGGCCTTCTTGAAGGGTCAGGACGTCAAGTTCGTCGATACGATGCTCCACAATTCCCGCCCGGACCTCGACAGGAACGCGTTCAAGTTCTACCATCTCGGAGGCACTCATATCCCCCTGGTGATCGACGAGAACTTCGATTACGTCCCGATGAAGGTGAGCCGGGAGAGCTATCTCAAGGCCGCGACCGCGAGCCTCAAGCTCATGGGACTTTTCCTGGAGCGGCTCCGCGACCTCGAGGTTTACGACGACACCCTCGTCTTCATCGTCGGGGACCACGGCGCCGGGTTCCAGGGACAGGAGCTCCATCTCGGGCCCGAGATGCCTGGGGCGACGGCGGGAGACGCCTTGACCCAGCCGGCCAGGATCAACGCCCTGCCGCTCATCCTCGTCAAGCCGTTCGGCGCGGCCGGAGCCCTTCGGACCTCGGACGCACCGGTCTCTCTATCCGATATTCCGGCCACGGCGTTCCAGGCTCTCGGCCTCGATGTCGACGCCCCCGGAGCATCCATGTTCGCCGTCGACCCTCATGCGGCCCGCGAGCGCAGGTACATGATGTACTCGGGGCGGGATATTTACTCCTATTACGGGAATATGGATGAATACCTCATCTCCGGGCCGGGTTGGATCGATACGTCGTGGCGCCGGTCGGGAAAGGTGTTCACGGGGCGGGGAACCGTCCTCTTGCGCCGGGAGACGTACCGCTATGGGCTTCCACTCGACATGAAGCTCGACGGGAACGCGATCCCTTACCTCGAATACGGCTGGCATGGCCCCGAGAAGGACCAGATCTGGAGCGCGGGGCGGCGGGCGCTCATGGTCATCCCGATCGAGCCCCCCAAATCGGACCTCGTCCTGAGCGTGACATTTCGCGCGCACCGGAATCTCCGCGAGTCCGTCGACAAGGATGTGCTCGTATCCGTGAACGGCACGCCCGTCGGACGCTGGACGGCCGGGCCGGACCCCGAACAGACCTGCGAGGCGGTCATCCCGGCGGCCGCCGCGGGCGACACGCTGAGGATCCTCTTCGAGATACCCGGCGCCATGACCCCGCCCCGGGAAGTGGAATCGGGGGACATCAATAAGCTGGGGATCGGCGTCACCCGCGTCATCATCAAGGGTTCGGGCTCTCCGGTCCCGCCCCCCGCGTGAGCGGCCAACGGGGCGGGTCCGTTCATCGCGCCGCGAGCCGCCGACGGACGCGAACGAGCTCGGCTTCGGCGTCGGCGACGAGGACGGAAAGGGCTTCCCTCAGCGGGCGGACCCGGTCGACGAGGCCGACGCTCTGCCCGGCCATCAGGGAGCCCGCCTCGACGTCGCCGTCCTTGACGGCCCGCCGGAGGGCCCCCACCCAATAGCTCTCGACCGCGTGCTGGGCTTCTTCGTGGGAGATCTCCTTCCTCTTTCGTTTCCCGACGAGGTCGACCTGGAGGTCGAGGAAGCTCTCGAGCCCCCGATTCCTGAGAGCCCGGACCGCCACGACCTTGAGCTCGGAGCCGACCTGAGGCGTGGCCACGGCGTCCCGGGCCTGGGCCTTGATGAACGCCTCCTTGAAACGCGGGTGAACATCGCATTCCTCGGTCAGGACGAAATAGGTCCCCAGCTGGACGCCCGCGGCGCCCATGAGGAGGAGGTGGGCGACATAGGCCCCGTCGGCGATGCCGCCGGCGACGAAGATAGGGACCTCGTCGATCCTGAGAAGGACCTGTTGGAGCAGGATGCCCAGGGAGACGTGGCCGATGTGCCCTCCGGCCTCGCTCCCCTCCAGGATGAGGGCGTCGACGCCCGATTCGATGAGATGGCGGGCGAGCGACTCGGTCGGGGCGAACGCCAGGACTCTCGCTCCGCTCTCCTTCGCCTTCAGGATCTCAGGCTTCCGGGGGAAGCTCCCGGCGAATACGATGAACGGGGCACGGCTCTTCGCGACCACATCCAGGTGGGCCTTGTAGTTCGGAGCAATGGTGATGAGGTTCACGGCGAAGGGACGGTCCGTCAGGTCCTTCGTCCTGCGGATCTCGTCGGCGAGGGCGGAAGGCTCCATGTTCCCCCCGGCCAGGCATCCGAACGCCCCGGCGTTCGAGACGGCTGCGACGAAGGGGGCGTCCGATATCCACGTCATGGCCCCGGCGATGATCGGGACCTCCGAGCCGAGGAATTCCTTTCCCCTGCGCCACAATCCTTCAAGCTGAGACATCTCCATGCTCCTTATACGAGCCATTATACCGCAGTCCCCGGGACTGGTTCCCGGGGTCGGGGGGCAAGGGGCGCTCCTTCGGCTTCTGGCGAGGAAGGCTGCCCTGACGACCCCCGTAGCGGAGGGGGGCCCATCGCTCCCCTGCCGGCGACGCGGACCTAATCCAGATCCCCCTTCGTTTCAAGGAGGGGAAGGGGGAGACAAGAGATACAGACAGATTCTTGGGCGCGTCGCCTTCGCCGGGACTGGTTCCCGGGGTCGGGGGGCAAGGGGCAGCCTTCCGAGCTACCTTTTCCTTTTGCGCCCCAGGATCCCTCCGCTCAGGAAGAGGCCGGCCCCGAGGACGAAGCCGAAATTGTACCAGCCGCCGGAGTTGTGGACCTCATAGAACCGGACGTTCTTGGAGAAGACCGAGATGATGAACGTCACGGGCGAGATGAGTCCATGCCAGAACCCCATAAAGAAGCCCGCCACTTTCCCGTCCGTGCCCGGCGTCCGCTCGGCCGGGTTCGGGCCGGGCGCGCAGCTTGCCGCCACAAGAACGACGGCCAACAGGGCAACGAGCTTGAGGACAAGGTCTTTTCTCATGATACCTCCGCAAGTCCGAAAGTCATTTTTATCCGCGACCTCGGCGGACGATCCGGCGCACGGCGAGGAGCTCTTTGAAGATGCCCCGCGCCTGCGAAGCCGGCCGCATGCGTGTATCCAGGTCGCATGTCCATGTCATCGGGAACTCCTCGATCCGGTATCCGAGCCGCAGGGCCTTGAGGATGATCTCGAGCTCGAAGAGGAAGCCGGGGGTCTCGAGGCCGGCGAAGAGCGCGCGGGCGACGTCCCCTTCGTAGATCTTGAATCCGCACTGGGAGTCCGTGATCCGGCGAGGCAGGCCTACGATCGTAATGGCGGCCAGGCGGAAGGCCCTTCCCAGGAGCCTCCGCCCCAGGGGCTGATCCCTGCGGATGACGGTCTGCTCGAGCCGCCTCGAAGCCATGGCTATGTCGAGCTCCCCCGCCCGGATGCGCCGGATCCAGGGCAGGGCGTCCCCATAAGGGACGCAGGTCCCGCTGTCGGCGAAGATGACGACGGCTCCCGAGGACGCGAGGATCCCGGCCTTCAGGGCGAAGCCTTTGCCCGCATTCTGTCCGAGCCGGACCGTCTCGAGCCGGACCGAGGGCGGGACCTTCGCGGACCGGGCGGCCGCGGATGTCCCGTCCGTGCTGCCGTCGTCGGCAACGATGACCTCGCCCGAGAAGCCGTGCTTCTCGAAGAAACGGGCCGCATCCTCGACGTCGCCGGCGATCTTCGCGGCTTCGTTGAAAGCCGGGATGACGATGGAGATATCCCTCACCGGCCCGCTTCCTCCAGATACCGTTCCCAGACGTCGTTCCTGACGAAGAGGGACAGGAGGACCCCGGGGCGGAGGCCGTAATACTCCGAGTGGTACCGGCTCCCGAGGATCCCGCCGACCCTTTCCGCCTGGTCCGCCGAGGCTACCACGACGGGGGCGTCGCCGACATCGCCGGCCGAGTCCGCGTCCGGCCAGTAACCCACGTTCGTGTAAGCCCGGAAGGACCACGGCATCGGCCACGTTTCATAGGGCCCGGCGACGACCTTGATGAGCATCCTCCGTCCTTCCGGACGGGACGCGGCGAGGGCCTCGACGCGCCGGACGAGCTTGAGAAAGTCCGTGCCCGTTTGGGCGTAGACATAGGGATTGCGCGGGTCCGCGTAGAGAACGAAGTTCGCCAGGCGGCATTGGACCCAGAGATGGAAGACGCCGGCGGCGAGCAGGACGGCGACGGCGACACGAGCGCCCCTCCTCGGGAACGCCTCGAGAAGGAACGCCGCGCCGTACCCGGCCAGGAGGATGACCCCTATGAAGAACGGGAGGGCGTTCCAGGGTGTCTTGTACGGTACAAGCGAATAGACCGCAACGGATACGGCCGTATAGATGAAGACGATCCTCGCCGGCGAGCGGTCCGGCCCCGCGCCCTTTCTCTTCCGGAAAGCCGCGAAGCCCCCGACCGCCGCCAGGATCAGGAGGAAGGCCTCGCTCCACACGGGGGCCGAGGCCCCGGACCTCGAGAACGTCAAGAGCTCGAGATAATATGAAGGGGGCTGGGCATGCCACCCGGCTTCCGCGCCGCGCGCGAGATAGGTCCGGAAGGAGCTGACGGAATCCCACAGGCCCCCGGGATTCTTTAGGAACGAGGTGAAGAGGAGGCCGGCCGTCACGAAGCCCACCGCCAGGCCGAGCAGGCCGTGCCAGGCCCGAGGCCGGGGCGTCCCCGTTTCCCAGGAGCGGGAGGCGACGAGGAAGGCCGCCGCCATGGCCGCGAATGCGATGATCGAAGTCTCTTTCGTGGCGTACATCATCCCGGCGCAGAAGCCGGCGGCCGCCGCCCACGCGGCCGAAGGTTTGCGGGAATAGCGCCAAAGAGACGCCAGAAGCCCGACGATGAAGAATACGAGGATCGTCTCCTGGATGTAGAACCGGGAATAATAGACCATGAGGGGCGAGAGCGCCGCGAACAGGCCCGCGAAGAGCACGGCCCCGGATCCAAGGCCATCGCGAAGGAGGAGGAACAAGAGGAGGGCCCCGACCCCGAAGAGCGCGGGAACGAGGCGCAGAAGGGACTCATCGAGCGAGGCGGTCAGGCGGCGCCCCGCGGCCCGGGCGACCGGGAGCGTCAGGTAGTACAGGCTGGGACCGTGATGGTCGGCCCTGTCGTAGCGGTACTCGCCCGTTTCAAGGAGCGCGCCGAACTTCAGGGCCTGGTTGGCCTCGTCGTGGTGCATGGGCCGGAGGCCGAGCTCCCGCGTCCGGAGGAGGAACGCCCCCGCCAGCACGAGGAGGAAGACACCGCCCCAGGCAGCTTTATTCATTTACCGGGGATGCCGTAGATCTCCACCTCGACGTAATGGTTCATGTCGTTCGACGTATTCCCTCTGCTGAAGAGCCGGACATAACGCCCCTTCGTTCCCTTGGCGTCGATGAGCCGGCCTTCGTTGGTCTCGATGTACTCCTTGTCCTTCCCGATCCCGAGCCCCGACGAGTTGTCATGGTCGTTGTTGAAGAGGGTCGTGACGCCCGTCACGAAATCCTTGTCGTCGGAAACCTGGACGACGACGTCGCGGTAGACCCGGGCCTGGCTGTGATAATGCCAGACGAGGATGGCCGAAAGGGCGGCGGATTCCTTGAGGTCGATTCGGACCCACTGCTTCCCCGGGCCGAACTCGACGAAATAGCCGTCCTCTCCGGATTTTTCCCCGTCCGTGACGAACCCGACCTCGCCGATGACCGGGGCCATATCGCTTGCCGCGACCGGCTTCCCGGCCGAAAGGAGCTTCGTCCCGGCGGGGACGAAGAACGGGGCGCGGGGCTTGCCCGTCACGGCCTCGAGGTTCGCGGTGCGGATGTTCCTCGGCGTCCCGATGAACATGGGCTTCGGGAGCTTGAGCTTCAATTCGACCTTGGACGGGTCCTGGGTCTGGGCCGCGGACACAGGGGCCATCGCCAGGACGGCCGCGGCGGCCGCCAGGGAAACGAGGATCTTTCTTATCATGGAGGACTCCTTGTTCCTTATTCTATTCCGATCCCGCGGCGGCGTCCGGATTGAACACCCGGCAGTCGCCGTAATCGCGGACGACCAGGGCCCATACCTCCCCGTGGCGGCGGCAGTACGCTTCGACCTCGCCCGTGGTCATGACCATGAAGGCGGTCGAAAGGGCATCGGACATGGAGGCCGAAGGGTGGGAGGCCCAGGCCGCCAGGTGCCCGGCAGCCGGAAGCCCGGTCCTCGGGTCGAGGATGTGCGTCCCCTTGACCTCGGTCCCGGACCCGCTGAGGGCCCGGCTTCGGAGCCGGAGGGCCGACGGGGCTTCCGCGCAGGGCCATCCCCCTCCGACGCCGACCGGCCAGCCCTTCCCGCCCCCGCCGGGGGCGTCGCCCAGCGCGACCGCCGTGCTCGTCCCGCCGTGGATGAGCGCGTCCTCGACGCTCCAGTCGGCCAGGACCTCGACGGCTCTATCGAGGGCGTAGCCCTTGCCGATGCCCCCCAGGTCCAGATCGAGCGGCGCGGGCCGTCCCCCCTCGGGAGTTGCGCGCCGGACCTCGAACCCGACCTCTGTCCGGGCAAGCTCGAACGGAGCCGTCCCGGCCCCGCCTCCGTATTTTATCAGAGCCCTGACGTTGATATCAAAGGCGCCCGCCGAATCCCGCCCGACCTCCCCGGCCAGGGTCAGACACTCATATGTCTCGATCCCGACCGCCAGGAACTCCCCCGGCTCGAGGCGGTTGAGCCGGGCAACCTCGCTCGTCGCGTCGAACCGGTTGAAAAGCCTTTCGATGCGCCCGATCTCGGCAAAAGCGGCCCGAGCGGCCTGGCCGGCGTAGTCCGATTCGCCTCCGTTGACGAACGACCTCGAAGAAGGTCGCCATGGCGTGGTGGGTGAAGCGATGCGCGACAGGCGCGTTCGCGGGCATCAGCCCCTCCGCGGAAAGATGTCGAGGTCGAAGAAGACGATCGCCGCGAGGAGCGCGGTCAGCGCGGCATACCTGTGGGTTTCGAGGAGGGGGAGCTGGGCCCCGAAATGGAGGATCGGGAGCATCGAGAGCAGGGCCGTGACGACAAGGACGAACCCGGCGGCCGTCAGGATCCAGAACAAGCCGGCTACGAGATATCGGCGGGGGACGCGTTTCAGGACCGGGCAGGAGACGCAGATGTCGTCTGCCGGAGGTTCGGCATCCGGCTTGTAGGCCCCCGCCCTCAGCAGGAGCACGGCCGCGAGGCTGACCGCGAAGAGCCCCCCGGCCATCACGTGAAGAGAGCAGGGGTATCCCGAACATTCCCCTCGGAATGAAGACCGCAAAGAAGATGCCGGTGGCGGCGCAAAAACCGAAGCTCGCCGCGAAGGCGATAAAAATCCATTGTCTCCAGCCGGGGTAGCGAGGGACGACCCAGGCTTTGTACAGGGCCAGGGCTTTGGCCGGAGTCGCATGTTCGAAAAGGGCCCGAACGCCGTCGCCGAGCCAGCCCGAATACTCCCGAAGAAGGGAATGAAGTTCGCGGGAGGGCGGAGGAACCGCGCCGGCCCGGAAGCGGAGGAATGTGCGTCCGAGGACGACCCCCAACAGGGACAGGATGGTGACGGCGATGAACAGCACGGGCTCAGCTCCTCTTCCCAACGAGCCCCGAGATCCGGCCGAGCCAGAGCAGTATCGCCAGGAAAAGCAGGGACCCGACGACGGCGGCCGCGCCGATGAGCACTCCCTTGAACAGCGGCCGGACGGCGAAGGAGAGGCCGAAGAGGAAGTGATAGGGCCTTCCCAGCCCCATGAACGAGGCCTTCGATCGGAGATCGACCCGGGATGTCCTGAGCGGACCGTAACCCTTGACCTTGCCGAAGAAGAGGTCCGAACCGGCGCTATGGCAATCCCCACAGCCATTGACGCCGAGGGACATCCGGGCCGGCCTGACCTCATGGGCCAGGGGCCAGGTCACCGGATCGGCGGCCTTGTCCTTTCGGACTTCGAGCCGGCCCTTCCCGTCCGCCAGGAACAAGCGGCCGCCCGATACGTAACCATGGTCCCTGCCCATCCTCGCCAGGACCAGGGCCACTTGTTCTTCGGTCAGTGTCTGGTCCGTCCCCGTGAGGGCCGAGACGGCTCTCCGGGCGAAGTCGGCGACCAAGGGGAGCGGTTTCCCGTCCACGATCCAAACGAGGCCGGACGCAGCCGAAGGCTCCGGAGCCTCCTGCTTTTCGAGAAAACCGTCCCTGATGACATAAAGGGCCTTCTTGACCGCGAACGCGGGCTTCCCCGGAGCTCCGGGAACGGATCCCAGGGCAATGAGGATCTGCTGGACGCGAGCCTCGGCGTCCGTATCGGGTTCGGGGGCGTCGGGGTCCAAAACGGGAACGAGAGGAAGGATAGCGCCCTCCTTCCGGACGGCCCAGAAGAGGCGCGTCGCCGGAGAGATCGCCGGAATAGGGCGAGGCGTCCAGGCCGGCATCGGCATTCAGTTCATAAGCTCTCCCGGACATGATAAGCAGGGGCGCGCCGGCCAGGTCCGGGACGTCATACATCGCCGCGAGAATACGGCCGATGCTTCCCGCGGCATCCAGGATATCGCCCGCGGCAGCGCGGACCGCTTCCGGCTTCATGGGAACGACCTTCCCGTCCTTCATGTCGGCCCAGAAAGCCGGCCACGTCATCCTGTGGGGGGCGAGCTTGCCGTTCGCGCCCCGGACAAGAACGGGCTCGAAGACCGCAGGCAGGTCGGTCGCCCAACGGGCGATGCCGAAAATGCCCAGCCGGTTCGCCCGGGCCGTGCGCACCCTCGCCGGCTCCGACGCGGGCAGGGGGCCGGAATGGCAGACCGTGCAGCTCAAGCGCTCGAAATGGACCTTGGGAAAGCCGTTATGCCTCGGGAACGGAGCGCCGAGCCTGCCGGCGAACCCCTCCCCTCCCTTCCCGGCGTTCTTTCCGAGATGACAGCCGGCGCAGGTCAGGTCCTGTCCGGCCGGCGCGGCACCCTCCTTGCCCTCCCCTTCGAAGCCGCGGACCATATCGTGCCCGATCCCGTTCCGGTGACAGCTCACGCACTTGAGCCCGGAGGCGGAGTGGACGTCCTCGTCGAACTCGTGCTTCGCGGCCCCGGCCGGGGCCGTGCCGTGACACGCCAGGCATCGGCCGTCGTCCGGTTTGTACGAGATGTCGAGGAAAGCCCTGTGTTTGGCGTCGAAAAGGGCCGGGTCATAGCGGACGGAAGGGACGACGGCCCATTCCCTGTCGTCCGGATCCGGGCCGTCGAAGAGGTCCCATGTCGCGGCAAGCCTCGAGGCCATGCCGCCGACCTCGCCGAGGCCCGCGGCGGCCGTCGCGGCCCAGCGGAAGTTCTCCCTCATGACCTGCCGGGCCCATTCGCTGGGATCCTGACGGGGAGACGCGTTGTGGCAGCCCATGCAGTTGATCTCGAGCCGGCCGGAAACGTCCCATCGCGAATCGGGAGAGGCGGCCTCGGCCGGGGGCTCGGAGATCCCGCCGCCCGCGAGGTGACGGGCGAAGAGACGCGTGAATTCCCAGTCGGTCAGGCCGATCGCTCCGGGCGCCCACGCGCCGGGCCACTTCCGGTAGGAGAGCGGGATCATCGTCCCGGTCCCCTCGTCGGCCCAGATCCAGGGTTCGCCCGGCGGTCCGGCGGGCACATCCTTCCCGCCCGCATTGAAGTGGAGCCCTTTCCGGATGATGTCGTAGTCGTGGCAGGGCGCGCAGGTGAACCGGGCCGAGAACGGAAGGGGATAGGATTCGGACGGGACGATCTCCTGGTCGAGCTCGTCCTTGAGCGGGATCCTGTGGACGGGGCTGACGCGGCTTCCGTCCCACGCGGGGATCTTATCGTCGGCGGCGGCCGAGGCGACGCACGCCAGCACGACGGAGAGGACGACGGACAGGGCGGCGCGCTCGGGCCTCATGCCTTGAAATGCTCCGGACGGAATCGGATCATGGACCGGGACCTGACGGCGTCGTTGACCTTGAGGACCGCCACGGCGCTCTCATAGGCGAGGTCGGCCGGGCACGAGAGCGGCGTGCCGTTCCTGACGGCGCCGAAGAAGTTCTCGAGGTGGGGCTGGTGGGCGGGTTTCGCCAGGTCCACAGGGAGCGGCCAGCGGCCGGTCTCGGCCGTGACCCGGACATCGAGGAAGACGTTGCGGCTCTCGACCTTCCGGATGGGCGCGGCCTCGCTGAGGAGGAAGCCGTCCTTGACCAGGGAATCCCACTCGGGCGCGTGCGCCTCGCGCAGGGCCCAGTTGCCGCGCTGGGGGACCTCGGAGATGACGAGAGAGCCGTCGTCCCCCATGAAGGTCTCGTAGAAACCGCCGTGGGCCGTCGTGGTCTGTACCTGATAGAAGGCCCGGGCCCGGCCCTCCGGGGTCTCGAACTCATAGACGGCCATGACATTGTCGTACCATTCGCGGTTCTTGTAGTGATCGGCGCCGCCGCTGGCGACGACGGTCGAAGGGTTCACGCCGAAGGCCCAGGAGAAGAGGTCGATCTGATGGGAGCCCAGATCGACGATGGGGCCGCCGCCGTACTTCCGGTACCACCGCCAGTTGCGGAACTCGACCATCGAGTCATATCCGTATCTCTGGAGCACGGCCTGGTCGATGGCGTACTTCTTGGGCCAGCCGAGCATGTCGGCCTTGGACCGGTTCCACTGGGCATAAGCGAGACCGAGCCGGCCGAGGAGACGCTTGTCCCGCATCAGCCGGTCGATGGCGTGGATATAGCGGGGATTCGAGCGGCGCTGGTGGCCGATCTGGAGGAGCTTCCCCGTGCGCCGGGCCGCGGCGACCATGGTCCGCGCCATTTCGAGCGAGTTGGACATCTCCTTCTCGCAATAGACGTGGAGGCCGGCCTCCATGCAGGCGTTGGCATGCTCGGCATGGACCCAGTCGGGCGAAGCGACGATCGCGGCTTGAAGGCTCCGCTCCTTCGCCAGCATTTCGCGGTAATCCTCGTAAACGACCGGCTTCTGGCCGTATTTCCCGAGGTAGCCCGAAGCGTATTGACGGCTGTATCCCCAGATATCGCTGAGGGCGGCGATCCGGATGCCGGGGATCCTGAGGCAGGATTCGAGGAGCACCCGGCCCTGTTCGCCCGCTCCGATGAGGCCGACCCGGATCTCATCGGCCGCCTTGAGCTGTGGTGACGGGGAGCGACATCATCTCGTTTCGTCTCCTGGGCCAGCGCCCCGCCCCCCAGGGCCGCGCCCAGCCCGGCGCCCGCCGAAGCCCTGAGGAATTCTCTGCGGGAAAGGGCCCTCGGGTCCCCGTCGCGTCCGGTATCCGTCATGGCGCCGCTCCTTCGTCGTTCGATGACAAATCATACACTAAAAGCGCGGCGGAGAAAAAGACCCCGGGGCGGTCCGTACCGCGACGAAACGGGCCGGGCCTGAAGGGGCCCGGCTGAGCGTCCTCTTGGTGACGAAGCCCGCGGCCGCAAGACGCCATCATGCGACGAGCCTCTTGTCTCGCCTGTCTCGCTTGTCTCGCGAGTCTCGCCCCCATAAACCGTGCACGGTTTATGGGACGGGGCAGGCCGGAGGGGCGGCCGGCTCGTCCCTTTTGGTCAGGAGCGTGACGAGCACGGCTAAGCCCATGGCCACGAAGAAGGTCACGGCCCGCGCCGTGATGGTCTTCTCCAGTCCCGCCATCATCCAGGCGATGGTCGTGACGAGTCCGGCGAGCAGGGCCGTCACGATGCCCTTCGAGCTGAAGCGGTCCCAGTAGAACGAAAGCAGGACGGCCGGCGCGAACGAACAGCCGATGCCGGCCCAGGCGTAGCTCACGATGTGGTAGATCAGGTTCTTCGTCGTCAGGGCCATGACCAGCCCCAGGATGCCGATGACGATCGTCGCGACGCGCGAAATGCGGAGGAGCGTCCGGTCGTTGGCGCACCCCTTCTTGATGATGCCCTTGTAGACGTCCTCGCTGATGGACGAGGCCGCGATGAGCAACATGCTGTCGGCCGTCGAGATCATGGCCGCCACGGCCCCGGCCAGGAGCAGGGCTGCCAGCCAGCCCGGGAACAGCTTGCCCAGGATGAATGGCAGGATCATTTCGGAGTCGGCGACGGCCGCAGGGCCAAACAGGACTTGGGCGCCGAGCCCGATGACGACGACCCCTCCATAGGCGATCACGGTCCAGACGATCGCGATGTTGCGGCCGGAGCGGACATTCCGCTCGTCCCTCATCCCCATGAACCGTGAATTGATCTGGGGCTGTCCGCCCAGGTAACCGAAGAACCAGGCCAGGTTGTTGAAGATCATCAGGCCGGCCCCGAATCCGGCCATCCCCCCGGTAAGCGATCCATACCCCGGTCCCGCGGCGGCAAAAACCTGGCTCAGGCTGACGGGCGAGGCCAGCACTTTGATCACGATCAGGACCGGCGCGACGATGAGGGTCGTGAGCATCAGGATGGACTGGAACGTGTCGGTCGCAACGATGCTGACGAAGCCGCCGAACGTCGCATAGGTGAGAATGATCGCGGCCGAAAGGACCATTCCCCAAAGAGGATCGAGGCCGAAGATCTGGAGGACCGTCTTCCCGGCCCCCGCGAACTGGGCGCCGACGTAGAAGACGAAGAAGAAGACGATGATGGCCGTCGAGAGAACGCGGACCGTCGTGGCCTTGGCGGGGAACTTGGCCGCAAAATATTCGGGCATGGTCATGGCGTTGTAGCGTTCGGCCTCGCGCCGGAACTTCTTGGCCAGGACGATCCAGGCCGTCATGATGCCCAGGAGACAGCCGACGCCCGTCCAGATCCCGGACAATCCCGTGGCATAGATGAAGCCCGTCAGACCAAGGAGCAGCCAGGCGGATTCCCCCGTGGCCCGCTCCGATAGAGCCAGCATCCAGCCGGGAAGCTTCTTCCCGCCGAGGACGAAATCCGACTGGGACTTGGTCCGCCGGGCCTGCCAGAGGCCGAGGAGCACGAGCACGACGAAATAGGCGACGAATACCGGGATCATAAGCGTTTCCTCCGTGCGGGCGGATTCTTGGACATAGGGCCCCCATTACATAATATAAGGCGCGCCGGGATTCAAGGGGTTGATTGCGATATTGCCCGTCAACAATTATAATGAGGGCGTGAAGCCTCCGCATTCGTCGTTGGCCATCCCAATAGCGCTGTTCGCCGGATTGATCCTCTTGTTATCGGCGGGCGGATGGCAGTACTTCCGGCAGGGCGAGATCCACGTCAAGAGGGCCGCCGGAGTCAGTCTCAGCGCCGTCGCCGACCTCAAGGTCCGGGAGATCCTCGACTGGCGGCAGGAGCGTCTCCACGACGGCGCCACCGTCGCCGCCAACCCCTTCAACGCCCTCAGGGTCGTCCCCTATCTGGAGAGCGGCGCGAAAGACGCCGCCGACGAAGACGAGATCCGGGCCTGGCTGAGCTCGCTCGTCGCCATATACGGATACATGGATGCCGTGCTTCTGGACGCAAAGGGCGCGGTCAAGCTCAGTTCGGGTTATTCGCCGGCCACGGCGGGCGGACTTGCCCGCGGCAACGCGGCCCGGGTCTGCGCGTCGGGCCTGCCTCTCCTTTCCGATTTCCACAGGAGTCCGGAGATCCCGACCGTCCATATCGACCTTTATGCGCCCGTACTCAAGGCCGGGAAGGTACGACCGCGAGCCATCCTGCGCCGGGGTGTTCCTGTTCCGGATCAACCCGCGGGATTTCCTCTACCCCCTGATCCAGAGCTGGCCCGTTCCGAGCCGGAGCGCCGAATCGCTTCTCGTCCGCCGCGACGGCGAGGACGTCCTGTTCCTGAACGATCTCCGCCACCGGAAGGATACGGCCCTGTCCCTGCGCCTTCCCGCGGACAGCTCGAACCTTCCGGCCGCCATGGCCGTCAGGGGCTTGGAAGGCCTGATCGAGGGGACGGACTATAGAGGCGTGCGCGTCCTCTCGGTCATCCGCCCCCTCCCCGGGACGCCCTGGTTCATGATCGCCAAGGAGGACCTCTCCGAGATCCTCGCGCCTCTTCGCATCCGGATGGCCGCCTTGGCCATCGCTCTCGTCATCCTGAGCTTCGGGATCGGAGCCATGCTCCTCTTCTGGATCAAGCAGCGCGAGTCTCACTATTACAGGAGGCAGTACGAGATCGAACACGACCGCCTGGCCGTGGTCAGGCATTTCGAATATCTCCACAAGTACGCCAACGATATCATCTTCCTGGCCGACCGGGACCACCGGATCGTCGAAGTCAACGAGACGGGCACGCACGGCCTACGGATACAGTCTCCGGAAGAGCTCAAGGGCCTGCGGGTTCCGGACCTGAGGCCTCCCCAGGCCCGGCCGGCCTTCGCGCCAACCATGCGGGAGGCCGAAAAGTCGGGCGGCCTCGTCTTCGAGACCCTCCATCAGCGCAAGGACGGAACGATCTTTCCCGTCGAGGTGAGCCTGCGCATCCTCAACATCGACGGGGTCCGGTACCACCAGGCCATCATCCGCGACATCTCCGAGCGCAAGAAGGCCGAAGAGCGGACCCTGGACGCCCTCAGGGAAAAGGACATCCTCCTGAGGGAGATCCACCACCGCGTCAAGAACAACATGCAGATCATCTCCAGCCTTCTCAGCCTCCAATCCCAGAAATTCCAGGGCCCCGAGGTCGTGGAAGCTTTCCGGGAAAGCCAGGACCGCATCCGGTCCATGGCCCTCGTCCATGAAAAGCTCTACCAGACCCGGGACCTCTCGCGGATCGATTTCTCGGATTATATCAAGAGCCTGACGTCGTTCCTCTTCAAGACCTACAAGACCGACGAGACGCGGATCGCCCTGAAGCTCGACCTGGACAAGGTGTTCCTCGACATCAATGCGGCCGTCCCCTGCGGCCTGATCCTCAACGAGCTCGTCCTCAACGCGCTGAAGCACGCTTTCCCGGATGAGCGCAAGGGAAAGGTCACGGTCGAGCTCCGCGAGAGCGAGGCCGGGACGGTACGGCTTACGGTCCGGGATGACGGGATCGGCTTTCCCGAAGGGATCGATATCGCGCAGGCCGACACCATGGGCCTTCAGATCGTCTCGCTCCTCACGGAACAGCTGGATGGCCGGGTCGAGGTCAAGCGGGATGGCGGGACGGCCTTCAGCGTGAGCTTCAAGGTCCCCCATTACGCAGCCAGGGTCTGATCGCCCGCCGGCACGGCCCCATCTTCGTTCAGCGCCTCCGCGAGGCGAGCTCCGCCCTGATCGCTTCGGCCGCGGCACGGGCCTCGCTCCCGATATCGGGCGAGCGCGAGAGCTCCTCGGCCAGGGCCAGGGCCTCCGGGCAGGCGAACGAGACCAGGGCGGACACGACGAGGCGCCGCTCTTCGGGCCGCTCGGCCAGGGCCAGGGCTTCCCTGAGCGAAGCGACCGCTCCTTCCGGAGCGCGAAAGGGCTCGAGCCCGACCATCCTGATGAATCCTTCGAGGGCCAGGACCCGGTGAACGAGGACGGCGGAGCTCCGGGCGATCCGGAGCGCGTCGTCCCGGGCGACGGCCGTCGGCCAGCCGGCGACAGCCCTGGCGGCGGCGTCGGCGACGCGGGGGTCGGCATCGGCGAGTGTCTCTCGGACGATGGGCAGGCTTCGGTCCTCGCCGATCCTGCCCAGAACGCGCAGGAGCGCGGCCCTCTTCCCCGGGTCATTTTCCGAGGTCAGCCGTGATTCGACGGCGCCGGCCCTGTCGTGCGGCCGGGCGTATTCGCGGGCCGTCGACGCGATCACATTCCCGATCTCCTCTATTTCCGCTTCATCCGTCGCCGCCGAAAGCAGGTCGAGAAGGGAGAGATTGTCATCGGCCCGGGCCAGCTGGCCGAGCGCCCGGATCGCTTGAAGTCTCGTCGCGTGCGGGGCGGAGCGGGCGAGATTCAGGAGTATATCCTTGCCCCCGACGAGGCGTCGCTCGCCGACCGCGCGAACGAGCTCGAGCCGAACGGCCTCGGAGATGTCTGAGGCAATCGCATCGAGAACGGCCCTGTCGACGTCCGTCTCCCCGAGTCGCCGGAGGCTTTCCCGGCGGTTTCCTGTTCCCGGCCCGTGGCGTTCGCGGCCCGTTCAGCGAAGAGAAGGACGACCGAGCCGTCACCGGCCTTTCCCAGCGCCTTGAGAGCTTCGACCCTGACCGCGGGAAGAGGGCTGTCCGACGCCGTCTTCAGCGCCTCGAGGACCGACGCCTTCGGAAACGACGCGAGCGCGGCCACGAGCTGGACCTGGCCGTCCTCCGGGAGCCCCGGCAGAAGCTCGCACGCTTGCGAGATCGAATCTCCGTTGAAGACGGCACGGATCATATCGATCGCCGGTTGGACCATTCCCGACGGCCGGCCTCGAAGAGCGGACAGGATGAGACTCCGACCCTCCGGGCCGCTCGCCGCGATCGTGCCCCTGAAAGCCGCCTGGCGGAGGGCCGGAATGGGCACGGAGTCAAAGATCAGGCCGAACCCGGCTGCGGCGTCGCGCGCGTCGCCCCGGCCGAGGAGTCCCTCCGCGCACGCAAGGAGGCCCGCGCCGGCCCGTTCGCGGACGCTCGCGGGGGCTTTCGGGATAAAGGCCGACAGGGCGAGGGTCGCCGCCGGCCCCCCTATCCTCCCGAGGGCCTCGGCCGCTGCGCAGGATTCCCTGATATCGGAGGACCGGAGGAGTCTCTCGAGGGCGGGCACGGCCGCCGCGCACCGCTTGTTCCCCAGAGAGGAGACGACGCCGATCCTCGGATCGCCGCGCAGGACGGACAGCCCCCGCAGAAGAGCTTCATCGGACGCGGGACCCGGGATCCCCTCCAATCCATAACGGGCCATGTCCGAAGTCCCCTCGGCGGCCAACATCCGCTCGAGAACGGGCACGGACCTTTCCGTACCGATGAGGGCGAGCTCCCGGCATATGACTTGTCTGCCTGCGAGCGTGGCCTGCCCTTCGAGAAATGCGATGAAAGCCGTTTCGCATGCGGCCAGGAACTCGGGATCGCTCCTTCCGGACCGGACAAGGGACCGGAGCGCATGGAGGGCCGTGTCGTCGGAGCCGTATTCGAAAACGGCGAAGGTCTCGAGGATCGCAGAGAGAGAGCCGGGGCCTTCTTCGGCGAAAGTCTGCCGGACAGGCCGGGCCGGAGCGGCCAGGGCCAGCGCGATGAGCGCGATGCCGAAGACCGAAGCGCCGCGAAAGGCCGGTCGGCGGGACCGTATCAAACGCATCCTCCTTTCATCTCAGGCCGGAAGCTGCCAGGGCGCCCGATAGGAGCGGGTCAACAGCCTTTCGGCCCCGGCGTCCCCGATGAGGGTCTCCGTCGCCGGGTCCCAACGGAGCGTCCGCCCGACGCTCATGGCCGCGACCCCGAGATGCCCGACGCTCGCCGAACGGTGGGCGACCTCGCACGGGGCGATCGTCGCCGCCCGGCTCCTGATACAATCCAGGAAGTCCCGAAAGTGATCACGACTCCATTTCAGCCTGACCTCTCCCGGCCCGATCACCTCGCTCCGGAGGCGGGCGGGCTCCGTCCGGAACTCGCCCCGATCGACCCAGATCCAACCGCGCTCCCCGATCCACTTGGTCCCGGGCCAGATCTCCGGGTCTCCTCCGGCGACGACGAGGGGCGTTCCGTCGGCGTAGATCGCGTCCACGCGGTAGCGGACGGGGCTGTCGTAGATGCCGCTCTTCGCGTATTCCCCGCGGGCTTCGACGGAGACCGGCCCCGTCGCATCCAGCCCGAGACCCCAATGGGCGATGTCCACGTGGTGGCCCACCCAGTCCATGAGCTGGCCGCCGCCGAAGGCCATGTTCCAGCGCCAGTTCATGTGGACGGCGGCCTCGCGGTAAGGGAACGCGGGCGCGGGCCCGAGCCACCGGTCGTAGTCCAGGCCTTCGGGAGCCGGGGAGACCGCTTCCCGGCCGAACGTCCCGGCGAAGTCCCAGTGACCTTCCGGCAGGCCGACCTCGACCCGCAGGATCGTTCCGAGGCGGCCGTTCCGGACCAATTCGGCGGCCTGATGGAAGTTCTCGACCGAGCGCTGCCAGGATCCGGTCTGCCAGACACGGCCGTACCTCTTGACGGCGTCGCAGAGGGCTCGGCCCTCGCGGAGACCGTGGGTCAGCGGCTTCTCCCCGTAGACGTCCAGTCCCGCGCGGATCGCGGAGAGGGCCAGGATAGAGTGCCAATGGTCGGGGACGGCGATGGAAACGGCGTCGAGATCGCGGCGGGCGAAGAGCTCGCGGGAGTCGCGATAAGCATCGCAGACGGCGGCCCCATAGTGATCATTCACGATTCTCCGGGCCTCCTCGAGATGGGCCCGGTCGACGTCGCAGACGGCCACCCACTGGACGTCCCCATTCTCCAGGAAGTTCCGCATGTTGGGGACGCCCTGCATCCCGAAGCCGACTCCCGCCATGACGATACGCTCGCTCGGGGCGGGTCTCCCGGCGCCGCCGAGCGCCGAGGCCCGAACGATCGTCGGGAACCCGGCCGCCCCGGCGGCGGCCAGGGAAGCCGCCCTCAGGAAATCGCGCCTCTTCATGCGGCGATACTCCTCAGACGAGAGGCGTCACGCCCGGGATCGCTACGGGCTCGACCGGAAGCTCGCCGAGCTCGTAGCGCGGCGGCGTGAGGTCGAGCTTCGAGCTCGTCATCGCCCAGTCCCAGGATATCGCCCTCCCGGTGTAAGCGCTCATGCGTCCCATGATGGCGCACAGCGTGCTTTCGGCGATCCGACGCCCTTCGTTCAGGGGCTCGCCCCGCCGGATGCAGGCGATGAGGTCCGCCTGCTCCTGGACGTAGGGGTTCGTTTCCTCTCCCTCGAACTTCCAGGACGTCGCGCCCCGGATCTCGCCGAAACCGAGCGCCGCGCCCCGAGTGCCGACCAACCGCTCTTCGACGCGTTCGGCACAGCCCGGCGTCTGACGGCACATGCTCAGGACCCGGGCGCCGTTCGGGTACTCGAACTCGACGGCGAAGTGATCGAAGATGTTCCCGTACTCGGGGCCTGTCCGCACCTGCCGTCCGCCCATGCCCATGGCCTTGACGGGGGTCGCTCCGAACGCCCAATTGATGACGTCGATATTGTGGACATGCTGTTCGACGATGTGATCGCCGGATAGCCAGGTGAAATAGAGCCAGTTCCGGCACTGCCATTCCATGTCCGACATCTCCGGGGTTTTCCGCACGACCCAGAGGTCCCCCTGATTCCAATAGCATTCCCCGCCGACGAGCTCGCCGATGGCCCCGTCGTGGATCCTCTTCATGACCTCGAGGTAACGGGACTGATGCCGGCGCTGGGTCCCGGCGACCACGGCCAGGCCCTTCGTCCGGGCCAGCTCCGACGTGGCGATGATCGAGCGGACGCCGACCGGGTCGACGGCCACGGGCTTCTCCATGAAAACGTGCTTCCCCGCCTCGATCGCAGCCCGGAAATGGATGGGCCGGAAACCGGGCGGCGTGGCCGTCACGATGAGGTTGACCTCGGGAAGCGCACAGAGCGCCTTGTAGCCGTCGAAGCCGGTGTACCGGCGGTCCGCAGGGACCTTGATCTTTCCGGAGAACTTCTCCTCGAGCTCCTTGAGGGAGCCTTCGAGGCGGTCCTTGAAGAGGTCGAACATGGCCACGACCTCGACGCCCGGCGCGGCTTCCAGGCAATCCAGGGCCGCTCCGGTCGCCCGCCCCCCGCAGCCGATCATGCCGATGCGAATAGCGTCCGTTCCCCCGGCGTAGAGCCCGAGGCTCCCAGGGATGGCCGTCGCCAGCGACGCCGCGAGCGACGTCTTGATGAAATCGCGTCTTGTGATCTCCATGGGTCCTCCTTAGAATTCGTCGCAGGCCCGATAGGCGTCGATGACCGCCCGCTCGCCCGCCTTTCCCGGCAGGCTCTGGCCGTGCTCCATGCCCAACACCCCCGCGAATTTCCGCTGGGACAGGTGTTTGAAAACGTTCCGGAAGTTGACCTCGCCGGTCCCGGGCTCCTTGCGCCCGGGATTGTCCCCGATGTGGAAGGCGGCGATGTCCTCCCCGGCGGCGTCGATGTTCGGGATGAGGTCCCCTTCGGTGATCTGCTGGTGGTAAAGATCGTCGAGGATCCTGCAAGTGGGGCTGGCCACCGAACGGACGATCTGGCATGCCTGGGGGATTCGCGTCAGGAAGAGCCCGGGATGGTCGCGCGGGTTGAGGGGCTCGAGGACGATGATGAGCCCCGCCTCCTCGCAGACATCCATACAGAACCTGAGGTTCTCGACGACGTTGGCCGTCTGATATTCCCAGGCCAGGCTCTCATCGTACCGGCCGGGCACGACGAGCGCCCATTTCGCGCCCGTCCGGCGGGCGACGGCGACGCCCTGCCGCATCTTCTTGAGAAGCTGATCGCGAACGTCCCAGTCCCGGACGACGAAGCTCTTCTGCCCGAAGTCGGCGTACAGGACGAACGGGCCCAGGGTCATGCCCCGCTCGCCGAGCTCCCGGGCGATGGATTCCTGCTGGGCCGGGGGGCGGCCCATCAGCCCGTTGTCGAACATGGCGGTGAATCCTTCGTCGGCCGCGAACCGGATCTGGTCCAGGGCGTCCTCCCCCGCGTGGGCCTTGAACTGGCCGATCGAAGGGGCGTACTTGAGCTTGAACTTCGACGCGGCCGAAGCCGCCTTTTGGGCGGCGGCCCCGGCGCCCGCCCCTCCGGCCGCGAAGACGGCCGCCGCCGTCGCGCTCTTCCTGAGGAAATCCCTGCGGTCCATCACGCACCTCCTTCCCCTCGGGGTTCATTAATCCTTTATCGCAAAGCCCGGGGAAAATCAACCCGGACGGCGCCGGGGGCTTGAAAATCAGGGCCTCGGTCCTTTATGATTCCGGTAGGTCAGGGAATCACGGAAGGGAGGAGGACCCCATGAGGAAAGTTATGTCCGGCCCCGTCCCCATCCTGGCGGCCGCCCTGCTCCTCGGCCTGGCGTTCGCTCAGGCCCCTAAAGCGGGAGACGACGCCCTCGGAACGCGCAAGTACGGCGACTACGGTCCGCCGAAGCTTTGCGGCGCATCCTGTCATACCGACATCTACCAGCAATGGACGCAGGCCATGATGTCCCAGGCCTACACCCATCATTGGGACGAGATCGAATACTTCAAGCTGGCCGTGCCGCACGCCGAGAAGGACCCCGTCGTGGCCGGCGTCAAGGCCGGCTGCAACGGGTGCCACGCGCCGGTCGCCTTCCTGGCCGGCGATGTGCCCCCGCCCCGTCCGGAAAAGATGAGCCGGGCGAACGAGTCCGTCTCGTGCGATCTTTGCCATACCGTCACCGGCTTCACCGGCGACACGCCGTACAACTTCAACTGGGTTTCCGTCCCCGGAAGGGCCAAGTACGGGCCCCGCGAGGGCAGGAATTCGCCGGAACACGACATGGCCCGATCGGAGTTCCTGGGAACGGCCGACTTCTGCGGGACGTGCCATAACGAGAAGGACCCTTACGGGATCTGGGTCAAGTCGACGCACCTCGAATGGAAAGAGGGCCCGTACGCGAAACAGGGCGTCAAGTGCCAGGATTGCCACATGACCTACGCCCAGGCCAAGACCGCGGCCATGGGGAACGCCTACCCGGACGCCCGCCAGCACCTCTTCCACGGGGCCCACGACGACGGCAAGATCCGGGGGACCATCGAGCTGCGCGTCCACCCCGACATCCGCGAGGCCCAGCCCGGGGACAGGATCCGGTTCACGATCGCCCTGTTCAACCAGAAGACCGGGCACAAGTTTCCGACCGGCTCGGTCGAGGACCGCATCGTCTGGATGCACGTCGAGGCGAAGGATGCCGCCGGCAAGGTTCATCACCTTCCCGTGGACAAGAAGGGGTTCGAGGGCGAGGAATACACGATCGGCTCCGATGCCCTCGCCTACCAGGACATGGGGATCGCGCTCGCCGACCCGGACTTCAAGGGCGTCGCCCGCGACGGTATCCCCGTCGGGGACCGGATCTTCAGGATGCCCTATTTCGACCCCCAGGGCCGAATGACCCTCCAGCAGTGGAATACGAAGTCCCTGGGCGTCGACTACAGGATCGGCCCGCGGGAGACGAAGCTCGAGACCTGCACCTTCACCCTGCCGCAGGACGCGCCTCCCGGGCCGCTCACGGTCACGGCCATCCTCAATTATCAGAAGCTTGTCAAGCCCGTCGCGGACTTCCTCGGGGTTCCCGCGGACGAGGCCGAGATCGTCGAGGTCAACCGCCACGCAACGACGGTCACGATCGTCGATTGACGTGGCGGCGGGGAAAAGGAGACCGGGATGAAAAGGATCATCGGGACCGCGCTGGGGGCGGCGTTCGCCCTGTCGGCCGCGGCGGGGCCGGCGACGGCGATGCCGGCGTTCGCCCGGAAATACGCTATGACCTGCAAGACCTGCCATTCTCCCTTCCCCAAGCTCAAGCCGTACGGGGAGGAGTTCGCGGCGAACGGCTTCGTCATCAAGGACAAGGAGACGCCGCGCTATTACGTCGACGCCGGCGACGACCGGCTGTCCCTCCTGAGGGACGTCCCCTTCGCCTTCCGGCTGGAAGGGTTCCTGTCGTACGACAACGGGCGCTCGAAAGCTCTCGATTTCTCCGCCCCCTACATCCTGAAATTCCTCTCGGGCGGGGAGATCACGAAGCACGTGTCCTACTATTTCTACTTCTTTTTCGGGGAGCGGGGCGAGGTCGCGGGGCTCGAGGACGCCTTCGTCATGATCAACGATCTCTTCGGCCCGGACCTCGACCTCTACGCCGGGCAATTCCAGGTTTCCGATCCCCTATTCAAGAGGGAGCTCCGCCTGCCGTTCGAGGATTACGCGATCTACGCCGCCACGGTCGGGAGCTCGAAGGCCGACCTGACCTACGACCGGGGCGTCATGGCCACCCTGGGGCTGAAGAGCGGCACGGATCTGTGCTTCGAGATCGTCAACGGGAGCGGGCTCGACCCGACCGACCCCTTCGGGAATTTCGACGGCGACCGCTACAAGAACGTCCTCTTCCGGCTCTCCCAGGACGTCGGGAGCGGGTTCCGCCTGGGCGGATTCGGGTACCTGGGAAAGGAGAAGCAGGAGGAGGCGGTGAACCGCCTCTGGATGGCCGGCGCCGACGCCACGCTGGACGCAGCCCCGTTCCAGCTCAACCTTCAGTTCGTGGAGCGGAGGGACGACAACCCGTTCTTCTCCGCGTTCCTCCCGACCGAGATCCGCACCCGGGGCGGGTTCGCCGAGCTCGTCTTCCGGCCGGGCGGGGACAACGGGCGGTGGTACGCCGTAGGGCTTCTCAATGTTGTGGATTCCGAACAGGCGGACCTCAAGAGCACCTCGCTGACGGCCCACGCGGGCTATCTCCTGCGCCGGAACCTCCGGGCCACGGCGGAGATCACCTGGGTCCTGGAAGGCCCGGCGGGACGGCACGCGAGGGCGGGGATCGGACTCGTCACGGCGTTCTGAGGGGCGGGGCGGGACGGCCGTTCAGACGGCCGGCTTCTCGAGACTGCTGACCTTGTCCGCGATGCCGCGATAGACGGGATTCCAGATCTGGATCTCCCGGTAGAGGGAGAGGGCCTTCTCGGTCTCCTGGGCCTCCTCGGAGATGAGGGCCCTGTCGTATACAAGGGCGAAGTAGGGCTCGGTCCCCTCCTTCGTCATCAGGATGGCCTTGTTCAGCCATCGCTCGGCTTCGGGAAAATCCTTCCGGGCCCTGTAGCACTGGCTGATGATGCTGAAGCACTCCATCGCCCGGGACTTGTCCTTGCTCGCCAGGGTCAGCTCTTCGATGGCTTCGGTCGTCAAGCCCTGTTCCAGGAAGGCGATCCCCAGCTGGTAATGGATCTCGAGGTCGTCGGCGAGGGACTTCTCCTGGAGCCCCTTCTTGAAGTCGGCGACGATCACCGAGAGCTCCTTCTCGAGCTGGGTGGCCCCGCCGCTGACCTGCCGGGCGTGGATGGCCGCGATCATGCGGACCTCCTCGCTGGCCCGGTCGGCGAGGTCATAATATTTCCTCTCTCCCCCGTCCTGGCTGAGGAAGGGGATGATGTCGGTCTCGGCGAAGATGTCCGCCGTGCTGAATTTCTCCTCGTCGAGGATCTGGTTCGGGAACGGCGACCGCGGATGCTTGGGCTCTTCTTTCCGGACGGGCTTCGCCTCTTCCTTCCGCGGCACCGCCTTCGCCTCCGCTTCCCGGGCGGCCTTCACTCCCTTCTCCCGGGCCTGGGTTTCCATGGCCTGGGCCTTCTCGACGCGGAGACGGATCTCGTCCTCGCTCATCTGGCTCCGGATCTCGTCGAGGACGGCGATCTTCTGCATGATGAGGGGGTCGTCGGAGTATTTCATCCTCAGGTTCTCGAGGATCCTCCGGGCGTTGCGGACGAGCCCCTGCTGGATGTAGAGGTCCGCCTGGTCGAGGGTCTGTTGGATGACTTCCCGGTCCTTGTCCGTGACGGCCCAGCTCTCCTCCTGCCGGGCCTCTTCTTCGGGGAGGCCGAGCTCTTTGCGGAGCTGGTGATATTCCTTGTAGAGGTCGAGGTCGTCCGGCCGGACCTTGACCAGCTCGGACAGCACCTCCAGGGCCTTGTCCGGCTGCTTCAGCCGCCGGAGCTCCTCCAGGATGACCCGGCCGACGACCTCGAGCTTGGGGAGGTCCTTGTTGGCCCGGTAGATGGCGGAGAGCTTTTCCAGGGAGGGCAGATGGCTCCGCCGCGCCGCCAGGATGAGCCCGAGGAGACCGACCGCCTTCCCCTCCTTCTGCTTCTTGATGAGGTTGTTGATGAGAGGTTCGTAGAGCTCGAACGCCTTGTCGAGGTCGTCCTTCTGGATGAAGATGCGGCCCAGCTTGATCCGGGCATTGACGTTCATCGGATGGAGCTGGATGATCCGGGAGAAGACCTCTTCGGCCTTCGGGATGTCGCCTCCTTCGAAGGCGAAATTCCCGAGCAGATTGAGGAGGTGGGGGTTCTCGGGATCCTCCCCGAGGGCCCCTTCCAGGAGGTCGACGGCCTCCGTCTTCCGGCCCTTGCGCTTGAGGACCTCGACCATCCCCAGAAGGGTCCGCGGATGGGTGGGGCTGAGCTCGCGGGCCTCGGCGAAAAGCTTTTCGGCGGCCTCGACGTCGTCCTTGGCCAGCATGGCGTCGGCGATCTCGTCCAGCTGATCGGCGCCCGCGTCCTTGAAGCCCTGTTCGCGGAAGAGGGAGGCCAGCTTCCGCCGGGATTCGAGATCGTCCTTGTTCAGCCGGACGATCTTCTCGTAGACGCGGATGGCGTCCATCGGCTGGCCCGCCTTCTCGAGCTGGACGGCCGTCCGGACGTATTCCTGCTTCGCCTCCGCCGCGAATCCCTGGAGGGTGAAGAGGTCCGCCAGCTTGATCGAGTTCTCGGGCTGGTCGGGCATGATCTTGACGACCTTCTTGAAGACCGCCAGGGCCTGGGAATAGAGGCCCCGCTTCTCGTACTCGGCCGCCACGTCTTTGAACGCCGCCGCGGCCTTGTCGTTCTGGCCCAGCCTGACGAAAAGGTCGCCGATGATATTGCTGATGGCGAAATCCTGGGGATCGCCGGACAGGAGCTTCTCGTACTCGGCGATGGCCTCTTTGAGCTTGCCGGCCTTGACGTACTTCTCCGCCGATTCGACGACCCGGACCCGGTCGATCCTGCCGTTCATGAGTTCGGACTCCCTTCGATCCTCAGGTCGAAGCTCCTCCGGTGAAGCCCGGTCGGGCCGAGGGCGCCCAGGGCCCGGTAATGCGCCGCGGTCCCGTACCCCTTGTGTTCGGCCAAGCCGTACCCGCTGAAGATCGTGTCGTAGAATTCCATCAGACCGTCCCGCAAGACCTTGGCCACGATGGAGGCCGCGGCGATCGAGACGCTCTTCCGGTCTCCCCCGCGAACGCCCATCTGCGGATAATCTACATCTTTCAGCGGGAAGCCGTCAACCAGCACGATGCCCGGCTTTTGCGTCATTCCCGCCACCGCTCTTTTCATGGCCAGGTCCGCCGCCCAGAAGATGTTCAGGGCGTCGATCTCGGCGTTGGAGGCCGTGCCGACGCCGAGCGACAGGGTCTCCCCGAGGATAGTCCGGACCAGCCTCTCCCTTTTAGTCGGAGAAAGGAGCTTGGAGTCGTTGATTTCTTTCGTCCAGGCGGGCCTCCGGGGGGCGCAGAACCGGGACGGGAAGATCAGGGCGACGGCCACGACGGGGCCGAACAGGGCCCCCCGGCCGACCTCGTCCACCCCCGCGACCGACGGGTACCCCTGCGCGAGGCACTCCTTCTCGATCCGGAAGTCCGCCACGGCAGGGTCAGGGACGCCGCTCTTCCTTGAGCCGGGCGGCCTTGCCCTTGAGGTCCCTGAGGTAGTACAGCTTGGCCCTCTTGACCCGGCCCTTGCGGACGACCTCGATCGTCTTGATCATCTTGGAATGGAGGGGAAAGGACCGCTCGACGCCGACGCCGAAAGAGACCTTGCGGACGATGAAGGCCTCGCGGACGCCCGAGCCCTTCTTCCCGATGACGTCTCCCCGGAAGACCTGGATGCGTTCCTTGTCCCCTTCCTTGATGATGACGTGGACCTTGACCGTATCCCCGACGTTGAAAGGCTCCTGCCCCGTCTTCAACTGCTTGCTCTCGACCATGTCGATCAGGCTCATTGCTCTTTCCTCTCTTTCCGAATTTCCTCGACGATCTCCCGCTCCTCCGGAGAAAGTATCCTGTCCAGGAGATCGGGCCTCCTGTCCAACGTCTTCTCCAGGGCCTTCTTCAGCCGCCAGCGCCCGATCCGCGCGTGGTCGCCGGAGAAGAGGACCTGGGGGACCTTCATCCCCCGGAAGTCCCGCGGCCGCGTGTACTGCGGAAAATCCAGCCGCCCTTCGGCGAACGAATCGTGGCGGACCGATTCCTCGCGGCCCACGACGCCCGGGACGAACCGCGCGACGACATCGACGACGACGACAGCCGCGGGCTCTCCGCCCGTCAGGACGTAATCGCCGATCGAGATCTCCTCGTCGACGAGCGACGCGACGATCCGCTCGTCGACGCCCTCGTACCGGCCGCAAAGGAGGATGACCCGCGGACACGCCGCAAGCTCCTCGGCCAGCCGGACATCGAGCTTCCGGCCCTGCGGCGAGAGCAGGACGACCCGCGCCGCCGACGGGCCCCGGACGGCTTCCACCGCCCGGAAGACCGGCTCCGGCTTGAAGACCATCCCTTCCAGGCCCCCGAAGGGCCTGTCGTCGACCTGCCGGTGCCTGTCGTGCGTATAATCCCGCAGGTCGTGGACGCGAACCTCCATCAGGCCCTTGTCGACGCCCCGCCGGACGACGCCCCCTGAAAAGACGCTCGCGAACATTTCAGGGAAGATAGTGATTATATCAAATATCATTCAAGTCCAAAAGCCCGTCGGGAAGGTCCACCCGGATCCTCCGCGCCGCGGCGTCCACGTCCAGGCAAAGCGACTCCATGAACGGGATGAGGACCTCGCGGCCCTCACGGTCCACGACCAGGAGGTCCCGGCCCCCGGCGGGCAGGAGCCCGGTGACGGTCCCGATCCTTCCCCCGTCCTTGTCCACGACCTCGCACCCGATGATCTGGAAGTCGTAAAAGCTCCCCTTCCCGGCCGGGGGCAGGGCCTCTTCCGGCACGTACAGGCTGAGCCCGGCGAGGCCGTCGGCCGCCGCCAGGGAGTCGACGCCCCGAAGCTTCAGGATGGGGGAATTGCGGTCGAACCTCAGGGATTCGACGTCGTACGGCTCGTAAGCCCCTCGCTTCTCAACGAATATCCGCGAAAAAAAAAAGATCCCGGGAACCCTCCAGGTGCAGCTTCAGCTTGAGCTCGCCGTCCCTGCCCTGGCTCCTGAGGATCTTGGCTATCCTGATCAAATCAGCTCTTTTCGATGATCTCGAGATTGAATCTCCTCTTGAGCTTCATCCCGGCGGCACCGAGAATGATGCGGATCGCGCGGGCCGTCCTGCCCTGCTTGCCGATGACCTTGCCCAGGTCCTCCGGGGCGACCTTGAGCTCAAGAATGGTGGTCTGTTCGCCTTCGAGCTGGGAAACCTGCACCCTGTCCGGGCTGTCAACGAGCGCTTTGGCGATCAATTCTACGAGTTCCTTCACGGTGCCCTCCTTTAAGATTTAGGATCTTGAGCGGCGTTCACGCTCTTGGAGACTCTATGCAACAGGGATTCCACGGTCTTGGACGGCTGAACCCCTTTAGCGATCCAGGACTTCGCCTTTTCCTGGTCGATCTTGATCTCCGCCGGCTCCGTCATAGGATTGTAGGTCCCGATGGTGTCCAGGGCCTGGCTCTGGCGGGCCCGTTCGGAATCCATCACGACGATACGGTAAGAAGGTCTTTTCTTCGCGCCAAATCGCATCAATCTCATTGTGATCATGTCAGTTCCACTCTTCCGGGTAAAATGATTGGAAATGATATCGGAATTCAGGCCTCAAGTCAACCCCACGACCCCGAGGCATGAGAGGTTGACTTCCGGGCCCCCGAGACCCTAGAATCCGGAGGCGATGGGTTTTGTCATCCTCTGGGCGGCGTTCCTGGCGGCCATGGCCCCGGTCCCCCCTTCGCCCGTCGTCAAGACCTACCGCTTGGCCGGGATCGTCCAGGCGGCGGATTTCGATCTCCGGGCCCTCGGCCACATCGATGCCCTGCCCGTCCCCTATCCTCCCGGGGCCGGGACTCAGATCGCCGAAATTCCCTTGCGGCGCGGAAAATTCCTCATCTTCAAGTATGTCGCGGCCTACGCCGGGACCGCCGCCGAAGCCGGGGAGGCGGAATTCCACGACATCCTCGCGCTCAAGATCGGCTGCGGCGACGAGATCCTGGATGCCTGGCAATACACCCTGGAATGGGCGGACGCGCCCAGCCTCGACCTCAACCGGATGAGGACAAAAGGGATCGTCCTTCGACGCGGGCTTTCCGTCGGGGACCTGGATCTGGCCAACGCGTCAACGGGCGCGGCCGCCGGCGAAGAAGGGATCATAGATTAGCATGCCCTCGCCCGAAGACGTCGCCGCTTTCCTCGCCCAACGGAGGATCGCAGTCATCGGGGCGTCCCGGAGCCGGCTCAAGTACGGGAATATCGTCTATCGGTCCCTGAGGTCCCGGGGCTACGAGGTCCTGGCGGTAAACCCCGCCGCCGGCGAGATCGAGGGGGATCCTTGTTACGCGGACCTCGCCTCCCTGCCCGGCCCGGTCGACGCTGCCATATTCATCGTTCCCCCGGAAAGGACGGAGGTCGTCCTCGAGGAGGCGGCGGCCGTCGGGATCCGCTATGTCTGGATGCAGCCCGGCGCCGAATCGGCGGCAGCCGTTCGCTTCTGCGAGAAGCGGGGGATGCGAACGGTGTACGGGTTGTGCATCCTGATGGGCCCGGAAGACAGGGACGGGAACGACTGAGCCCGCGGCCGGCCCTCAGGCCAGGAGCCCCGAAGCCCGGCGCGTCCTTTCGCGCACGGGAAGGCCGTAAGGGCAGGCCCGCTCGCAGGCGCCGCAATCTCCGCAAGCCGAGGGTCCTCGCCCTTCCGGGATCCCTCGATACTCGGCGCGGGCGCGCTCCGTTTTCCCGTAGCTTTCGGCGTAGGCCAGGCACCGCGAGAGGTCGGCGGTCCGCACGCCGGCGGGGCACGCGGCCTGGCACAGGCCGCAGAAATGGCAGTATCCCCGCGCGTTCGCGGCGACGTGGTCGTGGAGGATGCGCCGGTCGGCGGCGGTCAGAGGAAGCCCGACCACGGCCAGGTCCTCCTCCATTTGCGGCTCGTTCAGGATCTCCGTCACGACGGCGGCGATCCAGTCGTCGGCCAGGGCCCATTTCAGCATGGCCTGAAAGAGCGTCGTGCCGCCCGTCGCCCGCCCCGCGAGGTCCTGGCGGCGGCCTCCGACCTTAAGGACCTTCATCGCCGTGACGCCGACGTCCTTGGCCGCGGCCAGATCGATGAGACGGCGGATCCCGCTCTCGCCGAGATAATCGCCGTAGACCCGGACGTCCTTTTCGGTCTCCTGGATGTCGAAGACGTTATAGCCGATCTGGACCATGTCATAAAGACCGCAGGCGACGGCTTCGGGGATGACCGTATGCTGATTCGTGTGGCAGGTGACGCCCCGGAAGAGGAGCTTTCCCTGGGCCTTGAGCTTGGCGAACGCCCCGAGGACCCGCTCGTCGGTGAGGTCCTTCGGGTCGTCGACGCCGTGGATGCCCAGGACCTCGACGTGGTCGGTCTCGAGCCGCCGCAAGCTCGCTTCGGCCGAGGCGATGAGGCTCCCCTCTGTCGAGCGCTCCCGCAAATGGAACCGGGTGTGAATCTTGATCCGGTCCCGGCCGAAGGTCTTCAGGGCCCGGCCGGCCAGGCGCTCGACGTTCCCGTTCTCGTAGCTCTCCGAGACGTCCAGATAATTGACGCCGCGCTCGATGAGCCGGAAGAGAAGCCGTTCGTCCGGAAGCGGGCTCCCGCCGAGGGCGATCTCGGAGACATGGAGGCCCGTGCGGCCCAGACGGCGATAGACCATACCGTCCTTGACGATCTTTCCCGGCGCGGCGGGCGGGGCCGGAGAATCCTGCCCGAGCGCCGGCAGGCCCCGTGCTGCGACAGCGGCCGCGGTTCCCGCGGCCAGCGTCTTCAGGAAAGAACGCCGGCCCGGGTCGTGTTCGATGAGGTCTTTGATGGACATCGCGGACTATCTAACACCGGGACCGACGCTGTGTCAATCGGCCGTGCGGCAGCCCTGGGCCTGCGCCATCCCATAGATCGCCCTTCACCCCGGACCCGCCTATTTCAAAACGGGGAATTCGCGCAGGCTGAAGCCTGCGGCTACATTCAGTACGGATCGAACCCGCGTCTCCGCTCAGGACGCGCGGCGACGGGCCCCGGCGCGGCGGGGACGATCCGATGCCTCGAGCGCTTTCAGGAATTCCCGCGCGCCCCTGGAAGGACCGGCGCCCGCCTGCCATTGGAACTCGTCGAGGGCGACACGGCCGCCGGGGCCGACCCGTACGCCTTCGCTGAGGAGCTTCCGGCGTTGCTCGTCGAATCCCTTCCTGCGCGGGAGAGATATCCCGCCGCGGCTGTTGATGACGCGATGCCAGGGAAGCCCGGCCGTTTCCGAACAGGAATGGAGGACGCGCGCGACCTGTCTCGCCCCGCGAGGATTCCCGGCAAGCGCGGCGATCTGCCCATAAGTAGCCACTTTCCCCCTGGGGATGGCTCTGATGCGCCCCTTGATCCTCTCTTCGAATTCCATCGCCGTTTCGCTCATTATAAATGATGGCTTCCAAAAAAACTTCTTGACATTATATTCGAAGATTCAATATTATTAATATCGTAATCTGATTATGTATTTAACAATTGGCGGGTCGCGGTGAAAAAAGTGTCTCCCAAGCGGCCTTCCCTTTATTTCTCCAATCCGTTCTCCAAAGGGCTCAAGATCCTCAGCCTCTTCCGCCCCGAGCGCAGCAGCCTCAGCCTCAAGGAGATCGCCCAGACGCTCTCCATCGATCCGAGCTCGGCGTTCCGCTTCTGCAACACGCTCGTCGAGCTCAATTACCTGAACAAGAACCCCCGGACCAAGCTCCTCTCGCCCGGTCCGAAAGCCTACGCCATGGGCCTGAACCTCGTCAAGAGCTTCAGCCTCCGCCAGGTCGTCGCGCCGATCATCGACGAGGTCTACGAGCGGCTCGGGATCACGATCGATTCCGGCATCCTCGAGGGCGACATCCTCGTCCAGGTCTATTACCGGGCGGCCAAGGACGCGCTGTCCTATCCCCTGCCCATCGTCGCCGCGGCGATGCACTGCTCGTCCATCGGCAAGTCCATCCTGGCGAACCTCCCGGAAAAGGAATGCCTGGACATTCTCAGCCGGCTGGACTTCGTCAAAAGGACGGCCAATTCGATCACCGACAAGAACAAGTTCCTGGTCGAGCTGGAGAAGGTCCGACGGCAGGGGTACGCGGTCAATAACGAGGAATACATCGTCGGCCAGATCGTCATCGGGGCGCCCTTTTTCAACCTGGAAACGGGTCGGCCGGCCGGCGCCGTATCCTTCGATTTCTCGATCATCGGGAACACGCTCGAAAGCATCAAGGCCAAGTACCTCGACGTCCTGCTCAAGCTGGCCAAGGATATATCGGCGGTAACCAGGTGAAAGTGCCGACCTCTCCCGGATCCCTTTCTCGGCTTGTCCGGCGAGGTTTCGGACGAAATATTCCATTACAATCAGGAGGGAAGAGTATGTCGAGTCCAAAGCGGTTATGGGCCATGAGCCTCGTGCTCCTGGTCCTGGCCGCGGGTTTCCTCACGGCCCAAACGAGGGAAACCGCGGTCATTCAGGGCACGGTCAAAGACTCCCTGGGCAGCCCGCTGCCCGGAGTCACCGTGTGGGTGCTTTCGCCCAACATGATGGGCAAGCCCTCGGCGACCACGGGGCCGGACGGGGGCTACAGGATCCCGGCGCTCGCCACCGGGACCTATGAGGTCAACGCGGAGCTCACCGGCTTCACCTCGGCCAAGATCACCGGCATCGACATTCATGCCAACATGACGGCCACCGTCGACCTCATGATGGAGCAGGCCAAGCTCGAGACGGAGGTCAGCGTCGTCGGGGCCGCCCCCGTCGTCGACGTCACGAGCTCCGCCCTGGCCAACACCTACATCTCCAAGGACCTGCTGAACAGTCTGCCTACGGCGCAGAACACGCACGCCATCCTCAACCTCGCCCCGGGCGTCACCGGTCTCAGCACCTATGGCGGCGGCGACCAGGACGGCAACTCCTGGACCATCGACGGCGCCGAGGTCAGCAGCTCCTGGTTCGGCGGCGGCCAGTATTCGACGCCCATCGACTATAACGTCGTCGAGGAAGAGCAGGTCATCGCTCTGGGCGCCCCGGCCGAATACGGCGGGTTCACGGGCGCGGCCGTCAACATCGTCACGAAGTCGGGCGGAAACGAGTTCCACGGCGACGCCCAGGTCCTCTACCGGGGCGACTCATGGCAGAGCTCGAACATCAAGGCCGGCGACCAGGAGTGGAGACTCCTGGGTGAGACCCCGGCTACCAAGTACTTCAGCCCCAGCGTCCACGTGGGCGGCCCCATCCTCAGGGACAAGCTCTGGTTCTTCGCCGGCTTCGAGTACTACAAGCAAACGATCACCCTCGAATCCACCGGCAAGGACAGCCCGCGGACGCTTCCGAAGTATTACGTCAAGCTGACCTTCCAGCCCACACAGAAGGACCGTATCCAGGCGTCCTATGAGACCCACACCTACACGGCTCTCAGGACCCAGATGGACAACCTCGTCACGGCCGACGGGAACTGGGACGACAAGTGGGATTCGAACCTGGTCAACGCGTCCTACCTCCACACGTTCACGGCCGACTCCATCTTCGAGCTCAAGTTCGGAGCCAATTGGGGAAGCTGGGCCCGCTATCCTTCCCACAAGGACCGCAACAAGTCCGGGTTCTGGGACCTGGTCAACGGCACGCACGCCTGTTACTGGTGGTCCTATCAGCCGGACCACAAAACCACCCTCCGCGGGACCTTCAGCCAAAGGGCCGATAATCTCGCCGGCTCCCACGACTTCAAGATCGGCGTAGAGGCCGAGCAGAGCGGCGGCTACTGGGATATGACCATCCCCGGCGACATGTACTTTCTCACGCTGGACAACCAGCCGTATTTGGGCGTCAAAACGCACGGCTACCAGGGCTTCAGCAATTGGCTGTTCTCCTTCTACGTCCAGGACGACTGGCGCATCAATGACTCCCTCGTCCTCAACCCGGGCCTCCGTTACAATATCGCCCGGGGCAAGGTCCCGAACATCGACGAGACCGTCTGGAAGCCCCATATGGGCATCGAGCCGAGACTCGGCCTCGTCTGGGACATCACAGGGAAACAGACGACCGTCCTTAAGGCGCACATCGGCAAGTATTATGACGGAACACGGTCGTACAACTTCTGGAGCCTGACTCCCCAGGGGGACACGGAGAACTACCTTTGGAACTCCGCGACCGCCACCTATGATTACTGGTACACCCAGTTCGGCGCCAATCTCTACGAGGTAGACCCGAACGTCAAGACCCCCTCGATGAACCAGGGCGTCCTAGGCATCGAGCAGGTCCTCGGCAAGAACATGTCGGCCAGCGTGTCCGTGATCTACAAGAAGTGGCTCAATTTCGTCGACGCCGTCGATCTCAACGCAACCTTCGAGCCCGTATCCTATGTCAATCCGAACACGGGCGAGACGATGACGGTCTATAACCAGACCAACCCAGGGACCCAGCCCCACTATCTGATCACCAACCCCAAGGTCGGCAAGGACATCGGCGCCGCCTACCCGGACATCGTCATGATCGACCCGTCCCGGAAGTACGTCGGCCTCCAGCTCACGTTCAACAAGCGGTACGCCGACAGGTGGCAGATGTCCGCCTCCTACACCTACAGCAAGGAAGAAGGCAGCTATTCCAACGCCCATACGGCCACCGGGTCCTACGGCACCGGCGCAACCGGGAACTACTACGACCCGAACCTCCAGATCAACCTCTACGGCCGATCGGCCATCAGCCCCCCGCACGTCTTCAAGATCATGGCCTCCTACGTCCTCCCGTGGGGCATCAACATCAGTGGTGTCTATCAGTACAACTCGGGCCGGACCTGGACCAAGACGACCACTCTCACCCAGCTCGACCAGGCCACCAAGCCCTACCTCCTGCTCGAACCCTCGGGGTCCCAGCGGATGGATGCCAGCAGCAACCTCGACTTCCGGCTGGAGAAATCCTTCTCCTACCGGACGATGCGCCTCTCTGTGATGCTCGACCTGTTCAACGCGCTCAACCAGGCCATCCCGTGGGGCCAATACGGCACCTACGTCAGCGTATTCCAGGGCCCCAACCAGGGCCTTCCCCTGTACGTTTGCGATCCCCGAGTCTTCCGGCTCGGCGTGAAGTTAACGTTCTGATCTGACAAGTTTCTTCTTGAGCCTGCCCCTCAAGGGGCCCTTTAAAAAGGGCCCCTTGAGGATCGCGGGCCCGATACCGCAGGATATCTTCCAACGCCGCTGACGGCGCCCGGCCGTCCGGCTCTCGCCCGAAAAGGAGGCCCGATGTTCGACAAGACCCTTCGCCCCATCGCCCGGCTGGCGGCATGCCTCGGTTTGGCCGCCGCTCTCCCGCTCTTCTCCGCCCCGGAAACGCTGGTCATCAAGGCCGGAAAGATCCACACCGCGGTCAACGGAACCATCATGAACGGGACCATCGTCATCGAGAACGGCAAGATCATAAAGGTGGGCAAGGACGTGCCCGTCCCCGCGGGCGCCGAGGTCATCGAAGCCGAGGTCGTCATCCCCGGCCTGGTCGACATCCACGGGCATCTGGGCGTCTATCCCGTCCCCGTCGTCGAGGAGAACCTGGACGGCAACGAGGCGACCAATCCCATCACCCCCCAGATCCGGGCCCTCGATTCCTTCAATTTCGACGACCCGGCCATCCCGGCGGCCCTCGCCGGGGGCGTGACCACGGTCGTCTCGCGGCCGGGCTCCCTGAACGTCATCTGCGGGACGAGCGTGGCCGTCAAGATGAAGAAGGCCCGTCCGGCGGACATGGTCCTCAAGGAGGACTGCGACCTCAAGATGGCCATCGAGGGAAATCCCTCGGGCTACTACGCGAATCTCAAGCAGATGCCGTCGACGGTCATGGCCGTTTATTTCGTCGCCCGCAAGGCCTTTGTCGAGGCCCAGGAATACCGAAAGAGCTGGGAGGGCTACGAGGCCGACGTCAAGGCGGGCAAGGACGTCCTTCCCCCGAAGCGCGACCTCGGCAAGGAGACGCTCGTCCGCGTCCTGAAGCGCGAGCTCCCCGTCCATATCCACTGCTACACGCCCTCGCAGATCATGAGCTCTATCCGCCTGGCCGATGAGTTCGGCTTCCGCCTCAGCCTCGGCCACTCGGACAAGTCCTACCTGATCGTGGATGAGCTCGCGAAGCGCAAGGACATCTTCGTCAACGTCGGGCCGGCCGTGTTCGACACCTATCCCCAGAACTCCCTGGTCTTCGCCAACGTCCCGGCCATCCTCGCCAAGGCCGGCATCAAGGTCTCCCTCCAGACCGACGCCGGGGCCGAACAGCAGAACCTGCGCCAGTTCGCCTCCCTCTGCGTCCGGTACGGGATGACGGAAGAGGACGCTCTCCGGTCCATCACCAGCTGGGCGGCCGAAGCCATCGACCTGGCCGGCCGGATCGGAAGCATCGAGCCGGGCAAGGACGCGGACCTCGTCCTCCTCGACGGCGCTCCCTTCGAGTTCCTGACGTCCGTGCGCGCCGTCCTCATCGACGGCAAGGTCGAATACCGGAACCCGCTCGAAGAGCGTCCCGCCGTCGGGACGCCCGTCCCGCCCGCCGTCGGCGCTCTGGCCATCCCCGAAGCCGCCAGGGCCGGAGGCCGGTTTGCCCTGAAAGGCGCCACCGTATACACCATGGCGGGCGCCCCGGTCGCGGGCGGCATCGTCCTGGTCAAGGACGGGAAGATCGAGAAGGCCGGGAAGGACGTGACCGTCCCCGACGGATATCCGGTCATCGACGCGGCGGGGTTCGTCGTCATGCCGGGGCTCGTCCTCGCCCGGACCCATATCGGCATCGGCGACAACTGGAGAATGCAGAAGGAGACGGACGAGATCTCCAAGCCGGTGACGCCGGAGATGGAGGTCAAGCACGGCATCGAGGTCCAGGACCCGCACTTCTACTTCGCCCACCAGATGGGCATCACCTCGGCCCTGGTGACGCCGGGCGACCTGAACGTCATCGGAGGACGCGGGCTCGCCCTCAAGACACGGGGCGACATCATCGACCGGATGATCATCAAGGACCAGGCCGTCATGGTCTTCGGCATGGGGGCCAAGGCCCGGAGAAAGGGACAGATGCCGTCCACGCGGATGGGGATCGCCGCCGTCGTCCGCGAGACGCTGACCAAGGCCCGGGAATACCGGGATTTGCGGGCCGCTTACGACAAGAAGAAGAAAGGGCCGGAGCCCGCCCGGGACCTCTCCCTCGAGGCCCTCGTCCCCGTCATCGACGGGAAGACCCCGGTCATCGTCCACGCCGAGCGGATGGACGATATCCTGACCGCCCTTCGGCTGGCCGACGAGTTCCAACTGAAGATCATCCTGGACGGGGCGACCGACGCTTACCGGGTGGTCGACGAGATCAAGAAGCGGAACATCCCCGTCATCCTCGAGGACATCATGCGCGGCGTCGGCGGCATCGAAGACGTCGGGTTCAACAACTCGAACCCGGCCATCCTGGCCAAGGCCGGAATTCCCGTGGCCTTCCGGTCCAAGGAAGGGCTCTGGCAATGGCCGGCCGCGGGGCTGACGGGCGGCGATCCGCTCGAGGTCGCGGCGTTCGCCTGCCGTTACGGGATGCCCGAGGACGCCGCTCTCCGGGCCGTGACCATCGACGCCGCCCGCATCGCCGGCATCGCCGACCGCGTCGGCAGTCTGGAGCCCGGCAAGGACGCCGACATTCTCGTCCTGAGGGGGCACCCGCTCGGGACGACGTCCATCGCCGAGGCCGTGTTCATGGACGGAAAGCTGATCTATCAATCTAAACCCGACGAACACGTCTCCCTCGAGCTCGTAAAATAGAACTCGCAGGATCGGAATCATGGGGCCCCATAGAGTCCCCCCTTTGAAAAAGGGGGGCACGGGGGGATTTGCCGAGTCCGATAAATCCCCCCCAACCCCCCTTTAATAAGGGGGGAGGAAATTCGCCTCACCCCCCTTGACGAAGCATGGCGCCTCGCGCCGCGGCGAGGGATTCTGGTACAATCCTGACATGGACGAGGAGCGGGGAGCGAGTCCGGATATCGGGGCCGCGGTCCGGAAGGTCCGCGCGCTTCTTCAGCAAGCCATGCTCCGGGACCGGGCCTTTGTCGGCCGGAAGCTCCAGGTCCTCCTCGACAAGAGCCGCCGCGCCCGCGATCCGAAAACGGTTCTTGAGTCCCTGAACGGTCTCGCGCAAAGGCTCGAGGCGTCCATCCGCGAGAAGGAGGAGCGCGTCGCCCGGTGTCCGGTCCTCCGTTATCCGAGGGAACTGCCCATCGTCGCCAGGAGGCAGGACATCGTCCGGGCCATCCGGGACAACCAGGTCGTCATCATATCCGGCGAGACCGGCTGCGGGAAGAGCACCCAGATCCCGAAGTTCTGTCTCGAGGCGGGGCGCGGCGCGGTCGGCAAGATCGGCTGCACCCAGCCGCGCCGCATCGCCGCCATCACCATCGCCCACCGTATCGCCCAGGAGCTCGGCGAGCCGCTGGGCCGGTCGGTCGGCTACAAGATCCGCTTCCAGGACCGGACCTCGCACGACGCCTATATCAAGATCATGACGGACGGCATGCTCCTGGCCGAGACGCAGGGCGACCCCCGCCTCTACGAATACGACACCCTCATCGTCGACGAGGCCCACGAAAGGAGCCTCAACATAGATTTCCTGCTCGGGATCGCCCGGACGCTCCTCGACGGCCGCCCCGACCTCAAGCTCGTCGTCACCTCGGCGACGCTCGACACGGAGAAGTTCAGCAAGGCCTTCGGACGCGCCCCTGTCATCCAGGTCGGCGGGAGGATGTTCCCGGTCGAGGTCGAATACGAGTCCGAGGAAGACGCGGGCCGGCGGGCGGAGGACACCGAATACGTCGAACGGGCCGTCAAGGCCGTGGACAGGCTCAGGGCCCGCCACGGCCCGGGGGACGTCCTCGTCTTCATGCCGACCGAGCAGGACATCCTCGAGACGTGCGAAAAGCTCGCCGGCAAGCATTATGTAGGGACGACGATCCTCCCCCTCTACGCCCGGCTCCCGGCCGCCCAGCAGGGCCGTGTCTATTCCGTTCACGGGGCCAAGATCGTCGTCGCCACCAACGTCGCCGAGACCTCCCTGACCATCCCGGGCATCCGCTTCGTCGTCGACACCGGTCTCGCCCGCATCTCCCAGTACCAGCCGGGGACGCGCATCAACAGCCTGCCCGTGAGCGACATCTCCCGGGCGAGCGCCGATCAGCGAAAGGGACGCTGCGGCCGCGTCCGGGAAGGCATCTGCGTCAGGCTCTATACGCAGGAGGATTACGAATCCCGGCCCGAGTTCACGCCTCCGGAGATCCTGCGCTCCAATCTGGCCGAGGTCATCCTGCGGATGATCGACCTCAAGCTCGGCTATCCCTCCGACTTCCCCTTCGTGGACATGCCCCATCCGAGGGCCGTCAAGGACGGGTTCGACACGCTCTTCGAGCTGGGGGCCATCACGGGAAAGGGGCGCGATTTCGCGCTGACCCCGCTCGGGCGGCGCATGGCGCCGATGCCCCTCGACCCCCGGATCTCCCGCATGCTCCTCAAGGCCGCCGAGGAGGGGTGCCTGCGCGAGGTCTCGGTGATCGCCTCGGCGCTGAGCATCCGGGATCCCCGCGAACGGCCGCCCGACCAGACCGCGGCCGCCGACGCGCAGCACGCCCTCTTCAAGCACCCCGACTCGGACTTCCTGTCCCTCCTCAACGTTTGGGAGGCCTATCGCCTGGTCCACAAGGAAACCGGCTCCCAGAACAGGCTCAAGAAGTTCTGCGCGGAGAACTTCCTGTCGTTTCCCCGGATGCGGGAGTGGGGATTCGTCCACGATCAGGTCCTCGCTATTCTCGAGGAACAGAAGGTTCCGTCGGGCCGACGGGAGAAGCTCGAGATGTCGGAGGGGCTGTACGCGGCCATCCATCGGTCCATCCTGAGCGGCTTCCTGTCCAACATCGCCGTGCGCAAGGAAAAGAGCATCTATACCGCGGCGAAGGGCCGGGAGGTCATGGCCTTCCCGGGCTCGACCATATTCGGAAAAGCCCGGCCCTGGATCGTCGCCGCCGACATGGTCCAGACCTCGCGGCTCTACGCGCGCACGGCGGCGAAGATCGACCCGGAGTGGCTCGAGGAGCTCGGCGGGAGCCTTTGCCGCTATTCCTATTCCGACCCGCACTGGGACAAGGAGCGCGGCGACGTCACGGCCAAGGAAAAGGTCACCTTGTTCGGCCTCGAGATCGTCGCCGGCCGGAACGTCGCATACGCCCGGATAGCGCCCGACGAGGCCCACGAGATCTTCGTCCGGTCGGCCCTTGTCGAGGGCGAGGTCGACGACCTGCCGCCCTTTCTCGTTCATAATCTACAGCTTGCGGCCAAGGTCGCGGACCTCGAGGAGAAGCTCCGGCGGCGGGACATCTGCGTATCGGACGACGACATCGCCCGCTTCTATTCCTCCCGCCTCCCCGGTATGCACGACCTGCGGACGGTCGCCAAAGAGGTCCGGAAACGGGGCGGAGACGCGTTCCTGCGGATGACCGAAAAGGACCTGATGCGCGTCAATCCGGATGAAGAGAAAGTCGCGGCGTTTCCGGACGTTCTCGACGTCGACGGGCGGCCTTTCCGGGCCGTTTACCGGTTCGCGCCGGGCGAGGAATCGGACGGCTTGACCCTCAAGGTCCCTGCCTCTCTCGTCAAGAGCCTCCCGGCCGAACCGCTCGAATGGGGCGTGCCCGGACAGTACGCGGACAAGGTCGCGGCCCTGCTCAAGGGCCTTCCGAAGAGATACCGGAAGCTCCTGATGCCCCTGGCCGAGAAGGCCGAGATCATCGTCCGCGAGATGAAGCCGACGGACGTCTCCCTGTTCCGAACGCTGGCCAGGTTCGTCAAACAGCGTTTCCAGGTGGACATCCCCGCCGCGGAATGGGCGAGGGCCGAGGTCCCGCTCCACCTGAGGACGCGCGTGGCGGTGACCGATCACGAGGGCAAAGAGATCGCCGCCGCCCGGAACCTCGACATCCTCCGCAAGTCCGCGGCGGCGACCGGGGTCCCGGAGGACTCGCCGGCGTGGACGAGCGCGAAAGACCGATGGGAAAGGACGGGCATCCCGGGATGGGACTTCGGTCCCCTGCCCGAAACCGTCGCCGCCGGGCCGTACACGGCCGCGTTCCCCGGCCTCGAGGCCGGCGAGAAGGGGGTGAACCTCAGGCTCTTCCGGTCGCGGGAGGAAGCCGCGGACGCCCATCCGGCGGGCGTCGCGGCACTTCTCATGCCGCGCTTCGCCAAGGACGTCGAATTCGTAAAGCGATACCTGGCCCTGCCGGAAGAATGCGACGCCGCCGCTCTGTTCTTCGGCGGGAAGGCCGCCCTCATGAAGGCCATGGCCGAGGCCCTCAAGCGCGAGGTCTTCCGGAAGAACGTCCGGAGCCGGGAGGAATTCGACGCCCTGGCCGCCGGCGCGGTCCGCGACCTTTTCGCCAAGGGCACGGAGCTCAAGGACCTCGTCGTCCGGATCCTCGGCGCGTACGGGAAGGTCCGCAGCACCGTGCCGAAAAGACCGGCGGCGACGACGTCGTTCGGCAACCTGGGACGGGCCTCGGCCGAGGGCGGCGTATCGGAGTCGATCAAGGCCGATCTCGAGCGCCTCGTCCCCGCGGATTTACTCGAGACCCGGACGCTGGCTGAGCTCCGGCAGCTGCCCAGGAGACTGGAAGCGTTGAAGATACGCGCGGATCGGGCCAAATACGACCCGGAGAAGGACCGGAAGAAAGAAGAGCAGGTCGAGCCCTACGCCCTCGCGCTGGGACGCATCGTCAAGCGATTCGACCGGGACACTTCGCCGGAAAAGAAGGCCGCCGTAGAGGAACTGCGCGGCATGATCGAGGAATTCCGCGTCTCCCTCTTCGCACCCGAGGTCAGGACCGCCTTCCCTATCTCCGCCAAGCGCCTGACGCTGAAGATCAAAGAGATCGAGACGATGGGCTAGTCCCGCTTCCCGGCCGCGTCAGGGGATATAGAGGTTCAAGAAGACGGCCGACGTGATGGTCAGGATATTGGTCAGGACGTGACCCAGAAGGGGCCAGCGAAGGCTCCCCATCTTCAGGTAAGCCGCCGACATAATGAGGCCGAAAACGAGCTGAAAGGCCATCGCGACAGGGTTTCGAGCCCCCGGAACGTTAACGGCGATCCATTGATGATTGGCCATGAACAATAGGCTCGAAAGAACGGCGGCCCACGCCGGCCGAAGGCCGCCTCCGATCATGGCGTCCAACAGGTAGCCGCGCCAGAAGAATTCCTCGGCGACGGGATTGACGGCGGAGAACAGAAGCGTCGTGATCCAGACCTCCGGTCGCAGGAACAGGCGCGCGTTCGGGATCAGCATCGGCAGGGTGGGGAGTACGGCGAATCCGATCACAGCCGCCGGCCACCAACCGGCGCGCCTGGAGCGCCCCATCCAGCTTCGGACGCCCGAAAGGCCGCCGCCGGCGACGGCGAGAACGAGGGCGGCCGTCCAATAGAGAACGTTGAGCGGGACCCAGCTCCACGCCCCCAGGGAAGGCCCGATGAGCCGGGCGGCGGCCTGCATGAGAAGGACAACGAAAACCGCCGCAGCCAGCGGCCGGAGCCAGCGCCGCGTGATCGGCCGGTCATTTCCCGCGGGATCAGGGATCAAGCCATCCTCCTTAAAGCGTCTTCTTCGGGAGATTAGTCTCGATCGCGAACAGAAGTCAAGGAGGCCGTGTGCCCGCGGATCGAATCAATCGGCCGGGGGTTTCTCGACGAGGGCGAGGCCGCCGCGGGCGGTTTCCTTGTAGCGGGAGGACAGGTCCCGGCCGGTCATCTTCTCGGCATAAGAGCAACATTCGGGTCGAGTTCCAGAGGTTGGTTGCGGGCTCGAGCCTGGGGTAATAAATCCCCCCAACCCCCCCTTTTCCAAAGGGGGGAAGAATTGATGCCCCATGCCCCATTTTCAAAGGGGGAAAGATAAATGCCCCGCACCCCCATTTTCCTAAGGGTAAAGATTAGATTCCCCACACCCCATTGCCCTTAGGGGAAAGATTAGATCCCCCACACCTCCGTTCACAAAGTGGGCGCACAAAAGGCTTGGTCGAGCCTCTTGTTTCGCCCGTCTCGATTGTCTCGCCTGTCTCGCACTTCCAAACGAAGACGCAGGCTGAAGCCTGCGGCTACAGGCAACGGCTCGCTTGTCTTGCCTGTCTCGCGATACAGAAGACGCAGGCTGAAGCTTGCGGTGAAAAGCCAAAGCCCACATGGCCGGCTTCAGAGAACGGGTTTCGTCGAGCGTCTTGTCTCACCCGTCTAGCTTGCCTTGCCTGTCTCGCGATACAGAATACGCGGGCTAAAGCCTGCGGCTACAACCCTGACTCCGGTTTCACTTGCCAGTTCAATAATGCATTCCAAAGGAGCCTGTGGTCCGAGCGGTTCAGGGTCCGGTGGATGGGATTGAAGTTGTAGGCCAGGACACGGCCCTTGCCAACAGGGATGTCGAGGATGGCCGGACGGCCTTCGAGGGCGTCCTCGCCCTTGATGCCGCCGCTCACGAGCATGGGAACGGGCTTATCCGCGCTCTCCGCCGTAGACTTCCCTTCGGCGTCATCCGCATCGCGCTCGTCGGCCGGCGGGCGGGTCCCCCACCGGAGCACGGCAAGCCCGCGGTCCACCTTGCGCAGGCCATAGACGGGCAGGCTGTCCCGGAATAGTGACGTCTGTTCACTATAACCATAAGCCAGGAAGTGGGAGGGCCGGGCGAAGCGCGCGACGAGCTCGACGCCGGGCGTCCAGACGTTCCCATCCCCGCGGACCCTCTCGATCCCGGACACCAACCCTCCGTCCAGAGGGAGAGAGGTGCCGTTGCCGAGCGTGATGAGCGTCCCGCCGCCCTCGACGAACTTCTGGAGCTCCGCCATGCCCGACCAACCGATGCCGCCCGTGATGTCCTCGGAGGCGACGGGGAAACCGAGGTCGGGGAATTCGGGAGTCTTCGTGTAGGCCAGCGGGGAGAATTTCCGGTCGATGCCGTGGATCTGGCCCTTCACGTCGTCTCCCGAATCGCCGTGGATGATGACGTCGTATTTTTCGTTCAATCCGCCGGCCCGGATGTCGTCATCGCGAAGGATGGCGTAAGAGACGCCCTGGCGGTCGAGGACGAGGCGGACCCAGCCGATCATCTGGGTGTCGGCCCAGGGATGCCAGAGGGCAAGGCGGGGCAAGCTTGATCCGTGGCGGGCGACGTCGGGGAGCGCCGCGACGCTCTCGAAGTCGAGGCCGAGCTCCGAAGCGATGGTCGTAAGCTTCACGGCCAGCCCTTCGGCCGGAGCCATGACCCACGAGCCCGCGGAGTAGGCGATATCGCCGGCCGTGAAGGCCTTCTCGGCGATCTCGACCTTCACGTCGCCAAGTTTCGCGCGGGCTTCGAGCAACGATTCCTGTCCCGAATCCTTGAGAAGATAGACGGGACCGTTCCCGGATACCCGGCCGCGCGGCTTGGGCTCTTCCTTCACCGGCTCGAGCGCGACGTCCGAGATCCCCCCGTCATCGACGGGCGAAGCTTCAAGCCCGAAATGCACGGGCAACGCCCATGAAACGTCGTCGTAGGTCTGCTGGGTGCCCTCCTTCGGGTACTTCTGGGGCGCCAGGAGGTCGAGCGCATAGTTGCGGTAGGGCTGGTCCATCCGCACGACGAACGTGCCCGCGGGGAACTTCCCCTCCTTCACCTCGAAGTCCCGGACCGCGCGGCCGACCTCGATGCGCTGGCCGACGAGGAGCCCGACCATTTCGGCGACGCGACGCCGGTCGCCCTGGTCGGCCGGGATGACGAACGCCCTCGGCTTCTCGGTCAAGCCCTTCTGCCACGACGCCCGGCACTTGCGATAGAGGTCGCGCATCATCTCCTTGGAGCGGAGGGACGTGTATTCGAGGGCCGCCAGGCATCCGGTCTGCGTGTAATTGACGTTGTCGCGGAGGGACCACAGGAAGCGCTTGGGAGCCGGCAGGGGCCGGAACCATTCCCGGCTCGTCGCGGACCGCCCCCAACGTACGCGGGAAAGGTCCCGTTCGACGGTCTCGGCCGTCCCGTTGCCGAATGTTTCGTAGCCGCGCCCGATGGCGTTATGGTTGGTGCCCACCGCTTCCATGTAGTGTTGGCCGAAGCCCTCTCCGAAATCCCAGGTCCAGACGCCGGGCATCCCCAGGGCCGTCAGGGCGCGGACCTCGGCGAAGGCGATATCGAACATCTCGCTGACGGCGATGGGATCGAGGTACGGGTTGAACGGTCCGGTCCCGTTCCAGCTCAGCAGGAGCGGGATGGATTCGTGGAGATCGTGGACGATGACCGGATGGTACTCGAAGAACGCCCGGCGGACCGCCCGCGTCGTTTCGAGCGCCGCCTGGTGCGTGTCCCGGTTATTGTCATGGAAGACATATTTGCCCCAATACGGAGGAGACACGGGCGGGAGCCGGTCGTAATCGGTCTTCCCTTTGAGGTGGCGGGTGAACCATTCGACGAACCGGTCCCGGCCGTCGGGCTCGGAGACGGGATTGATGAGGACGACGACGTTCTTCCGGATGTCGCGGATGAGCGGCTTTTCGGATACGGCCAGGCGGTAGGCCAGCTCCATCATCGTCTCCGGGCTCCCGGTCTCCTGGGAGTGCAGTCCCGCGTTGAAGAAATAGAACGGTTTGGAGGCCGCGATGATCTGCTCGGCCCGGTCCGGATCCGTGACGCGCGGATCGGCGAGCGCCGCCGCCGCGCTCTTGAGCCGCGGGAGGTCCCGGATCGACGCTTCGTCGGAGACAGCGACGAGGATGATGTCCCTTCCCTCGTCCGACCGGCCGATGGTCTCGACGCGGACGCGCGGCGACGTCCGGGCCAGCTCGCGATAATAGCCCTGGATCCGCGCGACATCGGTCAGCTCCCCGGCCGCGCCGACGACGTGCCCAAGGTATTTCGATGGAGAGACGACTCGTTTGGAATCAGGCACATACGATACCCACGGATTGCTGAAGCGCGTCTCTGTGACGAACTTCGCGATAGCCTCGACCGAGCCCGGCTCGGGTTTATCCGGAGCATAACGATCTACCGCGGATAAAGAAAGCGGCACAAGACAACATATGGTCAGGATGAGAGGACACCGGCGGCGGACGGTCAAGGATCTCATGGGCGGCTCCATTCTTCGGGACATGCCCCGAAGATATCATCCGGCATCGACCGGCGTCAAGGAAGCGCGGAGCGAGGCGTCGAATCGGAGCGTTGCGGAACGGAAGGCGTTTTTCATATAATCACAAGCACGTACGAAAGAACCGGGGTCCCATGCTCGATCATCTCGTCCGGACGAAGGACATTCTGAGGGTCCGGTGCCGCCACCTCGTCTCCGAGGAATCGGTCCTCGAACGCCAGGACCGCAAGCTCCGCGGTCTCGTCACGCATGCTTACCGCCACGTCCCCTATTACCGGTCGCTCCTGGACACGGCCGGACTCGGACCGAAGGACGTCGACGGAGTTGCCCGTCTCGACAAGTTCCCCATGTCCGCGAAAAAGGACCTCCGGAGGGCGCCCGCCGCGAGCCTTTTGTCCGACGCGGTCCATCCGGAGCGGCTTCAGACCTTCCGGACCACCGGCTCGACCGGCGTGCCCCTGTTCGTCAAACGGACGAAGGCCGAGGACCTCCTGTTCCATCTCTTCCGGATGAGGGCCATCGGCTCTTACGGCCTCCGCGCCCGCGATCGCGTCGTCCGCGTCCGCAGCGGCAACGCCGGCTACGTCCCGATGTCCTGGAAGCTGGCCCGCGCCTTTCGCCTTTTCCGGCAATCGATGGTGGATACGGGGAACACGCCCCAGGCCAACGCGGCGGCCCTGCTGGCGCTGAAGCCGGACGTCGTAACGGGCTACAACAGCTCCCTGGCCCGCATTGCCCGGATCATCACCCTGGACCGCGGCACCGTGCTCCCCCTGCGGTTCGCGGTCGGAGGAGCGGACATGCTGACCCCGCTCTTCCGCAAACAGATCCGGGACGCTTTCCGGGCCCCGGTCTATGACACTTACGAATGCGTCGAGATCGGATTGATGGCCTGGGAATGCCGGGAAACCGGCCTCTACCACGTCTGCGACGACAACGTCATCCTCGAGGTCCTCAAGGACGGACGGCCGGCGCGGGAGGGGGAGCAGGGGGAGGTTGTGGTGACCAGCCTCCACCTGCGGGCGATGCCGTTCATCCGCTATCGCCTGGACGACATCGTGACCCTCGGGCCCGCGGCCTGCCCCTGCGGCCTTCCCTTCCGGACGCTTCGGGCGATCGACGCCAAAAGGCAGGACTATTTCCGGCTTCCCGACGGCCGTGAGCTTTATCCCTGGGCCATCTCGCTCTTCCTCATGGACCATGCTCCGTGGGCCCTCCAGTTCGAGATCATCCAGGAGCGCACGGACCTCGTAGCCCTGAGGGCCGAGGCGCTTTCCCCGCCGACCGAGGCCGACCTGGACCGGCTCCGGGCGGGCATCCTGCCTATGCTCGGTCCGGGGGTCGCGTTCGAGATCCGGATCATCCCCGAGCTCACGCCGACGCCGGGCGGCAAGTTCTGGCCGCGCCGTTCTCTAGTCCATACGATGTATGAAGACGTCGAGACCCCTTTCCCGGGCCCCGAGAGGAGACCATGACCCCTGCGATCATCGTCGAAAACTTGCGTAAGTCCTACGGCCGCCTGGTCGCCGTGGACGGAATCAGTTTCGAAGTCCGGGCGAACGAGATCTTCGGGGTCGTCGGGCCGAACGGAGCCGGGAAGACAACGACCATCGAATGCCTCGAAGGCTTGAGGAGCCCCGACGGAGGCCATCTGTCCATCCTCGGGCTGGACCCCCGGCGGGAGGGGCGGGAGCTCCGGGAACGGATCGGGGTCCAGCTCCAGAGCAGTTCCCTGCCCGACGACATCAAAGTCCGCGAGGCCCTGGGCCTCTTCTCCTCGTTCTACAGGAAGCCGGCGGACTGGCGGCCGCTTGTCGATGCCCTGGGCCTGTCCGAGAAGCGAGACTCCGCCTTCGCTAAGCTGTCCGGCGGCCAGAAGCAGAGGCTGTTCATCGCTCTAGCCCTGGTCAATGATCCCGAGCTCGTCTTCCTCGATGAGCTGACGACGGGGCTCGACCCCCACGCCCGCAGGGCTATGTGGGAGCTCGTCCGCTCGATCAGGGACCGGGGGAAGACCGTCTTCCTCACGACCCACTACATGGAAGAGGCCGAGGCGCTGTGCAATAGGGTTCTGGTCATCGACCGAGGCAGGATCGTGGCTCTGGGCACTCCCGAAGAGCTCATCCGCCGCCTCGGCGAGGGCACGCGCATCGTCTTCACGGCGGACGAGGGGTACGACCCGACGCCTCTCGGGAGGCTTCCCGGCGTCGTCCGGGTCGAGCGGGACGGAGCCCGCATCGTCGTCACCGGGACGGGCGATCGGCTCGTCGTCCTCGTCATCAACGCGCTGGACGCGACGGGCGCGCGGTTCCGGGACCTCAGGACCGAACGGCCCGACCTGGAGGACGTCTTCCTGGCGCTCACGCAAGAGGGGAAAGGAGGTCCGGCATGAAAGGCTTCTGGAAACTGGCCGGGATGGAAGCCCTGCTCTACCTCAGGGAGCCGATGGCCTCCTTCTTCACGCTGATCTTCCCGCTCCTCCTCCTCTTCCTTTTCGGGAGCATCTACGGCAACGCGCCCAACCCCTTTTTCGGCGGCCGGGGAACGGTGGACTTCAGCACTCCCGCCTATATGGCTATCATCATCGGCTCGACGGCCCTGATGTCCATCCCCATCGGCGTCTCGACCTACCGGGAACGGGGCATCCTCCGCAGATTCAGGGCGACGCCGCTCAAGCCCTCGGCCGTCATCGGCGCCGAGGTCTCGGTCCATCTGGTCTTGACCCTGCTCGGCGCGGCGCTCCTCGTGTCAGCCGCGCGACTCGTTTACGGGCTCCATTTCGGCGGGAACGCCGCGCTCTTCTTCCTCGCGCTCGTCCTGAGCACGCTGAGCTTTTTCGCCATCGGGTTCCTCATTGCCAGCCTGGCCCCGAACGCCCGCGTGGCCAACGTCGTCGGGATGGTCCTCTATTTCCCGAACTTGTTCCTGTCCGGAGCGACTTTCCCCACCGAGATGTTCCCTTCGACCATCAAAGCCGTGGGCAAGTTCGTCCCGATGACCCACATCGTGCGCCTGCTTCAGGGCCTCTGGTTCGGCGAGCCCCTGGGCAAGCATTTGATCGAAGTCGTCGTCCTCGGTGGATTGCTGGTCGTCGGGGCGGTCGTTTCCGCTTTGACCTTCCGGTGGGAATGAGCCGAGAAATCCCCCCTCACCCCCCTTTAGGAAAGGGGGAGATCCTGAAGCCCGGGCCTATCTTCGGATCATCGTCCTGCATTCAGCAACCCTGCAATCCGCTCAGTGATGATCTCAGAACGCGCCGAGCTGGCAGGCTATGACGCGGATGCCGATGCGGTCGGCGGCGTCGCCGGCGAGGATCCTGGGGACGCCGTAAAGCTCGGCGAGCTCCCAGAGGTCGGAACAGGCGATCCGGGCCTCGCGCCCCGCCCGACGCTTGATAGCGGCCTCGAGGCCGTCAGGGGCCGATCCCGTGCCCGCGCCGGACCTATCCCAACCCTTGCCCTGGCCGGGGTATCCGAAGAGCCCGAGCTGGCAGTGGCTCAGCTTGACCCTGAGGATATCCGCCGTCCGCCCGACGTCGAGGGGCGAAACGCCGGCCCCGTCCGCGACGGCGAAGGCCTCGGCGCACGAGAGCGTGCCCTCGAGAACGCGGCCTTGGATCTCCGCCGCAAGCCGGGCGTCCGGCTTGGCGCCGGGGACGACGCGCTTATTCTTCAAGGCCATTATCGGCTCCTTTGCGGGGGATGGGGCGAATATAGCGCCGGAGCGGACCTCTGTCAACGCTCCTCCCGCCGGCTTGATTCGGGCTCCCCGGCCGGCCTAGAATAGGAACGAGGGGAACTATCATGATCAAACGAGCCTCCCTGGCCTGGGTCATCGCGCTGGCGCTCGCGGCGGCGGGCTCGGGCGTCCAGGACGTTATCCAGGAGAAGCATCTTGACGTTCCTTATGTGCCGACGCGGTACCCCGTCGTCGATGAGATGCTGAGGATGGCGGCGGTCACGAAGGACGATCTCCTTTACGACCTCGGTTGCGGGGACGGCCGCATCGTCGTCGCGGCGGCCCAGAAATGCGGGGCCCGGGCCGTCGGGATCGACATCGACCCGGACCGGATCGCGGAATGCCATGAGCGCGCGACGGAGGCCGGCGTCGCAGACAAGGTCCTGTTCATCCAGGGCGACCTTTTCGAAGCCGACATCAGCGGGGCTACGGTCGTGTCGCTCTACCTCCTCACGAGCGTCAATCTCAAGCTGAGGCCGCGCCTCCTCGCCGAACTCGCTCCAGGGACCCGGATCGTCTCCCACAATTTCGCCATGGACGCCTGGAAGCCGGACGCGAGCTCCGAGATCCAGGTCGACGGGAGGTCCCACATGGTCCTTCTGTGGACCGTCCCGGCCAATGTCGGCGGGCGATGGACGTGGACGACGGGGGGAACCAAGGGGGCCTGGGAGATGACCATTGACCAGAGCTTTCAATCCGCGGTCGGGACCCTCTCCCTCGACGGGACGCCGCTGGCCGTAAAGGAGATCGAGATCCGCGGGGCGTCCGTTCGCATCGCCGCGGAGGGGCCTGCGGGGCCGGGGACGTCCGTCGTTTTCGAAGGGAAGGCCGCGCGAAATTCCCTCAAGGGCACGGCCAGGTTCACGGGCTCCTCCGGGGAGGCGGTGTATGAATGGGAAGCCTCGCGCGATCCGTTGACGGCGAAGCCGCTCGACGGCGCGAAGGGCGAAAGCGGCTTCAGCCTGTCGGGACGGCCGAAGAGGGCCCTAGCCGCGGCGCCTTGAGGTCAGGGCCCGGCGATAATCGTCCGGACGGTCGATGTCCACGAGAACGGCCGGCGTCCGGACCGCGACCTCGAGGACATCGTCCGGGTGGTCCCGCGTGAGCTGTCTCAGTCCGATCGAAGGGTCCAAGGCCGCCACCCGGCCCCGGTAGCGTCCATCGACGAGGACGGGATGGCCCCGCTGTCCGCGATACACGGGCAGGACGATGCCCTTCCCGGTCCTGTCATGGGCGGCGATCAAACGGTCGATGACCGATGCCGGAGGAGACGGGTGATCGCCGAGGACGACGAGGAACGCCCGGGCAGCGGCAGGGACCTCCTGCAGGCCCCGGAGGACCGAGGAAAGCATCCCCGTTTCGAACTCTTCGTTGAAAACGGTGCGGACCGCGAATTTCGAAACGACGGGTTCGACGGCCGCCCGATGGGCGCCCAGGACCACGACGACGTCGTCGACGCGCGACCTCAGGACACCGGCCAGGACCGTCTCGATGAGCGTCTTCCGGCCGAAGGGAAGAAGCATCTTGGGGGAGCCCATCCGCTCGGACTTGCCGGCGGCAAGAACGACGGCGGTGATCATACCGGACGGCCGCCCTGTTCCATGTTCTCCCGGCGCACCCGGACGAGCTCGGCGGCGATGCTGACGGCGATCTCAGGAACGGTTTTCGAGCGGATGGGAATGCCTATGGGCGCGTGAACCCGGTCGAATAGCGCCGCCGTCGCCCAGCCCCGCTCGATGAACGCCGCGCGCTGAAGCGCGATCTTGCTTCGGCTCCCGATCATGCCGATGTAGCCCGCCGCCGAGCCGATGCATGCCCTTAGGGCTTCGGTGTCCTGCCGGTGACCCCGCGTGACGATGACGATATAGGCGTCCCGCGATACGGCCATGGCCCGGAGCGTGGCGCCGATATCGGCGCAGATGACACGGTCGGCACCGGGGAGATTCGTCCTGTTCGCGAACGCCCGCCGGTCGTCGACGACCGTGACCTCGAATTCGAGGAAATTCCCGAGCCCGGCGACGGCACGGCCGATGTGGCCCGCGCCGGCGATGACCAGGCGGCACGGCGGGAAGACCGGCTCGATGAACAGAAGCTCGTTCGCCTCGGAGCCCGGGACCCGGACTCCGGCCAGTCCGGGCTTGCCGTCGGCGAACGCCGCAACGATCTTGCGGTCGAGCGAGGACCGCGACGTTGCCTCGATCCAATCCCGCTTGACGACGGCTGGAGCGCCGGGGCCGGTCGTGATCGTCGTCGCCAGGACGCCCCGCCGGCCGTGGGCAAGCGCGTCCGCAAGGGCGGCGAAGACGCTCCGGTGCCTGTCGGGGCGAGGGTCGACGAGGATCTTGACCTCTCCCCCGCAGACCGGCTCTGCCTCCTCGAGGTCCCTGCCCTTGAGGGCGCGCTCGAAGACGCAGGGGGCTCCGGTCTTCAGAGCCAGGGAAGCCGATCTCCGAACGGCCGCCTCGAGCGCCCCGCCTCCGATCGTGCCGTCGAGGAGCTTCCGCGCGGAAAAGAGCGCGGCGGCGCCGGCCTTTTGCGGGGCCGATCCCCTGGCCTCCAGAATGACGGCCAGAGCGACCCTCTCCCCTCTCTTCAGCCGGTCGGAAAGCCGAACGTGAAGGTCCTTCATGCGGGTCTCCTCCCCAAATTCCCTCCCTATTGTTATCATATCGAGACCCCGAAAAGAAGCGTCCCCGGAGCTCTTTTGACATCCCCCGGGGAAAGTGCTAGTTATTCTTAAATGAGGGAGGGAGGCCCGGAAGGATGAGAACCATTCGCTTCACTCTGAACGGCGAGGCCGCGACCGTTTCCGTGGACGGAGAGCGCATGCTCCTCTGGGTCCTGAGGACGGAACTCGGGCTCACCGGAACGAAATACGGCTGCGGCGAAGGCTTTTGCGGAGCGTGCACGGTCCTGGTCGGCAACGAGGCCGTCCGGTCGTGCCAATATCCTGTCAAGGATGTCGAGGGCAAGAAGGTCACGACGATCGAGGGACTGGCCCGGGACGGGAAGCTCCATCCCCTGCAGGAGGCTTTCGCCAGGCACGACGCCTTTCAATGCGGCTATTGCACGCCCGGCATGCTCATGACCGCATACGGGCTTCTGCAGAGGGACCCCAAGCCCACCGAAGCGGAGATCCTGGACGAGCTCGAGGGGAACCTCTGCCGCTGCGGCGCTCACCGTCGCATCGTCATGGCGGTCGCGGACGCGGCCGCCGCCCCGAAAGGGGGCCGGCCATGAAAGAACACGATCTCGATGAATACGTCCGCACGGGCGGCCTGGCCCGGCGCGACTTCCTGAAGATCGCCGGCGGCGGGATCGTCGTCGCCGTCTCGCTCGACGAGCTCTCCGGCCTGCAGGAGGCGCGCCGGCAGGGCCCGACCTATCCCGAGGACTTCAACGCCTACCTTCGCGTCGGGGAGGATGGCCGCGTAACGGGCTATGCCGGGAAGATCGAGATGGGCCAGGGCGCCGTCACTTCCCTGCCCCAGATGATCGCCGACGAGCTGGATGTCCCGATCGATGCCGTGGACATGGTCATGGGCGATACCGACCTGTGCCCGTATGATATGGGGACGTTCGGCTCGATGACGACGCGATACTTCGGGCCGGCCCTGCGGGCGGCCGCGGCCGAAGCCCGGGCCGTCCTGCTGGAGCTAGCGGCCGAAAAGCTGGGCGCTCCGAAAGAACGGCTCGCCGTCCGCGACGGGATCGTCCGCGACACGGCGCGCCCGGGCGTCAGCGTATCCTACGCGGAGCTCGCTTCCGGGAAACGGATCGAGCGACACATCACCCCCAAACCCTCGCCCAAGCCGGTCGCAGAGTGGCGCGTCATGGGAAAGCCGTTCCTCCACAGGGACGCCCGCGAGAAAGTCACGGGAAAGGCCCTGTTCACGGGAGACATCCGCCTCCCTGGCATGCTCTATGCCAAGGTCCTCAGGCCGCCGGCCCACGGAGCCACGCTCAGGTCGCTGGACGCATCGGCGGCGGAAAAGGCCCCGGGGGCGAAGGTCCTCCGGGACGGAGACCTCGTTGCCGTCCTTCACGAGCTTCCCGATGCCGCCGGATCGGCCCTGGCCCTCATCAAAGCCGAATATGATGTGCCCGAGGCCAAGCTCGACGACGAGAACATCTTCGAGCATCTGCGGGCCGTCGCCCCCGAGGGGCGCGTCGTCGCGGAGGGAGGCGACCTCGCGAGGGGCGATGCCGCGGCGGTCTCGAGGTTCGATGAGACCTATCTCAATGGCTATGTGGCCCATGCTCCTATGGAACCGCATACCGCCCTGGCGGACGTCAAGGCGGACCGGGCGACGGTCTGGGCTTCCACCCAGGCGCCCTTCCGGCTCAAAGAAGAGGTCGCCCAGACGCTCGGCATCCCGCCCGGGAACGTCCGGGTCCTTACGCCGTTCGTCGGCGGGGGATTCGGCGGGAAGACGCGCAATATCCAGGCGGTCCAGGCGGTCCGGCTTTCGAAGCTCGCCGGGAAGCCGGTCCAAGTGGCGTGGAGCCGGGGCGACGAATTTTTCAACGACTCCTTCCGTCCCGCGGCCGTCGTCAGGATCAAGTCCGGGATGGACGGGGCCGGACGGATCGTTCACTGGGACTACGACGTGCTTTTCGCGGGCGACCGGAGCTCGGCCCAATTCTATGATGTCCCCCACCACCGGACGGTCTCGCGGGGCCAATGGGGCGGCGGGGGAGCGGGAGCCCACCCCTTCGCCGTCGGAGCGTGGCGGGCGCCGGGCTCCAATACCAATGTATTCGCGCGCGAATGCCAGATCGACATCATGGCCGCGAAGGCCGGCGCGGACCCGCTCGAGTTCCGGCTGAGGAACCTGGCCGACGAGCGGATGAAGCGGGTCCTCCGCGCGGCCGCGGAAAGGTTCGGCTGGAAAGCGGCGGCCTGCCCGAGCGGCCGGGGCGTCGCCATCGTCACGTCGGACTATCTCGGGACCTACGTCGCCGCGGCGGCCGAGGTCGATGTCGACCGGAAGTCCGGCAGGGTCCGCGTCAAGCGGGTCGTCTGCGCCCAGGACATGGGGCAGTGCGTCAATCCCCAAGGGGCTTTGATCCAGGTCGAAGGGTGCGTTATGATGGGCCTCGGCTATGCCCTGACCGAGGAAGTCCGGTTCAAGGGCGGCGAGGTCCGCGACCTGAATTTCGACAGCTACGAGATCCCGCGCTTTTCGTGGCTCCCGAAGATCGAGGCCTTCATCGTCCCGAACGATGGACTCCCGGCCTCCGGCGGCGGCGAGCCCGCCATCATCAACATGGGCGCGGTCGTGGCCAACGCGGTGTTCGACGCGACGGGAGCGCGCCTGTTCCGCCTCCCGATGACGCCGGCGAGGGTGAAAGAGGCGCTTGCCGGGGCGACGAAGAAATGATCAGAAAGGAATCGACCATGAACGAAGGGACAATCGCAAAGAGAATGGGGACGATCATCGCGCTGGGCGCGGTCTGGGGCCTTGCCGAATGCGCCCTCGGGGCGGGACTCCAGGCGTGCGCCAAGTCGATGTCCGGTTCCCTGATGACCGGGGTGGCGTTGTTCTTCATCGCAGCGGCCTGGGCGTCTTCGAAAAAGGTCCTGGATGTGGCGCTCCTCGTCGGGATCGCCGTCCTGTTCAAGATGTTCGACGCCGCGCTCCTCGGACTGCCCCTCGGCTCCGGCGCGGTCGCGAACCCGGCGTTCGCGTTCATCCTCGAAGGGGCGGGTTTCCTCGCCGTGGCCGCCCTCCTCGGGCGGTCCCGCGGCGGGAGAACGTCCGGGCGGATCATGATCGGCGGCGCGGGGGCCTTCCTCGCCGTAGCGGCCTTTCCTCTAGTCGGCCTCGTCACGGGGAACGCGGCCTGCCTGGCCGCCGGGACGACCATTCCCCTCGCCTGGTATTACGGACCGATGGCGATCGCGTTGTCGCTTCTTACGGTCCCGCTCGGAATGATGTTCGGAGAGAGGGCCCGGGTCTTCGAGTCCCGGACCCTGGTCCCGTCCCTCACGCTGGCCCTGAGCCTCGCGCTGATGATCGTCTTCAGGAGCCTCTGAGCGGCAGGGCGTCGCGATCGAATACGGAAAGGGGCGGGTCGTCATCCTCGGCGAAGCCGCCATGTTCACGTCCCGGAAGGCCGGCCGGGCGGGAATCGTCTTCCATTTCGGCATGGACTGGCCGGACTGTAACAACCGCCAGCTGACCCTGAACATCATGACTGGCTATCGCGGGCCCTGTAGCGGCTTCTAAAACCCGGATGAGAGCTCAGCCGTATTCATCTTTTGGAAGTTTTGACAAGAAACTGCGTCTCAAATAATATGGAGAGTTGTATTCGGACCGAAACGAGCCTCTAATATGAACAAGAACAGAATCCTATCCCCCGGCCTCCGGCCCGTCGCGGCGATCGTCGGCGCCCTCCTGGCACTGGCCGTTCCGGCGGCGCGCGCCCAGGACGCCGGCCTGACCCTTGAAGCGGCCGTCCGGCTGGCCCTCACCCGGAACGAGCGCTCGCTGGCCGCCGATGCCGAGGTCAGGGCCTCTGAGGCCCGCGTCATGCGCGCCCGGTCCTATTTCCTCCCGACGCTGACCACGACCGGCACCTATACCCGCCGCCCCTTCGAGGTTTCGAGGAAGGTCGGGGATACCAACATCGTCATCCAGAGCTATAACGCCCTCGCCGGGGTGGCCCAGGTCAACATGACCCTTTTCGACGCCAGGAGCATCCCCGCGCTCCGCCAGGCCAACGCCGAGCGGACCGCCCAGCGCTTCGCTTCGGCCGAGAGCCGGAGGCAGTTGTCCTTCGAGGTCAGCAACGCCTTCCTGGCGACTCTGGGCACGGACCAGGTCCTCGAGGCGTCCCGGGACCGCTTCGAATACGCCCGTCAATCGCTCGTGGCGGCCAAGGCCCGCTACGCCGCCGGGCTGGTCTCGGTCAACGACGTGACCCGCGCCGAGCTCGAGCACGCCACGGCGGAGATGGGGGTCATCCAGGCCAAGGGGCAGGTCGAAACGACCTATCTCGAGCTGGGGTTCCTCCTCGACGACATGGAGTTGGCCCGGAAGAAGCTCGTCATCCCCGAGTTCCTGATCCGGGAAACCGAGGAGGGCCCTCCGGAGCTCGTTCGTATGATCGGAGAGGCCCAGGACCGGAGGCTCGATCTCGGGTCCCTCCGCTATCAGGCCAAGGCCCAGCGCGCCCTGATGATCGAGCCGACCCTGCGCTGGTTCCCCTCCCTGAGCTTCAATGGGCAGTACCGCTATACGAACGAGTCGGGGCTGACCGGGCGCCCGACGAACTGGAATATGGGCCTGACCCTGACCTGGGCCATCTTCGACGGATTCAGCCGCAACGCCGACTACAAGGAGCGCAAGGCCCAATCCGTCCTGGCCGACCTCGACGTCAAAGCCGCCATGCGCCGGGTCGAGCTCGAAGTCCGGGACGCCCTCGTCTCGCTGGAGAACCAGCGGGCCACTCTGAAGCAAGCCGTGGTCGCCCGCGAGGTCGCGCGCAAAAACGCCGCCGAGACCGCCGAGCTCTACCGGCAGGGGCTCAGTACGGCCCTCGAAGCGGCCGACGCCAACGTCCGGCTGTTCGAGGCCGAGGTCGAGCTCGTCCGCGAGCGCTACGGCGTAGGCATCGCCTACCTGAATCTGGAAGCCGCCCTGGGACTCGACCCGTTCGGCAAGGAGCCAATCCTGTGAAAACGAAGATCGCCGTCTTGTTCGTCTCCGCCGCCCTCGCCCTCTCCTTCACGGCCGTTTCCTGCAGGAAGGGCTCGGAGGCCGCCGGGAAAAGGGGCGCCACGCTCGACCGGTCCAAGATCATGTTCCCGGTTGAAACCCAGACCGTCGCGCTCCGCGCGCTCGTCTACACCGTCAACGCCGTCGGCTCCGTGGACGCTTTCGAAAAGGTCCAGGTCACGGCCCGCGTGTCGGGCGTCGTGGACAGGGTCCGCTTCTCGGAAGGCAGCTTCGCGAAGGTCGATCAGACCCTCGTCGAGATCGAGCCCGAGCGCTACACGCTCGCTGTCGAAGCCGCGCAGGCGTCTTATGAAAAGGCCGTCGCCTCGCTGGCGGACGCCGAGGCCGGCCTCAAGCGCCGCATCGCCGTCACCGACCAGAATCCGGGCCTCATCCCGGGGGAAGAGGTGGAGACGTGGCGGACCCGCGTGGCCGTGGCCAAGTCCGACGTCGCCCAGGCGAAAGCGGCCCTCAATCAGGCCAAGCTCAATCTCCATGACGCTTACGTCAGGGCCCCGTTCTCCGGCATCCTCCAGACCCGGACGGTGCAGACGGGCGAGTACGTCGAGACCGGCACCGTCCTGGCCACGCTCGTCCGGCGCGACCCCCTGCTCCTCCGGTTCAAAGTCCCCGAGCGCGACGCCGCCCGGCTCAAGCCGGGGATGAAGGCGGAGTTCAAGGTCCGGAACTCGGAGACGCTCTTCGGCTCGAAGATCGTCCACGTCGCCGAGTCCGCCGACGACACGACCCGCCTCGTGGCCGTCACCGCCGAAGTCGAGGACACCCGGGACGAGTCCCTGCGGCCGGGCACGTTCGCCGAGATCGTCATCCCGGTGAGCAGTGAGCGCACCGCCCCCGTCATTCCGCAGACGGCTATCCGGCCGAGCGACCGGGGCTTCATCGCCTTCGTCGTCGAGAGCGACGCGGCGGCCGAGCGCATCCTCCAGCTGGGAATGCGGACGGCCGACGGCCAGGTCGAGGTCCTGACGGGACTCAAGGCCGGCGACAGGCTGGTCGTCCGGGGCGCCGAGGCTCTGCGCAGCGGGGCGCTCGTCAAGGAAGCGGCGCCCGGCGGGCCGGAAGCCAAATCGCCGGACCGGCCGGTGCCCGGAAAAGAATAGACCGGAGGACCCCGGAGACCACCCATGAACCTGACAGAAGTATGCGTCAAGAAGCCGGTCCTGGCATGGATGCTCATGGCGGCGACCATCGTCTTCGGCCTGGTGGCGGCCACGCGCATCGGCATCAGCCAGTTCCCCGACGTCGACTTCCCGACCATCTCGGTGTCGGTGGTCTGGGAAGGCGCGGCCCCCGAGGTCATGGAGAACGACGTCGTCGAACCGCTCGAGGAAGCCCTGGTCCAGACCGAGGGCCTCAGGACGATCACGTCGAGCTCGCGGATGGGATCGGCCAACATATCGATCGAGCTCGACCTCTCCCGGAACGTCGACCTCGCCCTTCAGGACGTCCAGTCCAAGGTGTCTCAAACCGCCCGTCGCCTGCCCCGGGACATCGACCCCCCGATCATCTCGAAGTCCAACCCCGAGGACCAGCCCATCCTCATGCTGGCGCTGGCGGGCCCCTTCCCGACCCGGGTCATCAGCGACTACATCCAGTACGGGCTGAAGGAGAAGCTTCAGACGATCCCCGGCGTGGGCGAGATCACGCTGATGGGCGTCCAAACCCGGAATATCCGCGTCTGGCTCGACGCCGCCCAGCTCGACGAGAAAGGCCTGACCGTCAGCGACGTCATCCTGGCCCTCCAGCGAGAGCACGTCGAGCTTCCCGCAGGCCGCCTCGAGACCCCCGGTCGCGAGGTCAACGTCCGGGTCCTCGGCGAGGCCGTGGACCTCGAGACGCTCCGCCACATCATCGTCCGGGAAACGGCGGGAAGCCCGATCTACCTCAGTGACGTCGCCCTCGTCGAGGACGGGTTCGAGGACGTCCGGAGGATGGGCCGCATCAACGGCGAGCCCGCCCAGAGCCTCGGGATCAAGAAACAGCGCGGCGCCAACGCCGTCGCCGTAGCCAAGGCGGCCAAGAAAGCCGTGGCCGAGTACGCGAAAACGCTTCCCGAGGGGATGAGCGTCAACGTCGTCTTCGACGCGACGCAGTTCATCGAGGATTCGGTCAAGGAGATCCAGCTCGAGCTCATCCTGTCGGTCATCCTGACGGCCCTGGTCTGCTGGATGTTCCTGGGGTCGCTGTCGAGCACGCTCAACGTCATCCTGGCCATCCCCATGTCCCTGATGGGGACGATCGCCATCATCTATTTCCTCGGCTTCACGTTCAACACGTTCACCCTGCTGGGCCTGGCCCTGGCCGTCGGCATCGTCGTCGACGACGCCATCATGGTCATGGAGAATATCTTCCGCCACCGGGAAGGCGGCAAGGGCCTCGTCGCCGCCGCCCTGGAAGGGACCCGCGAGATCGCCTTCGCCGCCCTGGCCGCGACCCTGGCCGTCATCGCCATCTTCGTCCCGGTCATTTTCATCAAGGGGATCATCGGCCGGTTCTTCCTCCAGTTCGGCATCACCCTCTGCCTCGCCGTGCTCCTGTCCTACGTCGAGGCGGTCACGCTCGCCCCGGCCCGCTGTTCCCAGTTCCTCAAGACGACGCGGGAGGGGCGAAACCGGGTCGGCTTAGCCGTCGACCGGAGCTTCCGCTGGCTCGAAGGGAAATACGCCCTCGTCCTCCGCCGGAGCCTGAACCGGCCCATCCTCATCCTCGTTCTGGCCCTGGTCCTGTTCGGGTCCGCCCTGGCCGTCTTCATGAACATGCCGTCGGAGTTCGTCCCCTCCCAGGACCTGAGCCGGCTCTCGATCCGTATGCAAACGGCCGTCGGATCCGACCTCACCGAGACCGATAAGCTCCTGAAGAAGGCCGAAGACATCGTCGCGGCCCGCCCCGAGGTCATTCAGCTCTCCAGCTTCGTCGGCGGGTTCGGCGGCGGCGTCAACCAGGGGAACGTGTTCGCGACCCTCGTCCCGCCGCACGATCGCAAGCTGGACCAGGCCGCGCTGTCGACCATCCTGCGCCGCGAGCTCAACGACATTCCCGGGCTCAGGGCGGTCCTCCAGGACCTTTCCCAGCAGGGATTCACCGCCCAGCGCGGCTTCCCCGTCGAGTTCTCGGTCCGGGGCTCGAACTGGGACCAACTTGTCGAGGAAAGCCAGAAGGTCATGGCCAAGCTCCGGGAGAGCGGCACCGTCGTCGATCTCGACACGGACTACCAGCTCGGAATGCCCGAGCTCCGCGTCGAGCCCGACCGGGCCATGGCCGCGGATATCGGTATCTCGATCGACGAGGTGGCCACGACCCTCAACGCCCTGGTCGGCGGCATTCGCGTCGGCAAGTACAGCACAGGGGGCCGGCGCATCGACGTCCGCCTGAAGCTCATGGCTTCCCAGCGGTCCCGGCCCGAGGACATCTCCCGCCTCCAGGTCCGGACACGGAGCGGCGACCTCGTTCCCCTCTCCTCCCTCGTGACCTCGAGGGAACAGCCCGCTCTCCAGGCCATCACCCGCAGGGACCGCGAGCGCGCCATCACCATCTACGCCAACGTCGCCCCGGGCCACTCTCAGAACGACGCCATCAAGTACGTCGAGGGCCTGGCCAAGGGCATGGCTGTCGGCAACCGTGTCGTCCTCAGCGGGGCGAGCGTCGCCTTCCGGGAATCGATGTCCAGCCTCCTCTTCGCCATGTTCCTGGGGATCGCCATCGCCTACATGATCCTGGCCTCGCAGTTCAACTCCTTCAAGGACCCGATCACCATCATCACCATCCTGCCGCTTTCCATCGCCGGGGCCGCGTTCGCCTTGGTCCTTACGGGGCAGAGCCTGAACATCTTCAGCATGATCGGCCTCCTCCTCCTGATGGGCATCGTCAAGAAGAACTCCATCATCCTGGTGGACTACGCCAACGCCTTCAAGGCCCAGGGCTTCAGCCCGCGGGAATCGATGGAAAAGGCCGGGCCCATCCGGCTGAGGCCCATCCTGATGACGGCCACCGCGACCCTGATGGCGGCCATTCCCCCGGCCCTCGGTCTCGGCTCGGGCTCGGAGATCCGGACCCCGATGGCCATCGCGGTCATCGGCGGCCTGGTCCTGTCCACGGTCCTGAGCCTGGTCGTCGTCCCCGCCTTCTACGTCATCGCGGAACGGGTCAAGTCCCGGAACGGAAAGAAAAGCGCCGCTTCGGCCTGACGGCTACATCTCAAAGGCTTCGCGCCGGTATCCCGCCCCCCTGATGTCCGCGTTGCATGGGGGGACGGGTTCATCTATACTCCCCGTCTAAAGGAGATAAATATGCGAAACACGACGTCCGGGAAGGGCCTCTCGATTCTCGTTATGCTCATGATCTCGATCGTCGTAAGCGCCGCGGGCGCGCAGACGGTTCGATACATCCCGAAGCACAACGAGCTGAAATACACGTTCGGCGGCCACGCTCCCGTCATGAGCGTCGCGTCGGGAACCGTCATCGAGTCGTGGACCGAGGATTGCTATGACGGCCTGGTCAAGAGCCCGACCGACATCCCCTCCAAGCTCATACCTGCGAATCACGACAATCCGCAGACGGGCCCGTTCTTCATCGAAGGCGCCGAGCCCGGCGACGTCCTGGCCGTCCGCATCCTGAAGCTCGAGCCCGCGCTCCCCTACGGTATCAGCAGTTCGTTCCCGTTCTTCGGCGCCCTGACCGCCACGGAATATACCGCCATGCTCCACGAAGCGCTTCCGGAAAGGGTCTGGTGGTACGACGTGGACAAGGCCAAGGGGACCGTGAGGTTCAGGGCCCTGAACGGGAAGCAGACCGCGGACATCCCCATGCGGCCGTTCCTGGGCTGTCTCGGCGTGGCCCCGGCCCGGGGCGAGGTCCGCTGGACCGTGACCCCGGAGGCCTATGGGGGCAACATGGACTGCCCGGAGGTCTGCGAGGGCAATACGGTTTATCTCCCGGTCAACGTCAAGGGAGGCCTCCTTTACTTCGGCGACGGCCACCTGGTCCAGGGCGACGGGGAGATCATCAGCACGGCCGTCGAGGCGGCCATGAACGTCCGCCTTCAGGTGGACGTCCTCAAGGGCAGGGCCATCTCCTGGCCGCGCATCGAGAGCGAAACGGAGATCATGACCATGGGGTGCTATCGCCCCCTCGAGGACGCCTATCGCATCGCCCACAAAGTCATGGTCGACTGGCTCGTCGCGGACTACGGCTTCGATATGATGGACGCCTATCAGCTGTTGTCCCAGGTCGGTAAGGCGCAGGTCTCCCAGGCCGTCGATCCCAACTACACCGTCCTGGCCCGGTTCCCGAAGAAGTACCTCCCCAAGAGCTGAGGCGGCCGGTCCCCTATCCGGCTTGATCGCCTCCGCGATAACGGCATGAAGATCCTTCTCATCCACCCGAAGCGCGAGGACGATCTTTTCGAGGACATCAAGCTTCCGCCGCTCGGGATCGCCTACCTGGCCGCCGTCCTGCGCCAGGCCGGTCACGAGGTCCGCCTCCTGGACGCCAACGTCGAAAAGAACGCCTTCCGGGCGATCCGGGACCGGCTCGAGGATCTCAGACCCGACATCGTAGGGATCAGCGTGGTCTCCCAGCTCTTTCGGACCGCGATGAAGATCGCGGCCGTGGCGAAGGAGGCCTTGCCCGGCGTCACGGTCGTCCTCGGAGGCTCCCATCCGACCGTGTTCCCCGAGATCGTCGCCGCCGAGCGCGACGTGGATTATGTCGTTCACGGCGAGGGCGAGGACACCGTCGTCGAGCTTGCGGCGGCCCTGGAGAGAGGCGGCAGCGTCCGGGACATCCTGGGGATCGCTTACCGGGAAGACGGCCGAGTGACCGTGAATCCCCCCAGGCCGCTCATCCAGGACCTCGACCGCCTGCCTTTTCCGGCCTATGACCTCCTGCCCGCCGGCCGCTACGCCCCGCCCCAGGCCACCCGGCCGCCGTTCATGGGAATGATCACGAGCCGCGGCTGCGCCTATCGCTGCATCTTCTGCGACGCCCGTGTCGTCATGGGAGGAAGATACCGCTTCCACAGCCCCGAGCGCACCCTGGCCGAGGTCGAATATCTCGTCCGGACGTTCGGCGTGCGGGAGATCATGTTCAAGGACAGCGAGTTCGTCCAGAATCGGGCCCGGACCGAGCGCCTGTGCGAGCTCCTCGCCGAAGCCCGGCTGCCCGTCCGCTGGATCTGCAACGGGAGGGTTGGGCGGACCGACCTGGCGCTGATGAAGAAGATGAAGGCCGCCGGCTGTGGGCTGATCATGTTCGGGGTCGAATCGGGGGACGATGACATCCTCGGCCGACTGAAAAAGGGGTTCGATGTCGACCAGGTCCGAAGGACCTTCCGGGACGCGAGGGCGGCGGGCTTGAAGACCAGCGCCAATTTCCTGATCGGGAGCCCCGGGGAAAGCGCCGCGGACGTCCGCAAGTCGATCCGCCTGGCCCGGGAGATCGGGACGGATTTCGCTTACTTCGACTACCTGTTCCCCTATCCCGGGACCGAGCTCTACCGGACGGCCCGGGCCGAAGGCTGGATCCCGGAGGACTTCGACCCGTCGTCGGTCCCGGTCTTCCGAAGCCCCATGAACGCGACCCTCATGGACGCGCGGGAGCTTCCGCGGCTCATGCGCCGGGCCTACCGGTCATTCTATTTCCGCCCCCGGTTCATCATCGGCCGGGTCTGGACCCTCAACCCCGTCATCTGGAGGAACAACTTCAAGAGCGCCCTGAGGATCCTCCGGCTCGGAAAGCGCGTCGGGACCCGCGGGGCCAAGGCCCCTCTCGGGAATAAATAGAAGAACCTTGTAGAAGCCGTGCTGGTTCGCCCATCGCTGTCTTCCGTAGAGGCGGGCGGCCTTCAGGATGGCGGATTCTTCCTGCACGGCCTGGAGGTCCCATTTGAAGATGATCCATACCCGTTCGTGCGCCCGGAAATGCCGCTCGACCTCGGCGTAGATCTCGTCCTCGGGAACCGGGCGCCTCTTCTGATCGGCGACCCAAGGGTGATAGACGTTGAAGACCTCGATATCCTTCCGGAATCTTCGGAACGGCGCGTAATAGCGGGAGTAGTAGAGGAAGATCTGGTGCGTCGTGTCCCGCGTCAGGACCACGTCCCCGGGGCGGTACTGGGACAGGAAGTGGCTGAGGGGAGTCCTCAGCTGGTCGACACCGGTAGAAGAATTCCCCGGCCCTGCGGACCGGAAGATAGAAGAAGAGGAACGCGGCGGCCAGGAGGGCGGCCGCGACGGGGCCTATGCCGCGGACGGCCCTCAGTCGTTCCCACGCAAAGGAGGCTCCGACGGCGGCCGCGATCATCAGGAGCGGGAAATAGAACAGGTTGACGCGATTCGCGCCGAAGGGCCAGAGCTTGATGAGGGAATAAGCGGCCAGGATGAACAGGGGCGCGACCGCATAGATCACGAACCGGGACCGGCGTTCCTTGAGGAGACGAACGCACCCGACGACGGCCAGGATCAGGAAGAGCGCGGCGATCGGCTTGTAGAACAGACTGCCCAGGGCTCCGGAGGGATGATAAAGGAACTGGCGGAACATTTCGAACGTCATGTCGGCCAGCCGGAGCGGAGCCGAGACGACCGACCCGCCCGAAACAAAGGCCGCCCCCCAAAATTCGGCCAGGCCGCTGGTCTTATCGGGTTTTAGGAAGATCCAGTAATCGGCGATCGATACGGCGAGAGCGGCGCAGGCGACCCCGAAGGAATAGGCGGGAAACCTTTTCGACCTCTTCCACTCGTTCCAAAGCAGGACGCAGAAGACCGCCGGATAGAGATGGACGAGCGGCGTCGCGAAAAGGACCCCTCCCACGGACGTGGCGGCGAACAGGAGCCGGTCCCGAAGGTTCCCCCGGGCGATCACCCTCTCGGCGCCATAGAGAAGAGCGAGGCTGAAAAAGACCTCGTAGGGATACTGCTTGAAGATCGTATCGTAGTGGATGTACTCGGGCTGGAACGCCAGGAAGAACATCGCCAGGACGGCGGCCGTCCGGCCCGCGATCCGATGGGCGATCAGGAAGATCAGCACCAGCGATCCCAGGGCGCAGAGGAACCCCGGCAGGCGGAGAGCCGTTTCCGTGTTCCCGAGGAGGGCGACCGCGAGGCGGGGGACGATCAAGGTCATCGGCGGGACGGTCGGAGGGATGGGAGCGTCGATCGGACGGGTGCTGATGACCATGGCCCGCCAGGCTTCGTCGATGTCGAGATCACATCGCCAGAGCGACCATATCCGGAGGAGGACGCCCGCGGCGAATATCGCCCCGGGGATGATCCAGGGCTTGAGTTTTTCGAGCTTCGAGGTCATGGATTCTCCGAGCCCGGGGCGGCGGCGCAGGGTCCATTCTAGCGGCTTCAGGAAGCGGTTGCAAGGCTGGCGATTCTTTGGTATAAACTGTGCACAAAAATGAATATCCAGCCGGATCTCATCCTCCTCGTCGACGAGAATGGACGCCCCTGCGGGGAGGAGGACAAGGAAAAATGCCATGAGGGGGAAGGGATCCTTCATGGGGCCTTCCTGGTCATGGTCTTTGACCGGAAAGGCCGGCTGATGCTGGCGCGGCGGAGCGCCCTGAAAAAGCTCTGGCCGCACTTTTGGGACGGGACCCTGGCCAGCCACTACCGCCGGGGCGTGGACCGGGAAACGACCGTTCGGGAACGGATCTTCGAGGAGATCGGCGTCCGGGGGGGGCATCCGCGCCGTCTTTTCGATTTTCGCTATAAGGTCGCCTATCGCGACATCGGCTCCGAGAACGAGCTCTGCGACGTCTTCGTGCTCGAGGACGTCCCCGAGGATTCGGTCGCGCTTCAGCCCGACGAGATTTCGGAGTGCCGGTTCGTCAGCCTCGAGGAGGTCGCGGACGAGGCCCAAAAGGCCCCGGAAGGCCTAACGCCCTGGTTCCTGATCGCCCTCAGAAAATATTTCGAAAGATCCGGTCGCGCGGTCTGATGCGCAAGCTCCTGGAACGACTCAACGAGGGGGGCAATGGCCTCTATCGGGCCCTTCGGGTATATATTTCCAACCGGTCCTTGAGGGCCTGGGTCCTGCTCTGCCGTCACTTGGCCCGGAAGGCGGTCGGACTGCCGTCTCCCACCTACCTCCATATCTCGCTCACCGAGCGCTGTCAGTGCCATTGCGTCCACTGCTACGCCCGCGGCCGGAAGGAAGAGCGCCTGAAGGAGCTCGATACGGCCGAGGTCCATTCCCTGATCGACCAAGGCCGCCGGCTCGGCGCCGCCTATGTCGTCTTCTCCGGCGGCGAGCCCCTCCTCCGCAAGGACATCGTCGAGCTGGTCGCCTACGCCCACCGGAGGGGTCTCATCACCCGCATCAACACCAACGGGCTTCTCTTTACTCCCGAGAACACGGCCCGGCTGAAGAAGGCCGGGCTCACCCAGGCCGGGGTCTCCATCGACGATCCCGACCCGGAGACCCACGACCGGCTAAGGGGCCTTCCCGGCGGCTACGCGAGGACGCTCGAGGGGATCCGGAACCTCAAGGCGAACGGGATCCTCTGCCAGATCCAGACGTATGCATCCCGGAGGAACATCCCCGAAGGACTCGAGAAGATCATCGCCTTGGGAAGGGAGCTCGGCATCTTCTATGTCTATTTCTTCTTCCCTACGGCTTCGGGAGCCTGGGCCTGTTCGTTCGACGAGCTCCTGACGGAGGACGAGAAGGCCGCGGTCCGGAGCCTGGCCGACGTCCGGTTCGTCCACGTGGAGCTGGCCACGGCCGGCTCCCAGTGCCGGGTCTTCGCGAAATCGCTGATAAGCGTCGCCTCGAACGGCGACGTGACCCCGTGCCCGTTCACTCCCTTCGTCATCGGCAACGTCCGCGAGCGCTCCCTCGAGGAGTTGTGGCAGCCGTTCTCCTCCCGCCTGAAGCTCCGCTTCCGGGGGGACTGCATCATGAACGACGTCGCCAGCCGTGCGGCCATGAAGAAGCACGTGGAGACGATCGCCGAGGAGGTCCGATGAGCGCCGCCCCGGCTCCGGACGGCGGCTCACGGAGGGGACGCGGCGAGGACCGGAGACGGGAGCTCAAGGCGTCCGTCAACTCGGCGGTCCGCCTTCTCGGTTCCATCGCCGCCACCCGATCCTGGAGGGTCGCCGGCCATTTCCTGGGATATTTCTACCGCAAGGCCGTCCTCCGGACGCCCGTTCCCTTCTATATCAGCCTGGCCGTTACGAACCGGTGCCAGGGGCGGTGTGTCCACTGCTATTCCTTCCTCCAGAGACACGAGGAGCGCCCCGAACTGACCACGGCCGAGCTCGAGTCCGTCATCGACCAGGCGGCCCGGCTGGGCATATTCCAGGTCATCTTCACCGGCGGCGAGCCCCTGCTGAGGAAGGACATCCTGGAGCTCATCGGCCACGCCCGCCGGAGAGGCCTCCTGACCCGGCTCAATACGAACTCCCTGCTCCTGGATAGGGACATGGCGCTCGCCCTGAAGAAAGCGGGGCTCGGCCAATGCGCCCTCTCGCTCGACGACGCCGACCCCGAAACGCACGACCGGATGCGGGGACTCCCCGGGCATCACGCCCGGACGCTGGAGAACCTGAGCATGCTCCGGGACCTCGGTATCTATGCGCTGGCCAACGTCTATATCTCGAAGCGGCACCTGGCTGCGGGCCCGGAGAGGACGATCCGCCTGGCCCTGGAGGCCGGCGCACGCGGGATCGTCATCCTCCCCGCGGTGGCTTCTGGGCAATGGAAAGAGGAATTCGACCAGGTTCCGGACGCCGAGGGGATGGCGCGCATCCGACGATCTCCAGAACCTGACGACCGTTCAGACGGAATTGCCCACTCCGCGGAGCGTCTGCGATACGCTGAAAAGATTCGTGCTCTATATGACCGCCCAGGGCGACCTGACGCCGTGTCCGTTCGTCCCCTACGCCATCGGCAATCTCAAGGAGCACGCGCTCGACGATATGTGGCGCGGCTACAGCGAATCGGTCCCGGCCGCTAACCAGGGTGAATGCCCGATGAACGACCTGGCCGGGCGCGCCCTCCTCCAAACCGTTGTCACCTCGGCGGCGGAACGGCTCCGGGAAGGGACCGCCCGATGACAGTCTCTCTCCGGGACCTGATCGCGGGGGCCATCGCGGAGATCCTGAGCGGATCCCCGGACAACCGCCTGGAGGATTTCGGCGGACAGCCCGTCTTCGACAGCCCGCTCGTCGGGATGGCGGACGGCGACGATCCCGTTTTCGAGGTCCTCCGGAGGGCCGTAAGTCCGAGCCACCTGATGCCGCGCGAGATCCTGAGGGCTTACGCCGCGGGGAACACGGAACCCGCCGGCGTGAGCGTCGCTTCCTGGGCCCTGCCGTTCACGGAAGAGATCCGGCGCTCGAATCGAAGCCGGGAATGGCCGTCGGAGCTCTATTCCGTGGCCAGGAACAACGGGGGCGCCCTTCTTCACGAGATCGGCCTGCGGATACCGGAGATCCTGGACGGACGAGGGATCGCCTCTGTTGTGCCCGCGCAAACCCCGGAGTACGACGCGTTCCGCGACCCCGAGCGGACGTTCTCATCCACCTGGTCCGAACGGCACGTCGCCTACGCGGCCGGCCTCGGCCGTTTCGGGCTGAACGGCGCCCTCATCACGGCCGCGGGATCGAACGCCCGGCTGGGGAGCATCGTGACGAACCGGCCGCCGGAGGCCGCCCTCCGGGAACGGGGGGATCACCGGGCCCCGTGCCTCGAGAGCGGAGGCCGCGTATGCGGGCTTTGTGTGGAGAAATGCCCGGCCTTGGCTATCGGGGGCGAGGGGCTCGATAAATCCCGGTGCAACGACCGGAGGAAGGCCATCCGCGAGAAGTCCCTGGACGCCTATCTCGGGACCTATCGCTTGACGGCTTCTCCCGTCGTCAAGAGCGGCCGCCGGGACCCCGGATACTCCCTCGGCTGTGCCCTTTGCCAGGCCGGGGTCCCATGCGAGGACCGCGATCCGTTCCAAGGAAAGAGAGAATAAGGGATCATGCTGGACATCAAGCTCAAGCTCAAGCAGGGACATACGCAAGAACGGCTTTGGATGCAGGGCTCGCCGCTCAAAACCCTGTTCTGGAACGTGACCTACGCCTGCAACTTCCGCTGCGGGATCTGCTTCACGGACTCGGGATGCCCCGCTCCGGGGGAACTGACACCCGGAGAGGCGCTTGCGGCCGTGGACAGGATCCGTGCCGCGGGAGTCAGGGATGTGCTCATATCGGGAGGAGAGCCGTTCGCGCGGCCGGACATCATGGACATCCTCGAGCGCATGGCCCGGTTCGACATCGGGGCCCGCGTCGCCTCGAACGGAAGTCTTCTCGACAGGCCGCTTCTGCGGCGCCTGCGGGAAAAAACGCTGGTCGGGTCGTTCCAGATCAGCTTGGACACGATCGATCCGGAGCTTTATGCCGAGGTCCACGGGACGGAGCCGGGGGTGTTCGAACGGGTCCTCACCAACGTCGATCTTATCCGGGATCACGGCTTCCATACGACGGCCTCCGTCCGGCTCACGCCCCGGACGCTCCCGGGGATCCCGGACCTTCTCGACATGGCCGTCGACAGGGATTGGGCTACGGTGACGATCCATCTCCCCGTGCACACGCGGCGCGTCCGGGACGCTTTTCCCCAGGACGCGGACGTGTTCTCGCTCCTGGAGCCGGTTTTCGACCACTTCTGCGGCCTTCCGCGGACGTGGCTCGTAGAGACCTACGTACCCTGGGCGGAATATCACCCGGTCGTTCGCCGTCTCGAGAAACGGGTGAGGGTCGTCCATCGGGGATGCCGGGCCGGCCGCGACCGGCTGACCATCCACCCGACCGGGGCCCTCTCCCCCTGCGTTTGCATGGATCTGCCCGCGGCCTACTACGGGAATATCCGGGACATGGACCTCCAAGAGGCGTTCCGGGATTCCCCCGCCTGCGCCATCCTCCGCGACCCCCGGTCCCACGGGATCTGCGCCGATTGCGGCCACTCCGAGAAATGCGGCGCCGGGTGCCGGGCGGCGGCCCTCGCCCTGGACGGCCGGATCGATGCCCAGGACCGGTCCTGCCCGATCCGGCAGGCGATGTCGGCCGGGAAGGCCCTCACAGCGAGATGAATCCAGGAAAACCTTCCCTGTTGAGGCATTTCGTCCGGGAGGGCGTGCTCAGGAACCGGGGCCTTACCAAAGCGGTCATGGTCCTTCTTTCCTGGGCGGTCATCCGGACCCTCCGGGGCGATGAGCCGGGCCCCGCCGGGGACGCGGCCGGATTCTTCCTGATCCTGTTCGCGGTCATCTGCTGGATCTTCGTTTGCATCCTGGCCAACGACGTCGCCGATCGGGCCGAGGACCGGGCCGCGGGAAAGAGAAGATGGATCGCGGGGCTCCCCCTTCCGGCGGCCATGTTTGCGGTCCTGGCTTTATTCGGGGGGGGGCTGGGCGCGATCTTCGCTTCCGGAGCCCCGCTCGGAGCGGGAATCGCCTATATCGCGGCTTCGGCTTCGGGCCTCCTGTATTCCGTCGCGCCCTTTCGGTTCAAGCGCCGGGGGGCGTGGGGCCTCCTGTTCTACGGTCTGGCGGCAGCAGCGGCTTACGCGATCCTGCCGTGGGCTTGGATGGGGAGCTCGACCGGGATCCTGGCCGCCCTCGCGCCGGCGGTCTTTCTGGACAAATGGGTCAACATCCACTTCCACCAGATCATCGATCACGCGAGCGATGCGGGGCTCGGGACGCGAACGTACGCCGTCCGCGTCGGGACAGAGCGCGCCCGGAAGATACTTCGCCTCGCCTCGGCAATCGCCGCGGCCTGGTTCGCCGGAGTGATCGTTTACATTTCCATGGCCCTGACGTCCGGCTGGAAGCTCGCCGTTCCCGCAGCGACCGTCCTCGTCGTCCTGGCAAGCGCCTATTACGCGAGATCCTCCAAGCGGAAGGGCGGGGGGGAAAGCGCTCTCGTCCAGAAGCTCTCCTTCATCTATCTGGGAGCGTCCTATGCTCTGTTCCGGGCGGTCCCGTTGATCCTGATGGTCCGGCTGGCCCTCCGGCATCCGGCGCTGACGGCGCCCGCCGCGGCGGCGTTCCTCCTCGTCGGGATCGAATCGCTCTTCGTCTATTCCTACCGCTACGAGTGACGCCCGCCTCCGACGAAAAGTCCGTTCTTTGCCGTTCCGCGCAACCTCGGGCGACCCGCCGGCGTATAATGGTCGAGACCATCTTGGAGACACTATCATGAAGTCATCGAAGAACGCTCTGGCCGCGGCCGTATCCGCTCTCTTCCTCATCTTTGTCCCGTACGCCTTGTCCGGAGCGGAAGACGCTTCGCGACCCTATCGCCTCATGGTCGGGGACCCGGCCCCCGGGCTCGGCGTTTCCGAATGGATCCGCGGACCGGAGATCCGGGCGTTCGCGCCCGGGACCGTTTACGTCGTCGAGTTCTGGGCAACATGGTGCGGCCCCTGCCTGGAGAGCATCCCGCATCTGACGGAGCTCGCCAAAAGAGCACGGCGACAAGCTCCGCGTCGTCGGCATCAACGTCTGGGAGAACGCCCCGGAAAAGGTGCCGGACTTCGTCGCGAAGATGGGGGAACGAATGGCTTACAGCGTCGTCCGGGACCTCGTCCCGCCGTTCCCTCCGGACGTCAAAAGCAAGCCGCGTTTCGCGCTGGAGAAAGGCCGCTCCTCCCAGGATTGGCTGGTCGCCTCGGGCTGGGAGGAGAACGGCATCCCGGTCGCCTTCATCGTCGACCGCGAGGGACGCGTCGCATGGATCGGAGAGCCCCTGGGAGGCGCCTTGGACGAGCCGCTGGCGAAGGTCGTCGACGGCTCCTGGGATACGTCCGCCTACGCGCGGGAATACGCCGGGCGCGCCGTCATCGACAAGAAGGTCCGGGCCCTGACCCGCGAGGGAAACGAAGCCTACGCTGCCAAGGACTATGCCAAGACCATCGCCAAGACGGAAGAATTGATGGCCTTCGATAAGGCCCAGGGTCACCTGGCCGGCTTCAAGTTCGAGGTCCTCCTCACGAACCTCAAGGACCGGGATGCGGCTTACCGCTACGCGCGCGCCGAGCTCCCCGTCAACGCCTTCTATCAATCCTTGTCGCAGATGGCCTGGGTCATCGTCTTCGAGGATAAGCGGAACCTCCCCGAGGACATTGATCTCGCCGAAGCGCTCGCGGAGCGCGCCAACACGATGTCCCATGGCACGCGCCCCGGCATATTCAATACGCTGGCCCGCATCGCCTTCATTCGGAAAGACCTGGAAAAGGCCGTCGCGCTTCAGTCCAAGGCGGTCGAGCTGGCCATGACGGATGAGGATCGCGCGGCGTACTCGAAGACGCTCGAAGAATATCGGCAAGAGAAGCGCTGAGGTTCAGGTCTTGGACAGGTCGAGAGCCCAGCGGGCCATATCGGCCAGGGGAGGCTCGTAGGCTTCGAGCTTCGCCATGAGCCCGGCGGGATCGCCGTCGACGAGGATCATGGCCCGGTGCTCGGGCTGGATGAACCGCTCGCTCACGGCTTTGTCCAGGAAAGCCAGGAGCCCGTCGAAGTATCCCGCCGCGTTGAGGAAGCCGCAGGGGTTCGGGTGCATGCCGAGCTGGGCCCAGGTCAAAACCTCGAAGATCTCCTCGATGGTCCCCAGCCCTCCCGGGAGGGCGATGAAGCCGTCGGCGAGGCTGGCCATCAGGGCCTTCCGCTCGTGCATCGTCCCGACCACGCGCAGGTCACGGATATCGGTGTAGGCGAGCTCCTTCTCGACCATGTCCCGGGGGATGACCCCGATGACCTCGCCGCCGCCCTCATGTACGACTCGGGCAAGCTCGTACATCAGGCCGACGCGCCCGCCTCCATAAACAAGACCCATGCCGCGCCGGAGCAATTCCCGGCCGAGCTCCCGCGCCGCCTTCGCGTATTCGGGGCGGGCGCCGGGGCTCGAGCCGCAGAAGACGCAGATCCTTCGCAACCTATTTCCCCCGCCCCCTGACATAAGCGCGCACATCCACGTTGGTGACGATTTCCTCGACCCTGAACGTCGCCCAGGGCTTGCCCTCGTCGAGCCACATGGCCGATCCGGACGCGCTCAAGGGGCTTCCGGGGATCGTATTACCCTTCTCGCTGCGTACGATCCAGAGGATCTTCGCCTTGTCGCCGGGAGACCGGTACCGCATCGCTTCCATCGTATCGATGAGCCCCGTTTCCGGGTCGAATCTGACGACGAACGTCTCCGTGACGTCCTCGAACGGCACGAAGAGCAGGGAGGTGTCATCGTCGACGGGCGCCCATCGCACTCTTGGGTCGGTGATGAGTATCGCGGGGAACCAGGCCGCTTCCGCCCACAGCGCCAGATTTGCGCCCTGGTTCGTGTTCGGGTCGTCATGGTAATTGCCGACGGGGGCCTCGAAAAAGCTCTTCCCGTCCACGATCCCCTCGTTCACCCGCAGGATGGGCAAAGTAAAAATGGTGGCTTCGATATAATGCCGGTAGGACTTTCCGGCTTCGTGGATGAAGACGAAGCGCGCGGGGAACGGGATCCGCAGGAAGGGGCGAACGGTCGCCCTTCCATGGAGGACGACCGATTCGATGACGGGGACGGTCTCCCCGTAGACCTTCCGGAAGAACCTGTCCACAGGCTTCGGCAGTCCCGCGGGCAAGGGGATCGTCCGGAGGGCGGGCGTCCGCTCCGGGTGCGGCGCGAACGGGGCCGGCCGGAGGCTCAGCCCGAGGCCGGTCAGGAAGATGAGCCCGGCGAGGACGACGATGATGACGATGACGATCTTCATTTCCGACTCCGCCCCCTATGATAACAACGGCCCGGAATTATGCAAAGCCCGGAGTTGGGTTATAATGCCCTCATCCGGTTCCCGGGAGGAGACATGAACGCATCTTTCAAAGCGAAGCTCGCCGGCGGGACGAGGCTCATCGGCACCATCCTGACGCTCCCGGCGCCCGAGCTCGCGGAGATCGCGGCCGGAGCCGGGTTCGACTGGCTCTTCCTCGATATGGAGCACGGACTCCTGGACGTTGCCGGAGCCCAGCGCATGGCCCAGGCCGCCGGAGCGTGCCCCTGCCTCGTGCGGGTCCCCGTGAACGAGCCCGTCTGGATCAAGAAGGCCATGGACATCGGCGCGGCCGGCCTCATCTTCCCCAACATCAAGAGCGCGGAAGAGGCGAAGCGAGCCGTCGGCGAGGCCAGGTTCCCGCCGGAAGGCGTCCGGAGCGTCGGCATCGGCCGGGCGCACGGCTACGGGGCGGCGTTCTCGGAATACGTGGAAAAGGCGAATCGGGACACGACCCTCGTCGCCCAGGTCGAGCATGTCGACGGCGTGCGGAACATCGGGGACATCCTGGAAACGCCGGGAGTGGACGCCGTTTTCGTAGGCCCCTTCGACCTGTCCGCCAGCATGGGCAAGCCGGGGCGGACGGGCGACGCGGACGTCCGCGAGGCCATCGGCGCCGTCAGGAAGGCGTGCGCGGCCCGCGGCATCCCGGCCGGCATCTTCGCGCCCGGCGAGGAAGCGGCCCGGGCCGCCCTCGGCGAAGGCTTTTCGTTCGTCTGCGTCGGCATGGACGTCACGATCTACGGCGGCGCCACACGGCTCATCGCCGAGCGGCTCAAGCGCTGATATCGGGAGACACAATACCCGTTTCCCGATTCCGGAACGGGACGGATTTCCCCCAGGAAATATGCATAATTCGGAAATGGGTATTGTGTCTCCGATCAAAAGAGCAGGGCAAGGTCGAGGGAGCCGAAGACCGGCCGCAAGGGCTGGCCGAAGAACCGCTGGGACTGATAGGTATAAGACAGGCACGCCTTGAAGCGCCCGTACCGGAGCGCGAGGCCGGCCGCGAGGTCGGCGGTCAGGGGCAGCTTTTGTACGTGATGGCTCGCCCGGAACGTATTCCCGTCCAGCAGAAGGTCGCGGCCCACGAGCCGGGTTTCGAGCGCGACAAAAATATGGAATCCGAGGCGGTCGGGCCTCGGCGGGAGCGGTTCGGGGTCGACGAGGAGAACGGCGGCATCGCTCGCGGGCCCGAGGAGGGACGTGCCGAGGTCCCAGGGCAGGTTCCAGCCCGCCCGAATCTCGATCCCGCCGCCGAAGGCGGTCAATAGGTTCGAGAGATTGCCGCCCAGATGGCCGATAAGCTCCCATTTGGGCCCGTCGCCCCCGGAAGCCGCCCTCAGCCTCTGCCGGCGATCGAATTCCAGCCCGAGGACCGGCTCATCTCTCAACTGATGTTCCCAACCCTGCGGCAATTTCCATTTGAATGCGCTGTGAAGGAGCTCCTGGAAGTCCCCCGCGAAGGAGTGGGGCCCGACGATGCCGACCTCGAAGCGAAGGGTGTCCATGCGGTCCCCTGTCCGGAAATGGAAGCCCAGGCCCGCCATCAGGACCCCGGCGTATGGACGGTCGTCCTTGATGAGGTCGCGGCGGGTTATGTCTTCGGGGGTATACATCCTCTGGGAGATGGAGAACGAGGCATACCGCCCGGCGTCCCGCTTGAATCCCGGCGCCAGGCGCCGGCTTAGGTTGTCGACCCAGCGGGGGGTACGGCCGCGGCCGCCCCCGAGCTCCGGGGAGAGCCAGACGAGGTCGACGCCGTTGGTGTAGCCGCCGTCGCTGAGGGCGAAGACGTCGTTCTCGACGAAGAGCCCGAACGCTCCCTTGGGCTTCGTGTCCCCCGCCCCGGCTAAGGATGGGATCATGAGGAGCAAAAAGACCAGGAGGAGCATAGAGATCCGGGGAAGCATAGGGATCGGGGCGAGCCGTGGGATCGGGGAAGGCCTCATGAGCGCGGCGCATATCTTCCCCCCTTTATAAAAGAGGGGCCGGGGGGAATTAGGCTTCTCCCCTTTGTAAAAGGGCGGTTGAGGGGATTTGGGCTTCCCCACTTTGTAAAAGGGGGGTTGGGGGGATTTATCCCACTCGAGCATGCCTTGTCCACGAACTCCCATCGGTTCGCCTTCAGCGCATCTTGGAAAGGGCGTCCTTGAACATGGACCCCTTCATCATCTTCCTCATTTCCGCGTATTGCTTGAGGAGCTGATTGACCTCGAAGACCGGGCGGCCGCTGCCCTTGGCGATCCTCAGGCGCCGGCTCCCGTTGATGAGCTTCGGATCCTCCCTCTCCGCGGGAGTCATGGAGCCGATGATGGCCTCGAAATGGAGGACCTTCCCGTCGTCGACCTGGACCTTGGACAGCCCCTTCATCATTCCCCCCTTGGGGAGCATGCCCAGGATGCTCGACAGCGAGCCCATCTTCTTCATCTGGCCGAGCTGTTTCCGGAAGTCCTCCAGGGTGAACTCCTGCTTGCGGAGCTTGCGGGCCATCTCCTCGGCTTCCTCGAGGTCCGCCTTCTCCTCGGCCTTTTCGATGAGGCTGAGGATGTCGCCCATGCCCAGGATGCGGGAGGCCATCCGGTCCGGGTGGAAGACCTCGAGCTTGTCGAACTTCTCGCCGACGCCGACGAACTTGACCGGCACCCCGGTGACGGAGACGATGGACAGGGCCGCCCCTCCCCTGGCGTCGCCGTCGAGCTTGGTCAGGATGACGGACGTGACCCCGATCCGATCGGCGAAGGCCTTGGCGCTCTTGACGGCGTCCTGGCCGGTCATCGCGTCCCCGACGTAGATGACCTCGACGGGATCGAGGATCTGCCGGACAAGCTCGAGCTCGCTCATGAGCTCGTCGTCCACGTGGAGGCGACCGGCCGTATCGACGATGAGGGGATCGAACGCCCGGTTCCGGGCATGGAGGACGAGCTCTTTCAGGGCCTTGTCGGGCTCGGCCATCCGTTCGGCCGTCATCTCATAGAACGGAAGGCCGAGCGCGGCCGCGATGGTCCTCAGCTGTTCCTGGGCGGCGGGCCGCTTGAGGTCAAAGGAGACGAGCAGGGGGTTCCGGCCGATGCCCTTGACCCAGCGGGCCAGCTTGCCGCTGGTCGTCGTCTTGCCGCTCCCCTGGAGGCCGACGAGCATGAAGATGGACGGGGGCGCCGACGCGAAGGTCAGGGGCTTGTCCGCACCGCCCAGGATGGCGGCAAGCTCGTCCCGGACGATCTTGATGACCTGCTGGCCGGGGCTCAGGCTCGAGAGGACCTCTTCGCCGAGGGCCTTCTCCTTGATACGGGCCTCGAAATCCCGGACGACCTTGTAGTTGACGTCGGCCTCGAGGAAGGCCAGCCGGATCATCTTCAGGGCCTCGCCCATGTTCTTTTCGGTGATCTTGCCCTCCCCCCGGAGGAACTTCACCATCTTCTCGAGGCGGCCCGAAAGCTGGTCAAACATGGGAGGCGGTCCTCGCTTTCGTGTTCATCTTCAACATCTTAGGCCATTATCCGGAAGCCGTCAAATATCAGCGAGACGAGCAAGACAAGCGAGACTCGACCAATTAATTGCACTCGCCCGGCATAAGCCAACGCCGTTAGGCATGCGCTGTGAGTTGCTCCGGTCTCGACAGCCTCGCCCGCCACGGCCGTTCGTTGTATAATGACCTGCGATGTGTCATAGGTCGAGGGCCGCGCTCTCCTTCGGGCTGGCCTGTCTGCTGTCTCTCTTCGCCCTGCCGGCCTGGAGTCAGCTGGGGCGGGAGATCCAAAGGCCTCGTCCTCCGGACGGGATCGACCGCAAGGGTCATGTCTTCGACGCCGTCCGGCTCCTCGACGCGACCATCCTCGGACTCCCCGTTTATCTCGAAAGGCACGGAAGCGGACCGACGGCGGTAGGGATGGTCCTCGGCTACCATGACGGACACGGCTTCCCTTATCTCATCCCGGGGGACGCATCGACGCAGACCGAGCTCGTCAATATGATCATCGCCTCCGAAGAGCACTACAACGATTATTCTCTCCCCTTGGACGCTCCGCCGGACCTCCTTCCCGACAAGTCCGAGCTCCCCGCCGAGGAAAGGCACGCCGATAACTGCCTGGCCGACCATTTCCTGACATCGCGGAGCTTTTTCGGGAACTATTACGGCGGAACGAAGGAAGCCGATATCGGGCCCGGGGTCGAAGCGTTCTTCCAGGCCGGGGAGCGGTATGTCGTCGTCACCGAGTCCTTTCCCGCTTCGAGCATCAGCCTGACGGCCGTCCGGAACGAGCTCGAGAGCGGCCGCCCGCCGGTCTTCGCCGTGGACACGGACGGCGACGGCCTGGAGGACAGGTTCGTAGCCGTCGCCGGGATCAATTCCGAGGCGGGCGTCGATTATTACGGATGCTATACGGGCTGGGACACTGAGCTCCACTGGTATGAGTTCAAGCCCGCAGGGGCCGGAGTCTCCTGGGGCGTCGCGACGGTCCGCACGATCGCCCCCGCCTACGGGGTCTTCCCCCCCGCCAATTTCGAGCTCGAGCGCCTGGTCAACGACCTGATCTTCTTCAAGGAATACATCAATCGCCTGTCCTGGGAGCCCAACCCCGATAATCTCTCGCGCATTCTCCGCTACAAGATATACCGGAGGGAGACCTTCGACCCCGACTCGGCTTTCGACCTGCTGGCCGAGGTCGAAGCCTCCTCGACCGGCTACGACGACCGGGGGCTGAAGGCGGGGGTCGCCTACACCTACCGCATTACAGCGGTGGACGAAGTGGGCCGGGAGAGCCGCCCCGCCACCGTCCGCGGCCCAAAATAGGGACACCGGCCCCCTCCCCCCACCTTGACTTTTTGGCCCCTTCAGTTTAAGGTAGAGCTACTTTTTCGAGGATTGGACAGCTAAATGAACAAGTTAAACAAACCGCCGGAGACCCCCGAAGAAGAGGCTATGGGCTCGAAGATCGACTACCCGGAGATCCAGAAGCTCATCGCCCTCATCGAGGAGAAGAACCTGTCCCTCTTTGAGCTCGAGGTCGAAGGCTTCAAGATCAAGATCGGCCGGAACGTCCCCGGCGCTCCCGTCTATCACCCGGCGCCCGCCGCGCCGGCCCAACCGGAAACCTCCGGGGCCCCCGCTCTCGGGGGGCCGGCCCCGGCGCCGGCCGCGGATAAGGACGTCCGGGACGTCACGTCCCCCATGGTCGGGACCTTCTATCGGGCCCCCGCCCCGAACGCCGACCCCTTCGTCGAGGTCGGCGAGCCCGTCAAGAAGGGCCAGACCCTCTGCATCATCGAAGCCATGAAGCTGATGAACGAGATCGAAGCCGAGGTGGACGGGGTCGTCACGGCCATCCACGTCGAGAACGGAAAGCCCGTCGAGTACGGACAGAAGCTCTTCTCCATCCGGACAACTTCCTGAAGCCATGATATCCAAGATCCTGGTCGCCAACCGAGGGGAGATCGCGCTCCGGGTCATCCGATCGGCCCGGGAGCTCGGCATCAAGACGGTCGCCGTCTATTCCGAGGCCGACAAGAGCTCCCTGCACACCCTTCTGGCCGACGAGCGGGTCTGTATCGGCCCGGCCAAGGCCTCCGAGAGCTACCTCAACATCCCGAATCTCCTCAGCGCCGCGGAGATCACCAAGGCCGACGCCATCCATCCCGGTTACGGCTTCCTGGCCGAAAACCCCCGTTTCGCCGAGATCTGCGAGACCTCGGGGATCACCTTCATCGGTCCGCCGGCGTCCATCATCCGGCTCATGGGGGACAAGAACAAGGCCCGCCTGGCCATGAAGAAGGCCGGCCTGCCCGTCCTCCCCGGGAGCGACAAGATCCTCGAGGATGTTGCCGAGGCCAAGAAGATCGCCCAGAAGATCGGCTTCCCCGTCATCATCAAGGCTGCCGCCGGAGGCGGCGGCAAAGGCATGAGGATCTGCCGGACGGCAGCCAACCTCGAGGAGCAGTTCCCCATCGCCCAGAACGAAGCCCGGGCGGCCTTCAGCGACCCATCCCTGTACATCGAGAAGTACGTCACCGGAGCCCGCCATATCGAGATACAGATCATCGGCGACCGGAAGGGAAAGGTCATCGCCTTCGGCGAAAGGGAGTGCTCGATCCAGCGGAAGTACCAGAAGCTCATCGAGGAGACGCCGTCGGTCTTCATCGACGAGAAGATCCGGAAGAAGATGATGAACGCGGTCTCCGACGCCGCCTCCGAGGTCGGGTACCGGAGCCTGGGGACCTTCGAGTTCCTGGTCGACGAGAAGAAGCGGTTCTACTTCATGGAGGCCAACGCCAGGGTCCAGGTCGAGCATCCTATCACCGAGATCGTCTACGGCATCAACCTGGTCAAGGCCCAGATCCGGGAAGCGGCCGGGGAAAAGATCAATTTCCCGATCGAGCTCGAGATGCGGGGCCACGCCATCGAGTGCCGCATCAACGCCGAGGACCCCGTGACCTTCGTCCCCTCGCCCGGAAAGATCGACTTCCTGGTCCTCCCCGGCGGCGAGGGCATTCGGGTGGATTCGGCGGCCTACGGCGGATGGCAGATCCCGCCGGACTACGACTCCCTGGTGGCCAAGATCATCGCCTTCGCCCCGACGAGGCCGCTGGCTATCAAGAAGATGCTGACAGCCCTCGAGACGACGACCATCGTCGGCATCAAGACCAACCTCCCCCTCCACATCCAGATCCTGGCCGACAGCGAGTTCCTCGAGGGGAAGTACGATACGCAGTTCATGGAACGGTTCCTGGCCGCCAAGAAGGCCATCCCTTCCATCTGACCCTCCCTCCTAAGGGATGCCCATCCGACCTCCCTCAAGAGGCGATCCTAAAGATCGCCACCCGGAACTCCCCGTCGTTATCCCGGACGACGTTCTCGTTGACCCCCACATAAAGCCGGCCGCGAATGGGCATGACGACGACAAGTTCCCGACCGATGAAGAAATACCGGGCGAGCTCGTCCTTGATCTCTTCGCCCGTCTTTTCGTCGGTCCGGACGGCCAGGACCTGGCTGACCTTCCCGGCCAGACAGCCCATGTTCCGGTCGGGCAGGGGCTGTTGGAGCCCCTGGATATCGGCCCCGTCGGGCCCGCAGGCGGCATCGGGGTTCCCCTTCTGGAGCGAGATCTCGCCCTCGCCCCGGAAAAGAAACTCCTGGTCCTCCTCGACATCGATGCCCGTATCCACCCACCCCGCGTTCCCGGGGATGATGAGCTCCTTGACAGGGATGAGGTTCTGAGGCCGGCGGCCCGGCGCTTCCGAAGCGGAACTCAAGACGGAAAACATGATGAACGGGAGCATGGCAAGGATGACGTGGCGGGCCCGGGGAGGACGCAGGCTGAAGCCTGCGGCTACAAGCCGGACGGCCCTCGGGCGCCGGCAAACATCTGCGGCCACGACCCGCCTCGCCTGGGAACGCAGGCTAAAGCCTGCCGCGACAATCCGGCTTGCCCCTGGGTGCGGTCCTAAGCCCGCGGTGTCACGCCTTCCGGTCCCGCCCGTCAAACGGCGCCTCCGCCGGGCCCGCGCTTTGCATCCCCCCTCAGCACCGCCATCATCTCCTCGTGGATGAGCCCGTTGCTGGCCAGAGCCTTTCCCGCGAAAAGATCTAACGGCCCGCCTTCGAAATCCGAGACCGTTCCGCCCGCCTCTTCGGCGATGAGCGCCCCGGCGGCCACGTCCCAAGGCTTGAGCTTGAGCTCCCAGAACCCGTCGAACCGGCCGCAGGCGACATAGCAGAGGTCCAGGGCAGCCGAGCCGCAGCGGCGGACCGCCTGAGCCCGGACGATGAACTCGCAGAACTCCCGGACGTTGTTCTCCCCGCTCGTCCGGACGTCGTAGGGAAATCCGGTGGCCAGGAGCGATTTCCCCAGATCGTCGACCTGTGAGACCGCGACGGGGCGCCCGTTGATCCGGGCGCCGTGCCCGCGGACGGCCTCGAAGAGCTCGTCCCGGGTCGGGTCGTAGACGACGCCGAGGACGGTCGAGCCCGCCTGTTGGAGGGCGATGGAGACGCAGAAAACGGGGAAGGTGTGGGCGAAGTTCGTGGTCCCGTCGAGAGGATCGAAGATCCACCGAAACTCGGAGGCGCTGGTCCTGGACAGGCCCTCTTCGGCGAGAAAGCCGTGGTCCGGGAAGGCCTCCGAAAGGCGCCGGAAGATCATGTCCTGGGCCAGCCTGTCGAAGCGGGTCACCAGATCGACGGCTCCCTTGTACATGATCTCGCCGCGTTTCCCGTAGTTCTCTCCGAGAACGCGGCCGGCTTCACGGGCGGCCGATCTGGCGGTCTCGAGGAAGGCTTCGTGGAGTCCCATTGCCCTTATCTTATCAAGTTGCCGGTATCGTAGCAATCGCCCCCTCTCGCTTCACCAAAAGGCAGGCGCGCCCGGAGAAAACTTTTCTCCGGCCCGTCCGTAATATACAATGTTCTTTAATATGCGATTCAGGATAGGAAGGACCCCGACCATGGCCGAGAACAGGAGCTTCTGGAGGAGACGGAAACGGACGCTCATCGTCCTGGGCATCATCCTCGTCATCGCCCTCATCATCGTATTCAACCTGAGGTCCCAGCGGGAGAAGACGGTCAAGGTGACGATCGCCAAGGTCGCCGCGACCGACCTGACGTCGATCATCTCGGCCTCAGGCGAGGTCAAGCCGAAGAAGAACGTCGAGATCAGCGCCCTCGTGCCCGGCCGGATCATCAAGATCGGGGTCGAAGAGGGCGATATCGTCAAGGCGGGAGACTTCCTTTTGAAGCTCGACTCGACCCAGTACGAGGCGGTCGCCGAGGGGAACCGGGCTTCCATCCGGTCTTTCAAGGCCCAGCTCGTCCAGGACGAGGCGCGCTTCCGTAAGGACAAGGGCGCCTACGAGCGGCAGAAGAGGCTCTTCGACGAACAGCTCATCTCCTTCGACCAGCTCGAGACCGCCAAGCTCCAATACGACGTCTCGACCGCCCAGGTCCGGGGCATCAAGTCGCAGATCGAGAACGCCGAGGCCTCGCTCAAGAGCACGATGGACAACCTGAACAAGACCACGTTCGTCTCGCCCATCGACGGCATGATCACCAGCCTCCGGGTGGAAGAGGGCGAGATGGCCATCATCGGGACCATGAACAATCCCGGCACGGTCCTCCTGACGATCGCCGACCTTTCCGTCATGGAGGTCGAGGTCGAGGTGGATGAGACCGACGTCTTCGGCGTCCAGCTCGACCAATCGGCCAACGTCCGCGTCGACGCCTATCCCGATACCGTCTTCAAGGGCAAGGTCACCGAGATCGGGAGCTCCGCCCTGCAGAAGGCGACGGCGACGACCCAGGAATCCAAGGACTTCAAGGTCGTCATCACTTTGGACGACCCCGCCCACAAGCTGAAGCCGGGCCTGTCCGCGTCGGCGGACATCATCACCGCCGAGAAGAAAGGCGCCCTCGCCGTCCCCATCGCGTCGCTCGTCCTGAGGGAAAAGCCCGCCGAGGGCAAGGACAAGAAGAGCGGCGTGGAAGAGGAAGGCGTCTACGCGGTCGAGTCCGGGCGGGTGAAGTTCCGTACGGTCGTGAAGGGCATCACCGGCGGCATGAACATCGAGATCGTCTCCGGGCTCAAGGAAGGGCAGGAGATCGTGACCGGGCCCTACAACGCCCTGAGAGAGCTGAAGGACGGGATACTCGTCAAGAGCGACGAAAAAAAGGCGAAGTGACATGGCCCCCGAAAACGGCCCGGTGATCCAGGTCGAGAACCTCACGAAGACCTACCAGCTCGAGCGCCAGGAGGTCCGGGCGCTCCGCGGCGTCTCCTTCGCCATCATGCCCAACGAGTTCGTGGCCATCATGGGCCCGTCCGGGTCGGGCAAATCCACCCTGATGAACCTCATCGGCTGTCTGGACACGCCGTCCGAGGGGACCTACCTCCTCAACGGCAAGCTCGTCAGCTCCATGGGCGAGGACGAGCTGGCTACCGTCCGGAACAAGGACATCGGGTTCATCTTCCAGGTCTTCAACCTCCTGCCGCGGGCCACCGCCTTCCGGAACGTCGAGCTCCCGATGATCTATGCCGGCGCCCGGAAGACGGAGCGCGAGGCCCGGGCCCGCCGCGCCCTCGAGATGGTGGAGATGAAGGACCGCATGCTCCACAAGCCCTCCGAGCTCTCCGGCGGCGAGCGCCAGCGCGTGGCCATCGCCCGGGCCCTGGTCAACGACCCGGCCCTCCTCCTGGCCGACGAGCCGACGGGGAACCTCGACTCGAAGACCGGGCAGGAGATCCTCAACCTGTTCCACAAGATCCACGCCCGGGGGAACACCATCGTCATCGTCACCCATGACCGCGACGTCGCCGACCAAACGCAGAGGATCATCCACCTCAAGGACGGGGTGATCGAACGGGAAGAAAGGAAAGGAGCCTGACATGTCGTTCTTCAAGCGCCTGGAAGGGGTCTTCTTCGCGCCCACGCCTGTGTTCCGGTCCCTGGCCGAGAAGCCGGTCTGGGTCGATGCCCTCGTCATCCTCATCCTGCTCATGGCCGTATTCTCCGCCGTCGTCGCGCCCTACACGCAGGCCGACCAGCTCAAGATGTACAAGGACAACACCAAGCTCCAGGAGCGGATGGGCGAGACACGCTACACCGAGATTGATCGCCAAGATGGAGAACGCGTCCCCGACCAGCGCGGTCGTCAGGGGCGTCATCTGGGGCACCGCGCTGGGGGCCATCGGGCTCCTCTTCTCGAGCCTCATCCTCCTCATGCTCGGACGGTTCGTCTCGACGCAGGGGAACTTCGTCGGCGTCCTGGCCGTCCTCGTCCACGCCAGCTTCATCGACAAGCTCCTCGGCAACGGCCTGCGCTCCTTCCTCATCCTGACGCGGAAGTCCGTCATGCAGACCTCGACGAGCCTGGCCGTGCTCTTCCCGAAGATCGAAGTGACCTCCCCGGCCTATATCATTCTCGGGCAGCTCGACCTCTTCCAGCTCTGGATGTTCGGCGTCCTCGCCGTCGGGCTCTCGGCCGTCTTCAAGGTCAGCCTCCGCAAGTCGCTGTTCATTTCCTACGGCTTCTGGCTGCTCAAGAGCATCGTCTACATCGCCATCGGCATGATCGGCATGTCCTACATGAAATAGGATTGACACCGGTCCGCTTCCCCACTAAATTACAGTCGTGGATCAGAACGCATTCCGCGGCAACCTCGCGGAGACCAGCTTTCCGAAGCTCCTCGGGCTGATCTGGCGCGAGGGAAGCTCCGGACGTCTGTCCGTCCGGAGGGCATCCGAAGAGAAGGCTTTCATCTTTGCGGACGGGACGTGGTCCGTCTGCCCCGAGACCTTCGACGGACCGGGCTTCCTCAGGAGGCTCGCGGCCCGCGGGAAGATCCCCCCGGACCACCTCGCCCGCATCGAAGCCCAGGCCGATGGGGACGCGCGGTCCCTGATGCGCGGCCTCATCGAGGATCGCCGGCTTCCGCCGGGCTGGGCCTGGGAGTTTGCCGGGGAATTCGCCGAGTCCAAGCTCTACGAGGTTTTCGACTGGACCGACGGGGCCTATGACCTCGGCCCGACCCCCCTTCCCATGGAAACGCCGTGGATCCAGGGCATAAAGCTTCCCGGGCTCATCCTGGAAGGCATCCGCCGGATGACCGATCTTTCGATCATCGAGGCCGGACTCCCCGGCCCCGACCAGAAGCTCCGGCCCCTCCCTGCCCGGAACGAAGAGCCCGTCGCCCTCGGTCCGCACGAGCTGTATGCGCTTTCTGCGGCGCAGGGGTCCGGCAGTCTGGGCGAGTTCGTCCGCACCAGCCCGCTCGGCGAACGGGAAACGAAGAGGGCCCTCTTCGCGCTCCTCGTCCTGGGGCTCCTGGGGACGGAGAAGGCGGACCGGCAGGCCGCCGAATACTCCCTCGGCGACATGGACCGTCTCTTCGGGGCGTTCAACGACCGCTGTTCCTTCATTTACCGATACATCTCGAAGGAGCTCGGCCCGGTGGGGCCCAACGTCTTCGAGAAAACGCTCGAAGAGGTCCGGAGCCGGCTCGACCCGGTCTTTCAGACCTGCCAGGTGAAGCCGGACGGACGGATCGAGCTCCGGACCCTCCTCCGCAAGAACCTGGGCGTCTCGAGCGACGAAGGCAAGAGGAGCCTCCTCCGGAGCTTCGACGAGATCCTGGCCGCGGAGGTCCTGGCGGTCAAGCGGACCCTGGGGAACGGACACGAATCCGCCCTGGTCAAGGGCCTGGAACGGATCGGGGACCTGCTTTGAACCGGAGACAGCTCGCCGGCCTGCTTCTCTTCGTCTCGGCCCTCGCCCTCTGGCTTCTGGGGGAACTTGTACTCTGAAGCCCGGTCTCTCGTCGTCATTCTGGGGCCCACCGGGGTCGGGAAGAGCGGGGCCGCGCTCAGCCTGGCCGCGAAGTTCCGGGGCGAGATCATCAACGCCGACTCCATGCAGGTCTACCGTGGCTTCGACATAGGCACGGACAAGCCCTCGCCGGCCGACCGGAAGGCCGTCCCCCACCATCTCCTGGATGTCGCCGACCCTGCGGACCAGTTCACGGCCGCGGATTTCGTCGCCGGCGCCCTCGAGGCCATGGCCGGCATCCACGGCCGGGACCGCGTCCCGTTCATCGTGGGCGGCACCGGGCTCTACATCAAGGCGCTTCTCGAGGGCCTGTTCCCCGGGCCGGGCCGGAACCCGGAGGTCCGGTCCAGGCTGGAGGCCGAAGCGGCCCGGGACGGCCTCGAAGCCCTTTACCGGCGTCTGGAAAAGATCGATCCCGTTTACGCCCTGAAGATCCGGGCTCGCGACAGGATCCGGATCGTCCGGGCCCTCGAGGTCTTCGAAATGACGGGAAAGCCCATCTCGGAGCACTTCCGCAGTACGGAATCCTTCGTCAAGGGCCTGCGCCAGGTCCGCGTCGGCCTCGAGCTCGAACGGGCCGCCCTGGTTCAGCGGATAGAGGAGCGCGTCGACCGGATGTTCGCGGCGGGGCTCGTCGAGGAGGTCCAAAGCCTCCTTGCCGGAGGCGTCGCGGCCGATGCCCCGGCCTTCAAAGGCCTGGGTTACAAACAGGTCCTGGGCTTCCTCAGGGGCGAGATCGGGCTGGAGGAGGCGCGGGACCTGGTCAAACGCGAGACCCGGCGCTACGCCAAGCGCCAGATGACCTGGTTCCGCAAGATGACGGACATCACCTGGTTCCGGGCCGGAGATATGCCGGCCCTTGAGGACCACCTGGCAAAAAACATACAATAGGGGCCCATGGACAACGCGATCCTCATCAACCTGGCCACCACCAAGAAAGAGAAGGAGGAGGCCCGCGACTCGATGGCCGAGCTCGCCGGCCTGGCCTCCGCCGCCGGGAACAAGGTGGTCGGGAGCGTCTTCCAGAACCGTCCCCGGGCGAGCGTCCGCAGCTTCCTGGGCGCGGGCAAGGTCGAAGAGGTCCACGAGCTCAGGAAGAAGCTCGACGCCGGCCTCGTCATCTTCGACCACGACCTGACGCCCATCCAGCAGAGAAGCCTGGAGAAGGAGATCGGGGCCAGGGTCATCGACCGGACCCAGCTCATCCTCGAGATCTTCGGCCAGCGGGCGCGGACGAACGAGGGCAAGCTCCAGGTCGAGCTGGCCCAGCTGTCCTACCTCCTCCCCCGCCTCGTGGGCAAGGGCATCGCCATGTCCCGGTTGGGCGGCGCCAGCGCGGGCGCCGGCATCCGGGCCCGAGGGCCGGGCGAGAAGAAGCTCGAGGAAGAGCGCCGGAGGATCAACGACCGCATCGCGAAAATTCGGAAGACCATCCAGGCCGTCCAAAAGAGGCGCGCCGGACAGCGTGAGAGCCGCCGGAAGAGCCCCGTACCCACCGTTTCCCTGGTCGGATACACGAGCGCCGGGAAATCCACCCTGTTCAACACCCTGACCCGGGAACGGCGATATACGTCGCCCAACCTGTTCGCGACCCTCGACCCGCTCCTTCGCCGCGTCTCCTACCCCGACGGGCTGTACTTCTTCCTGTCGGATACGGTCGGATTCATCCGGAAGCTCCCGACCGAGCTCGTGACGTCGTTCCAGGCCACCCTCGACGAGGTCCGCGAGGCCGACGCCATCCTCCATATCATCGACGCGACGAGCCCCCGTTCCCGGGAGCAGGCCGCGGCGGTCGACGGCGTCCTGGCCCGGATCGGAGCCACCGATGTCCCGATCGTCCGGGTCTTCAACAAGATCGACCTCCTGGCCGAGGCCGAGCGCGCCGACCTCCTCCGGAGGAACAGGGCCCCCGATGCGCGAACTCTCTATATCTCGGCCAAGACGGGGGAAGGGACGGCGGATCTTATGGAAAGGCTCCGCGAGATCCTTTTCCGGGACCACCGCGCGTTCACGTTCCGCATCCCGGCCGAGCGCGAGGACCTGGTGCGCTCCCTGCCCCAACGTTCCCTGATCCTGAAGCGGCGGCAACAGGACGGGGCCATGGAGTTCCGGGTGATGGCCGATCCCGCGGTCATTACGAGCTATCTCCCCTACCTCCGCCAAGGAGAAGAGTCATGGTGAAGAAGATATTCCTGGCCGCCGGCCTCGCCGCCCTGGCCTGGTCCTGCGCGACTTTCAAGCCCCTGCCTCCGGCCTTCTACGTCGAGGAGCTCCCCCAGTCCCTCACGACCTCAATGACCCTCGAGGAGAGGATCGTCGCCGAAGAGGCCTGGAACGACCTGCGGACCGGGAGGATCGATAGGGCCGAGAAGGCGTTCGCCAGGCTCGGTTCGAGCCCCGTCTCCTACCTCGGAAGGGGCTTCCTCGCCCTTCAGATCAAGGACCTCCAGGCCGCGGATAAGAACTTCAGGGAAGCTTTGGGGCTCGATCCCGAGCTCGTCCTGGCCTACGTCGGTCTGGCCCAGGTCGCGCTGGCGCGGGGTGACGACGAGCAGGCGTATGCCCGGTACAGCGACATCCTCAAGAGGGAGCCGGACCACGCCTGGGCCAAGCCCAGGTTCGAAGCCCTGCGGGAGGAGAAGACCGAGGCGTTCATCGACGAGGGCCGTTCGGCCGCCGGCTCCGGGGATATGGACGCCGCGAAGAAAGCTTACCTCTCGGCGCTTTTTTACACACCGGAGTCCGTGGACGCCAACCTGTCCCTGGCCAGGATCTATTGGAAGGAAAAGAACGCCGCAAGCGCCTCCCTTCACTACAAGGCCGCGAGCGCCGGCGCTCCCAAGGACAAGGCCATCCTCAAGGAATATGCCGACGCTCTGTACGAGGACCAGCAATTCGGCCGGAGCCTGGACGTCTACGAACTCCTGGCCGAGGCGAACCCCAAGGACAAGGTTCTTCAGGAGCGCATCGAAAGCCTGAAGAACAGGCTGGGGATCTACGAGCTCCCAAGCCTCTACAATGATATCCCGGCCTCGCAGGCCATCTCCCGAGAGGAGTTGGCCGCCGTCATCGCCGTCAAGCTCAGGAAGGTCCTCGATGGAGGCGAGCCGGCATCGCCCATCTTCATCGATATCGCGACCTCATGGGCCTCGCGGTTCATCGTCAAGGTCACGGCCCTGGGCGTCATGGAATCCTACGAGAACCACACCTTCCAGCCGAAGAAGCTCATCAACCGGGCCGAGTTGGCCGAAACGCTGGTCCGGCTGGTCAATTTCCTGAAGAACAAGGGATACAAGTTCACGCCGCAGATGACCCCGGACCAGGTCCGGATATCCGACGTTCCCCCCGAGAACTATTTCCGCGCGCCCATCGTCCAGATCGTCGCCTATCAGATCATGGACCTCGGGCCCGGAAGGACCTTCCGGCCCGAGGCCGTCGTCGGCGGTTCGGAGGCCATCGGGGCGCTGGACGTCATCCTGGAGCTGATGAAATAGGACCGAACGCAAAGGAAGCCATGAGCGCCAATTTCTGGAAAGAATGCTGTCTCATTCCCAATCTCCTGACCCTGTCCCGGATCCTGCTCGTTCCGGTGTTCGCCAAGATGATGCTCGACGGCCGGCCCCGGGCGGCGTTCATCGTCTTCCTTCTTGCCGGGCTGACGGACGTTCTCGACGGCCTCGCGGCCCGGATCTATCATCAGAAATCGAGGCTCGGCCTTTGGCTCGATCCGGTCGCGGACAAGCTCCTCCTGACGATCGTCCTTCGTTCTGCTGGGGCTCTCCCAGATCAGCCGTCCGAATGCCATTCCCCTTACGGTGGTCTGCATCGTGATCGGGCGGGACGTCATGATCGCGGTGGGAGCTATCGTTCTTCTCTTATGGAAGGGCCAGAAGGCTTTCTTCCCGACCCTCCTGGGGAAGGTCAGCACCGTCGCCCAAGTCCTGACGATCCTCGCGGTGCTCGCCTTGAATGCGCACGGGACCGCAAGCCCGCTATTGCGGTGGGCTTATGATACGACGCTTGTCGCTACGGTCGCGTCAGGGGTCCAGTATTTCATCCTGACGTTGCCGCTGCTTGCGGCCCGGAGGAAAGCCTAGGGAATTCCCGGGCCCTCCTCGCACATACAAAGAGACCGCAATTAAAACGACCGGGGTATTCTGGAATAGATGTATTTAATCCCAAGGCTCTTAATATATCCAGACTGCTATTCTCCAAACACATCATTCCGAAGAACACTATACATCGCTGCTCCCGGCCGTAAGAGAGGCGCGCAGATTCCTCTGCGCGCCTATCACTACCAAGTTTGCGGTCTGGGAATAGTCTTTTGGCCGCGTTATATATCTCACCCGCTGGACGCTTTAAATCATCAGCTGGGCTTCCGTTCATCACGTTGCTTCTTAAAGCCTCCGTTTTTACACTAAAAGTGATTGGGCATAACCAGGTTGGCCAAATGCCTCACACATATCGGTTAACACAGAATCATCCAAAAGGTAAGATTCTATTGTCCTAAGCGTCAAAACACGGACATGCCGTGCGCGTAGTCCCAATTTCTTCATCTGTTCTATCGTCACGGTGATTGGAATATTCCGTTCGCTTGTTCCCATGAATATAGCTCCCCGCTTGGATTGCACCTTCCCCATTGAGAATGAAGAGAGACTAACATCTCAATTGTGATATTGTCAATATCCCTGGGATTTTGATTTGTGCCGGTATCGAAAAGGACCCATAGATGAGGGATGAGCTATCTGCTTCTACTTAAAGCCGACCTCCGTCTCGACCGTGAAGAACTTGTATTTCTTATAAACGACCGAGATTCGTGCGTTGGCGACCTTGGGCCCGTTCGAGAGGATATAGCCCTGCTCCGAATAACTGCGGCTCGGGAACCGAAGCCCGTTCTTCTCGTATCCGTATTCCGAAAAGGCGGTGATCGACGGCTCGGCGTCCTGGCTCCTGGCGAATTCTTCGATCTCTTTATAATTCCGGAGCGATTTTTGGTCCCAAGAGATCTTCAGGACGCTTCCGTCGTCTTCCTTGATCCAGATCCTCCCGTAAGGGTGCGGCTCGCCGAGCTCCCGCTTGGGCGTCGCCCAGATGACCACAGCTTTTTCCTTGCCGATCTTGTCCTCGCCGATGAGCCTGTAATCATGGAGCTTCTGCCAGGACTCGCTCAGCAGGCCGACCGGCCCGAAGAGGGCATTCTCGTATAAGAACATGACGGTCTGCAGGGAAGATTTTCGGTTTTTGGACTTTTGGCCGTCGACCGAGATGAGCTCCCGCTTCTCCTGGGCCTTCTTGTCCTTCCTGACGAACTGATAGTCGTAGAGATAAACCGTGGTCTTCCGGGTGAAGCGGACCGTCTCTTCCGTCACTTCCTCGAAGCAGATGAAATCGAGCGCGGCCCGCTCGAGCCGGCGGCAGTATTCGGCGGACTTCTTCAGGATCGCGGCCAGTCTCGCCTCGTCGGTCGCCTCCTGGGCGCATGGCTGGGCGGGGAAGGCGCATAGGGTTACAGATAGGACCGCCGCCTTGAGCCAAAGAGATTGCGCCAACATGCCCTGCCGCATGGGATAATAGGGCCGCTTCAGGGTCCTGTCAAGCGGGGTCGCATCCCTAAATGACGATTATCCAATGATATACATGAGCCTGCTGATTTTAGAGCCTTCTTCGCTTATACTATGGGTACTCCCATGACCGAACCATACCCTTGGGACAACTGTCCCCGGAAATGCTCTTCGGTCGTCAGCGGGAAGGGGAAGGAAGGAGGATAACATGTCGCTCAAACAGGCCTTGATCCTCTATGGGATCACCCTCGCGATCTTTTTCCTGATCGATATGGTCTGGCTGGGCCTGGTGGCCAAGGGCTTTTACAGGCGCCAACTGGGAACCTTCCTCAGCCCCCAGGTCCGCTGGGGTGCGGCCATCCTCTTCTACCTGATCTTCATCGCCGGCCTGCTCGTCTTCGTGGTCCGCCCCGCCCTCCTGCGCGGCGCGCCCCTCCAAGCCTTGTTGTTCGGGGCCCTGTTCGGGCTCATCTGCTATGCGACCTACGACCTGAGCAACATGGCGACGCTCAAAGGCTGGCCTCTTGTCGTGACCGTCGTGGACCTCGTTTGGGGCACGGTCCTGGGCGGGGTCGTATCGTTCCTGAGCGCCCTCATCGGGCGGACCTGGCTCAAGCTCTAGGAGGGGGACGATGAAGAGCAGATCCATTCTCGTCGCGGCCGCCATCCTGTTCGCGATGTCGGTCCCGTCCGCCGCCGCGAAGGACAGCCGCTGGGTTCTCGACTTCGAGAACGGCGCGGCCTTCAGCGGCTACAACAATATCGCCGTCCCGGGAGATACAGGCACCCGGTTCTCCCTCTCGAAGGATTTCAAGACCGATGCCGCGTATTTCTACCGGTTGCGGCTGACCTGGCGGATATCACCCCGCCACAGCCTATCCGTGCTCTATGCGCCCCTGAAATTCTCTGCCTCGGGCATCTCTCCCTTCCCCATCCATTTCTACGGAACTGATTTCCCGGAGGGCGCCCCCGTCAAGGGCTCCTACAAGTTCAACTCCTACAGATTAACCTATCGCTATGAGCTCGTCCGTGGGGAAAAATGGAAGGTGGGCATCGGGTTCACGGCCAAGATCCGAGACGCGGCCATCGGCCTGGAAAACGGGACCTTGAGCGCCACGAGGAAGAACGTCGGGCCCGTGCCTCTCCTGAACGTCCGGGTCGAGAGGTGGATATCGCCGAAGGTTGGTCTGCTCCTCGACGCGGACGCCCTGGCCGCCCCTCAGGGCCGGGCCGAGGATGTCCTGCTCGCCGTCATGGTCCGAATCTCTCCATCCATGACCCTCAGGGCCGGATATCGCTTTGTCGAGGGGGGCGCCGACAACGACAAGGTCTATACGTTCGCCCTCATCCACTACGCCTCGGTCGGCATCTCGATCGATCTCTGAAGAAAGACCGGGACGGCTTATTCGAACCGCCGGAGCTCGATGACGCTCTTGAAGAAATCGGCGGTCAGGATCCCGCTCCATTCCAGCTCATCGACCATCTTACGGTTCACGGCAAAATTCGCATAGGGCTTCCATTCCCCCGGGGTCAGCGGGTCGTTCGTCGTCACCTGGAAGGCCACCCTGTCCAGGGCCCTGAACTTCGCATAAAGCGCCTCGATCTTGGGGCCCAGGTCCTTGACCATGTCGTCCTCAATGTTCAGCTGATCGACGTCGAAGTACCGGTAGGAGATGATCAGCTCTTTCGCGTCGCCCGTGACGTCCAGGATCCCGGAATTGTCCTCACGCGCCTCGCCGAGGACGGGTTCCAGAACGTCGAGCGTGAAAACTTCCTGCTCCGCGACGGGCTTCAATTCTTCGCCCTTCTTTCCCTTGCAGGCCGCAAGGGCTCCGACCAGCATCAAAGCCAGGATGGCGATCCCGATGGATTTCGCCGATAAAGAGGCCGCCTTCTTCATGTGACCCTCCATACCGACATATCGATAATAATAAGTTAGGCGTTTTGCGGAGGGCTGTCAATGCCGTCTCGGCCGCAAGGGCGGGCCGGCGATAAATGACCACCAGGGTCGAACGGGTGATCTGAGGCCTTACATATTCTTGTCGATGAACCCTTTCCGCAGGGTCATCCACAGGATCTTGATGTCCAGGGTGAAGGACCAGTTCTGGATGTAATAGAAGTCGTACTCCAGCCGCTTCTCGATCGAGGTGTCCTGGCGGAGGTTGTGGACCTGGGCCCAGCCCGTGATCCCGGGCTTGACCTTGTGGCGCAGCATGTACTTGGGGATCTTCTCCCGGAACTCCAGGACGAACTCCGGGCGCTCCGGCCGCGGCCCGATGAGGCTCATCTCCCCCTTGAGGACGTTGTACGAACTGGGGGACCTCGTCGATGCTGTACTTGCGGAGGAAGCGGCCCAGCTTCGTGATGCGCGGGTCGTCCTTGTCCGACATGACGGGGCCCGTGCACTTCTCGGCGTCGCAGATCATCGTCCGGAACTTGTGGATGATGAAGCGCCGTCCGTCGAGGCTGACCCGCTCCTGATGATAGAAGACCGGCCCCCGGGAGGTCAGCTTGACCAGGAGCGCGACGATGAGCATGAACGGGCGAGAAGAGGACGAGGAACAGGGCCGAAACGACCACGTCGGTCGCCCGCTTGACGAGCTCCGGGCGCCCCCTTGAGCGGGACCTCGTCGACGCTGATGACGGGGAACCCGTCGAGGTCCTGGACGTTGGCCTTGAGGGTCAGGAGCTGGAAGAGGTCGGGGATGAGGCGGACGTGGACGGGATACTTGTCGATGATCCGGAAGGTCTCGACGATCTTGGCATAGTGGTAAAAGTCCAGGGCCACATAGACCTCGGAAACCCCGTATTCCTCGATGACGGGCCCGAGGTCGTCGAGCCTGCCCAGGACCTTGACCCCTCCGTTGACGCCGATCTCCGTCCCCTTCGGGACGTCGTCGTCAAGGAAACCCAGGACCCGGAACCCGAGGTCCCGGAAGCCCGCGAGCTTCTGGGCGACGGTCCTGCCCATCTCGCCCGCGCCGACGATGAGGACGTTGGACAGGTTCAGCCCCCGGGCGATAGCGGCGCTTCATGAAGAAGTAGACCTGGTTCCGGAAGATGAGGATGACGAAGATGACGGTCACGAAATAGACGGCCAGGAAGCCGTGGGAGAGCTTGAAGGTCATCCGGTAGATGGGGGCCTGGCCCTGGCTGTAGTTGTAAAGGTAGTTCAGGACGGAAAAGACGACGAGGATGGTCAGGACGCCGTTGATGGAGGCGTAGATGAAGTCGTCGATACGGGCGCGCCGGAGCCTCGTCCTGTAGAAGCCCTGAAGGTAGAAGATCCCGAGATGCACGGCCAGGAACAGCGGAAAGACCACGACGTACGACCGGAGGGGCGGGATGCCCCGGGCGGGATCGACGGGGATGATATAGGCGTAGAATCGGAAGAGGTAGGAATAGAAGTAGGAGAAAAGGATGGCCAGGCAGTCGGACAGGACGAACAGTCCGATGAGCCGGAGGCGCTTTTCCTTGATCATGACCGGGCCCCGCGCTCGGCCCACGCCTTCCTGAGGTAGAGAGACATCTCTTCTTTGAATTTCGTCCGGGAAAACCGCATCGCGTTCGACCTGATCTTTTCCATATTACACGTGAAGGTCCGGAACTTGTCAAGCGCGCCCAGGAGGCCGGCGACGGTCGGCTCGCCGAACAGGATCCCGGTCTCGCCGGGGACGACCGTCTCCAGGGAGCCGCCGCGGCCGTAGGCGATGACGGGCGTCCCGCAGGCCTGGGCTTCGAGGGTGGCGATGCCGAAATCCTCCTCGCCGGGAAGGAGGAAAGCGGCCGCGCCCTGATAGAGCCGCCGGAGGTGCCCCCCGCCGACCGCTCCCAGGAACTTCACGTTCTCCTTCGCGCGCTTCCGGAGCGCCCCGAGCTCGGGACCGGTGCCGACGATCTTCAGCGGGGCCCCGGTCTTGTTGAAGGCGTCGATGGCCAGGTCGATCCGCTTGTAGGGGACCAGGGCCGAGACGATGAGGTGGTAATCCCCGCGGACGACCGATTCGTCCGGCTTGTAGAACTCCGTATCCACCGGGGGCGGGATGACGTCGGCCTCGCGGCGATAATACTTCCCGACCCGGCGGGCGACGTTGGCCGAATTGGCGACGAAACGGTCCACGCGCGCGGCCGACGCGGCGTCCCAGGTCCGAAGGCGATGGATGGCCGGGCGGGATGATCCAGCGCGAGAACGGGGACAGCCGCTCCGGGGCGAAATAGGAGAAATAGAGGTTCCAGGCGTAGCGCATCGGGGAATGGATGTAGCAGACGTGCAGGGCGTCCGGCGCCGGGATGGCCCCCTTGGCCACGCAATGGGACGACGAGACGACGAGGTCGTAGTCCTGGAAGTCGAACATCTCGATCGCCAGGGGGAAAAGCGGCAGGTACGACCGGTATTTCTTCGCCGAGGAACGGCATGCCCTGGAGGAAGCTCGTCCGGATGACGCGCTTCTCGATGTCCGGGTGCTGACTGCCCTTGATGTGGAAAAGCGTGTAAATAGGGGCCTTGGGGAAGATCTCGGCCAGGACCTCGAGGACCTTCTCGCCCCCTCTCTGCCCCGTCAGCCAGTCATGGACCAGGGCGACCTTCGCGTTTTCCATCGGGGGCATTATAACCCAAGGAACCCGCGTTTTGGAAATCCCCCCTCGCCCCCCTTTTCTAAAGGGGGTAAGGCCGGCTTGTGGCCTCCCCGTCCTGAAGGGAGACTTAATGGGGTCCGCCGCCCTAAGTCTTGTAGCCGCAGGCTTTAGCCTGCGCCTTCCCAGGAAATCCCCCCTCGCCCCCCTTTTCCAAAGGGGGGCTTCAAGGCACATCTCTGCAGATCGTCCCGGCGCCGCAGGCAGCTGCCCAGGATCCCCCCGCCCCATATGTAGGGGAAACCGCAGGCTTTAGCCTGCGTCTTCCCAGGGAATCCACCCTCGCCCCCCATTTTCATAGGGGGGAAATCCAAGATCTTGAGCGCAGGCTTAAGCCTGCGTCCCTTACATGCTCAGGATGAAGTTAGCTCCGGGATTTCGCGGACAGGACCTCTAGATAGAGCGCTTCCGTTTCGCCGATCATTTGTTCGATCGAGAACTTGGGCGGGATCTCGGCCCGGGCGGCTTCGCCGAGCTTCCGGGCGAATTCCCGGTCCTTGAGGAGGAAGAGGATCGACGCGGCCAGGGACGCCGGGTCGCGCGGCCTCGCAAGTATCCCGTTCGCCCCGCTCCGGATGACCTCGCGGACGCCGTCGATGTCGGTCGCGACGATGGGCTTTCCTAACGCGGCGGCCTCGACGAGAACGTAGGGCAATCCTTCCCATAGGGAGGGCAGGACGAACAGGTCCGCGGCGGCCAGAATATCCGAAGCGTCCTTCCTTTCCCCGAGGAGCGTGACGTTATCCTCCAACCGGAGGACCTTCAGCTCGGCTCCGAGCCGCTCGGTGAGCGGCCCGCCCCCGGCGACCACGACCTTGACCTGGGGAACTTCCGTCCGGACGTGCGCGACAGCCCTCAGCAGGAAGCTCACGCCCTTCTGCCTGTGGAGCCGGGACACCGCGACGACGAGAGGTCTCCCGACGGCGCCGAGCTCGGCCCGGACCGCAGCGCGGGATCGCGAAGACGTTCAGGCTGGATCGGCGGGACTCCGTTCCTGATGAGCCGCGCTTTCGGCGGCCGGGCGAGCCGCAGGCGCGCCGCTCGCTCCATGTCCGCCACCGAGACGAAGACTACCGCATCCGTGGACCGGGAAAGCCAGCGCTCGAGGAGGATGAAGGCCCTTTTAGCGGCGGGATTCCGGTAGTGGAGATAGTGGATGCCGTGGATCGTGTGAACGATAGCCGGGGTCCCGGCCTTTCTGGCCGCCAAGCGGCCGTAAAGCCCGGCGATGCCTCCGTGGGTATGGAGGACGTCGATGGCGTTATCCCGAAGGACCGCCGCGAGCGCGCGCGACGCCGACGGTCCGGAGAGCTTCCCGAGCTTGACGGGAATGTGCCTGATCCCGATCTTGCGGAGCTCGTCGACCAGAGGCCCGCCGTCCTCGGACGCGACAAGGACCTCGAACTTCTCCCTGTCCAGGCCCCGGGCCAGCGTCAGGACGGTGACCTGTCCCCCGCCGAGGAACGGCCTGTCGATCATTTCGAGGACGCGAACCCGGGTCATGCCGCACCCCCGCCTTCACCTCGGAGGGCCTCCCGGCCGGCGCGCGAGGATCGAAGATACGCTTTAAGCAGAAAAAGCGAGGCCGTCGAGCCGTGCTTTCGATAGAAACGAAGCTGGCTTTTCCGGTATTCCACGCGGCTCCGCAGGGGGCGGGCCGATGTCACGGCGCCGCCGTGATGCGTGGCTACGGCCGCGGGCAGGAAGATCACCTTCCATCCCTTGGCCAGGATGCGCTCGCAAAGGTCGATGTCCTCGAAGTAGATGAAGAATCTCTCGTCGAATCCTCCGGCCTCGAGGAACGCCGCGCGCCGGACGAGGAGGAAGGCCCCGCTCACCCAACGGACCTCGCGGCGGCTCCGGTCGTTCCGGAGGGCCCGCGTCCGAAGCCGGTTGAGGAGGGCCTTCTTCGCGAGCTCGGCGAAGAAGCCCGTCCGGCCGCCGAACGAGGCCTGGAACGAGCCGGCCGGCGTGAGGAGGGCCGGGCCGACAACGCCGGTGTCCCGGATGTCTTCGCATCTCGTTCATGAGGAGATCGAGCACTCCCGGGTGAACGACGGCGTCCGTGTTCAGGAAGAGCAGGAACTCGCCGCGGCTTTCCCGGACGGCCCTATTGTTCGCCCGGCCGAAGCCCTCGTTCTTTTCGTTCCGGACGAGCCTGACCCCGGGAAATCCCTCGGCGACGAGGGCGGGGCTTCCGTCGGTCGAAGCGTTGTCGACGACGATGACCTCGAAGCCGAAGCCCGCGGCATGCATCCCGACCGAGGCCAGGCTTTCCGGAAGATGGGCCGCGTCGTTGAAGTTCACGAGGATGATGGAAAGGACGGGCGCGGGGCCGGGGTCAGCTTTCAAGGCATTCCTCCAGCACGCGCTCGATCTTCCGGACTTGGCCCTCTATCGGGTAATTCGCCGCGACGAACACGCGTCCACCTACGGCGACCCTGCAGGCGAGCGCCGGATCGTCGAGCAGACGGGCGACGCCGGCGGCGAGAAGTCCGGGGTCCGCTGAAGGCGTGAGGATCCCGGTCTCTCCGTCCCTGACCACCTCCGGAATGCCCCCGGCCGCCGCCGCGACGACGGGCGTCCCTGCGGCCATGGCTTCGAGCGCGACACGTCCGAGCGAATCCACCGAGGAAGCGACGAGCAGCACGTCGAGCAGGGCGAGGATCGCCTCGATGTCGTTCCGGCGGCCGAGAGATAGCACATTCTTCTCCAGCCCGAGCCTGCCGACGGTCTCGCGAATGCTTTCGTCGTACCGGGAGTCGGCCGCTTCGCCGACCAGGAGAAGCCTGAGAGCCGGCCGGGCGCGCCTGAGAATATCCGCGGCAAGCACGGCTTCCATCTGCCCTTTGCCCGGATAGATCTTGCCGACGACCCCGACGACCGGCGCCTCCGGCTCGATTCCCAGGGAGTTCCTGAGGGCGGATACTTCGGTCGCCGGCGCGGTCCGCATCGAAATTCCGTTCCCGATGACAACCGCCTTGCCGGACCCGGCAAAAGCCCGGGCGGACGCCGCGGAATTGGCGATGATGCGCTTTGATAGCCGCGCCATGCGCCGGACGAGGGCTTTGCGCCCGAGAATATACTTGAGCAGGGGGCTTTCCCCGTCGAGGATCTCGTGAATGAGCCAGACGTGGGGAACACCGGCCCGCCGCGCCCCCAGAGCGCCCGTCCAGACGGCCGAGGTGTTCGTGACGACGAGACCGATCCCGAGATCTCCGATCATCCGGTCCGCCACGCGCACGCTCCGGATGTTCCAGAGAAGGGAGAGCGGCTGCTTCCAAACCTTGGCCGGTTCGGTCAAGGTCCACTTCATCGGGAGCGTCAGACAGTCGATCCTGGCTCCGGCCGCGGCTTCGGACAGCGGTCCCGGACGGGGGACCGCCAGGATCGGGGAGAACTTCCCGCGGTCGAGCCTTCGGACCGTATCCAACAGCATCCTCTCGGCCCCGTTGAGCTCGGAGGAATGGGAAACGAACAGGACGTTCGTCATCCCGCCCCCGCCGTTCGCTCGTAGAAGGCGAGCGTGCGCCGGGCGGTCTCGGCCCAGCTGAAGTCGGAAGCCCGCCGCCTCCCCTTATCCGTGAGCTCTCGTCGCCGTGATTCGTCTCCAAGGAGCTCCATGATGACCCGGGCGATATCCCCGGGATCCTCAGGCTCGAAATAGGCGGCGGCATCCCCCCCGACCTCCGGAAGCGCGCCGGCCCGCGAAACCGCCGACGGCAGGCCCGAGGCCATGGCTTCGAGGAGCGGCAGTCCGAAGCCCTCGCAAAGGGACGGAAAGACGAAGACCCGGGCGAGCCGATAGAGGTCCCGAACCTCGGTGTCCGGGAGATAGCCGAGCGTCCGGACCGCGGACCCGAGCCCGAGTCTCTCCATGGCCTCTCCGACCTCGGCCGAGGCCTCTCCCTCCCTCCCGGCCAGGACGAGTTCGATCGGATCTCCGGCCCGCCGGACCAGGGCCAGGGCCTCGAGGAGGTTCACGAGGTTCTTCCGCCTTTCGACGGCCCCGACAAAAAGGATGAAACGCTCCGGAAGGCCATACTTGCGCCGCGTCTTTTCGAGGACCGCGGAAGGAACGTCCACGGTCAACAGGGGGTTCAGGCCGAGCGGCGCGACCACGATCTTCTCCTCGGGCACCGGGAACCGGTCCAGGATGGACCTCCGCGTGAACTCGGATATGGCCAGGATCCCATCCGCCGCGGCAAGAGAACCGCCCAGGTTCCCCGCAAACACGCGGCGGGCCTCCCGGACGGACCGGTCCGGGTCGTCGAGGAAGAACAGGTCGTAAACGGTGACGATCTTCTTCGACCGCCCGGGCAGGGGAACGGGAGTCGGGGAATGGGTCAGGTCGAGCCGGCCGCCGAAGAACCGCTCGAACGGGGGCCAGGACGAGCCGGTACCAGAGGAAATTCAGCGCCCGGACCGGGATCCTCAGGTCGCGGAACCGCGAGCGCGCGAACGGCGGGACCTTTTCGGGAGGGAAACGCTCCTTCCACGAGGAGCTGAACAGGCAATACTCGTTACCCTTGTCGATGCGGGCGAGCTCGAAGAGGAGGTGACGGAGATAGGTCCCGACCCCGGTCTCGCGGCTGAGGAAAGGGCGGACGTCCACACCGATGCGCATTTGGCCTCAATGTATCGTCCACCCCTCTAAAAGTCAACCCACGCCTCCCCGGCACTGGTGCCGAGGCCTTGCATTCCCATTTCGAACGCGCTATTATTTTCAGACGCCGCAAATTTCTGAGGAGAACGCCCCATGTTCAACGCTGAAGCCTTCGCCAGGATCACCCGCCGCATCGAGTCCTTCCGCGATGAAATGATCGACATGCAGGTCCGGCTGACCGCCCTGCCGGCCATCGCCCCGGCGAGCGGAGGGGAAGGCGAAGGCAAACGGGCGGAATTTCTGACCCGGTTCCTCGAGGCGAACGGCTTCGTCGGCATCCAGCTCCTCAAGGCCCCCGACCTGGACGCCCCCGAGGGCTTCCGGCCCAACCTCCTGGCCCGCTACAAGGGGAAGAGCGGGGCAAGGACCATATGGGTCATGACCCATACGGACATCGTCCCTCCGGGCGAGGTCTCCCTGTGGAAGGGGAACCCCTACAAGGCCTGGATCGAGAAGGGACGCGTCTACGGCCGCGGCGTCGAGGACAACCAGCAGGACCTGGTCTCCTCCCTCTTCGCGGTCAAGGCTTTCCAGGCCGAGGGCCTGCTCCCGGCCAGCGACGTCGGCATCGCCCTGGTCGCCGACGAGGAGACGGGGTCCAGGAAGGGCATCGACTACGTCCTCGAGCATACGGACGCCTTCCGAAAGCAGGACCTCATCATCGTGCCCGACGCGGGCAATGAATCCGGAACGCTCATCGAGGTCGCCGAGAAGAGCATCATCTGGCTGAAGATCAAGACCCTCGGCAAGCAGGCCCACGGGTCCACCCCGGAGAAGGGGATCAACAGCTTCAAGGCCGCAAGCTACCTCATCACCCAGCTCGACGGCCTGTACAGGATCTATGACCGGAAGGACCCCCTGTTCGATCCGCCCATCTCCACGTTCGAGCCCACGAAGAAAGAAGCGAACGTCCCCAACGTCAACACCATCCCGGGCGAGGATATCTTCCACCTGGATTCCCGCGTCCTCCCCGGCTACGACGTCGCCGAGGTCCTTCGGAAGATCCGCGAGATCGCGGACGGCGTCGAGCGGACGCACGGCGTGAAGATCACGATCCAGGAAGAGCAGATCGCGCCCGCCGCGCCGCCCACGCCGGCGACGGCCGCCGTGGTTACCGCCTTGAAGGCCGCCATCAAGGAGGTCTACGACAAGGAGGCCAAGGCGTCGGGCATCGGCGGGGGAACCGTGGCCGCCCTCTTCCGCCGCCGGGGGTTCGAAGCCGCCTGCTGGTCGAAGATCGACGAAACGGCCCATATGCCCAACGAGTACAGCGTCATCGACAACATGGTCGGCGACGCCAAGGTCTACGCCCACATATTCTTACAAGAGTAAGAGCGAGCCGGGCGGGACGAGCGAGAAATCCCCCCAACCCCCCTTTTCCAAAGGGGGGGACTCGATGCCCCGCCTTCGCAGATATGGCCTGGCTTATGTAGCCGCAGGCTTCAGCCTGCGTCTTCCTTGGAAATCCCCCCAGCCCCCCTTTTCCAAAGGGGGGAAGCTCATGGCGAACCGGCTTATTCGCGTCTTTCTATGGAGGCTTTAGGGGATATATCAATCCCCCCCTTTCCTAAACGTGGAACGACTGCGGCTGCCCCTGCCCGTTCCGTTCTGCCGGAGGCGCCGTTTAATCCCCCCTTTTCTAAAGGGGGGTTTCGGGGGGATTTTAGAATCGGCGATCCTAGCAGGCTTTTTGGGCCGTTTTGATCGTATTCAGGTGGATGGTGACCGTGTCCTGGACGTCCGACGCGTACCCCCCGGCCATGACGATGGCCACCGGGATCTTCAGCTTCCGCGCCTCCCCGATGACGATGGCGTCGCGCTCCCTCAGACCCTCTATCGTCAGGTCGAGGCCGCCCAGCTGGTCGCCCCGGAAGGGATCGGCGCCGGCGACGTAGATCACGAGGTCCGGCCGGAATTCCGCGTAGAGACGCGGGAAGTGTTCCCTGAGCGCCGCCAGATAGGCCTCGTCCCCGTCCCCCGACCACAGGCCGACGTCCAGATCGCCCGGGACCTTCTCGGAAGGGTAGATATCCATCTGGTGTATGGAGAACGTGAACACCCGGGACTCCCCGGAAAAAATGGCGGCCGTGCCGTTCCCCTGGTGAAGGTCGCAATCGACGATCATCGCCTTGCGGACGCGGCCGTCGGCGAGGAGCTTGCCGACAGCCACGGCGATGTCGTTCAGGACGCAGAAACCCTCGCCGTGGTCGGCAAAGGCGTGGTGGAAGCCGCCGCCGAGATGGACGGCGATCCCGTCCTTGAGAGCCTCCTCCGCCGTAAGGATCGTCCCGCCGGTCGAGAGCAGGGCGAACTTGACGAGCTCGGGGGAAAAGGGGATCTCGAGCGCCTGGATCTCGAGGGCCGAGAGGGCCCCGGTCTTCAGCTTCCTGAGGTATTTCGCGGTGTGGACGCGGAGGACGTCCTCGTCGGAGGCGGGCTCGGGAACGAGGAACCCGTCCTTCCGCGCCCCGAGCTCGAGCAGGCGCTCGTAGAGGATCCGGTATTTCACGATCGGGAAGATGTGCTTCCCGGCGTTCAGCATCCAGTAGGAGCTGGAATAGACGAACTTGAATCCGAACCGTTTCTTCAGGAGGAGCTTGAAGACGTCCAGGATCTCGGTCATCGGACCCCAACCATATCAAAAATCCCGGACGGGGTAAACCGCTGCCGCGGGATGATTCAGCCGGCGAGAAGCTTGTATCCGGCTTTGATGGGGACGGCGGCCTTGAGCATCGCCCAGACCGGACAGTAACGCTCTTCGGAAAGGGCCAGGGCCCTCTCCACAGAGGCGGGCTCCAGCCGCCCCCCGGTGAATTCGAACTCGAGCACGACCGATGTGAGAACGGTCGGGTGGACGTCCTTCTTGACCCCCCGGGCGATGACGCGAAAGCCGGAGATCTCCTGGCCCATGCGCTTCAGAAGCCCCGCCGTGACCTGGCCGCTGCACGCCGCGAGGCTGGCGAGCAGCAGCTCGAGGGGCGTGTAGCCCTCGACCGGTTCGCCCGGCGGGGCGAAGTCGAGCTCGACGGTTCTTCCGCTCCTCGACCTTCCTTCGAAGCGCATCCCGCCGCGGTGGACGACTTCCGTGACGATCTCCGACGGCATCTCAGGCCCCCTTCTCGACCAGGCGCGTCAGGAGGTGGCGGACGGTATAGGCCGTCATCTTCATCGGGGCCGCGGAGGCGCCGGCCTGTCCGGCCATGGGCACGAGGGTTTCCGAGACGACGAACTCATCGAGCATGATCTTCCGCACCCAGCGGGTCTCGAGGTCGATGTAGATGTCGCCGATGTATTCCGACCCGCCGTCGGTCACGATGTCCGCCTTCGGGCCCATCGGCATGATCATCTTGAACGTGCTCTCGCCGGAATCGAAGCCGATGACCGCGCAGGCCCTGTCGTCCGCGAAGCCCAGCCCCTTGAAGGCCAGCTTGACCTCGCCGTTACGGAAGTAGGAGCCGGGCTTGATCCCCTCCCCGAGGTTGACCGGGGGCTCGGAGAACGCCGCGGCATGGACGATGGCCTGGCCCGGGACCGTCAGGTCCTGGAGCCCGGCGCCCCCCGGGCTCGGACGGGCGAAGATATCGTCGAAGCCGTGGAAATCTATGAAACTGTTGTAAATGAAGTATCCGTGAGTGACATCGACCTTGGCGCCCTTGCTGTCCACGAGGCCTTCGAATTTCGAGTGCGGGATGCCGAAAACTTGCCCCTTCTCGTCCATGTCGGTGGCCGTTTTCAGGTAGACGTAACTCCACCCGGCCAGGACCGGAATGGTCACGGCTTCCCCGTCATTCACCCGAAGACTGAACTCGAGGCAGGTGTACTCGTCGCCGGGCTTTCCGCGGAGCTCAGCCGGGACACAGCGAAGCTTGAGCGTGAGCGTCTCCGTCCCGGTCCTCTGTCCCTTCATATTCATGTGGACGAGTCGCGTTTCCTGGATATAATCCCGGACCCCGGCCGCCCTCGGACCCGCCAGGTCGAACGGTCCGGCCAGGCCGGTGAGCCCCTCCGGCAGATCCGACGCGGCCGGAACCGCGGCCCATGCCGCCGACAGGCCGAACAAGGCCATAGCGACGATCGCCAAGAGGTCCGCTTTTCTCTTGCTCATGATATCTCTCCTTTGACAACCGGCTCCTTCCGAAGCCTGGCGTATATTCTTTCGGCCCACCGGGCGTTCACCCGGTAGCCCTCCAGTCCCAATTCGGCCGCGGCCCGCCCACAGAAGGGCATCCGGGGCCCGTCGCGCTTTATCTCGTTCTCCAGGGCCCCAATATAGGCCTCCGTTTCGGTCCGCAGGGCGCTCAGAAAGCCGAGGATCTCCTCCTTCGTCATCAGGCCGTCCATGAACGAGAACCGCAGGAGGAGGTTGTCCATCTTCCTCATGACGTCGTCGCGGGTGACCGGGCGCGATAGGGCGCTCTTCAGGGCGGCCCGGCCTTCCACGGTCAGGGCAAAGGCCTTGCGCGGGCGGAGCGTCCGCGCGTTCTCGACCGTCCCCTTGACGAAGCCCGCCGCCTCGAGGTTCCGGAGGGCCGGGTAGATGGCTCCCGGGCTGGCGCTGAAGTTCCCCATGGCCGTCGTCAGGAAAACCTTGCGCAGGCCGTAGCCCGACAGGGGGTGGATGGAGAGGAGCCCCAGGATGGCCAGGCTCAGGTCGGATTCAATATTACGTTTCGTCATAGCAATATTAATATAATACGAATCGTATTATTTGTCAAGCTCTTTTTTCAGAAACCTTCCCAGCCCCGAGTCCGGGGCCTGATGCAGCCGCCTGTAGTCGTAGGCTTCAGCCTGCGTCCGGAAGGCCCCGATGTAGCCGCAGGCTTTAGCCTGCGTTTTAAAGAGCTCAGGCTGAAGCCTGAGGCTACAAGAACCCCCAGCCCTGCGAGACCGCACGAGGCCTGTAGCCGCAGGCTTTTAGCCTGCGTCTTTGTGCGCGCGTTTAAGGGCGCCCTTGAAGTCCCCCCTTTGAAAAAGGGGGCCAGGGGGATTTTACCCGAGAGCTATAAATCCCCCCTAAACCCCCCTTTAGGAAGGGGGGAAGTCAGAAGCTCAGGCTAAAGCCTGAGGCTACGAAGACGCGTCGTGGACGCGCCCCTCCGGCCGCACCCCTCTGGCCGCAGGTCCGAGTCCCGGCCCAGATCTTCCCCCCTTTGGAAAAGGGGGGGGCGGGGGGATTTCCGGCTCCGGCTATGTTTTCCGGAGGATCCTTGTGTATAATGAGCCCTTCCGACCTTATCAGGAGGTGCGAAAGCCATGAGCCGATCGCTTATCATTCTCTTTATCCTCTGCGCGGGCCTCGCGTCCATCTCTCCCCTGCCCGCGGCCCCGGCCCCGCCCGAGGGACCGGACAATCCCTTCCTCAAGCCCTACGGGACGCCCTTCGACGTCCCGCCCTTCGACCGCATCCGGAACGAGCATTTCCTCCCGGCCATCGAAGAGGGCATCCGGCGCGAGAAGGTCGAAGTCGCGGCCATCGCCGACAACCCCGAGCCGCCCACGTTCGCCAACACCGTCGCCGCGCTCGACCGCACCGGCCTCCTGCTCTCCCAGGTGACCGCCGTTTTCGGAGGCCTCCAGGGCGCGAACACGAACAAGGAGCTTCAGGCCCTCGCCCGGAAGACGGCCCCCATGCTGGCCGCCCACCGGGACGACATCGGCCTCAACGAGAAGCTCTTCCTCAGGATCAAGGCCGTCTATGACGCCCGCGCCTCCCTCAACCTCGACCGCGAGGAGCTCTTCCTCCTCGAGAACGGCTACCGCGGCTTCGTCCGCGGCGGCGCCCTGCTCGACGAAAAGAGCAAGACCCGGCTCCGGGAGATCAACCAGGAACTCTCCCTGCTGAGCGTGAAGTTCGGCGAGAACGTCCTGGCCGAGACGAACGCGTTCAAGCTGGTCATCGACAGCGAGGCCGACCTGGCCGGGCTCCCGCCCTCCGTCCGGACGATGGCCGCCGAGGCGGCCAAGGAGGCCGGGCTCGCGGGAAAATGGCTCTTCACCATCCAGGTTCCCAGCATGACCCCCTTCCTCCAATACTCCGAGAAGCGCGATCTCCGGGAGAAGCTCCACCGGGCCTACTTCATGAAGGGCGACAACGATAACGCGAACGACAACAAGGCCAACGTCCTCGGGATCATCGCCCTCCGCCAGGAAAGGGCCCGCCTGCTGGGCTACGCCGACCACGCCGCGTTCATCCTCGAGGAGAACATGGCCAAGAACGCGGACCGGGTGAACGCGTTCCTGGACCGCCTCTGGAAGCCGACCCTGACCAAGATGAAAAAGGAGGCCGCGGACCTTCAGGCCCTCATCGACCGCCGGGGCGGCGGATACAAGCTGGCCTCGTGGGACTGGTGGAATGCCGCCGAGAAGCTGAGGCAGGAAAAGTTCGCCCTCGATGACGGCGCCCTCCGGCCCTATTTCAAGCTGGAGAACGTCCGCGACGGGCTCTTCGCCCTCTGCGGCAAGCTCTACGGCCTGACCTTTACGGAACGGACGGACCTCCCCCTCTACCATCCCGAGGTCCAGACGTTCGAGGTCAAGGAGGCCGACGGCACGCACGTCGGCGTCCTGTACATGGATTTCCACCCCCGCGAGAGCAAGCGGGCCGGCGCCTGGTCGGGCGGCTTCCGCCGCTCCTACGTCGAGGACGGAAAACGGGTCCCCCCGGTGGCCACCGTCGTCTGCAACCTCACCCGTCCCACGCCCGACGCGCCCTCCCTGCTCTCTCCGGGCGAAGTGGAAACCATCTTCCACGAATGCGGTCACGCCCTCGCCACCCTGCTCTCCCGCGGCCGATTCCGCGACCGCACCGTGGCCCGGGATTCGGTGGAGCTGCCCTCACAGATCATGGAGAATTGGGCGTTCACGCCGGAGCTCCTGTCCGTCTATGCCAAGCACTACAAGACCGGGGAGGTCATCCCGGCCGAGCTCGTCGCAAAGCTCGAGAAGAGCAGTCTGTTCAACCAGGGATTCATCTCGGGAGAATACCTGGCCGCCTCCATCCTGGACATGGCCTGGCACGCCCTGCCGGGCACGGCCGGGGTCGACGTCAGGAAGTTCGAGAGCGACACCATGGCCAAGATCGGGCTCATCCCGGAGGTCGTGCCGCGCTACCGGAGCACCTACTTCAGCCACATCTTCAGCGGCGGCTATTCGGCGGGCTACTACGTTTACATCTGGGCCGAGGTCCTCGACAAAGACGCCTTCGAGGCATTCAAGGAGAAGGGACTCTTCGACAAGGAGACCGCGACATCCTTCCGTAAGAACATCCTGGAGCCGTTCGGGACCGAGGAGCCCATGGCCCAATACGTCCGCTTCCGCGGACGCGAGCCCGGCATCGAGCCGCTCCTGCGGGCCCGAGGGCTGGACAAGGAATAAGCCGGCTTCGGATGTAGCCTCAGGCTTTAGCCTGAGCCTGCTTGATTCCTGTAGCCTCAGGCTTTAGCCTGAGCTATCTTCGGAAATTCTTCTTCAAGCGCAGGCTAAAGCCTGCGGCTACATCAAAACCTCTGTCTAAGACGCAGGCTAAAGCCCGGCAAATCCCCCCTTCCCCCCTTTTCCAAAGGGGGGGTACTTCCGGTGAAGCCCGCGGCTGCATTTCGGCGCAGGCTAAAGCCTGCGGCTACATCAAAGCCGCTGTCTAAAACGCAGGCTGAGGCCTGGTGAATCCCCCCTGACCCCCCTTTCCAAACGGGGGTACTCCCGGTGACGCCGGCTATCTTTCCCCCCTTTCCTAAAGGGGGGTTTAGGGGGGATTTCCTGCTCCCCCTTCATCAGGGGGGTCAGGGGGATTTTCTGTTCCGCCTCTCTAAAGGGGGGCCAGGGGGGATTTAGTAGTACGTTCCCCGGTATTTCGCGGCATAAGCCAGGTTCTGGAAGAGCATGGTCCTCGTCATGACGCCGATCCCGTTCGCGGGATGGGTGATGTAGCGGACCTTGGGCGCGAGCTCCTCGAAGACGATGTTGCCCTGGTAGGCCATGTCCACGACGACCGCGCCGGGCTTGACGAGGTCCGAGTCCAGGATGAAATCCTCGCCCGGGACGGCCGTGATGAGGATGTCGGCCATCCGGACGCACGTTTCCAGGTCCTCGCGGTCCGTCTTGACGTGGCAGTTGATGACCGTCGCCTCCAGGTTCTCGAGCATCATCCCCAGGGCCTTGCCTACGGGGATGGAATTGTTGACGATCGTGACGTAGGCGCCTTCTATCGTGATGTCCGGATAGGCCCTCAGGGTCTTCACCACCGCCTTTGGGGTGCAGGGAACGATGCACTTGAAATCCTCCGCCGCGTCGAGGAAGCGCCGGTACTGCACGAGATAGCCCAGGTTCTCGGCGTGAAGGCCCTCGACGTCCTTGCGCGGATGGACCCAGTTCATGACGATCTGGTCGTCGAGGCCGGGATAATGGACCGGGTAGAGGATGAAGATGCCGTTGGTTTCCTCGTCGGCGTTGCCGGTCGCGACGGCCGCCCGCAATTCCTCCTTCGAGAACACCCGGCGCTCTTCCGGACGACGCCCAGGCTCGCGCGTCCTTCGCGATGAGGGAAGCGTAGGTTTTCGAGCCGAAGTCATCGGTGGCCAGAATGATCATGAGCTTCGGCCGGAACGGGAATGCGGCCAGCTCAGCCGTTATCCGTTCCCTGTGGGCCCGGGCGATGGCCCGGCAGTCGAGGATATTTCCCATGCCGTTCCCTCCGTGTGCGCCTGATGACCGATTATACCAGCGGCCCTTGACACTCGCTCGAAGCGCAGGCTGAAGCCTGCGGCTACATCAAAGCCGCTGTCTAAGACGCAGGCTGAATCCAGGGAAATCCCCCCTACCCCCCTTTTCCAAAGGGGGGTATTCAAGGACCGGTCCCTGACTTGAGTTCGCGGGCATCGGTCTGCGCAATATTTCCCCCCTTTCCTAAAGGGGGGCTAAGAGCTAAAAAAAGGGGCGCTTCCGTGTCCCCGTCAAGGGAACGGAAGCGCCCCGTCGTCTTCCTTCAGTGCCCGAAGCTCAGCGCTTGCGGGCGGGCTTTTTCGCTTTCTTCGCCGCGGCCTTGGCTTTCGCTTTGGCCGGGGCCTTGGCCTTCGGCTTCGCGGTCTTCGACGTCCCCGCCTTGGGCGCGTTGAACAGGGCCGCCCGGGCCGCCGCCAGGCGCGCGATGGGCACCCGGAACGGCGAACAGCTGACGTAATTCAAGCCCGATGAGGTGGCAGAACTCGACGCTCGACGGATCGCCGCCGTGCTCGCCGCAGATGCCGAGCTTGATCCCGGGCCGGGTCTTCCGGCCCTTCTCGACGGCCATCGCGCATGAGCTGGCCGACGCCGTCCCGGTCGATGACCTCGAACGGGTCCTTGGCGTAGATCTCCTTCTCGACGTAGGGGACGAGGAACCGGGCCGCGTCGTCGCGGCTGACGCCGAGGGTCGTCTGGGTCAGGTCGTTCGTGCCGAAGCTGAAGAACTCGGCGACGGTCGCGATCTCGTCGGCCGTGACGGCCCCGCGCGGGATCTCGATCATCGTCCCGACGAGGTACTTGAACTTCACGCCCTTTTCCTTCATGACCGCCGCGGCCGTCTCGCGGACGAGCTTCTCCTGGTGGGCGAGCTCCTTGACGTGGCCGACGAGCGGGATCATGACCTCGGGCTCGACCTCGATGCCCTTCTTCTTCGTGTCCGCGGCGGCCTCGAAGATGGCCCGGGCCTGCATCTCGGTGATCTCGGGATAGATGATGCCCAGGCGGCAGCCGCGGAAGCCGAGCATCGGGTTGAACTCGTGGAGCGATCGAAACGCGCTCCCTGACCTTCTCGAAGGAGATGCCCATCTGGTCCGCGACCTCGCGCTGGCCCTTCTCCTCGTGCGGGAGGAACTCGTGGAGCGGCGGGTCGATCGTCCGGATGGTCACCGGCCGGCCGTCCATGACCTCGAAGATGCCGGCGAAGTCCTTCCGCTGGAGGGGCAGGAGCTTGGCCAGGGCGGCCCGCCTCTGCTCGACCGTATCGGCCAGGATCATCTCGCGCATCGGGCCGATCTTGCCCTCGCCGAAGAACATGTGCTCGGTCCGGCAGAGGCCGATGCCCTGCGCCCCGAAGGCGACGGCGTTGGCCGCCTGGTCGGGCTGGTCGGCGTTGGTCCGGATCTTGAGGGTCCGGTACTTGTCGGCCCAGGCCATGACCTTGGCGAAGGTCTGGTAGACCGGCGCCTTGGCCGGGTCGAGGGTCTTCTCGATGAGGACCTGGAGGACCTCGGACGGCCTGGTGTTGACCTTGCCTTCGATGACCTGGCCGGTCGTCCCGTCGATGGAGATCCAATCGCCCTCGTTGAGGATCCGGCCCTTGACGGTCATGGTCCTGCTTCCCGTAGTCGATGACGAGCTCGTCGCAGCCGGCGACGCAGACCTTGCCCATCTGCCGGGCGACCAGGGCCGCGTGGGAGGTCATCCCGCCGCGGGCCGTCAGGATGCCCTCGGCGGCGTTCATGCCCTTGATATCCTCGGGCGAGGTCTCGATGCGGGTCAGGATGACCTTCTCGCCCCGCTTCGCCCAGGCCTCGGCGTCCACGGAATTGAAGACGATGCGGCCGGTGGCGGCGCCGGGGCCGGCATTCAGGCCCTTGGCGAGGAGCCGTCCGCCCTGGACGGCCGCTTCCTTCTCGGCATGATCGAAGATGGGCCGGAGCAGCTGGTTCAGCTGGTCGGGCTCGATGCGGGCGAGCGCTTCCTTCTCGCTGATGAGCCTCTCGCCGACCATGTCCACCGCGATCCGGATGGCGGCGAAGGCGGTGCGCTTCCCGACGCGGCACTGGAGCATGTAGAGCTTGCCCTGCTGGATGGTGAACTCGATGTCCATCATGTCCGTGTAGTGCTTCTCGAGGATGTGACGGATCTTCTCGAGCTGGGCGTGGGCTTTGGGATCGTCCTTCCGGAGGTCGGCGATGGGGAGGGGCGTCCGGATGCCGGCCACGACGTCCTCGCCCTGGGCGTTCATCAGGTACTCGCCGTAGAAGACGTTCTCGCCGGTGGCCGCGTCGCGGGTGAAGGCGACGCCGGTCCCGGAATCCAGCCCCATGTTGCCGAAGACCATCGTCTGGACGTTGACGGCCGTGCCCCAGGATTCGGGGATGTCGTACAGCTTGCGGTAGGCGATGGCCCGGTCGTTGTTCCAGGAGCCGAAGACGGCCCCGATGGCCCCCCAGAGCTGCTGGATCGGGTCCTCGGGAAATTCGTGTCCCGTCTTCTCCTTGATCGCGGCCTTGAAGCGGGCCACGAGGTCCTTGAGGTCGTCGGCCGTGAGGTCGGTGTCCAGATGGATGCCGCGGCTGCGCTTCTTGGCCTCGATGATGGCCTCGAACGGGTCGATGTCGTCCTTTTCGACGGGCTTGAGGCCGAGGACGACGTCGCCGTACATCTGGACGAAGCGGCGGTAGGAATCATAGACGAACCGGGGGTTCCCCGTCTTGGCGACGAGGGCCGCGGCCGTCTTCTCGTTCAGCCCGAGGTTGAGGATGGTGTCCATCATGCCCGGCATCGAGGCCCGGGCGCCGGAGCGGATGGAGACGAGGAGGGGATTCGACGGGATCGCCGAGCTTCTGTCCGAGGGACTTTTCCAGCCGGGCGAGGTTCTTTTCGACCTCCTTGCGGACCTCGTCGGGGATCCGTTTCCGGCTCTTGTAGTAGAGGGAACAGACCTCCGTCGAGATCGTGAAGCCCGGGGGCACCGGGAGCCCGAGCCCGGCCATCTCGGCCAGGTTGGCGCCCTTGCCGCCGAGCAGGTCCTTCATGCCCTTGTGGCCTTCGGCGCAGCCCGCGCCGAAGAAATAGACATACTTGTGTGCCATTGCGGTACGACTCCTTATGTGATTATCCAAGGAAATATACTCTCCCGGGGGGCAAATTTCAAGACGGCGGGAGGCGCTTCGGACGCGAAAAAGCGAGCAAAACGGCCATGAAAAAGCATCGCGGCGTCCTCGAGGATGAGCGTCCATCCGGCCTTGCGGCTCAAGGCCCCGAAACAGCCGCAATCCACGTCGAGACCGCGGACCATGGTGACGGCGACGAGGAGGATGAAGAATACGAGCATGAGCGAGATGAGCCCGGCGCTCGTCCTCTTGAAGAGCCCGGCGACGAGAGCGGCCCCGGCCAGGACCTCGACCCAGGGCAGGATGAGGGCGGTGAAGAAGGCGATCGCCCGAGGCACGAGCCTGTAGTTATCGATGTCCTGGGCGAAGCCGAGGGGGTCGGCGATCTTGAGGGCGCCGGCATAAAGGAAAAGGCCCCCGACGACGATCCGGAAGGCGAAGAGGACGGCCCTGTTCCGGATCATTCGCCCGTCTCCCCCGGCAGGCCGGCCGCCGCCCATTCCGCCCAGCCGCCCGGGAACACCCGGATGTCTTTCAGGCCCCGGCCCGCGAGGAGCCGGGCCAGGCCGAGGCTCGACAGGCAATCGCCTCCGGAGCAATAGACGACGATCTGTTTATCGGGCCCGACGGACGAGGCGAAGCCCGCCAGGGCCCGCTCTTCGGCGGTCGCGAACGGCAGGCTCCGCGCCCCCGCGATATGTCCGGCCCGGAATTCGTCCGAAGGCCGGGCGTCCACAAAAAGGCCTTCCCCTCCGGCGAACAGGTCCTCGGCCTCGGCCAGGCCGATCTGGATGATCCCGGGAAAGGTCTTTGCGGCGAGGAACCCCTCTTCGAGGTCTCCCTTCAAGAAGCGCACGACGAGAGGGGCGTTGAAAGCGAGTCCCAGGACGACGGCAAGGCCGACGATGATGCCGGCTTCGCGGACGGTCCGTTTCGTGAGGAACAAGGGGCATGCCCCGCGGTCACGGGAACAGCTGATGGTACCTTTCGAGGCCCGCCTTGAAGATGCGGACCGAGTCCCTGAGATCGTGCTCGTTGAGGACGTAGGCCATCCGGACCTCGTCCCGGCCCCGTCCCGGCGTGCAGTAAAAGCCCTCGGCCGGGGCGAACATGACGGTCTTCCCGTCCAGGGCGAATTCGGAGAGCATCCAGATGGTGAAGTGCTCGGCATCCTTGACCGGCAGGCGGGCGATGATGTAGAAGGCGCCCTCGGGACGGCGGATGACGACGCCGGGAACGTCCTTGAGTCCCTCATAGAGGATGTCCCGGCGCTTCTGGTATTCCTGGAGGACCGGTTCGAAATACCCCCGCCCCATGTTGTAGGCCGCCAGCGCTCCGACCTGTTCGACCGAAGGCGGGCAGAGCCGGGCCTGGCCGAACTTCAGGACGGCCTGCATGACGTCCTTGTTGCGCGATATGAGGGCCCCGATCCGGGCCCCGCAGCAGCTGAACCGCTTGGAGATGCTGTCGACCACGATGACCCGGTCCCGCGCCTCCTCGAACTCGAGAAGGCTCTTGTGGCTCCGGCCGTCGTAGATGAATTCCTTGTAAACCTCGTCCCCGATGAGGAACAGGTCGTGCTTCACGGCCAGCCGGACGACCCGGGCGAGCTCTTCGGGGGAGTAAACGGTGCCTGTCGGATTGTTGGGCGAGCAGATGACGATGGCCTTGGTCCTCGGGGTCAGGCGCTCCTCGATGTCTTCCTGTGACGGCAGGCGGAACCCGTCCTCGACGCCGAGGGGAATGGGAACGATGCTGACCGAGGCGAACGAAGCGTAGCCGTTGTAGTTCGTGTAGTACGGCTCGGGAATGAGGATATCGTCGCCGGGATCGCCGACGACGGAGAAGGCGAAGTGAATGGCCTCCGAGCCCCCGGTCGTCACGATGATGTCGTCCGCGCCGAGCGGAATGCCGTAGGTCGCGAAATACCGGGTCATGGCCTGGCGGAGCTCGAGGAAGCCCTGCGACGGGCCGTAGCCGATGACGGCTTCGTTGTAGGCGTGGAAGGCGTCGAGGACCGGCCGCGGCGTCGGGACGTCGGGGTCGCCGATGTTCAGATGATAGACGTGGGTTCCCCGCTCCTTGGCCTTGTCGGCATACGGCTTGAGCTTCCGGATGGGCGATGCCTGGATATGATGGGCGCGTCGAGAGATATGCATTTATGAATCCTCCCGGTCCGCTCATTATAATCCAACGCCCCGGGAATGCCAACTTGCCAAACCTTCCCGATTCTGTTATCTAATCAGCGATGACCAAGGACCCCGGAGCGCGGATCGTCGGCGTCGAGCGTTGGGCGAGCTACCGCCTGCTGACAATCGAGACTCCGGCCGTCGCCCGCGAATCACGGCCCGGGCAGTTCCTCATGATCAAGGTCTCCGACACGACCTCTCCCCTCCTTCGCCGGCCCCTCAGCATCCATGCCCGCGAGGGCGGACGGCTCGGCCTCTTCTTCCAGGTCGCGGGGAAGGGGACCGAGATCCTGGCCGCCCGGGAAGAGGGCGCGGTCCTGGACATCATCGGCCCTCTCGGCAAGGGATTCACGCTGGACGCCCGGCTCAAGGGCAAGCGGGTCCTCTGCGTCGGCGGCGGGCGCGGCATCGCCCCCATGTATTTCCTGGCCCTGGAGCTCCGAGCCCTCGGCGCCCTCCCGACGGTCCTCTACGGCGGGAGGACGACGGCGGACATCCCCCTCCGCTCGAAGTTCGAGCGGGCGGACCTCCCGCTTCATTGCGCCACAGACGACGGCTCGTTCGGCTTTCCCGGCCTGGTAACGGCGCTGGCCGAGGACATGATCGGGCGCCTCGAGCCGGCGTTCCTGTTCGCCTGCGGCCCGGACGCCATGATGGAAGCGGCCTCCCGGCAGGCCGCCGCGCATGCTGTCCCGGCCGAATTCTCCCTGGAATCGCTGATGGGCTGCGGCATCGGGGCGTGCTGGGGCTGCGTCAAGCGCATCCGCGGGGAGAACGGCGAGGGCTGGGTCAAGATCTGCGAGGACGGCCCTGTCTTCGCGCGGGAGCGGATCGTCTGGGAGGGCAAACCCCGATGACCGATCTCGCCGTCGACCTGGGATTCCTGAAGCTCCGTAACCCGGTCATCGCCGCCAGCGGGACCTTCGGCTACGGGCTCGAGTTCGAGCCCTTCCTCGACCTCGACGCGCTCGGCGGCCTGGTCGTGAAAGGCCTCTATTACGGCCCGCGCGAGGGCAATCCCCCGCCGCGGCTCGTCGAGACGCCGAGCGGGCTCATCAACGCCATCGGCCTCCAGGGGATCGGCGTCGAGGCCTTCGCCGAAAAGGTCCTGCCCCGGCTCGCCCGGCTGAAGACCGCGGTCCTCGTCAACGTCTGCGGCGAGACGGAGGACGAGTATGTCCGCGTCGTGGAATTCCTCGGCCGGAGGGAGGGGATCGCCGCCTTCGAGCTCAACATCTCCTGCCCCAACGTCCGGCAGGGCGGGGCCTGCCCGGCCCTCGCCCCGGGGACGACCCGGGACCTCGTGAGGACGGTCAAGAGGGCTTCCCGGCTCCCGCTCATCGTCAAGCTCTCGCCCAACGTGACGAGCATCGCCGAAATAGCGGCCGCCGCCGAAGAAGGGGGCGCCGACGCGCTCTCCCTCGTCAACACCTTCCTGGCGATGGCCATCGACGTCGAAACGCGGCGCCCCAAGCTCGGGAACGTGTTCGGCGGCTTGAGCGGACCGGCCATCCGGCCGATCGCCGTGCGCATGGTCTATCAGGCCGCGTCCCGGGTCAAGATCCCCGTCATCGGCATGGGCGGGATCATGACCGGCGCCGACGCCCTGGAGTTCCTCATCGCCGGGGCGAAGGCCGTCGAGGTCGGGACCGCGAATTTCGTGGACCCCGACGCCCCGGTCCGGATCGTCCGGGAGCTCGAAGAATTCTGCGAGCGCCGCGGCGTCTCCCGCATCGAAGACGTCGTCGGAACGCTCGATCTCGGCTAGAAAGGACTCGTTATGACCGACAACCCCAAGGACAGGATCATCATCGCCCTGGACGTCAAGGACAGGGACGAGGCGGCGAAGGTCGTCTCCGGCCTCAAGGACGCCCGGACCTTCAAGGTCGGGCTCGAGCTGTTCACGGCCGAGGGACCGGCGCTCTTCAAGAAGCTCAAGGTCCTCCGGAAGGACATCTTCCTCGACCTCAAGCTCCACGACATCCCCAACACCGTGGCCGGCGCCGCCCGGTCCGCCGTCCGGCACGGCGTCCAGATGATGACCATCCACACGTCCGGGGGGAAGGAGATGATGGCCCGGGCCGTCGCCGCCGCCCGCGAGACGGCCGAAGCGGAAAAGCTCGAAAGACCGATCCTCCTCGGGGTGACCGTCCTGACGAGCCTCAAGGCCGCCGAGCTCGACGAGGTCGGCATGAACCCGGACGTGGCCGCGCAGGTCCTCCGGCTGGCCGGCCTGGCCAAGGCCGCGGGGATGGACGGCGTCGTCTGCTCGCCGCAGGAGATCGAGATCGTCCGGAAGGAATTCGGCCGGGAGCTCCTCATCGTGACCCCGGGGATCCGCCCCGCCTGGGCGGCCGCCCAGGACCAGAAGAGGATCATGACGCCGGCCGAAGCCGTCGCCAAAGGGGCGGACTACCTCGTGATCGGCCGTCCGATCACCGGGGCCCCGTCACCCGAGGATGCGTTCCGAAGGATCGTCGAAGAGCTGGCTCAGAGCGGCCGATAAACGCCGCCGACCGCGAAGACGGCTCCTATGACGAGGAAGACGATCACGTAAAGCACGATGACGACTCCGATGCTCACCGCGAGGTAGGTCATAACCTTTTCCTTCGGAGTCTCCATCATCGGCGCCGCGAACCCGAGGTAAAGGACATACAGCCCGTACAGGCTCGCCAGTGCCGCGAGCATTCCCAAGGCCGGAATGATGTAAAAGATCCCCGCTACCCAGCCCGGAGTCATGCTGAATACCGCGAGCTTCATCGCGTTGAGCTGGTTGGGCGTGGAGCTGAAGCTCGGCGCCAGCGCGTTGATGATGAGGGCGAAGACATAGACCATGACCAGGGACAGGACATAGAAGACGATCGCCCTGATCAGGGAGGTCCCGATCCCCATACGTAAGAACCCGACGAACGGATACCTCCGGCCGATGAGAGCGAATCCGATGAACTGGGCTACGGCGGGGATGGCCGCCAGGATCATCGCATAGGAGGTGAACAGCTCGGAGACGGACGTGGTCTCGGCCTTGATCTTGACCCATTCTTCCTTGGGCTTCAGGGCTATCGCCTTGACGCGCGCAACGAGATCCATTTGTTCCTCCTTGTCAGGATACCGAGTGCCCAAACTATATAATCAAAACGGAGACGGTGTCAACCTCTCCGGAGACGCGTTCCGATCTCCCCCCTTGAATTCCAAGGGGGCCTGGGGGATTAAGAGATACAGAGAATACGAAACGCGGCTCCGTAAAGAGGGGGGCCCGGATAAGGACCGTGTCGGAAGAAGATAAGATTACGAAGCACGCCGGCGCTCCCAGCTACATCGTAATCTTAACTCCCCCTACCCCCTCTAGAATTCAGAGGGGGGTTGGGATAAGGTCAGCGCCAGCGGTAGAGGTTAGGCGCGGGTCGGACTCGAACCGACGAATAAAGGTTTTGCAGACCTCTCCCTTAGCCACTTGGGTACCGCGCCTTGCCGATCATCGAGGGACTGTGCGTACTTTCCGTGGAGCGGGCGATGGGACTTGAACCCACGACCTTCTGCATGGCAAGCAGACGTTCTACCACTGAACTACGCCCGCTCAGGCGTATTCGTTCTCGGTCTAAACTAACAAAATCACCGGGGTCTGTCAATAAAGGGCGAGACGGGCGAGACAGGCGAGACTGGCAGGGCAAGAGAGAAGGGCGAGACAGGCAAGACGCGCGAGCGGGAGGAAGGCCCAAGCAGCTTATCCGGCCAAATCGGGAAGGCTCCAGGGGCAATCCATCCCCGATCATGGCCTTTCAAAGGGAGAGGGCTTCGACGACCCTCTAGTCTCGCCTTTCTCGCTTGTCTCGCTATTTGGACTGGACCTGGAAGCCGATTTCGACGCTGTCACGGCAGGACAGGACCTTGACCGTGGACGTCGACTTCTGGACGTCGATGACGATGACGTTGCCGACGGCTTCCCTGGGGAAGCCTCTCTTGACACGCTTGAAAACGGCCAGCTGCTGCCCCTGCTGGATGCCCTGATCCTTCCCCAGGTCGATGAGGGCCCAGCCTCCCGTGCCGACGATGTGGAACTCCGTCTCGATGTGGATCACGGAACCCTTGATCCCCTGGTTCTCGTCCATCTCGGTGGGATAGCCCTGGTCCATTCCGAGCAGGCCCTCGCGTTCCTCGAACGGGACGAGATAGCCCCCCAGGGAGACCTCCCCGCAGGTCTTGTCGATCCGGACGATGCCCCGCGTCTCCTCGAGCCCGACGACCCGGGCCCTCCCGGTCCTCTGCGCCAGGAAGCCGTAGGTCCCGATCTTCCTCCCCACGGAGACGGCGAGGAAGACCTGGCCGATCTCCAGGCCGTCGGCCCTCCCCTTGTCGACGTAGAACTTGTCCGCGTCATTGAGAAGGATCTTCTCCTCCTGCCTCTCGGCCCCGATGATCCGGATGCCGGGGAGCTCGCCGTCAAGGACGAAGATCGTGCAATAGAGGTCGGATTCCGTGATCAGGGGATAGTTCTCCTGGAAGATCTTCGCCTTCTCGATCTGGTCCTGGGCCAGTCCCGTCCCCAGGAACAACACTCCCAACCCCAGAATAAGAGAAAAGAAGGTCCTTTTCATGCGCTCACCTCTTGGCTGATCTGATTCCGCTTGGGTTTATTATATTCGGGGGTTTCTCCCACTGTCAACCCCTAGACTCCCCGGCGCGGGTCCCGGAGGCCGCGGGCTGGATTTTCCGGCGGGGATTATATAAAATGGCCTATCGAACGAGGATACGACATGATATCAAAAGCACGTATCGGACTGATATTCGGCGGGCGCTCGGCCGAGCACGAGGTTTCGCTCGCCTCCGCCGCATCCGTTTATAGGAACCTCGACCCCGGGAAGTACGACGTCCTATCCATCCTCATCGACAAGGACGGCGTTTGGAGGGCCGTCGCCTCCCCGGCCGAGCCCGGGAAGCCGGTCGCCGGGGGGACGGGCTCCTTCCTGCCCTGGGGCCGGGGGGGGGCCGACGGCAGTCTAGAGGCCGACGTCTATTTCCCGGTCCTCCACGGCCCGAACGGCGAGGACGGGACCATCCAGGGCCTCCTGGAGATGGCGGACGTCCCCTACGTCGGGTGCGGCGTCGCCGCTTCGGCGATCTGCATGGATAAGGCCCTCTCGAAATACGTCTTCAGGGACCGCGGGCTCGCACAGGTCCCGTTCCGCGTCGTCCTCGAACGGGATTGGGCGCGCGACCGGGCGGCAGTCCTCGACGGCATCGCCGGGGCCCTTCCCTATCCCATGTTCGTCAAGCCGTGCAACCTGGGCTCCTCCGTCGGGATATCCAAGGCGAAGGAAGCGGCCGGGCTCGAGACCGCTCTCGATCTCGCCTTTCGCTACGACCGGAAGGTCGTCGTCGAGGCGGGCATCCGTTGCCGCGAATTCGAATGCAGCGTCCTCGGCAACGACGAGCCGAAGGCGTCTCTCCCCGGGGAGGTCATCCCGGGCCGGGAATTCTACGATTACAGGGATAAGTACCTCGAAAAGAACACCGGATTCGTCATTCCCGCCGCTCTCCCCCAGGTCCTCGTCGACAGGATCCGGGAGGCCGCCGTCGCCGCGTACAAGACCGTCGATGGGGCCGGCATGGCCCGCGTCGATTTTCTTTACGAAGAGGCGACGGCGACCCTCTACATCAACGAGATCAACACCATCCCGGGCTTCACCGAGATCAGCATGTATCCCAAGCTCTGGGACGTGAGCGGCCTTCCCTTTCCCCGCCTCCTGGACGAGCTCATCGGGCTGGCGCTCGAGCGCCACGCCGGCAAGCGACGGCTGACGGACCGGGAGCCCGGATGAGGATCCTCGGGATCGATTACGGGGACCGGCATATCGGCCTGGCGGTCAGCGACCAGCTGCAGCTGACGGCCCAGCCCTTCGGGACCTACGACCTCCGGGAATCCGAGAAGGAGAACAAGGCGTTCTTCCGCGACCTCGTCGCCCGCCAGGAGATCGGACAGATCGTCATCGGCAACCCGCTTCGAATGGACGGGACCCCGGGGACGCGGACCCAGAGAACGCAGGAATTCGCGGCCTGGCTGGGGGCGGCCGTCAAGGTCCCCATCGTTTTCCAGGACGAGCGCCTGACGACCCAGCAGGCCCTTCACTTCCTCCAGAACCAGAAGGTCAAGGGGAGACGGAAGAAGGATTGCGAGGACCAGATCGCCGCCGTCATCATCCTTTCGACGTACCTGGAGACCCTCCGCGACGCCGCCGATGGCCCGAAGAATACTTAACGCCGCCCTGCTCTTGGCCGTCGCCTTCCTGGCCGCGGCGACCCTGCTCTTCGTCCGCGATTACGACGCCCTGCCCGCCGGCCGGGCCGGCAAGGTCCTTTTCGAGGTCGCGCCCGGCCAGAGCGTCCGGGAGGTCGCCGGGAACCTCCGGTCGGAGGGGCTCCTGCGCCGTCCCTGGGCCTTCCTCGCCGGCTATCGCCTCTTCCACACGGGTCGCACCCTGAAGGCCGGGGAGTACGAGGTCGTCCTTCCGATCGCCGCCCGCGACCTCCTGGCCAGACTCCTCGAAGGGAAGGTTTATCTGCGCCCGATCACGGTCCCGGAAGGGCTGACGGCCGGAGAGATCGACGAGCTCTTCCGGACGGCCGCGTTCCCCATCAAGGGGTCGTTCGCCGAAGCCGCGGCGGACCCGAGCCCCGCCTCGTCATGGGACGGCCTAGCCCCCGACCTCGAGGGTTATCTCTTTCCGGACACCTACCGTTTCGCGAAGAACACCCCGGCCTCCGTCGTGGCCGCGACGATGACCGCGCGGTTCGGGAGAGCGTTCGGCGAAGCGGAGGCCCGGCGGGCCGCCGAGCTCCGGATGACCGTTCGGGAGGTCGTGACCCTGGCCTCCCTCATAGAAAGAGAGACCGCGGTCCCCGAAGAGCGTCCGCTGGTCTCGGCCGTCTTCCACAACCGGCTCCGGATCGGCATGAAGCTCGACTGCGACCCGACGGTCATCTACGCCCTCAAGAAGGACGGCCTCTGGCAAGGCCGGCTCCTTCTCAGGGACCTCAAGTACCCCTCGCCCTATAATACCTACGCCTCGCCCGGCCTTCCTCCCGGCCCGATATGCAATCCGGGCGAAGGATCGCTCCGGGCCGCTTTGTATCCGGCCGCCGGAGAATATCTCTATTTCGTCGCCGACGCCGCCGGCCGCCATGCGTTCAGCCGGAGCTATCGCGAACACCTCGCCGCGGTCCGGAGATACAGAGCGAGAACCGGTTCGAAGAGACCTTGACCGGCCCCCGGCCGGGTCGGAACCGGACCGACTACTTCTTCAGGTACTGCAGGAGCTGTCTCGCGAGGGGGGCCTTTTCGTGGTCCGGGGCGAGCTCGAGGAACTTCTCGAGGCTCTGGACGGCTTGAGGGACATCGTTCCGGCCGATATAGATCGTCCCCATCTGATAAAAGGCGTCGGCGTAATCGGCCTTTAGCTCGGTCGTCTTCAGGAACTGCGCCAGGGCGGCATCCGGCTCGCCCGTATTGGTCAGGCAGGCGCCCAGGTTATAGTGGGCGTCGGGATCGTCCGGACTGAGCGCAACGGCCTTCTGATAATAGGTCTTCGCTTCCTCGAAAGCATCCCCCTTGGCCAGGGCCTCTCCGAGCTCCTTGTTCGCGCTATAGCTTTCGGGATTGAGCTCGGCGGCCTTGCGGAAGGCGGCCAGCGCCTCGGCCTTTTTGTCGAGCTTCTTATCGGCAAGTCCGAGGTTCAGGTAATAAGCCCAGTTGGTCTGCTCCATCCCGATGGCCTCTTCGAGAGCGGCCGCGGCTTCGGCATATTTCTGTTCCGCGTAGAGCTTGCTCCCCTTGAGAAAGGCCTTGTCGGCGGCCGAGATGCTCCTCTGCGCGACCTCGTCCGCGGTATCCAGCTTGAATTCGAGATTCGTCTCGCCGGCCAGGCCGACCCGGGCCTCGGTCGATCGCGGCATGTACCCGTCCTTCTTGACGGTGATCTGGAAGTACCCGGGCTGGATGCCGACCTGGAGGAACTTCCCCTCCTTGTTCGTCGTGAGGTCGTAGCTTATGGAGGCCGTCCTCGTCGAGACGACATGGACGGAAGCCTTTTCCAGGGGATTCCCCTGCGCGTCCCTGACGACGCCCATCAGCTTTCCCTGAACCTGGGCCCAGACCGCCACGGACAGGCCCAGGACCAGGGCGACGAGAATGAACGGCTTCTTGAACATGGCATTCTCCTTCATCGGGGCTCGCCCCCGGGATTCTTCTTCGCCCGCTCGGCCATCTCCCGAATGAGGGGCTGGGACGGATCGAGGGACAGGGACTTTTCGATGAGGGGCAGGGCCTTCTTCGGCTCCCCGAGGTTCATATGACATTCCGCCGCGAGGTTGAGCACGGCGACCTCCGTGGCCTCGGCCATGACCTTATTCAGGAGGACGAGGGCGGCCGCCCAGTCCTTGAGCCCGGCGTGGTCCAGGGCGATGACCTTGGCTGTCTCCCGGTCGGGAGAGGCTTCGTATCCGGGGAGGAGCTCGTCGATGGACTCCTGGAACCGGCCCAGGGCGAACAAGGACTTGCCCAGATAGAGCCTCACGGCCGGGTCGTCCTTCATCGCGAGGGAGCGCCGGAAAAGCCCCAGCGCGTCGGCATATTCCCCGGACAGGAAGTGCTGGGAGCCGAGGAGGCCCAGATGCTCGGCGGAGGGGAAGGGGCCGTGGAGCTTGGCATAGACCAGGGGAAGCACCGGATAGGACGTCGCCAGGACGATGAAGTTCTCCCGCTCGGAGAGAACTGTTTTGTCCCCGATGATGAGAGAAACGTCGGCTCGATAATATCCGGGCTTGACGCCGGCGAGGGGGAACGGGCCGAAATAGGCGCCGCCGCCCTGCCCGGCCGCGGCTTCGGCCAAAGAGACTTTGCGCTCCGCAACGACGGCGCCGCCGTCGAGCGCGGCGACGGCGAAAACGAGCGAGGCTCCGGTGTCCGCCGCCGCTTCCTTGGGCGCGGAGACTTGGACGAAGGCTTCCAGGCTCTCCGCGGGAAGGAATTCGTTCTTCGCGCTGACGACGCACTGGACGCCGTCGAAGGTGAAGGCCTTGAGGCTCGCCCTCTGGCTTTCGGGGAGCTGGTCGCGCCCGTGGAGGAGGAGGAGACTGCTGAGGGTCGGGCCGCCGTCCGGGCGCGGAACCGAGACGGTCGTTTCGAAGGACGTGAATTCCCGGGCGGTCTTGTTCTTGAACAGGAAGAACAGCCTGCGGTCGCCGGGGGTGAGCGGCAAAAGGTCCTGGAAGGCGAAGCGCCGGCGCTCGTTGGCCTTGTATTGCTCCGGCGTGAGGCGGACCGGGATCTCTTCGGTATGTTCGAGAATGACCTTCCCCAGGAGGTCCTCCATACGGACGACAAGCTCGAAGCCTGCGAAGTAGGCGTCGCCGCGCTGGGCGAAGCTCATCCGGTCGGGCTCGATGGTCCAATGAAGGAAGGGCTGTCCGGCGGCCCGGAAGAGGCGGACCTTGGCGCCGGCGCCGATATAATTGTCGGCGTAATCGGTCTCCACGTAGTCCTTGTAGGTCAGGTAGCCGCGGGCGTAGGCGTCGTTGTACTTCTTTTCAGGCAGGGCCTTGGCCGCCGCGATGATGTTGTCCGAGGAAAAGGACCCGGAGCCGAAGCCACGGTCGCCCGGAAGGTAACTGATCGAAGCCGACGCGAGCTCGGCGTTCGATTTCCTCAGGATCTCAGCGGCCGCTTTCCGGTTGTTCGTTCGGGTGCCGGCGTTGGGAATGACCAGTTTCTCGGGCCCCTCTATCCCCGGGTAATAAAGGCGGTAGTCCCCGATCCCCTCGGGCTGGTAGAAGATGAGATAGAAGAACGGCGGGAGGCCGTAGGCCTCCTCGCCCTTGTAAAACCATAGCTCGAGGGGCCAGAATTCGGAATACGTCGCGTAGACGTTCCGCTCGAGCGGCTTCCCGAGGAGGAGGTAATAAAAGCCCCGCTCTGTTTGACAGCCCCGCCGGGCCGAGCCGATCCCGAAGTACCGGTCGGCGAACCGGACGCGCTCCATGTATTCTTTGGTGAACTCGTTCTCTGAGGTGTCCGGCAGAGGATCGCGCTGGCGCCAGAAGAACCGTATGAACTTATCCCTCTCGGCATCGGTCCGGAGCTTGAGGAAGACATCCCGTTCGGTCTTCGTGATGATGGGGGTGACCTCTTCGAGCCAGGATTGGTGAGCGGGCGCCAGGGCGACGGCGGCGGGCCCGGCGGAAACGAGGAGTCCGGCGAGGAGGAAGGCGGCCACGGGGAACACTTTTTTCATGAGCATGATCCTGTTCCCTAAAATAGCATAGGGCCCCATTAAGTTACAATTACGCCGAACGCATTTTTATTCAATCATTTGAATCTCGTCCAAATTTCCGAATTTATCCTCTGTCTCCCGCGGCCGGCGATACAGCCAAATCATGAAAGGACTGGTTCTTACGGAGCTTCCCGGGGTGTCGGACCCACTGGCATAAAACTTGCAGGATACCATTCTCGGGTGAAGCCCCTATCGAAGGCGGAGATAGGAGCAGGTTAGTACGCGCCTCGCAACGACCGCGAGGCAAACAAGGAAGCCGGGGGAGCGGAACGTCCCGCTCCCCCTTTTTTTTTAGTTCTTCTCCCGTTTCCGGGACAGGTGGTTTCTTTTTGTGCCTGGAGGAATTCTCGGCTCGGGGTGCGCCTTCCGTCGGCCGCGATTTGTCCCGGCGAGCCAAATCGCTTTCGCTTCGGGCTTCGCTCTCCCCGTCCTATCGGTACGGGGAACCGTGCCCGCTCCGCCCTCAGACGACCTCCTCCAGGCATCACCCCTGCGCCATTGATCAGAAGGCACAAAAAGAAAGAAGATTTCCGATAGGTTGATGGAGGCGTGCCCGGGGCGAGGAGGACCGCCCCGTAAGCCCCAGTCGGGAGGGGGGCCAGCCGTCAAGGCCAATCGGCTTTCCGGCAGGGGAACCTTATTTATAGGTTCATGGGTCTGGGGCCGAGGGGCGGCCTCCGAACCCCGGAGAACGCCTCCCAATCCCACCTAGCTCCAGATCGCTCGGAGAGATCGCCCCCGAGTGCATCGAAGGCGGTGCCCGCGGCGTTTGGATACAATTGGATACAGGATGAATGGAAACGAACGCGTCCGACGCGCTTTTAGGCCCTCTCGGAGCGGGCGGGGGCCGGCCGGCCCCTGCTTCCCTTGAAAAGCCTCGGGAGCCTGGCCTATAATGGCCTGGACATGAAAAAGATCCTTCTCGCCTTGATGTTCCTCATCGTCGCCCTTCCAGACATCGGACTTTCGGCCCCGCCGCAAAGATCGGTCAAGGACCTCCCCCCGAATCACAGGAAATGGCTCGAGGAGGAGGTCGTTTACATCATCACGCCCAAAGAGAAGGAAGTGTTCCTCAAGCTGGAGAACGACCGGGAGCGGAACCTCTTCATCGAGGCGTTCTGGAAGCAGAGGGACCCGAACCCCAACACGCCCGAGAACGAGTTCAAGATCGAGCATTACCGCCGGATCAACTACGCCAATCAGTGGCTGGGCCGGGACTCGCCCGGCGCCGGCTGGCGGACCGAGATGGGCCGCATCTACATCATCCTCGGAGAGCCGAAGACCATCGAGAAGTTCGAGAACCACACGAATATCTTCCCGACGCACATCTGGTTCTTTGAGGGAAAGGTCGAATATGGGCTCCCGAACGCCTTCAACGTCGTCTTCTTCAAGCCGAGCGGGGGCCCCGAGTGGAAGCTCTACAGCCCGATCACGTACGGCCCCCAGTCCCTGCTCATCCAGTACGCCGGTGACCAGACGAATTACGCCTCAGCCTTCCAGCAGTTGATGGAGATCGAGCCCTCCGTCGCGTACATCTCCATGTCCCTGATCCCCGGGGAAGCCATGACGTACGGCTCCCCGTCGTTCGCCTCCGAGGTCCTCCTCCAGGCCAAGATCCCCGCCTCGCCGCGGGAGAAGGTCAAGGACGCCTACGCCGAGAACTTCTACAAATACAAGGACAGCGTCGGGGTCGAGTACACCGCCAATTACATCGACAGCGACTTTTCCGCGAGCGTCATCCGGGACGCCTCGGGGGTTTCCTTCGTCCATTACCTCATCGAGCCCCGGAAGCTCTCCCTCGAGGGGAACGGAGACCGATTCTATACGACCCTGCAGGTCAACGTCCTCGTGTCCGATCCGAAGGGCTCCCCCATCTTTCAGGACGAGAAGTCCCTCCCCGTCGAGCTCGACGGCACCCAGGTCGAGAAGGTCCGAAACCGGCTGTTCAGCTTCCAGGACCTCTTTCCCCTCGTGGCCGGCACGTACCGGGTGAGCATCCTCGTCAAGAACATGGTCTCGAAGGAATTCACCTCGGCGGAGACGCAGGTCACCGTGCCCGCGGCCTCCGGACCGGGCCTCCAGCCCCTCGTCCTGGCCAACCGCGTTATGGAGAACACCGCCTATCGGGGGACGACCAAGCCGTTCCTCGTCCGGGACATCCAGCTCGTGCCCTCGCCGCGGAACGATTTCCTCCGCAACGATACGCTCCACGTCTTCTTCCAGGTCACGGGCCTGACGGATGCCTTGAAGGCGGGGGGAAGCCTCCGGTTCACCATCGGAGACGGCACGACGACGGCCTACACCGCGACGAAGCCGCTCGCCTCCTACGCCACGGCGCCGGACTTTTTCGAGGCGATCCCGCTCGAGGCCCTGCCGCCCGCCCTTTACAGGCTCCGGGTGGACCTCGTCGGCGCCGACGGAGCGGAGGTGGGCGCGCGGGAGGCCCAATTCTTCATCACCCTCGCGACCTCCCTGCCTCGGCCGTTCATCATGTCCATGCCGCTTCCGCCGGCCGGCGATCCCGTCTTCGCCAACATCCTGGGAAACCAGCTCCTGAACAAGAAGGAACTCGCCTCCGCGGGGCCCCTGCTCGAAAGGGCTTACCGGGCCAGTCCGTCCTCGATCCGCTACGCCCTCGATTACAGCAAATGGCTCTTCGCGTCGGGCGACTTCGCGGCCGTCCTGGGAGTCGGAGGACCCTTCATGAACGGGCCCGAAAGGGCGGATTTCACCGGGCTCCTCGGCCAGGCCTCCCAGGCCATGGGAAGCTTCGAGGCCGCCGTCGCCTATTACCAGGAGTACCTGACCCGCTTCGGGGCCAACATCAACGTCATGAACTCCATCGGCGACTGCTACCTCAAGCTCGGCCGCGACGCCGAGGCCCTGTCCATATTGGAGAAGTCCCTCGAGCTCAGCCCCAACCAGGAAAAGGTCCGGACGGTCGTCGAATCCCTGAAGGGCAAGAAATGAGAGCGGCGCTCCTGCCGCTCGCCGTGGCGGTGCTTGCCGTATCCTGTGCGACGGGAGGTCTTCCGAAGGACATGAGCGATCCGCACCGGAAGTTCCTTTCCGAAGTCCGGTTCATCATCACCAAGCAGGAGCGGCGGATCTTCCTGAACACCCCCGACCCCGGCCGGGACGGATTCATCGAGGCGTTCTGGCAGAAGCGGGATTCCGTGCCCGCCACGGGGGTCAACGAGTTCAAGGACGAGTACTACGGGCGGATCGAGCAGGCCAACCGCCTGTTTGCCGACGGCGGCCCCAACGGCTGGCTGGAGGACCGGGGAAGGATCCACATCCTCCTCGGCCCGCCGTGGGAGCGGCATACCTACCCGCGCGGCGTGACGTTCTACGGGAAGCCGACGGAGATCTGGTACTACGGCAGCTTCCCCGTCGTCTTCATCGACAGCGACTGGAACGGCACGTACGAGCTCGATCCGGACAGCCCCCGCACGATCGCTCTCATCAACCAGGCCCAGATGGACCTCAAGCCCCCCGTCCCGGCGCAAAAAGGGGTTTTCGATTTCCACGCCGCCGTCGCCGGGACCGCCGACGGCGGGATCGTCATCACCGTCCGCATCCCCTACCGGAACATCTGGTTCGTCGAGGAGGGGGAGCGCCTCGGGACGACCCTCGAGCTATCCCTGGAAGTCGCTGACGCGTCGGGGAAGACGGCCTGGCAGCTCCGCGAGGACCGCCCGGTCGGTATCACCGAAGAGAAGCTGAGGTCGGTCATCGGGACCGACCTTGTCCTGGAGATTCCCGCCCGGCCGGCGGGAGGCCCCGGGCGCTACGCCCTGAGGGTCGAGATCGGGAACCGGGCCGACGGCGTCCGGGTCCGGAAGGAACTGGATTTCGAGCTCTGAAAGATGGAGGCAGTCATGAGATCACGAACATTCGCGCTGTGCGCCCTCGTCATCCTGGGCGTCGGGCTCATCGCCGGACCGGCCGCCGCCCAGGCGGGACGGGGCACCGGCCGGATCAACGGAACGGTCAAGGACGAGGCCGGGAACGCCGTCCCCGGTGCTAAAGTCACGATCACCCTCCTCGAGAACGATTCCGTCAAGCGCGAATCGGTGACGGACAAGAAGGGCGACTGGGCCATCATCGGCCTGGGGACGTCCCAGTGGACCCTGACGGCCGAGGCCGAAGGGTTCCTCCCGACGACGATGGACATCCAGGTCAAACAGCTCGCCCGGAACCCCGCCATCCCGGTCGTCTTGAAGAAGGCCGGCGCCGCGGAAAAGTCCATGGTCCGGGACGAGACTTCCCTGGTCCTCATCGAACAGGCCAACAAGCTCTATGACGAGAGGAATTTCGACGGGGCCCTGGCCCTCTTCCAGGAGGTCCTGGCCTCGAACCCAGACGTCTATCAGATCAATATGAGCATCGGCGATTGCCTCCGGGAAAAGGGCGAGATCGACCGTGCCCTGGAGCTCTATACGGGAGTCATCGAGCAGGCCAAAGCCGACCCGCAGAACGGCAAGCAGATGACCGCCAAGGCCCTGGCCCGGATCGGCGAATGCCACCTCAAGAAGGGGGACCTCCAGACCGCCCAGGGGTTCTTCAAACAGTCCATCGAGACATTCCCCGAAGACGAGGTTCTCGCCTACAACGTCGGCGAGATCTACTTCTCCAACCAGAAGCTCGACGAGGCCATCGAATACTTCGCGATGGCGACGCGGATCAAGCCCGACTGGAGCGAATCCTACTACAAGCTGGGGCTCGCCTATTTGAACAAGGCCGATTACGCGAAGGCCCGCGAGAGCCTCCGCAAGGTCCTCGAGCTCGAGCCGGAGGGCGAGCGCGCCGCCGTCGCCAAGGGCATCTTGGAGACCATCGACAAGCTCAGGCCCTGAGCGCCGCCTCGCGGCCCGTCGCTTGAATTCCCCCGCGGGAAAGCATACACTGGGACCTCATCATCCTTCATGAAATTCGTCGCCGATCTACATATTCACTCGAAGTTCTCGCGAGCCACGTCGAAGGACATGACCTTCGACGCGATGGCCTGTTGGGCCCGGGCCAAGGGGATCAAGCTCCTGGCCACCGGCGACTTCACCCACCCGGAATGGCTCTTCCTGATGAAGGAAAAGCTCGAGCCCGCCGGGAACGGCTTCCTGCGCTTCCGGAACGGGGTCCAGCCCCCGGACAATCCCCACCTCAAGGCGCTTGCCCCCGGGGCCGGGGATGTCGCCTTCGTCCTCTCGACCGAGCTGAGCTTCATCTATTCCAAGATGGGGAAGGTCCGGAAGGTCCACCTCCTGCTCCTCGCCCCGGACCTCGAGGCGGTCGAAAAGATCAACACCAAGCTCGCCGGCGTCGGGAACCTGCGGTCTGATGGGCGGCCCATCCTGGGGATGGACGTCAAGCTTTTCCTGAGGATGATCGCCGACGCCTGCCCCCGCTGTACGGTCATCCCCTCGCACATCTGGACGCCGTGGTTCTCGCTCTTCGGCGCCAACTCGGGATTCGACGCGATCGAGGAGTGCTTCGAGGAAATGACGCCGTTCATTTTCGCCCTGGAAACGGGCCTGTCCTCGGACCCGCCGATGAACCGGAGGCTGTCGGCCCTCGATCGGTACGCCCTGGTCTCGAACTCGGACGCCCACTCCCCTTCGAAAATAGGCCGGGAAGCCAACGTCTTCGACGCCGAATTCAGCTACGCCGGGCTCATCGGGGCCATCCGGTCCAAGGACCCGTCGCGGTTCCTCCACACCGTGGAGTTCTTCCCCGAGGAAGGCAAGTACCATTACGACGGGCACCGCAAGTGCGGCGTCGTCCTCTCTCCCGGGGAGAGCCTGGCCCGGAACGACCTCTGCCCCAAGTGCGGCAAGAAGCTGACCATCGGCGTCATGCACCGGGTCGAGGAGCTGGCCGACCGGCGCGCCGGGGACGAGGCGCCGTTCCGGACGCCGTTCCTGAGCCTCATTCCCCTCAACGAGATCGTCGCCGAAGCGCTCGGAAAGACGCCGGACTGCCAGAGCGTCTGGGACGTCGCCTTCCGGTTCATCCGCGAGTTCGGGAACGAATACGCGGTCCTGACCGAGGTCTCCGATCGCGGACCTGTGCCGCGTCGCCCCGGAGCGGGTCGGCGAGGGCGTGGACCGGATGCGGAAGGGCCGGGTCCGGATCGATCCGGGACACGACGGGGAATACGGCTCCATCCGCCTGTTCGACGACGACCCGGACGCCGCGGAGGACGGGCCCCAGATGTCGTTGTTCTGAAGGGGGCGAGGGCGGAGCGCGTGTTGACAACCCCCTGCGCCGCCCCTATATTAGTCGTGGACGAGGAGAGAGGATAGCGACGTGGAAATCGAGATGAGGATCAAGGGGTTGGTGGTCGACCCCATCTCCAAGATGCCCATCGTCGTCCTCGAGGACATCCATTCCGAGAGGATCCTGCCGATCTGGATCGGCGTCTTCGAAGCGAACGCCATCGCCCTGACCATCGAGAACGTCCCCACGCCCCGTCCGATGACCCACGACCTGCTCCGGAACTTTCTGGAGAAGCTCGACATCTCCATCGAGAAGATCGTCGTCAACGACGTCCGGAACAACACCTTCTACGCCCTCATCCACTGCCGGCACGACGATCATCGCATCGTCGTCGATTCCCGCCCGTCCGATGCCATAGCCCTCGCCCTCCGGATGAGCTCGCCCATCTTCGTCGAGGACGAGGTCGTCCGCAAGGCCCACGGCCTCAAGTTCGACGACAACGTCGAGGGCTCGGAGAAGCTCCGGAAGTGGCTCGAAGGCCTCGGCCCCGAGGACTTCGGCAAGTACAAGATGTAAGGTCGGATCGCCTCCGAAGGGCTTGGGGACATCCTTCCGAAAGACGCGGAAATGCCCCAGCGTGTCATTCCGCTCCCCTTTCGGTCCTCGCTCTCCCCGTCCTCACGGACGGGGAACCGTGCCCGCTCGGACCTTCAGAGGGCTTCCGGCGGGATATCCCCTGCGCCCTTCGGGCGAATCCTGATGGCAATCTTTCAGTCGCGGAACTCGCCGTTGTCCTCAGGTCCGAGCGCCGGGGAAAATAGAAAGATACCGGATTGCCGATGATATCATCCTGATAGGCGGTCTCGGGCCGGTCCTCCTCGCCCTTCATCATCGCTCATCATCATGACCTCCTCCAGGCATCGCCCCTGCGCCATTTCTCGAATGTACGAAAAGAACCCCGCCTGGCGGGCGATCCTTCTCGATCCTGGGCCGCCGCCGTCCTCGGTCCGAGCGCCAGGGGGAAAAAGAAGAAGCCGGCTTGCCGATGTCCCCATCCTGATAGGAGGCCTCGGGGCGGGGTTTGATGTAGCCTCAGGCTTCAGCCTGAGCTATCTTGGCAGATCCTTGGGTCTCTTGGCGCGAGCTAAAGCCTGCGGCCACAAGACGTGGCTCTCCCCCAACGCTAGGTTCGGAGGCGGAAAAGAAGGTAGATGCCAGCCAGGCCGAAGACAAGGTTCGGCGTCCAAGCGGCGAGGAACGGAGCCAGGTAACCGACGTAGCCGAGACTGCGGAACACGCCGATCGCCCCCCAGTAGACCATGGCGATGACGACGCTCAGGCCGATGCCGACCAGAGTCCCCTTCCGGCCCATGGAAAAGGCGAACGGGATGCCGAGCAGGGTCATGACCAGGCAGACGAAGGGGAAAGCGATCTTCCCGTGGAGGTCCACCCGGAGGCGGGTCGTGTCGAACCCCATCCGGTCGACTTCGGCGGCATAGGCCCGGAGCTCGCCGAAGGTCATCTGGGCAGGTTCCTTCCATTCCTTGAGGAAATAATCCTTCCCCTCGATCCCCGACAACACGGTTTCGGCCTGCGTCCGGAAGCCCTCCTCCGGCCCGGCCGAAAAACGCCGGGCCCAGCCGTCCGTCATCCGGAGGGTCTCCCCGGCGAGGACCGCCTTCTCGGCGTAGGTCCGGCCGGCCAGCGACCATGAGGCGACATCGATATCGAAGATCGAGAGCCGGCTGAACGCGGACCGCCCGGGGTCGAAGAAATCGTAATGGTAGATGCGGTTCTTGTCCCGGCCCAGGACCCAGTGCCGGTTGAGATAGCTGTAGCTTCGGGAGGGGGCGTCGTTGATGCGGTTCCAGATCTCCTCCGCCTTGTTGTTGGCCCGGGGGAGGACGCGCTCCTGGATGTAGAAGGCCGCCAGGCTGGCCGCGAAGGCCATGAAGAGGATGGGGAAGATCTGACGGTAGAGGCTGATGCCGCAGGCCTTCATGGCGGTGACCTCATTGAACTTCGTCAGGATCCCCAGGGCGAGCAGGGTGGTCGTCAGGGCCGTGACCGGGAGGATGAAGAACGCGAACTCGGGGACGCGGGCCCAGATATATTGGAAGAACAGCGACAGGGGCTTGTCATGGGCGTAGACGTTATCGATCCGTTCGAAGAAGGTCACGATGATCGAGACCGAGACGAGCCCGACGAAGATCAGGGAGAATATGGCCGAGTACTTCCGGATGATGTAGCGGTCGAGGATGTTGGGGAACCGGACGGGGAGCCTGGGAAACCGGGGCCCCCCGCTCACCCGCAGGACAACGGTGCCGGGCGAGCCCCGCTTCTGGAGGAGCCCCGAAAAGCCGGAAAAGAGGGCTTTCTCCTTCAGGGACTTCACGAAGAGGTAGAGTCCGACGGCCAGGAGGAGCATGTTCGGGCCCCACATCCCCAGGAAGGGCGTCACCTGGCCGTCCATCGCCAGCTTTTCCCCGGCGGTGATGAGAATGTAATAGATGAGGATGATGGCGATGCTGACGGTGAAGCCGCTCGTCCGCCCTCCCTTCTTCGTCGTCATCCCCAGGGGCAGGCCCAGGAGGACGAAGATGAAACAGACGAAGGGCAGGGCGAACCTCTTGTGGATCTCGATCCAGTGGGCCCGGTAATCCCGGAGTCTGTCCCGAAGGGCCGGGCCCGGGTCTTCGGTCCCGGCCGCGGCGCCTCCGGGCGCGGCGGCTTTGGCCGCCGTCGTCCCGGCTTTCGGGGCCATTTTCCCGCGCGGCTTCTGAAAGGCCGGGTCTGCCTTAAGCTCCTTCACGCCTTCCCGGAGCTCCAGGATGTCCTTCTCCCGGACCCTTTTCCGGCCGGCCACCGACGCGAAGAGGCTCTCGACATCGATCCGCTCCTCGAGCCGCTTGAAGGACGTGATGCTGTATTTATCCGGCTCGGCCAGGGGGTAGGAATGGACGGTCCCGTCCGAGAGGACGAGGGTCGCCTTCTTGGTCTCGGGAAAAAGATCGAGCCTCCCCTCCCGCGCCAGGATCAGCCTCGGCTCGGCGGGCTCCTTGGTCAGGTAGACGAAAACGTTCCGCCAGGTCATGTCCCGGTCGATATCCTGGATGTAGAGGACCATCCTGGGGATGGTCTCGTTGAACTCCCTCGGGACGATCCGGACTTGAACTTTGGCCAGGACCGACCCGGTGATGGTCTGGACCCATTTGAAGTTGGCCCTCGGCGCGAGAAAGAGGGTCAGGGTGGACGTCACGAGCCACCCGGCGAAGGCGAAAACGAGGATCGGCCAGGAAAGGCGCCGGGAGCTGATGCCGAGGGTCCGGAACGCCGTGATCTCGGAGTCGGTCGAAAGGCGGCTGAGTCCGGCCAGGATGCCCATGAGGACGGCCATTGGAACAGCGAAAGCTAGGAGGGAGGGGATAAGGTAGATGAGGACCTCCGCCGCCAGCCCGAACGAAACCCCCTTGGCGATGAAGAGCTCCGACAGGACGAGGATCTGGTTCATCAGGAGGACGAACGTGCAGAGGAGGAGGCCGACGCCGAACGGCGGGGCGACCTCCCTCAGGATATATCTATCGAAGAATCGGAACATGCCGGCCTAGTTATAGCATGGTCGTGGGTCAGCTCTCAACTTTTGACTTTCGTAAAGTCAAAAGTCGAGAGCCGACCCCTTAACGAATATTTTTATAATGAAGCGCCATAGCGCCGGAACGAAACCTTATTGAATCGATGAGTTCCAGTGAATGCTCCCCGCCCGATTCGAACAAGCGGGGGCCTTTTCCTGCAATGATCGGATGTACGACAAAGCGATACTCGTCGATAAGATTCCATTGCGCGACTTGCGACGCCACGTTGAGCCCGCCGACGGAAATATCTTTTCCCGGCTCCTGTTTCAACTTCAGGATCACTTCTCGCAGGTTCGAACGCAGGAGCGTCGTGTTGTTCCACTCTACGCTCTTCAACGTCGTTGAAAAGACGATCTTCGGCATCGAATCGAACGCGCGCGCAAATTCGTTGGTCGCTTTCGTTTCCGATTGATTCATGGCGACATCGTGCCAGTACGGGTACATCAGCTGATAGGTGTTGCGTCCGAAAACTTCAACGCCCGAATCACGCAAGAGCGCGGTGAAGTACTCGTGCAATTCGTCGTCGGCGATTATCGTTTCATGACCACAGTAGCCGTCTATCGTGATGTTGATCGCGAAGACAACGTTTCTCATTTATTGTCCCTCCTTGTGATGGCCCAACCAGAAATCGCCGGCATGTATAGGATACAGAAGCTCCCGATGAATTCCAAACCCATCCGGGGTGATGCCTGGAGGAGGTCGTCTGAGGGCGGAGTTGGGTCAAAGCATATCCAGGGCGAGGGGGTCCGCCCCGTAAACCCCGGTCGGGAAGGAGGCCCAAAAAAAAGAGCCCCGGGCGATGACGCCCGGGGCCCGTCGAATTCCTATCCGGCTTCAGGCCTCAGTACATATCCCCGCCCGGAGGCGTGGGATACTTGGGGCCCTTCTCTTCCTCGGGGAGCTCGGCGATGAGCCCTTCCGTGGTCAGGAGCAGGCCCGCGATGCTCGCGGCGTTCTGCAGGGCGATGCGGACGACCTTGGTGGGATCCAGGATCCCGGCCTTGATCATGTCCTCGTACTCTTCCTTCAGGGCGTTGAACCCGAAGTCCTGCTTCAGCTCCCGGACCTTCTCGACGATGACCGAGCCTTCGCGCCCGGCGTTATAAGCGATCTGTCGCAGGGGCTCTTCGATGGCCCGCCGGACGATGTTGACCCCGATCTGCAGGTCGCCTTCGACCTGGAGCTTGTCCAGGGCCTTCTGGGCCCGGAGCAGGGCCACGCCGCCGCCGGGGACGATGCCTTCCTCGACGGCCGCCTTGGTGGCGTGCATGGCGTCCTCGACGCGGGCCTTCTTCTCCTTGAGCTCGGTCTCGGTGGCCGCGCCGACCTTGATGAGGGCGACGCCGCCGACCATCTTGGCCAGCCGTTCCTGGAGCTTCTCCCGGTCGTAGTCGGAGGTGGTCTCCTCGATCTGGGTCCGGATCTGCTTGATCCGGGCCTGGACGTCGCTCGCCTTGCCCTTGCCTTCGACGATGGTCGTGTTGTCCTTGTCGATGACGACCTTGGCGCACTCGCCGAGCCAGTCGATGCCGACGTTCTCGAGCTTGACGCCGATGTCCTCGGTGATGACGCGGCCGCCCGTCAGGGTGGCGATGTCCTCGAGCATGGCCTTGCGGCGGTCGCCGAACCCGGGCGCCTTGACGGCGGCGCAGAGGAACGTGCCCTTGAGCTTGTTGACGACCAGGGTCGCCAGCGCCTCGCCCTCGACCTCTTCGGAGACGACGAGGAGCGGCCGGCCCATCTTGGCCACGTTCTCGAGCAGGGGCAGGAGCTCCCGGAGGTTGCTGATCTTCTTCTCGTGGAGGAGGATCAGGGGATTCTCCAGGACGCATTCCATCCGGTCGGGGTCGGTGATGAAGTACGGGGAGAGGTAACCGCGGTCGAACTGCATGCCTTCCACGATGTCGAGCACGGTCTCGAGCCCCTTGGCCTCTTCGACCGTGATGACGCCGTCCTTGCCGACCTTGTCCATGGCTTCGGCGATGATCTTGCCGATGGACTCGTCGTTGTTGGCGGAGATGGCGCCGACCTGGGCGATCATCTCGCCGCTGACCTCGCGGCTCAGCTTCTTGATGTCCTGGACGACCACTTCGACGGCCTTGTCGATCCCCTTCTTGATGAGGATGGGGTTGCGGCCGGAGGTCACGTGCTTGATGCCCTCCTGGTAGATGGCCTGGGCCAGGACCGTGGCCGTGGTCGTGCCGTCGCCCGCCACGTCGGAGGTCTTGGACGCGACCTCCTTGACCAGCTGGGCGCCCATGTTCTCCCAGGGGTCCTTGAGCTCGACTTCCTTGGCCACCGTGACGCCGTCCTTGGTGCTGGTGGGGGACCCGAACTTCTTGTCGAGGACGATGTTCTTGCCGCGGGGGCCGAGCGTCGCCTTGACCAGATTGCTCAAAATGTTCACGCCTCTGAGGAGGCCCTGTCTGGCGTCGTCGCCGAATAATATCTGTTTTGCCATGTTTGCTCCTTACTTCACTTCGTAATGACGGCCAGGATCTCTTCTTCCCTGACGATGATGTGCTCGGTCCCGTCGAGCGTCACTTCCGTGCCGCTGTACTTGCCGATCAGGACCCTGTCGCCCTTCTTGACCTCGAGCGGGATGACCTTGCCCTCGTCCGTGGTCCGGCCCTTCCCGGCCTCGATGACCTCGGCTTCCTGGGGCTTTTCCTTGGCTGTGTCGGGGATAATGATTCCTCCCCGCTTGACTTCCTGTTCTTCCAGCCTCTTCAGAAGAACACGGTCGTGCAACGGTTGAACCTTCATACAAACCTCCATATGATGTTTTAGCAGGACTAAGTCCGTAGTGCTAATGTAAGCGATTTCGGTGGCTTTGTCAAGAGGAAAACAGCCAAAATTAGCAGTCTTGATAGGAGACTGCTAAGATTTTCTTCGTATCTTGAAGGATTGCGTCCTATTATGGAGCGTATTGCGGTGAATACCCAGGGCTTTGGCCATTTTGGTCTGGTTCCCGTTGTATTTCTTGGCCGCCGTTTCGAAGAATATCTTTTCGAACTCCTTCAGGGCGTCCTTGAGGTCCAGCTCCTTCTCGACCATCTCCTGGATGGTCACCTCGAGCTTCTGGTGGATGTTGAGATCGCTAAATTTCCTGTCCATGAGACGCCCCCCCCTTGCGCGCCCCTTGATACGCACTCTTGAACTTCGCCTTGAGATCCCCAGGGATCAGGCGGACGACGGCCCTGGTCGCATGGAAGCACAGCGGCGCCAGCCTCGATCCCGCCAGCGCGTCGCGCCGCACTTCGAACACGAGGAGGGCGAATACGATGACCCCGCCGATGAGGACCCCTTTGATGAGCCCGAACACCCCCCCGAGGATGTGATCGAGGAAATTCAGGGGGCCCTTCATGAGCTTCGAAACGAGCAGGCCGATCAGGCCGCCGACGGCGATGACGGCGGCGAACAGGATCAGGAACCCGACGAAATCGGCGACGATCGGGTTCGATACGATCTTGTGGACGAAAGCCCCGGCCCGCGGGTAATACCGGGCGGCCAGGACGAGGCCGGCGACGACCGCCGCGAGACCGATGACCTGCCGGACGAGGCCCTTGATCAGTCCGAGGACCAGCGTGACCAGGATGACGACAAGGAGAATGATGTCCAGCGTGCTCAAGGTCATTGCGGTCTCCTCCGGCGCAATTCTTCGACCATCCAGTAGCGGCCGTCCTTAATGGCGCCGAAACTGACGTGGGGCTTGATCTTGCCGTGGAAGTCCGAGCCGGCCGTCGGGACGAGCCCGAGGTCGTCGGCCTGCGCCCGATAGAAGACCGTCTGCTCTGCGGTATGGTAGAACGTGTAAACCTCGATCCCGGCGAGCCCGCGCCGCTTGAGGTCCTCGAGGTCTTCCCGCGTCGTCCGCTGGAAATCGGCGCCGGGGTGCGACAGGACGGGGACCCCGCCGGTCGCCGGGGCCGCGGCGAGGGCTTCCTCCAGGGGGATGTGCCGCTTGGGCACGAAGGCGGGCTTGCCCTCCGCGAAGTAGTCCCGGTAGAACATGTAGGGCCCGAAGGCGCGCTTCTCCCCTTCGAAGTACTTCCCCAGCCCGGGCATCTTTTCACTCCCGGGCTTGTCGAGGAGGATCTGGGCGATCTTGACGCCGAGGGGCGGGCAGGATTGCGACCGCTCCCAGACCTCGTCCCAGCTGATCTCAAGGCCCTGCTCCCGGAGCCGCTCGACCCGCTCCCGGGCCTCGACCATGCGCGATTCGGTCATCCGCCCGACGATGGCGGTCACGGCCGCCGATCCCCAGTCGACGAACGGCAGGAGGAGATGGAACTCGCGGCCGTCGTAGAGCGTCGTGATCTCGATCCCCGGGATGATCTCCACTCCCGCCTTCCTCCCGTCCTCGATGACCTCGGGATAGGCCGCGACCGTGTCGTGGTCGGCGATGGAGATGGCCTTGAACCCCCGGGCCGCGGCGAAGCCGACGAGCTCGGCCGGGGAAAAGTCGCCGTCACAGCTCTTGTTGGAGTGGATATGGAAATCGACGAGGCCGTTCATGGCAGATCGCGCTTCCCCGTCAGGAGCCGGTAGAGCTCCAGGTACTTATCGGACGTTTTCCGGACGATCTCGTCGGGCAGGGCCGGCGGCGGCGGGGTCTGCTTGTCCCAGCCCGTCGTCTCCAGATAGTCGCGGACGAACTGCTTGTCCAGGCTCGGCTGGGACTTGCCGGGGGCATAGGTCTGGAGGGGCCAGAACCGGGAGGAATCGGGGGTGAAGATCTCGTCGACGAGGACGAGATCCTCGCCGAGGAGGCCGAACTCGAACTTCGTGTCGGCGATGATGATCCCCTTGGACAGGGCATGCAGGGAGGCCCGTTTGTAGAGCTCGAGGGACACGGTCCGGATCTTCCGGGCGAGGGTGTTGCCCACCGCCTTCTGCATCTCCTTGAAGGAGATGTTGAGGTCGTGTCCTTCCTCGGCCTTGGTCGAGGGCGTGAAGATGGGCTCTTCCAGCCGGTCGGACTCCCGGAGGCCCGAGGGGATCCGGATGCCGCAGATCTTCCCCGAGGCCTTGTATTCCTTCCATCCCGAGCCGGCCAGGTATCCGCGGACGACGCACTCGACGGGGACGACCTTCGTCTTCCGGACGAGCATCGACCGCTTGTCGAGGGTCGCGGCGTGGGGCTTGAGGACGGGAGGGAGGTCGGCGGTCTCGGTGCTGATCAGGTGGTTCGGGCAGACGAGGGCGGTGTGATCGAACCAGAACTTCGAGACCTGGGTTAGGACCTTCCCTTTGAACGGGATGAGCGAGGGCAGGATGAAGTCGAAGGCCGAGATCCGGTCCGTCGCCACGATGAGCAGCTTGTCCCCGAGATCGAAGACGTTGCGGACCTTGCCCTTCTTGAATATCTCGAAACCGGGGAGTTGGATATCGCCGATGGTTTTTTCCATGATGATAAAGGATAAAGAAAACCCCATGAAAAAGCAAATGCCAGAAGGGTCAGGGTCTCATGCCGATGAAGGCGTACATCCGCCCTTCGGTCCTCCCGTCGCGGCGGTAGGACAGGAGCTCGGGCCGGCATTTGGTGCAGGCGTCGAGGGACAGGATGTTCTCCGGATGGAGGCCGGCGCGCCGGAGCCCGAGGACGTTCGCGGCGCGGATGTCCAGGAAGGATCTCCCGGCGGCGGACGGGCTCGGCCGGAAGAGATCGTCGGGGAATCCCGCTGCCGCGAACCGCTCCCGGACCTCCGGCCCGACCTCGTAACATTCGGGCCCGATGCACGGGCCGAGCGCGGCGACGAGCGAGGCCGGATCACTGCCGAAGCGCGACCCGAAGCTCGCCGACGACCTTCTCCAGGATCCTCTTCTGCGTCCCGCGCCAGCCGCAGTGGACCGCCGCGACGACGCGCCGGCCTTCGTCCACGATGAGGACCGGGAGGCAATCGGCACTCTTGATGACGAGGAACAGCCCGGGGGTCGAAGTGATGAGGGCATCGCCTTCAAGCCGTCCGTCCGGGAAGGCGTCGACGCAATGGATGATGTCCGAATGGACCTGGTCGAGGATGACGGGCCGGAATTCGTTCCACTCCCGCACTTTCCCGAAGTGGGCGTCGGTCCAGGCGGCCGTCCCGAAGCCGTGGATGAGCCACGGGATGCCCTCGAGGCGCGGCTCGGTCAGATAGGGCGCGGTCAGGTCCGCGCGCCGAAGCCCTTCGGGCTTGTCTTGCCTGGAGTCAACCGAGCCCGCTCTTTCGGGGGCGTCCATGCCGACGCTCTTGGCCCTTTCCGGCTCGGGTTTCCTTGTCCTATTCGGAGCGCTCTTCATGGCCGCTCCCGTTATACCCAAGGCCATCGGCCCGGTCAAGCATCAGCCCCCCAAATCCCCCCTAACCCCCCTTTAGGAAAGGGGGGAAGCAAACCGTGCCCTCTTAGAAGCGGAGAGTAGACAACCTGTGGCTCGTTCAAGGAAAGAGAGGAAGCAAACCAAGTCGCCATGAGGCAACCTCGGGAAGGCCAGAAATGTCGCCTCGGACGGGCTGGAAAAGTAGCCGCAGGCTTTAGCCTGCGCTCGAAGAAGAATTTTATTATGGCTCAGGCTGAAGCCTGAGACTTCAATTCAGCTGAACGAAGATGCAAGCACCTCAAGGCCCGCTACCCCCTAGTCACCCGAGGTCTGTGGTTACAAAGCCTGCCGCCCCGAGCTTGGCCGAAGCGCGCAAGCATACCCCCCCTTTGGAAAAGGGGCAAGGGGGGATTTTGGCGCCTTGAGAATTCCCGGCAACCTGTAACATAATGGGACGGGCCGGGAATACAGCCTCGGGCTTAAGCCTGCGTGACGGCAACGGGAATGCCGCCGAAGGCCTGCCTTCTGATGGTGCCGCAGGCTTTGGCCTGCGCTCGAAGAAGAATCGTCTAGAGCTCAGGCTAAAGCCTGAGGCTACAGCTCAGGCCAATGCCTCGAAGGAAGCGCGCATGAAAATAACGATCATGATCATTCTGGCGATCGCGGCGGCCGTCCTTTCGCCGGCCCCGTCGGCCGACCGGCCCCGAGCCCGGGAGTTCGGCGTCGATCTCGGCGTGCTCCCTCCGGGTCCTCTCAACGCCATCACCGATGTCGCCGGCGTCAAGGTCGGCCACGTCACCCTCATCGAGGGTTCCGACGTCCGGACGGGCGTGACGGCGATCGTCCCGCACGAAGGGAACGTCTTCCAGGACAAGGTCTCCGGGGCCGTCGCCGTGGCCAACGGATTCGGGAAGCTCTCCGGATACACGCAGGTGGAAGAGCTCGGGACGATCGAAACGCCCGTGGTCTTGACGAACACCCTGAGCGTCCCGACCGCGGCCGAAGCCCTCATCGAATACACGCTCGGAGCTGCGGGAAACGAGGCCGTCCAATCGGTCAACCCCGTCGTCGGCGAGACCAATGACGGCTGGCTCAACGATATCCGGGGCCGTCATGTCCGGAAGGAGCATGTCCTCGAAGCCATCGGGAAGGCCGCCGGGGGGCCCGTCGCTGAGGGTTCGGTCGGGGCCGGCACCGGGACGACCTGCTTCGATTTCAAAGGGGGCATCGGGACGTCCTCCCGCCGCCTGCCCCGGGACAAGGGGGGATATACGGTCGGAGTGCTCGTCCAGACCAATCATGGCGGGGTTCTGAGAGTCGGGCGCATCCCGGTGGGCCCTCTCCTCGGCCGGGGCCTCGCGAAACGCGAGCTCGAAGGCACGGCCGAAGGCTCCTGCATCATCGTCGTCGCCACGGACGCGCCCCTTGACGCCCGGAATATGAAGAGGCTCGCCCGGCGCGCCCTGCTCGGCATCCCGCGGACCGGCGGGTACTATTCCAACGGCAGCGGCGACTATGCCATCGCCTTCTCGACGGCGCCTGAGGTTCGGACGCCGCATCGGGCTTTGTCCCCCCTCCGGACAGCGACAACCCTCGGCGACGAGGCGATGTCTCCCCTGTTCCTCGCGGCCGCCGAGGCGGCCGAGGAGGCCATCCTCGATTCGATGTTCAAGTCGGACCGCATGGAGGGCAAGGAGGGCCGCGTGGCCGAAGCCCTGCCCCTCGACCGGCTGAAAGAGCTCATGCGGAGCGGGAACGGCCGGCAATGAGCGGCGCCAAACGAAAGACCCTGGGGATCCTGGGCGGCATGGGCCCTGAAGCTACGGCCTATTTCTTCGAGCTCGTCATCCGGCTCACGGCGGCCCGCGAAGACCAGGACCACGTTCCGGTCGTCATCCGAAGCGATCCGCGGGTCCCCCACAGGACCCGGGCCATCCTCGAAGGAGGGCCGAGCCCCCTGCCCTGCCTTATCGAAGGGGCCAGAGCGCTCGCCGCGGCAGGCGCCGATTTCGCCGTCATGCCCTGCGTAACGGCACATTATTTCCTCCCCGAGCTCGCTTCCCGGGTGAAGATCCCCTTCATCAGCCTCCTCGACGAATCCCGGAGGTTCCTCCGGAAGGAGCATCCTGCGGTCCGGAAGGTTGGGCTCGTGGCCACGACCGGGACCGTGCGCTCCGGCATCGTCGCTGACGCATTCGCCCGGGCGGGGATCGAGGTCCTGACCCCGGCTGAGGCGGACCAGCTCCGGGTTATGGAGGCTATTTACGGCCCGAAAGGCGTCAAGGCGGGCTTTTTGACCGGAAATTCGAGGCGCGCCGTCCTTGCCGTCGCCCGGCGTCTCGTCCGCAACGGGGCAGGGGCGATCATGGCGGGATGTACCGAGATTCCCCTCGTTCTCCGGGCGGAAGATCTCGCCGTCCCCTTCGTCGAACCTATGCTCATCGGGGCGCGGGCCTGCATCCTCCGGGCGGGGGGCCGCTTGCGGCCCTCCCGGACGCCGGCGGGCCGACCTTGACATCGCCTCCCGAATCCGGTATAAAATCAATTACTTTCCATAAGAAATGGAGGTGAATTTTTTGGCATTTGTAGTGCTCGATGAAGGTGAGAGCCTGGAATCCGCACTCCGCCGGTTCAAGAGAAAAGTTCAGCAGGAAGCGATCATCAAGGAGATCAAGAAACACTCGATCTACTTCAAACCCGGCGAGAAGCGCCGCATGAAAGAAGCTCAGGCCCGGAAGCGGATGAGGCGCCGGATCAGAAGAGAGCGCGACATGGAGTATTGACGCCACCTCCTTCTCATTTCGGAAATCTTGAAAAACGTATCGCACTTGTGAACACGACCGTACGAGAATCAGAGATCCGTGGGGGCGGGAACGCCCCCCGGACAACCCGGAAACCCGACTGGCTGAAGGTCCGCCTTCCGTCGGACGCGGACTATTTCCGCGTCTCGGGGATCGTGAAGGAGGGCCGCCTCCACACGATCTGCCAGAGCGCCCGGTGCCCCAATGTCGGGGAATGCTGGTCCCGGAGAACGGCGACCTTCCTCATCCTGGGCGACACCTGCACCCGGGCCTGCGGTTTCTGCGCCGTGAAGAAGGGCAAGCCTTTGCCCCCCGATCCCGGCGAGCCCGGGCGCGTCGCCGAGGCCGTCGCGTCCTTGGGGCTGGGGTACGCGGTCATCACCTCCGTCACGCGGGACGATCTCGCGGACGGGGGGGCTTCGGTCTTCGCCCGAACGATCGCCGCCGTAAGGGAGGCGTCGCCCCGGACGAAGGTCGAGGTTCTCATCCCCGATTTCCAGGGAAGCCCGGAGGCGCTGGACACGGTCCTCGCCGCGGGGCCGGACATCCTCAACCACAACCTCGAAACGACCGAAGACCTTTATCCCTCCATCCACCGGCCGGAAGCCGGCTACCGAAGGTCTCTCGCGGTCCTCGCCGCGGCCAAGAAGAAGGGGGCCATCACGAAATCGGGGCTGATGATCGGCCTGGGCGAGCGCGAGGAGGACGTCCTCCGGACCCTGTCCGACCTCAAGGCGTCCGGGTGCGACCTCCTCACCCTCGGCCAGTATCTCAGGCCCGCGACCGCGAACCCTCCCGTAGCGAAATATTATTCTCCGATGGAGTTCGAACAGCTGAGGGCCATCGCCCTGGACTTCGGGTTCGCCGACGTCGCCGCCGGGCCCCTGGTCCGGAGCTCGTACGACGCCGAGAAGCTGTTCCGCTCGGCCGCAGGGAGGGCCTGAGGCCGTGCGCTACCTGGTGTTCACCGACATCCACGGCAATTTGGAAGCCCTCCTGGCCGTGCTGAAGGCCGTCCTGAAGAAGCGCATCGATCACTATCTCTTCCTGGGAGACCTCGTCGGCTACGGGGCCTCGCCCAACGAGGTCGTCCAGAAGCTCGCCGCGCTGAAGCCGCTGTCGCTCGTCCGCGGCAACCACGACAAGGCCGTCTGCGGCCTGGATTCCGTCCAGACGTTCAACCCCATCGCCGCCTCGGCCATCTTCTGGACCAAGAGCCGCATCACCAAGAAGAACTTCGATTTCCTCTACAGGATCAAGAAGAGCCCCGACGTCGTCCACGAGATGATCACCATCTGCCACGGCGCGCCGTTCGACGAGGATTATTATATCTTCGGGGAATTCGACGCGGCCGAGGCCTTCTCCTATTTCCAAACGCCCATCTGTTTCTTCGGCCACACCCACTTCCCCTTCGTCTACGCCGAAAAGGAGCAGATCGTCGAGGGAACGTTCCTCGAGGGACGTTCGAACGAGGTCAAGCTCGAAAAGGGCGTCCGCTACCTCATCAATCCCGGCTCGGTGGGCCAGCCCCGGGACCGCAACCCGATGGCCGCCTTCGCCATCTATGATTCAACGGCCCGGACCGTGAAGTTTTACCGCGTCGAGTACGACGTCGCCGAGGCCCAGCGCAAGATCCTCGAACAGAACCTGCCGTCCGCGTTGGCCGAGCGCCTGACCCTCGGGATCTAGGCAAGCGAGACGGCCAAGGCCAAATCCCCCCTCACCCCCCTTTAGGAAAGGGGGGAAGTCAAGCGACGCGCGCGTTCGGAATGTAGCCGCAGGCTTTAGCCTGCGTCTTGATCTCCTGCCGGCAACCTCTATGGTCCCTGCTATAATCCCCAACAAGCCCCCCCTTTAGGAAAGGGGGAAGTTAAGCGACGCGCGCGTTCGGAATGTAGCCGCAGGCTCTAGCCTGCGGCTTCGCGCCTTTTGTAGTCGCAAGCTCTTGTCTGCGTCATCCCGTTTCTTGTGGTCGCAGGCTTTAGCCTGCGTCTTGATCTCCCCCTTCGGAAAAGACGGGTAAGGGGAAGGCATACCCCCCTTTGGAAAAGGGGGGCGAGGGGGGATTTGCCCGAACCCTTAAAGTCCTTGTGTAAATCCCTCGCCCCCCCTTTAGAAGGGGGGTAAGAAGAACCCGGCTAACCCCTCAGACTACCCTGCGCTCGCATAGCAATAAACGCACGAGTGAGGGCAGATCTGCGCATAGCTCCCGATGTCCTTGGATTCCGTGCATCCGCATTCGGGCCGTTGGGTCCGGTCCTTCCGGATGGACACGGGCTCGCGGCGCGGATGGAGCTCCTGGAGCCGCTTGCCGTCAATGCATGAGGAAGACCTGAAGCCGGGGACTTCCGCCAGGAAGCCCTGGGCGCAGGCATGAAGGACGAGGCCCCATTTTGCGGCCGTCGCGGCCAGGTCCGCCGCATGGGCCCGTTTTTCGCTTTCCTCAGGGTCCGCGAACTCGAATCCGCGCTTCTTCGCCCTCCGCTTCGCCTTGCCGTACCATTGAGCGAAGCTGATGCGGACATCCGTTATCCCGGCGCCCGCGATGCGCGAGGCCAGGCGTTCAAAGAACGGAAGATTCGACACGAGCTTCCCCCCTTCCCGCCAGAATACGACGGGATCGAAACGGACCGAGACACGCGCCGGAGAGCCGGCGGCGACAACGAGTCCGGGGAGCTGGGCCATTGCCTCATCGGGGGGAAGAACTCCCTTTTCAAGAGACGTCCCGCCGAGCCCGGTGATGGTGAAGTGGAAATACGCCTGTTCGTACTTCGCCACGAGGCCCTTGAGTCCGGACCGGTCGGCGAGGAGGTTGGCGAAGTCCTTCGACCAGAGGACAAGGGTGTGGACGTTGTCGGGTCGAAGGTCCACCTCATAAGAGCGTCCGGCGGGCCCGAGAACCCGCGTCTTCTCCTCCCTCAGGGCGCGGGCCAGGACATCCGGGAAGGACGCCGCCAGGTCCGTGCGACGGGAGGCGCTGACGACGATGCTCATCTATGGACCCTTCGCCGGAGTCAAGGGATTGACCCATTCTCCGGCTCTTATCGTATTTCTCATGACGGGACGAGAAGCCTGGCTCAGGGTTAACACCATAAAGGCCCCCTGGCCTTTATGGGGTTGACACCCCTGGAGAATGCCCTTAGTATTCTAGCCGACAGAAGGACCGACCACAATGCCGCTGCTTCGCGCCGAGAGGCTGACCAAGAGCTATAATGGCCGCACCGTCGTCCGCGAGCTGACGCTCGAGGTGCGGGCGGGCGAGATCATCGGTCTCTTGGGACGGAACGGCGCCGGCAAAACGACGACATTCCAGATGATGATCGGCCTCGTGCGGCCGGAGAGCGGGGTCATTCTCCTCGACGGAATGGACATCTCCCGCATGACGACCTATCCGCCGGGCGGTCAACGGCATCACCTACCTCCCCCAGGAAGGCTCGGTCTTCCTCAAGGCTTCGGTGGCGGACAATCTCAAGCTCGTCCTCGAGCTCCAGCACCGGACGCGGAAGGAACGGCATGACATCGCCCGCGCGCTCCTCGAAGAGCTGGGCCTCCTCGACCTGGCCGGCCAATCCGCCGACAGCCTCTCCGGCGGGGAGCGGCGCCGGCTCGAGATCGCCCGGGCTCTCGTCCTCGACCCGAAGTTCCTTCTCCTCGACGAGCCGTTCACCGGCATCGATCCCCTGACCATCCTCGAGCTCCAGAAGATCATGGTCCGCCTGCGGGACAAGGGGATCGGCATCGTCCTCACGGACCACAACGTCCGCGACACGTTCAAGGTCGTCGACAGGGCGTACGTCATCGACGAGGGCGAGATCCTCATCGAGGGGCCGCCGTCGGCCGTCGCCGCGGACGGGCGCGCGCGCGAAAGGTTCCTGGGGAAAGAGTTCGAGCTGGGGGAAGAGGTCCGCCCCTAGTCCGCGTCGCGGAAGAGCCTGTCCCCGAGCGTCTCCCCCAGGAAGAAATAGAACAGGAAGAAATAGAGGACGAGGAGCGCTCCGAAATAGGCCAGCAGGCCGGATGAGGCCGTCCCGAGCATCTGGAAGAGGGTCACGTCCATCGACCGCGCCGCGATCCAGAGGGACGCCAGCCAGAAGACGGCCACGAAGAGGGCATCGAAGGCCTTCGCCTTGAGGAAGACGGTCAGCCGGAACGGTTGACGCGGCCGCGCTTCCCGGGTCTCCGCCTCCTCTTCCAACTCTTCGGCGACGACTTCGTCGCGGACGATGGGCCTTCGGGCGGGGGGCGGCATGGCGGGACGCCCGGGCCGCTCGTCCCGGGAGATATCCCGCTCGAAGGGCAGGGCGGCCTGGGTCACCCTTTCGGGCAGACCCGATCCCGGAATCCGCCACCCGGGGCTTGCGCGCCCTCGGCGGTTCCCTTTCTTCGAGCCCGGCCGGGGTTTCCGCTTCTTCAGGGGTCTCCGGCTCTTCGGGCTCCCGGGATTCTATGTCATCCTCGCGTATCATCTTGACCTTCACTTCGGGACTCGGCTCGACGCCTCCGTCCTTGATGTCCGCCGCCCAGGGCGGCAGGCTTTCCTCGGGCTCCCGGGGGGCGACCCGGCCCAGCCTGTTCTCCTTCTCGCGTTCCTTGAGGACATCCAGGAAATCCTCGACCTGTTCCTTCCCGAGCTCGGCCGTCCGGCCGATCTTGTCGAGGTCGCTCGTGTCGAAGGTCAGCGGCTTCTTCCCGGACGGAGGCGGCTCTATGGACTCGCCGGTTCCGGCGGGACCGGGCTCGGGCTCCGTCACGGGCTTCTCGGGGATAGGCCCTGCCTTCGGCGGCGGGGGCGGCTCTTCCCTGCTTTCGCCCTCGGGCTCATCGCCGCCGGCGGGCTCGTCTCTTCCCGGAGCGGAGAACATCGCCGGGATCTCGGACGACCCGGGCTTCTCGGGTTTCGGGCCTCCGGGGAGCTCCCGATCTTCGTCCTCGACGAGGACCACTTCCTCGGGTTCCTCTTCGTCCTCGTCCTCTTCGTCTTCCTCGGGCTCTCCCCCGGCGTCGAGCTCCTGTTCTTCCTCGTCCTCTTCGTCCTCGTCTTCGGGGTCGTCGACGGGCTTGTCCGCCCCGGGCTCGGGGATCTCGTAGTCTTTCTCCTCGACGTCGGCGTCGATGATCTTGTCGCCCGGGATCTCTTCCTCGACGGACCCGTCCTCGGGAAAGAGGAGCTGCGTCCCGCAGTTATTGCAATACTGTTCTTTCTCGTCGATGAGCGCCCGGCAGTAGGGACACCGCTTGATGGCCATTAATTAATTTATATTGAGAATTTTGGCTCTTGTCAATCGGAGTTTCGACCGGCCGGCCTCCCCGCCGCCCGAGGTCCGGGGAGAGGCCTTGTTTTTAACGGGACCGCGGACGTAGAATGGTCCACAGGAGGGGGCCAAATGGCAAAAGCGCTTGTCTGTTACTTCACCAAGACCGGGAACGTCCAAGAGATGGCCACGATCATCTCGGACGCTCTCAAACGGCGCGGCGTCGAGGTCACGATCAAGCCCGTCACCGAAACGCCGGTCGAAGAACTCAAGGATTTCGATTGCATCATCGTCGGCTCTCCGACGATGTACGGATCCATCGCCTGGCCCGTGAAGAAGTTCCTCGATGAGACCGTCAAGCTCCACGGAGAGCTGGTCGGCAAGGTCGGCGGCGCCTTCACCTCCTGCGCCTATCTCGGCGGGGGGAACGAGACGACGCTCATGGGCGTCCTCAAGGCGTTCCTCATCCACGGCATGCTCATCCAGGGCAATCCCAACAGAAATTACTTCGGCCCGGTCAGCCTCGGCGCGCCGGACGACAAGGCGAAAGCCGATTGCGTCGCCTACGCGGAGAGCATGGCCAAGTTGACCCACAAGCTCTTCCCCTGATCTTGGGGGAAGCGTCCTAGATCATGTTCGAAGAGCCGATATCCGAACAACGCAAAGAATTGATCCAGGAGATCATCGATACCCTCGACTTTTATGTCCTCTTGGTCGATGAAAGTCATCACATCGTTCTGGCCAATGAAACGACGAGCCGGATCCTCGGCCTGGAGAGCGGCCAGATCGTAGGCAAGCACTGTCCCAAGCTGATCCATGGCATCGATGGAGCCTTCCCCGGTTGTCCCCTGGAGATTGCTGTCAGGTCCGGAAACAGCGAAACGGTCGAGCTGTACGATCCCGCCCACGGAAGATGGCTGGACTCCCGGATATATCCGACCCCCTTTCGGACCCTGTCAGGTCAGGGGATATATCTCCATATGGTATTCGATATCACCGATAAGAAGACTTACCAGGAACAGCTTCACAAGACCCTGACCAAACTGCGAACCGCATTGGGTGGAATCATCACGGTCATCCAGGAGATCGTCGAAACAAAGGATCCCTATACGGCCGGTCATCAGAGCCGCGTGGCCGATCTAGCCCGCTCGATCGCCAAGAACATGGGCCTTTCGGAAGATCAAATCGATGCCGTTCGCCTGGCAGGCATCATCCATGACATCGGAAAGATATCGATTCCCGCTCAAATCCTCGCCAAGCCGGGCAAGTTGACGGAATCCGAATTCAGCTTCATTAAACTGCATCCCAGGTCCGGATATGACATATTGAAAACGGTGGAGCTCCCATGGCCGATCGCCGATATCATCCTCCATCATCATGAGCGCCTGGACGGATCGGGATACCCTCAGGGCTTGAAGGGAGATGAGATATTGCTCGAAGCGAGGATCCTGGCTGTCGCCGACGTCGTCGAAGCCATGTCATCTCATCGCCCCTATAGGCCCGCCTTGGGCGTCGACAGGGCGTTGGAAGAGGTCTCGTCCAAGAAGGGGACCCTCTATGATCCCGGAGCGGTGGACGCCTGCCTCAACCTATTTCAAGATAAGGGATACGCTCTTAAAGATTAGGTCCGGGGGTCGGCTGGCTGGCCATGTGCGCCGATACGGAAGGCAATACGTTCGGCCTGTTCGAAGAAGACCCGGCGGCCAAGTAGGACCGGGCCGGGCCCCCGGAAATTGACTTCGCCCTGGAATATCGTAAAATATCCGTGCCGTGGGCGATTAACTCAGAGGTAGAGTGCTACCTTCACACGGTAGAAGTCAGAGGTTCAATTCCTCTATCGCCCACACTTCCTTGCCAAAGACGCCCACCTTAAGTCCCCCTAATTATAGAGGGGGACTATAGGGGGTTAATGAACTCAAATGGATATGGGGGCGTCTTTGGACGAATCCTTACCCGGGCCGCCGATTCCTCTATCGCCCACCATACCTTGCCCGCGAGGCTGACAGCAGCCCCCTTCTTGGAAGGGGGTTGGGGGATAAGATATACACCCAGTCGGGAGCCTCGCGGGACCCTCATCACCGTCTTCCCTCCTCTTGTCGCTCCATTTGTGCCCAACTTCGGGATGGGAAGGGGGACCGGGAGGGATGGAAGCGGCAAGAGGCGATCCACAGTCTGGAAAATTGTGCCGAAAAGGAGGTTGACGATAATGTCCAACCCGGGGATAATTCCCTCAAGGGGGCTTAGGACAATGAGAGACAGGAAGATCAGGTTTCTGGTCATTTCAGGAGTCGTTATCTTAGCGTCAAGCGCCGTTGCGGCGGGGCTTAAAGACGGACAGCAAATTCCGCCTCCGGTGATAGATAAAGAAAAAATCGGCCTGACTTCAATCCTGAGGGCCGTCCCGGACTTGACCGGAAAGAGAGAAGGCGTGGAGGTTGCCAAGACTCTGGATAAGGCCGGGCTCAGGGTCGGCGAGACAACCTATGAGCCGACCCCCGCGGGCTGGCAAATCCGGGTCGTCCTGAGGCAGAATCCCGTTGCCGGTTCCAAGATCCCCAAGGGGGGCCGGATCAACATCGTTGTCACTCTCGGACCCGCGGGAGGACCCCGGGACGTGAGGGTTCCCGGAGTGGTTGGGCAAACGATAGAGGAGGCGACCCGAAACTTGGAACGGGTAGGCCTTCTGACGGATGTGATCAGTTCTTTTGCCGGGCCAAGCACCGTCAATGTGGTGGACCGTCAGGATCCGGCCGCTGACCGGACGGCCAGGGTGGGCACCCGGGTCGCTCTGACGGCCTCTTCAGACGTTATCGTGCCGAATGTCATGGGCCTGACGGAGGCCCGGGCATACGGTTTGATCTCAGCCAACAGGTTGAGGGTCGGGAGCATTCGTCGCGCCGTCGCCGGGGAGCGCGAGACGGCGGGTGTCGTCCGGGAGCAGTCTCCGGCCTCGGGCACAAGAGTGCGCCGGGACAGCGCTGTGGATTTCACTCTCACCGTCGAAGCCCTGGTGCCCAGACTGTCGGATCTAACGGAAGCCCAGGCCAGGGCGCTTCTCGAACGGCAGGGGTTTCTTGTGGGAGAGGTCAGCTACCGGGAGATGCCCGGGTATTACCGGGAGGGCGTGGTCGATCAGGCGCCCCCCGCCGGCCAGGCCGCAAGAAGGAACAGCGCCGTCAACATGACTGTCGGTGTCTTTATTCCCAGGGAGATCGTTTTCAAAACGATCCATGTCTCCGATGATACGGACCCCAACGGTTCCGGTGAGATCTGGGTTCGCGCCGAAGTGAATGGAACCCCGCATATGATCGGTGGGAACCTGTCCATCGAGAGCGGCACGTCTGCGACCCTGAATTACACCGTTTCGATCCCCCCTTATTCGTTTCCTCCTCCCGAAAGATATATCCGGCTCCGTGTAGAAGCCCGCGATGATGACAGCGGCTTCGCCTGGGCCAATGTCTTTGAAAGAGGCGAATACGAATCCCTGGGAGTTACGCCGGACATCACCTTTCTCCGGTGTCCACCGGACAGCCGGACGAACATGTACGGGAGAGGGATGAATTCCCTGGCGGCCGGCCACTTCAGGATCGTTTTCGAAATCAGATAGGGACGGAAGAGGAAAAGGCCAGGAATTCGCATTTTTCACGGCATGAAAGTGCCGGCTTCTAGCTCAGGATCAACCCGCTTCCTTCACACGGTAGAAGTCAGAGGTTCAAATCCTCTATCGCCCACACTTCCTTACCCGGGGCGCTGACAAATCCCCCCTTATTGTAAGGGGGGTCGGGGGGATAAGATCTCCAGGCATATTTGGGAGCGTCCCGGGAGAATTCCCAAGGGGGTCGGGGGGATAAAGAAAATACTTGGATCTGGGGGCGTCTTTGGAGTCCCGCCCACCTCAATCCGGACGTGCCAAGCCGTCGAGGCGGCGCCAAGGGGATTGACCCTTCAAATCAGCCCATGCTATTAATTCAAGTGCGTTCAGCGATTTCGCTTTGAAGGAGACACAGCATGAGAGGATTGAAGATGATGGCTCTGATCATTCTCTGCATCTCGTCTTTTTTATTTCCCCAGGTGGATGAGAAGCTGAAAAACGATATCCGCAGCACGGGATACATTCACAGCCCGTTGCCGCTTGACTTCAGCATGTCTTTCGAGACTTTTGGGCTCACGAAAGCCGTGCTGATCTCCGATGTGCTTTGCGACATGGAAGACATGGGCCCATGGTCGCATAGCGGCATCGGAAGCATGTCCCAGACCGCCGAAAGAAGCATCGCCGGGAAGCACAGCCTGAGATTAGCGGCGCCCAGCTATGTCGATGAAATACCCGAATGGGGCCTTGGCCGGGGGACGTCCATGGCCACCTTCGACGTGGGCGGCAAGAACTGGGAGAAGTACAACCGCATTCATCTCTACGTTTATCCGGACTGCGAAGGCGCCCGGACGGTTTATCTGAACCTCTATGTGGAGAACGACGGGAAGATCAAGGTGCCGGACATCTACGGCCGGGAAGGGTATCATGAGATGAACCTGACGAACGGCCAATGGAACGAATGCTTTGTCGAGATGTCGGAACTGCCGCGCGACAAGGTCACCAAGATATCCTTTGCCATCGAGGTCTTCGGGAAGGAACTCACGATGGGGGATCTCCTGCAATTCGACGTTTCCAACGTGGCCTTGCAGGTCGTCGACGAGCCGGAGGTCGTGAGCGGGTGGAAGCCGGCTCGAAACAGGATCGTCTTCTCGACCTCCGGATATCGCCCCGACAGCGAGAAATCGGCCATCGTCAATGTCGCCAAGCACGATGGGAAGTTCCGGATCGTGGATGATGCCACCTCGCAGGTCGTCTATGTTGGGGACATCAAGCCGGTCAAGACGAGTCTCGGAGGCTTCGATACGGCCGATTTCACCTCGGTTGGACGCAAGGGACGATATCGGATCAGAGTCGGGGACATCACGACGGCGTCGTTCGCTATCGACGATAATCTATGGGAGGACTCGGCCTGGCGCGTGCTCAATTTCATGTTCTGCGAGCGCTGCGGCTATCCGGTGCCCGGCAAGCACGGCTCCTGCCACACGGACCTGCACGGCGAATACCAGGGGCGCGTCTATCCCGTGAACGGCGGCTGGCATGACGCCGCCGATATGTCCCAGTCATTCGCGCAGACGGGCGAGATCGCCTTTGCCATGCTCGAAATGGCGAACAGGGCCAAGGAAAAGGGCGACACGGATCTCTACCTGCGCCTGATGGAAGAGGCCCTCTGGGGGCTGGACGTGGTCATGAGGACGAGGCTCGAGAACGGGGACCGCTTCCAGGGATGGGGGACGAACCTGTGGACAGACGGCTATATCGGGTCCACGGACGACGCGGGCCGGCGCCAGGTGAGGGCCGCGAACAGCGGCTTTGAGAATTTCCTGCTGTCGGGCATCGAGGCCTATGCCTCGATGTCGATCGCGAACGACCCGATGCTCGCGGCGAACCTCCGCAAGATCGCAAAAGAAGACTTCGGGTTCGCGGAAAAGCGTTTCGCCGAGCTCGGGTTCCAGGAGATGAGTTCGGGGAAACCCGGGCACAGCGGCATGACTTCCCGCAGTCAGTACATGGCGACCATGTCCTGGGCAGCGAGCATGCTCTATAAACTGACGAATGAGGCGCCATACGCCGACAAAGCGGCCGAGAGCATCAAGTACGCGCTTCAGTGTCAGCGGACGGAGCCGCTCAACGATGCCGGCAGGACCGCCGGATTCTTCTACCGGGACCTCGACCGGAGATCGATCGTGCACTTCAATCACCAGTCGAGAGACCAGGTCTATATGCAGGCGCTGACCGCCCTTTGCGAGTCGCAGACGCGCCATCCCGATCATGCGACATGGGAAAATGCCATCAGGCTGTTCGGCGGATATTTGAAGAACATCTACCGGTACGTCGAGCCTTACGGCCTGATCCCCAGCGGCGTGTATCAGAAAGACGAGGTCAAGGATAGAGAGAATTTCCTCGCGAGCCATCCGAGGATCGGCCCGGACGCGGATCTTTCCGCCGATTTCAAAGAACAGCTCGAAAACGGCGTCAGGCTGGATGAAGAACACTATCTTCGCCGTTTCCCGGTCTGGTTCTCATTCAAGGGAAATGCGGCGGTTCAGCTCGCGACCGGCAAGGCCGCCGCTCTTTGCGGGAAGTTCCTCGACGACAAAGAACTGATGAATATCGCCGAACAGCAGCTCTTCTGGATCGTCGGCCGGAACCCCTTTGGACAGTCCTTGATATGGGGAGAAGGCAGCAATTACCCGCAGCTCTACACGGCCCTGCCGGGAGAAATGGTCGGGGCGATCCCTGTCGGCATGGAGTCTCGAGGCAATGAGGATACGCCCTATTGGCCTCAGTTCAATACGGCTACCTACAAGGAAGTGTGGGGCTCATCCGCGGGGAAATGGTTCTCCCTGATCGCGGAATTCTGAAAATATTGGGTAGAAGAAGGAAAGCCTGATCTTCTTCCTCGCGCGCCTGGCCCAAAAGGGAGAGATCGGCCTGCGTCCGGAACGGACGCGCAAAAGCCGAGGGAAGCGCCTGCGTTCGCGTTCACGGCATCGTCAGGCGACGATGGGAGAGCGATCAGAGCTGCCAGAGTCCGAATTCGATCCCGCCCTGAATGACGATGGCGAAGCGACCGTAACCCGTGATTTCCGTCGGAGCCATCGCGATCTCTGCCTGGGATCGGGCCGCCGCCGCGACGGAAGCTTGGATGTCTTTCACGAGCATGTAGGGTCGCACCACCGGCATCTCCGTGTCGCGCAGCGGAGCTCGGATGCCCAACATTCCGCCGCCGGCCAAAGCGGCGGTCCGGGCGCCTCCCAGATTGGGGTCGGCTTTGCCGAAGGTCATCCCAAGCATTTGCGAATACAGCTCGCATGACGCGTCAACATCCTTAGTCACGATCTCGAGATAATGGATCTTCATTGTGCTCCCTTTGTTGGCGCCCAAAAACGCCATCGAAGCCAGACTGACGCGGAAGAAGTCTCGTCGGCGGATCTGCATGAGGACCTCCTTCTCGAAGGCCGTTCATCGGACTTCGGACTCCTGCCGGCCCGCGGTTGAGGACCTGATTATAAACCATCGTCGTCCTGATATCACTTCTTCCTGGGGGGAACCTTTCGTATCTCGCCTGCGTCACATGATATGGGCAGTGATCTTTCACTCAAGAGAGGAAAAGCCATGAAAAGAGCATTGCAGGCAATGGCCGTCTTCCCCCTTATGGCGCTTCTCGTTTCCCCCGCTCCCGCCGTTCCGCCCGCATCCCGTCCCGTTCGGAGATCCTGAGATCCCTCGTGGAGGATTTCCGGGACGACCCGGCCGCGGGCTCACGAACCGTATTCGGGATCACCGTACGCGACTCGAGCGAACCGGAGTGGCACGTCGTCGCCAACGGGCGCAAGGGCTCCGACGGCCGTTTCGAAGTCGACCTCAGAACAGGGTCGCCGGCGGAACCCGCCTTCGTGTACGTGACGGATCGAGAGACCCTGGAGAAGATCGACCGCGGGGACATCAACGCCCTTACGGCCATGGGCAAGGCGAGAGCTCGGATCCGGCCCCCATGGACGTGTCGTTCACGACCGGTTTCCAGCCCACGGAGGACTTTCTCGCCGCCTTTCTCCCCCTCACCTTTCACTTTTGGACCCGCGGTTTCCCCGAAAAGGTGAGCTTCGGTCCGGCCGCCGGCCGCGAGGTCCACGGGGCGACCATGGTCGTCCTGTATTACCAGAAAGGGCTGCGCTCCGCCTGGGGCCGGATCCAGAAGGGCCAGCGCGTCAACGCCGACCCCAAAGACCAGGTCAACCCCTTTCCGACGATGATGATCGGCCTCCGCGGCCGGGCGAAGGCGAAGGTCGGCGGGGCCGAAATGACGCTCGAGCAGGGGCAAATGGTCTTCGTCCCCGCGGGGACCGCTCATGAGGCTTGGAATCCTTTCGACGAACCGGCGGAATTCATCATCCTCATGTTCGGCGACGGCGCTTAAGAAATTCTGTTCCGCGGCTCAGTGCTTCGCGATCCAGTCGGCGATGTCGTCGACAACGTACGGCGCGACACTGCCGTGCTTCTGCACGTACTCGAGCGGCATGATGACCCCCTCGCCCTCGAAGAAAAGGTGGTTGAGCTTGGGGTAGAGGCGGAACTCGACGTCGGGCCGATGGCCCAAGGCCTTCTTCCAGTTCTCGAGATCATCCGGCGTGACCTGATAATCCCTCCCGCCCTGCAGGAACAGCATGGGCGCGTCGACCGTCTGGCCGTTTCGGGCGGATCGTAGCCGCGCACATCGAGCCAATAGGCCGGCATGGCCCCGACGAGCTTCATCGTCGAGCCCCGGTCGGCGTCGGTCAGGGTTTTGATCTTCGCCGCCTCGGCCTTGAGGTCCTCGAGCTTTTTTTTGTCGTCGCCGTCAAGGTGTTCCCGGCCAAGCCGTAGAGATAGGTCATCTGGCGGACGATCGTATCGTCGAGCGGCTGGGTCAGGCCGGCCAGGCTGATGAAGCCGGACAATCCGAGCGGTTCGGCGGCCAGGGCGATGCGCGGCATCAGGAAGCCCCCGAGGCTGTGGCCGAGGATGAAGATCCGCTTCGGATCGACGCCCTTGGTCCCCTGGAGCAGCGCCGCCGCGGCCAGGGCATCGTCAATGGTCTCATCCTTGACCGTCAACCGCGCTTCGAGCTCGGGGTCGGCCACGATCCTCTGGCCATAAACCTTGCTTCGCTTTTCGTACCGCACGACGGCGATGCCGCGCGTGGCCAGGCCCCAGGCCAGGTCCTTGAACGGCTTGTTGGGGCCGATCGTCTCGTCGCGGTCGTTCGGGCCCGAGCCGTGGACGAGGACGAGCCCGGGGACCGGCCCGGCGCCCTTTGGCATGGTCAGCGTCCCGGGCAGGGCCCATTCCCCCGAGCCGATGGTGACTTCGCTCTCCTCGAACTTCGAGGCATCGGCGTAGGCGGGAGGCGCGTAATTCGCCGGCGGCGCCGGGGGCACGAACTGGAAGCCCCTATCCTGCCCGTCCTTGTCGAAGACGATGCGGGCGTCGAGCACGGCCTTCTCGAAGGAACAGGCGACGAGGACGATCTCGTAGCCCTGGAACTGTTCGCGGCGGGCCGGCCCCTGTTGTTTGAACGCCCCGACCTGGGCGGGGAGCTGCTTGGTCCACATCGGCTCGAGCTTATCCGGCCCGGAAAGCTTGAGCATGGTCTCATCGAAGTCGCTGACGGCCCCCTGGAAATCGCCTTTGGCCAAGGCCTCCAGGAACGCCCTGGCCTTGATGGTCAAAGCGTCCTCGGTTTGAGGCACAGTTCGGGCAGGAAGCCCAGAGAGGGTGAACAGAAGAAAGCCGGAGCCAAGGAGAAGAGCGATCATTTTTTTCATCTTGATCCTTCCTCGTAAAAGCCTATATGCGCGTTCGGGGAAAGTCAACGTTGGTCGCGGCAGGATCGGCCCAGCGCGTGTCGGAGATGGCCTGCGGCGCTCGGATTCCCGAGCCGGGGCCTCGGCCGACGGGTTTGGAAAACATGGTAAGCGGCCCTTGAGGCATCCGCTATCTATTTGGGGCATCCGCTATAATGGATGGTTATGCGAGAGCCGACCCGATTGCGAAAAAGGGCCATGTTGGCGGCGCTGGCCGTGGCGCTGCTCGCGGGGGGGTGTCGATACCGCGTCGAAGACGGCGGCTATAACGTGTCCCGCTTCCGCGAGGACCCCAGGCTCGTTTCGGTCCCTTCCGAGCTGAGGGGACTCGTCTCCACGAACCGCGAGGCCGCGCGGTCGGTCCAGGCCCGGCAGGGCGGACGGGACCTGAGATTCGTCATCATCGGGGACACGGTCTCCGACGGCAACGCGGCCTTCAAGGAGTTCCTCCGCGAAATCGCGGCCCTCGATCCGCCGCCCGCGTTCATCGTCCATCTGGGGGACCGCATCGCCTCGCCCGTCCTCGATTCCTTCGGCGCCTACCTGAAGGACGTCGCCGATCCGCCCTGCCCCATCTTCCATGTCGACGGGAACCATGATGTCCGGGAGGAGGGCGAACGGATAGCGCGGGCCTTTTTCGGCGACCGGGACTTCTTCTTTGACCTCGACGACAAACGCTTCATTTTCATGGGCAACGCCCGCGCCCATGGGCCCCACGGATTCAGTCGCGGACAGCTGGACTGGCTCGAGGGCGTGCTCGGGGCCTCCGCTCCGGCCCAGAAATACTTCTTCGCCCACGTCCCGCCGCGGGCCCCGTTCAAGAGGATCTCCCCGGGCCCGGCCTCCCTGTTCACGCCGGCCGTCGAGAACGAAAGGGAGTTCCTGGACATCCTGGCCCGCCATCACGTCGTCCTGGCCGCGTTCGGCCATCGGCACGTCCATGCGTCGTTGGTTTATAACGGAGTCCTCATGGTCATCACCGGAGGCGGGGGCCAGAGGAACTCCCTGGAACCGGACGTCAAGGAGCCCCTGTTCACCAAGAAGAACCACTACACGCTCGTGGACCTACCCGCGTCCGGACCGGGCGCGCGGCTCCGGGGCGTTCTCTCCTGCATGGGAAAATGGCGCGAGCCCTTGTTCGTCTCGTCGTTCAGCCGGTCGGGCTGGCCTGCGGCAGGCGCCGATCTCGCCGTGGCCCTCCGTCCCTATCCGGCCCCGGACATCGGCCCCATCCGGCCCGGCGATCCCTCCCCGCTCCGCCCGGCCGCCCCAGGCCGCACTCCCTGAACTTGCGTCTGGGTCCGCGGACGTCGCCGGCCATTCCGGTACGGTTTTTTGCCCGGTCTCGACATATTTCGTGGCCTCGCCGTACTTCATATAGACCACGGCTTTCATCAGGCCCTTCCAGCGAAGGATCCCATTCTGCGGTTCATCTAAGGGCTTCATCTCTGCACGGATGGCTGGGCCATGAATCTTTTCCCGTCCTTCCGGCAGATGCGCCGGATGATCATCTTTCCCGAGGCGGCGTTCTGGGAGAGAGACGCCACCATGGTGGCCCACAAGCCGACGAGGTAGAAGTTGGATAGTCCCGGCAGGGTCGTTTTGAACTTCTTGTCCGGACGATCCTCTCCGATATCGAAATCGAACTTCCGATTCGGAAGATTGAACCATCCCTGGCTTCCGGCCGTGTAACGCTCCCAGGTCATCAGAGTGGAGACGTCGACGACCTCGACCTGGTCCTTAATGCCGTCGAAGCGTCTTCCCAGGATCTCGATGACCTGATCGGCGACCTTTTCCTTTTCCTGGTTGTATCTTTCCCGATCCCCGGCATAGAGCTGTTTCCAATAGGCGTAGCTTGCCGGGAGCTCGACTTTTATGGTGCCCTTGCCCGCCGGGGCCATGCTTCTATCGAAACCATAGAGCTGCGCTTCAATGCTCTCATATTTATGGTCGGCTATCGTCACGGGCTGATCAAGCAACAAGACCAAAGATGAAGGCTCGCCGGACAGGTCCCGGTCGACCCCCAGAAAAACGTCCACGGCGAAGGGGGTCTCGTCCCAGATGGGGGCGCAGTAGCCGCGCACGACGTCGTTCATGTATTTGCCGTCCAGCATCTCGAGGATCGTCCGGCGCCCATCGGCGTTTGAAATGACGATATCGGCCCTGTGCTCGCTCCCATCGGCAAGCTTGATCCCCACCGCCTTATCGTCCTCGACCAGGATCTTTTCGACCTTGCTGCCGTAACGGACCTTTCCCCCCAAGGCCAGGTAACGCCTTTCTATGGATCTGGCGAATTCGGCCGCTCCGCCCGCCGGCCATTGGATGTCACCGCCCGATCCCCCGGCGTGCCTCATAAAATGAAAGAAAAGGGGGCCCTCCGGATTCGAATATACGAGCAGGGCGAATGCTCTTCTGAGGAACGGATCGGCAAACCGTTCGGAATAGCTCCGCATGCTCAGCTTGGCCAATTTCCGCATCGAAAGCATCGAAGGGAGATGCGCGATCACGGTCCGGAACGAAACGCCGAGGATCATATCGATGAATCTGTCATAGGGAAACGATCTGATGGATCGGATATATCGTTCGATCGCCTTCGAATCCCCCGGGGACAGCTTGAGCAAGGCGTCTTTCAGCCTCTCGGGATCGTAGTAATCGACGAACATCTTCCCGTCCGGCGAGACGACCGCCGTGCAATCCTCGAGAGGGACCATTTCGCGGGGCATGGCGCCCAATTCGTGCCACAGTCGATATAAGCTCGATCCCGGTTTGCATCCGAAGAAGTGGTGAATGCAGGCGTCGAAGGTGTAGCCCTTGCGCTTCCACGACGCACATTGCCCGCCGGGCTTGGTGTGCATCTCGAAGATCCGCGTCTCGTATCCGTTGATCTGACCGTAGATGCCCGCGGCCAGGCCGCCCATGCCGGCTCCGATGATGATGATCGACTTGGCCATCGGTTCTCCTTTCGGTCGTTTCCTTCAGGACATCAGGGCAGGATGGGAATCAGGGCGACGAAGTCTTCGACCTTCTTCTTCCAGCCCTCTTCAAGCGGCCCCTTGAGCCCGGTCACCAGGACCGCCCTCGGCGACCTTGACCAGGCCCTTTCCCTGCAGGATCTCGTTCATGACCGGGATGACGCGCTGCCACTTGGCCTGTTCCTCTTCGGTGGGCATCCGTCCGGTCTTCTTGTCCGGCCGCGGCGCGCCTTCGGTGGTCAGGAGGGCATACTTCGTCCCGGCGGGCAGATCGACCTTCTTCAGGAAACGGCGCATTCGTCCGATGGGCTTGCCCATCCGCCCCGGCGAGCTGAACAGGTACAGGTCGGCCGGCGGCATCTCCTTCGGCTTCGCCTCCCGGATGTGATGGACGTTGACATCGACCCTCACGGGCGGCCATCCGCTTCTGGAACTCCTCGGCGACCATGGCGCCGTTTCCGTACTTCGAGGCATGGAAATATTCGATTTTCATCGCGACGTCAGTCATGGCCATTGAACGAACCTCCCTATTTTTTCAGATCCTTTAATCGATCGGCCGCGTTGGCGTTTCCTGGGTTCAATTTCAGGGATCTCTCATAGTTGACGATCGCCAGCTCTATCTCGCCATCCGCCTGATAGGCCTCGGCAAGACTGTCGTACGTGTTCCAGGAATCCGGATAGGCCATCACGTTCAGCTTGAACAATTCGATGGCCTCTTTGACCTTCCCGTCCCGCAGAAAGGCGTAGCCCGTCCCGTTCAGCTTCCGTTCTTCGAAACAGACCGAGCGGTCGTTCTTTTTCCGCGCTTCCTCGAAGGCTTGGACGGCTTCCGAAACCCCTTTTTGGCCGAGGATCTCGATGAATCTCTTCTCCCCCAGGAATATCAGAGCGGTCTCGTTGAAGATCGCCGGCTGCTCCAACGGCACGATGTGTCCCGCCTTGTTGATGATCACGCGTTTCGAGCCGGAGATCCCCGCTTCGATGGCGCCGGCATGGGCATGGCAATCCGGGATGTCATACTCTCCGACGATGATCAAGGCGGGAACCTTGATCTCCTTCAGATTCGGCAGGGCCGGACGGCCGACCCTTTTGAGGAGCCTGAACTTGTCCATCTTATAGTTCTGCAGGCTGTTCATAAGATATTCGTAGCCTCTTCGCCGGGCTTCTATATTGCCTTCGTAGAACGTATAGGGATCCCGGTGGCACCAGTAATCCGCCATCTTGGCCGGGTCGGAAAGGATCTTCGGATCCAGATTCCCGCCGCGGGTCGTCATATGGTCGGTGTATCCGAAGCCGCTGACAACGGCTCCGACGAGCACAAGTCCCGTCACCTTGTCCGGATGCTCCAAGGCAAAATCGATGGCCAGCCCGCCGCCGGCGGACATCCCCATCAAGACGGCTTTGTCGATCTTCAACTGCCCGAAGACCTCGCCGAGGTCCTCGAGGTCCGAGTACGGCTTTTCCGGTTGGGGCGACCTCCCGTAGCCGCGCCTGTCGTAACGGACGACCCTATAGGTCTTCGAAAGAACGGGATATTGCTCCTCCCAGGCCACGGAATGCAGGTTCCCGTCGTGAATCAGGATGATCCAATCCCCTTCGCCGGCAACCTCATAATAAAGTTTCCCGCCGGGGATTTCCAGGTGCCCGGCTTTCACCTGGTCTCGCGCGGGCCGGATATCCTGCCGATCATCGCCGGCCAGGGCGGAACCGAAAAGAAAAGCGAAACAGAACCCGAGTCCAATGATCCTCAAGAGTTTCATCGCGTCTCTCCAGGGGATGCTCACGGATGACCTTCGACGGGAATTTATCAATGAAACCCCGGCGGAGTCAACTCCCCGAACCGGGAGGTTGATTTCTTTGTGCGATTAACTTTAAATAGGGAATATAGGGTCAGGAGGTGTGAGGTGAAACTCAAGCTTTCGGTTCTCTGCGTCCTTGTTCTTTCATCGATCCTGCTTTTCCCGGGCGCCTCGAAGGAAGCCGAGGATTTCGCCGTATCGGCCGACGGGGTCCGGATCGCCTTCGGTCAGCAGGGAAAAGGATCTCCGGCCGTCGTTTTTGTCCACGGCTGGACCAACGACAAGAGCATCTGGGACGGCCAGATGACCCATTTTTCAACGAAATACAGGGTCGTAGCCGTGGACCTCGCGGGTTCCGGCGGATCCGGCGACACCCGCCGGAAATGGACCATGGCCGCGTTCGGCGACGATGTCGCCGCCGTCATCAAGAAGCTCGATCTCGAGAAGGTCGTGCTCGTGGGATTCTCGATGGGCGCGCCGGTCATTCTCGAAACCGCCAAACAGGTCCCCGGGCGTCTGGCCGGGTTGGTCCTGGTGGACGATCTGCAGGATATCGAAATGAAGTATTCGCCAGAAATGATCGCCGAGTTCGGCGGCATCATGATGGATGTCGTGACGAACCCGACCCAGGAGAAATTGGTGAGCCTCGGCTTCTTCAAGAAGAACCCCGAGGCATCATTCGAACGATGTCTCTCCATGCTGAAGGGAGCTTCCCGGGCCGGCTGGGGTGGTTCGCTCCATGATTATTTTCGATGGGCCAACGAGGATTGCATCGCGTCGTTCCAGGAACTGCGGGTCCCGGTCATCTCGATAAACTCGGACAGCCAGCCGACGAATGTGGAGGCTTTCCGGAAGGTCGTCCCGTCGTATCGGGCCAAAATAATCCCGGGAGTAGGCCACGTGCTCATGTGGGACGCACCGGAAGAGTTCAATAGTTTGCTCGAGGAGAGCATCCAGGAATTCAAGTCGGGATCGAAGCCGCGGTAGCGAGGTCCGCTACCCGAGCCGGCCTCAAGGCAGGCGCCTAATTTCGTTTCGGCTCTACCAGCTGTAAACGATCCTCAGCGAGCCGACGTGATACTTGTAGCCCGGCTCCAGAGCCCCGAGGAAGAGGGCCCCGGCGGACGCGTCGGCGACCGCGATATCGTTGCGGACGATGTCCTCCAGGCTGTATTGTTCGTACCAATACCCGAAAACCGCGGCGATGTTCTTCGTCATCCTCCACTTGAACGACGCCTGGGCCGTCCACCAGGCCGTCGTGTCGAGCGCCCGGTCGAAATCGGCCGCCAGGTCCGGGGTCCCTCCGGGCGGGGAATCCAGGGACGACGAACCGGCCGCCTTCGAGTACGACGCGGTAAGGTCGAGGCCGAACTTGCCGCCCTGAAAGACGACGGTCTGGCCCGCCCCGATCGTATGGATGGAATCCTTCAGGTCCGCCGTCCAGTCGTCGAGGGGATTGGTCGAAAAGCTCGCGCCGCTTTGCCTCGCGGCCTGGCCGGAGTCATAGAGCTCGCGTTCATAAAAGACGAAGAGGGACTGATCCCTGGACGCGGCATAGCTGATGTCGACGCCGTACATGTCGAAATCGTCGCGCTTCAGGCCGTAGTCCGATCGCGGATAGTCGTCGCGACCGATGGCGTAATTCAGCTGAATGTCCAGCTTGTCCGTCGGACTCAAGCCGACCTGGGCGTTGAGCGATCGCCTATTCCGGCCCGCCTCGAAATAGCGCTTGAAGTTGAAGCCCGGGATGTAGGCGGAAAACGAGTCGTCGAGCGACCATTCGCGCTTCGAATCGAGATAAGAGACGCGCAGATCGAGCCAGTCGGCCGGCCGGCTGTCGACCGAGACCTTGAAGGTCCCCTCGTCGGTCCTGTTCTTCTCTCCCTCGTTGCCGCCCTCGTACCGGCGGACCCCGTAGAAGGAGTACCCGGCCTGAAGGGTGGTGTTCTCGAGCAGGTTGAACGTCAGCTCGCCGAAAAGCCGCGACCGGGAGAACGAGTAGGGTCGGACGGCGATGGGAATGTCCTCCCAGACCTGGTCGAGCCGGGTGTATCCCGCCGGCATATCGAGCTCGACGGTCCGATTGGCGAAATCGTAGTAGCGGAAGCCCGCCGTCAGGGAGAGGGATCTCGTCAGCCGGGAGTGCACGGTCAGGTCGAGCGAGGTGATGCCGGCCCGGGCCCTTGCCGTTTCCCGGGGCGGAGAGAGAGCGTTCGCGGCGTTCGGGTCGGAGCCCGGGATGGCGGTGTTGATCGTGAAGGGCTGGAGCCTTTCGTCCTGGTTGAAGGTCCCGTAGGAGGCCGCCGCGGAGATCCGGGTGGAGGCGAGCGGCTTGACGGAGCCGTCGATATAGAACCTCACGGAATTGTTGGAGGGCCAGAGGGCCAGGCGGCCGCGCGCCGTTCCGTTGCCGGCGCTATAGGCCTGGGCGTAGGTCGAATCGGTGATCCGGTAGGGATTGTCCCAGACGAGGGTCTGAACGCTGTTCTCGAAAAAGGAGGCCGCGACACCGGCCCTGAACCGTCCCCAGCGTTTTCGATATTCGAGGCTGGTGTCGAGGTTGGTCGTCGCGAGGTGGATCGGCTCCGGTATTTCGATGGCGTTGCTGAAGCCGAGCGGGGCGCCGTAGGGGCGGCTGCCGCTCCGCGTTTCATGGCTCGCCGAGACGTTGACGCTCAAAGGCGCGCTCGGGGTCAACGAGAGATCGAAGGTCCCCCTTTTCCTCTCGAGGCCCAGATCGATCGGGCCCGCGCTCGAAAGGAAGCTCGAGACGAGCGCCCGGGCCGCTGCGATGTTGGTTCCCGTGCCGGTCGGGACCAGGGCCTCGGCCGCCGAACGGATGACGTCGTTCAGCGTGAAGACCCCCGGCGTGTTCTCGACGTACGGCGTGGCCCCGAAGAAGCTGAACCGGTGGGGGGTCTGAAAGTAGCCGAGATCGATCCGGAACGTCCCCTCGCTCCCGATCGCGGCCGTCAGGCTCTGATCGGACCTTCCCAGGTTCGCCGCGGCGAAACGGACGAAGCGGCTCCCCGCGGTCAGGTCGAAGTGCAGGGCCTCGACGAAACTCCCCCGCGGGACGTCGCGATATTCGGTGAACTTCGAGGATCGATCGGTCTCGCGCACGGCCTGGACGCCGACGGTGAAACCGGCGGTAATCTGGACCCGGCCCGCATCATCGTCTTCGGCCCAAGCCGGGGAAACCGATCCTGCGGTCAGGACGCCCGCGAGAGCGACGGATAAGAAGATCCCTTTCATCGGGAACCTCCGCGTTATCTCAAGAATGTATGCCCCGAGGGGTGGTTCGAGCCGTGGATCGTCGAGTGGCAGTTCGTGCAGGACCGGCCGAAGAGGCGGTTGCTTTCGAGCTTGAGCTGGGTCTGATCGTAGAGCGTGCCCGGGTGCCTGGTGTCGGAGTGGCAGCGCTGGCACAGGAACGGCTCCTTGGCCCTGAGCATCTTCACATGATTGGAGCCGTGGGCATCATGGCATGTCATGCAGTCCTCGCGGACCGAAACATGCTCCCAAAGGAACGGGCCGCGCTTCTCGGCGTGGCACCGATAACAGGTCTCGTCCACGGACGCCTCATTGACGAGCTTCCCTTCCTGGAGGGTGTGGGGGTCGTGACAATCGCCGCAGTCCATCAGGCCTTCCCGGATGGGGTGATGGGAGGCCCGCGAGGATTGCGCTTTCTGGTGCTTATGGCAGGTGAAACAGAGGTCGGCTCCGGGCACCTTGAGCTGGGCCTTGGCCGTGGCGAAATGGTGGATGCTGTGGCAGTCCCCGCAGACGAGCCCGCGGGTCTGGTGGCGGCTCCCCTCCCAGTCCGCGTTCTTGCCCGCGTCGTGGCATTTCAGGCACATTTCCGACTGCTGGTCCTTGGAGAGGGCCGCAGGCATCACCAGGGACCCCTTGCCCCCTCCCGCTTCCACATGGGCGCTGCCCGGCCCGTGGCACTCTTCGCAGGCGTGGGGAGAGCGCATCTCGAAGCCTTGTTGCCCGTGGGCCGAAGCCTTGTAGGATGCGACCAGCTCTTCGTGGCAGACAGCGCAACTGGCGATCCCCGCATAAGGCCCTTCCTGGCCGGCGGTCGCCCTGTCCGGCCGGGCCATAAGCGCGAGAGCCGTGATCGTCAGGAATACGGTGAAAACCGCCGCCGAGAACGCTTTACCCTGGGTTTGTTCCGACATGGCGCCTCAAATGGATACAAGATACGTGCCAAGTCCCGCAGGACAGGGGGCCCCTCTTCTCCCCCTGCCTTCGGCCTTCTTGTTCATCCCGATATTCCATTAAGCCGACTAACACTATATTCTTACTCGTGTTTGTGAATGTCAAGCTTTTTTGATGCCTCCGAAGCTCTCGGCGGAACCTTGAAGCCGCCCCTTCCCTATGCTAAAGTCGCGTTGAACGGATGTCTTCAAACCGGATCACCGAGGAGGCCGACATGACCAGGATGGGGGTAAACAAGCGCAGCGCGTTGCCGTTGACGGCGGCGGGGCTGACAGCCCTTCTTGTTATAGCGATCGGCGTGTCCGTATCGGCGGCGCAGACGGACAAGTTCCAGGGCGCGGGGATCCGCAGTTCCACCTATGGCCGCCCGAACGATCCCGGCCCCGGCTATTGGGCGCGCACCGGAACAGAGATCGCGGCCAAGTTCCCCGGCGCGAAACCGGAAGCCATCTGGATCGTGAGCCGGCTGAAGGGCCGCGGCACCGAGATGTCGTTCCCGGTCCCTCCCGGCGGCGACCCGCTCATCACCGGGATGCCCGAGGACATCAGCGAGCCCGTGCTCCAGCTCTTCGACAAGCTCGGCTACAGCGTTTGGCTCCAGACCGAGCCGGGCTGGGCGCCCGTCGACAAGGCCTTCCACGTCATGCTCGACCGCTACGGCCATCACAAGTGCGTCGTCGGGGTCGGCGTCGACATCGAGTGGCATCGCTCCAACAACCCCGACCTGGGCGATCCCGTGACCGACGAGATGGCCAGGACCTGGCTGGCGGCGGCCCGGTCTCATAACCCGTCCTACCGCATGTTCCTGAAGCACTTCCGCGAGGACGTCATGCCCCCGACCGTCCGCGACGGCCTCGTGTTCGTCGACGACAGCCAGATCTTCAAGTCGTCGGACGAGATGATCGAGGAGTTCGCCGAAGTGGGGCAGGACGCTTCGCCCCGGCGCCCGTCGGGTTCCAGTACGGCTACCGGACCGACAAGCCGTGGTGGAGCCTGATGAAGGATCCGGTCAAGGAGATCGGCGACCGCATCCTGGCCGCGACGCCGAACACCGAGATGCTGATCTGGGTGGACTTCGCGGTCCAGGACGTCTTCCCGCCCGATCCGTCCAAGGGAGACCGCGTCCCTCCGAAGAAGTAGCGGGACGGCTCAGACGATCTTTTGGGCCGTCAGGGCCAAGCCGAAGGTCCGATACCTCCTCCACCCCGATCACGCCGATTTCCTACGCGCTGGAGACCGGGGGACCGGCCCGGCCTCGTGTCAGGTGCCCGTATCGGCCCGTTCACCGGCCCGATCCTGCTGAGGAGATCGACCACCTCCTCGTCCGGGACGTCGTACCAGTCCGCATAGGCTTGGGCCACGGCAAAGAATGGCACGGGCTTTTCGAGGATGACCGTTTCCTCGACCAGCTTCCCGATCTCGCGGGCGACCCGGTTGCTGGCCACGGGACGGCCACGACGATCTTCCCCGCCTTCCTCTTCCGGCAGAGCGCGATCGCCGCTTTCATGGTCGAGCCCATGGCCAGGCCGTCGTCGATCAGGATGACGGTCCTTCCCGCGATTTCCGGCAGGGGCTTTCCCTTGCGGAGGACCCTGATCCGCCTATGGATCTCCTCCTCCTGTTCCCGGACGATCCTCCGGACCTCGTCGTCGGAAAGCGCAAATCGGGCGTCCTCGGACAGGACCGCCGACCCGTCCTCGGCCAGGGCCCCGAAACCCGCCTCGGGATTGTCGGGATAGGGGAGCTTCCTGGCGACGAGGATCGAGAGATCGGCATGGAGGAATTTAGCGACATGATAGGCGACCTCCACGCCGCCGCGGGGGATTCCCAGGACAAGGATCTTCTTGTCGCGGTACTTTTCGAGGGCCTTGCCCAAACGACGGCCCGCATCCTCTCTGTTCCTGAATATCACGGGCTCTCCCTCGTCCCGGACCCGCAAAACACCCGTTTCCCTGGGCATGCCCTAATATTTAGCAAGTTCCATACCAAGACGAGCCGATCATCGGTAATGACAAGATTATGCTTGGTTTAGGAGCGCTCCGAGTCCTGAGGGACCCTATGTCCCGGGCGATCGGAGCACGGAATCCGTCCGGCCGGACGGAATATTTCCTGTCCGAAGGGACTGGAAATAACGGCCGGTCATCTCAGGAGTTTGCCTTCGAACCATTTGACCAATTCGCGCATGGCCGCTTGCCCGGGTTGGGCATTCCCGTAACCGTCCTTACCCTTGAATTCGTGCCCGACGCCGGGAAGGACGATCGTCGAAACGTCCACTCCATATTTCTTCAGATCGGCGGCCGTATTCTTGCTCGCTCCGAGGATCATCGGCATGTCCTGGTCTCCGTAGATGATCAGCACGGGCGGATTCGCGGAGCCCAGATATTTCTTTATGGAACACGCGTCAAGGACCGCAGGTTCGACGTTCAAGGACGGCAGCTTCTTGAAGATCTCCGGATATTCCTTGAGATCCGCAACCAGGTCGTATCCGGCCGGGTAGTAAACCGCGACGGCACGGACGCGGCTGCTCGTCTCCAATTCCGGTTCGGGAAACCGGTTGAGCTCGAAGGCCCCCGTCACGTCCCGATAATTCGTCTTGCCCTGGACGACGCGCGCCCCCAATAGCAGGGCGAGGTGTCCTCCCGCGCTCGCCCCCCAGATCCCGATCCTTTCCGGGTCGATCCCGTATTCCTCGGCGCGGAACTTGATATATCTCACGGCCCGGCTGCAATCCTCGAAGATCTCGTCGATCGTGAATTTCGGCGTCGAGCCATGCCGGATATCGAAGACCGTGAATCCGGCGTCGAGCAGTCTTTCGAAGCTGTACTGCTCGAGGATCAGCCGCGGAAGGTCCCATTTGCCGACAGGGTCGATGGGAAGGAACGTCCATGCGGAATCCGGCCCTTTCTCGCACTGCCTCATCAATCCGGAAGCGTAGCCTCCGCTGTTGATGAAGAGCACGGCCGCCCCGTTGTTGTTCCTCGGAGTATAGACATCATAGGTCAGCGCCAGGCCGTATTTATGGCCATAGACCTGATCCGGTCTCACGTCGATGTTTCCGGCGCCGACGAATACGGCCTCTGTGCCCGGTTTTGGCGCAGGTTCGGCTTGGGCTAAAAGCAACGATGGGACGACAAGACAAATCACCCATCCTATAGGCATTCTTTTCATACTCAACCTCTTCATGAGGACGATGGTTCTCTTATATATGAATTCCCTTTCAAAAGGAAAGCCATCTGGCACGATGACCGCATTCCATCCCAGGTATGAGGACAACAAGCTCATCCCGCCAGGGGACGCCGGCGGAACTCGGGTCTGAATGTAAACAATCTTTAATATGCTTGCCCCGGCGGCAGGAACGAGGGCCGCAGCTCGGAACGTCTCAAGGAGCCTTGATTAGAGCCTCGGCCCTCCTTCTTCTCCTCGGTACCGGCTCGGCCTGCGCCACGATGAACACAGCGTCGGCGGGCTACGTCGTTCAGGAAAAGGCGTTCGAGTTCGCCTCCGGAAAGACGCTCCGTTACACCCTGGCCCTTCCGCCGTCCTACTCCCCTGATCGCCTATACCCGCTCATCGTCGCCCTGCACTACGGCGGCCCGGTCACGCCTTACTACGGAAAGCCGTTCTTGACGAATCTCATCCTTCCCGGGCTTGGAGACCTCGGCGCCATCATTGTCGCTCCGGATTGCCCGGGCGAGACGTGGATAGAGCCTTTGAGCGAAGAAGCCGTCCTGTCGCTCATCCGCCAGGTCGAAAAGGACAGCCCCGTGGATCCCCGGCGCCGCGTCCTCACGGGGTTCAGTCTCGGCGCCATCGGAACATGGAAGATGGCGCTTGGACAACCGGGGCTCTTCTCGGCCGCGATCCCGATCTCCGGAATGCCCCCGCGGGGGATCGTCGTCGGTCCGGCCGGCCCTCCCTTTTGGTCATTCACAGCCTGAGCGACGAGATCTTCCCCCTCGAACCCCTGAAGAAGTTCATCGGGTTCTGCGAAGAGCAGGGCCTCCGGATCGAGTTCCGCCCGGTCCCCGGTCTCAGCCATTACCGTTTCGACGCTTTTGTCCCGGCCCTCCGCGAAGCCGTCCCCTGGGTGAAAAGCGTTTGGCAGAAGGACTGACCTGCCGATGCAATGTTGCGGCCTCTCAGGCCGTTCCGTTGCGATCGTCGGCCGCTGCGACAACGGAATGACGGACTCCTCGTCCGGGACGAAATAGGATATAATCCCGGCCGCATCGGCGCGAATCTGTCCCGACAAGGAGGAGACAATGAGCCGTACGGCCGTCCGCCAAAGGTTAGCGCTCGTCATAGCGGGCTTGTTCCTGGGGCTGGCGCCGCCCCCGCCCAGGACAAGACGCTCATGGACGATCCCCGCGTCAAGGAAGCCTTCCACGTTCTGGACAAGTGGGTCGAATCCGAGGTGGGCTACAAGCGATTCCCGGATTATCCATCGCGGTGGTCCACGACCAGGATGTCATCTGGACGGGCCACTACGGATTCGCGAACGTCGAGGACAAGCTTCCGGCCCGCGATGACACCATCTACAGCATCTGCTCGATCTCCAAGCTGTTCACCAACATCTCCATCATGCAGCTGCGCGACGCCGGGAAGCTCGCCCTGGACGACCCGATCGCCAAGCACCTTTCCTGGTTCGACATCAAGCCGGTCGATCCCAAGGCGCCGCCCATCACCATCCGCAGTGTCATGCGGCACTCCTCGGGCCTTCCCCGCGAGATCGCCGCGCCCTACAACGGCGAGCCGGACCTGCCCTGGGAGGATCGGGATCTCATCCTCAAGATCCTGCCGGGGCAGGAGACGCTCTATCCTCCGGACACCTATTTCCAATACTCCAACCTCGGCATATCCCTGCTCGGAGAGGTGGTCGCCGCGGTCTCCGGCCAGCCTTACGGCGAATACATCGCCGGGCACATCCTCGGGCCCCTGGGCATGAACGATACGACTCCCATACTGCCGGAGGAGGAGTACGGCAAGCGCATGGCCGTCGGCTACAGCCGCTGGGAGCGGGCGGGCGACCGCGTCCGGATGCCGTTCTTCCAGGCCAAGGGCGCCTCGCCCGCGGCCGGCCTGGCCTCGACGGCCCTGGACCTGGCGAAGTTCGCCTCCTGGCAGTGCCGGGCGCTCGACAACCGGGATTCCTCGGTGCTGAGCGGGTACACCCTGAAGGAGATGCAACGGGTGAATTGGGCCGACTGGGACCGGAAGACCATGTGGGGGCTGGGGTTCATGAACTGGCGCTATAAGGACTGGACCCTCGTCGGACACTCCGGCGGCTGTCCCGGCTATCGGACGAAGATCGCCCTCAACCCCAAGGACAAGATCGCCGTCATCTGCATGATCAACGCCGGGGACGCCAATGTCGACGACTACACCAACAAGCCTTACGAGATCGTCGCCCCCGTGATCGCCGAGGCCCTGAAATCGCCCCAAATCCCCCGCCCTTTTCAAAGGGGGCGAGGAAACGAAGGCCGCCCCGGAGGCCCTGAAGAAGTTCACGGGGCTCTACAGGACCCACTGGGGGGAGAACGAGGTCTTCTTCTGGAAGGGGGCCCTGGCCATGTTGTATCTGCCTTCGGACGATCCCGCGGGATCCATCGAGATCCTCAAACAGGTCAAGGATAATTACTTCCGGCTGGTCAGGGACGACGGCGAGCTCGGCGAGGAGGTCATCTTCGAGTTCGACGAGAAGGGCGACGTCAAGTGGTACAAGTCGGCCAGCTTCTATTCGATGAAGGTGCGCTGATCCGCGTCTGAGGGCCCGACGGCCGGCGGGGCGGGAGACGTCTCCCCTTATTTGGGAGCCGTCGTCTTCTCCCCGCCCTTCTCCTTTTTCTCCGGCAGAGGCGGCGCCGCCAGGTCCGGCTTGGCGTCGCCGAAGATGTAATGGCCGAACCAGGCCAGGTTGTGCTGCATCACCGCCCTCTGCGACTTCGGCTTCGTGATGCCGTGCCCGTAGCCTTTGTAGACGACCATCTCGACGGGCACTCCCCTGTCCTCCAGGCCCTGGCGCAGCTCATAGGCGTTGGGGATGGGGACCCGCCTGTCGAGCTCGCCGTGCTGGATGAGCGTCGGCGTCGTCGCGTTCTTGATATAGGTCATGGGCGAGGTCTTGGCATAGATGGCCGGGTCGTCCGCCGGATCGTCGCCGAGGTAGTTGATGGTGAACGGAGTGATGTCGGTGTTGTAGTAGTAGGTCGCCCAGTTCGAGATGCCGGCCCCGACCGAGATGGCCTTGAACGCGCGGCTCGAGGTCGTCAGGAACGCCGAGATATAGCCTCCCTGGCTCCAGCCCATGCATCCGACCCGGGCCGGGTCGACCCAGCCCTTCTTCACCAGGTTGTCGACGCCCGAAAGGACGTCCCAGGCATCGCCGACGCCCAGGTTCCGGAAATTGAGCCTGCGGAACTTTTCCCCGTATCCGGCGCTGCCCCGGTAGTTCACTTTGAGGATGAGGGCGCCGCGGGCGGCCCAGATGTCGGCGGGATAATAGCGCAGATCGGCGGAGAGGACCGGCCGGTCGACGCCCGTCGGCCCTCCGTGGATGACGCAGAGAAGAGGGTACTTCTTTGCGGGATCGAAGTCGGCCGGCTTGATGAGGACCCCTTCGAGAGGAGTCCCATCCTTGCTCTTCCAGGTGATGGTCTCGCGCGTCCCCAGGACGAATCCGCCGACCTGCTCGGTCATCCGGGTCAGGGCGCGGGGGGCCCAGGGCAGGTCCGAGACGCAGATCTCGCCCAATCCCGTCGGGGATTGAGCCACGAAGGCCACGCGCTTCGCATCCGCGGTCAGGGTCGCGCCGGAGAGGTACGTGCTGTCCGGACCGCTGAGGCGGGCGATGTCGAGCGTCGTCGGATCGAGCCGGAAAAGGTGGGAGGCCGTTCCCTTGCATCCCCCCGAAATAAATGGCGTCCGCGATCCAGGCGATGGCGTAGGGATTCTCGTCGAAGGCGTCCGTCAGCGAGCGAACGGGACCGCCCTCGGCGCCGACGAGGGCCAGCCGGGAATTGCGGGCGTAGTTGTCGACCCGCCCCATGGCGCTCGAAAAGAGAAGGGACCGGCCGTCGGGAGACCAGAGAGGCGCCGAATCGGCGCCGGGCTGGTCGACGATCTTTTTGACCTTGTCGCCGGCAAGATCGAGGACGTAGATATCCGAGGTCCGGCCGTTGATGAGGTCGGGGTTGACGGCAGCGCTGAAGGCGATCTTCGTCCCGTCCGGCGACCAGTCGAATCCGCCCACGGTGAAGTCCTTGCCGCTTGTGCGGCGGCGGCCCGGCTGGGGTGAGCTCAGGGCCTCGGCGACATCCACCGTCCAGATATGGCTGTACGTGTATTCGCGCCGGACGACGTCGTAATCGCCATAGCGATCCTTGCGGTCTTTGGATTCCTGGGCGACCGGGTCGGCCGCCGTGAAGGCGATGGTCTTTCCGTCCGGAGACCAGTCGAATCCGCCGACCCCCGTCTCCGCCTTGGTCAGCGGAACTGCCTCGCCGCCGACGGGGCTGATGACGAAGAGCTGGGACTTGTCTTCGGCCCGGCTCGAGGTGAAGGCGATCCACCGGCCGTCGGGAGACCATATGGGGCCGGAGGCGGACTTCTTGCCGCGGGTGAGCTGGATGGTCCTGCCCGAGGCGACGTCGGCCAGCCAGATCTGGGTGACGTACGCGTCCTGATCGAAGTCGGTCTCGGTCACCGTATAGGCGACGCTCGAGCCGTCGGGCGAGACGCGGGCATCGGCCACGGACTTCAGGGCCATCAGGTCCTCGACGGTGGGCGCCCGCCGGGCCGTGTCCGCGGACGCGCCGGGTCCGATCAGGGCAAAAAACAGGAACCCTCCGAGTAGAAGGGATGTCACTCGCCGCATGGGGGCCTCCTCGATCAAAGATGGTTCATGTTCATGAACCAAGCCCTCATCCTACGACAGGTCGGACGTCAGGACAAGGTCCGGAAGATCGTGGAGGCTACATGACGACCTTGCGGACGATGACGACGGTGACCTCGTCCTTCTGCGGGTCCTCGACGAGCTGGACCTCGGGCGCCTTCAGGGTGAAGCCGGCGGTCTTGAACTCGACGTTCTTGTAGACGTCGCCTTCCTGCTTCTCATAGGTGAAGGCATAGCCCTTGACTCCGGGCTTCGCCGCCGTGTCCACCCACTCCAGGCTGTACATGTTCTTCTCGACCTTCGGCTGATACATGGGGGTATCAGCGGTTGTCAGGACGATCTCTCCCAGCCGGAACTCCTCGATGCCGTTGGCATAGAAGACCTCGACCCCGAGGCGCACCGAACGGCCCCTGGGCTGAGGGATGATGAAGTCCTTGGTCTTGCGGAAGTCGATGATGTAACGCCGTCCGGTCCGCGAGTTGACGATGGCCATCGTATCGTCCCTGTCCTTGATGACCGCCGCGTGCCCTGCCCGGAGCTTGGCGAACTCGTACCTGGCCTCGAAGCCGGAGGCGATGGCCTTCTTCTCGTCGGCGGAAAGGCCGAGCCGGCGCTCCGTGATGTCATCCAGGCTCTGCCCCGATCCGAAGAATCCCTGCTTCCAATCGGGGTAGAACCGGTCGAGAAGGAGGCACTGGAAGAGCCCGTACGTATAGCATGGCGCCAGCGTGTTCAGCGTGCTGCCCATGGCATGTTCGATGGACTGGATGGTCTTTTCGTGGATATAGCCCCCGACGTACCGGTAGCCATAGAAGAACGGGTCATCCTTAGCGCTCATGTTCGGGACGTATCCCTTCTCGCCGACGAGCATGGCCATCCTGGTGTCGGAGTAGCTCGCGGTGCCTTCGGAGAGGGTCGTTCCGGCCTGGTAGGCGACGGCATCCGGGGGCATGGTGGACCGCTTGAGCTCCCGGGCCACGCTGTAGTCCTTGAAGAGGGCGAGCGCCTTGGCGTCGTCCTTTTCCAGGAAGGCGTCGCGGAGGGCAAGTCCCTCGATGTTCGTGTAGGTCGCGTATTCGGCCGTAACTTCAAAGTCCCGGCCCTTGCGACCGCCTTCTTCGCGCTTCATGACCTTCGTCTGGAAGCCGTGGAAGAACTCGTGGACAATGAGGAGGATCTGCCCCTCGCTGGGGCACGGCGGCTGGAAGCCGGGGTTGGGGTTCTTTTCGGCCTCGGCGATGGCCTTGGCGGCCAGCTCGGCCGTGATGCCCGTCTGCTGGAGCATGATGCGGATGGTCATTCCGCCCTTCCCGCCGCCGATGAGCGGAGGCAGGAGCTTGATGGGCAGCTCGTCCTTCCGGTTGACGTAGATCTTCTTGCCCCGGACGGCCCTGCCGGGGACTTCCACGTAGCCCTCAGGAACCTTGCCGTCCCTCGGGCCGACCGTGACGAAAACGAGGTTGGGGTACTGGAGCTGGTACTCGACCTCCATGTCGTTCTTCCAGCCGGGCCAGATGGTCTCCCCGAAACGTCCGATGAGCCGGTAGGTCTCCTCGAGGCGGAGGAGGTCGATCTCGATGTAAGGCTCGAGCGCGGGGGCAGGTTGGGGTTCCTCGCGGACGGCACCGAAGCGGTACGCGGGGCCCAGGGCGGCGAGGGCCGCCAGCGACAGGATCAGCACGGCCGACCGTATCTTCATGTTTTCTCCTTTGCGCAGGTCTCGATAATAGAACGGACGCCGGAGGACGGCCCCCTGTGCCCCGGGAAGGGCAAGGCCGAAGCTCCCGGCGGCGGGCTTGTTGCAAATTCGCGACCGCGAAGCTAAGATGGATGGACTTTAATCATGACGAAGCACATTCGCGTCGCGATCCCCCTTCTGTTGGTCCTCTGCCTCTTCGGCCCGCGCCTCCAGGCCGAGGGACTGAAGGCCGTCCGGGTGGCCCAGGGGCCGAAGATGGACGGGCTGGTGACGGACGACGTCTGGCGTTCGGCCGAGGCCTTCACGACGTTCCGGCAGGCGGACCCGCGTCCCGGAGACGACCCGAGCGAGCCCACCGAGCTCCGCATCCTCTACGACCACGCGAACCTGTACATCGGCGTCCTCTGCCGGGACAGCGAGCCCTCGCGCGTTTCGGCCAATAACATGGCCCACGACGGGGGCGGCGCCGAGCAGGGCATGCATTACGGGCACACCTCGCAGAGCGCGAGCGACGACCTCATCCGGGTCCTCCTCGACCCGTTCCAGGACAAGCGGTCCGCCTATATCTTCTTCGTCAATCCCCTCGGAGCCCGGGGCGAAGGTCTGGCCTACGCGGGCGAGTCCAGCCTCAACTGGGACGGCATCTGGGAGGCCAAGGGCCGCCGGCTCGAAGAGGGCTGGAGCGCCGAGCTGAAGATCCCCTTCAAGACCATTTCGTTCAAGCCCGGCCTGGCGGTCTGGGGCATCAACGTCGAGCGCGTCATCGCCCGGAGGCAGGAGACCATACGACTGTCCGGGACGAACCGCGACTGCAAGTTCGAGAACCCGATGGAAGCGGCGGCCCTCCAGGGGATCGAGGAGGTGGCCCAGGGCAAGGGCATCACGTTCCGCCCCTACGGGCTCGCGAGCGCCGGGCGGGAGAGGCCGGCGCCCGGGGCGCTGACCGCCGACGGCGGGTTCGACATCTACAAGAACTTCACGCCCAACCTGGTCGGGGCCGTCAGCTACAACATGGATTTCGCCGAGACCGAGGTCGATGAGCGCCGCATCAACCTCACCCGCTTCCCTCTGTTCTTCCCGGAGAAGCGGATGTTCTTCCTCGAGGGCTCGGAGACGTTCAGCTTCAGCTCGAGCCTCAGCTTCACGCCCTTCATCAGCCGCAAGATCGGGCTCCTCGAGGGACGCCAGATCCCGGTCGTCTTCGGGACCAAGCTCTACGGCAAGATCGGCGACTGGAACCTCTCGGCCCTGGACGTCCAGACGGGCCGCTACGGCGAGGTCGGCGGCCGCAACCTCTTCGCCGCCCGGATGACGCGGAACATCTTCGCCGAGAGCAAGGTCGGCTTGATCCTGACCAACGGCAGTCCCACGGGCGAGCGGAACACGCTGGCGGGCATGGACTTCAATTATACGACCTCCCGGTTCCTCGGTGACAAGAACCTGATGGCCGCCGTCTGGGGGGTTTACAACTGGAACGAGCGCAAGGCAGGCCGCCACCACGGCTTCGGCATGAAGGCGGAGTACCCGAACGACCTCTGGAACGGCGAGACGATGTACGCCTACTACGGAGAGGCGCTGGACCCGGGGCTGGGCTACATGATGCGCCCGAGCATCCAGACGTTCTACGTCAGGGTCTCGTACCAGCCGAGGCCGGCCGCCGGCTTCCTCGGCGGTCTCGTCCGCCAGTTCTACTTCCAGTCGAGCGTGGACTATTACTGGGACCTCGCCGGCAAGCTCGAGACGCGAAGGACGTCGTTGGTCCCGCTCAGCTTCCGGACCGAGAGCGGCGAGGTCTTCCGTTTCGAGATCGTCCCCAACCGGGACGTCCTGCCGTTCCCGTTCGAGGTCGCGCGCGGCGTCGTGCTTCCCGCCGGGCCCTACGATTTCACCCAGTACCAGGCTTCGCTCAAGACGGCGACCCACCGGCCGGCCGCCTTCGACCTGAGCTTCGCGACGGGAGATTTTTATTCCGGCCGTCTGGAACAGACGAGCGCCGGGCTGACGATCAAGCTCAACGGGACGGCCAACCTGGAAGCCGACATCGACCTGGTGCGCGGCCGTCTGCCCCAAGGCAAGTTCAGAGAGAACGTCTATCAGGTCAAGGCCGACGTCTTCCTTTCGCCGGATCTCGGCCTGATGAATTATATCCAGTACGACGACATCACGCGCCGGCTCGGCTGGAGCGCCCGCCTCCGGTGGCAGGTCTCCCCAGGGAACGAGATCTACGTCGTCTATAACAAGAACTGGGAGCGGCGCTGGGACCCGACGAGCCGTTTCATCCCCCTCGAGGAGCGCGGGGTCTTCAAGATCTCGCTTTCGATCCGGCCTTGAAAGAGGTGCCTTGGAATGTAGTCGCAGGCTTCAGCCTGCGCTATCTTCTTGAGCGCAACCTAAAGGTTGCGGCTACAATTCCCCACGGCCCGCAGGTTGCGGATACAATTCCGCACGGCCCAAAGGTTGCGGCAGCCGCTCTGCGCTTCGGAGATTGCTAGGCCGGCAGAATGCCCCCCCTTTGGAAAAGGGGGGTGAGGGGGGATTTTCCGGGCTGTGATCACAAACCCGCGAGGATCTCCTGGAATTCCGGCGTCTCCCTGATGGAATCGAGGTCCGCGTCGTCCATGAGCCGGGCCTTGTTCGCAAATCCGCTCGCCACGGCCCGGCGCAGGCTGTCGAGGGCCTGCCGGCGGTTGCCGTCCCGGGCGTGGGCACAGGCCAGGTCATAGAGCATCACCGCGCGGCGGGAATCGTCGTGTTCGCTCGCCCGTAAGGCGATCTCGAAACAGAGGACGCTCCTCCCGGGAGCCTTCTCTTCGAGGAACCGGCCTCCCCGCTCGGCCGCTTGGACCGATACGGCCAGGAGGACGCGCCGGGCGAATTCCCTGTCCGATGCGTCCGGGGCTTTCTGCGCGTCGGACACCAGCTTGTCGATCGTCGCATTGAACTCCCCGAGGTCCCGGCGAAGGACGACGGTTCTCTCGATCGTGGTCAGGACCCGGGCCAGATCGTCCAACCGGGCTTGTTCCTGCCGGATGCGCTCTTTCTCCTTCCGGACGCTTTTTTTGAATACATCTGTCCGCCGAAGCTTCTCGGCGAGGGCAACGAGCTCGTCCATATCGCCGAGCCCGGAGAAGGCGGATACGGCCGCATCCAGTTCCGTCACGGCGCGAAACAGCGCCCCCTCGTTTTCGAGGCTGGCGGCGCGGGAGGCGGTCTTGGCGATCAAGGCGTCCGCGAGAGGCCGGTCCGGCGTCAGGCCGTTCTTTTTCGCGGAAACGAGCTCGAGCCATTCCAGGGCTTCCGCGCAAACGGGAACCGGCGGCCAGGAGTGAGTCCCTTCGAAGGTCCGGATCCAGTGCGGAATATCCGCCCTTCGGTCCAGGAGCGCGCCGAGCTCCACGACCTCCCGATAGTTGAAATCAGCCGTCCCGACGATGCCGCAGAAGGCCATGGGATCGAGCTTTTCGATCCCCATGCCCTCGGGAATTCCCGCGCCGCAGGCGATGACTCCCGCGATCGGCCTCCCGATCATCTTGGAGAAGACGGAGGCCGCCCTGGCGCCCCCGGAGAATCCGGCGGCAAAGACGCGTTCATCGTCGATGGCCAGGCGCTCATGCGTGTCCGTCCACATCGCGGCGGCGGAAGCGAAGATGGGCTCCCAGGGACCGTTCCGCGAGTTATGAGAACAAGCTACGATGAATCCCCTGGCCTCGGCAGCGTCCTTGAACCGATCCAGCGGCTCCCGCCCGCGACCGCCCGGGTCGAAGGCATAAAGGATGGGCCAATTTCTCGAGGGATCGTACGCGGAAGGAATATAGAGAGCGTAGCTTTGGGAGGGGTCGTCCCTACAGACGATCCTGTCCTGGATCTTCCCTTTAACGAGGTCCTGGCCCGAGAGGATGGTATGAGCGACGCAAAGAACCAGAAAGAGGGCCGACCGTCTCATCATCGGGATAAGACCAGCATGTTTCATGCCATGGATCCGGGGTCATTCCCCCTGGGGGACGGCCCGGAGGCCGGCCGAGCGTAACCGAATATTACGTCTCCGAGCCCGGGGCCCGGACCGGATGCCCGGAAAAGCCCGCGGGCCCCCGAGTCGGGGGCCCGACGAGCAGCGGTTCATAAGGGACGCGGCGCGATGCCTCGCGCGCCGCGGTCAAGCCTTTTTCAGCTTCTTGAGATAGGCCGGGTCGACGTCCGCCCCGAGCCCGGGCGTCTCGGGCAGGGTGATCATCCCGCCCTTGACCGTCATGCCCCCGACGATGGGGTCGACGACGTGCGAGAAGTACCCGTCCAGGTCCGCATAGACGATGTTCCGCGTGGCCGCGTGGACGTGGGCGGCGGCCGTCAGGGCCAGGCGCGTCTCGTTCATGCAGCCGAGCATGCAGCGGATGTTCGCGGCCTCGGCGATGGTCGCGATCTTGAGGGAGTTCGTCATACCGCCCGCCTTCATCAGCTTGATGTTGAAGAAATCGCAGGCGTCGGCCTTGATGAGCCGGACGGCGTCGGTGGGCGAGAATAGGGCTTCGTCCGCCATGATGGGGATGGGGCTTTCTTCCCGCACCTGCCGGAGGCCCGACGTGTCGCTCAGGACGACGGGCTGCTCGCAGAACTGGATGCGAAGCGGCGCGACGCCCTTCAGGGCGTAGATGGCCTGGGGGACGGTATAGCCCTGGTTGGCGTCGACGCGGAGGCCGATGCCGTCGCCGACGGCTTCCCGGATCGCCCGAAGGTTGGCGATGTCATCGTCCGGGTCGTGGCCCATCTTGACCTTCAGGGTCTTGAAGCCGGCCGCAACGTGGTCCTTCGCGCTCTTGACCATTTTCTCCAGCGTGTCGATACCGGTCGTGACGTCGGTCTCGAACGTCGTCTTGTCGCCGCCGAGCAGACGGAAGACGGGAAGGCCGGCGGCCTTGCCGAGGATGTCGTAGAGGGCCATGTCATAGGCGGCTACCATGCTCGGGCTCGAGTGGATGAAAGCGCCGAACGTCTTATTGGCGGCTTCGATGGCCAGAGGGTCCTTCCCCTTGAGCATATCCCTCATGCTCCGGGCCGCGGCGATGTTGGTCTCCTGCGTCTCGCCGGTGATGGGCTGGAACGGACAGGATTCTCCGAGGCCGACGATACCGCCGTCGGTCAGGACGCGGACGAGGACGCCGTTCGTGCTCGTGACCGTCCCGAGCGAGATGGTGAAGGGTTCGACCAAGTCGATGTCGAAGTAATAGATCTCGACGTCCTTGATCTTGAGCTTACCGGCCTTGGCGGCGGCCGCCTCGACCTTCTCCGCCGCTCCGGCCCAACGTGCGGGCACGGTGACGCCCAGGGCCCCGAGCCCCAGGGTCTGCATGAATTGTTTTCGCGAAAGGGCCATGATGCTAATCTCCCTCCTTGACTTCGGGGGCCCTAAGGGCCCCGTCCTACCCCGTCATTCTTAGCGCAGAGGGCGGCTCCTGTCAACCGCGCTTTGCTTTCGGGCGCCGGTTCTGATAATAGGGAGGAGTGGAAGGAGAACGGACCATGATGCATCTCTCCCTTGGAAAGCGCTTCCTCAGAACGACGATCTCTCTATCCGTCCTGGCTCTTCTGTTGTCCGCGGCCCCGGCCGCCGCGGCGGCCCCCGAGGACGATGCCGCCGTCCGGGTGACCCGGCTCGCCGACGAATATGTCCACGAATACATCGCCCGGAATCCGGAAATGGCCACGTTCGAGGGCCTGCCGGACGCCCCTGACGACAAGCTGAGCGACAATTCCCTGGAGGCCCTCGCGGCCTGGCAAGCGAAGGAGGACGGCTGGCTCGCCCGGCTGGCCGTCATCGACGGCTCCGCCCTCTGGGGCCGGCCCGAATGGCTGACCTACGGTTTCCTACGCGAGGCCCTCGAAGCATCGAAGGGTATGCGCGTCGCCCGGACCGAGCTCTGGCCGGTGAACCAGATGTCCGGGTGGCAGGCGGGACTGGCCCAGCTCGCGAGCATCCAGCCCGTGGGCACGCCCGCGGCCAGACAGAAGGCGCTGGCCCGCTTCGGCCGGGTCCCGCGCTACCTCGATACGGAGATCCTCAACCTCGAGGAAGGGCTGAGGCTCGGCTATTCCACGCCGAAGCCGAACGTCGAGCTCACGCTCGTCCAGTTGGATACGCTCCTCGAGACCCCGGTCGGGGACTCCCCGTTCTTCCTCCCGGCCAAGAGGGACGGAGATGCCGGGTTCCGCGCCGAATGGGAGCGTCTGCTCAAGGAGGAGATCACGCCGGCCGTCCGACGCTACCGCGACTTCCTGAAGAACGAATACCTGCCGAAGGCGCGGACTTCCATCGCCATCTCGGCCCTTCCGAACGGGGCGCAGGCCTATCGCGCCCTCTTCCGGTCCATGGCCAGCCTGGACCGGCCCGCCGAGGAGACCTATCGCCTCGGCGAAAAGGCCGTGGCCCGGAACGAAGCGGAGGCCGCGGAGATCGGGCGGAAGATCTTCAAGGTTCAGGATCTCGATGCCGTCAAGAAAAAGATGCAGGAAGATCCGGGGAACCATTTCCGGACCCGGGAAGAGCTACTGGACTTTACCCAAGAGGCCGTCGACCGGGCGCGCCTGGCCATGCCGGCATGGGTCGAATTCATGCCCAAGGCCGATGTCGTGGTCGAGCCCATCCCCGGCTATCTCGAGAAGACCGCGTCGAGCGGCTACCAGTCGGGAGCCCTCGACGGGAGCCGTCCCGGCGTCTACATGATCAACCTCTATCGGCCGGAGGAGCAGTCAAAGGCGCAGGTCGAGCTCACGGCTTTCCATGAAACCTATCCCGGACACCACTTCCAGATCTCGGTCTCGGCGGAGCTTCCGAGGCCCCACCTCATCACCCGGCTCGTCGCGAGCGGGGGATATATCGAAGGCTGGGCCAGGTATGCCGAAGCCCTCTCCGAGGAAATGGGGCTCTTTTCGACGGACATCGCCAGGATCAACCGCCGCATGTGGCCCGCCCATGGCATGGTCGTCGACCCCGGTCTCCACGTCCTGGGCTGGACGAAAGAGCGCGCGGTCGCGTACGTCATGGCGACGGGGCGATTCAGCCCGCACGAAGCGGAATCCCTGGTCGACCGGATCATCGCCTGGCCGGCCCAGCTGACGACCTATGACACGGGCGGGCTCGAGTTCTTCGCCCTCCGGGAAAAGGCCGAGAAGGCGCTGGGCCCGAAGTTCGACATCCGGGCCTTCCATTCCGAGATCCTCCGGTACGGGGCCGTGACTTTGCCCATGCTCCGGGAGATCGTCGACCGCTGGATCGCGAACCGGAAGTAGCCGCGGGCTTCAGCCTGCGTCCGGGGCTTACGATCTGGACGGATTTGCCAAATCCCGCCGCGGGGAGTATACTCCACCCTCGAACATCTGGCAGGAATCGATCCCAGCGAATTGTTCTTCCGACCCGGACGATAATTTCTTCGACGATCCCCCCGCATGTTTCAATCACGTTTAAAGGAAGAATGATGAACTTCGATCAATTGAAAATCGAGCCTCGCCTCCTGAGGGGGATCTCGGAAAGAGGCTACACGGAAATGACCGCCGTCCAGGAAAAGACGCTGGCCCGGTCGCTTCAGGGCGCGGACGTGGCCGTCCAATCCCAGACCGGGACGGGCAAGACCGCCGCGTTCCTGGTCACGCTGTTCGATCGCCTGGGCAGGGACGGTGAAGCTCCGAAGAAGAAAGCCCTGATCATCGTGCCCACCCGGGAGCTGGCCGTCCAGATCGAAAAGGAAGCCCGCCTCCTGAACCGCCACATGCGCTTCGCCATCGGCAGCTTTTACGGCGGCGTGGGCTACGAGGCCCAGCTGGCCTCGTTGAGAAGGGGCCTGGACGTCGTCATCGGCACGACGGGACGGCTGATGGACCTCGCCGACAGGGGCGCCCTGAAGCTCGGGGATATCGGGTTCCTGGTCATCGACGAGGCCGACCGCCTGCTCGACATGGGCTTCCTCCCCGATATCAAAAAGCTCCTACAGAAGATGCCTCCGGCCACGGCCCGGCAGACGATGCTGTTCAGCGCGACGCTGAACCGCGTCTCGAGAAAGATCGCCGCCGGGAACATGAACCGACCGGTGTTCATCGAGATCACCCCGGAGCGCCTGACCGTGAGCAACACCGTGCAGGAGCTCTATCACGTCAAGAACCAGGTCAAGACGAGCCTCATGATGGGGATCCTCAAGGCCCAGGCGCCCCACAACGCCCTCATCTTCACGAACATGAAGCACGCCGCCTCCAAGCTGTCGAGGAAGATGCAGGCCAACGGCTTCGAGAGTCGCCACCTGACCGGCGACCTCCCGCAGAGCCGGCGCATCCGGATCATCGAGGACTTCACCGCCGGCAGGTTCCCCTTCCTGGTCGCGACGGATGTCGCGGCGCGCGGGATCCACATCGACGGCCTGGAAATGGTCATCAATTACGATCTTCCCATCGACATCGAGAACTACGTCCACCGGATCGGGCGGACGGCCCGGGCCGGAAATTCGGGCAAGGCCATATCCCTGGCCGGCGAAGGCACGGCCGACCGCCTCGCGGCCATCGAATCCTTCATCGGCATGAAGATCCCCGTCCAGAAAGCGGACGACCGGCTGTACGCCGCGGAAATGAGCGGAGCTCCGGTCCCCGCCGCAGGGCCCCGCCCTCAGGGATCGGAAAGACCGGCGCGCCCCTATCCGGCCCCCGCGGGGGCATGGGGGAAAAAAGCCGCGTCACCTCATTCTTATGGCCGCTTCTCGAGATCCGGATTCGCGAGATCCGGGAATCGTTGAAACGCGGCTCCGTTCCCTAGATGATCTCCAGCGAATCCTTGTCCGGCAGGGACGGGAACTTCGCGTGCGGCTCGGCCTGATACCAGAAGGTCCGGACAACACCTATTTCCCGGAGAGGAACTTTTGCCGGGAAAGGGCCGTATGTTATCAAGGAGAGAAGGCATCATCATGAAAAAGCCCGCTGTCATCGTCTCGAGCCTTATCCTCGCTCTGGGCATCGCCGTCTCCGCGGCCGGCCAAAGCCTGGACATCCCGTCCAAAACCTGGGGCATCAGCTTCGGCAATTCGAAGGAATTCACCGGCCTGCGGTTCAACTTCCGGGATAGCCATGTACGGAAGATCTCGGGGATCAATGTGACCCTATGGCAGCCGCGCAAGGATAATAGAGATTCCCTCATCACCGGAATATCCATCGGGATGATCCCCGGAGGCGGGAGGCTTCGCGGTCTCCAGCTCGGGATCCTTGACGTCGGCGCGGAGCGGGATATGAAGGGATTCTCCGTGGGGCTCCTGGGCGCGGGCGCCGGAGAGAACATCACGGGGATCAATATCGCCGGGCTCGGGATCGGAGCGGGAAAGAACGTCAAAGGTCTCAACGTCGGGGGACTCGGCGCCGGCGCCGGAGAAGACCTGACCGGGATCAGCATCGGCGGGTTGGGGGTCGGCTGCGGGAATAATCTGAAGGGGTTATCCTTCGGCGGCCTCGGGGTTGGGGCCGGCGAGAATGCTCACGGCATCACCGTCGGCGGATTGGGGGCAGGCGCCGGGAAGAATATGATCGGCCTCAATATCGGAGGCATCGGTCTGGGCGCGGGAGAACGGCTGTCCGGGATCAACCTCGCGGGTATCGGCGCGGGGGCGGGGAAGGAGCTCAAAGGCCTAACCATGGCCGGCATCGCTGCCGGCGCACCCAGGGTCCGCGGCCTTGCCGTGGCGGGATGGGTCGTCGGCGGGCAGGACCTCAAGGGCGCTTTCCTGTCCGGGATCTGCGTCTATGTGCCTAAGGACGGGAGGATATCGGGCCTCGCCGCCAGCCCCTTCAATTTCATCAAGGGTTCCCAAACCGGCGTGTCTATCGGGATCGTGAACTATGCCTGGAGCGTGGATGGGGTTCAGATCGGGATCGTCAATATCGTTCGCGACAATCCCCCGTCCTTGAGAGTGCTTCCGTTGTTCAATACGAGCTTCTAATCGTCGAGGCGGGATTCAAAGGACGCTTACACTCTGTGCGTGTCCTGTCAATTATCTTTACACTTCTCCTCTGAACACCGGCCCGCTTCGAGGCTCAGAACGAACTCCCTGTAGGCCTCGAGCTCGGGCAGGGAGTACTCCTCGGCAAGACGACAGGCCGTCTCGAAGGCTCCCCGGGCGTCCTCGCCATCGTCCGTGTAGCAGGCGAACGCACAGAGGTCTAAAAGGACCATGGCCACCGTCTTCTCTTTGTTCATGCTCTTTCTCCCTCGCCTCCATTCTCTGCAAGCGCCGTGCCAGAACGTTCTTGAAAAACGCGGGGCGTTGGGCCATAATGAAAAAACTTTCGGCGCGAGGTTCGCGCGAGGAGTCCCGACGGTTGAACGGTTTCCTGGAATTTCGTGATGTCTCGAAGAGATTCGGGGCCATCCAGGCCGTCGACAACGCTTCTCTCAGCATCACCAAGGGCGAGGTCTTCTCCCTCCTCGGGCCGAGCGGCTGCGGCAAGACGACCATGCTGCGCCTGGCCGCCGGGTTCGAGCGCCCGGACACGGGACGCGTCCTCCTCGACGGCGAGGACATCACCGACCTCCCGCCCGAGAAGCGCCGGGTCAACACCATCTTCCAGAGCTACGCCCTGTTCCCGCACATGACCGTCCGGGAGAACATCGCCTTCGGCCTCCGCGTCGCCAAGCGGCCGAAGGGCGAGATCGACGACGAGGTCGACCGGATGCTCCGCCTCATCCGCATGACCGACCTGGCCGCCCAGAAGCCGGACCTCCTCTCCGGCGGGCAGAAACAGCGCGTGGCCATCGCCCGCGCCCTCGTCAACAAGCCCCGGGTGCTCCTCCTCGACGAGCCGCTGGCCGCCCTCGATCTCAAGCTCCGCCAGCGGATGCTCATCGAGCTCGACATGATCCACGACGAGGTCGGGATCACGTTCCTCTACGTCACCCACGACCAGGGCGAGGCCATGAGCCTCAGCGACCGCATCGCCGTCATGGACTCGGGGCGGATCGAGCAGGTCGGCACGCCCGTCGAAATTTACGAGGCCCCGCGGACGAGCTTCGTCGCCGCCTTCATCGGCGACACGAACTTCCTCGAAGGCGAGGTCGCGGGCCTCGAGGACGGGGAATACAGCCGCCTCGCGATCGCGAGGCGTCACGGACATCGTCTGTTTCAACGACAAGTCCATCCGGCCGGGCCAGCCCGTCTTCCTGAGCATCCGGCCGGAAAAGATCCATATCTCCCGGGACAAGCCGGAGGAGGCGAGGCTTCGGAACATGCTTCCCGCCGTCGTCGAGGACGTCATCTACCTCGGCTCGACGACCAAGTACTGGGTCCGGGCCGGGGAGATCCGGATCCAGGTCCTCCGCCAGCACTCCCGTTTCTTCCTCGACGAGAAGCCCATCCGCTGGAACGACGAGGTCTGGGTCTGGTGGCACGGCGACGACGGCTTCATGCTCGAGCGCTACCGGGAGGTCGACGAGGACCTCCTGGCGGTCCCCCCGCGCAAGGTGGGCGAGCCCGACGGGGGGAACGGGCGTTGAAGGCCGGAGCCCGGAAGCGGGCCGCGGAATGGCTGGCCTCCGGGCCCTCCATCGTCTGGCTCGGCCTCTTCTTCCTCGTTCCGACCCTCCTCGTCTTCGTCCTCGCCTTCCATCCGGCCAATCCCTTCGGCGGCATCGGCCCGGGATGGACGCTCGCCAACATCCGCCGGCTGGCCGACCCGGCCATGCTCGCGGTCGCCCGGAGGACGCTCGAGATCAGCCTCGCGACCACCGTCATCTGCCTCGTGCTGGCGGTCCCCGTCGGCTATACGCTCGCCCGGGTCTCCGCGAAACGGCGGAACTTCTTCCTGATGCTCGTCATCATCCCCTTCTGGACCAATTTCCTCATCCGCGTCTTCGCCTGGAAGACGCTCCTCCACCCCGAAGGCCCGATCAAGCACGTCCTCGCCTTCCTGGGCATCGTCCCGGCCGGGGCGTCCCTCCTCTACCGGCCCGAGGCCGTGGTCCTGGTATCGGTCTATACGTTCCTGCCCTTCACCATCCTGCCCATCTACGCCGCGGCCGAGAAGTTCGACTTCCGGCTGATGGAGGCCGCCCGGGACCTCGGCGCGCGGCCCTTCGCCGCCTTCCGCAGGATCTTCCTGCCGGGCATCCGCCGGGGCCTCGTCACGGCCGTCCTCTTCGTCTTCATTCCCGCCCTGGGGTCCTACGTCATTCCCGATATCGTGGGCGGCCCGGGCGGCGAGATGATCGGCAACAAGATCGCCCAGAGGGTCTTCGTCGACAGGAACCTGCCGCTGGCCAGCGCCCTGTCGGTCGTCCTCATCCTGTCGGTCCTCGCGCCCCTCGTCGCCGTCCTCCTCCTTCAGCGCCGGGGCGAACCGCCGGAGGTCCTCTAGGAAGCCGCATGAGACGCAGCCGCCTTCCCATCTGGATCACGGCCGGAGTGATGGTCTTCTTCTACCTGCCCATCGTCATCCTCGTCGTCAACTCCTTCAACGCCTCGCGTTTCGGCGCGGGGTGGCAGGGGCTCTCCCTGCGCTGGTACGCCCAGCTCCTTCGCGAGCCGGAGATCTGGCTCGCCGCCCGCAACTCGCTTCTCATCGCGGTCGGGGCCACGGCCCTGTCCGTGGTCCTGGGGACGGCGGCGGCGTTCGCCCTCCACCGGTTCGGCCGGAGCCGCCTCCAGCGCTTCCATTACGCCCTCGTCTATATGCCCCTGGTCGTCCCGGAGATCCTCATGGGGATCAGCCTGCTCATGGCGTTCTCCGCGACCGGCGTCCGGCTCGGCCTCGGGACCATATTCCTGGCCCACGTCACGTTCTGCGTCAGCTTCGTGGCCATGACCGTCCTGGCCCGGCTCCAGGATTTCGACGACGCCGTCGTCGAGGCCGCCCGCGACCTCGGCGCGGGCTGGGCTCTCACGTTCCGCCGCGTCGTCCTGCCGATGATCGCGCCGGGGATCGCCGCCGGGGCGCTCCTCGCCTTCACCCTGTCCATCGACGACTTCGTCATCACGTTCTTCGTCGCGGGCCCGGGATCGACGACCCTCCCCATCCGGATCTACAGCATGATCAAGTTCGGCTCGCCCCCGCTCATCAACGCCCTGTCGACCATTCTCCTCCTCGTCACGTTCACCGCCGTCATCCTGAGCCAGAGGATCTCGAACCCGAGGAGGCGCTCATGAGAAAGCTCGTCTCCGGCCTGCTGGCCCTGGCCGCCGCCGCGGCGGTCGCGTCATGCGGCGGGGCCGGCCCCGTCCTCCACATTTACTCCTGGGCCGACTATTTCAAGCCGGACCTCATCCGCCGCTTCGAACGCGAGCGCGGCGCAAGCGTCGTCATCGATACGTTCGATTCGAACGAATCCATGTACGCCAAGCTCAAGGCGGGAGCCTCCGGCTACGATCTCCTGACCCCTTCGAGCTACATGGTCAGCCTGATGCAGGCCCAGGGGATGCTGCAGCCTCTCGACCACGCCCTCCTCCCCAACCTCGTCCACGTCGATCCCGAATATCTGAAGATCGCCATCGACGGGAAGATGGAGCACTCCGTCCCCTACATGATCGTGAACACGGGCCTCGCCTATCTCGTGAGCCGCGTCCCGGACTTCGTCCCTTCGTGGGCGATGTTCGACAGGGCCGACCTCAGGGGCCGGATGACACTGCTCAACGACATGCGGGAGACCATCGGGGCGGGGCTGAAATCGCTGGGGTACAGCCTGAACAGCACGGACCCGAAGGAGCTCGAGGAGGCCCGCGACGTCGTCCTGCGCTGGAAGAAGAACATCGCCAAGTTCGAGAACGAGCAATACAAGACGGGCATCGCCTCGGGCGAGTTCCTCCTGGTCCACTCCTACAGCGGAGACATCCTCCAGGTCCGGAAGGAGAACCCCGACATCGCGTTCGCCATCCCCAGGGAAGGGACGGCCATCTCCGTCGACGACCTGGTCATCCCGAGGGGGGCCCGCGAGACCGGGCTGGCCCACGCCTTCATCGATTTCCTGCACGACCCGGCCGTGGCCGCGGAAAATTCGGCGTTCCTCAGCTACCTCTGCCCCAACCGGGAGGGCTACGCCCTCCTGCCCGACGGGATGAGGAACGACCCGGCCGTTTTCATGAGCCCGGAGCTCCGGGCGAAAAGCGAGATCTTCGCGGACATCGGCGCGGCCAACACGCTCTATGTCAGGATATGGGACGAGATCAAGTCGGCGAAATAGGGAGTCCAAACCGAATGAGAACTTGGATAACGACCGTAAGCCTGTGCCTGATCACTTTTGTCGGCTCCGCCTGCGCCCTCCGGCCCGGCCCCGATACGGCGGCAGGGGCCGCGGGGCCGGATAAGTTCGCCTGGCCCAAAGGAACAAGGGCCGCGATAAGCCTGACCTTCGACGACGCCCGGCCCAGCCAGATCGACGAAGGGATGCCCGTCTTCAGGGCCCACAAGGTCCGCGCCACGTTTTACGTCCAGCCCGGAAACGTCGCCCAGCGGCTTCCCGGCTGGAAGAAGGCCGTCCAGGACGGGCATGAGATCGGCAACCACACGATGACCCACCCGTGCACCGGCAACTATGCCTTTTCCAGGGACAATGCGCTCGAGGACATGTCCCTCGACGACATGGCCCGCGAGATAGACACCGCGACCGAAGAGATCGAGCGAGCGCTCGGCGTCCGTCCGGAGTCCTTTGCTTATCCCTGCGGCCAGGCATACGTCGGGCGCGGCCGGGACCTGCGCAGCTATGTGCCGCTCGTCGCCGAGCGGTTCGTCACCGGCCGTCTCTGGCTCGGCGAGGCCGCCAATGACCCCGATATCTGCGATCCCTATCAGCTCCTGGCCATGGAGAGCGACGGAAAGACATTCGAAGAGCTCAAGCCGCTTCTCGAGCAGGCGGTCGCCGAAGGCCGCTGGCTCGTCCTGGCCGGCCACGAGATCGGCGACGGCGGCTTCCAGACGACCCTCGCGAAAACGGTCGATGACCTCTGCCGTTACGCCGCGGACCCCGCGAACGGCCTTTGGATCGATACCGTCGGGACGATCGGACGGTTTATTCTCGAGAAACGCGACCAAGCCGGGAGACGTTAACAAGAAAGGAGGCGCGGAGAAGCTCCGGGGATTCTCCACGACGCTCCTGGCCGCCTCCCTCCTGACCGCTTCCTCTGCGGCCCCATCCGGGCCGAAAGCCGCGAAGCCGTGAAACCAGGCCTACGGCTAAAGAGTATTGTCAACGAACAGGGAGGCAGGGACGTATTATCGATGAGGAGTCATGATATGAACCTTCGAATTCTTGAAGATCCGTGCTCCCGGTCGCGTCGGACGACGCGGGCGCTCCGAAGCCGGCACGCCCCGGGCTGGACGAGAGCCCTCGTCATCACGGGGCTTCTTGCGGCCATGCCCGGGCTCCGGGCCGCCGTCAAGGAAGATCCGCCCAAGCCGGCGGCGCCGGCGCTCGAGGTGAGGCCGACGGCCGCCCCGGTCCGCGTGGACGGCGTCCTGGACGAAGCCGTCTGGGCAAGCGCGGCCCGGATGGATATCCTCTACGAATGGCTCCGGGAGAGAACATCGCCGGCTCCCGTGAAGAGCCAGTGCTTCATCACCTACGACCCGTCGACGCTGTACATCGCTTTCCGCTGTGACGATCCCGAGCCCTCCGGCATCCGCGCCCACCTGATGGACCGCGACGCCATCGAAACGTTCATCCAGGACGATCACGTGAGCTTCATGCTCGACACCTTCAACGACGAGCGGCGCGCCTTCCAGTTCCGGATCAACCCGCTCGGCGTCCAGGCCGACGCCGTATTCAGCGAGCTCGACGGCTTCGAGGATTTCTCCTGGGACGCCATCTGGGAATCGGCCGGAACGATCACGGATACCGGATACATCGTCGAGGTGGCCATCCCCTTCAACCAGCTGAGGTTCCCCAGGGGCGGCGCGGCGCTGACCTGGGGGTTCGAAGCCGATCGGTCCTATCCCCGCTCCGCGCGCCACCGTTTGAGCACCCATCGCCGCGACCGCAATCTCACTTGTCTCATCTGCCAGTTCGATACCATCCGGGGCTTCGAAGGGATCTCCCCCGGACGCAACGTCCAATTGACGCCGACCCTCACCATGGACCGGACCGACCGCCGCGAGGACTTCCCCTCGGGCCCGCTGGAGAACGGCCGGGTCCGGCTCGATCCGGGGCTCACCGCCCGCTGGGGGATCACGCCCAACCTGATGCTGAACGCCACGGCCAATCCCGATTTCTCGCAGGTCGAAGCCGACGCGGCCCAGCTCGACGTCAACACCCGGTTCGCCTTGTATTATCCCGAGAAGCGGCCCTTCTTCCTGGAAGGGGCGGATTTCTTCCTCACTCCGGTGCAGGCCGTTTTCACGCGTACCGTAGCCGACCCGTTGTGGGGAGGGAAGGTGACGGGGAAGTCGGGACGCAGCGCCGTGGGGTTCTTCGCCGCCAACGACCGCATCAACAACCTGATCTTCCCCTCCAACCAGGGCTCGGCGGATGCATCGCTCGACGATAACGTGACCGGCGGCGTCTTCCGTTATCGCCACGACGTCGGGCGGGGCTCGACGCTCGGGGCGCTCTACGCCGGACGCGTCGGGAACGGATACCACAACCATGTGGCGGGCGTGGACGGATTCCTCCGCCTTGGGCCGAGCGACAGCATCACGTTCCAGGGGTTGCGCTCGCAAACCATGTATCCTGACGCCCTGGCCGTCGATTTCGGACAGAAGAGGGGGGATTTCGGCGGCAACGCCCTCCTGGCCCATTATCAGCACCTGACCCGGAACTGGGGCCTGTTCGCCCTCTACCAGGACATGGATCCGGGCTTCCGCGCCGATTCGGGATTCGTCCCGCGCGTCGATTATCGCACGGTCGATCTCGAGGTCGACCGCTGGGTATATGGCCTGCGCGGGCGGAGGGAAGCGCGGCGCCTGGTTCGACAGCCTCCGTTTCTGGCTGAGGGCCTACAGGACCGATGACCACTCGGGCCGGATGACCGATTCCCGCGTGGCCCTGGGCTGTCTCTATCAAGGGCCTCTGCAGAGCCAGGTCACCGCCATCGTCCGCTGGAACAAGGAGTTTTTCGAGGGCCGAACCTACGACGTCAGCGACGTCTACGGCGAAGCCTGGCTGAACCCGGCCGGCGGGGCCCGCTTCGGCGTCGTCGCCAACGTCGCCGGGGCCATCGATTACGCCAATGCCCGGTCGGCCCGCGCCCTGCGCTTCGGCCCGGCGGCCGAGGTCGGCCTCGGCCGCCACATCAACATCAACCTCACCCATAATCTCGAACGCTTGACGAACGGAGGGGAACGGATCTATACGGCCAATCTCTTCCAGGCCCGGCTGATCTACAACATCGACACCCGCTGTTTCCTCCGGGCCATCGTCCAATACCGGGACCTCGAACGCGACCCGGCCATGTACGGCTTCCCCGTGGACGCCCGCTCGCGCAACGTCTTCGCCCAGTTCCTCTTCTCGTACAAGCTGAATCCGCAGACGGTCCTGTTCCTGGGCTATTCCGACAATTCCGCCGCCGTCTCCTCCGCGTCCCTCGTCCGGGCGGACCGGACGTTCTTCCTGAAGATCGGCTATGCCTGGATGATGTGAGCGGCGTTCCCTTGCCCCTACCCATGGGAGGGGGAAATGGATTATAATAGCGGCACGGTGCAAGAGGCGGATATGAAACCCGGCAGGATCGTCCTTGGCGCGCTCCTTTTCATGGGGGCGCTTCCCGTCCTCCTATCGGGCCAGGTCAATCCGGCCGATGCCTGGGAGCGGCGGCTCAACGAGCTTCAGCCGCCCGACAGGGTCCTCGAGGCCATCGGCGTCCGGCCCGGCATGGTCATCGGCGAAGTCGGAGCGGGTCGCGGCCGGTACACGGTGCATCTGGCTCGGGGGACCGGCCCGGAGGGCCGCATTTATGCCAACGACATCGATGCCGGAAGCCTCGCCTATCTCAGGGAGCGGTGCCAGCGCGACGGCATCGCCAACGTCGTGACCATTCTCGGGAAGATGGACGACCCGTTATTCCCGCCGGCGGGGCTCGACCTCGTCTTCATGGTCAACACCTGGCATCACCTGGCCCGGCCCGTCGTCCTCCTCAGGAACCTCGTCCCGGCCCTGAAGCCCGGGGCGACCGTGGCCATCGTCGAGCACGACCCGGAGAAGGCCGGCGCCGCCTTCCGCCGGGAGGCGACGTCCCGGGAAACGATGCAGGAGCAGGCCGTCGAGGCCGGCTTCGAGATCATCCGCGTCGAGACCTTCCTCGAAACCGATAATATCTATATCCTGCGCCCCAAAACGAATTAGGCAGATCCTCGAGCTGCCGGACGACTCCGAAAGACCCTGGGAACACCCCCGGGAGGGGCTCCCCGCGCGCTCAGGCCGATTGACAAGACCCCCGAATTCCTTTATAAAAGGGCCTTGATTCGAAGGAGAGTGAGCATGAGAAGAGCCGTCCTACCCCTGGCCATTCTGACCTCGGTCGCCCTGGCGGCGGCGGGAGCGGGTTTCGCCGCGATGGAGGGAGCCCAGGAAAAGCCAACCGTAAAGACAGTCCGACCGGCCGCCGTTCGAGACGTCGACCCCGGCATCGAGCGGGTCAGGGCGGAAGCCGCGCCGGACATGAAGATCATCAAGATCTCGGGAGACCAGGCCGGGAACAAGAGATATCCGGGCGTCGCCGAGAACAGGCAGGGAGACCGCCTGGTGATCTTCAGGGGCCCGAACGCCCTGTACTGGTACTCCTTCTACCGGAAGGGAGGCTCCTGGTCCAGCTCGAGGGCCATCCCCGATCAGATGCTGCTCGAAGATCACGCCAACGTCGACGTCGAAGCCGATAGCACGGGCCGCTTCCACTGCGTCTGGGAGGAGCCCGACGTCTGCGTCGTCTACGCGAGCTTCCTCGACGGCAAATGGACGACGCCGTTCAAGCTCGATCTCCCCGGGAAGCACGACATGGGGGTCGCGATCGCCGTCCGGTCCAACGACGAGGTCATCATCGCCAATGCGGACGTCATCCGTGCCCCCGTCCTGACAAAGGACGTCTTCTTCTTCTTCAAGCGGCCGGGTGAGAAGACCTTCCGAAGAATGAACATGATCAACGACCATCCGTCCTCGAACCAGCCCTCGATCACCGTCGACTCCAGGGACCATATCTGGCTGGCGCACAAGGCCGAGCCCAAGGTCGGGAGCGATGAGCTCGTCATCAAGATGCGCCACTACAGGGCGGATAACGACACGGCCGAGGACAAGACGGTCACCGACCCCGAAGGTTGGCACTTCTGGCCCCAGGCCGCCGTCAACTCCGACGGCATGCTGATGGTGGGATGGGCCCACACCCAAAACCAGTCATACGAATGGCGGCTCTATAACACGGAGACCAAGACATGGACCGAGGTCTTCACGGCCGGGCCGGGCATCCCCACCCGGCCCTGGGCGGCGTTCTGGTCCAAAATGGTCGCCCACGGAGAGAATTTCTATTGGGCGGTCATGGACCCCGGACGGGTCCTCCACCTCCTGAAATTCGACAAGAAAGCCATGGAATGGGACGATCTCGGGGTGGTTTCCAACGGAGGGGTCGAATATCACGACGCGTATGCGGGCTACGACAAGATGCTCATCGCCTGGAGCCAAGCCGCCGAACCGTCCAACGTGTACCTGACGACCGTCGCCATCACGCCGTCCGGGCCTCCGCCCGTCGAGATCTCGGGGAAGGTGCTGAGGGAGTCGGCGGGCGTCGCCGGAGTGACCATGACGGGTTTCCCGGGCGAGCCCGAAACGGACAGCTCGGGAAATTACTGGGCATTCGTCGAAAGCGGCTGGACGGGGACGGTCGTGCCGACCCACCCCGATTGGAAGTTCCGCCCGGAAAGCCGGTCCTATACCAATGTCACCGCGGCACAGCTCGGACAGGATTATGCCGCGTTCCCGCCCATCAGCTCCGTGGCCAACCTCAGGGTGGAGAACCGCATCGAGCGCGGCTTCTTCCGCGGCTACTACCTGAACGCCCTCACCTGGGAGGCCAATCCCGACAACGCCGATCTCACGATCTCCGCCCAGAGAGTTTACCGCAAGGGTCGGACCGAGGCGGATTCCGCCTGGACGCGCATCGCCGAGCTCTCGGGAACGGTCCTGAATTACGAGGACCGGAACCTGCCCAAGAACAGCGACTTCGTTTACGCTGTCACTTGCCTGGATGCCGACGGAAACGAGAGCCCCGTTTATTGACGGATAACGCCGGATGAGGATGACTATGAAATCAAGAATCGCTATATCCCTATGCCTTCTGACGGCCCTCCTGGCCGCGGTCCCGGCGATGTTGGCCGGGCAGGACCAGCCGAGGTTCCGCCTCGGGGTCTACTTCGAAGGATCGATGCTCAACGACAAGAACCTGAAGGATTTCTTCGGCCACTCGCAGAGGAACCTGCCCGGGTTCGAGGCGTCCGTGCACACGCTCTACAATATCGACGTCTGGGCCTCCTACCGTGTCTACAGGGACAAGACGGAGACGACCTTCTTCGGCAACGTGGACAAGCTCAAGATCAACCAGGCCTCGCTGGGGATCATCTACAGGCCCATCGTCTGGAAGGTCCTCGAGCCTTTCGTCGGCGCGGGGCTCGAGTTCTATTCCTACTCCGAGAAGGTCGAGGGCGACAGCGATATTCCCGACACGAGCGGCAACGCGACGGGCTTCCACATCCAGGCCGGAACCCATGTCAATATCCTCAAGTTCCTCGCCGCCAAGGTCTTTTTCCGCCTGAACGGGGTCAAGAAGACGCTCGACAATCCCCTCCCGGACGGAAGCACCAAGCTCGACCTGGGCGGGAAGGAATTCGGGGTAGGACTCGTCTTCAAGTTCTGATCCTCTCGCTTGCATATCGATTGGGGGGGGGTAGGACCCTCCCTTTAGGGGGGAGTTAGGGCTCGTCCTCCCATGATGACAATTATTGTCATTATTACAGACATATATTGACAAGCCGTTCCCGCCTAGGTATAGTTATCTTTTCGAATCCTCTTCTCTATGTCTCCGAACCCCGGGGGGGTTGCCGGGAGGCGCCAGCAAAAGGAGTTTATGATGAAGCACGTAATCAGGCTTAACACGCCTTTATTGATGGTAGCGATCGCCCTCCTGGCCTTCGTCCCCCTCGTTCAGGCCCAGAATTATGATCCCCATCCCCTGGGCATTATCGGGAGGACCGCCGATATCACGGCCGACAAGAACGGCGGGCTCCATATCATCTGGGTTACGAACACCAGCGAGCTCTACTACGGGCGGATCATCAACAATCAGGTCCGGAACCAGGTCAAGGTGGCGACCGTCGGCATCACGGAGACCAATTTCGGCCGGCCGCGGATCGCCGTCCGCAACGACGGCCAAACCGTCCACATCGCCTGGGGCAAATCCACTCTGAGCCACGGCTGGAAGGACACCACCGGCGCCTGGCATGTGGAAACCGTACGGACCGCCGTCCTGAACCGGGAGTACCTGATGGCCGTCCCCGCCGTCACCCAGGACGAGACGGTCCATATCCTCTATCAGTTCTGGAACGCCAAGGCCGAGTCCGCCCCGATGATGTACACCCGTAAGCCCGCCGGCGGCTCCTGGATCTCCCCGATATCGATCGGCGCCAATCCCAACGCCGAATACCGCGACCCGTCCGTCTTCGTGGACGCCTACGGCGGGTTCCATGCCTCCTGGCGGGGCCTGCTGATCCCCACCCTCTCCGCCGTCTACAGATATGCCCCGGCCGGAACCAACCTGGAGACCGCGACAAACGTTTTCATCCCCTATGCCTCCGGCGTGAACCATAACGCTTTCGGCGACCTTTTCGTGGAGGAGTCGGGCCGCGTCCATAGGGCTATCGCCACGTGGATCCCGGCTCCGAGCGGGCGCGTGAGCATCGATTATTCCTATAAGAATCTGAACGGCTCGTTCACCACGCCTACCCGGCCGAGCATCGGCACCCTCGAGACCAAGCTGGATTCCAATCCCTCGATCGCCGTTGCCCCGACGGGGCACGTCTTCGTTTCCTTCAGGGACTACGTCGGCGGGAACACCGTCACCTATCTATCGATCCTGAACGACGGGACATGGACCAAGTACGTCATCGACCCGCTCTGCGGCACGACCTACAACCAGTTTTACAAGACCGCCATGACGGCCACGAACGCCGGAGTCTACGGCCTGTGGCGTTCGGCGACAGGCCAATTCATGCTCGGGGTCGGGACCGTGCCCGCGCCTTCGGCTTCGGTCACCGTCGCCTCTCCGAACGGAATGGAGAACTGGTCGTCCGGCTCGACCAGGACGATCTCATGGACGACGGACAACATCTCCGGCACGGTGGACATCCAGCTGTTCCGGAACTTCAATCAGGTCGGGACCATCGCCCAGGGCGTTCCCTCGAGCTCGGGCTCATATCCCTGGACCGTCGGCAACTACGATCGGCGGCGTCGCCCCCAACGGACAGGGATACCGTATCCGCGTCCGGACCTCCGACGGCCAGTACCAGGACCTCAGCAATTGCGCTTTCTCTATCGGGGCAGCCGTCGTGCCCGTGGTCAAGGTCGCGGTCCCGAACGGCGGAGAGACTCTGGCTCTCGGGAAAAACCACCCGATCACATGGTTGGCGGAGAACTGGGAAGGCGGCATCAACATCTACCTGGACCGCAACGGCTCCCCCGTGGGGACTATTGCCCAGGGAATCGCCGCGACCGCCGAAACCTATACCTGGACGGTCGGGAACTATCAGGGCGGGACAGCGGGGGCCGGGAACGGCTACGCGGTCCGCGTCGAGACGACCGATGCCGCGGTCGTGGACTCGAGCGACGGAGCTTTTGCGTTGACCGTTCAGACCGCGCCGCTCGCCCTGACCTCGCCCTCGGGCGGGGAGTCCTGGACCAGCGGCTCCACCCGGCGCATCTCCTGGAGCTCGAGCGGCGTCAGCGGGAACGTGAACCTTTACCTGTACAAGGGGGCGACCAATCTCGGACTGATCGCCTCGGGGATCCCGGTCGGGAACTCCGGATACGACTGGAAGGCCGGCCTTCTCAAGAGCGGCACCCGCGTCGCCGTCGGCAGCACCTACCGTGTATCCGTGGTCTCCGCGCTCAACAAGGGGATCTCAGCCATCAGCGATGCGTACTTCAGCATCGTCAAGCCCAAGATCTTGGTCAAGGCCCCCATCAATGGGACAGGCCTGGAAGCTCGGCTCTTCACAACGGATCACCTGGACCTTTACGGCCGTAACCGGGCCCGTCGACATCTTCCTTTACCGGAACCGCGTCCTGGTGGGCCAGATCGCCAATGACGTCCCCGTGACCGAGTTGAGCTATACCTGGACGGCCGGCAGCCTCATCGGCGGCAAAACGGCGGTCAAGGGCACCGGCTACGCCATCCTGGTCAAGGCCGTCGACGTCAAGGTCCAGGGCTGGAGCAGCGGGTCCTTCAAACTCATCCTCTAGACCCGCCCTCGGCGGCGCTTTCCCGCTGCGGCGGCCGCTCAGGCCGCCGCGGTCCTTCTCCGAGGCCTTTTCCGCACCTCGCCCCTTTACGGCGCCTCGCCTGCTGGGTTAAGCTTGTCCCATGCCGAAGTCCTTCGATACCGCGATCGTCGGCGGCGGGGCCGCCGGGCTGACCGCCGCCGTCAGCGCCGCGAGACGGGGCGGTTCCGTCGTCGTTTGCGACCGGATGCCGCGCCTTGGCAAGAAGATCCTCGTTACGGGCGGAGGCCGCTGTAACCTGACGAACGACGACCTCTCCCCCGCCGCCTTCACCTCGACCGCCCCGGGCCTCGTCGCTTCCGTCCTCGGCAGGTTCGGAAAGGAGGACATCCGCCGGTTCTTCAAGGGTCTGGGCCTCGAAACCCGGTCCGAGGGCGGCCGCGTCTTCCCCGCGACCAACCAGGCCTCGTCGGTCCTGAAGGTCCTCGAGATGGAGATCGGGAGGCTCGGCGTGACGGTCGAGCTTGGCTTCGAAGTGGCCCGTGTCGGACACTCGGGCACGTCGTTTTCCGTCGAAGGGAGGGACGGCCGGCGGCTCGCGGCACGCTCCGTCGTTCTGGCGGGAGGCGGGCTATCCTATCCCGCTCTGGGCTCGAACGGGAGTGTTTATGAGCTGGCCGGGCGATTCGAACACCACCTCGTTGCCCCCGTTCCCAGCGCGGTGCCCGTCCTCGCCAAGGACCGGATGTGCCACTTCCTCCAGGGCCAGAGGGTCGTTGCCGCCGCGGCTGCGCTCCTCGGCGGGAAGTCCGCCGCTCGGGCCGAGGGAGAGGTCCTGTTCACCCAATACGGGCTCTCCGGGACGGCCGTCCTCGACGTCAGCGAAGTCCTTTCGATCGCCATCCACAGGGAGGGCCGCGCGGATACCGCCCTCATCCTCGACCTCGTTCCCTTTCTCAGCGAAGTGGCGTTGACCTCCGAGTTCCTGCGGCGTATCGAGGCCGGATGGCCTGTCCCCGACCTGGCGGCCGGGATCCTGCCGGAAAAGTTCGTTCCCGTCATATCCTCGATGGCGGCCGGGCCCGGCCCGGGCGGCATCGCCGGGACGCTCGCCGCCGGGCTCAAGGCGAAACGGTTCGCCGTTACGGGGACCAGGGGCTGGAATGAGGCGGAATTCACGAGCGGCGGCGTGGACGCCCGGGAAGTCGATCCCCGGACGCTCGAATCGAAGCTCCGGCCGGGCCTTTTCCTGGCCGGAGAGATGTTGGACGTTCAGGGAGGCCGGGGCGGATACAATCTCGCCTGGGCCTGGGCTTCCGGCCACGTCGCCGGGCAAGCCGGGCATTAGTCCGGCCAGGGACCGCCGGCTCAGACGGCTTCGTGGAGTTGTTCGAGGATGGCCTTCCCGTAGGTTCCCGTGTCGGCCTGCCTCGGGGACAGGGCCGATCTCAGGGCTTCGATCCGGCCGTCAAAGGAATCCAGGTCGCTCGGGTCGCTCCAGTTGCCGGTGTTCAGGATCTCCCGGATATCCGCGAGCGTCGGGATGTTCAGGATGTCGACGGTGGGTAGAGGCAGATCACAGGTATCCGCCTCACAGAGCTCGACCGCCTTAGCCACGAGCTTCCTCAGGGATTCCTGCAGGCCCAAAATATCCCTCTTGACGTAGTACTGCTCCTTGGCCGATTTGGTCCCGGCGAGCCGTTCCTGCAGGATCCGGGCCTCCCCGATGAAACGGCCGGCCTCTTCGAGAACGGACCCCCCGTCGAGGACCGCGTAATCCCCGTTCCGATACACCCGGAAGGCGCCGACCTCAGGGAGAGTCTCGGTCGTCAGGCGGAGTTCCAGGATCCTGGAAACGGCCTCGGTGTCGACCCCGTTCCCACCGGCGCCGGGCGCGGGCGGGGCGTCTGCAAAGCGCTCATCGGCGTCCAGGGCCATCAGGCCTTCGCGATATCTGGAAAGCTTCTTCAAGGCCTCTTCCAGATCATTCCCGATCCCGCTTTGAATCATGGTCTCGACGGGCGGCACGCTCAATCCGTACCGGCTCTCGAGCTCCGACCGGAGGCGGACCGATTCCTCCCCCGCCTTACGGACGATGTCGTCGATCTCCCGGCCGAGCTCGTCCGCGTTCCGGCATTCCTCGCCGATCTTATCGGCCAGCCGCCTGACCATGATGCGGCAGTGGCCCGCCTGCTCGAGGTGCTTCCCGATCCGCTCCCGGACGCCCCTGGTCGCGGTATCCACGTCCGCCATCATGGTCTGGTGACGGGCGAGGGCCTCGCGCCCCCTCGCGAATTCCTGCTCCAGCTCGAGGGTCCTCTGCCGCGCCTTCTCTTTTTCCTGGTCGATGGCCTCGGCGAGAGACCGCTCGATGTCGCTCTTCTTCTGCGCGAGCAGGTCCTCGATGCATCGCTCGAGCTCTTGTTCGGTTCCGTGCTCCGTTTCTGTCATCGTTCTTCTCCCGTTCCTTTTTTCGCCGTTCCCCGCCTCCGGTCAGCGGTGGATGACCGTGGGGACGCCCGGCGCCTTCCGGAAAAGATGGTTGATGAGGGACATGACACTGCCCGGGATCTCGTGCAGGAACTCGATGCCCGCCTCGAAAAGCCCCGGCTCGATCTCCTGGACCCATCGGACCCGCCCGTGGATCCTGATGACCTGACGGGACTTGGAAAGGGTGATGGTCAGGGTGAGCTCGACGCCCGTTTCGAGGGGCCTGTCGGTCTGAACCCTGACCCCGCCCAGGGACAGGTCCCTGGTGAAGGCGTCGAACGCTTCGATCCCCGCGCTGCCGTGCGTCCCGTTCGTCTCGATGACGACGCGGTTCTCCTCGAGGATCCTGGCGTCGCGTCTTCGTTCTTTCATGTTCATCCCCATCGTCGGTATCAGGATGCGCCCAGCCCCGAAAAGGGTCAATCACCGGGGGGGATGATAGGGAGGGGGATATTTATCCATCCGGCCTCACCCCAAAGGGGGACCGCCATCGATGGGAAATCCGAGTTCCGGGGCGAACGGGCGCGGGCGGGCCGCTTCCCGGGCAATAGCCCTCCGCGGAATCCTCCGTCCGGGGACCCTACAGGACGATCTTCTTCTTCCCCCAGCGGAGCTTCATCGTCAGGACCCTGTCCGTCGAGAAGATCCGGGCCGCGATGACGACCAGGACGAGGAAGACGACGGCCATGTAGAGAATCCCGTAAAAGACCGCCGAAATGTGGCCCAGCATGATGTTCGGCGTGGCCAGGAACGGATGGGAGAACGGGATGGCCATGATGAGGACCTTGACGGGCAGGGGCAGGGAATTGATATCGGCGAAGAAGGACAGGAGATAGGGGATGAAGATCATCAGCATGATCGGGAGCATCAGGCTCTGGGCGCTCCGGAAGTCCTCGGCCAGGACGCCGAGGATGGTGGCCATGGCCAGGCCGCAGAGGATGAGCAAGGAAAAGCGAGATGCCGAGGAGGAGATAGCCGTTCCCGGTCAGGGTCAGCCCGAGTTGCTTGATGACGGCGGTCGACCGAGGCGCTCGCCCGGACGTCACCCATCATGCCGCTCATGTAGGATTTCATGCCGACCATGTAGATGACCGCCGAGAGGAGCCCGACGATGCCCGCGGCCAGCATCTTGGCCGCGACGATGGACGTCCGCGGGAATCGGGACCGTCAACAGGGTCTCCAGGGTCTTGTTCTGCTTCTCCATGGCGATGGCCGAGATGACCATCTGGGAGGAATACATGATGATCATCATCAGGATGATCGGGACAGGAACACGCACTGGGAATAGACGATGCCCGAGATGGCCGCGGCCGAGCCTTCGGCCATCTGGTCGTTGACGAGCACGAAGTCGCGGGTCTTGATGGGGCTCTTGAGGACGTCCGGCGACACGTCGGGGACCTTGTTCCTGAGGACGCTGTCGGAGAGATACTTGTTCGTCGCCGCGATGACGGCCTTGAGGATCTCGGACTTCCGGATGCCGCCGATGGAGAAGCTCCTGAGGAAGGTGTAGGTGGCGATCTCCTTCTGTTCGAACCGGGCCACGGCCTCGCCGAATCCCTGCGGGATGATGAGGAGAAGATAGGTGTCCCCGAGCTTGGCGGCCCCGACCGCCGCCTCGGGGTCCTTCTCCCGGCTCCATTCGATGGAAAAATTGGCGGCCTTCAGGCCGGCCGCGAGCCCCTGGGAGAGCTCGGAGCCGTCGAGGTCCATGACCGAGATCTTCTGCGTCGCGGCGGCCTTCTTCATCTCCGTCTTGGCCATTTGGCCGACGAAATAGAAGATGGCCATCATCATGACCAGGGACACGACGAGCTGTTTGTTGATGAGCTCCTTGATTTCTTTGAGGAGAAGATTGGAGAATTTCTTCATCTGAGGGCGCTCCTGAAGACGACCTCCAGATTGGCCGCCTCGTACTTATCCTTCAAGTCCCTGCGATGTCCCCGCGTCGAGGATCCGTCCCTTGTCGATCAGGGCCACCCGGTCCGACAGGAACTCGATCTCCAGCATGTTGTGGGAGGAGAGAAGGATCGAGATTCCTTCCCGGGCGAACCTCTTGATGATCTCGCGGACTTCGAGCGAGTTGATGACGTCGAGCCCCGAAGTCGGCTCGTCCAGGATGACCAGGGCGGGCTTGGTCATCAGGGCCCGGGCCAGGAGGAGCTTGCGGACCATGCCCTTGCTGTAGGTCCCGACCTTGTCCTTGAGGCGCGGCCCCAGCTCGGCGATGCTCTCGGCCCGGCTCAGGAATTCGTCGAGTTCGGCGGCCGACCCGGCATAGAACTTCGCCATGAAGCGGAGATAATCCATCCCCTTGAGGTGCCGGTAGGCGCCGGCCTCTTCGGGCAGGTAGCTGATCCCCTCCCGGAACTTTTCGGGGTCCTTCTTCAGATCGTGCCCGAGGAACGTGACCTTGCCCTCGGTCACGGTGAGAAGCGTCGAAACGATCCGCAGTGTCGTCGTCTTCCCCGCCCCGTTCGGCCCGATGAGGGCGAAGACCTCGCCCTTCTGGACCTCGAAATCGATGCCCTTGAGGGCCTCGAAGCTGCCGTAGCGCTTCTTCAGCCCTTCGACTTGGAGAACGGCGGTCATTCCAGCCTCCTTGATATCGCCCTGTTATATCACGAACCGGGGCCCGTTCATAGAGCCGCGAGGTTGGCCTCGACGAGCTCGATCTCGGCCTTGAGGTCGGCGGCCTTCTGCCGCTCCTTGGCGACGACATCGGCGGGCGCGCGCCCCACGAAACCTTCGTTCGCGAGGCGCCCCTCGATCTTTCCCAGGTCCTCGACGAGCTTCAGGCGCCGGGACTCCAGCCTTTCCCGTTCCTTCGCCGGGTCGACGACGCCGGCCAGGTAGAGCTCGATGTCGCCCACGACATGGGAGGCCGCGGTCGCCGGACGGGCCATGTCGGCCGCGACGTCGAGCGATTCCAGGGCGGCCATGTGGACGACGAGGGGCTTCATGCGGGTCAGGATCTCCGCCGGGGATCCGGAAGCCTTGGCGAACGCGGCGAGCCTTCGGCTCGGCGGGATATGGTGCACGGCCCGGATGTCCCGGATGGCCCGGACGAGGTCCTGGGCGAGCGCGAAGTTCGCCTCGAGGGCGTCGTCCTCCCGCATCGGGGCGGGCGCCGGCCATGGGGCCGTGATCAGCAGGGGCGCCGGACGGAGCGGGCTCAGGAGCCCGCGCACGGGGCATTGCGCGTTCAGGCGCTCCCAGAGCACCTCGGTGATGAAGGGAACGAAGGGATGGAACAGGCGCAGGGTGTGGTCCAGGGCGAAGGCCAGGACCGAGCGGGCGACCGGGGCCGCCGCCTCGTCCTTGAGCCGGGGCTTGATGATCTCGAGGTACCAGTCGCAGAGCTCGGACCAGAAGAATTCCCTGGCCGCGCCGATGGCCGCGGACGGATTGTAGGCGGCGAGCTCGTCGGTGACCCTCCGCGTGACCCGGGACAGCCGGGACAGGATCCAGCGGTCCTCCTCCTCGAGGCTCGCAGTCTCGATGGAGACGAAGCCGTGCTCGCCGAGGTTCATCAGGGCGAACCGGGCCGCGTTCCAGAGCTTGGTGCAGAAGGCCCTCCCGAGCTCGAAGCGCTCGCTGATGATCTTGGCCATCGGGATGTCGGCCATCGTCCCCAGGACGTCGAATTCCTTGCCCGTCTTCGGATCGAGGTACGTGAAGATGGACCGGCCGTGCTTGGCCGTCGCCAGGTCCACAAGCTCCCCGGTGTAGGGAGATATGGCCTGGACGGGAAGGCGGATGTCCTGGGTCCCCGTCTGCATGTCGCAGATGACGTAGCGCATGGCGTCGGCGCCGTATTTCTCGATGATGTCTTCCGGGTCGATGCCGTTGCCCTTGCTCTTGCTCATCCGCTCGCCCTTGCCGTCCTGGATGTTGGCGTGGATGAAGCCGTCGGTGAACGGGACGTCGCCGAGGAGGTAGAGGCCCATGATCTGCATCCGGGCGACCCACAGGGTGATGATGTCCCGGGCCGTGACCAGGCAGGATCCCGGATAGTAATAGCTCAGGCAGTCCTCGCCCCCGTCGACGCGGCCGAGCGGGCGCTGGCCGGGATCGAGCTCCGCGGTGGCGGGGTCGGGCCAGCCGAGGGTGCTGAACGGCCAGAGGGCCGAGCTGAACCACGTGTCGAGGACGTCGGGGTCCTGGACGAGGCCGGCGGCCTCGAGGCGCGCCGCGTATTCCCGTTCGGCGTCGTCGTCCCTGAGGGAAACCAGAAGATCATAGGTCTGACCGCTCTTCAGCTGGTCCCGGCCGGACAGAGGATACAGCCGGCCTTCGGCGTCGGCGATCCAGGCATGCAGACCAGGAGCCTCGGGCCCCGGCAGGGCGGCCGCGGCGCCTTCGATCGCCGCGCCTTCGAGGCTCGCGTGCCAGATGGGGATGCGATGGCCCCACCAGAGCTGGCGGCTGATGCACCAGTCGCGCTTCTCGGAGAGCCAGCTGACGTAGGTCCCGGCGTAGCGGGCGTGGTCGGGGTGGAAGACCAGCCGCCTCCCGCTGGGAGAGCGGTATTCATCGCCGGCGGCGTCGATGGCGGCCTGGGCCAGCCCGGCGGCGCGGAATTCCTTCCCCGTGCCGGCGCCGCAGAGAATGCCGCCCTCGACGTCGTCCATCCGGACGAACCACTGTTTGGAGATGTAGGGTTCGATAGGGGTCTTCGACCGGTCGGAATGTCCGATCTCGATCTCCCGGTCCTCGATATCCTCGATGAGCCCCCGGGCCTTGAGGTCGGCGACGACCTTCTTCCGGGCGTCGAAGCGGTCGAGCCCCGCGTACGGCCCGGCGTTGGCGTTGAGCGTGCCGTCGGGATTCAGGATGTTGATGAGCTCGACGATGTCCCTGTGGCGCTCCAGGACCGCGTAATCGTTGGGGTCGTGGGCCGGGGTGATCTTCACGCACCCGGAGCCGAGCGACGGGTCGGCCCATTCGTCGAGGATGAGGGGGATGGGCCTGTCGAGGAGCGGCAGAAGGACCTTCCGGCCGCGGGCGGCCATATCCCGGAGCACGAGGAGTCCCTGGAGGACGGTCTTCCGGCGTTCTTCGATGCGATCCAGGGCGGCCTGAAGCTCGGCCTTTTCTTTCTTCGAGGCCGTCGCCATTCTTTCCCGGAGGGCGGCCGCCTGATTCTCGAGCTCGCGGCCGGGATTGGGATGGACGGCGACCGCCGTGTCCCCGAGCATCGTCTCGGGGCGCGTCGTGGCGACCGTCAGGAACTCGGGCTCTCCCGGGCCGGGGTCGATGATGGGGTACTTGATATGCCAGAAATGCCCCTGGACCTTCTCATAGACGATCTCGTCGTCCGAGACGGCCGTCTGGAGCTGGCAGTCCCAGTTGACCATGCGGTTGCCGCGGTAGATGAGCCCGTCGCGGAAAAGGCGGAAGAACGCCTCCCGGACGGCCCGGGCGCAGACGGGATCCATCGTGAAGCGCTGGCGCTTCCAGTCGCAGGAACAGCCCATGCTCTGCTGCTGGCGGATGATGCGCTCCCGGTACTCGTCCTTCCAGGCCTGGATGCGGGCCACGAGGGCCTCGCGGCCGATGTCGTGGCGCGTCTTTCCCTCGAGCTCGAAGAGCCGCTTCTCGACGACGGCCTGGGTGCCGATCCCGGCGTGGTCCGTGCCGGGCATCCAGAGCGTGTTGGCCCCCATCATCCGGTGCCAGCGGATGAGGAGGTCCTGCATGACGTTGTCCATGGCGTGACCCATGTGGAGCGCGCCGGTGACGTTGGGCAGGGGCATCATGATGACGTAGCGCTCGGCCCGGAGGTCCGGGACGGCGGCGAACGCGTCCGCCGCGAGCCATCGTTTCGTGACGGGGGCTTCGTGCAGCTTATGGTCGTAGAGCTTCGGCAATTCTTCGAACATGACAGTATTCCTCGGCATATTTGTACCATATCGACTTCCCCCAGGCAAACGCGCCGCGCTTCGGTTCGTTGCGGGATTCCCTTCGAAGGACTCGGGGACATCCGTCCTGAAGACGCGAATTTTCCCGCATCGAGTGGCTTGGAGGGGGAACTCGCTTCGCGTTTCGCCGGCTTCCAACGGTCCGGCGGGAAACTCACCGTCCCTGCCTCCCTTTCTCGGGCTGCCGCCATGCGACCACGGGGGAACCTCCCCTTGGAGTCCGCAGGTACGAGGCGAACCTGCCGAATCCGCTCCGCTTCGGGGCTGCGCTCTCCCCGTCCTGCGGACGGCGGAACCGTGCCCGCTCCGCCCCGTCGACGGCTTCCTCCGGGATATCCCCTCCGTCCTTCGGGCGGGAATCCTTTGGCCGCTCGCCCCTCTCGAACATCTCGCGTATAATAGGAGCAAGGAGTCGGAAATGACGCATACATGCAAGTTTTGTTCAATCACCCTGGCTTTGATCCTTAACATAATATCGGCGAGCGGTTGCCCTGGACCGCGGCTCGGGACCTGAGAAGGTCCTCTTGGCCGGCAATCTGACCGGCCCTCAGCACTTGGGGATTCCCGTCACGGATATCGCGCGGTCGAAGGAATTCTACGGGCGCCTGGGGTTCCGGGAGGTCATGACCGCCGAGATCCCGGAGGGCACGGGCACCATCAAGGTCGCCATGATGGACCTCAACGGGTTCATCATCGAGGTCTATCAATATCCCGCCGAGGATCTGCCGGGCATCCGCTCGCGAACGGACGGGCACATCGATCATATCGCCCTGAACGTCAGGGACGTCGATAAGGCCTTTCGGGAGCTGAAGGCCGCCGGTCTCGACGTCCTGGAGAAAGAACCGATATTCCTCCCCTTCTGGGAGAAGGGCGTCCGGTTCTTCAACGTCCGGGGCCCCGATGGCGAGCGCGTGGAATTCGCCGAGCGCTTGAAGTAACCATCCGCGCCCCGGCGTGGCCGGCCTCAGGATGCTATAATATCATTAGGATCTTCGGGGGCGGAGGCGCATGGTGATGGAAAATATAGATCGCAGGGTCAAAGCCGTTTATGAGGGGAAAGCGACTCTCGAGGGCGCCGGCGTGCGCCTGAAGCGGGTCTTCGGCTTCAATGAAGTGCCCCGTTTCGACCCCTTTCTCCTCCTGGACGATTTTGGCTCCCGGAAACCGGCCGATTACGTCGCGGGTTTCCCCTGGCATCCGCACCGAGGGATCGAGACCGTGACCTATATGCTCCACGGCACCGTCGAGCACGGCGACAGTCTCGGCAACAAAGGGAAGATCACCGACGGACAGATCCAATGGATGACGGCCGGCAGTGGGATCATCCACCAGGAGATGCCCCTGGAACAGCCGGACTTCCTCAGGGGCATTCAGCTCTGGGTCAACCTGCCCGCCGTCGACAAGATGATGCCTCCCCGTTACCGGGACATCCGGGCCCCGGATGTCCCGGAATTCCGGTCGGAGGAAGGACTCTCGGTCAAGGTCATTGCCGGCCGATACGGACGACTGCGCGGGCCCGTCCGGGACATCGTCAGCGACCCCGAATACCTGGACGTCCGCCTTCCGGCAGGGCTCGAGTTCCGGCATGAGGTCGAGAGCGGCCACACGGTTTTCGCCTATGCCTTGGAGGGGGACGGGACGTGTTTGGCGGATGGGACGACGCTCCGGGAGGGAACGCTGGCCCATTTCGGGGACGGCGGGGCCACGGTTCTTGGGGCTGGCCCCCGCGGACTGCGCTTTCTTCTCGTTTCCGGGAAGCCTATCGGGGAGCCTGTAGCCTGGCGCGGGCCCATCGCCATGAACACGAAAGCAGAGCTCGCTCTCGCCTTCGAGGAATTGCGGAACGGAACGTTCATCAAGAAGTGATGTCCGCGCCTCGGCGCAGCCTCAATGCACGACGTGGAGGACCCGGCCCCATCGGGCGCGGGGAAAATACTGCGTCCAGCGGCGCAGCTTGTCCTTGACGCCCGTTTTGAGGTGCACATCGCTCTTCGGCCCGGTAGGAGAAGAACAGGACCCAGGGCCGGCCCCGCACGGCCGAGACCGGGAGGCATCCCCAGAAGCGGCTGTCGTAGCTGAGGTCGCGGTTGTCCCCCATCACGAAGAGATGCCCGGGCGGGACGACGATCGGGCCGAAGTTATCCCGTTGGCCCGATTCGCCATAGCGGACGGCATCCGCCGGGATGGTCATCGCGTCCCTGTGGCAGACGTATCCCTCGTCCCTGGCCCTGCCGTTGACGAATAGGCACTTATCGACGATCCTGACGGTATCACCTTCCGTGGCGACAACCCGTTTCACGAGCTCCTTCCCGCCGTCCTTGAGGAACTTGAAGGTCACCGGATCCCCCTTTTCGGGGGCGCGGCGGGGCAGGAGCACCCGGTCGATCGGCAGGACCGGCCGGGCGTAAGCCATCCGGTTGATGAACAGGAAATCGCCGACGAGGATGGTATTCTCCATCGAAGGCGTCGGCACCTGGGACGCCTGGGCGATGAAGGTATTGATGAACAGGACGAAGAGGGCGGTCTCGGCCAGGAGCTCGATGTATTCCCGCAACGGGCTCTTGGTCTTTTCCTTTTTCCCGCGGCTCATGTTCATGGGCTTTTCCGGTCCTCTCGCTCTCTATTATAACGAAGATTCAGCGTAAGCGTTCCGTCCCGGCCGCCCGGCCCCGGAAGATCGTCAGGACGACCCGGGCCTTCCCGATCTCGTCCGGCGCGAGCGTGAACAGGTCCCGGTCGAGGACGATGCAATCGGCCGATTTCCCCGGCTCGATGGAGCCCGTTTCCTTTTCCAGGAAGTTGGCGTACGCCCCGAATATGGTGAAGCTCGCGATCATCTCCTCGAGGGTCGCCCTCTCCTCCGGCCAGAGGACGTCGCCGGGGCCCGTCGTCCCGGGGGCCCTGCGGGTCATCCCGATCTGGATGGCCTGGAGGGGATCGCACGGGATGGTCACCGTATAATCGCTCGACGAAGCCACGGGGACGCCGGCCTTGAAGAAGCTCTCCATGGGGTATTCGGCGTCGGCCCTCGGCTGTCCCAGGTACGGGACCTGGAGATTTCGGTAGTAGTCGTCCTTCATGAACCAGAATGGCTGAGCCACGGCGACGGCGCCGAGCGTCTTGAAGCGGAGGATGTCGGCAGGGGCGACGAGCTGGAGATGAGTGAGAAGGGGCCGGCCGTCGCGCGGGCCATTGGCTTTCGCGGCGGCGGCGATGCCGTCGAGGGCCTCGGCCACGGCCGCGTCCCCGATGGCGTGAAAATGGAGCTGGAAACCGGCTTTGTCCAGGGCCGCACAAAGGGTATCGAGCGCCTCAGGGGTCCAGAGCGGTACGCCCCGGAATCCCGGCTTATGGACGTACGGCTCCAACAGGAATGCCGTGCTCCCCTCGACGACGCCGTCGACAAAGATCTTGGCCGCTCCGGTCCGGAAGAGAGGGCCCGTGTGTTTCGCCCGTTCCGCCTCGAGCCCGGCGACCTGCGACAGCCCTTCCTTCGGACTCACATGAAGAGAGGCCCGGAACCGCATCCGGAGCTTATCCGTCGCGCTCGAGGTCCTCATAGGCCGCTAACGAATTCCCTCCCATCCCGAGGGAAGCTTCGTGGGCCGTGGTGATCCCGTACCCCAGGGCCATCTTCTGGTATTCCTCGAGTCCCCGGGCCCGTTCGTCGACGGTGAAATCGGGGATGACCTCTTCCACAAGGCTCGCCGCGCTCTCGCGCAGGGTCCCGGTCGGCTCGCCGGTCTTCGGGTCACGCTCGATGACCCCGCCCGGGGGATCGGGCGTATTCTTCGTCACTCCGGCCAGCTCGAGGGTCTTCGTGTTCACCCAGGTCGAGTGCCCGTCCTCGGAAGACAGCGCGGCCGGGATATTCCCTACGGCCGCGTCGAGCGCCTCCTTACGAGGGCCGTACCTATCGAAAAGAGCGTTGCTCCAGCCGCCGCCTCGGACGACCGCGAGGCCGGGGTGGGCGGCGACGAATTCCCGGACGGCCTTTTGATAATCGTCGACGGAGCCCAGGCCGAACAGGGCGACGGAGCCGAACTGCTCGACGGCGGCCGACGGGTGGCAATGGGCGTCGATGAAGCCGGGAAGGACCAGCTTGCCGCCGAGGTCCGTGACCTGCGTATTCTTTCCGATGAAGCGGGCGACGCCCTTGTTCGTCCCGACAAAGAGGAACAGGCCGTCCTTGACGGCCACGGCCTCGGCCCGGCTCCGGGCCGGCATCCACGGTGTAGATGTCGCCGTTCTTCAGGACGAGGTCGGCTTCGGGAACGGCCTTCGGCGCGCAGGAGGCGAGGAATACGAGGGCGGCCAGGAGGCCGTACCGGAAGATCGATCTTCGTCTCATCGGATATCCGCCTTCACCGAATGTTTCAGCTGCATTCCGTCCATGTATAACAGAGCGGCGTCGGGCTGTCAAAAGGACCGCCGGGGGCCTCCGGGACTTGAACCGCGCGCGGCATTCATGATAATTCCATAACGGACGTCACGAGAGAACGGAGGCGATATGAAGATCCCCATCTACCAGGTCGACGCGTTCACCGACAGCCTTTTCGGAGGCAACCCGGCCGCGGTCTGCCCGCTCGACTCCTGGCTGCCGGACGCGACGATGCAGGCCGTCGCCGAGGAGAACAATCTGTCCGAAACGGCCTTCTTCGTCCGGCGCGGCGAGGCCTTCGAGATCCGCTGGTTCACGCCGAAGATCGAGATCGAGCTGGCGGGCCACCCGACGCTCGCCACGGCCCATGTCATCTACGAGCACCTGGGATTCACCGGGCCCCGGATCACGTTCCTCTCGAAGAGCGGCGAGCTCCGCGTGGAACGGCGGGAGGGACGGTTGGTCATGGATTTCCCGGCCTTCGACGCCGCCCCCGTCGGGACTCCCGCGGAACTGGTCAAGGGCCTGGGAAAGAAGCCTTCGTCCACGCTCCTCGGCCGGGATTACCTGGCGGTCTTCGACGCCGAGTCCGACGTCGCCGGCCTGCGCCCGGACTTCGCCGAGCTCGAAAAGCTCGATTGCCTCGGCATCATCGTCACGGCCCCGGGCGACGCCTGCGACTTCGTCTCCCGGTTCTTCGCCCCGCGGGCCGGCATCCTCGAGGACCCGGTCACGGGCTCGGCCCACACGCTTCTCATCCCCTACTGGGCCAAGCGCTTGAAGAAGAACGCCCTGCATACCTTCCAGATCTCGCGCCGCCGCGGCGAGCTCTTCTGCGAATACAAGGGCCGGCGGGTCGATATCGGCGGCCGGGCCGTGACCTACATGACGGGAACGATCGCGGTCCGGGGAGAAACCCGATGAAACACAAGAAGGTCCTTGTGCTCATGGCGAGCCCGCGCGCCCGGGGCAACAGCACGATCCTGGCCGAAGAGGCGGCAAAGGGGGCGAAGGAGGCCGGCGCGACCGTCGAGGCCTATCGCCTCGCCAAAATGCACATCGGTCCGTGCCTGGCCTGCGACGGCTGCCGGAAGCCGGGGGCCGACGGCTGCGTCCGGAAGGACGATATCAGGATGCTCCACGCGAAGCTCCGCGACGCCGACGCCCTCCTCATCGCGAGCCCGGTCTACTGGTTCACGATGAGCGCGCAGATCAAGCTGTTCATGGACCGCCTCTACGCGTTCGGCGCGGAAGGATACAGGCCGCTCAAGGGCAAGCGCATCGGCATCATCCTGACCTACGGCGATTCCGACCCGTTCACGTCGGGGGCGGTCAACGCCCTCCGGTCCTTCCAGGACGCCTTTGCCTATGTCGGCGCCCCGATCAAAGGCATGGTCTACGGGACGGCGGACAAGCCCGGCGAGGTTCGGGCGAACGAGAACCTCATGAAGGAAGCCTCATGCGCTCGGCCGGAAGCTGGCGGCCTGAACGAAGCCCTGGACGGGAGCCGCCGGCGCGGGATAGAATATAACAAGGTGGGGGCATCGCACGTATATCATCATATTCGAAAATATTTTCGTACGTTCGAGAACGCGAGAGGAGGCAAACGCATGCGTCACATGAGATTCTGCACGGCCGTCCTGGCGGCCTTCATCGTCGTCCTGGCTTCGACCGCGGCCGCGCGGGCGGCCGAGACGGCCAAGATCGACATCCCTTATCAGAAATTCGTCCTCGACAACGGGCTGACCCTGATCGTCCACGAGGACCACAAGGCGCCCATCGTCGCCTTCAACGTCTGGTACCACGTCGGCTCGAAGAACGAGAAGCCCGGCCGGACGGGGTTCGCCCACCTCTTCGAGCACCTGATGTTCAACGGGAGCGAGAACTACAACGACGACTACTTCAAGCCGATGCAGAAGGTCGGAGCGACGGACCTCAACGGGACGACCAACGAGGACCGGACGAACTACTTCGAGAACGTCCCGACGTCCGCCCTCGACCTCGTCCTGTGGATGGAATCGGACCGGATGGGCCACCTCAAGGGGGCCATCAGCCAGGCCCGGCTCGACGAACAGCGCGGCGTCGTCCAGAACGAGATCCGCCAGTATCTCAACGAGCCCTTCGGGGTCACCGAGGACCTCATCGTCAAGGGGACCTACCCCCCCGGCCATCCCTACTCCTGGTCGGTCGGCGGCTCGCTCGAGGACCTGGGCAACGCCAAGCTCGAGGACGTCCACCAGTGGTTCGCGACCTATTACGGCCCGAACAACGCGGTCGTCGCCATCGCCGGCGACATCGACGCCAAAACGGCCCTCGAGAAGGTGAAGCGATACTTCGGCGACATCCCGCCCTCGCCGCCCATCTCCCGCCACTCCGCCTGGGTCGCCAAGCGGACGGGCTCGCATCGCGAGAGCGTCCAGGACAGGATCTCCCAGCCCCGGATCTACAAGATGTGGAACGCCCCCGGCTGGGGAACGGTCTGCGCCGACAACCTCGACCTGGCGAGCTCCGTCCTCGCCGAAGGCAAGAATTCCCGCCTCTACAAGCGTCTCGTCTATGACGACCAGATCGCCACTTCGGTCAACGCCTATGTCAACGTCCGCGAGATCGGCAGCGTCTTCACGATCCAGGCCGACGCCAAGCCCGGCGTGGCGCTCGCGGCGGTGGAGAAGGCCATCGACGAGGAGCTCGCGAAGTTCCTCGCCGAAGGGCCGACGGAGAAGGAGCTCGAGCGGGTCCGGACGCAATACATGGCCCGCTTCATCCGGGGCATCGAGCGCATCGGCGGCTTCGGGGGCAAGTCCGACATCCTGGCCTCGAGCCAGGTCGTACGGCGGGAGCCCGGACGCCTATCAAAAGACCATCGACCACATGAACAAGGCCACGGCCGCGGCCGTCAAGGAGACGTCGGTCCGCTGGCTCTCCGACGGCGTCTACATCCTCGAGGTCGCTCCCTATCCCCAGCTCGCCGCCGGGAAGAGCGATGTCGACCGGAAGACGATGCCGGCGGTCGGCGCCGCGCCCGAAGTGAAGTTCCCGGCCGTCCAGCGGGCGACCCTGCCCAACGGCCTGAAGATCATGCTGGCCGAGCGGCACTCCATCCCCGTCGTCGGCTTCAACCTGATGCTGGACGCCGGGTCCGCGGCCGACCAGTTCGCGGTCCCCGGCACGGCCAGCCTGGCCATGAGCATGATCGACGAGGGCACGGCGAAGCGGACGTCGCTCGAGATCAGCGACCAGCTGGATTCGCTCGGCGCCCGGCTCCGGGCCGGGTCGAACCTCGACACCTCGTTCGTCGGGCTCGACACCCTCAAGGACAAGCTCGACGCCGCCCTCGACGTCTACGCCGACGTCATCCTCAACCCCGCCTTCCCGGAGTCGGATTTCCGGCGCCTGCAGAAGATCCAGATCGCCCGGATCGCCCAGGAGAAGGACTCGCCCGTGACGATGATCCTTCGGGTGTTCCCGGGCCTCCTCTACGGCAGGGGGCACGCCTACGGGAACCCCTTCACGGGCTCGGGCACCGAAGCCGCCGTGAGCAAGCTCGTCCGGGAGGACCTCGTCAAGTTCCACCAGACCTGGTTCAGGCCCAATAACGCCACCCTGGTCGTGGTCGGGGACACGACCATGGCCGAGATCCGCCCGAAGATCGAGAAGCTCTTCAAGGATTGGAAGGGCGGCAAGGTCCCCGAAAAGAATATCGCCGCGGTCATGCTGCCCGCCAAGCCCAGGGTCTATATCATGGACAAGCCCGGCGCCCCCCAGTCCGTGGTCGTCGGCGGGCACACGGCCCCGCCCTCCGGAGATCCGGACGCGATCGCCATCGAGACCATGAACACCATCCTGGGCGGCGATTTCGTCTCGCGCATCAACATGAACATTCGCGAGGAGAAGCATTGGAGTTACGGGGCCCAGTCGATCCTCCTGCCCGCCCGGGGACCCAGGCCCTTCATCGCCTTCGCCCCCGTCCAGTCCGACAAGACCAAGGAGACGATGGACGAGATCCGGAAGGAGCTCGAAGGGATCCTGGGCGCGAAGCCCGTCACGCCCGACGAGTTCGCCAACGTCAAGAACAGCAAGGTCCTCGGTCTTCCCGGCCAGTGGGAGACCATGGAGGCGGTCGGGGGCTCCCTGTCGGAGATCGTGGAGTTCGGCCTGCCCGACGATTATTTCCAGAAGTACCCCGGCCGGGTCGGGAAGCTGGCCATCGAGGACATGGCCAAAGCCGCAAAGAAAACGATCCATCCGGAGAGCATAACCTGGATCGTCGTCGGCGACCGGACCCTGATCGAACCCAGGATCCGCGAGCTCGGCTTCACCGAGATCACGATCATCGACGGCGACGGCAACGTCGTCCCCGAAAAATAGGAGGCGTCAGGCGACTTCGATCCTGAGCCGGCTGCGTATCTCGGTTTCGCCGAGGTTGAACAACGCATCGATGAAGGCCGTCTGAAACGAGGCCGGACCACGGGACGTCGCCGCGGCGATCTCCCCCGCGATGCCCATCACGGCCATGGCCGCCGCGGCGGCATGAAGGCGCGAGGGGTCCACGGCCGCAAAGGCGCCCGTCAGGGCGGAGGCCGTGCAGCCCAGACCCGTCACCCGCGGCATGATCTCATGGCCGTTGGCGATCCGGATAAGCGAATTCCGATCGACGACGAGGTCGACGGCCCCGCTGATGCTGACGACGATGCCATGTTCCGAGGCCAGCTCCCGCCCGGCCTCCAGGGCGTCTTCGGCAGCATGACGGCTGTCGACGCCCTTGGCGGCCGCCTCGTCACGGCGGAGGGCCAGGATCTCGGAGGCGTTGCCCCGCACGATGTCCGGCCGGACCTCGGCAATAAAAGCCCGGGCCGTCTCCGTCCGCATCCGCGTGGCCCCGGCGCCGACGGGATCGAAGACGATCGGGATGCCCCTTTTCCTGGCCTCCCGGCCGGCCTTGAACATGGCCTCGATCCACGGGGTGCTCAGGGTCCCGATATTGACGACCAGGGCATTCGCGATGCGGACCATGTCCTCGACTTCCTCGACGGCGTGAGCCATGACCGGAGAGGCGCCGACGGCCAGGAGGGCGTTGGCCGTGATGTTCATGGCCACGAAGTTGGTGATGTTGTGAATGAGCGGGGATTCCGCCCGGATCCTTTTCAGGTCGTCTTCGATGCGCTTTTCCATTCGGCGGGCTCCTCCCCCTATGGCCCAAGGGGACGGATCACCGGTTTTTATCACAGCCCGGAGAACCTGTCAAACGGCCGGGGTCAGGCCTTGCGGGCGTCAAGGGACAGGAACCCGCAGACCTTACCCCGGCGCCCGCGTCTATGTTAAGATAAGGCCTCAGGTCCGTGAAAGGAGGCCCGTTCATGAGGAAAAGATCCATGTTAGGAGCCTTGGCCGCGGTCTTTCTGGCCGTCGCCTTCATTTCCTGCGCCAAGCAGGAGTCGAAACAGGCCCCGGCCGCTGAGGCGGCCAACCCCTTCTTCGAAGCCTACGGGACGCCGTTCGAAACCCCGCCGTTCGACAGGATCCGGGACGAGCACTTCATGCCCGCGTTCCGGGAGGGCATGGCCCGGCACAAGAAGGAGATCGAGGCCGTCGTCACCAGCCCCGAGCCGCCGACGTTCGCCAACACCATCGAGGCCGTCGAACGGAGCGGAGAGCTCCTGACGCGGGTCGCTTACGTCTTCTTCTGCTTGACGGAGGGGAACACGAACCCGGCCATCCAGGCGGCGGAAGCCGAGGTCTCCCCCATGCTCGCCAAGCACCGGGATGACATCACCCTCGACCCGAGGCTGTTCCAGCGCGTCAAGGCGGTCTATGAAGGCCGGGACAAGCTGACGCTGACGCCCGAGCAGGCGCGCCTGCTCGAGAAGAGCTACAAGAACTTCGTCCGGGGCGGGGCGAACCTCGACGAGACCGCCAAGGCCGAGTTCCGCAAGATCAACGAGGAGCTGTCCACTCTGACCGTGAAGTTCGGCGACAACCTCCTCAAGGAGACCAACGCTTTCGTCCTGGTCATCGACAAGCCCGAGGACCTCGCGGGCCTGCCGCCGGCCGTCGTGGACGGGGCCGCCGAAGCCGCCAAGGAACGGGGCCAGGAAGGCCGCTGGATCTTCACGCTTCAGAAGCCGAGCATGATCCCGTTCCTCCAGTACTCGCCGAAGCGCGAGCTGAGGGAGCGCATCTTCAAGGCCTACATCAACCGGGCGGACAACGGCAACGAGCAGGACAACAAGGCCGTCCTCAGCCGCATCGCCGCCCTCCGCGTCCGGAGGGCGAACCTCCTGGGCTACAAGACCCACGCCGATTACGTCCTCGAGGAGAACATGGCCAAGACGCCCGCCGGGGTCGCCGGGCTCCTCGACAAGCTCTGGACGCCCTCCCTGGCCGTGGCCGGGAAGGAGGCCGCGAAGCTCCAGGCCCTGGCCGCCAAGGAAGGGGATGCCATCACCCTCGAGCCGTGGGACTGGTGGTATTACGCCGAGAAGCTGAAAAAGGCCGAGTACGACCTCGACGACCAGGCCCTCAAGCCCTACTTTCCGCTCGACAGCGTCCGCGAGGGCGCCTTCGCGGTGGCCGGGAAGCTCTGGGGGCTCAAGTTCTCCGAAAGGACCGATATCCCGAAATACCATCCGGACGTCCGGGTCTTCGAGGTCCAGGAAGCCGACGGCAGCCATCTCGGCATCCTGTTCACGGATTATTATCCCCGGGCCAGCAAGCGCGGCGGCGCCTGGTCGAGCGCCTTCCGGTCCGAATCGAAGCGCGACGGAAAGCGGATCACGCCCGTCGTCTACAACGTCGGCAACTTCTCGATGCCCGCCGGCGACGCGCCGTCGCTCCTGACGTTCGAGGAGGCCCTGACCCTCTTCCACGAATTCGGGCACGCCCTCCACGAGCTCCTCTCCGACTGCGTCTACGAGGGAACGGGCGGGACCAACGTCCCGTCGGACTTCGTCGAGGTCGCCTCCCAGATCATGGAGAACTGGGCGGGCGACCCCGAGGTCATCAAGACGTACGCCAGGCATTACCGGACGGGCGAGCCCATCCCCGACGCCCTGCTCGAGAAGATCCGGAAGGCGAAGCTCTTCAACGTGGGCTTCGATACGGTCGAGTACCTCGCCGCCTGCTACCTCGACATGGACTGGCACACGCTGACCGAGCCGAAGGAGCTCGACGCGGCGGCGTTCGAGAAGGCCTCGATGGCGAAGATCGGGCTCATCCCCCAGATCGTCGTCCGCTACCGGAGCCCGTACTTCGCCCACATCTTCTCCGGCGGGTATTCGGCCGGCTACTACAGCTATATCTGGTCGGAAGTCCTCGACGCCGACGCGTTCGAGGCCTTCAAGGAGACGAGCCTTTTCGACCAGGTCACGGCCAAGTCCCTCCGCGACAACATCCTGTCGCGGGGCGGCTCCGAGGACCCCATGGTCCTCTACAAGAGGTTCCGCGGCCGCGAGCCCAAGGTCGAGCCCGTTCTGAAGAGAAAGGGCCTCCTGAGCTAGGAAGCACGCTCCGGGAGGACAAGGAGGGAGAACGTGGAATACCGCCTTCTGGGAAGATCGGGTCTGCGCGTCTCGGCCCTGTCGTTCGGCTCCTGGGTGACCTTCGGCGGGCAGGTCGGCGAGGACGCCGCCTCCGCCTGCATGAAGGCCGCCTATGATTTCGGCGTCAACTACTTCGACTGCGCCGAGGAATACGCCGCGGGCAAGGCCGAGACGGTGCTGGGGAACATCATCCGGAAGATGGGCTGGAAGCGGTCGGATCTCGTCCTGTCGACGAAGATCTTCTGGGGCGGCAAGGGCCCCAACGACATGGGCCTGTCGCGGAAGCATCTCATCGAGGGTACGGAGGCCTCGCTGGCCCGCATGCGGGTCGATTACGTGGACCTCCTGTTCTGCCACAGGCCGGACAGGGACACGCCCATCGCGGAGACCGTTCGGGCCATGAGCCATCTCGTGGACCGCGGACGGGCCTTTTACTGGGGGACGAGCGAATGGGACGCCCGTGAGATCGCCGAGGCGTACCACATCGCCCAGGAAGAGCACCTCGTCCCGCCGACCATGGAACAGCCCGAGTACAACATGTTCCACCGCGAGCGTGTCGAAAAGGAGTACGCGCCGCTCTACGAGGCGTTCGGGCTCGGGACGACGATCTGGAGCCCGCTGGCCAGCGGATTCCTGACCGGCAAGTACAACGCCGGCATCCCGGCCGGGACAAGGCTGTCCCTCAAGGGGTACGGCTGGCTGAGAAAGCGCCTGGAGGGTCCGGAGGGCGAAGAGAAGATCGCCAAGGTGAAGAAGCTCGGCCGGCTGGCCGCCGAAACTGGAGATGACCCTGCCCCAGATGGCCCTCGCCTGGTGCCTGAAGAACCCTTGCGTGAGCACGGTCATCACGGGCGCCTCGAGGCCCCAACAGGTGGTCGAGAACATGAAATCGTTGGACGCCGTCCGCTCGCTCACGCCCGAAGTCATGGGGCGTATCGAGAGGGTCCTGGAGAACAAGCCCTCGCCCCCCGAAGACGCCCGAAAAGAATAGCCGCCGCCCTCGCGGCGGCCGTCCCGGCCTGACCGGCGCCTATTTCTTGAGCGGCAGGACGCCGGCCAGCTCGCCGATGACGTTGACGAGCTCCGTCCCCTGCGGGACGACGATCTTGGCGTTCTGGGACAGGGCCTTCTCGACGGTCTCGAGCCTTCTCAGAAGCTGGGCGTTGCCGACGAAGTAGAGCTCGGCGGCTTCGTTGACGAGCTTGATGGCCTGGGCCTCGCCCTCGGCCTCGAGGATCCGGGCCTGCCGGATGCCTTCGGCCTTCTTGATCTCCGCCCGCCTCTGGCCGTCGGCCACGGTCTCGGTGGCCGTGGCGAAGTCGATGGCCGCGATCTTCTCGTTCTCGGCCTTGACGACCTTGTTCATCGTCTCCTGGACGTCCTTGGGCGGGTCGATCTCCTTGAGCTCGGTCCGGACGATCTCGATCCCCCAGTTGGCCGTTTCCTTCTTCAGGGTCTTCTGCAGTTCGTCGTTGATCTTGCCCCGCTCGCTGTTGGCCGACTTCAGGGTCAGGGTCCCGATGATGTTCCGGAGCGTCGTCCGGGCCAGGTTGACGATCTGATAGCGGTAGTTATTGACGTTGTACTGGGAGCTCTTGACGTCCACTTCGTCGTCCTTGACCTTGAAGTAGACCTGGGCGTCGACCCGGGCGTTCAGGTTGTCGTTGGTGATGATCTCCTGGGGCTCGGCGTCCACCATGATCTCGGTGATGTTGACCCAATACAGCCTGTCGATGATCGGGATGATCCAATTGAAGCCCGCGCGGGCGAACCTCTTGTACCTGCCCATCCTCTCGATGAGACCCCGGTGGGTCGGGCGGACGATCCGGATCCCGCTGAAGAATATAAAGACAATGACGATCCCGGCGATGACGTATATCGATGACATCCCGCACCTCCTTGCAACTTAGGGATTGTACACCAGGTGACGCGAAGACAAAAGCAATTCGGGTCCTTCTTCGAGCGCTTTGCGGAACTCCGGGCTCGGATCGCACATCGGCCCCCCAGCTCTCTGTTCTTGGCGCAAATCCCCCCTCACCCCCCTTTTCCAAAGGGGGGAAAGCATATCCAGCCCATAAGTCTTGACTTAAGCTCCCGCTTTGGTCCCGGCCGAACAAACCACGGCGGATTTAGGTCCCGGCCAGTTTGGATCCCGGTTGAACAAAACCCCGGCAGATTTGGGTCCAGGCCAATTTAGGTCCCGGTTGAATATAACCCGGCGGACTCAGATCCCTGCCCGTTTGGGTCCCTGTTGACCAAGACCCCGGCAGACCCGGGTCCCGGCCGACATAATGAGGGACGTAAAAGAACTTAACGTGCCGAAGCCGGCGGGCCGCGCTCTCCTGAGCCTCCCCCCTTTGGAAAAGGGGGGCGGGGGGGATTTGCCTCATATTCGAGTTGGTACGGGATTTGCACGAGGCTAAGAGCAACCTTTGCCCATGGGCGGCCGTACTTAGGATGACGATGGGAATCGGCCATGGAGATGATCTTGTGAAGCTGAAGACGAAGAGGAACTTAAAGACGATCGCCGCCTGGGCGCTCGCCCTCATCCTGCCGGGGGCCCTCACTGCCCGCGTGAAGCCGGAGATCGCCCAAAGCCCTCTGATCAAGGAGCAACGGACCGTCCGAGCCGTTCGCGTCGAAGGCCCCATCGCGATCGACGGCGTCCTCAGCGAAAAGGCCTGGCAGGGGAAGAGCGCCGGGGAGCTCATCATGAACGAGCCCGTCGACGGAGGCGTGCCGTCCGAAAAAACGGACGTCTGGGTGGCCTACGACGATGTCAGTCTCTACGTCGCCGCCCGCCTCTGGGATTCCGAGCCGGGAGCCATCAAGAAGCTCCTGGGAAGGCGGGACGACGTCGTCGACTCGGACTGGTTCACGTTCGCCGTGGATCCCTACTTCGACCGCCGCACGGGCTATCTCTTCGCCGTCAACCCGGCCGGCTCGATCGAGGATTCCGTCCTGTCGAACGACATCAGCGAGAACAGCTCCTGGGACGGCGTCTGGGAATCGAAGGCCCGGGTGGACGCCGAGGGCTGGACCGTGGAGATGCGCATCCCGTTCGACCAGCTTCGGTTCCCCAAGAAGGACGAGTACGTCTGGGGCGTCGATTTTCTCCGGGTCATCAAGAGGAAGCAGGAGCGGTGCCGGTTCGTCTGGATCCCCAGGGAAGATATCGCCAGCGTCTCGCGTTTCGCCCGCCTGGAAGGGATCCGGGACATCCGGCCGGGACGTCACCTCGAGGTCGTGCCCTATGCGGTCAGCCAGGCCCGCTTCCGGCCGGCCGAGGCCGGCAATCCTTTCGAGCAAGGTCACGCCTACCTCGGTAATGTCGGTTTCGATCTCAAAGCCGGGCTCAAGAGCAATCTTACCCTGGATGCCACCGTCAATCCCGACTTCGGCCAGGTCGAGGTCGACCCCGCGGTCATCAACCTCTCCGCTTACGAGACCTATTACGACGAAAAGCGCCCGTTCTTCATCGAAGGCGCCAGCCTGTTCAACGGCTTCGGCCGGGGCGGGGTCTTCCTCGGCGCCAACATCAACTGGCCGAACCCGACCTTCTTCTACAGCCGGCGCGTCGGCCGCTCGCCCCAGGGCTCGCCTGACCATGAAGGCTACGTCCGCACTCCCGACCGGACCTCCATCCTGGGGGCGGTCAAGCTGACCGGCAAGCTCGGCGGCGGATGGAATCTCGGATTCATCAACGCCCTGACCGCCCGGGAATACGCCAACGTCGATGCCCTGGGCTCCCGTTTCCGGGACGAAGTGGAGCCCTTCTCGTACTACGGGGTCTTCCGAGCCCAGAGGGATATCGACGAAGGCCGGAGCGGCTACGGCGTCATCGCCACGGGGGTCGCCCGCGATCTGAGGGATGAAGGCCTGCGGGCTATCCTCAACAAGAACGCCCTGAGCTTCGCCGTCGACGGGTGGACGACCCTCGATCGAAAGAGGGGCTGGGTCGTCAACGGCTGGCTGGGCGGGACGCGCATCGCGGGGAGCCGCGAGGATATCCTGAGGCTCCAAAATTCCTCCATGCATTACTTCCAGAGGCCGGACGCTTCCCACGTCGAGGTCGACCCGTCGGCGACCTCGCTTTCGGGATGGGGAGCCCGTTTCAACCTGGTCAAACAGCAGGGGCGCTTCACGCTCCTGGCCCAGTTCGGGATCCTCTCCCCCGGTTTCAATCCCAACGACGCGGGATTCCAGTACAGGAGCTCGGACCTCATCAATTTCACCTTCATTCCCTCCTATCAATGGACCAAGCCCGGGAAGGTATTCCGGCGGATATCCCTTGTCGCGGGGCCGTTCCGCAACTATGACTTCCAGGGAAACAAGATCTGGGACGGCGTCCTCGCCTGGTCCGAGGGGCAGTTCGCGAATTACTGGGACTTCTTCACCATGGTCGCCTACAATCCCGACACGATGAGCAACACGCTGACCCGCGGAGGCCCGCTGGCCCTTCGTCCCGCCGGGTATCAGATCGACGCCAATTTGACCTCCGACAGTCGGAAGGCCGTCGTTCTGGGGTGGTCGAGCTCCGTGTACCGGACTCCGTCGCTCGGCCTCGATTATAACGGCAACCTTGAGGTCCGCTGGAAACCCCGGCCCAATTTCAGCCTCTCCATGGGGCCCGGCTACAGCCGGAGCGTCTCGGCCATCCAATGGGTGACGCGCGTCGCGGACCCGCTGATGGCGGCCACGTTCGGGACCCGATACGTCTTCGGACGCATCGATCAGAAGGAGCTCTCGAGCGTGATCCGGCTCAACTGGGTCTTCGACCCCAGACTGAGCCTCCAGCTCTACCTCCAGCCTTTCATCGCGGTGGGCCGTTACGACCGGTTCAAGGAGCTGGCAAAGCCCAAGGCTTATGAATACACCCCTTACGGGGACGGGCCGTCGTCGATAACCCGTGAGGGCGGGCGATATACGGTCGATCCCGACGGCCCGGGACCGGCCGCTGCCTTCTCGTTCGCCGACCCGGATTTCAACATGAAATCCCTGCGCGGCACGCTGGTCCTCCGATGGGAATACCGGCCGGGCTCTCTCATCTATCTTGTCTGGACCCAGAACCGGGCCGATTTCGCCAATCCGGGCGATTTCCGCGTGGGGCGGGACCTGGGCGACCTGCTCCGGGCACCGGGAGACAATATCTTCCTCGTCAAGGTGTCTTATCGCTGGGATATGTGATAGAAGAGCGAGACGAGCGGGATAAGCGAGACAAGCGAGACAAGAGGCTCGACAGGGAATTGACATTAAGGGCGGGACAAGAAGAGCCAAGGGCGCGAGACGATCGAGACCTGCAGCCGCAGGCTTCAGCCTGCGTTCTCGATAGGCGAGATGGGCGGGACATGTAGCCGCAGGCTTTAGCCTGCGTTCGAAAAGAATCTGCCGAAGATAGCTCAGGCTAAAGCCTGAGGCTACAATACGAGGTCCTGCCTTCCCTTCCGATGAAAGACGGGACGGAAGGACGGCCAGGACGCAAGCTGAAGCTGGCGACTACAACAGAGGCGTCGCGCCGTGTAGCCGCAGGCTTTAGCCTGCGCTTTCTTTTTCGAGCGCAACCTCATAAAATAGCGGAGTATCCATGACCTCGAAGCGCACGATCCTCCCGCTCTTAATCCTCTCGCTGCTCCTGGCCCTCGCGGCGTCCCCGATTGCCGCCAAAGCTTCGGCAGATCTTCTGCCGCTTCGGCCCGTGCATGCCGAAATCCCTCCGAAGATCGACGGCAAGCTCGACGACGCGGTCTGGGAGCAGGCCCCCCGGGAATCGGACTTCAAGACGTGGAACCCGGACTACGGAAAGGATATGGCGGCCGGGACCGTCGTCTATTATGCTTACGACCGCGAAAATCTCTATTTCGCCTTCCGCTGTTCGGACCCGGAGCCGGCGAAGATCAAGGCCTCGGTCAGCGGCCGGGACACCATCAACGCCGACGACTGGACCTGCATCAACCTGGATACGTTCAACGACCACCAGGGCCTCTACGCCCTCTACGTCAATCCGCTCGGCATCCAGGGGGACTCCCGTTTCGAGGGCAACCAGGAAGACTACACGGTGGACATCGTTTGGTATAGCGAAGGGCGGATAGATGACTCCGGCTACTCCGTCGAGATCCGCCTCCCTCTCAAGAGCCTCCGCTACCGGAGCCGCGAGCCCGTCGAGATGGGGGTCATCTTCGAGCGGCGGATCAGCCGCTTCTCGGAGAACGGCACGTTCCCCGCCCTGGACCCCGCCCAGGGCCCGAACTTCCTGACCCAGACGCGGACCCTGCTCTTCGAGGACATCGCTCACTACACGCTCCTGGAGCTCCTGCCCGCCGTGACGTACGGCCGGACGAGCGCCCTCGAGGAGGGCGTCCTCAAGGCCGGACGGGGGCGGAGCGACCTCAGCCTGACGGGGAAGTACGGCCTGACCTCCCAGCTCATCCTCGACGGCACCTTCAACCCGGACTTCAGCCAGGTCGAGTCCGACGCCGGACAGGTCGATTTCAACCAGAGGTACGCCCTGTTTTACGACGAGAAGCGGCCCTTCTTCCTCGAGGGCCAGGAGAAGTTCAATTTCCCGGCCGGGTCGGACGGCCCGCTCGGCGAGGTCGTCCACACCCGGACCATCATCGACCCGAGGGCCGGCTTCAAGCTCAACGGGAAGCTCGGGCCGCGGGACTCCGTCGCCTCCATCTATGCCATGGACGAGCTTCCCGAGGGCGGGCCGGAGGACTTCGCCCATTTCACCATCCTCCGCTACAAGCGCGCCTTGAGCGGGGACAGCTATGTCGGCGGGTTCCTCACCGGCCGCTTCGCGGGCGCCGCTTCCAACGTGGTGGCCGGGGCGGACGGACAGCTCCGCCTCAACCAGGCCAGCACCGTCGGCTTCCACGTCTTCGGGTCCGGGACGAAGGCGGGCGACGGATCGGCGGCCCGGGATGGGCACGCCGTCGGCCTCCAGTACGACTACCAGACGCGGGACCTCATCGTCCAAGGCCAGGCCCAGGACCTGGGAACGGACTTCGCGACCGAGGTCGGCTACGTCACGCGGACGGGGCTCACGCGCCTGAAGCTCGGCCTCTCGCCGATGTTCTACCCGAAGTCCAAGATCCTCCTCCGTATCGAACCCATGCTCCACAGCATCCAGATCCGGGACAAGGGGTACGGGCTTTGGGAGACGGCCAATTCCCTCGACCTACGGCTCCGGTTGGTCCGGAACACGACGCTTTCGGCCGGGATGCGCTATTCCAACGAGATCTTCCTCGGCCGGAGGTTCCCGACGAGCCTCATCAAGCTTTTCGCGGCCACGCTGTTCTCCAAGCAGGTGGCGTTCCAGGCGTCCTTGACCTCGGGGCAGAAGATCCGCTACGTCGACGATCCTTACGGAGGGCGCGGGACTGAGGCCCTGGCGGCCATGGATTACCTTCCCTCCGAGAACGTCGCTCTCAGCCTCAGCCTCCGCTATTCGGATTTCACCCGCGCCTCGGACGGCGTCCGGGAGTTCGATTACACCATCGTCCGCGGCCGGGCGACCTACCAGGTCAACAAGTATCTGTTCTTCCGGGCCATCGTCGAGCACAACTCGTTCCGGAAACGCCTGACTTCGGACCTACTGGCGTCCTTCACCTACATCCCGGGGACCGTCGTCCACATCGGCTACGGCTCGGCCTACGAGAGGATCGCCTGGCAGGACGGCGCCTATGTCGGCGCGGACCGCTTCCTCGAGGCCCGGCGCGGGTTCTTCTTCAAAGCCAGCTATCTGTGGAGGATGTAGGACCGGGCGGAATTGAAATCCGCGGGCCCTTCCCCTAGAATAGAGGAAAAGGAAGGGTGATCATCATGAAACACACAAATCTCTGCGCTTTGTTATGTGCCGGCCTCCTCCTCGTCTTCGGGACGGTCCCCGTCCGGGGCTCAGAGGAAGAGCCGGGAGCCGACAGGATCGCCAAGGCCGTCGAGGTCCTCCGGGAGATGATCGATCTCCCCGATGAGGGCATGCCCTCGAAGCTCCTCGAGAAGTGCCACGGCATCGCCGTCATCCCGGGGGTCATCAAGGCCGCCTACGGCTTCGGCGGCCAGTACGGCCGGGGCCTCCTCGTCATCCGGAACGAGGACGGGACGTGGAGCAATCCGGCGTTTATCTCCCTCATCGGGGGGAGCCTCGGGTGGCAGATCGGTGTCCAGAAGGCCGATATCGTGCTCGTCTTCAAGACGGCGAAGAGCATCAACGACATCGCCGAGGGTAAGGTGACCCTGGGAGCGGACATGAGTGTCGCGGCCGGCCCCGTCGGCCGGAGCGCGGAGGCCTCGACCGACCTCGATATGCAAGCCGAGATCTACTCCTATTCCAGGAGCAAGGGCCTGTTCGCCGGGGTATCCATCAAGGGCGCCTCCATCCAGATCGACAAGGACGCCAACAAGGCTTTTTACGGGGACGCCGGGATGAACGCCCGCGACATCCTCTACGACCGGAAGCTCGAGGCGCCAGCCGCCGTCGAGGACCTGAAGAAAGCCCTCATGAAGAGAACGGCGCCCAGGATCTGAACCGGCGCCCGCCGATACCGGGAACCGGTCCGTCGACGGCGACGCGCCCCCCTCCCAGCCTTCAACGGAGACACTGACTGCCGGCCCCCTTTAAATTCCAAGGGGGCAGAGGAATAAAGATACAAACAAGTAGCAGGTGTCTCCGATACTCATAGGGGGCTTCAGGTCAGCATCCATCGCCGTCGAAGAACCCGGAATCTGGAGAAGAACCCGTTTTCTGCTATGATGGGCCTCAGGACAGTGCAACCTTGAACTCCGGAGAATATCTGGGCCATGACCTCAAGAGGGCCCTCGCCGCTCCCCTGCCCGGGCTGGCGGCCCAGCTCGCGATGGCCCCGCGATACGGCCCCGACCGGACCTTCACGCCCGCGGTCGAGGCTTCCTGCCTGAAGGCCGGGGTCATGCTGCTCCTTTATCTCCGACAGGACGAGCCTTATATCGTGCTGACCCGCCGGACCTCGACCGTGCTCCGCCACAAGGACCAGATCGGCTTCCCCGGGGGACAATTCGAGGGGAGCGAGGACGCCGTCCGGGCGGCTCTCCGCGAGACGAGCGAGGAGATCGGGATCGATCGGGACCGTATCGATGTCCTCGGGTCCCTGACGCCTCTCTTCATCCCGCCCAGCAATTTCTGCATCTATCCCGTGGTCGGGACGGCAAAAAGCCCCCTGGTCTTCACGCCGGAGCAGAGCGAGGTCGCGGAGATCCTCGAAGTCCCTCTCGCCGGTCTGATGGACCCCGCAAGCGCCCGAACGGAGGGTTGGACGCTGGCCGGGCAGACGGTGGATGTCCCTTTCTACGCGTTCGGCCCGCATAAGATCTGGGGCGCGACGGCGATGGTCCTGGCGGAGTTCCTGGCCTTGCTCCGGACCGCGGGCCGCGGTGTAGCCGCAGGCTTTAGCCTACGTTTGAGGCCGAAATGTAGCCGCAGGCTTTAGCCTGCGTTCGATCGTCACAATGTAGCCGCAGGCCTTCAGTAGCTTGCGTTTGATGGCCGGATGTAGCCGCAGGCTAGCCCGCGCTTGATCGCGCGGTGTAGCCGCAGGCTTCAGCCTGCGCTTGAGGCCGAAATGTAGCCGCATGCTTCAGCTTGCGTTTGATGATCGAATGTCGCCGCAGGCTTTAGTTTGCGTTTGATGATCAAGTAGCCGCAGGCTTTAGCCCGAGTTTGAGGATCGGATGTAGCCGCAGGCTTCAGCCTGCGCTCAAAGAAGAATCTTTTTCAGCTCAGGCTGAAGCCTGAGGCTACAAGCAAAAGCCCGAAACCACGGGCTAAAGCCTGAGCCTGCAGGGCCCGAGGCTGTAATGCAGCCGAAGGCTTCCCTGTGCCGCATCTTCCCCCCTTTCCAAAAGGGGGGTTGGGGGGATTTTCAGTTATTCGATGGTCCGCTTCCCGGCCTTCCGGTCCATGTACTGCTGTTCGATCCAGTCGTAGGTCTTCTTCAGCCCCGTCTTGAGCGGGGTCGAAGGCTCCCACTTCAGGATGCGCTGGATCATCGTGTTGTCGCTGTTCCGGCCGCCGACCCCTTTGGGGGCCGAGAGGTCGTAGCGGCGCTCGAGCTTCACCCCGGCGATGCCCTCGATGATCGAGACGAGATCGTTGACCGAGACGAGCTCGCTCGAGCCCAGGTTGATGGGCGTCGCGACGAGGTCCTCGAAGTGGGTGATCATGTCGATGCCCTTGACGCAGTCGTCGATGTACATGAAACTGCGGGTCCGCGTCCCGTCGCCCCAGATCTCGATCCAGTCCCGGCCCTTGTCCTTGGCCTCGATGACCTTGCGGCAGAGGGCCGCGGGCGCCTTTTCCCGGCCACCGTCCCAGGTCCCGTTGGGGCCGTAGACGTTGTGGAAGCGGGCGATGAAGGTCTTGAGGCCCCGCTCCGCCCAGTATTCCTGGCAGAACATCTCGGACATGAGCTTCTCCCAGCCGTAGCCCCGCTCGGCCATGGCCGGGTAGGCGTCGGATTCCTTGAGGGGCCGCGAGATCATCTCCTTCTGGAGCTCGGTGTTGTAGACGCAGGCGGAGGAGGAATAGAAATACCTCTCGACCCCGGCCCGCCAGGCGGCCTCGAGCATGTGGGTGTTGATGAGGATGCTCCGCAGGCATTCGACGCGGAAGCGTTCGATGAATCCCATGCCGCCCATGTCGGCGGCGAGGTTGTACACTTCGACGGCGCCTTCGCAGGCCCGGACGCAGTTCTTCGGGTCGCTGACGTCCAGGGAGAGGCACTCGACGCCGGGGACCCGCTGGTACCAGTCCGGGAGCGGCTTCTTGTCCACGGCCCGGATGCGGGTGAATCCCCGTTCGTGGAACGACCGGGCGAGCGACCCCCCGATGAAACCGCCGGCCCCGGTGATGAGGATAAGATCCGATTTGTTCATGGCTTCCTCCGTTCTCCCCCGGCCTTCGCCCGCGTCAGGAGATATCGACGTAGTACTCGTTGATATACTTTTCCTGGACCTTGAACGACCAATGGACGTCCCTGATCCAGGCCGCGGCCTCTTCCTTCTTCCCCCGCTTGACGAGCTCCAGGAGGCGCCGGTGCTCTTCGATCGAGGCCTCCTCCCATTCCTTGACGAACCCCTGGGGCCGGGGGAAGTCGTAGAGGCGCCGCTTCAGCCGGTTGACGATCCTGGCCAGGGCGCGTTCCCGCAGAGGTCGAGGAAGGTGTCGTGGAACTCGAGGTTCCTGTTCGTAATAGAGGTCGAAATCGTCGGCCTCGATGGCCTTCTTCATGCCCTCGTTGGCCTTCTCCATCCGCTTGAGGTCCGCCTCCCGGAACCGGTCGAAGGCCGCCAGGAGGGCCGTGCTCTCGAGAGCGCCGATGATCTCGTAGGAGTTCCGGACGTCCTGGATCGTCAGCGTGTTGACGACGATCTTCCGGCGCGGGAGGATGGTGACGAACTCCTCCATCTCGAGCTGGAGGAGCGCGTCGCGGAGCGGCGTCTTGCTCACGCCGAGGGTCCGGGACGTCTCCTCCATGTCGATGACGGCGCCCGGCAGGAGCTCGCCCGTGCGCATCCGCTCCCGGAGGTACTCGTAGACCTGTTCCTTGAGGGATCTGATGTTCAGGATGGGCTTGGCTAACATTTCGTCACGAGAATATTAAATATCAGATTTCAAGTCAATAGCGGGAGGAGGGGGGTCCGGGCCGGCGTTCAGTGGTTCCGGGTGAATTCGTCGATCTCCGCGTGCCAGGCATCGAGGTCGAGGGTCCCGGGGACGGTCTCTTCGCCGAACAGGAGGTCCACGAGGTATCGGGGACGCTTCCCCCCGATGAACATGGCCTTGGCGCACGAGACGCAATAGACGACGACGTCTTCGGCCGGCATTTCGGAAGCGCGCTTGACTCATGAGCTTCCTGACATCGCCGGTCGGGATCTCGCCGTAACAGCTGTCCCCGCAACAGATGCCTTGGGTCCGCGTCCGCGCCGGCTCGACGACCTTGATATTCATCCGGGCGAGCAGGGCCCTTATGGCGTCGTGAACGCCCGTCCGCTCGCGCGTCGGACAGGCGTCGTTGATGGACATCTCGACCCCGTCGTAATCCGGGAACGGGAACGTTTCGCTTTCGGCCAGGAGCTCCCATAGCGAGATGGTCGAGGCGTCGGGATAATTGTTGCGATAGCGCTTGTCACAGCCGGGGCAGACGTTGACGACCTCGGTCCCGGCGGCCAGGGGCGGCTGGTTCTTACAGCAGGTGAGGCTGAGCTCCGCTCCGCCGGGCTCTTCGGCGAGGAATCGTCCCAGCTTTTCCGCGAGGGCGGGCTTATAGATCCACAGGGCACATCCTGGAGCGAATAGCTCTTTTCTTGTTCATCGCGTTCGCTTTTCCTTGCGCTCGACCGCCCTATTTAACCGCAATTCCCGGTACCATACAATAGGGCGCCCGATCCGGCTCCCGGACTCATCGCGACGCGTTCAGCCTTTACCCCACAAAACGTTGACATCCCTCATTATGTGGGGTAATCTCGTCCGGCACCGCCCGCAACGGCGCTCAATTCCTTTGCTAAGCCCGCAAATAGTCCTTTATAATACCGTTTCCGCCCGAAAAGGAGGACGCCATGAGAAAAGCATCCATCGCGAGGCTTGTCATCGGCACCGTGATCGGCCTGGCAACAGCCCTTTTTTCCTTCGCTATCGACACGAAGGATACCGCGCTTCTGACCCAGCCGGCCATCGGCGCGAAGGCCATCGCCTTCGTTTACGCCAACGACCTCTGGACCGCCGACCTCGACGGCCGGAACCCGAGGCGCCTGACCACCGACGTCGGCCAGGAGATGAATCCGGCGTTCTCGCCGGACGGCGATCTCATCGCCTTCAGCGGTCAGTACGACGGCAACCTGGACGTCTACGTCGTGCCGGTCTCGGGCGGCGTCCCAAAGCGGCTGACGTGGCATCCGGGCCCGGACATCGTCCAGGGGTTCACGCCGGACGGCAAGGCCGTCCTGTTCACGTCCCCCCGCTTCGTCTTCTCCAACCGCCACCAACAGCTCTTCACGGTCCCCCTCGAGGGCGGCGCGCCCGAACAGCTCAAGATCCCCCAGGCCTTCCGGGCCTCCATCTCGCCCGACGGGATCCGGATCGCCTACAACCATCTCTATGACGCGTTCCTCCAGTGGAAGCACTACCGGGGAGGCACCGTATCGACCATCTGGATCTTCGACACGCGCGACAACTCCGTCGTCAAGGTCCCCCAGCCCGAGGGCCGTTCGAACGACCCCGGCCCGATGTGGATCGGGGACAAGATCTTCTTCCGGTCGGACCGGAACGGCGAATTCAATATCTTCGCCTACGATACGAAGACCAAGGCCGTGACTCAGGTCACCGACCACAAGGACTTCCCCGTGCTCAACGCTTCGGCCGGGGCCGGGAAGATCATCTATGAGCAGGCCGGCAGGCTCCATGTGCTCGACCCGGGGACGGGCATGAGCACGCGGCTCGTCATCGGCGTCGCCGCCGACCTGGCCGAGCTCCGGGAGCGCTTCGCCTCGGGCGGGCGGTGGATCAGGAGTGCCGATATCTCCCCCTCCGGCGCCCGCGCCGTCTTCGAGTTCCGCGGCGAGGTCGTGACCGTGCCCGCCGAGAAGGGCGACCCCCGGAACCTGACCGAGACGCCGGGCGCCCACGAGCGCTCGCCCGTCTGGTCGCCGGACGGCAAGTCCATCGCCTACTTCACCGACGAGTCCGGCGAATACGAGCTCGCCGTCCGCTCCCAGGACGGGAAGGGCGAGGCCAAGCGCTACAAGCTGACCGGGACCGGCTTCTATGAATCCCCCGTCTGGTCGCCCGACAGCGCCAAGATCTCCTTCATCGACAATTCCGGCACGCTCTTCTACATCGAACTGAAGGCCGGAGCGGTGAAGAAGGTCGCGGACAATCCCATCATGCCGCCGGGCACGACGACCGCCTGGTCGCCGGATTCCCGGTGGCTTGCCTATTCCATGAACCAGGTGACCTACATCCAGAGGATCTACCTCTACTCGCTCGACCAGGACCGCTCGACGGCCGTCACCGACGGCCTGAGCGAGGCGAGCGAGCCGGTCTTCGACGCCTCCGGCAAGTACCTCTACTTCTTCGCCTCGACCGACGCCGGGCCGGTCAAGCAGTGGTTCGACCAGTCGAACACCGACACCCGCCAGACCAACGCCCTCTACGTCGCCGCCCTGACCAAGGACGCCCCGTCGCCCCTGGCCAAGGAGAGCGACGAGGAGAAGGGCGCCCCGGACAAGGCGGTCGATGAGAAGCCCAAGAACGGCCCGAAGGCGTCCGCCGGCAAGGACAAGGCCGAGGAGGCCAAGCCGAAGGCCGCGGAGCCCGTCCGCGTCGACTTCGAGGGCCTCGACACGCGCATCCTGCCCCTTCCCGTTCCCGCGGGGAACTACCGCTTCCTGCAGGCGGGCGAGGCCGGACAGCTCTATTATGCCGAGTTCCCCGTCGATATGGGCCGCCGCGTCTTCGGCCCCCGTCCCGGGGCCTCCCTCCACAAGTACGACTTCAAGAGCCGCAAGGACGATGTCGTCCTGACGGGCATCGACGCCTACGTGCTCTCGGCCGACAAGAAGAAGCTCGGCTATCTCCAGCGCGAGTCCTGGTTCATCGTCCCGGCCGGGCAGAAGCCCGAGCCCGGCAAGGGCAAGCTCGCCATCGAAGCCATCCAGATTCGCGTCGTCCCCACGGCCGAATGGGCCCAGATCTTCAACGAGGCCTGGCGCATCAACCGCGACTTCTTCTACGCCACGAACATGCACGGGGCCGACTGGAAGGCCATGCGCGAGAAATACGCCCCGTTCCTGGCCGACGTTTCCTGCCGCAACGACCTCAACCGCGTCATCCAGTGGATGTGCTCGGAGCTCGGCGTCGGCCACCACCGGGTCATGGGCGGGGATTCGCCCTTCGAGCCCAAGACCGTCGCCGGCGGCCTGCTCGGCGCGGATTACGAAGTCGCCAACGGCCGCTACCGCTTCAGGAAGGTCTACGGCGGGCTCAACTGGAACCCCGAGCTCCGCTCGCCGCTGACGGAGCCCGGCGTCGGCGTCAAGGCCGGGGAATACCTCCTGGCCGTCGAAGGCCGCGAGCTTCGTCCGCCGACCGCCCTCTTCAGCCTCTTCGAGAACACCGCGGACAAGCTCGTCGAGATCACCGTCGGACCGAACCCCGACGGGACGGGCTCGCGGACGGTCAAGGTCGTCCCGGTCGCGAACGAATTCGCCCTGCGGAACCGCGACTGGGTCGAGGGGAACGTCCGGAAGGTCCACGAGGCCACGAACGGCCGCGTCGCCTACGTCTACGTGCCGAACACGGCCGGGCCGGGCCACACCTACTTCAAGCGCTATTTCTTCCCCCAGGCCGACAAGGACGCCATCATCGTCGACGAGCGCTTCAACGCCGGCGGCCAGATCGCCGATTACTACATCGAGCTCCTGACCCGGCCCGTCAGCGCCTACTGGAACATGCGCTACGGGACGGACCTGCCGACCCCGGCGGCCTCCATCCAGGGGCCCAAGGTCATGCTCATCGACGAGACGGCCGGCTCGGGCGG
>CAVZBY010000012.1:0-20737 GCA_963773685.1 Candidatus Aminicenantota bacterium
AAAAGGGACTCCGACCTAACTGGGAACACAATACGTGTATCCTGATTTCCCCGTTTCCCTATCTGAGGGGGAATATCAGGAAGACGGCGAGATCCCACAGTGTGTGGCTGATGGCCACAAGAAATACGGACCCGGAGCGCTGGTAGAGGACGCCCCAAAACAGCCCGCAGACGGCGGCGGCCAGGACAAGGACCGGGTTCCCGCTCGCGACATGGACCGCCGTATATACAGCGACCGTGAACGGCAGGGCCGCGTTCCCGAGCTTCTTTTGCCACGTCCTCTGGAGATGCCCGCGCCAGAAGAGCTCTTCGCCGGGGCCGATGACGAGCAGGAGCAGAAGTCCGACCCTCGCGGCCGGGACCCCGGCTTTGAGCGCATAAACGGCACTGATGTCCTCTCCCCCCATGGGGAGGAACCGGCGGACGAGGATGCCGCCGAGATAGAAGACGCCGAAGAGCGACGCCGCGGAGAGCGCTCCGAGGGCGGCCTTCCTGAGGGGTCGGGTCCGCACATCCTCGCGGAGCGCGGCCAAATACCCCGGATCGGCCGCGAACGCCGACACGACGAGGACCGCGACGACGAGACCCATCGCCCACCAGAAATCGAGAGGGCCGAGCCTCCGGAAATGGAGAAGGAAGGGGAACAGCGTCAGGGCCAGGACGATGGGGACATAAGCCCGGAGGCGGCCGGACCCCTTCACCTGAGGACCCCGAGGGCTTCGACGCCGGCGTGGAGCCAGAGCGCCGCCGTGCACAATAGGCCGAAGAGCAGATTGTAGCTTGCCGTCGCGCCGTCGAGGATGACGAAATCCATCGGCTTTTCGGGCGCATGCCTCCGCAGGGCCCTCTTCCAGAGAACGAGGGCCCGGGGAAGGGCGGCGAGGACGATGAGGAAAGCGGGGGGAAGCGGCGGAAGGGGCAAGGCGACCAGGCGCGGGACGACCACGAAGGCGATGATGAGCCCCATGGAGCCGAAAAGGAGGAAGCCATAATAAACAAGAGAGCCATGGTCCCCCAGTCGATAAGCCATCGTATAGACCTTGAGCCCGCTGTCGGAGACCGAGTCCCGCCAATTGTTGGCATGGAGGATGGCGATGACGAGCATGGCCGTGGGAACCGTCCAAACCATCGGCAGCCAGGAGAAGGAGCCGGTCTGGACGACCCAGGCTCCAAGCGCGCCGAGGATGCCGAAATCCAGGAACACCGCGAGATCGCCGAGCGCCCGGGACTTGAAGAACGTGTAGAAGACCCCCACGGCGACTCCCGCAGCCCCGACGCCGAGCAGGACCGGCCCTGTCATCCTGACCAGCCAAAGCCCGATGGCACTGCCCGCCGCGAAGAGGACGGCGGAAGCGGCCGCGACCTGACGGCCCGAGAGCCAGCCGCGGACGATGGCGCCGCTGACCGGCGTAACGTCAGTGTCAAGCCCGTGCCCGAAGTCGAAGACATCGCTCAGCATGTTGGCCGCCGAGTGGAGGATCATCATGGCCAGAAAAGCCAGGAAAAAGCGGAACGCCTCGAGGCGCGCTCCCCCCATGACGACGGCGAGCGACGTCCCGAAGATCACGGGCATCGTCGAGGCCGGCAGGGCCCACGGCCGGGCCGCGGTCAGCCATTTCCTGGCGGCCGACGGGGCCGCCGTCCTTCCGTCCTTCATCCGGGCTCCTCTCGCATCCTATATATAGGGTCTCGGTCCGGATTTCAAGCGGAGGAGGCCCGAGTGTTGACATCGGGTGACGGAGCCGCTATATATGGACGAGCTGAAGGAGAGTGAACATGAAAACAACGACCCATGAATTGGACCGCAGGGCGTTCCTCAAGCGCGGACTGATCGGCCTCGCGGGAGCGGGAGCCGCCATCGTGCCCGGGGCCTCGGCCCGGATCCGGCAGGCCGCGGCCGCCGCGAAAGCCCCCGTCATCACCCGCAAGCTCGGGAGAACGGGCCTGGTCCTGCCCGTCGTATCCATGGGAGTCATGAACGCCGACATCGACGGCCTCGTCCGGGCCGCCCTCGACGCCGGGATGGTCCACCTGGACACCGCCCACGGATATCAGCGGGGACGCAACGAAGAGATGGTCGGCCGGGTCCTCGCGGGCCGGCCCCGGGATTCCTTCGTCATCGCCACCAAGGTCTGGGAGGACGAGAAGTTCGCCGGCCTGCTCGACCTGAGCCTCAAGCGCCTCGGCCTCGATCACGTCGACATTCTCTACGTGCACGGACCCGGCACACGGAAAGAGGTCTTGTCCGAGCTGAACCTCCGCAACGTCGAAGCCGCCAAAAAGAGCGGAAAGGCCCGGTTCGTCGGCGTTTCCTGCCACGAAAATGAGCCCGAGGTCATTCGGGCGGCCGTCGAAGCCAAGGTCTACGATGTCGTCCTCACCGCCTACAATTTCCGGCAGAAGAACATCGCCGACCTCAACAAGGCGATCCATGAGGCCATCCTGGCCGGCGTGGGGATCGTGGCCATGAAGACCCAGGCCGGAGCCTTCTGGGACAAGGGCCGGAAGGACCCCATCAACATGACCGCGGCCCTGAAGTGGGCGCTGAACAATCCCGATATCACGACCGCCATCCCGGGCTTCACGACCTACGACCAGCTCAAGACGGACGCCGCCGTCCTGACCGACATCACGCTGACGGAAGCCGAGAAGAAAGACTTGAGGCTAGAGGTTCAGACCGGCGGGCTCTACTGCCAGCAATGCGGGACCTGCCTCGCCCAGTGCCCCAAGGGCCTTCCCATCCCCGATCTCATGCGCGGATACATGTACGCTTACGGCTACAGGAACCTCGAGGCGGCGCACGATACGGTCGCCTCGTTGAGGCTCCCCGAGGACCCGTGCGGGGATTGCTCGACCTGCCGGGTCGGATGCGCCTCCGCGTTCGACGTCAAGGATAGGGTCTCCGACATCGCCCGTCTCGGGCGCATGCCCGACGACTTTTTCGCGTGAGCGGTCGTCCCGCCGCGGCCCGGCTATAAGCGGACGGGCCGCCCGGTTCGGATGGACTTGAAGGCGGCGTCGATCACCTTCATGTTCGCGACGGCATCGTCCGGAGGGTACCGGAGCCGGCGCCCCCGCATGACGCCTTCCCCGAAATGTTCGACCATGCGCGCATACTGGTCGTTCGCCGGGAACGGGATCGTCCGCATTCTCTCTCCGGCGACGAGCCGGATCTCCGTCTCGAAGTGCTTGGCCGAAAAGGCCCGCTCGAGCGCGAGGAACCCCTCACTGCCGGCGACCTCCAGATAGCTCCGGAACTGGGATTCGAAGCCGCCGCAGAGGGAGGCGAAGCGGTTTCCGGGAAATTCGAGAAGGAGCTCGGTTTCCGTATCCACGCGATGTTTCGGGTGCAAGCGGGCCCGGGCGAAGATCGCGACCGGCTCGGCGCCGAAGACGAGGCGCGCCGCGCTGACGGGGTAACAGCCAATGTCGTAAAGGGCGCCGCCCCCGAACTCCGGTTTCCACCGGTAATCGTCGAGGGCCGCGTCGAAGAGGAACGTGAACACGGACCGGACGGACCGGACCTCGCCGACGGCTCCCTGCGCGATGAGCCGAAGGGCCCGCTCCATCCGCGGATGGAAGCGGTACATGAACGCTTCCATCAGGAGGACGCCCGCCTCCGCCGCCGCTGCCTCCATCTTCCTGACCTCGACGGCGTTCATAGCCATGGGTTTTTCGCACAGGACGTGCTTCCCCGCCCGCGCGGCGCGCACCGTCCATTCCTTGTGCAGATTGTTCGGGAGGGGGACGTAAACGGCGTCGATATCGGGATCGTCGAGGAGGGCCGCGTACCCCGAGTATACCTTGGGGATCTCGAAGCGCGCCGCCCATTCTTTCGCCTTGCGGGGGCTTCGCGAGGCTATGCCCAGGAGCCGGCCGTTCGACGCGCTGTGGATGGCCGGGATGAGGGCGCGTGCGGCGATGCCCGCACAGCCGAGGATACCCCAGGCGACCTTCTTCGCCATGTCCGGCCCCTTAACCTTTCTCTCCGTCACGGTACCCCGGACACGCCCAGGGCAGGGAGTCGTTCCCGAAGAACGGCTGAAGGCCGGCCCGGACCTTCTTCATCTCGTCCGCGTCCATGGGCCGGAAGTCCCGGACGAGCGCCGCGTTCTTCCTGACGATCGCGACTCCGTCCGTCCCGATGACGGCCGCCGTGACATGGGGCAGGCTCAGGGCGTAACGGATGAGGGTTTCCGGAGCGATGTCTTTCACGGTCTCCCGAGGCCGGATGACCTTGATGACATCGATCCCCAGGCCCTTTCGAGCCGCCGCCGGGATGGCCGCCCTCTCGAGGTCCCCCTCCGTCCCCTCGTAATGATTGAGGGCGATGAGCATCGCGTCGAGGTCGTGGCGTTCGGCCATGGCGGTCATCGCCGCGGCCGATTTGTGCCCGGAGAAGCCGATGAACCGGGTGATCTTCTCGTCCCGGGCCTTGAAAAGGGCTTTGAGGACGCCGTTGGGGGCCCCGATGGCTTCGACGTCGTCGAGGGACTCGACCTGGTGGATCTTCCAGAACGTCCAGCCTTTCGGTCCGGAGGCGTTTCAGGCTCTCCTCGAGGTCGCGCATCGCCTCGTCGTAGGTCCGGGCATGCGTCTTGGTGGACAGGAAAACCTCGTCGCGCCGCCCGGCAAGGACGAGCCCGAGCCGCTCCTCGCTGATCGTCGTCCCGTCGGTATAATCATGGGCGGTGTCCCAGTAGTAAAGCCCGTTGTCCAGGGCGCAGGTGAGGATGGCGACGCTCGTTTCCGGGTCGGAAACGGCGCAGAACCGGCTTCCGGCGCCGAATCCGATGAGCGGGACCGAGACGCCCGTCCTTCCGAGAGGGCGCGTCGGCAGGCCTTTGGGGTCATAGCCCCGTTTCGGGCCCGGAGCGGCGCCCCGGCCGGGGACCGCCCCGAGGGCGATGGGCGCGGCCGCGCAGGTCTTGAGGAATACTCTTCGCTTCATGGTTTCCCCTCCTTCGCCTCAGAAAGATGTCGTGAACGACAGCCCGACCGTCCTGCCGGCCGCCGGGAAGCCGTAGCGTTCCTGATATTCCGCGTCAAGGACGTTGCGGACGAAGAGTGCGGCCTGGAGCCGCCGGAAAAGAGGGAGCCGCCCTTCGACATCCACGCGCAGATAGCCCGCCTGCTTCCGGACCCGGAGGTCGGTGTTGTAGAGAGTATTGTCGTTATAGATGACCTTCAGCTTCGATACGGCCTGGGCGAACACGGCGACGCTCGCGTTGCGGCGGGTCCTGAACCGGAGGCCGGCGTTCGCCGCATGCCGCGGGAGGCCGGGGATCTCATGGAAGCCCCGGTCCGCGGCGGCCAGGAAGAGGCTCTGGAACGTGTCCCCGGACGTCCGGCTCCGCTGGAAGGTATAGTTGGCGAACGCGGACCATCCTCTCCCCAACGATTGGACCGCCTCGGCCTCGAAGCCGTAGATCCGCCCGCGACCGATGTTGTAGGCGACGTAATTGATGAGGTCGAAATGGATGTAGCGCCTGATGTCGTAATAATAGGGGGAAAGCTCGATCCTCGTCCCGGTCGGAAGCGTTCCGCGCCAGCCGGCCTGGACCATGACGCCGTCCTCTCCGTGGAACGGGATGTTCCCCGTATAAACGCCCGCGTCGATGGAGTAATGCCAATAATGCTCCGGCGCGGAGGGCATGCGGAGGGCCCGGGCCAGGCTGGCATAGAACAGGCTCCCGTCCTTGCCGTTCCAGACCAGCTTGATCGACGGGGCGGGCCCGCTCAACTTGATGTCCGGGATGCCTTCGAGGCGTCCCGAGGGCCCGGCGACCCCGTTGTAGGACAGGAACCGGACGCCCGGCGTCAGGGACCACCGCCCGCGCCCGAGGCGGATATCGTCCATCGCGAAGAATTCCAGGTTCTTGGCCTCGACGTAGGAGCCCAGGCTGTACGGCTCCCGGAAGTCGTCGAAATAGTTGCGCTCCCCGTTGTCGCGCAGGTGGGAATATTCCAGCCCGGCCCTGAGGACGTGGTTGCCGAGGTCATGTCGGTACTCCGCCAGGAATCCCTGCGAGCGATCGTCGCGGAAAAGCTTGTGGAAGGTCCTCGAGACGGCGGCCCGCGTGTTGAGCGCTTCGCGGTTCCCGAAGTTCTTCCAGAGAGAGATCTTCAGTAGCCCGGCGTCCGCGACGCCTTGTTCATATCCCAGATTGAACAGCCACTTCGACTTCGCCCAGCGACTGTCCGGCTCGGGATAGGCGCCCATCCCCCCGTACATGAATTCGCCGTCGGAGACCCTGAATTCCGGGTCGAGAGGCCGGACGTAATCGGCGCTGTCGGGGCTCTTGGCGACCCTGTTGGCGACGATGAAGCCCTTGCGGATCCGGACGAACGAGATATCCGCGGTGAGGCGCTTCCGAGCGGAGAGATCGTAGCCGAGGTGGAGGTCGGCGTTCCCCTGGATCATATCGCCGTTGCGAAGATACCCGTCGCTCCAGGCCGAGCCGGCGGCGAAGGTATATTCCAACGCGCCCGGCTTATAGGCATGGAAGAGGTTGATCCCGCCCGTGCCGTAGCTCGCCATCGAAGCTTCGAGCTCGGTCACGGACCGGCCCGTCGGCGGCCTCCGGGGGACGAGGTTGATGATGCCGCCAAGCACGTTCCCGGTGCTGGGGTCGCCGACGCCCTTGACGATCTCGATGCGGTCGACGTTGGCCAGCGGCATCATTGTGAAATCGATGAAATAGCCGCCCGCCGCGCCCGAGGTGTTGAGGGGGCGGCCGTTCCGGAGGACCTTGATCCTCCGGGCGCCCAGCCCCCGGATCTTGATGGAGTCGTCGTCCATGGCGGCGCCCACTTCCTGGATGCGCTGGACGTCCACGCCGGGCTGTCGCTCGAGAGCCGTGTCCACCGTCGTCCCGATGCCGAGGGGGAAGAGCTCGGGTTTGACCACGGACATGTTCGGGACCTCGGCGTCGCGGGCCTTCTCGATGACGTCGATGACGACCGCGTCGAGCTGGAAGAGCTTTGTATCCCCGGCCTTCTCTTCGGTCTTGGGCTTCTCCCGGGGCTTGTCCTTCTTCTTCCGCTTGTCGTCCTGCGGCGATGCGAGGAGGAAGCTCGAGCAGACGAGAGCGACGATGGCTCCCCGGACGATCGCTTTCCCCGCGCCCATGAATGTTCTCCCGCGCCAGCCGCCGGCCCCCGGCACTCGGCTGGGGTAAAGGTAGCAAGCAAGGAGGGCCTTGTCAAGGAACCGCGCCGCCGCAGAATGCCCTTGAATCGGACCGGTCTCGATGGCATACTCGCCGCAGGGATATCTTGAAAACCTGGGAAGAGGGGATTCAAATGAAAAGAATGGCCGTCGGTCTTTTGCTGCTCGTCTGTGCTTTCGCGCTCGCGACGGCCCAAACGATCCAGGTCACCGCGCCCAAGGGGGGCGAGTCCTGGACTCTCGGAACCTCAAAGGTCATCACGTGGACCGCCAAGAACTTTCCGGCGGGCACAAAAGCGCGGCTCGTCCTGCTCCTCAACGGGGCCAAGGTCGGCGACATCGCCGTCAGCGTCCCCATCGCCCAGGGATCATGGAAGTGGGCCAAGGCGGGATATTACGTCGGAGGGACTGCCGCGGCGGGGAGCGGGTATGCGGTCAGGGTCCGGGATATGAACAACCAGTACCCGGGAGCGAAGAGCCCGACGACCTTCACCCTGGCTTCCCTTTCAACCGTCAACACGAGGGCCATGCTGAGGAGCCCGGCTGTCGCCGAGGGCATGGTCAGAGCTCTCAACACGATCCCTGTCTCGAGCCCGGGCCAAGGCCAGGCGTTCGAGCCGGGAACGATGTTCTTCGTTGTCTGGGACAAGTCCCAGATCGCCGCCTATCCGCAGGTCGCCGTGGACGTTTTCACTCCGGACAAGAAAACGAAGGTCGGGCCGATCAGTCCCGCGTCCAGCTCGCTCGAGGCCAACACGGGAAAGTACGATGCCATCGTCTTCAATGACCGTTTCGAATGGGGCAAGGATTACGCCGTCCGCGTCGCTACCCCCGACGAGAAGTACGTCGGCTGGAGCGGGGTTTTCCACATCACGCCGCTGACGGCGGTCGCGGAAACCCAGACGTTCACCGGAGCCTACAGCCTCGGCTTCTCAAAGAGCGACAAGTCGTGGTACTGGGGTTGCCCGGATATGCAGGGAGAGGCCATCGATAAGCCCCCGACGGGATTCTATTTCGTGGGCTGGGAGAATTGGTACGATGATCCCACCGGGCCCTGCTGGTTGTACCGAGGGAGCGTCTACCGGACGGTCGTCGATCCGCCGGGCATCTACCAGGGCTTCAAGGTCACGAAGGCCGTACTCCGTTTCGCCGTCACCCAGGGAACGAAGCAGCCGCTCTACGTCCTGCGGCGCGACGCCCCCGGCGATACGTTGAGCGTCCCGGCCACGACGGTAGCGACCGTTGCCAGCTGGGGGTTCGGCTCGACCATCGAGGTCGATGTCACGGCCGTGGTCCAAGCCTGGTGCACGGGACAGGCCCCGAATCGCGGCCTGATCATCCGCGGAGGGGACGAAAGCTTCGGGCACGACAACGCCAAGGCCCGTTGCACGATCACGCCTCCTGAGCTCATCATCACGCAGACCGTTTATAAATAAGGAGCGCGAAAAAAGGGGGCCCCGCAGGTCCCGGCCCGCGGTCGGCAATGGATCGTTCCTGCCGCATAAAAAGAGGGCCCTGAAGGGCTCGGCTCTCGGAGCCCACGGCCTTGAGCCCGGCGGGGTCCTGGACGGCGACGGGGGAGAATACTTGTCTTTAGCTTGACTGAGTGAGATACTGGCCACAAGGGATATCCTGAAAGCCCGGGAAGAGGGGATTCAAATGAAAAGAACTGCCGTCGGTCTTTTGCTGATCCTTTGTGTTTTCGCGTTCGCATCGGCCCAGCATATCGAGGTCACCTCGCCCAAGGGCGGGGAGATCTGGATGTTGGGAAGCTCGAAGGTCATCACCTGGACCGCCAAGAATTTTCCGGCGGGCACCCTGGCCCGGCTGACCTTGCTCCTCAACGGGGCCAAGGTCGGGGATATCGCCGTCAAGATCCCTATCACCCAGGGGAGCTGGACCTGGGCCAAGGCCGGGGATCACCTCGGAGGGACGGCGGCCGCGGGGAAAGGGTATGCGGTCAGGGTCCGGGACATGAATGGCGCCTACCAGGGCGCCAAAAGCCCCGCGACCTTCATCCTCGACTCGCTTGCGGCCATCGATAAGACCGCGTTGGTTGTGAACCCGACTATCGTCGGGCGCGTCCTCGGGGCCGTCAATGCCATCCCGGTCACGAGCCCCGCCCAGGGCCTGGCCATGAAGCCGGGAACGGAGTTCTTCGTAATCTGGGACAAATCCAAGATCGCCGCCTATTCCCAGGTCGCCCTGGACGTTTTCACACCCGACAAGAAGACGAAGGTCGGGCCGATCGGTACCGCGCCCAGCTCGCTGAGGGACAACACCGGGAAGTACGAGGCCATCGTTTTCAACGCGCGCTACGAATGGGGCAAGGATTACGCCATCCGCGTCGCTACTCCCGACGAGAAATTCATCGGCTGGAGCGGCGCGTTCAACGTCACGCCTCTCCAGGAAGTCCCCGAGACCGAGACGTTCACCGGCTCCCATAGTGTGGCCTACCTCGGGACCGGCCAGTCGGATTGGTTGGGATGCCTGAACACGTTGGGACAGGGCGCGAACATGCCTCCCGTCGGTTTCCGGGCGGTGGGCTGGGAGAACTCCAATGACGACCCGACGGGACCTTGCTGGACCTACGTCGGGCACGTGTACCGGACGATCGTCGACCCGTCGGGTATCTACCAGGGCGCCAAGGTCACGAAGGCCTTGCTCCGTTTCGCCGTCACCCAGGGAGCGAAGCAGACGCTCTATGTCCAGCGGCGCGACGCCCCGGGCGACGCGTTCAGTGTCGCGGCCACGACGGTGGCGACCATCGGCGCCTGGGAGTTCGGCCACACCAACGAGGTCGATGTCACGGCGGTCGTCCAGGCGTGGTGCACCGGGCAGAGCCCGAACTATGGCCTCATCATCAGGGGCGGCAACGAGAATTACGACCACAACAACGTCAAGGCCCGCTGCCTCATCACACCGCCGGAGATCGTGGTCACGAAGATCGTCTACAAATAGCAGCCCGGGCTGAAAAAGGGTTCTTCTCCCAATTCCGGGGATCCGTCCCCGCGGATATCCGGATAAGCGCGTTTCTTTTTGTGCCGACGGCGACACGTCCAAGCCCATCGTATTCTTGTCTCCCCCTACCCCCTCCTTGATACGGAGGGGGGCCCGGAAAAGGTCCGTGTCGCCGGCAGAGGAGCGCAGGGGTGATGCCTGGAGGAGGTCGTCCGGGGGCGGAGGGCGTTCCCCTTCACGGCAAAGTGCTGGGCTAAAAGCGTATCCAGGGCGAGGGGGTCCGCCCCGTAAACCCCAGTCGGGAAGGGGCCCCATCGCTCTTGCGATGGGGGAACCTGCCTGCAGGTTCCCGGGTCTGGGGTCAAGGGGCGGCCTCCGAACCCCGGGACGCGCACCCCGAGCCGGGAATTCCTCCAGGCACAAAAAGAACCGAAACATACGATCTCCCGGAATTGGGAGAAGAACCAAAAAAAGGGGGCCCGAAGGGCCCCCTCATCTGTTGGCTATCGAATCGCGTCTCAGAGCTTCGCCATCTTCTCGAGGAACGCCGGATCGACGTCGACGCCGAGGCCGGGCGTTTCCGGAAGGGTGAGCACGCCGCCCTTGACGGTCATGCCGCCGATGACCGGGTCGACCACGTGATCCGCGTTCCCGTCGAGGTCGGCATAGACGATGTTCTTCTGGGACGCGACGACGTGAGCGGCGGCCGTCAGCGCGATCTTGGAATCCAGCATGCAGCCGACCATGCAGCGGATGTTGGCCGCGTCGGCGATGTGGGCGATCCGGACGGAGTTCAGGATGCCGCCGGACTTCATCAGCTTGATGTTGAAGGTGTCGCAGGCGTCGGCGCGGATGAGCTTGACGGCATCGGCCGGGAGGAAGAGGGCTTCGTCGGCCATGATCGGGATGGGGCTCTCCGACCGGACGATCTTGAGCCCGGCGATATCCCAGGCTACGACAGGCTGTTCGACGAGCTGGACCTTGAAGGGTTCCATACGCTTGAGGGCGTAGATGGCGTTGGGAACGGACCAGCCCTGGTTGGCGTCGATCCGGAGGCGGATGTCGGGCCCGATGGCCTCGCGGATGGCCTGGATGCGGGCCGTATCCTCGTCGGGGTCCAGGCCGACCTTGGCCTTGATGTTCTTGTAGCCGTTGGCGACATGCTTCTTCGCCTCGGACGCCATGGTCCCGGGCGTGTCGATGCCCACGGTGATATCCGTCTCGAAGGTCGTCTTGTCCCCGCCGAGGAGCCTGAAGACCGGCAGGCCGGCGGCCTTGCCCAGGATGTCGAATAAGGCCATATCATAGGCCGCGACGACGCTGGGATTCGAATGGGCCATGGGGCCCATCTCGGCCACGAGGCTTTCGATGGCCAGAGGGTTCCGGCCGATGAGCATCTCGCGGATGCTCTTGGCCATGCTCAGGTTCGTGTCCTGGGTCTCCCCGGTGATGGGCGGGAAGGGACAGGCCTCGCCGAACCCGACCAGTCCGCTGTCGGTGTGGACCTTGACGAGGACATCGTTGGCCGCGTTCAGGGTCCCCAGGGAAATTCGGAAGGGAGCCGTCAGCTGGATGTCGAACTTGAAGATCTCGATGGCCTTGATCTTCATCGTCCCGGCGGCGGCGCGGGCCGTCTCGGCCTTTTCCGCGGCCAGGGCGTTCCTGCCGAAGAGGCCGGCCGAGGCGGCGCCGAGGCCGAACATCTTCAGAAAATCTTTTCTCGTTACACCCATTGAATATCTCCTCTCGAAGGATAATAGCCTTTCGATTGTATGGGAAAGCCGGCGGCGGCGCAACCGAGGCTCCGCTACCCGTCGGCCTTGGGGCGCCTCCCGTTTCTGTTCCCCCGGGCCAGCGACGCGAAGACGCCGAGGACGCAGAGAGCGCCGAATACCGCGAAGGCGGTCCGGGCGCTCTTCAGGAAGAGGGGGAGGTTCGCGGGGCCGATCCGGACGTTGCCGACGAAGACGGCGATGATGAGGACCGAGATGCCCAGGCTGAGCATCTGCCCCGTGAGGCGCATGGTCCCCAACGTGGAGGAGGCCACTCCATAAGCCCGCCGCTCGACCGAGCACATCACCGCGTTCGTGTTCGGCGAGGAGAACAGGGCGAACCCGAATCCCAGGCCGAGGAGGGCGGCCGTGATGAAGCCGACGGGCGTCGCGGGCCCCAGGAAAACGAGAGCGAAAAGGCCCGCGCTCGAAATGGCCATCCCGACCGAGGCCACGATGCGGGGCTCGATCCGGTCGGAGGCCTTTCCGGCGAGGGGAGAGAACAGGGCCATGACCACCGGCTGGGCGACAAGGACGAGCCCGGCCTTCTGGGGCGGAAGGCCCTTGACGTACTGGAGGTAGAGGCTCAGGAGGAAGGCAACGGCCGATGTCGCGCTGTAATTGATGAGGGCGGCGGCGTTGGAAAAGGCGAAGACGCGGTTCGCCCGGAAGAGGCGGACGTCCAGAACGGGAGCGGACACCCGCTTCTCCCAGAGGATGAAGGCCCCGAGAAGGGCCAGGCCCGCGGCGACGAGGCCGCCCCCGAAGAGCGAAGGGAGCCGGGAGAAGCCGTACATGAGCGCCGCCAGACCCAGGCCGAAGATGCCGGAGCCGAACGCGTCGAATCTCTCGCCCTTCGCCTCGTCCCATTCTCCGCGGAGACGGACGAGGGTCAGGACGACTCCGGCCAGCCCGACCGGGACCACGGCATAGAAAACGCTCCGCCAGCCGAATCGGTGGACCAGGAACCCGCCGACGACGGGCCCCAGGGAAAGACCCAGGTATACAGCCGCCGTGCTGATCCCAATAGCCTTTCCCCGCTCGCCCAGCGGATACACGCAGGTCAGAATGGCCATACTCGTGCCGAAGATCATGGCACCGCCCAGCCCCTGCAGGGCCCGGGATGCGAGGAGGGCCGCGGCGGACGGGGCCGCCGCCGCGAGGACGGATGCGACGGTGAAGAGCGAGACGCCCAGGAGGAAGATCTTCTTCCGGCCGCGGATATCGGCCAACCGGCCGAGCGGGACCAGGAAGATCGCGGCGGCGAGCAGGTAAGCCGTCGCCACCCAGCTCAGAGTCACGGCTTTCAGGGAGAATTCGGCCGCGATGGCCGGCAGGGCGACGTTGACGGCCGAGCCCATGAACGGCGTCAGGAACCCCGCCAGGACGGACACGGCGAGCGCGGTGCGCTTGAGATCGCGGTCGCAATTCATCGGGGTATCGGCCATAAGCGTCTCGCCAGCAGTTCATTATACATGTCTGAAGGGACGCGTCCAAAAAGCTTCAAGAGATCTTCTCTGGATTCCGGCGGCCCTCGCCCGACGGCCTTCTTCGCCCGCGTCCCTCTTCTCGCCGAGCGGGCTCCGAGCCTCGGAGCCCTGCCCTGTCCATTTCCGACGTCAGGCTGAAGGCCGACGACGACGGCTTCGTGATTACGTTCGGCTACAAGAACTCCGGAACCGGCCCTCTGCCCAAGAGCTCCGAGATGCCGGTGAAGCCCGACTATCGGGTGCTCATCGATAACCGGGAGATCTCCCAGGGCAGTCTCATCTTTCCCGCATTGGCCGTCCGCCCTCTATAAATCCTATATAAATACTATATAATAGGGTCATTCCCAAAGAAGGAGTCAGATATGGTGTCCCGGCCGCACGATGATCAGGGATTTGCGCCCAACGCCATCAGGATCCTCAAGGCGCGGTATTACCTCAAAGACGAAAAGGGCGGTTTCCTGGACAGATCGCCGTCCGACCTCTTCCGGCGCGTCGCGACGTTCATCGCCGGCGCGGAAAAGGGCGGGGCCGAGCGGGACCGCTGGGCCGAATCCTTCTTCAAGGTCATGATCAACCGGGACTTCCTCCCGAACAGCCCGACCCTGACCGGCGCCGGGCGCGGCATGTGCCTCAGCGCCTGCTTCGTGCTCCCTATCGAGGATTCGCTGGTCTCCATCTTCGACACCGTCAAGAACGCCGCCCTCGTTCACAAGGAGGGAGGCGGGACCGGCTTCGACTTCAGCTCGCTCCGGCCCCGGGGCAGTTTCGTCCGTAAGACCCAGGGCATCGCCTCGGGCCCCGTCTCCTTCCTCCGGGTCATCGACGCCGCGACCGAGGCCGTCAAGCAGGGCGGGACCCGCCGGGGGGCTAATATCGGCATCCTCAGGGTCGACCACCCGGACATCGAGGAGTTCATCGCCATGAAGCGGGACGGCCGGAGCGTCTCCAACTTCAACATCTCCGTCGCGGTGACCGACGAGTTCATGCGCGCCCTGAAAGAGGACGGGGAATACGCCATCCGCGACCCGTACAAAGGCCGGAAGTCCGGGACCAAGAAGGCCCGCGACGTCTTCCGTCTCCTCGTCGAATCGGCCTGGGCCGTCGGCGACCCCGGCCTCATCTTCATCGACCGCATCAACCGGCGCAATCCGACCCGGGGGCTGGGCCCCATCCGGGCGACGAACCCCTGCGGCGAACAGCCTCTCCACGCCTACGAATCGTGCAATCTCGGCTCCATCAACGTCGCGAACTTCTACGATCCCGCCAAGCCCGGCTGTTTCGACCGCGAGCGCTTCGCCGGCGTCGTCGCGACGGCCGTCCGATTTCTCGACGACGTCATCGAGGTCAACACCTATCCCCTGCCGCAGATCGCCGAGACGACACGGGCGAACCGCCGCATCGGCCTCGGGGTCATGGGTTGGGCGGACCTCCTCCTGAAAATGGGGCTCCGCTACGATTCGCCCGAGGCCCTGGCTTTCGCCGGCGAGCTCGTCGGCTTCATGAGGGAACGGGCGGACGCGGAGAGCCGGGAGCTCGGGCGCCTCAAGGGCAGCTTCCCCAACGTCGGCAAGTCCGTCTTCAAGGGGACCGACCGCCGGAACGCCACCGTCCTGACCATCGCGCCGACCGGGACCATCTCCCGCATCGCCGGCTGTTCCTCGTCCGTCGAGCCGGTCTTCGCCTTCGAGTTCACCTCGAAGATCCTCGACGGAGAGCTCAAGGACATCCATCCGCTCTACAAGGAATGGCGGGAGAAGAACCCGGACGCCCCCCTGCCCTCGCACTTCGTCACGGCCCACGACATCAAGCCGGAGGGCCATCTCCGGATGCAAGCCGCCTTCCAGAAGCCCGTGGACAATTCGGTCTCCAAGACCATCAACCTGCCCCACGACGCGACCGAGGACGATATCGAGAAGGCCTTCCTCCTGGCCTACGAGCTCGGGACCAAGGGCATCACGATCTACCGGGACGGCTGCAAGGCGGAACAGGTCCTGTACAAGACCGTCGCCGAGGAGCCCCGCATGCCCAAGGAGCGGCCCGGGTCCCTGCCCTCCATCACCGACAAGATCAAAACGGGCTTCGGGAACCTCTATGTGACCATCACCTTCTACAACGGCAAGCCGTTCGAGGTCTTCACGAGCATCGGGAAGAGCGGCTATTCGACGATGGCCGACGCGGAGGCCCTCGGGCGCCTCATCTCGATGGCCCTCCGGAGCGGCGTCGAGCCGCAGGAGGTCATCTACCAGATCAAGGGCATCGGCGGGGCCGATCCCATCTTCACCGAGGGCGGCCTGGTCCAGTCCATTCCCGACGCCATCGCCAAGATCCTCGAGCGCCACCTCGGCGAGGTCAAGGCGAATCCCAAGGACTTCTTCAAGAACATCTGCAAGATGTGCGGCGCGACCATGCCCGACGAGAAATGCCCGACCTGTCCCAACTGCGGTTGGAACAAGTGCTCTTAGCGCCGATCAGCGGCGACGGCTTCAAGAATCCCGGACCGTCCGCGACTCTTGTCGAATCGATAAGATCGGAAGCCTAAGGGTCGATCTTCCAAAGATTCCCGGCTTCGTATATCGCATTGGCGGGGATTCCGAACGTGCCGATCTCCGCGAACGCCAGGCTATTGTTATCGTCGGGATCGGCCCAAAGATCGGCGTTGACGAAGAGCGTAACGCCCACATAGGCTTCGCCCGGGGCGTCGATGATCACCTCGGAGGGCAGGCCGAGCTCCTCGACAAAGTACTTCTCCCGGTCTTCGGATCGCGTGCTGTCGGAGGATCGGATGGGCCCGAAGCTCGCCGACCAGAAATGGTCGGCGGTGGCGACACGGACCACCATGCCGCCGAAGACGGATACCGAGGCGTCATAATCGGACAAGAAGCAGCCGGAAGCGATGACCCGATGACGGCCGGACATAAATAAAGGATATGATCCGCCGCCGCTCCGGCGGAGGGCCCACATCCCTTTTTCGGGGATCGTGCCCGACCATTCGAGGCCCAGCGAAACACAGGCGCTGTTATCTTTTCCCATGCCCGTAACGGTCCGTTGGATCAGGTCGCCGGCCTGCGCGCTCCAGCCGATGAGGCCCTCCTTGACTTCCGTGATCGATCTGATCCCGGACAGGCTCGAATAGCTTCCATCGAAGTGAAGGGGATAAGGAGGTCCGACCTTTTCCCAGCGATCCCAAAAGGCACCGCCTCCAGCCGCGTCCTTTATGGAGGGGACTTTGCCTATTTCGACGGCTGGACCTTCTCGATAGCTATATCTCATATCTGCCCCGTGGCCGGGGGGCGAGTTCCAGATCACTCTCGATTGTCCTTGGATCCTCTCTCGGCGCAACTTCGCCAGGCCGGAAAGCTCTGCCTGCAATTTCTTGAGCTCCGCGGCCGGAACCTCTTTCTTGGCCAGTTTCTCTTGGAGCAGGCGGTACTTGATCCGCTCTTCGAACGTGAAGCCATACAATCGTATCCTGATCTGATCGAAGACATGATTCTTGAATTCCCGTCCGAATTTCGAAAGCTTCATTTTGTTCCCCCTCAATGGAATTGAACAGAAATTAAGGATACTAAGCCGTCTTTATTGCCCCCCGTTGATTTCAGTATCAAGTATCGAGGCTGTCATGTCAACGGCAATCATCGGAAACTCCGCCCAGGCCTTCACAAGCCGGACGGTCGTCAGCGCGCTCTTATTTAAAGGCTCGACCGCGCCTGATAGGTCGCCTATCTGGGCCCTCGGGATCTAGCCTATCCTGCCTTGATCCTTCACGAAGGAGTGAGAGAAGATGATAGGGTTAGCGGCGGAGGAAACGGCGGAGATACTGGCGGGTTTCCGTGATGCCGAGAACGCGCGAAGTCCAGTAGAAGATGGCTAGCCCGAATAGGCCGCAGACCGTAACGCTCGCCAGCGAGGCGAGGAACGAAGGACCGAGCCGGGCGAGGATGAAGCCGTTGGCGAACCAGGCGGCGGCCCCGCCGGCGGCCGAGGCCGCTGTCAGGGCCGCGAAAAATCGCCCCATCGGGCGCAGGTCGGTCTTGCCGATCTTCCTGGGCAGAAGGAAGATGAGGAGCGCCACGTTGAGGACGGCGGCGATCGCCGTGGATAGGGGGAACGCCAGGAAGCCAATGACCCACATCAGGCTCAGGTTGAGGACGATGTTGAGGCCTATGGAGGCAAAGCTCGCGTACATGGGCGTTTTGGCGTCCTTGAACGCGTAAAAGACCGAGGCGACGTTCCGGAGGGCCGCCATGAAAGGAATGCCCAGCGTGTAGAGGACGAGGGCCGCCGCCGTGGCCGCGGTGTCCTCGGCCGTGAAGTGCCCGCGCTGGTAGATGACCCGGGTAATGGGCCGGGAGAGGAACGCGATGAGGACCAACGTCGGCACCGTCAGGAACAGGACCATCTTCAGGGAATCGTCGAGAGTCGCCTTGACGGCGGCAACGTCCTTGTCGAGGACGAGCTTCGCCAGCGAGGGCAGGGCCACGGTCCCGACGGCGATGCCGAAGAGCCCGAGCGGCAGGTGCATGATGCGGAAGGCATAGTTCAGCCAGCTCACACTGCCCTGGGCCAGGGGCGTGACGAGAATCGTGTTGACGAGGACGTTGATGCGCGTCCCGGCCAGCCCGATGGCCACGGGGATGAACAGGGCCATGACCTGACGGAAGGCCGGATCGCGGAAGCTGAGGATGGGGCTGAACCGGAACCCCTTTTTCCGGACGAGCGGGACCTGGATCAGGAACTGCATCAGGCCGCCGATGAGCACTCCGATGGCCATGCCGAAGATGGGCTCTTTCCCGCGGGCAACGTACCAGCCGTAGGTCAGCAGGGGGAAGAGGATGGAAAACAGGTTGAAGAGGGCCGGGGCGAGGGAGGGCAGGAAGAACGACTTCTCCGTGTTGAGATAGCTCATGGCCCAGGCGCCGAGGCTGACGAACAGGAGGAAGGGGAAGAGGACGGCCGTGAGCTGGGCTGTGAGGTCGATCTTCCCGGGGACCTTCGCGAAGCCGAAGGCGATCCCCTTGGCCAGGACCGGCGCCAGGAGCAGGCCCGCGAGCGAGACGAGGCCGGCCACGACGAAGAGGACATTGAAGATGTTCGAGGCCAGCCGGTTTTCGGCGTCCTTCCCCTTGGCCTTCTCCCCCGTCAGGACCGGGACGAACGCGGCCGATAGGGCGGTCTCGGCGAAGAGGTCGCGGAGAAGATTGGGGATGCGGAAGGCGACGTTGAAGGCATCCGTGGCGGCCCCGACCCCGAAGAGATGGGCGAAGACGGATTCCCGAACCAAGCCCATGACCCGGCTCACGGCCGTGCCGACAGTGAAGGACCGGACCCCTTTGGAGATGTCTTCCATTGTTTGTTGATTATATCAAACAATTTTAAAAATAAATGTGAGGCAAGAGGAAAAAAACTATTGACAACAAACGTCTAAACGTCTATCTTAAGAATAAGAGACAGCTTAATGAAGAGAAACGCTCCAGGACGAATACGGGACGCTATTATTCAATTCTTATCACAAACTTCTGGCAGTATCCCGGTAAAGGCTATAGAAAAAGGTGTCCATATACAAATTGGTGCTGTCCCTTCATCCTCGATAAGGTCGTATCTCAGATTAAACACGCCGACGCTCTTTCACCGTGAAGCGAGGGGCACGTATCGACTCATGAGTGAGACTAGCCCTTCCTCCTCAGTTCTGCCATCGCAAGAAACGTTATGGCTGAATTCGTACAAATATGGCAGGGCAATTCTATATCAAGCTGACTGTTTTGAGTGGATCAGCAAACAAGGACCCAATAGCATTCATGGCATCATCACTGATCCGCCTTATGGCTTATATGAATATGAACCTGAACAACAAGAAAAAATGAGAAATGGCAAAGGCGGAGTCTGGAGAATTCCACCCTCATATGATGGGCATCTGCGCTCTCCGTTACCCCGTTTTACTACCTTAACGTCAGGGCAGCTCATCGAATTAAGAAACTTCTTCATGAAATGGGGAAAAGCGGTATTCCCAATCTTGGTGCCGGGCGCTCACATCGTCATGGCGTCCAATTCCCTTGTGTCTTACATTGTTTCAGGGGCCTTGGCCGCAGTTGGATATGAAAGACGGGGGGAAATCATCCGTCTTACGATGACAATGAGAGGAGGCGACCGCCCCAAAGCTGCGCATCAAGAATTTAACGAAATCAGCGTCATGCCAAGATCCATGTGGGAGCCTTGGATAGTCTTCAGAAAGCCTATTGAAGGCAGGGTTCAGGATAACCTCCGCAGATGGAAAACAGGCGGATTTCGCCGACCGGGAAAAGACAAGCCGTTCGGCGATGTCATTGCTTCGTCTCCAACGCGTGCGAGCGAACGGCGCATGGCCCCTCATCCAAGCCTAAAGCCTCAGGCATTCTTGAGACAGATCGTGCGAGCCGTCCTCCCCTTGGGAGAAGGGATCATCTTGGATCCATTTGCTGGGGCTGGATCTACATTGGCGGCCGCAGAAACGCTCGGGTATGAAAGCATCGGGACCGAGAAAGACCCTATATATTATAAGATGGCCTGCTCGGCAATCCCAAAGTTGGCCAGCTTTAAGAAAACCTAAACTCAAATACGGTAGACCCAGTTCTGCCTTATCTTTTTAATTCCATCCTTATGGAGAGTTGCCGTTCTCGTGCCCAGCTCTCCACGAGCATTCTTACGGAAATCGGATATGGAAACATGTCCTAAATATATTTCTGAAAACGCCAATGGTTTGCGAGAGGCCCCGGGCTCAGAGATATTATCTACTTCATATACAAACACACACATCCATTGCTCTCTGGCACCATGAGTATCAACCGCTCCACCTGATTTCTTCGTCGTTTTGATCTCAACTCCATCTAAGCCACTTTTTACAGCATTTCCTGGATAGCGCCCTTGCACAATCAGATCGGGGTGGCCATTAGGATACTTATTCTCTCTAAGCGAACGAGAATGTTTCGCAAGACTTGCCGTGACCATATCTGAGAGAACCCCAGACATTATCGCTGGGCGCAGCATGTCATCCAAACGCTGGAGGCCTTTTTCAATTAAACGAGAATTTACATCAAAGAAAAAATCATAGACATCCCGTAAGGCCATCTGAAAATCTTCAATTCTTAACCCAAACGGAAGCTGAGCTTCTCGGTTGAACTTCGACATGTCCACTTTGCTGCGAGAAATCAAGGTGCGCATTTAAACCTCAATTTATAAACAATTCATATAGCGCTCGGCCCGGGTTGTCAAGAGGACATAGGTACCCTATTGAACATTATTAACGTATTCTTCCTAGATTTCTTCATCGTTAATCCCCGGCGGGGGGCACAGGAAAGAGGGACCGGGAAG
>CAVZBY010000013.1:0-175352 GCA_963773685.1 Candidatus Aminicenantota bacterium
GAAGAGATTTTCTCAAGGGCGCGGCCATGGCCGGGCTGTACATGAAGATCGGGCCCGTGTTCGGCGGGGCGGCGGAGCCCCTGCCGGATCTGGCGGCGATCACCGGGGAGAGCCCGGCGGCGATCACCAAGGCGGCGGTGGACGCGCTCGGCGGGATGAAGAAGTTCGTCGGCCGCGGCGACAAGGTGGTCATCAAGCCGAACATCGGCTGGGACCGGACCCCCGAGATGGCGGCCTGCACGAACCCGGAGGTCGTCCGGGCGCTCGTCGAGATGTGCCTGGGGGCGGGCGCGAAGCAGGTCGTGGTGATGGACAACACGACGAACCAGGCCCAGCGCTGTTACGCGCGCTCGGGGATCGCCGAGGCCGCCAAACAGGGCGGGGCCAAGGTCCTGTTCACCGACGAGCACCGGCTGAAGAAGGTGCCTCTCAAAGGGGCGTGGCTCAAGGACTGGGACATCTTCGAGGACTTCGTCGATGCGGACAAGATCATCAACGTCCCCATCGCCAAGGTCCACAGCCTCTGCCGGCTGACGCTCTCGATGAAGAACTGGCTCGGGGCGATCGGCGGCGCCCGAAACCAGCTCCACCAGAGGCTCGACGAGGGGATCGTCGACCTCCAGGCGTTCTTCAAGCCGACGCTGACGGTCCTCGACGCCTATCGGATCCTGATCCGCAACGGCCCGCAGGGCGGCCGTCCGTCCGACACCCAGCTCGTGAAGACCGTCGTGGCCGGCGTGGACGCGGTCGCGGTCGATACGCTCGGCGCCTCGTTCTTCGGGGTCAAGCCGGAGGAGCTGTTGTACCTGAGGCTCGCCCAGGAGCGGGGCCTCGGCCAAACCCAATTGGAGAAGCTGCGCGTTGAAAAACGAACGATCTAAGAAACACCGGCGGATCCAGGTCCTGCGCATCGTCGTCCAGGCCCTGTTCTTCGGCCTGTTCGTCTACCTGTTCTCGCACACCCGGTATACCGGGGAGGATTACATCAAGCTTCCGGTCGAAGGGTTCTTCCACTTCGATCCGCTGATCGCGCTGGCGACGTTCATAGCGGCCAGGACGTGGTTCGTGCCGATGATCCTGCGGGCTCGTGACGATCGTGCTGACGATCGTCCTGGGCCGGGTGTTCTGCGGCTGGGTCTGCCCGCTGGGCGCCGTCCATCAGTTCTCGTCCTTTGTCTTCAAGAAGACCAAGTTCCTCCGTCCGCCCCGTGAAGAGAAGGCGAGCGTCGCCACGAAGTACTACATCCTCGTCTTCGTGCTGGTGAGCGCCGTCTTCACGCTCGACCTCGTGGGGCTTCTCGACCCGTTCAGCTTCCTTTACCGGTCGTTCGCGGTGGCGGTGTTCCCGGGGCTGACGCATGCGGGCTCGGCGCTCGTCGGGGCCCTCTACGGGCTGAAGTTCGAAGCCGCGGCCCAGCCGGTCTCGCAGTGGTTCCAGAAGCTGTCGGTGAATGCGACGTTCCACCAGGGCCTGTTCATGTTCGCGCTTTTCGCGCTCGCCGTCGGGCTCAACGCGAAAAAGGAGCGGTTCTGGTGCCGGTACGTCTGCCCGCTGGGCGCGCTCCTGGGCCTTTTCTCCCGCTGGAACGTGTTCAAGGTCCGTGTGAACATGGACAAGTGCATCAAGTGCAACCTCTGCACGATGCACTGCCAGACGCAGGCCGTGCCCTATCCGAACGAGAAGTGGCGGAGCGCCGAGTGCGTCTATTGCGGGACCTGCGCGGCCATCTGCCCGACGGCGGCCATCACCTATCCGGCCACGGCAAAGCCCGAGAAGCTCGACACGGTCGACCTCTCCCGCCGGAAGCTCATCCTGACGACGGCCGCTCGGGCGCCATCATCGCGCCCGCTCTTCAGCATCACGCCCACCCGCAAGCGCGCCAACCTCAAGCTCATCCGCCCGCCGGGAGCGCTCCCCGAAGAGGATTTCGTCCGGAAGTGCGTCAAGTGCGGGGAGTGCATGAAGGCCTGCCCGACCAACGCCCTCCAGCCGGCCCTTTTCGAGGCGGGCCCGGAAGGCCTCTGGACGCCGATGCTCGTGCCGGTGATCGGATACTGCGAGTACTACTGCTCGCTCTGCTCCCAGGTCTGCCCGACGGGGGCCATCCGGAAGCTCAAGATCGAGGAAAAGACGCCGCTCAAGATCGGCTCCGCCTGGATCAAGAAGGACCGGTGCATCCCCTATGCCCTCGGCCGAGCCCTGCATCGTCTGCGAGGAGCACTGCCCGACCTCGCCCAAGGCCATCAAGTTCGTGATGGTCGAGACGAAGCTCCCCGACGGGAGCGTCGCGACGCAGAAGGCCCCCGTCATCGACAACTCGATCTGCATCGGCTGCGGGATCTGCGAGAACAAGTGCCCGGTCGTCGACGACCCGGCCATCTACGTGACCTCGGTCGGCGAGGCCCGCTCGAAGACCAACCAGCTCCTGCTCCCGATCATCGGCGAGGAGCCCAAGCTGTAGCCGCAGGCTTTAGCCTGCGCTCTGTCGATTTTTTAGGGCTATCGGCCACTTTTCAGCGTGAACCGGACCGTCACCGTGAAGAAAGCCTTGACGGGCTTCCCTTAAATGTTCATCGGCAATCTCAATCGAGTGGCAGTAGCTCCTGAATTGCCGAGAACGAAAGCGACGTATCGGGAACGGGAGGCGATCAGGACAGATCAAAGAGGGTACCGTTACCTAAAGCGGCACCATCGAGCCAAAGATCAAGGCGGCCGAAACGGAGTATTCCGTCTCCGACCTGGTGACTCGGCCGTCCGCCAGGCCGCCCTTCGAGGACGCCGATGCCGTCGAGTTCGAGAACAGGGCCGGAGAGCCGCTTCTCCGCTTCGAAGACATCGTTAAGGGCCTCAAGAAGGATGGAAAGCTATAAGATCTCTGATCAAGATATCAGCGCCGACGGCTGGGGAAAGGATATGCGCCGAATGGTCGAGCGCATCGGCGCGGCGTCGGATCCGAAGGCCAGCGGCCGTGAGACGCGCTCAGAACGATACCCTGTGGTGGTCACAGGGTGTCAATCGGCATGATAGGAAAGACCGTCGACGTCAAACCGGGCATAGAAGCGATATCTATCGGCGGTAGGCGGGATCAAATCCCCCCTAACCCCCCTTTGCAAAGGGGGTATCATAGCCCCAATCCCCCCTTTTATCAAGCCGGGGGAATCATAACCCCCGATCGCAGCCTTTTACGAAAGGGGGCAAAAATCGCCCCTGAAGCCCCGCGTTTACAAAAGGGGGAAACGCGCCGGTCAGCCCTTGAGCTTCGCGAGCTCTTCCTTGAGGTGAGGGATGACCTCGAAGAGGTCGCCGACGATGCCGTAGTCGGCGACTTTGAAGATGGGCGCTTCGGGGTCCTTGTTGACGGCGGCGACGAACTTGGAGCCGGACATGCCCGCCAGGTGCTGGATGGCGCCGGAAACGCCGAAGGCCAGGTAGAGGTCGGGCGAAACGGTCTTGCCGGTCTGGCCGACCTGGTGCTGGTGGCCGATCCAGCCGGAATCGACGGCCGAGCGCGACGCGCCGACGGCCGCGTGCGGCAGGAGGGCCGCCAGCTCCTTCAGCATGACGAAAGGCTCGGGCCCCTTCAGGCCCCTCCCTCCCGTGACGACGACCGACGCTTCGGTGACGTCGATCTCGGCGGCCGCTTCCCTGAGGATCTCGACGACCTTCCCGCGGACGAGCCCATCCGGGATGTCCACGGGCTTCCGGACGATGGCGCCCTCGGACGGGACCGCGGGCTCGAGCGGGAAGATGTTCGGCCGCAACGTCGCCAGGGCCGGCGAAGCCTTGAGCGTGCAGGTCAGGAGGGCTTTGCCGGCGAAGATGGGCCGCGTGAAGTCGAGCCGTCCGTCCTTGACGGCGAGCTTCGTGCAGTCGGAGACCAGGCTCACACCCAGGGCCGCCGCGACCCTCGGAGCCAGGTCCTTGCCCATGGCCGTCGCGGAGAAGAATAGCGCAGAGGGGTTCGAGTCCCCTACGAGCGTAACCAAAGCCCGCGCGAAGCCTTGGGCTGAGTATGCGGCCAACGCAGGGCTTTCCAGGACAAAGGCCTTCGAGGCCCCGTAGGAGAACGCTTCGGACGACGGTCGCATCCGGAACCGTTCCGACGAATACAGCGGCGAGCTCCTTCCCAAGCTCGGCCCCGCGTCTTTTCGCTTCGGACAAGGCTTCGAGCGAGCCCTTCTTGATCGCGCCGTCCCGGGTCTCTATGAATACGAGTATCATGGCCGCCTCCCTCAGATGACCTTGGCTTCTTCGCGGAGGAGCCGGACAAGCTCCTTCGCCGCTTCGGCGGGACCGCCGGCGATGATCTTCCCGGCCTGCCGCCCGGGCGGGATGTCGACCCCCACGATCTCGATCCCGGGGGCGAGCTCGGCTTCCGAGAGCCCCAGCTCCGCGACCGGGATGACGGGGATGACCTTTTTCTTGGCGGCCATGATGCCCTTCAGCGTCTCGTAGCGCGGCTCGTTCAGGCCTTTCTGGGCGCTCACGACGGCGGGGAGGCGAGAAGGCGACCTTCTCCGTGCCGCCCTCGATCTCCCGGTGGGCGACGCCTTCGGTCCCCGAGATCTCGAGCTTCGTCACGACGTTCGCCTGGGGAAGGCCGAGGAGCTCGGCCGTCATCGACGGGACCTGGGCGTTGTCGGCCCCGACGGACTGCTTCCCGAACAGGAGCAGGTCGAACTCGGGGTAGCGGCCCTTGACGGCGGACGCCAGGATGCGGGCCGTGCGCAGGCCGTCGTAGGACTCCGGAGCGTCGTCCCGGATGAGGACGGCCTCGTCGGCGCCCATGGCCAGGCACTTCTTGAGGATGACGAGCGACTCTTCCCGCCCGACGGCGAAGACGCGGACCGTGCCCCCATGGGCTTCGCGGAGCCGCAGGGCCTCCTCGACGGCGTACTCGTCATAGGGGCTGATGATGAAGCTGAGGCCTTCCTCGACGACGGCCTTCGCGTCCCGGTCGATGCGGATCTTGGATTCCGTGTCGGGCACGCGCTTGACGAAGACATGAATGTTCATCGTGATCTCCTCCGGTCCGGTCCCCGTCCGGCGGGGCGCCTCAACCGTCGAAGCGCCGCAGCAGGAGGGAGGCGTTGGTCCCCCCGAACCCGAACGAATTGGTCAGGCCGTAAACGAGCTCGGCCGGCCGGGCCGCGTTCGGAACGTAGTCCAGGTCGCATTCGGGGTCCGGGAACTCGTAGTTGATGGTCGGGGTCATGACCCGTTCCTTGAGGCAAAGGGCCGTGATCCCGACTTCGACGCCGCCCGCGGCGCCCAGGAGGTGGCCGGTCATGGATTTGGTCGAGCTGACGCCGATATGCTTGGCATGCTCGCCGAAGACGGACTTGATGGCGAGCGTTTCGGTCTTGTCGTTGTAGGCCGTCGAGGTTCCGTGGGCGTTGATGTAGCCGACATCCTCGGGCCGGGCCCCGGCGTCGGCCATCGCCCGGATCATCGCCCGCGCCGCCCCCTCTCCGTCCGGGGAAGGGGCCGTGACGTGGTAGGCGTCCCCGGTCGCTCCGTAGCCGACGATCTCGGCGTAGATGCGGGCGCCCCGGGCCCGGGCGCGCTCGAGCTCCTCGAGGATGACGATCCCCGCGCCCTCGCTCATGACGAAGCCGTCGCGCTGGGCGTCGAACGGCCGCGAGGCCCTCTTCGGCTCGTCGTTCCTCGTGGAAAGGGCCTTGATGGCGCTGAACCCGGCCAGGCTCAGCGGCGTGATCGGCGCTTCGGCGCCCCCGGCGAACATGATATCCACGTCGCCCCGGGCGATCATCCGGAAGGAATCGCCGACGGCGTGCGACCCCGTACTGCAGGCGGTGACCGTCGCGGTGTTCGGACCCCGGGCCTTGTAGCGGATGGAGATCTGGCCGGCCGCCTCGTTGATGATGATCTGGATGAGGAAGAACGGCGAGACGCGGTCGGGCCCCTTCTCGAGGAGGACCTTGTGGGTTTCCTCGAGGGAGCCGATGCCGCCGATGCCGGAACCGACGCAGACGCCGGTCCCCTCGCCCTCGAGCTCCGCCGGGGTCAGCCCGGAATCCTCGACGGCCAATTGGGCCGCGGCGACGGCGTACTGGGTGAAGAGGTCCATCTTCCGGACCTCTTTCCGATCGATGAAGGCCAGGGGATCGAAGTCCCGGATCTCCCCGGCGAAGCGGGTCGCGAAGCGGGCGGTGTCGAACCGGGTGATCGGCCCGATGCCGCTCTCCCCGCGGAGAAGGGCGTCCCAGGTCTTCTTCGTCCCGACGCCGAGCGGGGTGACCAGCCCGATGCCGGTGACGACGACCCGCCGCCCGGAGTTCCGGGCAACGGGGAGTGAATAAAGGGTCATACGGTCGGGAAAAAAGGGCCTATTTCGAGACGTGGCCCTGGATGTAATCCATCGCCTTGCCGACGGTGGTCAGCTTTTCCGCTTCTTCGTCCGGGATGTCCAGACCGAATTCGTCCTCGAGGGCCATGACGAGCTCGACGGTGTCCAGGGAATCGGCGCCGAGGTCATCGATGAAGGACGCGCCCTCGGTGACCTGGTCCTCGCTGATGCTGAGCTTGTCGGCGACGATGCCTCTAACTTTCTTGAACAGGTCGTCTCTTTCCATCTTGTCCTCCTTACCAAGGATCGGAATATATGGTCACCGGCGTCACATATACATTCCGCCGTTGACGTTGATCACCTGGCCCGTGATGTAGGCGGCCTCGTCCGAAAGAAGGAATCTTACCGCAGATGCCACTTCTTTGGGAAGCCCGAACCGCTTCACGGGGATATTGTCCATGAAGGCCTTCTTGACCTCCTCGGGGAGCCCTTCCGTCATGGTCGTGGCGATGTACCCGGGGGCCACGCAGTTCACGGTGATCCCCCGGGAGGCGACCTCCCGGGCCAGGGCCCGTGAAAATCCCATGACTCCCGCCTTGGAGGCGGCATAGTTGGTCTGGCCGGGATTGCCCAGCAGGCCGACGACGGAGGCGATATTGACGATCCGGCCGCTGCGCGCGCCGACCATCGGGCGGATGACGGCCTTGGAGAAGTTCCAGGCGCCCTTGAGGTTGACGCCGATGACCGCGTCCCACTCCTCTTCCTTCATCCGCAGGAGGAGGTTGTCGCGGGTGATGCCGGCGTTGTTGACGAGGTGGTCGACCTTGCCGCGGTCCCGGACGATCTCGTCGACGACCGCGACGGCCTCGTCCAGGCGGGTGACGTTCGCGACATGGACGGACGCCTTCCCCCCGGCGGCCCGGAGGCGCTCGGCAAGGGCCTCGAGCTTCTCCTTCTGGACGTCGACGAGGGCGACGTGGGCGCCTTCCCGGGCGAGGTCCTCGGCGATGGCTTCGCCGATCCCCTGGGAGGAGCCGGTGACGATGGAGACCTTTCCCTCGAAGAGCGTCATCCGTTGACCCCCGGAACGGCGTGCTCGAACCGGGCCATCTCGGCCTGGATCCTGTCCTGGATCCTGGTTCATGACGAATTCCCGGCTCATGCGCACCGCGTTCTTGACGGCCCGGACGTTGGACCGGCCGTGGCCGATGATGCAGACGCCGTTGAGCCCGAGCAGGTGGGCCCCGCCGTATTCCGTGTAGTCGACCCTCTTGTAGACCTTCTTGAGGTTCCTCTTCATCAGGAGGAGGCCGACCTTGGCGAACAGGTTCTTCATGACCTCGCTGCGGACCATCGAGAACAGGCTCTCGACGACGCCTTCCGAGACCTTCAGGGCGACGTTCCCGGTGAAGCCGTCGCTGACGATGACGTCGGCCTTGCCGGAGAAGATATCCTTGCCCTCCATGTTGCCGACGAACCTCAGGGGCGAGTCCTGGAGGAGGCCGAACGCCTCCTTGGTCAGGTCGTTCCCTTTGCCCCTCTCCTCGCCGATGCTCATCAGCCCGACCCGGGGATTGGGATGCCCGAGGGCGGTCTCCATGAAGATCTTGCCCATGACCGCGAACTGGACGAGGTGGTGGGGCTTGCAGTTGGCGTTGGCCCCGACGTCGATGAGCAGGGTGGCGCCGCGCATGTTGGGCAGGAGGAGGGCCAGGGCGGGCTTGTCGACGCCCTTCAGGGCGCCGATGGTCTTCCGGGAGATATAGACCACGGCCGCCGTGTTCCCCATGGAGATGAAGGCCCCGGCCTCGCCGCTCCGGACGAGCTCGGTCCCGACGAGGATGGAGGATTGGCCCTTTTTCCGGAAGGACAGGAGCCCGTCGCCCATCCCGATGGCCTCGGGCGCGTCGCAGATGGTGATGTGCCCCCCGGCCGCGCCGAGCTTGTCGACCTCTTTGCGGACGATGCTCTCGACGCCGACCAGGACGATGTCGACGTCGTATTCCTCGGCGGCCCGGACCGCTCCCTCGACGGTGACCTGGGGTCCGAAATCACCCCCCATCGCGTCGACGGCGATCTTCATGGGCGGCGACCCGCGTCAGGCCTTGGTCCCCGCGATGACCTGCCGCCCCTTGTAGAAGCCGCAATCGGGGCAGGCCCGGTGGGGCAGTTTGGGACTCCCGCAGTTGGAGCAGACCGAGAAGGTCGGAAGGGTCAGAAAGTCGTGGGCCCTTCTATTTCCTTTTCTCGAAGGGGAATGGCGTCTCTTTGGATTTGGCATGTTATCTCTTGTCTCTCACCAGGATTTTTAGCTTCTCCAGCCGGGGATCGGGTCCCCCGACCTCGCAGGAGCATTTCCCTTCCCGAAGGAGCTCGCCGCAGACGGCGCAGAGGCCCTCGCACGTCTCGGAGCAGAGGGGCTTGGGGGGGAAGGTCAGGTTGAGCTGTTCCAGGACGACCGCCTGGAGGTCGATCTTCCGGTCGTAGTGGTAAAGGGTATCCATGTCTTCGTCGGCGAGCTCGTCCTTGGCCGTTTCCAGCTCCTCGGGGAGGAAGACGAGGTCGAACTTGGAATCGACCGGGAATTCGAACGGCGTCAGACAGCGGCTGCAGACGAAGCTCATCCGGGCCGTGAGACGGCCCTTGATCCAGACCTCGTCGCCGACCTTGCGGACGAGGATGTCGGCATGGGCGGGTTCGAGGAAGACCGCGTTCTCCTCGACGAGATCGACGCCTAAGAAGTCGAAATCTCTCGAGAATTGCAGGCCTTCGTCCGGTAAACGATCGATCTCAATAAGCATGGCAATTCCATTCGGGTTTGTTTATTATACCAACCAGGGTTCGTTTGTCAAATTAGGCGGCCCGGGCGCTTGAAGAACGGGCCCCGGCGTGTATAATGAGCGGGGGATGACTCATATGACCAGCGGCTTCAATACCCGGTTCGATTACAAGGGGAGCAAGTTCCATGTCCAGACCCAGGACAAGGGCCTGAGCGCCCATTACGTGGAATCCCTGATCTACAGGTCGGGCGAGCTCCTGACGTCCAAAAAGACCTTCTACACCTCCTTCCTCAACAGCCCGAACCTCAAAAAGATGATCGCCAAGATGATGGAGGACCAGCACAAGTCCATCATCCAGGAGATCGCCGACGGCAAGTACGACCGCTTCCTCGGCGGGGGCACAGGGACGAAATGACCCCGGCGGCGGGGACGGGGAAGCGGCTCTTCCTCATCGACGGGAATTCCCTCCTTTACCGGTCCTATTACGCCATCCGGGGGCTCACGAACTCCAAGGGCTTCCCCACCAACGCCATTTACGGCTTCCTGAGCACCCTGCGGAAGCTCATGGGGACCGAAAAGCCCGATTATCTCGGGATCGTCTTCGACACCAAGGGGCCGACGCTCCGCCATCAGGCCTTCAAGGACTACAAGGCCCACCGGAAGCCCATGCCGGAAGACCTCGTGGTCCAGGTCCCGGTCCTCAAGGAGCTCATCACCGCCCTCAGGATCCCCCTCTACGAGTCCCCGGATTACGAGGCCGACGACATCCTGGCCAGCCTGGCCCGGATCGCGGGCGGCCGGGGCATCCATTCCATCATCGTCACGACGGACAAGGACCTCCTCCAGGTCGTCGACGCGGAAACCTCCGTGTATAACCCCTCCAAGGAGATCACCCTCGACGAGGCGGGCGTCAAGGAGTTCTTCGGGGTCGAGGCGGCCCGGGTGGCCGACGTCCTGGCGCTCCAGGGGGACCAGTCGGACAATATCCCCGGCGTCCCGGGCATCGGCGAGAAGACGGCCCGGTCGCTCATCGACGAGTTCGGGACCCTGGAACGCCTCCTGGCCGACACGAGCCGGATCCGCAACCCCAAGGTCAGGGAGAAGATCGAGCAGAATCTCGATACGCTCGAGCTCAGCCGCCAGCTCGTGACCGTCGAGCGGGGGCTCGACCTCGCCTTCGACCTTCAGGATTTCGCCCCGTGCGAGCCCGACGCCGTCGAGGCCGCCCGCATCTTCAAGGAGCTGGAATTCGCGTCGCTCCTGGCCGAGTTCGTCAAGAACGCCCCCGAGCGGCCCCGGAAATACGCGATCCTCCTCGACGAGAAAGAGCTCGAGGCCCTGGCCGCCGCTCTGAAGAAGGCCGGAAGCTTCGCCCTCGACACGGAGACCGACAGCCCGTTCCCGACAAAAGCCAGGCTCGTCGGGATGTCGTTCGCCATGACGCCCGGGGAGGCTTTCTACATCCCGCTCCGGCACGACTACCTCGGTGTCCCGGCCCAGATCCCCGTCAAGAAGGCCCTGGGCATCCTCAAGGATGTCCTTGAAGACCCGGCCATCAAGAAGACGGGCCAGAACATCAAGTACGACCTCATCGTCCTCCGCGGGGAGGGCGTCGATCTGCGCGGCATCGAGACGGACACGATGGTCCTCTCCTACCTCCTCGAGCCCAACTGGGGGAAGCACAGCCTCGAAAGGATCTCCCTCCATTATCTGGGGACCGCGAAACAGCCTTACGACGGCATCGCGGGCAAAGGGAAGAAGCAGGTGACCCTGGACAAGGTCGGGATCGAGGCGGTCGGCCCGTACGCCTGTCTGGACGCGGACCTCGCCCTCGAGCTGGGCGGGTGTCTCGAGGCCAAGGTCCGGGAAGCCGGGCTCGACGGCCTCTATCGGGACATCGAACGGCCCCTCATCGATCTCCTCGCCCGGATGGAGGTCTGGGGCGTCAAGGTCGACAAGAAGGCCCTCAATGAGCTGTCCGACGGATTCGGCGCGGACCTCAGACGTCTCGAGAAGACGATCTACGAGCTGGCCGGCACGGAATTCAACATCAATTCCCCGCAACAGCTCGCCGACATCCTCTTCCGGAAGCTCAACCTGCCCGCCACGAAGAAGACAAAGATCAACAAGGGGTTCTCGACCTCCATCGACATCCTCCAGGAGCTCGCCCCGCTCCATCCCCTGGCCAAAGAGGTCCTCGAATACCGGCAGGCGGCGAAGCTCAAGTCCACGTACGCCGACGCCCTGCCCGAGCTCATCGACCCCAAGACGGGTCGCATCCATACATGCTACAACCAGACGGTGGCCTCGACGGGGCGCCTCTCCTCGAGCGAGCCCAACCTCCAGAACATTCCGGCCCGCGGAGAGCTCGGCAAGCGCTTCCGCCGGGCCTTCATCCCCGAGAAGGGCTGCCTCCTCCTCGCGGCCGACTACTCGCAGATCGAGCTCCGCATCCTGGCCCACCTCTCCGAGGATCCGGCCCTCGTCGCGACGTTCCTGGAGGACAGGGACGTCCACGAAGAGACCGCCGCGCGCGTCTTCGGCGCGAACGCCGGGCTCTTCCCGGACGAGATGCGCCGGCGGGCCAAGATCATCAACTTCTCCATCATCTACGGCACATCGGCCTTTTCGCTGGCCAAGGAGCTCGGGACCTCGGCGGGAGAGGCCCAGCAATTCATCGACCGCTATTACGAGAAATACCCCAAGGTCCTGGAGTATCTGGAGCGGCGGGTCGAAGAGGCCAAGAAGAAGGGGTTCTCCGAGACCATCTTCGGCCGCATCCGCCAGGTCCCCGAGCTCAGGAACCCGGACCGGAACATCCAGCAGGCCGGGCGGCGCATCGCCCTGAACATGCCCATCCAGGGCTCCGCCGCGGACATCATGAAGAAGGCGATGCTCGACGTCTGGCGCGAAATGGAGAAGCGGAAGCTCAAGGCCAAGATGATCCTCCAGGTCCACGACGAGCTCGTCTTCGAGGTCCCCGAGGCCGAGCGCAATGCCGTCGGGGCCCTCGTCCACGAGCGGCTCGAAAAGGCCTTCGCCCTGCGCGTCCCCCTCAAGGCCCACCTCGGCTGGGGCCCGAACTGGGCCGACGCCAAGTAAGGGGCAAATCCCCCCAACCCCCCTTTTCCAAAGGGGGGTATCGGTCCCCCCATCGCCCCCTAAACCCCCCTTTAGGAAAGGGGGAAAATCAGCCCGCGGCCATCCTAAGATTCCCCCCATTAGTAAAGGTGGAAAACCAAGCCCACGCCAATCCAGGGGCATGCACCCAAGGAAGCCCCCTCTGAGCCCCCTTGGAAAAGGCGGGCCTGCGTCATCGTCCCCTCTTTGGGTTGGTGGGAAATCAGCCCGAGGCCATCCTAAGATTCCCCCCTAACGAGAAAGAGAGAGCAGGCCGCGTCGTCAAGAGGAATATGGCGGCCTCAGAATACCCCCCTTTGGAAAAGGGGGGCCAAGGGGGGATTTGCCTTCCCCCCATAAATCCCCGCCCCCAACCCTCCGTTCAGCGACGGGGGGAGCAATTTTCCATGACGATCGCGTAACTCTTTCTTTTTCGCCGACCCTATGCTATAAGCCGAATGGACCCGGAAGAGGCCCAGGAATCCGGGCGGGCGGCGATCATGATGCAAGAACCGGACCTCAAGATGTTCCTCTATTTCTCCGAGCTTCTGGGCCGGTCCGTCGTCGATTCCGAGGGGCGGACGGTCGGCAAGCTCGCCGACCTCAAGGTCCGGCTCGGGGAGCTCTTCCCCAAGGTCACGTCGATCGTCGTCCGGAAGCGGCGCGGCGGCAAGCCCGGCGCCCTGGCCTGGGACGACGTCGAGAGCATCGACGGCATTCTCCTGACCCTGAAGCCCGGCGCCGCGGACCGGCTCACGCCCGTCACGGTATCCAACGAGGAGATCCTGCTCCGCGAGGACCTTCTGGACAAGCAGGTCGTGGACACGTTCGGGGCCAAGATCGAGCGGGTCAACGACGTCCACCTCATCATCGTCAACCGCGACCTCCGGACGGTCCACGTCGACTTCGGGCCGCGCGGCATCCTCCGGCGGCTCGGCTGGCTCAAGTCCGTGGACCGGTTCACGGGATGGCTCTTCGCCTATACCTTCCCGGAGAAGATGATCTCCTGGAAGTACGTCCAGCCGCTGGCCAGCGACCCCAAGAGGAACCTCAAGCTCAACGTCACGCTCCGCAAGCTCCACGAGCTCCACCCGTCCGACCTCGCCGACATCATCGAGGAGCTCGACCAGGCGAACCGGTCGTCGGTCTTCAAGAGCCTGGACCTCGAGACGGCCGCCGAGACCCTGCAGGAGGTCGATCCCAAGCTCCAGATGTCCCTGCTCGAAACGGCCTCCGACGAGAAGCTCTCCGACATCCTCGAGGAGATGGAGCCCGACGAGGCCACCGACATCCTGGCCGACCTCCCCGAAGAGAAGAAGCAGAAGCTCATCCGGACGATGGAGAAGCCCTACCGGCAGACCGTCGAGGACCTCCTACGCTACGAGGAGGGGACGGCCGGCAGTATCATGACCAAGGATTTCCTGGCCCTCCCCAGGGACGCGACTATAGGGACCGCCGTCGACGAGTTCAAGGTCTCGTCCCATCCCCTGGAGACCGTGGCCTATATTTATGTGGTCGACGAGGCCAAGCGGCCGCTCGGCGTCATCACCCTGCGCCATCTCCTCCTCTGCCCCCGCGAGGACCCGCTGGGCAAGCTCATGAACCCGCACTTGATCAAGGCCGGGGTCGAGGACGACCTGGCGACCGTGGCCGAGCTCTTCACGAAGTACAAATTCATCGAAATCCCCGTCGTCGACGAGGAAGGCGTCCTCCAGGGGATCATCACCCTGCAGGACATCGTCAAGGCCAAGCCCGAGGAGCTTCAGGACTAGGGGCGGGAACGATGAGACTGCCGAACATGAAGAACCGCTGGAAGGGGCTCCTCCTGTTCTTCGCCGTCGCCGGGCCGGGAATCATCACCTCGAACGTGGACAACGACGCGGGCGGCATCGCGACGTATTCCATGGCCGGCTCCCATTTCGGGAACGGGCTCCTCTGGTCGCTCATCCCCATCATGCTCGCCCTCGTCGTCGTCCAGGAGATGAGCGCCCGGATGGGCGTCGTCACCGGCAAGGGGCTGTCCGACCTCATCCGCGAGCGGTTCGGGGTCAAGGTCACGGTTTACGTCCTCATCGGCGTCGTCCTGACCAACTTCGGCAACGTCATCGCCGAATTCGCCGGGGTCGCGTCGAGCCTGGAGATCTTCCGCGTCCCGAAGTACGTGTCGGTCCCGGCAAGCGCCCTGTTCGTCTGGCTGCTCGTCGTCAAGGGAACCTACCGGTCGGTGGAGAAGATCTTCCTTTACGCCTGCCTTTTCTACGTCACCTACATCGTCTCCGGCATCCTGGCCAAGCCGGACTGGGGAGAGATCGGGACGAGCCTCGTCCGGCCCTCGCTTGACCTATCGTCCGGCGCGCTGGCGATGATCATCGGCCTCGTCGGGACGACCATCGCCCCGTGGATGCAGTTCTATCTCCAGGCGTCCATCGTCGAGAAGAACGTCCTGGTCAAGGACTACAAGCACTCGCGCCTCGACGTCATCCTCGGGAGCGTCGTCGTGACCGTCGTCGCCGGCTTCATCGTCCTGACCTGCGCGGCGACCCTGTTCAAGGCGGGGGTCAAGGTGGAGACGGCCGCCGACGCCGCCTTGGCCCTGGCCCCGCTCGCCGGGAAGTACTGCTCGGCGCTCTTCGCCTTCGGATTGCTCAACGCCTCGCTGTTCGCCGCCTCCATCCTGCCGCTCTCGACCGCCTTCCTCGTCTGCGAGGGCATGGGCTGGGAGACGGGCATCGATAAGAAGTTCTCCGAAGCCCCGCAGTTCTACGGGCTCTACTCCCTCCTCATCTTCCTCGGCGCCGGGATCATCCTCCTCCCCGGCATCCCCCTCTTCTCGGTCATGTACATCTCGCAGGTCGTCAACGGGATCGTCCTGCCGGCCATCCTGGTCTTCATGATCCTCCTCATCAGCAATAAGAAGCTGATGGGGGAGTACGCGAACAAGAAGGGTTGGAACATCATTTCCTGGGCTACGGTCGTCATCCTCTCCGCCCTGACCGTGGCCTATATCGTCACGCTGATCCTGTAAGGGGTCTGACCCTTTCCCGCTACCATCCCTGGGCGTACTTTTGGACCTTGTTTTCGGTTTCGGCCGGGATGAGGCCTCTGTGCATCTCGTCGGCGACCTCATGACACGTTCCGATGATGACATCCGCCTGCGATTCGGAGAGGACGAGCGGGGGGTGCATGCGAATGACGCTCTGCTTGTTTCCGAAATAGCCGGGATACAGCCCCTTTTCGACGCACCGGTAGGCGAAGATCTTTCCGGCGTACCTGTTCTTCGATATGTCGATCTCGATGCCGATCTGCAGGCCCCGGCCCCTGGCCTCGACGACCACGTCGGGGTATTTCTTCTCCATGTCCTTGAGGCCGGCCAAAAGCCTATCCCCGACTCTCCGGGCGTTGGCGGCGAGGCCGTCCCGCTCGATGATCTCGATCGTCTTGCAGGCGACGGCCGCCGAAGGAGGATGCCCGCTGTACGTGAACACGTGCTGAACGGCTTCCAGAGAATCCAGGACCTCCGCCCGTCCGGTCAGCGTCGAGACGGGAGCGTAGCCGCCCGACAGCCCCTTGGCGCTCACCATCATGTCCGGGACGATGCCCTCATGCATGTAGGACCACCACCGGCCCGTGCGGCCCATGCCGCTCTGCACCTCGTCGCAAATCAGGAGCACACCGTACGCGTCTAGCAGTTCCCGGAGACGGAGAAAGAACCCTTCGGCGGGCAGGAGGTTCCCGCCGTCGCCCTGGAGGCATTCCGCCATGACGGCCCCCACCTTGCCGAAGGAAAGGACCGATTCGATATTACGGAGGGTCCTGTCCCTGCCCGCGGCGGAGACCGGAAAATCCGTTTTGATGAAGTTCAGGTCTTCCTGGGGATAGAGGCCGACGTTGACCGCGGGGAAGCCCGAAGCCGCCTGGGAGAGGCCGGTCGAGCCGTGATAAGCCTGTCGGAAGGAGATGATCCCCGACCGGCCCGTGAACCGGCGCGCCGCCTCGATGGCCCCTTCGTTGGCGTCGGAACCCGAGAGGCCGACGATCGTCTTTCTGGGAAAATCGGCCGGCATCAATCGATTGAGCGTTTCGGCCAGCCGGACGCAGGGCTCGTTGGCGGAATAGACCAGGCAGGTATGCTGCATTCGCGAGGCCTCATCGTAATAAGCCTGGGCGACCTCGTCACGGCCGTAGCCCAGGACGTTCGAAGACGCCGCCGCGAGACAGTCCAAGTAGACGTTGCCGTCGAGGTCCTGAATATGGACCCCGTTGCCGGCCGCCAGGCAAATGCTATAAAGCCCGGCGTAGTTCGTCCGGCCGAGCGCCTTTTTGGTCCTTTCCAACAAAGCCAGAGACTTGGGGCCCGGCGGCGGGACCTTCATGCTGATCTTGGGTTCTAACCGCCGGTCGGTCGCCGCCAGTGTCGTCCCTCCTGTCATCGCGGCCCACAGCGCCGCCCCCGTCATCGACTTTACGGCATCCCGTCGGGTCAGAGGATGACTCATGTTACGCCCTCCCTCCAAGATCGATCCACGGCCGAGCCCCTTATATGTTGGGGGGTCGGGCCCTGTCAAGCCTTTTCGGGTCCCGAAGACGCTCCTCGTCATCTTGCCGGGTTCCGGCTAAGTTGTGCTATAATATACGACTTAAACAAGGATATCGCGAGAGAACGACGATGCCGATACATGAATACAAGTGCCAGGCCTGCGGCTGCCGGACCGAAGCCCTGCAGAAGCTCAGGGACAAACCCCTCCAAAAATGCACGAAATGCGGCGGCCCGCTGGTGAAGCTCATCTCTTCGCCCGCCATCCAATTCAAGGGCTCGGGCTTCTACATCACGGATTACGCCCACAAGAACATCCCGACCAAGGAAGAGAAGGCCCGGGACAGCAAACCGGTCGAAAAGCCTGCAGACAAGCCCGCAGAGAAGACCGCGGAAAAGACCGGGGCGAAGTCCGAAGCCAAGGCGGAACCCGCCAAGCCCGCCGCCAAGAAGGACGCGTCGTCCTCCGCGGCGGACTAAGTCGCCCCGAAATATCGGGACACAATACCCATTTCCTAATTTATTCAGGGGCGTTGTCTGCCCCGAGAGTTTTCGTTAATTCGGAAATTGGTATTGTGTCCCCTATTTCTTTCCGCTGGGACAGGTCGTCGTCGGGATAGACGACCGCGATCCAAGGCATATCATTCGAAACGACACGGCCTCGCCATTCCAGCGTGCCCTCGCCGTTCTCGAACCGTTCGCAGGAGCGCGCCGATCTCCGGCCTCAGCGGCGGGGCCCCGGGTGGATCGCCTTTTCGAAGGCGGCCCAGCCCGCCTCGGTCATCCGGTCGGGGGTGAACAGGCAGATCCCGGCCGCGCCGTTCTCCATGGACTCCCGGACGGCGGCCTCGATCTCTTCGGGCACCAGGCCATGATTCTCCGGGTCGGGCTCGGAAGCCTTGGCGGCGGGGTCGGGGCAGATGAAGAGTCCGCTCCAAAGCGGCCGCTTCCCGCCAAGAGCCGCGACTCCTTCTTTGCACATGGCGCCGATCCACGCCGTCCCCTCGAGATAGAAATCGTTATAGTTCATCGGGAAAAAGGCGTCGATGTCCCACTTGTCCCATTCCTGCCGGACGATCTTCTTCGCGATGGAATCCGGCCCCGGGAACACGGCGGCCGTGATGCGCTTGTTTTTCGCGCGAACGACCTTGGCCAGGCGGTCGACCAGGCTCGTGATGAGGTCGTAGCGGAACTGCTTCCACTCCTCGACCTGTGACGGATCCTTGATGGTCCGGATATCGATGCCTGTCTTCGCTTTGAATCCGGCGACGCACACGTCGCAATAGCAATAGTCGAATTGCGGAAATTCGCGGTCCATGACCAGGCCGTATTTCTTCCACAGGCCTCGGGCCAGGATGACGTCCGGGAACCGGATGAAGTCGAGATGGATGCCGTCGACCTCCGGGACGTCCGCGACCCGCCCGTACAGGTCGGCCAGGAACAGGAACACCTCCTCCCGGGCGGGGCAGAGGAACTTGTAGTGATCGACGTAGGCCGGCTTGTCGAACGCCGATTGGCCGAGCCCGTTGACGGCGTACCACCCGCGTTCGAGCTTGGGGTTCGGCTCCTGGACGAGCGTGGGGATCCACGCCTCGAACTCCATGCCCGCCGCTTTGACGGCCTTGCCGACCCACCGGTACGTTTCGGGATCGTGCCCCGCCGAGTACAGGATGCCGTCGATCCCCTTCTTCTTGAGCCCGGCGAACTTGTCGACGAGCTGGGCATCCGTTGCCTGTTTGGGCCCGCTGAGCCAGGCATAACAGGGGACCTTGGCCTCGGGGCGCGGACCGCCGGACATCACCATGAGAACCGCTGCGGAGGCGATGATCTTGATCATCTTACCTGCCTTTCATCCTTAATTATTCAATCCGTCCTTATCTTCTCGAGGAATTCGGTCGTCGCCTTCCGGGGCTTCGGGAAGAAAAGTCCCGTCACGATGAAAAGGAACGCCGAAGTGGCGACGGGAAGGCCCACTTGGGCGGCGAGGCTCGACGTGAAAAGATATTTGACGGCGGCGAATACGCTCAGCCCCGAAACGATGGACAGGATGGCCGAAAAGCTGTTGCTCCGCCGGAACCAGGGCAAAAGGCCAAGGATCATGGGGATGGCGACGGTGCCGACGAGGGCGCCGTACCAGGAGATGATGAGACCGATGACGCCGCCGAACGACTTCGCGTTCAGGGCGATGAGCACGGTCAGGGAGGTGAACGTGAAGGTGGAGACACGGGCCAGCCGCAGGGCCTTCTTCCGGTCGCCGAAGTCGAAGCGGCGCATGAGCTTCGGCAGAATGTCGCGGACGACGACGGCCGAGATCGTGTTCGAATCGGAGGCCGTCATGGCCAGGGTGCTGGCGAACATCGAGGATAGGACCAGGCCGACCAGTCCGGCGGGCAGGAATTCCAGGGCCATTTTCGCATAGGAGTGCTCGGGATTGGCCAGGTTCGGGAAGAAGATCGGCGCGGCCCACATCGGAAAGAACAGGATGAGGGGCCAAACGAGGTAGAGGGCCGAGGAAAGCATGGCAGCCTTGCGGGCGTCGGAACCCCGGGGCGAGGAGATGTAGCGGACGGCGAGGTGCCAGGTCCCGCCGTTATAGCTCAGGAAGTTGATCAGGAGATACGCCCCGGCGAAAGCCGGGGTGTACGGGTCGCTGAAAGGCGCCGCATGCGACGGCGGGAGCCGGTCCCACATCGTCCAGAGCGCCTTGACCCCGCCCAACTTGGACAGGATGGTGACGAGCATGACTGTGCCTGCGGTCAGCTGGACGCCGAATTGGACCATGTCGTTCACGACGTCGGCCCAGAGCCCCCCGATGGTGATGTAGATCAGGGAGACCGCGCCCGCCAGGAAGATCCCGGTGTGCAGGGGCAGGCCCGTGAAGACGTTCAGGAGGATGGAGATGGCGGCCCACTTGGCGCCCACGTCGAAGATCTTGAGCAGGACGCCGCTCCAGGCGATGAGCTGCTGGGTGGGGACGTTGTAGCGGAGAGAGAGGTATTCGGTCGGCGACTGGATACCGAGCTTCTTCCGCATCCGCGACCAGCGCGGCGCGATGAGGAACGCTCCCAGCGCGATGACGGCCGATATCTCGAGGGCCCACCAGCAATAGATGGTGAACCCCTGGGAATACGCGATCCCGGCGTAGGCGACGAAGACGGCTCCGCTGTAACCCGTCACGTGGTGGGAGATGCCGGTCAGCCACCACGGGAGCTTCCCCCCGGCCGTGAAGAAATCTCCGGAATCCTTGACCCGGGAATACGCCCAGACCCCGATGGAGATCGTGACCAGGAAGAACGAGCAAAGGACGACCCAATCGGCGAAGTGCATGATGTCGTTACCGGAACCTGATGACGAGCTTGAACGCGCGGCGACCGCCCGTTTCCGCTTCGGCGAACACGCGCGGGATGTCTTCGAGCCCGATCTCCGACAGCCAGTCCTTCACGGCGAACCGGCCGCTTTCGAGCCAGCTCAGGGCCAAGGGGTAATCCCCTGTCGCGAAGTTCGAGCTGGTCGTCATGCAGCGCTCGGCTCCGAGGCGGACGAAATTCACGGGGATATCCAGGTCGTGGACCGCCATATTGACGAGAGTCCCTCTTTTCCCGAGAAGCCCCAGGCCCAGCTCGAAGCTTTCCCTGCCGCCGACGCTGTCGAAAACGGTCCCGAATCCGTCGGGGGCGAGGGCGCGCAATTCATTGGAAAGGTCCCGGGGCGCTTTGCCGCGGGCGTCCACGACGGCATCGATCCCGCGCTTCCGAGCCATCTCGAGCGCCGCGTCCGAGACGTCGGTGACGACGACCCGGCTCGCGCCAAGGTTCCGCGCCGCCTGGGCGATGCCGTTCCCGGCGGGTCCGGCGCCCATCATCAAGACGGGCCGCCCCGGGTGGATGTTCCCTTGCGCGGCGACGTGGGCGCAGACGGCGAGGATATCCATCATCGCCGCCTCGCCGAATGTGAGCGCGTCGGGGATCGCGAAGCATCCGCTCCCCCAGGCGGGAACGTACTCGGCGTACGCGCCCGGGTAAAAATCCTGCTTTCCCCATCCTTGTCCGTGGCCCAAGTGCACGGTGTTCGGGCAGAGCTGGGTCAGCCCGGAGCGGCACTCGGGGCAGGTCCCGCAGACCTTCGAGCATACCGGGGCGACCCGCTGGCCCAGAAGCCCGGCGTTCCTTTCGTCGACGACGGCCACGACCTCGCCCGCGAACTCGTGGCCAAGGACGATGTTCGGAGGATTGTCGACGTGCCGGCCGAGGGTGTGCATGGCCCAGGGATTCTCCCCGGCATAATAACGGAAGTCGGAGCCGCAAACGCCGCACGCCGCGACCTTGACGAGGACAAGGTCCGGGTCGCCGTAGGCCTCGATGGGCCAAACCGGGATATCGCGCACGGCAAGCTTCCGCGGCGCCTCGAGTACCGCCGCCTTCATGGTCCAGGGGATGGGTCCGTTTGTCAGCATGGGTTCTTCACACTCCGGAATAAGCGGAAAAGCCGCCGTCGACAGGGATGACGACGCCCGTTACGAAGGCGGAGGCGTCGGAAACGAGCCAGATGAGGGCGCCGGCCAGGTCGTCGCCCGTCCCGAAGCGGCCCATCGGGGTGTGGGCGATGATGGCTTCCCCCCGAGCCGTCAATCCGCCGGTCTTTTCGTCCGTCAGCAGGAACCGGTTCTGGCCGGTCACGAAGAAGCCCGGGGCGAGGGCGTTGACCCGGATATGGAGCGGGGCCAGGTGCGTCGCGAGCCATCGCGTGAAGTTGGAGACCCCCGCCTTCGCCGCGGAATAGGCGGGGACGCGCGTGAGCGGCCTCGAGGCGGTCATGGACGAGATATTGACGATGACGCCCCCGCCGCGCCCGGCCATCTCCCGGCCGAACGCCCGGCAGACAAGGAACGTGCCGAGCACGTTGAGGTCGAAGACAGAGCGCAAAGCCGCCGTATCGAGATCGAAGAACGTCCGGCCCCCGGGGACGGCCCCGTCAAGGTCGGCGCTCCCGGCGGTATCCTTGGTGGTCGTCGCCGCCGGGGCGTTGCCACCCGCGGCGTTGACCAGGATATCCACCCGGCCGAATGCGGCGGAGACCTTGATCACGGCAGCCGCAACGCTCTTCTCGTCAAGAACGTCGCAGGAGACGCCAATGGCGCGCCCCCCGGCATTCGTGATCCGGCGGGCGGCGTCGGCCGCGGCCTCTTCCCTCACGTCGAGCAGGGCGACGTCCGCCCCGCGCTCCGCAAGGGCCCGGGCCATGGCCCCGCCCAGCTCCCCGCCTCCCCCGGTGACGACCGCGGCTTTCCCCTTCAATCCGAAGAGATCGTCGTTCATCCCAGCACCTCGTCCACGGCCTCGCCGAAGGCGAGCGCCGATTCCGTGAGGGCGTCCTCGGCGATGATGAGCGGAGGGGCGATCTTCAGGCATTCTCCGGCGACGCCCACCGGGGCGAACATCAGGACGCCCTTGCGCATGCAGGCGACGTTGATCCGAAGCGCCGTCTCCGGGTCGGGGACCTTCGTCCCCGGCTTGACGACCTGGATGCCGGCGACCAGCCCCTTGCCGTGTAGGCACCCGAGCCTGTCCGCGCGGCGCGCCTGGACCTCCGCGAGGAGCGGCATGAGGATGCCTTCCATCAGGGCGGCCCGCTCCGCGAGCTTCTCCCCGAGGAGGATCCGCAGGTTGGCGATGGCCGCGACGACCGGCAGGGGGGAGGCCGAGTGCGTGGAGGTCATCGCGCCCGGCGGGTAGAGCTCCATGATGTCCTCCCGGCCGATGACCGCCGCGAGGGGAAGCGACGAGGAGATCCCCTTCCCGCAACAGATGAGGTCGGGCCTCACGCCGTAATGCTCGTAGCAGAACATTTTCCCCGTCCGTCCGAAACCGGACTGGACCTCATCGAAAATGGTTACGATGTCGTGCTCCCGGCAGAACGTCTCGAGGCGCTTCGCATACGCGACCGGAAGGAAGTCCGGTCCGACGCCCTGGTAGCTTTCGGTCATGACCCCGGCGATCGCGTCCGGGGCGATCCCCTTCTCCGCAAGGGTCGCCAGGAACAGCTTGAAGCTCGTATCCATATTCTTGTAGCCGTCCGGGAACGGGACCTGGACGAAGGAGGGGTCGGGGCCGCCGAGCCATCGCTTCTGACCGTCCATGCCGCCCGCGAGCTGGGCGCCCATCGTCCGGCCGTGAAAGGCGTTCTTGAACGAGACGAGGACCTTTCGGCGGGGGCCGTACTTCTCGAGGGCGTATGTCCGGGCGAGCTTGATGGCGTTCTCGGTCGCCTCGCTGCCCGTCGAGAGCAGAAAGACCCTGTATCGGTCCGGCTCCGGGGAGAGCGCCCTCAGCATTCCGCAGAGCTCGGCCCGCTGTTCGTGGACGAAGACGTAGCTTGCGATGAGGCCCTGGTCGATGACCCGCTTCAGGGCGTCCCGGATCTCCGGCCGGCCGTGTCCCGCGTTGGCGACGAGGACACAGCTCGACCAGTCGATCCAGCGGTTTCCCCAGCGGTCCGAAACCGTGAAGCCCTCGGCCCGGTGCCAGACGACGGGCGGCTGGCCGGACATGGACCGCGGCTCGCTCGCCGCGAGCGCTTCGAAGATGGGGACGGATTCCGGCACCGGGATCTTCGTCCTGATGGTCCTGTATTTCGTTTCGATCCGAGGGACGGCGACGGGGGTCAGGTCGTAGCTTGCCATCGGCTACCTCAATGGAACCATGCGGCCCGTCGCCAGGCACTCGTGCACGGCGACGGCGATGCGCGTCGCCTCGAGCCCGTCCGCGCCCGACGCCCAGACGCCCTTGAGGTCGGCGAGGCGCCCTCCGCCCGCAAGAAAAGCGACGTTCCCGGCGAAGTCCTCGATGCTCTCGATGCCGTAGCCCCGGAAGACCTTCCGGCCGCTCCGGTCGACGGATTCGCGCTTGAAATTATTGTTATAGGTGGCCATGCCCTCCCCCGCGATGCACGACCGCGTGCCGCGGTCCTGACTGTCGCACTCGAACAGCCCTTTCGTCCCGACGAGCCGGAGCCCCTGGTTGACGATGGCCTCGAATCCCTTGGGCAGGACCCAGCTCGTATCGAACGAAATGGCGGCGCCGTTCCCGAAATCCACCTTCGCATTGACGCAATCGTACGTGTCGATGCCGTGGTCCTTGAGAAGCGTGTTCTTCGTCCCCGTGGCGTGGACGCTCTTCGCCTCCGAGCCGAGGATCCAACGGACGAGGTCGTAGAAATGCACGCCCAGGAACCAGGCGGGAGAGGACGAGGGCGCCCAGTGGGGGAACCATTCCGAGGGAACTTCGATGCGGTCCTCCATGTGGACGCTGCCATACAGGATATCGCCGAGGTCGCCCGCCCGGACGCGCCGCGCGATCGCCTGGTGATCGGGATCGTAGCGCTTATGGAAGTCGACCTGGAGAAGGACTCCCGCCTCCTCGGCGGCGCGAACGATCGCGGCCGCGCCGTCGACGGACACGTCCAGCGGCTTCTCCACCAGGACGTGCTTCCCCGCCCGGGCGGCCGCGACGGCGATCTCGCGATGGAGGTGGTCGGGAGTGGCGACGCTGACCGCATCGACGGTTTCTTTCCCGAGCATATCGCGATAATCCTCATAAACCGGACACGCGTATCGGGCACGGAGCTCCTGCGCCCGTCCCGGATGGGACTCGGCGATGGCGGCGAGCTCGGCGACGCCGGCATATCCGAGCTGGGTGAAGGCGTCGAGGTGTGTCTGCCCGAATTTCCCGGCACCCACGACGGCTATTCTAACGGGCATGGTCATCCTCCTGTCCTTCGACGCCGCACCACTCGACGAGGAATCTCGCGATCGTTCCCGCGGCGACAAGGATATCGTTCATCCGGACCTGCTCGATCGACGAATGGGCATAGCCGAGGTCCCCGGCCCCGAAAACGATGGTCGGCATGCCTCCCCGATGGAAGAACAGCCGCCCGTCGCACGAAGCGTCCCAGCCGGCCAAACCCTGCCGTCCGGCCGTCGCTTCCGCGACCTGACGGAAGAGCCGGGCCGCCGGATGGTCGGCGGGCGTCGCGAAGGCTTCGTTGTGGAGCCCCGCCTGCTCGAAGAAATAATGCTTCCGCGCCCAGGCGCCGGCCTTGGCCTCGAGCCGGTCGCGGACTTCGGCCATGATCTCCGGGATGGTCCTGTTCGGAAGGAACGCGATGCCGCCCTCGACGATGCATTCGCCCGGGACGGTCGACGGCCAATCCCCGCCCCGGATGCGCCCGACGTTCACGACGACGGGGCTGGGGTCGTCCGGGAAGCCCGCCTGGCCTTTGGACGCCGACCGCAGGAACGCTTCATATTCTTTGAGGAGGGGAAGCAGGCCGGCCATCTCATCCACGGCGCTCACGCCCTCCCGGTACCGGCCCATGTGGACCGACCGGCCGGTGACGCCGAGCTTGAACCAGACCGCGCCGCGGTTGGCCGAGCGCGCGGTGAGGCCGGTCGGCTCGAGCACGACGGCGACGTCGGCCCGGTTCCCGCCGAGGAGGACCGCAAGGGAGCCGTTGCCGCCCGCTTCTTCCTCGATGACGAACTGGGCCTGGACATCTCCCTTGAGACGGATACCGAGGCCCTTGAGGGCCGAGAGCGCGAGCAGGACGGTCGCGACCTGCCCTTTGGCATCGCAGGCGCCCCGACCCTGGATCGTTTCCCCCTCTATCCGAGGAGAGAACAACCCGTCCGGGCCGGGAACCACGTCCACGTGGGTGTTGAGGATGGCGCTTCGGCCGCCTCCCGCTCCGCCGAGATCCACGAGGATGTTCGGCCGGCCCCGGTAGCTTACGTGCCCGGCAACAGGCGTGTGATCGGCGTCATGAACGACGGATTCATCGATAGGGACGAGCCGCGCGGGGAAGCCGAGGCCCGAGAGGACTCCGCCCAGGAATTCCTGCACGTCGCCTTCGGCGCCGGTCGTACTGGGAAATTCGATCATTCGGCACAGCAGGTCCCGCGCCCATTCCCCGCGCGCCCGCAGGGAATCCATGAGATCTGGCCCGAGGATCATGGTCCGGCCGCCGCCTTCCCTCCTGTTCAGGCCTTACTCTAGCCCCCCGCCCCTTCGCCTGTCAATCGGGGACACGATACCATTTTCCCTTTTGACGTATTTCCCAGGGCGGGGCTCGGCCGGGTCCCCCTCACATTGACAACGCCCCCCGGGCGGCTTATTAAAGAGAATATAGGGATTCGGCCGGGAGAGAGGGCCCAGCCGGACCCGCGCATTCGCTATCTTTGAGTTTGGGGGTGAGGAAATGGCTAAATTCATTCTTTTCCATCCTTTGCCCGTCCCGATGGAGCTCTCGCAGATCGAGCCGGTGGCCCGGCTCGCCAAGCGTTACTCCGGGGCCGATGCCTACTGGATCGGCAGTTGGGCCCCGTTGGACGCGCAGGGCAAGGCGATCCGCATCGTCTGCGAATGGGACGCCAAGGACGCGGCGACCCTCGATGCGCTCGTGAAGAAGATGGTCACGGAGATCCCGGTCCCCGTTGAAGGACCCTATCCGTTGATCAAGGTCGACGGAGAGACGTACCGCTAAGCCCGCTCCAGGATCTTCGTCCGTCCCTTTTCCCCGGCGGGGAGGACTGCGCTTATCGGACCTCGGGATTTGGATTTGCCCCCCCGATTGCGTTAGAGTAGGACAAGACCGCGAGGAGGGACGAGCATGCGCAAAACGGCGATCCTATTCCTGGCAACGGCGATCATAGGGCTTTCGGCCACAAGCTTTGCGGCAGGAAGCGCGACGCCCGAGAAGGCCGCCTCAGCCCCGCGCATCAAGGGCTTCCACATCGACATGAACATCTCCCAGTTCACGGGCCCCTACCTGAAGAAGGAATTGAAGAGGCTGGCGGCCCTCGGTTACGACACGATCATCTGGGAGGTCGAGAACAACATCCAATGGGAGACGTGCCCGGAGTGCGTCTCGCCGGACGCGTTCTCCAAGGCCGAGTTCAAGGAGATCCTGGCCTATTGCCGCGGGCTCGGGCTCGAGCCCATCCCGCTGCTCCAGACGCTCGGCCATTGCGAGTACGTCCTCCAGCACGACAAATACAAGCCGCTGGCGGAGGTCCCGGACCGCATCGACCAGTATTGCCCGCGTCATCCCGAGATCGTGCCGTTCCTCGAGAAATGGATCGGGGAGTACCTCGAGGTCTTCGGGGACGTCCGGTACTTTCACCTGGGGGCGGACGAGGCCTACACGCTCGGCGAATGCCCCCGCTGTCGCGCCTACGTGGCCGAGCACTCGCTCTCGTCTCTTTTCATCGATCATGTCAACGCCGTCGCCCGGCCTCTTGTCGCCAAAGGCATCCGGCCCATCATCTGGGGCGACATGCTGCTCAATCATCCGGAGGCCCTCGACAGCCTTTCACGGAACGTTGTCGTCTACGATTGGCTCTACACGAGGTTCGTCGGAGCGGACGGGATCTGGGTCTGGGGGCAGGGGACGAAGAGAAAGGACGAGATCGACGCCGCGACGCGGGCCCGGTTCGGCTCCTTTCTTTACCCGCTCGGCGACGAGCCCGGTCGGGACCCGGATCAATTCTACCAGGCGGAGTACCTGGCCGCCCACGGCTTCGATGTCGTCGTCTGTCCCAGCTCGAGTTGCTGGGGGGACAGCGTCTTCGCCCCGCGGACCTTTTTTCACATGAGAAATACATTCGATTCGTTCAAGAGGGGGATGTCCGGCCGGCTCGACGGGGCGGTCCTGACGAGCTGGACGGTCCATCTCTTCCCCTGGGAGCTTCAAGGAACGTCGATCGATCTGCCGAATTTCATCGCCGCGAATCCCTGCGGCGGCCTCGAAGAGTTTCCGGCCGCCTACGTCCGGGAGCATTTCGGCGTCGACGACCCGGGCTTCTTTGTCGCCGCGGGCCGGCTCGCGAACCGGGGCCTGTTCAATTACGCCGACGACCTCGGGTTCTTCAAGGAGGCCCTGCCCGCCCGGAAGGAATACGTCGAGGACCGGGTCTGGCATATGACGAAGGAGGGCGCTCTCAACGAAGAGCTCGCAACCTGTGAGCGCCGGCTCGCGGAATACAGGGAGGGCCTCGCCCTGTTCGACGCATACGCCAAGGTCGCGAAGAAAGGTCACGAAGAGCTCAAGGCCTGGAACCTCGCGGCCAGGAACCTCATCAACAGGGCCGAGGCGTCACGGGCGCTTTTGAAGCTTGGCGCGGGCGGCCCTAGCCCGGAGCTCACCGCCGACGCGGCGCGTGCCCTCGAGGGGCTCCGGGCGCTCCGGAAGGAAACGGCTTCCGCTATCGCGGCCCAGGTGAAGCCCTCGCGGACCCGCGACATGCTCCATTGGATGTACGATTCCATGGAAGCCGCCCTGGAAAAGGCGGCGGCCCGATAGGGGGGACCATGGACGCCAACAAGCCCGTCCCGACCGGAGGCCGGGTCGCGTCGCTCGACGCCCTGCGCGGCTTCGACATGTTCTGGATCATCGGCGGGGACGCCGTCTGCCGCGCCCTGCCGGCCGTCCAGGACGCGCCCTGGACGCGGTTCCTCGCGCGCCAGGTCGAGCACAATGCCTGGGCCGGGTTCACTTTCTACGACCTGATCTTCCCGCTCTTCCTCTTCATCATCGGCGCCGTCTTCCCCTTCTCCCTCCTGAAGCGGGTCGAAACCGGAAAGGCGCGGACGCGCGTCTATCTTCACATCGTCAAGCGGACGCTCATCCTCATCCTCCTCGGCCTCATGGCCGGCGGGGTCCTGGGCTTCGACTTCGCCAACCAGCGCTGGACCGGGGTCCTCCAGCGCATCGGGATCTGCTATTTCCTCATCGCGGTCCTCGTGCTCAACACAAAGATCAAGACGCAGGTCGCCGTCTTTGTCTCCGTCCTGCTCCTGTATTGGGCCGCCCTGGCGCTCATCCCCGTCCCCGGCTTCGGCCCCGGCCAGATGACTCCGGAGGGCTCCCTCCATACCTATGTCGACCAGAAGCTCATGGCGGGCCATATCTCAGCCGAGTTCTACGGGCCCGGCGACAGCCTCGGCGTCATTTCGACCTTCCCCGCAGCCTGCTCCCTCCTGTTGGGCGTGTTCGCCGGCTATTGGCTGAAGTCGAGCCGGAGCAGCCGGCGCAAGACGATCGGCCTTCTCATCGGCGGAATCGCTCTCCTTGCCGTCGGCTACGTCTGGAGCCTGGCCTTCCCCATCATCAAGCACATCTGGACGAGCACATACGTGCTTTGGGCCGGCGGTTGGTGCCTTCTGTTGATGGCGTTGTTCTACTGGCTCATCGACGTCAAGGGCTGGAGTCGGTGGGCCTTCTTCTTCGTCGTCATCGGGACGAACGCCATCCTCATCTATTTCGGCCAGGAGGTGGTCGATTTCGACGGGATCGCACGCTTCTTCCTGACGGGCGTCCAGGGGCATGCGGGGCTGGTCGCTCCCCTTGTCATCCCCGTCGGCGCCCTCGCCGCAAAGTGGCTGAGCTTGCGGTTCCTCCATCGGCACAAGATCTTCTTCAAGGTATAGCCCGGAGTAGGCGGCTCTCCCCTTCTCGGGACTTGGGGGCATCCCGCGGGAAGGCAAGCCATTTCTTTGTAGCCGCAGGCTTTAGCCTGCGTCTTTATTGAAACGCATCCTAAGAGCCCGGTTGATCTTCATCTCAATCACGCCTTGAGGAGAAGTACCGAGGGCAGGAGGGGAGAGCTCAGGTCGGATCTCGAGACTTCGACGAGCGCAGGCTAAAGCCTGCGGCTACATCAAAAGCGCCCGAACCGCCGGGAATAGTACTGGGGTCGGGGGCGGCCTCCAAGCCCTCCTCGTCGGAGCCCGCCGATTCTGTTAAAATGAGGAAGATGAAGCTTGTTGTCCGGATGCCGAACTGGATCGGGGATGCCGTCATGGCTTTGCCGGTCCTGGGTTCGCTCGCGGCCTCGGGGCCCGATATCGAGGTCTGGGCCGCCGGACAGCCCTGGGTCGGCGATCTTCTCTCCCCCGAGCTCGGCGTACGGGGCGCGCTGACCATCGGGCGGACGAAGGGGCTGAAGAGGCTCAGGCGGGAGGCGGCCGCGCTCCGGGCCCATCGATTCGACGCCGGCCTTCTCCTGACGAATTCCTTCGGCACGGCGCTCCTGTTCCGGCAGGCGGGAATACCGGAACGTTGGGGATACGTCCGGGACGGACGGAGCCTGCTTCTGACGCGCCGCGTTCGCGTGAAGGACAGGATCGAGCCGCCCCATCAGCGGGATTACTATCTCGACCTGCTCCGCGGACTCGGATTCGCCTCCTCCTTCGCCGGATCCGGGCTATCCGTGACGCCGGAGGAGAAAGCCGCGGCGGAATGCCGGCTCGACGAGGCCGGACGCGATCGCTCCCGGCCGCTCATCATCCTCAATCCCGGCGCCGCCTACGGCCCGGCCAAGCGCTGGCCGGCCGAACGGTTCTCCGCGCTCGGCCGGCTGTTTCAATCGCGGGCCGACGCCGATATCCTGATCGTCGGCTCGGCCGGAGAGAAGGACATCGCCGCGGCCGTCGCCGCGGGCCTGGAAAGACCCGCCCTGAGCTTCGCCGGGCGAACATCCCTCCGCGAGCTCGTCGCCCTCATCGGCCTGGGCCGCCTGTTCGTGACCAACGATACGGGGCCGATGCATATCGCCGACGCGCTGGGCACGCCCATCCTGGCGATCTTCGGGCCGACGGAGCCCCTCGCAACCGGGCCCGTCCGCACCCGGGCCGCCGTCCTGAAAACGGATGTGCCCTGCTGGCCATGTCTCTACCGGAAATGCCCCTACGACCATCGCTGTATGACGGGAATCGGGCCGGAGGAGGCTTTCGAGGCGGGGCGGAGGCTCCTGTGAAGCGCCGGGCGGTGTTCCTGGACCGGGATGGGACCCTCAACGAGGATGTCGGCTACCCGGGACGATACGACCAGATCCGCATCTATCCCTACAGCTTCGAGGCCGTCCGGAAGCTCAACGCGGCGGGCTTGGCCGTCGTCATCGTCACCAACCAGTCCGGCGTCGGCCGGGGGTTCTTCACGGAGGGCGCGCTCCGCGTCATCCATGACCGGATGCTCGCGGACTTTGCCGCCGCCGGCGCCAGGATCGACGCGGTCTATTACTGCCCGCATTTCATGGAGTCCTCGTCCCCCGACTACCGGACCGACTGCGCCTGCCGCAAGCCTTTCCCCGGGATGGCCCTCCGGGCCCGGGAGGCCCTCGACCTCGATCTCGAGGGCTCCTATATGGTCGGCGACAAGGTCGAAGACATCCGTTTCGGGATCAACGCCGGCGCCAGGCCCGTCCTTGTCCTGACGGGCTATGGGGAGGCCTCCCTCGAAGCCCTCCGCCTGGAAGGGGTCGAGCCCGACTTCGTCGCGCCCGACCTCGGCGCGGCCGTGGACTGGATCCTCGCCCGCGAGCGGGAAGCGAACGGCGACACGGAAAGCCGATGATCCGGTTCGATGACATCCTGGAAAAGGTCACGCCCCGTCTGGGCGAGAAGGACGTCGCCGGCCTCCAGAAGGCCTACGTCTTCGCCGCCCGCGCCCACAAGGGCCAGGTTCGCCGGTCCGGCGAGCCGTATCTGAGCCACCCTCTCGAGGTCACCGGGATGCTGGCCGACATGAGCCTCGACCGGACGACGCTCGTCGCCGGCCTCCTCCACGACGTCCTCGAGGACACGGACGTTACGGCCCCCGAGATCCGGGAGGCCTTCGGCAAGGAGGTCGTCGCCCTCGTCGAGGGCGTGACCAAGATCAGTCGCGTCCAGGAGGCCTCCCCCGAGGCGCGGCGGGCCGAGACCATCCGGAAGATCATCCTGGCCATGACCGACGACCTGCGCGTCATCTTCATCAAGCTGGCCGATCGGATCCACAACCTCAAGACCCTCAAGTTCCTGGACGAGGAGAAGCAGAAGCAGGTGGCCCGCGAGACGCTCGAGATCTACGCCCCCATCGCCAACCGCCTGGGCATGGGGAGGATCCGGGCCGAGCTCGAGGATCTCTCCTTCCGCTACGTCGCGCCCGAGGAATACTTCAAGGTCACCGCCCTCGTCGAGCCCCTGGCGAAGACCGGCGAGAAAGAGCTCCGCCAGTTCAAGAAGGCCCTCGAGGCCCTGATGAAGGAGAACGGCGTCCCGGCCGAGGTCTTCGCCCGGACGAAACGGCCTTACAGCGTCTGGAGCAAGATGAAGCGCCGGGACATCGGCTTCGACCAGGTCTACGATTTCCTGGCCCTCCGGCTCATCACCGACACCGTCAAGAACTGCTACGCCGCCCTCGGCATCATCCACCAGAAGTGGCCGCACCTCCCGCAGAGGTTCCGCGACTTCATCGCCATGCCCAAGCCGAACATGTACCAGGCCCTCCACACGACCGTGATCACCGCCGATCAGAAGACCTTCGAGATCCAGATCCGGACGCGGGAGATGCACGACCTCGCCGAGAACGGGATCTCCGCCCATTGGAAGTACAAGGAGGGCGGGCCGCAGGGCCTGGCCAAGGACGATCAGCGGCTCCACTGGCTGAGGGAGATGGTCGCCCTGTACGAGGAGCAGAAGAGCCCCCGGGAGTTCCTGAAGACCCTGAAGACCAACCTCATTCCCGAGGAGGTCTACGTCTTCACCCCCAAGGGGAAGGCCGTTAGCCTGCCGCCCGGCGCGACGGCCCTGGACTTCGCCTTCAAGATCCACACTGAGATCGGCCTCCATGCCGTCGAGGCGCGGATCAACAGCACGGCCTCTCCGCTCAAGACGGTCCTCAAGACGGGCGACATCGTCGAGATCGAGACCGACCAGGACCGGGTCCCGTCCCGGAGCTGGCTTGCGGCGGCTTCGACATCCGACGCCCGCCACCAGATCAAGCGCTGGCTGAACGTCCGGAGCCGGGCCAAGAGCCTGGCCCTGGGGAAAAAGCTCTGGGAACGAGAGACGGCCAAGGTCGAACTGCCGGCCGAGCTCCGGAAGGAAGCCGCCCTCCTCGAGAGGCTGTCCGCCGTCCTGAACAAGAGGCTCGGCTCGATGGACGCCTTCTACCGGGAGGCCGGGATGGGCAAGGTCGTCATCGACCGGGCCTTCCTGGAAAGCCTCTCTCCCGCCGCCGGGATGGCGCCGAAGAAAGAGACGTTCCTCGGCCGGGTCGTGTCCACGGTGACGGGAAAGAGACAGCCCGCCATCATGATCCGAAGCCTGGGCGATCCGATGATCAGCCTCGGCCGCTGCTGCTCCCCCATCAAGGGCGAGCCCGTGACCGGCTATATCACGGCCGGCAAGGGGATCACGGTCCACTCCCTTCGCTGCCCGCTCGTCGTCAAGGAGATCCTGGATTCGCAGAGGATGGTGGAGGTGGCCTGGGACGAAGGGTTCAAGGGAAGCTTCCGGGCCAAGCTCCTCGTCAAGTCCGAAGACTCTCCGGGCGTTCTGGCCCAGGTGGCGACCGCCATCTCGCGGCTCGAAGGGAACATCACCAAGGCGGAGGTCGCGACCTCCGCCCTGGGCAAGGGAACCCTCAGCCTGGAGGTGAGCGTGCGGGATATCCGCCACCTCGAGGCGATCCTCGGCGGCCTGGCGGAGATCAAGGAAGTTTTTTCGGCGGATCGGGTCTAGGCGGCCGCGTCAGCCGGCCTTGACGACCTTCCCCGAGCGGAGGCATCGCGTGCAGACCCATATCTGCTTGGGCCCCTTCTTGGTCTGGGCCGTTACGCTCTGCAGGTTGGGCTTCCACTTCTTTGGGGAAGACTTGTGGGAATGGCTGACGTTATGCCCGAAGACGGGCCCTTTCTGGCAGATCTCGCATACTTTTGGCATGGGTCTCTCTCTTTTTGAGGCTTCTTTTATACCATAATCCCCATCCCAAGGCAACCGATAAGCTCCATGGTGCGAGGGATCGCCTTCGAAGGGCTCAGGAACATCCCTCCGTCCTTCGCGCGGCGATCCCATCTATCCGCCCGTCCTATCTAGGAAAGGAACTTTACGCGGGCTCCAGCAGAACTCGGACTCTCCCCGAGAAGCATTACGGCACGAATCCTGTAAAAGAGGCGGGGAATGAATCTTGACGCTTTTCGGGAAAAACGATAGTGTGAGGGCACCGGGAATGCTGATGATAAAGACGCGGACTACGATCAACCTCCTGCTCGCGGCGGTCGCCGCCGCTATTCTGCTCCCCGGATGCGGGAGCGCCCTTCGGAACAACGATATCCGGCTCGGCTTCGAGGCCTCGGAAGAGGAACAGTGGGACGACGCGCTCTCCCGCTGGGAGAAAGCCGTGGCCGCCGCTCCCCGCTCAGCCGCCGCCCACAACAACCTTGCGGTCGCCTACGAGAAGAAAGGCCGGTGGGAGGATGCGCGGAAGGAATACGAGACCGCGCTCGCCCTCGACCCCCTGGACATCCGCATCAAGCACAACTTCGAAAGGTTCCAGGAGAACATGTCCGTCTGGAAGGACGGCGCCGAAAAGGCGCGGGACGGGGGGCGGCGATGAGAGCGAGCCGGGGGATCGTCGCCGCGGCCTGCCTCCTCCAGCTCGCCTGCACGAGCGAGGGCGTCCGCCGCGTCCGGGTCGGCATCCCGGGATACACGCCCCTTCGCCCGGCGGAGATCGGAGAGATCTACCTCGCGGACTTCCGCGCGGAAGAGGCCCCTCCGGATTTCGATGCCGGAAAAGAGATCGTCGATTATCTCTATACGGAGCTGGCCCGGAAGTTCGAAGGGAAGGTCTCCCGCCGGCCCATTCCGACGGACAAGGCCGGCCGCGCCGGCGAGAAGGACTTCTGGCGGAGCCTTCCGGCCGGCCCCGGGCCCGCGCTGTTCCTGACCGGGACCGTCCTCTATCGCGAGGAGGTGCGGAAAGCGCTCCTCGAAACGGACCCAAAAGTGATCGACGGCCCCTTCCGGCAGGAGAGAACCGAGCTTTCCCAGCGAAGGGTTTATACCCTGAGGGTCGGCGTCTCCCTCATCCGCGCGGGCACGGGGGAGGTGGTCCTCTCGAAGGAGTTCAACGAGACGACGACCTTCTTCATCGAGAACGTTCCCGTTTCCTACGCGTTCTTCGAGCTTGCGCCGCAGTTCCGACAGCGGTTCTTCCAGGACTTCTTCAGCGACGAGCGCCTCCAGGACCGGTATCTTTTCACGAAGTGAACCCCGGCCGGCGGAGCCAAAATATCCCTTGAAATCGCCCCCCCGGAATGCTATTATCTCGAAGCCTCACCAGACCCCTCGGGGAGGGGGCAGAAATATTCACAGATGTGGATAATTCTGTGGAAATCTGGCGGATACCCATGGAACCTGAAGAAAAAACTAATCCTTGGCTTCGTATCGTCCAATCGGTCCAGAAGAAGGTCGATGCCAACAGCTTCGAGACCTGGTTCGAGCCGACCGGATACATCGGAGAGGAAGGGGACGCGCTCTATATCAAGGTCCCCAATTCCTACTTCCGGGACTGGCTCTCGTTCCACTATTCCGTCCTCCTCAACGAGTGCGCCAAGGACCTCTTCGGCAGGGTTTTCGAGATCAAGTACATCTTCGATGAGACGCCGTCGGCCTTCATCCGGAAATCCCCGGAGGACCGGAAGACCAAGACGGGAGCGGTCCTCAACCCCAACCTGAATCCCAACTACACGTTCGAGAACTTCGTCATCGGCTCGTGCAACCAGTTCGCCCACGCCGCGGCGATCGCGGTGTCCAAGACGCCGGCCAAGTCCTACAATCCCCTGTACATCTACGGCGGGGCCGGCCTCGGGAAGACCCATCTGATGAACGCCATCGGCCAGAGCGCGATGGCGAGCAACCATCGGCTCAAGGTCCTCTACATCACGACCGAGAAGTTCATGAACGACCTCATCAATCACCTCCAGTACGGGAAGATCCTGGACTTCCGGGAGAAGTACCGGAGCGTCGACGTCCTGCTCATGGACGACATCCACTACCTCGGCGGCCGGGAGCGGACGAAGGAAGAGTTCTTCCACACGTTCAATCATCTCTACGACAGCCAGAAGCAGATCGTCATCTCCAGCGACTGCCCGCCGAAGGAGATCCCCCACCTCGAGGAGCGCTTCCGGTCGCGCTTCGAGTGGGGCCTGATCGCCGACCTCAAGCCGCCGGACATCGAGACCCGGATCGCCATCCTCAAGAAAAAGGCCGAGATGGAGGACATCGCCCTCCCCGAGACCGTGGCCCTTTACGTCGCCGACAAGGTCCACTCCAATATCCGCGAGCTCGAGGGCTATCTCCGGCGCGTCATCGCCTATTCCTCTCTCAAGGGCGAGAAGATCGACCTCGACCTGACGAAGGAAGCCCTCAAGGGGCTCCTCGACGCCTCGTCGAACGTCGTCACCGTCGAAAAGATCCAGAAGCTCATCTGCCACCGGTTCAAGATCAAGCCGTCCCAGCTCAAGTCCAAGAACAACTCGCCCAAGGTCGCCTTCCCCAGGCAGGTCGCCATGTATCTGGCCAAGGAGCTGACCAAGGCCTCGCTCCCGGAGATCGGCAAGAAATTCGGTGGAAAACACCACACGACGGTTATCCACAGCGTCCGCAAGATCGAGAAGATGCGGACCGACGATCCCGAATTCAACAAAGAAATCAACAGCCTGATCAGCTTCATCCAATGAGCGTGTCAGCGACTTGCGGGGTTTTTGCACATTTCCACGCCTTTTCTTATCCTTTAAACCCTATTGATATTTATCTATTCAAGAAATATATTAAGAGCTGTTGAAAGGTGGAAAAATGAGATTCACCACGTCCAAAGGAAAACATCCTGGACGAACTTCAGCTGCTCCAGGGGATCGTCGAGAAGCGGAACACGATGCCCATCCTGGCGAACGTCCTGATGAACGTGACGAAGGACGAGGTCGAGCTCACGGGGACGGACCTCGAGGTCGGCCTGAAGACGCATTTCGCGGCCGATATCGATAAGCCCGGGGCGGTCACGGTCAACGGGAAGAAGATCTTCGAGATCGTCAAATCGCTCGCGGACGGCGGGAACGTCGTCTTCGAGATGAAGGACGACCAGCTCGAGATCAGGGCCGGGGAGAGCGAGTTCAAGGTCCTCTGCCTGCCGAAGGAGGATTATCCCCCGGTTCCCGAGCCGCGATTCGAGAAGGGCATCCGGCTTCCCCTGGCGGGATTCAAGGATATGATCGATCGGGTCTATTACGCCATCACCCAGGAGCAGAGATATTACCTCAACGGGGCGCTCCTGACCCTGCGGAACAAGGAAATGGAGCTCGTCAGCACCGACGGCCACCGGCTGTCGTTCGTCTCCAGGGCGGTCGACGGCTTGAAGGTGGACAAGGACCTGAGCGTCATCGTCGCCAAGAAAACGCTCAGCGAGCTCCGGAAGTTCGACGACGAATCGGTCGAGTTCGATCTCGACGACAACAACCTGTTCTTCCGGGTCGAGAACCGGACCCTCCTCTCCCGGGTCATCGAGAGCAAGTTCCCCAACTACAAGGCCGTCATCCCGAAGGACAATCCGAACAAGCTCACGCTCTCGAGGGACGAGCTGGCCGGCGCCGTCCGGAGGGTCTATCTTCTCTCGGCCGAACGATCCAAGGGCATCAAGTTCTATCTGGAAAAGAACCGCATCCGGCTCTTCTCGTCGAATCCCGAGATCGGCGAGGCCCGGGACAAGCTGGCCGTGGAATACAAGGGCGACGACGTCGAGATCGGCTTCAACGCCCAGTACCTCCTCGATTTCCTGATGACCGTGACCTCGGAGTCCGTTTCCTTCGAGATCAAGGACGAGAACAGCGCCGTGCTCCTCAAGCCGGAACACGAAGAGGGCGTCAAGAACATCTACGTCCTCATGCCGATGAAGATATAGGCGAGACGCGCGGGACGAGCGAGCCGGCGAAGCTGTAGCCGCAGGCTTCAGCCTGCGTCCAGAAGGATCCGTGGGCCGGGGGGCGGGGGGAACAGATACCCCCCTTTGTAAAAGGGGGGCTGGGGGGATTTAATTAACCCGAACTAAGCCCTTTTCCCGGGCTTGGCCTTGCCGATGATCTCGGTCAGGTAATCCGCGACCGTCTTGACCGCGGCCTTGATGATCCGGGTTGACCGGGGCGCCGAAGGACAGGTCGCGGGCCTGGATGCCGAGGACCGTGACCTTGCACTCGATGCTCTGCTCCAGGTAGGAAATGAGGACCATGAGCGGGATCTTGTGGCTCGAGATCTCCTCGATGGCGATCTTCTCCTTCTCCAGGACGAAGATCTCGCCGGGCTTAAGCCCGGCCAGGGCGGCGTCGATGATGATGACCCGCGTCGGCCGGAACTTCCGGATGATGCCCGTGTAGTTCTCGGGGACGTCGTAGGTGCGAAGGATCTTGACGGCGCGCCGCTCCTTTGCCGGGATGTTCTTGAGGAGGGCCTCGGCGCACAGGAGCCCCGCCGCATCGTCCCCCTTGAGGGGGTTCCCGACGCCCAGGATGACGATCCGGCCCTTGCCCCGCATCCCCGCCGCCAGCGCTTTCTTCCAGTCCTTAGGCATCTCTCTTTCGTGCTTCCTTTTAACGTAATCTTAGCATTATAGCACGCACAATTCGAGGTTTGTATAAAGCGCGCCGTCTCTTTTCCCCCTGCCCAGGGACTTCCGCCAGGAACGAAGGATTGGCGGGCGAGGGACGGAGGGGATATCCCGGAGGAAGCCGTCGAGGGGCGGAGCGGGCACGGTTCCCCGTCCGCAGGACGGGGAGAGCGAAGAGCCGGCGAGCCCTGAACGCCGTCGCCCTAGGCCGAGACTTCCGTCTTGGGCGCGGCCGGCGCGGCGGGGGCGGCGGGAGCCTTGGGCTTCTGGACGGCCCGGACGAACTCCCATTGGGCCTTGAGGGCGTGACGGTCGAAGGCCGCGATCTCGAACAGGTCGTCCATGTCCATGGCCTTCTTCGGCGTCGTCGGGCAGGAATCCACGCACTGGGCGCAGTGGATGCAGCGGTCGTTGTGGATGATCATCTTGAACCGCTTCTCGGCCTCGTTGACCGAGGTGATCTCGATGGCCTCGGCCGGGCAGTCCCGCTCGCAGGCCTTGCAGACGATGCACAGCTCGGGGTGGAGGAACGGCGTTCCCCGGAAATCCTTGGGGACCACGAGCTTCTTGAACGGATAGTCCACGGTGGCGGGCTTCTTGAAGAGGTGGCGGAGGAGCTCCGGGAGGAAGGCGGCTATCTTCATGACAGGAATCCCTTGATCAAGATGACGATGAGAAGCTGGAGGACGGCCAGGGGCGCCAGGATCTTCCAGGCGAAGGTGATCGACCTGGTCGATCCGGATCCGCGACGTCAGCGCCCGCATCAGGGACAGCAGGAAGATGACGAACAGGGTCTTGACGACGAAGTTCGCGAATCCGATGAAGACGCCGCCCGGGAACCCGGCCAGGAACACGGCGGAAAGCAGGCCGGCCGAGACGACCATCTCGATGTCCGTCATCAGGCGGAAGAAGGCCAGCTTCTTGCCGGAATATTCGGTGAAGGTCCCGCCGACGACCTCGGTCTCGGCGTGGGGGATGTCGAAGGGCGTCCGCTCGAGCTTGGCCTGGACGGCGATGAGGGCGACGACGAAGCCCAGGAGGTTCGGGAGGATGAGGAGCGGCTTCTGCTGGTAGAAATGCGCGATCTCGGCGAGGCGCCAGGAGCCGGCCAGGAGGGCCGGGCTGAGGACCGAGAGGAACAGGGGCACTTCGTAGCCGAAGAGCATGGTCAGGACGCGGGTCGCGCCGATCGTCGAGAAGAAGCTCGTCGAAGACCAGCCGGCCAGGAAGAAGATGAGGGTCGGCAGGCTCAGCATGTAGAGGACGACGATGATGTCGCCCGGGAAGGAGGTCGGCCCGGGGACGGCGAGGTCGAAGTTCCAGACCGGGAGGAGCAGGCCGGCGGCCGCGACGATGGCCAGCCCGAAGACCGGGAGGGCGTTGAACAGGCGCTTGTCGGCCGCGTCCGGGACGATGTCCTCCTTGGACATGAGCTTGATGAAATCGGCCACGGGCTGGAGGAGGCCCCACCTCCCCGTGTGGGTCGGGCCCATCCGGTTCTGGAGGCGGGCGTAGATCTTGCGGTCGAACCACTCGCAGAAAGTGGAATAGACGAAGAGGAAGAGGAGCCCGGGATAGACCAGGAGATAGAGGAGGGTTCTTAGAAGGGCCATACCGCATTCCCTTTCCGAGTGACGTTCGTCGACCGCCCGGCGGCCATCTGCCGCAGCTCGCTGAACCGGAGGACGCGTCTCCTCGCCGCTCCGGGCGTCGACGACCTCGACGGTCCGCTCGGCGCAGCAGATGCAGGGGTCGATGGCGGCGAAGATGAGCGGGATGTCCGCGATGAAGCCGTTCTTGAGCATCTTGATGGTCGCGGCGTAGTTGGCCAGCGTCGGGGCCCGGACCTTGAGCCGTTCCGGCTTGTCCGTGCCGTTGGCCTTGATGTAGTGGATGTTCTCGCCGCGGGGCGCCTCGTAGCGGCTGACGACCTCGCCGGGCTTGGCCCGGCGGGGCGCCCTGACGGCGACGGGGCCGGCGGGCAGGTTCTTCAGCAGGAATTCGATGATGTTGTAGGACTGGAGGAGCTCCTTGACCCGGACGACGGTCCGGCCGAGGACGTCGCACGAATCGGCCGTGCAGACCTCGAAGGGGACCTCGTCGTAGATGCCGTAGGGATCGTCCTTGCGCACGTCCTGGGCGATGCCCGAGGCCCGGGCCGTCGGCCCGACGGCGCAGAGGGCGAGGGCGTCCTCCTTCGACAGGAACCCGACGTTGGCCAGGCGGGCCGCGAAGCTCGGCTCGTTGGCCCCGATCATCAGGTAGTACTTGGTCCGCTCCCGGAGGAGGTCCAGGGAGCCGAGGATATGCGCCTTGAGGGCATCGTCGACGTCGCGGCGGACGCCGCCGAGGGTGTTGATGGCGTAGTGGACGCGGTTGCCGGAGATCATCTCCAGGATATCCATGACGACCTCGCGGTCCCGCCAGGTGTACATGAAGAACGAGTCGAAGCCCGCCTCGTGGCCGGCGACGCCGAGCCAGAGGAGGTGGCTGTGGACCCGCTCGAGCTCGGAGACGAGGTAGCGGATGTACAGGCCCCGTCTCGGGGCCTCGACCTCGAGGAGCTTCTCGACGCCCTGGACGAAGCAGGTCGCGTGGGAGTGCGAGCAGATGCCGCAGATGCGCTCGGTCAGATAGATGTTCTGGAGATAGGTCTTTTCCTCGGCCAGCTTCTCCAGGCCGCGATGGTTGTATCCCAGGCGGAGGTCGGCGTCGGTGATGACCTCACCGTCGACCGTCATCCGCAGGCTGATGGGCTCCTTGAGGGCCGGATGCTGGGGCCCGATGGGGATCTGGACCTTCATAACCTTCCTCCGGGGATCTTCTCTTCGGGCCGCGTGAATTTCCAGTCCTTGCGGAGGGGGTAGTTCTCCGGCGGCCAGTCGTCGGGCACGATGAGGGGCCGCGGGTCGGAGAGGCCCTCGACGACGATGCCGAACATGTCCTGGATCTCACGCTCGTAGAGGATGGCCCCGGGGATGACCGGGGTGATGGACGGGCACGCGGGGCGCCGACCGGGGGATCTCCGTCCGGACCGTGAGGCAGGTATGGGCGTTGGCGAAGTGGTAGAGGAGCTCGAAGGCCTCGCCCTTGTCCACGCCGCTGATCGTGGCCAGGTAGGCGAAGCCGAGGCCGTCCCGCAGGGCCCGGACGGAGTCCGGGAGGGCGGCGGGAGCGACCGTGAGGAAGATCCGCCGCTCCGACGGATTCGTGATCGCGAGGACCCTGGCGCCGAGGAGGCCCTGGATCCTTTCGATGATCTCTGTATCTTTCATATCGACCTCGAGGCTCAGAGTTTTCCGAGGAGCTTGACGACGCCGTCCAGGATGGCGTCCGGCCGGGCCGGGCAGCCGGGGACGTAGGCGTCCACGGGGATGACCTGGTCGATGCCCGCCCTCGACGTTGTAGGCGCCGCGGTAGACGCAGCCGGACATGGCGCAGGCGCCGACGGCCACGACGAACTTCGGGTCGGGGACCTGTTCGTAGATGCGGATGATCCGGTCCTTGATCTGGCGGGTCACCGGGCCGGTGCAGACGATGACGTCGGCGTGCCGGGGGGTGGCCTTGAGCAGGACGCCGAGCCGCTCGACGTCGAACCGGGGCGTCAGGGCCGCGACGATCTCGATGTCGCAGGCGTTGCAGGCGCCGGAATTGAGATGGAGGATCCAGGGCGACTTGATCCGCGACCAGCGTACCAATCTATTGAGCATGTCAACTCCTTGTCACGAGCGCCATGATGGAGAGGAAGATCATGGCCAGATAGACGATGGCGAAGAAGACGATCTTCCCCGACAGGCACGGTGGCGATGACGAGCGCCGCCACGTGCATCATGGTGAAGAACAGGGCGATGAAGAAGAACAGCCGGTAGCCGAACTGGATCTTGAAGCCCGGCAGGTTCTCGCCGCAGGCGTAGGTCTCGAGCTTGCCGCCGACCTTCCGGGGCTTGGGCGCCATGCCCTTCCCCAGGAGGACGCAGCAGGAGCGGCCGCGCCGAGGAAGAAGAGGAAGGCCACCGGCGGGGAGAGGAGGAATGTGAGTCCTTTCATGGTTCAACCCTTCAGCTTCGCGAGTTTCCGGACGTCCAGACTCCCGGTCTTCCGGTAGATGTTGATGATGAGGGCCAGGGCCGTGGCGACCAGGCTGACCTCGACGACGATGTAGGTGACGACGAGGGCCTGGGCGGCCAGGATGCTGTTGCGGCGCGGCGCCGGTGGCCACGAGGGCCAGGCTGACGGCCTTGCTGACGACCTCGATGCCGATGAAGAGCTTGATGAGGTTCCTCATGGTCAGCAGGCAGTAGATGCCCGAGAACAGGAGGACGGCCACGAAGAGCATATACAGGATCCAGGTGTCATTCATCTTTGTCGTTCCTTTTCCGGAAGAGGGCCAGGACGGCGAAGACGCCGGCGAAGATGACGGCGATCTGGCCGACGAGGTCGAACGTGCGGGCGCTCCAGAGGACCTGGCCGAACGTCCCGGTCTCCGCCGGGGCGGCGAGGGCGGGGATCCGCGCCAGGAGCTTCTTCATGACGAGGACGTCGATCGCGGCGAAGAGCGACGAAGAAGACCGGGAAGGCGATCGTCGCCGCCTTGGATTCGGCCGCGGCCCCTCCCTTGGTCAGGGCGATGGTCAGCATGAAGAGGACGGTGATGAGGCCGGCGACGACCGAGATCTCGAAGACGCCGGCGTACGGGGCGTTCATCCGGAAGAAGATGATGCCCAGCAGGAGGCTGGCGACGGCGAGCGCGATCGCGGACCTCAGCAGGTCCTTGAGCAGGATGGCCAGGACCGAGAAGAGGACCAATCCGACGAGCAGAATGATTTGGTAGGACCATCGTTCATATTCCCCAGGAACCGAGCGCTATCCGGACTCCCTGGCCCAGGGCGTCCGCCGCCGGCTGGATCCAGGTCTTGATCGTCAGGGCGAAGAAGAGGCCGACGCCGAGGCAGAGGAGGGCGAGGATGACGTTGGACGGCCAGCATCCAGAACGGCGCCTCCTTGACGTCCTTCCAGCGCTCGTCGAGCTTGCCGAAGAAGGCCTTGCGCTGGATGAGCAGGTAGTACCAGAGCGTCAGGACGCTGGCCAGGACGGCGGCAACGGCGAATCCCCACTGGCCGGCCTGGACCAGGGCGATGATGATGATGAGCTTGCTCCAGAAGCCGTTGAGCGGCGGCACGCCGGCGATCGACAGGGCGCCGATGAGGTTCGTGGCCGCGGTCACCGGCATCCGCTTGGCCAGGCCCGCCCATCTCGTCGAGGTTGCGCGTCCCGGTGGCCTGCTGGACGGAGCCGGAATTCAAGAACAGGAGGCCCTTGGCCAGGGCGTGGTTGATGAGGTGGAAGAGGCCGCCGGCGATGCCGAGCGGCGTCCCCAGGCCGAGGCCGAGGACGATGTAGCCGACCTGGCTGATGGACGAGTAGGCCAGCATCCTCTTGAGGTCCTTCTGGCCCAGGGCCAGGAAGGCCGCGGCGACCATGGAAAAGGTCGCGAGCGACATGAGGACGGTCGAGAGCGCCGGGGTCATGCCGAAGACGTTGAAGAAGATCCGGGTCAGGGCGTAGACGCCCGAGACCTTGATCAGGAGGCCCGACAGCATGGCCGAGATGGGCGCCGGGGCCGAAGGGTGGGCGTCCGGGAGCCAGGCGTGGAAGGGCATGAGGGCCGCCTTGAGCCCGAAGCCCATGATGAACAGGGCCGAGCAGGCGGCGACGACCCACCGCGAATCCGTGTCCTGGAGCCCCCGGGCCACGGCGGCGAAGCTCGACGTCCCCGGTGACGCCGAAGAGGACGGCGATCCCGATGAGGACGAAGGCCGAGGCGACGACCGAGAGCATGAGGTACTTGAAGGCCGCCTCGAGCTCGTCGGATTCGAGCCCGAAGGCCACCAGGGCGTAGGAGGCCACGGCCGCCACTTCGAGGAAGATGTAGACGTTGAACAGGTCGGCCGAGAGGACCAGGCCGTTCATCCCGGCGATCATGACCAGGAAGAGGGCGTAGTAATTGGCCTTGGACCCGTAGTGCTTCATGTAGTCGATGGAGAAGATGCCCGGCGCAGAGGCCGACGAGGGCGACGGTGAAGAGCATGAACAGGCTGAACCCGTCGACCGCCAGACGGAGGTTGACCGGCTCGCCCAGCCAGGAGAACGTCCGGACGTACGGACCGGTCGCGGCGAGGTGCTCTCCCCAGGAGGACCGATTCGACGAGCAGGAAGAGCAGGACGGCGTTGGCCAGCACGTCCGGCAGGACCTGCTTGGAAACCCTGCCCAGCAGGGGCAGCAACCCGGCGACGACGAGCGGCAGAGCGATGAAGAGAAAGATCAACGGTCCTCTCCTCTATTTCACTAAGTAGCGTGATGATCGAAGCCACGACGACGAGCCCGCCGACCGACCAGGCCAGGTAATTGGCGTACTGGCCGTTGTGGGCCTTGCTCAGGATGCCGGTGAACGTCCTGCCGACGGCCGTCACGACCTTCTCGAAGAAGAAGTCGATGGGCCGGTCGACGCCCTTGAACAGGACCCAGGACAGGCCCTGGATGAACTTGACGCCCTGCTCGTAGAGGTCGAAGACGCGGGCCTCGGCCAGGTCGTAGATCTGCTTGCAGGCCCGGGAACTTGTGGACGGGCTCGGAGGCCAGATAGGCCTTCTTGTCCCCCCGCTTCCAGCCGTAGGCGTGGAGGCCGAAGGCGATGAGCAGGCAGAGGATGGAGATCCCGGCCACGGGATTGAAGACGGCCAGGGCGTGGGACGTGAAGTCGAGATGCGCGCCGGCTTCGACGTGTCCGGCGAGGATGGGCTGGATGAAGGTCTCGAGGGGCAGCTTGTTGAAGACGCCGAAGGTGATGCACAGGGCGGCCAGGACGAGGATCGGGAGGACGATCGGCGCCGGGCTTTCCTTCACGGCGGCGACCTCCTTCGAGCGGGGCCCGAAGAACACGGCGTGGCCGGCCTTGAGGAAGGAGGCGAAGGTGAAGATGGCCCCGACCCAGGCGGCGATGGCGAAGATGACGGAGCCCGATTCCAGGGCGCCGTGGAAGACCATCTCCTTCGAGACGAAGCCGTTGAGCGGCCAGACGCCCGAGATGGCCAGGGCGCAGACCGTGAAGCCCGCCGCCGTCAGGGGCATCTCGCGGGCGAGGCCGCCGAGCTTCTTGAGCTCGGTCGTCCCGGTCCGGTGCTCGACCGAGCCCGCGCTCAGGAAGAGCCCGCACTTATACATGGCGTGGTTGATCATGTGGAAGATGCCGCCGGCGATGCCGATCGGGACGGCCGTGCCGATGCCCAGGATCATGTAGCCGACCTGGCTGACGGCGTGGTAGGAGAGCAGGCGCTTGAAGTCCTTCTGGACGAGGGCCATCATGACGGCGAAGACGATGGTCACGGCGCCGATGATCATCAGGACGAGGGACAGGCCGCTCCCCTTCTCGAGCGTGAAGAAGTCGAGGGTGATGCGGGCGAGGAGGTAGATGCCCAGGAGCTTCTCGAAGGCGGCCGGCAGGAAGGCCATGAAGCCGACCGGGGCGTCGACGGCGGCGTCCGGGATCCAGGTGTGGAACGGCATGGCCCCGGCCTTGCCGATGGCCCCGATCATCATCATGATGAAGGCGAGGACGGCGATGCCCTCGGGCCGGACCGAGACGGCGGACATCTTCAGGGTCCCGGTGATCGTCCAGAGGATGCCGATGCCCAGGATCATGCAGAAGTCGCAGAACCCGCTGATGACGAAGGCCTTGACGGCCGTCCGGTTCGACGTCGCCTTGCGGCCGATGGTGATGAGTCCGTAGATCGTCACCAGGAGGCCCTCCCAGAAGAAGACCAGGGGGACGAAGTTGTCGGCCAGGACGGCGCCGTTGGCCATGGCCGCGGCCAGGAAGACGTAGCCGTAATATTCCCGGGCCTTCGGGTCGTTCTTCATCTTCGACGTGGAGAATAGGGCGATGAGGAAGAGGAACCCGCCGAGGGCCAGCAGGATGAATTTCGAGAACTGGTAGAGCCTGAGGTCGAAATCGATGCCCATGCCCAGCCAGGGAAGGCTCAGCGAGAGGTCCCCGCCGGCGAAGAGGGCGAAGGCGAGGCCGAGCAGGCCCGCCGACCCGGCGACCGCCAGGACCTCGCGGACGAGGCGGACGCGCGAGGGCAGGGCCAGGAGGACCGCCGCCAGCAGGGCGGGCACGAGGATGGGCCAGAGGAGGGTATTGGGTGTCATTTGAGCCACCAGCTGATGTGAGTTGTCGCGATGTTGACGAGCTTCATGGGATAGGAGACCAGGAGCCCGGCCGCGAACGAGAGCCCGGCGAGCACGGCGACGACGCCGACCATGCCCGGGGTCTTTTCACGGGCCGGTTCCTTGGCCTCGCCCAGGAAGACCATGCTGAAGACCTTCAGGAGATACACCATCGTCAGCACGGCCGTGAACAGGGCCGTGGCGGCGAGCCAGGTCTGCCCGGCGTTGAGCGTCCCCATGATGACCAGGAACTTGGAGAAGAAGCCCCCGAAAGGCGGGATGCCGATGACGGAGAAGGCGCAGAACAGGAACGAGAACGCCGTGAGGGGCATCGTCCGGATGAGCCCGCCCATATCGCGGATGTCCCGCTTGTGCGTGGCGTGGATGACGATCCCGGCGCAGAGGAACAGGCCGGCCTTGGCCAGCCCGTGCATCAGGATGAAGAGCAGGGAGCCCGAGATCCCGGCCGGATTGGCCATGCTGAACCCCAGGAAGATGTATCCGATCTGGCTGACCGTCGAATAGGCCAGGATCCGCTTGATATCCGTTTCGATGATGGCGGCGGCCGCCGCGACGAGGCTCGAGACGACCGCGACGACGGGGATGATCTGCTGCCAGACGTCCGGGACCTGGAAGGCGTACAGGAAGAGGCGGGCGTACGCGTAAACGCCGATCTTGACGAGCACGGCCGCGTGGAGCAGGGCCGTGACCGTGGTCGGGGCGACGCCGGCGTCCGGGAGCCAGGTGTGGAGGGGGACCGTGGCCGATTTGGAGAACATGCCGAAAAGGATCAGGGCCACGGCCGTCCCGGAGACGAGCGTGCCGCGCATCTCCGTCAGGTCGAAGGTCCCGGTCTGATTATAGATAAGGATGAAGCCGAGGAGCATGACCACGGCGCCGAAGAAGGTCATGAGGAACGCCTTGTCCGCCCGGCGGACGTGTTCCCGGACCCGGTAGAATCCGATGAGCCGCCAGCAGCAGATGGCGATGATCTCCCAGAAGAGGTACATGAAGATCAGGTTCCCCGAGAACACCAGCCCCATCATGGAGCCGATGAAGAGGACGACCATCAGGTAATACTCGTTCTGGTTCTCGTCGTGGCGGACGTATCCCAGGGAATAGACGATGATGAGGAAGCCGACGAACGAGGACACGATGGACATGAAGACCGACAGCGGGTCGATGACGAGGACGAAGTCGAGCCCGAGGACGAAGGCGTGCCGCGCGACGAGCTCGCCGCCGCCGAGGGCGTACGGGATGAGCGTCATGGGCAGCGCGACCGTGACCGCGCCGAGGGCGACCGACCAGGCGGAACGGGCCGCCCGGGAGATCGCGCCGGCGACGGGAATGGTCAGGGACCCCAGGATCGGAACAAGAACCGTTAGGAGGGTGATCGTCTCGATTTTCATGAGATTTGTAATATATTGACGGCCTGGGAAAAAGTCAAGGTTTGTCACACACCGTCCACCCGGTTTCCCCAGTATTTTCACAGGTTTTTCCTCGTCGGGATTGATTTTTTCCGGTTATTAAGGGATAAATTGGGGTATCTTCCGTGAAGGGAAACGCGATGGACATCGAAATCCGGGAAGTCAGCGGGAAAAAAGACCTCCGAACGTTCATCTACCTGCCCGAGAAGGTCCACGCGGACCACTCGAAATGGGTGCATCCGATCTACATGGACGATTGGAGCTACTTCAACCCGGCGAAGAACAAGGCGTTCGGCTACTGCGACACCATCCTCCTCCTGGCCTGGCGCGGGGCGGAATGTGTCGGTCGGGTCATGGGGATCATCAATCACCGGTACAACGAGCACCGGAACGAGAAGACGGCCCGTTTCGGCTTCCTGGAGACGCGGAAGGACCCCGAGGTCGTCCGCGCCCTCCTCGGCGGCATCGAGGCCTGGGCCCGAAGCAAGGGGATGACGCGGGTCGTCGGGCCCTACGGCTTCTCCGACCAGGACCCCGAGGGCTTCATGATCGAGGGGTTCGAGCACGGCGTGACCATCGCCAGCTACTACAATTTCGATTGGATGCCCAAGCTCGTCGAGGACGCCGGCTACGTCAAGGATATCGATTACTTCGTCTACAAGATCGACATCCCCAAGGAGATGCCGGAATTCTACAAGAAGATCTACGAGCGGGCCCAAAGGAAGGGGGGCTTCGAGGTCCTTGAATTCACCCAGGAAGAGCCAGTTCCGGCCCTACATCCGCCCCATCCTCAACCTGATGAACGAGACCTACATGCAGAACAACATCTACGGTTACGCCCCGCTCGACGAGAAGGAGCAGGACGAGCTGGCGAAGAAATACATGCCCATCCTCGATCCCCGGTTCATCAAGGCCGTCCTTAAGGACGGCGAGGTCGTGGCCTTCGTCATCGGGATGCCGGACATGACCGCAGGCATCCGGAAGGCCCGGGGCCGGCTCTTTCCCTTCGGGATCCTGTTCATCCTGAGGGCCGCCAAGAAGACCAAACAGCTCGATCTCATGCTCGGCGCCGTCAAGGACAAGTACCGGGGCCAGGGCCTCGACGTGATGATGGGCGTCAAGATGATCGAGTCGGCGCTCAAGGCCGGTTACGAGTACATGGATACCCACCACGAGATGGAGTCCAACGTCAAGGTCCGGGGCGAGATGGAGCGCGTGGGCGGCAAGATCTACAAGAAATACCGCGTCTTCCAGAAGGCGCTGTAGCCGCGGGCCTCGGCCCGCGCCCGTGCGCCATGACTCGGCGTCAAAGACCCCTCCAGGAAGGTGCCGCATGAAGGTTCGTTCCGCGTCCCTACGGTTCCTGCTATGCGGGGCCGTGCTCCTCGCCCCTCTCGCCGCCCAACAGTCCTTGACCCGCGAGGACTACGCCCGGGCGGAGCGTTATCTCCCTTGGAACATCAAGACGCTGGCCTTCAGGACCCTGGTCCAGCCGCACTTCATCGGGACGAGCGACCGTTTCTGGTATCGGAACGCGACCCGCGGCGGCGCCGAATTCGTTCTCTTCGACCCGGCTCGAAGGACGCGCCGGCCCGCATTCGACCACGGCCGGCTCGCGGCGGCCCTCGCCGCGGCCTCGGGCAAGGCCTGCGATCCCAAGGCCCTTCCCTTCGAAACGTTCGAATTCATCGGGGGCGGCAAAGCCGTTCGCTTCGACTTCGACAAGGCCCGGTGGACCTGCGACCTCAAAACATACGCCTGCGCGAAGGCGGGCCCGGCCGGCCCTGCCGAAGGCGAGCTCCTCTCTCCGGACGGCCGATGGGCCGCCTTCGTCAAGGATCACGACCTCTATGTGAAGCCGTCCGAGGGCGGGGCGGAGATCCGGCTCACGACCGACGGCGAGCCCTTCTACGATTATGCGGTCGAAGCCGAGCAGAGCACGCGGGCCGTCACGGAGCGCCTCAGCGGCAAGAAGATCCCGCCCGGTCCTTCTCTGGTCGCCCGATTCCAAGCGGATCCTGACCCAGAGGCTCGACCAGCGGAAGGTCGAGTCCCTGTACCTCGTCCAATCGGTCCCTCCGCAGGGCGTGAGGCCGCGGCTCCATCCCTACCGATATGCGTTCGTCGGCGACGCGAACCTCCCTCTCGCCGAGCTCATCGTGTTCGAAGTCCCGGGCGGGACCCGGACGCCCTTCCGATGTCCCCCTTATGAAATCCGGTTGGACTCCCCCATCGGAGAGAACAAGATCTGGTGGGCGGAGGACGGCCGGAGCGTCTATTTCATCGAGGAGGAGAGGGGAGTCAAGGCGGTCCGGCTCCGTGTCGCCGACGCGGCGACGGGCGAGGTCCGGACCCTCATCGAAGAGAAGGGGGCGACCTACGTCGAGGTCAACCTGACGATGAACGCCCTTCCCAACGTCCGCATCCTGGCCGGCGGTTCCGAGATCATCTGGTTCTCCGAGCGGGACGGCTGGGGACACCTTTATCTCTATGACGGCAGGACGGGGGCGCTCAAGAACCGGATCACCGAGCGGTCCCTGGGCCGTCCGGGACATCCTCCGGGTCGAGGAGGCGGGCCGCCGGATCTATTTCACGGCCGGGGGCCGGGAGTCCGGCCGCGACCCGTACTACCAGCACCTCTACCGGGTCAGGCTGGACGGCACCGGCCTCGAGCTGCTGACGCCCGAGGACGCCGACCACGCGGTGGCCTACTACGACGAGGCGGCGGGCGGCGCCGAGCTCGTCGCGAAGATCTCCCCCTCCGGGCGGTTCTTCGTGGATACGTTCTCGAGGATCGACCTGGCGCCCGTCTCCGTCCTTCGCCGCACGAACGGCCGGCTCGTCTGCGAGCTCGAGAAGGCCGACATCGAGCCCCTCCTGGCCACGGGATGGCGATGGCCCGAGAGGTTCACGGTCAAGGCCAGGGACGGCGTCACCGATCTCTACGGCGTCATCTACAAGCCGTCCCGGTTCGACCCGTCGAAAAAGTACCCCGTCATCGACGGGATCTATCCCGGGCCCCAGAGCCATCCGGACGCCCAAGTCCTTCGGCGTCGATGTCGTCCCCAGCTCCAACTTCTGCAACGACGTCAGCCTGGCCGAGCTCGGCTTCGTCGTCGTGAACATCGACGGCCTGGGCACGCCCTACCGCTCGAAGGCCTTCCACGATTTCGCCTACGGGAAGATGGAGGACGCGGGCGGCCTCGAAGACCACATCGCCGGCATCCGCCAACTCGCGGCCGAGCGCCCCTACATGGACCTCGACCGCGTCGGCATCTACGGCCATTCGGGAGGGGGCTTCGCCTCGACCCATGCCATCCTGGCTTTCCCGGATTTCTATAAGGTGGCCGTTTCCTCGGCCGGGAACCACGACCAGCGCGGCTACCTCGCCGCCTGGGGGGAGCAGTACCAGGGCCTCCTCGACGGCGACAACTACGCGAAGCAGGCGAACGTCGCGTTGGCCGCGAACCTCAAGGGGAAGCTCCTCCTCGTCCACGGCGACATGGACGACAACGTTCCCCCCGCCCTGACCATCCAGGTCGCCGACGCCCTCATCAAGGCCAACAAGGACTTCGACCTGCTCATCCTGCCGAACCGGAACCACGGCCTGGTGACGACCCCTATTTCACCCGCCGAAGAGATGGGATTATTTCGTCAGGAATCTGCTCGGCGCCGAGCCTCCGCAGGGCTACGAGATCAAGCCGCCGAAGCCGGAGAATTGAACCGAAAGGAGAACGACGATGGGCAAGACTTTTCATAAGGCCGGTGACGGCGGGGCTCCTTCTCGCGTGCGCCTGCGGCGCTCTTCGCGCTTCCCCAGGAGAGGGCGCAGGACAGGCGCAAGTGGATCGACCCGTCGAAGACCCAGACGACCGACGATCCGCGCCGCATCCCCGTGCCGCCCGGGCCCCGCGGGCCCGAGGGGGTCATCGTGCTCAAGGGCGGCCGGGTCTTCGACGGGACGGGCGCTCCCGCCCGCCCGGCGACGGTCGTCATCAACCGGAACCGCATCGAAAAGGTCCTCCCGGCGGGCGTCGACGGATTGGCCGAAGGACGCCCGGGTCATCGACGTGACGGGGAAGACGGTCATGCCGGGTCTCATCGACGCCCACACCCACATCGGGTATAGCGAGCCCGAGACGCCGCCTCTCGGGGACATCGACGAGGCCGACGGGATGCTCCGAGCCGTCGAGCGGGCCCGCTTCTATCTCGAGTGCGGCATCACCAGCATCCGGGACGTCGGCACCTATCACAACGTCCCCTTCCGGCTCAAGGAATGGTCCGCCCAGAACCGCGTTCCCGCCCCCCGCGTCTTCACGGCCGGCTCTTTCATCACCTCGACCGGCGGTCACGGCGTCGAGGGCTTCCCGATGGACCTCGGCCTGCCCAACAGCACGCGGTTCGCGGAAGGCCCCGACCAGTGGCGGCAGGCCGTCCGGGAGCAGTTCAACAAGGGCGCGGACCTCATCAAGATCGGCAGCCATTTCAGCCGCGACGAGGTCAAGGCGGCGGTGGAAGAGGCCCACGCCCTCGGCCTCAAGGTCTGCGCCGACGCGGAGACGCTTCTACATCCAGTGGGCGGTCGAGGCCGGCGTGGACGTCATCGAGCACCCCCTTCCCCGCACCGACGAGACGATCCGGCTCATGGCCCAGAAGCGGACCGAGGCCGTCCCGACGCTCGTGCCCTACGCCATTATTTTCGACGATTACGGCGGTTATTACGGTTCGACCTCGCGCCGGTTCACCTTCTCCAAGGAAGCCAACCTCGAGGTCCTGAAGCGGATGAAGAACGCGGGCGTCAAGATGGGCATCGGTACCGACCTCGTCACGAACTGGTTCCGGCGCCTTCCGGCCCCCTACATCGCCGAGCTCAAGTATTTCGTCGAAGCCGGGTATACGGTCTCCGAAGCCTTGGTCGCGGCGACGAAGACCAACGCCGAGATCCTCGACATGGACGACAAGCTCGGCACCATCGAGCCCGGCAAGTTGGCGGATGTGATCGTCATCGAGGGGAAGCCGGACGAGAACCTGGACGACCTGGCCAAAGTGGACATCGTCATCCGGGACGGCTGGCTCGTCGTCCAGGGCGGAACGGTCGTCGTCCCACGCCACGTCCCCGTCGATCCGCCCAAGGCCGGCAAGAATCCGGAGAAGTTCTAATCCTTCTCTGCGAAGACGAGGGCCTCGAAGCGCTGGAGCTTCGCGCCCTTCTTCCAGGCGTCCCGTTCGGAGGCCGGCCTTGAGGCAGACCTGCTCGAGGAATTGCTTCCGGTCCCAGCCGAACTCGACCGGGACCTGCGGGAGCAGGAGCCCCTTGCGGCCGTTCATCTCGATGACGAGGCCGTCCCGCCCGACCTTGATCTGCTCCGGGTCCGGCACGTCCGCGACCGGCGTGAGGACGGAGATCTCGTACTGGAGAGCCCGGAGCTCGGCCTTCGAAACAGGCTCGAAACGGGCGTCCTTGACCGCGGCGTAGATGGCCGCCTCGACGACGCCCCAGCCTAGCGGCATGACGGGCTCGATGAAGCCGATACAGCCCCGCAGGCCGCCGTCTATCTTCAGGGTCACGAACAGGCCCCGCTTGGCGAGGAAGTCCGGATTCGTCGAGGAGGATTCGATGATCCGGCCGTCCCAGACGAAGGTTTCGACGGCCGAACGGGCAAGCTTGAGAAGCTCCTTCTTTTCGGCGGACGAAAGCTCGAAGGCCGGTTCGCCCGGGCCGCGCTCGGCGACAATGGCCGCCGAAACATACCCGACGACGCGCGACGTGTCGCCCGTCCCGGCGGCGGAGTCGGAATAGTCCAGGATCTCGGCCCGGACGGGGCCCGCCTTTTGGGCATAGAGAATGGCCGCGGCCGCGGGGGCCCCGCCGCAGAGGATGTTCTCCCGCGCTTCCATCCGGCTCACGATCGTATCGGCCTTGAGGGCCTTGATGAGCTCGATGGTCTTCGCGTCGAGGGCGTTGGCCTTGTCCTTGGCGAGGAAGTGCGACATGTCGGTGGAGGCGACGACGAGGACCTTCCGGCCGGCGCACGCCGCGGCCAGGGCGTCGGCGAGGGCCCGGACCGTTCGTTTCTCCGGGTAGCCCATCACGATGGGAACGATCTTCGCTCCGGGAAGGACCGTCTGCACGAACGGGACCTGGACCTCCACGGAATGCTCTTCCGCGTGAGCCTCCGCGACGAACCCGAAGCCCCCGCGCCTCATGATGTCCGCGGCCAGGGCCTCGTCCACGGCGGCCGTTCCGAGCGGGGTGCGGAATCCGCCTTTTGCATAGACGGAACAGCCCTCGAACCCGAACCGGTGCGAAGGCCCGATGATGACCACGGCATCATAAGGCTTCCCCCGGACCAGGCGATAGGCGTATGCGGCGGTCCGGCCGGAAAAGACGTAGCCCGCGTGGGGGACGATGAGCGCCCGGATGTCGCCGCTGGCCGCCGGGGCTTCGGGGAGGTCCTTCAGGAAGGCGTCGATCGCGGCGGCGAGACGCCCCGGGTCCGCGTCGTAGAATTGGCCCGCCCAGACCGGCTCGCGCACGCCCTGGGCCGGAGCGGGCGCGGGAAGAAGGCAGGCGACCAAAAGAGACAGGAATGCGAAGTGTTTCACGGCTCTGCCCTCCTCCAAAAATATACGCGCGTCCCCGCCTGATGTCCAGGCGGCGCGCCGCGCGAAAAGATTGTTGACTTTTTTCGGATTTTTCAATAGATTGAGGGCGGAAGGTTATGATGAAAGGCTTCTTCAAATCATTGTTGGCGCTCGCCACCCTCGCCGGCGCGTTCTGTCTCGGGTTCCATCTGGGCAAAGAAAAAGAGAAAGCGAAGATCCCGAAGTTCCAGGAAGAATCCGACAAGGGCGTCTGAACATCTCCCCCGCGCTTCAAGCGCTCCCTCCTTCCCCCCTGTGATTGACCGCCGTCTGCGGCGGGGACTATAATGGGGGCCGGTAGCGACATCGTCACCCACGGAGCACAGACACATGGGCATCGGAGCCTACGGCATTCTCGTCATCTTCGGGCTTTTCATCCTGCTGCTCGCCGTCAACCCGAAGCTCTCCTGCTTCGGGAAGCGCATCAAGTCCCCGTTCTATCCGCTCGTCCGGCGGAAACGTCAGGCGAAAAAGGCCGACGGGAAGAGGCCGGGCCCGGACGGGACCGGGAAAAAGACCGAGGATTACGGCTTCAAGCTGGATTGAAGCGCTGTCTCCCGTGCCGGGACGCAACATGACGGCCCCCGCGAGGACGGCGCGAACCGTCGCCGCCGGATCGGCCGCGACGGCCCTCTTCGCTCTCGCCGCCTGCATCTCCGGACCTCCCATGCTCTCTCCCCCGCCGGCCCAGGTGACGACGCTCGACGGATTCGGCTCCCTCTCGCTCCGGGGCGCCGGGGGTTCGCTCCGCGGCCGGTTCTCCTTCCTCCTGTCCCTGCCGGACATGGGACGCATCGAGGTCCTGGACCCGTTCGGCCGGACGCGCGCCGTGATGATCTTCCGGGAGGGCACGGCGGCCATGGTTATTCCGTCACGCCGGGTCTACTGGTCCGGCCCCGAGAAGGAGCTCATGGAGAACTTCCTCGGCTTCGGGCTGGGCGGGAGGGACCTGGCGGGCCTTATCGGCGGGCGCTGGGCCGAGGCCGGAGCGCCGGAGGCCGCGGGCTGGGCGCTCGAGCGGGACCGCGAGGGGAGGGTCCGCGCCGGAGCCAAGGACGGATTCCGCTTCGAGGTCGAGGAGTTCTTCGGGAAGACATCCGTGCCCCGGTCGGTCGGGATATCGCGGGACGGGGAACCGGGGAGGCTCAAAGTCCTCCAGATCCGGTTCAACAGGCCGCCGAGGGGAGACGCCTTCGGCCTCTCCGTTCTGAACGGTCTGGACCGCAAGACATGGGCGGAGATGGAGGAGCTCCTCGGCGATGAGGATTAGGTCGTTCGCCAAGATCAACCTCGGCATCGAGGTCCTCGGGACGAGGCCCGACGGGTACCACGACATTCTCACCCTGTTCCAGTCGATCGACCTTGCCGACGTCCTCGACATCTCCGAGCTCCCCGGAGGCGGGATCGTCCTTTCGGGGGACGACCCCGAGGTCCCCTGGGACGTGACGAACCTCGTCTCCCGGGCCGCCTCTCTCTTGAAGGAAGAGACCGGCTGTCCCCGGGGCGCCCGGATCGCCGTCGCCAAATCCATCCCGGCGGGCAAGGGGCCTGGGCGGGGGAAGCAGCAACGCGGCCGCCGCTCTCTTCGGCTTGAACCTCCTCTGGGAGCTCGGCCTGGGCCGGGAGGACCTCGCCCGGCTCGGCGGGAAGCTCGGGGCGGATGTCCCCTATTTCCTGGAAGGGGGCCTCTGCCTCGGCGAGGGCCGCGGCGACCGGCTGACGCCGGTCCCGGACCTCCCGCCTTCGTCCGTCCTCCTTGCGTTCCCGCCCTTTTCGGTGGCGACGGCCGGGATCTACGCGGCCTGGCGACCGTCCTTTGGCCGGGGGGTCGAGGGGTTGACTTCGGAGGACAAACCCAGTAGAATTATGCGGTTTCTCGAGAACCGCGACCCCGGGATCCTGGAAAACCGGCTGGAAGAGACGATATTCCGGTTCCATCCTCAACTCGAAGAATATCAGAGGTTCTTCCGGAGCCGGGGAGCGGCGGCGTCCCTGGTGAGCGGAACGGGCTCGGCGGTCTTCGGGCTCTTCGCGGAGAAAGCGCCGGCCCTCGAGGCGCAGCGGCTCCTTCGGGAGCGGGTGCGGACGGCCCTGGTCGAGACCCTGCCCGCGAAAGAGTATGAGAGGCGGCTTCGTGATGGGGCGTAGCCAAGCTGGTAAGGCAACGGACTTTGGATCCGTCATCCGGAGGTTCGAATCCTCCCGCCCCAGTACTTGAGAATAGAGAATTCGGCGATGCAAAGGACGTGACGATGAAAGTATTCGCTGGCTCATCCAACCCGGGATTGGCCGGGGAGATCGCCGCCTATCTGAAGATCGACCTGGGGCGCTCCGTGCTCGAGCGGTTCTCCGACGGCGAGATCCACTTCTACATCGACGAGAACGTCCGGGGCGAGGACATCTTCATCCTCCAGTCCGGGTCCGCCGACGCCAGCTTCCACCTGATGGAGCTGTTCCTGATGATCGACGCCTTCAAGCGCGCCTCGGCCGAGCGGATCACCGCCGTCATGCCCTATTACTGCTACGCCCGGCAGGACTGGAAGGACCGACCCCGCGTTCCCATCTCCGCCCGGCTCGTGGCCGACCTCCTGGAGAAGGCGGGCGCCGGCCGCATCCTGACGATGGACCTCCACTCGCCCCAGATCCAGGGGTTCTTCTCCGTTCCCGTGGACAACCTCATGGCCTCGCCCGTCCTGGCGGCCCACATGCGGGGCATGGGCCTCGGCGACCTGACCGTCGTCTCCCCCGACGCGGGCGGCGTGGGCCGGGCCCGGGTCTTCGCCAAGAGGATGGAGGCCAAGCTGGCCATCATCGACAAGCGGCGGCCCGCGCCGAACGTGGCCAAGGTCCTGCACGTCATCGGCGAGGTCCGGAACCAGAATTGCATCATCTTCGACGACATGGTCGATACCGCGGGGACCCTCGCCCTCAGCGCGGAGGCCCTGCTCCGCGAGGGGGCCAAGCGGATCTTCGCCGCCTGCACCCACCCCGTGCTCTCCGGCCCCGCCGTGGACCGGATCGCGGGCTCCGGGATCGAGAAGATGTTCGTGACCAATACCATACCCTTGACGGAAAAGGCGAAGACCTGCTCCAAGATCCAGGTCCTGTCCGTGGCCGAGCTCTTCGGCGAGGCCATCCGTCGCATCAATGAAGGCAGCTCCGTCAGCTCCCTGTTCGTCTAAGGAGGAAAAGATGACGATCACGATTCAAGGCCGAGAAAAGGGAAACCTTCGGCAAGAACGCCAACCGGCAATTGAGGAAACTGGGGCGCGTCCCCGCCATCCTGTACGGGGAGTCCACGGCCAGCGTTCCCCTCGCCCTCGAAAAGAAGGACGTCGTCCGGATCATGAAGACCGAGACCGCGCGAGAACACGCTGTTCAAGGTCGGGTTCGGCGGCGAGATCCGGGACGCGATGATCCGGGAGCTCCAGATCGACCCGGTGAGCGACGAGCTCATCCACGCCGACCTCATCCAGATCGCCATGGACAAGGTCATCCGGGTCACCATCCCCATCCTCCCCAAGGGCGAGGCCGTGGGCGTCAAGACCGAGGGCGGGTTCGTCGACTTCGTCACCCGCGAGATCGAGGTCGATTGCCTCCCCAAGGACATCCCCGAGCGCATCGAGATCGACATCAGCCGACCTCCATCTCCACCAGTCCGTCAAGCTCGAGAGCGTGACCCCGCCCGCGGGCGTCCGCTTCGTCGGACGAGCCCGGAACGGTGCTTGTCCTCATCAGCCTGCCGCACAAGGAAGAAGAGGCCATCCCCGGCGAGAAGCCCGAAGAGGCCCTGGCCGAAGAGGGCAAGGAGCCCGAGCTCATCAAGAAGGAGCGGGTCGCCGAAGAGCCCGAGGCCGAGGGCAAGGGCAAGGAAAAGGGCAAGGAGAAAGGAAAAGAGAAGGGGAAGGAGAAATAGCCGGTGTGGGCCGTCGTCGGCCTGGGCAACCCCGGCAAGGAGTACGCCGAGACCCGTCACAACGCGGGAAGCCGGCTCGTCAAGAGCGTCGCCCGCGAGTGGGGCCTCGAGCTCCGGGGGAAGCGATACCGGGCGAGGACGGCCGAGAGCCGGGCGCGGGGAGGACCGGGTGCTCCTGGTCCTGCCCCAGACCTTCATGAACCTCAGCGGACTCTCCGTCCGCGAGCTCGTCCGGGACCGCCGGGTCGAGCCCCGCAACATCGTCATCGTCTACGACGACCTCGACGTCCCCCTGGGCGCCATCCGCGTCCGGGCGCAGGGGACGGCGGGGACCCATAACGGCATGAGATCGGTCGTCCAGGAGACGGGGGCGACCGCGTTCCCCCGGATCCGCATCGGCATCGGCCCCCTGCCGGCCGACGCCGATGCCGCCGACTATCGTGCTGTCCCCCTTCTCCCGGGCGGAGAAGGAGACTTTGGCCGGGGCCCTCGACGCGGCCCGCGAGGCGCTCGACATGATCCTCGACGGGGACATCAAGGGCGCCATGAACGAGTTCAATAACAAGGTCCCGAACGCCTGACCCGCCCTTTCCTAAAGGGGGGTTGGGGGGATTTATCGGGAGCTCGGGAAATCCCCCCTTGGCCGCCCCTTTTCCAAAGGGGGGAAGCGAAGCTTGAAATTTTCCGGGTTTTGTATAGAATGTGTCTTTGTCTCCTTGCTCCTTCCCGCAGAGGAAGGGGCTTTATATCCATAAGGAGGAATTGATGAGACAATACGAAACGGGGTTCGTTCTGTCCCCTGGTCTGTCCGACGAGGAGACCGAAGGCTTCATCAAGCAGATGGCCGAGGTCGTCGCCCAGAAGAAGGGCCGGATGGTCAAACAGGACGTCTGGGGCAAGAGAAGGCTTGCCTACCCCATCAAGCGATTCCACGAAGGGACCTACGTCTTTTTCCTCTACGAAGGGCCGGGCGACGTCTCCCAGGAGCTGGAGCGGCGGTTCAAGCAGACCGACACCGTCATCCGGTTCCTGACGGTCCTGAAGGATCCGCAAGGACCTGTACCGCCGGAAGAAGAAGGCCGCCCGGCGAAGCGGCCGCCGCCGGCTGCGGCCGCCGTGCCCGCGCCGGCCGTCGCCAGCGAAGAGGAGAAGTAACATGGCCAGAGAAGACAGACCCGAGAGGAGCTCGTACCGGAAGTTCTTCCCGCCGAAGAAGAAGTTCTGCCGCTTCTGCCAGAGGAACATCAAGGCCATCGACTACAAGTCCGTGGAGATCCTGAAGAAGTACATCCCGGACCGGGGCAAGATCTCCCCGCGGCGGATCACCGGGACCTGCGCCTTCCACCAGAGGAAGCTGTCGCTCGCCGTCAAGCGGGCGCGGCTGATGGCGCTGCTCCCGTACGTCGAGGATTGACCCCCGGGGTCGCGATCGGAGGATAACATGCGGGTGATCCTGAAACAGGACGTGGATAAACGTGGGCCGGAAGGGCGACGTCGTCAACGTCGCCGCCGGATACGGGCGGAACTTCCTGGTCCCCAAGAAGCTGGCCATCGAGGTGACCGCCTCGAACCTCAAGATGATCGAGATCGAGCGGGCGGCCCTGAAGAAGAAGGTGGAAGCAGGAACGGAAGTCCTTCCAGGGGCTCATCGAAAAGCTGAACCAGGCGTCGCTCACCTTCGCCCGGCGCGCCGGCGAGAAGGACATCATCTTCGGGTCCGTCTCGTCGGGAGACATCCGGGACGCGCTCGTCAAGCTCGGCTTCGACGTCGACAAGAAGAAGATCCTGCTCGACGAGCCCATCAAGAGGCTGGGGAACTTCACCGTGCCCGATCAAGGTCTATCACGACGACCGGGCGTCGGTGAAGGTCGTCGTCGTCAAGGAAGAGGTCGAGGAGAAGACGGCCGAGCCCGCCGTCCGGCGCGGACGCGGACAAGACCAAAGAATAGGTCCGGGCCTGGGACGGTCCGGATGGGAGGACCTCCGTGGAACTGGACACGCTGTTCCTGAAGAGGACGCCGCCTCACAGCCTCGAGGCCGAGAGGACGGTCCTGGGCGGAATTCTGGTCAACAACGACGGCCTGAACGTCGTCCTGTCCGTCATCACGCCGGAGGACTTCTACAGGGAAGCCCACCGGAAGATCATCGAGGGGATCGCCTCCCTGGTCGACAAGGGGCGGCCCGTCGACATCCTCGCCCTCAGCGAGGAGATGCAGAGGGCGGGCCTGCTGGAGGAGATCGGGGGGATGGCCTACCTCTCCTCGCTCATGGACGGCGTCCCCAAGACGCCTCAACGTCGAGTACTACGCCCAGATCATCAAGGAGAAGGCCCTTCTCCGGCGGCTCATCGTCTCCTCGGCCAGGATCATCACGGCCAGCTACGAGCAGAAGGACGAGGCCGACGACCTCCTCAACGAGGCCCAGTCGTCCATCATCGAGGTCGCCGAGCAGAGGATCCGGCCCGGGTTCATCCCGGTCCGGATGCTCACCGAGCCCACGCTGGAGATGATCCGGGAGCTCGCCGAGCGCGGGGAGGCCGTGACGGGCGTGCCCTCGGGATTCCGCTCCCTCGACAATCTGACCTCGGGCTTCCACCCCTCGGAGCTCGTCATCGTGGCCGCCCGGCCGTCCATGGGCAAGACCGCCCTGGCCCTCAACATCGCCCAGCACGCGGCGACCAGGACGGACACCGCGGTCGCCTTCTTCTCGATGGAGATGGCCAAGGAACAGCTCGTCATCCGGCTCCTGTGCGCCGAGGCCGAGCTCGACATCCGGAGGGTCCGGACGGGGTTCATCAGCGACCGGGAATTCGAGAAGCTCAAGCTGGCCGCCGAGACCCTGTCGCGGGCCAAGATCTTCATCGACGAGACGCCGGGCGTCACGGTCATGGAGATGAAGGCCAAGGCCCGCCGGCTGAAGATCGAACAGCACCTCGACATCGTCTTCCTCGACTACATCCAGCTCATGAGGACCGGCGGCCGGTTCGAGAACCGGAACCAGGAAATGTCCTTCATCTCCCGGTCGCTCAAGGAGCTGGCCAAGGAGCTCCGCATCCCGGTCGTCGGCATCTCCCAGCTCAGCCGCGCGCCCGAGAAGGGGCGGCGCGAGCCGAAGCCCCAGCTGTCCGACCTCCGCGAGTCCGGCGCCATCGAGCAGGACGCCGACGTCGTCATCTTCATCTTCCGCCCCGAGTACTATCACCCGGACGACGAGAGCCTCAAGGGCCTGGCCGAGGTCACCGTGGCCAAGCAGAGGAACGGCCCGACCGGGAGCGCCAACCTGGCCTTCATCCGGGAATACGCCCGGTTCGCCGAATTGGAGTATCCGCCTCCGGAGGCCTGAGCATGCCCGCCGGCCCGAAGATTCGCTCCTCATCACCTCGTTCGTCTATCAGGTCGGGGAGATGGGGCTTCTCATGTCCCGGACGTTCCGGAACATCTTCCGCCGGCCGTTCGAGAGGGCGCATCTTCCGCCAACAGCTCGAGGAGATCGGCGTGAGGTCCCTGCCCGTCGTCTCCCTGACCGCCGCCTTCGGCGGCCTGGTCTTCGCCCTCCAGACCTACATCGGCTTCCACCGCTATGTCGGGCAGGGGTCCGAGGCCTACGGCGGCCCCATCCTCTCCCTCGGCCTGTGCCAAGGAGCTCATCCCCATCCTGGTCGGCCTCATGGTCTCGGGCCGCGTGGGGTCGGCCATGGCCGCCGAGATCGGGACGATGAGGATCACGGAGCAGGTCGACGCCCTCCACAGCCTGGGCGCGGACCCCAACCGCTATCTGGTCGTCCCGCAGGGTCCTGGCCGTCCTTCCTGATGCTGCCTCTCCTGACGCTCTACGGGGACTTCATCGGCATCGCCAGCGGCTTCATCTACAACATCTACGGCATGGGCGTCAACCAGGTCATCTACCTGCGGAATACGCTCCTCTACCTCGAGCTCTGGGACGTCATCAGCGGGCTGATCAAGGCCGCGATCTTCGGGGTCATGATCGCGATCATCGGCTGCTGGCAGGGGATGAACACCGAGGGAGGGGCCGAGGGCGTCGGCCGGGCCACGACGAAGACGGTCGTCGTGGCCAGCATCGGCATCCTCATCGTGAACTTCTTCCTGAGCAAGGCCCTGCCTTCGACGCTGTGAGAACGATGATCAAGATCGTCGACCTCCACAAGTCCTTCGGGCCGAACCAGGTCCTGCGGGGCGTCGACCTCGAGGTCGGCCGGGCGAGACCATGGTCATCATCGGCCAGAGCGGCTCCGGCAAGAGCGTCCTCCTCAAGCACCTCATGGGGATCCTCAAGCCCGACAGCGGGCGAGATCTGGATCGACGGGCTCGAGATCACCCGCCTCCGGGACGAGGAGGTCCTCAAGATCACGCGGAAATTCGGGATGCTCTTCCAGGCCGCCGCTCTCTTCGATTCGATGACCGTGGGCGAGAACGTCGCCTTCGGCCTCGAGCGGCACACGAAGCACCCGCCGGAAGAGATCCGGCAGATCGTGGCCGACAGCCTGGAGCGGGTCGGGCTCAAGGGCATCGAGGATCTCATGCCCTACGAGCTGTCCGGGCGGCATGAAGAAGCGGGTCGGCCTGGCCCGGGCCATCGCCTACAGGCCCGAGATCATCCTCTACGACGAGCCGTCGACCGGGCTCGATCCCATCCGGGCGGACTCCATCAACGACCTCATCATCCAGACCAAGCAGGACCTCTGCGCCACCTCCGTCGTCATCACCCACGACATGGTCAGCTCCTACAAGGTGGCGGACCGGATCGCCATGCTCTACGAGGGCCGGATCATCGAGACGGGGACGCCGGCCGAGATCCAGGACTCGACGAACCCGGTCGTCCGGCAGTTCATCCACGGCCGGGCCCACGGCCCGATCACGGACTGGTAAGCGGAGAACGAACATGAAACGAGAGATCAAGATCGGGCTGTTCCTGGCGGGGGCCTTCCTCATCCTGGCCGTCATCATCTTCATCGTCGGCGACCTCGCCGAGATGTTCCGGAAGCCCGGCTACGTGCTGAACGTCCAGATCGGCTCGGCCCTGGGCCTCGAGAAGAGCTCGGACGTGAAGATGGCCGGGATCAGGATCGGCTACGTCAAGGACATCGTCCTCGACCAGCGCCGGGCCCGGGTCGTGATGAACATCTACCCGAAGTTCAAGGTCCCCAAGGGCTCCAAGGCGACCCTGGCCTCCCTGGGGCTCCTCGGCGAGCGCTTCATGGAGATCGTGCCCAGCGGCGAGGCGGAATATCTCGCTCCCGGGGAAACGCTGGAGGCGCCTGCCCACGGTGAGCTTCGACCAGATCGGGAGCATGTTCCTGTCCATCGGCGACGAGATCAAACAGCTGAGCGCCTCGCTCCGCGACGTCCTGAACAAGGACGTCAGCGCGGATTTCCGGAGGACGCTCGGGAATCTCTCCACTCTGACCTCCGAGCTGAGCTCGTTCGTGTCCCGAGAACAAGGCCGGGCTCAGCGAGACCGTCCAGAACACCTCCCGGGCCGTCGACGAGGCCAGCCTGCGCCTGCGCGAGGTCTCCGACAGCATCAACAAGGCCGTCGCCGAGTACGGCTCGCTGGCCGGCGAGAACCGCGAGGGCGTGAAACGGAACATGAAGAAGATCGAGGAGCTTCTCGAGGAGATCGGAAAGGCCGTCAACAGCCTGAACGAATCCCTGGAGAAGATCCGGAAGAGCGAGGGGAGCCTGGGCAAGCTCATCAACGACCCCGCCCTCTACGACGAGGTCGAGGGCGCCGTCGAGGACGTCCGGAAGATCGCCAACCCCGTCTCCTCGGTCCTCGCCGCCGTCGAGCTTCGGGCCGATTACTACGGCTCGAGCAACGCCGTCAAGGGCTCGATCGGGCTCGGCCTCCGCGGGGGCGGCAAGCTCTTTTCGGCGGGCGCTCGCCCACGATCCCTGGCGGGACCGGTTCGTCTATTCCCTCCAGGGCGGCATTCGCTGGAAGGGATTGGCTCCGCGGGCCGGCATCATCGAGTCCGAATTCGGGGCGGGCGTGGACTATTACGCCCTGAACGACAGGCTGGCCCTGAGCTTCGAGGGCTTCGATCTCGGCCGGGACCCCGGCCCCCGCTTCCGTCTGTTCGGCAGGTATCTACCCCGCCAAGAACTTCTTCCTCGTGGCGGGCGTCGACGACTTCACCCTGGCCTCGGGCCGGGAGGTCTTCTTCGGGCTCGGCGTGGGCCTCTGATGAAGGACCGGACCGTCTTCATCTGCCAGGGCTGCGGCGCCCGTTTCCCGAAATGGATGGGCCGCTGCGCCCAGTGCGGGGAGTGGAATACGCTCATCGAGGAGATCGAGGAGACGGAGGCCGTGCTGTCCGAGGCGTCCTTCGTCCTGTCCGAGCCCGTCCTCTACAAGGACATCAAGGAGCTCAGCAAGCCCCGCCTCCGGATCGGCATCGAGGAGTTCAATAAGGTCCTCGGGGGAGGCGTCGTCCTGGGCTCCCTCGTCCTCATCGGCGGCGAGCCGGGCATCGGCAAGTCCACCCTTCTCCTTCAGGTCTCGAAGGACATCGCCCAGGAGGGCGAGCCGGTCCTTTACGTCTCCGGCGAGGAATCGCTCGAGCAGATCAAGCTCCGCGGCGACCGGCTCGGCGTCCGGGACGGGAAGCTCTATCTTCTCGCCGAGACCAACCTGGAGCGGATCCTGGCCCAGGCCGAGAAGCTGAGGCCGCGGGCCCTCGTCGTGGACTCCGTGCAGACCATCTTTTCCTCGAAGCTGACGTCCTCCCCCGGCACCATCAGCCAGGTGCGCGAGGTCGCCCACCGGATCTTCGGCTTCGCCAAGAAGAACCAGGTCCCCTCGTTCCTCATCGGCCACATCACCAAGGAAGGGTCGCTGGCCGGGCCCAAGTCCCTCGAACACATGGTGGACGTCGTCCTCCTCTTCGAGGGGGAGCGCGACCACAGCCACCGGGTCCTGCGCGCCCTGAAGAACCGGTTCGGCCCGGTCTCGGAGCTCGCCGTCTTCGAAATGGCGAATTCGGGCCTCCAGGCCATCGCCAACCCGTCGGCCTTCTTCCTCCGGGAGCGGCCGACCGAGGAGCCGGGAAGCGCCGTCGTCTGCACGATCCGGGGCTCGAGGCCCCTGCTCGCCGAGGTCCAGGCCCTCGTCTCCTCCACGCTGTTCGCCGGGAACGCGCGGCGGATGACGGTCGGGCTGGACCATTACCGCGCGGCCATGCTCCTCGCCCTGGTCGAAAAAAAGGCCGGTTACAACTTCTCCGGCGAGGACGTCTATCTCAACGTGGCCGGGGGGATGTCCCTGGAGGAACCGGCGGCGGACCTCGGCATCGTTCTGGCCGTCGTCTCCTCCCTGAAGAATAAGCCCATCCCGAAAGGGATGGCGGTCTTCGGAGAGATCGGCCTCAGCGGCGAGATCCGGTCGGTCGGCCAGCCGCTCGCCCGGATCAAGGAGGCCCACTCCCTGGGCTTCGAGACCATCATCCTTCCGGCCGGGAACCTGGCCCAGCTCGACCGGAACGAGCTCCCGGCGGTGAATTGCCTCGGGGCGCAAAGCGTTAGACAGGCGCTGCAATATGTGTTCTAATGGCCATAAAGAATTCATAAAATTCATAAAAGGGACGGTCCGATGGGCATTCTTATTTTTCGCCTCGTCGTCATACTTTTGATCGCCGCCGGGGGGTATTTTTATCCCCCCTTCGGCCTCGGCCGGGAGGCCGGGGCGGCCGCCGCCCTCGCTCTGGGGGCCGTGTTCATGTTCCTCGAGACGAGGATCCGCCGGGCCCAATTCAAGACCATCTGGAGCGCCGCCGCCGGGACGCTCCTGGGGATCCTGCTCGGCTGGATGATCGGGAGCATCTACCAGGGCCTCTTCCGGGGGAGCCCGACGGCCGCTTTCGTCCGGGTCTTCTTTCTCGTCATCATGCCCTACATCGGGTTCGTCATCGGCACCCGCAAGTCCGAATGGCTCGATCCTGCCCACATCGCCGGACTCTTCAACGGCAAGCCGGTCGTCCGGAGCTACAAGGTCCTGGACACGAGCGTCATCATCGACGGCCGGATCGCCGACATCTGCGACACGTCCTTCATCGAGGGGACGCTCGTCGTCCCGCAGTTCATCCTCAAGGAGCTCCAGCTCATCGCCGACTCGTCCGACGGCATGAAGCGCCAGCGGGGGCGGCGCGGCCTGGACGTCCTGGACCACCTCCAGAAATCCTCCCGCGTCTCCGTCATCATCTCCGAGACCGATTTTCCCGACGTCCCCGACGTCGACTCCAAGCTCATCGAATGCGCCAAGAGCCTCGGCGCCCGGATCGTCACCAACGACTTCAACCTGAACAAGGTCGCCCAGCTCCAGGGGCTCACCGTCCTCAACATCAACGAGCTGGCCAACGCCTTGAAGCCGGTCGTCCTCCCCGGCGAGGGGATGAGGGTCTTCATCCTCAAGGAGGGCAAGGAAAAGGACCAGGGCGTCGCCTATCTCGACGACGGCACCATGGTCGTCGTGGACAACTCCCGGCGGATGATCGGCCAGACGATCGACATCACCGTGACTTCCGTCCTCCAGACGACGGTCGGCAAGATGATCTTCGGCCGGTTCAACGGCGAGGATCGGTGAGCGGAGCCTTCGCCGTCATCGTCGCCGCCGGCGAAGGCCGGCGTTTCGGCGGGCCTAAGCAGTTCGCGCTCCTCGACGGCCGTCCCCTCCTCGAGCACTGCGTCGAGACTTTCGCGGGCCACGAGGCAGTGGGCGCGATCGTCCTCGTCGTTCCCGATGTCCCGTCCGGAGAGAGCCTCGCCCGCCGTTTCCCGAAGGTCGCGAGCCGTGGTCGCCGGGGGGGCCCGGCGGCAGGATTCGGTCCGGAACGGCTTCGGCGCGATCCGGGGGAGCGGCCGCGACGTCGTTCTGATCCACGACGGGGCCAGGCCCCTCGCCGGGAGCGCCCTCGTCGGCAGGGTCATCGACGAGACGGGGCGGTCCGGGGCGGCGGTCCCCGTCCTGCCGCTCGAGGACACCGTGAAAGAGGTCCGCGAAGAAGGCATCCTCGGGACGCACGACCGGAGCGTCCTTTACAGGGCCCAGACGCCGCAGGGGTTCTTTTACGAGGTCCTGGAAGAGGCCTTCGCGGCCGCCGACAGGGACGGTTTCGTCGGGACGGACGAGGCCTCTCTCGTCGAACGGACGGGGAGGCGGGTCTCCGCCGTTGCCGGCGATCCCCGGAACATCAAGATCACGACCCCCCTCGACCTGAGGATCGCGGAGGCCCTCCTTGAAGTTTAGGACCGGGATCGGCTACGACATCCACCGGCTGGCCGCCGGAAGGAAGCTCGTCCTCGGCGGCGTCCGGATCCCCTCTCCCCTAGGCCTTGCCGGGCATTCCGACGCTGATTCGCTCGTCCATGCGCTCATCGACGCCCTGCTCGGGGCCTCGGGCGACGGGGATATCGGACGCTTGTTTCCTGACACGGACCCGAAATGGAAGGATGCGGACAGCACGTCCCTGCTCAAGGCCGTCATGGCGCGCCTGCGTAAGGCCGGATACGAGGTCCTGAACGCGGACGTCGTGGTCGTCGCCGAGAAGCCGGCGATCGCTCCACGCGTCGGGGCCATGAAGCGCGTCCTTTGTCCCATCCTCGGCATCGAGGCGGACGCCCTCGGCATCAAGGGCAAGACCAACGAAGGGCTTGGTCCTATCGGCCAACGCAAGGCCATCGCTTGCCTCGCCACGGTCCTCCTCCGCCGAAAACCCCGCCGGACTCGAGCCTAGCTTCAGGCCTTAGCTTGAGCCGCTTCGTATGAAATGAGGGATTTATCAAAGGACTTTGATCCGGTATCTTTCCAGATCTCTGGGCTCAGAGGCCTCCCCTCGACCCCAGACCCGGGAACCTGCAGGCAGGTTCCCCCATCGCAAGAGCGATGGGCCCCCCTCCCGACTGGGGTTTATGGGGAGGCCCTCCTCGCCCAGGTTTGGGGCCTTCCTTCATGACCCTCGCTTAGGCCCGGTAGCCCTTTGACAAATCCCTCAAATTAGACTCAAAGATCCCCTCTTTTGCGCGATCAAGAGAATGGCGCAGGGGGTGATGCCTGGAGGGGCGGCGGCGCGTCCAAGACTCTGATCCGGTTTCTTCTCATCCCCTACCCCTTCTCTCAATAGAGAAGGGGGCCCGGACGAGGACCGCGCCGCCGGCAGAGGAACAGCGGGCACGGTTCCCCGTACCGACAGGACGGGGAGAGCGTAGCCCGAAGCGAAAGCGGGATGGCGCGCTGGGCCAGACCGCGTCCGACGGAAGGCGCACCCCGAGCCGGGAATTCCTTGATGCGCGAAAAGAGGGAGCGTGTTTGGGAATCGTTTATACGGACCTGGCCCTGAGCGGGGCTATCGGCGATGGTCGGGTTTTTGATCCCCGTCGCTAGGACGACGCGAGGGAGGGCCGGAAAGGCGAGAGGAAAGGCAGGCTCCGACGCGAGCCTGCGGGGCGCCAAGGGGGATAGACCCATTGGACCGAGGGGCGGAAGCCCAGGAACGGGAGCCGGGGTACGCTGGCATTAACGCCGGACCGCTGGAACGGGGAAAGCGGCCGATCCCTCGTAGCCACGAGGGTCGTGCCCGCTTCCCCCGAAAGCGGTCTCTTGATGTCCCGGCTCAAGCGGCACATCAGCTGGTGTGCGCAGGCGAAGCCGGGGGCAGGGCCCGGGCCGTGACCACGATCTCCATACCGGCCGTCCTGCCGGACCGCATGATGTCCAGGGCCGAGGACGAAACGAGCATGTTGAACCCGACGAACGTCAGAAGGACGGCCGCCGCGGCGATGATCACTTTCTTTCCTAATCTCATGTCAGGCCTCCATTATCTTTAAGATTATCTTTGTCTTAACCAACCTACCGTACACTCCTATAGACGGATCGAGGCTCGAAAAAGTTGCATCGTTTGACATCGCCCGTCGTTCGGTCTATCCTCCGACCAATCGAAGCATGAAGGAGGCGGCATGCCGCGAAGCGTCCCAACCCTTGTCCTTGCGTTCGTCATGCTGGCCGGCGGGGCTTTCGCTTCGGCCGAAGAAACGAAGCCTCCGAAGATCTACACCGTAGGCGGAGAGCGGCACGGAGCGAGCTATTTTCTCCCCGTCAGCTACGAGGCGGTGAAGCCGAAAGTCGCCGGAGAGCTTGATTTCGCTCATTACCCCGATAACGGCGAGGTCCTGGAGATCCTCCGGAGGTGGGAAAAGGAATATCCGAACCTCGTCACGCTCTATTCCGTCGGGAAGAGCTTCGAGGGACGGGATATCTGGCAGATGACCATCACCAACAGGGCGACCGGGCCCGACACGGACAAGCCGGCCATGTTCCTCGAAGCCAACAGGCATTCCGGCGAGGTGACGGGAACCGTATCCGTCCTGTACTTCGCCCACAGGGTCCTTTCCGGCTACGGGAAGGACCCCGGGATGACGCGTCTCCTCGATACGAGCGCCCTTTACGTCAAACCAAGGAACAATCCCGACGGCGCCGAGCTCTATCTCAAGACCGCCCAATCGAACCGGAGCACCGTCAGGCCGCACGACGACGATGGCGACGGATTGCTCGACGAGGACCCGGGCGAGGACCTGGACGGGGACGGGTTCCTCCTGCAGATGCGTCAGAAGGTCGGCCCGGGAAAGGGCACGCACGTCGTCGACCCGGGGGACGCTACGGGGCGCTCCATGAAACGGGTCGGCGAAGGCAAGGGCGACTACAAGATCTATGTCGAGGGCCTCGACAGCGACGGCGACGGTAAATACAACGAGGACGGGATCGGCGGCCTGGACCTGCACCGGAACTATCCGGAGAACTGGCGCCCGGAGCCGGGCCGCGACCTGACCGGCCGGGGCTGGACCCAACACGGCGCGGGCGCCTATCCCCTATCCGAGCCCGAGACCCGGGCGGTCGTCGTCTTTCTGCTCGAACACCCCAACGTCTCGGTCGGCCAGACCCTGGACACGATGGTCCCGATGCTCCTCCGGCCGCCGTCCACGTCGCGGAGCGAGGAGTCCATGTTTCCCGGGGACTGGCGGATCTACGAGCGCTTCGACGAAGAGGGGAAGAAGATCACCGGATACCCTTACGCCGGCGACGTCTATTGGACCTACGCCAACCTCGAGAGGCTTTGGGAAGATGATACAGAGGCTAAGGAGATGAAGGGGTCGCCGCTCTTCGGGCACTCCCCGGATTTCGGATACCTGTATTACGGCGCCGTCTGGTACGGCGACGAGCTCTGGTGCGCCGGGCGGGTCAAGGACTACGACGGGGACGGAAAGATCACCGACGCCGAAACCCTGCGCTGGAACGATGAAGAGCTCGGCGGGAAGTATTTCACGGCCTGGCATGCGTTCACGCATCCCCAGCTCGGCGAGGTCGAGATCGGCGGAGTGAACCCCAAGTTCTTCCGGCAGAATCCTCCTCCCGAAAAGCTCGAGGAATGGGCGGCCAAAGAGGCCGAATTCAACCTCCACCTGGCGAGATCCCTGCCGCGGGTGAAGGTCGTTTCAACCTCGGTCGAGGCCGTCAAAAAGGAGCCGGGCGTTTATGAGATCAAAGCCGTGGTCGCCAACGAGGGCCGCCTGCCGACGGCCCTGGAGATGGCCAAGCGGGTGAAGATCGTCAAGCCGGACGCGGCGGAGCTCACGCTCGACAGCGGGACGGCGGAGATCGTCGGGGGCGGCGCTGTCCAGGAGATCGGATGGCTCGAGCCCGGCGAGAAGCGGGAGGTCCGGTGGAAGGTCAAGATCGTCGACGCGGCGAAGTTCGCGGCCGAAGTCGCCATCCTTTCCACGCGCGGCGGCACGGACCGCAAGCCCGCGACGCTCCCGGCCGTTGACCTCTAAATCGTTTCCTGTATAATAGATAGCGACGCAGATCCGCCGGACGGGGAGGACCATGATGATGAGCAAGTTCCTTGGGATCGGGGCGCTCCTGTTCGCCGCCTCCCTCTATTCCTTTCAAGCCCAAGACCCCTCCGTGGCCGGGGAGTGGGAGCTCGTCGCCGCGACCCAGAAGGGCGAGGTGACCTGGAAGGTCGTCTTCACCCAGGCCGGGGAATCCCTGGACGTCTCGATGACGGGGCCGCGCGGCAACGAGGTCATGGGGAAGGGGACGCTCAAGGGGGACGCGATCGAATGGAGCATCCGGGTCAGCTCGCCGCGCGGCGAAATGGATATCGTCTACAAGGGGACCGTCGCGGGCGATACGATGGCCGGAGAGGTCACCCGGGGGAACATGGGAACCTCCCAATGGTCCGCCAAGCGGAAGACGACGGCCCCCTAGGCCGTTTTCCCAGGTGAAACCGAACCCTGTTCGGCTCCGTTCGTAGAAGAGACACCCCTCGAAACAGGAAGAATTGCCGCAGGCCTCCGTCTAATCCTGTGTACGGAGGCGAAGAGAGTGTTTATCGATGGAAGAAAGGCGATTGGTGGAGCTGGCCCGCGAGGGCCGCGCGGACGCCTATGGCGAGCTCGTCCGGACCCACCAGTCGAGGGTCTTTAATATGGCCTACGGTTTCACGGGAAACAGGGAATCGGCCGACGACCTGGCCCAGGAGATCTTCCTGAAGGCATACCTGGCCCTCCCCCGTTTCCGCTTCGGCTCGGCGTTCGGGACCTGGCTCTACCGGATCGCCGTCAACCATATCAAGGATTTCCTCAGAAAGAGGGGGAAGGTCAGGGAGGTTTCCCTGGAAGCGGTCGGAGAGCCGGCCGCGGCGGGCGATGCCTTCGCCGCCCTGGAAAACGAGCGGGAGGACGAGAGGAAGCGGCGGCTGGTCCGCCGCGAGCTCGCCGCGCTCCCGGACAAATACAGGATCGTCCTGACCCTGCGGGATGTCGAGGGGCTTCCGTACGAAGAGATCGCCCGGATCCTCAAGCTCTCTCCCGGGACCCTGGACTCCCGCCTCCACAGGGCGCGGAAGATGCTCCGGAAGAAGGTGGCCCCGGTCCTGCAAGGACCGGGACTGGGAAGCCCGGCCCCGGCCCTCGGCCGGGAAGGAGAGATCCATGAGATGCCGTAAAGCGGAGAAAGGACTCCTTCGGTCGCTCGACGGGCGGCTGGACGCGGACCGCGGGCGGGATCTCGAAGCCCACCTCGCGTCCTGCCCGGCATGCGCCCGGGCGGCCGGGGAATATCGGGAGATGTCCGGCCTCCTCCGGATGCGGACGGCGGAAGAGCCGCTCCCCCGGTTCTGGGAGCGCCTCCAACCCGGCCTGGCCGAGGAGAGGAAGTTCTTTGCCCTGGTCATCCTGGAGCGATGGTGCCTGCGGGCCATCCCCGCCTTCCTGGGTCTCGCCGTGGCCGTCGGCATCGGCCTGGTCCTCCTAGTCCCTCCCGTCCAGGCACCGGCGCTGACGCAGGCCGAGCTTCTCTTCCGGGACCAGAATCCCGTGACCGAAGCCGGCACCCTGTTCGCGGAGGGCCGGGGCGAGTCCCGGCAGATGGAGCTCCTGTTCGCCGCCTCGGACGAGAACGAGCTCCGGAGGAGAATGCCATGAACGCGAAGCTCAAATTCTGGATCGTCGTCTCGCTCGTCGCCGTCTTCGCCATCGGTGTGGCGGTCGGCTATTTCGGCGAGCGCTATGTCGTCCACAAGAGACACGAATCGCGCGGGGACAAGCGCGGGGACGGCCGCCCGTCTCACTTCCCCACCGTCGAGACCCTGGCCAAGGACCTCGGCCTGAGCCAGGAGCAGCAGGACAGGATCCGCGAGATCTTCAAGAGCAACGAAGTCCGGCTCGAAGCCTTCAGCGGGGAGTTCCACAAGCGCCTCGGCGATCTCCGCGGCGAGCTCATGGCGGAGGTCAAGGCCGTGCTGACGCCCGAGCAGAAGGCCAAGCTGGAGGCCCGGATCAACGAATTCAAGGAAAAGCGAAGGAAAGAACGCGAAGATAAGGATAAAGGAGAAGCCCGATGAAGAAGAAGGTCGTGCTCATCGTCGCTGCCGTCGTCGTTATCGCCGCCGCGGCCCTCGGTCTGGGGGCGCTGAAGGGCCGCAAGAACGGCGCCGTCAAGTACCGCACGGAAGCCCTGGGCAAAGGCGATATCGAGGCCCTCGTGGTGACGTCCGGGACGCTCAATCCCGTCCGTCTCGTCGAGGTCGGCAGCCAGGTCTCCGGCAAGATCGACAAGCTCTACGTGGATTTCAACAGCCAGGTCAAGGAAGGCCAGATCCTGGCCGAGCTCGACCAGTCCCTCCTCCGGGCGAAGATCGACCAGAACAATGCCAACTACCTGAGCGCCAAGGCCTCCCTCGAGAAGTCCCGGGTCACCCTCGATAACCTCCAGAAGAAGTACGAAAGGGCCAAGACCCTCTTCGGGAAGAACCTCATCTCCTTCGAGGAGAACGAGGCCGCCGAGGCCTCCTTCCTCGGGGCGAAGACCGACGTCCAGTCCGCCGAGGCCAGGCTCGTCCAGGCCAAGAGCCAGCTCGATTCGAGCCGGGTCGACCTGGGCTATGCCACGATCCGCTCCCCCATCGACGGCGTCGTCATCAACCGGCTGATCAATATCGGGCAGACCGTCGCCGCCAGCTTCACGGCCCCCAAGCTCTTCGAGATCGCCAACGACCTGAGCAAGATGCAGGTCGAGTGCGCCGTCGACGAGGCCGACATCGGCAAGGTCAAGGAGGGGCAGAAGGTCCGCTTCACCGTCGATTCCTTCCCCGACGAGACCTTCAACGGAACGGTCAACCAGGTCCGCTATTCGCCGACGACCACCTCCAACGTCGTCACCTACACGACGATCGTCGATGTCGACAACGTGGGATTGAAGCTGAGGCCCGGGATGACCGCGACCGTCTCCATCATCACGGGAGAAGCGAAGAACGTCCTCCGCGTCCCCAACGGCGCCTTGCGATTCACCCCCACGCTCCCCGCCGAGGAGCTCCAGAAGATCATGCAGGCGGCCGGAGACCGGATGATGGCCGGGCACGGGCCGGAAGGCGTCCCCGCGGCCGCGGGCGGCGCGCCCCAGGCCGCTCCCTCCGGCCGGACCGGGACGGCAGATGCCGGGGCCCGCGTCATTACGTTCGTTCCCGGCGGCGCAGCCCCTCAGGGCACGCGGATGCGCCAGCCCTCGCGCGTCTGGTACCAGGATGCGGACGGGAAGCTCCAGGTGGCCTTCATCAAGCCGGGCGTCGCGGACACCTCTTACACCGAGATCCTCCGCAGCGACCTGAAAGAAGGCCAGTTGGTCATCATCGGGCTGGCCACGTCACCGACGTCGGCCGCCGTTCAGGGCGGCCCGGGGATGTTCATGATGGGGCCTCGCCGCTGAGCGGATCCGAAAGGCGGGATGAAACCATGGCCAAGAAGATCATCGAGCTCCAGGACGTGGTCAAGACCTACACGATCGGGGACAGCGAGGTCCGGGCCCTCCGGGGCGTGACCTATGCGGTCGAAGAGGGAGATTTCGTGGCCATCATGGGCCCCTCCGGCTCCGGAAAATCCAGCCTGATGAACATCCTCGGCTGTCTCGACAAACCGACCTCGGGCAAATATCTCCTGGAAGGCCAGGACGTTTCCCTCCTCAACAAGGACGAGCTGGCCCGCATCCGGAACCAGAAGATCGGGTTCGTCTTCCAGACCTTCAATCTTCTCTCCCGGACAACGGCCCTCGAGAACGTCGAGTTGCCTCTCCTGTACACCAGCGCCCACTCCAAGGAGCGGCACGAACGGGCCCTGGCCGCCCTGGATTCGGTCGGCCTCCGGGACCGGGCCAGGCACAAGACCAACCAGCTCTCCGGCGGCGAACAGCAGAGGATCGCCATCGCCCGGGCCCTTCTCAACAGCCCGACGCTCATCCTGGCCGATGAGCCGACCGGCAACCTCGACACCAAGACGAGCAACGAGATCATGGACATCTTCACCAAGCTCAACGTCGAGAAAGGGATCACCATGGTCATGGTGACCCACGAGCCCGATATCGCCTGCTACGCCCGGAAGCGCATCTACGTCCGGGACGGGAGAATCATCCGGGAGGAGCGCGGCAAGGAAGGCTGCGACTGATCCCATGAACAAGGAGTCGCTCCGATGAACATCATGCGCACGAGCCGCATCGCGCTCCGGGCCCTGTCCCGGAATAAGATGAGGTCGTTCCTGACGGCCCTGGGCATCATCATCGGCGTCGGGGCCGTCATCGCCATGGTCAGCCTCGGCGAGGGCGCCAAGAGGGGCGTCGAGGAGCGGTTCAATTCCCTGGGGACGAACCTCCTCAACGTCTTCCCCGGCAGCCGGAACTGCCACGGCATCCGGACCGGCGGCGGGGGCTGGCAGAGCCTCAAGGTCGAGGACGCCGAGGCCATCGCCGCCCAGTGCGACGCCGTGAAGTACGTCTCGCCGATCGGCCAGCACCCGGGCCCAGGTCGTCTACGCGAACAAGAACTGGAACACATCCATCCAGGGCGTCGGGGCCCGCTATCCCGAGGTCCGGAACTGGGAGCTCGAGGCCGGGACCTTCTTCGACGAGTCCCAGGTCCAGCGCCGCGGCCAAGGTCTGCGTCCTCGGGATCGAGGTCAAGAAGTCCCTGTTCGAGGACGAGGACCCGCTGGGCAAGGTCATCCGGGTCAAGGGGATCCCGTTCCGGGTCCTGGGCGTCCTCAAGTCCAAGGGCGAAGCCGGCGGATTCTTCAACCGGGACGACGTCATCGTCATGCCCTACACGACGGTCATGAAGAGGCTCGATCTGGGAGGACCACGTCAACAGCATCGACGTCCAGGCGGTCTCGATGGAACGGACGGCCGAGGCCAAGATGCAGATCGAGGAGCTCCTCCGCATCCGCCACAAGATCGCCCCGGGGGCCGAGGACGACTTCCAGGTCCGGAACATGGCCGAGATCGCCGAGGGCGCGGCCCAGTCGACCCAGATCATGGGCATCCTTCTCGGGAGCATCGCCGCCATCTCGCTCCTCGTCGGCGGGATCGGGATCATGAACATCATGCTCGTCTCGGTGACCGAGCGCATCCGGGAGATCGGCATCCGGATGGCCGTCGGGGCGCGGGAGAAGGACATCCTCCTCCAGTTCCTGACCGAGGCCGTCGTCCTGAGCTTCCTCGGGGGCGCCCTGGGCGTCATCTTCGGCGTCGCGAGCTCCAAGCTGATGAAGTACATCCCCATCTTCGCCGGATGGAAGACGGTCGTCTCGCCCCAGGCCATCCTCCTGGCGTTCGCCTTTTCCGCCTCGGTGGGCATCTTCTTCGGCTTCTACCCCGCCCGCAAGGCATCGAAGCTCGACCCGATCGAGGCCCTGAGATACGAATGACGACCATCCCCCCGCGTCAAGGAGAATCCGCATGAAACCGAGAACATACGCCGCCGCCGCCCTCTTTCTCGTCCTGGCCGCCCTGCCGGCGCGCGGCCAGCAGGAGGGAGGCGTCCTTTCCCTGACCCTCGAGGAATGCATCCTGAGGGCCATGAAGAACAACCTGTCCGTGGCCATCCAGGTCCTGAATCCCGAGATCGCCGGGGCCGCCCTGACCCAGGCCGGGGAGAAGTTCTACCCGACGCTTTCCCTCGGGTTCAACAAACGAAACACCGACAGCGCATCCTATTCCTGGCTCGACGCGGCCGACAGCGTCGTGACCCGAATGAACGACTATTCGGTCGACCTGAGCCAGACCATTCCCGGGGGCGGGACCGTCGGCGTGTCCCTCAGCTCGAACATGAACGACTCCAACCGGAGCTTCCAGACCATCAACCCCCGGTACGGGAGCACGCTGACGTTCGACTTCAGCCAGCCCCTGCTCAAGGACTTCGGCTGGAACATCAGCCGGCGGGAGATCCTCCTCGCCCGGAATAACCTGTCCATCTCGGAAAGCGAGCTCGCGACCGCTCTCATGACGACCATCTATCAGGTCGAGTCCGCCTACTGGACGCTCGTCCTACACCATCGACGACCTGGAGGTCCGGCGCCAGTCCCTCCAGTTGGCCAAGGACCTCCTGGAGAAGAACCGCCGCTCGGTCGAGGTCGGCCAGCTGGCCCCGATCGAGATCCTCAGCGCCCAGGCCGAGGTGGCGACGCGCGAGGCCGACATCCTGCAGGCCGAGGCCCAGGTCAAGAACGCCGAGGACGAGCTGAAGACGCTCCTCAACCTCTCCCAGGACGAGGACAAGGCCGCCGCGGCCATCGTCCCCGGGGACCGGCCGGTCGTCCTCGAAAACAAGATCACCCTGGACGAGGCCCTGGCCACGGCGCTCGAGAACAGGCCCGATCTGAGGGCCACGCGGATCGGCCTGAAGAACCGGGAGCTCAACCTGAGCTACGCGAAGAACCAGCTCCTGCCCGGGCTGAACCTGACGGCTTCCTACTGGAGCCCCGGCGTCTCGGGCACGCGGATCATCTACCTCGACGACAATCCGCTGAGCGGCATCATCCTCGGGACCGTTCCCGGCGGGTCGAAGGCCTCCCTGAAGGATGCGCTCAATCTCAAGTACAACAACTGGTCCCTGGGCCTGACGCTCACCGTGCCCGTCAGCAACATCCTGTCCCGGGCGGCGTACACCCAGGCCCGGCTCGACATGCAGCAGGCCCTTCTCGACCTGAAGAACAGGGAACAGCAGGTCTTCCTGGAGATCAAGACCGCCGTCCGGGCGGCCGAGACCAACTCCAAGCGGGTCCAGGCCTACAAGGTCGCCCGGGAGCTGGCCGAGCAGAAGCTCGCCGGCGAAGAGGAGAAGCTCAAGGTCGGATTGAGCACCAACTACCTGGTCCTCCAGTACCAGCGGGACCTGGCGACCGCGCGGAGCACCGAGCTCAGGGCCGTCGTCGACTACAACGTCTCGCTCTCCGACCTGGATCGCGCTCTTGGCCTGAGCCTCAAGAAGAAAAATATGACGCTCGGGGACTTCGCCCGCACCGAGTGAACCGTAAGGCCGATTTTTGGATAGCCATCCAGGACTCAGTGGGCTTCTCCCCCGTTCTGATCCTCGCGAACCTCGAGAGATATCCCGGTTCTCGGGATCAAGACCGGTCTCCGAGTCATCGGGAACGCGTCCCGATTGCTCAGATCTCCGCAGTTCGAACCTGACTCGAGACGTATCCGATCCTCACGACGCGAGGACCGTAGAGCGATGATGGCTTCGTCTTCAGATCTCGACCTCTTCTTTCTTGCGTCCGAACCAGCTGTAGAGCACGGGGAGGAGGAGAAGCGTCAGGATCGTGGACGTGATCAGTCCGCCGACGACCACGACGGCCAGCGGTCGCTGGATCTCGGACCCCGGGCCCTGGGCGAACAGGAGAGGCGCCAGGCTGAAGATCGTGATCGTGGCCGTCATCAGCACCGGGCGCAAGCGGTTGAGACAGCCCTGGACGATGGCTTCGCCGAGCGGCTTCCCCTCCTCCTGAAGCTGGGTGATGTACGACAGGAGGACGATGCCGTTGAGAACGGCGATGCCGAAGAGGGCGATGAAGCCGACCGAGGCCGGAACGGAGAGATAGAGCCCTGAAAAGTAGAGCGCCAGGACCCCGCCGATCAGGGCGAAGGGCAGGTCGAGGATGACGAGCAGCGAAACCCTGAGCGAGCCGAAGGTCATGAAAAGCAGCAGCAGGATCAGGCCGATGGTCGCCGGCAGGATGATCGCCAGCCGCTGCATGGCGCGCTGTTGGCTTTCGAACTGTCCCCCCCAGCCGAGGAAATATCCCGGGGGAAGCGCGACGTCGCGCCCGATCGCCCGGCGGGCCTCGGCGACGAAACCGCCCAGGTCGCGGCCGCTGATATTGCACTCGACCCCGATCCGGCGCTGGCCGGACTCGCGGCTGATCTGGCTGGGTCCCTCGATCATGGCGATGTCCGCCACCTGGCTCAAGGGGACGCGCGCCCCGCCCGGCGTCCGGACGAGGATGGCCCCGATCGACGGAATGGAATTTCGCCGCGGCTCGGGGTAGCGGATCTGAAGATCGAAATACCTGTCCCCCTCATAGATCTGGGTCACGGTCTTGCCGCCGACCGCCGCCTCCACGATGGATTGAACGTCCTCGACGTTGAGGCCGAGACGGGCGATCCGGCCACGGTCGGGTCGGATCGTGATGTAGGGCTGTCCCGCGACCCTCTCGACGTTGATGTCCGTTGCGCCCCGGACCCGGCCGAGCGTGGCGGCGATCTCGTCGGCCTTGCCCTTGAGGATGTCCAGGTCCTCGCCGAAGAGCTTGATGATGAGCTGGGCCCGCGTGCCGGCGACCAGCTCGTCGATGCGGCAGGCGATCGGCTGGCTGAACGAGATGTTCATTCCCGGAAAGTCCTTTACCGCCTCCCGCATGAGGTCGACGAGCTCCTCGCGGTTCCGGGCCGACGTCCATTCCTCCCTCGGCTTGAACACGCCGACGTAGCCCGTCTTCTCGACGCCCCGGGCTTCCAGGGCGATGCCGGTCTGTCCCGTCTTGCCGATGATCGTCACGACCTCGGGGAATTCCATGAGGCGGGCTTGGACTTTGCGGCTCATGGCCAGGGACTCATCGAGGGAGATCCCGGGCAGGAACTGGATATCGGTGTCCAAGCCGCCCTCGTCCATGATGGGCATGAACTCCGTTCCCAGCCGGGGGATCACGGCGGCCGTCCCCGCCAGGAGCGCGACAGAGACCGCGACGATCACGCCTTTGCGCCTCAGGCCCCAGCGGAGAAGCGGCAGATAGGCCTTTTTGGCCCCCTCGACGATAAAGCTCTTCCGTTCCGGATGAGGTTTGAGGACCATATAGCAGAAGGCCGGGATCGCCACGAGCGAAAGCACGAGCGAGGCGAACAGGGCGATGACATGAGTGAAGCCCAAGGGCAGGAACATCTTGCCTTCGATCCCCTGGAGCGCAAAGATCGGGATGAAGGTCAGGGCGATGATGAGCTCGCCGAAGATGGACGGCTTTCGGACCTCGAGGATGGCCTTGAGGACGGTCGACAGCTTGTGGGTCCCGACCCCTTTCTCCGAGAGGTGCCGCTGGACGTTCTCCACCTGGATGATGGTCGCGTCGATGATCATGCCTATCGAGATGGCCAAGCCGCCGAGCGACATGAGGTTGGCTGAAAGCCCGAAGATCTTCATCGTGAAGAACGTGAACAGGACCGAGAGCGGCAGGGCCAGGACGACGATGAACGCTCCGCGGAAGCTGCGGAGGAAAGCATAGAGGATAAGGATGACGAGCAACGACCCGATCAGCAGGGCTTCGGTCACGGTGTGGACGGCCCGATTGATGATGTCCGAACGCTTGTAATAGGGCTCGATGCGGAGCCCGAGCGGAAGGACGCCCGAACCGTTGATCTCGACGACCCGGTGTTCGATGGCCCGGACGACGGCCCGCCCGTTGGCGCCTCGGAGCATCATGACCACGCCGCCCACGACCTCGCCCGTCCCGTCCTTGACCGCGCCGCCCTGACGGACGGCCTGTCCGGCCTCGATCCCGGCCACGTCCCTCAGGAGCACGGGCACGCCCCCCTCCGTCTTCAGGGCCACGTCTCCGATGTCCGCGACGTTCTGGAGCAGGCCGATCCCCCGCACCAGGAACTGCCGCTCGTCGCGCTCCAGGACATTGCCTCCGACGTTGAGGTTGTTCCGGCGGACCTTCTCGCCGATATCCCCGAGCGTGAGGTCATAAGCGAGGAGCTTCTCCGGGTCCACCGTGACATGGTACTGTTTGATGTAGCCGCCGAAGGAGTTGATCTCGTTGACGCCGGGTATGGACTTGAGCAGGGGGGCCAGGATCCAGTCCTGAACGGTCCGGACCTGGGTCAGGTATTCTTTCATGCCCATGCCGGCCGGCAGGTCCCCGATGAGGGTGTACTGATAGATCTCGCCCATGGCCGTGGAAACGGGTCCCATGGCGATCTCCGTGCCCGCGGGGACGCGCTCCCTGGCCTCGATCAGCCGCTCGAGGACGAGCTGGCGGGCGAAATAGATATCGACGCCGTCCTCGAAAACGATCGTGACGACGGACAGGCCGGCCTTCGAGATCGACCGGACCTGGGCGAGCCGCGGCAGGCCGCGCATCACGATCTCGATCGGATAGGTGACGAACCTCTCGACTTCCGGAGGCGACATGCCCGGGGCGGTGGACAGGACTTCGACCTGGATGTTGGTGACGTCGGGGAAGGCGTCGATCGAGATGCTCAGAACGGACCAGGCGCCCAGGGCGACGAGAAAGAGAACGCCGATGACGACGAAAGCCCTCTTGCGGAGCGATCCCTCGACAAGGCGTTCAATCATGCCCATGTTCGTCCTCCAGCCCGCCCTTGCGCATCTCGGATTTCAAGAGGAAGCCTCCCGACGTGACGACGGTCTCCCCCTCCGTGAGGCCGCTGAGGATCTCGACGTATCCGGCGAACGGCTCGCCGGCCACGACCTCGCGCCGGGTGAAGGTCCTCTCCCCCGTCCTGACGAAGACGACCGTCCGTCCCTCGTCGTCCTGGACCGCGGCTTCGGGCACGGCGATGGCGGCCCTTTCGCCGGCGGCCGCTACCGACGCATCGACGTACATTCCCGCCTTGAGCTTGCCGGACGGGTTGGGAACCTCGACCCGGCCCTCGATCGTCCGGGTCGCGGGTTCGATGACGTCGCCGACGAGGGCGAGCCGGCCCCGGAACTCCTCGCCGGGATAGGCCTGGGTCTTCAGAATGACGTCCGTCCCCGCTTTCACCGAGGAGATGTCCTTCTCCTGGATGTGGAGGCAGGCCCAGAGCGTCGACGGGTCGGCCAGCCGGAAGAGGCTCGTGCCGAGCTCGACGGCATCGCCGGAGACGATCCCGCTTTCGAGGACGGTGCCGGAAAGCGGCGCCCGCACGGCGAGAAGCGGCAGGGGCACGGCCCGGGCGTCGAGGGCGTCGATCTCGGCGGCCGTAACGCCCAGAAGGACGAGGCGTTCCCGGGCCCCGGCGAGAAAGGCGCGGGCCGGTCCTTCCTCACCCTCCTTGCCGGTAAGCCTCCGGGCCCGGGCCCCCGCCTGGATATACTCGGCCTGCAGGGTCAGGTAGTTCGGGCTGTAGATCTCCGCCAGGAGCTGGCCTTCTCGGACCCGGTCGCCCTGAACGGCGAGGACCCGTTCGAGCCGGCCCGGGGTCCGGGCCGTGAGATGGACGACGCGGCGCGCGTTCCATTCGAGCTCGCCCGCGGCCGTTGTCCGTCGCGCGACCGAGCGCATGGCCGCGACCTCCGTCTTGATATCCGCCGCCGCGACGGCTTGGGCCGTCAGCGTCACGGATGCCGGGGCCTCGGCTTCATGAGCGACGATCTCGGCCGCATGTTCGGCCTCAGCGCTATTCTTGGCGCGGCAGCCGGCGACGAAGAGGAGGGCCGGAAGGGCGGCCCAGAGAAGATATCGGGAAAACGTCTTCATTCGATTCTCCATCAGTCCATGGATTCGCCGGCGACTTCGAGGTCGGCCAGGGCGAGGTTGTAGATGAGCAGGGCGCGCAGATGTTCGACCTGGGCCAGGACATAGGTCCGGTGAAGGTCGAGGAAGCTGAACGCTTCGGCCTTGCCGTAGCGGAAGTATTCGAGCTGGATGCCGAGCTCGTCCTCGAGCTCCTGGAGCAGGCCCTTCTCGTAGACGAGGACCTGCTCCTCCGCCGACTTGGCGGCGACATAGGCGCTTTCGATCGCCGTCCTGACGCGAAGGTCGAGCGACGCGGAGCCGAGGCGGACGGCCTCCGCATCGGCGACGGCCTCCAGGCGCGCGCCCTTGGCCCGGCCGGGCCTGAGGAAGGGCATGGTCAGCCCGAACGAGACGCCCCAGGCGTTGGGGCGGACGCTTGGCAGAAGGACGCCGGCCAGGAAATCGGGGCGCCGACTCAGATCGGCCAGCTTCACGGCGGAAGCGGCCCGCTCCATCCGCAGTCCCGCGATCCGGAACGACGGAAGGGTCGCCCGGGCCCGATCGAGGAGCGACGCCGCGTCGTCCGCGAGGGGAACGAACGGCAGTGGGGTCAGCGGCGCGATGGGCGTGCCTGGATCACGCCCCAGAAGCTCATTGAGCTGGAGCTCGGCCGTGCGCTTTTGCCTGGCCTGGTCGAGGACCTGGTTCCTCAGCCGGGCCTTTTCGGCGCGGGCCCTCAGCACGTCGGCATAGGCGGCGGCGCCGGTGCGGTACTTCGATTGCAGGTCTTCGATGAGAGCGTCGAGCCGGCCGATCGAGCGCTCGAGGGCCCCGGCGGCGCCGCCGGCGAACGCCGCGGCCCAGTAGGCTCTCTTGACCCTGGCCGCGAGGAGCAGCCGGACCCGGTCGAGCTCGGCCGCGGCCATGTCCTCCCCGGTGCGGCCGATCCCGGTCCGCAGGGCGCGCTTGCCGGGATATTCGAACACCTGTTCGATGCCGAGATGAACTTCCGTCTGGTCGCCCTCCTTCCTGAGGCCGGGGATGGGGACGCCCTCGACGCTGGCCTGGATCTGGGGCTCGGGCCGGGACCTGAGCTGGAGCGTTCGGCCGCGCGCCGCTTCAACCCGGGTCAGGGCCGCCAGGACTTCGGGATTCCGGGACAGGGCGATCTCCACCGCTTTTTCGAGGGTGAGCGGTTCTTCGCCCCGGGCGGGCAAGCCCGGCGCGAGCCCCGACATCAGGATGAGGAAAACGATCCCTAAAGATCTCATGGGTACCTCCAAGACCGAATGACAGCGCCTGAGAGAACCTGGCGGTTTTCGGGAGAGGCTTAATCGGGCGGGTGGTAGATGTCCGAGATGAACCCGGGGATGACGTCAGGATCTCCCGCGGCCGACAGGCGCGCGAAGCGGCTCGGGGCCACGGGAGAAGCGGCGAGAACGACGGGCCTTGAGCCCGGCGCCAGCCAATGGAGGGGATTGCATACGCCCGCGAGCTCCTCATGACATAGGAAATCGTGGGAGACGGTGTTAAGCGAGAACAGGACGAGGACGAAGGCCAGGAGGCCTTTCGCTGCGAATGCGCGTCGCTCGGTGACGGACATCACGAACCATTGTAGGCATCAAATCCTTGCCTGTCAATGACAAGCGGGGCGGAGGGGGCTGGAACGGAGGCCCGAGACGCGGTACAATCGGTGGCGATGGACGCGCGTCGGGCGGTTGCGGGAGGGCTCATCGCGGCGGCCGCGGCCGTCTTTTCTTCCTGCTCGCGCCCGGAACGCGGCGTCGTCATCCTGTGCGCCGGCGACAGCCTCACCGAGCAGGGTTACCCGCGCTCTCTCCGTGCGGCCCTCAGGGCGGACGGCATGCGCGCCCGGGTCCTCAACTACGGCCGGAGCGGGAATACGTCGGCCGAATACCTGGCCTTCCTGAACCGGAACAAGGAGAAGCTCGGCGCCGAGAGGCCGGATATCGTGCTCCTCGAGCTCGGGACCAACGACGTCCGGGTGGACGGCGACCGCGCGACGGCAGGGGACTTCGAGAGGAACATCAGGGAGATCGTCGGCGTCTTGCGGGGCTTCCGGACGAGGACCGGGGAGCCTCCCGCCATATTCCTGGCCGCCGTTCCTCCCGTTCCGGAGGGAACGCCGTTCCCCTTCGGCCCCGATTCCGGGGCCAGGGTCGCCGCCGAGATCAATCCGGCCGTCAGGGCCGTCTGCGCGGACCTCGGGATCGGCTTCGTGGACAACTACACGCTCTTCGCCGTCTCGCCGGACCTGCTCCCCGGCGTCCACCCGAGCCCGAAAGGCTACGAGGCCATGGCCGCCAACTGGTATTCGGCCATCCGGGACCGCCTCCGGCGGTCGGCGCGCTGAGCTTTTTCCTTGCATTTCCAGGCCCGCTTTGCTAAGATGAAACCAATCGATCCTTTTCCTTAAGGCAGCAAAAACCGTGGAGAGAGAATTCATGAACAGGAAGCTCATCCGGCCTAATCTGTCCGAGATAAAGGACAAGATCAACAGGGAGAGGGATAGGGACAGGGATAGGGACAAGGACGCGGATAAGCGGAAGATGCACCCTCCCACGGATACGTTCGCCGAGAACTACTACTACCTCAAGCAGATGAACAAGAAGACGCCCATGGCGGTCGTCTTCACGGACGGCGAGGTCCTCGAAGGCTATATCGAGTGGTACGACCGCAACTGCATCAAGCTCAACCGGGAAAACGCCCCGAACATGCTCGTTTACAAAAGCCACGTCAAGTATATCTACAAGCTCGGAGAGGCGCCGGAGCCCGCCGCGGACGAAACGAAAAAGCGAAAATGACCCTGCCCGCCATCGGGATCAGCCTCGGGGATCCCGGGGGGATCGGCCCGGAAGTCGTCCTCAAAGCGCTGGCCGCCCCTTCCCTTCTTCCTGAAGCGCGGTTCATCGTGTTCGGGGACCGGCGCGTTTGGGAGTCGGAACGCGAAGCGACGGGGATCCGGCTCGAGGCCCCGATCCATAAGGGCGAAGCCGTTCCCCTGGCCCCGGGGCTCCATTTCAAGGATACGGGCGCGGTGCCGGGCGAGGTCCTCCGCGGCAGGGCGACCCCGGAGAACGGGAAAAGCTCTTTTCGCGCGTTCGAAAGGGCCGTCGAATGGGCCGGAAGGGGCATCCTCGATGCCGTCGTTACCGCCCCCGTCTCGAAGACCTCCTGGCGCCTGGCCGGGCTTTCCTGGCGAGGGCATACGGAGTACCTGGATTCCCTGTATCCCGGGGCGATCATGACGTTCTGGTCGGAACGCCTGAAGGTCGCGCTCCTGAGCCATCATATCCCCCTGGCGGAGGCCCTCTGCCGGGTCCGGACGGGCGTTCTCCTGGACTTCTTTCGCGCCCTGCACCGGAGCCTGGCCCGGGTCCGTTCGGAGGTCGAGGAGCTGCTCGTCGCCGGCCTGAATCCGCACGCCGGCGAGGACGGGCTCTTAGGCACAGAGGAATCCGCGGAGATCGCGCCCGCCATCGCGGCCGCGCAGATGGAGGGAATTCCCGTCCGAGGGCCGTTCCCTCCCGACACGGTGTTCCTCAAGGCTCTCGGTCATCCCGAAATGATGGTCGTGGCCCTATTCCATGACCAGGGGCTCATCGGCTTCAAGGCCGTGGCTTTCGCTGCCGGAGTGAATACGACTCTGGGGATGCCCTTCGTCCGAACCTCGCCCGACCACGGCACCGCCTTCGACATCGCGGGCAAGGGCGTCGCCGACCCTCTCAGCATGCAGGAAGCCCTTCGCCTCGCCGTCAGGCTCGCGGCATCCCGATAGGCGATCGACCATCCCCGGCCGGTTTAGAACTGACGCCGGGATATGGTATAAAGTCATTATGCCGGGTTCAAACATGAAGCTCCGGGCGAAGGCCCTCTTCCTTCTCTTCGCCTTCGGCGCGCTCAGCGCAACCGTTGCCTGCGGCCGGAAACGCGAGGTCTGCCGGGACCTTCCGGCCAGCATCGTCTGGGAAAAGAGCCAAACGACGATCCATCCGGGAACAGGGAGCATGAATGTCTGGGAGGGGTGGGCCGTCAAGGGGGATCATTTCGAGGCCTCCAAGAACCGCTCGAGGTTCATTTTCTGGAGGGCCCAAGGCGGTTCCCTGCGATTTCAAGTCACGTATTCGCTGGGAACCCATGATTGTATCCTGGCCTGCAACGGTACGAAGGCCGTCCTGCCGCCGGCCGCGTCCTTTTCGAAGATCTCCTTCGAATTAGAGGTGAGGAAAGGGTTCAACTTTCTCGAAACGTCGAAGAAGACCGGGGATACTCTCAAGATACGCGAGGTCCGGATCGGCACCCCCGCCGGCGACGATCACCACCTCCGGGAAGGCGAACAGTTCGTCGAATATTTTCCCCCGGGCGAGGGCTCTATTCTTTTCCATGGCAAGGGTTCCTTGGTCATTGAAAAGGCGGAAACCCGGGAAGGGGAGATCGGGAGCGAGTCCAGGAGGCTGGAAACCTCCCGTTCAAGAAGGGATCTCCGCTTATGATTTCCGATTTTCCAGGATCGGTTATCCTGAAGATCTCGGCCCCTAAGGGGGCTTTCGATATCCTCCGCCATGATTTCCGGGAAAATAAGGCGACGCCGCTTCCGGCGGCGGTGGTGACGGGAAAAAGGCCCGACGTCTTCATTTTTCTCATCGACGGCTGCCAGGCCAAACATCTCTCGACGTTCGGATATGATCGAAAGACATCTCCTGCGATCGATGAACTGGCCCGGGACAGCGTCGTTTTCGAGAATGCTTATGCCAACGCGACCATTACGCAAAGCAGCGTGGCCACGATCCTTTCCGGCCTTTATCCCGATCGGCACGGGCTGTTGATCCAAAGAACCCGCTTGCCGGGAAGCGTCACCCTTTTGCCGGAGTTCATGAAATCCCTGGGATATCGCACGGCCCTGTTCAGCGCCTCTTACCAGGTGACCCCCGATCTGGGGTTCGGACAGGGCGTGGATGACTTCATCCCGAATTATCTGAACGCGAAGCCCGACCTCCCGAACGAAACGGATTCCGGCTCGGCCCCGCCGATAGCCAAAGACTTCTTTGGCTGGCTTAAAAATCCGGGGCCGCGTTTTGCCTATCTCCATTTCATGGAGCCCCATTGGCCCCTTTTGCCGCCATCGCCGTTCCTCGACATGTTCAAAGAGGCGCCCCCCGCCCGTGTTCCGGCGGGACTCTATGGCCGATTGCGGGAAATGGAAAACAGCGGCTATCGTTTCTCCGGCGAAGAGGCGGAGGACGCGAGGGCCGACTACGATTCGGACATCGCCTACATCGACTTTCAGCTGGGAAAGATCTGGCGGGGAATGCGGGAGCGCGGCCTGTACGATGAGAGCGTGATCATCCTGCTCTCGGATCACGGGGAGGCCTTCTTTCGAGCATGGACAGGTCTGGTCCCACGGGGTCAATGTTTTCGACGAGACGACGCATGTGCCCTTGATCGTCAAGCTTCCGAAGAGCCTGGATCGAAGAGGCCGGATCTCGAACGTGGTGCAGCTCGTGGACGTCTTTCCTACGATCGCCGGCCTTTTCGGGAGATCGTTGGAGGGCGACGGGCGGGACGTGTTGCGCCTTTCGGGCCCGGGAGAAGGATGACACGTTCGCCGTGTCCAGGACGGCGTGGTACTTTACCGGAGAAAAGCCCGCGACGTATTCTATGCGGTGGAGGAATTGGTATTACATCCTCAATACGGAGACCCGCAAAACCCAGCTTTATCAACTCGATCGAGATCCCCGGCGTGACGTTCCTGCCCCTGAATCCTCTGATCGCCACGCTTTTCGAAGCCCGGTTCCTCAGCTGGTACAAGGGCTTCGAGAAGCTGGATGTTCCCCTGGGCCCGCTCAGGCGCCGAAAGATGTCGGACAAGGAAGTCGAAGCGTTGAAATCGTTGGGGTATCTCTAAATGGGCCTGCGGTTTTTCCGGGCGGCCGCGGGCATGGGAACGGGCCCGGGGCCGGGTTTCAACAGGAAGATGCCCACGAAGACGATAGGGTTCATTCTATCGATGTTGATCTTGCCCCTGACGGTCCTTGTCTGCAAGCGGGAACCTCGGATATGCCGGACCCTCCCGGCCAGCATCGTCTGGGAAAAGGATCAGGCCGTGATCCATCCAAGAACAGGGTCCATGAACGTCTGGGAGGGATGGGCTGTCCGAGGGGATCATTTTGAAGCCAGCAAGAACCGCTCGAGGTTCGTTTTCTGGCGGAACAAGGGCGGCTCATCGAGATTTCGGATCACGTATTCGCTGCGATCGAAGAACGGCATCTTGATGTGCAACGAGAAACAGGTTGCCCTGCCGCCGGCAGACGGGCTTTTCAAAGATCTCCTTCGACTTCAAACTGAAGAAAGGATTCAATTTTCTCGAGACTTCGAAGCAAGACGGGGGATACGCTCAAGATCAGCGAGATCGAGATCGGCGATGGCGCGGACGATGATCACCATCTCCGGGAAGGCGAACAATCTGGTCGAGTATTTTCCCCCCGGCGAGGGCTCCCTCCTATTCAGCGGCCAGGGTTCCTTGATCATTGAAAAAGCGGAAACCCGGGAAGGGGGGATCGAGAGCGAATCCAGGAGGCTGGAACCCTCCCGTTCCAGGAAGGGATCTCCGTTATGATTTCCGGTTTTCGAGGATCGGTTACCTGAAGATCACGGCGCATAAAGGGACTTTCGATATCCACCGGCATGAATTCCGGGAAAAGAAGGCGGCGCCGCCTCCCCCTCCGGTGGAGACGGGGAAAAGGCCCGACGTCTTCGTCTTTCTCATCGACGCCTGCCAGGCCAAACACCTCTCGACCTATGGATACGCGCGAAGGACATCTCCTTCGATCGATGCGCTGGCGCGCGACGGTGTCGTCTTCGAGAACGCCTACGCCAATGCGACCTTTACGCCGTCGAGCGTCGCCACGATCCTGACCGGCCTTTATCCCGAGCGGCACAACGTGAGGATCCAGGTCAGGATCGCTTGCCGGATCGCGTCGCCACTTGCCCGAGTTCATGAAGTCCCTGGGGTATCATACGGCGGTGTTCAGCTCCTCTATCAACGTCGCGCCCCGGTTCGGATTCAGCCGGGGCGTGGATGATTTCGTCGGCCGCTATATGCGGGCGAGGCCGCATGATCCCCGCAGATCGGAGGCCGGTTCAGCCCCGCCCCTGAAGGAAGGCTTTTATCGCTGGCTCAATGACTCGGGGCCCCGTTTCGCCTATCTCCATTTCATGGAGCCCCATTGGCCGCTCTTGCCGCCGCCTCCGTTCCTCGACATGTTCAAGGGGCCGCGCTCGGCCCCGGCCGGGCTCTATGACCGAGTTCGGCAAATGGAGAACAGCGGCCATCAGTTCTCCGGCGCTGAGGTGGAGGAGGCGAGGGCCGACTACGATTCGGACATCGCGTACATCGACTCTCAACTGGGAGAGATCTGGCAGTGGATGCGGGAGCATGATCTGTATGATGAGAGCGTGATCATCCTGCTATCGGATCACGGCGAGGCCTTCTTCGAACATGGCCAGGTTTGGTCCCATGGGAACAACGTTTTCGACGAGACCACACATGTGCCCCTGATCATCAAGCTCCCGAAGAGCCTGGATGTGAAGGGCCGGATCTCCAACCTTGTGCAGCTTGTGGACGTCTTCCCTACCGTTGCCGGCCTTTTCGGGAAGACGCTGGAATGCGACGGCCGGGATGCCTTGCGCTTCTTGGGTCAGGAGCCGATGGATGACACTTTCGCCATATCCAGGACGGGGTGGTTCTACCACCGGCGAACAACCCGCCGCTTATTCCCTGCGCTGGAAGAACTGGTATTACATCCTCGATACGAAGACCCGAAAAGCCCAGCTCTATCAGCTTGACGGAGATCCGTCGCGCGACGTCCTGTCCATGAATCCCCGGATCGCGACCCTGTTCGAAGCCCGGTTCTTCGATTGGCTCAAGGATTTTCAGAAGCTGGACGCTCCCTTCGACCGGTCGGAGCTCCCGAAGATGTCGCCCCAGGAGATCGAGGCCCTGAGATCGTTGGGTTACCTCTGACCGGACAGGCCCTGGTGTCAGGGCGAAACAGCCGGGTGCCTATCTTTCCTGCCCCGGGGAAGGAGCGAGGAGACGACCGTCGGCAGGCATACCCAAGCTCCCAAGTAGGAGGGCAACAGGTATCTCCAAAGTCCGGCCGGTCCGGCCAGGAGATAGGCGACGAGGTAGACCAGGCTGACAAGGGAGGGGACGATCCATTCGACCCTGCGCTTGACGAGCCCCAGGCCGAGAAAGAAAGCCGAGAACAAGAGGAAAATATAGTGGCGGAAGATCAGCGCAGGCACCGGATGGCCGAGCAGGAACTTCATCAGCCTGACATATCCGGATCTGATCGAGGGGAGCTTCGAGTCGTAAGAGATCCTGAGCCTGGCCCGGGCGGCCTCGTACCGCGGCTCTTCTTTCAGGACTCCCCAGGATTGGTAGCCGATCTCCGAGAACTGGGAAAGATGCCCAAGGTAACAGAGTTGATGCTTTAAATAACCTCCGGGATGCCGGATGGCCGTTTGAACGACCTTCTTCAGGATGAAGAGGTTCTTCTCGATGGGGATCCTTTTGAGGACGGGCGGGAAAATCCCTTTTGTAGATAATATAGTCTCCCGAGCTGCAGTCGTATCTCTCGATGAGCTTTTGAAAGACGCCCTTCCGGAATTCTCCGTCGATGGACCGTCTCTCCCGGTCGATCTCCGCCGGGCTCATCCGTCCCATCGAATGGACGATCGTCCCGACATACTGAGTGAACACTCCGTGGATCTGGGATCGCGCGACCCGGGCCACTTTGGGGCTGAGCTCGATCAGCCGGCCGGGCAGGATGCTCAGGACGACGAGGGCCGCCGCGACCAGGGCCTTTTTCGCCCATCCGCGCTTTTGCGGGAAATAGAACAGTAGGATCACGATGGGGACGATGACGCAAAGAAGGGCTTCCCGCCTGAACATGACGGCGACGGAAAGAGACAATACGGAGAGAAACAGCGTGATCGTTTTCCCGTCCTTGACCGATCTGATCAGGAGGCCCATCGCCAACATCAGGAAAATGGTCCCCCAGGCCATCGAGGTCGTGGCATTCGAATAGAGCCAGAGCGGCGGCAGGAGGGCGACCAGGATGGAATGGGCCAGGAAGGCCCGGTCGCCTTTGGTCACCTGGCGGATCAGGGTGAAAAGGGCTCCCCAGAAAAGCGAGCCCTGGAGGAAGCTCAACAGGCTGGGGGACTTTACGAAATGTTGCGTGAAATGCATGAGCATAGGCAACAAAGGAGCGTTCCAGTTGGAGTATTGATCGGCCAAAGCGTTCTGCCAGTGGGCCAGCGCATCGACCGACATGACGGCCGGATAAAAGACGAGCAGCCAGAATCCGCCGAGGGCCGGGGACAGGCAGAGGATAAAGCTCGTCGTGCCAAATGGCCGGCTCTCCTTCCCCTGCCAGAGGACGGCCGCGCTGATGAAGATCGCCGCGATCCAAAGCCCGCTGACCAACGTCGCCAGAACGGACGCGACGGGGCGCCCGGCGAAGATCCTATTCCAGGCGGGGAACAGGAGAAGGGCGGGAACGGAAGCGAGCAGGCCGGACCCCCAGAGAACCCTGGGTCCCACGCGCGAGATATCGGTCATCGGCCCTTAATCGACGAACCTGTACTTGATCAGCACGAGGACGGCCTCGATGCCGTCCTTCCAGCCGATCTTCTTCCCTTCCTTCACGCTCCTGGCCCGGAAAGAGATCGGGACCTCATGGATCCGGTGGCCGCGCTTGCGGAGCCTGGCGGTCACCTCGGGACAGAACTCGAAGCGCTCGCATTTGAGAGGCAGGCCCTTGAGGACATCCGCCCGGAATGCCTTGTAGCAGGTCGGCTCGTCGGTTATCCGGGCCCCGTAAAGGACATTGGTCATGACGGTCAGGATGAGGCCGGCCGCGCCGAAACGGGTGAACGGGACGTAATTCCTGAACCCGGGATGTCGCGAACCATAGACCACGCCGGCCCGGCCTTCGACGATCGGCGCGATGATCCGGGGGTAATCCCGGGGGTCGTATTCGAGGTCGGCGTCCTGGATGATGACGATGTCTCCCGTGACGTTGGGGATCGCGGTCCGGATCGCCGCGCCCTTCCCCTTGTTCCGGGCGTGGAAGATGACCTTGAAGCCGTCCTCGCGTTCCACCGAACGAAGGAATTCGCGAGTCCCGTCCGTCGAGCCGTCGTCGACGATGATGATCTCCTTGGCGATATCGATGGCCCTGACGCGCCGGAGGATCTCTTCGATCGTCCGCATCTCGTTATAAACAGGGATGATGACGGATAGGGTCACTTTATTTCCGGGTTCGCCGTCCGGCTGGGGATCTGCTGCCAATCTTGCGTCTTTCCTACGCCGGGATGATAGACTCCGCATGGCGGATTGTCAAGCCGGGGTCGGGGGGCTAAGGGCGCCTATCTCGAGCGCTTCTTGATCTCGGCGCGGATCTCGCGGTCGGTGTCCCGCTTCTTGAGCACGTCCCGCTTCTCGTACTCGCGCCGGCCCCGGACGAGGGCGATCTCGATCTTGACCTTGCCCCGGTCGTTGAACAGGACCTTGGTCGGGACGAGGGTGAAGCCGCGCTCCTTGATCTTCTGGCCGATCTTCCGGATCTCGCGCTTGTGGAGGAGGAGGCGGCGTTCGCGCAGGGGCTCATGGTTGAAGATGTTGGCGGCCTCGTAGGGGCTGATGTGGCACTTGACGAGGAAGATGTCCCCGCCCCGGACCTCGGCGTAGCTCTCCTTGAGGCTGATGCGGCCCTCGCGGATGGCCTTGACCTCGCTCCCGAGAAGCGCGACGCCGGCCTCGAAGCTCTCCAGGATCTCGTAATTGTGGTAGGCGGCCTTGTTGGCGGCGACGGTCTTCATCGGGGCGCCCCGTCGCCGGCGGGGGCCGTTCGGACCCGGATGAGGCTGATGTGCCGCTTGTTCATCCGCTCGACGACGAAGCGGCGCCCCTCATGCTCCAGGGCGTCCTTTTCCTTGGGGATGCGGCCGAACTCGTACAGGAAGAACCCGGCCAGGGTCGTATAGTCCTTTTTCTCGGGGATCCGGAAGGGCAGGACCCGGTTGATCTCGTTGATCGGAAGCGGAGCCCTTGATGAGGGTATCGCCGTCGCCGGCCGCCTGGAACCAGGCCTCGGAGGTTTCGTCCTGCTCGTCCTGGATGTCGCCGACGATCTCCTCGATGATGTCCTCGAGGGTCACGACGCCCTCGAGGCTCCCGAACTCGTCCACGACGAAGGCCATGTGGACCGCGTTCTCCTGCATCTGGAGGAGGACCTTCTCCATGGGCGCCGATTCGGGGACGAAGAACGGCTTTCGGAGGACGGACCTCAGGTCGAACTCCTTCCCCTCGAGAAGGAGGGCGACGACGTCCTTGGCGTGGAGGAGCCCCTCGATGTTGTCCATCCGCCCCTTGAAGACGGGGTATCGGGAGATATCCGGCCGAGCGGATGGTCTCCCGGACCTGGGCCGCGGGGGAGTCGACCTCGATGGCCCGGACCTGAGGCCGGGGGACCATGATCTCCTTGATGGGGCGGGAGCCGATGTCCAGGATCCCGGAGATCATCCGCCGCCGCGGGGAGGACAGGCCTCGGACGCCCGAGCCGAGCATGATCCGGACCTCCTCCTCCCCCATCGTCCCGTACAGGCCCTCGGCCCGGCCCCGGGCGGAGGGGAAGAGCAAGCCGGACAGGAACGAGAGGACCCGGACGAACGGGCTGAAGACCGCCATGAGGAGGCGGATGGGGTGGATGAAGAAGAAAGCGGTCTTGACGGGGTTGTGGGCGGCGAAGGTCTTGGGATTGATCTCCCCGAAGAAGAGGACGAGGAGGGTCGTGAACAGGGTGGCCAGGAGGACGGCCTCGTTCTTGTTGGGGATGAAGGATACGAAGACCGTGGTGGCGACGGAAGCGGCAGCGGCATTGACCAGGGTGTTCCCGATGAGGATGGTCGCCAGCAGGCTGTCGATCCGGGCGACGACCCGGCGGACGAGCCGGGCCTTCTTCGAGCCGCGGGCTTCGAGGGATTCGAGGGTGTAGGGGTTGGCCGCCACGAAGGCCGTCTCGGAGGAGGAGAAGAAGGCGCTGAGGACGAGGAACAACAGGAAGAGAAGGACTGACGGCAGAAGCATCGAGGGTCAGGCGTCCAGCCGGGGCTTGTTGTCCTTGAAGCACCGGGACAGGGTCTCGAGGAGCCTCCGTTCGACCCGGGTCAGGGGCTCGCAGGAGGCCTCGGAGATCTCGCTGACGATGAGCTCCTTGGCCCGCTCCATCATCTTCTTCTCCCGGAAGGACAGGGGCTTGAGGAGGCTGAGGCAGAACAGGCTCTTGAGCACGAGGGCCATGTCCAGGAGCGTCCCGGACTTCATCAGGTTGATGTGCTCCTTGTAGCGCCCCTTCCAGTTCATCGACAGGTCGACGTTCCCGCTCCGCATGAACTGGAAGATCTTCTTGATGGCGCCCTCGGAGATGGGCCGGCGGATCCCCATCTCCATCGCCCCGGCCGAAGGCACCTGGACGAGGGTGTTGTTGTTGACGATCCGGAGATGGAAGATCTTGAACTTCTCCCCGTTGTAGGAGCCGTCCGTGATGTCCTCGACGATCCCGAGACCCTGGTTGGGATAAATGACCTTATCCCCGACTTTCAGTGAGTTCATTGAGCCTCTATTATAACCGAACGGGGGCCGGGGGTCAACGATTCTCTTCGTCCACTTGACAGATAACTTACTCTTTATTAATATAGTTGCCTCATCACTTAAGGAAGTCGTATGCCATGAAGCGAACATTTCAGCCGAACAACCGTCGACGCAAGAAAACCCACGGATTCCGTGTCCGTATGAAAACCGCCGGGGGGGTGAAGGTCCTCAAGAGCCGCCGCGGCAAAGGCAGGAAGAAGCTCGCCGTATAAATGGACGAACGCCTGACCCCTGGGGAGCGGATCAGAACGAAGAAGGATTTCGAGACCCTTTACAGGATAGGCCGCCGTTACAGAGGACGCCATTTTCATCTCGTTTATCACGCCAACGCGTTCGGGTTCCCCAGGATGGCCGTCGTCGTCAGCCGCAAGGTCGGCAACGCCGTCACGAGGAACAAGATAAAGAGGCGGGTCCGGACCCTGTTCCGCAGGAACAAAGCGCTGTTCACGAAGCCCATGGACATCATCCTCATCGCCAGGAAGGAGATCCTGGACCTGTCCTGGCCGGAGCTCGCCGCCCGGTACGCGGCCGCCATCGACGGGATCTTCCGGGAGCGGGCGGCTTGATGAAAGCCGTCGCCCTTGCCCTGATCAAGGCCTACAGGACCGTCCTGTCCCCGTTCCTCGGAACCCATTGCCGTTTTTACCCGACGTGCTCCGTCTATACCGCCGAGGCTATCCGCCGCCACGGCTTCTGGAAGGGCGTTTTCCTGGGGGGGAAACGGCTCCTCCGGTGCCATCCGTTCCATGAAGGCGGGATCGACCCAGTCCCTTGAGAGGTTGACATATGGAAAAACGAATCGTCATCGCCATCGTCCTGTCCATCCTGGTCCTCGTCCTTTGGCAGGCCTTCCTGGTCAAGGACACGAAGCCGGTCCCGGCCTCGGACGTGAGCGCCCAGGTCGCCGGGCCCGGGCCTGCCCCCGTCGAGAAGACGTCGCCGGCTTCCATCGAGAAGGCCCCGGCGGTCCCCGCCCAGGCCCCGGCCGCGGACCTGCAGGCGGTTTCCGCCGCCGCTGAGGAACGAGGCACCGTCGAGACCTCCCTCTACAGGGCCGAATGGAGCAACAAGGGCGGTGTGCTCACGAGCTGGAAGCTCCGCGAGCACAAGAATGCCGCCAGGGAGGACCTCGAGCTCGTTCCCGAGGCCGCCGTCACGTCCGGGCGCTATCCCTTCGCCCTCTGGGCCGAGGACGCCGCCTTAGCCGAGGCGGCCAACGCGGCGGTCTTCAAGGCCGCCTTTCCGGCCCCCCGCCTCGCCGACGGCGAGAAGGGGGAGGTCCGGTTCGAGTACGCCGACGGCAGCGGACTGAGGATCGAGAAGATCTTCGTCCTGACGGGCGGGACCTACGAGGTCGGGATCACGGTCCGCGCCTGGCGGGAAGGACGGGAGATCGAGCCCTGGCTCCTCTGGGGGCCGGGCATCGGGAACCCCTCCCCCGCCGAGATGAAACAGCGCTTCAGCTCGAGCACGGGGGCGGCCGTCCTGGCCGCCGGCAAGGTCCTGCGGATGGACGAGCGGAAGTACAAGCCCGAGACGAGCGCGTTTTCCTTCGCCGACTGGGCGGCCTATGAGGAGAACTACTACGCGGCCCTGTTCGTCCTCCCCCAGAGGGCGGGCAAAGCGGTCTTCCTGAAGGAGGTCCAGGACGGCGTCTCCCACTTCTTCCTGGCCGCGGACCGGCCCGAGCGGGCGTTCATCGGCCCGAAGGAGCTCGACGACCTCAAGACCTTCGGCCGCGAGGCGAAGAAGATCATCAATTTCGGCTTCTTCGGCTCCATCGCCGAGATCCTCCTCGTCGGCATCAAGTCCATCCACAAGTCCGTGCCGAACTGGGGCCTGGCCATCATCATCATGACCTTCATCATCAAGATCATCTTCTTCCCGCTGACCTACCAATCCACGAAGTCGATGGCCAAGATGGCGGAGCTCCAGCCGAAGATCAAGGCCCTGAGGGCCAAGTACAAGAAGGCCAAGCAGGACATCGAGCAGCGCCGCCAGATGAACGAAGAGATGATGAAGCTCTACAAGGAGAACGGCGTGAATCCCGCCGGGGGATGCCTCCCGATGCTCATCCAGCTCCCCGTCTTCTGGGGCGTCTTCCGGATGCTCGTCGTCGCCGTGGAGTTCCGCCACAGCCCCTTCGCCTTCTGGATCAAGGACCTCTCCGTGAAGGATCCCCTGTACATCACGCCCCTGCTGATGGGCGCGACGCAGTTCATCCAGCAGAAGATGACCCCGACGCTCGGCCGACCCGGCCCAGGCCCGGATGATGCTCATCATGCCGGTCATCATGACGGTCTTCTTCATGAACTTCCAGAGCGGCCTGATCCTGTACTGGCTGACCAACAACGTCCTGCAGATCGGCCAGCAGGCGATCATGAACAAGATGATGGCGAAGAAAAAGAGAGAAGAACATGGAACAAGAAGAAAAGACTGAGCTCGAGACGGTCCCCGGTCCCGAGGAGCGGCGCGAGTTCAAGGGCCGCAACCTGGAGGACGTCATCAGCCTGGCGGAGCACGTCCTCAAGACGCCCCGCGAGGAATTCAATTACGAGATCGTCACCGAGAAGACCAAGCTCTTCGGGATCAAGACCAAGGAGATCGTCATCCGCGCCTGGCCCAAGAAGGCCTCGGAGGAGAACGCGGCCGCCGATTTCCTCGCCCGCCTCATGCCGGTCTTCCCGCTCGAGCTCGAGTACCGGATCACGCGACGGGGCGACATGATCAACGTCGTCTTCGACGGCGAGGACAAGAATCTGCTCCTCCGCAACGACGGGACGCTCCTCCTCGCGCTCCAGCACGTCCTGAACAAGGTCTCCCCCGTCAAGGTCCAGGCGGATTGCGAGTTCTTCCGCAAGCGCAAGGAGAAGAGGCTCCGGGAGTACGGCCAGCAGGTCGCCCAGCAGGTCCGGGACTCCGGCAAGGAAGAGGTCCTCGACTTCATGAACCCCTACGAGCGCCGCATCATCCACATCGCCGTCAACCAGGTCCAGGGCATCACGAGCGAGAGCCTCGGCGACGGATTCCTGAAGCGGGTCAAGGTCTTCGCGATCCCGCGGTAAGGCCCTTATAACGCGGTAACGCCATTTTTCTGCGGCAAAGCCCTTATACCGCGGCAAGGCCCTTGAAATACCCCCCTTTGGAAAAGGGGGGGCGAGGGGGGATTTCCTGCGTCCCCCCCAAGAAAAATCCCCCTAAATCCCCCTTTACCAAAGGGGGATAAGTCCCATACAATAAACTGGGAATAATGCTCGAAGACACCATCATCGCCATCTCCACGCCGCCGGGATACGGCGGGTTGGGGATCGTCAGGCTCAGCGGCCCGAGGGCGCTCGGGATCGCCACGAGGCTCTTCAAGCCGAAGCGCGGCCCCATCACGCCCGGAAAGCCCGTCTTCGGGGCCGTTCACGGTCCCGGACGCGCCGATGCGTTCGATGAGGCGTTCCTGACCTTCTCCAAGAAGCCTCATTCCTACACCCGCGAGGACGTCGTGGAGATCAGCTGTCATGGCAGTCCCGTCGTTCTCGAGGAGGTCGTCCGGCTCGGCGTCCAAGCCGGGGCGCGCCCGGCCGAGCCCGGGGAGTTCACGCTGAGGGCCTACCTCAACGGCCGGCTGGACATCATGCAGGCCGAGGCCGTCGACGACATCATCCGCGCGGCCTCCCTGACCCAGGCCCGCATCTCGTTCGGCCAGCTTGGAGGAAGCCTGTCGCGGAGGATCGGCTCCCTCCGCGGGAAGCTCGTCCGCCTTCTCGCCGGGATCGAGGCCGCGATCGAGTTCCCGGACGACGGCCTGCGGGTCTCCCGGTCCGCCACGGCGCGGAAGATCGATGCGCTCATCCCGGACGTCGAAGCGCTCATCGCCGGATACGAAGCCGGGCGGCCGCTCGCCGAGGGCGTTACGCTGGCCATCGCGGGGAAAACGAACGTCGGAAAGTCCACGCTCTTCAACGCACTCCTCGGCCGGGACAGGGCGATCGTCACGCCTTATCCGGGGACGACCCGGGACCTCCTGAGAGAAAGGCTCGTCATCAGGGACTCCATTTTTCACCTCGTTGATACGGCCGGTCTCGGCCGGCCTGCGCATCCCGTCGAGCGGGAAGGGATGCGCCGGAGCGCGCGGCAGGCCCGGGAAGCCGACGGCGTTCTCTTCGTGTTCGACGGATCCCGCCCCCTCGGAAGGGAGGATGTACTGCTTTTCGATAAGTTCCGTGAATCTGTTAATATGATTATTATCAATAAGATAGACGCAGGCCATAGCCGCCTCGAAAAGAGCCTCGCGGGCAAAGCGGGCGCCATCCCGACGGTCCGTGTGTCGGCCCTGAAGGGGACGAACATCGGGACCTTGAAGGCCCGTCTTCACGATACGTTCACCCCATCGAAGCGCAAGCAGGAGGAGGTCGTTCTGCACCTGCGCCAGAAGCTGCTCCTCGAAGAGATCCTCGCCGGGCTCGAGCGAAGCCGCGCGCGGCATCGCGAAGGACATCCCGACGAGATCGTCGCGGAAGAGCTGCGCGGCGTCCTCCCCGCCATGGGACGGCTCACCGGAGAGATCAGGGCCGGAGAGGTCATCGACGACATCTTCGGCAGATTCTGTGTGGGCAAATAATAAGGTTTTCTCCGGATTCCGGGGTTCGTCGGCGGTGATGGAGCTGACCCTCTCCCCCCGACCCCGGGAACCAGTCCCGTCGGTTCCCCCGTCGGCAAAGCCGACGGGCCCCCTCCGCTACGGGGGGCTTCGGGCCAGCATCCATCACCGCGCCCGCGCAACGAACTCAGGAATCCGGAGAAGAACCCAACATGAGAGAGAAGGTGGAGACAAGCGAGACAGGCGAGACAAGAGGCTCGATAAAGCCCAGTTCGTAGATAGTGAGCCGAGCGAGACAAGCAAGGCAGGCTGGAGGATGCCTGTAGCCGCAGGCTTTAGCCTGCGTCTTCTTTCAGAAGAGCGAAACAAGCGATTCCTCTCCCCAGTTCTGTGTATAATGGTCTGGATATGAGAGGCGATGATTTTGACATTATCGTGATCGGGGCGGGGCACGCCGGATGCGAGGCCGCCGCCGCCGCGAGCGCGATGGGCCTCGAAACCTGCCTGGTCACGATGCATCTCGAGACCATCGCCCAGATGTCCTGCAACCCGGCCATCGGGGGGCTTGCCAAAGGTCATCTCGTCCGGGAGATCGACGCCCTCGGCGGACTGATGGGGCTCCTGGCCGATGAGACGGGCATCCAATTCCGCCTGCTCAACCGGAGCCGCGGCGGAGCGGTACAGGCCCCGAGGGCCCAGTGCGACAAGGCGCGCTATCGGCTTGCGATGAAAAGGCTCCTGGAAACGATCCCGGGCCTGACCCTCTTCCAAGGCATCGTTTCGGAGGTCCTTGTCCGAGCGGGAAGAGTCGAGGGGATCCGGACGCTCGACGGCGCCGTCCTGTCCGCCCGGGCCGTCATCGTGACCCCGGGGACCTTCCTCAACGGCGTCATCCACATCGGCCTCGAGAGCTATCCGGCGGGCCGGGCCAACGAGCCTCCCTCATTGGAGCTCTCGAAGAACATCGAATCCCTGGGATTCGCCATGATGCGGCTGAAGACGGGCACTCCGATGCGCCTGGACGCCCTGACGATCGATTGGAGCCAGTTTTCTCCGCAGGCGGGGGACGAGCCCCCGGTCCCGTTCTCGTTCAGAACGACCCGGCGCCTCGAAAATAAGGTTCTTTGCCATACGGGCCATACGAACGCCGCGACCCACGAGACCATCCGGCGGCATCTAGGCCTTTCTCCCCTGTACAGCGGCAAGATCAAGGGCATCGGTCCGCGCTATTGCCCTTCGATCGAGGACAAGGTCGTTAAGTTCCCCCATAGGACCAGACATCAGTTCTTCCTCGAGCCTGAAGGCCTGGAGACGACCGAGATCTACGTCAACGGCCTGTCCTCGAGCCTCCCGTTCGAAGTCCAGAAGGAATTTTTAAAGACGATTCCCGGCCTCGATGGGGCGAAGGTCGTCCGGCCCGCCTATGGGATCGAATACGACGCCGTCTCCCCCACCGAGCTCGGCCGGACGCTCGAGGCGAAACGGATCGCGGGGCTCTATCTTGCCGGCCAGATCAACGGGACATCCGGATACGAAGAAGCGGCGGCCCAGGGCCTGATGGCGGGCATCAACGCTGCCCTTAGCCTCAGAAAAAGGCCGCCGTTCATACTCGGGCGCGACCAGGCCTATATCGGAGTCCTCATCGACGACCTGATCTCCAAAGGCGTCGATGAGCCATACAGGCTCTTTACGGCCCGGGCCGAGCACCGGCTCCATCTCAGGATGGACAATGCCGACAGGAGGCTCGTCCCCCTGGGGAGAAAGCTTGGATTGATCCCCGACGAGTCCTACCGGCTTTATGAGGTCAGGCAGGAACGACTCCGGACGGCGAAAGCATTCCTCGGCAGGGAAAAGACGAGAGACGGAAAGAACGATACGGTTTCTCTCATGGATCATCTAAAAAAACCTGAGATTCGCCTTTCGGATGTGTTAAAATGTAGGAAAATCCCGGAAGCCCTGAGCGATGAAGATATGAGATGCCTGGAGTCCGATATCAAGTATGAAGGCTACATCAGGAGGCAGGAAAAGGAAGTTTCCAGGCTTGCCAGGACGGATAGGATGAAGATCCCTCCGGAGCTGAGCTTTGAAAAGGTCCCCGGATTGACCCGGGAAGCCGTCGAAAAGCTCGAGAAATATGGGCCGAAGACCCTGGGAGAAGCCAAAAAGATATCCGGGCTGACTCCGGCCGCCCTCTTCAGCTTAAGCCTGTACATCGAGGCGAGCAGAAAAAGCCGGCTCTTCTCCAAATCCATCCAGAAGCCCCCCGTAGCGGAGGGGAGCCCGGTGGGGGAACCGCCGGGACTGGTTACCTGCGTGGGGGGAAAACGAACCCCGGGATCTGGAGGAAAAACGAAGAAACGAGCCTCTGATGTCAATATTGTTCCACGTGGAACATCAACGGGGAAATGAATAAGATAATCGCCGTCGCCAATCAGAAGGGAGGGGTAGGGAAGACCACGACCTCCATCAACCTCTCGGCCGCCCTGGCTATGAGGAATATGCGCACGCTCCTGGTCGATTTCGACCCGCAAGGCATGTCCACTCTGGGCTTGGGTGTCAAAAAAGAGGATGGGAAGGGGATCTACCAGGCCCTTCTCAATGACAAGGACGTGATGGATTGTATCCAGGGCGCCGGCCTGGACAATTTCTATATTTGCCCCTGTTCCCCCGAGCTTTCCGGGGCCGAAGCCGAGCTTTATGCCAGGGATGGACGGGAAAAGCTGCTGAAGACCGCCCTGGAGAAGGTCAGGAAGTATTTCAATTTCATCATCATCGACTGCCCGCCGTCGCTGGGATTCCTGACCATTAACGCCCTGACCGCGGCGGATTCCATCCTCATCCCCGTTCAGACCGAGTTCTTCTGCATGGAGGGGATCCCGGACCTTTTCCATACCCTGGAAACCGTCAGGACCTATTTCAATCCGAACCTGGCCGTCGAAGGCATCCTGCTGACGATGTTCGACGAGCGTACGAACCTTTCCAAGCAGGTCGCCGAGGAGATCCGAAAGTCCCTTCAGGCAATTACTTTTGAGACGTTCGTGCCGAGGAGCGTCAAGCTCGCCGAGGCGCCGAGCTTCGGGAAGCCTGTCGTCGTGTACGACGTCCGATCGAAGGGGGCGGAGGCCTACTTGAATCTGGCAGAGGAGATACTTCGCAAATGATGAAAAAAGCATTGGGGAAAGGCCTCGGCGCCTTCATCCCCGAGGAATTCGGCATCATCAAGGAGGAGCGGTACGCCGAGCTCGACGTCAGCCAGCTCAAGCCCAATCCCCTCCAGCCCAGAATGAGGTTCGATGAGGATTCCATCAATGAGCTGGCCCAGTCCATCCGGGAGTCGGGCGTCGTCCAGCCCGTTCTCGTCGTCCAGGAAGAAGGCCATTTCAAGATCATCGTCGGGGAGAGGCGCTGGCGGGCGGCCCAGAAGGCCGGGCTCAAGAAGATCCCGGTCATGATCCGCAATCTTCCCCCGGAGAAACAGCTCGAGATCGCCATCATCGAGAACATCCACCGGGAGGACCTCAATCCCCTGGAGATCGCCCTGGCCTATCAGAAGATGACCCAGGATCTCAACTACACCCAGCAGGAGATCGCCGATAAGGTCGGCAAGGACCGGACCTCCATCACGAATTATCTGCGGCTCCTGAAACTCCCCCAGGAGATCCAGGACGCCCTCGGAGACGGGAACCTGTCCATGGGTCATGCCCGGGCCATCCTGGCCCTCGAGGATTCCGAAGCCCAGCTCGCGGCGTTCCGGCAGATCATGGACAAGGGGCTGTCGGTACGGAGCTCCGAAAAGCTGGCCAACAAGCTGAAGGAGAGGCCTCCGCGCGTCCAGCGGAGCCTGGAAGACCCCGATCTGCATGCCCTCCAGGAAGACCTTCTCAAAGCGCTCGGGACGAAGGTCCTCATCTCGGGAAACAGGAACAAGGGGACCCTGAAGATCTTCTACTTCTCGTTGGACGACCTGAACAGGATTTATGAACGGATCAAAGGAGCATCGCGATGAAAGAAAAGGAAAGGGAGATCCTGGATTCCAAGATCGCCGGCCTGATCGACCAGGGAACGGAGCTCAAGGGGGACCTGACCTTCAAGGGCTCGTTCCGGATCGAAGGCAATTTCAAGGGCACCATCAATTCGGACTCCATGCTCATCGTCGGCGAGCGGGGCCGGGTCGAAGCGGATATCAAGGTCGGCCAGATCGTGATCAACGGCGAGGTCCGCGGGAACATCCAGGCCTCACAGCGCGTCGAGGTCCACGGAAAGGGGCGGGTTTACGGCACGATCCAGACCCCGAAGCTCGTCGTGGAGGAAGGCGCCTATCTCGAGGCCAACTGCCAGACCACGGAGACGGCCTCTCCGATCCCCGCGGTTACGAAGGCGGAGGTTTGAGCGTGGAAAAAGCGGCGGGGATCATTCCGGCCCGATACGCATCGAGCCGATTCCCGGGCAAGCCGCTGGCCACAATCCTCGGAAAACCAATGATATCAATGGTATACGAGAGAGCCCGGCGGGCCCGGCTCCTGAGCGAGTTGATCGTCGCCACCGATGATGAACGGATCATGAAGGCGTGCGCGGACCTCGGGATCCCGGCCCTGATGACCTCTCCGGCGCACGGCTCGGGGACCGAGCGGGCCGCCGAGGTCGCCCGCGGCCTCGCGAACGGCCTCATCATCAACATCCAGGGCGACGAGCCCATCATCGATCCGGAAGCCATCGATGCGCTCGTCGAAGCGCTCCAGGACCCGACCGTGCTCATGGCCTCCGTCATGACCCGCGTCAAGGACCAGGCCGCTTTCGAGGACCTGAACAAGGTCAAGGTCGTCGTGGACAAGGACCGCAACGCCCTCTATTTTTCGAGGACGCCCATCCCCTGCCGGGCGCCGGACGGCTTCTACCAGCACATCGGCATCTACGGATACCGGAAGGAGTTCCTGTTCCGGTTCTGCGCCCTTCCGCCCTCCGACCTCGAAAAGGCCGAGAGGCTGGAACAGCTCCGGGCGCTGGAGAACGGATACCGGATCCGGATGATCGAGACCGCGCATTCCACCTTGAGCGTGGATACGCCCCGGGATATAATCGAGGTCGAAAAGTACCTGCGCGAGCGAGGCTATGTCTAAGTACATTTTCGTGACGGGCGGCGTCATTTCGGGCCTGGGCAAGGGGATCGCGGCCGCGTCGATCGGCCGGCTCCTGGAGAGCCACGGCTACAAGATCACGATCCAGAAGTTCGATCCCTATCTCAACGTCGATCCGGGAACGATGAGCCCCTTCCAGCACGGCGAGGTCTACGTCACCGACGACGGGGCCGAAACCGACTTGGATCTTGGCCATTATGAGCGCTTTACATCGACGCGGATGTCCCGCGCGAACAACTGGACGGCCGGCCGCATCTACGAATCCATCCTCCGGAAGGAGCGGAAGGGCGAGTACCTGGGCAAGACCGTCCAGGTCATCCCGCACGTGACCGACGAGATCACGGTCCGCCATTCGAGTCGGTATCCGACGGGAACGATATCGTCATCGTCGAGATCGGCGGCACGGTCGGAGACATCGAGAGCCAGCCGTTCCTCGAGGCCATCCGGCAGATGCGCCTGACTCCTGGGCGCGGCCGATACGGTCTTCGTCCACCTGACCCTCGTGCCCTACATCGGGACCTCGGGCGAGCTGAAGACCAAGCCGACCCAGCACAGCGTCAAGGAGCTGAGGGCCATCGGGATCCAGCCGGACATCCTCCTCTGCCGCACGGACCGGACCATTCCGCCGGACTTCAAGGCGAAGATCAGCCTGTTCACCAACGTCCCGGTCGAAGCCGTCGTGTCCGCCAAGGACGCGGAGACGATCTACGAGATCCCGATGAACTTCGCCGAGGAGAACCTGGACGGCATCATCCTCAAGCTCCTGCGGCTTCCCGGGGGACAAAGGCGCATGGAGGAATGGGAAGCTCTCCTCGACCGGATCCGGAAGCCCAAGGACGAGGTCGATATCGCTCTGGTCGGAAAGTACGCCGGCCTCCACGATTCCTACCTGAGCCTGAGCCAGGCCCTGGACCACGGCGGATTCGCCCATCGGCTCAAGGTCAATATCGATTGGATCGAGGCCGAGAACCTCGAGAAGGGCGGGATCGAGGAGATCCTGGCCGGGAAGGACGGGATCCTCGTCCCGGGCGGCTTCGGCGGCCGGGGGATCGAGGGGAAGATCCGGGCCGTCACCTATCGCCCGGGAGAACAAGGTCCCGTTCTTCGGCATCTGCCTCGGGATGCAATGCGCCTCGATCGAGTTCGCCCGCAACGTGGCCGGCCTGGCCGGGGCGAACAGCACGGAGTTCGACGCCGAAACCGATCACCGCATCATAACCCTGTGGCGGGAGCTCAAGAAGGACTGCGATATGGGCGGGACGATGCGGCTCGGGCAGTACGCCTGCCGGATAGGGAAGGGCACGGCGGCCTTCAAGGCCTACGGCAGGACGTCCATCGAGGAGCGGCACCGCCACCGCTACGAGTTCAATCCCAAGTACGAGAAGCCCCTGACCGACGCCGGGCTCGTCATCTCGGGGAAGAACACCGAGTACGGGCTCGTCGAGATCGTCGAGCTCAAGGACCATCCGTGGTTCCTGGGCTGTCAGTTCCATCCGGAATTCAAGTCGAGGCCGGTCGAGCCTCATCCCCTGTTCAAGGCTTTCATCGGAGCGAGCTATGCCAACCGCATCAAAAAGGATCAGCGTCGCGCCGGGCGTTGAGGCCGGAGGTCCCGGCCCGTTCCTGCTCGTCGCCGGGCCGTGCGTCCTCGAAAGCGAGGCGCACGCCGTGTTCCTGGCCCGGGAGATCGCGGCGGTCTGCGCGGCCCTCGGCGTCCCGTACATTTTCAAGGCCTCGTTCGACAAGGCGAACCGCTCGTCGGGCTCGTCGTTCCGGGGCCCGGGCCTCGAGAAAGGGCTGGCCATCCTCGCGACGGTGAAAAAGGAGACGGGCGTCCCGGTCCTCTCGGACGTCCACGAGACCGCGCAGGTGGACCGGGCGGCGATGGTCCTGGACGTCATGCAGATCCCCGCGCTCCTTTGCCGCCAGACCGACCTCGTCGTCGCGGCCGCCCGGACCGGCAAGCCCCTGAACATCAAGAAGGGCCAATTCCTCGCGCCGGCCGATATGCGGAACGTGCTCGACAAGGCCCTCGGCACCGGGAACGAACGGATCCTGCTGACCGAGCGCGGAACGAGCTTCGGCTACAACAACCTGGTCTTCGACGTCCGCTCGATCCCCGTCATGCGGAGCTGGGGGTATCCGGTGCTCATCGACGCCTCCCACAGCGTCCAGAGGCCCGGGGGCGAGGGAACGCGTTCGGGCGGCGAGGCGGAATTCATCCCGCACGTCGCGAAGGCGGGCCTCGCCGTCGGCGCCGACGGCCTTTTCCTCGAGGTCCACGACGATCCGCGGGAAGCCCTCTCGGACAAATCCAACTCATTGATATTGAAAGATTTGCAAGGCCTCCTGGCGACCCTCCTCCGGATCCGGGCCGCGATCGGGGCCGGCGAATGATGATCCCGGAGCGCCCCATGACCAAGAAACAGATCATCGAGACCGGACGGGCCGTCCTGCGGCTCGAGGGGAAGGCGGTATCGGACCTCAGCCTGAGCCTGGGCGAAGAGTTCGCCCGCGCCGTCGATCTTCTCTGCCGGGCCAAGACGCGGGTCATCGTCATCGGCATGGGCAAGTCCGGCCTCGTCGGCCGCAAGCTCGCCGCCACGCTGGCGAGCTGCGGCACGCCGGCCATCTTCATCCACCCCGCCGAGGCCGCCCACGGCGACCTGGGGATGATCCTCAAGGAGGACATCGTCATCGCCATCTCCTACAGCGGCGAGACGCGGGAGGTCGTGGACCTCCTGGACTTCTTCAAGCGGATCGGGGTCAAGCTCATCGCCATCACCGGGAGCCGGAGCTCGAAGATCGCCCGGTACAGCGACATCGTCCTCGACGCCGCCGTCCCGCGGGAGGCCGGGCCCGGGAACATCATCCCGACCGCCTCATCGACGGCCGCGCTCGCCCTGGGCGACGCCCTGGCCATCGCGGCGATGACGAAGAAGGGGTTCAGCGAGCGGGACTTCGCCTTCGTCCATCCCAAGGGGCAGGCGGGACGCAGGCTCCTCCGGGTCGAGAGCGTGATGCGCCGGGGATCGAAGGTCCCCCGCGTCGCCGCGTCGACGCCGATGCGCGATGTCCTCATGGAGATGAGCGCGAAGAAGCTGGGGATGACCTGCGTCGTCGACGCGGACGGCAGGCTCGCCGGCATCATCACCGACGGCGACCTCCGGCGCATGTTGGCGCGATTCCGCGGCGGGCTGTTCCGGAAGACCGCCGGCGATTGCATGACCACGGACCCCGTGACCATCGACAAGGGGGACCTGGCGACCGAGGCCCTGAACATCATGGAAGAGAAGAAGATCACGTCGCTCGTCATCCGGGACCGCGCCGGCCGGATCGACGGCATCGTCCATCTTCACGACCTGTGGCGGACGGAGATGTTCTGATGACGGCCGAGGAGCGCGCCCGGAATGATCGTCCTCGTCCTGATGGACGCGGACGGGACGCTGACCGACGGCAGCCTCATCGTCATGCCCGACGGCGAGGAGCTCAAGACCTATCATGTCCGCGACGGGCTGGGGATCCTCCTGGCCCGGCTGGGCGGTCTCGACCTCGGCATCATTACGGGGAAGACCTCCAAGGGCCTGGAGAAACGGGCGGCCCGCCTCCGCATCATCGAGCTCCACCAGGGAGCCCTGGACAAGCCGCGGGTCCTCGAAGGCATCCTCGAGCGGCGGGGGCTCGCCCGCCGATGCCGTCGCCTATATCGGGGACGACATCGGGGACATCGGGGTCATGAAGGCCGTGGGGCTCGCGGCGGCCGTCGCCGACGCCCCGCCGGAGGTCAAGGAGCATTGCCAGTATGTCTGCCGGACTCCGGGAGGGCGCGGCGCGGTCCGGGAATTCCTCGAATTCATCCTCAAGGCCCAGGGCAAGTGGGAGGACGTCACGGCCCGGGTTCATGAGGTCAAGGGCGCGGGAATCTAGATCATCGGCCAAGGGAGGGTCGTGTGGACATCAACCCCAGTATCTTCCGGGAGTACGACATCCGGGGCATCGTGGGTCAGGACCTCGATGAGGCCATCGTCCGAACCCTCGGCCGGGCCATCGGCACGTACTTTCTAGGCCGCGGAAAGCGGGAGATCGTCATGGGCCGGGACTGCCGGCTCAGCTCTCCTTCCTTCGCCGAGGCCCTCGCGGCGGGCCTCCTGGCGACAGGCTGCAACGTCACGGACATCGGCATCGTCCCGACCCCCCTCATGTATTTCAGCATCTTCTTCAAGAAGCTCGAGGCCGGGGTGATGATCACCGGCTCGCACAACCCTCCCGAGCACAACGGGTTCAAGATGATGGCGGGCGAGGAGACGCTCTCCGGCGCGGATATCCAGGCCATCCGGGGCATCATCACCGGAGGGAAATACGCCGAAGGCAAGGGCGTCCGCAAGCCCTACGACCTCGTCCCCGAATACCTGGATTATGTCCTGGGGAACGTCAAGCTCGCCCGGAAGCTCAAGGTCGTCGTCGATGCCGGGAACGGCACCGGCGGGGTCGTGGCCGTCCCTCTCTTCCGGAGGCTCGGCTGCGAGGTCGTCGAGCTCTACTGCGATATGGACGGGCGCTTCCCGAATCACCATGCCGACCCGACCCTGCCCGAGGCCATGAAGGACCTTACGGCCAAGGTCCTGGAGACGGGGGCCGACCTCGGCATCGGCCTCGACGGCGACGCCGACCGCGTCGGCGTCATCGACGACAAGGGCAAGATCATCTGGGGCGACCAGCTGATGGTCGTCTTCGCCCGCGACCTCCTGCCGGCGCATCCCGGCGCGGCCGTCATCTCCGAGGTCAAGGCTTCCAAGGTCCTGTATGACGAGATCGCGAGGCTCGGCGGCAGGCCGATCATGTGGAAAGCGGGCCATTCCCTCATCAAGAAGAAGATCCGGGAGGAAAAGGCCCTCTTCGCCGGGGAGATGAGCGGCCATATCTTCTTCGCCGACCGGTGGTTCGGCTTCGACGACGCCATCTACGCCTCGGCCCGCCTCCTCGAGATCCTGTCGAAGACCACCCGCAAGCTCTCGGAGATCCTGTCGGACCTCCCGAAGACCTTTACGACGCCCGAGATCCGGGTCTACGCCTCCGACGAAGTGAAGTTCCATATCGCGGACGAGGTCCGGAAGGAGCTTGCCAAGACCCATCCCGTGATCGACATCGACGGGGTCCGGGCGCTCTTCCCGAAGGGATGGGGGCTGGTCCGCCCGTCGAACACCCAGGCCCTTCTCGTCCTCCGATTCGAGGGAGAGACCGAAGCGGACCTCGAGGCCATCCAGAAGGAGGTCCGCAGGGTCCTGGCCGAGGTCATTTCGAGGCTCAACGGAAAATGAAGGATCTCATCCGGAGCTCACCGAATAAACGGGGCGGCCTTCATCGCCTCCGCGCGGTCATCATGGCGGGAGGGAGCGGCACCCGGTTCTGGCCGCTCAGCCGCAAGTCGCGGCCCAAGCAGTTCCTGGACATCGTCAGCGCGAAATCGATGGTCGAGGAGACCGTGGAACGGCTGTCGCCGCTCATCGCCCCGCGCGATATCCTGACGGTCGCCGACTCCGGGCAGACCGAGTCCCTGAAGCGCCTGCTCCCGGCGCTCCCGCGGAAGAACTTCATCGTCGAGCCGCTCGCGCGGAACACCGCCCCCTCGCTGATGTTGGCCACGGCCCGCGTCTGGCTCGAAGACCCCGAAGCCGTCGTCGCGGCGCTGGCCGCCGACCACCTCATCCGGGACCCCGGGCGGTTCCGGACCGTGCTCGAAGCGGCGGCTCGGGCGGCATCCAAGGGCGATCACATCGTCACCTTCGGCATCCCGCCGACGTTCCCGTCCACGGGCTACGGCTACATCCATTACGCGGCCGGGAAAGCGCGGAAGGTGTCGGGCGAGATGTTCTTTCCCGTCCTCGAATTCAAGGAGAAGCCGAACGTCGAAGCCGCCGAGGCCTTCCTCGCCGCGGGGGGCTATCTGTGGAACTCGGGCATGTTCCTCTGGCGCGCGGACACGTTCGCCCGCAAGCTCAAGAGGCACGCCCCCGCGTTCTATTCGTTCTGGGAGCGGATGCTCGAGGCCCTGAAAAAGAAGGACGCGAGGGCGCTCCTTCGGATCTTCGAGGAGATCCCCGCGCTTTCCATCGATTATGCCCTGATGGAGAAGGCGAGGGGTGTCCTCGTTACGAAGGGCGATTTCGGCTGGTCCGACGTCGGGGCCTGGTCGTCGCTCTTCGAGGTCTGGCCTCTCGACGACACCGGCAACGCCGCTCGCGGCGAGACCGTTGCCCTGGACTCCGGGAATTGCCTCGTCCACAACCCCGGCAAGCTCACCGCCCTCATCGGTGTCAAGGACCTCATCGTCGTCCAGACCGACGACGCTCTCCTTATCTGCCGCCGGGACCTCGACCAGAAGGTCAAGGATATCGTCGAGGTCCTGAAGAAGGGGAGCTCCGGCCGCCTCTGACGGCGGTCAGTGGAAAGCTTTCTCTTCTCTCCACACGTCGGCCATCGAGACGCGTAAGCCGCGGCAAATATAGATGGGCAGGTTGTTCTCGTAGGGCATGCAATAGCGGCATATATGGACGGCGGCCAAGACGACTTCGGCACAGCCCTGCCGGTGGTGTTCGATTTCTCCCCTGAGGATGATGACCGTCCCGGGAGGTTCCTGCGGATATCCCCAGACCCAATAGCTGTTGTGAGTCGAGATGACCCGCGGCAGGGGATAGGCGCCCGCATAGTATTCGAGCGCACCGGCCTCTCCGTAATTCCTGGCGAATACTACGGATCTTGCCCTCTCTTCCTCGGGCAGAGATAGATAGACCCCGGAGACATCCCGGGCCAGGCCCTCCCAGCCGAACATGTCGGCATAGAATTGGGGCAGCCTCGTGAGCTCCAGGCTCTCCGCGGAGTCCGGTTTGACCCCGAGAGCGGCGCTATACTCGATGAAGGTCTCGACGGGCAGGACCGGAACGGCGAAGGGGAGGAGCATCAGCGATGTCAGGACGCTCGCCGCCGCCAGCCCGGCGACCCAGACCTTACGGGCCCGGCGACCGCGCGCCGCCCATCGTTCCCAGAACACGCCTCCCGCGGCAAAAAGCATGGCGTAGGCCGGACCGAGGTATTCGGCTTTGCTGTGGCCGTTAGCCAGGAGAACGGCGAACGCCGTCAGATAGATGATCCCGAGGGCGCGGGATCGCCGTCCGTCCTTATCGAAGAACAGGAAATAGAGTCCGGGAAGCCACAAGGCCGCGTTGAAGGGATTGAGGAGCAGGAGCTGGCCGGAGAGGAAGTCGAGCCGCGTCAGCCCCGAGTATTTCCCGGCCGTCGCGTTCCGGATGAACTCGATATGGGCGAAGCCGTGCGTGATGTTCCAGATGATGAACGGGCTGAAGACGACGAGGACGACCCCCGCGGCCGCGTACGGCCAGGGCGTGGCCAGGTGCTTTCTCAGGTCCGTCAGCAGGAGCGCCGCGGCGAGGCCGGCCCCGAACCAGAGGAAATCGATCTTGTTGAGCAGGCCCAGGCCCATGACGGCGCCGAGCAGGAGCCACAACGACGGCCGGCTCCTCTCGACGATGAGGACCAGGAGGTAGGCGGACAGGGCCCAGAAAAGGTGAGAGAACGCGTTCATCTGAAAGATGTTCGTGTGACCGATGATGATGGGGGCCGTCAAAACGGCCAAGCAGGCCAGGGCGACGGCCGTGCGCCGCCCGCCGAGCTTCCGGGCGATGAGGCCCGCCAGAAGGACGGTCAGGGCGTGGGCCGCGGCCGGCAGGACCCGGAGCCCGAGCTGGGAGACCCCGAAGAGCTTCCGGCTTGCCGCGAGCAGGAACATCGCGAGCGGCGGCTGATCGACATACCCCGCGGCCAGCCTCTTGCTGCAGGCGATGTAATAGAATTCGTCGCGGAAGATCCCGTAGCCTCCGAAGGCGTTGACGGCCAGATGGGCGGCCAGGGCGGCCAGAGCCATCCCGAGCATAAGGCCGATATCGGTCCTGTCCGCGGAGGAATGACCGGCGTCGCGCATCGCCACCTCCGTCCGGGCGGTCCCTTCGGCCGGGGCGAAGCGCGCGTCCGGCCGTACGCCCCCGGGCTTATGACTTCTTCGCCAGCATATGCTGGAGCTTGCTGTGCCGTACGCTGTAGACGAAGTAGATGGCGAGGCCGGCCGCGAGCCAACCCCCGAACCGGATCCAGGTCACGAGGTGGAGGCTGGCCATGAGATAGAAGCAGAAGGCGATGGTCAGCAGGGGCGTGAAGGGAACGCCCGGCGTCTTGAAGCGCCGTTCGATCTCCGGCCGCGTCCTGCGGAGAATGATGACGCCGGCCGAGACCAGGATGAAGGCGAACAGGGTCCCGATGTTGCAGAGGTCGATGATCATGGGCAGCGGAAAGAGACCGGCGATGATGGCCGTGGCGACCCCCGTGATCCAAGTGCAGACGTGCGGCGTCCGGTGCTTGGGATGGATCTTGGCGAAGGCCGGGGGCAGGAGCCCGTCCCGGGACATGACCATGAAGATGCGGATCTGGCCGTATAGCGTGACGAGGAGCGTCGAGAGCATGCCGATGATGGCCCCCGTCGCGACGAGCGCCCCGCCCCACTGGATGCCTATCTGCCTCAGGGCCGCGGGCAGGGCGTTTCCGACGTCGATCAGCTTGTAGGGGACGATGCCCGTCAGGACGAATGCCACGGACACATAGAGGACGATGACGACGCCCAGGCAGATCATCAGGCCCTTCGGCACGTCCTTCTTGGGATCCTTCGTCTCCTCGGCCGCCGTGGAGACGGCGTCGAAGCCGATGTAGGCGAAGAAGATGATGGCCGCGCCGGCCATGACGCCCTTCCAGCCGAAGGGCATCATGGGCTGGAGGTTGGCCAGGCTGACGTGGCGGGCACCGAGGACGATGAAGAGCAGGATGACGGCGATCTTGATGAGGACGATGATGTTGTTGATCCTGGCGCTCTCGCGGATCCCGATATAGAGGACCCAGGTGATGAGCAGGGTGATGGCGACGGCCGGGAGGTCGATGATGCCGCCGGACAGGACGACCTTGTGGCCGACCGTCGTGATCGGCGGGGTCAGCAGGGCCGTGGGCAGCTTGACCCCGGCGCTCTGGATGAGGCCGATGAAGGTCGTCGACCAGCCCGAGGACACGGCGCTCGCCGCGACGAGGTATTCGAGCATGAGGTCCCAGCCGATGATCCAGGCGACGACCTCGCCGAAAGCGACGTAGGAGTAGGAATAGGTACTGCCGGCCACAGGGAACATGCAGGCGAGCTCGGAATACGTCAGGGCGCAGAAGCCGCAGGTGATGGCGGCGATGATGAACGACAGCAGGATGCCGGGACCGGCCAGCTGGGCGCCCTGCCCGGTGGCCACGAAGATCCCGGTCCCGACGACCGATCCGATCCCCAGGGCGGCCAGGTCGACGGCGCTGAGGTTCTTCTTGAGCTGCGTATTTTCCGCCGCGTCCTGCATCTGCTGCGGATTCTTCGTGGCCCAGATGTTCATGGCTCTCTCCGGGGGACTCGGGCGTTCCGGCCGATAAGGGGCTCATAATAGCTTTTCCACGGGCCTTTGGCAAGGATGAATGGCGCCCCCCGCGCGTTATTGAGTTCAGCCCCTGGATAAGGGGCGCGAGAAGTCTCCCCCCTTTGGAAAAGGGGGGCGAGGGGGGATTTACCGAGCCGCCGCGAAATGTGTTAGAATTCGGCGGGGAGGAACGCATGAGCATACGACATCTACGGATACTCGGGCTGGCGATCCTGATCACGGCCTCGGTCGCTTCTCCGGCCATCGCCCAGCAGCAGGGACAGGAGCGCTCTCCGGGCTACAGGGAATTCGTCAACGCCATGAAGATCGCGGACCTCAATGCCCGCGTCCGGGAGCTCGAGAGGATCAAGGCCGCCTACCCCGGGGCGCGGTTCCTGAACCTCCTCGAAAACGGCCTCCGGAATACGCGCATCGGGCTCGCCGTTTCCGTGGATGAGATCCTCGAGCTCCAGAAGCCCGGGTTCCAGGCCGCCGTCGGGGCCGGGAAGGTCTTCGCCTACTACTTTGCCTCGACGGACATCCTCGAGCATCCGAATCTCGCCCGGTTCGACAAGAAGAGGGTCACCCAGGCCGTCATCGCTTATAGCCAGGAAGGATTGAAGCTCGCCAAGGACCCCGATTTCCTTGCAGCCCTCGCCCCGGGCCCGCTGAAGTACCTCAAGCTTTACGCCCCCAATCTGTACATCGCCGAAGCCATGGCCTTCGTCAACGAGAACAGCCCCCGGATGGCCCGCGAGGCCCTCGTCTCCTATGAGACGAACGGCGGGCTGAAGGACAAGACCTACTACCATGCCCTCGGACGGGTCAGCCTCCTGCTCGGCAAGGACAAGGAAGCCTACGACGCCTACTTCAACGCCGCCATCGAGAACTACAAGGATTCCCTCGACCGCGCCCGGGAGCTCTACCGGAGGCTCAAGGGGAGCCTCGACGGCTTCGATGCGGCGCTCGAGGCCGGCCAGAAACGACTTCCGTTCAGCCCGGTCCCGGTCAAGCCGGGGGCCGATTGGAAGGGGAAGGCGGTCCTGGCCGAGCTCTTCACGGGCTCCGATTGTCCGCCCTGCCTCGCCGCCGACCTGGGATTCGACGGCCTCCTCGATACCTACGGCCCCAAGTATCTGGCGGTCCTCGAATACCATCTTCCCATCCCCGGGCCGGACCCGATGATCAACCACGTCTCCAGGCAGAGGGCCGGGTACTACGGCGTCCAGAGCACGCCCACCACGTTCTTCGACGGGAAGAAGGCCGCGACCGGCGGCGGGGACAGGGCGATGGCCCGCGAGAAATACAACGACTTCAGCGCCGAGGTCGCCTCGCGCCTCTACGAAATACCCGCGGTCAAGGTCCAGGTGCGAGCGACGGCCCGCGGCGATTCGATCGAGGTCGCGTTCGACGCGGACAAGATCGGCCCCGGAGCCGACTACAACCTGGCCCTGGTCCAGGCGGAGGAGAAGTATGCGGGCACGAACGGGGTCCTCTTCCACAAGATGGTGGTCCGGGAGTTCATCGCCCTGAACGACGCGGCCCTGGCGTCGAAGAATTATGTCATCGACCTGGCCGCGGCCGAAGCCTCCGCCGTCGAGCGCCTCGACCGTTACGAAAAGGACGCCTCGTACAGGTTCCCCGAGCGCCACCACAAGATCGCCCGGAACATGCTCAAGGTCGTCTTCTTCGTCCAGGAAAAAACGTCGAAAGAGGTCCTGAACGCCGCCGTCTGCGACGTCAGGTAGATCAGGATTTCTTGAGGGCGATGCCCAGCTCGTCGAGCTGGCGCTCGTCGACGGTCGACGGCGATCCCGTGAGGAGGCACAGGGCGCTCGTGGTCTTGGGGAAGGGGATGACCTCGCGGATGGACCCCTCGCCCGCGAGGAGCATGACCAGCCTGTCGAACCCGAAGGCGATGCCGCCGTGGGGCGGCGTCCCGTAGCTCAGGGCATCCAGGAAGTATCCGAACTTGTCCCGGGCCTCCGCCTCGTCCGAGGCCGATGGCCTTGAAGATGCGGGCCTGGAGGTCCTGGTCGTGAATACGGATGGACCCCCCGCCGATCTCGTAGCCGTTGAGGACGATGTCGTAGGCCTTGGCCCGGACCCTCGCCGGGTCCGACTCCAGGAATTCGAGGTCCTCCTCGTTGGGCGCCGTGAAGGGGTGGTGGACGGAGACGTACCGGCCCTCTTCCTCGCTCCACTCGAACAGGGGGAAATCGGTGACCCAGGCGAACTTGAAGTCCCGGCGGCCCGCGGCCCTTTCGAGGACGAAGTCGTGGCGGATCTCGCCCAGGGTCTTGAGGGCCTTGATCTCCTTGTCGGCGACCATGAGGAGGAGGTCCGCCTCGGCGGCGCCGGAAGCCTTCCAGAGCGATTCGAGCCCGGCTTCGTCGGCCTTGAAGGAGGCTTTCATGCCTCCGGCCTTCTTCATCCAGAAGAGACCGGGGGCTCCCAGGGCCTTGGCCCTGTCGACGAGCTTGTCGAGCCGGCTCCGGGAGAACGATCCCGCCCCGTCGACGACGAGGGCCTTGACCGCGCACCCGGCGGCGAGGGCCTTATCGAGGATCTCGGAGCCCGCGCCGCGGGCGGCCTCGGAGAGGTCCCTGATCTCGAGACCGGCCCTGAGGTCGGGCTTGTCGGTCCCGTATCTCTCCATGCTCTCTTTATAGGTAAGCCGGATGAATGGGGTCTCGATCTTTTCGCCGATATGGGCGAACAGGGCGGCCATGAGCTTTTCGACGAGGGCATAAACGTCCTCGCGGTCGATGAAGCTCATCTCCACGTCGATCTGGGTGAATTCCGGCTGGCGCTCCGAGCGGAGGTCCTCGTCCCGGAAACAGCGGACGATCTGGAAGTACCGGTCGAACCCCGCGATCATCAGCATCTGCTTGTAGAGCTGGGGGGACTGGGGGAGGGCATAGAAGCGCCCCTTGTAGATGCGGCTCGGGACGAGATAGTCCCGGGCGCCCTCGGGGGTCGACTTGCCGAGGACCGGCGTTTCGATCTCGAAGAAGCCGTTGGCGCTCATGAAGTTCCGGACGAGAAGGGCCGCCTCGTGCCTGAGCTTGAGGTTGCCCTGCATCTTCGGCCGCCGGAGATCGAGATACCGGTGCTTGAAGCGAAGCTCCTCGGATGCCTGGACGTCGTCGGCGACCACGAACGGCGGGACTTTGGACATGTTCAGGAGCCGGAACGCCGTCCCGGCGACCTCGACTTCTCCCGTCCCCATATGCGGGTTAACGGACTTCGGGTCCCTCTTCCTCACGGTCCCCCGGATCGAGACCACGAACTCGGGCCGGGCCTTCTTGGCTTCCTCGAGGAGCGCCGGGTCCGCGGTCGAGAAGACGACCTGGCTGACGCCCTGCCGGTCGCGGAGATCGATGAACAGGAGGTTCCCCATGTCCCGGACCCTCTGGACCCAGCCGGCGAGGGTCACGTCCCGGCCCTGCGTCCGCGGCGCGCAGGTCGCCGGCGTAGTCCGTGCGTTTCCAGTCCGATAGCGGCTTCTTGGTTTCGTTCATGGTCATTCCCCGTAACGGCCGGCCGGGCTTCAGGAGTCGCCCTTGACCGCCCTGATCAATTCTTCCGGAGTCCCTTCCGTCTGGGTCCCGGAGGCCATGTCCTTGAGCGGGAACCGGCCGGCCCGGAGCTCGTCGTCCCCGACGATGAGGACCCAGGAGGCTTCGAGCTTGCTGGCCCGCCCGAGATGGGCCTTGAGGCCCCGGGGCTTGTACTCGAGAAGGCATTCGATCCCGGCCCGCCGGAATTTCCGGGCCAGGGTCATCGCGGCCTTCCGGGCCTCGTCCCCGAGATAGGCGATATAGAGGAACCTTCCGCGCGCCACGGCGATCTCGGCGACCGCCAGGAGCCTTTCCATCCCCATGGCGAATCCGATGGCGCAGAGGTCGGGGCCGCCGAACTCCTTCATCATGTCGTCGTACCGGCCGCCGCCGCAGATGGCGTTCTGGGAGCCGAGCTTGGTCGTGACGATCTCGAAGGCCGTCTTGGTGTAGTAGTCCAGGCCCCGGACGAGCGTCGGATCGACCTCGTAAGGGATGCCGTAGAGCTCCAGGCAGGCGCGGAACCGGTCGAAATGGTCGCGGCATTCCGCGCACAGGTGGTCGGTGATCCTGGGGAAGGAGGCGGCCGCTTCCCGGCAGGCATCGACCTTGCAGTCGAAAATGCGGAGCGGGTTCGTTTCGATCTTCCTCTGGCAATCAGGACAGAGGATGGCCCGCTTGGCCTCCGCCGCCGTCCGCAGGAGCGCGTGGTATCCCGGCCGGCAGGCCCCGCAGCCGACGGAGTTGACGAGCGTCTTCGTCTCGCCGACGCCGAGGCGGGCGAGGAGCGCTTGGGCCATCTCGATGAGCTCGGCATCGATGGCCGGGTCCTTTTCGCCGAAGACCTCGACGTCGATCTGGTGGAACTGCCGGTAGCGGCCCTTCTGGGGCTTGTCGTAGCGGAACATGGGCCCCATGTAATAGTAGCGCAGGGGAGCGGGCTGGAGGTCGAGCCTGTGTTCGATGATGGCCCGGGCGACGGACGGCGTGTATTCGGGGCGCAGGGTGACGGACCGGCCCCCCTTGTCGATGAAGGTGTACATCTCCTTGACGACGACGTCCGAGGTGGCACCGGTCCCTCTTTCGAAGAGCTCGGTATGTTCGATCACCGGGGCCCGGAGCTCGCGGTAGCCGTAGAGCTCGAAGGTCCCCCGGACGGCGGCCTCGGCGGCCTGCCAGGCGCCGACCTCGGCCGGGAGGATGTCCTTGGTTCCCTTGACGGCGGAGAGGTCCCTCTTCGCCGCGGACTCTTCGCTCATTTCTCGACGAAGACCCCGAGCTTCCGGACCTTCCGGTAGCGCTCCTCGAGGAGCTCCTCGACCGGCTTGGCCTCGAACTTCTTGAGGGTCGGGGCGAGGACCTTGTCCAGGTTCCGGAACGTCTGCTCGGGGTCGATATGGGCCCCGCCCGGCGGCTCCGGGATGATCTTGTCGACGATGCCCAGCTCGAGGAGCTTCCCGGACCGGAGGCCCAGGTTCTCGGCGGCCTGATCGGCCTTGCTCGTGTCCTTCCAGAGGATGGACGCGCAGCCCTCGGGCGAGATGACCGAATAGAAGCCGTGCTCGAGGATGAGCAGGGCGTCCCCGAAGCCGATGCCCAGCCCTCCGCCGCTCCCGCCCTCGCCGATGATGACGTTGATGATGGGGGTGCGGAGCCTGGCGATGACCTTGAGGTTGTTGGCGATGGCCTCGGCCTGGCCCCTCTCTTCGGCGCCGATACCCGGATAGGCTCCCGGGGTATCGATGAAGGTGATGACCGGGAAACCGAATTTCTCGGCCAACTGCATGAGGCGGAGGGCCTTGCGGTAGCCCTCGGGGTTGGGCTGGCCGAAGTTCCGCTCGATGCGGGCCCGGGTCGTGCGCCCCTTCTGGTGGCCGATGAGGGCGACCGTCCGGCCCTTATAGAAGGCCAGCCCGGCCACGATGGCCGGATCGTCCCCGAACCGCCGGTCTCCGTGCATCTCCATGAAGTCCGTGAACAGGCTCGCGAAATAGTCCAGGGAATAGGGTCTCTTGGGGTGGCGGGCGAGCTGGACGATGTGGACGGCCGTCAGCTCCGGGGCGATCTTCGCCCATTCCTGCTCGATATCGAGGCGGAGGGCGGCGATCCGCTCCTTCCGGGTCGGGTCATCGCTCTCCTGGAGCGCGTCGATCTGCTCCTTGAGCTCGATGATGGGCTTTTCCAGGCTGTAAAAGTCGGCGGTTCTCTGCATTTCGGGTCTATTCTATAGATTCGGGCGAAATAAAGTCAACCCCATAAGGCCGGGGCGGGGGCCGATGGACGGGCCCTCCGGTCAGCCCTTGTGCCTCTGCCGGGCCGCCTCGAACAGGAATATGGCGGCGGCGGCGGACACGTTGAGCGAGGTGATCCGGCCGTACAGGGGTATGGAGAGGACCGTGTCGCACCGTTTCCGGACGAGGGGCCGGAGCCCCTTGCCCTCCGAGCCGAGGACGACGCCGACGGGAAGGGTGTAATCGAAGGCGTGCCAGGGAGATCTTCCGCCCCCCTCGGCCCCGACGAGCCAGATGCCGCGCTCCTTGAGCTCCTCCATGGTCCGGGCCAGGTTGACGACCCGGGCCACCTTCATGTGCTCGAGGGCCCCGGCGGCGACCGTGGAAACGGTTTCCGTCAGGCCGGTCGACCGGTGCTCCGGGATTATGATGCCGTCGACCCCGGCGCATTCGGCGGTCCGGATGATGGCGCCCATGTTCTGGGGGTCCTCGATCTCGTCGAGGAGGACCAGGAAGGGGGTTTTGGAGGTCCCCAGGACCTCCTCGAGGGAGGCGAAGCCCCGGGGGGAGAGAACGGCCATCGCCCCCTGGTGATGGGGGGCTTCCTGGTCGAGCTTGGACTTGGGGACGAAGACGACGGGAATGCCGTGCCTGCGGGCCTCGCGGATGACCTCCCCGATACGGTTCGGTCCCCGCTCGTTCTGGACGAAGACCTTGTTGACCCTTTCGGGAGAGACCTTCAGGACCTCGAGGAGAGGGTTGAGGCGGCCGATCGTCTCCATCGTTCCCCCGGATCGCGCGCGCCCGCGGCGCGGGCTACTTGTTCTGCAGGTCCTGCATCGAGAGCTTGTCCTGCTTCGTGTAGCCGGCGGGAACGCCGTAGACGCCCGCGGGCGGGGTCTTCTGGGAGATCTCGACGACCTCGCTCGTGGTCCGGATCTTGGAGCCCATCATCTCCATGGTGGTCTCGGACGAGATCCAGAATCCCTTGACCTTCATCATCTCGCTCACGGACGCGTCGTCGAGGCGGAACTGGGACTTGAGCATCGTTCCGTAGACCTTGCTCATGTAGGCGGCGAGGTCGAAGGGGACGTTGGTCGTCGCGTAGACCTTCATCTTCATGGGCATCATCATCATGTTCATGGTGACGTCGTACTCGTCGCAGGCCCATGAACCGATGGTCTTCTTTCCGCCCGTCGGGCTCACGGTCACGGTCATCTTCATCATGCCCTGCATCATCGAGGCCATCTGGGCGGGGAGGAGGCTCGTGAAATCGAACGGCAGGGGAGCCTCGATGTAGGTCTTGGCCTTGTGGTTGATGATGTACATGACGTTCTTCGAAAGGTCGATGACCGAGACGTTCTGGTCCGTGATCATGGCGAACTTGTCGTCGCCGATCCACTGCTCCGAGACGGAGTCCTTGGCCGGCTGGTTCTGCCCCATCATGCTCATGGGGTCGGTGTGTATCTTGGACTTGACGTAGATGTCGGCGGACGCGAACGACGCGATCGCCAGGACGCAAAGGATCGCCGTAATGGTTCTTTTCATGGGACCTCCTCGAATCCTCGTTTCCGACACGAGTATATCAAAAACCGGACGGCGCCGCCAGGCGGACGCGGATCCGCAGCTCCGGTCGCGCGGGGATTCCCGCCGCTTTACAAAAGGGGCGGGTGGGGGGAATTTGATACATTTGCGTTTGCAAGGCGGGTTGGGGGGATACAATAGGGGAGCGATAATCCGATGACCGAACGAACTCCGAATGCCCGGGAAGGTCGGTACGGCCAGGTCCGTCTTCCGGGTCATCGGCGCGCTCGGCCTGATCACGGCGGCCGCTATCCTGGGCATCATCCTCTACGGGTCCCTCGTCCTGCAGCTGACCGGGGAAGAGCATGCCCTCCTCGGATCCGCCATTCTCGGCGGCTTCGGGCTCGTCCTCATCGTCCTGGCCTTTCTCCTCGGGGCTCTCGCCCTCCTCGTCGCCGCGGGGATCACCCGGCGGCAGACGTGGGGAAGGATCGGCGGCTTCGTCCTCGGCGCCCTCATGCTCCCTCTTTTTCCCGTCGGGACCATCCTCGGCCTGTTCGTCCTTACCGGCCTCGCGGGCGCCGATGCGAACGTCGTGGTTCGGCTCCGCGGGATGAAGCCGGCGCCCCTCTCGAAGGCTATTTCCGGGCGCTTTTTCGGGTGGCCTTTTCGGCCCGCGTCTGCTAAGATGGCGGGACGAAGGACAAGGAATGAGAGGGCTTGCCAGGATCATCGCTGTCTCCGGTCTTCTTTTCCTCGCGACGACCGGCCCTCTCCTCCCAGGACCTTCCCCCCTCTCCGGACGGGTCCCGGACGGACGCGCCCAAGGTCTTCTTCGACTGCCACCAGTGCGACATGGATTACATCCGGACGGAGATCACCTTCGTCAACTTCGTCCGCGAGCGCAAGCAGGCCGACGTTTTCGTCATGGTCACGATCCAGGGCACCGCGGGGGGCGGCCGGGAATACACGCTGGCCTTCATCGGCCAGAACGGCTATGTCGACATCCGGAACACCCTGAAGTGCATCTCCGACCAGGGCGACTCGGACGATGAGCAGAGGCGGAGCCTGGTCCGCGTCCTCAAGGTCGGGCTCGTCCCCTACGCCGCCAAGACCTCCATGGCCGATTACCTCACCGTCGGCTTCGAGCGGAAGACGGGACCCATGGCCGTCGTCGACAAGTGGAACTCCTGGGTCTTCAACGTCGGGATGAGCGCGAACCTGAGGGGCGAGAAACAGCAGGACTTCAGCGCCCTCAACGGGCACCTCTCGATCAACCGGGTGACGGCCGGCTCCAAGCTCCGGCTGGGGCTGTCGTCCGATTACAGCCGGAGCTCCTTCGACCTCGATGAAGGCCCCGTGACCTCGGCTTCGGACAGCCAGAGCCTCAGCGGTCTCTATGTCGTCAGCCTCGACGACCATTGGTCGGCCGGCTCCTGGCTCTCCTTCTATTCGTCGAGCTACGAGAACATCGCCTTCTCCATCAGCCCCTCTCCGGCGGTCGAGTACAGCTTCTTTCCCTATTCCGAGTCGACGCGGCGCCAGCTCCGGGTCCTCTACAGGGTCGGCTACAGCTTCAACAAGTACATGGAGGAGACGATCTACGAGAAGCTCCGGGAGAGCCTCCTGGGGCAGACCCTGACGATGACCCTGGAGATCAAAGAGCCCTGGGGCAACATCAGCTCCTCGCTCCAGGGGTCCCATTATTTCCGCGACCTGGGCATGAACCGCCTGGAGTTCTGGGGCGGCCTCAACCTCCAGGTCTGGAAGGGCCTGTCGCTGGGGATCTACGGACACTATTCCCGGATCAACGACCAGCTGTCCCTGCCCAAGGCGGGGGCCAGCCTCGAGGACGTCCTGCTCCAAAAGAAGATGCTCGCCACCAACTACGACTACCGGCTGTCGGTGGGCCTGAGCTACACGTTCGGCTCCATCTACAGCAACATCGTCAACCCCCGTTTCGGCAAATGACGAAAAGAAAGATCATCGAGATCGACCGCGCCCTGTGCGACGGCTGCGGCCTTTGCACCAAGGCCTGCGCCGAAGGGGCCCTTGTCCTCGACGCCGAGAACAAGGCCGTGCTTGCCCGCGAGATCTTTTGCGATGGCCTGGGGGCCTGCCTGGACGTTTGCCCGACCGGCGCCCTCCGGATCACGGAGCGGGAAGGGGACGATTACGATCCGGCGGCGGCCTACGACCATGTTCTCGCCACCCGGGGCCGTGACGCGGCATCCCGGGTCCACGGCGCTCCGGCCGCGAAGGGCGCCTCCCATCCCTCCGGCTGTCCCGGAAGCCTCGCCCGGGAGATCGCGGCGGAGGGAGGAGAGGAGGCTTCGGACGGACCGGACGCTCCGCCGAGATCCCGCCTCAGCCAGTGGCCCATCCAGCTCCATCTTGTCTCTCCCCAAGCCCCGTATTTCCGCGGGGCCGACCTTCTGGTCGCCGCCGATTGCACGGCCTTCGCCCTGGGCGGCTTTCATGGGGAGCTCCTGAGGGGCAAGAAGCTCGTCATCGCCTGCCCCAAGCTGGACGATTGTGACGGCTACGTCGAGAAGCTGGCCGAGATCATCCGCCGGAACGGCCTCCGCTCCCTGACCGTAGCCATCATGACCGTTCCCTGCTGCTCCGGCCTCCTCCAATTGGTCCAGCGCGCCGTCGAAGCTTCGGGCGTCCCCATCGAGGTCCGGGTAACGGTCGTCGGCATCGACGGGAAGATCGTCAGCTCCTAGCCGGGCGGCGGACCGCCCGAGCCTTCCCGGGAGGGATTTCGGCGGGGCCTCTTGTGGTATAATATCCGGGAATTTATACCGGCGCCGGAGCGCTCGATATCAAGGAGATCGGAAACATGAACAAGAAGATCATCGCCGCGGCGGTCGTGATCCTTATGGCCGCCGGGGCCTCGCTCGGGGCCCAGGAGAAACTGCCCAAGCCGGCGAACAAAGAGGCGGGAAAGCTCATGGAAAAGGCCGAGAAGGCCGTCAAGAACAAGGACCTGGACGGCGCCCTCGCCATGTACCTCGAGGTCCAGAAGCTCGAACCGGCCTACGCGCCGGCCTTCCTGACCGCGGCCATGGTCTATCGCATGAAGCAGGATGACGCCAACGCCCTGGCCTCCCTGGAGAAGGGCGTCGAGGCGGATCCCGCCTTCGCCAGGGGCGTCGACGCTTACGCGCAGCTGCTCGCGGAGAAGGCGCGCCAGGCCAGCGCGCAGGGCAAGCCGGCCGAGGCCATTCCCTACTTCACCAAGCTGATCGCTATCCCCGGCCTCGAGGCGTCCCGCAAACCGCAGTACATCGACGGCCTCTTCAATTTGGGGGTCTGCTCGTTCCAGGCCCGCAAGTTCGAAGCTTCCTTCGACGCCTTTACCAAGCTGATCGCGATCCCCGAGGCCCAGACCATCGCCAAGCCCAACTTCATCCTGTCCCATTACATGATGGGGTTCAACCTCAGCCTCCTGGACAAGCCCGAAGAGGCGAACGGCTTCCTGCGCCAATACGTCGAGCTCGCGGCCAATGAGACCGCCAACAATTTCGTCCCCGTCGCCGATTACATGATCGCCAAGAACGAATACACGCTCCTCGACCGGAAGGTGGCGAAGGTCCGGGCCGACAAGGAAGAGACCGACGTCATGGGCAAGGTCAAGGTCCTGGCCGCCGAGTACGCCAACATCCCCGAGCTCCTCGGCAAGTCGATCGCCGCCAAGCCCGATCTCGAGGACGCCTACCTCGTCCTCGGCAACTACTATTACCTTTCCGGCAACCTCGACCAGGCCATCGCCTCGTACAAGAACCTGCTGGAGAAGTTCGCCGCATCCGCCAACAAGGCCGATTACGAAGCCTTCCTGAAGAAGCTGGAAGAGGAGAAGGCGGCGGGGGAAGCCAAGAAGTAGCCGGCGTTCCCTCCGGGCTTCCCGGCGGGCGCCGGCCCCGGGCCCTCCTTCCCGGGGACACGTCCGCGCACCTTTGCCTGTTCCCCGGCTTGTGATATCATTCGCCAAAACCGATAAGGAGCCGTCCCATGAGCGAGACGCAACCGGTCAAGGCGCGTTTTCCCCGGACGTTTTGGACGGCGAACACCATCGAGCTCTTCGAGCGGGCGGCCTACTATGCGATGGCCTCGTTCATGGTCATCTACCTCAAGGAGACGCTGGGCATGCGCCCGACGTTCGCGACCTTCCTCAACGGATCTCTCCTCTGGGGCCTCATCTATTTCATGCCCATCCTATCGGGGACGCTGGCCGATAAGTACGGCTACAAGCGGTCCCTGACCGTCGCCTTCGTCCTCATATCGGCCGGCTACTTCACGATGGGCAACGTCCAGAGGTTCTGGCCGGGGCTCATCGGCCGGACCGCCGCCGAAGCCGTCGATTTCACCGTTCCCGTCGTCCTGGGGATCGTCCTCATCGGCATCGGCGGGTCCATCGTCAAACCCTGCATCGCGGGGACCATTCAGAAGACGTCGGGCACCGCCGCGACCCTGGGCTTCGGCATCTTTTATATGGTCATCAACATCGGGTCCATCACCGGGAGGGGCGTGTCGTACTTCATCCGGACGAGCCTCGGCATCCCCGCCATCTTCACCTACGCCTCATCGATCTTCGCCCTCATCGGCCTGATCATCGTCCTGTTCTTCTATAAAGAACCGGAGTACGTGAGCGACGGGAAGAAGGACGGCCAGGTCGTCCGGAAGAAGACGCTCGGGCAGGCCTTCCTGGGTATCTTCGTCGTCCTCCGGAACGCCCGCTTCGTCTTCTTCCTCATCGTCATCGGCCTGTTCTGGGTCCTCTACGTCCAGCTATACAACCTGATGCCCCTGTTCCTCCGGGCCGTTGACCCGAACGCGCCGATGGAGCTCTACACCCTGGCCAATCCGGTGATGATCGTCGCCTTCCAGATGCTCATCACGCGGTTCATGAAAAGGTGGACCCCCATCAAGTCCATCATCTTCGGCGTGGTCGTGACGACGACGGGCATGCTGATGAACATTCTGCCTACCCTCCTCGGCGCGGATCCCTCGCGGAAGGTCGACATTCTCGGCCTGGCCTTGCCGTTCGCCGGGATCTTCCTCATCGTCTCCATCGCCTCGATGGCCGTCGGCGAAATGATGGCTTCGCCCCGTATCTACGAATACATCGGGGCCATCGCCCCCAAGGGCGAGGAGGGGCTCTACCTGGGATACGCCAACCTGCCGGTAGCCCTGGGGAGCATCTTCGGCGGGCCGCTTGGCGGCGCCCTGTTCGAGCGCTATATCCAGACGCCCATGAAGGAAGGGCGGCCGACGAATTCGATGGCCATGTGGCTCATCATCGCCGGCATCGGGCTCGTCTCGATGATGGGGCTCGCGATCTACGACCGGCTGCTGTCCAAGGGCCGCAAGCCCTAGGAAGACTCCTTTTTCGACTCAGGCTAAAGCCTGAGGCTACATCCTAAATCCAGGCCAGCTTTTATTGTAGTCGCAGGCTTCAGCCTGCGTCTGCGATGATAAGCGGGACAGGCGAGACAAGAGGCTTGATAAAACCGTCTTTTGAAATAGCAGGATCCGCAAGACGCGCGGTCAGCTGATCGTCGCCGCGGGCTTTAGCCCGCGTTTCCTTCCCGTGCCGCACGCTTTAGATCAGCTCCGCTCAAGAGCTCAGGCTAAAGCCTGAGGCTACATCCCGAAGCCAAGCCTGCTCTTAATGTAGCCGCAGGCTTCAGCCTGCGTCTGCAATGACAAGCGAGACAAGCGAGACAAGAGGCTCATCAAGCCTTCCTACGTAAAGGCGAGGCGGGCGAAAAAATAAGGGCGGGTGGGGGGGGAGGAGCCCCCCCTTTTGAAAAGGGGGGCAGGGGGGATTTTCCCGGGTTACTCCCCGTTTTTCAGCCTTTCCAGGAACGGTCCCGTAAGGCTGTTCGCCGAGAAGTAGATAACGCCGTCGGCGCCCCTTTCTTTGCTGATCCTCATCTGGTCGAGCATGCCCTCGGGGGTGTTCCGGTTGTGAGACGTTCCGATGCCGATCCCGATGCAGACCCGAGTCCGGCCCTTCCCGACGGCGACGGCCCGGCGCACATAATCGTCGAAGAGAGCGGAGTCATTGGTATAGATCATCGGACTGAGCAAGTCCATGAGGCCCTCCTCGGCCCACTTCGCCCAATCCTGGCCGATGAGGACCTTGGCGTTCGCCGCCTCGGGAAAGACCGCGGCCGAGATCTTCACGGGCCTGCCCAAGGCGCCGAGGGCGGCTTTGAGCTCGCGGACGAACGTCGTCACCTGGTCCCTGTTCCATTCGAGCCAGACGTTCCAGACGGGATTCCCGGAGTCCTGGTCCTTGATGTCGTTCGTGTCCCATCCCGAGCGCTCCTTGAAGAGGGCCCGAGTCGCGGCGTCGTAGCCGAAATAAGGCTCGGTCGGCTCGCAGGGAAATCGGATATAGTCCAGGTGGATCCAGTCCACGGGATAGTTCCGGGCGAGCTCGGTCATCAAGCTCAGCTCGTAAGCCCGGGCGGCCGGAATGGCGGGGTTGACGCACGCGACGAGCTCGTTTCGGCGGCTCCTGATGAGCCACTCGGGATGTTCGCGCACCTTGCCGAGGAGCGCGCTCTCCGGGAAGACGCAGAACCAGGGGTGGACGGAGATCTCTCGCTTCTTCGCCTCCTCGAGGAAGGCGCCGAAGAAGTCCCATGTGTAAGCGGGGTCACCGACGGCGATATCGCTTTTGTAATAAACGTATCCGCTCGTGTCCTTGACCAGCATGATGACCGTGTCGATGCCCGCGCGGACGTAGGCGTCAAGGGTCTTCTCTATCAGAGGAACGGCCGCGGCCTTGTCCGGGCCGAACATGCGCGGGTGGGCCCAGATGCCCCGGACAGATCCTTCCGGCCCGGAGGCGGGGAGGAGCCCGGCGGAAAAGGCCAAGGCGAATAGTACCGCAAAAGCGGCGGTAGGGATCCTTTTCATGATCGCAAAACCTCCTTCGGCGACGAGCCGCTGTCCTTGTCTCCCTTTCTTAAGGGGAGGTCCCATACAAATCCCCCCCAGCCCCCCTTTTTCAAAGGGGGGTGCCGAATTCGCTCCCTTTATAAATGGGAGCTAGGGGAATTCCTGGCCCTTATGATATCCCATCAAGCTCCGGCGTGGAAAGCCCGGCCTCCTCTTCATAAAGGGGCTGGGGCGGGGGACGATACCCCCCCTTTTTGGTTCTTCTCCCAATTCCGTGGTCCCTTCCCGTGGATATCCGGATAAGCGCGTTTCTTTTTGTGCCTTCTTATCAATGGCGCAGGGGTGATGCCTGGAGGATGTCGTCTGAGGGCCAAGCGGGTTCCACTTCCAGGCGAGGTGCCGGGCCAACGCGTATCCGGGGCGAGGAGGTCCGCCCCGTAAACCCCAGTCGGGAAGGGGACCCATCCCCCGGCGACGCGGTCCTAATCCGGGCCCCCTCCGTATCAAGGAGGGGGTAGGGGGAGACAAGAAATCCAGTCGGAGTCTTGGGCGCGTCGCCGTCTATCCTTGGGGGAACCTGCCTGCAGAGACGCGTTCAAGACATTATTATGCCTTAACCCCCACAATCCCCCTGGAATTCAGGGGGAAGGTCGGATCGCGGCTCCGTCAAGGTAGGGTCAAGGGGCGGCCTTCGAACCCAGGGACGCGTATCCCGAGCCGGGAATTCCTCCAGGCACAAAAAGAGTCGAAACATATGATTTCCCGGAGATGGGAGAAGAACCATGAAAAAGGAGAGTTGGGGGGACGATACCCCCCTTTGGAAAAGGGGGGCTGGGGGGATTTCTTGCGGCCATCCCCCCGGGAGTGTACACTGGACCGGCGCCTATGGACATCATCAAATACATCGGCCGGGAGCTCGGACTGGGGACCGCCTCGGTCGCGGCCGTCATCGATCTCATGGCCGGGGGAGCGACCATCCCCTTCATCGCCCGCTACCGGAAAGAGCACACCGGGAACCTCGACGAAACGAAGATCCGCGAGATCGCCCGCCGGCACGCGTATTTCACGGAGCTCGACGAGCGGCGCGAGACGGTCCTCGATTCCATCCGCTCGCAGGGAAAGATGACCCCCGAGCTCGAAGCGAAGATCGTCGCGACGGCGAGCAAGACGGAGCTCGAGGACCTCTATCTTCCCTACAAGCCCAAGCGCGTGACCCGGGCCTCCAAAGCCAGGGACGCCGGCCTGGAGCCGTTGGCCCGTTGGCTGGAGGGGCTCGAAGATTCGCGGGCCGACCTCTCCGCCAAGGCCGCGGAGTTCGTTGCTCCCGATAAAGGCTACGAGACGCCGGACAAGGCCCTCCGCGGCGCCGGCGACATCCTGGCCGAAGAGGCCGCCGACGACGCCGATGTCAGGAAGAGGCTCCGGGAGCTCGCCGCCCGGGAGGGCATCCTGCGGGCATCGGTCCGGAAAGAATTTACCGGGCAGAAGACCAAGTACGACATGTACAGGGACCATCGGGAAAGGGCGGCGGACGTCCCTTCCCACAGGTTCCTGGCCATGTTGCGGGGCGAGAAGGACAAGGTCCTCCGCCTCGAGCTCGAATTTCCCCTGGATAAAGCCCTTGCCTGCGTCGAGGGCCGTCTCGTCCGCCATCCGAAAAGCGCGGCGGCCCCGCTCCTCCGCGAGACGGCTGCCGACGCCCTTGGCCGCCTGCTCGCCCCCGCGACCGAGACCGAGGTCCGCCGGGAGACGAAGGCCAAGGCCGAAGACGAAGCCTTCAAGGTCTTCGGCGACAACCTCCGCGACCTGCTTCTAGCGCCGCCGGCCGGACAGCGTCCCGTCCTGGGCGTCGATCCCGGCTTCCGCACGGGCTGTAAGCTCGCCGCCGTCGACAGCACCGGCCTGTTCCTCGAATACCGGGCGATATTCCCTCATGAGCCCGAGAAAAGAACGGACGAAGCGGCCCGGGACCTCCTGGAGATGATCGGAGCGCATGGCATCGAGCTCATCGCCGTCGGCAACGGGACGGCCGGGCGCGAGACCGAGCTCTTCGTGCGGAAGACGATCGCCTCCCTGCCGCCGGAGAGAAGGCCCCTCTGCGTTATGGTCAGCGAGGCCGGAGCGAGCGTTTACAGCGCCTCCGAGGAGGGCGCCCGGGAGCTCCCCGACTCCGACGTCACGGTCCGGGGCGCCGTCTCCATCGCCCGCCGTCTCCAGGATCCTCTCTCGGAGCTTGTCAAGATCGATCCCCGGTCCATCGGGGTCGGCCAGTACCAGCACGACGTCGACGAAGCGCGCCTGCGCGCCTCCCTCGAGGAGATCGTCGAGAGCGCGGTCAACCTCGTCGGCGTCGACGCCAACCTCGCCTCCGAGGCGCTCTTGAAGCACGTCGCGGGCCTCAACAGGAAGACCGCCGCGAACATCGTCCGTTACAGGGACGAGAACGGCGTCTTCGGCTCCCGGGCCGAGCTCCGGTCCGTTCCCGGGCTCGGAGCCAAGGCTTTCGAACAAGCCGCCGGGTTCCTTCGGATCCCGGGAGCGCGCAACCCGCTCGACGATTCGGCCGTCCACCCGGAGCGCTACGCCCTCGTCGAGAAGATGGCCGCGACGCTCGGGGCCACGGTGGAGCTCATGATCGGGAACTCACGGCTCCTGGGCTCCCTGGACAGGGAAGCGTTCGTCACGGAGGACGCGGGCCTTCCGACGATCGACGACATTCTCCGGGAGCTCGAGAAGCCGGGCCGCGACCCGCGCTCGGCCTTCAAGTACGCCGAGTTCTCGGAGACCGTACGGGAGATCTCGGACCTCGTGCCGGGGATGGTCCTCGAGGGAGTGGTTACGAACGTCGCGAACTTCGGCGCCTTCGTGGACATCGGCGTCCACCAGGACGGCCTCGTCCACGTCTCCGAGCTCGCCGAGCGCTATGTCGCCGATCCGCGCAAGGTCGTCCGCGTCGGCCAGATCGTCAGGGTCCGGGTGCTTAAGGTGGACCCGGAGCTCAAGCGCATCGGCCTGTCGATGAAGAATACCTGAGACGCGGCCCCGTCCGTCAGAGGGCCGTGGAAAGCGCGATGAGGACCTGGGCGGCGAAGTACGTCGATAAGATGACCGCCTGGGCCGCTCGGAAAGGCCTAACGAACCGGTCGACGGCCAGGACGGAATCGGAGGCGAGGAACAGGAAGGCTCCGGCGCACGCGGCGAGGGCCGCGGGATCCCCCAGCTGGGAATATCGTTCCATGGCGTTCAGCGCCATCGCGCTGATGGCCAGGATATAAACAAGCACCGGAACGCGCATCCTCTTGAGGGCGGGCGAGAGGATCGCGAACAGGACCGCTCCGTAGACGAGGAGAGACAATGCCGTGACGGGATGAACCGCGAACCGGATTCCCGTCTGGAACGCGAAGGCATAGCAGGCCTGGGCGACGAGGAACGCGGCGAGACCTTCGGTGAAGCGTTTCCGGCGAGGCATCATGAAGAGGTCTCCGACCAGGGACGCGGCAAGGCCGGCGCCGACGGCGATCCGGTAAGCGGGAGAGGCTGACCGGCCGGCCTCGACGACGAGGCCGATGATGACGGCCATGGTGAGGGGGCGGAAAGCGAGGTAGAGGAGCCGGGGGCCCTTATAGTAGGTGAGGACGGTCAGCCCGGCGAACACGAACGCCCAGAAGAGAAGAAGCCAAATGACCACGGGCAGATGGTAGCACATCCGGGCGGGCGGCGTCTTGTCTGCTTGGCCGGCTTTGCCCGTCCCGCCCAAAAAAGGTTCTTCTCCGGTTCCCGGGGTTTGTTGCGCCGGCGCGGTGATGGAGCTGACCCTCTCCCCCCGACCCCCGGAAGGCCTGCCGGCCTTGACGGCGGGCCCCCTTCCGCTACGGGGGGCTTCGGGCCAGCATCCATCACCGCCCACGATCCCCGGAATCTGGAGAAGAGCCTTTTCTTTAGCTCTTCTCCCATCTCCGGGGGCCGAACCCGCCGGATACCCGAATAAGCGCGTTTCTTTTTGTGCCTTGTTAATCAATGGCGCAGGGGTGATGCCTGGAGGAGGTCGTCTGAGGGCGGAGCGGGCACGGTTCCCCGTACCGACAGGACGGGGAGAGCGAAGCCCGAAGCGAAAGCGATTTGGCACGCCGGGACAAATCGCGGCCGACGGAAGGCGCACCCCGAGCCGGGAATTCCTTCAGGCACAAAAAGAAACGGAACGATCTCCCGGAATTGGGAGGAGAGCAAAAAAAAGGGGGCCGAGCCATGCGGCCCGGCCCCGCCCGCTGTGGAGAGGGCGCCCCGCGCCCCTACCTTGGACGCGCTCTTGAGATGAGCCGCATATTGTTGGCGACGACGTAGGAGAGAAGGAAGTTGGAGAGGGTCGTCATGACCCAGGCCGTCTTCTTGTCGCGCTTGAAGAGGCTCTTCATCCCCCAGACGCTCAGGGCGGTCGTCCCGGCCTTGACCGCGGCGAACACCAAGGCGTTCTTGACGAAGGGCTTCATGAGGGGATTGCCCTCGACAAGCCCCGTATTCTTGAGGGCCTGGCGGGTGGAGAGGTAGTCCGCGACGTTCAGGGCCGTCATGGCCAAGAGGGAGGCGGTGAAGAGGCCCTTCTCGAGCCGGTCCCCGCGGAACGGGTCGGAAAAGCCCCGGGGACGGACAATGTTGACCGGAAGCGCCGCGAGGGGGGCCGGAACGGGGGCCGGTGCGGCGACCATGGAGGCGGCCAGGGTCATCACATCGGGCGAGAACAGCGACGTCTGCGGGGTCGCGGAGGTCTCGAGGAGCGAGAACTCGATCTCTTTGGCGCTCAGGGAACCGATCGCCAGGATACAAACGGCCGCGCCGACGGCCATCATCTTCTTCGTCTTCATCTTCGTCTCCTTCGTGTTCATGATACCTTTACTAAAGCGAAAAGCGTGCCACGGAGACGAAGCGACTGTAAGACAAAGAATATAAAAGAAATAGAAGGATTTTGGCGATGTTTTATGGCATGCTAATAGTGTTCAATATAAGAACACTATATTCAATAACGTATGGATAAAACTAAGATAAAGATAAGGTTAGGAGGATGTCAGATATATGTTCAATATGTGGTCAGTATTTCTCGTTCCTCAACCGTTCCCGGGCTTCCCGGAACATGGGCTCGGCGTAGCTCGAAGGCCAGGTCCGCTCCTCGAAGGTCCTCTTTTCGACCATCTTCAGGAATCCCTGGAACTCCCCGAAATAGGATCCGTAGATGTGGAAGCTGTCGACGAGGTCGGCGTAGCGTCCGACGCGGACCGGCTGGCCGATACTCGCCGCGATCCGCGAGGCGATGACGCGCTGGAGGTCGGTCAGGGCGAAGGCGTTCATATAGGCGGCCTTGTAGGCGTCCCGGGACCGCCAATGGCAGTTCATGTTGAGGACCGGGACGCCGTCCCCGTCGGGGAGGATCCGGCACCAGACTCGCTGGAGACAGGGAGGGTCGTAGGTCGGCGGGTCCAGCTTCGGGTTCCAGGTGATGGCCTGGGCCCGGCGCGAATGACCGGCCTCGGCCAGCTTGCGGACGATCGCGTCGATCTGATCGATCGTCTCTCCCTCGATATCGTAAGCGAACAGGCGCTTATGATAGGTGTAGGTCCACTTGCCCTCTTCGGGGGCGATCCACTTGTCATGGACGCCGTCGACGACCTCCTGGCGGTAGATCTCCAGGTCTTCGAGGCCGCCGGGAAAGGCGCGGTGGATGCGTGGCTCGGCAAAGGGGTCCTCGACGGCCCAGAGGATGGTGCAATCCCGGCTGGGAGGGTCGCCGGGCTTGTCGTACTCGGTCGGGACGGCGGCGCCGTGCATCCAACAGGCCAGGACCGCCTTTTCCCAGGCTTCGGGGAGCGTCCTTCCTTCGACGAACAGGGTCGGGATGTTTCCGTTCACATTCACCTCTCGGCGGGCTTCTTGATCTTTTCGACGAGCTCCGGGGCCTTGGCCTCGGCGGCCTTTCTCCCTTCCTCGAGCAGGTAGGGGGCCAGCGAGAAGTCCAGGGTCGGGATCTCCGGCAGGTCGAAGTTGATGAGGACGGTCGGAGGATTGGTCTCGAGCATCAGCTGGGTGATGGAATTCTCCATGATATCGATGGTCCGGGTCAGGATGTCGAAGAGGTTCGGGATCTTTCTTTTGGAGTCCTCGGCGGCCCGCTGGGAGTCGAACCAGAGGTCTGCCGCCTTGAGCATGCCGCGGCTCCCATCCGGACGGTTCTCGACGAGCTTGTGGACGAGCCGCTCCACGGGAGGGACCCTGTCGGCCGGCCGGGAGTCTTTCTTCCCCGGCCCGGTCCTCTTTCGGGGGAGCAGGCCGATCTTCCCCAAGGCAGGACGGAGGTTGACGGCGATGGTCAGGTCTGCCCCCATCGAACGGGCGACGTCGATAGGCAGGGGGTCGACCACCCCTCCGTCGAGGAGGAGGCTCCGGCCGGAGACCATCGGCGTGAAGATGCCGGGGATGGACACGCTGGCCCGGATCGCCTCGAGGAGGCTGCCCTTGCGGAACACGACCGCCCGGCCGGTATCGAAGTCGGAGGCGACGATGCCCAGGGGCAGGGGGAGGTCCTCGATGAGGGCGTCCTTCGGGATGTAGCGGGCGAGGAAGGCCAGGGCCCGCTTGCCGGCGAAGAGCCCCGAGCGCGAGAGGACGGGGTCGAAGAGCTTGAGAAGGGCGTCCCTCTTCATCGTGCAAAGGTCCTTCTTGAGGGCCGGAAGGCGGCCGACGGCGCTGACGCCCGCGATAGCCGCGCCGATGCTCGAGGCGGCGACGAGGTCGATGGGGATTTCCAGGGCGGACAGGGCCTCGAGGACCGAGATGTGGACGATGCCCCGGGCGCCGCCGCTCCCCAGGACGAGCCCGACCCTGGGCCGGTCCTTCCGGGGCGGGATTCGGGCGGGCATGGGAGCTCATTGTATCAAATTGCTTTGAAAAATTCCCCGGGAACGATTAAGATAGCCGTACGGAGGCCGTCAGGGCCCCGAAACGCGAGGATTCGCCATGACCAATGAAATGTTCGAGGACGTCAAGCGCAAGAAGATCGCCCTGCTCATCGACGGGGACAACGCCCAGCCCTCGTTGATCGGCAAGATCCTGACCGAGGCCGGAAAGTTCGGCCTGGTCACCATCCGCCGCATCTACGGAGATTGGACGACCGTCAACATGCAGGGCTGGAAGCACACGCTCAACGACAACGCCATCCAGCCCATCCAGCAGTTCCGGTACACGGTCGGCAAGAACGCGACGGACAGCGCGATGATCATCGATGCCATGGACATCCTCCACACCCACCAGGTCGACGGCTTCTGCATCGTGTCGAGCGACAGCGACTACACCCGCCTGGCCACCCGCATCCGGGAGATCGGGTTCTTCGTCATGGGGGTCGGCAAGCAGACGACGCCCAAGGCGTTCGTCAACGCCTGCAACATCTTCATCTACACGGAGAACCTCGTCCCCAAGCAGAAACAGCGCTCCCGCCCGGAGAGGCAGGCGCCCCGCCGGAAGGCCCAGGGGGGGCGCGGGCCCGAACCGGCCCAGGAGCCGGAGCCCGAGGCGGAAGGCGGCGAGGAAAGGCCGCGGAAGTACGATCCGGTGCCCCTGCTCCGCGGGGCCTTCGACATGGCCGTCGAGGAAGGCGGATGGGCGAGCCTGAGCACCATGGGCTTCTATCTCCGCCAGCTCGACCCCGGCTTCGACCCCAGGACCTACGGTCACAAACAGCTCTCCCAGCTCATCAAGTCCTATCAGGACCTCTTCGATATGAAATTCCAGGACGATAAGGGCCGGACCAACGTCTATATCCGATTCAAGGAAGCCTGAGTCGGGCCCGTCATGCCGGTACGAGCGGGACGCGTCGGCGCGGGCGGAAAACCCCGGGCCGCGGTCCAAAAAACCCTCTATGCGTCCCCGATAGGCCCCCTCGAGGTCGAAGGCACCGAGGCGGGGATCCTGCGGATCGAGTTCTCCGACCGGAGGACCGTGCCCGCAGGCCCGCCCGCGGCCTGCCTGAAGGAATGCCTCTGCCAGCTCGATGAATACTTCCAGGGGACGCGCCGGTCGTTCTCCGTCAAGCTCGACCTCAGGGGAACGCCGTTCCAGAAAAGGGTCTGGAGCGAGCTCCTCAAGGTCCCGTTCGGCCGGACCGTCTCCTATCGGGACATCGCGGCCGCCCTGGATAATCCCCGCGCGACCCGGGCCGTCGGCGGGGCCAACCACAGGAATCCCGTCTCCATCATCGTCCCCTGCCACCGCGTCGTCGGGGCGAACGGCAGCCTGACCGGATACGGCGGGGGGCTGCACCGAAAGGAATGGCTCCTCGCCCACGAACAGAAACCAAGGAGAACCCCATGAGCGTCGAAACCATCAGCCAGCTGTTCCTCAATACCGTCACGTCCTATCCCAAGGACGACCTGATGATGTTCAAGAGAGCGGGGGCGTTCGTCAACCTGTCCTCCCGGGAGGTCCTCGACCGCGTGAAGAACACCGCCCTCGGGCTGAGGTCCCTGGGCATCGGGCCGGGAGACAAGGTCGTCATCCTCTCCGAGAACAGGCCCGATTGGACGATGACGGATTTCGCCGCCCAGTGCCTCGGGGCCGTCGTCGTCCCCATCTATCCGACCCTGATGCCGGACCAGATCAAGTACATCGTCAACGATTCGGACGCCAAGGTCCTGTTCACCTCGAACCGCGAGCTGTGGCCGAGGGTCGCGTCCATCCGCGGCGAGCTGGCCAAGGTCGCCCATTACGTCGCGTTCGATCCCGAGGGGATCGACGGGGCCATGCCGCTCGCCGAGCTCATGGACCGCGGGCGGTCGTACGCCGCGAGCCGGGGGGATGAATTCGAAGCTCTGGCCCGGGCGGTCAAGCCCGGCGACCTCTCTTCCATCATCTACACCTCGGGGACGACGGGCGTTCCCAAGGGCGTCATGCTGACCCACGCCAATTTCATCCACAACATCAAGTCCCTCCGGTCCATCGTCGAATTCACGGACAAGGACCGCATCCTCTCGTTCCTCCCCCTGTCCCACGTCCTCGAACGGATGTGCATGTACGCCTTCCTCTATACCGGGGCCACCATCGCCTTCGCCGAGAGCATCGAGACCGTGGCCGAGAACCTCATCGAGGCCCGTCCGACCATCATGGTCAGCGTCCCGCGTCTCTTCGACAAGATCTATGTCAAGGTCATCGACCAGGTCCTGGCGGGGCCGGGCTTGAAGAAGAAGATATTCTTCTGGGCCCTCGGGGTGGGGAAGAAGCACGCGGCGAAGCGCCTGCGCGGCGAGCCCATACCCGGGTTCCTTGCCTTCCAGCACAAGCTGGCCCGGAAGCTCGTCTATTCCAAGATCATCGAAAAGACGGGCGGCCGGATCCGGTTCTTCGTCTCCGGCGGGGCGCCCCTTTCGAAGGACATCGCCGAGTTCTTCTACACCCTGGGCCTGACGGTCATCGAGGGGTACGGTCTGACCGAGACCTCTCCGGTCGTCGCCTGCAACACCATCGAGGGGGTCCGGTTCGGGACCGTCGGCCGGCCCATCCCCGGGGTCGAGGTCCGCATCGCCCCCGACGGCGAGATCCTGACGCGCGGTCCGAACCTGATGAAGGGATACTACAAGAAGGAAGCCGAGACGCGCGAGGTCATGGAGGACGGCTGGCTCAAGACCGGGGACATCGGCCGCCTGGACGAGGACGGCTTCCTCATCATCACCGACCGGAAGAAGGACATCATCGTGACCGCGGGCGGCAAGAACGTGGCGCCCCAGCCGATCGAGAACCTCCTCAAGACGAACCCCTATATCGCCAACGCCGTCGTCGTCGGCGGGAACCGCAAGTTCATCTCGGCCCTCATCGTCCCGAACTTCGAGAAGCTCGAGGCCTACGCCCGGGCGGGGAACATCCCCTTCGCGAACAGGGCCGAGCTCGTGGCGAAGGACGAGGTCCGCAGCTTCATGCTGGCCGAGGTCGGCCGGACGACGCCGAACCTGGCCCCGTACGAGCGGGTCAAGAAGATCGCCGTTCTCGACCGGGACTTCGAGATCGAAAAGGAAGAGATCACGCCGACCCTCAAGGTCCGCCGGTCCATCGTCGAGCGCAAGTACAAGGATATCATCGACACCCTGTACGTGGACTGAGCCCCGTCCGAGGTTCCGCGCCGTCCCTTTTGGGAAGACGGGGCCTATTGAACCCCCCTTTGAAAAAGGGGGGCTTTGGGGGGATTTCCCGGGTCCCAATAAATCCCCCCATCCCCCCTTTAGGAAAGGGGGAGAAATACGCCGAATCCATAACGGCGATCCCACAATGACGCCGAGAAAATCGGGCGGGTTTCGGCGTCCTATATTTATGCTATGGGCAGAGAGCGGACTCCCTTGTCCGGGATAGCCGCGGACCCGAACGGGCACAGGCGCCGCTTGAGGGAGAAGTTTCTCAAGGGCGGGCTGGCCGGCTTCCTCGACGCCGAGATCATCGAGCTCCTCCTGACCCTGGGAACGCCCCGCCGCGACTGCAAGGCCCCGGCCCGGGAGGCGCTGAAGGAGTTCAAGACCTTCCAGGCGGTCCTCGAGGCCTCGCCCCGGGAGCTCCAGAGGATCGGCGGTATCGGGCCGCACAACGTGTTCGGCCTGAAGCTCGTCCAGGAGGTCTCCCGGCGGTTCCTCCGGGAGCGGATGATGAGCCGGCCCGTCTGCCATTCCTCCCGGGAGGTCTTCGATTATCTTTATCACGCCCTCCGGGAGCTCCGGAAGGAGCAGTTCAAGGTCATCTTCCTGGACACGAAGAACCAGATCATCGAGGAGAAGACCCTCTTCGAGGGGACGGTCGATTCGAGCGCCGTCTATCCCCGGGAGGTCATCCGCGACGCCCTCGATTGCGAGGCCTCGTCCCTCATCTTCGTCCACAACCACCCTTCGGGCGACCCCGAGCCGTCCCTGTGCGACCGCGAGATCACCCGGGACCTCGTCTTCGCGGCGGCCGTCATGCAGATCAAGGTCCTGGATCATATCGTCATCGGGAACAACCGCTATTACTCGTTCGCCGACCGGGGTCTCATCGAGGAGTACGGCCGGTCGTTCGTCGACGGCTTGAGATGAGGGGGGAAAAAAGGTAAACTGCCGGTGAGGGAGAGGATCATGTCCAATGATAGGGAAATTGCGCGCGCCGTCGTCTTGAGGCCCATACGCGAGGTCGCCGCCGAGCTCGGCATCGGGGAGGAATTCCTGATCCCGTGCGGCCACGTCAAGGCCAAGATCCTGTTCGAGAAGCTCCCCGTTCCCGCCGACGCCCGGGGGAAGCTGATCATGGTCACGGCCATGACCCCGACGACCGCCGGGGAAGGGAAGACCACCACGGCCATCGGGCTCGCGGACGCCCTGCGCCGTCTCGGGAAGAAGGCCGCGGTCGCGATACGGGAGCCCTCGCTCGGGCCCGTCTTCGGACTCAAGGGCGGGGCCACGGGAGGAGGCCGGGCCCAGGTCGCGCCCGCCGACGACATCAACCTCCATTTCACGGGCGACATGCACGCCATCACCTCGGCCCACAACCTCCTGGCCGCCATGATCGACAACCGCCTCCACTTCGACGGGTCCTGCGGCCCCCTCGACGCCCGGAACGTGACCTGGAAGCGGGTCATGGATATGGACGACCGGGTCCTCCGGGACATCATCGTCGCCGTCGGCGAGCCTCTCAAGGGGGTCGCCCGGGAGACCGGGTTCGACATCACCGCGGCCTCCGAGGTCATGGCCATCTTCTGCCTGGCGTCGAGCCTCCAGGACCTGAAGGCCCGGCTCGGCGCGATCCATCTCGGCGACGGCCCGACGGAAGGCCGGTCTTCGCCCGGGACATCAAGGCCGCCGGGGCCATGACCGCCCTGCTCAAGGACGCCATCAACCCCAACCTCGTCCAGACCCTCGAAGGGACGCCCGCCCTCATCCACGGCGGGCCGTTCGCCAATATCGCCCACGGCACGAACTCCGTCATCGCGACGCGCCTCGGGCTCAGGCTCGTCGATTACCTCGTCACGGAGACGGGATTCGCCTCGGACCTCGGAGCGGAGAAGTTCTTCGACATCGTCGTCCGCACGGGGCATATCCCTCCGCCGTCCGCCTGCGTCCTCGTGGCCACGCTCCGCGCCTTGAAGCTCCACGGGGGCGTCAAGGCCGTCGACGTGAACAAGGAGAACGCGGCGGCCGTCGAAAAAGGGCTGGAGAACCTCGCCAAGCACATCGAGAACATGAGGATATTCCGCGTTCCGTTCGTCGTCGCCCTCAATCTTTTCCCGACGGACACCGAAGCCGAAGCCGCCGTTTTCAAAGCGTTCTGCGGCGCGCAGGGCGTCCGGTTCGCCCTGAGCGACGTCCACGGCAAGGGCGGGGAGGGGGGCCTCGACCTGGCCCGGGAGGTCCTGGCGGCCATCGAGGGGGAGGCGAACCGGTTCTATTTCCTCTATCCTCTCGAGATGTCGCTCGCCGGGAAGGTCGAGACCATCGCCCGGAAGATCTACGGGGCGGCGGACATCCGGCTCGAGCCCAAGGCGAAGAGGAAGTTCGAGAAGCTGGCCAAGGACGGGTTCGGCGGGCTCCCCGTGTGCATCGCCAAGACCCAATACTCGCTCTCCGACAACCCCCAGCTCTCCGGCCGGCCGACGGGCTTCACGCTCGTCGTGACCGACGTCGTCCTGAAATCGGGCGCGGGCTTCGTCGTCGCCCTCTGCGGCGACATCATGACGATGCCGGGCCTGCCGAAGGTCCCCGCCGCCGAGCGGGTCGACGTCGACGGAAACGGGGAGATCACGGGATTGTCCTGAACCCCGGGGGATAAAGACCATGAAACATAAAGAAGATACACGCCAGGAGGGACCTATGAAGGACGAAGAGACCGAGAAGCAGACATCCAAGGGCAAGGCCATCGAGGCCGCCCTTTCGCAGATCGAAAAGCAGTTCGGCAAGGGCAGCGTCATGCGGCTCGGCCAGAAGGGCGCCGCCGTCCCCGTCGAATCCATTCCGACCGGGTCCATCGCCTTCGACCTGAGCCTCGGCATCGGGGGCTTCCCGAGGGGGCGCGTCGTCGAGATCTACGGCCCCGAGGCCACGGGCAAGACGACCCTGGCCCTCCACGTCATCGCCGAGGCCCAGAAGAGGGGCGGCCAGGCGGCCTTCATCGACGCCGAGCACGCCATGGACCCCAAGTACGCGGCCCGGTTCGGCATCGACATCGACAACCTGCTCATCTCCCAGCCCGACTACGGCGAGCAGGCCCTGGAGATCGCCGAGGTCCTCGTCCGGAGCGGCGCCGTCGACGTCATCGTCGTGGACTCGGTCGCGGCCCTCGTGCCCAAGGCCGAGCTCGAGGGCGAGATGGGCGACGCCCACATGGGCCTCCAGGCGCGCCTCATGTCCCAGGCCCTGCGCAAGCTCACGGCCATCGTCGCCCGCTCCAAGACGTGCTTCATCTTCATCAACCAGCTCCGGGAGAAGATCGGCATGTTCATCGGCAACCCGGAGACGACGACCGGCGGACGGGCGCTGAAGTTCTACTCCTCGATGCGCATCGACGTCCGCCGCCTGGCGACGCTCAAGGAGGGCGAGAGCATCGTCGGCAACCGGGTCAAGGTCAAGATCGTCAAGAACAAGATGGCCCCGCCCTTCCGCGAATCGCAGTTCGACATCATCTTCGGCGAGGGGATCTCCCGGGAAGGGGACCTCGTCGACTGCGGCCTGGACCACGGCATCCTGGAGCGGACCGGGACGTGGTACTCCTACAAGGGCGAGCGGCTCGGCCAGGGGCGGGACAACGTCAAGAAGCTCCTCAAGGAGAACAAGGAGCTCGCCGCCAAGCTCGAGGCCGAGATCCGGGGCAAGGTCGGGCTCGGCCCTGCCGAGGTCGAGGCCAAGCCCGACGAAAAGCCCGAGTCCAAGCCCGAGGGTAAGCCCGAACCCAAGTCCAAGTCAAAGTAGCTTTTCGCTCGGATATTATCCCCCTTAGAAAAGGGGGATCGGGGAAGACGAATCGCCCCTTTGAAAAAGGGGGGTTAGGGGGATTTCTTCCCTTGAACAATTCCTACTTTTCCGGTAGTATTTAAGGAAGAGGGAAACCATCATGGCGAACAGGCGCGAATTCCTGGCGATCTTCGGCCTGGGGGGAACGGCCTGGCTCGTGCCGGGATCCCGTTCCCGGGGGACAAGGACGACCGTAAAGGAGGAGGAGACAATGGCTTACGTCGCGAAGGATTTTTCTAAGCTCATCGGAATGGCCGGGTTCAGCGAGACCCTGCTGAAGAACCATTTCACCCTGTACGGGGGCTACGTGACGAACACCAACAAGGTCCTCGACACGCTGGCCCAGATGCTCAAGGACGGGAAGACCGGCGCCTACGAGTACGCCGAGCTGAAACGGCGTCTCGGCTGGGAATGGAACGGCATGCGGCTCCACGAGCTCTACTTCGGGAACCTCGGCGGCAAGGCGGGCATCGACCCGGCGGGGAAGCTGGCGGGGAAGCTCGTCGCGGAATTCGGAAGCCTCGAGGCCTGGGAGAAGGACTTCCGGGCGACCGGCGCGATGCGCGGCATCGGCTGGGTCGTCCTGTATCTCGATCCCGAATCCGGCCGGCTCTTCAATTCCTGGATCAACGAGCACGACGCCGCCCATCCTGCGGGCGGCACGCCCCTGCTCGTCATGGACGTCTTCGAGCACGCCTACATGACGGATTACGGGATCAAGAAGGCCGATTATATCGAAGCCTTCTTCAAGAACATCGACGGAAAGGCCGTCGAAGCCCGGCTCGGATGATCGTCCCGTGATCCAGCCCGAGAGGATCGGGCCGCCGGGCGGCCGGGCGGAGGTCCGGACGTTCGGCCACGACTTCGTTCTCTACTGGATGCAGGCCTCCCAGCGGGCCTGGGAGAACCACGCGCTGGAATACGCCGCGGAGAAGGCCAATGAGCTGGGGAAACCCCTCGTCGTCCTCTTCGGGCTGACCCCCGATTTCCCCGGGGCCAACGCGCGGCACTATCTGTTCATGCTGGAAGGCCTCGAGGAGACGCGAAAGGACCTCGACAAGCGCGGCGTGCGCATGGTCGTCCGGAGCGGGTCTCCCGGAAGACTGGCATGCCATCTCGGGCGCAGGGCCTCGCTCGTCGTCGTGGACCGCGGATACCTGCGCGTCGAGCGGGAATGGCGGGCCGAAGCCGCCCGCGCCCTCGAATGCCCTCTTATCGAGGTCGAATCGAATGTGATCGTCCCCGTGGACACGGCCTCTCCCAAGGAAGACTACTCGGCGGCCACGTTCCGGCCCAAGATCCGCCGCCAGCTCAAGCGCTTCCTCGTCCCCCTCCAGCACAACCGGCTCAAGAAGGATTCCCTTTCGTTGCGGCTGGATTCCCTCGACCTCAAGGACCCCGACAGGGTGCTGGCCGAGCTCGGCATCGACAGGAACGTCGGCCCCGGAGCGTTCCGGGGCGGGGCGTCCAGCGCCCGCGCGCTTCTGGCCGATTTCATCGAGAAGAGGCTCGACGATTACCCCGAGGCACGAAACGACCCGGGGCTGGACGGACAATCGAACCTAAGCCCTTACCTCCATTTCGGCCAGATCTCGCCGCTCGAGGTCGCCCTCGCGGTCCGGAAGCACCGCGGGCCGGGCGCGGCCGCCTTCCTGGAAGAGCTCATCGTCCGCCGCGAGCTTTCCATGAACTTCGTCCGCTATAATCCCCGCTACGACGAGTATGCCGCCCTTCCGGCCTGGAGCCGCGCGGCCCTCGCCAAACACCGCAAGGTCCCCAGGGAATACGTATATACCTACGATCAGCTCGACGGCGCCCGGACCCATGACCCCTACTGGAACGCGGCCCAGAAGGAAATGACCCTCACCGGGAAGATGCACGGCTATATGAGGATGTACTGGGGCAAGAAGATCCTCGAGTGGTCCAAGACGCCCGAAGAGGCCTATCGGGACGGCCCTCCGGCTGAACGACGCGTATGAGCTCGACGGCCGCGATCCCAACGGATTCGCCGGCGTCGCCTGGTGCTTCGGCAAGCACGACCGCCCCTGGGGCGAGCGGCCCGTCTTCGGCACCGTCCGGTACATGAACGCCGCGGGCCTCCGCCGGAAGTTCGACGCCGACGCCTACGTCCGCAAGGTCGATTCCCTGCAATGACGCTTTAGGGGCAGCGGGGCGGGACGTGGCCGGCCCGGCTTGCCTTTTTCCCCGTTTTACGTGATAAAGAACCTAGCGGAGGCAGGCGCATGACGACCCAGAACAAGAAGAGCTCGCGGAAAGCCGGATTGTCGCCCGGGACGCTCGTCCATATCGGCCACAAACGCGTGGAAAAGGCCCGGGTCACGGTCATGGACTACGACGAGTCGCGGCTCGAAGAGAAAGAGGTCACCACCATCGAAGAATGCTTCCCGTTCCGGGACGCTCCGACCGTGACCTGGATCAATGTCGACGGGCTCCACGAGGTCGGCCTCATCGAGCGGCTCGGCGCTCATTACAACCTGCATCCCCTCATCCTCGAGGACATCCTCAACACGGCCGAGCGGCCGAAGATCGAGGACTACGGCGACTACCTCTTCGTCGTCCTCAAGGTGTTCGTCCGCAACGGCAATCCCGAGGAGAAGATGCATCAGGTCAGCCTCGTCCTCGGGCCGAACGTCGTCATCACTTTCCAGGAGAGGGAAACCGGTATCTTCGACGGCCTGAAGGACCGGATCCGCAAGGGGAAGGGGCGGCTCCGGAAGCTCGGGGCCGATTACCTTGCCTACGCCATCATCGACGGCATCGTGGACAGCTATTTCGGGGTCCTGGAGAGGCTCGGCGAGGAGGTCGAGACCCTGGAGGACGAGCTCGTCGCCGACCCGAAGCGGGAGATCCTCCAGCGGATCCACAGCCTGAAGCGCGAGATGATCTACCTCCGGAAGGCCGCCTGGCCGCTCCGCGAGGTCATCAGCGGGCTCGAGCGGCTCGAAACGCCCCTCATCAAGCCGACGACCGACGTTTACCTCCGGGACGTTTACGACCATATCGTCCAGATCATCGATACGATGGAGACGTCGCGCGACATCCTGTCCGGGATGCTCGAGACCTACCTCTCGAGCGTCTCCAACCGGATGAACGAGGTCATGAAGGTCCTGACCATCATCGCCACCATCTTCATTCCCCTGACCTTCATCGTCGGGGTCTACGGGATGAACTTCAGGTTCATGCCCGAGCTCGAATGGCGGTGGGGATACTTCCTGGTCTGGGGGATCATCGCCGTCGTCGGCGGCGCGATGGTGGTCTTCTTCAAGCGGAAAAAATGGTTCTAGGGCCGTGAAAGCCCTTTTCAAGCACATCCGGACGTTCATCTTCCGCGGGCTGCTGGCGATCGTCCCGCTGGTCCTGTCCTTCTTCGTGATCCGGTTCCTTTACCTCGCGGTGGACCAAAAAGCGGCCAACGTCGTCGAGAAGGTCGTCGGCTTCCGCATCCCCGGCCTCGGCATCGTCCTGGTCCTCCTCATCCTCTACCTGGCCGGGCTCGCCGCGAGCCATTGGGCGGGCAAAAAGGTATTCCGGCTCATCGAGCGAATGATGGAGCGCATCCCCATCATCAAGACCATCTACCACGTCGGCAGGCAGTTCGGCACTGCCCTTTCCCTCCCGGATAAGCAGGCGTTCAAGCGCGCGGTCCTCGTCGAGCATTTCAGGCCGGGCGTCCGTTCCGTCGCCTTCGTCACGGGAGAGGTCGTCGACACGAAGAGCGGCGAGCGCCTCCTCAAGCTCTTCATTCCGACGGCGCCCAATCCGACGACCGGCTTCGTGGTCATGGTCCCCCCGGACAAGGTCCAGGACCTCTCCTGGACGGTTCAAGAGGCGATGAACGTGGTAATATCGGGCGGCATCATCGGGCCCGGCGAGCTCTGACGGACGACGGGCGCCCGGTCCGGCTCGGGCTCGATCTTCCTTAGGTCGTCCGGGCGCTCTTCATCGCCGCGGCCGGGGGCGGGCCTCAGCGGATCTCGGGGAACGCCGCCTGGAGCGACTCGAAGACCCAGGCCGCCAGCTTCTCCTGGAATTCGGCGACGGCGGCCGGCGCCGGGCGCTTCTCCCCCCACTCCGCGAGCCGGTCTGCGGCGCGGGCGATGGCCTCGTTCTCGATCCGGAAGAGCCTCGGCAGGACGCCTTCGCCCCCGGAGGCCCTCAGCCGGTCGACGGCGAGATATTGTTTCATCCGGCCGCGCTGGTCCGGGTAGAGATAAGCGGCCAGCTTCTTCGACCAATCGTTGAGCGGGGCCGTCTCCGGGCCGGTCGCGACCGAGGGGACCTCGCCGGCGGCGACCCACATCGGCACGGCCGCGCAGGTGACCGGCTGGCCGAGGTTGACCCACATCGTCGCGAGATGGGCCTTGTCCCGGGACGGCGCTCCCTGGAAGAGGATGACGGAGACGCTCGTGTTCCGGTTGATGGTGTCGTTGGTGTTGATGGAAAGCGGCCCGGCCGGGTCGTCCGGGAGCGCCCGGGTCAGGGGATAGGAATGGAGCTTTTCATGAACGAGATCGCGCGAAGCCTGCTGAAGGATGAAAGCCGGATCGAGCTCCCCCCGGCCGAATCCCGTTTCGAGGATATGCGAGATGCGCTCGAAGCGGATGTAGCCTCCGCCCTTGAGGTTGTCGGGCGACGTGAAGCCGTAGTTCGTCCGGGCGATATAGCCGAACGGCGCCACCCGGGGGTCCCTCGCGTCGAACTTGACGAAAGACTTCGGCGAGGTCTCGAAGAAACAGGCGCTCCCTCCGGCGTCGATGGCTCCGAAGTTCGCCGTCAGGTCGAGCTTCCCCGCGACACTCGCCAACAGGGCCTCGAACTCGGCGACGGTCGCGCATTCGCCGAGGGCCCGCCGCATGAACCGGCCGTTGTCGGCGCCGTCCTTGCCGGGCGACCCCTGATCATCGGTCTGGGAGTTCATGACCGCGAAGCCTTCCGCGTTCAGCCCGCCCCAGGCCTCCTTGCCCTCCGTGTCCCCGGCGTCGACCAGGGCGATGAAGGCGTACTTCGGGCCACGGAGGAATAGGGTCTTGTTGTCGACCTTATCGGTGTCCCGGTTCTTCCACATCAGGGCGCGTCCGTCCCGGGCGGCCTTTCCCGAGATCACGGCCAGCGTACAGGGGTAGACGCTCGAGGCCGTCAGGCCGGCCAGGATGAAGGCGGCGACGCTTTTCGCTCTCATAGCCAGGCAGCGAGCGGAGCGGGGGGTGGCCGCTGCGACGCGGAGAGCGCGCGGAGTGGCGGGCGCGCCGCGGAGCTCGGGGCGGCGAGATCTGGACTCATCGACAGGGCGGCCAAGGCGGTCGACTCGATCTCATCCGGGTCGTTGCCGGAGGGTCGCGATCCGTGATCGCTCGGCGGCGCGGGACCTCGGAGGTACTGGACGCGTGCGCGAGGGCGGGGCCGATGCCGTCTGCTGGCTCGATGTTCACGAGAGAAAGCTCACGGTCGGCGACGTCAAGTCATATCTCGACGAAGGAGTGCCGTTGATGCTGATCCATCAAGATCTGGCTGGAGGGAAGGCCGTAGTTGACGCAGGGGAGGCAAAAGGTCTGGAGAGGGACGACCCGCTCGGCTGGCGGGATTTCTCAGGTACGGCGAGATCGCGGTCATCGATCTCGACGCGGATGGGGGAGGGGACAACGATCTCGTTCGGGAGATCTGCCGGACGGCCGAGTGCCGGGTGGGCGAGGCATCGCTCGATCGATAAGGCCCGCCGTCTTGTCGAGCACGGGGCCGCCAAGGTATGTCGGGACACGGGCCTTCCGGGAGGCGGCGTGGACCAGGAATTCCTCTCGGAGCTCGCCGGGCCGTCGGACGGGAGAGGGTCGTCATCGCCTGGACAACGTCCGGGGGAAGATCGTCGTCGACGGCTGGAGGCGGGACTCGGACTCGGCGTGCCGCCGTCATCGAAGCGGCGGAGGCCTTCGCCTCGGAGTTCCTGTTCACCCGGGTGGAACGGGAAGGCTTGATGGGAGGAACGGACCTGGATGCCGTCCGGGAGCTTGTCTCCGCTGCCCGCATACCCGTGACGGCGGCCGGCGGCATCTCCACGGCCGCCGAGATCGGCGAGCTTTCCGCGCTCGGCGCCTCCGTTCAGCTCGGGATGGCCCTCTACACGGGCGCCTCACCCTCGGGGCCGCCTTCGCCGCGGCCTGGATTGGGAAAAGGCCGGCGGCCTCATTCCGACGGTCGTTCAGGACGACGCGTCCCAGGTCGTCATGGTCGCCTGGAGCAGCCGGGAATCCCTGGACCGCACGTTCGAGACGGGCAGCGCGTGGTATTTTTCGAGACGCCGGAAGCGGCTCTGGATGAAAGGGGAGTCCTCGGGTAACGTCAGGAGCTCGTGAAGGTCCGGACGGATTGCGACGGAGACACGCTCCTGCTCACCGTGCGGCCCCGCGGGCCTGCCTGCCATACGGGGAAGTATTCGTGCTTCGGAGACAAGGCCTTTTCGCTCGCCGAGCTCAGCGACGTCATCCGCGAGAGGCTCGGCGGCCGACAGGCCGGCTCTTATACGTCCTCGCTGACCGGAGGCGCGCATCAGGGAGAAGATCCTCGAGGAAGCCGGGGAACTGGTATCGGCCCGAATAAGGACGAGATCGTCTGGGAAGCCGCGGACGTCCTGTATTTCGTCTGCGTCCTGCTGGCGAAGAACGACATTCTGCTGGCTGAGGTGATGAGCGAGCTCCGGCGACGGAGACGTGGACCGAGGCGAAGCGACGGCGGATCGGAGGCGGGGTCATGAGGCGTTTGAGCATCGACGAGTTCAAAAAGGGTTGTTTGGGAACGAAGGAACCCGGGGACACGTCCGCCGTTTCCGGCATCATCGCGGAGGTGCGCCGGACAGGCGACATAGCGTTGAGGGAATTCACCCGCCGCTTCGACCGGGTCGCGATCGGTCCTCTCGCGGTGCGGCCGGAGGAGATCGAGTCGGCCGCCCGGAGGGCCGACCCCGGTCTCGTCGCGGCCATGCGCGAGGCCGCGGAGAACATCCGGTGTTCGCCGGCTGCAGATGAACGCGTAGCATTTCGAGTGTCCGCCCGGTTTCCCTGACGTCAGCGGATCTTGAGGAGCGTCGCCAGGTTGGCGCCGCGGTCCTCGACGAGCTCGATCCTCCCGTCCTTCGACGAGAAGAGGGCCGTGACACCCGGGCCGTGACCGGCCACGTAGCTCTTGCTGTGGGAGATGCTCCCGACCGTGATGGCGCCCTGCCTGTAGATCCGGCCGTACGTGGTGTCGGCGTCCACGATCCCGACGAGATCGCCGAACCTCAGGCGGTCCAGGCCGTATTCCTTGACGGTCTTCTCATCGAACATCTGGATGTCGTAATCGCCCCGGTAGGCGTTGTCGGCGCCCAGGCCGGAGCCCATGATCTTGGCGGGGACGATGACCGCGACGGGGACGCGGAGCTTCCCTTCGGGAGTGACCCCCATGCCGAGCCCCGTCAGGGCATCGATCAGCTCGGGGCCGATGTTCAGAGCGGTGACGCCGGGGACGTTCTTGAGCTCGAGGCCGAAGCCGACGGTGGTGATCTGCATCTTGTCGCCGATGCTGAGCTTTTCGAAGACCGAGGCGTCGGGGAAGTCCACCATGACGTGCTCGGCGCCGCCGTGCTTGCCGATGACAACCCCGATCGCGCCCTTGCCCTCGCCCGTCCATATCTTCACCTTGTTCCCGATGCAGGCCAGCATGTTCAAGCCGCGGCTCTCACGCCCGGCCCGGTCGTTCTCGGCGCCGGGGTTGAACAGGGTGACCGCGGGCTCGACGTGATCGCCGGCCAGGTCGATGGCCGAATCCCCGGAGCGGAAATTGTAGGTGATGCTCCCCGTGCCCGGATTGAGCCTGATCTTTCCGTCGGGGTCGATGTCGTAGGGCGAGTCGGACATTCCCGGCGGGGCGATGAACGCGACGACGGCCTGGATGACGAGCATGTCCCTGTTGAATTCGAGGGCTTTGAGGCCCTTCGACGGGGCCGCTTGGGGCTCTGACGGAGCCGCTCCGGCCGCGAAGAGAACGGCGATCGGGACGATGAGGAAAGGAAGGATAGCTTGGCGCATACGGTCCGGAATGAACATGGTCATGTCCTCCTTGTCATGGGAATCCGGCGGATCACAGCGTCGAGAACCGCGTCCATCGGGATCAGTCGCAGGCGTCCCTGAAGACGCGGAGGAAATTCATCCAGCAGATCTTCTCGAGCGCCTTCCGTGGCATCTCGGCCTCCGAGAGCCTCTTTTGGGCGGTCCGCAGGCCGCGGCAGCCGGTGACTCCGGCGGGAAGGTCGGGAATGCCGTCGAAATCCGAGCCGAAGGCGACGTGGTCTTCGCCGGTGATGTTCATCAGATGATAGATATGCTCGAGGTACCGGTCCAGGGGGACCCGGTACTTCTCCATGGCTTTGCCGAACTCGTCCGCGAGCCCGCGGAGGAGGGCGAAATGCGCCGCGGGATCGGCTCCGGCCTTCTCCTCCTCGCGGCCGAGCCTCTCGAAAAGGTCTCCGGCCCGCTCCGATTCCTTGCGATAGCGCGCGTCGAGGAACCCGGGATAGATGTTCACCCCGACGAGGCCGCCCCCGGCGGCGATGCCTTTGGCCAGCTCGTCGCTGATGTTGCGCGGAACGGGGCAGAGGGTCCGGGAGCAGGAATGGGAGGCGACGACCGGACGGCAGGTGAGCGACAGGACCTTCCGCACGGCGAAGTCATGGGCGTGGGAAACGTCGATGATCATCCCGAGCTTGTTCATGGCGGCGACGACCTCCTCGCCGAAGCGGGTCAGCCCGTCGAAGGCGGGCTCCCGGTCGGCCGAGGAGACGACCCAGGCGTTGCTTCGGGAGTGGACCAGGGTCATCAGCCGCACGCCGCGGGCGTACAGCCGCTCGAGGTTCCCGAGGTCGTTCTCGAGGGCGTCCCCGTTCTCGACGGCCAGGACGGCCGCGATCCGGCCCGCCAACCGGGCGTCGAGGATGTCCTGGGAGGTCCGGCAGACGGAGATCTCGCGGGAGAACGCGTCCAGCTCCCTGTCCAGGCCGTCCAGGAGCCGCGACGCGAACTCGAAACGACGGCGTTCGGGGACCGAGGGGGGGATGTAACAGGCGAAGACCTGGAGCCCGATCCCGGCGTCGGCCATCGCGGGCAGGTTGACCTGGAGGTCGGGGTCGTCGAGCCGCCTGCCGGCCGCGAGGCCGATGGCCGTATCGCAGTGCAGGTCGGCGATGGGGATGGGCATGGATTCCCTCCGGATATCTGAAAGGAGACTATACAATCGGGTCCCGCGGCTGTCAAACGAAAACCGCCGCCTTGCCGGGGCTTCTCCGCCGGTGTATCCTGGGAGCGACGCATTCACCGGAGGAAGCCCATGAAACAAGCCGTTCGCCCCATCGGGAAAAGCAAGAGGATCGCCCTCGTCGCCCACGACAACAAGAAAAAGGACCTCCTCGAGTGGGCGGAGTTCAACAAGGGGTCGCTTTCGGGCCACACGCTCTATGCCACGGGAACGACGGGGGCTCTCCTCGAGAAGGAGCTCGGCCTCGAGGTCATCAGGCTCCAGAGCGGCCCGCTCGGCGGCGACCAGCAGATCGGGGCCCGGATCGCGGACGGCGAGATCGACTTCCTCATATTCTTCTGGGATCCCCTCCAGCCGATGTCCCACGATACCGACGTCAAGGCGCTCCTCCGCATCGCGGTCGTCTGGAACATCCCCGTCGCCTGCGACCGGGCCACGGCGGATTTCATCATCTCCTCGCCGCTCATGCACGAAGAATACGACAGGATCCTTCCGGATTACGAAGGGTACAGGAGGCGGCTCGAGCAGAGCGCGGACGCGGCCCGGAAACGCTGATCCCTACAGGCAATCCCGGAGATATTTCGCCGTGATCGACCGCCGGGAGCGGGCGACCTTTTCGGGCGTCCCCTGGGCCACGATCCGGCCGCCGGCCGCCCCGCCCTCGGGCCCAAGGTCGATGATGTGGTCGGCGCACTTGATGACGTCGAGGTTGTGCTCGATGACGACGACCCCATGCCCGGCGTTGACCAGCTTCTGGAAACAGCGGAGGAGCACCGAGACGTCGTTCTGATGGAGGCCGATGGTCGGCTCGTCGAACAGGTAGAGGACCCGCTCGCCCCGGTCGTGGACGAGGTGGTAGGCCAGCTTGATCCGCTGGAGCTCGCCCCCGGAGAGGGTCGTCGTCGGCTGGCCGAGCTTGAGGTAGCCCAGGCCGACCTCGATGAGGGGATAGAGCTTCTTCGTGATGTCGGGCCTCCCGGCGAAGAACAGGCTGGCCTCGGTGACGCTCATCCCGAGGACCTCGTGGATGTTCCGGCCTTCGTAGCGGACCTCGAGGACCTCGCTCTTGAACCGCTTCCCCTTGCAGGCCTCGCAGGTCAGGACGACGTCCGAGAGGAACTGCATCTCGACGATCTTCTGGCCGGCCCCCTGGCATTCCTCGCAGCGGCCGCCCGCGGTGTTGAACGAGAAATAGCCCGGCTTCATCCCCATGATCCGCGCCTCCCGCGTCTGGCTGAAGAGGTCCCGGATGCCGTCCATGGCCTTCGTGTAGGTGGCGGGGATGGACCGCGGCGAGACGCTGAGGGGCGACTGGTCGACCAGGACGACCTTTCCGACCTCCTCGCCGCCCAGGATGGCGCCGAACCCGTTCGTCGCCGTGCCCTCGAGCCCTCGATAAAGGACCTCGGTGACCAGCGTGCTCTTGCCCGACCCCGAGACCCCGGTGACACAGGAGAGAACGTCGAGCGGGATGCGGACGTCGAGATGGTCGAGATTGTGCAGGTGCGCGTCCCGGATCTCGACGTGCCTTCGGGACTTCCGCCGGGTCTCGGGGACCGGGATGACCCTCTCGCCCCGCATGTACTGGGCGGTGAGGGACGTCCGGCTCCCGAGGAAGGCGTCCATCGGGCCGGCGAAGACGATCTCGCCGCCCGCCTCGCCCGCCCGCGGCCCGAGGTCGACGACGGCGTCGGCGGCCCGGATGATCTCGGGATCGTGCTCGACCACGACCACGGTGTTCCCGATGTCCTGGAGCGACTTGAGGATCCGGATGAGCCGCTGGTTGTCCCTGGGGTGGAGGCCGACGCTGGGCTCGTCGAGGACGAACAGCGTCCCGACGAGGGCGGAGCTCAGGGCCGCGGCCAGGTTGATCCGCTGGGCCTCGCCCCCGGACAGGGTGAACGTCATCCGGTCGAGGGTGATGTAGTCGAGGCCGACCTCGAGCAGGAACCGGAGGCGGTTCCGGATCTCGACGACGAGCCTTTCGGCGACCTGCTTCTCGAACGGGGCGAGGTCGAGGGCCCCCAGGAAATCGGAGGCCTCGCGGACCGTCATGCGGACGAACGCGCCGATGCCCATATCGCCGATGCGGACGCCCAGGGCCCGGGAGTTGAGCCGCGTCTTCCCGCAGGTCGGGCAGGCGACGTACTTGCGGTAGCGGGCGAGAAGCACCCGGACCTGGACCTTGTACTTCTTGGACTGGAGCCACTCGAAGAAGCCCTTGACCCCGTGGTAGCCGTCGCCGCCGTCCAGGATGAAGCGCTGGGCCTCGGGCGCGAGGTCCCGGAACGGGACGTTCGTCGGGATGCCCCTCTTGCGGGCTTCGGCCAGCATCTCGCGCTGAAGTCCGCGGGAGAGGGGTTTTGTCCAGGGCTCGATGGCGCCCTTATCGAGCGGCAGGCTCCGGTCGGGGACGATCTTGTCCTCGTCGAGGACGGCCATGTCGCCGAACCCGTGGCACTCCGGGCACGCCCCCTGGGGGCTGTTGAACGAGAACAGGTTCGGGAAGGGGTCCTCGTAGGAGATGCCGCATTCCTTGCATTCGAGCTTGTCGGAGACGGGGATGGCCCGGCCGTCCGCGGTCCGGACCATGGCCCGGCCGCCGCCCTTCTTGAGGGCCAGCTCGATGGAATCCGCCAGGCGCTCGCGCTCCTCGGGGTCGGGGGCCAGCCTGTCGACGAGGACGTCGAACGGGCCCTTCTTTGCCGGCCCCGCCTGCTCCAGGTTGACGACCTCGCCGCCCTCGAGGATGCGGAAGAAGCCCTCCTTCTTCAGCTCGGCGGTTCCCTTGCCGGCCGGCCAGGCGAAGCTGATGGAGAGCTTCGTCCCCGGGGGCAGGGCGAGAAGGCCGTCGACGACCCCGTCGACCGTGTCCTTCCGGACGGGCCGGTCGCATTGTTCGCAGTGGACGGTCCCGATCCGGGCGTAGAGGACGCGGAGGAAGTCATAAATTTCCGTGACGGTCGCCACGGTGGACCGGGGGTTCTTGCCCGAGGACTTCTGCTGAATGGCGACGGCCGGGGGGATGCCCTCGATGAGGTCGGCGTCCGGCTTGTCCATCCGTTCCAGGAATTGGCGGGCGTAGGCGGACAGGGATTCGATATAGCGGCGCTGGCCCTCGGCGTACAGGGTGTCGAAGGCCAGGGAGGACTTCCCCGAGCCGCTGACGCCCGTCACGACGACGAACTTGTCCAGCGGGAGGTCGAGGTCCACGCTCTTCAGGTTGTGGACGCGGACTCCCCGGAGCTTGATGACGTTGTCGCTCATTTCGCGCTTATCCGATGTCTACGGATCGCCTTCGAAGGACGTGGTTTGGGGGGATGAAGGCCGCCCCTCTCCCCCTCGACCCCACCTCTCCCGGCGACACGGACGATCTCAGAGCCCCCTCCGATTCATCGGAGGGGGTAGGGGGAGACAAGAAAACAAGAAAAGTCTTGGGCGTGTCGCCGTAAGGCTTCTCTTCATAGAGCGGCGGCCATAGGGCTTCAGGGCGACCCTCATCGCCCCGTTTTCCCGGGGGGCTCTCGGTCTTTCGCGCGGAGATGCTCTTGTCGCTCATTTCGTGCTCGTGCAAAACATATATTATACCAGAGCCAAGCGCGCGAGACGAGCATGCCCCGTTCATGTTGTAGCCGCAACCTTTAGGTTGCGTTTGATAAAAAACGCGCAGGCTGAAGCCTGCGGCTACAAAAACCGTCGGTCGGAGCCTCATAAGGACGGCTCGAGCATCGTATGGTCCCGGCTGGCGCCTTGCATGATGCCGGCCAGAGCCTCGCATGACCGCGGCCGGAGCCTCGCATGACCGCGGCCGGAACCTCGTATGACCCCGACTGGAGCCTCGAATGAATTCCCCCCTTTGGAAAAGGGGGGTGTGGGGGGATTTGTCGCCGTGCGCGGCGTGATATAATAGCCTTCCTTATCAAGAGACCGAAATGAGATTCCTTGTTGTCCTCGGAATGGCCGTCGCCCTCGCCATGGACTGCTTTGCCGTCTCCATGGGCATGTCCTGCGGGGCAACGCGGCTGACAGGGCGGCAGACGCTCCGGGTGGCCTTTTTCTTCGGCCTATTCCAGTTCGCCATGCCCGTCCTCGGCTGGTTCGCCGGGGAGAACGTGCTTCGCTACATCGAGCGGTTCGACCATTGGATCGCCCTGGCCCTCCTGTCCTTCGTCGGCCTGAAGATGATCCGCGAGTCGTTCGAGAAGGGGGAGAAGGGCGATGCGGCCCCGGTCGATCGGACGACAGGCATGCCGCTCCTCATCCTTTCGATAGCGACCAGCATCGACGCCCTGGCGGTCGGGCTGAGCCTGGCCGTCCTGCGGACGAACATCTTCCTCCCGGCGGCTCTCATCGGCGTCGTCTGCTTCGCCCTGACGGTCGTCGGGGCCAAGCTCGGGCCGCTCGTCGGGCGGGCGCTCGGGAAGCGGGCCGAGCTTCTCGGCGGCCTCATCCTCATCGGAATCGGCGTCAAGATCGTTGCGGAGCACCTGTGAGCGCGAAAAAGAAGGTCCTGGTCCTTTTCTGCGGAGGGACCATCATCATGAAGAAGGCCCGGCACGGCGGACTCGAGGTCCCGTCAAAGGCGGAGGCCGTCCGCATCCTCCGCGCCATCGAGCCCCGCCTCTCCGAGATCGCGGACTTCCGCATCCGCTATGTCGAGAACATCGACAGCACGAACATGACGCCGCGGAACTGGGACCGCATCATCGGCGAGATCGGGCGCTGCTACCGGAACTACGACGGCTTTGTCATCACTCACGGCACCGATACGATGGCCTATACGGCCGCCGCCCTCAGCCTGGGCCTCGGGAACCTGGGAAAGCCGGTCGTCCTGACCGGAAGCCAGATCCCGGGTTGGGAGATCGATACGGACGCCCGGCGGAACCTCGTCAACGCCATGAAGCTGGCCGTATGCGAGGTTGCCGGCGTCTACGTGGTCTTCGACGAGCGCGTCATCCGGGGCAGCCGCGCCTCGAAGGCGTCCGAATCGAAGCTCGACGCCTTCACCTCGGTCAACGCCCCCGACGCGGGCGAGATCAGGGTCGGCATCCGCCTGGACCGGGGCCTGCCCCGCCGCAGGGCCGGGGCGCCCGACCTCCGGCCGGGGTTCGCTTCCGATATCTTCGTGACGACGCTCGTCCCGGGCGCGGACCCGGGCGACCTCATTTTCCTCCTCGACGACAGCCGCATCCGCGGCATCGTCATCCAGGCCTACGGAACGGGGAACGTCCCCTACGAATTCGACGCCTTTTTCCGGCTCGCCCGGAAGAACCGGGTCCCGGTCGTCGTCACTTCGCAGTGCCTCCACGGCATGACCCGGATGAAGAGCTACGACGTCGGGCGGCGCGCCCTGAGGCTCGGGGTCATCGAGGGGTTCGACCAGAGCCTGGAGATGCTCACCGTGAAGCTCATGTGGGCGCTCGAGCGCTATCCATACGACAAGATTCGGGAGGTCATGACCACGGACTTCGCCGGGGAGCTCGACACGAGCCCCCAGGCCTGAGGGCCGGTGACCGAAGGAGACGAGAAATGTATTCGCTGAAAGACAAGATCGTATTCATCACCGGGGCGAGCGCCGGGATCGGCCTGGCCTGCGCCCAGGCCTTCGCTCCCCAGGGCGCGAAGCTCATCCTCGCCGCCCGCCGCCGTGATCGGCTGACCGGGCTCGCCGCCGAGCTGAAGGCCGCGTTCGGGACGGTGTCCCACATCATCGCCCTGGACGTCCGCGACCAGAAGGCCGTGGCGAAGGCCGTCAAGGAGCTTCCGGCGAAATGGAAGGACATCGAGGTCCTGGTCAACAACGCCGGCCTGAGCCGCGGCCTGGACAAACTGCAGGACGGGAAGATCTCCGACTGGGACGAGATGATCGACACCAACATCAAGGGGCTTCTCTATGTCAGCCGGGCCGTCCTGCCGGGCATGGTCGCGCGCGGCCGCGGCCACGTCATCAACATCGGCTCCATCGCCGGCCGGGAGGTCTATCCCTCCGGCAACGTCTATTGCGCGACCAAGCACGCCGTCGGCGCCCTCACCAAGGGCATGCGCCTCGACCTCAACGGCACCGGCGTCCGGGTCTCGACGGTCGATCCCGGCCTGACGGAGACCGAGTTCAGCATCGTCCGCTTCCACGGCGACGTCGGGAAGGCCAACGATTTCTACAAGGGCTACAGGCCGCTCCTGGCCGAGGACATCGCCGAGGCCGTGGTCTTCGCCGCGACGCGTTCCCTTCACGTGGACGTCGCCGAGATGCTGGTCCTGCCGACGGCCCAGGCCTCGACGATGGTGGTCGCAAAAAAACTGTAGCCTCGGGCTGTAGTCGCAGGCTTCAGCCTGCGTCTTCTTCTTGAACGCAGCCTAAAGGCTGCGGCTACAACGCGGGGCCTCTTCATGGGGGCCGGTTTGTAGCGGTAGGCTTCAGCCTGCGTCTTCCCTTGAACGCAGCCTAAAGGCTGCGGCTACAACAAAGGCCGTACCGCCGGGCGCGGCCTGTAGCCGCAGGCTTCAGCCTGCGCTTATCGGCGGCCGGAGGCCATCCGGACCGCGGCGGGCTGATGGCGCAGACGGAGCATCGCCCATATGCCCGCGGCCGGGCCGATAGCGAGGAAGGCGAACGCCCAGCGCCAGGTGACGAGTCGCACGAACGCCGGAACCAGGCGGATGGACACAAGAGTCAGCAGGAATCCCAGGCTCGTTTGAAGGGTCAGGGCCGTTCCTATCCGGTCGCTCGGACACAGCTCGCTCACCCCCGCCGAGAATTGGGCCGAATCGGCGACCACGGCGAAGCCCCAGACGAGACAGAGCCCGGTGAGAAGCCAGGGATTTCCGCCGAACAAGAGCCCGGACGCCAGACAGCATAGTCCGCTGACGGCCATCGCCGCGGACGTGACCGCTGTCCTTCCAAGCCGGTCGGCCCAGCTTCCCGGCGACGAGGCTCCCGGCGCCGCCAGCGGCGATGAACACGAAGCCGGCCACGCTGGCCGCCCTCTCGCTTCCCCCCGAGACCCCGAAGCTCGCCGCCAGGAACACCGGCACCCAGGTCCAGGCCGCGTAGAGCTCCCACATGTGGCCGAAGTAGCCCATGTTGGCCAGGGCGATAGTCCTATCCCGCCAGATCGTGCCGGCGTACTTCCAATCGAATTTCGGGGCGGCCGTCCGATAGGGCCCTTCGCGAACGAAGGCGCCGGCCAGGAGCCCTCCGCCAACGGCCATGGCGCCGCTCAGAAAGAGGACGGCCTTCCAATCGCCGGCCTCGCCGAAGGCTTTGAGGAGGTGAGGCGCGGCCGAGCCGAGGGTCAGGGCCCCGACGAGAAGCCCGACCCCGAAGCCGCGGTCTTCCCGCGTCCACGTCGCCATCAACTTCATCCCGACCGGATAAACTCCGGCCAGGAGGATGCCCGTCAGGAAGCGTAAGGCGAGGGCCGCGGGCAGGCCGCCTCCGGATGGGATGAGGAGGGTCGCCGTTCCCGCCAAAACGGATGAGACCGCGAACAGCCATCGCCCCGGAAGGCGGTCGGCAAGGTTGAGGACGGCCGACCCGAGCGCCCCCGCGACGAAGCCGATCTGGACGGACATGGTCAGCCAGGCCTGGCCCGAAGCTGTAAGTCCCCAGGCAGCTGTGAGGGCCGGGACCACGGCGGACGCCGAGAACCAGACCGACATCCCCAGAAGCTCGGTCAAGGAGAGGAGCGCGAGGGCGCGCGTCTTACGGCCGGACGAGAGACGAACTGGCCTCATCGAGCCTTCTTATAATCCAAGCGCTCCGCGCGGTCAAACCGGGCCCCCGGTAAAATTGATTTCCCGGCCTCATTCTTGTATGTTAAATTCAAAGGAGCCCGAAGATCGACCCGATCAGCCCGCCTCTGAACATTCTCGTCGTCGACGACGAGGCCAACATCCGCCGGACTCTGTCCATATGCCTCGAAACGGAGGGTCACAGGGTCATCAGCGTCGGCAGTGCCCGGGACGCCCTTTCCGAGTCCTCCCGCCGGCCCTTCGAGCTTGCCTTCGTGGACCTGCGGCTCGGGACCGAGGACGGGCTCGATCTCATCCCGGCGCTTCTCGCCGCGGTCCCCTGGCTGAAGATCATCGTCATCACGGCTTACGCGTCCATCGATACGGCCGTCGAGGCGATGCGGCGCGGGGCCAGCGACTACATCCCGAAACCGTTCACGCCCGCCCAGATCAAGCTGGCGGTCCAGCGCGTATTTGAAATGAGGACGCTCGAGCAAAGAGTCGCGGCCCTGCAGGAAGACCTGGGGCGGGGGCATCCCGAGATCGATCTCTCGAGCTCCAGCCTCCCGATGCGGAAGGCCGTGGACCTTGCCCGTCGCGTGGCCGCTTCAGAGGCCACGGTCCTCCTCCTCGGAGAGAGCGGAACGGGCAAGACAGTCCTGGCCAGGGCCATCCATGAGTGGAGCCCCCGGTCGGCTAAACCTCTCGGCATCATCTCCTGCCCTTCTTTTCCCTCCGAGCTTCTGGAGAGCGAGCTCTTCGGACACGTGAAGGGAGCCTTCACCGGGGCCGTCCGGGACAATCCCGGCCGCGTAGCCGCCTGCGAGGGCGGGACGCTCTTTCTCGACGAGGTCGGCGATCTGCCCTCGGCGCTTCAGCCGAAGCTCCTTCGCTTCCTTCAGGAGAAGGAATACGAACGCGTCGGGGACGGAGTGACGCGAAAAGCGGACGTCCGGCTCATCGCTGCCACGAACATGGACCTGGAGAAGGCCGTCAGGGACGGAGCCTTCCGGGAGGACCTCTTTTACCGGCTCAACGTGTTCCAGATCCGGATCCCCCCTCTGCGCGAAAGGCCCGACGATATCAAGCCGCTCGCGGAAAGGCTCCTGGTCTTCCATGGGCGGAACAACCACCGGTCCTTTTCCGGCTTCACGGAGGAGGCCGTCCGGGCGCTGGTCTCCTATCCTTGGCCGGGCAATATCCGCGAACTGAGCAATGTCATCGAGAGGGCGGCCATCCTCTCCCGCTCGGAGCGCATCGGGATCGAGTGCCTTCCCGGAACCATCGCCCCCGAGGACGCGTCCGCCCCGCCTGGGCGACCCCGTGACCCTCGAGAGGATCGAGGAACAGCACATCCGCAGAGTCCTCGCCGGGGCGGCGTCCCTGCAGGAGGCCGCGAAGATTCTCGGCATCGATCAGGCCACCCTCTGGCGGCGCCGCAAGAAATACGGGATCTGACAGCCAAGAGCCTATCCCTTCCGCGCCACGCCCCTTGCCGAATTCAACGCCGTTTCTCCCGCCGCCTTGCGGAATGCAAGGGCAACTGATAGCCCCCATTCTTAAATATAATGTTCGCAAGGACATAAACGCCGGCCGGTCTGGCACGCCTCGTGCATCTCATCCGGGCGAAGGAGATGAACATGTTCGGACTTCGACAGAAGTTATTCCTGGGCTTCGGCGGGATGCTGGCCATCCTTGTCATTATCGGCGTCCAGAGCGTCAGGTATTTGTCGAGCCTTGGCGCGTCCATCGACGTCATCCTGAGGGAAAATTATCGGAGCGTCATCGCCTGCCAACAGATGAAAGAGGCGCTCGAGCGCATGGATAGCGGGCTCCTCTTCATTCTGCTCGGAGAGATGCCGCAGGGCGAGGCCCTGATCGCCGCGAATACCGCCTCTTTCCGGGCGGCCCTCCAGGTCGAGTTGGATAACATCACGCTTCCCGGAGAAGCGGGAAAAGCTGCGATGGTCCGTGATGACTTCGGCCGGTTCGAATCGGCGCTCGCCGGTGTCGTCGATGAGGCCCTGCCGGCGGCGGTCCGGAGGGACGGCTATTTCGGCCGGGTGCTTCCCCTGTTCGAGCGGATCAAGAACGGCGCGGGCGAGATTCTCCAGATGAACCAGCAGAACATGAGCGACGCCAACGACCGGGCCCGGCACAGCGCCGCGTCCGCCCGCAAACAGATGTTCGCCCTCCTCTTGGCGGGAACGATCCTCGCCGCCGCGTTCCTCGCCCTGACGGGACGGTGGATCCTCCGGCCCATTCAGCGCCTGACAGGGTCCGCGGAAGAGATCCGGCACGGCAACCTCGAACTCGTGGTCGCGGCCGGCTCCCGGGACGAGATCGGACGGCTTTCCGAAGCCTTCAACGCGATGACGGCGAGTCTCCGCGAGTTCCGGCGGACCGACCAGGCCCGGCTCGTTCGGATCCAAAGGGCTACCCAAGAGGCCTTCGACAGCCTTCCCGACGCGGTCGCCGTCGTCGATCCCGAGGGGAAGGTCGAGGTTGCCACGGGATCGGCCGTGACCGTTTTCGGGCTGAAGCCGGGGGTCAGAATTTTCGATCCTCCGTTTGCGCCGCTGGCCGACCTGGTTCGAACGGCCCTTAAGGAGGGCCGGACTGCCGTTCCAGGGGCCAGGGGGGAGATCCAGATGTTCGTCGGGGGAGAGGAGCGGTACTTCCGTCCAAAAGCCGTGCCCATCCTCGACCGCGAACGCTTGTCTAACGGAGCGCTCCTCTTCCTCAGCGACGTCACCCTGCTCCGCCAACAAGACGAGATCAAGAAAGGCGTGATCCGGATGGTGTCGCACCAGCTCAGGACGCCGCTGACATCCATCCGGATGGCCATCCACCTGCTCCTCGAGGAAAAGGTCGGCCCCCTGATCGGGAAACAGGAGGAGCTCCTTGTGACCGCCAGGGAGGACAGTGACCGCCTCCACGGTATTCTGAACGATCTCCTCGATATCAGCCGTATGGGATCCGGGAACGCCGCGCTGGAATTCCGGACGGCCTCCCCCAGGACCGTGGCGCTGGAAGCGATCGAGCCTTTCCGGAGGGCGGCCCAGGATCAGGGCGTCGAACTCCTTCCCGAATTCCAGGAGGATCTTCCCGACGTCCTGGTGGACGTGACCCGGATCGGTCACGTATTCGGCAATCTCATCTCGAACGCCCTGAAGTTCACTCATCCCGGGGGCCGGATCTCGATCGGAGCCGTCGCCGATGCGGATTTCGTCCGCTTTTCCATTTCGGACACTGGAGAGGGGATTCCCGATGAGTTCCTGCCCAGGGTCTTCGAGCCGTTCTTCCGGGTTCCTGGCCGTGGAAAAGAGACGGGGGCCGGGCTCGGATTGGCCATCGTCAAGGAGATCCTGGAGGCGCACGGAGGGACGATCGAGGCCGAGAGCCGTCCGGGAGCCGGGGCCACATTCACGTTCACGCTCAGAAGGGCGGACCGGCACCCCGGCGGGGATGTCCGGCCATGACCGACATCCTGGGCCTCATCGTCGCCCTTCTGCTCATCGGCTACCTGTTAGCGAGCATCCTTCGGCCCGAAAGATTCTGAGGGCGTGATCACGATGGACATCCACGGCTGGATCCAATTGACTCTCTTCCTGGGCCTCCTGTTCCTGGTCACGAAACCCATGGGCCTGTATCTTGTCCGGGTCCTGGAGCCGGACGGGAAAACCTGGTTGGACCGTCCTCTCAAGCCCGTCGAACGGTCGCTCTATCGGGGGCTCGGGGTCGACCCGGGGAGGGAACAGGATTGGAAGGAATATGCCCGCTCCCTGATCGTTTTCAGCCTGGCCGGGCTGGCGTTCACGTACGTCGTGCTCCGTTTTCAGCATCTCCTCCCCTTGAATCCGCAAAGATTGGGACCCGTTCCTCCGGGCCTCGCTTTCAACACCGCGGCGAGCTTTACGACGAATACGAACTGGCAGAATTACGCGGGAGAAACGACGCTCTCCTATCTTTCCCAGATGGTCGGGCTCGTCTTCCACAATTTTGTCTCGGCCGCCGCCGGCATCGCCGCGGCCGCGGCCCTGGTCCGCGGCATCGCCCGCCATTCGGCCAGGACCATCGGCAACTTCTGGGTCGACCTCGTGCGGGTCAACCTCTATCTCCTTCTTCCTTTTTCCATCGTCTTCTCCCTGTTCCTGACCTCCCAGGGCATCGTTCAAAACTTCAAGCCTTATGTCGGGGCCGTTCCGATCGAGAGCGCTTCGGCGGCGGATCCGGACCATGCCGGCGCACCTCAGATCATCGCCCAGGGCCCGGCGGCTTCCCAGGTCGCCATCAAGATGCTGGGAACCAACGGCGGCGGCTTCTTCAACGCCAACGCGGCCCATCCGTACGAGAACCCGACCCCCCTCTCGAACTTCTTCCAGATGCTCTCGATCTTCCTCATCCCGGGCGGGCTTACCTATTATCTCGGGCGCAAGGTCGGGAACCGGAAGCACGGCTGGGCGGTCTGGAGCTCCATGGCGATCCTCTTCCTCGCCGCCGCGCTCGTCTGCTGGAAGGCCGAAAGCGCGGGCAATCCCCGCCTGCGCGCCCTCGGGGTCGACCCGGCCGGAGGCAACATGGAAGGGAAGGAGGTCCGGTTCGGCGTGTTCGACTCCAGCCTGTTCGCCACGGTCACGACGGCCGCTTCGTGCGGGGCCGTCGACTCGATGCACGATTCCTTCACGCCCCTGGGCGGCCTGGTGCCACTGTTCAACATCCAGCTCGGCGGCGTGATCTTCGGCGGGGCCGGATCCGGACTCTACGGGATGCTGATCTTTGTGATCCTGGCCGTCTTCCTCACCGGCCTGATGGTCGGCCGGACGCCCGAGTACCTGGGCAAGAAGATCGAATCCTATGATGTGAAGGTTTCCGTCCTGGCGGTCCTTGTCCCGATCTTTTCGATCCTCGGCTTCTCCGCCTGGGCCGCGACCGTCCGGTGGGGCCTGGCCGGCTTGGGCAACGCCGGCCCGCACGGCTTGAGCGAGATCCTTTACGCCTTCTCGTCCGGCTCGGGCAACAACGGCAGCGCCTTCGCCGGATTGAAAGGCGACACGCCCTTTTACAATATCACCCTGGGCTTGGCGATGCTTTTCGGCCGGTTCTTTGTGATGCTCCCGGTCCTGGCCCTGGCCGGGAATCTGGCTCGAAAGAAGCTCGTCCCGTCCTGCGACGCGGGCTTCCCCGCCAGCGGCCCGACCTTCATCGTCATCCTCATCGCGACCGTCCTCATCGTCGGCGCGCTCACATTTCTGCCCGCCCTGGCCCTCGGTCCCGTCGTCGAGCACCTTCTGATGAGCGGGACCCCGGCCTTGTACTGAAGGAGAACGAACGTGCCCGCATTGCTCCATCCTCTGTTCGAACGGGCCATCGTCGGCCGGGCGGCGATCGACTCCGTCAGGAAGCTGAATCCCGGCTCCCTGATGAAGAACCCCGTCATGTTCGTCACCGAAGTCGGAGCCCTGCTGACGACCGTCGGCCTTTTCATGGGATCGAAGAACGAACCGACGGGTTTCGCCCTCCAGATATCCCTGTGGCTCTGGTTCACCGTCCTGTTCGCCAATTTCGCTGAAGCGATGGCCGAGGGGCGCGGCAAGGCCCAGGCCGACGCGCTCCGAAAGACACGGGCGTGCACCACGGCCAATCTCATCGGCCCGGACGGCTCTATCGAAGCGGTCCCCGCCGAACGACTGAAGAAAGGCGACCTTGTCATCGTCTCCGCGCGCGAGATCATCCCGGCCGACGGGGAGATCGTCGAGGGGGCCGCCACGGTGGACGAATCCGCCATCACGGGCGAGTCCGCCCCGGTGATCCGGGAGGCGGGCGGCGACCGCAGCGCGGTCACGGGGGGGACCCGGGTTCTCTCGGACACGATCAAGGTCCGCGTCACCTCCGACCCCGGGAAGAGCTTCCTCGACCGGATGATAGGTCTCGTCGAGGGGGCGCAGAGGAAGAAGACGCCGAACGAGATCGCCCTGACCATCCTGCTTTCGGCCCTGACGATCGTTTTCCTGGTCGTCATCATCTCCCTGAAGCTGTTCGGGCGCTATTCGGGGGTCGAACTGACGACGACGGTGCTCGCGGCCCTGCTCGTCTGCCTCATCCCCACGACGATCGGCGGCCTGCTGAACGCCATCGGGATCGCCGGGATCGACCGCATGGTGCAGAAGAACGTCCTGGCCATGAGCGGGCGAGCGGTCGAGGCGGCGGGAGACATCGATGTCCTCCTGCTGGACAAGACAGGGACCATAACCCTGGGCGACCGCCAGGCGACGGCCTTCCTGCCGGCTCCGGGCGTGACCGTCGAGGAACTGGCCGACGCCGCCCAGCTTGCGTCCCTGGCCGATGAGACGCCCGAGGGACGGAGCATCGTCGTCCTGGCCAAGAGTTACGGATTGAGGGGGCGACCCCTCTCCGAGTTTCCGGCCGCGACCTTCATCGCCTTTTCCGCGCAAACCCGGATGAGCGGGGTCGACCTCGGGGGCCGGCGCATCCGGAAGGGCGCCCCGGACGCCGTTCGGGACTTCGTCGGAGCCCCGGTCCCCGGGGAAGTGCGCGACGCCGTCGAGAGGATCGCCTTTCAGGGAGGGACCCCTCTTCTCGTCGCAGACGAAACGCGGGTTCTGGGAGTCATCTCCCTCAAGGACATCGTCAAGGGGGGCCTGAAGGACCGGTTTGAGCGATTCCGGGCCATGGGAATCAGGACCGTGATGATCACCGGGGATAACCCGCTCACGGCGGCCGCCATCGCCGGGGAGGCCGGCGTGGACGACTTTGTGGCCGAAGCGAAGCCCGAGGACAAGCTGGCCCTGATCCGGAAGGAGCAGGCTCTGGGGCATCTCGTAGCCATGACCGGCGACGGGACCAACGACGCTCCGGCCCTGGCTCAGGCCGACGTCGGGGTCGCCATGAACACGGGGACGCAGGCGGCCAAGGAGGCCGGAAACATGGTCGACCTCGATTCCAACCCGACCAAGCTCATCGAGGTCGTCGAGATCGGCAAGCAGATGCTCATCACCCGGGGCGCGCTGACGACCTTCAGCATCGCCAACGATGTGGCCAAGTACTTCGCCATCATTCCGGCTCTGCTGGTCGGCGTCTTCCCTGTCATCGCCCCCCTCAATATCATGGGCCTGGCCTCGCCGAAGAGCGCGATCTTGAGCGCGGTCGTCTTCAACGCCCTCATCATCATCGCCCTGATCCCGCTGGCTCTCAAGGGCGTGCGCTTCCGCCCCTTGGGGGTGGCCGCGTTGCTGCGGCGCAACCTCATCGTTTATGGCCTGGGGGGCCTCATGGCCCCTTTTCCCGGCATCAAGCTGGTCGACATCGTTGTCAACGCTTTGCATCTCGTTTAACATGAGGATGGGGAACATGAAGCCTTGGCTCTCGGAATTCCGGACGTCGCTGTTGGCCGTGGCAGCCTTGGCGGTCCTTCTTTGCGGCTTTTACCCCGGGGTGGTTTGGCTCCTGGCGCACGGCCTTTTCCCTTCGCGGGCCGACGGCTCGCTCGTCGTGCGGAGCGGGGAGATCAGGGGGTCGAGCCTCATCGCGCAGGGATTCTCTGGCCCCGGATACTTCCATCCCCGGCCATCGGCGGCGGGGAACGGATGGGACGCCGGCCGGTCCGGAGGGAGCAATCTCGGACCGCTGTCCAGGGACTTGTCCGAGATCATCCGGCGGCGCGTCGAGGATTATCGGAGGGAGAACGGCCTGCCCGCCGGAACCCTCGTCCCCGCTGACGCCGTGACGGCTTCGGCCAGCGGCCTCGACCCTCACATCACTTTGAAGAATGCCTTATTCCAGGCGCGCCGCGTGGCCAAGGCCCGCGGTCTTGCGGAAATGGATGTCCGCGCGCTTATCGAAGAGCGGGCCGAGGGCCGGTCTCTGGGCATTCTCGGCGAGCCGCGCGTCAACGTGATGGCGCTGAATCTGGCTTTGGACGGGGGCCTCGATGGCGGAAGATAGGGCTGATACGTTCCTCCGGATGATCCGCCGTTCCCGGCACGGGCATCTGAAGGTCTATCTCGGATACAGCGCCGGCGTCGGCAAGACCTACCAGATGCTCCAGGAAGGGCACCGGCTGAAGAACCGCGGGATCGACGTCGTCATCGGCTTGCTCGAGACGCACGGCCGTGCTGACATCGCCGAGCTTGCCCGCGGGCTCGAAGTGGTCCCCAGGCGCCGCCAGGAGTATCACGGCATCGCCGTGGAAGAGATGGACGTGGACGCCGTTCTCGCCCGGAAGCCGCAGGTCGCGCTCATCGACGAACTGGCCCATACCAATGTCCCCGGAAGCCTGAACCCGAAGCGGTACGAGGACGTTCAGGACATCCTGGCGGCGGGGATCCACGTCATCACGACCCTCAACGTCCAGCATCTGGAGAGCCTCTACAACATCGTTGAGGGTTCGGTGGGCGTCAAGGTCCGGGAACGGCTCCCGGATTCCGTCCTCGCTGAGGCCGACGAGATCGTCGATGTCGACCTGGCGACCGAGGACCTCCGTAAACGGCTCGAAGAAGGCAAGGTGTATCCCGCCGAGCGCGTGGGAACGGCCCTGGCGAATTTCTTTACCGCCGCAAACCTGGAAAAGCTCCGCGAGCTGACCCTCCGCGAGCTCGCTTCGCAGATCGACCTGAGGAGGCGCGAGGCCCCTCAGGACGAGAACGCCTCTTCGGCGGAACAGGTCATGGTCTGCCTCAGCTCGCGCGGGCCCGACAGCGAAAGGCTCCTGCGCTATGCCTCGCGGCTGGCGGGAAAGCTCAACAGGAACTGGTATGCCGTCTACGTCCAGACGCCGTCCGAAGAGGCCCGGGCTATCGACGCCCGGACCCAGCGGCTCCTCTCGGATACTCTGACCTTGGCTAAACAGCTCGGAGCCATGGTGTTCACCTACAAGGGAGACGACATCGTGGATACCTTGCTCCGTTTCGCCGGAGAGTACCGTGTGGGGCATATCGTCGTTGGACGATCCTGCCCGAAGCCGTTATGGAAACGCCTGAAAGGGGACCGATCCGTCGTCCCCGATCTCCTAAAAAAGGCCCGGGGAGTTGCCGTGACCGTCCTCGACACGCGGGGCGAACCGATGCCGGCGTCGCGATCCCGTCGGGAGAGTCCTCCGGATGAGGATCGCCCCCCGCGGGCCGGCGGGCTTCCGTTGAGACGCCGTCTGGCCGCACGCCGCGTCGTCATCTGGAACGAGCCCGTACCGAAGGAGGCCGTCCTCCGCACGTTGGCATCGACCCTCGGCAAAGAGGATGGCGTCGGCGACGGGGAGGCCCTTTTCGCGGCCATCTTGAGGCGAGAAGAACAGGGATCGACCTTCTTCAATGAGGGCGTAGCCTTCCCGCATGTCCGGGTCCCGGGCCTAAGCGCCCCGGCCATCGCCTTGGGGCTGACGAGGAAGGGAGTTCCGGACGTCGTCACCGAGAAACAGATGGAGATCGTCTTCCTCATCCTGTCGCCTGAAGCCGAGCCAAACACACAGGTCGAGCTCCTGGCCCTGGCCGGCCGCGCCGCGAGGAACAGGGCCCTGCTCCGAGATCTCGCGTCCTGCATGACGGGAGAGGAGGTCCTCGCCGCGATCCGGGATTCGGAAACGGCCCCAGCTTTTTGATTTTTCTCTGAAGTCCCCTATAATGGGGCGCCACATTCCGGCGAGGAGCGAAAAATGTACGGACGTTTCCAAAATCATCTTCAGGGCGAGCTGGCTCGCATCAGGACTGAGGGCCTTTACAAGACCGAGCGCGTCCTGACGACCTCGCAGGGCGTCGAGATCCGGACCGAGGGCGGGCCCAAGGTCCTCAACTTCTGCGCCAACAACTACCTGGGGCTCTGCAACGAGCCGCGGGTCATGGCCGCCGCCAATTACACGTTCTTCAGGCTCGGCTACGGCATGGCGTCGGTGCGCTTCATCTGCGGGACCTCGGAGGTCCACAAGGAGCTCGAGCGGAGGATGAGCGAGTTCCTGGGCACGGACGACACCCTGCTCTATTCGTCGGCCTTCGACGCCAACGGCGGCGTCTTCGAGCCTCTGCTCGGCGAGGACTCGGCGATCATCTCGGACGAGCTGAACCATGCCTCCATCATCGACGGCGTCCGGCTCTGCCGCGCCCGCCGCTCGGTCTATAAGAACAACGACATGACCGACCTCGAGGCCAGGCTCAAGGAAGCCGCGGACGCCCGGTTCCGCCTCATCGTCACCGACGGCGTCTTCTCGATGGACGGCATCATCGCCCAGGTGGACAGGATCTGCGAGCTGGCCCGCCGCTACGACGCCCTGGTCATGGTGGATGATTCGCACGCCACCGGCTTCATCGGAAAGACGGGACGGGGGACCCACGAGCACTGCGGGGTCATGAAGGACGTGGACATCATCGTCACGACGTTCGGAAAAGCCCTCGGCGGGGCGTCCGGCGGCTGTATCTCGGGCCGGAAGGAGATCGTCGAGTTCCTGCGGCAGAGGTCACGGCCTTACCTGTTCTCGAACTCCCTGACGCCCGGCATCGCCGGGGCCACGATCGAGGTTCTGAAGATCCTCGGAGAATCGACCGAGCTCAAGGACCGTCTGATGGCCAACACCGCCCGCTTCCGGAAGGGGGTCGAGGACGCCGGATTCCGCATCATCCCCGGCATCCATCCCATCGTCCCCATCCTGCTCGGCCACCTGCCGAACGACGCCAAGCTCTCCCAGGACTTCGCCAACGCCCTCCTCGAGGAAGGCATCTACGTCATCGGCTTCTATTTTCCGGTCGTCCCGCGCGGCAAGTCCCGCATCCGCGTCCAGGTCAGCGCCGCCCATACGCCCGAGCAGATCGATTTCGCGATCGCGAAGTTCGCCAAAGTCGGCAAGGCCCTCGGCGCCATCTGAGCGGAGGACAGGACCAAGACTCATCAATTTGACAAGGAACCTCTTTCCAGTTGACAATAAATCAGAATACTGATAATCTGAAATCAGATAATAGCCAAAGGGGATTCCCATGGAGAAAGACAAGCCTTATAGGGCCGAAATCAAGGCGCGCGGCCAGCTTACGATCCCAAAAAAGGTCCGCGAGGAAGGGAACCTTTATGAGGGCGAGACGGTGACCATCATCCCCATCGGGGATTCCATTCTTGTCACTCCCAAGAGACTCGAGCTCGACGAGGCGCGGCGCGAGATCCGTAAGATCATGAAAGCCTCGGGCGCGACCCTTGACGAGTTGCTCGGCGGACTCGAAGACGAACGAGACGCCCTCTTCGAGGAGACCTATGGAAAGAAGAAGGCATAGGGTCTTTCTCGATTCGAACGTCATCCTATCCGGGCTCTTTTCGGACAGGGGAGCCCCGCGCGTGATCCTCGACCTTCTGACCCTGGGCCTCCCGGTCCTGACGGGGCTGACGGGCCGATTCAACGTGCTCGAGATCGAGCGGAACATCGAACGAAAGCTGCCTCGCGCCCTTTCCGTCTGGCGGGAATATCTCCCCAAACTCGATCTCGAGGTCGTTCCCGTCCCGTCGTCGTGGGACCTGGCCCTTCTTGGGGAGATGGCGGAGAGCAAGGACCTGCCCGTTATCGCTTCGGCGATCACCGGGAAGGCGGACTTCTTCGTGTCGGGCGATAAACGGCTGTTGTCCCGGCTGGAGCATAGGCCCGATATCCTTTTCCGTGCGGCGGCCCCGGCTGATTTCCTGAACATCCTTCTGCCCGAGATCCTGGCTCGAAAGCGTTGATACCGAGGGCCTTCTCTGCCCGCCTTTGACAATTCGCGGGCGTCTTATATAATGAAGCCCATGATTTTCGGCGTCGGCACCGACATTATCGAAGTCGCCCGGGTCGAACTGAAGCTCGCCCGGACGGAGGGGCTGAAAAAGAAGCTCTTCACCGGCATCGAGACCGCCTACTGCGAATCCAAGCACCGCCCCGCCCTCCATTACGCCGCCCGTTTCGCCGCCAAGGAGGCCTTCCTCAAGGCGATGGGGACCGGCTGGAGCGGCGGGCACAAGTTCGACGAGATCGAGATCATCAACGACGCCCTCGGAAAGCCCGAGCTCTACGTCCACGGCAAGGTCCGGGATTTCTGCGGGGAGCATGGCGTCGCCCGGATGTCGGTCTCGTTGTCCCACGTCAAGGAGATGGCGGCGGCCGTCGTCGTCCTCGAAACCGCCCCCGAACAGGGGCGAAGCCCCCGCGAATAGACCACCGTTCAAGGAGATGCGCATGTCGAACATCGGTTCCTACGACGACCGGGTGAAGGAACCCACCTGGGAGATCTCGGCTCGAGAGCTCGGATACAAGGACGGGGACGTCATCAATATCGGCTGGTACTGCTCCGATAGGCCGTGCGCCCAGGGGAAGGCCGACAAGCTCGCCCTCATCTGGGAAGGGCACTCGGGCGTCGAGAAACGCTACACCTACAACGATGTCCGGCTGGCCTCGAACACCGTCGGCGCCTTCCTCCGCGGGCTGGGCATCCAGGCCGGAGAGCGGGTCTGCCTGTTCATGGACAAGGTCCCCGAGCTTTACCTCGGGTTCCTCGGCGTCCTGAAGATCGGCGCCATCGCCCAGCCGCTGTTCTCGGCCTTCGGCGACGAATCCCTCTTCGTCCGCCTGTCGAACGCCGAGACGTCGGCCGTCATCACCCAGAGGAAGCACGCCCCCAAGGTCCGGAAGATCCTCGACCGCCTGCCGCATATCAGGCACATCATCATCGTCGACCACGACGGCGTCGCCCCCCTCAAGGACCGCGAGGTCGCCTTCTCCCTGGAGAAGTCCGCGCCCGTCGAACACCTCGACATCCACCCGACCACGGCCGAATCGCCGTCGGTCCTCCACTACACGTCGGGGACGACGGGGATGCCGAAGGGCGTCAAGCATGTCCATTCCTCCCTCATCGCCCAGTACATCACGGCCAAGTGGGCCCTCGACCTCCGCGACGACGACATCTACTGGTGCACGGCCGACCCGGGCTGGGTCACGGGCACGTCCTACGGCATCATCGCCCCGTTCGCCCTGGGTGTCACCCAGTGCGTCATGGACGCGGGCTTCTCGGCCGAGGCCTGGTACAAGTTCATCGAGAAGCGCCGGATCACCATGTGGTATTCCGCCCCGACGGCCATCCGCTCCCTGATGAAGGCCGGCGACGAGATCGTCGGGAAGTTCGACCTTTCGTCGCTCCGCCACCTGGCCAGCGTCGGCGAGCCGCTGAACTCCGAAGCCGTCGTCTGGTCCCAGAAGGTCTTCGGCAAGCCCTTCTACGATACGTATTGGCAGACCGAGACGGGCTGTATCGTCATCAGCAACTACCCCGGTATGGAAGTGCGGCCCGGGTCCATGGGCAAGCCCTTCCCGGGCATCACGGGCACTATCCTCGACCCGAACCGGAACGAGCCCTACCCCGTTCAGGGGAAGATCGGTCTCGTCGGCCTGAAATTCGACTGGCCCTCGCGGATGCGGACGTACTGGAACAACGAGGAGGCGTTCGCCAAGAAGTTCCGGAACGGCTGGTACATCACCGGCGACCGGTCCCGCATCGACAAGGACGGCTATTACTGGTTCGCCGGCCGGGACGACGACATCATCAACACGGCCGGCCACCTGGTCAGCCCGTTCGAGGTCGAGTCGGCCCTGCTCGAGCATCCCGCCGTCGCCGAGTCGGCCGTCGTCAGCAAGCCGGACCCCATCAACCTCGAGGTCGTCAAGGCCTTCGTCACCCTGAAGCCGGGCTTCACGGCCGGCAAGGACCTCGACCTCGACATCATGAACTTCGTCCGGAAGAAGCTCTCGCCCCTGGCCATGCCCCAGGAGATCGAGTTCGTCGACACCCTGCCCAAGACCCGGAGCGGGAAGATCATGCGCCGCATCCTCCACGCCAAGGAGTGGGGCGAGGAGATCGGCGACACCTCGACCCTCGAGAACGATTAAGGTACAATAAGCGCCTAGGAGAACGAACATGGATGATCTCAAGGACATCGTATTGAAGTACGTGACCGAGGAATACCTCGAGGCCGACAGCGACCCCATCAACTACGAGACGCCGCTCATCTCGGGCGGCATCGTCGACTCGTTCTCGATGGTCTCGCTCAAGCGGTTCCTCGAGAACAAGTACAACATCAGCATCCCCGACGACAAAGCGACGCCCGAGGCTTTCGACTCGGTCAACAAGATCGCCGTCCTCGTCCGGGAATTCGTCAAGGCCTGAACCCCCCGGACTCCCCCGGGGCGCGGCGCGGTCCGCCGCCCGACAATCCTCAGGAGGTTTCCCATGGCATACAGCGACAAGGTCCGCGGCATCTACGAGGCCCAGCTCCAGGGCATCCGCGACGCGGGCATCTTCAAGCAGGAGCGGTACATCCATTCGCCGCAGGCGGCGGATATCGAGGTCGAGTTCCCGGCGGGCGCGCCCCTGAAGAAGGTCATCAACATGTGCGCCAACAACTACCTCGGCCTCTCGAGCCACCCGGACGTCGTCCGGGCCGCCCACGAGGGACTCGACACGCGCGGCTACGGCATGTCGTCGGTCCGCTTCATCTGCGGCACCCAGGACATCCACCGCGAGCTCGAGCGCCGGCTGACGGAGTTCCTGGGGACCGAGGATACGCTCCTCTTCCCCTCGTGCATGGACGCCAACGCGGGCGTCTTCGAGGCCATCCTGACCAAGGACGACGTCATGATCTCGGACCGGCTCGTCCACGCCTCGCTCGTCGACGGCATCCGCCTCTGCTCGGCCATGCACGACACGTTCAAGCACTCCGACATGGCCCACCTCGAGAACAAGCTCCAGCTCCACGCCGACAAGCGCCTCAAGATCGTCATCACCGACGGCGTCTTCTCGATGGACGGCGACGCCGCCAAGCTCGACGAGTGCGTCGCCCTCTGCGATAAGTACGACGCCATGCTCCTCGTCGACGACTCCCACGCCTCGGGCTTCATCGGGAAGACCGGGCGCGGGACGCACGAGCGGTGCGGCGTCCTGGGCAAGATCGACGTCATCACGACGACCTTCGGCAAGGCCCTCGGCGGGGCGTCCGGGGGCTGTGTCTCCGGCCGCAAGGAGCTCGTCGAGATGTGCCGCCAGAAGGCCCGGCCGTACCTGTTCTCGAACACCATCGCCCCGGTCGTCGTGGCCGGCGTCCTCAAGGTCATGGAGATCCTCTCGAAGAGCACCGAGCGGCGGGACAAGCTCGAGGCGAACGCCGCCTACTGGCGGAAGGGCCTGACCGAAGCGGGCTTCGTTCTCAAGGAAGGCGACACGCCCATCGTCCCGGTCATGTTGTTCAACGCCAAGCTGTCCCAGGACTTTTCCAAGGCCCTCTACGACGAGGGCGTTTACGCCATGGGCTTCTTCTTCCCGGTCGTCCCCCAGGGCCAGGCCCGGATCCGGACCCAGCTCTCGGCCGGCCACGAGACGCACCACCTCGACAAGGCCCTC
>CAVZBY010000014.1:0-38165 GCA_963773685.1 Candidatus Aminicenantota bacterium
CCCGCCGCCGTCAGCGCAGGCCCTTCCTCAGGGCGCCGTAGGCAACCCCCGCCGCCAACCCCACGACACCGGCCAGCCAAGCCTGCGCCGACGCGAAGAGAAGGAAGACCGATAGGACGAGACAGGAGGCCGCGCCCGCAATGGGAATGAGCCGAGGATAGGTCCTTTTTCCTGGCCTCAATTTCCAGGCGGCGATGTTGGCGAATCCGTAATAGAAGAGAAGGGCGAACGTACTGATAGCGACAACCTTTGAAAGGTCGACAAGCAGGGCAAGCAGGGCCATGAGCGCTCCCGAGATCCAGATGGATACGTGAGGCGTGCCGCGCCGCGCCCCCAACTTTCCGAGAGCGGAGGGAAGGTCCTTCCTTTTGGCCATGGCATAAGCCATTCGCGAGACTCCCAGTATGGCTGTCAGCAGGACGCTGGCCGTGGCCAGCAGGGCCCCCACCGAGATGACCGAGGATGCGGCCGCGCTCCGCGTCGCCTTCATGGCCTGCGTCAGGGGCGACGCCGAACCGGAGAGCCCCGCCGCGCCGACGAGCCCGACCGCGACCGTCCCGACCAGCATGTACACGAGGGTGGAGATCCCGAGCGAAAGCAGGATGGCCCTGGGGACCGTGCGCTTCGCGTCCCGGATCTCTTCCGCGACGATGGCCACCCGGGCGAAGCCGCCGTAGGCGAAAAAGATGAAACAGGCTCCGTAGAGGACGCCCGTATGGAGCGGGGCGAACGGAGCGAAATGGGCCGCCTTCACGTGGAGCGATCCGAAGATCACGAAAAATGTCAGGATCAGGAGCTTGGTCACGACGATGGCATTGTTCAGGCTCGCGGATTCCCGGACGCCTAGAACGTTGATGACCGTGAAGGCGAGGCACAGGACGGCCGCGATCCCTCCGGCCGGAAGGGCGGGGACCAGGGCTTTCAGGTAATGGGCGAAGCTCAGAGAGACACCGGCCCCGCCGAATACGTTGGACAGCATCCACATCCAGCCGACCAGGAACCCTGCGAACGGCGATACGAGCCGGTACGTGTACTCGTAGATACTTCCCTCGACGGGCTTCCAAGCTGCCAGCTCGGCGATGCTCAGGGCGGTGAACAGGGAGATGGCCGCGGCGATCAGCATAGAGACGACCAAGGCCGAGCCCGCGAGGCCCGCCGCGATCCCGGTCACGACGAAGATGCCCGCCCCGATGATCGCGCCGACGCTCATCGACGTCGCGTCGAAGAGCCCCAGGCTTCGCTTGAACCCGGGCCGGCGGCCGTCCCCCGCGTCCGTTTCCGGCATACGCACAGACCCCTTTCCCGCGTCCATTATATCGACCGGGTCATTTGGAATCCACCGTCTTCGTCCCCATTCCCATCGGGAGGATTGACGGCGGTCCATCGGGCCCCTATGATGGAGAAAAGGGGTATGGACCATGAGAGCTCGACGGAGGACGATCGCCTTTGTTCTGGCCTGTGCCGGGCTGTCCATCAGCGGCCTTGGCCTCGGGAGTCAAGCCGGAGAACGGGACCTGCAGGCTCGCGCCCGGGAGCTTTTTGATCCCGTGCCCGTGACGATGGCGAAGGATGCGAAATCGGTCTCGCCGGATCAGGCCCGGCTCGGAAAGGTCCTCTTTTACGAATCCCGGATCTCCGTCGACGGAACCGTGAGCTGTGCCCGGTGTCATCCCCTCGGCCTGTATGCGGCCGACGGCTTGAAGACCTCGATCGGGAACCGTTGCTCTCCCAACCCGCGGAACGCGCCGACGATCCTGAACGCGGCGGGACAGATCGCCGAGCACTGGATCGGGAACCGGACCGATGTCGAGGACCAGGCCCTGCAGTCCGTCACGGGGCCGGCATCGTTCGGGATGCCGTCCCGGGCCGAGTTCGAGAGCAGGCTGAAGGCGATCGCGGGATACGCCCCCTTGTTCAGGAACGCTTTTCCGGGAGAGGCGGACCCCCTCACCCTGGACAATTTCGCCAGGGCCGTGGGCGCGTTCGAGCGGACGCTCGTCACGCCGTCCCCGTTCGACGCCTTCCTGTCCGGGGACTCGGTGGCCCTGACCGTGAGAGAGAAAGAGGGCCTGAAAATGTTCATGGACCGCGGGTGCGCGTCCTGTCATTCAGGGGCGTACGTCGGCGGCGGGATGTACGGAAAGTTCGGGGTTGTCCGGCCGTATTGGGAGCTCACGAAGAGCGAGAAGCCCGACGAGGGCCGGTTCGCTGTTACGAAGAGCGACGAGGACCGTTACGTGTTCAAGGTCCCGGGCTTGCGCAACGTCGCGCGGACTCCGCCCTACTTTCACGACGGCTCGATCGAGTCTCTCGAGACGGCGGTCGCGATCATGGCGAAGGCCCAGCTGGGAGCGGACCTTTCCGGAGAGGAACGTTCGGTCCTTCTGGCATTCCTGGGGTCTCTGACCGGCAGGATCCCTGAGGACGCTCTCCGAATCCCGGAACTGCCCGATTCCGGCCCTGCTCCCTTCTGAAAAGCGCCTCCCATCCGGACCTTGTCCTTCCGTCCGACCTGTCGTAGGATGAGGGCTCGGTCCATGATTATGAACCATCTTTGATCGAGGAGGCCCCCATGCGGCGAGTGACATCCCTTCTGCTCGGAGGGTTCCTGTTTTTTGCCCTGATCGGACCCGGCGCGTCCGCGGATACGGCCCGGCGGGCGCCCACAGTCGAGGACCTGATGGCCCTGAAGTCCGTGGGCGATGCCCGCGTCTCGCCCGACGGCTCGAGTGTCGCCTATCCGGTGACCGAGACCGACTTCGATCAGGACGCGTACGTCACCCAGATCTGGCTGGTCGACGTCGCCTCGGGCAGGACCATCCAGCTCACCCGCGGCAAGAAGTCCGCCTCCGGTCCCATCTGGTCTCCTGATGGCCGCTGGATCGCGTTCACCTCGAGCCGGGCCGAAGACAAGTCCCAGCTCTTCGTCATCAGCCCCGTCGGCGGCGAGGCCGTTCCGCTGACCAAGGCGGAGACGGGGGTCGGCGGATTCGACTGGTCTCCGGACGGAAAGACCATCGCCTTCACGGCGGCCGATCCGGTCGCCCAGGAATCCAAGGACCGCAAGGATCGCTATGGCGATTACAACGTCGTCCGCCGCGAATACACGCACAGCCACATCTGGACGGTGGATGTCGCCGAGACCCTGGGCTCACCCCAGCCGGGACTCCGCCGCACAAGCGGCAAGGACTTCACCGTGGGCGGATTCGACTGGTCGCCGGACGGGACGAAGATCGCTTTCAGCGCTGCCGTCAACCCCGACCTCATCAACGGCCGGACCTCGGATATTTACGTCCTCGATCTTGCCGGCGATAAGGTCAAGAAGATCGTCGATCAGCCCGGCGCCGATTCGGCGCCTCTCTGGTCTCCCGACGGCCGGTCTATTCTCTTTTCGAGCGCCATGGGGCGGGTCGACAACTACGCCCGTAATTCCCGGCTGGCCCTCGTCGGCGCCGAGGGCGGTCCCGTTCGCTCGCTGACGGACGCCTTCGACGAGAATCCCTACGCCATCGCCTGGATCGCGGACGCCATTTATTTCGGGGGGATGAAGGGAACGGCCTCCCATCTTTTCCGGCTCGACCCGACGACGCTCGAAATCGCCCGCCTCAGCGGTCCGGACAGCACGTACCTCTCCGGCGCGACTCTGACCGCGGATGCGAAGCGCGTGGCCTTCGTGGCTCAATCCCCGACGGGATTGGGCGAGATCTGCGTCTCGGACCTGCCCTGGGACCCCCGCGCCCTGACCCGGATGACCGAGCAGGTCGGCGGATTCGTCCTGGGGACGCGCGAGGTCATCACCTGGAAGAGCAAGGACGGGACCCTCATCGAAGGGGTCCTCATCAAGCCGGCCGACTTCGACCCGGCAAAGAAGTACGCTCTTCTCTGCATCATCCACGGAGGGCCGACGGGCGTCGACCGGCCGGTCCTCTCCGCCGATCTGCGCTATTATCCCGCCGACATCTGGGCCGCCCGCGGCGCCCTCATCCTCAAAGTGAACTACCGGGGCAGCGCCGGATACGGGGAAAGGTTCCGTAGGCTCAATTTCCGGAACCTGGGCGTCGGCGATGCCTGGGATGTCCTTTCGGGCGTCGACAACCTGGTGAAGAAGGGCTGGGTCGACCCGGCCCGGGTCGGATGCATGGGCTGGAGCCAGGGAGGCTATATCTCGGCGTTCCTGACGACCTCGAGCCGCGCGTTCAAGGCCATCTCGGTCGGGGCCGGCATCTCGAACTGGGCGACCTACTACTACAATACCGACATCACTCCGTTCACCATCAACTACCTCGGCGACGATCCCGCCGACGACCCGGCCATCTACGCCAAGACCTCGCCCATGACCTATATCAAGAACGCGGCGACGCCGACGCTCATCCAGCACGGCGAGCTCGACAGGCGGGTCCCCATCCCCAACGCCTATGAGCTGCGCCAGGGCCTGGAGGACAGGGGAGTACCCGTCGAGATGGTCGTCTACAAAGGCTACGGGCACGGCATCACGAAGCCGAAGTCGCAGAGGGCGGTGATACAGCACAACCTGGCCTGGTTCGGCCATTACATCTTCGGCGACGCCAAGCCGGACCTGGCGGCGCCGCCTCTGCCGGAGAAAAAGGAGAAGGGCGGGGAGAAGACGACGGCTCCCCAATAAGGGGAGACGTCTCCCGCCCCGCCGGCCGTCGGGCCCTCAGACGGGGATCAGCGCACCTTCATCGAATAGAAGCTGGCCGACTTATACCACTTGACGTTTCCCTTCTCGTCGAACTCGAAGACGACCTCCTCCCCGAGCTCACCGTCGTCCCTGACCAGCCGGAAATAGTTGTCCTTGATCTGTTTGAGCGTTTCGATGGATCCCGCGGGGTCATCCGACGGCAGATAGAGCATCGCCAAGCCGCCCTTCCAGAAGAAGACCTCGTTCTCCCCCCAGTGGGTCCGGTAGAGTCCGGTGAACTTCCTCAGGGAGTCCGGGGCCGCCTTCGTTTCCTCACCCCCCTTTGGAAAAGGGGGGGACGGGGGGATTTGGGGCGACTTCAGGGCCTCCGCGATCACGGGGGCGATGATCTCGTAAGGCTTGTTGGTGTAGTCGTCGACATTGGCGTCCCCGGCGTTGATCATGCAGATAACGGCGATCTTGTCCTTGGGGTTGAGGGCGATCTTCGTCCGATAGCCGGGACAGCCGCCGGAGTGTCCGACGAGGGTCCAGTCCTTATAGCGCCAGTTCATGAATCCCAGCCCCCACATGGTCTTCCGGTCCCAGTCGGCCCAGTTCACCCGTTGCATCTCCTTCAGGGTGTACCCGCTCAGCACCGAGGGATCCCGGTTGTCGAGCGCCCGGAACTGCCAAGAGGCGAACTTGGCCAGGTCCAGTGCTGTCGAGGCCAGGCCGGCGGCAGGCGAGGCGCCCTTGGCCTGGAAGAACGGCATCCGGACGCGGTCGCCCGCCCGCTCCCAGCGGCTGTAGCCGACGGCCATGCGCTTTCCGTACTCCTCCTCCGGCAGCATTGGCGTCGTGTCGTTCATGCCCAGGGGCCTGAGGATGTGCTCGGCGATGTATTCGCCGTAAGGCTGGCCGGAGACAGCGGCGACGACCTCTCCGAGCAGGGAAATGCCGAGGTTGGAATATTGGAAGTAGGTATCCGGCGGATAAAGGGTCTCCTGTCCGGGCAGGTTCTTGAGGATGAGCTCACGGTCCTCCCAGGGCAGATCCGGCTCTCCGTTGTAGGGCGCGGCGATCTCGCGGGGAAGGCCAGAGGAATGCCGCATGACACTGCGGATGGTGATGGGCGGCGCCTTGGGATCGACCGGCTTGATGTCGAACCAGGAAAGATGCTTGGCGATCGGGTCGTCCAGGGCGAGCTTTCCGGCGTCGCGCAGCTGCATGATGGAGATGTTGGTGAACAGCTTGGAGATCGAGCAGATGCTGTAGATGGTGTCATCGCGGGCCGGAAGCTTGTCCTCGACGTTCGCGAATCCGTAGTGGCCCGTCCAGATGATATCCTGGTCGTGGACCACCGCTATGGATAATCCGGGGAATCGCTTGTAGCCCACCTCGGATTCGACCCACTTGTCCAGAACGTGGAAGGCTTCCTTGATGCGGGGATTGTCCATGAGCGTCTTGTCCTGGGCGGGGGCGGGAGCGGCCAGCGCCAGGAACAAGCCCGCTATGACGAGCGCTAACCTTTGGCGGACGGTCGTATGGCTCATTGTCTCCTCCTTGTCGGGACAGATTCGCGGCGATGCGGCCGGGATTATATCCTATTTTGTCCTGGACGAGGAGTCCGTCATTCCGTTGTCGTAATGGCCGACGATCGCAACGGAACGGCCTCAGGGCCGTAACATTGCATCGGCAGGTCAATCCTTTTGCCAGACGCTTTTCACCCAAGGGACGGCTTCCCGGAGGGCGGGAACGAAGGCGTCGTATCGGTAGTGGCTAAGCCCGGGGACCGGGCGGAACTCGATTCGGAGGCCCTGCTCTTCGCAGAACCCGATGAACTTCTTCAGGGGTTCGAGGGGGAAGATCTCGTCGCTCAGGCTATGAATGACCAGAAGGGGAGGGCCGGCCGGGCCGACGATGATCCCCCGCGGGGGCATTCCGGAGATCGGGATCGCGGCCGAGAAGAGCCCCGGTTGTCCAAGCGCCATCTTCCATGTTCCGATCGCGCCGAGGCTGAACCCCGTGAGGACGCGATGCCGGGGGTCCACGGGACGGTCCTTTTCGACCTGGCGGATGAGCGACAGGACGGCTTCTTCGCTCAGAGGCTCTGTCCACGTCTCGCCCGGGCAATCGGGAGCGACAATGACGGCGCCGAGCTCTCCAAGCCCCGGAAGGATGAGATTCGTCAAGAACGGCTTTCCGTAGTAAGGCGTGACCGGGCCGCCGTAGTGCAGGGCGACGATGAGCGGGTATAGGCGATCTGGGGAGTAGGACGGCGGAAGGGCCAGGGTGTAACGGAGCGTCTTTCCGGAGGCGAACTCGAATGCCTTTTCCTGAACGACGTAGCCCGCCGACGCTGTGTTCATCGTGGCGCAGGCCGAGCCGGTACCGAGGAGAAGAAGAAGGGCCGAGGCTCTAATCAAGGCTCCTTGAGACGCGCTGAGCTGCGGCCCTCGTTCCTGCCGTCGAAACAAGCGTATTAAAGATTGTTTACATTCAGGCCCGAGTTCCGCCGGTGTCCCCTTGCGGGATGAACTTGTTATCCTCATACCTGGGATGGAATGCGGTCATCGTGCCAGATGGCTTTCCTTTTGAAAGGGAATTCATATATTAGAGAACAATAGTCCGCATGAAGAGGTTGCTATGAAAAGTTCGAGGTCCCTTCGGAGCGGGCCGACGCCGCCGGCGGGGAACATTTCCATGCGGCATCCCGTGTATAGGTATGTGCATGAAATAAAACGAATTAAATTCAATATATTGGAGATTCAGGAATGAAGATGCGATATCTTGAGCTCCTCATCTTTTATGTCTGCGCGGTTGCGGCTCGCGGCGACATTCCGATCAATGTCAAAGGCATCGGCATCATGCCCGATCAGGTCTATGGCCATAAATACGGCCTGGCGCTGACCTATGATGTCTATACTCCGAGGAACAACAACGGGGCGGCCGTGCTCTTCATCAACAGCGGAGGTTACGCTTCCGGATTAATGAGGCAGTGCGAGAAAGGGCCGGATCCCGCATGGACGTTCCTTCCCATCGACCCCGTCGGCAAATGGAACCTTCCGCGGCTGATTCTCGAGCAGTACAGCTTCGAAAGACTGCTCGAGGCCGGATTCACGGTCTTCGATATCCGGCATGGCTCGACGCCGAAATTCACGATCGACGAGATCTTCGAGGATTGCAGCCGGGCCGTGAGATATATCAAGTTCCGCGCCAAGGAATACGGGATCGATCCGGAAAGGATCGGGATCTGGGGGGCGAGCGCGGGAGGGCACCTCGCCCTGCTATTGGGGGCGCGAGTCGTCCAGGGCAAGACGAATTATCGGGACGTGACGGGGGCCTTCGAGCTCAACCGGTTTCCCGAGCCGGAATTGGAGACGAACAGCCGCGTCCGTGCCGTCGCGGTTTACTACCCGGCCGGATACGACCTGGTTGCGGATCTCAAGGAATATCCGGAGATCTTCAAGAAGCTGCCGTCCTTGAACGTCGAACCTGCGGTCCTTGATGCGTTTTCCATAAAGAAATATCTAGGCCCCGCGAACCCGCCCGTGCTGATCATCTACGGAGACCAGGACATGCCGATGATCCTCGGAGCGAGCGAGAATACGGCTGCCGATCTGAAGAAATATGGAGTGGACGTTTCGACGATCGTCCTTTCCGGCGTCGGGCATGAATTCAAGGGTAAGGATGGTTACGGGAATGCCCAACCCGGGCAAGCGGCCATGCGCGAATTGGTCAAGTGGTTCGAAGGCAAACTCCTGAGATGACCGGCCGATATTCCCAGTCCCTTCGGACAGGAAATATTCCGTCCGGCCGGACGGATTCCGTGCTCCGATCGCCCGGGATATAAGGTCCCCCATGACTCCCGAGCGCTCCTAAACTAAGAATATTCTTGTCCTTACCGATGTTCAGCTCGTCTTGGTATGGAACTTGCTAAATAAAAGGTATGTCCAGGGAAACGGGTGTTTTGCGGGTCCGGGACGAAGGAGAGCCCGTGATATTCAGGAACAGAGAGGATGCGGGCCGTCGTTTGGGCAAGGCCCTCGAAAAGTACCGCGACAAGAAGGTCCTCGTCCTGGGAATCCCCCGCGGCGGCTTGGAGGTCGCCTATCATGTTGCCAAGTATCTCCATGCCGATCTCTCGATCCTCGTCGCCAGGAAGCTCCCGTATCCCGATAATCCCGAGGCGGGTTTCGGGGCCTTGGCTGAGGACGGGTCCGCTGTCCTGTCCGAGGACGCCCGATTCGCTTTCTCAGAGGTCGAGATCCTGAGGATCGTCCGAGAACAGGAGGAGGAGATCCGAAGGCGGATCAGGGTCCTCCGCAAGGGAAAGCCCCTGCCGGAAATCGCGGGAAGGACCGTCATCCTGATCGACGACGGCCTGGCCATGGGCTCGACCATGAAAGCGGCGATCGCGCTCTGCCGGAAGAGGAAGGCGGGGAAGATCGTCGCGGCCGTCCCCGTGGCCGGCGACCGGGTCGCCCGCGAGATCGGGAAGCTGGTCGAGGAAACGGTCATCCTCGAAAAGCCCGTGCCATTCTTTGCCGTGGCCCAAGCCTATGCGGACTGGTATGACGTCCCGGACGAGGAGGTGGTCGATCTCCTCAGCAGATGGGCCGGCGAACAGGCCGACACAGGCACCTGACACGAGGACGGGCCGGTCCCCCAGTCTCCAGCGCTTACGAAATAAGATTGAAATCTTGACCAAGCCTTGACATCTCCTTGACAAGTCGGAGGCCTGTCCGCCTTATCCTTTAGCCACAGCCGGGAATGGACATTGAGGAGGAGATGTGGTGTATGATACTCCCGTCTGGGGGGAGGTTGGCCATGGGTGCTTCCGGTATAGGTATCGGTATCATTTCCATGAGCTATCGGACGCCCGTTCGGGTGGTCTCGAGCGCCGAACTCGAGGATAAGCTCGAGCTCGGGCGGGGAGTGATCGAGCGTCTGACGGGGATCCGCAGCCGGCGTTGGCTGGGGGCCGACGAATCCCTTCAAAGCCTGGCTCTCGACGCCTGCCGCGAGGCCGTAGCGGCGGCGGGGTCGGACGGTATCGACGGACTGATCTACTACTCGGACACGCCCCCGACCCGGCCCGAAGGCGGCGAAAACAAGCGGATCTACTATGATGTCTCGGCCCATCTCCAGAACCTCATGGCCGAATCCGGGATGCCGTTGGCCTGCGACTGCGTCGGCATCGCCGGGAGCTGCGTTTCTTTCCTTCTCTCCCTCCAAATGGCGGCCGGCCTGATCAAGTCCGGGATGAAGCGGCGTATCCTGCTCGTCGGGGCGGCATCGACCTCGCTTTTCCTGGAGAACACCGACAAGAACGTGGCCATGACGTTCGGCGACGGCGCCGCCGCCTGCGTCCTGGGCGCAGAGGCGGAGACCGAGCTCCTGGGGGTGCATTGCAGGACCGACGGGAGGGGTTATGCGGCCGGGGGGTATCCCGACTACGCCTCGCTCTTCGTCGACCGCAAGAGGGTGGCCGAGTTCGCGCCTTTGGGCTTCCAGGCGGGTTGGCAAGGGCTCTTGGAGACGACCGGGCTCCGTCCCGACGATATCGACATCGTCATCCCTCATCAGGCCGGGATCAAGATCATCGAGCGAGGCATGGCGCTGGCGGGCATCCCGGCCGGGAAAGTCTACCTCTGCCTGCACGACACGGGGAACATCGGCGCGCCGGCGGTGCAGATGGCCCTGGCCCGGGCCGTCGAGGAGGGCCGCGTCCGGGACGGGGACATCGTGGCCCTGGTCGCCTTCGGGACGGGCTGGAATTACGGCGCCGCGGCCCTGCGCTATCGGTCCCGACGGGGTCAGGCCCGGGACGGATGGGAGAAACAGTCATGAAAACCGGCGCTTCCGCGGAGCTCTTCCGGATGCCCTGGTCGGCTTCGGACAACGCCATGACCTGGCTCGAGCCGACCCGCAAGTGCAACATCGCCTGCGACGCCTGTTTCGCCACGAACGATCCTCACAGCGAGAAGCCCCTGGAGCGCATCGAGGACGAGATCCGGTCGATGCGCCGCCTCCGTCGCTCCGACGGCATGTTCATCGCGGGGGGAGAGCCCCTGACGCATCCCCGGATCGTGGACATCGTCCGGCTCGTCCGGGCCAATGACTACAAGCCCGTGCTCGTCACGAACGGGGTCGGCCTGACGCCGCTCCTGGTGAAACACCTGAAAAGGGCGGGCTTGTTCGGCTTCACCTTCCACGTCGACAGCCACCAGAACCGGCCCGGCTGGAAGGGGCGGGACGAGAAGGCTCTCAACGCCCTGCGGCAGGAGCTGGCGGACATGGTCCTCGAGACCGGCGGCCTGGTCTGCGGCTTCAACCTGACGGTCTTCCCCGATACCCTGGAACAAATGCCCGACGTCGTGGCCTGGGCTTTGCGCAACATCGACCGGGTCCAGTCCTACACACTTACCGCTCTCCGGCAGGTTGACCCGGATCTGCCGTTCGACGCCTACATCTCCGGCCGAAAGCTCGACCTGGCCGGGACCGTCTACTTCTCGCCGGGGCCTCGGCGCAACCTGATGTCCGAGGATATCCTGGCCCAGGTCCAACGGGTCATGCCGGATTACCGGCCGTGCGCTTTCCTGGGGGGGACGGTCCGGCCTCACGCTCTGAAGTTGGCCATGGGCTCCCGTATCGGGACGACACGGGAGTCCTTCGGCAACCTGGGACCGAAAAGCATGGAGTTCCTGCAAAGCGTCCACCACTGGACGAAGGGAACCTACCTGGCCTTCCCCCGCCCCGGCTTCAGCCGGAAGGGCCGGGCCGCTTTTCTATTCGCCCTTTTCGACGCCGAGGTCAGGCGGGCGCTGGGGGCCTACCTACGCGCTGTGGCCCGCGCCCCATGGCTCATCTTCCGTCGGGTCCACGTCCAGAGCCTCAACATCGAGCAGGCCTTCGACATCCTTCCGAACGGCGAGCAAGACCACTGCGATGGCTGTCCCAACAAGACGATCTGGGGCGATCAGCTCGTCTCGGCCTGCGTCCTGGACGAGTACATCAAGTTCGGAGCCCAGGCCGTGCTCGTGCCCAAGGCGCGGGCCGAGGGGGCCTGATCATGGGCGCCCTCGAAATTCTCGAGGTCCGGACGAAGCGGGACCTGCGGGCGTTCATCCGCCTGCCATGGGCCCTTCATGCCGGACATGACCGATGGGTTCCGCCTTTGTTGGCGGAGGAGCGGGCCTTCTTCCGGGCGCGGTCGAACCCCGCCTTCGCTTACTCCGACACGCTTCTCCTTCTGGCCCGGCGTGACGGCATCCCGGTGGGCCGGGTGATGGGCATCATCAACCGCCGCTACAACGAAGCCAAGGGAGACAGCCAGGCCCGCTTCGCCTGTCTCGAGAGCGGCGATGACCTCGATCTTGTCCGCCGGCTTCTCGGGAGGGTGGAGGAATGGGCCCGCGGTTTGGGCCTGCGGCGCCTGGTCGGCCCGCTCGGCTTCACCGACCAGGATCCGCAGGGCCTTCTGATGGACGGATACGAGCACGAACCCTCCATCGGGACCTATGTCAACCTTCCTTACATGCCCCGCCTGCTGGAAGCCCTGGGCTACGACAAGGAGATGGGATATGCCGTTTACCGGATCGACCTGCCGAAGCAGGTCCCCGAGTTTTACCGCAAGGTGGCGGAGCGCGCGGCCCGTAAAAGCGGCGTCCGCCTCCTCGACCTCCGGCGCCGCCGCGAGATCAAGCCGCACATCCGCCCGGTCCTGGCCCTGATGAACGAGTGCTTCCGGGAGCTTTACGGATACTCCACCCTCGATGAAAGGGAGATGGAGGCGCTGGCCCGCCGCTTTCTCCCCGTGCTGGACCCTCGCTTCGTCAAGATCGCCGTGCGGGACGGCGAGGTCGTGGGGTTCAATATCGCCATGCCCAATCTCGCCAAGGGCTTCCGCCGCGCCGATGGCAGGCTGTGGCCCCTGGGCTTCCTGAAGATCCTCCGGGCCGGGCGCCGGACGCGGCAGCTCGACACCCTGGTCGGCGGGATCCGGGCCGATCTTCGGGGCAAGGGCATCGACGCCATGATCGGATGTGCGACCATGGCCGCGGCCATCGAGGCCGGGTTCGAGTTCGTCGACAGCCATCACGAGCTGGAGTACAACCACAAGGTCCGCAGCGAGATGGAGCGGTTGGGCGGCCGGGTCTACAAGTCCTACCGCATCTTCCGCAAGGACTTGTGAGGATGCCCATGCGCGCCCGTTTTGACCGCTGGCTGATGGAACGGCCGTTTCGGGGGCCGGTGCTTCTCCTGGGCCTCTGCGGCGTGCGGCCGAACGCGGTCACCGCGGCTGGATTGGCGCTGGGGACGGCGATCCCCGTGCTCCACCAGGCCCGGCTCTTCGGCTGGGTCGCCGCGGCCATGATCGTCCGGCAACTCCTGGACTGCCTGGACGGGGAGATCGCGCGCCGCTTCCGGATCGAATCGCGGGCCGGCGCGGTCCTGGACTCGGTCTCGGACGGCGTCTTCTTCTTCGCTCTGGTCTGGCTCGCGGCCGCCCGCTTTTCCCCCCGGGTCGCCGTCGATTTAGTCTTGACCGCGGGGGGGCTCGCGGTCCTGGCCGCGATCCATATCGCGTTTTGCGGGCTCGCCGCGATGACCGACCACTCGGTGAAGACCTACGACACGCCGTCCCTCTACCGGAAGAGCTACGCGTTCCTGGTCACCAACAGCATGCTGTTCGTGCCCGCGCTCGCCGGGCTCTACCTGAGATTCCCGGGATGAGGGCCGCGAAGGAGGACTTCCGTTGAGCATGGACCGCCGGCGACTCTATCGGTTTCCATGGTCCAAGACCGACAATCCGGGCGGCTGGGTGGATGTCACCGACGTCTGCAATCTGCATTGCCCGCTCTGCTACCGGGTCTCCCGGGAAGGACACCGCCCGTTGCGGGATGTCCTGGCCGACGTCGACGCCTGCCAAGCCATGACCAACTGCGACGACATGAAGATCGCCGGGGGCGAGCCCCTGACCTATCCGCACCTGCTCGATGTCGTCCGCCATATCGCCGGCCGCGGGATGAAACCGTTCCTGCTGACGAACGGCATGGGCCTCGACCGGGCTATGGTCCGGTCGCTGGCCGCGGCGGGGCTCTGCAAGTTCAATTTCCATGTCGATTCGGGTCAGAACCGGCCGGGATGGGAGGGGAAGACCGAAGCGGAGCTGAACGGATTGCGGCAGTCCCTGGCCGACCTGGTGGCAGAGGCCGGGGTGCGCGGCCTCGGCTGCGGCTTCAACGTCACCGTCTCGCCCGCCAACCTGCCTCATCTCCCCGATATCTTGGGTTGGGCCGTACGCAACATCCGGATCGTCCACCACATGACACTGATCGCCCAGCGGGGGATTGCCGTTGGGGACGACGTGGCCATGTTCGCCAATGGCCGGCGCCTGCCGGACGGACTGCTTCCCGTTGCGGCCCCGGACGCCGGCTCGGTCGGGTTGACCTCGGACGACTTGCTGCAAAGCCTGCGCCACCGTTATCCAGCCCTTGTTCCCTCGGCCTACCTCAACGGCGCGGCCTTCCCGGAGACCAATAAATACCTCGTCTCGGTGCTGATCGCTTCGCGGCGGGAGCTTTTCGGCTCGCTCGGCCCCAAGTCGATGGAGATCGTCCAGACGGCCATTCACCTCGTCCGGGGCCGCTACGCGGCCATCACCCGGAGGACCAAGTCGGGACGGAAGACGTTCCTGCTGGCCGTCTTCGACGCTGAGGTCCGGCGTGCCTTGGGGCGATACCTGCGTTATGCCGTCCGTCGCCCGTGGGGCCTGCTGGACGGGGTCTACATCCAGTCCATCGCCCTGGAACAACCCCTCGAGATCCTCGACGGCGAAGCCAACGTCTGCGACGACTGCATCAACATGATGATCCACCGCGGGCGCCTTATCCCGTCCTGCCGCGTGGAGGAATACCGGACCTTCGGCTCCGCCCTGACGGCCCAAAAGATCGTCTGAGCCGTCCCCGCTATTGCTTCGGAGGGACGCGGTCTCCCTTGGAAGGATCGGGCGGGAAGACGTCCTGAACCGCGAAGTCCACCCAGATCAGCATCTCGGTGTTCGGCGTCGCGGCCAGGATGCGGTCGCCGATCTCCTTCACCGGATCCTTCAGCAGGCTCCACCACGGCTTGTCGGTCCGGTAGCCGTACTGGAACCCGACGGGCGCCGGGGCGAAGGTCCGGCCCCACTTGGCGAACTCCTCGATCATCTCGTCAGACGACTTGAAGATCTGGCTGTCGTCGACGAACACGATGCCCTCGCGGACGGTGGGGGGCATGACATCCTCGCGGAAATGCTTCAGGAACATGCGGTAGGAGGGGTTATGAGACCGGGCCGCCGCCAGCCAGGTCCTGGCCATCTCGTCGGTCACGGGATCGCCCAGGTCGGGGTCGTTGGAGCGATGCCACTCGATGTCGACGCCGACCCCGACGACGCACTTGTGATGGCCGTAGCGGTCGAGCATGACGTGGAAGGCCTTGTCGACGGGCGCCCAGCCCGGCTCCGTCTGGAGCCAAACGCTGTAGCCGAGCTTGTCGAAGAGCTGGAGCACGGGCTCGCTGATGTCCTCGGTCATCCCGGTGATGAGCGGGTCGCCGCCGGGAGGGACCGGGAACGACATCTCGGTGCCGCGGCCCTTCAGCCGGCTCACGATCCAGATGGCTTCCGGCTTCGCGCCGGGGAACTTGGCCGCGATCTCTGTTCCTGTGCGCGCCCAATACCCGGGGCCGGGATCGTTCGGGCGGCCATAGGTGGAGCTGCGGATCCCCGCGCCCTGGAACTTGTCCGTCTGAGCCGCCGATAGGGACATGCCGATCGCCACGGCAAGAAGGACCGTCAACCCCGCCGCCGTCAACGGCCACGCCCTGCGTTTGTTTACCCCCATCCTGGTCATGTCGGCCTCCTAGGAGATCCGGTTCGATGATACTCGGTTAACGCGACTTTATCATAGGAAAGGAGCGGCTTCAACCGAGAGCTTCGGAGATATCAAAAAGCTTGACATTCACAATCACGAGTAAGAATATAGTGTTAGTCGGCTTAATGGAATATCGGGATGAACAAGAAGGCCGAAGGCATGGGGAGAAGAGGGGCTCCCTGTCCTGCGGAACTTGGCACGTATCTTGTATCCATTTGAGGCGCCATGTCGGAACATACACAGGGTAAAGCGTTCTCGGCGGCGGTTTTCACCGTATTCCTGACGATCACGGCTCTCGCGCTTATGGTCCGGCCGGACAGGGCGAATGCCGGCCAGGAAGGGCCCTATGCGGGAATCGACAGTTGCGCTGTCTGCCACGAAGGCGTGGTCGCGTCCTTCAAGGCTTCGGTCCATGGGCAACAAGGCTTCGAGATGCGCTCTCCCCACGCCTGTGAAGAGTGCCACGGACCGGGCAGCGCCCATGTGGAAGCGGGAGGGGGCAAGGGGTCCATGGTGATGCCCGTGGCCCTCTCCAAGGACCAGCAATCGGAAATGTGCCTGAAATGCCACGACGCGGGCAAGAACGCGGATTGGGACGGGAGCCGCCACCAGACCCGAGGACTCGTCTGCGGGGACTGCCACAGCATCCACCATTTCGTCACGGCCAAGGCCCAGCTCAAGGTGCCCGGAGCCGACCTCTGTTTCACCTGCCATAAGCATGAGAAAGCGCAATCCTCGCGGGCCTCCCACCACCCCATCCGGGAAGGCCTGATGGACTGCGCCGATTGTCACGACCCCCACACCCTCCAGGAAGGGAAGCTCGTCAATGAGGCGTCCGTGGACGAGACCTGTTATCGGTGCCACGCCGAGAAGCGCGGCCCGTTCCTTTGGGAGCATGTTTCGGTCCGCGAGGACTGCATGACATGCCATGAAGCCCACGGCTCCAATCATGTGAAGATGCTCAGGGCCAAGGAGCCGTTCCTGTGCCAGCGCTGCCACTCCGACACCAGGCACCCGGGCACGCTCTACGATCAGACCCAACTCAAGCTCGAAAGCAACCGCCTCTTCGGCCGGTCCTGCACGAACTGCCACGCGACGATCCACGGCTCGAACCACCCTTCGGGGCAAACATTCTTGAGATAACGCGGAGGTTCCCGATGAAAGGGATCTTCTTATCCGTCGCTCTCGCGGGCGTCCTGACCGCAGGATCGGTTTCCCCGGCTTGGGCCGAAGACGATGATGCGGGCCGGGTCGAGGTTACCGCCGGTTTCACCGTCGGCGTCCAAGCCGTGCGCGAGACCGATCGATCCTCGAAGTTCACCGAATATCGCGACGTTCCGCGCGGGAGTTTCGTCGAGGCCCTGCACTTCGATCTGACCGCGGGGAGCCGCTTCGTCCGTTTCGCCGCGGCGAACCTGGGAAGGTCCGATCAGAGCCTGATTGCCGCGATCGGGAGTCCGGGAACGTTCCGGATCGATCTCGGCTACTTTCAGACTCCCCACCGGTTCAGCTTCTTCGGGGCCACGCCGTACGTCGAGAACACGCCGGGGGTCTTCACGCTGAACGACGTCATCCGTTCGGCGGCCGAGGCCCTGGTCCCGACCGGCACAGGAACCAACATCGCCGCGGCCCGGGCGCTCGTCTCGAGCTTCCTTTCGAGCGCGGGCCCAGTCGATCTGGGCCTCGAGAGGAAAAAGGGGACGTTCGATCTCTCGTTGACCCCGAGCGCGCCTTTGAGCGTCAACGTCTCGGCGAGCCACGAAACACGGAGCGGCAGCCGCCCCTACGGCGCCCCTCTCGGCTTCAGCAACGCCATCGAAATACCGGAGCCGATCCACCTCGCGACGACCAACCTGGACACCAGCCTCGAATATCGAAAACGGTGGGGAAGGTTCAGGGCCGGTGTCGCGGCCTCCTTTTTCGAGAACAGCGTTCAGACCCTCGTCTGGGACAATCCCTACCGGATCACCGATTCGACCTACGCCCAGGCCTATAGCGCCGGCAACGGGACGGCGCGCGGCCGCCTGGCCCTCTGGCCCTCCAACAATTCCGTGAGGTTCTATATCGACGGCTCCGTCAAGCCGTTCTCCACCACCCGTATCTCCGCGGCGGCCTCCTACGGGACCTTCAACCAGAACGAAAGGCTCCAGCCTTTTACGATCAACACCGCCATCCCGGGCTCCGACCCGAACGCCGCGAACGCTCTCTCTCCGCCCCGGGAAACGGCAAGGGCCCGGGCCGGCATCACCTCGCTCGACCTGACCGTGCACTCCCGGCTGACAAGATCCCTCTCCTTGACGGCGGGCTTCCGCTATTACGATTTCGCCAATCGGACCGTCGAGCTCGACATGCCGGCGGGATACACCCGGATCGACCAGGTCTGGGAGGACATTCCCATCGCCGTCCGGCCCTACTCGTTCTCCCGGTCGAGGCTTTTCGGCGAGCTGACGTTCAACCTGCTCGAGAACACCACCCTCCAAGCCGGGTATTCCTTCTACGGGGTCCGCCGGTACGAGGGCGGCAACGAGGGAGAGAAGAACAGGACCGACGAGGGGACCTTCAAGGTCTCGGTCGATAGCCGGCCGGCCGATTGGCTCGATCTGCGCGTCTCTTATCTCGATTCGAAGCGTGAATGGTCGCTCAACGACTCGTTCTTCGCCTACATCCCGGGTTTCGACTTCAAGCGGTATTTCGAAGCGGGCCGAAACCGGAGATCGCTCAACGCCCTGGTCGGCCTGAGCCCGACGGACAAGCTGGACATTCAGCTGAATTACGCTATCGGTCGCGACGATTATCCGAGATCGGGCTACGGCCTGAAGCGCGACGATTTCGACATGTTTGGCATCGACATCAGCTATGCCGCGTCCAAAGATCAGTCCCTCTTCGTCTTCTATGAACGCGAGCTCTATGACTCCGGCCAGGCTGCGAGGCAAAGCGGCGCGAGCTTTTCGACGAATCCCCTCGACGATTGGACGGCGGACCTGAAGGATTCCATCCATACGATCGGAGCCGGTCAGACCGTCGCCTTTCGGGGCGGCAAGTTCGGCCTCGACCTTACAGCGTCGTACTCGAAGGCGGCCGGTTCGTCATCGCTGGATTCCCCGCCCGGCGGGACGCCGGACCTGGCGGCCGATTTCGACCGGGCGCTCGACACGACGGCCTGGTGGACGATCCAGACGTCGTTCAAGTGGAGAATGACGAAGAACATCACCGCGGTCTTCGGGTATTGGTACGAACAGTACAGCCTGGAAGACATCGTCCGGAACGACGTTGCGGTCGCCGACGCGGCCGCCGGGGCCCTCTTCCTCGGGGCGTTGGAGCCGGGGTACAAGTATCACGTCGGCTCGCTGAGGATCGTTTACAGCTGGTGACGGAGATCTGAAACCCCGGTCCCGGACCTCGCTGCCACTGTCTCGATTCCGGCATGAGCTTTCGGATGCTCTCTTCAAGCACCCACGTGAGCTCGTGGCCCTTTCCGGTGATGATCTTGGCCTGGCAGGTCGGGAGGGACTTCCGGAAGCCGTTCCCATTCGTCGGTTCGCCATCCGAATCCATTGAAATGAGCGGGGCCTGGAGCCCCTTGAGCGAATCGACGCAATCTTCTTTGGCCCACCGAAAATAGTCGTCGCAGGAGTTGACGTCGCCGGAGTTCATTGATAGATTCGGTTGCGAAAGAGAGGGCTCACCATGAATATCGAATATTTTCATGCCTCGAAATATGGGAACGGGGCCATGGTCGCCGAGGAGTTCCGGAAGCGGATGGCGGCCAGGGGCGTCGCCGTCGACGTCCATCACATCCGGGATGCGAGGCCGAAGGAGATGCCGCCGGCCGACCTGTACCTGTTCAGCTCGCCGGGGCGCATGGGCAGGCCCATCGGACGTATGCGGCGCTTCCTGAAGAAGGTCGAATTGCCGTCGGGAGCGAAATACGTCCTCCTGACCACCGAGGGGGCTCCTCGGCCCGACAAAAAGACCGGACGGATACCCACCGAAGAGGAACAGGCCAAGTGGCAGCGCGTCATCCCCGTCATGAGCGAGATCCTTCAGGAAAAGGGCCTGGTCAAGGTCGCCGAGGGCAAGGTCCTGGTGACCGGCCTCAAGGGGCCGCTGGAAGAGGGCTGGCAGGAGAAGGTCGAAGCTTTCGTCGCCCTGATTCCCATACGGCCCTGATGTCCTGAAGGAAACGACCGAAAGGGGAACCGATGGCCAAGTCGATCATCATCATCGGAGCCGGCATGGGCGGCCTGGCCGCGGGCATCTACGGTCAGATCAACGGTTACGAGACGCGGATCTTCGAGATGCACACCAAGCCCGGCGGGCAATGCGCGTCGTGGAAGCGCAAGGGCTACACCTTCGACGCCTGCATTCACCACTTCTTTGGATGCAAACCGGGATCGAGCCTATACAGACTGTGGCACGAATTGGGCGCCATGCCCCGCGAAATGGTCCCTCTCGAAGATTGCACGGCCGTCGCCTCGCCGGACGGGAAGATGTTCGTCGATTACTACGATCCCGGGAGGCTGAAAGACGCCTTGCTCAAGCTTTCCCCGGAGGATTCGAAGGCGATCGAACGATATATCGGATCCATCAGATCGTTTCCCTATGACAGATTCATCGATATGATCCTCGGCGTTTCGCTCCGGACCGTGATCGCGCATCTCCCTTCGATGCTTTCGATGCGAAAGTTGGCCAAGCTGAGCATGCGGAGCTTTTCCGAACGGTTTACCGACCCGTTCCTCAGGCGGGCATTCGCCCGGCTCGTCTATTCGAATCCGGAGGGCCCCCTCTTCTTTCATTTCATGAGGCACGCCGGAGGATCGAGCGGTGACATCCAGTGGCCGGCGGGCGGAGCGGCTGAATTCGCCAGGTCCATTGAACGGCAATACCTGGCCTTGGGGGGAACGGTCCGTTACGGCAGCAGGGTCGAAAAGATCCTGGTCGAGGACGATAAAGCGGTGGGGATCAAGCTTGCCGACGGGAGTGAGCACAGGGCGGATATCGTCATTTCGAACGCCGATGGGCGCCGGACGATCCTCGAGATGCTGGACGGCAAGTACATGAACGAGGTCGTTCGCGGCTACTGTGCCCCCATCCGGGACGAGACCCCCTTCGCTGTGGACGTTTTCCTGGGGGTCGACCGGGACCTGTCCGGCGAACCTTCATCTTTGGTCTTGCTGCTTGATCGGCCTGTGACCATAGCCAACCATAAATATGAGAGCCTTGAAGCGCAGCTCTATGGTTTCGATAGAAGCATGGCCCCGGCGGGCAAGGGCACCATAAAGGTCGAGCTCCCGGCAAGCTATGCCTATTGGAAGAACCTTTATAACGGAGAGCGGGAAAGATACAACCAGGAGAAGCAGAAGGTCGCCGATCAGGTCATCGAGATCCTGGGAAGGCACTTCGGCGGCATAAGGGACCAGGTTGAGGTCATCGACGTCTCGACTTTGATGACCTGGGAGCGTTACACGGCCGGAAGCCAGGGATGGTTCAATCTTCCGAATCGGAAGTTCGATTTCGATATCGGAGAGGATCGTCCGGACAAGAAATTCAAAACGACCCTGCCGGGACTATCCGACTTCTATCTCGTCGGCTTGTGGGCCACCATGGTGGCGTCTCTTTCCCAGAACGCCGCCTCGGGAAAGATGATCATCCGGCGCATCTGCAAGAAGGACGGGAAGAGATTCATGGCCCAGCCACCCGTGGAGAGATGATCCGAACTTGCCAAGTGCCGTAGCGCGGAGATCACAGCGGTCTGCACCCGGTGATCTCACGAGTTCGATATCCTTCGTAAATCGCCGCTCGACCGGCCGGAATGGCTGGCGACGTCCGCGGACTCGGACGCAGGTTCAAGGAATGCCGCCCGGGGTGGCGGGGCGCAGCGCGTCGGGATCGCCGGGCCGGATCGGGCCGATGTCCTGGGCCGGACGGGGGCGGAGGGCCACGGCGAGATCGGCGCCCGCCGTGGGCCAGCCCGGCCGGCTGAACGACGAGACGAACAAGGGCTCGCGCCATTTTCCCATGCAGGAGAGAATGCCCCAGAGCCGCGCGCCCGATCCGGACCTGGGCAGGTCCACGAGCGTGTAGTGGTTCTTCTTGGTGAACAGGTGCTCCTTGACGTCCGGCTCCAGGAAGTTCCTCTGGCCCCCGCCTCCGGTGATGACCATGAGGACTCCGCTATAAACCAGCGACGCATGGACGTGCCGATGGCCGAACGCGGCCAGGACGACATGATGGCGGGCCAGGATGTCCAGGAACTCCCGTTCGTTCTCGACGGCCGGCGTAAACAGGGAGGCCGGGCCGGGGGATATCCTCTTGAAGGGGACCCGCGGCGGGACGTGGGCGAAGAAGTATTTCTGGGCCGGAGCGGAGGCCCCAAGCACGTCCTCGAGCCAGTCCAGTTGTCCGCGACTGAATCCGTGGGACCCATGGGCGCGGGCGTTGCCCATGAAAACGAAGCGTTTGTCGTCGAGGTCGAAGAAGAAGTCCCGGTCGCCAAAAAAGGCCCGCGCTATCCGTTCGCCCCTCCTCCCGGACATCATGGTTCCCGTCGACATGGAGGATGGGACAGGGCGGATCGGCCACGGCCTTCAAGTAGGCGCCGAAGGAGCCGGCGACGGGCGAAGCGATCCGGTCGCCCAGGTGGACGATGAACGCGGGCGGCGGGTCGAGCGCCGCGATCTCGCGGAGGAACTCCTTGAAGGTCGCATTGCCGTCGGAGACGGTGTCCCCGATGATGACGAATCTCAGGTCCTGTCCGCCCTGCCGGGCCTGGACCGACCGCGCGGCCTCGCGGTTCGTGGAAACGAGCCCCCTCAGCTCGGGAGGGACCGAAAGGAGCCCGGGGTCCTCCCGGAACCGGGACACGTCATATCCGCCGTTCTCGACGCGGTATCGGCAGCCGCCCGCGAGCAGCGCCGCGGCCAGCGCCGCCAACGCGGCTTTTCTCCGCCATGAGGCCGGTTTTCGCATAACCGACCATTATAGCGGATGCCCCAAGTGCCGCCGGCGAAGATGGCGGCTGGGGTTGCCTCCCGCGGCCGCCCGGCGCGGTTATTCCTCCCGTTCCAGATAGATCAGCCCGGCTTCTTCATCGGAATGACGACCATGATGAAGGTCAGGACGAGGAATATGAAGGTCAGGAGGGGCAGGATAACCCAGAAGAAGCGGCTAGTCGGGCTCGCGCCCCTTCGTCGCCCCTCCATCACTTCGCGGTCTTCGAAGGGCGCGGCGACGGCGACCGAGCCGAGGAGGGTGATCATCGAGGCGGAGATGATGAAGGCCACCGCGGACGCGATCTCGGAGATGTCCCGGTGGACGAAGCCGAACAGGGCCTGGATGAGGCCCATGAGAAGGCTCACGATCCCCGTCATGGCGAAGCCGAGCGTCCAGGCCCGGGCTCCGGCCCCGGCGCCCATGAACAGACCCAAGGCGATCGTTCCGCCGATGACGACAAGATAAGCCGGGCCCTGGAAGAGGAGCTTGATCAACGGCAGGGGTCCGGCCTCCGGCTGGCCCTTGATGAAGAACGCAAGGGTCAGGACGAGCACGACGGCGAAAAGAACGGTTCCGACGATCCGGCCGCGAGAGGTCGCGCGGACGGCGGCTTTCGTGTCGCCTCCCGCGTCGGGCGCGGGCCGGCCTTCCCCCGCCCATTCGGCCCGGCCGGAGAGCTTCATCGCCGGAATGAGGCAGACGACGGCCATGACCAGGCCGTAGAGAATGACGATGAACGATTGGATCATCCGGCCGCTGATGTCGGCGATCCCGCCGCTGACCCGGCTCAGCGCGATGGTAAAGTGGAGGGCGCAGCCGAGCGCTCCGAGCATCCAGGCGTTGCGCGCCGCCGCACCCCAGAAATAGGCCGATCTTTTGAGGCTTGCCTCGTTGCCGGCGCCTCCGGCCGCGTGCCTGAGGGCCGCGGCGATCTCCCGTCCCGTGAATCCCATGAGAACAGAAGCGGCGGTCCCGAAGATGAGGTAGAACAGGCCCGCGCCGTTCATCAAACCCGTGAAGAGGCCCGAAGCGGCGACGGCGATGACGAATACGGCCGCGAAGAGCCACCGGAGGACGGTCCTTCCCTTGAATGAGGACTTGGCGATCTCGGTCATGGCGCTATCTCCTTATCGGTGCCTGGCTGGCGAATTCGGTTTTGACCGCGGCGACCCGGTCGGCCAGCGGGCTCGAGGCCTTGCGGCCCTGGAGGAGGACGCCGGCGGCAAGCAGGAGGAGCGAGAGGGTGGCCCAGACGTCACGGCGGATGAGCCAGGTTCGGACCGTCGCGCCCTGCCTGCGCTCTGCCGCCCCGTGGTCCACTCTTGCCTCGCGGAAGCATGCGATACGCCGGCGCATCCCCGCCTCGACTTCGGCCGGGAGATCGTCGGCGAGAGCCTTCCGCAGCAAGTCGTCGATGTCCGTCGTTTTCTTCGGTCCCGCGTTCATGATCCCGACTCCTTCTCGTTCCTGTCGAACCCGTCGACGAGGTCAGGATGCTCCCGGGCCAACCGACGAGCCAGATTCGCCCGGCCCCTCAGCACATGGACCCTGACCGTCGCCTCGGAACAACCCATGGCCCGGGCGACATCCTCATAAGACTGCTCCTCGACGATGTGGAGCATGACGGCCGCAGCCTGGCGGGATGGCAGCCGGGCGACCGCTCCGAGGATGGCCTCCCGAAGCTCGTGGTCCTCGGCACCTTTTCCGACCGGGGGCGCGGTGTCTCCAACCCGCTCGTCGGGCCTTTCGGGCGCTTCGCGGCGCAGGCGGCGCCGGCCTCTGCGGGCCGCGTCGAGGGCCGCCGTGACGGCGATCCTGAGGATGAGCGCTTGAGGATTCGGATGCGCGGCCACGACCCGTCGCTTCTTCCAAATGACGGCCAGGGCGTCTTGGAGGGCGTCCTCTGCGGTTTCGCGGTGCCGGACGATCCGCCATATCGTCCGGAACAGCCTGGGCTCGAGCGGCTTGACGAGGACATCGTAGTCGAATTCCCGGATCTCCAAGGCGGCCGCCCCTTGCGGGACATTGTAATCCATAGCCGCCGGCGCGCCAAGCCCGGTATCGGACACGTCGCCTTTCCGGATCTTCCAGGGCTCAGGCTTCGATGGGAGTGATGACCAGGAGAACGAACCCGAGAAGAGCGCGGCAGGCCTCTGCGTTCCGCCCCGCCTTTTGTTCGGCAAGGGCCGAATCAAGGAGCTGGGCGCAGAGCTCGGTCGCTTTTTCGATGCTCCCCCGGCTCGAGCCGGCGGTCTTGAGCTCCGCCGGGATCTCCCAGTCCTTCCCGCCGGAGACCAGCCTGTAAGCGAGCCCAAGATCCCGGCGGGCCTTGTCCTCTAAGATGGCCTTATCCTCGAACAATTTCCGGACGGAGCCGACGCGAGTCTTGAACTCGGCCGCGTCGTCTATTGCGGGGAGGATCAGGAGCGAGGCGTCCAAGGCTTGGACGAGCGCCCGGGTGATCTCGTCTCGCGAAAGATGAGGGGTGAGCACGGTGGTCCGGGCAGACGCGATCAGCGTCTCGGGCGCGACCTGCGATCCTCGGAGTGAGGGCGCCGCCGAGATCGTGACGACGGCGAGGAAAGCGATAAGGGCGAACTTCGAACGGTGTTCCATGACGGCCTCCTTTGATCGGTTGGAGTGCTTTTCTTGAGCCTCCACTCAGGTGACCGTTTAGTGGGCCGGCCTTGTTTACTAGGGCGGCCATTCTGGCGGATAATCATTGCCGAGGAAGGACCAAGATGAAAAACGCGATCGTTCTTCTCCTAGGCACAGGCTTGCTCCTGTTCACCCTCTCTGGGCTTCCGGCCCGAACTGTGCCTCAAACCGAGGACGCTTTGACCATCAAGGCCCGGGCGTTCCTCGCGACGTTGGCTAAAGGCGATTTCCAGGGCGCCGTCAGCGACTTCGATGAGACCATGCTCAAGCTTTCCGGTCCGGACAAGCTCGAGCTGATGTGGACCCAGCAGCTCCCCGCCCAGGTCGGGGCGTTCAAACGACAGGGCCCAGCCCGTCATGAACAGTTCCAAGGCTACGAGATCGTCCTCGTCGCCTGTTCCTTCGAGAAGGCCCTCCTCGACGCCCGCATCGTCTTCGACAAGGCGGGCCAGATCGCCGGCCTCCAGTTCGTGCCCCCGGCGCCGCCGGCGAATTACACTCCTCCCGCCTTCGCCGATGCCTCGAAGTTCGAGGAGATCGATGTCACCATCGGCTCGGGGGAGTGGGCCCTGCCGGGGACACTGACCATGCCAAAGGGCGCCGGGCCGGTTCCCGGGCTCGTCCTTGTCCATGGCTCGGGTCCGAACGACCGTGACGAAACGATCGGTCCCAACAAGCCGTTCAAGGACCTGGCCTGGGGCTTGGCCACACGCGGCATCGCCGTCGTGCGGTACGAAAAACGGAGCAAGGTCTATGGCCAGAGGATCCTGGCTGACCCAAAGCTCGAAGCGCGGTTGACGGTCAAGGAGGAGGCCATCGACGACGCCCTGGCCGCGGCGGCGCTACTCCAGAGGACCAAGGGCGTCGATCCGAAGCGGGTCCTCATCCTCGGCCACAGCCTCGGGGGCTTCCTGATCCCGCGCATCGCCCTCGCGGCCGAACCCCTCGGGCTGGCCGGCTTCATCAGCATGGCCGGCCTGACTCGGCCCCTCGACGATACGATCGTCCGCCAGATGACCTATCTCTATGGCCTGGCTGGGAACACCCTGACGGACGAAGACAGGAAGAAGCTCGAGGACCTCAAGGCCGAGGTCGCGAAGATCAAGGCCCTAACCGAGGCCGACCGGGGCTCGACAACGAAGCTTGTGGGCGCCATGCCCGCCTATTGGCTCGACCTACGCGCCTACGACCCGCCCGAAACGGCCAAATCGGTGCGAACGCCCATGCTGTTCCTGCAGGGCGGGCGGGATTATCAGGTCACGCCGGACGACCTCGAGAACTGGAAGAAGGCTCTGGGCTCACGCCTCGACGTTGAGTTCCGCCTCTATCCCAAGCTCAACCACCTTTTCTTCGAAGGCGAGGGGATCATTATGCCTCTCGAGTACGTGCAGAAGCACGGCAGTGTCGCGCCGTACGTGGTCGCCGACATCGTCGATTGGATCGCGAAGCACTGATCCTCGATACCCGGGCTTCTCTTGTGAAGCGGCCGAAGCCGGCGCGCGGCGACGGCTTCGCGGCAGGGTGCGGTGCTACCGGTAGTTGAAAATGACCGGGAAGAGCGCCGTCACGAACCACGCCCAGACCGCGAATGCCGGCATATAGGCCGTCTGCCAGTGCTCGAGGCGAGTGAACGGGGCGCGCCGGCCCAGGAAGCGTGCGTAGAGCACGGCCGACCAAGCCAGGTTCACGAGCAGCAGCAGGTTCAGGCCGAGCGCGGCCGTCTTGTTGGCGCTGAACCCGAATTCGGAGATGCGCGCGGCCATGGCCCATAGGGCGAGCCCGTCCACGATGAGAGCGCACGCCACGAGCAGGAGCTGGAGGATATCGAATCGGCCGGGAGGCGCCTCCGAGTCGCGGGCCGAGATGGCGTATAGGAGCAGGCCCAGCACGACGACCAGCAGAAGGTCGAATCCGATGAGCACCTCCCGCTCGACGCTGATGGGGTTGCCCGTCCAGATCATGGCCCCTATGAAGATGAGGAGCAGGGCTGTGAAGAGCGGCGTGAAGAGCCGCGTGAGCACGGGCGCCATGTTCTCGATGACGCTCTGCTTGTACTCCACCAGCCACGCGCCGATGATCACCGCTCCCGTCGCTCCGCACGGCAGCACCCATTCCTGAAGCGCCCGCTCGGCATCGAGGCCTATGGCCTTGAAGATGAAAAGCGTGAGGCCCATCAGGGCCCCGCTTCCGAGCGCGATGAGCGCGTAGTAGATGAACCACTCGCCGGAGAACCGCACGTAGTTCATGCGCTGTTCATGGAGGCGCCACCGGCCCCCGGCGTAGGCGTAACTCACCATCAGCCACAGCGCGATCGGAAGGTGGATCGCGGCAAGCGTCCCCGTATGACCGCCGGGTCTGAACGGCAACATGTTCACGATCAGCCCCGCCGCCACGAATGGAACGGCAAGCCAGTACCATCCGCGGCGGGGGAGAGCTGCGCTTCAGCGCGAAGAAGCCGGCCAGGAAGGGGAGGACGAAGAGGCTGAGATTGCGCAGGTAGAACGAGGCGTGCGACGAGGGTCCCGAAATGCGGAGGCCGAAGAGCTCGGGGATCTTGATCGCCACGGCCGCGGCTAGGGCCAGCCCCACGGCCCAGGCGGCATCGCGCCGATCGGCCGGCGACGAGACGTCGCTCCCGGATGAGACCACGAGCTGTTTCCAGAGACGCTCGGAATATTCGATGGCAAATTCGCGCGAAAGAGCATCCAGACCGCCCAGGCGCTTGACGGCCACAAGGAATGCCTCATCCTCGTCGAGGCCGGCCTCGCGCAGCGCGTCGATCTGGCTTCGCAGGTGATCCTCGAGCTCCTCGACGTCCACGGAACGAACCGCTTGCCGTCTCTGGAGGTATTGCCTCCACCGCCCGATGCGTTCTTCCAAGATGGCGTTATTCGTCACGGGATCACTCCTCTCGAGGCCGGTCAAATGGGCTGTTCCGCCGGGGAGACGGCCACGCGCCAGATGTCCTTCATCGCCCGATCCACCACCTGCCACTGGCGGAGCTGGCGGTCGAGCTGCTCCGCACCCGCACGGGTCAGCCGGTAGTACTTGCGCCGCCTGCCGGTTTCCGACAGGGTCCAGAACGCCTCGACCAGGCCGTTGCGCTCGAGGCGGTGGAGGAGCGGGTAGAGCATGCCGTCAGTCCATTGCAGCTCGCCCCTGGACAACTCGCCGACCCGTTTGATGATGGCGTAACCGTAACTTTCGCCTTCACTCAGGATGGCAAGCACCAGCGGCGTGGCCGAGGCGGCAACGAGGTCCTTGTCGATGTTCAATGCGGTTGGGCTCCTGTACCTAGCTCTACTATATACAGCAGCTCTATGTATATCAAGAGATTGTGAAATCAAGATAATGATGATCTATAATCATGTCCCTGGCCTACGAGAAGGAGGTTCTTATGCGGATCCGTCGACGAGACTTCGTCCGCGTCAGCCTGGCTTCGATGGCATTTTCGGGCGCCGACCTCATGAATCTGGGCAATATGCTCGATCCGGACAAGGGACCCCGCCAAACGGCGGATCTATCTGACGATCGATCGAACGCGTCGGAACTAAACGCTGGCGAAGGGAACACCATGAAAATTCATTATCTCGAGATCGTGACTAAGGATGTTGACGCGTCATGCGAGCTGTATTCGCAAATGCTTGGGATGACCTTCGGCAAAGCCGACCCCAATCTGGGAGGCGCCCGGACCGCCGCTCTGGCCGGCGGCGGAATGTTGGGCATCCGAGCTCCGTTGCGCGCCACGGAGATGCCGGTGGTGCGGCCCTACATGCTCGTGAAAGACATCCAAGCTTCCGTCGCGGCGGCGGCCCGATCCCAGGCAGAGATCGCGATGGCTCCGACTGAAATCACGGGTTACGGTCGATTCGCCATCGTCATTCAGGGCGGGATCGAATTCGGACTCTGGCAGCTCTGATCGTTCTCCCATCGTAGCCTCGCCGAAGATCCGGACCCTGTTCGAGGAATGGGCCCCACATCTCCATGGGATCGGATCCCTCGCCTTCCTTCCGGCCGCCCATCATGTCCGGGACGCCCGAAAAGAACTTGTCCACCATCTCGCCTATCATGGCCTTTCTCTCGTCTGACTTCTACCCAATAATTTCAGAATTCCGCGATCAGGGAGAACCATTTCCCCGCGGATGAGCCCCACACTTCCTTATAGGTAGCCGTATTGAACTGAGGCCAATAGGGCGTATCCTCATTGCCTCGCGACTCCATGCCGACAGGGATGGCCCCGACCGTTTCTCCCGGCAGGGCCGTGTAGAGCTGGGGATAATTGCTGCCTTCTCCCCATATCAAGGACTGTCCAAAGGGGTTCCGGCCGACGATCCAGAACAGCTGCTGTTCGGCGATATTCATCAGTTCTTTGTCGTCGAGGAACTTCCCGCACAGAGCGGCCGCCTTGCCGGTCGCGAGGTGCACGGCCGCATTTCCCTTGAACGAGAACCAGACCGGGAAGCGGCGAAGATAATGCTCTTCATCCAGCTTGACGCCGTTTTCGAGCTGTTCCTTGAAATCGTCGGAAAGATCCATGTCCGGGCCGATCCTCGGGTGGACCGCGAGGAAATTCTCCCTGTCCTTGACCTCGTCTTTCTGATACACGCCGCTGGGGATCATGCCGTAGGGCTCGACGTACCGGAAGATGTTCTTCAGGTATCCGCCGAACAGCCTAATGGCATTTTCCCATGTCGCATAATCGGGATGGCGCGGCTGCGACTCGCAGAGGGCGGTCAGCGCCTGCATATAGACCTGGTCTCTCGACTGGTGGTTGAAGTGCACGATTGATTTCCGGTCGAGGTCCCGGTAGAAGAATCCGGCGATCCTGTTTGCATCGTTGAGCGGCTCTGTCCGCTGACACTGAAGCGCGTACTTGATGCTCTCGGCCGCTTTGTCGGCGTAAGGTTTCTCGTTCGTCAGTCTATAGAGCATGCTCGCCGCCCAGGACGCGGTCGCCATGTACTGGCTGCGGGAAGTCATGCCGCTGTGCCCGGGTTTCCCCGAGCTCATCTCCTTGAATCCGAGCTCGGCGAAACGCTTTTCCGCGAACCCGAAATCTTCTTTCGCGATCTTGCGGAGATTCGCCGCGAGCATCGGGTCGTTCGCGATCGACATCGAGGCATAGGCCTCGATGCCCGACAGCAGGAAATTCTCAAAGCCGCTGTTCGCGGCCCTCACCTGGCGCCGGCCCGCGTCATCCGTGGATCCGATATAGCCGTCCGTCCACAGGTTCGTCCCCCATCCCTGGAAGCGATCGCCGTTCTCGAGCCTCGTCCTCATGACCACGTCCAGCCCCCAGAGGGCCTCTTCCATCAGGCGCAGATAGAGATCCGTGTCGCCTTTTTCCTTGGCCCGGTTCGCCATTTCGAGCATGGCAAAGGCGATCTCGCCTGTCTGCGCGAATGACTGGGACATGTCGGCGGCGTCGTGCCAGCCGCCGTTCACGGGATAGACGCGCCCCTGGTATTCGCCGTGCAGGTCCGTGTGGCAGGAGCCGTGCTTGCCGGGCACCGGATAGCCGCAGCGCTCGCAGAACATGTAGTTGAGCACGCGCCAGGCCGAGTCATCCCATAGATTATCGTCGATATAGAATGGCGCCGTCGTGATGTCCCCGACTCTGATCCGATATCGTCCCTGGCGTCCAACCGAGGTGAAATCGGCCGTATCGAAGCCTCCGAGACTCGTCTTGACCGGCTTGATGTCCCCCTCATAGACGACCTGGGAGGTCGCCTCATCCACGATCTGGAACTTCCCATTGTGCTTGGCGATATTGACGATGGCCGATTTCTCGCTGTCGGGGCGATATCCGGAGGTCGAGAAGACGATCCTGTTTCGAGCCGGCTTCCACCCGCTCACGACCTCCGGCTCGTTGACGACCTGCAAGGCCACGTTGGAAACGTCGAATTGCAGGAGATCCCCCATCGTGCGTTCCTTCCCGAAGACTTCGATGGCAAAAGATAACTTGGTGACCTTGTCGCGCGGCAGTTCCGACATCTCGACAAAGCATTCGTTCCATTGGCCGTTCGTCAGGTTCATCTCATGATACCCTTCCCGGCCATAGATGTCGGGCACCTTGATCTTTCCGTCGTTCTCCACATAGAGGTTCAGATAGACCGTGCGGGCGCCTTCGCAGTCCGGATAAACGTAGAGATGAATGCGGTTGTACTTCTCCCAGTTCTTGCCGCCCACATCGAAGGTGGCCATGGACGTCCCCCGGCCCAGGCCCCATGAGGGTATTTCATCGACATAGCTGGGCGCCGCTAATCTCAGGCTGTGCTTCCCGGAGATACTTCTTTCGGCGGTTTGAGACATGCTTCCGATGCCGCTATGCGACCATGGGCTCATGTCTTCCATGTCGCAAAGCACATCGGAGATCAACACGGTTTTCGTGAGCCCAAAAGTCTCGAAAGACATGCTGAAGTCAAGCGGCAACGGGCTGTGAATGTATCCCGTGCTGCGGATATCGTTTTTCAGCTTCTCATCCACCTGGGGAAAGAGAAAAGACGAGATGCAGAGAATGATCAGAGCCATCATCTTCAATCCTCTCATGCTGTGTCTCCTTCAAAGCGAAATCGCCGAACGCTGTTGAATTAATAGCATGGACTCATTTGAAGGGTCAATCCCCTTGGCTCCGCTCTCGATTATAAGGGGGCATTTGTCAGCGAAAAATTGCCAGTGACGCCCGCGGATCCAAGTATTCTCTTTATCCCCCTGGCCCCCTTGAGTATCCTCCCGGGACGCTCCCTAATACGCCTGGAGATCTTATCCCCCCAACCCCCCTTACAATAAGGGGGGACTTGTCAGCGTCCCGGGTAAGGATTCGTCCAAAGACGCCCCCATATCCATTTGAGTTCATTAACCCCCTGTAGTCCCCCTCTATAATTAGGGGGACTTAAGGTGGGCGTCTTTGGCAAGGAAGTGTGGGCGATAGAGGAATTGAACCTCTGACTTCTACCGTGTGAAGGTAGCACTCTACCTCTGAGTTAATCGCCCACAAACGCGCGTCTATACTGCGATTAATATCAGCAACTTAATCAATTCAATCAAGAAATCTTGACCAAATTTCGCCAATTGCCGGCCCTTTTCCAGCCTGGAAGGGGCGCCGGGATGATAGCAAAAAGCCCTTCGTGGTTCAAGTTTTCCCCCGGCCTCGGGCCTGCTCCTCGATGATCTCAACGGCCCTGCGCATCCAACCTGGGTCCTTGCCTAAACTAATAATAATGAAAAAGGGGAATAGATAAGCTCAGCTGCTATTTTACCGAACCCATGGCGTCAACTGTCACTTTTTTCCCCGCATCGGTTTTATATATAGCGGTCACGAACAGGGGCTCTCCCGCCTTCAACGCTTTGACAACGACCGTTCTGCTGCGGCCTTCCACAACACTGATGGACAATTCTTTGTCCGCTTTCCAGGTCGGCCAGATCGCGACTTCATTGCCGCTGGCGTCAACACCCTTGGCATAAATTATCATCTCATCCCCGACCGCCAGCTTGAAGCCGTTCATGCCAACTCCGGTCAGGGGCGCTGAAGTCGCCATTATATCCGTTACTCTATATAGGACGATATGATCAAGATCCTTATCGAGAACCTGAGCATTCAATGCCGCCATCATTGTCAGCCCGATAAGTAACGGAATAACGATTTCTTTTCTCATGTTTTGTTCTCCTTCTGAATTTCTGAAAGCAAACGCTCTGAGTTTCTATTCCCCATTTCCGTGCCGTTCTATCCATGCTCATTTGCATGTCTATTATTCAGGTCTGTCGCGCGAGGGATCAACCGGCCCCGGTCTCACTTCCTTTGCTGATTGTAGGGCAGGCAGTGCGGGCACGCTGTATATCCCTTCGCCTCCGCCTCCTCCAAAGTATCGGGGCCGAAGAGCTCGAGAGCCTCAATGGGGAGCTCCTCTATCCCGCATTCGGGAGTCCGAAAGAACCATTCGTGAACGGTCATTGCCTTGAGGTTTCCGACGAACTTAGCAACCCCCAGGCTGGAGTGCTTCAAGGGGGCAGGCTTCAATAGCGACTCCTTCCACCCCCTATCAGCCACCTATACCTCTCCCTTCATTTTTTTAGTCGTTGATCCGGACACGAGGTTGAAAGAGTGAGAAAATATTAGCTCCCCCTCTTTCTATCTCATTGAGGTCCGTGATCGCTCCGGGGAGCGATCACGAACCGCGTTGTTGCCAATAACTCGAACTGAATCAAGAGCCTTTTGAATCTGACAGGCAGGCCCATCTTTACAGGGTTGCCTATATCATCATTCAGGCCTCCGTCGGCGACCGGTCCCCCTCTCATGATTTGAAGTATTCCGAATACGTCGCCCCGAAGTCGATCAGGGAGTTGGCCACGGCAAGCACGAACCAGACCTGCCAGGAAGCGGGGAGCACGATGTACAGGAAAACGAATGCCAGGTTGTTATAGATCCATATCCTGTTATGGAGGAACTTATCCGTCCGGCACCGGCAGATGATCGTCAGCAGCCAGATAACGTCGAAGAACAGGGCATAAAAGAAGAGTCTGTAGAACAGCTCGGGGTCCTCGATGTTCAGGCACATGAAATAGAAAAGGAAGGAGAGCGCGAAAAGCGCCAGGCCGTCGAAGGGGAGGATGGTCCATTTCCATCCTCGGGCATGCTCGCCGAGGACCCGGAGGTTCTGAGACGGCGCGAAGAAGAAGCGGAGGAGGAACAGTCCGCTGACGATCATCGCGGGCCACGTGGACCTGAGCACGGCGAACACGTCCCCATGGATGATCTCCAGGACCTTGACGACGGCGCAGGCCAGGATGAGGGAATAAACGAGCTCGATGCCGGAGATGAAGCGCTCGCTGAGCGAGGCGTTCTCCTGCCTGCGGAAATAGGTCGCGATCTTCTTCGCGATATGGTTCACGGGCGCCATGGAAAACATCTGTGGACGATCATTTCGCTTCGGGATCGTCTTCGAACAGGCCGAACGTGTTACCTTCCGTATCAGTGCACATGGCCAGCCAGCCGACGCCCGGGATGGGCATCTTGGGGGTCAAAGCCTTCCCCCCTGCCGCCTCGACCTTCTTCAGGAACTCGAGGACCGAGGGCACCTGGATCGAGTTCTGGGTCTGGTCCGAGGGTTGCCGTCTCGGGCCGATGCCTCCGTTGATGCCGGGTTGGTCGTCCGGCCCGGTGGTGACCAGCCAATAGTCCATCCCGGGCCAGCCTTCGGCCTTCCAGCCGAAGACGTCCCCATAGAATTTGACGGCCCTGGCCGTATCGTCCGCCATGATGTCGAAGTGAACGACGCGATACATGATTCCCCTCCTGTCCTCCGATTTTAGCCCAATTCCGGGCGGCCCTGCAATGATCGGAACGGGAGCAGGAATGGGATAATTGTCAGCTTGACAACGGCCGTGACAGAGCCTATTTTCTCATAGGGGGTGGGATGATGATCAAGACCATCAGCATTCTCGTCGTATTAGCCGCGGTCGGCGCGTTAGCGGCATATTTCCTTATGCCGCATCGCAGCCTATATCAGAGGGTCCTGAACGACCTGAAGATCGAACATGTTTTCAACATTCCAAGCCTGGCCTATGGGCCGGGTTCCGTTTATATCCGGGCCAGGAAGGCGGGATATATAGGAGTATGCCTTCCCTGGAACGTCATCGGATGTACGGAAGCCGATTACCCCGCACGACTCAAGGCGTTCGATATCCCGGAATGGCAGCAGGCCGCCAGCCGGGAGGAAAAGGTCAAGTTCACGGACGAAGAGCTCAAGGCCGTCAGTGCCGATTTCGCGAAGATCGCGTCGTTGAAGCTGGAACTTTCCAACGGGAAGGTGTGCCTCGTTTACAGCCATTTGTCCGAACTGGCCGGCAACACGAAGATGGGTGTAAACAGGAAGGATATTGACGCCGCGTTGGAGATGTATCCGAAAAGCAAGGTCTTCCTGGCGATCAACTGCTATCAGTATGATGTGAAGATCGCGGCCAAGGACGATCGGGGCGTTGACATCACCGCGACGATCCCGGCCGAAGCTCTGAAGCTCATCCTCCCTGAGATCGGGATCAATATCCGCCGGACGGACGAAGTCACGATGTCGGGACGAGCGGCTTATGTTGGGTTCAACGGCGGTTCGATAAAGTTCTCGGATATCGGGGAAGAGGAACTGCCTACGGGGCCGGAAGAACGGATCCTCATCGAAGGGGGCCCGCCCACGTTTCGCAGCTTGGTCGAGCGGCCCGGTCGCTTGAGCATGATGGATATCACGAAAGAGACCGGTAATGCGAAGCGGAGCGACAGGAAGCCCGATTAGAACCGCTTCGGCATGGTCAGGGTGACGAGCGCGCCGTCGCGATAGACGCTGACCGGATGGCCATGGAGCTCGATAAGGGCATCGTCGACCTTGAATCTGAGCCGCTCGGCCGGGCCGCCCCCGCCCTCTTATCAATCAGCTTCGAAATAGACGCGAATGATCTCGTTCTTGGTCACGCTGGCTATGTTGATCACTCCATTCGCCGGGTAATTGTACTTGCCTGTTCCAACCAACACGTAGTAGTATCCATGATATCCGGTTTCCGGGCGAAGCGTAACGCTGAAGCTGCTTCCTGCGGCGACCGTATAGACCTTATAACAGCAAATCCAATTCGGCAGGATATATCCGTGCCCGCTTTGGATATCCACGGTGACGGTATACGTGGTTGAAGGCATAAAGAAGGCTTCGATGGAATGATTGGCCTGGACATCCAGGAATGTGTACGTCGGCACGGCCCCTACGCTGACACTGTCGATCATGACGTCTTGAATATCATAGCCGGGATTCGGAGAAATTGTGAAATCCTGGTCCTCACCCTGTTCGACCGTCACGGCTCCTGACGGCGAGATCGTGCCTCCCGAGTTCGCCGTCGCGGTGATCGTGAATATAGTGCCATGATTAATCGTAAATTCCGCGGTCTCAAATAGAACGAGACCGTCACCGGACATGAATCGTATCCTGTAATCGGAACCGTCCGGCAAAGGATTCCCTTCATGATCGGTATCCTCGATGAGCCAGTTAAAGGACCCGTCGTTCAGCCAATGATCAACCGCGATATCGTAAACCCAATTCCCTTGTCTGAACAAAGAGATCTTTCCCTGTTTTTCGTATGACTCGCACGTCCATATCATCTGTAACGTGCCGCCGAAATGAACATGCTCCGGAAGATTCAGGTTCCTGATTATTCTTACTCTGTTCGCAACGTCACGTTCGACGGTGTCCAATTGCCCGCCTGCCTTCAGGTGGCCTCCTATGAAGAGAAGCCCGGTATTGATTTCGTACCCGTTTCGCATATGGCTGCCGTCGGCCCACCAGTTCATATATCCGCTCTTCGGAATTCCGGATCCGGATGAGCAAGAATGATTACCGGTGCCGTTAAAATCACATGATAGAAAATTATGAAAACACCAGCCGGCGGCCCCATTCTCGGCGGCGGCTCTCAGATCCGCTATAAATTCTGAAGCAGCAGGAAAATAGGCCGTTCCGGGGAAAAACTTGCCTCTTCGATTGGGCTCCTGGCAATGGATCGGCTTACTGCTTGGCAAGTTGTCCTTAAGAAAGCTAACGGCGGCTCCCGAATAGAAATTCTCATGTATTGCGACAAAGTCGACATTGTCGCAATAATCATCGAAGCGATCCGGTGTCCATTTAGGCGCATTCCAAGAGCCGGTCTCAGCATCATAAGGGCCGCAGGAGGCCGTACATAGTCTCCCACTGTCAATGCCTTGGACCACCGTTCTTATAAGGCCGATGTTAATGATCGCTTCGTCCATGGACCGGCTCTGCAGGTGACCCGCCCACTCGTTCTCGATGTCCAAGTACCAGTTCTTCAGGTAAGAAAAATCGGTGGTCAAGATTCCCGCCAGACTTTCTTGCTCAAACACGGAGTTGGGCTTGATGTCTTTAGTTCCGGGACAGCTGGGCCCGCCGTACAGCAGGGAAATGTCGACGATGATCCCCTTTTCATCACATTTTTCCAGGAGCCTTCTTATGCGGTGCCAATACCTGAAGGTGTCATTGGGCGCCGGATTCCTGCTAAAGCTCCCGTCTTCGGCATCCTTGACATAGGGCGAAAAGCTCAGAAACTTGCTGCAATCCTGGTCCCAATCTTGCGCATCCCAATCCCAGTTTCCCGTTTGCAGCCATATCCGGATACAATTGATCCCTCGGCTCTTCATGGCATCGAGTTCTTCGCCGAGCTTCTCGAACTTGGTTGTGTTTTCTGTGGCCAGGTCGTGAGGGGTAAAGTACGTGATTTCTTGAATCCATGTCGGCACCCCGTTGATAGTGAAATACTTGCCGTCTTGGGATATCCCCAGGATCGTTTGACCGAATGTCGGGATGCACATGAAGAGCACCAATAATCCGGCCATAAAGAAACTCTGCTTTTTCATTTTCTCCCCCTATTCAATTTTTTTTGGTTCCCAGGTTGCCTTTTCTTTATCACATCGTTTTTATTCGGGTGTCAAGGAAAAAATCGAGGATTGCTGAAAAAATAAATAGATGCCTTGTCCGGAAAGATTATTTCGTCGAACACGGGAATTTTATCCGCTTAGCACGGTCTTATCTAAATAGCGATCCGACTTCGTTGGCCGGGAGCGAATAATATGCGGATGGCGCAGCCGAACGGCCGCTTAGCCGTCCTCAAGGACAGGGAGCCGGCCCAAACTCCGATTGACAAGAAGCAAAATTCTCAATATAAATTGATTAATGGCCATCAAGCGGTGTCCCTACTGCCGGGCGCTCATCGACGAGAAAGAACAGTATTGCAATAACTGCGGGACGCAGCTCCTCTTCCCCGAGGACGGGTCCGTCGAGGAAGAGATCCCGGGCGACAAGATCATCGACGCCGACGTCGAGGAGAAAGACTACGAGATCCCCGAGCCCGGGGCGGACAAGCCCGCCGACGACCCCGAAGACGAAGATGAGGACGAGAAAGCCGACGTCGAC